>CANFVK010000013.1 GCA_947450475.1 Bacteriovoracaceae bacterium | reverse complement strand
AGAGTTTTTAGAAAGTGAGCTGGCAATTGATCGGCTAGCTGCGATTGAGCCCGCTAGGGCTGCGTTGGTAGATAAAGCGCCTACTAAAGTAAGGCCCAAAATCTGCTTGTGGATTTTAAAAGACATAAATTCTCCCGTTGATTGGTTAATAAACCTGTTACTACTTGTTAAAAAATTTCAATAACTACTTTTAACGGCCAAACGGGCGGGCAGATAGGCTCCATATAATTTTTATATGCTTTATTTTTTCCGCCAAGAAATGGGTTAAGGTCCTATGAAATATAAAATAGAGATAGCGATTATAGTTTTTGAATAAATAACCATAATGAAGATGTATTGGTTTTAATCAATTAACTATGTTTTAAACACCATCTCTAAAAAAGTTTCAAAGATTTGAACTACTTAGAATTAAATAGATTGGACTTAATATTGCTTAAATAACTAAAACGACTCAATGGGATTAACTATGAAAAACTATCTTTCACTGCTATTGACCTTGATTTTCATGAGTAACTCT
This sequence comes from Bacteriovoracaceae bacterium, assembly GCA_947450475.1. GTDB lineage: Bacteria > Bdellovibrionota > Bacteriovoracia > Bacteriovoracales > Bacteriovoracaceae > Bacteriovorax. Next base: position 11,162 of record CANFVK010000013.1, on the reverse strand, counting down.
TTTGCATCTTACACCCTGGAAGAAGTAAAAAAGTTGAAAAATGATAAAGAAGTTTTGATTTCATCCTTTAATAAATCAGAGCGCACTCGGGTTCTAGAGAAATTTAAAGATGAAGCCCAAAGAACTCAACTCACCCAACTTTTCTATAATAACGTTTTAAATTTCTTAAATGATGAAGCTTCTCAATGTGAATCCGATTTTCAATCTAGACTAGAACAAAAACTTGCCAACGCAAACTTGGCTAATGATAAAGATAGTATAAATGATTATCTGAAACTTTTGAGATCTACCAATGCTATAGATGATATTCTTTTTGAAATCCTTACTTCAATTAATGAGGACGCCTCAAGCTTTAAGCAAATTGATCTTAAAGCACCTGCGATGAGAACACTCTTTTCTCACAACCAAAGATTAGAAAAGAATGCGCTTGAAGACCTTTATGCTAGATTTAAGACTTGGCCTGATGAAAAGTCTCGATGTTCAACTCAAGAATTTATTCGCCTTAAAGAAAGTGTTGTAACACCTAAAGATTCAGACAAGCTTAAAGAAAAATACTTGGGTACATTGAATTTAAAAGCAGTACAAAAAGATTTGATCAGTCTTGAAACTTATAATAAACTTGAATTTTTTAGAAAAAATAGCAACATTAAAAAACGTTCTATTTGGCTGAATGATTATTTTAAAATAATTTTTAGTGCAAAAGACAAAATGAGACCAATTTCTATCAATTACGATATCAAAAACTTAGATGCTGAAAACAATTATTCTTCAGAAAGACTCAAAAGATTTTCAACTCTAACTAGAAGAAAGATTCTTTATCGTAAATATAATGAAACCCAAATTATTCTCCTGGCGCAAGTTCTACAAAAAGCATCTCGCCGTATGGGGGTGGATCCTGACACAATTTCAAGTGCACCAGTTATTGTGCAAGAATACAGCACCCTAAATAGCGACGGCCAAAGAGAAATATCAATCGAAAAGATTGAACTAGACCCTCAAAGTCAGTACAACTTAGCACGAAGATTAATGAGAAAAGACATCATCGATCTTCAAATGATGAGCGTATTTAATAATATTGAAATCAGTTACCAAGATATTGTCATGGCCTCTTTTGAAGTTGGTTACATCTCAATTGAAGATATTGAATTTGTCGTAAAGTATGATGATCTTTGGAACCCTGAAACTACTAAGTTTGAACGCATGAGTCGCTTTGTTTTCTCAATCGCAGGATACAGTACATTCTTCTTGCCACCTCCTTGGAACATAACTGCGTCTATCGCATTAGGAGTGGTTGAAGGAATCGTTGATAACAATCATAAAAGTGGAGCAAATAATGATAACCCAGGAACTTTCATTGAATAAATTAATTTTACCAATACTATTGTGTCTGTCTTTCACTGCAGTAGCTGAGGAAAAATTTTGTCCTCAGAAATTTGAAGTACTCGAAAGAGATTCAGGTGAAGGCTATATTAAAATTGAAAAAACTCTGGACAAGTTATTTTGCAACAATCGCTTTGAGGGCGAAAGTTTTAAGATTGTCTATGCCACAGACGAAGAAGCTATTGCCTTCGATAATGCTAATGCGGACTTAGTTAAAAAAGCAGCTAATGTTTACTATCATCTGATGGTCGCAAAAAGTTTCTGGCTACAAGAAATTAAATCAGACTTTGTAGCGAAGCTTCCTCAAGTTGTCGTTAGATTAGATATTACCAACGCCTTCTCAAACGTTCGTCACTTCAAAAACAAAGAACTTGAAAAAAATTATAATAATGCATGGTCTATACCTGAAGGTGAATTAAGTAGAACTGCGAATGGTGAAGAAAAAAAATGGGGTAAGGAAATTTGGTTCAGCCCAATGAAAAAAATAGAAACCAGCGAAATTGCGGTCTCAACTGGACAAAACCCAATTCACGAAAGTTTATTGTTGGTCAAAGATCCTATCTTAGAATTTAATAAAAATGGAGTCATTTATGGAACTCTTGCAGCGATAACAGCGCCTTCGATAAATCAAAGTGCACTCTTAGACTTAGTTGTAAAACGACTTGGTACTATCGCAGTTTTGTACGGATTAATTGAAGTCACAAAATACATGGATCAATTTTTCATGGATAAATACTATTATCTAGAAACTGCGATGATTCCCGAAGTTATTTATCATGAGTTTGCTCACATTGCGATGTCTGACAATTTGAAAACTGTTCACTCGGTTCCGGTGATCGAGGGTATGGCAGATTATTTTGCGGCCAGAATTGCCAAGCGTAGACAAATGTATGAAAAAATCACTGACTACTCAACAAATAAGGCAAAAGACACTCAAAGCAAAATGCTTTATCACCCATATTTAGAAGGATCATGGAATGCAACATCTGACTTTACTCTAAGTTTACTTTGGTTAGGCAAAGATGACTTTGATAAACTCAATGCAGAAAGAGCAAAAAGAGGCCAAGCACCGGTGGCGAACTACGATCAAATCGTCTTCAATGCTCACTTTCAATTAGACGAATACTCTGAAATAGCAACTGGTCTAACAAAGGCATTAATTCAATCGTGTAAAGCCAATTGCACAAGCTTGAGGGCCGGTGTGAATACACTCAATGGCGTTTTCGAGAAAAAAGGTATGAACTAAATTCCCAACGACCAGGGTGTAACGCCCTGGTCTCATTTTCACAGCATATAACTCACCGCTCTGCTTAAAAAACCCACCTAAAAATTGCTAAAGTTTAAAGTCTAATGATAATATTTTTGAATCTTTTTTATTTACCTTTAACAATGAAAAAACAAAGGATTCATCATGTTCAAAATGATTGCCATTTATAAGAAACCATCAAATATCGAAGCCTTTGAAGATTGGTATAAAGCACACATTGAACTCGCTAAAAAAGTTCCCAACGTTAAAGAATTTCGTTTTACCAAAATAAACGGAGGACCTCGCGGAGAAAGTGACTTGCATTTTATTGCTGAACTTTGTTTTGCAAGTAAAGAGGATTTTAAAACAGCGATGAGTTCGCCTGAAAACATGGCGGCTGGCAAAGACGCGTTTACAAACTACAAAGATATATTGTCAGTTCATTTTGCTGAAGAAACAATTCTTAAGGCTTAAATATGGAAAATATTCTTTTAGAATATCCTTATAATAATCATCCTCATATTGCTTTAGTTCGATTGAATCGTCCAAAAGTTCTCAATGCTCTTTCTACTGATTTAATGCAAGAATTAATCGATTGTTTTTTAGGATTAGATAAAAATCCTGAAGTCAGGGTCATAATCCTAACTGGAAATGAGAGAGCTTTTGCGGCAGGAGCAGACATCGGTCAAATGGTAACGGCATCTCCAATTGATCAAATAAACGATCAGCGATTTAGAACTTGGGAAATGCTAAGACTAATCACGAAACCTATTATTGCTGCCGTCAATGGATTCGCCTTAGGTGGTGGCTGTGAATTGGCAATGGCCTGTGATCTCATAGTTGCTGGAGATGATGCGAAGTTTTCACAACCTGAAATTAAAATTGGTACAATTCCAGGAGCCGGAGGAACTCAACGCCTCACTCGTGCCATCGGAAAATCAAAAGCTATGTTGATGGTTTTAACTGGAGACATGATAGATGCTAAAACAGCATTTGAATGGGGACTTGTTGCTAAGATCACTCCGGCCCCAGCTCTATTGCAAGAAACTTTTGAGCTAGCAAAAATAATAAGTGATCGTGCACCAGTTGCCGTTCGACTGGCCAAAGAAGCTGTCAATAAATCTTTTGAAATGACTCTAAAAGATGGAATGGATTTTGAGCGTCGAAATTTTTATTTGACTTTTTCTTCTCTAGACCAAAAAGAAGGAATGAAAGCCTTTTTAGAAAAAAGAAATCCAGACTATAAGGGAAATTAAATGTCAGGTTTTAAATATTTAATCTACAAAGAAGAAAATTCAAGTGTCATCATCTCGATAAATCGCACTGAGGTTTATAACGCTTTAAACTTTGATGCGAAAATGGAAATCATCCAAGCCATTCGCGAAGCCAATAAAACATCAAATGTGAGATCCATAATACTAACTGCTGAAGGCAAAGCTTTTTGCACCGGTCAAGATTTAAATGATAGAAGCATTCAAGCGAGCGAAGGCGGAGTAGATTTAGGCAATACGCTTCAAACAGAGTGGAATCCCTTGATCAATGCGATTCGCGATTCAAAAAAAATTGTAATTGCCGCCATTAATGGCGTATGCGCTGGAGCAGGTATCTCGGTTGCCATTGCTTGTGATTTAATTGTCTCTAAACCAGGGATCAAGTTCGTTGGAGCTTTTAGTAAACTAGGCCTTGCCCCCGACGCCGGATCCACCTATACCTTCGTTCGAGCTCTGGGATATCAGAAAGCCCTTGAATTTTTTTTAATGGGCGTTCCTCTAATGTCAGAAGAAATGTGTTCTTCGGGTCTTATCAACGCATTAGCTGAAAATCAGCTAGAAAAGGCCATTGAATTTGCTTCAACAATTAATAAACTATCGCCTTTATCAACAGATATGATTAAAAAGAATCTTAAATCGGCGCTAGACTCAAGTTATAATGAATCTATGGAAAGAGAAACTTTTGCCCAAAGATATTTAGGCAATAGCTCTGATTACAAAGAGGGATTAACGGCATTTCTTTCCAAAAGAGAACCACAATTTAACGGTAACTAAAATTTAAAAAAATTGATAGGAGAACTAAAATGACAACACACACTTACTCAAATGAAGAACTTGAACTTTTTAAAGAAATAAAAGCAGGCCGTACCTTTGAATCAAGTGAAGAACTTCCTGCATTTTACCGCAAGCATCTACTTAATTTGCTATGGATGCAGGGAGACTCAGAGTACTCTGGGGCATTGGGCTATATGCCCTGGATTGAAAAGGCTCCAACTATACAAGAAAAAGTGCTAGTTGCTCAAATGGTCAAAGATGAAATGAGACACGCATCAGTTATTTTTCGTTTACTAGATGAATTGGGCCAAAACACAGCAGAGCATATTGCAAAAAGTGATTTAGGTTACAAACTTGATGAAGATGAAATAAATATTGGTTTCAAGAGAGTCAAACCTGATTACCGTGTGAATATTTTTTACTACAATATCAAATACTGGACCGACTATATTCTATTCAATTTTTTAATGGATCGAGCGGCCGGACACCAGTTGCAAGACACATTCAATTCAAGTTATTTGCCTTGGAAAAAAGCGATTGAAGGCATTTATAAAGAAGAGGTTATGCATTTGGCCCATGGAGATAAGTGGGTAAAGATTTTATCTCGCGATCCAGAGCAAAAGAAATTTCTTCAGGAACGATTAAATCTTTGGTGGCCTAGAGTTATGAATGTCTTTGGTTCAACCAAAGGTGCCAGCAATGACCTATATGTCAACCTTGGACTTAAAACGAGAACTAATGGCGAAATTCGCGAAGTCTTTGTTAAAGAAATTCAAGCAATGTGTAATGATAATGGATTAACACTTCCTGAATACCGTGAGGAAGATCAACCTCAACGTGAATCATCACGTTAGTTATTAAAGTTATGGAACTCAAAAAAATTATCATCATTGGTGCTGGAACCATGGGGCAAGGAATTGCTCAATGGTTTACCCAGCAAAACCTCGAAGTAGAGCTCGTCGATCTCAATTACGATTTTGCTCAAGAGAGTTTGAAGAAAATTTTTCAGAGTTTTGATAAGCTTAAAAATTCTGGAAAACTCGAAGCAGATGCTGTGGAGTCTTTTAAGAAAAAAATTTACGTAAAAAAAATGAATGAAATTGACTCCAATGCAGACTTAGTCATTGAAGCAATTATCGAAAAGATGGAAGCAAAGACTAAGCTTTTTAGTGATCTTGATCTCTTAATGAAAAAAAATACCATACTAGCATCCAACACTTCCTCTTTCTCTATAACCCAACTTGCGGCAAATTTAAGTTTAGAACGTCAGTCTCGATTTATTGGCATTCACTTTTTTAATCCTGCCACCATCATGAAACTAGTTGAAGTTATTAAGGGAATTGAAACTGATTCAGACTTGGCCACTTCACTAATTGATTGGTTTAATCAGCGTAAAAAAATTGCCTGTCTTTGTAGTGACTCCCCGGGTTTTATCGTAAACCGAGTCGCCCGCAATTTTTACGGAGAAGCTCTTCGAGCGGCAGGAAATTTTGATCCAGAGAAATTCAGTGAAATTGATTCAGTACTAAAAGAAGTTGGAGGTTTTAAAATGGGCCCATTTGAATTAATGGACTTGATTGGAATTGACATTAATTTTAGTGTGACTCAATCCATTTATGATTCCACTTTCCAAGAAGTTCGATTTAAACCCCACAGTCTACAACGAGATATGGTGAACGCCAGAAGATTGGGCAGAAAAACAGGAAAAGGATTTTATTCATATGAATCAAAAGAATAATTTCGATCGCTCAAATATTATGGTGATAGCCCAACCAGATCACCCTTTTTATTCAACCATATTAAAAAACTATCAAGTAAAATCAATTGATGAAGCAATGAATAGTTTCGAAACATGCGAATTAGTTATTGACCTCTCTCCACTACGCACTCAAAAAAAATTTCTTTTTTTAAAAGAACTTACCAAAACCACCAAAGCACCAATTCTTTCTGATCTCACTCTTTGCTGGGGAGAATGGATTATTAAATACTGTCCACAGGTACAGGCAGGCTTATCTACACTTTTTTATTCTCCAAAATCTGCATTTGAGTATTGTTTAATAAATAAGAACGACAAAGCCATTTTAAATGTAATCTTTGAATTTGCAGATCTAGTGGGTCACAAATGTATTGAACATAAAGATTTAAAACTAAGCTTTCATTATCCTCGAACCATCGCCATGATTATAAATGAAGCCTATTTTGCACTTGGGGAAAACTTGGCCAAGGCTCAAGACATAGACTTAGCAATGAAAAATGGAGTCAATTACCCACTTGGGCCTATTGAATGGGGAGATAAAATTGGACTTCATAACGTTGCTCAGTTACTTGATGAATTAAATACCGTTACAAAGGATGATCGCTATCGTCTCTCAACAGAACTTAAACTTAATGCTTTAAAAAATTTTTGAACCCTGGAATAAAAATGAAACGTACATTTATAGTTAAGGCTAAAAGAACGCCGATTGGCAAACTTGCGGGGAAACTTGCATCCGTTAGAGTTGATGATTTACTAGCTGTCGTATTAAAAGACCTAAAGGATCAATGCACATTTGATTTGAAATTAATTGATGATGTTATCATCGGTTGTGCAAATCAAGCAGGTGAAGATAATCGAAATCTAGCACGTATGTCCTTGATCCTGGCGGGATTTCCTTTCGAAATACCTGGGAGTACAATTAATCGTCTTTGTGGCTCCTCACTTGATGCTTTGATTGATGGCCATGCCCGAATCCAATCAGGTATTGCCGATTGTTTAATAATAGGCGGCGCGGAAAGTATGACTCGAGGCCCTTATGTCCTAGCTAAAGCTCAATCTGCCTTTGATCGCGATCAAAAAATGTATGACACAACCTTTGGTTGGCGCTTTCAAAATCCTAAGATGGAAAAAATATTTCCATTATTTGGAATGGGCGAAACTGCAGAGGAAGTTGCCAACCTTTATAAAATTACCAGAGAAGAGCAAGATCAATTCGCCATGGCATCTCATCAGAAAGCACTGGCTGCTTGGTCTAAAGGTGATTTCAAAGATGAAATTGTTCCAGTATCAGTAGAAATTAAAAAAGATTCATTTCTTTTCGACAAAGATGAATGTCCAAGATCAGACACAACACTTGAAGCATTGGCAAAGCTAAAACCCGTTTTCAGAAAAGATGGCACAGTAACTGCTGGGAACTCTAGTCCTATGAACGATGGAGCATCTGCACTATTAGTTGTTTCAGAGGATTTTTTAAAAAAGCATAACCTAACTCCAATGATAGAAATCACTGGAGCAGCAGTTCGTGGACTACATCCAAATACTATGGGACTTGGTCCGGTTGAAGCCGTTAAAGTTTTGCTGACTAAATATCATAAAAGAATTTCTGATTTTGATTCAATTGAACTCAATGAAGCCTTTGCGGCCCAATCCATAGGTTGCATCAAAGGGCTGGATCTAGATCCTAGTAAAATTAATTTAAATGGCGGAGCAATTGCACTTGGACACGCGCTGGGAAGCTCGGGTACAAGAATTGTAACTTCTCTTGCACATCAGATGAATAAAAATAAATCTATCAAAGAAGGATTAGCCACAATGTGCATTGGAGTTGGACAAGGAATTGCTGTAAGTTTTAAAAATTGTTAACTAAAAAAATATCTATAATAAAAGAGGACTAAATGGAAATTAAATTATTTATCAACAATCAATTTAGAAATTCGTCAGAAAATATTATAAGAACTTCTTTTGATCCTTCCAATGGGCTTGAGGTTGCAAAATATCATGTTCCATCAATTGCCGATATTGATGATGCAGTTGTTGCTGCACAAAATGCCTTCGCCAATCCGACTTGGAAAGATATGACTCAAAATGATCGGGCCGATCTTTTGCTTAAAATTTCTGAAAAAATTAAAGAGAGATCCAAAGAAATAGTCGACATTGAAGTTAGAGATTCTGGTTCTACTTTAAGAAAAGCCAAAGCAGATGTTCACAACACTTCAGCTTTTTTTAAAGTCATGTCTAAAGTGGCTCGTGAATTAAAACTTTCAATCCAAGATGAATCGGCTTCTCGTGCTGGCTTTTCAATAAACTCCAGAGAGTATTCTCCCATAGGAGTATGCGCCCAAATCATTCCATGGAACTTTCCTTTGGTTATGGCCGGATGGAAAATTGGCCCTATTCTAGCTACGGGTTGTACAACTATTTTAAAAACTGCTGAAGAGACTCCTGCATCCGCTTCAATTTTGGCAGAAATAATAAAGGAAGCAGGAGTACCTGAAGGAGTTGTCAATATCATTACCGGTGGAGCTGATGTTGGAAAGGCGCTTTTAAATCATGCGCAAATCAAGAAAGTAGCATTCACTGGCTCTACTTTGGTAGGTAAGGACATATTAAAAACTACTGCACCAAATGTATCTAATGCAACAATGGAACTAGGAGGCAAATCAGCTAACATAATCCTTGATGATGCTGATTTATCTATTGCTGTTGATGGTGCTCTCTATGCTTTTCTTTATCATTCAGGACAAGCATGTGATTCAGGTACTCGATTATTGATTCAAGAAGGAATTTATGAAAATTTTATGAATGAATTTTTAAAAAGAATCAAAGAAGTTAAAGTTGCTCCAACTAATGATCCTAACGCTGGCTATGGACCCGTTGTAAGTGAAAAGCAGCTGAATGTGATAATGAGCTATATTGAACTAACTAAAAAAGAAGAAGCAAAACTTGTCTCAGGAGGCTCTCGATTAACAGAAGGTGAATTTGCTAAGGGATTTTTTATTGAACCCACAGCTTTTGAAATTTCTCCCAAACATACTATTTTCCATGAAGAAATCTTCGGGCCGGTAGTGGGTATAACTAAATTTAAAACTGATGAAGATGCTCTTGAATTGGCCAATAACTCTAAATACGGTTTAGCTGGTGCTGTATGGTCTACCAATTCAACAAGGGCCCATAAAATTGCCCATGGTCTAGAAGCAGGCACAATTTGGATCAATGAGTACCATTTATTAAACCCAGGGATGCCATTTGGAGGCTTTAAACAATCTGGAATTGGAAGAGAAATGGGGCCAGAGGGAATCATGAGTTATCTAGAAGTAAAACATGTTTGGGAATCTGACTGCAACGACAGAGCTAAAAAAGTTTGGCTCGATGCCATTTTTTAATTAATAAACTAGGAAGTTATATGACTATTCACCTGTACTCTATGGCCTACCAAGATAGAAGCGATCGAGTAAGATGGCTTCTAGAAGAAATGAAAATTTCTTATGAAGATCATTTTCTCAACAAAAATGGCGGCGAATTAAATAGCGAAACCTATCGCAAACTCAATCCAATGGGACGAGTACCCACGATTGTTGATGGTGAAATAGTATTAAATGAATCAGCTGCCATTTGTATTTATCTCGCCGACCGTTATTCATATGGTCAACTAGCACCCAAGTTAGACAATATCGCTCTCAGGGCCGAATATATAAAATGGATGGTATTTTCGGTGGGCAGCCTCGAAAGCGTTGTAGCACGAATGTTTACTCATGTCAGTACACCCGAAGAAAAAGCTGTCACATATGAATACGTTAAAACTCAATCTGAAATATTAAAATTGGCACTCATACCCATTTTATCTAAGCAAGATTACATTTTATCAACTGGCTTCTGCGCCGCTGATATCATGCTTGCAACTATACTTCCAGGAGCTCAAGAATTTCTCATTTCTGGAAACCTTGCTTTAGAAAATTACATGGCACGATTAATAAATCGAGAAGCAGCAATAAAAGCAAAAGTCTTTTAAAATATAAAAAGCCCTCCAAACGGAGGGCCTTTTTTAAATCTAAAAAACTTAGAATCAACCTAAAAGTTTAAGTGCTGCTTGTCCTTGAGAGTTAGCTTGAGACAAGACTGAAGTTCCAGCTTGAGTTAAGATGTTCATCTTAGTGTTCTTAGCTGCTTCTGCGGCCATATCAGTATCTCTAATTCGAGAGTTAGCTGCAGATAAATTTTCATTAGATGACTGCAAATTGTTAATAGTTGAAGTCAATCGGTTTTGTACAGCACCCAACTCTGCTCTTTGTCCTGAAACATTTTGAATGGCAGCATCGATCTTAGCAATTGAAGTCTGAGAAGATTCTTTTGAGCCAACTGAAAGCTCAGTAATCCCAAGTGCATCTAAACCAGAATTTTGTTTAGTAGCATCATACTTAATTCTATCTTGAAAATCATTGTTGTTGATACCAATTTGAAAATCGTAAGAACCTCCACTACCGTTAAGAAGTTTCATCCCGTTAAATTCAGTTACCTGAGAAATTCTTTCCATTTCTTGTTTTAAATTTTGATATTCAAGATCAGTAAATTTTCTTTCAGCATCACCGACAGTATCTGAAGCAGATTGAACCGCAAGTTCGCGAAGTCTAACCAAGATATTTGAGCTTTCATTCAAACCACCTTCTGCAGTTTGAATCATAGAAATACCGTCATTAGCGTTTCTTTCCGCCTGACCGACACCTCTAATTTGTGCTTT
>CANFVK010000012.1 GCA_947450475.1 Bacteriovoracaceae bacterium | reverse complement strand
TGGCCCAATTTTTTATTGATCCCTTGTCAAATGGAGGTTCTTCGTTGGTGAGAGATCATTACGGTAAACCAATTGAAATCGACTTGATTACAATGGATCAGTATATCGAATCAACTCAACAAATTCCTTCCTTGATTAAAGTTGATGTTGAGGGAGCTGAGGAATATGTATTAAAAGGTGGAGCGATCTCGATTCAGAAATATCGACCCATCATGATTATTGAAGCTGATAATCAAAAACTTTTAGAAAATTTAGAACTTTGGGTAAAAAGCTTTGAAGGCTATAACTTTCGTCCAGTGGGTAGCAGAAGCCTGAGTGAAATTAAGCTCTTGGGAGATGTGGCACAATCAATGATTGATAATAAAAAAATGACAATTGATTATCTTTTTGTGCCTAAAAAATAATTGATTTAGAGCGGTTTGTTGGTGCCTTGAGTTGGGGGGATTTTTCTAGTGACTTCTTAAATTCATCTAGCGACAATGATTCCATGAAAATTCTCGACGACAAAAAACTCATGTGGCTCATTTATGCTTCTCTAATGACCTGGACTTTGGGCTTATTTACATCGATAAGCTTTCTTGCACTCACACATATTTTGATTTTAATTCCGGCGATTGTTTTTATTCCCAAAACAAATTTTAAAAAGTGGCCCTTTAGTGCTTGGGCCCTACTCGCCATGATAGTTGCGGTGGTTTTATCGGTATTATTTAATCAAGACATCGCAGTGGAGGGCTATAAACCTCTGACTAAATCGAAGTATTATCTTATTTCACTACTTTCAATTGCCCCTTTTAGTTTTTATTTTTCAAAACTCAAGGAAACTTCAGATTTTGAAAAAAAGATCACTTGGCTTTTATGGGCCTTCATAGGACTTGCAACTCTCGCCACAATTTCTGGTTTATCTGGTTATTTTTTAGGATTTAATTTCTTGCTTCTTAAGAAAGCGTTTGTCGATAGAAACCAGGGCCTAGCGGGCATGCTGATGAATTACGCTCACAATCTTGCCTTCTTTATGACCATTCTTACTGGAATGATTTTGTACAAAGATGAGTTAAAGCGCTTTATCAATCCTAAAATTTTGTATGGCGCTTGGGGGGATAGGACCGATTAGACTAAGAATTACAAAACTTATACGAAATCGGGGACGCCCTTTTAATACAAGGACGGGCTTTCGCCCACTTTTATGATTATTTTTTGGGTTTTAAACGACAAAATGTCGTTGTGAAATATGGTCTTCCTTATATAAATGCTTGATATGATTTAGTTTGATGATGATCAAAGGGAGAATTTTGATTTGCAGAATGCAGTATTTATTAAAATTGCATCGCATCCTCAAAGTCTCCTGGAACCTATACAAAGTAAAAAGTTGAAGCTATCGTTTCTTTCATAAAAATTTATTTATGGAGTCTCAATGAAATTGCCTAGTCTTGAAGAGTGCTCAAAAGATCAATTCTTATTCACTCTTAGAAGTGAAGATGAAAGAGGTTTTTTGGCGACTAAAAATAAAAAAGGCAATCAAGCATTTCTTATGAGAAAGCGCTTTATTTACGCTGTTGAGCTTATAAAAAAGTATTTATCGCAAGATATGTCTTCCATTAAAGTTGCTGACTTTGCTTGTGGCACCGGCAATGTCGGATTGCTGTTTGCAGAAGCTGGCTATTTAGTAGACTTTGTGGATAACGAAGAAAAATTTTTTGATTATATAAAACTCAAGCACACTAGAGGCACTGTACGTTTTCAAAAGGGCGATTGCTCAAGTTTTGTTGGCGAAACTAAATATGATGTCATCTTTTTTGGTGAAGCCCTAGAGCATATGTCGAATCCCTCAAAAACACTTGCTAACTTAAGAGAAAATTTAAAGACGGGCGGACTTCTATGTCTGACAACACCCAATGGTGATTTCGTTAATTGCTACGAACCTAGTTGGAGTGAAGTTAAAGATCAAAAAGAGCGCAATGAGAAGCTTGCAAACTCTATTGGCAATCACGTGTGTGAATTTACCAAAAAAGAATTGAGCGAGCTTGTAAAGACTGCTGGCTTTAATATGCTCGAGCACAAAACTTTTTTATCCGATCAAATTTCAAGAAAATCTCTTCTTCGAAGAATCATCCCAGAGCGCGCCATCTGGAAGCTCGACGACTATTACAGCAAACAAAAAAATGCAGCTGGAAAAGACTGGGGAAGAACGCAGATCGTATTAGCGCAGAGGGCGCATTAGATAAGCTTAAGCACATTCTCAATAATAAAGTCTTGCGTCTTCTCGTCGAGATAAGGATGCATCGGCAGACTCATGACTCTAGCACTGGCCGCAGTCGATTCAGTAAATTCGAGATGGCCAAATTCATTTTTATAAACTGGTTGTAGGTGAAGTGGAATGGGATAGTGAACAGCAGTTGGAATTCCCGCAGTCTTCAATTTTTCTTGAACTTGTTCTCGATGGTCAACTTCAATGGTAAATTGCGCCCAAACTGATTTATATCCTTCGGGAATGGTCTGCATTTTAAATTTTCCTGCAAATGCTTTTTGGTAGCGAGTTGCTATCTGATCGCGAGCCACTATTTCGGAAGGAAAAATATCTAATTTTTTCAAAAGCACTGCCGCTTGCAGGGTATCCATGCGCGAGTTGTAGCCAATGCTCACATGAGTGTAGCGCTTTGATTGGCCATGGGCCCGAAGCTCCATGAGTTTTTTGGCGAGAGCCTCATCGTTGGTAAATAGAGCTCCACCGTCACCGTAGCAACCGAGTGGTTTGGAGGGGAAAAAACTAGTGGTGCTGATAGTGGCGACACCGCAAGAAGACTGATTAAAAAATTTAGCTCCAAAACTTTGAGCTGCATCCTCAATTAGGGCTACATTATGTTTTTGAGCGATTTCATTCAAACTTTTTAAGTCAGCACATAACCCATAAAGGCTCACGGCAATGATCGCCTTGGTTTTTTTGGTCAGGCATTTTTCAACGCATTCTGGGCTTATATTGTAAGTTGCTCGATCGATGTCGACAAAAACTGGAGTCGCGCCCACCACCGAAACCGCTTCAGCAGAAGCAAAAAATGTAAAGGCGGGAACAATGACTTCATCGCCAGGTCCAATATCAAGAGCTCTTAATGCTAGGACAAGTGCGTCAGTGCCATTGGCGTTAGCGATGCAAAACTTGCTTCCACAAAACTCTGCTAAGCGATTTTCAAGAGTTGTGACTTCACTTCCTAGGATAAACTGACCTCGATCAATAACCGACTCAATCGACTCCATCAGCTCTTTTTTGATGCGGTTTTTTTGAGCAATTAAATCGATGAATTCCACAGGGTTCTCCTCTTGAAAGACTAGGGGGGCTGGGGTACTATGACCCATTCATTTTTTATGAGGATTCTATTCGATGAAAACAGAAGTTGTCGATAAATTAAAAACAAAAAAAGCAGTCATAGGAATCGTGGGTCTAGGCTATGTAGGACTTCCGCTAGCTCTTAGATACTCTGAAGAAAAATTTAAAGTTGTGGGTTTTGATATTGACCTGTTCAAAGTCAACAAGATCAATGAGGGAGAAAGTTATATTGAACACATCTCCTCTCAGTCTGTGACAAAAGCCAAACAAAATGGCTTTTTGGCTACAACCGACTTTAAAAAAATCAGCGAAGTCGATGCCATTATTCTTTGTGTGCCAACTCCTCTCAATAAATATCGCGAACCCGATTTAAGTTTTATTTTAAATACAACTGATTCCATTATTCCCTATCTTCGAGCGGGTCAAGTGGTCTCGCTTGAGAGCACGACTTATCCGGGGACAACCGAAGAAGAGCTTCTTCCACGGGTGGAAAAAAATGGTCTCAAAGTTGGAGCTGATATTTTCCTAGTGTTCTCGCCCGAGAGAGAAGATCCAGGAAATGAAAATTTCACCACTCGCACTATTCCTAAAGTGGTTGGTGGACAGACACCTGCGTGCCTTGAAGTTGGAGTCGCACTCTATTCAGGAGTGATTGATAAGATAGTGCCGGTGAGTTCAGCTAAGGCGGCTGAGATGACAAAACTTTTAGAAAACATTCACCGCTCAATTAACATAGGCCTGGTGAATGAAATGAAAATGGTTTGCGATAAAATGGGAATCGACATTCATGAAGTCATTGATGCCGCTGCCACTAAGCCTTTTGGCTTTGTCGCTTATAGACCAGGGCCTGGAATCGGAGGTCATTGTATTCCCATCGATCCATTTTATTTGACTTGGAAAGCCCGCGAGTATGGAGTGCATACTCACTTCATTGAGCTCGCTGGAGAAATCAATTCCAATATGCCGTCATGGGTTTTAAAGAAAATCGCCAAAGCTCTTAATCAACATGAAAAGTCTATCAAGGGCTCTAAAATTTTAGTTCTAGGAATTTCATACAAAAAAAATATTGATGATATGCGCGAGTCTCCTTCTGTTTTCTTGATGGAGAAAATTCGCGATGAAGGGGCACTGCTGGATTATTCAGATCCACATGTGCCGGTGTTTCCCAAAATGCGTGAACACAATTTTGATTTAACGAGTATTCATTTAAGTCCTGAAGTGTTGAAGTCGTATGACTGCGTGGTGCTTGCAACCGATCACGATAAATTTGACTACGACATGATTTTAGCTAACTCAAAATTAATTGTGGATACTCGCGGAAAATATCGAGCTCCTCATAAAAACGTGGTGAAGGCGTAAACGTATGGCCAATTTTGCAATCATCGGAGTCGGTGGCTACATTGCTCCAAGACATTTAGAAGCGATTAAAGAATTAGGACATAACTTAGTAGCCGCCTTTGATACTAAAGATTCAGTTGGAATTATGGATCGCTATTTTCCAGATTGTATGTTCTTTACAGAGTTTGAGCGCTTTGAAAGTTATGTCGACTCGCTAAAAAATACCAATCAAAAAATTGAATACGTTTCTATTTGCACGCCTAATTATCTTCACGCCTCTCATATCAAATTTGCCCTAAGAGTTGGGGCACATGCCATTTGTGAAAAGCCTCTGGTTCTGCATGTGAGTGATATAGACGAGCTAGCAAAGCTTGAAAGTGAGAGCGGTAAAAAAATTTATACCGTTCTTCAACTGCGTGTTCATGATGCTATCTTAGCGCTGAAGAAAAAAATCGATGAATCAAAAAAAGACATTCATAAAATTGATCTCGTCTATATGACTTCAAGAGGACAGTGGTATCTAGAGTCTTGGAAAGGCGACGTGAAAAAGTCTGGTGGACTCACGACTAATATCGGAGTTCATTTTTTTGATATGCTGACTTGGATTTTTGGAGAAGCGCTCGAGGTGCGAGTGGATCACAAAGATCCTATGAGTGAAAAAGGCTTTGTTAAGCTTCAAAAAGCAGAAGTCAATTGGGAGCTCACCATTGATCGCCATCGGCTTCCAAAAGATGCAGTGGCAGCTGGAAAGACTACTTTTAGATCTATAAAAATTGACGGTGAAGAATTTGAATTCTCGGAAGGATTCACTGAGCTTCACAAAAGAGTTTACACCGATATTTTAAATGGCAAAGGATACGGAGTAATGGCTGCTCGTCCGGCGATTGAGATTGTTGAGAAGATTAGAGGAAAATAAAAATGTCGTATACTAAACACGAAACGGCTATCGTAGATGAAGGCGCACAGATTGGCGAGGGAACTCGCATCTGGCACTGGGTCCATGTTTGCAGCAAAGCTAAAATTGGCGAGCGCTGCTCATTAGGCCAAAATGTTTTTGTGGGAAACAACGTTGTGATTGGAAACAATGTAAAGATCCAAAACAATGTTTCAGTTTATGATAACGTATTTATTGAAGATGATGTTTTTTGTGGGCCTTCAATGGTTTTCACTAATGTCTACAACCCACGTTCTGCTGTTACTAGAAAAGATGAATACCGAGATACAGTTGTAAAAAAAGGGGCAACCATTGGAGCCAATGCCACCATCGTTTGTGGTGTGACGATTGGAGAGTATGCCTTTATCGCAGCTGGTGCCGTGATCAATAAGGACGTTAAGCCTTACGCGCTCATGGCTGGCGTTCCGGCAAAGCAGATAGGTTGGATGAGTAGGTATGGCGAGAGGATTCCATTGCCATTAGAGGGGAATGGAGAGTGGGAGTGTCCTGATACAGGTGATAAGTATTTCTTAGATTATGCTGAAATGAGGATTGATAATTAAAAGGAAATAATGGTTAATCCATCAAATAATATAAAAAAAAAAACATTAAACGCAATAATTGGAATTTCTCAAAATTCGTTTAAAAATTCAAGCCTACTCATCACGGCTTCTGTAGTTGCTCAAATTGTAAACTTCATCGGTTATCCGTTCATAACAAGATCTATTGATCCACAAGAATTTGGCAAATTCGCACTCCTGCTTTCATGTGTTAGCGTTTTCTCGGTCTTTTCTTTTGGGAGGCTAGAACTTCTTTTTCCAAAGTGCAAAAATCCACAAGAGCGCTTTGAACTTTTAACTGCATGCGTTTTATTTTTTACTTTAACTATTTTATTGTTGCTGATTGCATTGCAATTTTCTGAATTACTTTTTTCATTTACTCGTATAAAGCGATTTGATTACTGGAGTGGAATGATAATAATAAGTTATATTTCAATGAGTCTGCTTAATCTTATGAATAGTTATAAAATAGGATTAGGAATCTTTAAAATTTTATCACTCCTAAGGTTTTTACAGGCTTTTTCAACAATCATATTTACGCTTTTATTTATAAGGTTTACCAGTGGATATATTGCCCTTTTTTGGGGGTTAAATTTAGGAAATGCAATTTGTCTTATATGGGGTAGTTTGAATTTATTTTTTGTTCAAAGAGAGTTAAATGGAAAATTTAACTGGAACAAAAGTTTGAAAATTTTAAAAGAAAATAAAAAAATGATTTTCCTAAATTCCCCACATGCATTACTTGATTCACTTCAGACCAATTTACTAAATGTTGTTATTGGAAGATATTACAGCATTACGGCAGTTGGAAATTATTCTTTAGCCAATCGCTTAATACGTGCCCCGATGTCAACTGTTGGGGGGGCTATTTCTCAAGTCTTTTACAAAGATATCCATGGTTTTGAGTCCTCAAGCATAGAACTTAAAAATTATGTAAAAAAAATCTTATATATACTGCTATTTCTCTCGGTACTACTAATGGGATTTTTTGTATTTTTTTTTAAATTATTTTTTGTGAAAATTTTTGGAGAAAACTGGAAGGGAGTTATTCCTGTTGTTTACGCGCTCATTCCTTGGGTGGTTGCAAATTTTGTATCTTCTCCATTGAGTCAATTAACAATCTATAAAAATCGTCAAGGAAGTGCGATGGTTTTTGGAGTTCTTTATAACGCCTTAACCCTTCTTTCACTTTTATCGTTTGGTGTACTTAATTATAATTTAGTTGAAAATATCTTTTGGACATCTTGCGTTGGGGGGGGGTTAAATATTGCGTTTATTTTATGGATTTTTAGGATTTTGAATTATGAGTAAAATTGAAATGAAAGTATTAATAATTGGAATTCCTTACTTTGCAAAAAAGATCGCTAATAATCTTCAGGCTTATAACGACAATATTGCTTTTATCTCGCTAGATACGAGTAACAAAATTGTTGATAAAATTAGATATATTTATCATATATTTGGAGCGACAACTATTTATCAAATAGGTGGAAGTTCATATTTAGGCGGAGCTCTTGGGCTCGCCAACCTATTTAAAAAACGCATTGTCCTCCATTGGGTTGGAACTGATGTATTAAAAGCAGAGGAAAAAATCAAAACTCAAAAGGCGAATAAAGCATTTTTAGAATACGCTGAACATCTAAGTGAAGTTGAATGGATTAAGGCTGAACTTAATAAGCTTGGTATTAAATCTAAGCAAGTGCAAATTGCGTGTATAGACTTACCAGACTCGTCGGAGATCAGTTTCCCAAACGAATTTTCTATTTTGACTTATATGACCCCGGGCCGAGAAGATTTCTATGGTTTAAAAAAAATTGTTGCTCTGGCTGAAAGATTTCCTGAGGTGAAAATAAAAATTGTCGGTATATCTGCTTATAATTCCAAGTTGCCAAAAAATATAGAAATTAAAGGTTGGGTAAGTGATATGAAAAAGGAGTATCTTAATTGCAGTCTTTTTTTAAGACTTCCCGAACATGATGGTTTGGCATTTTCAGTTTTAGAAGCTTTGTCTTTCGGACGATATGTTGGATATTCCTATCCAATAGAAGGAGCAGAGTTTATTACAGATTTCAATTCGCTTGAGAATTTAGTTATTAATTTAAGAAAAAGACATAGCCTTAATAATATAAAATTAAATCTTAAAGGAATTAATTTTATAAAAAATAATTTTCAAAAAGAAAGCGTTTTGAGGGAATTGAAAAATAATTTAATCAAAACAAAAAATTGAATTTGCAATCTTGGATATTGAATCATGGAAAATGATAAAGAGATCTTGTTTTTGTCACCTTTTGATTTTGTGGAAAAAGGGATTCAAGTTATTTTAAAAACTCCAGCTTTTTTTTCTCAAAATGGCTGGGGAGTACACTTTATAGTTGTTCGAGATGTCTCAGGGGTAGGAAGTTATTTTTATGAGGACGTCATCACTCCAAAAAGTTTTAATGTTTATCGCTATAAAATGTTTGAATTATTTGGAGGAGATAAGTTTTTAAATGGGACAAAATTAAAAACTTTTTATTCCAAGCTAAGAAGTTATATTGCTATTTTTCAATTAGCTTTTTATGGGAATAAGGTTTTAAAAGAAAATCAAAATATAAAAATCCTATATGGCTATGGACCAGTCGGAACGCTTGCATGCTATTTTTTAAAATGGCTACACCCCAAGAGATCTTTGAAAGTAATATCAAGATATTTTGGTATCACTGGCACTGATTTATTAATTTCAAGTTATATTAAGCGAATTCTAAACTGGGATATCCTTTTTGCATTATCTCTTCCGGTAGATGCATGCATAATAACAAATGATGGCACCGAGGGGGATAAGCTCCTTAGGGAACTTTTTCCAGCTAGGGTTTCGAGACTCTTTTTTTGGGTAAATGGTGTGGAGAAAAAGCCTGCAGAAAATGATGAGGAATGCGGAAGGTTGATTTCCAAATTATCTTTGGAAAATAAAAAAATAGTTTTAAGTGTTAGTCGATTAGCATATTGGAAGAGGGTAGATCGTTCAATAGAAGTTCTAAGTATAATTGCTCGAGAGCATCCAGATACATCCTTATGTTTATTGATTTTAGGTGAAGGAGCAGATAAGGAAAGACTGATAGAGCTAACCAAAACATTAGGATTAGAAGATTATGTGAAGTTCGTAGGAGCAGTACCAAACCTTGAAATAGGTACCTATTATCAAATTGCTGATTTTTTCATTTCAACTTACGATTTATCAAATGTAGGCAATCCACTCCTGGAAGCTATTCGGTATAATAAGATTATTTTCACAATTAATAATGGCGACACTCATCGATGGATTAAGCATCGGAAGAATGGATTTATATATGAAATCGATGAATCCTATTTAAAAAGAATGGCTAAAGATCTTGTCGAGGCAAGTAAAGAAAATAGCACAATTAAGTCAATTCAATCTGAAATAATTAAAACTGAAAAAGATATGCTTTGGACTTGGAATGAACGTTTGATGGCTGAGCTCGAACTAATAAACAAGTTAAATGGAAAATAAATTTATGAAAATCTTATTAGTGTCCGATTCAAAAAGTATACACACCAAGAGATGGGCTCATTCTTTGAAAGATGCTGGTCACCAAGTAAATGTGGTTTCTTTAAGACAGTGTGATATTCCGGGAATCAACGTATATGTGTTACCAACTTTTGCCATGGGAAAGATTGGATATTTATTTGCTATACCCTATTTAAGATTTATATATAACAAAATTAAGCCAGATGTGGTGCACGCGCATTTTATTACAAGCTATGGATTTCTTTGTGCAATCTCTAATTTGAAACCACTTGTAATAACGGCATGGGGATCAGACGCGCTAATTGGTCCTAAAAACTCGTTACTGCTTAGGTGGTTCGTTCAATACGCATTAAAGAAATGTGATCAAATCACAACGGTAGCAAATCATATGAATCCAAGACTGGTTGAACTTGGAGTCAGTGAAAATAAGATATTAACAATTCCTTTTGGGGTTGATTTAAAAATATTCTATCCAAGGATTTCAAGTAAAACACCCGGAAAGTTAAAGATAATTTCTACTAGAAATTTCACCTCAATTTATAATCTGGAAACTTTAATCTCGGCGGTCTCAATCATTAAAAATCACAAAGTCGATTTTGAACTTAAATTAGTCGGAAGCGGACCACTTGAAGATGAATTGAAATTACAAGTTCAACAGCAAGGACTTTCAGAGAGCGTAATTTTTATTGGTCACGTGGAGCATTCTTATTTACCAATGTTACTAAGTGAAGCTGATATTTTTGTATCTTCGGCCCTTTCAGATGGCAATAATATTTCATTAAATGAAGCTATGGCCTGCTCGGTTTTTCCAATCGCAACAAATATTGAAGCGAATTCACAATGGATAAAGCATAATGAAAATGGCTTTTTGTATGAGCCCGCCAATATAGAAGATTTAGCTTTGGCAATTATCAGTGCATACAATGATATAAAATTGAGAAAGAGAGCAATTGAAATCAATTTAGAAATGGTAAAAGCTAAAGCTAGCTGGGATTCCTGTGTTACAAGAATGCAAGAAGCTTACTATAAACTAAAGGAATAAAATATGGATGAATTATATATTTTTGGAACAGGTGAGCACTCAAGAAAGATATTTCATTGTGCAAACATCTTAGGTTTTAATGTAAAGGGATTTATAGATCAAGATGTAAGTAGAAAATTTCATCTTGGTAGACCCGTTTTTTTACTCAATAATGATTTTTTAATTAAAAATAGAAATAATGTATTTATCGCTATTGGAAATGGGAAGGTCCGCGCAGATTTACATGCAAAATTTCTAGATAATAAATTTACGATTGTTAATTTGATCCATCCTAGTGCATATGTTTCAAGTGATGTGAAATTAGGAAAAGGAATTTTCGTTGGTGCTAATTCGACAGTGGAAACGGGTTCAATTATTGAGGATGGTTCAATTGTTGATATCGGAGTAATCATTGATCATGATTGTGTTATAACAAAATTTTTTCACCTTACACCGGGAGCGATAGTTCAAGCAAGGACTATTTGTAGTTAGTGATTGTATTTATCCTTTACCACCATCAGATCCCTAAAGCATTTACGATGATACTACCTGCATCTCCATACCCATATAAATTCGAATCAAAATTTATTTCAAGGTTTTTCATCTTATTGAAACTGAGAATAATTTTTTCTTTATCTGCTCCAGTTAAAACATTAAATTTGCCATGTACTAATTCAACCCATTCAGTCTCGTCTCTAAGTGTAAGACATGGTTTCTTAAAGAAATAGGCTTCTTTTTGAAGACCTCCACTGTCAGTAGCAACCAGGGAACATCCTTTTAAAAGTGAAATCATTTCAAAATATCCAACTGGCTCAATGAGCTCGATTCCTTTAGTCACTAGTTGATTAATTTGAATGATTTTCTTTGTTCTTGGGTGAATGGGAAGGATGACTTTATGAGTTTTTCCGATCTCGCCAAAGGCTTCGAAAATATTTTTTAAGCGATTTAGATCGTCAGTATTTTCTTGGCGGTGAATAGTCGCAAGAACAAAGGGGAATTTATATTTACACTCTGGAGCTAGTTTTTCATAAAACATAGCTGCATCGTACATGACATCGCCTACATTATGAATTTTTGATTTAAAGTTCTCAAAGCCTTCTTTGTATAGATTGTTGACTGCTGTTTCAGTAGGACAGAAAAGAATGTTCGAAATTCGATCAGTTAAAATACGGTTGATTTCTTCTGGCATATTCATATTAAAACTGCGAAGTCCTGCTTCCACGTGGGCCACTTTTATATGAAGCTTACTTGCAGCGAGTGCTCCTGCAAGCGTTGAATTGGTGTCACCATAAACTAAAACCCAATTAGGTTTTTCATTGATAAGAATTTCTTCAATCCCCTTGAGCATTTCCCCAGTCATTGCACCATGAGAAAGACCAGCGATACCCAGATTGTAATGAGGTTTTGGTATTTGCATTTCATGAAAAAAGATATCACTCATATTGGAATCGAAGTGCTGACCAGTGTGAATAATTTTTTCTTCAATTTCTGGATTTGATTGAAAAGTGCGACTAACAACTGCTGCTTTTACAAATTGTGGTCTAGCTCCTACAACGGTAATTATTCTCATATTTATTTCATAGCCTCAATAAAATTATTTGCAAGTATTTTATAATCATGATTTTTTTGAATAAACTGATATCCATTTTGACCTAGTAAATCTAATTTATCTCTGGGCAAATTTTTAAGTTTGAAAATGGCATCAGCCAAAGCCTTGGGATTTTCAGCAGGAATACTGAATCCACAATGAGCTTCGGCTACTGGGTCATTTCCAGCCTCGACAGCGTTGATAATTGGCTTTTGTGCGGCCATATAGTCCATGAGCTTATTGGGACTGATTCCAAACCGAAAGAGTGATTGTTTTTGAAGACCAATATAATTGCAATCAAAGAGTTTAGATATTAGAGGAATAGTTTCTTTTGGAATTGGTTTGAAGAATTTCACATTGGTGAGATTTTTAGTTCGAGCTAGTTTAATTAGGGCTTTTTTATCTGGGCCTGAACCGACTAAATACACCATTACTTTTTCATCTTTTAAAAGCTCTGCTGCGCAAATTAAATTATCAAGAGCATTAGCAAGTCCATGCGTACCTAAATAAGCAACTGTGAAAAAACCAAGATCTTGATCAGAAATAATTTCTTTTTCAACATTTTTTACTTCTGGAAAATCTTCAAGCTTGACCGGATTTTTCCATTCATCGAGATCAATACCATTTGGTATATAGACAAATTTCTCTGGTGAGAGTCCGTGAGCTTGCATATATTCCAAAGTTTTTGGGAGCATAGAGATTACTTTATTTGAATGTTTATAAGCGAAATTTTCGGAAATTTGCATTATAACAATAAATGGGTGTGTGCGCTTCATCCCCCCTAATTCAATAGGTGAAAGTGGCCATAAATCATGAACTTCAAAAAGCAGTTTCGTCTTATATCTTTTTGCAATGAACCAAGCTGGAAATATATCGAGTGGATAAGTGCTCGATGCGATGACCGTATCTGGAATTTCATTAGATTTAAGACTAAATGAAAATTGAAAAACTCTGAAAATAAAGCAGAGCATGTTTATAAATCGCTTAACCCCATTCTGTTGGTAGGAAGGAGTTTTAGCCCAGATATAATTTACACCTTCAATTGATTCAAAAGAAAAGATATTGGTCATTTGGGGCTGATTGGCACGCACGTGAGAATGGGAAGCTGCGAGGATAGTCACTTGATGACCGGCTCGTACCCATTCGCGAGACATGTAAAATGGCCTAAATTCCATCCCATGCTTGAGTGACCCTGCGTAATGATTGATGTATAAAATCTTCAAATTTAGCTCGATTATTAAGATTTCCTAAAAGTGCCTAATTTCTTTTTAAATCATAGACAACCTTTCAAATTAAGGCAAAAATAAAGCACTTTTTTAGTTGTGAATTATGTTGATAATGTTTCCCACATAATTTGGGAGCAATTTATTACTGACTTAATGAAGAGAGCTTCTAATTGTTTACAAACATTATTAAGAATATTCATTCTCGCCCTTTGTTTTTTAAAGTGCTAAAGGGATTTGGGTTAGTTGCTTCAGAGCGATTTGGTCGCATTGGTCTTAATCTCATTTCACAGTTTTTTATTGCTAAGTATTTAGGTCCAGAACGATACGGAATCATTTCAGTGCCGACGAAATTTATTGGGCTTTTTATGTCTATCGCAGTATTTGGCTTGGATGAACTTATAGTCAGAGAACTAGTATTGCTTGAAAGGGAAGAAGAGCAATTATCCTTTATTAAAGCCTCGCTTGTGACCCGTTTTCTTTTGGGGATTTTGGCAACTATTTTGGCTATTGTGTGTGCTTATTATTCATTTGGACTCTTTTCTGAAAATTTTAAATATATTTGTTTATGTTGCCTAATATATCTTTTTTATCCTTTTTTTACTTTAGAGCTTTTTTTTCAAAAAAATACTAATTTTAAGGTAGCGTTTCGTTCAAAATTTATTAGTTCAATTGCAGTTACTCTTTCAAGAATTTGGGGTGCAATTAAGGGGTTATCGGTTTTTTATTTTTTGATAATAAACGTAGCAGAATATCTTTTTTTAACCCTTCTCTTTTTGATTTCATTTGGAGTTTATGGTCGAAGACTATGGAATGTTAAGCCTAATTTTTCATTAGCAAAAAAAATTATAAAGGAAGCTTCCCCTCTGGCATTAGCAACTTTTATGGTATTAGCTGAACAAAGATATTCTTTAGTACTTCTTCAAAAATATGGCACACCAACTGACATTGGACTTTTTTCACTTTCCCTAACTACGATGGATATTTTGCAATATCTACCAATGGCTTTAGGGATCTCAACTTTTCCAATTCTTGTAAGTATGTATCAGCAATCTAGGAAGTCTTTTTATTTAAAAATAAAAAATCTTCTTGCAGGAATAACAGCTTTAAACCTAGCGGGGTTTGTTGTAAATTTTTTCATTGGTGATTTTGTCATAAAGTTTATTTTTGGTAATCGCTATACTGGCTTATCAACTTTAATAAGTTGGATCTTTGTTGCCGGTTTTTTTTATAATGCAAATCTTATTAGGATTCGATGGCTGGTAATCTTGGGTGAGCTAAAAGTTTGGTTGCGCTTTACCATAGTAAGTTTGGTTGTCTCTGTGATTTTGCAGACTACATTAATTAGTCTCTTTGGAATTAAGGGGATTTTTTACGCTTGGGTATTGGGTCAGATATTGGCCAATATTATTGTGTCGTTTTACAGTGAAGATTTCAAAGAAACGTTTATTGCCTTGATTCTCTCACCCTTTGAAGCAGTTAAATATGCATTCAATAAAATCGTTTAAGCTTCAAGCTTAATTATTTTTTTGTAATTTAATAAAAAATCAAAAGCTAAAATAGTTAAAAGCGGAGTTACAGTCACTAGCGCAGATAGGATTGAAAGTTGTGAGAGTACCTCTACCATATAAAGCTTTATAAAAATTAAGAGGGGTAAGAATTGAGTTTGGGCTGATACCAGATTTAAAGCAAACCATATGAGACCCACCGTTACTCCTGAAAGAATAACACCTTGGAAACCTAGATTAAAATAGGCATCCGCAGCGACATTGGTTACTGCTGAGCTTATAGAATTTCCTTTTCCGGGTCTGAAAATTTCATAAGCAAATCGGTAGTAGGGGATATAGCCATTTATTAGCTTGAAAAGCTGGTGACCTCTAAAGTTAGGTTTCCAATTTTGCTCTCTTAAGCAAACAAATAACCGTATCATTTGAGCTGAAGTTAGGAAGGTTCTAGTTTTTAAACCTTGGTAAATTGACTTAAAAGAAAGATCAGATTCTCCTATGTCTGCTTTGCGATCATAAACAAATTTCCTCGAGGCACTGCACACATAAGTTCCCTCATTTGATAAATTCGCTTGAACTTGAGTTTGAAGTTTAATTGATTGCTCAGTAACTAGCCCATCAGCATTTGGATCATCGTTCTTTATTATTACCAAACCAAAAATAGTGAATGCTAATAAAAACAAGCCAGTTGATAACGAGTATTTAATTTTGTTTGTATTAAAAAAAATATTACTAATTCCAACTACATAGAAAAGTACAATCGATGAAAACAAATAGCCTAATTTGGTTTGAGTTGCAAATGCAAACAATAATAAGAAGAAACAAAAAATTGCAGAAATAATCTTTATCTTTCTTGGCGTAGGATAAAGAAGCACAGTTGGTAAAAGAACAAACAAAATTCTTGATTCTAGCGGGACTAATGCATGAAGACTTGTCGTAATGGCACGCATCCCATGAATAGGAGAAATGTTTAAAAGGTTTGAGTATTTAACAAAAGCAAAACTCCAAGAAACAAAAGTAGCCAATACTAAAGCGAGCACCACACCGACGATCAAATAATATGTGAGCTCTGTAGGGGGAAAGGTTAAAAAAGGGGACGCTTTCATTCTATTCAAAAAACGCTTTGTTATGGATGAAGTTATAACTAAGGTTAACCAACTTGAAAGAATAAAATACAGAGGAATTTTTACTAATAACGCATTATCCATAACCGTTGGAGTTCCAATTTCGTGAGCAAAGTAAAAGCAAATGATGAGAAAACCGTAAAGTATCACAAGGTCCAAGTGCCATATTTTTTGAATTATATTTTTCATTTCTAATATTTACCCTATTGAGTTTTTTACCTCAGATTTTTTAAATACCGAGGAAAGTGTATAGCGAGTGATTTGCCGAGCCTTTGTCGGGGAGCGTCAGGGGGGGGGTCATGTTTAAGAGACCCTGCGTAATGATTAATGTATAAAATCTTCAAAAGTAGCTCTGGTATTAAATTTTTTTTCAATCATAGACAACCTTTTAAATTAAGGCAAAAATAAAGCACTATTTTCTAGAGGATTTATATGTCGAATTTTTTACCTTTTGCTCTCCCAGATATTGGGGAAGAGGAGATCGCCGAAGTGGTAAATGCCCTTCGTTCGGGTTGGGTGACTACTGGACCAAAGACTAAACAATTTGAATCAGACTTCTCCGCTTTTCTAGGTGGAGGTTTAGAGTCGATTTCAGTCAACTCGGCGACTGCGGGGCTGCACTTGGCCCTTGAGGCTTGTGGCATAACTGAAGGCGATGAAGTGATCACTACTCCCTACACTTTTACCGCTACGGCCGAAGTTATTCGCTACTTAGGCGCTCATCCGGTGTTTGTGGATATTGAGTCAGACACTTTTAATATCAATCCTAAATTGATTGAAGAGAAAATCACCGCTAAGACTAAGGCGATTATGCCTGTGCATTTTGCAGGACTCTCTTGCGATATGAAACCCATTTTAGAAATCGCTAAAAAATATAATCTCAAAGTCATTGAAGACGCCGCTCATGCTCTTCCCACCAAATATCAAAATCAGCTGATTGGAAAACTCGAAAGCGATATTACTGTTTTTAGTTTTTATGCCACTAAAACTATCACTACCGGCGAAGGTGGGATGATTGTAACAAGAAATCCAGAACTCGCTCAAAGATGTAAAACCATGCGTCTGCATGGAATTAATCGCGATGCTTTTGATCGATACACTTCTTCTAAGCCTGCCTGGTATTACGAAGTGGTGGCCCCTGGATTTAAATACAACTTAACTGATATCGCCTCTTCCATTGGCATTCATCAATTGAAAAAAGCTTGTCAGTTTCAAGTGCGAAGAGAAGAGATGGCCAAGGAATATATCAAGGCTTTCGAAGGACTGCCACTGATCATGCCGGCCCTTGCTCAAGCGGGGGATCTACATGCATGGCATTTATTTGTGATGAGACTTGATGAATCGTTTAAAATCTCCCGCGAAGAATTTATTCAAAAAATGGTAGAGCTTGGAATTGGTTGCAGTGTGCACTTTATACCTTTGCATCTTCAGCCTTATTGGAGAGAGACTTATAAATTAAATGACGAAGATTTTCCGGTGGCCCTTAAGAATTATCGCCGCGCCGTGAGCCTTCCTCTTTATACGAAGATGAGTGAAGCCGATCAAGACCGAGTGATTGAAGCAGTGAAAAAAATCGTATGTGGTTAGGAAAAAGATTTTTTGATTTATTTTTTTCTGGGCTAGGTTTAATTGTTTTGAGCCCACTTTTTTTATTGATTGCAATTTTTATTAAGCTTGATAGACCTGGACCAATTTTTTTTCGCCAAAAGCGCGTGGGGCTTAATGAAGTTCCATTTTTTATTCACAAGTTTCGAACCATGTATGTGGACGCTGAAGCTCGCGGATTAAAAATCACAGTGGGATTAGATCCTCGTATCACCAAAGTCGGCGCCTTCATTAGAAAATATAAAATCGATGAACTGCCTCAGCTCATCGATGTCTTTTTAGGAACCATGAGTTTAGTGGGACCTCGCCCAGAAGTTCCGGTCTATGTAGAAAAATATCCAAGTGAATTGAGAAAAAAAATTTTTAGTATGCGACCAGGAATTACTGATTGGGCATCCATTGAATACAAAGATGAAAATGACATTTTAGCAAAAGCCACTGATCCAGAAAGCGCCTATATCAAAGTAGTTCTACCAGCTAAACTTGGTTATTATGAAAAATATTTTCATCAGGCTTCGCTGCTGACTGACTTTAAAATTATTTTAGCCACGCTGATGGCCATATTGGTGAAAAGATAAGTATGAATTTTTTAGGTAAGATTATTCATTTAGATCGACGCTTTAAGATTTTGGCGATGCTGCTGACTGATCTGTTGGTCTTGCCATTGGCTTTTTACTCTTCAGTTGCTCTTCGCGAAGGAACGCTCACCCCTAATATTTCAGAATACTGGTGGTTGCTTCTTTGTGTTCCCGTTTTAACAATTCCTGTTTTTATCCGTATCGGCCTTTACCGAGCTGTCATTCGCTATATGGATGTAAGGCTGCTTTGGACGATCTTTTATGGTTCAGCTTTAGGAACTCTGCTTATTACAGCTCTCGTGGCGATTGCGCGAGTGAACTCACTTCCTCGCTCAAGTCTAGCGATCTTTTGGATTTTTTCAGTGGTGTACGTTGGAGCCACGAGGCTTTTGGCCCGTGGATTTCTTCATGGAGTAGAGCTCAGACTAGATAAGAAAAAGCGCATTGCTATCTACGGAGCTGGCAGAGCGGGAACTCAGATGGCGAACGCCCTTTCAAACTCTCGCGAGTACTCACCAGTTTGTTTTTTTGATGATTCAAAACAGCTGCAAATGAATACGGTAACTGGTCTTAGAGTTTATCCGCCTTCAAAGATTATTGATCTCATCGAAAAAAAATCTATCGATGAAATTTTAGTTGCTCTTCCTTCGGTAGCTCGCTCTCGTCAAAGAGAAATCATTGAGTCGCTAAAGCAATATGATGTGGTGATAAAAATTCTTCCCGCTGTTGCTGATGTTGTCTCTGGGAAAGTGCGTTTTGAAGATGTGCGCGAAGTGCAGATTGAAGATTTATTAGGTCGCGATCAAGTGCCTCCAAGAGAAGATCTATTAAAAAAATGCATCGAGAAAAAGGTCGTTTGTGTCACTGGCGCTGGAGGCTCTATTGGCTCAGAGCTTTGCAGACAAGTCGCAAACCTCAATCCAACTAAGCTCGTTTTAGTCGAGCAGAGTGAATTTGCTCTCTATGAAATTGAAAAAGAAATTCATCAGTATTCTCCACATGTAAAAGTTGTTGCAGTCTTACTAGATGTTTGTGATCACGAGAAAATGTCTGAGCTTTTAAAAGCTCATGCGGTAAAAACCATCTATCACGCCGCTGCTTACAAGCATGTGCCACTAGTAGAAGCCAATCCGGCCAGTGGGATTCGCAATAATAGTTTAGGGACCATGTCCACCGCACTCGCCGCCATTGATTCAGGAGTAGAGCATTTTATTCTCATCTCAACAGATAAAGCAGTTCGCCCTACCAATGTCATGGGAGCTTCTAAGAGACTAGCTGAATTAGTGCTGCAGGCACTGGCAGAAAAGCATCAGTCAAAAATTATTTTTAGCATGGTTCGTTTTGGAAATGTTTTGGGTTCATCGGGCTCAGTGGTGCCGCTGTTTCGAGAGCAAATAAAGCGTGGCGGCCCCATTACAGTTACTCATCCTGATATTATTCGCTACTTCATGACCATTCCTGAAGCTTCGCTTCTCGTTATTCAGGCGGGTTCTATGGCAAAAGGTGGAGAGGTGTTTGTACTTGATATGGGAGAGCCGGTGAAGATTGTGGATCTTGCTCGTCGAATGATTAAACTTTCTGGATTAGATGTCCGCGATGAGCACAGTCCTCACGGCGATATTGAAATTCATTTTACTGGTCTTCGCCCTGGAGAAAAATTGTATGAAGAACTCCTCATCGGCGATAACGATTCTAAAACGGATCATCCTGGAATCATGATGGCCCATGAGAATTATTTAAAGTGGGAAGAGCTTCAAGATAAGATCGATTTTCTCTACAAGAAATGTCACACCAATGAGTCGCGTGAAATTAAACTTGCCCTTAAAGATCTTGTGGCCGAGTATCAACCTCAATTTGAGTAAGAGCGTAGAGAAGCATAAATAGAAATGCGTTCACTCCGTCGGTAATGGTGTTTTGAGTGAGCCCGCCGATAAAGATGGCGATGATACAAGGAAAAGCAATTTTGGCTGCCAAATCATCCCTCTTATAGCTTTCAATAAACCAGCCAAACATCCAAACCAGAAATGGAATTAATCCCACTAGCCCAGTTCCTGCGGCAATCTCTAAAATATTATTGTGAGCATGTCCTTCCCAAGTGGGTTCTGGATAGCCGTATTCTTTTTTGATTATAGTGGAGTAGGGTTGAAAATTTCTAAAACCCACGCCCATGATCGGATGGAGTTCAAAAGTTTTCATGGCCGCTTGCCATTGACCAATGCGCAGGAGATTGGAGTGTTGTCTGGAAGTGAAAATCTCTTTTACCTTGGGAACTGTCAGCCATATGCCACCTGCAATAATGGTCGTGATGGCGATTGCTGAAAGAAATTTTTTCTTGTTGGCCTTAAAAAAATAAAAAGGGAGTGCGATGATAAAAGCGAGCATAGCGCCTCTAGTGTAGGCGAAAATAAAACCAATGAAATTGAGTGCGAAAGCCGAGTAGAGAAGCCAGAGCGGAAAATACTTTTCTAATTTTTTGTAGTTTAAAAATAATCCGATGAGGATCAGACACCAAATGGCTTCGTTGTGAGCATAACTCATGAGCATGCCAAACATGCCTGCGTTTTGAGTTGCCGAGCTCGGTGGACCCCATTTGAGTGGATTGAAACCGGTGAAGAGTCCGATCATTCCGGAGAGAGAAGCGAGACTCGAAGAAATGAAGGCCGTCCAAAAAAGACTTTGAATTTGTTTTTGAGACGCTTTAGTTTTTAGCCACCAACCAATGGGAGCGGCCATCAGAGCGCCGAAAAGATAGTATTTAAACTTCATGATGTTGAAGTATTTTAGACCGACAGGATTATTAGCTGTTGCGATGATTGTAATGGGAAGAACAAGGGAAAAAATAATCAATGCCCAATTGCTCACAGTTAATTTTTTCCAATTAATCTTGGGCAGAAAATAAAGAGTGGGGATAAAGATCAAAGCGTGGTGTCCTGCCATGATTGAAATTGACATAAAAAAGCTGAGTGCCAAAAGCCACAAAGATCCAAAGATTAGTTTTTCCATAGCAGAAATGATAGCCTATTCCTGATAAAGGTGCCAGGTACCTTTTTAAGGAAACAATATGAAATCTACTCAATCATTTTATCTTTTTATTTTAATTGCTCAAATAGCTCTGAGCTCTTTAGCAATTGCCAAAACAGATGTCTCCATCGAAGGTGGACTGACTTGGCAAGGCCGCAACGATCAGCGCATTCCTGGAAACGGCGGAACGACTTTTGCTCTCGATGAAATTGATAAAGGGCCATTTGCGACCTATCGGATCTACGCCAGTCATAAGTGGAACGATCGCCATGAGGCGCGCGTGCTGTATGCTCCACTAGACCTTAATCTCACTGGTCAATTTAAAAATACAGTAGATTATATGGGGGCGACTTTTCTAGCTAACACTGACACGCAAATTCGCTACAAATTTAATTCTTACCGACTCACTTACGCTTATCACTTTGAGAAGACGAGTGAGTGGGAGTTCGCGCTGGGATTTACCGCTAAAGTGCGAGACGCGGAGGTCTCGCTGACTCAGGGAAATTTAAATCGAACCAAAAAGAACGTGGGCTTTGTGCCACTATTAAATTTTCAGGCAGTGAGAAATTTATCAAGCACGTGGAGCTTCCGTTTTGATTTTGATGGTCTCGCTGCTCCTCAGGGGCGAGCTTTTGATGTAGCCTTTTTTGTGGAGAGAGCACTCCCTTTTTGGGGCTCCCACGTTTTTGGTGGATACCGCATGGTCGAAGGCGGAGCCGACAATAAAGAAGTCTACAACTTCGCCTGGTTTCA
Organism: Bacteriovoracaceae bacterium; assembly: GCA_947450475.1. GTDB lineage: Bacteria > Bdellovibrionota > Bacteriovoracia > Bacteriovoracales > Bacteriovoracaceae > Bacteriovorax. The sequence goes on along the minus strand of CANFVK010000012.1, from coordinate 9,939 downwards.
CACCGCCGTCCTAGGCATCCGTTTCTAAAAAGGTGCCAGGTACCTTTGTGGATGCGGTGCTGTGACGAGATAGTGAATTTAGTAGGTTAATTTTTAAATCCAGAAATCTACTTTGCATTTACTTAGGCATGCCAAGAAAACCACTCATTCGCTCGGAGCAATTGCCTTACCACGTGACAAGTAGATCGCACAACAAAGAGGCGTTCGCTCTCCCCATTGAGAATGTGTGGTCCTTGGCACTACAAAGCTTTTCAGAAGCTCACTTTCTTCATCCCGTGGAAGTTGTCTCCTTTGTTCTCATGAGCAATCACTATCATCTGCTTTTGTATACGCCCAAAGGCAATCTCGATTTATTCATGTACGAGTTCAACAAACGTCTGGCCCAATCGATTCAGCGCGAGTCCAAAAATATCAATCAAGTTTTTGGCGGCAGGTATAAATGGAACTTGATTGAAAGTAAGCAGTATTTTTCCAATTGCTATCGCTATGTTTTTCAAAATCCTGTGCGGGCGGGCCTGGTTTATCGGTGCGAAGAGTATCGCTATAGTACTCTAGCGTGTACGCTCGGAAAGAGTGAATTTTCAATTCCATTGTATGACAAGTTTGGTTTTAAAGATGAGTATGCACTGTCGTGGTTAAATGAGCGGCTTGGGGAGAGTGAAGTCCAAGTACTTAAGAGGAGGCTTAGAAGGAGTGAGGTGAAAACGAGATATATTGACAAAGTATATACCGAGGAATTATATTAATGAAGTACGAATGGGATGATGTAAAAGCATCCAAAAATTATAAAAAGCACGGAATTCGTTTTGAAGAGGCTCAAGTCATATGGGCCGATATGAATTCATTAGAATTTTATGATGATGTTAATCTCATTGGTGAAGATCGATTCATACGGATTGGGCTAAATGCCAAGAGAGGTGTATTGCATGTGGTTTACACCGAGAGAGAGAATGGAGAAACAATCAGAATTATTTCAGCAAGAAAAGCTTCGAACTCTGAAAAGGCAATATATGAAGAAGAACTACGATTTAAAATCACTTAAGAGAAAGCCGGGTAAGTTAAAAGTTGACCCAGAAGCAACGAGAATAATGATCTCACTTAAAATCGATGCGAATGATTTGGCCGAATTAAAAAATGAAGCCGAGCGAATGGGAATGCCTTATCAAACTTTAATTAATAGCATACTTCATCGTTTTATCACCGGCGAACTTGTTGATAAGCGGGAGTTGGGGATTGTTAAGTTTGGTTAAAACGGCGGCGTCTTTGAGATAACTGATTTTAAAAAATGAAGGTTTTCAAAATTTGAACTATCATGCCCCGAAGTAATAGAGATATTTTTAAATCCTTCTAGGTTTAATTGTTTGGCAAAGTCCTCACCTTTGACAACTCCAAGTTCTGAATCAATAAATATATTGGCGTTTTTATCGATGCTACTTTTATGAATATCAAAATCTGCAGTTGATTTGAAAGTAATGAGTGAGATGTTTGACTTTTTTGCCCTTGCTTCCCAAGTGAGCCTCACAAGGGCATCATCGTCGATGAGATAGTATGCCTTTGGTTCTAATTTAGATTTAAGGCTTAAGCGAATATGAGTGCCTTCCTGTGAAGTTTTAATTATTTCAAGATTGCCCCCCCATTCAACGAGAGTTTCTTTCGCGTCTTTAAATCCGATGCCATTGCCACTTTTTTTCGAAGTGATTTCTTCAACTCCTAGCTTCTCAAGCACGCTGTCCGGTATTCCTGCACCATTATCGAGAATGTCGATGAAAGTGAATGAGTCATTGTGAGATATTTCGATTTTAATTTTTGATTTAGCATTGCTTGATTCGATGGCATTGTTGATAAGGTTGGAAAATATTCGCTTAATCTCGCTGGCGACAAAGAGTGCCGATGTAGATTTGGAAATTTCAATGAAATCGAAAATTGCATCAATGTGCTCGAGTTTTTTTTCTTCTAAAATTTCCTTGGTAATTGCATTGATGTCGCCGAATTCAGGAAGTTTGATGACTTGATTTTGAGTGGTCGAGAGAAGGGAGTTGGCGATATCGTTTATGCGAGTGATAGAGTGAGCAAATAGTGTTTTGTTTGCCGCTGTTTCGAAGTGAAGGTCTTCAGATATGGAATTGAGGGAGGCGAGTGGAGAGCGAATATCGTGAAACATTTTGCGGGAGAGTTTTAGCCATTTTAATTCTTGTTGGCGTTTTTCGAGTTCGGATCTTTTAGTGGCGAGAATGAGGGATGTAAAAAGAGCAATTTGTACTATCAAAAATCCTATAAACAGAAGCTCTAATTCAAAAGCAGGTTTTAGAGTGAATGATATTTTTAAATTGTTTGCCTCAACAATAAAAATTTCACTTCTCTGTTGAAATAATCCAGTTGTACATTCGCCTCGGGACATTTTAAAAAATGGTTTTTGGTTAACTTCCGCTTCAATACAAACCCAATTTAGTGACTTGGAAAAAGAGTTAAGTCGAGAGGAAATTCGGAGAGTATCTATTGAGTAAATCTCCTTAGCATTTTGGGTCAAAAACTCACGAGAAAGTTGAGCGGTGGAGAGGTATAAATTATATCGTAAAAAGCCACTAACTATCAGAAATGATAGAAACGACATGATGAAAGGCAATTTAGTTATAAGAAATTTTTTCATATCAAGAAATCTTGATTCGTAATTAATTAGTAATGTCTTTATATTAACCACAATTAGAATTTTGGGGAGTCTGTATGAAAAAATCACTTAGTGCTATTTTGGTTATTTTATTGTCTTTGATTGGAGCGAAAGCCATGGCCGCAAAGGTTGATGTGAATGTGAATAGAGCAACAAAAGAAACTACTGATGCGACAGGTGACAAAAATGGTGGAAACAGGTCATGTGGAACTCTAAAAGGACAATAATTTATTTTATTTTAATATCATTTATATCAATTGGCGTTTTTTATATGTCTAATAATTCTAGAGAAAAGAAAATTATAGTTTGGATGAGGTTCAAACCAGAGTCAACTGATCCATTGGACTATGATTTAAATGTTCATCACGTAACGATGAGATCAGTTTATGCTTCTCTTGTATCTCTATATGAAAATGGAAAAGTTACCCCTCAGATTGCCCAATCATGGGAAAGTAACTCTGAAAAGGATATTTGGAAATTAACATTAAATAATGATTTAACTTTCGCAAATGGCGACAAAATCACACCTCAAATAGTTTTAAAAACATTTAAAAGATTGGTTTTGGTTAAAAACAAATCGGATTCTAAGTCAGGTTTCTTAGAATACTTAAAAGGTTTTCATAAATTAAAGAGTATGAATGACAATTTAGAAGGAATTGAGATAACTGAAAATAAATTAGTATTTTCATTTATTAAGCCAATGCCAAATTTTTTGGAAAAAGTTTCGTTTGGTTTTTATTCTATTGTGCATCCATCTCAGTTTGATGATGATGGTAAATGGTTGAATAAAAAGAATACAATTTCTTCGGGGTTATATGAAATTTCGAAGTGGGATAATGAACATTTTGAATTAAAGTTAAGAAAAAATCAGCCTAAAGTTAACTATGATAAAAAAATAGATACAATCGAATTTAATTTTTCAACCGATCCAGATCAGGTTTTAAGATCAGATATAATCTTGCGAGAGCGATTGAATTACCTTGTAGATGAAGATGAATGGCATTATGCCTCAACTCTGGAAGATTCAAACATAGTATATGTAAAAATAATGAAGTGGAATAATCCCGATAGTATTTATTCAAGCTCCACAATAAGAAAATCGTTACGTAATTTGTTTTATAAAAATCTCAAAAAGGCGGGTTACGAGGCAACCAAATCTTTTTTTCCTTTGAGTATTAAGGGGGTCTCAGAATTTAAAGATTCAGAGCTATACAATCAAATACCTAAAGTCAGTCTAATAACTATGCCACCTTTTTTTAAACCATTAAAATCTGCAAAGAATAAAGAGAAGCTCGATTTAGGAGAAATATATAAATTAGGCTTTGAAAAATTTTGTGGTGAATTATCAGTTCAATTTGCCTATAAAGATTATCCTGAAAAATTTGAAGATGAAGAAAAAATTTTTGATTTACAATACTTGGGAACTGGGATTGATATAGCAGACCCATATGATGATATAAAATTTATGTTTTTGTCTAAACATGGAATTCAATTACCGGATTCAAATGGAAATATTTTAAAGTTATTAGAAAAGCGTGAATTCAATGTTCAAGAAATTAATAAAGAATTGTGGGATCAAGCAATAATATGGCCGATACGACACTATTCACAAGGGTTTTGGATTAAAAAGAGCAGTAAAATAGACATAACAAAGTTAAATTTATCTTTAAACCCTATTGATTTTCAATTTCTGGGCTTAGATTAATAATGATTTCACTTGCACCCTGGAAGTATCGTAATCTTTTAATTGAAAATAATATTATCGACTTGCCTGAATTTTATAAAGTAGATCTTCTTTCGGGTCATACTTATTTTGAGGCTGTGTGCTCATTAAAAAAAGAATTGAGACCAAGTTGGGTTTCAATTTCTGAAATTTATGGCAACAGAGATGGTGCAGGGGCAAGCAAGTTTAAAAACATTGCCACTTATAAGGCTATTTCGGAAGCATTAGAGCGATGGGCGTTTTATACTAGTGCAGATGATTCAAATCAAAAAGAATTTCGATTTGATGAAAATCCGTCGACAACTGGAATGGCCGCATTTCCGAGTTTTACACCCAAGATTGCAAGAGAAAAGGCAATTCTTGAGGGGAGTGAGCGATGGGCGCTTCATGAATTTTGGAGGGGAAATTTACCTATTGTTAACCATTCAACATTGATTAAAGACTTACTTCACTTTGAGATAATAACACCGATAAAAAATGTTAAGATTTCTTTAATTTCATATAAAATGAATGATCATTTTTTGTATTCATTTGCAGCCGAATACTCTTTAGAAAAAAGTTTTGAACATGCGCTTATAGAGTTAGGGAGAAATCAAAGGGTGTTGAGTAAATTAAATTCTATCAAAATGAATTTTTTTGATTTCAAAGACATCTCGGATAAACGGATAGTTTTTTTTTCATCGCAAGTAGGAAAAGAATTATTTAATTCTAAAATAATGAATGCACCAAGATCAGTTTTAAAAAATCCTAAATTAATATGTGATAAAGAAATTAGAGGGGATTGGTCTCAGTATACTAGGGTTTGGCGATATCTTTTTGAAGGATCATACCCCGACTCAGAAACCGACCACACTTTCTTCATGTTCTAATCGATTTGCATCTTCTTTAGATCATCAATCGCTTGATTCATTTTATTAATAATTTTACTTATGTTTTTTGATTTATTTGAAAAGGCATACGAGCGTAGTATTTCATTAATGAGCGTTTGATATTTTTTATCATTTTCTTTGGCAATTTTTCTGATTTCGTCGAGCAGGTCTTCATCTAACCAAATGCTAATTCTTTCTTTGGCATATTTTGCTTCAAATTCATCTGGTGAAAGGGCGTTTTTTTTAGCGAGTTTTATTTTTGCCATGATAGTGCTCCCAATTTTCTAGAATTTTAATTTTTCTTTTAAAAATTTGCTGTTGAATAGAAAAAATATCCTTTGCAGAATATCCCTCAGAAAATATTACCTCTAAAGTTTCGATATTTACCTTAGCATGACCATCAGGGCCAATAACGTGAACATGTGGAGGTAAATGATCTTTTGGCCATATTTTAAATTTCAGACTTTTAAATCTAAAGACCTCACCCCTGTATATACCTTGTATGTATAAAATTCAACTTTAATGAAGATATTACAAATGACCTGAAGACAAGATGAAACTAAAGTATCGAATTTTCGAATATGTTAATGCAGTTCAATTAAAAATCTGGAAAAAATTAAAATACTATTCGCCACCCCGCTTCCTCAAAGGTACCTGGCACCTATTGGGAATCTTATTTGCAGAAGAAGATAGGGGAGGCGCTTATCGAAGAGTATTTTTATCGATACAAAAAAGTTCTGATTATTGTTCTCATCATGATGGTTTTGTCGTGGTTGGTGCTTTTTTTTATTGGGGGAAAGCCGCCTAAACGGGAAAATATTCCGCTTACGCTTAAGGAAATTTCAATAAATGGGGTAAGGAAAAACATAACGGCTCCTTTGGAAAAACCTATTAATGTATTTCAAAAAAATCCTGAGCAAAAAATTGATTTGGATCTCAAGTCTGTCGAGACAACCAACTTAGAAGAGCTTCTTGATGTAAAAATGAATAAAATAGATTCTATGACTACACTTGAACTTGAATCAGTATTAAATATCGCTGAAGAATTAATCATTCGAGATGCGGAAAATTTCAAAGCTAGAAAAGCTAAGCTTGTAATTCTTCTTTTAAAAGAAAACAAATTTCAAGAAAAAGTAGATGATTATGATTTCAATTCGATTCTTCAAGATCTGGCAAGCTTCAACTTAACAACAGATGTTGTAACCAGAAGAGAAGCAGCGCTAATTTCAATTTCAAATTATGATCGTGAAGAACTTTTGGGACTTGAGCAAGAGCTTGGTGAAGAGTTATGGGTAATGCTCAATTCGGATCCTCCTGTTCCGGAAGAAGTGATTCAGCTAAAAATGAATGAGCTTAAGCGAGTAGGGAGTGCGCTTGATCGCATGGATGATAAACTCTCGGCTAATATCGATAACAACCTAAACTCGCCCATTGAAGATTTAGTTGAAATTTCTTTTTGGAGAAATATCTCTCGCGGTGATTTTGAAGGAGTCATCAGTGATTCCATTGAGCTCATTGATCGCTTCCCACACTCGCTCACGGGATACTTTTTTTTAATCCGCGCTCTTGAATTATCTGGACAAAGCTCTGAAGTGTACAAAGTTTTAGAAGAATCGGCCCTCACTCCAGTTGAGCATCAGTTTCTGCAAGCAAGGCTTGAAGAGAGCTCCTGGGAAAAACCAAGTGATTTTTGGAAAAGAATTCGCTATTAGAAAGGATTCTATTTTAGTTTTTCAAGTCCCGCCAAATATCTCTCTTGGCATTTCGATTCATAGGCAGCCTTAGCTTTATCAAAACCTCGCGAGAGACTAAGCGAGTAGAGAAGCTCAGGAAATTGACTGCACTTTGCTGGCATTTTTTTAGAATCGTCATGAGCAAATTGATAGCAATAAGCATCCATGTGGACTCGAGTTAGCCAGCTCATTTGTTCTTCAGAGAGTTTCACATCGATATTTTGATTACTCTTTAAAGATAAATCTTCACGCAATTTATTTTCTGCTTCAAATGTGGCTAGAGCTTTTGCTTCGCGATCCTTAAATGAATTTTTGCCATCAAAAGCTTCACGACATTTATCTTTTCCTTTAAAGAAGTGGATAAATCCGCTGTCAATTTCTTTCATGATGCGTACACCATCTTCATTTTTTCCATCATAACATTGAGCGACCCACTCATCTCTTTCTTTTTCATATGCTTCTTTGAGATTTTTACTAGTATCTTTGTTAAATTCTTGACGACGTTTAATAGTTTTGGCGATTTTGTCGTTTATATTTTCCATCGTATCTTTTTTATCATCAATTTTATCAGTCGTTTTGTCGTAGAATTGATTCTCAGCTTTTAAGATCGCAAGTCTTAAATCTTGCATCTGACTTTCGGCCGATAAAATTTTTCTTTGCATTTCTTTTAGTTGAGAACAGAAATAATTTTCATTTTTATCGGTTTTTATATTGTTTTGAATCGCATACTGAATGATCTTGTCGTATTCTTTGAGCTTTTGATCGAGTTCATCAGCTGCATTGTAGAAAATGCGACGACACTCAGTTGGCTTATTTGTATCTTTGAATTGCTCCATCAGCATATCTCTATCAAAACGCATATCTCTCATGGCGATATTTAAATTTTTAATGTAGTCATTGCCTAGTTTTTTATCGGAGAAAAAATCAAATGCGCCAATGAGTTGATCCACTAGCTGCTCGTATTTAACCAAGTCACTTAATTGATCATCCCAAGATTGAATAGCTTTTTGAAAATCTTCCCATTGGAGTTTTTTCTTTTTCTCACCAGTAAAAAGTTCATAGAGAAAACTTATTCCCGCACTGACTCCGGCAACAGCTATGTTCATTGAAATTGAGCCCAGTGCTGCTCCTGCGGCAGTATAGAAAGAAAGTTTGGCCATATGATTAGGATCGAGCACTTTTGCAGCGTTTTTATTACTCTCGGCCCAATTTGTATTGATTACATCATTTGTTTTTGCCCAATTGGCATTGGCATCGCCACCAATTGTGCCTAAGTTGTTATTGAGATTATTTAAGTTGTTATTAGTATTACTCCAGTTCGAGTTTGCGTTTGTTCCTGTATCTACATTCACATTTCCGTTTACATTGACGTTGCCATTAACATTTACGTTTGGATTGTTGAGTGTGTTGATGTTGGTACCATTTAAAATTGCATTGATTTGCTCTTGCGTGAGAATTTGAGCATAAGCTTGTGGAAAAATGTATTCTAAAAAAGAAGTTTTATTTTCTTTTGGTTCTTCATAGGTGCGAAGGAGGGAGTGCAGTTCCAGGATTTCACTTTCTAGTTTTTTAGCAAGACCTGATCGCATAAAACTTGTGATGACAATAAAATGATCACCTTTTTTAATGAGATCCATTTTTATTTGGCGATTAATTTTCTTCCAATTTCCGTTGAGCTCAATACCGTTTGAAATATTTTTTGGAGTAAGTATTTTTTCAGGAAAACTTTTTTGAATGGTTTCACTTAAACTTTTAAGATTAATTTTCTCTTCTGAATTTTTTAAAACAGTGAAGTTTGTTTCAGCGACGGATACGGGAGTTTTATTGATCCACAAGTAGCGTTTAAATTGCTTCACGCTTACAGTTTTATTTCCTTCTTTTCTCACCATGAGTGGAGTGTAGCTCCAGTTTTGTTTAAACTCCTCCATTTGATCAGGCACTTCTGCCCAAATCGCATTGAGATTAATTAGCAACGTTGCAATGATGATTAAACTTCTCATAGTGTCTCCATTCGAAGACTTCTCGGAAAATTGAGCAAAAACATTATTTATTCCACTTGCGCTACTTGACTAAATCACTAAGGTTCACGAGACTTCTAATATGCAAGACCTTACCGAATATTTACATGATCCTTCCTGGAAAAAACTGCTAGGCGCAGAGTTTGAAAAGCCGTACATGAAAGAACTCGAAGCGACTCTAGAAAAAGAGTACGAAAGTAAAACCATTTATCCTAAGCCTGAAAATATTTTCGCTGCTTTTAACCTCACTCCTTTTCATAAAATCAAAGTAGTGATTATTGGCCAAGATCCATATCACGGGCCCAATCAAGCACACGGCCTGTGTTTCTCTGTTCAAAAAGGTGTGAAGATTCCGCCATCGCTTGTGAATATTTATAAAGAACTCGAAAGCGATCTTGGAATTTTGCCACCAACTCACGGCAATCTTGAATCGTGGGCCAATGAAGGAGTGCTTTTATTAAACGCACTTTTGACTGTTGAAGATGGCTCTCCCATGGCCCATAAAAATTTGGGATGGGATCAATTCACAGATCGAGTGATTGATTTAATTAATGAACATAAAGAGAACGTTGTCTTTCTTTTATGGGGCGCACCTGCTCAAAAGAAAGCAAAAAGTGTTGATGAAAAAAAACATTGTGTGCTTAAAACAGTTCACCCATCACCACTTTCTTCATATCGCGGCTACTTTGGTTGTCAGCATTTTTCTAAATGTAATGAGTTTTTAAAATCAAAAGGCATCAATCCCATTGATTGGAAGGTGCCAGGTACCTTTTCTACCTTTTCTAACTAAATAACATTTCAAAATCTTTCATTGTTAATCGGCCGGAGAAAACTTGGTCATCATCATCGGAAGATAAGAGATCTTGAAAGAGTTGCTTTTTCTCTTCCTGAAGTTTTAAAACTTTCTCTTCAACTGAACCTTTAATGATAG
>CANFVK010000011.1 GCA_947450475.1 Bacteriovoracaceae bacterium | reverse complement strand
GTTTAAGTTATATAATATTCAAAAAGACCCGGATGAGTTGGTTGATTTATCAACTCAGTACGAAGAGCTAGTTATGTATTACAAGACGCTTCTGCTGGATCATTTGTCGAAGAGAATCGTCTCTCCTGATGCGTGTTTGAGGTAGAAAGGTTATGTATAATAATTTATTAAAAATTTTCTTTGTTATTTTCTTTGCCATTTCTTGTGGTCACCATACTGCTGCCTCGAATTCAACTGTAAATAAAAATTTTAATGTCGGCTTTTTTTTAGGAGGAAGAACAGGCACATTTTTTAGATTATGGGATAATCGTCAATCTTGGCTTAAAGACCAGCTTAATGTGAGACTTCTAACTAAAGACATACGACAGAACGATTTTTATTTTGTTGAAAAGGCACCCGAAAAAATAGATTCAAAATGGTCTAAAGCTACAGGAGATGAGTTGATTGATTTAGTTCTTTTGGGTAAGGCGGACTCAGCATTGATAGGTGAAACTGCTTTTATAAAAATGGTTCATAAAAAAATTCCACTAATTGCCATAGCTGAAACGGGGCATGACTTAAAGGGTAAGGCTGGCCACGCAATGGTTTTTAGAAGTGGAATAGATCTTAAAAATCCAAAATCTTGGAAGGGGTTAACTTTTGGGGCCAGAAGGTCAGCAGGTGGAGATTTGATTGTATTGAAAGAGTTTTTACTCAGCGAAGGTTTGGATCCATATAAAGACGTTAAAATTGTTGATCAGATTGATGATGATAAAATGTATTCTTCGTTTGAGCGAGGTTTAATAGATGCTTCTTATGTTCATTTATCAACAGTTAGGAGTATGATTGAGCAATTTCCAGATAAATTTCAGGTATATAAGGCGCTTGATTGGATTAATCCAGAAATAAGTCAAGCATTGTTGGTTGTTAATGCAAATTACCTTAAAGAAAATCGTTCAAAATTAAAAGAACTTCTAAATACTTATTCGCGATTTATTGTTTGGGAAAAAGCACTCCCAAAGGATAAAAGAAAAATAAGAGGTGCCAGGGGCATCCAGTTAGAAGAGGATTTCATGGGAATGGATTTTCCACAAAGTTATGACTGTCCATATATTCGTAAAGAACTATTAGTTGAATGGCAGAAAGTGCTAGTACGTCATAAGGTTGTTCCAAGTGAACTCCCAATTGATTCTTATATTGATAATTCGCTTTTTGAATGTGAAATAAAATGAAGAAAAATTTTTTTTTGATATTGTTTATTCTTTATAGCTTTCCATTATATTCAATTACCCTTGATGAAAATTTGCGGGTGGTTAACCTAGAGCATTCCAGTAGTAAAGATGTTAAAGTTTTGAATTCCGAAAGTAGCAATGACGGTGAGAGAAATTTTATTTCATTGAAGCTTGGTGTTAGAAATTTAATTATCAATCTGGAAGTGCTCTATCCAATTTTACCTGAAAAGGCTGAGGCATATGTAAAAAATAATTTTTTTTTACTACTTAAATCTTTTGAGTCAATTCCTACTCCATACGTTGGACAGATAACTAAAAAGCAAAATTGTCTTACTACTAATCCACCTCAATTGGTTCAAGAGTTCGATAGGAAGGTGGAATTAAAAGTTCTAAGTTATTTTACAGATGAATCAAGAAAACCTGGTTCCTGTCCAGATAAGCATAATAAATATGAAGGGTGCCAATCTTTTTTCTTTTTACATGACAAAAAAGCCGTTTTTAAAATCCAAGTTTTTGTTAATGGAAAATCAAGTTGTTCTAAAGAGTTACTTGGTTTTATAAAAGGGTTTAAATTTTAATGGTAAAAACTTATATCCAAGCGCTGATCATACTAGTTTTGATTTCTGCATGTGCAACTTCGGCTAAAAAAAATACTTCTTCCGTTGAAGTTAAAACAAAGAATACTTTTGTATTGAGTTTTTGTTCAGTCAGTAGAAAATTTCTACCAATATATTCAAATAATTCAACTTATTCTAATATTGGTAGAGTTTTTAGCCAGTCTTTAGTCTTCATGAATGCTTATTCTAATGTTTCTTGGTCCAATCTTAAACGATATTTTGCCAGAGAAAGCTGGAAAGAAAAATATAGAAAATACGATCAAAAAAATGAACTTCCACTTCAAGTTTGGGATAGTGATATCATTCATCATACATTTTTAAGAGTACCTGCTGTTGAAAATGTTGAAGATGATATTTCGGATTATTACGATGATGTTAGGTTAACCTCGGTAGATAATGAATTTACTGAAATTGCCAATTTAATGAAGCAAGCAGCTAGTGGGAGTAGTAATATTTCCATTGTTCACTTTAAATTAATGCATTACCCCTATCTTACTGATCAACTTTACGCACTAATGCTTAAGAGCCAAGTGTTAGAAAAATCAGAAATTGATTTGATAGAAAACTATAAAAAAAATTTTGCATCTTATCCGGATAAAAAAATATTTTTTCAAGTACTCTTTGGTTTTAAAGAATTCACAAATTACTTCATAAAAAATGGAACACGGATTGATTATACAAATGACCATGATGAATTTGTAAATTGGTCAAAGTCTAAGGGGCAAAATGTCGATTTTGCATTACTGGAAAAAGTTTATCGTTTCAGGCTAGGGGTTTTAGATAAGTTAGTTGGAAAGATTTATGATTTATACAAATCTAATTATGAAAATAGTATGAATTTTGTGATAACTGGTGACCATGGAGAAGCTTTTATGGAGCATGACAACTTAACTCATGCCGGAATTCCATACGATGAGGTTACAAGCTTTTTTTACTCTGCTCATCTTTCAGGCCAAACCAAGATGCAATTAGTTCATTCTCAGGTATCCCAAAAAGAACAAGAATCACAATTGTCTTTTCTAACAAGTGTTTCATCTGTTTATAGTGATTTTGATAATTTTTTAATTTCAAACGAGGAACGCAGTAGCAAAATTTATAGTTTCAACTGTGCTGGCAACATTGCAGCTATTAGGCAGGCGAACGGTTGGAAGGGAATTTATAATTTGATATCTGATGAATTTCAATTGTTTAATTTGAATAACGATCCTAATGAGAAAGTAGATATTTCTTCAATAAATAAAACTATAAAAATGCAAATGCAAACCAATATTAAATTTAAGTTAGATCGACTTAAGTTTAATAACGGCACTTGTATTAGTGCTTATAATTTCTAAGTCAGGGTTCACTTTAAAAGTGTGTTGTTACTATTGCCGTCACCGGGGTTCTGACCCATCTCTTTAACTTCGTCGTTGTTGTTGTTGTTGCCACCTTGGTCTCTGCTAGTGCCATCTTCTTGGGGGTCTTCAAGTTCTGAATCGTCTTTTGATGTAGAATTGAGGGTATAGCCAAAAGACCTCATCAGCATTCCCTTTAAGCGAGTTGATTCTTCTTTAGAAAACGGAGCAAATAATTGAGTGTTGTTGGTGAGTTTTTCAATTGGTATTTGTTTAAAATTTGAATTTAGTTTGTTTAAAAAATCTTTTCTTTTTTCCTCCGTGTTGAATCTGGAATTAGTTGTATTTACGGTTAGTAAATAGCAAGGCAGTTTCATGTTTTCGATATGATTCACGCTTATCTTATTTGCCTTTTCATGTAATTCTATCAGGCTTAATTTTTCTCCAACTAGTCTAATAAAATGCAAGTCATCATTAAATGCAAAGCCGCCGCTTACGATATAATCAATTTTTTTGTTTTTAAGTTTTTGAAATAAAGATTTTGCATTATCTGATTCAGTTATTAGAGATGGGGTTATGGTTTTAGGTTCATTGAAAAAAAGTCGCCCAAGATTATTGCTAATACGGAATACACCAATTTTCTTACCATTGAGTTGTTCTGGGTCTACTTGACCACTTTCCATAGATAAAACGTAGAAAGATGCGCTACATCCCATTTGTTTGCCAATCGCCATGTATTTTTGGCCACCTAGTTTTTGGTTATAACAAGCAAGTTGCATTGGAAGAATTAAACCAACTTCGAAAGGGTCAGAATCTATTTGGCAGTCATCGTCCCAAAAACGAAATTCATTGATGCGAGAGATTCTAAAATCTGTTCCCATTGATTTGTTGAAAAGGTCTACAATGTTATTGCCTTTAAAATTGTTGGAGGGAGGAACTGACATAATAAAATATTGAGTTTTGCTATCATTGGAAACATGAAAGGCCCGTGAAAGAGATCCAAGGCCGATTTTATCACCAAATTTAGCAATAACAACAAAACCTAATATTCCGGATAAAAGCATTATTAAAGCGATTGTTAATAATTGACTTTTTTTCATTGTCTTTTGTCCTTGATTTTCATCGACTTGATTTGCATTTAGTAAAAAAGGCACTAACACTCTAATTTTAAGTGATGTATCTACTCATTGGCTAGTTAGTTCTTAATAAAATTATATTGAATTTATAAATTTTGATTGTTATTAAAAGTCTCCATTGAATTAAAGAATTCTTCTCATGGAATAAATGTTTATTATGACTTCAAACGCCCCTTAATGTTGGTAATTATGTCACTTGTTTTATCAAATCGTGCCCAAAAAATGATTCAGGAGCCATTGCATTTATTAGGAATCGATGTGGGAGATGGTTTATTCAGGAGAACAATTAGCTGGAAACTCTCTTTTTCTGGTGATTATTCGGACCCAAAAAAATTAATCTTTTTATCGTTAGGATATACTTTGTCAGATTCTTGTTCATCCCGAATCTCTCCAATAATAATCGCAGAAACTCTTTCTCGTTTAGTTATAAAAAAAAACTTAAATTATCTTCACAGTTTAAACTTTAGAGAAATCGAAAATTATCTCCGTGATTCTAATGAACGAGTAAGCATTCCTTTGGATCTATGGGAAGATTCTAAAGCTTTTTTTGAGGATTTCAAAGCTACGTTAGTTGCTAATGTTTTAATTGAAATCTTTTCTTTAGCAAATAATTTGGCAAAAAATAGCAAAAATTGGGAGGATTTAAGTCTTTTTGATAAAAATATGATGGTGAAATCTATCATTGATCATTTCAATGATCTTTTCCTAGATTCGAAAAAAATTCAGCTAATTTATGTCCAAAATAATTCCATATTTATTAAAAATGATGACAAAATCGACTTGAGTGTCATCCAGAATCTACTAAATATCATCTTTAGCAGCGGAACAAATAACCACTCTTTAAATTTGGTTGCCGACTCATAATTTCTTAGAGTAAAATTTAATTTGATTCATTTGATTTAGCATAAAGGATTGTCTATGAAGAACTTTTTATTACTTTTTATTTTCCTTTCATTTATCCCCCCCAGAGCATTCACTCAAGACGCTGGAAAAGGTGCAGAACTTTTTAAGCAATGTATGACTTGCCATGGTCAAAAAGGAGAGGGAATACCTGCGCAAAAAGCACCCCACATTGCCGGCCAATACGAGTGGTATATTATAAAGCAATTGCAGGATATCAAAGCTGGCATAATCAGAAAAAACCCAGTAATGCTTCCTTATTTGAACAAACTAAACGAGCAAGATATGAAAGATTTAGCGGCTTATATCTCTAAATTACAATAACCAAGTCCAATTTTGGGTGGGTTTAGACCTGCATTGGGACTCTAAAATGCAAAGGATTGCCATGAAAGTGAATTTTAAGAGGGCTAAAAGTGAAAAGGATATTAAGTCAATTCTGGACTATAATATAGATGCTTTTTCTGATTCCCCAGATTTTAAATGGACCTTTGATGAAATAAAAAAGGAAGTAGCCGAGGGCTGGGAGCTTTATTCTTTGATGCTCGAAGGTGAGATCATGGCAGCTGTTTTCTATAAAATCGAGGAAGAATCTCTCTTAACCAAAAATACTGCAATTAAAATTACCCATCAAGGCAGTGGCTTCTCGCATACTATTAAAGAGTTTTTTGAGAAAGTGGCTCGTGAAAACAAGCTTAAAAGAATCTATCACTACTGCAGGATTGATAATTTTAGGATGTATTCTCTAAATGAGAGTCATCAATACAAAAAAACGCCTCGTAAATTGGGCCCTGAAGGTTTAGTTGTAGAATGGGTAAAGTCTATCAAGTAGGCCCTTACTAAGAAGCTCCCTAGGGGGCTTTCTCGAAAAAATTATTTTTTTTTCATTTTTCTTATAGACATGATCAAAATTTTAAAGCAATAATTTATATATAAATGATTTTCACTGGGCAAAAAGTAGAATTCTAATTTTTTTTTCCTATATGAAATTGATTTTATAAATTGCGTATTAATTTTAGATTTCTTTAACTTTAACAACTTTAGACACGCCTACAACTGTCTAATTTTAACGGAGGATCCTCGAATGGCAGTAAAGAAAAAAGCTACTAAAAAAGCAGCTCCAAAAGCTACTAAAAAAGCAGCTCCAAAAGCTACTAAAAAAGCAGCTCCAAAAGCTACTAAAAAAGCAGCTCCAAAAGCTACTAAAAAAGCAGCAGCTCCAAAAGCTACTAAAAAAGCAGCAGCTCCAAAAGCTACTAAAAAAGCAGCAGCTCCAAAAGTTAAGACTGCAAGAAAGCCAAATGCTGCTTTCATGAAAGCTCTTACACCTTCAGCGATTCTTGCTGAAATCGTTGGAAACAAGCCACTTCCTAGAACTCAAGTTGTTTCTAAAATTTGGGATTACATCAAGAAGCACAATCTTCAAAACCCAAAAAACAAAAGAAACATTATTGCAGATGATAAACTAGCTAAACTTTTTGGAAAAAAAGAAGTAACTATGTTCGAACTTGCAGGAATTGTTGGTAAACACCTTTCGTAATTAATTCTTTTACGAGTTATAATTAAAGCCCACTCATTTGAGTGGGTTTTTTTTTGCCAATTTTTTATTATTATCTTTTTAAGGCCGAAAATTGAGTCTCGACAGAATCACTTACCCACGGATTAGTTGCGCTATTAATGGCCTTTTTTTGTGCATTTGCGGCCTTTAAAAATTGGCTACAATTCAAGGAAGAGGGGACTATCCCGGTGACTGGATTTCTGTTAGAGAGTGAATTAATACACTCATCACCATAAAAGCTAAGATATTCTGGAAAATTTTTTGCAAATAAATTTATAATGGCTTTATGTCTTGGCATTTCGGGGTCATTAAATATTTGGTCTGGAAGTGTTTCAAGTTCTCGTATTCGCTTTAGCAGAATTTGCCTTTTGGAAAAACTGTCATTCAATTTTTCAATCTTAATCCATGCTAGATTGAACTTGTCTCCTACAATTGGACCATTAAGTAGGTAAATAACTGCATATAGATCAGAATCTTCACTAGAGATTTTGTTTTTAGCTTCCAGGAGATTAATTGCCAGCTCTCTTTCTATGCTATTCGCATTTTGAGAAATGACAGTTGCCCGCAGAGGTTCGACCAATTGATTA
The DNA here is from genome assembly GCA_947450475.1 of Bacteriovoracaceae bacterium. Lineage (GTDB taxonomy): Bacteria > Bdellovibrionota > Bacteriovoracia > Bacteriovoracales > Bacteriovoracaceae > Bacteriovorax. Next base: position 27,032 of record CANFVK010000011.1, on the reverse strand, counting down.
AAGCATGTGTTTGGAACATATTTATCTAATAAATCTCTATAATTGCCATTAAATTCTTTTTGAAAACTTTCTTCATTCAATTTTTTGAGTATTGCTTTTTGAATGAATGGTTTTTGGCAATAAAGTTGGGCAATATTGTCCTGGAGTGCTCTTTGATAAAAGACCCATGTATTAATTTTTGCATTATTTTTTTCAATAATTTGGGCCAAATCAAGTCCTATGTCTGGGTCTTTTTTTGAAAAAAGCCAAAAGTTGCTGATACTGTTTTCACAACTAAGTTTTTGGCTTGACTTATCCGACAATTCTGCAAAATTGGTTAGTTTTTTAAAACATTCTGTAAAATATTTTTTTGCAAACATAGCTCTTTTGAGTTGAAAGAATTCATCATTCATCATTGCGGAAGATTTTCCGATTTGTTCTATTTGCTTAAATGAGGCTTCCGAAAAATCCTTACTTTTAATTTTGTAATCGATTAGTCCTATTGCCATGGATTGAAACATCTCTTTCCAATGTTTACTTCTTTCACTTGGGCGAATATCGTTTACGTGACTTAGAAATTCTTCAAAATTTCTTTCTTTTTCCAGAACTTCAAGATCCTTTAATTCATAGAAAACTTGGTTAGAAAAAGCCAAATTTAGGGATTGAACTAACAAATTTAAGGAAGTAATGCTGATCATTGTTAAATTTTAGGGATTATCTGAAAGTAAGTCAAATAATTGGTTTTTTTTGATAATTATTGCTTCCTTATAGATGGTAGTTTGCAGAGAATTAAGCTATTTTATACTGCAATTTTTAAATTTCGGAGGACTGATGCTTAAGGTATTGCCTGCAAAGCCAGAAGATTTTCTTTTATCATTAAAAAAGATCGTTGTTGCGCAATGGTCGCTTGTATTTTATGAGGAATTTGAGTCTCAAATCCTCGATAAAGATAATCATTTGTATGATGATGTTTGGAAATCGTTATTAGTTTATATTGGTATAAAGCCTTTAAATGATTTTAGAATTGAACTTTCAATTCGCTCAACCCCATTTTTAATTGGTTTTTTCTTCTCAAAAAAAGAAATTAGATTCTATACTCCAAAGCTTTCTCAAGAACTTTTTGTACTTCAGCAAAGTGATATCCTTGACCTGAATGTCGAGAGTATCAAAGAACTCCGAAGACATGCAGAACTTGCTGTTTCTCTACAGGTTAAGAGCTTCCCCTCAGTGATTGAAACTTTAACTTCAACTCAAGAGCTTGCCGACTTTTTTTCGAATTCTCGTTTCAAGGATGTAGATAATCGGTCTTCGCAAATTGTAAAAAAATTATTGATTAACATAAATCACTATCGACCTAGTCTTTTTGAGCGATTTTCTGATTTCGGCTTGGGTCTTACTGCTCAATATGCATTACTTAGAATACATTTACTAAAGTTTTTAGCTATTTTGCCTTCTTTGGACCACGACAAAAAAGGCTCTGAGGTAAAAAGAATTCTCTTGGAATCACTTTCTCGTTTTCTCAAAGACAATCGTAAAGTTAGAAGATTAAAAAAGAAAGGCCAGGAAAGATCAATTCCAAGTCGATATGTTTTTGCCATTAAAATAATTTATTATGTTGCATTTGCAATTCCATCTTTTATTTTGGCGAGCCTTGTACGAAATGCAGTTAAGCTAATGGCAAGGAGATTTATTGCAGGGGAGACCATTGAAAAAGCAGAAAAATCCTTAAAAGCATTATCTATTACTGGTCGAGACGTCACTCTTGATCAACTTGGTGAACTAGTTGTTTCAGAAAAGGAAGCCGATCATTATAAAAATGAAGTCTTAAAATTAGTTAGAGGTTTCTCACTTCATGTAAAAAAAGGGGAAATGAACAAAGCTGGTATAAATCGTGCCCATGTATCTATTAAGGTTTCAGCTCTTTGTTCAGATTTTAAACCTTATGCACCTGAGTACACTTATGAATTAGTTTCTCCAAGATTAAGAGAAATTTTACTAGTTGCAAAAGAAGAGCAAGTTTTTATCAATATAGACGCTGAACACTATCACTTTAGAGATATTGTTTTTAAAATATATGAAAGAGTTTTATTGGAAACCCCTGAGCTTAAGGATTTTCAATCTACTGGTATTGTAATTCAAGCATATCTTAGAGATGCTTCAGCTCATCTAGACCAAATTTTAAATTTGGCAAAAAAACGTCAATTGATAATGCCTGTTCGACTTGTTAAGGGAGCTTATTGGGATGCTGAAACAGTTGAAGGCGATGCACATAGTTTTAATGCACCACAATTTTTAAACAAAGAAGAGACGGATATCCACTTTAGACAACTCATTGTTAAAATCTTTGATTCTCATCCTTTTTTAAAGTTAGCGATTGCTTCTCATAATTTTTCTGACCATGCTTTTGCTGAAGCTTGTAAAGATTTACTTTATCCACAAGTTGGAGAAATTGAACATCAATGTCTACACATGACATATGAAGCACTTTCAACGGCATTAGCTAAAATGGATTGGGCCACTAGAAATTATGTTCCAGTCGGTAGTTTATTAGTAGGTATGGCGTATCTGGTTCGTAGAATTATGGAAAATTCCTCTCAAGTTGGTGTATTAACAATTATGAGATCTCATAAAAAGCAGCAAGGTTTGATTTCACCAGTTGCTATTCACTTGCAAAAGAAGAAAGACGGAAAGTTACTCAGAGATATTTCAGAATCTAAAATAGATGAAGAATTTTTTAATGTTTCACCAGTTAGAATGTATTTAGAGTCTGAACGAATTTGGTTAAATAAAGCTCTTTCCGAATTTGCGCTAAATGATCTATCTAAAGAGTATTTTAATTCTTTTGAATTGTCTGGCGAATTCGTTAATATTTATTCAAGCTCTAATCCTTCTTTATTAGTTGGTAAAATAAAATTTGCCAATTTACATGATGCCAATAATGCCATTTCTTTGATTGATTCGTCTTATAATGATGGAAAATGGGCCAATTCAAAGTGGCCTTTCAGAACAGCAATGTTAATAAAAGCTGCTTGCATTATGACCTCTCGACGAAATGCTTTAGCTTCTTTAATTGTCTATGAAGCAGGTAAGACAATTAATGAGGCTCTAGCAGATGTTGATGAAGCTATTGATTTTTTAAATTATTACGCAAGATCTGAAGCATATCTCCAGCGAAATTATACGGATCTTATTTCTCGCGGCCCAACAGTTGTAATCTCTCCCTGGAATTTTCCGCTAGCAATCCCTTGTGGAATGGTTGCCAGTTCTTTAGTTGCTGGAAATACAGTTATACTTAAATCTGCAGAACAAACCCCATTAATAACACAGTTGTTAGTTAATATTCTTCATGAATCTGGTATTCCTAAGGATGTTCTTATTCATTTACCTGGCGTAGGAGAAGTCGTTGGTGATTTTTTAGTAAAAGATATAAGAGTTTCAACCGTTGTTTTTACTGGTTCAAAATCAGTTGGGACATACATATCATCCATCACTCGTAAGAGACTTTATAAAAATTTACTTTTTGAAAAAATTTATCCGGTTAAAGCCATAACTGAAATGGGTGGTAAAAATGCTGTCATAGTTACACAAAATGCTGAATTAGATGAAACTGTTTCTGGTATTTTATATTCTTCATTTGGTCATGCCGGACAAAAATGTTCAGCATGCTCGAGAGTTATTGTTCATAACTCTTTAAAAAATAAACTCATTGAACGATTAAAAGATGCAACTTCTGATTTGAAAGTGGGTGAGTCTACTAAGTTTGAGACTTCGGTAAATCCTGTCATTTCTCAATTTGATCAAACAAGATTAAGAGATGCTGCTAGATTGTCAGTTGAAGAGGCCCTATTTCATGGCGGCCATGTGATTCTTGATCGTTCAAATGAGGAATTACCTGGATATTGTGTTGGCCCTGTATTAATAGAATTGCCATTCGAGCGAGCTTTTGATCGTCAAAGCTTTTCTCAAAAGGAACTTTTTGGTCCTATTATTCATATAATTGGTTTTGATAGCTTGGATGATGCGGCTAAACTATATAATAGTACCGATTATGCATTAACTGGAGGTATATATAGTCAATCTCAGAATGATATTGATTATCTTTTAACAAAAATTGAATCAGGTAATATTTATATTAACCGAACGATTACAGGCGCAAGAGTTGCCATAGAGCCATTTGGTGGCTTCAAGCTATCTGGAACCGGACCAAAAGCTGGTGGAAAACATTATGTTCTTGCGCTTCATCAAATTTTTGATAATTCAATTGGTAAAGACCTTACAGAACAAGTTTCATTAGTTGAAGAGGGAAGCGATTTCCGTTTTGATTTATGTAAACCCTCAAAGCTCTCAATTACTTCACGAAAAGAAAGAATGGAAAAATTTCTAGATTCTTTTGTTTCAAATTTTGAATTTTATTATCGTGGAATTTATGGAAACCATAAAGAGACCTTAAGGGATTATAAAAAATGGATCAGTAAAAGCTTTGTCAATTTTATGGAACGAGATCATCTTAATCGAGTCATACCGGGTCAGTTAAATTTTAATAATTATAATTTTAATGTAGAGCATGCTGTATTGGTTTCGACTAGCGACAGGCCAGATCTTAAATCTTTAATTCAAGTTTTTTCATGTTTGTCAGTTGGAACAGGTTTAACAATTTTAACTCGCAATCAAAGATCTTTTGAATGGTGGGCAGGACTAAAGGATGTTTTTTATCAATCCGGATTTTCTAAAGAAAATTTAGACGTATTCCTTGTTAGTCATCAAGATTTAGAACGATCTCTAAATAGTTCAAAACTTTCTATAATTATTTATGAAGGACCAATATCTGAAATTGATAAACATGTTACGTCTCTTCTGGGAAGTGGTGAAACTGATATACGAATGAAATTGATCCTTACTTCAAATGATAATTTTCGAGCAGGTGATTTCTATCATCAAGCATTGAATTTTATCAATGTTAGATCGCTTGCAGTTAATACAATGAGACACGGAGCTCCCCTGGATTTGGACTTATGATAAAGAGGATAAATTGATAAGTATTGGTTTTTTTGGGTGTGGAAACTTAGGAAAGGCTTTAGCTGTTTCCATAAAATTATCTGTTCCAGAAGTTGATTTTTATTTTTATACTCCAACGGGATCCAGGTCAAAGCAGTTGGCTGATGAACTTGGGGGACATTTTGTTGAAAAAATTCATGACATGCCTATTACATTAGATTGGTATTTTTTGGCTTTTAAGCCTCAGAATCTTCCTGATTTTAATTTTGATTTTTTGCCACATTCAAAATTAATCACAATTTTAGCAGGTGTCTCAACGATCCATTTAGCCAATATTTTCAATGTTGATAGAATTGTTAGATACATGCCCAATATTGCTTCTACCATTGGGGCAGGTGCAAATCTTGTTTTTATCAATGATATTTTTAGTGAAAATGAGAAAAAAGATTTAGATAAAATTTTAAAGGCTTCTGGTAAAGTTTTTTATGTTGCGGTTGAGGATAATATTGATAAGCTCACACCTTTTAGTGGGTCAGGACCTGCATTGATTTTTGAATTAGCTCGAATTTTTGAAGAAGAGCTCATCAATTTAGTTGGAAGTTGTGATCAGGCAAAAGAAATTGTAACTCAAACCTTTTTTGGTGCTGCACTTATGATGGTTAAACAAAATATGGAATTCTCAGAACTCAGAAATCAAGTTACCTCAAAAAATGGTGTAACTTTTGAAGCCTTAGAAGTTTTGAGAAAATCTTCCCAGCAGTCTGTTTATCATAACGCTTTTACTGCAGCTTTCAATCGTACTAAAGAATTATCATTATAAGGTTTAAAATGATTTCAAAATTTTTATTATCTAAGTTTCCAGAGCAATTCAAGCAAACTGCTTTTGTTAGATATTTTGGTTTTACAAAAATTCCGTTAATTTATTTTGTTTCACCAACTGTGATTCAATTAGATGAGCAATCCTGTATTATAAAAATTCCTTTAAATAGAAGAACTCGCAATCACTTAAGCTCTATGTATTTTGGAGTTCTCGCAACTGGTGCTGATTTGGCCGGTGGCCTAGGAGCGATGAAAGAGATTTCTGATTCCAAAATGAATATAGCTCTTTCATTTAAAGATTTCCATGCTGATTTTTTACGTAGAGCTGAAGGTGACGTTCATTTTATTTGTCGACAAATGAAAGACATTAAAATTTTTGTTCAAGAAGTAATTGAAACCGGTGAAAGAAAAAATTTTAAGGTTTTGATAGACGCTATTGTTCCAAGTGAAAATTCAGAACCTGTTGCGAGGTTTACTTTAACGCTCTCTTTAAAATTGAAGAAATAGTTCATGCGGGATTGTCGGAGTCTAAAAATAGACATTCAATTTTTGGAAATTCAGTTTCAATTAATTTCATCAGCGCTTGTATCCCAAATTTTTCGGTCGCATGATGACCGGCCGCAAACATATGTATACCAGCCTCGCGGGACTCGTGATAATCATGTTCGCTCATTTCACCTGTAAGATAAGCATCCAAACCTAATCGAAGAGCTTCTCGCCATTGTGAGTTTGCTCCTCCTGTTATAATTCCAATTGAGTTGATTGTATTTGGTGCATCAGTTGGATTTGAGTAGAGAAGCCGTTGATTTATTTTTTCAGAAAGTATTTTTTTTAAATGATCAATCTTCATTGGTTGTTCAAATTGGCCCATTATTCCAGTGGTAGTGTTTTTATATAATCCAAATGGACTTAAATTTTTTAAATCAATAATTTTAGCAATGCTCGCGGCATTTCCAATTTGCGGATGGGCATCTAAAGGGAGATGGTATCCAAAGAGATTTATTTGCGACCGTACTAGCGGAAAAACTCTTCTTGCAAATGCTCCTGTTAGGGTACGAGTTCCGTGAAATTTCCAAAAAATACCATGATGAACTATGAGTGCATCAGCTTTTAGTTTTTCGGCGAATTCTGCCGATTCTTTGGTAGCAGATACAGAAAATACAATCTTCTTTATATTTTTAGAACCTTCAATCTGCAAACCATTTGGACAGTAATCATCAAAGAGTTCAGGTTTTAGTGTTTGATTTAAAAACGATTCTAGTTCAATTATATCCATTTTTACACACGAGGAGGATGTTGATCCCGATCCAAATTATTTTTTAATTTTGCAACTGTTTCATGGAGTTCTAAATGATTTGGAGCAAGAGTTAATGCCAGGGAAAATTCTTTTAAAGCTGCTTCATATTGTTTTAAAAGCACGTAGGCTCTGCCAGCATTAATATAAGGGTATTCTCTATTTTGATAATTTTGAGCTCTTTTTGCTAACTCAAACCATCTTAAACTTTCACTTACTTTACCTTCATTAAGTAAATAATTACCATAATCATTATAAGCAGGTCCATATTGTGTATCTTTCTCAATGGCCATCATGGAATATGCTTTTGCCTGTTCTAGATCGTTTAGCAATGAATAGGCCCATGCTATCAACGTTAGTATTTCAGCTGAATCTTTAAAGTTTCTTGCCTTAAAAAAGTTGTTTTTTGCTTCGGCAAAATTTTTATTGGACAAACAAACCTGTCCTTTTTGAACAAATGAATCATATTTTTCTTCACGTTTTTGCTCTAGAAAGCTAACTGTCGATTTCATGACCGATTGAGCATTAGCGACATCTCTCAACTTTTCTTCATTAAGAATAAATAGGGGATAGAGTTGATCAGTCTTTAATTCTTCATTTGCCAGCGATGATCTAGGAACTTGAATATCAAGTCCTGAGTTCATATCAAGATAATTGTGGAGATCAAAGCTGCATTTATAGATTATATTTATGTATTCAATAGTCAGTTTCTGAGTTTTCATACTTTTTAGTGGTAGCTTTTGTATTGCTTCTATAAAAAGATTAAATTGCTTTAGTTGATTTTTAAATTCACTAAATTCAAATTTGTCTTCATACATATTTAAATCAAGATCCTTAATTTGAATTTTGAAAAAATTAGATATTTTAAAATAAATATTTTGGATTTGAATTTTTCCTTTAGGAGTTTGATAGAGTTTTTCAATCTCTATAAAACCAAACAGGAGACGATCCAGGTAACCAGAAGCAGTGTAGAATTCGGCCAGCAATAATGTATCTAATGTTTCCATGCGATCTTCCTTGACAGGCAATTTAGAAAGCTCTTCTTGAGTTTTCTTTCTCTTATTCTAGTTCATAGGTAAATTCTTTTTCAATGACTTTTTACCTTTAGTCCTTCGGTATTGATAATATTTTTGGAATATTCCCCATATTTTGCCTTAATGGCCAAAATTTTTTGCTTATCTAGTGGGCAAGTATAAGAGCTTCCTGTTACATCTTCTAACTTCTCTAAACTTTTCTTTACTTTATCTACCATTTTTTGGGTTCTAAACATTGAGCAATTAAGTGCTTCATCCCAAGATGAGTCTACATACTGTGCAAGATCTACATTTTTAGTTTTGATCCATTTATTACTTTCACACTTAATATAGGGGCCAAGGTTATTTCCTAAAATGTCCGGTTGTTTTGCGAGTATATGATTCCAAAATCTCATTCCATTGAATTCTGCTGACATATCACCATAGGATATGACTCCAGTGCTTAATGCTCCAAGAATCCCGTTTTCATCATTATTGCCAATATTCATTGTTGCTCCAATTGTCTTTTGATTTATGTAATGGCTCATGAAATAAACATATCCCGTACCCGCGAAATGCTCAAATTTATCTGTACCGACGTAGTTTCCACTAATATTGATTATGCTTCCAAGTGGATTCGTGACGTATTTAGAATAGATCCCTAGTACAATTGAGTCTTTTGCATCAAAGTCTGAATAAATAGATTTATCTGTTGTCGTTTGGATTCGGTCTATTTCATTTGAAAAGCTTATAAATTTATTAAAGTGTCCAAAAAAATGATTATGAAATTCTTTTCTTAAATTTTGATAAAGATAGATTTCATTGCAGTTATTAGAATTGCGATTAGTTTTATCGATAACTTCTTCAATGAGATTATTGGCAACAGAATTTATTTTTGCGCTAGAATCTTCAAGTACTCTATCGAAACGATGACTAAAGCTATCAATTTCACTGGCCATGGCCAATTGACAGAGAAAATTTAATCCAATTATTGCTTTAATTAACATAAAAAAGCCCTGGTTATTACCAGGGCTTTTTTACCATGCTTTAATCTTTTAAAGCTTAATGTAGATACTTTTTACTTAGTTAGTTCATACTCTAAAAGTCGTTTATCACTATTTACAGTTGAGTAACGTCTTGAAATGTTTTCAAAGATATTATCATTTTTTTTGCCAATTTTTTCAGAAGCCAAGTCTCTAAAATTCACAATTCCAGACTTATTTCCATCTTTATTAAAAAGCTTTCCAAATGGATTACCATCGTCTTTTCCAGTGCCTTTACTCTTATTAATCCCGTAGCCGCCCATCATGGATAATGATCCACCTCCGCCGGAGTAGAGCTGTTTAGAAGATACTGCAGATGCTGTTGCTCCCTGAGCTCCTGGTGCAGCAGCGTTTCCACCGCCGCCGCCACCACTGCCTCCGCCGCCGCCACCGCTTCCAGCTCCACCACCTGTAGGTGGCGAATCTTTAGTAATTTTGGCCGCATCTGGAGTTTTTTCTAAGCCACCACCTTGTTGGGCAGAATTAATCGCTGATCCAGCACTAGTGATGACTTTACGATCGGTCGATCCAATGGCATTAGAATTTGAGCCGTTGTTTTCAGCAAATGGATTTTTGTTTTGATATGAAGTTCCGGTACCGCCATCGCCAAAAGTTATCACATTGTCACCCATGGCATCGAAAGTTCTTTCAAGACCGCCAGTTAAACATTTAGGGTCTCCAGGATTTTGCTGACAAAAAGTTGTTTGTAAATTATCAGCTTGCGTAATGGTTGGATCGATTGGTTTAAAAGCATCGATATTGGCAATAGCATTATTGACATCTTTTGCTCGCTTTCCTAATAGATCGGCCATCATTGCCTGGCTGGCCACATTGATTCCTAGCTGGGCGAGCTTTGCTTTCATTTTTTCTTTTGCATCTTGATTGGCAAGAAAAGCAAAACCGTTTTGACCTCCGACAGCGCTGTTACATGCAGATTCCTTTCCAACTCCTAGTGGGTCAGGATAAGAGTTAAGGCATTTTGCCTTGAGATCAGAGTACTCTGGCATACTTGAATAGTAGCTTGCTAAGGCTGCCAATTTCGCGGTATCCATACCCGCCCTTTGCATCATCATATTTTCTTGATCTTTTAAACTAGAACCCAAAGCTTTGAGCCCTCCAGTGGCACTGTCTCCACTTTTAGCTGCTTCAACCTGTCGATCCATGGTTTTATCTTGATAGTAAAGTTCCTGCCCTTTATTGACTGCAGCAGTTGCTACATCCATGATATCGCCATTTTGAGTAAATTTAGCGCATGGTTCATAGTCAAGTGTTTCCACACCAACTTGAGTACATTCGATTACAATTGGCGTCCCACCTTTGGTCGTTTTTGCCTTGGCATGATCTGGGTTTTCCCAATTACGGCCGTAGGCTGAAACAATAAAAGCGGCAGCATCACAAGTAGCAGCTTTCTTTTTAGCGCTAGCAATACATTTCTCATATTTAGCAGGATCACAAAAGGTAGCTTCTTTTAAGCAACTAGAATCAGCTTTAATATAATTATCCCAATTAACACCTGTTGGAGCTCCATTTTTGTACAAGTTTCTGAGTTGTCCTTTCGATAGTAAAACGCAGCTTCTCATCTGAGATGAACCACCATCTAGGGTTAATGTTTTATCTTCAGGTTCAAGTGCTTCAGCAGCTGTTTTAGCCTCTTTTAATTGCGCTTCTTGATTTGGATTGCAGGATGTCGATGCTGATTTTGCTGGTAAATTGCTACACAATCCTTTTAATTCAGTTAATTCTTTAAGATCCATATCTTTGGATGGATTTTCTAATTTTTTACAATCGCTCACTGTAAAAGCTAAAGCTGCTTGAGTATGAACGAGCAACGCAATTAAATACAAAATGATTTTTATTTTCATAAGTTTAACCCACTTTTCAATCATAGGATTCACATCCAATTATACTTCTACTTATCGGTACATTATTGGCTTTTCTTGAAGTAAAGACTTGCAATTGTAACCTTTTAAAATAAGAGCTTGGATTTATTGTTTCCCTAGATGACTCTTGGAAACAAATTTGTTAAATTTTGCTCCCATAGATTGCCAATTATTTTTGGCTTTTTTACATCATTAGGACAAATAAGAATGACTAACCCTGTATACGAATACCAAAAAGTGATACTCGAACAACACCTAGATACTTTTGGCCATGTCAACAATGCCGTTTATCTAACACTATTTGAAGAGGCAAGATGGGACTTCATTACTAAAAATGGTCTAGGTCTCAAGCAAATAATGGACTCCAAAATCGGCCCGGTATTATTAGATTTGAATTTAACTTTTAAAAGCGAGTTGATGAATCGTGAGAGTATTACCATTGTCTCTCAAGCTCGAGCAGAGTTGAGAAATAAATATGTTATGGTTCTTGATCAGAAAATGTTAAAAGAAAATGGTAAGACCGCCGCGACACTTTCCCTCTGTGTTGGTCTAATGGACCTCAATGCCAGAAAACTCATTTCTCCGACCAAAGAGTGGTTAGATGCTTTGGGATTAAAAGAATTCATTGAGCCTTAGTTGTCAAATAATTTCCTAAGTCCCGATAAGAGATATCGATTGGAAATAATTTCAAAAATACTAGCATCTGGCTTAGTTGAAATATCGCTATTTTTATAATTATAATTTTTTTTCATTTCAGGAAAATCTTGTGTGTGGTTAGCGTTAGCGCTATCTGAAGCTACATTAAAATTAAAGGCTTCATTTTTTTTCAATTTTTTATTATGTAGTCCGACTCCTGTACCAGTGAGATCTAGACCTGCTTGATTTTCAGCAGCTTTGACTAAATCGTTAAGTTTGGCGTCGAGAGGTCTGTCAATACTTCCATAGGCAGCGTTTTTTCCTCCAAAGGCAGAGTTAGCTTTTGCCATGAGATCTTTGTTGAAAAGAGCTTTTTGAGCCTTGAGCATGGCATTTCTGTCATTGGGATTAGTAAACATTGCTTTGCTAGGATCGTTGGAGATTTTTTGAAAAATTTGTGAATTCATTAAGCCTTGTTTCGCGATTGCAGAAGCCAATTTTCCAACAGAAATATTTGAAAGAATTCCCTTGCCTTGTGCTTGATTGACGAGTGCTTTTGTTACATTATCAAAACCAGAGTTATTTAAGTATCCAAGACCAAGTTCATTTCCATTTGTCTTAATAGAAATAGATTTCATACATGAATTCTGACCTTTAGAATCAATAAATTTTTTACAATCGCATTTTGCATCAAATTTGCCATTTTTATTAACGCATCCTAGTGGATCAACATTTTTTGCAATTCCATTGTAATTGTCTGCGATAGCAGAAAGACGATAATTATTTTTGGCCCATAAATCTATACAAGTTTGAGAATTAGTTCTATTTGGGTTTTCCTTTCCACTATCTAGATAGCAATAACAATTGGGATCACTTAGAGTTTCTCTACCATTGGGGCAATAATTTAAAAATGAATCGGTAAAAGCTGTTATGAGTAAATCAATCTTTTTAATATTGTCATCACACTCTTTTTCTTGATCTCCAGCAGCTGAATAAAGCATTGCAGAATTGATGGCACCTATTCCGGCCAGAACCATAATCCCAGGAGGATTACTTAAAAGACTTCCAAATTTTGAAGCATATGAACCTATACCTGCAACTGGAGCATCGGCCGGAGCTGTCGCTTCAACCCCTACAGCAGGAATAGCCGGTACAGCTGTTGTTGAAGGTGTTGCTGGTGAGGCGCTTGTAGAAGCTTTATCTTCCCAACATGAGGTATTAACAAAGGCTTCATAACCAGCAGTAGCCGCTGCAGCACCATATCCAAGAATTAAGAGCATTTGTCGTTGTTTTTCCATTCCAGCAATTTCTTTTACTAATTGTTGTTCTTCTTTCAAGTATTCAAGCGCTTTTTTTTGTGCCTGAAATGGAGTATCTTTTGCCTCAAGTTTATATTTATCTTGAAGTTCTTTTAGCTTACTCTTGGTTTTGGTTTTCATTAAGATGTCAGTCACTACTCCACCAAGTGAAGTTACCCCAAAAATGGATTTACACATACAGCTACTTTTTGCTTTGTCTTGTCCAAAATAGGAAATTGCACTTATGACGGTATAAGCTCCATTGACCATCAAAGAGCGAGATTGGAGACCGGATGTTTTTGAAAACGCCTCTTCAGGGTTTCCGGAAATACCAGATTTTTGAGATGCAATATTAAGCTGACAATTTTTTCTAGCTTCAAGATCTGCCAATTTATTACAGTCAATTACATCGTGACGTGTTTGACGATCTTCCGCTTTTCCCACACATCTGTTGAGCGAGTTAGACCATTGGGTTGCAGAGTTTTTAGCGCAATCTGCTTTTTGGTCATCTAAACTTTTGTCGACTTGTGCCAAAGACACATTTGACAAAACCATCGAAAGCGAAAAAAAAATAATTCGTAAATGTTTCCAAGGCAAATTCATAAGTTAATTATAAGGACCCATTGAAAATGTATATGATTAGTATCAGAGTATTTTTATTATATCATTAAAAATTGATATGTTAAAGATCATGAATTTTTGTTATGAATCGACATATTTTAGAGGCAGTATCAACTTATCTATGTTATTTACTTCAAAATGAAATCATGTTTTTTATTTATGTTTTTAATTTTATCTTTTAATCTGTACGCGCTGGTCGTTAGGAGTGGAGATGTACTTTTAATTAGTTTTAATTGCTATGAATGCAAAGTTATTGAGTCTGAGACTAATTCTTTTTTTTCTCATTCTGGCATAGTAATAAGAGATGAAAAAAATCGATTAATGATAGGCCAGTCTCTTGGCTCTGTAGCACTTTATTCCTTAGAAGAGTTTACAAAAAATAAAACTCCGGGAACTAACATTTCAGTTTACCGTCCCAAAGATTTTATTGCCATGACAGATTTAGATTTTCAAAATCTCGAAAAAAATATGTTAGAAATATTCAACCTTCGCTTTAAAGGACTTCTTTTTGATTCAAAATATATTTGGAATAATGTTGATGATAAAGGAAGAGAGCTACTTTACTGTTCCGAATTTATTGCAAAGTTTTTAGATCATTTTTTAAAGAGCCCAACCATCCCATATCCGTTAACTTACACAAAAAATTATGATTATTGGTTTAAATATTTTAACGGAGATATTCCTGAAGGCGAGTTGGGAAATTCACCAGCTTCTTTTTCTAGAGATGATCGTTTTATATTAATTGGAACTATTTAATTCAGAAAATGAAAAAATTGTTTGATCATCATTATAGGCTTAATCCCAATCAGCAATATTCTCCTAGTTTGATTGAATTTTTTATTCAAAATGTACAGGCTAAACTTCCATCTCGTTATATAAAGGTTCTAGATTTAGGATGTGGAAATTTTTCAATTTTTGAAGATGTGGTTAATTTAGACGCTCATGTTACGGCCATAGATTTTTCGGAAGTGGCAATAGCTCAAACTCCCCGAAATTCGATAATTAATTATTCAAAGATTTCATTAACTGACGAAGCATTTTTTAAAAATAATGTTTTTGATCTAGTTTTTGATTCTCACTGTTTTCATTGCCTTGGTTCAGAGAATGAAAGAGCTTTGGGATTGAAAAATATTTTTAATTCTCTGGCCGTGGATGGCTTTTTTGCAGCTGAACTCATGATTCAGCCTACTAATTGTTTGATTAATATACCAAACAAAATTATCAAAACGGCCCAAGAAGTTGAACAAGAGTTGATTGCAGTAGGATTCAATATTTTGTACTTTGCGATTTCCAATGACCAAGAGTTTTGTGTAGACTCTGGTGCCGAAAGATTAAAATGTGATATGTTGAAAATAATAGCGACAAAGTATTAATTAAATTTTAATAAAAAGCCCGCAATTACTTGCGGGCCCTTCACACAACAACAAACACTATCCTTTCGGAGGATTTTGGGGTTGGCGCCCCAAATTGAATTTTCATTCACTAATGACGGGTTTTTCTCAGTTAAGTAAACCTTTGTCAATGTACTAAATTTCTATCTGTAACATTTACAGGACGTTTTTATTTAAAAAATGATCAAAATAACAGTACTTTATAAATTCTGCACCTGGTCAATCTTGGCCTAGATTTTTTTTATGCTTGATAAGCAAATATCTTCATTTTTAATAAGTTCTTCTATTTCATCTAAATTGTAGCTTTGAATTTTTTGGGAGACTAATTCGAAAAGCGTTTTATCTTGATTATGGAAGCGTTCTAGTTTTGTTTCTAAGTTAAATACTTTACAAAATCTTAGCCAAAATTTTTCTTCAACTGCCGCGAGAGCGACATAGTTTTGATCTTTGGTTTGATATAAACAATAACAAGGATATAAACCATTATGAAGAAATTTAGTTCTCTTTTTTAGGCGATCTACTTTTGGCCAAAAAATTCCTAATAATTCTTCAGTCGTTTGATCCAGATATGTTTTTACGAATTCTGTTTTTTGATTTTTTGTACTGTTTATATATCCAGCTAGCAAATCGGTTGCTCCTTTATGACCGAAAGTTATTCCAGCGATAGGTAAAAAAGGTGGAGCCAGTATTTTTTCACTATGATCGGCTACATATTGAGTGAGTAAGCCGGTTATGGCTAAAACATTTAGATCGTGCATGGATTTTTGTTCTAATTCAGTAGATAATAGCTCTAGAACAACCATTGCCTTGTTGAGCATAAGATCAGTATTGGTAATTCCCAATTTCTCTCTGGTTTTTAATGGTAATCCCATTATTACAGCATCTGCATTTAGTATTTTATTGCGAATTACGAGTTGGTCATCGGGTGAATTAAAATCATATTTTTCAATAGTCTTTCCGTTGTTTAAATTTTCATACCAAGAAATGAAGCTTGAATCAAACTTTGCAAATAGTCCAGATGAAAATGGATCTTGAAAAATGTGATCTTCAATTTTGATTACATTTGCCCCTAAATCTGACAAAATTTTTCCACACAATGGTCCAGGCAGTCGGTGAGATAAGTCAATAATTGTTAATCCTTTAAGATATAAAGTGTTCATTCATTTCCTTTATGATTATTGCTCGGTGATATGGTGTTGATAAACTCTGTTAAACCAAATCCTTTTAATTCGCAAGAGTTGATTGTACAAATTTCCCAAACATCTATATCTTCATGATAGTCAAAAACAAATCTTGGCAGAAAATAAGGGATTAGTTTCAAAAAGTTATCTTCTAGAACCCAAGATTTCGGTATTTTTAAAACTCTATAAGCTTCGTCTGGGTAGATCAATCCACGAAGCATTTCACCTGAAGTTATAGGGTTTATTCTTAGGATCGTATGGGTAGCGCTCTCTTTGAGTTCAGAAATGCTATCTATATATTTTCTATCCGAAAAAAGAACTGCTGCTCTTCTGGCTAGTGAAATAAATGTTCCAACGGGGGATTTGAATGAACTATCAAAGTAGGTGTATTCTTGGTTGGGATATATATCAAAATCTTGTGATAGTTTTGCCCTCGTTAACATTTTATCTCCAACAACAAATTCCCTGAAAATAAAATCGATTGAATCTTTGAAATTTTGTTTAAATAGTGGATTAGATGAAATTTCATAAAGCCTTAATTGGCTTTCAGCAAATGTTACAAAATCTTCAAGGTATGGATGTGAAAATTCCATTGTTGTTGAGTGACGAAGTTTCATTCCATTTGAATCTGAAATTAAAAAAGATTTAAATATTCCTTCAAAAACTTTATTTAAAAGATTCGTTGCAATCTTTCGGATGACATCTATTTGTGTATATTGGATGACATCCACTAGTGCTGAAGTCATCATAAAATTCCAACTAGCTACTCCTTTGTTGTCAGTTACTGGAGGTATTCTATTTTTTCTTTCATTAATGATTGCCCTCCGAGTACTTCTTACCAAGTCCCAATTATCCTGAAGGTAAAAATCTTGTTTAAATTCAGAATTTAATGAAATGACATTTAATCCATTTTCAAAATTTCCATTTTTTGAAATTTGAAACCATTTTTTTAAAATTTCAATTTGACTACCAAGGGTTTCTTTTTCATCATCATATTTATTTATGAGATCTTCAAACTCGGCTTCACTAAATGTAAAAAATAAACCTTCAACGCCTTCACTATCTGCATCTTGAGCAGAAAAGAAATATTTCAAATTTAAAGATTCTTCATCTTCAGATAACATCTCATCTTCTAAGTAGTTCAAGGTGTTTATAATTGTGTCATAAACCAGAGGTGATGGATGAATTAGGCTAAGTTTAGCTAAAAATCGAAGATATCCAGCTTGGTCGTAAAGCATCTTTTCAAAATGAGGTACTAGCCATTTTTCATCAGTAGAATATCGATGAATTCCACCTCGAGCATGATCATTGATTCCACCCATCAGCAGTTTTTCTGAGGTTTTTATTATAAATTCTCCATTTTCCTTTGTAACCATTCCCTCAAGCATTTGTTCTACTGACCATTCAAGAAAAGGGAAATGTGGAAATTTTGGTGCGTTACCATAGCCACCATTTTCCAAGTCTTGAAAATCTTTTATTGCTTCAAGTATCCCATTCGGGTGAGGAAAGTGCCCATCAAACTGAATTTTATCTCTATTGAGATTATTATTTTTTATTGATTCGAAGACTTGATTTGCGTTTGCTTCAACTTGCATTTTTTCATTTGAATAGGCTCTCTTTAGTTCCTTTATTAGTTCAAAAAAACCAACGCTATTTTTATTTGAAACTGATGGAAAAAATGTTCCTACATAGTATGGTTTTAAGTCCGGCATCGTAAAAGCAGATAGAGGCCACCCTCCATTACAATTAAAAAATTGAGCTGACTTTTGAAAATAGTTGTCGATATCTGGAAACTCCTCTTTATCTATTTTTATATTTATAAAGTTAGTATTTAAGTAATCTGATATTTCTTTGTTAGAAAAAGAATCATGGGCCATCACATGGCACCAATGACATGAAGAGTAACCAATTGAAAGAAAAATGGGTTTATCAGTTTTTCTGGCCATTTCCAAAGCCTCAGGTCCATATGCCCACCAATGTATGGGATTATCTTTGTGTTGCTTTAGATAGAGTGATTTCTCATTTTTAAGACGGTTATAACTTAATTCATTGCTATTCATCGATGAGACCTTTGTTAATTGAATTCCTAAATTAATGTTGCATGAAAATCAATATTTTAGGATAAAGTGAAGATATTATTATCATTTTTTATTTTAGAAATCATGAAATTTTTTTATATTGGCTTAATAAGTCTAGACTCGACAGAAGCGAGAGGCTAAGGATTGCTGATGAATTTTGTTATTTCGCTTTTAATATTAGCTCTTTTTGGATTTTCTTGGAAAACATCGGAATTTATCACACAATTTCGTCTAAATAACCTAGTTTCTGTTGGCAAAATTCCTTTTGGACCTTTACCAGACCGAGTGAAAAATTATTATTGCTACGATGGTATTCATGCCGCATTTGATCCTCAAATTGATATTAAACGAGCGGATGAATTTTCCAAGTCCGAATTTGAACAAATTATCTTGAATTCTCTTGATGAAGTCTCAAAGAAGAATTTAAAGGACTTTCTTCCATTCACTTTAGGTGTTTCAGTTGATTACCAAATTGATCCTTTTTGGATTATTTCAGTTATGATGGTTGAGAGTGGTTTTGACCCTGATGCTCTTAGCTCTAAAAATGCTCACGGTCTCATGCAAATCAGATCCGACACCGCGGAGCATTTATTTTTATTAATGCGAAAAAAAATCAATGAAAATCAAATAAAAATAAATTTGCACCAACCTAATATAAATATTGAAATTGGTATTTTTTACTTAAAAAAACTTTTACAAAATTTTAGGCTTAACTATAAATTAGCAACAACTGCTTACAATTTAGGTCCCAACAAATTAAAAAATCTATTAGATGATGATAATATCGATCCGGGCAATTTTTCCTATTATATAAAAGTCCAAGAGAGTTATAAATTATTAACGAAAAGTTACTTAGCTAGTCTAAGAGAGAAATCCTCTCCTTTCTTAAATACTTTTGTTTATCGGTCAATTGGTTGGCAAGGTCAAAATATTTCAATAAACCTAAAACCGCTACATACAATTGAATATAAGGCGCCGAAAATGCTTACTTCTGAGAATCTCAAACAAAATATATCGAATTCTTTGACCTTTTAAGCTTACTCTCTATACATTGCGAATTTTTTTAGGAATCATTAATGATAATTTTAATGAGTATTAATTTTTTGGATTCACCTAATGTCAGTTTCCGAACAAACTTATGCCAAAGTTATAGCAATTGATGGACCCTCGGGTTCTGGCAAATCTACAATAGCTAAGGATTTGGCGCGCGAGCTCGGAGTCCTGTATATTGATACAGGTGCGATGTTTCGTGCTCTCGCTTTTGTTGCTTCGGAACAAAAAATTGAATTAGTTGAAGGCGAGACTCTTTCAAATTTTTTGAATTCATTGAATATTGAATATGGAATAAGTGATCGAGTGTTGATCAAAATTAATGGAATCGATTTAACTGAGAAAATTCGTGAACATCAAGTTTCAAAGCTAGCATCAATTATTTCTCAACTTCCTTCAGTTCGAAAATTTCTTCTAGATTTTCAGCGTCTGTTGGCAAAAAATAAGGTCTGTGTAATGGAAGGCAGAGATATCGGAACAGTTGTTTTTCCTGATTCATTTTGCAAATTTTTTATCACAGCTTCTGCTGATATCAGGGCCAGTCGTAGGTTGAAACAATTGCAAGATAGTGGAGATGATAGCTTTTCAATAGATCAGATCATAAAGGATGTAAAAAAACGTGATGATACTGATACGAATAGAGCTTTCGCTCCTTTGAAAAAAGCTGATGATGCAATGTTGTTAGATACATCTGAAATGACTATGCAAGATATTATTAAGATTTTATCAAATGAAGTTAAGTTTCGTGCATCCCATCTTGGTTTTAAATTATGATAATTTTAATTAACCGGACAGAAGCCATTGGCGATTCTATTCTTGCTTCCCCCATGGCTAAAATGATTAAAGAGAAATACCCAGATGCTAAGGTTATATTCTTAATTACTGAAAAAAGTGTCGATGTTCTAAAATCAAATCCTTTTATTGACGAACTCAAAATTTATAATCGATCAGCTCGTTTCTATTCTAAGATTAAAGAGATTTTTTATATTTTTAGAGATGTAAAACCAACTCATTATTTTTACGTTGGTGGTGGATATCTTCCCAATTTTATTTCATGGCTTTCTGGTGTTCGTTTTCGGGGAGGGATAAAATCTCGATGGCATACTTATTTATTTCTTAATAAGGGAATAAGACAAAAAAGATCTATGGTGACAATGCATGAAATGGAGTACAATTTAAATCTACTTTCGCCATTAGATATCCAATATGATTTTAAAGATCGTGTACATTATTCCCCTGAAATAAATTTATCATCTCATGAAATTGATTCAAATTTTCATTCTTTCAAAAAGGATTTAATTTCTTCTGGCATAGAGCCTGATCGAAAAATGATTTTTATTCATCCTGGCTTAAGTGGGGGCGCTTTAAATTGGTCTTCGCGTAATTATGCAAGGCTTGTCCTGAAGTTTGAACAAAAGTTTCCAGAGAAATATCTATTTATTATTTCCCACACGCCATCAGATAATACATTTCTTCAAGGTTTAAAAGAGATCTTAAATCGTAAGGAAAATGAATTTTTAAAGCGTAGAATTTACTATTTTAACGGAGAAAAACTAGGGCTTAGACATTATATGTCGATTTTAAAAAATACTATTCTTTTTGTAGGCCCTAGTACGGGTACTACTCATATTGCTTCTATCTTAGGTGTTCCTGTTGTTACAATATATTCTCCGATTAAAGATCAATCTTCTTTAAGATGGGGACCTGTCTCTAAGAACAAAGAGAAGTTAAAAGTTTTAGTTCCAGATGTTATTTGCGGTGAAGTTTCTAAATGCTCCCTTAAAGAGTGTCCCTATTTTGAATGCATGGGAAAGATTGAAGTAGAAGATGTTTTTAAGCAGGCATTAATTTTTATGGAATTGTAAGGATATTGATTATGGAAGATATTATTTCTAAATTTCGATTTAACGAAATTCTATCAAGGTTTAAAGACATTGATCAGATTGTTGTGGTTGGCGATGTTGGCATTGATAAATATACTTTTGGAGAAGTTAAACGGATTTCACCCGAAGCTCCCGTTCCAGTTCTCGAGGTTACTAAAGAGTGGTTGAAACTAGGACTAGCAGCTAATATATCTCATAATTTAAATACCCTTGGCGTACGCTCAACTTTGTGTGGAGTTGTCGGAGAGGATTTAAATGCAAATATTTTTGATTCTCTCTTAGAGGATGAAAAATTAAAAACATGGGGAATAGTACGTTCATCAACTCGTCCGACTATTTTTAAGGAAAGGGTTATTACCAACACCCAACAGATATGTAGAATCGATTACGAGTCTTCTAACGAAATAGATAGTGAAACTGAGTTAAAATTATTAACTAGAGTTTCTGAATTTGCTAAAAATCATAAAGCACTAATTCTAGAGGATTATTCAAAAGGAACCCTGACTCAGCAGTTAATTTCTTCTCTCATTCTAACTTTCAAAGAACAAGGCAAGCTCGTAGCGGTTGACCCTGGAAGATCAACGAATCCATTATTTTACAAAGGTGCTACTTTGCTTAAGCCCAATTTATCTGAAGCTAAAGTGATGTGTTCATTTCTTGGTTATAAAGAAAATAATATTGAAAAAATGGCTCAAATTCTCATTGATAAATTGGAACTTCAAATGCTTGTAATCACTCTTGGATCAGAGGGTATGGCATTATTAGATTCTACCTCTTCTAATGTTCTTAAGATTATTCCAACTGTCGCCAATGAGGTTTTTGATGTTTCTGGTGCAGGAGATACTGCTATAAGTGTTTTAACTTCAGCTCTGATTTCTGGAGCCTCTCTAGAAGAAGCAGCTTGGATTGGTAATTGTGCTTCAGGTGTAGTTGTTGGTAAAAAAGGTACTGCGACTGTAAACTTAGATGAGCTCAATTTATTCTATGAGAATTTGTTAAAAAAAATAAAGCATTTATAGTATGAGCGATTTATCTATTCCGACCGAGGGACTTATTTTCGGTAGTATTCTATTCAATGATAAATTAATATCTGAAGTTGAATTACGTTCTAAATTAAATAATTATTTAACTGATTCTATAGAGTTTCATCACTCATTTTTCCCAATGGCTAATTTTTATTCTAAAGAAATGGGCAATGTTGCTGACCTTAAAAGATTCCTATTAGTTTCAATGTCTTTAAGGCCAAGAACTGCTTTAACTTGGGCAAAAGTATGGGCCGATCGCTTAGAGAAAAATTTTTCATCTTTGAACCAAACTAGGGTGCTTAATTTAGACATTGGTTTTATTTCTCTCGAAAATGTTATTTTGGCAACGGGCAAGAATTTTTCTCATAGAGTCTATTTAGATCATGGAATTTTTGCTGATTTGACCCTTTTTTTTGAGGATAAGACTTTCAAGACTTTTCCTTGGACGTATCCAGACTATTCCAATCCCGAATTTATTAATTTCTTTAATTTTATTAGAGCTTTCATTCTCCGAAAAATTAATGAAAATAATACTTGACTGTTTTTGCGTGTTGCGTTATTCTCAATTTGCCTGAGTGATTATGAGTCTCTAGGCATAAAACCCGTCGAAATGGTGACGATCTTCGAAAGGTGATCGGAGCAAAGCTTGAGACCTTAGTGCGCTTTCTTGCATATGGTTTTTCAGGTTGCCGAAACGGAAAAGACTATCTTCTTTGCAGGACGTGAGCGGGTCGATGTATGTGTGGTGAGCATATATATTGAAAGAAGGTGTAAGTCTTTGGGAGGATTAATTGGGACCGTAACGTTTCTTTTTGCTTATTACTAGATAACTTTCCCTACATTTACATGATGTTCAAGAACCTCAGGAGGACTTGGACAATTAAGGTTTAGAGGCTTACTTTTAAGCACTCACAAAATTGATCTAATCAAATTTATATTTTTAAAATTCAATAATTTTGGAAGGACAGACTTAAGAGCTGTCCTTTCTTTTTTAATTCTTTGCCTTGCCAAAATATTTATGGCATGAAAAACTCCACCATTCAATTCACTTTTAGAAGGGTTTTTCATGTCTATCACAAACTTAGAAGAAATCAGAGAATCGTTTTTGGAAAAGCTTTTTATGCTTTCCAAAGAAGCGGACGTACTTAATTTAAAATCTGATTTTATTGGTAAGAATGGAATTGTTTCTGGGTTGCTTAAGTCTTTAAAAGACATGGATCCAGAGGAAAGGAAGTCTTTTGGGCCTAAAGTTAATGAACTGAAAGATTTTATCCAAGAGAAAACTTCTCTTTTTTTAAACAAACTTGAAGTAGATGAAATTAACGAAAAACTTTCTCATGATCGTATAGATACAACACTGACTGAGCGAGTGCAAGTTAAGGTCTTAAAGCATGGTGGGTATCATCCTCGAACTATTATTCAGCAAGAAATTGAAGATATTTTTTTATCAATGGGATTTGATATTTTAGATGGTCCACATATTGAAGATGAATTTCACAATTTTGAAGCATTAAACATTCCGAAGGATCATCCCGCAAGAGATATGCAGGACACTTTCTGGTTTCATGATCCTAATTCTCAACTCGATGTAGATGGTGGTGGTAAAAAGCGTCTTTTAAGAACTCACACGAGCACCATTCAAGTTAGAGGAATGTTGTCACGTAAGCCTCCATTTCGCTTCATCGCTCCTGGAGTCGTATTTCGTTGTGAAAGAACAGATGCTTCCCATGAAATGGTATTTACTCAACTTGAGGGAATGATGGTTGGTAAAGATATCTCTGTTTCTAATTTGATTTATTTTATGAAAACTATTCTAAGAGAAATTTTTAAAAAAGACGTAGAAGTTCGATTACGTCCAGGTTTTTTTCCATTTGTTGAGCCTGGTTTTGAGCTTGATATTCGTTGTTTAATTTGTGAAGGACGTGGTTGTTCTGTTTGCAAACACATTGGTTGGTTGGAATTACTACCTTGTGGAATGGTTCATCCAAATGTTTTGAAATCAGGCGGTATAGACCCAAAAGAATTTAATGGGTTTGCATTCGGATTAGGCTTGGATCGGCTTGTTATGATGAAGTATGGGATCGATGACATTCGTCACCTGCAGAGTGGGGACCTGAGATTTAATTCTCAATTTAAATTGTATTAATTAGGAAAAATATTATGCTTATTTCTATTGATTGGATTAGAGAATTTACGCAAGTGCCGAACTTGCCTGAAAAAGATATTTATTCAAAGTTTACACTTTCAACCGCAGAAGTAGAAAGTGTTACAGTGATTCATGATCATCTTGAGAAAATAGTTGTAGCCGAAGTTTTATCTTTTGAAAAACATCCTGAAGCAGATAAATTAAATTTGGTAACTTTTAAGATTTCTGAAACAGATATTAGAAAGGTAGTCTGTGGTGCAAATAATGTTAAGGTGGGAATTAAGATTCCCTTTGCCCCTTTGGGGGTGAAGTTGCCGAGTGGTTTAATTTTAGAGGCAAAAAAAATTAGAGGTGTTTTGTCAGAAGGTATGCTTTGCTCTGAAGAAGAACTGGGATTTAAAGATCATTCCGAAGGGATCATGGAATTGCCCCAAGAAGCTCCTATTGGGATAACGATGCTAAGTTTATTTAAACTAAAAAAAGATTTAATTTTTGATATCGATAATAAATCACTTACTCATCGACCAGATTTGTGGGGGCATTTCGGTATGGCCAGAGAATTTTCAGCTATGTATGAAATTCCTCTTTGTGATCGATTTAATTATGAATGGCAAAATAAATTAAAAAACAATTATTCTTCCGAAGTTTCACCTTTGCGTCCAGTGTTCAAAGGTATCAGCGCCGGCTTATCTTATTTTGGTTTATCAATTAATAATATTTCGGTAAAACCTTCACCTGATTGGATACAACGCAGATTGATCAGTTGTGGATTAAGGTCAATCAATAACATTGTTGATATTTCCAACTACGTTATGCTTGAACTTGGAATACCCCTTCATATTTTTGATCGCGATTTGATTTCAGGTGACCACATATTTATAAAAACTTTAGATGTTCATGAAAAATTTAAGACTTTAGATGAAGTTGATCGAGATTTATCTCCAGGTGATACTGTAATTGCTGATCAAAATGGAACACTGGTTTTAGCAGGTATCATGGGAGGGCTCAGCTCAGGCGTCTCGAGCCATACAAAAAATATTTTTATTGAGGTCGCCAACTGGAATTCTTCCATGGTTCGCAAAACGTCAACTCGGTTAGGCTTGAGAACCGATTCTTCTCAGCGTTTCGAAAAAACTTTAGATAGTTGTTTAATTGAAAGGTCTTTGCTTAGAACACTTGAGTTGATTCTTGAAATTTGTCCAGAAGCTAGAGTCGTAGGCAAGGCTGAGTATACAGGCTTTGATCTTTCTACTGTTGAACCATTGATAATTAATACTTCATTTAACAAAATAAATTCAGTTTTAGGTTTAACTCTAAGTGAGGATAAAATTCTTAGTATTTTTAATTCACTTGATTTTAAAACTATTGTTTCAAATAATTCATTATCTGTTACGATTCCAACATATCGTTCTACTAAAGACATTCAGCAAGAGGCCGACTTGTTTGAGGAAATTGGTCGTATTATCGGTTATGACAATATCATTGCACTTTCTCCTCTTGACACCATTTCGCCTGTAAAACTTTCTGATACTCAAAAAGTACAAAGGAAAGTTCGAGATTTTATGGTACTTCAAGGAAAATCTTTTGAGGTTATGACATACCCACTCTTAGGAGATCAATTACTTAAAAAAATTTCTTGGCCTTTAGATTCTAATCTAAAACTTATTAACTCTTTATCAATTGACCATGCACTTATGAGACCCAGCCTCTTGCCAAGCTTGCTTGAAGTTGCTGAATTGAATGTTAAGCATAGTGATCGCTTTAGATTTTTTGAATTAGGCCGCTCCTATCAATACGATATCAATTCTTTTGCCAAAGAATCTTCCCATCTAGGTATTTTCTTTTTTGAAAAAGAATCCAATCCTTTTTTAGAACTAACAAATGTTGTCGAAAATCTGCTTAACAGTTTGAATCTTTCTTTTGAGTTTATTGATCGCAATGACAAATTCAAAAATCCTCTCATTCCTCATGAATGGCTTGGTAACCATCCGTTCGAATATAAAAATATCAGAGTCATGGGAAAAAATTCAGGCATCATCATGTCTGTTCACCCATTAATTTTGAGAAATCTAAAGATTAAAGGTCATGCTACAGTCTGCCTTTTCGATCTTTCGCTTTTTGATAATTTAAAATTAAAAGAAAAAATTAAATATAAACCTTTAAATAAATTTCCTATTTCTACCTTTGACTGGACCGTCACTATGCCTCTTGATACTCAGGTGGCGGAAGTACTCAATGCCGCAGGTAAGGTTAAACTTAAGCTTAAAGAGCTGCAATCATTAGAAATTCTCGATATATATGTTCAAGATTCCATTAAAAATGTAACGTTGAGAGCTACACTTGCCGATGAGTCCGCGACTTTGAGTCCGGAGTTATTAAAGCAAGCAGAATTTCTTTTGATTGACGCATCAGCCAATTCTGGATTTAGACTTAAATAATATTTTGAAAATTATTTAAGAAAAAAGTGTTGACGTTGTATTTTTGCTTCTATAATATCGCCACTCATCTCATGTCTTATTTTTTGCTTTTATTGCATTTTATATTGAGTTTGAGTTTGTTCTTTAAAAATTAAATAGAGTTAAAAGATTTGCAGTCGAAAGACTGCGATTCAAGATGAGAAAGGTCCCAAACAAAAAATATCTGACGTAACTATTCAGTCACGCTGTTAAAAGCTCAAGTTGTAAAAAAGTTGAAAGTGAT
>CANFVK010000010.1 GCA_947450475.1 Bacteriovoracaceae bacterium | reverse complement strand
CAACTAGAACTGGTTTGTTTGCTTTTAATACGTCATTTTCAAAATGTGCGACGTCAGTTTTATTTACAGATCCCATTTTAAGACTCCTTCTAAGTTTGCTAACATTCTACCTAAGTACAACTGCAGTGGAAACTTAAAAATTTTCCGCTTTGCATTTCTTCTGTGTGTCACTAAGATTAATTTATGGATAGAAAGTATCTTCTGGAAAAAGCCATACGTGTCGCTAAGTTAACTCGTTTAATTGCAAAGGCAATAGACCTATTTATCGTCTTATGCCTCTCCATTTGGTGGTATCCGCTTGGACTTATACTAGGAATAGTCTATATGTCTGTTTCTGACGGTCTGAATCGAGGTCAGTCTTTGGGAAAAAAATTTATGGGCTTTGCAGTAAAGTCGTTGGAAGATGGTTCTCCATGTTCGTATAAACAATCTCTTATTCGCAATCTTCCTTTCATTCTTCCTCTCGTTTTGGCCATCGTTCCCTTTTGGGGATGGGTGTTGGCTGCCATTTTATCTTTAGCTCTCGTAGGGCTTGAGCTCTACCTGCTCTATAACCTCGACTCGGGTCACAGGTTGGGAGATGTAATGGCAGATACTACAGTCATGGCCAATGATGATAATTTTATTGGTGTCAAAAATCGCAAGTCTAGCTGGTTTGATTCTAAAACATCTACCCCTATTTAATTTTCTTTGTTATTTTCATTTCCATAAAAAACATTGAAAGGAAAAAATATGTCGAAAAAACGTTTGATTATCGTCGACGTCTCAAATTTTATTTTCAGGGCGTTCTTTGCTGTCAGGCCTTTGCATACTCCAGAGGGAGTTCCTGTAAATGCGGTTTATGGAATGTTCACTATGCTGCTAAAGCTTCTTGCAGAACATCGACCAACTCATCTCTTTTTAGCTCGAGATACAAAAGGTGGATCTTTTCGAAATGAACTTTATTCAGAATATAAGGCTAATCGAAGTGAACCGCCTGAAGATTTAATTCCTCAATTTGCATTGATCGATAAGCTTATAGAAAAAATGAATTTTCCAACTTTCAGCCATGAGCATTACGAGGCAGACGATATTATTGGTTCTGCCTGTGTTCAGTGGAAAAATCAATTTGATGAAATCTATATTGCTTCTGGCGATAAAGATCTCATGCAATTTGTTGGCGAAAACATCAAAATGCTAGATACCATGAAGGATAAACTTTATTCGACGAAAGATGTCGAGGAGAAAATGGGAGTTAGCCCAAATCAAATAGTGGATTACTTATCAATAGTAGGTGACTCATCAGATAATATTCCAGGAATGAAAGGAATTGGAGCAGTTGGAGCTGCGAAACTTCTAAAAGAATATGGAACATTGGAAAATATTATTGCTCATAAAAATGAACTGAAAGGGAAAAAAGTTATTGAGGCTTTTACGGAGCATTTGAATGAAGGTTTACTATCAAAAAAACTAGTAGAGATTGTTACCGATGTAGACATTGGCCATACCGCTGCTGAAACAGCTGTGCATTTTTATCCAACCAATGAGTTGTCTGAATTTTTAAAAGAGCTCGGCTTTAAATCCGCATTAACCAAGCTTCAGGAGCTTCGCTTTCAGTTTCATATGTCTAGGGAAAATGACAAGAATATTATGGAGAGCAAAGAAATAGAGGCACCTATTAATAGTCATTTGTTTGCTTCGCCAGAAATTAAAAATATAGATTTAATAAAAGTAGATGAAACAAACTTTGAATCAATTCTCAAAACTGTAAACGATTCAAAAATCTTTGCTCAACATGTTTTGTACAACGGAGAGGATATTTTCACTAGGCAAATAGAAGTTGTCTACTTCGCGACCGATGAGAAAGTGGCTTATGTTATTGAAAAAAATCTAGCGGAATCATTCCTAAGAAATATTTGGAGTAGTGAAAAAGTACTGGTTATAAGTGAAAATCTAAAACGTGATTTCGTTTATTCTCTTATTCATAAACTAGAGCTAAATAGCCAGCGCTTTGATGTAAGCATGGCACATTTTAACATCAACACTAGTACCAGACATGATCTGGATACACTTCTTGTTGAGTTTTTAAACTATCACTTGAGTGAAGACGAAAATCAATCTAACGCTCAAAGAGTTCAGGCTTTATTTCTTTTGCAAAAGAAATTAGAGGGAAAATTAAAGGAGCTTAATGTTTATAAGATTTATGAAACAATCGACCTGAAAATATTATCAGTTTTGGCAAAGATGGAATGTGCAGGGATTTCACTCAATATAAATTACTTGAAAGAATTTGAAATTGAATTATCTCGAGAACTAAAAAGATGCGAAGAAGAGATTTTTCAAGTTGCGGGGGAAGAAATAAACCTGAACTCCCCAAAACAGGTCGGAAATCTTCTCTTTGAAAAACTTAATTTGCCTGTCATTAAGAAAACCAAAACGGGCTACTCGACAGATGCTGAAGTTCTTGAAGAGCTTGAAACAATGAACCTTAGTGAAATTCCTGGTCTGCTTCTCACCCATAGAGAATACGGAAAAATTTTATCTACCTACGTGAAGGCACTTCCAGAAATGGTCAATCCTATAACTAGAAGAATACATACTAACTTTAACCTTACTGTCGCTCAAACAGGTCGACTATCATCCACTAATCCCAATTTACAAAATATTCCAGTTCGCACAGAGATGGGGCAAAAAGTCAGGAAAGCCTTCATCGCTAAACCTGGTAAAATTTTATTGTCGGCGGATTACTCTCAAGTAGAGCTTCGTTTACTAGCACACTTTTCTCAAGATCCAACAATGCTAAAGTCATTTCACGATGACATTGATATTCATAAACAAACTGCTTCAGAAGTTTTGGGAATACCTCTTTCGCAGGTAACATCGCGAGACAGATCTATGGCCAAAACCGTGAATTTTGGCTTAATGTATGGGCAATCGTCGTTTGGCCTGGCCTCAACTTTGAAAATCACTCGAACTGCTGCCAAAGCATATATTGATCGTTATTTTGCCCGTTTTAGTTCAATTAAAACCTTTTTAGATACTCTTAAAGATAAGGCCGAACAGACAGGTTATGCAGAAACTCTTCATGGGCGGAAGCGGTTTTTACCAGATATTCATTCTCAAAATAGAACGATTAAGGCTCAAGCTGAGCGCATGGCGATCAATAGCCCCATTCAAGGAACAGCCGCAGATATTATAAAAATAGCCATGATTAATATTAGTGAAAAAATGGAGCAGTTAAAATTGAATTCAAAAATGATTCTACAGGTTCACGATGAATTAATTTTTGAAGTAGACGAGGAAGAATTAGACGTATTAAAAAATATTGTCAAAGAAGGCATGGAAAATGTTGTTGATCTTAGAGTTCCGCTTAAAGTAGTAATCGGAACGGGCGTTAATTGGTATGATTTAAAATAATACGTTTATAGTTCTATTATTTTATTATATTGATCAAGCTGCAAAGATTGAATTTTTTGTTTTTTTCCTGAAGGCCAAAATATTTCGATAGCAGGTATTTTGACTTCTTTTCCTAAACCGATAATGACTCTTCTGTCATTGAGCGTTCCAACTCCATTGCTTGGAAAAACTTCTTTACTATAATTAAGATGATCTTTCTCATAAATAATTTTAGCACCGATAGCCTGACGATTTGAGGTAGTTCCCTCCAGATTTAATCCGACCCAATGATTACTGATAGGCATCGTATTTTGATAAGCAAGTAAGCGAGGATGATAAAAATTACCTGTCACAATGATTGGCTGGCCGTTATTTTTTAAATCGAGCAAGGTAATAGTTCTGGTGTTATAGAGATCATTAATTCCAGATTGGGGGCCGACATCAATAAATTTATTATCTTTCTTCCAAAAAAGACATTTTCGCTGATTACCCGCGATTTCTAATTGCTTGGGAAAATTATCAGCAATAAATTTTTTCGATTTGAACATGTTGGGCATAGCTCCCCACGTATTAATCTGATACCAAGCATTGTTTTGTCCATTTTTATAGCCAGCTGCTACCAAAAGATCGTTATTTCCATCTAGATCTGGATCAAAAAATTTAGGCCCCCAAGAATATCCACATCGACCAATATCATAGTCGTTTGATTTGTTGTCAAAATGGTTTCCATCAATATTTTGCCAAAAATAATTCATGCCGTGACGAAATCTTCCAGCACTTATATTGCTCACATAAATGCTTTGATACCCCTTTCCTTCGATGTCGGTGAAATCAACACCCATTCCATTGCGATTAAAAATATGTCCCAGGACATCAAGGGTTACATTTTTAAAAGTTTTACCTTTTTGATTATAAAAGACCTTATCACGGCCATAGTCATTGGAAAAATAAAGATCAGGAAAGCCATCATTGTTCAAGTCAGCAATTCCAATGTCATGAGTGAATTCATTTATGGATAAATTCATTTGATTGGTAACATCCTCAAAATTTTTGCCTTGATTATTTTTTAAAACAATATTTTGCTTATGACTTTTAGAAAAAATAAAATCACTTGATGCTGTTACATTTTCAGGAATATCTTCAACTGTAGGATAATTGGCGATGATTAAATCTATAAATCCATCAAGGTTATAATCTATTAATTCGATGCTGGTCGATTTTCCAGAATTGGTTAGTTTATCCAGGCCAATACTATGAGTGATGTCCGTAAAAGAATGTCCTGTATTTAAATAAAGACGATATTGCTTAGAGTTGAGTCCAACGATAGCAAATATATCTTCTTTGCCATCGTTATTAAAATCAAGAAAGGTAGCATTAATTATTTTATAATTGGCTTCTTCAGTAATTCCCATTTCCTTAGAGATATCTTTGAAGTATTCACCTCGTATATTTTTATAAAGGTGAAATGCTACTTGAGTTCCAGCAGTCATTAAATCGAAATAACCATCGTTATCAATATCGCCAACGGCATAGACCGGAGCAGGAAGGGCATTAAAAAGAGTATTTTTTACCACGTTAGTGTTGATAGTAGTGCTATAGGGTTGATAATTAAAAATGCCTAATGACTTCGATTTTTCTTCGTAGAAAAATGGAGGAGTTAATTTCTTTTCATATTCAGTCTGTGCCTGATAAGCACCATACTTCATTGGATCTAATCTCGGGTTTGGGAAATAACCGAAAAAAATTCCAATGGCAATCATTGCGAATGGCAACATGAACACTAACGTTTTCTTTAAGTTCGAAGCTGACTTGTTTTCTAGACAAGCGTAACCGGCCGTCACAATATTTAATGCAATTAATGCACTTGCTACAACATTGAGCGAACGCAAGATCGCATCGACAAATGCAAGCGCAATCCCAAAAATAAATAAATGCTTTTTGTTATCAGGAGTTGTTTGGGGGTCAGTTAAGACATGAAACGTAAACAAAAGCGAAAAGAAGCCAAAGATGGTTCCAATTTGTAAAATGATGTATGGAGCTCCTAAGAGATGCAAGAAATAAGTAAAAGCAATAAATCCAAACCAATAGGCAAGAGAGGCTATGATTCGATTTGAAATGAGGGTCGTTAAAATACCTAATGTAATGATGACTGGAATCCAGATTTGCTTGTCGGCAAGCGCGATGACTGGTGTTGCATAATTTCCCTCGCCAATGCAAGTCATAGTAACGATCGCTAAGGTTGAAGGGTTGAATATCGGTCGATTTTCACCAAAGCGAATTATAAAACGAGCAAGAATAGCAATGCTTACGGCGACAAAGTAAGTCCAAACTGAATACCCAGTGATAAAAATAAAAACGGATGTGGTTATTAATGTTGGAGTGAGATTAATGATAACTTTATCTTTTTTTAAAATATATTTATAACCAAGAGTATTCAATATGTAAGCGAATACGATACTTAGAAGATACCAGTCCCAGTACTTGGCAGCCTTTATATAGTACATAAGGATGAGTACGTAGGAAAATTGAGAAAGATAATGGAAAAGTTGAGCAATGCTTGGGCTTTGGAAAATGAGAGAATTTCTTCCTATTTTCATCATATAATCTTTAACTCGCAATAATTTTTATCTAGAGTAGAACATCTTAAAAATTAAAAATCAACTCTCTGTACATTTTTAATGTCTATTTTTAAATTATATATTTTCTGCTAAAGTTAGCTTAATAGATTCATGATTTTCACAAGCAGAGGAAGACAATGTTTGATATGGTTTTTATTAGATTGATTAGTGTATTGCTGGTATTAGGATTGAGAGCATCCCTACCAGACCTTTTATTCAAAATGGTATTAATTTCACTTTTGTTTAGCCATTACTTTTTAGGATTTTATTTCTCGAAGAACCAAATCAAAACTCTATTAACTAATTTTAAATTTGCACTTCCACTTTTTGCCTTAATTATTCTAAGCGTTTGGTATATTGGCAGTGGATACCATGCGGTCTATCTTTTGCCCTTTATTGCCTTCCATGTTGCTATTTCTGAAACCTATATGGTGAATGAGAATTTAGATTCTAGGTTGTTTTCTGGTGTGCAGTTTTTTGGTCATGTTAATCTTGCTCGGTTTTTGTTGAATCTTTTTTTAATAATCCTCCTGATGAACTCTCATCCTTTATTTGTTGGATACTCCGTAAAGTATTATCACTTATTGATAACACTTTCGTTCATCTATTTTTTAAGTTCTTTAGCCTTATTAAAAGAAAAAATAGGCTTCCAAAAAATAAAGGTATTTTTGAGCTACGAACTAACTGGCTTAGCATTAGCTTATGTTTTATATTTTAGCCACGCTAAAATGACTCAACAGTACTTTGTTTTTTATCATATAACGACTTGGCTTATCTTTCCTTCGTTAAAATTTTTCAAGTTGCAAAAATGGAATGAGATTAAGAAACTTACTTACCTTGCCATTGCCAGCACCATCTTTTTTTTCTTAATTGCTTTTCCTTTCGCCCGAAAAGCTCCTATTGTGGCGCTAGATGAACAAACGGCTTTTTGGGCCACTGTGCATTTTTTGTCAACTTTTGCCATTTCTCGTTTAAACCCTCAGGCCATCAGGAATGTGTTCTATCCACATTTAAAAACTTGAATCATTTTTCGAAAACGTTGTTGTAAGAATTTATTTTTAGCTGTTCAAGTTTTTGTCTCTTGCCACTGGGCCATGCAACTTCAATCGAGGGAATTTGAGATTGCGATCCAAGTCCAATAATTATTCTACGATCATTTAGACTTGCAATTCCGTTGGTTGGAAATAATTCACGAGTGAAATTTTTGTTATCTTTTTGATAAATTACCTTTGCTCCGATCGCTTGTCGATTTGAAGTTGTCCCGATTAAAAATAATCCGACCCAATGATTACTTGTAGGTTTTATATTTTGATAGGCTTGCAATCTGGGTTTGCGAAAATTGCCAGAAATAATAATTGGATTTGCATCATTTTTCATATCAAGCAACGTAAATGTGCGGTTACTGTAAAGATCTGTTATTCCCGCCTCCTCAGCGACATCGTAATACTTATTGTCTTTTTTCCAAAAAAGGCATTTTCTTTGATGGCCTCCAATTTCTAGATTGGTTGGAAAATTGTCAGCAATTATTTTTTTAGATTTAAGAAAGTTCGGCATTGATCCCCAGCTATTGACTTCGTACCATGCGTTATTGACACCAGACTTGTAACCGGCACCAACAATCAGGTCAGTATTGCCATCTAGATCTGGATCATAAAACTTTGGAGTCCAAGAATAACCACATCGACCAATATCATAATCATTTGATTTGTTTTCAAAGTGATGTCCGTTTATATTGTTCCAAAAATAATTCATTCCGTGTCGGAAGCGTCCCGCGCTAATATTGCTAACGTAAATGCTTTGAAATCCAGTGCCCTCAATGTCGGTGAAATCAACTCCCATGCCATTTCGATTGAAGATGTGTCCCAAAACTTCATCGGTTACTTCCTTAAAATTTTTTCCATGCTGGTTATAGAAAACTTTGTCTCGACCATAATCATTTGAAAAATATAAATCGGGGTATCCATCATTGTTCAAATCGGCAACACCAATATCGTGAGTGAATTCGTTGTTAGAAAAATTCATTTGATTGGTAACATTTTCAAAGCGTTTACCCAGTACGTTTTTTAATAAAATGTTTCTTTGTTGATTGGGTGCAAATTTAAAGTCTTTTGAGAAAACATAGGTATCAGGAATTTCTTCAACAAGAGGATAGTTGGCGACAATAATATCTAGATATCCGTCAAGATCGTAATCGAGTAATTCAATGCTTGAAGATCGCCCAGTGTTGTTGACTCTATCAAGTCCCATTTGGCGAGTGACATCTGTGAATGAATGCCCGGTGTTTTTGAGCAATACAAACTTTTCTGGCTTTGTCTTTAGAACACCAAAGATATCATCCAAGCCGTCATTGTCAAAATCAATAAAGGTTGCGTTAGTAATAGTTGAAGCAATTTCTAAATTTATTCCGGCCTTAGCCGTGTATTCCTCGAAGTGGTCGCCTTTAATATTTTTAAATAAGTGAAATGCAATGTTAGAGAGATACCCTGAAGTCATGAGGTCATAAAAGCCATCATTATCAAAATCTCCAACTGCATAAACTGGAGAAGGTATAGAATTAAAGAGCGCTTTTTTAACGATATGGGGATCTATTTGATCAGCGTAGGGATTATCAATATACATTCCCTTTAGCCTGGTTTTTTTGACTTGAATATCAAATCCTGCTTTCGGGCTATAGGGATGCTCGATATAAAGATTTAGCTGTCTCGATTTTTCTTCATAGAAGAATGGTGGTTTTACTTTGGCTTCACTAGATGATTTAAGTTGATAGGCACCATATTTCATTGGGTCAGTTTTAGGAGTTGGGAAATAGCCGTATTGTATTCCTAAAATAACCATAGCTAGCGGCAAAGAAAATATCACTAATTTTTTATAGAAGGATGTATCACGAACTCTATAGCAGGCATATGAAGCGCTAAGGATATTGAGTGCTACGAAGGAACTAACTACGATATGAAAAGATCTCAAGATTGTATCCAACAATGCTAATGCAAGACCAAAAATAAATAAATCTCTGCTGCTATCCGGTGTCGTTTGAGGATCTGTTAAAACATGAAACGTAAATATAAGGAAAAAGAAACCAAGTACCGTACCTGTTTGTAAAATAATGTAGGGAACACCTAGTAAGTGAAAAATATAAGTGAAAGCTATAAAGCCAAACCAATAGCTAAGCGAAGCGATAATACGGTTGGATACAAAGGTAGTCAAAATCCCTAGAATAACTATAATAGGTATCCAAATTTGTTTATCAACAAGAGCGATACTTGGAGTCACATAATTTCCCTCACCCAAGCAAGTCATTGCGACAATTGCTAAAACAGAGGGATTAAAAACGGGACGATCGTCACTCAACCTAATAAAAAAGCGCGACAAAATCGCAATAGCAACGGCAGCTACATAAGTCCAAAAAGTATATCCAGTAATGAATATGAAAACTGATGTCGTAATGACAAGAGGGATAATCGTTAGAAAAAATTTATCTTTTTTTAAAATATACTTATAGCCCAGAAAGTTTAGTAAATAGGCAGTTGCAATGCTGCCTAAATACCAGTCCCAATATTTTGAAGCCCGGATGTAATACATGAGAATTAAGACGTATGAGACTTGAGAGCAATAATGAACAAACTGAGCAGCTTTAGGTCTCTGGGGGACTACGAGTACTTTTAATTTCGAAATTAGCTTCATTTAACCCCGACCTCATAAAATAAAATCTAGGCTGATTATACCATTATATCATTTAAATTCAAAACTTTAACGCGAACTGTCTAGTTGCCCGCGCTTTAAATTTCTACCCCCCCGCCCTTGACACTCGTCCATTCAATATCAGATTGTTGTGTGTAATTTTTTATAAGGAGGATACTAATGCAATTAAAACCATTACAAGATCGCGTCGTTATTCAACGCTTAGACGAAGAAACCAAAACGCCTGGTGGGATTATTATTCCTGATAGTCATACCGAGAAACCTTCTCAAGGAAAAATTGTTGCCGTAGGTACTGGCTACCGATTAAACGATGGCACTGTTCGCAACCTTGATGTAAAAGTTGGCGACACAGTTCTTTTTGGAAAATATTCTGGAACTGAAGTGAAAGTTGAAGGAAAACCTGTTTTGATTATGAAAGAAGATGAAATTCTTGGAATTTTGAACTAATAAATTTTTATTAAATAATAGGAGAGACAAATGGCTAAGGAATTAAAGTATAGCGAAGACGCAAGAACACTTATTCTAAACGGTGTGAACCAACTTGCAAATGCAGTGAAAGTAACGCTTGGACCAAAAGGAAGAAATGTTGTTATTCAAAAATCTTTTGGAGCTCCTCAAATCACAAAAGATGGTGTTTCAGTTGCAAAAGAAATTGAACTTGAAAACAATTTTGAAAATATGGGCGCTCAAATGGTTAAAGAAGTGGCCCAAAAAACAAATGAAGACGCTGGTGATGGCACAACTACAGCAACTGTATTGGCTCAAGCTATTTATCGCGAAGGTGCAAAGTTAGTTTCAGCTGGGCACAATCCTATGGACCTCAAAAGAGGAATTGATCTTGCTGTTGAAAAAGTTGTGGCTAAGCTAAAGGAAATGTCTAGAGAAGTGAAAACTTCAGAAGAGATTGCTCAAGTTGGTACAATTTCAGGTAACAACGATATTGAAATTGGTAAATTGCTATCTGAAGCTATGGCAAAAGTTGGAAACAATGGTGTTATAACTATTGAAGAATCAAAAACAGCTGAAACAACACTCGATGTAGTAAAGGGTATGCAGTTTGATCGCGGATACCTTTCACCATATTTCGTCAACAATCCAGAAAAAATGGAAGTAGCTTTTGATAACTGCAACATTTTAATCACTGAAAAGAAAATTGCTTCAATGAAGGAACTTCTTCCTTTGTTGGAAAAGACTGTTCAATCAGGAAGACAGTTACTAATTATCGCTGAAGATATTGAAGGTGAAGCTCTTACAACTCTTGTGGTAAACAAGCTTCGCGGAACAATTCAAGTAGCTGCAGTTAAGGCTCCAGGTTTTGGAGACAGAAGAAAAGAAATGTTAAAGGATATTGCTATTTTAACTGGTGCTACAGTTATTTCTGAAGAACTTGGTATGTCTCTAGAAACTTCTGGCATTGAAGTTCTTGGTTCTGCTAAGAGAATTACGATCGACAAAGAAAACACAACAATTGTCGATGGTAATGGAAATAAAAATGATGTTCAATCGAGAGTTGCAGCAATTAAAGCACAAATCGCTGAAACAACTTCAGATTACGACAAAGAAAAATTAAAAGAAAGACTTGCTAAAATTGATGGTGGTGTTGCCGTTATAAAAGTTGGAGCTCCAACTGAAACAGAAATGAAAGAAAAGAAAGACAGAGTTGAGGACGCATTCAATGCAACTCGAGCTGCTGTTGAAGAAGGAATTGTTGTAGGAGGAGGATCTGCTCTTTTACATGCTTCGACTGTTCTTGCTGAATTAACTGGAAGAAATGAAGAAGAAAACTTTGGTATTAGAATTATAAGACGTGCTTTAGAAGAACCTCTTAGACAAATTGCAACCAATGCAGGTCTTGAAGGCTCTGTTGTTGTTAATGATGTTAAAGCGTCAAAGGATCCAAATTTTGGTTTTAATGCTCGCGATGAAAAATTTGAGAATCTTGTAGCTGCTGGTATTATTGATCCTACTAAAGTTGTTCGTTCAGCTCTTCAAAATGCTTCATCCGTAGCAGGCTTAATGCTAACGACTGAAACTATGATTGCTGAAATCCCTAAAGCTGATTCTGCTGGCCCTGCAATGGGTGGTGGAATGGGTGGAATGGGCGGAATGGGCGGAATGATGTAAATCAACGCCGATTTCCTTAGCTAAAACTTATTTTAAATAAAAAGGGGGGAATGTTAATTCCCCCTTTTTTTATTTAATCACAGTATTCATGAACTCAGCATTTTTTAGGGCAAATTGCTCTTGGCCAAAAGCCGTCATATGAGTTTGGTCCCACCACAAATTGCCCTTTCCATAAAACTCTGGATAGGTTGAAAGAAGGTCGGCTCGATAAATACGAAGTGCTTTATCGGTCGAAAGACGAATGAGAAAATTATCCATTGGGGTAATCATAACTTGCTGAGTTTTAGGATTTAAAAAAACATAACTCTTTTCTGGATTAGCAGTTGGATAAATATAGGTAGTAATGATGCCTTTGGGGTTTAATGCATCTAATAGTTGAACCAAGCCACCTTCGTCATCATTAGCAAATAAACCAACGACAACATAATCTACTCCAAGTTTATCGACTATTTTGACAACCTTGGGAATTAGCTGACTTAAGTAACCACCAGAAAAAGAAAAATTATAAAGCTCTAAGTTGATATTTTTGTGCTTATAATTTTTAATAATTTCAAGGCTGAATTTATCAAAAAATGCTTGATCGATTGAAGTTACACCGGAGTTGTCTGAAAAAGATCCTCCAATGTAAATGAGGCGTTTCGTGTTAGGAGGTTTGACTGAACTCATGCCTTCATAATCTACAAAAATACATTTTTGCTTCACTGAACACATGCGACGATAATGCGTATAGTGGTAATGAAGGCCACGGGCCTCAATGTTGTAGTTATTGAGCTCGATACCACCTAATCGGCTATACCATTGATTGAAGAAGTACGAACGATATCTTTCAAAATCGAACTGGTGACCGATCGGAGAAACAAATGAAGCAGAGTCGAAGTCCCAACGTTGGGGAATCTTGGAGTAATAGAAAAAGTCATAACAAAACCAAAAAATTGCTGTAAAGAAAACAAAAGCACTCGCGCGTAAAAAGTAAGAAAAGAAATTTTTGCGATAAAATAAAAAGACCAAGATATAAACAGCAAGCACGCCAGCGGTCACGATGGTTAAGTTTTTTAAGAAGAAGAACTTGTGATCTTGTTCATTAGAAAAACTCATATTAGTTACTTTTCCGAATTCATTAGTAAGTGCAACATTAAATATTTCTAAAAAAGATAGGCTCGAAAAAAAACCTATTTTAGATTTCCCAAATGATGAGTTTGTTTTGTAAATTTCTTTATCATCGAGATAGAAAACAACTTTGCCCTGCACATTTTTTAATGTTGCCCTGTGTGTGCTGCCATCGATCTTATCTAATTCAAGCTCAGTTCGATTTATAAATTCGCCAGAAATTTTTCCTTTGTAGTAGCTACTTGGATAATTAATAAAGCGGCTTACTCTTATGGCTTCATAGGTTGATTCGTCAAAGTTGAAAATAAGATCAATGTATCCCCCTTTTTTGAGTCTAAAGTCGTATCGAATCTCTTTGGGATTAGTTGTTTCTTGGGAAAAGATATATTGTGAGCCAAGGTTGTAATTGGTTAAAAAACGATTACTCGCAAGCAATGTTCTTGAGGTAAAGCTCTCAATTGCACCAACATAGGAATTGAAAAAGCCAATTTTATAGGGATACCAATAGCGATTGAGAAAAAAATTATTTTGAGAATAAATCAAGGATTCATTGATAAAGAATGTTCCAGTGAGCAAAAGCGCAACAGAAAGGATGATTTTTTTTAATGACATAAATTAGAAATAATTTTAAGTGGCATATTCATTATTGTCTATGATTTTAATTGAATTTTGTCCTAGAGTCAGAAATAATAAAGCAATATAAAATCCGTAGGTAAGTAATGCAAAAATCAGATGTTCTAGATAAAATCATCTATCCGACCATTAAAAAAGCGAACGCAACAATGCCCAATTTTTTTCTCGATAAAATTGATGAAAATATCGTTTTTTATGGCAAGCCCAATGCAATACTGGACTCGTTAAATCTGGTTAGTTTTGTTTTTTTGCTGGAAGAAGAAGTTGAGATTGTGATCAATAAAAAAATTACGATTACAACTCAGGACGTACTTGATACTGAAAATCCCCCATTTGCCAGTTTGAGCCATTTAGCAGATTTTATTCTTAGAAAAATTAATTCATTAGGTTAGTTATCGAAATGCATTTTTTAAGCTGGAAGGACAACTCTAAATTATTTCTTATTGAAAAAAATACAACTTACTCGTATGGGGATTTGTATCAAGCAATTTCTAAAACCAGGAAAAATATTTCGGGTCATTTTCTTCTGCCGACTTCATTTATTTTAGAATCAGAAAATTCTTTTGAATCATATGTTAGGTTTTTGTCACTTCTGTTTGAAGGGCACAGTGTGCTTCTTACTTCCAAAACTCAATTCGCTGATCAAAATTATATTGATATGATTGCGGAGGAAGCGAAATCGACTTTTGTTAATTGGGCCAAGGTGAGCGAGTTTCCAGGCAGGTTTGATGCAAGTTTATCCAAAAGTCGAGCACCCGCTACAAATAATTGGGAACAGGCTCATTTTTTAGTTAGAACTTCTGGTTCTTCTGGAAAAAAGTTTAAATTAGTCTTTCACAAGCTTAGTAATTTTATTCAAAAATACCAAAATGTTGGTAAGCATTTCTTACGCACTTTTGCTTTTTCCCCGGCTGAATCAATTGCTGGTATTGAAACATTGCTTGAGGTCATTACTCATGAGTTATCGCTAGTTAGTAGTATTGATGATCTTTCACCATCGACAGTGGTTACACTCATTCAAGAACAAAATGTTGATTATTTTCAAACAACACCAACTTATATGAATCTTTTGATGATGACTGGTCAGGTAAGTAATGAGAAGTTGAGCAATCTAAAGAAAATAGCTTTTGGTTCTGAGCCTTCTCAAAAAGCAGTCCTTGAATTTTATATAAAAAATGTTCCACAAATAAAACTAGTCCATACATATGGTATGTCAGAAATTGGCATACAAAAGACAATTACCAGTGAAGTTGATCCCTCATTTTTTTCTATTGATACTCGCTATGCCCAAGCTAGGGTTGTGGATGGATTATTAGAAATAAAAACGGACACTAAAATGATTAGGTATTTAAATTATGAAGAAGCAGCGAGTTCGCTTGGAGATGGCTGGTTTAGGACCTACGATCAGGTTTTGATTCAAGGTGTATTTATGAAAGTCTTGGGAAGAGAGGGTGATTTAATTAATATTGCAGGACGAAAATTCTTTCCGTATGAACTTGAAAATCAATTAATGGAATTGCCTGATGTTTTTGATGTAACTATTTCGACTGAAAAAAATGAAATGATAGGAACTGTTATCGTAGCCAATATCATTATCGGGCCAGATGTTGATGAGTTAATATTTCGAACTAGTTTAAAAATATTTTGCCAAGAAAACATTGTTCACTACATGCATCCACACAAAATTAGGATCAAAAGAGAAATAGAGCTAACCACCAGATTGAAAAAGATGAGAAATATATGACTTATCCATCAATGAATTTCCTTTTTTATTTTTTATTCGTTGTAATGGTTTTTTGGATCGTTCCCAAAAATTTAAAAATGTTTACTTTGTTTTTAAGTAGTGTTTTTTGGGTTATTACCTGGAAGTTAAGCTGGGCTTATATTTTTTTAGGAGTTTCACTTTTTAATTACCTCTGCTTATATTTTTTAAGCAACAAAGAAGGTCAGCGCAATATTTTTTACAGCTTTCTTTTAATTGTAAACATCATCTTTTTTGGCGTTTTTAAGCTGGGAAAGTTGGGGCATTTTCATCTTGAGACTCCATATGGAATAAGTTTTTTTATGTTTATTCATATGGGTTATATTATTGATCTTTGGAGATCTAATAAGAAATTTGAAATAGAAAATGTCTTTCATTTTTTGAGCATGCCTATTTTTTTCCCACTCTTGATGGGGGGACCAATTGTTCGCGGTAGGGAGTTCTTTCCTCAGGTTAATCAGTTAAAACAATTTTCAATTCATCACATTTTAGATGGCATCCTTATTTTTGCTTTTGGTTTTGCTAAGTATTTTTATCTTTCCAAAGAGTTGGTTTACCTCAATAAAGGGTTTGAGCACATGATGATGGAAAAAAGTTTTTCTGTAATTATTGCTATGGGCATTTTTGGAACCTTTCAAGCCTTTGTCGATTTTTCTTCATTTTGTGATATGGGAAGAGGGGTTGCTAAATGTTTTGGTATAGATTTGGCAGTAAATTTTAAAGCTCTTTATTATGCAAAAAATCCTAACGATTATTGGCAAAGGTGGAATATTTCTCTCGGAACTTGGATTAGAGATTATATTTCATTTCCCATGATGCTTAAGTGGGGAAGAAAGATTAATCAAAATTTCATTCTCATCCTATCCTTTATTCTGGTAGGACTTTGGCATGGGTTAACACTTAATTGGTTAGTTTTTGGTTTGTTCAACGGATTAATCGTGGTGGGATATAATTTTTTTATTAAACGCCATCCAACCCCTATGTTGGGAAAGGTTTTTGTATTACTTATTTTTATTGGTAATGGCTTGCTCCAGCGTGCGGGATTTTTATCTGACCTCGTACTTCTGATGAGTAGTTACAAGCCTTGGAATCCGGGGGATCTTTCATTATTTGGAATGCTATCTGATAATTTGCATCGAAAGTTTATCTATTTTACTTTGTTCTTATTTGCATTTGAATTTTATCAAGAAAAAAGAAAAGATAGTGATTGGTTTATAAAGCTGAATGTCTTAATTAAGGCATTTTTGGTTATACTTTTTTTATATTGGATCGTGAGCGGTTTAAATCAAGGCCAATTCATTGACGACGTAATTTTGCCGCCCGCTTACTTTAGGATTTAAAATGAAAAGCGATACCTTTTTTGTCAATATTTTTCCTATGAATGATCGGCAACAAGCTGATTTTAACTTTAAAGATATTGCGAAAACGGTAGTTGATTATAGTGTTGATATTGGTTTTGAATATACTTTGATGACAGTTGGTGATAAGCGAATAGATCCATGGGTTATAAGTCAATTTTGTCTTAGTCTTGATCCAAATTTTTCACCACTCATCGCTGTTAATCCAAGCTACCAACATCCAGTGTCGGTTGTAAAAAAATTAATTTCACTAAAAAATCTTTATCCTTCAAATGTTGCAATTAACTTGGTTACAGGATCATTTTTTGGAGAACTTAGGGCCATCAATGATAATCTTGATTTTGAAGCCCGGACCAATCGATTAAATGAATTTTATCTTTCTATGCTTGCGCTCATTTCTTCAGAAAAATCTCATTTCAAGGGAGATTTTTACCAGGTGCAGTCAGCTGAGATTTATCCTAAGTATAATTTTGGATCATTTGATTTTTTCGTATCAGGATCTATGACAAATGAATTTAAGTCTAATAAGCAAGCTTATTTTGTTCGCAGTATTCGTCCAGTTAGTGAGATGCAGAAGGCTCAAGTTCCCAATTGTGGATTGAGTTTAGGGATTTGTGCTCGATCTTCTAAAGAAGAAGCATTAAGTGAGATAAATCGAATTTATCCTCCGAATCGCAAAGGTGAAATGCTTTTTTCTATTTCAATAGCTAACAATTTAACACCATGGAACAAGTGGCTTAAGAACTACCTTGATGAAAATAGTGATGAAGTAAGTACATATTTTTTAAAACCGATGAAAAATTTTTGGAGTTCTGCTCCGTATGTAGTTGGGTCTTACCAAGAGGTTGCAGATCAATTGTCTGCATATGTGGAATTGGGGTATCAGTTCTTTATTTTGGACTTCCAGCCAGAGGAAGCTATTCATATAAAAAAATGTCTTAATCTGTTTAGGAATCGCTAAATTGTTTAGATCGTATTTTGAATTCTTCTGATTT
Organism: Bacteriovoracaceae bacterium; assembly: GCA_947450475.1. Lineage (GTDB taxonomy): Bacteria > Bdellovibrionota > Bacteriovoracia > Bacteriovoracales > Bacteriovoracaceae > Bacteriovorax. The sequence goes on along the minus strand of CANFVK010000010.1, from coordinate 26,996 downwards.
TCTCATTTCACTAGAAATCTTGAGTATTTCATCCAAGAATTCAGTTTTTAAATAATGCTTTTGTATCATGCTTTTTATCTTAATATTTGAATCAATGCTATTGGACTTAATTAGCTCAGTATATGGCCCCAATTTACTGGCATGATGGTGGATAAGTTTTAAATTTAGGGCTTCATTAAAGTCAAAAATTCTTGAGCTAACGGCCAACTCCAAAAATGTTGATGCGCCAATTTTTTGAATGACTAAAGGTGTAATAATTCCAGGAATCAGTCCCCATTTCGATTCAGAAAGTGAAAATGAAACACTTTGATCAGCAAAGACGATATCACAAGCGGCAACTAGACCGACTCCTCCTCCTCTGACTGCACCTTGAATAAGTCCAATTATGGGAGGTTTTGTTGTGAGAATGGCTTGAAACATATTTTTTATGGCAGACATATCATCAAGATTTTCAGCATCAGATAAAAATTGTGCTCGTTTCATCCATTGAAGATCGGCACCTGCACAAAAATTTTTTCCTTCTGCCTTTAGAAGTATAAGTTTTGCACCAGAAAGATTTGCACTTTGAAAAGCCTTTTGAATTTCGAAGCACATCATTTGATCATAGGCATTTGATTTTTTGGGATAATTTAAAGTTATTGTAAAGACGTCATTTAGAAAATCAGTTTCAACTTTATTATGTTCCATTGTGCTCACCATTTAACCAATGCCATTTCGATAGTAAGTCCAGGGCCCATGGTGATCATTATTCCATTATCACCTGGTTGTATGGAATTTTCTTTCAATAATTCGTGATAGCTAAATAAGAAGCTTCCACTGGAAATATTGCCATGGCTTTTTAACACTGTTCTTGTGTGTTTGAAGGGATTATTGGCGAGAGCCAACTTATTTTCAATGGCATCTAAAATGGCAGCACCACCAGAATGAACGATCCAGTGATTAATTTGATTTATATTTAATTTATTTTTTTCTAAAATGTTTTGCAATGGATAATGAATTTCATTAGCGAGAGAAGCCGGCGTTTTTTTATCGACATAAAAAGAGTGCTTATTTTTTTCTTCATTCCAATTAAATCTTAGCAGTGGAAGTGTGTCTGGAATGATGTGGCTTTCGAAGTCGACAATGGAAGCCAGCGCAGTATCATTTGGAGATTGAGATGCTTTTAGTAGACAAACGGCAACGCCATCTCCAAATAAACTATTCACAATAGCTGCATTCTCAGTCTCTTCTATAGAATAAATGCAAGAACACAATTCACAACAGATGAGCACGCCAATTTTTTCTGGATTGTTTGAGCACCAATTTGCCACAGCATTTAATCCGTTGAGTCCAGCATTGCACCCCATACCTACGATGTCGACTCTTTGGCAGTTGTTTTTTAGTTTTAACTTTTCAATGACGTGTGCGCTTAATCCGGGAACAATAAAGGCGGTTGATGTCACAACAACTAAATAGTCAATTTGAGATTGCTGAAGTTGTGCCTTCTCTAAAGCTACTTTTAATGCCGATTGAATAAGTTCAAGGGAATGGTTTAGGAATTTTTCTCGAAGCTCTTTTGGAGTTTCCTCTTTAAAAGCAATCGATGGATTTGCATTGGGCAAAATGAGATGTCTTGTTTTGATGTGTTCGTGTTCGAAAAAACGCAATGCCTTTTGATCATTTACCCCCATCATCGTCGCTATTTCTTTTTGGGTAAAACTAGATTCAGGCGTTGATAAGCCAACGCTAAGAATTTTTGGAGATGTTTGTGATAATGGCATTTATCTATTTAAACAGGTTTTTCGAATTTTATAAAAATAAAAAATGCGAAAATGAGTGGGTTAACAATTTTTGTCAAAAATTTGAATAACCTCAAAATTTTGACATCATTCAACATATAATTTTTGTTATTAACTTCAAGTTTGCTCCAGTCATTAGCCATTTAGCACCTTGCTCCATATTGGTATGACTCATGCAGGAAAAATAAAAGAGAGTTAAATATTTAGCTCTAGATTATTCATCAACAATTCACAGGAGCTTTATTGGATGAAGCGTACGGATGAGTTAAGCACAAAAAGATTTTCTATTTTAGTTTTAACTGTTTTACTCCACTATCTCATCCTCAACTATTTTTTTGTTAGCACACCTGAAGTCTTTATCGGAAAGGTAAAAGACGTCAAGAAAGTCCAGCTAGGTCTTTTTCCACAATTAATAGTAAGTTTCGAAATAAATCCTTCAGAAGTCGGAAGTAAAAATTTAGAAAAACGGATTGTTAAAGTTGTTCAAAGTGGCGCTATTAAATTATTGGTTGGGAAAACTTATATCGTAAAAACTCACAAAGATTGGCTCTGCACCTATTCTAAAAGTTAAAATTTCACCAATAAGTTTTCTACAAAACAATGGGGAGCTTTGGCTCCCTTTTGCTTTTTAGCTATTTGCTTACCTGTTTCCTTACAATGTGTGACATTTGCCTGAGCAAAAGACTGACTAACTTTATCAGGGTCAAAAGTTTGAATTCTTAAATTTTCTTTTGACACCGAAGAAGTGTCCTTTCGTCACCGTGAGAACAGGACAATAGCAACTTATGGTTTTGGTGAATATGGCATGCAAACTGCAATATAGAAAAATAGGAAATCAAGGATTGATTTTCGATATCTTTCAAGGAAGATCTTTAACAAATTGAGGAGCTTTAGGATGAAGCAAAACAAAAGACTAGGATTAGTCCCTCTTAGGGTTTACCTTTTTGCGATAGTTGTGTTTAGTTCAGCATCGGCTTTTGGAGTCAGCCAAATCGGCACCTCATGTCCCCAAAAATTTATTGCGACTGTCTCAAATATTGAAGAAGTTCAAAGTAGTACTTTTCCTAAAGTTGAAGTTGATTTTCAGATCATCCAAACCTTAAGAGGAGATCAGCTTTCATCAAAAAAGATTCAGATTGTTAAAGATGGGCCAACCAAATTTAAAAGTGGAGAAATTTATACAGTAGAATTCCGTGAGAACTGGCTTTGCTCAGCAACCCTTTTTTCAAAAAATTAAATATCATTTCAAAAGCCTTTCCATGGATGGATCGGTTCTGTGACTAAGTTAAAATTTTTTACAAGGAAGTAAAAAATGAAACACGCAAAAAAATTGGCCATAAGTTCATTCAAAATCTTTCTTATGGCCATTTTCTTTTCTCGAAATGCTCAAGCCTATTCTTTTACAGATGATTTTAACAAAGGATTTTATTGGCAATCGCTTCCGGTTAAAATGGAAAAGTTTGTAACGGATCCTGCAGATGCGGGCTTACTAGAGCAACTTACTAACGAATCAGTTCTTGAATGGGAGAATGCTTCAGGAAGTGATTTGTGGGAATTTTCTCAAGTGAAAAATACGACTAATTTTTCAGGCAATTATATTCGATGGTCTGATCATTTTGGAGAGGAGACGGGGTATGATCCGTCACGTACTTTGGCAATCACCATTAGGTACAATGCTGGAACTTTTTTTCAACAAACGCTCATTTTGTTAAATGGGAATTTAAGTTATTTGCGCTCAAATTGGGGAGGGACATTGAAAAAGACCATTCTCCACGAAATTGGGCATACCTTGGGCCTTGATCACAGCAGTGTCTCTGCAATCATGGCCCCAAGTATTTCGGAAATATCTTCACTTCAGCCAGATGATATTGATGGAATAATGGCTTTAGTTGATGAAACAACTAGAAGGCAATCAGTAGGTTTTGTCTCTCCATTTTCCCAATCTCAAAGTTCAAAAAACTCTGTTCTTGCGGCCTGTGGAACGGTAGAGGAAGTTGGAAAAGGTCAACCTCCAAGCAATGGAGCAGGTCAATTTATGGGCTCAATGTTAATTGGTGTGGTTGTCATGTATTTACTCAATCAAGGGCAAAGAAAAAAGGTTTTTGTCAGATATTAAGACTGTAATTTTTTATTATGATTGTCCGATATAAGGAAAATGAATGATGAAAAAGATAAATCCGTAAATTATATTTTCTTTTTGAAAACTAAAAAAGAGTTGAGTGAATCTTTTTATTTTTTAGCCGAGCTCTTTAATATTCTAAGTATTAATTTGTTGCCAATTACACAAGAAGAATTAACAATGCTCGATAGATTGAAAAGGCATCATCTCATCGTTTTGCAAAATGATTTTAGTTCAGCTCAATTGATAAGACAGGCAAAAAAAAACTTTCTGTTTAGTTCAATGATCACAGGGAAAATGATTGTCCATGATTTAAGTTCTTTTTCCCCATCCGAAGACGTAGAGAGATTTCAAAATAAAAATGTTTATCGATTCTATCGATTGCCTTTGAGTTTAAAAGATTTGGCAATAGCAGTTGCCAATGATTATTTTAAGGATAAGAGTATTCAAGCAGAGCTTTGGCCAGGGGGAAGAAGGGCAAAGCTTCCGACCATCGGGTTAAATGTATGAAAGTAAAAGTCTCTGAAAATTCACAAAGAATGCTCATGCTATTAAAGCTCGATGCCCAAAGACTTTTTGAACGCATAAAATATCGTGCTCCTGAATATATGTATGAGTTTTCCTTAAAGCGCACACGAGATCACTTTCCAGCAGTCTTTAAAAACCGATATGATGAAACTAGGTTAGAAGAATTGTTACATTGTGGGCCCGAGGTTATCGCAGGATTGGATCAATTTTATACTAAAGTTGATCAAATGCGCTGGTATGTAAATCATACTCAAGATATGCCAAATAAAGTTGAAGATAAAATTTATGCACATATTAGGGAACTTGAAAAACTATACGAAACTCTGAATTTGTTTATTGATGTCGAAATGGGTTTGGCTTCAGAACAATTAGCAATAGAAAGTGAAAACAATGAATCAAAAAACTAATATTACAATACTACTGATGGTTCTTTCAATTCCGTTTGCCTTGTCGCAGACTAGAAAAGCTATCCCCGCAGGAAGATATGAGGTTCTATCGGGGATTAAAAGTTCTCATGCTTCAAAGATTGGAGAGTCTGGCGCGGCAAAGGATACCTTGGGTTTGTTTTTTGCTGAAGTTGTTAAAAATATTCCTCAAGGCAAAGCAGAGAATCTATTTTTTAGCACTCAAAATTCGATTGATCCAAGTCTCCGCTCTTTACTGACCTCCAAAGGGGCCATTGAGTCTAAGGTTTTAGATCCTAAGGTCAATATCGTTTTAAGCGACAATCTAGTCAGGGATCTTGAAATAATAAAAAAGCTAAAAACTAAAGGTAGTCTGATTGTTTTAAAAGACAAACAATCAATCAAGCATGTCATGAACACCTGTCAAAATTGTGAAGTGATGATTTATCAGTCAGAATCTGACGAAAATTATTTTTTATTAAAAATGAAATAGTAGCTAGGTTTACTCAGGTATCATCTTCCTGCTAGACGAATTTTAGAGAGCGGCGATAATAAACTTATGCGTTTATTTTTGGTTTTAATTTTTGTTATTGTTTTTACTTCTTTTAGCGAAAGTAGGGCCCAATTATCTGAAGAAGGCTATTTTTCAGGGCGCATTTCCCGTATCAACAAAGACATTTCAGTCCTCAGAATCAAAGTAGATTTTGATAACATTAAGTATTTAAATCCTAAAGATCAAATTGAGTTCTGGGATGAAAAGAATAGTTCCAAAAAATGTAAAGGATACATCTTGGGAAGAAGTTCAGATTATGTGCTTTTAAAGGTTTCTGATTTTTTTCATTGTGAGCGAGATTTATATGTCACCACTGGGTCTTATTTTAAGTTTTTTAGCCAGGACTTGGTTAATAACGTAAAAATGGGACGCGAGGTGTTGAGTATACTCATTAAAAAGCGCATGGCGATAACTGGTCAAATTGATCTAAAAAATAAAGAAATGTCTACCTTTAAAGAAAAAGCCAATACCCTCAATGCACGATATCAAACGTTGATGGACAAGCTTGAGCAGGAGTGGCAAAAAGAACTTCACGCACTCGAAGAAGATAAAACTTTTGCATTTAGAAACTACAAAGATTTAGAACGACGACGGGATGAAATTGACAAGAAATTAGAACTCTATAAGATCAAAGATGAAAATCTTACACTTGACCGATGGTCTCTGGATTCAAACCTCTACTTCAAAAAATAATTGAACTCGCGCCGTAACTATTCTAGACTTACGCCATAATTTAAAAGGTGGAACGTTATGAAATTTTATGCAATGGTTTTGGCTATTTTATTTGCTTCTCATGGAGCTTTCGCCACAGGTAATCCTAATGCTCCTTTTGGTGGCGATTTTAAAATGAATCTAGGGACAGCGCCTACGACATTAAACGCACTTTCTTCAACTGACTACAATGCGTCTCAAGTTCAATCGATGGTATTAGAGTCTTTATTAACTAGAAATATTGACACCAGAGAATGGGAGCCTGCTTTGGCCACTGAGTGGAAAATTTCAAAAGATGGAAAAACTTTTGAATTCACACTTCGCGATGGCGTGAAATGGCAAGATGGAAAACCATTAACAATTGAAGATGTAAAATTCAGCTTTGATGCCATTATGGATCCTACCAATAAATATAAAACAGCTGACAAGAAGCCATACTACGAGAACATTAAGTCAGCTGAAATAGTGGCGCCAAATAAAATTAAATTTACGATTGGAAAGCCCTACTTTGATAACTTTTCAGTCGTGGCAACTCTGACCGTAGTGCCTTCTCATCTTTATAAGAATCCGAGTAAGGAACAAGAAAAAATCTTAAATAAAACTCTGGTTGGAACTGGTCCATACAGTCTGCAAGATTTTGATCGTGCCAAGGGAATAACCCTAAAAGCAAATCCTGATTGGTGGGGACGCAAGGATCCAACTAAAAAAGGGATTTATAACTATCAAACAATTTCTATGAGATTTATTCAAGAAACGACTATCGCTATCCAGCGAATTGAAAAAGGTGACATAGATCAAATTGATCTTGGAGCTGAAGACTATATGAAGAAAACTTCTGGACCGAAATGGGGCAAAGAAGTTTTAAAAATTAAGACTCAAAATAAGGGCGTTCGCGGATATGCATTTGTAGGTTTTAATTTAACTAATCCAATTTTTGCTTCTAAAAAAACCAGAGAAGCCATGGTTCATCTTTTCAATAGAAGAGAGATGATTAAAAAGTTTCTTTACGATCTATCAATGCCTGCCACCGGCCCCCTCTATCAGCAAAGTGAATATGCTGATCCAAGTGTTAAGCCATTTGAATATGATCCAAAGCTCGCCTTAAAGCTTCTAAAGGAAGATGGCTGGAAGGTTGAAGCTGGTGATAAATTTCTATCTAAAATGGTTGGTGGTAAAAAATTGGCACTAAGCTTTACAATCCTTGAGCCAGATGCTGAATTCGTAAAATACCTTACAATTTTCAAAGAAGATGCCAAACAAGCAGGAGTTGATGTCAACGTTAAGGTTGTTGAGTGGAACTCGTTTATAAAACTACTTGATGAAAGAAAGTTTGAAGCTGTTCGACTTTCTTGGGGCGGAGGAGATCTAGAATGGGATCCAAAACAAATCTGGCATTCAAGCTCAATCGCCAATGCTGGTTCAAACTTCGTGAGCTACAACAACCCGAAGGTCGATAAACTCATTGATGAAGCTCGAGTGATAATGGATAAACAGGTTAGAGTTAAAAAATTACGAGAAGTCTATAAGACCATTTCGGAAGATGTGCCATATATTTTCTTGTTTAATGGAAAATATAGCTATTATGCTCACACCAGCAGAGTTGCAAAAGAAAAAGACACTTATGTTTATGGTGTTGGTTCAGATTATTGGTGGATAAAAAAGTAATCTAGGAGCTAGCATTGTTTACTTATATTTTAAGAAGACTACTTATTATGATCCCGACTTTGATCGGGGTCACTTTGGTAACATTTATCATTATCAATCTTGCACCAGGCAGTCCTATTGAACAAAAAATTCAACAAATGAAATTTGGTGGAATGGGAAAAGAGTCAAGTGCCGCTGGTAATGCCAGTGGTGCCAATAAAAGTAGTGGGGTTTCTGAAGAAGTTATAATGGCACTCAAGAAGCAATACGGATTTGATAAACCAATTCATGTTCGTTATTGGATTTGGCTGAAAAATATTTCAAGGCTGGACTTTGGAGAGAGTTTTACTTATGAAGAGCCCGTGCTTAACGTAATCACCAGCAAATTTCCCGTTTCATTACAATTTGGTATTATTTCTCTAATTTTGTCCTACGTCATCTGTATCACATTGGGAGTAGTCAAAGCCGTTAAGCACAATTCAACTTTTGACTTTATAACAAGTTTTATTTTAATTGCTCTTTACTCAATTCCTGGATTCATGCTGGCCATTTTACTTATTGTTTATTTTGCAGGCGGAAGCTTCTTTAGTTGGTTTCCAATCGGAGAGCTTTATTCAGACAATTACTATGACCTTTCTTTTTGGGCAAAAATTCTCGATAGAATTCACCACTTTATTTTACCTTTGATATGCTACATGATTGGCTCATTTACAGTGTTAACCATGCTCATGAAAAACTCTCTTCTCGATGAAATCAAAAAAGATTATATCAGAACGGCTCGTGCCAAAGGAGTTTCGGAAAAAGCAGTTTATTTAAAGCATGCACTTCGAAATGCACTTATTCCGATCGTTACTGGTATTGGTGGCTTTCTTGCCGTGTTTTTTGCAGGCTCGTTGCTCCTTGAGAGCATTTTCCAATTAGATGGAATTGGTCTTTTAAGTTTTAAGTCCATTCTATCGAGGGACTATAACGTCATAATGGGGCTTTTATTTATTGAAAGTGTACTTTTACTTATTGGAAATCTTTTAAGCGATATGGCTTACATCCTCGTTGATCCAAGGATAAATTTCGAATGATTGAAAAATTAATAATTAGAAATGAATTAAGTCGAAAAAGATGGAAAGTTTTTAAGCATAATAAAGCTGCGATCATCTCTTCGGTCATCCTTATTTTGCTAGCACTTGCTACATTTATCTCTCCATTTTTGGCAAATAGCAGGCCGCTAATTTTAAAGTATCAAGAACAATACTACTTTCCTGTCGTCAAAGATTACACTGCTGATCGATTTGGAATTACGGACTCTTTAGATGTTAATTACAGATCACTAAAACTTTCAGACAAGGATTTTGCAATTTGGCCAGTGATCCAATGGGATCCATTTGAAAGTAATGCCAAAGTTGAAAATTATCCTTCTCGACCGACTTCTGCTAATTACATGGGGACCGACGATCGCGGCCGCGATGTTCTTACGAGACTGCTTTATGGATTTAAATACAGTATCACCTATGCAGTTGCCGTCTGGTTTATCAGTCTATCCATTGGAACAATTCTTGGTGGAACCATGGGGTTTTTTGGCGGTAAGATTGATTTTATCGGCCAGCGCTTTGTTGAAATACTAAGCACTGTTCCAAGTTTCTTTTTATTAATTATCCTGATTTCAATTTTTTCGCCTTCGTTATGGATGCTGATTTTTATTTCCTGTATTTTTTCATGGATTAATATTTCCTATTACGTTCGCGGAGAGTTTTTAAAAAATAGAAACCGTGAATTCGTGGAAGCGGCTCGCTCGTTAGGCGCCAGTAATACCAGTATTATTTTTAAGCATATTTTACCAAATTCACTTACACCAATTATCACTTTCGCGCCCTTTACTATCGCGGCGGAAATCGTTGGCTTAGCGGGATTAGATTATCTAGGCTTTGGTCTTCAAGTTCCGACCCCAAGTTGGGGAGAGCTGCTTTCTCAAGCTCAAAAAAATTATACCATTGCTTGGTGGTTGGCACTTTATCCATCACTGGCCCTTTTTATTGTCTTGACGCTTTTGAATTTAATTGGTCAAGGAGTAAGAGATGCAATGGATCCCAATATGATTTAATCACTTTGGGCTTTAGTATTTGTACTGGGCCCCAGTTGTGATAGTTCTTCCAGCAGTCCCGTATCCATAAATTTCTTCATAATCTAGATTAAAGATGTTTTTTACTTTAACGTAAAAATCAAATGAAGCATTAGAGCTAAATCGATAGCTTAGATCGTGAATGAGGTACGCTTTAATTTTTACCTCATTGCCCAAATTATCAACATCGTTGTGAACCGAAACATTTGTGAGATCGTAATCAAAATGGTGATTATCTCCTAAAGTAAATGCTAAGTTGTTTTTAAGAGTGAAATCAGGACGGCGAGCTAGCTTTTTTCCAGTGGTTTGATCTTTAGTTTTAAGGGCCGTAAAAGTTAAATTTTGGTTCAAAATTTCAGTCCATAAATAACCTAATTTTTCCTCAACTCCATATATCTCAGCTTTTCCAAAGTTGCGATTAACATAAGTAATAGGATCAAAGCTTAATCGGTTGTCTAAAAATGTAGCATAAAGTGAAGTTGCTGATTTAAAGGTCGAACCGGTATTGAGGTTATAACTTAGATCCACACTTTGACTTGTTTCAGGTTTTAAATCTTTATTGCCATAAGTTGGATCGAAAAGTTGATTTAGAGATGGGGCTTGAAAGCCGGTAGAGTAGCTGAATTTCAAGAGAGAATGATCAAAAGCATGAGCCGCAGCCATTTTATAAGTTGTGTGATTGTGAAATAATTTGTTGTGATCTAGTCTAATGCCAAAATTAAAAATGTTTTCTGAAAGCTCGAGTTGATGATAGAGAAAGGAGCTTAAATTGCTATTATAGCTATTAAAATTATCTTTTTCTTCTGTGAAGTTAAGGTCGATATTTTGTTTAAGAGAATCGTTTATTTCGTAGGTGTGATTAATTGCAGTAGCATTGATTTCACCTTTTGCAATTGAATTAAGATCAAAGCTTTTAGGGTATTTTATATCGAAAATATTTTTATCAGCACGATGATGCTTGGTTTGACTATAGGCAACTTGAGTCTCAGCATTTGACTCATCCCAGATTTTATTAACATTAACTTTGGCGTAAAGATCTTCTCCTATTTGCTTGAAATTTGGAGTATCACATTGAACTCCTCCGCAATCATCAAGATCAGCTTTGAAATTAACATAATGAAGACTTGTTCCAATTTTTAATTGTTTTGAAAGATCTTTATTGGCATTAAAATTGAGAGTTGTTCTTTTAGAGGCATCTTTTTCAGCATTGGGATTATTATTCTTGTTTGCTGCTGAAAAACCATCAGTGCTCATGTAGTCTGCACCCATAGAAATGTTAGCTAAATCAGACCCTTTTTGAAAATTTAATCCAGCGTTTAGCGTATTGTATGAGCCATAATCGACAAAATGGCTACCACTAGCTGAGTTGGCTTTTGCAGATTTAGTTGTAATGATAATGACTCCACCGATGGCATTTGAGCCATAGGCCATACCTTGAGAGCCCTTTAAGATTTCAACTTTTTCAATATTATTTAAGCTTAATTTTCCAATATCAAATTGGCGATTAGGGTTACTTGGATCATTCATGACAATGCCATCAACGACTACGAGGGTTTGTGCGGAACCAGCTCCTCTCAGAAAGAAACTAGCATGAGAGCCGCTTACCCCTTCTGTCGCAAGTGAGATATCAGATTCTCTACTTAAGAGATCCGTAAGGTTTCGATTGAGATTTTCACTAATTTTTTTTTCATCAAAAACCACGACATCACTAGCTGAAAGCTTAGACGTCGATTTAATCCGATCTGCTGTAATAACAATTACATCATCTTCAGAGTGAGCAATCGGAATTAATAAAAGTGACCAGAATAGTAATTTTAGAAAAAGCTTTGCCGCTACATCAAAAGACATAAATTCCTCCACGGGATGAATAAGACTTTAGCAAGGATCTGGCTTTACAGTTGCGGGACAGCGGAGGAGATTAACCTCACTTCACTTCTAAAGTATTCCTAACTATATGGCCATGGATGATTCTTTACAAGAAAATCTTTCGAACTTAGAATCCTCTAATGAAAGTACTTTTTGTTTTTATTTTATCGGTCATTTCTTTGAAGCTTCAAAGCTCGGAGTGCAATAAAGCACCTTCTTATAAAAGCTTTTATCCTAAATATGCAAAACACTTTAGCATTGATTATTTTAAGGATTTTAAGCGAATCAATGTTGATAAATATCATTACATCTTAAGCGATAATTTGAGTTTGGACTGCAAATTTGATGGAGTTCTTATTCATACACCAGTAAAAAAAATTGCAATGACTTCGACCACTTATTTGCCAGCTCTAGTTATGTTAAAAAAACAATCTTCACTTACTGCCTTTCAAAATACCCACTATATAGTAGATAATTCTTTTGATCAAAAAGTGATAAAAGAATTAAGTTATAATTTTAATCCAGAGGAGCTGCTATCTCTCAAACTTGATTTGGTAATGGGATACGAATCAAACCTAACTTACGAAAAGCAGAAAAATCTTTTTAATTCACTTAGGATTCCTCTTGTGATTAACAAAGACTTTGAGGAAAAAAGTCCTTTGGCCCGAGCTGAATGGCTTATTTTTATAGCTAGCTTCTACAATCTTGAGCCTGATGCGATTGAGGAATTTCGAGCGATTGAAAAATCATACTTACAGATTAAATCGCAAAATCAATTAAGTAAGTTTCGCCCGACAGTAATCGTTGGAGACATACAAAATGGCTACTGGATGACTTGTGGAGGACAAAGTGATTTGGGGCAAATGATTAGCGATGCTGGTGCAATTTTAGTATTAAATAGAGACAGCTCGCAAACACAAAAAATAGATTTAGAAGAGCTGAGCCAATTAAAAAAAGGTATTGATTTTTGGCTTCCTCAAAATCTTTGGACTTCAAAAGCTGAAATGGAACAAGTTATGGCCAACAAAAGCCACTACCAACTAATTAAAACCAAGCAAACATTTAATAACAATAATGTTTTAAATCGTTGGAAGTTTAATGCTTACTGGGAAGAGGGAATGCAAAGACCCGATCTGGTCTTAAAAGATTTATCTGCTATTTTTCATCCTGAACTTCATCGAAATTATAATTTAAAGTGGTACAAAAGAATATGAAGTTAAAAATATTAGTACTTATTGCATTGATTTTGCTTTTTATCTGTTTTCTTCTTTTTTTTGGGGAATCGGGTTTAAGTGTAAATGAAGTTATACTTTGGCAAATCAGGTTCCCCAAAGTTGTGACCTGCTTTTTAGCAGGAGGAATGCTTGCCTCATCTGGATTATTGATGCAAGTTTACTTTCAAAATCCTTTGGCGGGGCCGGATATATTAGGCGTTAGTTCAGGCTCTTCTCTATTTGTTGCGATTTGGATCTTGGCAGCTGGAGCTTTACCTCTAAGCATAATCGATTGGGGCATGAACGTAATGTCCTTTCTTGGAGCGTTAAGTGTTTTCTTGCTACTTGTTTTCTTTGTTCAAAGAAATTTCTCTCGAGTAAGTCTAATTATTATTGGGCTTCTTATTTCTTCTTTTGCTTCAAGTGGAATTTCTGTGCTTGTAAATTTTGGTCAGTCAATGCAACTAAAAAATTATATGATGTGGAGTATGGGCAGTTTTAGAAATGTCACATTCAGTGAGCTTCCTCGTTTTATTATTCTTTCTATCACTTCACTTATCGCAATAATATTAAGTCAGAAGTCATTAAATCAATTTTTGCTTTCTGAAAATTACGCTCAAAGTATGGGGGTTAATGTCAAAAAAATGAGATTGGTTTTTATTTCATTGGCTGCTTGGCAAATTTCAATTGTAACTTTATATTGCGGTCCAGTAGGTTTCGTGGGAATTCTCTCTCCACATTTAGCAAAAATGATTTTGAAACGTTCTCAAATTAGCACTATTTTGTTAGCGACTTTTCTTATAGGGGCATTTCTCGCTTTTCTTGCTGAAACTATTTTAGTCATTGTTCCACATTGGTCTTTATCGATAAATGCAATTTTTGGAATCATAGGAGCTCCATTGATCGTGGTTTTTCTTTATCGTCAGAGGTCAATGAGTATATGAAAGCTATTTTAGAATTAGAAAATCTTAGTATTGGTTTCAACCGAATTTTAGCAAGAGAGATAAATGCCATTTTGCCAGAATCCTCTTTGACCGCAGTTATGGGAATTAATGGTATAGGCAAGAGTTGCTTGATAAAAACCTTATGTCATCTTATTCCACCAAAATCCGGGAATATAAAACTCGATTCAAGAAATTACAAAGAGTATTCCCCAAAAGAATTTGCGTCTATGGTTTCAATCGTACTAACTGAAAAATTTCAATTAGAATTTCTACGAGTTGATGAATTGGTGGCGCTTGGGAGAACGCCTTTTACAAATTGGCTTGGGCAGATTAAACCTTCAGACTTAAAAATCATAAATGAATCAATGGAGCTTGTTGGAATAGTTCATCTCGCTGATCACTTTTTTTCTGAATTAAGTGACGGACAAAAACAAAAAGTTTTAATTGCAAGGGCCTTGGCCCAAAAACCCAAAGTGCTAATATTAGATGAACCTACCACTTATCTTGATATTCCATCAAAGATTGAATTGATGAGACTATTGAAAAAGATTGCTTATGAAAATAAAATCTCTGTCTTGTTTAGCTCGCATGACCTAGATTTAGTAGAAAAATATGTTGACCATATTTGGTTAATGGGAAATTCTGGAGAGTTCTTTGCTAAAAGCTCAAGTGAAATGAAGACAAGTGGGCTTTTAGCAAAATATTTTCATTTAAATTTGAACTAATTTTATGGTGACAATTTTTTCTTTATTATTTCGAACATACTTTACTTTAACAGTGTCGCCAATTTTGTATTTATCTATCGCGGTAAAAAGTTCATCATAATTTTTAATAGGGGTATTATCAATGTTGACAATAATGTCTCCGATAAAATATTCACCAAAGCTATTTCTGGAAATGCCTTTAAGCCCAGCTTTGGCAGATGGTCCCTTGGGGTCAACATACTTAATCATCGCGCCTTCTCTAAGTCCAAAGCGAGCAGCGTAATAATCTTCAAGAATTGCTACACCTAATCCAGGGCGAATAACTTTTCCGTATTTGATTAATTGCGGAACTATGAATTTGACAATGTCTACCGGGATGGCAAAGCCTAAGCCGGCACTGGAACCAGTCCCAGCACCATTAAATATCATGGTATTTATTCCGATGAGTTTACCTTGCGAATCAAGCAGCGCTCCCCCTGAGTTTCCAGGATTAATTGAAGCATCGGTTTGAATCATTCCATTAATAGTGACACCTGCATAACCTTTGATGTTGCGATCTAAAGCAGAAATTGTACCGGTGGTCAGTGTATGATCTAGTCCCAGAGGATTTCCAATCGCTAACGTTTTTTGGCCGACCATTAAATTTTTTGATTCCCCTGGAATAATGGGATGAAGATCTGTGGGATTTTCTATCAACCTGAGAACGGCAATATCTTTTTTAGGATCTCCTCCTACGAATTTTGCTCGGTATTGTTTCTTATTCCCTTTAAAGGAAACGAGAAATGAGTCTCCTCCGTCGACAACGTGAAAATTGGTGACAACAAATCCATCCTTGTCCCAAATAAAGCCGGAACCCATTCCGGCTTCAACTTCAGCAGAATCCATATCGAACATGGCACGACTTTTTCGCATATTTGAGACGTTAACTACAGAGTCCGCTACGTTTTGAAAAATGTTAATAGAGTTACGTTCGTTCTCTAGAAACATGGACATGTCTTTTTTAGCACCAGACTGCGCCCAAATAGAATGAGCGAATATAAAGCTAACAATTAATAGGTAAACTCTAATCGATCTCATGAACTCCTCCTTGCTACACATCAACAGTATAGATATAATCCTGTTACAAAATTTCTTCAAGAGGTCTCTTTCATGGAAATTGAATTTTATAACCGTCAGACAAAAAAAATTGAAAGAGAGAAAGTTTATGGAGATAAGTTGGTCGAATGGCTCTATCAAAGTCAGTCTGGAAAACTTTTGTCAAACTTTCTGTGCAAAGCCCCAATAAGTAAAATCTATGGAAAAATACAAGATTCATCTTTTAGCATTAAAAAGATTGCGCCTTTTATAAAAAATTATCAGATTCAGATGGATGACTACTTGCCCCAAAAAGACAGATCCATTGATAATCCCTATTCAAGTTTTAATCAATTTTTTATTAGACAATTCAAACCTGGTAAAAGAATTTTTAGCGAATCCCAAAATGAAATGGGCGCTTTTAGCGAGGCTCGCTATTTCGGCTATTCAGTTGTTGCAGAGGAAGAAAAAATACCAGTTAAAGGCCATTTTTTAAGTCCAAAAGAGCTTTTGGAAAATACCCAATGGGAAAATGTTTTTGACCAAGGGCCTCTGCTTTTGGCCAGGCTTTGTCCGGTTGATTACCATCGTTTTCACTTTCCAGATGATGGAGTTATTTTGGATGACTATCGAGTTCCAGGTTTACTTCATTCAGTGAATCCTCTTGCCCTCAAGGCTAAGCCTGATATTTTTATTACAAATGAACGACATGTCACAATTCTTGAAACTAAAAACTTTGGAAAGCTCGCTTATATTGAAGTCGGTGCCATTTGTGTAGGAAAAATTGTTCAATCAAAAAAATGGAATAAAGGGGAAAGATTTAAAAAGGGTGAGGAGAAAGGATATTTTCTTTTCGGTGGTTCTACAGTTATTGTGATCGGTGAAAAAGGCAAATGGATCCCTACTCAAGATATTCTCCAATACACAAAGCAGGGTATGGAAACCTATGTTCAGCTGGGAATGACAGTTGCGAGCATCGGATAGTGATCTGAAGGATATACATTTCCAAAGACGCTTTTTTCCATTCGAATTTCTTTAATGGCAAATGATTTTGGAACTAAAATCCAATCAATTCTGTCTCCACTGGCCAGATCTCCAATGAAGCCATGGTGAGATGTTTCTTCGGGTAAAGATTTTTCAATCCAAGGATCTTTTAGATGAAGTTCCTCAGAAATCTTTTGGCGAACAGGTCCTTTGGGAGTGGCATTGAAATCTCCCATCAGAATCATCGGAATATTTTTTTTATTAATGGATTTAATTTCTTTTATTAAAACGTTTATTTGTTCAACTCGAGTATCTTCTAAAACATGATCAAGGTGAGTGTTGACAATTAAATAGTCTTGTTGATGAATGCGATGATTGAGTTTTGCCCAGGTGCATAGCCTGGGAAACGCACTTTTAAAGGAGGACGAACCACTTATTGTGGGGGTTTTCGATAACCAAATATCGCCACTACTTCTTACATCAAAGAGTTCATCATTAATGAATAGGCAAGGATACATCCTTTCATCAATCCAGTTTCGGTGATTATCAATAAGCTTGAGTGGGATATTGGCCCCTAGAGTTTGAATCTGAGGTTGTCGCCCCTCTTGAGTAGCTAAAATATCTGGAAAAAAATCGCAAATAATTTTTTGCAAATGAGGACGTCGATTTTCCCAAGAATGAATTCCATCATTAATATTGTCAAAACGAATGTTTGAACTAATAAGTTTCAATTGCATAGTGTTCTCATTTTAAAACACTTTGTTCTTGAATGAGAACAGTATTTTTCCTTGATCATTATGGAACTAACTCAATTCAGACTACTTAGCTCTTAAAAATCTTTGGCACAACTCCTGCTTTAGGAATTCTACAAAATTTAAAGGAGTTTATTCATGGATTTGCAAAAAACAATTTTAAAGCAATATATGCTTTTAAACAACAATCCGACGCTAAAAGCGATTTCTAAGGATACTGGAATACAAACCACGAGAGTCTTTAGATTATTCAATGGAAGTACGATGAAACTTTCTGAATATCAAATCTTTCAGAAAAAAGTAAAAATGGCGATGGGTTTGAATGAAAGCCTAGAGTCTTTAGCCTTTGATTGCTCACTCAAATTTCATCCCTCAGCGATTAAAGAAATAGAAGTTTTTTTAACCAGAAAATTAGAGGTTTGGAGGTTTTGCCAATCGAGCAATACCACTTCAATTAAAACACAAGAATTAAGCGCTTAAAGCAAGGAGTTTCTATGAACGATGGATTACTTATTATTGAAAGAATTATTATCGAATCACTGTCTAAGAAAGAAAGAAATTTAGAAGAAATAAAATTAGACACGAACCTGGATCATGCATTGCTAATGAATATTCTTCCACATCTTTTAATGAAAAACATGCTTCGATACCAAAGAGGCGTGTACTCCATTGATAAAGAGAACTGTTTTCGATGGTTGGCTCAAGTCAATCAGGATGAAAATGTAAAAGAGGAAGCAAAAGAGTTATTTATTTCATTGGTGAATGAATATTTTAAAAAAGATTTACAAACCCAAAGGGCCGTTGCTCCTTCGTTAAAAATTCAGAAAATGTGGCTAACCAAGGACGAAGAAATTATTTTGCGCTCTCATATGGCCACATTAGAGAACTTTTTTGTGAACGTTAAAGACTCCCGAAAGACTCGTCCCCAGAGAGAGCGTACCTGTGAACAGCGAGTGGTTATTTGGGGATTATCTCAGTATTCTGATTTAGTTGATGGAGTACTTAAGGCCGTATGAAAAGCTTTAATGTTGGTTGGCGACGCGTTAATTGTATTTTTTTTCCGGAACTTGTTGACTTAAATACCGCATTAGTAGTAAAAAAATATAGCTCATGTATTGTGCGCACTAACTCGTCATCTTAACGTAACTTAAGGAGATTAAAGATGAAAACATTATTAGCTCTAGTACTTATCGTTTCAGCTGTTTCTTTTGGATGTTCAAAAAAAGAAGAAGCTACTACTGAAGCTGCTCCAGCTGCTACAACTGAAGCTGCACCTGCTGCTGCTCCAGCTCCAGAAGCTGCTCCAGCACCTGCTGCTGGTACAGAAGCTGCTCCTGCTGCTGCTAATGCAGAAGCTGCTCCAGCTGCACCTGCTGCTCCAGCTGCTCACTAATTATTTTAACCACTCTTTAACGAGTGTTAAGTAATATAAGAAAGGCCTCGAAAGAGGCCTTTTTTATTTTGTACCAGTGTTAATTATCCTTCAAAGCCATGCTTTTCTAACATGTCATTAACCAAATCAACAAAAACATGAGTGACATCTTTGTTTTCTGGAGAATCTTCACAGCACTGAAGATAGCCAAGCATTTTAGGAAAAGGTGACTTGCGATTATTTTTATCTAACCAATTAGAAAAAATGGTAATAGCTTCAAGCCAAGAGAAGAGATTAAAATCGGATCGATCTACAACATAAAAGAATTGATCAATTCCAGTAACACCTACGGGGCGCTCTTTAGAATCGGCATAAAGAATTTTAACCATCAGCTCCAGCTGAGAAATTGTGCAATTTCCCTTGGTCAACCGGATAAGATTTTTATCACTCAAGTAACGGTCGGCAATTGTGGTGCGAGCAAAGTGAAGTGCCGCTCGCCAATGCTCGCCTTTTAAAGTAATGACTTCTTCAATCGTATTAATTTTTTTAACTTGGTTCATAGCCTAAATTGGGAGCAAGCCATTTTTCTACGTCAGCTTTACTCAAATTTTTTCTTTTAGCATAATTTTCAATTTGATCTACGCCAATGGGGCCCACATTAAAATATTGAGCTTCTGGATGATTAAAATAATAGCCCGACACTGAAGCTGGGGGATTCATGGCAAAGCTCTCTGTGAGGCTTATACCGATTTTAGCTTCGACATCTAAGAGTTCCCAAAGCGTTTTCTTTTCGGTGTGGTCGGGACAGGCCGGGTATCCAGGCGCGGGTCTGATGCCGCGGTATTTTTCCTTAATTAAATCTTCGTTTGAAAGATTTTCAGTTAGTCCAAATGAATAATAGTCGCGTATTTTTTTGTGGGTAGCTTCGGCCAGTGCTTCGGCGAGGCGATCTCCTAAGGCCTTGGTCATGATGGCGTTATAATCATCGTGCTTTTGTTCAAACTGTCGGGCCAATGATTCTACCCCATCAATGCAAACGGCAAATGCCCCGATTGAATCTTGATAGGATTTATCTGGGGCAATGAAATCGGCCAGACAAAAAGTAGAATTTCCATCACTGAGCTTTTCTTTTTGTTGTCGTAAAAAGTGAAGATGGATTGATTTTTGAAGGTGTTCAACCACGACGTCGTCTTGATGTGAGTGGGCGGAAAAAATTCCAGCAATTGATTTGGGAGTAAAGAAGTTGTTTTTTACTATTGCGGCCAATAGTTCTTGGGCATCGTTAAAAAGTTTTTGAGCTTCCTGTCCGTACTTCTCGTTGCCTAAAATCTTGGGATAGCTACCTTTTAATTCCCAAGTCCAAAAGAATGGAGACCAATCAATATAAGGAAGCAGTTCTTGTATTGAAAAATCCAAAGTAAAAATACCTTGGCGATCAGCTTTGGCAATTTCAATTTTAGACCAATCATATTGAACTTTTTGTTCTTGGGCTTTTTGATAAGTTAAAAGCTGACTTTTTTCTTCAATGCCTTTTAGATGGCGCTCTTTTAATTTTGCGTAAAGCGCACTTAGTTCAATAGCAAAGATTTCTTTTTTTTCTGGATTTAATAATTTACTACAGACTTCGATGACTAGTGAAGCATCGCCGACATGGGCAATCGGCGCATGGTAGTGCTGAGCAATTTTTATTGCGGTATGGGCTTTACTCGTCGTTGCACCACCGATTAATAAAGGAACAGTGAATCCTTGTCGCTGCATTTCTTTTGCAACATGAATCATTTCATCGAGAGATGGGGTAATAAGGCCTGAGAGACCGATTATATCAGCCTTGTGAAAAATGGCTGCATCTAAAATTTTTTGGGCCGAAACCATGACGCCAAGATCGATAACCTTGTAGCCATTACATGCAAGCACTACTCCCACAATATTTTTTCCGATGTCATGAACATCGCCTTTAACTGTAGCGATGACAAAAACCCCCTGCTGACGGGCGTTTGCTAAATTTTTTAATTTTTCCTCTTCCATGAAAGGCTCAAGATAAGCAACTGCTTTTTTCATGACTCGAGCTGATTTAACGACTTGGGGAAGAAACATTTTTCCTTCACCAAACAAGTTACCAACAATTTTCATCCCTTCCATTAATGGCCCCTCTATTACGTTTAGAGGAGAGCCCAATGCTAATCGAGCTTCTTCGGTATCTGCCTCAATAAAGGCATCGATTCCCTTAACCAGGCTATGGCCAATTCTGGCCTCCATTGTTTGTTCACGCCACTGTTGAATTTGTTTTTCTTCTTTTTTATTAAATCCTTTAAGAGACTCTGCTAGTTCGATCAATTCTTCAGTTGCCTCAGGCGATTTATTTAATACGACGGCTTCGCATTTTTCGCGCAAAATGGGGTCTATTTCGTCATAGACGGCAAGCATACCAGCATTCACAATTCCCATATCCAGACCGGCTTTGATGGCATGGTAAAGAAATACAGAGTGCATGGCTTCGCGAACCAGATTATTGCCTCGAAAAGAAAAAGAGAGGTTAGAAACTCCACCTGAAGTTAGAGCGCCCGGACAGATTTTTTTTAATTGAGCAATAGCTTCAATAAAATTTACGGCGTAATTATTGTGCTCTTCAATTCCTGTGGCCACTGTTAAAATATTTGTGTCGAAGATGATATCTGTGGGATCAAAATCTAATTTTTCCACGAGAAGATCATAAGCGCGTTTACAAATCCGCACTTTTTCCTCAGTGCTAGTCGCCTGGCCTGATTCATCAAAGGCCATGATAACCACTGCCGCACCATAAGCTTTTATCAGACGAGCTTGGGCCAGAAATTGCTCTTGTCCCTCTTTGAGTGAAATAGAATTGACGATGCCTTTACCTTGAATGCATTTGAGTCCGGCTTCAAGCACTTCCCATTTAGATGAATCAATCATGATTGGAACGCGGCAGATATCGGGCTCACTAGCGACCAGGTTCAAAAAATGAACCATGCAAGCTTTTGAATCAAGTAGACCTTCATCGAAATTGATGTCAATAATGTTGGCACCATTTTCAACTTGTTGACGGGCCACGGACAAAGCTTCATCAAAATTATTGGCCCTAATAAGTTTAGCAAATAAAGGAGAGCCGGTGACGTTAGTACGTTCACCGACCATATAAAAAGGATTGTTGTGTGTATTATCAATTATAAGTGCATCAAGACCAGAGAGTCGAGTGGCTTTTTTTATCTCCATTTTTTTTCTTGGAGCAAGCAGTGAAACTTTTTTTACAATAGCCGCTATATGATCAGGAGTCGTTCCACAACAGCCACCGAGGATATTGATAAAACCACTTGCCGCAAATTCGGCCACAAATTGCGCAGTCTTTAAGGGAGTCTCATCATAACCAGTGGGAGTTAATGGATTAGGCAATCCAGCATTGGGGTAACAGCTGATATAACAGTCGGCGATTTTTGAGAGCTCCTCAATATAGGGCCGCATCTCGCGAGCTCCAAGTGCACAGTTTATTCCTACCGAAAGAGGTTGAGCGTGTCTGACGGAATGCCAGAATGCCTCGACAGTCTGTCCAGAAAGAGTCCGGCCACTGGCATCGGTAATGGTGACAGATAACATAAGCGGGTATTTGATTCCAGTTTCAGTTTGAAATTTTTCAATAGCAAAAATGCAGGCCTTGAGATTAAGCGTATCGAAAGTCGTTTCCGGAAGCAGGATATCAACACCTCCTTCAATGAGAGCTTTGGTTTGTTGATAGTAATTTTCAACTAACTCATCAAAACTCACCGCGCGAAAAGCGGGATTGTTGACATCAGGAGAAAGTGAAGCGGTTCGATTAGTTGGTCCTAAAGCTCCAGCGACAAAACATTTTCTGTCTGGATTTTTCTGCATGAATTCATCGCAGGCCATGCGTGCTAAATTCGCGGCTTTAACATTTAAATCGTAAACAATATGTTCGAGGTCGTAATCTTTTTGGGCCAGTTTTGTACCAGAAAAAGTGTTAGTCTCAATAATATCGGCGCCAGCTTCAAGATATTGAGTGTGAATTTCTTTTATGATTTCTGGACGAGTAAAAACCAGTAAATCATTATTGCCCTTTAAATCTTTAGGATGAGATTCAAAATAATTTTGACGAAAATCAGCTTCCTGTAACTTGTAGGTTTGAATCATTGTGCCCATTGCTCCATCAAGAAAAAGAATCTTTTCCTGCAGCAATTTTTCCATTAAAAGAAGAGTCGGATGTTTTTTGAGCATGTTTATTTTTTTATTTTTGAAATTTTTTTACAATGTCCACAATGGTTGCAGTATCGTTCATGATATAAAAATGAACTCCGGGAACCCCTTTATTGAGTAGTCCCTCTACTTGTCGAGTGGCCCATTGTTTGCCGATGGCTATAATGTTTTTTGGATCGCTGGTTACCTGTTCGACCAAGTCATCGGGAAAATCAATATAGAAATTCTTTGGTACACTAACTAATTGATTGGTACTTCTTAAAACTTTTATTCCTGGAATGATGGGGACCTTAATACCTTCTTGTCGACAGAGATCGACAAAATGAAAGTATTTTTCATTGTCGTAGAACATTTGGGTAACAACATAATCTGCACCTGCTTCAACTTTTCTTTTAAGATTGGCGACATCAAGTTTTAAATTAGCAGCTTCAAAATGCTTTTCTGGATATCCCGCTACTCCCACGCAGAAATCAAATTTGGCACAATCTTCAATTTCTTCCAAAAATTTTCCTTGATTGATTTGCTGTATTTGCTCAACGAGTTCTGATGCGTAACTATTGTGGGATCGATCTTTAGCATGCTCTTTCTTGTAATTTGGTCCATCGCCTCTAAGCGCCAGTACATTATGAATGCCTAAAAAGTTCAGCTCCAATAATGCATCTTCTGTTTCTTCTTTAGTGTAGCCAAGGCTTAGTAAGTGGGCCACGGTGTCGATTTTAAATCGATTTTGTATAATGCCACAAATGCCAATGGTGCCGGGTCTTTTCTTGTAAATTTTGCGTTCAATACTTCCATCAGCGCGTTCGTTGTAATAAGCAGCTGAAGCATGGGCAGTAACATCAATCCAGGGAGGATTGAGCGGCATCAAAGCCTCAACAATTTCGATGATATCTTGCACCGAGCGCCCTCTTGGAGGAGGAACGATTTCATAACTAAAGAGGGGATTTTTAGCATTGTTTAAATGTTCAATAACTTTCATATTTTTTTGTTTTTAGAGAGTGACTTATTAAAGTCAGATTGTAACAATAGTGGCGGAGATTTGATAGAGATTTTTATGAGATTTGGAGTCGAGGATTATGTCGGAATGGTATCAATTAGAAAATGCCAAATTTAATATTCAAGTCACTTCAACAGGTGCTGAAATCAAACGCTTTTTCTCTAAAACCCTTTATAAAGAACTACTCTGGCTTCCGGTTGATGACAGGGCGAAAGGGACATGGCACCGAAGCGCTCCCGTTCTCTTTCCTATCGCAGGCAAGTTAAAAAACGACCAATTTCATTTTCAGGGAAAAAATTACCAACTCCCTCAGCACGGATTTGCTCGTGATATGGAATTTAAATGCGTAGAGAGCTCTAATCATGAAATTCAATTCATGCTTGAAACCACTCAGGAGACTTTTGATCATTTTCCTTTTTGTTTTGAGCTCTACGTGACTTATTTGCTTGATGACAACAAAGTGAAAACTACTTATTCAGTCAAGAACGTCGATCGGCAGGACATCTATTTTTCGATAGGAGCTCATCCGGGATTTGCTACAAATGATCTTAGTGATTGTGAAATTCGTTTCGAAAAAGCCGAAAAAGGTTTCTATCAGCTAAAAGATAAATTGGTCGACTGGAATCAACTGCATCCACTATCTTCAAATATTTTAAGACCAACTAAAGAATTATTCGCTCATGATGCTCTTATTTTTAAAGATCTTAAATCTAGTTATGTTGACTTAGTGAGAGTTCATCACAATGAAATCATCCGCGTTCATCGTGGTCATTCTCCTTATTTTGTATTGTGGGGCAAAGCGGAGGTGCCTTTTATTTGCCTCGAGCCATGGTGGGGAATAAGTGATGATGTCTTTCATGATGGCAATTTAGAAAGTAAAAAAGGTATAGTGAAATTAGCGATGGGCGCATCCCAAAATTTTAGCTACACCATCGAGCTTATATAGGTTCCAGCAGATTTTGGGTCTGCAAGGCATTAAAATGAAAATAAATCTCATTCCTTTCGCTGCCCGTGGACCTTCCGGCGATAGCTTAGATAACCTGCTAACTAAGGAAAACAATATCTACGTGATGGACAATCATCGCCTGGCGCTGTGGTGTTGGTTTCAAAGTATTAAAAAAGCTAAGCGCTACAATCTATTTCATATTGATGCTCATCCTGATATGAGCCAATCTGGACTGGCAGATTCTCATCAAGATCTATGGAACTTAAGCCTAGAAGAATACCGAACGGCCTTGCAAGTCGACATTAATACCCCGCTTTTTCGCTGGGACAATTATCTGGAAATTTTTCTTCAGAAATATTCAGACAATGTGGGACATACTATTTCAGCGACTCATCACTTGGGTTCAAATAAAGGTCTTCAAGAAGAAGTGAAGCCGCTGGAACTTATCAAGCGGCTTGATGATATTTTTTCTGAAAAAATATATGTCAATAATCTAACCTGGATTGTGAATCTTGATCTTGATTATTTTTTTTCTTCGCGCCCACAAAAGCTTCAGCTTTTTTCCGATGAATTTATCGATGCGCTGACGATGTCTATTCGTCAGGGATTGGACAATGGGGCCATTGAGGTGCTCACCGTTGCTCTTTCTCCCGAGTGTTGTGGTGGTTGGGATAAAGCTTTTGGGATGCTGACAAAAGTTATGAAAAATATCAATTCTCATGCATTTCATTTTTGAAATATATCGACATCTTCTGACGATGAAGGCGGAAATTGTTCTTGAAAAGAAGTATTCATTTTAGCCAAGGACTTTTTTAAGGAAGTCTGCTTGCTCAAATTTACTTTTTTGGAGAGAACAAAATGAAAATGAAAATCTTTTTAACTTTAGCTTCTTTAATGATGATTTCAATTGGTAGCGCCTCAGCTTTTTCACAACCTGTAAAAGCGCCTGCACCAAGCCCCACTTTTCCAGAAAGAGGAGATCGAGAAGTCAATGGCATCGAGTTAATGGCAGAGGATATTGCTCAGTTCGATTCAGTTAAAATGACAATTCAAGATGCCTTTGGGGAATCATTATCTTTTATTCAAATCAAACAACTCGATGGAAGTTATGACGTTTTTATTCCTCGTTCAGTTTATAACAAAGTAATCGATCAAGGTTTTGATTTTGGTAATACCGAAGTCAACGTCCTGTCGGAGAAAGAATTTATGATGCTTTCCAAACAAGTCAAACTTAGCACTTCGGCCAATGTGACCGCCCATGATTATATAGGCGGAGAAGGTGGAAGATGTGCGGCCGGAACTATTGGAGCTGCCATCGCCGGTGCAATGGCCGGCGTCGCAGTGGGGGGGCCTGCTGGAGCGGTGGCCGGGGCGATCGGCGGAGCCTTGGTTGGTTCAGCATCTAATTGTAAATAATGATGTGAGGAAAAAATGAATTCATTAAAAAGTAAAAAAATCGCCATTATTGGCCAATATATTTTCTGGAGTCTGGTGGTGAGTTCTGCTCGCCACCTCTTTGGGGTTCGATACAGTATTTTCATGATTGGACTTTTTATCGTTCTCACTTTGCTTGGCATGAATATGACTAAATTACTCACCACGCTAGAGACTCAAAAAGATAGAGTGATCTTTTTAGTTCAAGTGGTGCTCGCGGTGATGGTTGCAAGCGTTGTTAGTTGAAGAAGTGGATCATTTCCAATAACGCTATAGGTAATTTGGGAAAAAATTGATTTTCTTCATGCAATGGATTCTAATAGGTTTTTAATTTTTAAGGACTAAAATGACTTTATTGAATAATTGTGCGCTTTTTGTGAGCAAGAGAAGATGGCTTAATCGAATTGTTCGAAATTTCCTTCCACTATTAACAGAAGTAGAAATTACCAGGCACTTTCGAATTTTTACTGATCCCACAGACCTATATGGCCCAATTTTTTATTGATCCCTTGTCAAATGGAGGTTCTTCGTTGGTGAGAGATCATTACGGTAAACCAATTGAAATCGACTTGATTACAATGGATCAGTATATCGAATCAACTCAACAAATTCCTTCCTTGATTAAAGTTGATGTT
>CANFVK010000009.1 GCA_947450475.1 Bacteriovoracaceae bacterium | reverse complement strand
CGATCCCATCCCGAACTCGGAAGTTAAGCTCTTCAGCGCCGAAGGTAGTGCCAGGGAAACTTGGTGTGAGAAAAGGTCAATGCACCCTCTTATTTTTAAAAACCCCGGCTTGTCTGGGGTTTTTTTATTCCCAAAAATTAAACATCATGTAAAAATTTAAGTATGAAAGCAAAAATACTTAAATACGAATTATTCAGTCTTTTCTTGTTATCTATCATTACGCTTATCGTTTTCTATTACCGAGAAGCATTGCCTGATAACTATCTTTCAATCTCCTCCACTTCACAACATGGGTTCTTCTCATACTATATGACCAGCTTATTTAATTTTATCAATTATTACACTGGGCCATGGATACTGATTCCCTGTGCTTTATTTACTCCATTTTATGTATTGCTGTTTTCCAAAAGGGCCGATTGGATTGATTTATTCAATATCATATTCCTATGTTCATTCTGTGTTTGGACTGCTTTTTATCTCCAACCAACGTTGGTTGGAGCTGGTCTTTATCAAAGTTTATCCTCAACATTTTCAGCATTTGTATCTTTTTCTGTATGGATACTATCCTTGATTGCATTTGCCTGGGGTGCCTTTAGGGGAGGATTTACTGATAAATTATCAAGACTCTTTTTAATGATAAAATCCTTAGACCTCTCTATTGTCTCAAACAAATTGGGAACACTTTCTGATAATTATACAACTAAAGCAAGAGAAGGCTTTTTTCCTCAAGAGCAAAATAAATCTATTGAACAATCAAAAACAAACATAGAAGAAGTTCCAGCATCTCGAACTAATTCAAATGTCAAAATATTAGCTCCGGCTATGGCAGTCGCTCAAGAGCAATTAGTTGAAAAGCCCTCGCCCAAATTAGAAGTCGCTAAAGTAGTAAATAATTTTGAACATCGACAAGAACTACTTCCAGCTAAAGAGTTTGTTAATGAGCCCGATTTAGTTGATGATTATGTTGATGAATCCCAAATTGGTTTGTCTCTCAGAAGCCCTGCTCCCAACGAAAAATTTAACGAAGATAAATACTATGACATCGTAAAAGTTGCAGCTGGAAAAAAGGCTGAACAAAGTTTCTCTCAACCAGAAGAAAAGTATTTTTTAGATATAATCGAAAAATTGGAGGCTAAACTTGCCCAATTTAAAATTGAAGGAAGAATTATAAATGTATTGAAGGGACCTGTCGTTGACACTTTTGAGTGGGAGCTAGGCTCAGGAGAAAAAATTGCCAAGCTAACTTCTACTTCTGAAGATTTATCGCTTGCCCTCTCAGGTGCACCGATTCGATTAGTTCATCCCATGAAAGGAAGAACGACGGTTGGAATTGAAGTTCCTCGTAATCCTCGTGAGTACATCTTTTTAGATGAAATTATTAGTTCTAAGGATTTTACAAATTCAACTCATCAATTGCCATTAGCAATGGGGAAAGATGCATTTGGTGAGCCAGTAGTCGTCGACTTAGCAGCGATGCCTCATATGTTGGTAGCTGGTTCAACCGGTGCAGGTAAATCAGTATATATCAATGCAGTACTTGTTTCACTTTTAGTTAAGAAATCGCCAAACCAAATGAAACTCATTTTAATTGATCCTAAACAGCTAGAGCTTGCCCTTTATGCGAAGCTTCCACACCTACTAATGCCCGTAGTAACTGATCCAAAGATGGCCGCCAATTCTTTACTTTGGGCCTGTCAAGAAATGGAGAGACGTTACTCAATTATGTCAGAGTTCGGTGTAAGAAACATTGAAGGATTTAATCATAAACTTAAAAAGTCTTCCACTGAAGCACTAGATAAAATTAGAAAATTTTATGAATATTCTACTGAAGACACATATGAATTGCCCTATATTGTCGTGATCGTTGATGAGTTTGCTGATCTCATGCTTAGTGCTAAAAAAGTTGAAATTGAATCGCACATTGCAAGACTTGCAGCAAAGGCAAGAGCCTCTGGAATCCACTTAATTATTGCGACTCAAAGACCTTCAGTGGACGTTATCACTGGAGTCATAAAATCTAATTTTCCAACTCGCGTTTCTTTTAGAGTGACGACTTCGACCGATTCCCGAACGATATTAAACGCCATGGGTGCAGAACGATTGCTTGGAAAAGGTGATATGCTCTATAAACATGGGGTTGAGACGACTAGGATTCACTCGGCATATATTCAAGAGGAAGAAATTGAAGCCCTTGCAGCCAAACTCTCATCGATGGCCCCTGTCTTTAACCCAACTATTTTAGAATTTTTAGAAAACGGTGGAGAAGAAGAGGCTGATCAAGCCGTTATAAAGCGTGAAAGTGACAACAGCGAAAAAGATGACAAATATAATGAAGCTGTTCAGGTGGTGCTAGAGCACCGTTCAGCGAGTGCGTCATTGCTTCAAAGAAGATTAGGGGTCGGTTACAATCGAGCTGCCAATTTGATTGAGGAGATGGAAAATAATGGAGTAGTTGGCCCTGCGCAGGGAGCCAAGCCTAGAAAGGTTTTGCTCGGCTCTGAGAGTCTGACTTAATCCTCATTTCCAAGTCATTTGCTCCAATTTACGAGAGGAAAAACCCTTAAGAACTTGCCCATTTTCGGGGCGTATGCTATCACTCTATCTCTATAATAATTTCAGTTGCCTGAAATGTTGGTCCAGTAAAATGGCTCACAGGCAATTCGATTAACCAACGGAGTTACTATGTCAGAAGAATTATCCCTAAAAGGTCTCTTAGAGGCTGGCGCACACTTTGGTCACCAGACTGAAAAGTGGAATCCAAAAATGAAGAAGTATGTCTATGGTGAGAAGAACGGTATTTATATTATCGATCTTGCTAAAACAATTCCTCTTGCAAAAAATGCTTATGAATTTTTAAAGAAAACAGCTGGCGAAGGTAAGCCAGTTCTTTTTGTTGGAACAAAAAGACAAGCAGCAGATGTTGTTACTAAGGCAGCTCAAGATTGTGGTGCAAACTATGTAACTTCAAGATGGTTGGGTGGGATGCTTACTAACTATAAAACAGTTGCGCTTTCAATTGATAAAATAAGAAAAGTTGAAAAAATGAAAGAAACAGGTGACTTTGGTCTTCTTACTAAAAAAGAAAGAATCAATATTGAGAAAGAAGTTATCAAATTAGAGAAAACGCTGGGTGGAATTAAAGAAATGAGAAAGCTTCCAGGAGCTCTTTTTGTGATTGATCCAAATAATGAACGAATTGCAATTCAAGAAGCAAACAATTTGGGAATTCCAGTTGTTGCGATAACTGATACTAACTGCGATCCTACAGGGGTTGATTATGTTGTTCCTGGTAACGATGATGCAATTAAATCAGTAAGCATGTTTACAGAATATTTTGCAAATTCAGTAACTGAAGGAATGGCCATAGCTAAGAAAAATAACAAGCTTGCTAAAGACAAAGATTCTACTCGTGATGTTGCCCTTGAGAAAGAAATCATAAGTAAATACGAAAAAGACATCGATCTTCTAGTAGATGAAGAATAATTAAGAGACCAAATTAATTAAGGAAATGATATGACACAAATTACAGCAAAGCTTGTTTCTGAATTAAGAGAAAAAACTGGTGCCGGAATGATGGACTGCAAAAAAGCCCTTGGCGAAGTAAATGGCGATATTGAAAAAGCTATCGATTATCTTCGACAAAAAGGCTTAGCAGCAGCTCAGAAAAAACAATCCAGAGTTGCAGCTGAAGGATCCATCGGATCATATATCCACGGTGGAAGAATGGGAGTCATGGTTGAAGTAAACTGTGAGACTGACTTTGTTGCGAAGTCAGAAGATTTCCAGATTTTTGTTAAAGACATTGCAATGCATGTTGCTGCAGCAGACCCGAAGTTTGTTAGATCAAGTGAAATGGATCAAGCTTATGTAGATAGAGAAATTACTATTTATACTGCACAATTGAAGGAAGAGGGAAAACCTGAAAATATGATTCCAAAAATTGTTGAAGGAAAAGTAAAAAAACTCGCAAGTGAAGTTTGTTTACTTGAGCAAAAATTCATTAAAAATCCTGATATATCAGTTCAAGATCTTATCAATGAACTCACTATTAAAGTTGGAGAAAAAATCGACGTAAGAAGATTTGTTAAATTTAACTTAGGAGAAGGTATTGAAAAGAGAGTTGATGATTTTGCTTCTGAAGTTGCAAAAATGACTGGTGGACAACACTAAGAATTCAAAAAATAAATGGGGGCTTTAAAGGCCCCTTTTTTTTTAATGCACAATCACAATATAAATTTTGGGGAAATTAATGAAATACAATCGAATCCTATTAAAACTTTCTGGCGAAGCTTTATCGGGCGATCAGGGGCATGGAATTTCTTCTGAAGTTCTAAATACAATCTCTTCAGAGGTAAAAGAATTAATTAGCATGGGTGTAGAAATCGCAATCGTCATCGGTGGCGGAAATATTCATCGAGGAGTAGCTGGCGCTACGGTTGGAATGGATCGTACTACTTCTGATCACATGGGTATGCTTGCAACAGTCATCAACTCGCTTGCACTTCAAGATAGCTTGGAGAGAAATGGAATTAATACTCGTGTATTAACGGCTATTGATATGCAAGAAATTGCAGAACCGTACATAAGAAGAAGAGCAGTTAGGCATTTAGAAAAAAAACGAGTTGTAATTTTTGCAGCTGGTACAGGCAACCCATATTTTACAACTGATACAGCTGCCGCCTTGCGGGCTAACGAAATCGATGCAGAAGTAATCATGAAGGCAACTAAGGTAGATGGAATCTATGATAAGGATCCTATGAAATTTAAAGATGCTGTAAAAATAGATAAATTAAAATTTATAGATGTTTTGAATAAAGATTTAAAAGTGATGGATTCAACCGCGATCAGTCTTTGTATGGATAACGAAGTTGATATTCTTGTTTTCAATATGTTTGAAAAGGGAAATATAAAAAAAGCAGTAATGGGTTATAATACAGGAACTATTGTAACTAATAAATAAAAGGGGATGTCATTATGATGGATAAAATTAAAACTTCATTAAATGATTCAATGAAAAAAGCAGTTGATTCATTAAAGCACCAATTAACTAAAGTAAGAACAGGACGTGCTTCAGCACATATTCTTGATGGAGTTCAAGTTGAGTACTACGGCTCGATGAGCCCACTTAGTCAATTGGGTCAAGTCAGTACACCTGAGGCAAGATTACTTCAAATTCAACCATTTGATAAAACAATGATACCAGCTATTGAAAAAGCTTTATTTGCTGCCAATCTTGGAGTTACTCCAACGAGTGATGGAAATTTGGTTAGATTAAATTTTCCAGCTTTAACCGAAGATAAAAGAAAAGATATTGCTAAAGAAATTAAAAAAATTGGTGAAGATACTAAAGTAGTCATTCGCAATTTAAGACGTGATCAAAATGATGCTGTTAAAAAATCTGAAAAAGATAAAGTTATTTCTGAAGATGAATCAAAAAAAATTCAAACTGAAATCCAAACCATCACAGATAAATACACAAAGGAAGTTGATACCGTAGTAACAAATAAAGAAAAGGAAGTTCTTTCAATTTAAGTCATGATGTCGGATCTTAAAAAGCACACTATTAGTCATGTTGCTATAATCATGGACGGAAATGGTCGATGGGCAAAACAGCGCTCTCATCCTAGAGTTTGGGGCCACGTTCGCGGATCTACTGTGGTCTCCAAGATTGTCGAAGCTGCTAAAGAGTCAGGCATTGGCGCGCTCACAATGTATGCCTTTTCATCTGAAAATTGGTGTCGCCCACAAAGTGAAGTGAGAATACTTTTCAAATTGTTATATAAATTTTTGCTTAGAGAGCGTGAAAGGATATTAAAAAATAATATTCGTTTTAGAATCATGGGCGATGTATCAAATTTGCCTGAGCAAACTAAAATTCTTATTGCTCAACTTGAAAAAGAAAGTCAATTTAACTCTGGGCTGAAGTTAACATTTGCCTTTGGTTATGGAAGCAGATCAGAAATCACTCAAGCATTTAACCAGTTCATAAAAAAGAACCCGGGAAAAGAACTTTTAGAGGAAGACTTAGCGAAATATTTAATGGTTCCCGACCTTGGTGAAGTGGATTTATTAATTAGAACTGGCGGCGAATTCCGAATTTCGAATTTTTTACTTTGGCAAATAGCTTATGCAGAGCTTTTTTTTACAGAAACTAAATGGCCAGATTTTAGTTCAAGCGAATTTAAAGAAATTTTAGAAAATGTTTCAAAGCGAGAGAGGCGGTTTGGATCCACAACTGCGGATCAAGACTTAAAAAGCAATATTGACCAAGCTCGCTATAACAAAAGTATTACTCGAGGCTGATTTTGTCTAATACCAAACTACGAATATATTCAGCATTAACCATGGCTTTCTTGACATCAGTTGGCTTTATCGCTGGAAAAATCCCGATGTTAATATTGTGCCTACTCGTTGGTCTACTTTGCGTAGATGAGCTTCTTGTTAATTTTTCAAGACTAGACCGAAAAGCAATTAACTATAAATTTACGATGATAATTTTCGCACTTTTTTTTATCGTTCTAAATATTCTTTTTGACGCAAAATTATCTATAGGTTTTTTTACAATTGCTGCAATCTTTTTGAATATATTTTTGGTCTATTATCTTTTTAAGATCCCTCTTGAAGATGAATTTATGAAAAAAAATTCTCTCAAAAATCCTGAATTATTATGTTTAATCGTTGCATTGCCATTGCTCTCAATAGGAATTCATTTTCATACCATTTATTGGCGAAAGATTTTAAGCACACTTCTTATTGTAAATTTTAGTATGGATACCGGAGCTTGGTTTTTTGGCAAAAATTTTGGAAAAAATAAACTTTGGCCAGAAATTAGTCCTAAAAAAACAATAGAGGGTTTATTGGGAGGTATGCTGACCTCTGCCATATTGGGAACAATATGTTGGAAGTTTTTATTTAAAGAATTCCAATGGGATTACTCGGTTGTTTTTGCGCTCTGCGGAGCCATTTCCCAAGTCGGAGATCTAGTTCAGTCCAAAATAAAGCGCGAATTTGGGATAAAGGACAGTTCCCAATTAATTCCTGGTCATGGTGGTATTTATGACCGTATTGATAGTCTTATCTTTTTATCGCCTTTTTTTGCAATTGTTGTAAAATACCTAGGACGCCATTTACCTCTCTAGTTCGTTAAAACGGGGCTTTCATGCTGTTAGAAAAAATTGCCATTTTTATTCTTTTTTTGGGACCGTTGGTTTTTTTTCACGAGTTGGGACATTTTCTTTTTGCCCGACTTTTTGGTGTGAGGGTTGAAGTTTTCTCTTTGGGATTTGGGCCTAAATTATTTAAGAAAAAATATGGTGATACAGAGTACGCAGTGTCGATAATTCCACTTGGGGGCTACGTAAAGATGTTTGGAGATGATCCTTTTAGCAAAGAGGATATCGCCATTGAGGATCGGCCGTTTAGCTTTACTCATCAAGGAAAATTTGCTCGCTTTTGGATTGTCATGGGTGGACCGTTAGCAAATTTTATTCTGGCTTTTATTATTTTCTTCACTTTGCTAATTTCTGGCGAACGCTTACCTGAAATAAAGATAGGGGCCCTGCCCTTGGAGTCAGTTATCTATAAATCAGGATTAAGAACAGGAGATACACTTTTAAAGGTTAATGATACGGACGTTTATAATCCAACCGATTTAATGGTTGATAGCAAAGATACAATTGAAAAAATTACAGTTAAAAGATTAGGGCAAATAATTGACGTTAAGGTTGATTTTAAAGGAGATAAATTCTTTGAAGAAGTCATCAAATATCCACCTTTTTTAAGAAAGCCCATCGTCGTTGATAGTAACGCTCAAGAGTATGTTATTAGCATTGAAAAAGATAAGATAAATTTAAAGGATTCAGTAGAAGAGTTATCTACACTTTTAAACATCACCAAAGTCTATCTTTACCCTTTGTTACCGAAGCAAGACTTTTCCAATGATCAACTTATAGTCGATTTTAAAAAAGGAATTGAATTACCTATACAATTTAATGACCTCAAATCAATGCTAAGTCAACTCGACAGCAGAGGATTCAGAACGATTGACCTTATGGTTAGAAGTGTCAACATGAATTCGCCCGCAGATAAAATTGGAATTCGTGAAAAAGATATCTTTTTGAGTTTGGAGGGTGAAAAAGTTTTTAGCTTCGAAGACTTCCGTACCAAGCTTCAGGCTTATGATAAAAAAGAAGTTTCTGTAGAATTATGGAGTAAGGGCAAATTAAATAAGGTTTTGATTTCGCCAGAGGTAACTCAAGTTGATGGAAAGCCATTACGTCTTCTAGGTGTTTATAGTTTTATAGAAGTTCAAAAGATTAATTTTGTTCATACAAAATCTAAAGGATTTTTCGGTTCAATTAAATACTCAGGCTTAAGAACTTGGGATTCAGTTAAAAAAACGATAGATGGCTTTGTTAAATTAATCACAAATCAGATATCTCTTAAAACAATTGGTGGTCCACTAGCGATTGGTAAAGTTGCTCACGATTCTTTTAATACTTCCCTGTCTTATTTTTTTCAATTAATGGCGCTTATTTCAGTAAATCTTGGAGTTATTAATTTATTTCCAATTCCAGTTCTGGATGGTGGTCATATTATGTTCATCATTTTGGAATTAATTAATAGAGGTCCACTTTCGCGTCGTAAAATGGAGATTGCCCAACAGGTTGGGTTATCTATTTTATTGATGTTGATGGTTGGAGCTATTTTTAATGATGTCAGTAGGTTTTTCTAGTGCATTATCTCTTTCTTGATAGCACATTGGGATTAACGGTTGGTCTGCTAGATAGTTCTTTTGCTTGGGTTGAGTTAAAAAACTTAGAAAGCAAAAAGCCGTCAGAAATAATTCATGCCGAAATTTTTAATTTATTAAAAAAATATAATTTACGCTGGCAGGATATAGAATGCTTTGCGACCAGCGGACCAGGTTCTTATACTGGCATGCGATTAAGTGAAGGCATTGTTCAGATTTTGGAGTTCTCTGGAATTCCAATTTATTCTTTTTATCATTTCGAAGTTCCTAAGTTGAGCGGAATTAATAAAGGATTTTGGATTACAAATGCTTTTAAGGGGCAAGTTTTTTTATACACTTGGGATGAGCACACTTCGCAAAAGGAATTATTGAATAAAGAGCAATTTACAATAATTGAAAACGAACTTGGATATACTTTAGATGTTCAAGATCCAACCTTTTCCCAACTGCAATCTAGTATGAATCTTATTAAAATAAACTCTGCAACTATTTTTTCCAAAGTACATTCTCAAAGGCAAAGAGTTGCGCCCTATTATTTCCGGGCCATAGATGAGGAGTTCCGCTAATTATGCTTAAGTCATATTTGCCTGCTCGTTTCACGACTTTGACAATATTTTTAATTATTGCTTTTTGGCTTACTGGATTTTATAAAGCGCTTTTTCTTTTGGTTGCCCTTTATTTGTTTCTGTATTTTATTTTAAGAAAAAATCGAAATGATTTTCGAGATGATCTAACCTCTACGAAGGGAGTTATTTTTTCACCAGTCAACGGCAAGATTTTACATATTGAACACAATGTTTCTCACGGAATTTATGGCGATCAGTTAATTGAAATTCAAATCATGATTCCATGGTGGAAGGAAATGGGGATTTTTCTGCCCCTATCATGTGAGATAAAAACTCTGCTCGTTTTAAAGGGGCAATCATTCTTTCGTTATTTGAAAGCGGTCGAAGTTGTTGGCACTAAAGATGGAAAAGGGCTTAGCCTGGCATTGGATAATCGAGGTGAAACGATCGGTTTAACCTTTTTCAAGTGTAAACTTGGACTTTGGCCTGAAATAATAGTTATGCCTGGTGATAAAGGGGGCAGAAGGGTAAATATTGGTTTCTTTCCTTTTGGAGGAACGGTCATGCTTTATTTACCTAAAAAATATGAGATACTAATAAAAATGAATGACGAGGTAAGCGCAGGAGAATCTATTTTTGCAGTTGTGCCAGATCATACCTAAAGATAATTTAAGGTTGCTAATATTATGCTTAATACACCAAGACGCTTAGCTTTTTTTCTCCCAAACACTTTTACAGCACTCAATATGGGGTGCGGTTTTTTTTCCATCATTCTTGGCTGGAAAGGGGAATTTTACTCCGCTTCTATGCTTTTAGTTCTTGGGGCAATCTTCGATTCAGTTGATGGAAGAGTCGCCAGGCTAACTCACACTCAGTCTGCTTTTGGTGAACAGTTTGACTCGATTTCAGATGTTGTCACTTTTGGAGTAGCTCCAGCCTTTTTAGTCTATAATAAATTTTTTGTTAGTATGGGCAGACTTGGGCTCGTGACTTCATTTGTTTTTCTTTTGTGCGGGGCCTTAAGGTTGGCAAGATTTAATGCTAACATCGATAAAGTGAGTTCGGATTTTTTCCAGGGGCTACCTATTCCTAGTGGTGCATTAGCCTTAGTTGGTCTAACTCTTTTTTCACTTGAATACCCTCAAATCAATCAATTTTCAGCAGCATTTGTTGTTTATGTTTTATTTTTTGCATTTTTAATGATCTCTAATATTCCTTTCAATTCGTTTAAGAATTCTGTTTGGGTTCGCTCTCACAAAAAGCGAGTTCTCTTTATTATCTTTCTTTTATTCATACTAACATTGCTAAAAGAACAAATTATGATCGGCTCTCTGATCCTAACTTATGTCTTAGCCTCACTTCTTTATTTTTTCAAAAACAAAGGAGCACTGGAGGATATGTTTCAGTGGAAAAGTGAAGAGGACGATGAAAGTGGAGACAATACTTAATGGTTTTAGAAAAACTAAAAATTTTATTGAGCATATTTGCGCTAATCACTCTATCAGTAAACGCTTCTGATGATCTTAATCAGATTGTCTCAGGATCTGAAACGGAAGATTTTTTTGGAAAGATCCAAAATGAGGACAATACTTCAAGTCCATATTTAATTTTAAGTACAGAAGATCATTTAGCAGGCCCAAAATCTGAATCAATAAAAAAAGAAGATGTTTATTTGCCTAATTCAATTTCAGAGCAAAATCGCCCTGAAAGCCCAAAGCAAAAATTTCAAGATTTCGGCTATACTCCTACAGGAAGCCTTGAAGGCAGCGAAAATTATTTAGAAATTGATAAAAAAAATATGTCATATCAATTTAGAAGAATTTCTTCTGGCGGCATCAATGTAACATATGTCAAAAATTCTTATCAGTATGATTCTTCAAATGACATAATAAATAAAACGATTGGTGAGGGATACAAGCACATTAAAGGCGGAGCTCTTCATGTGAGAGGTGATCAGTACCTTTTTCATACATTTTTGCTAAATGGTTTTTGGAGCGTGGGGTTAGGTGCGGGATATAACAGTGGTAGAGGGTTATTTGTATCTGGTGAAAGAAGTGATGCGACTTTTCGATTATGGGAAGTTCCCGTTGATGTTGCGTTGGGATTAGAAATTCCCATTTATCATTGGTTTAAAATAGTTGGAACAGCAGGGCCATCAGTCTTGGGCTTATATCAAAATAGAAGTGATTTTAAAAATGGTGAAGCTGGTAAAAATAAAACACAAGTAAGTTATGGAACCTTTGCCAATGGCCAATTTAAAATTAACTTATCAGGCTTTAGCAACGATTTAGCCTACGATCTCTTTACATCTAGTCGTATAACGAATCTCTTTCTAAATCTTGAAGTACGATATCAAAAATACCAAAACTTCCAAGATCCGATAAAAGTTTCAGGCTCATCTTTTGGGGTAGGATTCACTTTTGAATACCTATAAATTGACACTTCAGTATAAAGGAACCCACTATTTAGGATTTCAAGTTCAGTCTGAGGGAAAAACCATTCAAGGTGAACTTAATCGAGCTTTGAAAACACTCTCAAATGGTGCCGAAATTAAATCAATAGGGTCTGGTCGAACTGATTCAGGTGTTCATGCTTTAGGGCAGGTTGTAAGAATTGAAATACCTGTTGCTATTCCTGTTGAGAGTCTGGCCCGTGCTATAAATACTCATCTTCCATTAGACATAAGAGTCACTGAAGCTTTTTCTTGCTCAGAGCACTTTCACCCGATTTTTAGTGCGAAATCAAAGGAATACAATTATCTTTTTAGCACTCGGCCAATACTTTCACCCTTTGCTCAGGAGTTGGTGACTACTTTTCCCTATGATTTAGATATTGCTGCTATGAAACAGGGGGCTAAATATTTCATTGGAAAACACGATTTTATAAATTACCAGTGCACTGGCACAGACGTGGAAACCACGGTTCGAGAAATATTTGATTGTGAGATAATTCATTGCAATTCCAATGGGCATTTGAGTGAAATAGTTGAGGGTTATTACCTTCTAAGAATAGTTGGAAATGGTTTTTTAAAACAAATGGTTCGACTAATCATGGGGGCACTCTGGAGCCTAGGACGAGGGAAAATTACACAGCAAGATTTAATAAATTCCTTAAGCTTACCCCAAAAATCTCGACTGGGGGCAACTGCACCTCCCCAGGGACTTTACTTAAAAGAAGTTCATTATTAATTTGGTAGACTTATCTTTTCAACGCTCGCTCATTGACAATTACTGCGCAGTTTAATACTTTGGGAGAACTAATTTTCAAAGAGGATTTTGTATGTCTTACACACTTAAGAACGTAAATGGATGCACCAAGAAACTAGAGTTTAATTTTGCCAGTCTCGATCTTTCGAAAGAAATTAAAGCAGCTGTTGTAAAAAAACAAAGTGCCACAAATATTAAAGGTTTTAGAAAAGGCAAAGCGCCCCTTTCTATGGTAGAGCAAGTTTATGGGCCGCAAATTGAATCAGATGCTCTTAATCAGTTTGTGCAATCACAACTATTTGAAGCAGTCTCAAAAGAAAAATTAAAGACAGTTGGTTACCCAACTTTTGAAAATGTAAAATATGATGCCGGCAAAAGCGTTAGCTTCGAAGCCGTCGTAGAAATTTTTCCAGAGATTCAATTGTCAGATTATTCTTCATATTCATTTACCAAGGACAAAGCAGAAGTAACCAAGGACGATCTTGATAAATTACTAAATAATTATCTAGGTACAAAATCTGAAATGGTTGAAGTGACTAACGCCAGTGAGACTCTTGCAAAAGGTAAATTTGCAGTATTTAACTTTGAAGGGGTAAAAGAAGATGGCTCTCGTCCAGAAAACATGAAAGGAAGTGAATATCTTCTAGAAATTGGATCAGGGCAATTTATCCCAGGATTTGAGGACGGGATGATTGGATTAAAGAAGGGAGATAAGAAAAATATTAAGTTATCCTTTCCTGCGGACTATCATGCATTAGAGCTTCAAAATGCTAAAGTTACTTTTGAAGTCGAGCTTTTAGAAATCAAAGAAAAAAAATTGCCTGAAATGAACGATACAATGGCAATAGAGTTTGGGTTTGAATCACTTGCTGATTTTAATGAAAAAAATAAGGCAAACCTTCTATCTCAAAAGGAAAGACAAGTTTCTGAAAAATTACACCAGGACATTTTAGAAAAATTGGTCAAAGAAAATAAGTTTGACATACCCTCAACACTTGTTCAAAACCAAGTAAAATATCTTCAAGAAGATCTTACTAAAAATCTTAAATCACAAGGTTTTAATGATTCTATGATGAGTGAATACTTCACTCGTTGGGAATCAGACTTGAAGTCAAAAGCTGATTTTCAAGTGCGTTCAGGTTTAATTTTAGATCATCTTGCATCATCATTTAAAATTGAAACTTCAGAAGCTGATTTTAATAAAAAGATTGAAGAAAGTGCCAAGATGGCGGGCATGGATGTCGAAACAATTAAGAAATATTATGCTTCCAATGCACAAATAAAAAATAATTTAATGTACGCAATTCGCGAAGAGAAAACTTTCGAAGAGCTTAAAAAGAAAATTAAAATTTCATAATAATATTTAAGCCCTTATCTTGGATAAGGGCTTTTTTTTTAAGTCTAAAAGAAAATGGTCAAAATATTAAAATTGATGTTTTTTCTTGTTTTGTTCACTTCTAATCGATTAAATGCAGCTGTATTTAGTATTGAAGGCACAGATTTTTCAAATCTCAAAGGAGAGATCCTATATAAGCAGCCTGAGGGAACGAGAGATTCTGCAGATACAATCGTTTATGCCAGTGCAAGTCAAAACGAAATACTAAAAATTCGCCATAAAAAAATTGATTCAGTTTCAATCGCTAAAAAAATGATTCAACAAAAAATGATTCAATTATTAGCAGTTTACCGGCCAGCAGCAGTTCCATATGCCGGCGCCATTACGAGCACCATGGACTGCACAAAAAAGTTTGATTTGAATAAAAAAATCAACGAAAAAGAGCAATCACTTTCCGTGAGCTATGAACTTGAATCAAATAATCAGTTGGCTTATGGTGAATGCGATGAAGACAAACTTGTAAAAAATTTAAATTATCAGATAGTTTTTTGTAAAA
The DNA here is from genome assembly GCA_947450475.1 of Bacteriovoracaceae bacterium. Lineage (GTDB taxonomy): Bacteria > Bdellovibrionota > Bacteriovoracia > Bacteriovoracales > Bacteriovoracaceae > Bacteriovorax. The sequence goes on along the minus strand of CANFVK010000009.1, from coordinate 31,697 downwards.
AAAATAAGTCATTTTTTGAAATAAAATATTTTATTTCAAAGTCTCAAAAGTTAAAACCTTTGCTTGGTGTTGAGTGCCAATAATGAAGTGTGGCATATACATGCTTGCTGTTTTGTTGTTAATCGTCCTTGATTACTCCCCTTGTATAGCATCTGATGTTGTCATAGGATATAATAAGAATTACCCTACAATTAATTCAACTCTAATTGCATTAAAGAAAAAACTAGCCCAAAACAATAAACAGCACTTTGATTTTATATCGTCCGATATTGACTCAGACGTGTTGCAGAAATTACTAAACTTTCAAACCAATGCAGCCATTTTACCCATTAATGAATTTAAAAATATATTTTTTTTGAATCGTAGAGCTTCTGGTAAGTTTATGCTTTGGGGAGTGATTGGAGAGTTGGATGTTGGGTATTTCATAGATGCTCGATGTAGTAAATTTGAAAAGATTTCATCCAATAGCAGAATCTATCTTAACCCCAGTTCGAATGAATACACTGTCTATAAATTAAAATTTAAAGAAAACTCAGAAGTTTTGAATAAAAACTTTTTCGAGCAATTAGAGTACATGAATAATGAACATCATAAGTCAGATTGCCATACTATTATTTGGGGCAGTCCGAGGTATACCTCATATCTAAAAAATAAAAAAAGTTGGAAATTTATCAAGGTTGGAAACCTTCCTTTAGCTTTTTTTGTTAATGATCTCTTTGCCAGTAAGCGAGCAAACGAACTTCATGATTTTGTGGTTAATTACAAAACCCTTGATGGGAAAAATGCCAAAAGTGAATTGGATTTTGATCAGATGAAAAAATTATTAATAGAATTTAATAGCGATAGCACTAACTTTAATGAGGAGCGCCTTAATGCCTTTATTAAAAATTAAGTCAGTGCTTTTGTTTTTTTTGGGTATTTTGATTTTTCAATTAAAACTAAATGCTGAGGACTTTATTGAGGTTAACTGCCACATTTATGACTTCAAGGCCAATCTAGTAAAAGCATTACCTTATCAAGGCAGTTGTGCTTATATGCCAGATGGTAAGGTCATTATGTTCAATGAGGGTTCACTCCAAATGTATGATAGGAGCAATAAACTGTTATGGAAAGTTAAAGGACCTTACCATCATCAGATGAAGATTAATTTTAATCAGGATAGAATATATATTCTATCATCAGTGCGCCATTATTTTCACAGCAAAACAGTTCGACTCGATTCCATTGAAGCCATTGATCTTAAAAATGGAAAAACAATTGCAGTTTTTGATATATTTAAAAATTTATTTGATTTTGCAACTGATGAAAATTTTCATTTGCAGCGTTCCCTTTTTCAAAGTGCTATTTTTCCAGCCGATTTTGATATTAGTCATGCCAATTCAGTTTTTGAAATTCCAGATAATCAGCTTTCAACTAAGCATCAAGCTTTTAAAAAAGGTAACTGGTTAATCAATTTTGGTCTTTTGCGTTATTTGATTATTGTAGATAAAGATTTAAAAAAAATACTTTGGAAAAAATCTTATTCCAATTATGCTCAATCTATTCATGATGCTCAAGTCAACAGTAAGGGAGAAGTTGTAAGCTATTCTAATGCAAAAAATAGCCGAAGAAAAAATTATACATCGATACTTTTTTTAGATCCCCTCAAAGATGCTCCGGATGATTTTATTCGTGAGGTAACACCAACTCTTGGTGGGGCTACGTTTTTTCAAGATTATGTTGGAGGCTTTCAATACCAGAACAATGGTGACTTACTTGTTTCAGTTTTTACTCATGAGTACGGGTTCCAGCTTGCACTCTTTGATCCAACATTAAAACTAAAATTAATTTTTACTCCAAATCCACAAAAAGGATTAAATCGCGGAGAGGCTTTTCAAGATGCCAAGGTCTTTAATTTATCAAAATTTTTAAAAAATAGGGATGATTAACCGTGCGTGCAATATTGTTTTTTTTCCTTGTCCTAAATTACAGCATGGCCACCGAGGTACAAGAACGTTGCGCAAACCCGTCTAGGAATAAATCTGAATTAGCTGTCTGCGATTTAAAAGGACTTGATCTTAAACTTATCGATAGCAAAATTAAAGCTCTAACGGGCGTTCAACATAAAGATATTCGAATTTTGTATTGGAAAGATCTAAATGAAATCTATCTGGCTGCTTCAGCGCAGATATTGGAAAAAAATTTTTGTTACATCAATTATGACAAGGTTTTTAAGTACAATTCAATCACCCAAGTCATAAAGTTACAATGGGATAGTGAAAAGCACATTGCTGAAATCATAGACAATGTTGGCCAAGTTATGGTTTTGAAACATACCGATTTGCGCTCTAGAGATTATGGCGAACATAATTGTGAATCCCTATTTTATATAAGAGCGGCTAATTTGGTTGGTTCGAATATTGGCGCAAAATATTCCAAATTATTGGCGCAAAATAATTTTTTGGTTTTTACAAAGTACACATCTACGTTTTATTTTTTTAGTCCTGATTTTAAAAATCTTATTGGCTCTTACTCTTTTTACGATATGGACAAAAATTATTTGGATGTAGCAGTTGCTAATAATGGAAACTTGTATACAGTTTCTAGAAATTTTCCTACAAATCAGTTTTGTGTTGAAGAGCATGATTTTGAAAGTTCACGGCTTTTAGCTCAGAACTGTACTCATGCTCGAAGAATTTCTTATACAATTTTTAAGTTTTTGGAGGATACTTATGTTTTTGACCAAACGTTGCTGCGACACATGAAGCTATATCCGATTAGTGATTTCTTTACAGATAGATATAAAAATTCCGCAATTGAAGTTGATTATAATTCTATTTTAGCTTTTTCAGCTTTAAAAAAGTTTAAGCGAAATAGATAATTAAATAGTAAGAAGTGAATCCCTAAAACTGCGACGATTGGAAATATTGATCGGGGAAAGAAGACCGTTGCAAAAATGCCAGTTAATGCAACATTTTTTGCACTCAATGTAATTCCTTGATAGGGTTTTAGATCAATGAAGTGGGCCAACCAAAGAGTTCCGAAATCTTGAATTAAAGAAAATATTATTATTATCAAAAAATCCATCACCGATATTTGGCTTAAGTTATTTTTCAAAAAAGTTGATCCCGTATAAATAAAACAAAGTATTCCGATAATCATCATGTTTAACTGTGGAACATATCTAAGAATGGAATTCTTAAAAGCTGAAAATTTTGTTATTTTTTTTAATATGAAAGAAACAATCAGCGGCACTGATATTAGCAGGAATGCGTCCTTGAAAAGTGATATAGAGTTTAACCGAAAAGCTTTTTCGTAAAATAAATAGAACATTAAAATAAAATAAAATGGAAAGAGAAATGTTGATAGAACAACTAATTTCATCGATTGCTTTTTATCATCTGCTGTAGATAAAAACTGAGGCGCGACAATAGCAAAAGGTGCTAGATTGGTGAGAAAAAAGCCAATAACAATTGGCTCACCTAGTTTCAATATATGTCCAGCAATGACATAGAAAGCTGGCATAAAAAAGTACGATATAAAAATGGTATAAAAATCACTTTTATTAAAGCTCAAAAGATCGCGCCAAATAAGATCGATCTTCATAAAGTTTAAAAGCATTAAAATAAGTAAGAAAACAAAGGTCCAGCGGCTCATTTCTAATGCGCTGAAGGGAAAGGTAAAGCCCAGAGCTATGCCCAAGGGTAAAAAAATAGTAAAAATATTAAACTTCATCTAGAATAGTTTAATGTTCAAAAATGATTTATACAAAAAGAATTTGAAAACAATATTTGTTATCTTTTCTTTTTTCTTTTTCTTTGGAGCTGTACTTTTCCAAAGAAAACTAATTGCGACTAAAAAAACGAATTCAATTAAAGTTTACTGGTTCATACCGGATGGCTTAAGGGCAGATCGAGATCAATTTAATATTTTTCAGTGGGCCCAAAATGGTGAGCTTCCTAATCTAAAACGTATGATGGCCAATGGTTCATTTGGCTATTCCCGACCAGTTTTCCCTGGCCACACTCCAACTAATTTTGCGACTCTTCTTACAGGAGTTTATCCTGATAAACATGGTATTGCCGATGGGTCAATGAGAACTTTCGGTTATCCACTTAAAATGATTTCTAAAGGTGGATTTTCCTCATTTGCGAAATTAGTTGAGCCCATTTGGGTCGAGTTGGAAAATGAAAACTATCTGGTTTCTCTTCAATCGGTTCCTGGCTCTACACCGCCTGAAATTTTTAAAGGAAATGTGATAAAGGGCAGATGGGGTTCTTGGGGAGCCGAAATTCCTTCAATTGTTATTCAGGCTACAAATGATCTGGACAAAGTTTATAAAAACGTAGGCAACAATCGAAGAGTATTTTTGGTTGGACCTGAATTAACTAAATATGTCAGTCTAACACCAGGCCCTACTTTATCTAAAATGCCTGCTTCGTATTTTAATATAAAACACAGTCGCATTGAATTTTGGGGAAGAGTTTTTAATTTTGAATCTTTAGATACCAGCAATGATGGCTTGGAAAATTACGATAAAGTTTCAATTTCTTTTGGCGATAAAAAAATTATGCTCAATAAAGATCAATGGAGTAATTGGATATCTGCTGATTTAAGTTACGAATTAAAAAATGACTATCAATTAAATTCACCTAAAAAAACTAATATTGAAAACTCACTTTCTGCTATTAATTTATCGACCCAGATAAAGTTTAAATTGATTGATCTTGAGGCAGATGGAAGATTTCGAATACGACTTCTAGTTAATTCACTCAACGAATACCTAACGGAGCCCCCGGAGTTATCAGACGTCATGACTCATCAACTTGGACCCATGATTGATTTTGTTGATAATTACCCGCCTCAACTTGTTTATCACCAAAAAGATAAAGCAACTTTTATTGAAGAGGCAAATGAAAGTTGGCGCTGGCATGAAAATGTTGTCGGCTTTTTGATGAAAAATTTACACTCTGATTTTGTCATTCACAGTGTCTACAATCCTAATCAAATGCTCACGAGTCGATGGTGGCTGCCCTTTATTGACCGCGAAGGAAATAAGTACGATTCGATAAACGAGCAGCAAAGAAAAGAATTATGGCTCGAAGTTAAAAATATGTATAAGAAAGTTGATGATATCTTGGGTAAAATCTTAGAAAATTCAGATGAAAATACCTATATTGTTTTTAGCTCTGATCATGGAGCAATTCCTTTAAATAAAGAAGTTCGATTAAATAATTTATTTGCGAGTAAGGGATGGTTGAAATTTAATTTTAATCAAACAACTCAGAGCTTTGAAGTTAATTGGAAAGAGACGAAGGTTATTTATTTACAGATGAATAATATCTATATAAATCCCAAAGGACTAGAGGGAATTTATCAACCTGCTAGTGGTAAAGATTACAATCAACTCAGAAATGATGTTATTAAAGAATTGATAAAATTAAAAGATCCACAGAATGGTAAAAAAGTCCTTGCCTATTACTGGCCAAGAGAAGAGGCAGATAAAGTTAAACTTCCCAAAGATAGAGTTGGAGATTTAGTTATTTCAAATGCTCAGGGATATAATTGGGCAGAGGACTTAAATGAGGATTTACTCATCTTTTCGACTTCACTAAAGGGGGGTTATAAACAAGCTCTGGTGCCAGGAGATGTTGAGGGGTTGCTAACTCCTTTTGTTATTATGGGACCCGGAATAAAACAAAATTTCAAGTTAAATGAGATTATAAATCATGTTGATCAATATGCGACGCTTGCTAAAATTACCAAAATTAAGCACCCTACAAAGCCTGTACTTGATGGGAAGATTTTAGAATCCATTTTTTACAGTTTTTGATAAAAATTTCTTCCAATAACTTGCCACTTTTCAACGGGCATGTTTTATTCAGGCGCTCAACAAGAATGGAGGGATTATAATTGAAAATAGGCGCACTGCTTCTTTTGTATATTTTTAACGTCTGTTTATTTGCAGGGGAATTTGAAAGTAAAGATAATACATATAAAGATGCGGCCATTCCCGATTTTCTCCCCCATATTGGCAGAGCTTTGCCAGGAAGATGCTATTTAACGATTGGCTCTAACAAAAAAATTCCATCTGTCTTAATGGTAAGTTTTGAAGATGAGGGATTTGAGCTTGCACCTTTTGATAACGACAAAACTCGAGATGCTATTTTTGATCACTTGACCTATGAAGAAGTTCTTAAGCAATTTCCATTGATCAAGCAACTTTTTATGCCTGTAAGTGAAACTGCGGAAGGTGCCATTATTGAAAAGTCTCGCGGTTCCATTGACTATAAAGCTGAAATCAGAGAAAGTGCAAAATTTATGATTATGAGAGTTTATATAAATAATAAAATGACCAAAATTTGTAATTATTTGAAATAAAAAGCCCTCAATAGAGGGCTTTTTAAAAGCTATTCTTTGAATTGGGCAATATTTTCTTTAAGGCTTTTGATCTTTTCTTTTAATTCTTTCTCGCTTTGAACAACTTCTGCACGTACATTTTCAGGCGCATTTTTCATAAAGTTTGCATTATTCATTTTAGCTTCGTATTTTTTATAATCAATTTCAGTTTTGCTAAGTTCTTTTTCTAGTCTAGCAATTTGATCTTTAAGATCAATAACCCCCTCAAGTGGAACAAATATTTCAGTATGAGTAGTTATATTCACGATCGATTTATTGGGGCGATTGAGTTCCTTACTTCCAGCTTTTAACTCTCTCACCCTAGCTAGTTCCTTAAAATTAATTAAATTAGCTCGATAATATTGTATGAGTTCGTGATTATCACTAAAAAGCTCCACGTTTACTTCATCTTTTGGCTTGATATTAACACTTGCTCGTAAATTTCTAATGCTGGTAATGACTTCAATAAATTTATTCATTTTATCCTGATCATCTTTAAATACAAATTGAGATTCATATTCGGGATAATCTTGAGTAATAAGTAAATCCTCATTTTGTTCTTTTAAATGTGACCACAGCTCTTCTGTGATGAATGGAGTTATGGGATGAAGAAGGGCAAGCATTTTTCTAAAAACAAACTTTAAAACGGAAACTCTTTTCGCCTTAGTTTTAGAATCATCTCCATTAAGAATATTTTTAGATAGTTCAATAAACCAAGAACAATATTTATCATAAACAAAAGAATAAACGGCTGAAGATGCTTCATCATAGCGATATATTTCTAGTGCTTCATTCATAGCCTTTGCTGTCGTGTTTAATTCGGCCAATATCCATCTCTCGTGATGATCCAATTCAGCTAAATTATTTAATGTGGCTTGACCAGAATTTAGATGAGGCTGAATAAATCGATAAGCATTCCAAACTTTATTGATAAAATTTCTAAAACCTCCGATTCTTTCAGGATCTAGATTTATACCGCGATTGTAGCCAGCACCGCTTGCAAGTGAAAAGCGAAAAGCATCGGTTCCGTATTGCTCAATCATGTCAAATGGATCAATCCCATTACCCAATGACTTGCTCATTTTTCTTCCTAATTTGTCCCGAACAATGGCGTGAATATAGACATCTTTAAATGGAACTTGTTGTTGCGTTTTTAGTGACATCATCATCATTCGGGCAACCCAAAAGAAAATAATGTCAAATCCAGTTATTAAAACTGAATTAGGAAAAAAGGTATCAAATTTCTTTTCCTTCATTGCCGCTTCGTTTGGCCAACCAAGGGTAGACATTGGCCAAAGACCAGAAGAAAACCATGTATCGAGCACATCTGGATCTTGATAAATATTTTCAGATTTACATTTTGAGCACTCAGTTTCATTTTGCTCACTTGCCCATTGATGAAGACACTCTTTGCAATAAAAAACTGGAATTTGATGTCCCCACCAAAGCTGTCTAGAGACACACCAGTCTTTAGGATCACGAAGCCAAGAGAAATAAGTATTCTCCCACTCCTTTGGATAAAATGTCGTATCGCCTTTTTCAACGGCTTCAACTGCAACACGACTCATCTCTTTAACATTAACGAACCATTGCTTAGAGATCATCGGTTCAATGATTACGCCAGAACGTTCTCCGTGGCCTACTGGATGGACATGATTTTTTGTATCAATTAAGATTCCAATCTCATCGCATTTTTTTGCAATTTTCTTTCGAGCTTCTTTACACGAAAGTCCACTAAATTCCATTGTACAGTTATTGAGAGTACCATCTAAATTTAAAATATTAATGATAGGGAGTTTATGGCGTTTTCCAATCTCAAAATCGTTAAAATCATGTCCTGGCGTCACCTTTAAGCAGCCCGTTCCTTTTTCTAGATCCACATGTTCGTCACCGATAATGGGAACTTCTCGGTTGCAAAGTGGAATGACTGCTATTTTTCCTATTAAGTGTTTGTAGCGCTCATCGTTTGGATTAACTGCCACAGCAGTATCACCAAAAAGAGTTTCGGGACGAGTGGTTGCAACTTCTAAATGCTCGGATGATCCTTTTATTTGGTACTTGATATGATAAAAGGCACCTTGAACTTCAATATGTTCCACTTCAGCATCTGAAACTGCAGATTGAAGTGCTGGGTCCCAGTTAACAATATAATCACTTTGGTAGATAAGTTTTTCGTTGTACATATCAACAAAAAATTTCTTAACAGCTTGATTGGGAATAGGATCAAGAGTAAAGGTCAAATAATCCCAATCACAACTGGCTCCCATCGCTTTTTGCTGATCGAGTATTGTATTGCCATATTCTTCTTTCCAGGCCCAAATTTTTTTTAAAAATTCTTCGCGTGTAAAATCTCTTCTTGTTTTTTTTTCTTGTTCCCAAACCATTTTTTCAACAACCGATTGGGTTGATATTCCGGCATGGTCTAGACCAGGTAAAAAAAGAGTCTCATATCCTTTCATTCGCTTAAAGCGAATTAAGGCATCCTGAGTTGTCACATCTAATGCATGTCCAGCGTGAAGTTTGCCAGTAACGTTTGGAGGAGGGACTATGATGCAAAATGGTTTATTTGCTTTACCTTTTTTGGGTTTAAAATAATTTCCTTTTTCCCATATTTTATACCATTTAGATTCGCTTTCTTTCGGTGAGTAGGTTGTTGAGAGTTCTGTGGTCATCGTCATAATTAGGCCTTAATTATTTTAATAATTTCATCTAAGTTTTTTAATGAAAGAGTGTGTTGTTCTTTGGTGTGAAGATTTTTTAATTGTATTTGGTTATTAGACAATTCTTCACTTCCAATTAAGGTTACGAATTTCGCTCCTTTTTTTTCTGCAGCAGGAAAGACTTTTTTAAACTTAAGTGACTCAAAATTTGTAATGACTTTTAGTTGATTGGCCCTAAGAATTTTTGCCAGTTCTAAGGTAACATCGAGTCCTTCATCTTCTTGAAAAGTAAGATAAACATCGTTTGAGGGCGTTTCTAGGTTTGGTAAAAGTTTGTGAACTTCTAGAAAATCTTTTAAAGTCACATCTCCTAGACCAAAACCTACTCCTGGCAATGGATCTTCATCAAAAATCTGAAGTAAGTTTGCGTAGGCTCCCCCGCCACATAGCGCGCGCCGATTTTCGGGGTGTTTATCATAAATTTCGAAAACAATTCCAGTGTAATAATCTAGTCCTCTTACAATTGTGGGATCATATTTGAGGTATCGTTCAATGTTAGCCTTCTTGGCAAGAGTGATAAAGTTTTCGAATAAAAAAGCTTCTTCGTTAAGGTTATTATTTTGTAAAAAATGGGAAACATCTTCAAAATTGGAAAGATTTAGATAGTTTAGTAATATTTTTTCAGAATCAATAGTTAGTCCGACTTCAGAAATCATTTTCTGAAGAGCTTCTGCAGAAACCTTTTTGGCTCGATCAACAATCTTATAAAGCCTATGAGATTGTTCGCTTGTGGAATTCATCATGGTCTTAAAGACTGCATCTACAATCGCACGATCATTAATTAAAATTTCAAAATGGGTTGGATTTGCCCCAAAATTTTCTAAAAGCTCAATTGCAACTTGAAGTATTTCTATTTCACCTAATCGGCCAGGACATCCAAAGACATCACAGTTTAATTGCCAATGTTCACGGACTCTGCCACGTTGTGGTTTTTCGTACCTCATTAAATTTGGAATTGAAAACCATCTTAGAGGCTTGGCAGATTCTCTGTGAATTTGGGATACCATACGAGCAAGAGTTGGAGTCATTTCTGGTCTAATTGCAACAAAGCGCTCACCTCGATCAGTAAATGAATAAATTTGTTCATTAATCAACTCTTCCCCCGATTTAGCTTTATAAAGCTCAACCTCCTCCAGAAGGGGACCGTCATAAGATTCATAACCGAAACTTTCTGCCGTTTTAGTCATAATGCCAAAGAGATAATCCCGAACTCGTTTGTCTTTGGGAAAAAAATCACGAGTACCGCGGTAGGGTTGTTTATTGAGCGCCATGCTATGTCCTTATGCCAGGGGTCTTTTCAGGGACAAAAGTTAGCATATTTTGCATTAAAAGTCTTGCAACCACTCCGAATCTTCGGCCGGTTTTGGTAGGTTTTTTAAATTACTGGGAGCATTCTCCTCATTTAGCCAATCCTCTTTGCTAGGCTGAGGCAAAAGAATTGCTGCGGGGGTCTGCTCTTCATTTATGACTGAATCAAGTATGTCATCAACCGATTTTTCTTTTTTTACTGTTTTGGTCTGAGTTTTTATTTCGCTCAAAGAAAAAAGCTTCATTTCTTCCGTGTTTTTATTAAGTCCACTAAAGACCTCGAAATTAGTATTGGAAGCCATTAAATAAAAACTGTGCTCAATTCCGTAAAGCGCATCAATCATTGAAGTGAGTAGTTCAGCCTTGAAAAGTGATTCAAAATCCAGTGCTTCAGGATTTAGTTTACTCACCCAGCGATAGAGTAACTGAATTTTTTTATCAAACTTTTTGCCAGATACCTTTGCTTGAATTTTATTCGTCTCATTTGAATCGCTTTCAATTGTTTTGGGTTTTAATATAATTGAACGGCAATCATTTTGTAAGGCCTTTAGAAACCAAATGACAAATCGATCACTTGATTTAGTTAGTGCCAAATCAATGAGCTTGATTGATTGATCATCAATTTTTGCTTTTAGACTTTGTTCATTGCTTTTTAATAAACTTTTGTAAATTTCTATTTTTCCGATTAGAAAAATATCCTCTTTTGAAAGTACTCGAGCATACGAATCTATGTTTAGAATAGTTGGAAGAATTTTTTCAGTAATCACTTCAGCATCTTTACCCATCTGAAGGCTATCAATCATTAAATTGAGCTCAATTGGTAATTTTTTACTCCCAATAATTTTTTTATAAATAGGAGGTTGAGCATTCGCTTTTAATAAAAATAACGAAGTTGAAAGCTGAACAAGTAGTAGTATTAAATATCTATTCATCATCCTCCTCTTTGTTTTCATTTGTAGCTTTGGTTTCAGGTTTTATGGAAGAATCAACTTTGGGTTTTAAAATATCCATGTTTTTAAAATCGACATCACCCTTAACGATATAATATTTACCTTTATCCTGGGTCAAAAGTATTCCATCCATGTTTAATAAAGTAGATATCGTTTTCATTTCAGTAAGTTGAGAAATTTTTTTGGTTGTTACTTCTATCGAAGCTACGTCTTGTGTTGGAAGCTGAGGATTGCCAAAGTTTTTAACAAAAACAATGGTGTTATCAAGATTGCAAATCATATGGCCGATATCGTTTAATTCTGAAGTATAAATGATTTCTTTTTTTGAAAAATCACTTGAGGGCAAATTCCACATATTTAAAGAGCTTCCGTTTGAAGAGTGATGAATCCCAAACAATCCTAAAACTAGAGCTTTTTGATGAAGACAAATTTCAGCTCTAATTGTGGAAGATTTTGCTTTAAAAATAATTTCGCTTTTGTTTGTACTTCGTTTAAATTGCAAAAGACCAACTTCCCCATTTTCGCTCAAGTCTGTATAAAAAATAGTATCATCATCTGCCATGATCACCTGAGGAAGAAAATAGGGATTTATTCGATTATTTAGTTTAATGGAAAATTTTAAAACAGAGTTAACGGTGTTCTCAAATAAAATAGTTTTGCTGTAATGATCAAAATAAGATAGCCAATTGTCTTCCAGATGAAGTTGGGGATTATTACCAGATCCAATTTTTTTAGCAATATTCTCACCATAGTTCATCAAGTACATATTACTTTTGGCTCGAATAGAGTAAAAACTATGAAAATTAGGTCGTTGCAAAATAACAATTTTTTTTCTAGAAGGAGATGCAATGAGGCTATACTCTGTTCCTATTTCACTTTTGAGTATTTCTTGCACTTTGTAATTAGTTGAATACAGCAAGCTTCCAGATCTTTTTTGATAGTAGGTAAAGCGGCCATCGCTGCTAAGAAAACGAATATTGCTAACAGATTGTTTAGTCATTAATTCAGGCAGAATAATTTTTGATTCAACGTTATTAACCAACAAAATAAATAAGAAAATATTTAAAAGAATATTCTTATTTTTTAATGCCATATAAAGTCCATGAGTTTAAAGGGTGAAGTTCGCGGTAAGCGCTTACAGCATTGAAAATATTTTGCCAAGAGACCAGCCTTGGAGTGTGAAGATCATCAATTGCAGATCTTAAAACTATCCAGGTCTCGAAGTTTTTTTGAACATGACCATCAATTATGAAGGGCATCGGTCGACATTGATTAATAACTATTCGTTGAAAGTCTTCAGGCAGTAAATCTTCTGCGCAACCCACTCCATGAATTATGCTGGTTGGAATTTTATCCAAGTAAAATTTTAAATCAGTTAGATTTTTAATCAATCTTGACTGAGTTCCCTTAACTTCGTTAAGTAAGCTTGAAAAAGAGTACCGCTCATTAACAAAAGTGCTCGGCAGGTAATCAAATAACGGGGACCCAATAAATTTTATGTCTGTAAGAACTTTTTCTTCCCAAATAACTTTCTTCTCACAGTACAAAGTTGTACAAGATTCAGCATTATAGACAATGAAGCAACCAAATTTAAATTCTGAACGAAGTGGGTTGAACACTTTAGAGTCAACTATTCTGCATTGTGTTTTTGAGGCAGCACCTTTGTGATGATATAAAATACTGGCAATGACTTGATCTTCACTTAATGGTTCTTCTTTTTTTGAGCCTGGAATATAAGGCAAACATTCTTCTTTGCCAGAAACATGGTTTATGAAACAAATTTTTAATGGCCATCCTTCATCGTGTTTTATGTCGAGATTTAAACGAGCAAAAGTGTAGCTAGCTTCGCCCGCACAATTCTCATGACCTGGAATAATTTTTCTTGGAGCAAAGTGATTTACGATACGATGTATGTTTGTAATAGCTTCATTGTCAACATTTCCGGGGCAGTCATGATAATTGGTAATTAGCTTTGCTTTACTAAGCGCCAGAGAGGTATTTTCACAATTTTGGAGTGGAAAAAGTGACGGAAGATTTTTACTTCCTTTTGACTCGCAAAGTTCAGATGCATTTTGAAGTTTACTGGCACAATTTTTTAAATCTTGAGTCGTAAGCTCATCTGGTTTATTAAAAAGATTTTGACACTTATAACTCATTTTATAGAGGGGCGCTTCACCGTTTAGGATCCGGCTCCAGATATCGCTTTTGAGATAATTTTCACAAAAACGAGCTGCGGAATTAAGGTTATTGCAGAGGTTATCCATGTAGTTGAGATTGAGAGTTGAAATCCTGCTTTTGTAAAAATTAGCAGTTTTAGTATCCTTACTTTTTTTGATAACTTGCTGAATATGGCACAAGTAAGGTGTAAAGGAATTATCTGTCCATTCTTTGTGTATTCCATCACAATCTGTCGTGTTTTTTGGAATAGTAAATTTCATAGCTTCGATGGTTTTAGAGAAGTTTGTGTCATTAAACAATGTTGAAAACTCTCGGTTATTCAAACATTTTACTTTATAAATCTCAGAAAAAAAATTCTCAGAAGGAATTAAAGCAACCTCAATTTTTTTTTCTTTATTCAAAAAATTAATTTGAATATTATTAACTTCCCCTGAGGCTGTTTTTAATAATTTATTTTCTAACATTGAATGCAATTTGCATTCATCTTTTTGAGCTAGTTTTAGAAAGTTTTCATCAGAATAAAAAAGCAGTGATCGCATGAATTGAGGATCAAATTTAATAGTTTTTAAATCTGGCAAGGTGGATAAAGATTTTAGATTTGATTTAGCTTTTGTCGAACTTTGATCAAATTGTTTTTTATGTACTTCTATGAGCCTTTCTAAACTTTCAATTAGACCTGGATTTTGTTGGTCGAGAATTTGTTCTTGAGAAAAAGTCTTGGCAGAAAGACTGCCAAGACCGATTAAGATAATAATCTTACAAAACTGATTTTGCCAAAATAGAAGCGATGTCTTCAACTTCAAGGTTTTCTGTTTCCTTTATGTGAGCTTTAGACGAATTAAAGTTAATCATACAATAAGAACATGCCGTCGCCAATTTGTTAACTTCTTTCTCTCCAATATCTTTCAAGCGATTATTGGCGATATGTTGACCCTCTGGAAGTTCGTACCACATGTTTCCTCCACCCATACCACAACAAAGGGCTTTGTCTTTATTTCTCGCCATTTCTTTAATTTTAATTCCCTGAATTGAATTCAATATGGCCCTTGGAGCATTGTACTGGCCATGGTGACGGCCAAGATAACATGGGTCATGGAAGGTTAGCGATTCATTAACAGGTTTTTCAGGTAGTAATTTTCCCTGATGAATTAAATCAGCAAGTAATTCGGTATGATGAACGGTTTCAAACGCCCCATCTTCAAATTTTGCATATTCTTTTCCAATAGTATGAAGGCAATGCGGGCAGTGAGTTACTATTTTTTCAAATTCATACTTCCTCATATTGGCAATATTTTCGATAGCAATTTCATAAAATGAATATTCATCGCCAAAACGTCTAATTGGATCTCCGTTACATTTTTCAGTTTTTCCCATTACTGCAAAGCTTACTCCTGCTTTTTTCAGCATGGCGATAGTATCTTTAACTACTTTTTGATTTGATCCATCGTATGAGCCTGCACAACCAACATAATAAAGATAATCAACTTTTTTACCTGTTTCGATTACTGGTACATTTAATCCTTCTGCCCACTTAAAGCGATCATCCTGAGCTATACCCCAAGGATTTCCTTGATTTTTAATTTTATTAATAGCATCAGCTGCAGCTGGAGGTATATCGCCTAAAGTTAGGGCCTTGTAGCGTTTTGCTTCGAGAATTAAGTTAACATGTTCGATATTTGCAGGACATTCTTCCATACATGCTCCACAAGTTGTGCATGCATCTAATTCATTTGAAGCAAAAAGTGGATTTTCTCCCCATAGTTCGGCATCCTTTTCACCTTTATCAAGTGAAGAAAAAGCCAAGTCTCTGGTTTTGGTAATAATTGTTTTTGGATCTAAGGGTTTTCCTGCTAAGTTTGCAGGACATACTTGAGTACATCGGCCGCACTCCACACAACTTAAAAGATCTAAATTATTTTTCATTGAAAGTTCAGAAAGTTTTCCCAAACCAAAAGTTTCAGCATTTTCATTTTCAAAATTCATAGGATTTAAAACGGCGCCTCTACGGGCCGGCGTGACGAGTGCGGCAAAGGGTAAAGTAAAGATATGTGAAAATTTGCTGTATCCCAGACTCCCAATAAAAAACATCGTATTTACCATGTGGGTAAACCAAAGAGTTTTGTAAGTCATTGCTAAATTTGAATCAGTGAAATTTAATTGTGAAAGGATAACGGCTAATCTCCACCCTACAGGGGACCAGTGAGATTCGTTGATGGGAAAATTGTTTCCTAAAATTCTTAAGCCTTCTATAAGATAACCTAAAACTACTAATGCGGTTAGCATCGAATACATAAAAAGTTCTTCACGCGGCTTAGTAGACGAAAGGTAAGCGGGCTTTTGAATGTATCGTCTGCGATAAGCAAGAGCTAAACCGACAAGAACCATTATTCCTGCGATATCAGAAAGAAATGAAAGCACAATATAGGTCGATCCCTGAAATGGTTTCAACGGAGTATCTGCGTGAATGGCAACCACATCTGTTGTAATCCATAAAATCAAAAAGCCATAAAATATTAACCCATGAAAAATAGCGACATTTTTAAAACGAGGAACTTTTCCTGTAAAAAAAACGGTATGAAAAAATCTTAAAAAATTTGGCTCTTTTGGAAAGAGTTTTTTTAATCCAGAAACACCTTCACCTTTTGTAATAAAATTTACCTTGTGCAAAATTCCCCGGATCATTACGGCTAAACTAAGCAAGAAAAGTGCATACATGGCTAATTTGAATGAATGCGGAATATTCCACATAATTTCCCTGGTAGCGAGGGTGACTGCATCTCCCATTGTGATCTCCTAAGATATACTTTTAAGGCGAGTATTTTAATCGGTTAAGTTTAATAAATCTCGTTATATAGAATAGAGGAGAATGGTAAAGATTTAAATGAGAAATTTACTTAAATGAGGCATAATTAATTCATTGAATACATATTTTTCGAGAATGCTAATGATTAAAACTTTAACCCTATTGAGTTCTTTTTTTATATTGCTTAGCTGTGCAAGAGTTCAAACTCTCAACATGGAAAAACATACCTATTCCGAAAGACCCAATCACATAATATGGATACAATTGGCAGGTCTTTCTGATGATCATTTGCCACTACTTAGATTTAATGTTTCAGATGTCAATTACAGAACTAATTTAGAAAAATCAGACTGCATCGGAAAGATGTGGACCTATAATCTTTATGACCTTCGTCCAAGTGCAACACAGAGTTTTTTGTCACAATTGTTAGGTACTAAAAATATTAAAAATCAATGTAGTGATTTTAAATCTAAGCCAGTTTGGGAATATCTTTCTGAAATGGGTTATTTTTCAAGTATTATTGAAAATGGAGCTAATGAGGAAGAGAGTCTAGATAAAATGAGAAACTGTCCAGGTGCCGAAGCTCTAAAGTTGTCGAGATTGAGATTTTATCGAATGGGGTCCGATTCAACAATAAAGGATAATACTTCTCAGAAAATGTTTCATTACCAAGATTCATTAACATCACTTCAAGAAATTCTTTTGCCAGGCTTTTATTATGATAAATCTTGTCAAAAAAGCATATGCTATTCAAGCCTTACAAACAACTTCAAGACGCTTTGGACGTTAAGCTTAAAAGATCAGCCACAATCATTTTTTTTAATTCGTGATTTTAGTTTTTTAAATGCACTAAGAAAAAAAGATATAAGTTCGGCTAAAGAATCCATGCAGGAAATCGAGAGAATTGTAACTACTATTAAAAGTCTAAAGCGAGAGGATGTAATGGTAGTTGTTACAGGTGCAGAGTCGATGGGGGTGGAGTATCCAAACGAAGGGAAAGACTGGGCAGAATTTGAAAAAAGTGGAAAAAATATTATTTATAAAAAATCAGCTTTGCTTTCGCCCGTATTTGCTTCAGGGCCGTTATCTGAAAATTTTTGTGGTATTTTTGAAGAGTCAGATATGCCGAGGAGACTTTTAGTGAAACCCGAAATGAAAGTATTTAATTGGGATTTTGTCAATCCATTTTCAAATTAACTAGAGAACTCGTCCTTTGAAATAGAGTAAAGTGTTTTACAGTAGTCACACTTAATTTCTAAATCATTATTATCTTCGCCAAATACGTGGTCGAATCCATTGGTTTGAATGACGGCAAATAGGTTTTGCACCATTCGCTCTCTCGAACAGTGACAAGTAAATTTAATTTCACGAGAGCCGAGGTAAGTGAATCCTGCAGATTCCAGAGTCTTGGTGATTAGCTCATAGTCATCAGAATGTTTAGCAAATAGCGTGTTTAATTTAGACTCAATTGCTTTCCAAAAACTTGATAATCCCTGATTGTAATTAGTCTGAATTTTATTGATATTAATCGAAGGTAACTTGGAGATCATGACACTTTGATCACTTTCATCACTCAGAAAAATTTCACTTTGAAGCTGGTATGACATTTTTAAAATATGGTTAACAGATTCTTGAAAGTTAACATTCTCAAGATTTACAATTGAAGTGTAAGGGTGTGCTTCATTCGGTATCGTTTTGACGACTCGGCATCTTCCAAGGATGGTTTCTGGAAACTCGCTAAAATCTTCAGGAAGTAAAAGTGTTCGCATTTGTCCCTGATCGCTCATCTCAACTTTCAGTCTAAAATAGGGATCCTCAGAATCAACATAGATACCTAAACCTTCTCCTGGCTTCAGGAAAGAGATCATTAACTGAATCGACAAAATAGCATTTCGAAAATAATGAAAACCACCTGACTTGTTAGCATGTATAAGAGCTAAATCGTGAATTAATTTTTGACCCTCAAGGAAGTGAAGGGTAAAACCATTTTTTTGGTCAATAAAACTATACAATCGACTTTCTTGAAGCATAAAATAAATTTTATCAAATCAAGCTGTATTTGTCTCGGAGAAAAGTGCTGTGCTAGAAGTGATCTTCTACAAATCTACAAACGATATTGCTCAAAAAAAGAACTTAGACATCAACCCATTGATCATTTGTCCAAGTCCTTTAATCGCAGATAGCCTTAGAAGACTTTTCGTAGAAGAAACCGAAGTCATAACGATCTCAAAATGGATCGGTGATATTCTAAAATCAAAAAAATTGGAAAAAATAAATAAATCAGAGTTAATGCTAAGGCTATCATCTGTTTGGCGCCACTATTTTCCAAATGAAGAAGCTCACCTTTTTTTTAAGTCTTTCGAACTATTTACCGAGCTCCGTTCATTTTCCTTAAATTTAGAACTATTAGCAGATTTCCAGAAAGAATTAGATGACGTCATTTCCAAATCTATTATTATCTTTTGGACATTTATAGAAAATGAGAATTTAATCGATGAACACTTAAGTTATCAAGTGGTCTGTGATGCACGAATTAATCGCCAGGTTTGGTTTATCGGTTTTAAGCACCTCAGTGGCGTACAAATTGATATGCTGAAAACATTAGGCGAATTGGATGAAATTAAAATTTTCTTTCCCAAATACGTTTACAGAGAAACTCTTCCCAATGATTGGATACGCTGGATAGAGCCAAGTCGAGAGTTGGATAATGATAGAAAATTGTCAGAGCTTAAAGTTATTCATTTCCCCAAAAGTAAGCTGAACTTATCTCTGCAGGCACTGAGCGAAAGCAAGTCACCTTTTCATATAACTATTGCAAATTCAAATTTAACATTGAGTTCTTATCAAGAACTTCATCTCGATAATTCATTTTTTAAAACAGCTAGGGATTTATTTTTAGTCGCCAGGGTATCATTAATGGAAGAACTGTCATTGAAAATAGGCAGTGGTGTACTTGAAATTGATTTATTCATCCAAGAAGTTGAAGAAATTAAAAAGGCATCTTTAGCAGTTGGAGATTATTTGAAATATAAGTGCACACTTTTGCTCGATGAAGCAATTAAAATTTATCAAGAGTTTCAATCCTCTGTTGATGCCTTTGCGATAAAGGTTTTTGCTCAAATCTTAGAATTGAATTCGCCCCGAATTTCGGCCGTTACGCTTGAAAAAGAAGAACAATCTCGAGTTTTTGACTTTAATGAAATGTCGTATAATCAGTCTGAGTTACCAATTGTATTTATAGCATCTTCGGATCATGGCAGTTTAAAGTCACAAGAAAGTAAGCATAGTGATAAAATGCTTGAGGCTCTAAGGTTAATCGGGCCCCAGAAACGAGCAGGCTTGGATTTTTCTTTTTTAAAAAATGACATCATCCAATTTCTGTCTGAGGAAAAAAATTTACTATTAATCGAAGAAGGGCTCGAGCACATTGATCTTTCCTGGCGTGAAATATTAAATGAATTTTCTTTGTCGAATTTTGAGATTACGCCAAATTATGGCTTGAAAAAAGCCAAAGATTATTTACTCGCAAGAATAACCCCCGGGCCTTATCCTCTGACAAGTATTTCTGCTTCAAAAATGCAGTGCTTTGTGGACTGCCCTCGAAAGTATTATTTTTCATATATTGAAAAAACGGACCATCGTCCAAAACAACGACTCGAGTTTTCGGCTGATGAAATGGGGGTTTTGGAACATGAAATTATTCAGGCTTATTTTTTTCAATGTTCAAACTGGAAAGAAGGAATCATTGATCTTAAGAGATGTGAAGAAATTGTTGAAAATGTCATGGCAAAGTTTCTTGCTAAGCATTCATTAGTAATAAGTAAGAAAACAAGACAAATTGCTTTTTACGAACTCTTACATCATTCGCAAAATGGTATTTTATTTCTACTCGATTTTTTATTAAAATATAAAGCACTAGATATTAAGTTTGAAGTTAAAATTCCACCAAATCCAATGTCGATTGTAGGCTCAATTGATTGCCTGATTTTCCTGCCCGAAAAAAAAGTGGCTCTTTTTGACTTTAAGCGATCATCAGCAGCGATCGGTTCAAAAAAAGAAACAATTCTTTTTGAGAAAATTCAAATCTGGGTTTACCTTATAGCACTAATTAAATTCATGGGAAAAGAAGTTGAAATTTGGGGGTATTTAAACTTGTCAGACATTGACGATTCGCTCATTTTTGATGAGTCCGAAAAATTCAAACTAGAACAAGGTCATGTTGATTATTTTTTTTCAATAATCGATTTAATTATTGAAAGAATGAAAAGTGAAATTAATTATAAAGCAAGTCCTAAAAATGCCAACGTGTGCGATTTTTGTGAAGTAAGTCTCTTTTGCAACAAGGGGGCTGTAACTTGAAGGTAGAAACAAAGAAAAAAGCCAACAAAGAGCAAGAGGCTGCCATTGGTCATTTTGGTGGAAAATTGCTTTCAGCTGGAGCTGGTTCAGGAAAAACCTTTGTACTTATTGAACACATTATTTTTTTATTAACTGATTTTAAAAATAAAAACGATCAAAAGGATTGGCAACTAAAAATAGGTCCTGCCTTAGGTAAAATAGTCTTGATGACCTTTACTAAAAAAGCTGCAGGAGAGATGTCGATTAGAATGATGAGAAGAGTGGATGAACTCTTAATTGAGGCTACAGCTCTTGAAAGAAGTAACGAATTACTTTTTTGGAAATTGATCAGGCAAAATCTTTCTTTATTGAATATAACAACAATTCACGGTTTTTGTCATCGACTTTTGAGGATGGGGTTTTGGAATCAATTTCCCCAAAATATTGAATTGCTAAGTACGATAGAACACAAAGACAAAATACAAAAACTTTTCGATCAGTGGTTTTCAGAAACAAGCCACAAATTAGATCCATTGTTTGTTTCATGTTCACCGGCCTTAATGACTGCAATGAAAGATATTTTCTCTTCACCCGAGTTGAGAGTTATGTGGCTCAATCCCCACTTGCCCCAAAAAGCAGATGCTGAAATTGATCTTTTTTTTACCCAGTTAATAAAGGTAAATGGCTATTTTGCTCTTTTTGATAATGCTATAGATCTCACTGTTAATAATTCAGAGAAAAATAAAAAATGGCATGATTTACTAGTTGGATTTGAAGAGATTCGATCCCAAAAAGGGACAGTCAATTCACATAATTATCTAGATTATTATTCTTTTTTTAATACCTTTTCACGTTTTCCAACGATTAGTAAAAAGGAAGCCTCCGAAGGGCAAAAAGAAGCATTTGACTTGATACGCACATTCAGAGATGACCTCAAAGCTGTGATGGAAGATTTAAAAGCCCTAACCACACACTTCAATATCTATCAGAAATGGGTCATAACCATTTCTAACTTATTTAATTTTATCAACGCTAACTATCTAAGCATTGATGGCTTCTCTTTTTCTGATTTAGAGTTTTATGTTCATCAAGGATTAAACCAGAGCAAGATTCTTGAAAAAATACAAGAAAGTTTTCAATATTTTATTGTTGATGAATTTCAAGATACTTCATTTATTCAATTTGAAATTTTAAAAAAACTAATCGGAGATGATCACAAAAAGATTTTCGCGGTGGGGGATCGCAAGCAGGCGATCTATGGTTTTAGAGGAGGCGAATTACAAGTCTTTAGCGATTGCGCTCAATTGCTTGGTAGTGAAAATAATTTTTTTCTAAAAAATAATTTTAGGTCTTATGACGCAATCATTAATTACAATAACTCTTTGTTTGAAAATATTTTTCCTCTTGGAACTAAATTTGAAGGACATGATCCACACGGTGTTTCAATGGAGTCTCAAAATATTCCAATCACTTTTGAACAAAACAGAGGTGAGGTCATTTGTTTTAAAACAACTATTCTTGGAGTTGAATCTGATTATGACTTAGATGCTCTTGAGGCTGAAGTTTTGGTTCAACATATTTTGGAAGTTTTCAGCAAAGAAGAATTTCAGTCTATTTGCGTACTATATCGTAAACTTGCGCCGAGCTCCTTTCTTTTAGAACATATGCTTAAGCATGATCTAGCCTTTAGCGCACAAGTTAAAATTAAAATTGCCGATGATCCCATGATGAATCTTTTTCTTTATCTGGTTGAGCTACAGCTCAATGTTGATGACTATGCTAAATCACAATCGTCGAAACTGTTGCTTTCAACCCTCTTGGAAATTTTTGGACTAAAGAGGGATGTTGATTTAATCCTGGAGCAATTTAATCATGATATTCCAATTCTTGGCCTGATGACAGCGTTTCAAAAATTTGTTTTTTCAGTTGGTATATCAAATTCTATGCATTCTCAAAATTTTTCTCTCATCGATTCGTTATGTCGAATAGCAAAAGAAAACCTGACGACGTTATATGGAATGCTTAAAAATGATTCCAGTGAAGATTATTCAATGGAAATGATGAGTGGTGATTCCAAATCAAACAGTAAAAAACGAATAACCATAATGACCGCTCATGCTTCCAAGGGATTAGAGTTTGATGTTGTATTGCTTGGCGGAGTTCACACAAATGGTCGGTATCTCGGAATGAGAGATCATCTTGGCAAATTTCCCCATAGTTTTAAGTGGAAAAAATCCTTCAACCAAAAAAATTATTTTAAATCTCCAGCGTATCACTTAGAGTCTGAAATTTTAAAGCTTAAAGATTTTTCAGAAAGTAAGCGCTTACTTTATGTGGCATGCACTCGGGCAATCAAGCAATTAGTTTATGTGGATTTATATGGAATGAAAAAAGGTGAGAAGCAAGGTATGCTGGATAATGCCAATAGCTGGATTCAGGCCTTGCGCCTTTATCCAGGAACAATAAGAGAAGTTGAGGTTGAAAATAAAGAAAGTTTGCAAATTGACATTCCTTTGATTCAAAAAGATCACCTAGGAATATTGCTTCATCATAATTTTCCAAAACTTGGTCATATATCTGAACTTTCTGTGACCAGACTGGCCTCAATCGCCAATTGCAATTTTAAGTTTTATTTGCAAAATATTTGTAAAATAGACAACAAATCGTCTTCAGCTATTTTTCAGCTGATAGATTCAGACGAACGAGAAGAGGAAAAAGGTTATTCGTCGATGGCACGTGGAACTGAAATCCATCAAAGTCTCTCAAAGCTATTTAAAAATGAAATTCAAAGATCCGATATAGCAGATGAAAATCAATCAGCTGTATGGTGGGCTTGGGATTTGGCTAATTCTTTGTTGGCAAATCATGAAGTGATAAGTGAAAAGATGATAAAATTTTCCTTATTTGGACAAATGATTAGTGGAACTCCTGATGTTGTTTTTTGTGACAAGTTGAACAATTTAGTTATCTGGGACTTTAAAACAGGTAATCGCAATTCCGAGAATGAATCGAGTTATTGGTTCCAGCTACATTGCTATGCTTTTGCTTACGCTAAATTAAAGAATATTCATTTGGATCAATCAATTGAAATTTCTCTACTTTACGTAGATCAAAGTGAAGTTGTGACTCAAAAGTTAAGTTTAGAAGAAATTTCTCAACTTCTCTGGCTACAATGGATAAAAACTGAGTCACTCAATCAGGTAAACTTACTTCATTGCCCCTATTGTGAGTATTCAAATATCTGCCATAAAGCTAATTGTGCTCATTAGTCGTTTTTATTGCGAGCCTATTAACCTATGTTAAAATAATTATTAAATAGTTATCTTATTTTGCGACTCATGAATTTAAAGCAGGATGCGTATGAAATCAAATCTCTTGGCCTTGGTTCTTTTATTTTCCTTACTTTCTTCAACAAAGATTTTTGCCAGTGAAAAAGACATCTATGAATTTTCATGGCTTGATCCAGACAAAGAAGTCTACGTTCTTCAAAATAGAAAATTTAGAAAAGCCAACCAATTGCATTTAAATGTTGGCGGAGGAATTACTACTTCAGGCGCCTTTGTTGATTCAATGGCCTTTCAAGGACGGGCCGGTTATTTCATGTCCGAAGAGTTAGGATTTGAAGGTCTTTATTCAAAAAATTCTGGCAAAGAAAATTTAACAGCACAAGGAGTGCGATCTTCTGGAGGTGGTACAGGTTCAACGCCGTTTAGAAGAATTGTCGATAGCTACATGGGAGCGATGGTTCTCTGGTCTCCTTTTTATACCAAAATAAATACTTTTAATTCGATTATCTATATGGATTGGATTTTTGGTTTGGGATACGGTCAATTAAAAGAGAAAAATAATAAGTCTGAAGTTTTAACTGCAGGTATAGACAAAGTGGAAACTGCTGAAAGCCATTCAGGAGTAATGTGGGAGGCAGGGATGATGTTTTATTTAAATCAAAATTTTAACATCCGAACGGATCTCACCGCACTTCATTATTCAGCGCAGAATATTAAGACTTCTGGCTCATCTTTGAAATCTAATTTTGATGCTACTGTTTCACTTGGTTGCTCATTTTAATAGGGGAAGGACAATGATGAATTCTTTTCTCTCAATCTTTTTATTGGCATCACTTTCCCTGAGTGGTAAAGCTTTTGCTTCATTTTCTGAAGCTTGGAAAATTTATCAAAGTGGAGATAAAAATAAATATCCCCAAATGGTTTCCGAGCTCATCGATGAGAAAATGTATTTTAGTTCAGTTCCATTTATTAAAGAGTATTTAGTGACTACCAGTAGAGTCAATGATGCTGTCGTAGATAAAATTGTGGACCGTCTCATTACAGAAGTTGGCGTAAAACAATTTGAGGTACTCCCAGAAACAATCCTGGGTAAATCAAATGCTCCCACCATTCGTTATATTTTAGCCCGAAAAGCTTTTCGCCAAGGTAAAAATGAATTGGCTTTAAAGTATCTCGATAAAAATATTGAGGATTGGAATCCGGTTAAACCTTTTGCACTTATGCTTGAAGCAAGTATTCACTCTGTGGTCAAGCATGAAGAGCAAGCAACCAGAATTTTTAAAGAATGCATTGAGATTAGCCAAGATCACATAAAAAAAGAAAAAGATAAAGATCGCATTAGGCAATTAAAAATTAACAGAGACTATTGTTTGGTAGGAATACCCCGCTCACAATTTGCAATGGGAAAATTCAATAGTGCTTATTCATCCTATCTGGATTTAGATAAATCCAGCTACATTTGGCCGGAAATATTGTTCGAGGAAGCATGGAACAGTTTTTATCTCAAGGATTACAACCGAACTCTGGGCAAACTCGTTACCTATAAATCTCCTATCCTAGGCTATATTTTTAACCCTGAGATTGAAGTTTTGAAAGCTTTGACCTATATGGAGCTATGCCTTTGGGATGATACCAAAAATTCAGTGGAAAATTTTTATGTAAAGTATGAAAGTGATTACGGAGCCTATAATAAATATCTCGATTCCCTAGGTAAAGATTATCGCCAATATTACTCACTTGTTAAAGAGCATGCTGAAAAGAAAAATAAACACATTGATATTCTTGGTAATGCCCTCGTCTCTATAGGAAGAGATCCTGCCTATCTTGAACTTTATAGTTCTTTCAAATCGGGAAAGGATGAAATTGAAAGAATCAATAATGTTCCAAGCGATAAAATGAGACTTATTTTGGGAGAAAACTTAAAAGAGACACTTAGCCTTCAACGGGATTTAATCGGAAGTTATATTAGAGGACAATTGCAACTCTTTGCTGCACAAATGGGTAAAGCATTTGAAGATATGAGTTATATAAAACTTGAAGTGTTATCCAAACGTAAAACAGAATTATATGACAACGTATCGCTCCGAGGAGCTTCTCGGGCCAGGGGAGATATTTCTTTTTTAAAAAAGACAGATAAACAATATTTTTGGACTTTTAATGGAGAGTTTTGGGCGGATGAGCTAGGGGATTATGTATTCTCTCTCAAATCTGAATGTAGATAAATTATGAAAAGAAAATTAATATTTGCGATTTGCTTGATTACTCTTTTTGCTGTCAATGCAATCTACGAGGCCAATGCAGATGTAGAACAAAGACGAGCAGAACTTTTCAAAGTTCTAGATGAGGAACTTCGAGAAGTAACTAGACTCAATAAGCAAATAGGGGCCAGAAGACCTGATCTTATTTTAAGAATGGCACAAATTCTTCTCGAAAAAGGTCGATTGTTAAAAGATCAGGAAAATCTGAAATATTTAGAGATACCTGCGAAAGAAAGAGAAAAAATCAGTAGCGTTGATATATATATGGAATCGAGACGCTATTTTGATCAGGCTCAAAGAACGGTACTTTTACTTTTGAAAAAATTTCCACGTTTTGAAGAAAAAGCTGATGCTTATTATATCCTTGCATATAATGCAAAAGAAATTAAAGAAGATGACCAGTCAAAGAAATTTTTCCTCAAAGCTCTTCAAGAATCAAAAAGTGATTCCATTATAGCGGACAAGTCTCGGATTGCTTTAGCTGAAATATACTTCAATAAAGGATTGTACGATAAGTCGATGAGCCTCTATGAAGCTGCTTTAAGAAATAAACGAGATAAGTGGTGGACTAAAGATGCTTTTAATTTAAGTTGGTGCTATTTCAAATTAGGAAAATACGATAAAGCCATTGCTATAATGAGCGAATCTTATGAATTATCTAAGCAATCACGATTTATTGATATGTCTAAAAGTATTGAGCGGGATTTAGCTTTCTTTTATACTGAAGCCGGTCGATCTGATGAAGCCATTGCGTTTTATAAAAAACACGGAAAAAGTGTCTCTGAAATAATGCTAAAAGTTGGTCGTTATCTAAAGTCTCAAGGTAAATATGTTGCAGCTGAAAAAACATTAATTGATGGTTTGCAATACAAACAAAGTGAAAAAGAAGAAATAGAATTTAATGTTGAGCTCTTAAGTCTTTTTGAAAAATACGGAAAGGATCAAAAGCACATTGAAGCATGTCGAGCGCTGGCGATTTTCTTTAGCAAGGGAGTACTGAATGCTGATCAAATAGAAGTTTTAAAATTTAATGCTCAAAAAATGTCGGCATTAATCCAGCAGCAGTTGGTGAATAAAACTTACGATCATCAATTAGAAATTCGAGATAATAAAGCATCTGCTGCTCATGAATATTTTATGATCAGCGCGATTCTATCTCCTGAACATTCGCCTCAAGATTATTTTCACGCAGGTGAGACATTCTTTGCTATCACTAATTATGATCGAGCCATTCCTCTTTATGCTGAAGCTATTAAACGAGCACAAAAATATAAAGATACTAAGACAGAATCATTGGCGAGTACGGCGTTGATGGTATCTTTAGGTAAAGATGTAAAAAAATCTACAGTGGATCAATTTCTAGTACCTGCTTATCAAAGTTTTTTAAGCAGTAATCCCGCAGGCGAAAAATCGAGTCTTATTTATCAGCGACTTTTCTCCGTTTTTATAGAAAAAAAGAATTATCTTGATGCTGAAAAAGTTTTAGTGACTTATAAAACTACAATGCCAGCTGAGTTTGAAACCCAAGAAAAAATGTTGGCGCAGGTGATGGATCATTACAAAGATATTGGTGATAAGGTATCCTTGGTCAATTGGGTAAAGAGAATTGATGCAAAGGAATTTAAAGTAAGTCCTGAATATGCTGCAAAAATTAAAACTCTCGTTCTTGGAATGCAATTCGAAAAAGTCGAACGTGCCAGTACTAAGGGCGATAAAAAAGAAGCGCTAAAAGGATACCTCCAAATTTACAAGTCACCAGAGATGAGTCAGGATGCTAAGAAGACAGCTGCTTATAATATTTCGGTACTTTTTTATCAACAGGGAGATTCGACACAATTAAATCTGTGGGCAAATCGAGCTGTTTCTATGATGGCACCTAGTGAGATTGTAAAATTTGAAAAAGATCTAATTATATTTTCGACCGACTTATTTCAAAGACGTCTACTTTCTGACTCAGCTGCTTTAAGTGAAAGGGTTTTTGATAAAATTTGTTCTACTGAATCTAAAAATAAACGTGTTTTTTTAAAAAACGCCAATGTTATCTATCTTGCTGAAAAGCAATTTGAAAGCAGTAAGAGAATTTTAGCTAAAGCGGGTAAGTGCGGTGTGGGTACGGATGTTATCCTGGCAGGTTACCTAGATCATTTAAATGAGCTATCAGCTTCAAGTAAATGGAATTCCTTCTCAGAAATTATTGCTTTTCTAGAACAATCAAAAGAAATGATACCACAGCTTATTTATCCTTCTTCTCTTTTGGCCAATGAACTCGAAGGGATTGGGCGCTCTGACGAAGCAGCTAAGATAAAGCATAAAATGATGTCCTATTATGCAACTTCAAAGAAAAATAAGTTAGATGTTCCAACAGAGGGGTTGGATGCGATTTCATCCATTAGGTTGACTGTCGTTGAAGAAAATTTGAAAAAATTAAATAGTATGAAGTTGTCTTTTCCAGAACCAGAATATAATCGTATTTTAAAAGCAAAATTCGCGATTTTAGATGGGATTACTACTGATGTGGTTTCCATTTCCGAAATGGCTTCTGGTGCTGGAATTATTAAAGCTTACAGGTTATTAGTTCAGGCTCATGAAGATGTGAAAAATGAAGTGCTTTCATTTGTTCTTCCAGCTGAAAAGACACCTGATTATGTGTCTTCATTTAAAAAGAGTATGGCGAAGCTGGTTGAGCCGCTTTTTGAACAGGCTGAAGATTTTAGGCAAACAGCAGTAAAGAAAATTGAAAAAGAAAACATATTATCAACTGATAACTCATGGTTTTTGACCAAAAATAGGAAAATATTTATTCCAGAATATTTCAGTGAAACTGTTTCCGTTTCTATGGATAAGGTAGGCTCAAAATGAAAAAGTTATTTCCAATCCTTTTTATTTTAGCTGCATGTACAACAAATTCAAATCGGGTTGTTTCTCAAGCTCCTACCATTGATGAAATTGTTAAAACGGATGAAGCCAACAGTTGGGTTGATCAGTTGAGCTTTGAGAAAAAAGTAGAAAAAAAATATTTAGCTGATGAAGACGGTTTTACTTTTTTACTTGATGAAAAGAAAAATATATTGTCAAAAGAATCTTTAGTTAATATTGGAACTGTTCAGCTTGAAGAGTCATTGGCAAAAATTCAAGATCCACTAACCAAGTTTGTGGCCAAATGCTATCAACAAAAATTCGATGAAGGCTTGAAGCTTGCTGATGAAATCTATCAAATTTATAAAAACAATACTAGCTATTGGAATCAAGTTGGTACTTGCTATCTTTTAAGATCAGATTATTCAAAGGCTATTTTGTTTTACAATAAGTCGCGTGACCTTGATGCGAAATACTCGCCGGCTGTAAATAATCTAGGCGTTATTTATTTTCGACAAGGAAAGTTTTCTAAAGCACTTTTGGCATTCAAAAAAGCTAGTGATTTAGGAAAATTTTCTGTCACACCTAATTATAACCTGGCACAACTTTTCTTGAAATTTGGCAACGCGGCCAAGGCGATTTCTATTTTACAAGGGTTGCAAAAACGCAGTCCTCAAGATCAAGATGTAGTCGCAGCACTGGCTACTGCCAACCTATTAAATGGGGATTATCCGCAAGCTATAATTGGTTTTTCAACCTTGGATAAAAGTATTATTCAGCGGCCGAATGTAGGACTTAATTATTGTGTAGCTTTAAAATTGCTCAATCGTAAATCAGAATCACTAGCTATCTTTTCGAATATGGCTCCAGCATCCTCTGGGCCTTTGCTTGATTATTATCAGAAAGTTGAAAAATTTATTAGGAATTAAATCATGAAATGCACTATGTTATTATTTTTAATTTATCTTGCTCCTTCTGCCTTTGGTGCTGATACCACTAAAGCGTTCACTGAGGGAAAGGAGGCGATGGTTGGCAATCGTAAAGTGATTTATACTTACAAACAATTTGAAAAATTTGATTTTGATGACCTCAATATTGAAGGAGATACCGGTTCACCTAACGATATTTCCATTACTCCTATTCATGAAAAACGCTATTCTAATAGACTGCCATATCGAAAATCTTTTACAGTTGAAATCAAAAAGGGTATTGAGCGCGTCCGATAACTTTGAATCTGTAATGGATTCATGGCCAGTATTTTTGGCGTCTACTAATTCATTCTTACCTCAGCTAAAATGACATTTCGATACCTTGGAACTATTTTTTGGATTTGAAGTAACTTAGGATTATAATGGTTTCATGGATTTAAAATTAACTCTCAATTCCATTCATATACCCCGAAATATGACTAAGTTAAAATTATCCCTATTGATAAGCTTTAGTTTGCTTATGCTTTTTCAATTTCTGGTGGGATTTAAAGATTTTGAAGATTATTTAATCGTTTTCATTTATGCACTCTTTCTCAATGACCTATACTTTAAAATAAAGTATCCAGATCTCATTTACAACAATGGTGATGGTTTAAAACGCATGGTCATGTCCCTTATTTTTTTTATTCTGCTCACACTTCCATTGCTACTTGATACCTTTAATGTTTCAAATTCAACCAGGTTACTGCTTTATAAATTAGGTTTTGTTTTATGGGCACAAGTTCTCTTATTGGATTCTTATCTGCAATACAATCAAACCCAATCAAAGAGATGGCTAGTTTTTACTAATACGGCAGCAATTATGATTATCGTTGGTGCTTTTGTCGGATAGATAATATTTAGTAGTTTTCAGGAAAAAGATTTCTTTCAATGCCTTCGATAAAAATGTGAATGCATTTGATATGCACTTCTTGAATACGATCACTTATTTTCGAATCAACCACAATGGCGATATCAACTAAGTCTTTTAATGCACCTCCACCCTTACCGAGTAGCCCCACAGTTTTCATCTTTTGTTTCTTGGCCGCCTCTACTGCGAGTAAAACATTTTTAGAGTTTCCTGATGTCGAGATTGCAAGCAATACATCTCCAGCGTTTCCCCAGGCCTCTAAGTAGCGAGAAAAGACATAATCATAGCCATAATCATTGGACACGCAGGTAAGGTGAGAGGGATCATTTATTGCCATCGCCGCTAAGGGAGCGCGCTCTTTTCTAAATCTTCCAGTAAGTTCTTCCGCAAAGTGCATGGCATCGCACATCGAGCCGCCATTTCCACAGCTAAATAGGCGACCGTTTGTTTTATAAGACTCGACCATTAGTGCAATGGCCGAGTCGATATTTTGCAAATTATTTTTATTCGCAACAAAACTGTTCAAAACATTTTGAGCATCTAAAAGTGAATCGGCAATAAACATTAAGCCATCTCTTCGAGAGATTTTTTGATTTCATCTTTGGCTTGAACACCAACTAATGTTTTTGAAGCCTGACCGTTTTTGAAAAAAATCATAGTAGGAATACCACGAATTCCATATCTTTGTGCCAGTTCTGGATTGTCATCAACATTAACTTTAACAATTTCTGCTTTCTCGCCAAGTTCTTTAGCAACTTCATCAAGTATTGGTCCGAGAACTC
>CANFVK010000008.1 GCA_947450475.1 Bacteriovoracaceae bacterium | reverse complement strand
CACCCGTAAACATTATTGTCAGTATATGAACAAGATCCATCATCGCTATTGGCGCTAGAATTATAATTGTTAGCACTTGGATTAGTGCACCCGTAAACATTATTGTCAGTATATGAACAAGATCCATCATCGCTATTGGCGCTAGAATAATAATTGTTAGCACTTGGATCGGTGCAACCGTAATAAATACTATAGTAGTAATATATAAGATTTGAGTAAGCAGCGTCGTTGTAGTCTTGAATATTGCCAGCGTAATCAACAGCGAGTACGCAAAGACGAACATTATTATTCCGAGTGTCTCCAAAAGTATCTAAATTACCTTCAATGTGTGAGTGATCTGCTTCTTGATAGACACGATACTCCGTACTATCTTGGCAATCGCTCATTCCATCGCCGTAATTTCTGACAACTTTGTAGAGGTAATAAGCAGTATCTGCACTTGAAGAAACTATTGCACTAAATGTGTCACCTGGAGCACTCCAACTTTGAATTGAAGCTTGTGGTTTTATAAAGTCACTTGCCCATGTAGCAGTCGCACCATCACTCCACGCTTCACAACTATCTCCGCCCCCTTCGCTACAAGCGACGATACAAACTCTGCTATTTTGTTCTGTGGAGTTGGAATAACCTGCATCAAAGTTGGGAAAAGACAGTTCAAATAATGGATCGCTTCCAAGGTTAACTACTTGCTCAACAGAAGGATCAGCACTATCACAGCTGGGGACAGTGTGAGTATAGGTTCTATAGCGATAGGAATTTGACATCCCCGCTATGTTAAATATAACCATTGGAGGAGATGATTGGTTATCAAAATTTATCACGCTTGGTGCACTTGAAATGCTGGCGTGAGGAAAGAATACACAAGATCCATCATCGCTATTGGCGCTAGAATTATAATTCTTAGCACTTGGATTAGTGCACCCGTAAACATTATTGTCAGTATATGAACAAGATCCATCATCGCTATTGGCGCTAGAATTATAATTGTTAGCACTTGGATCGGTGCAACCGTAATAAATATTAGTGTCAGCATATGCACAAGATCCATCATCAGTATTGGCATTCATATCATAATTATTAGCACTTGGATTGGTACAACCATAAACATTATAGCTACAAGTGCTACTGACAGTAGCACTTGAGTTATAATTATTGGCATTAGGATCCATGCAACCATAAATAAGGTAGGTGCAAACAGATGAATCGTTCACTCTAGCACTTGAGTCATAATTAGAAGCACCAATATCCATACACCCAGTTGGTCCCGAAACGCTTAAATCGGTATTCCAGGTATATTCAGTAGGAGTCAATTGAGCTCTACTCGGATTTTTTAGATTGCTACTTCTTGCAATAAGGCAAAGCTTTGTATTGGGCTGAACTGTACTACTAAAACTACTTACATTTTCTGTGATGGCAAGCGAAGTTGAAATAAAATCTGAGTATCCTAAAGGATCTGTGCAATCATTTACCGGATCAATAATTTTAAATTGATACTCTCCACTATCTAAACTATTTTCAAAACTCACGGTGAAATTAGTTATTGAAGAATCTTGTTGAGAGATATTTCCAGGAGCAGTTGCTAAAATCGCTCGAGGTGGACTGTAGGTGCACGAGCTGTCGTCACTGGTGGCGGTGCTATCGAAGTTGTTAGCTAAGTGGTCAGTACAACCAGCTTGCAGGGAAGGTGGCGAAGAATCGCCACTTGAAGCTTGATCATTCTTGAGAGTTGAATTCACGGTGATCGCGTTTTGAGGAACACAACTAACCAGAGCGAAAATATAAAGAATGCTTAAAATAAACAGTTTCACTTGGTACACTCCAATTCATTACAAAAGGATAAATACCTATCGACTTTATTATAAATACATTTAGTCCGAATTGAATTTTAAGGACTTAACCTGCTGTAAACATATAAAACTGCACATTCATAATTTACCAAGTCGACCAATATTTGGGGCGACTTAAACCAAAAGCTTTTGCCTAAGCACTTCTTGCTAGATTTAGTCCATGATTACAGGCATAGTGCACGCTAATTGTCAGCTACTTCCAGGGATCATCAATGAAACATCTAGCAATACTTATTTGTCTCTTCATCAGTTCACGAAGTTTTGCTGATTCAAGTTTTAATGAAGTCAAAACGGTGGTTTTTGGGGCCAACCCCGCCAGCAATGAAGCTCATATCAATGATGAAATGCAAGTATACGATCATGGAGAACTCCCCCACTACCAAGTGAATGCCTCGCGCTTTATCGTAGATGGAGTCAACCGCTTACTCGATCGCGCCAATCGCACTCTCAACGATAGCAATGACTATTATCCACGCTTAGAAAAACTAGTTCACTCAAACGGAGCCTGCTTTGCCGGGGTCTGGAGTATCACTGAAGCCTCACCTTATAGTGGCTATTTTAAACAAGGCTCGCGGGGATTATTTATTGGACGGGCATCGACAGCTCTGAATGAAACTGAGCGCGGCAAGGCAAGAAGCTTTGGTTTTGCTGGTAAAATCTTTCCTACCATGAACCCAGATCAAATAGTGAAGACCGCAAATTTCTTTTTAGTTGATGTTCTCATGGGAAAACAAACCAATCATTACCTAGATACAAAAATGACTAACAACCCTCGCTTAGGTTTTCGATTGAGCGTGCTGGGATTAGCTTTTAAAATTTTTAATATTTTTAAGGGCATTGACTCCAATCCGGGATATCGCCCAGTTTATCCAATTTCAGAGGCCGGATTAATGACCGGAGAAAAAATTGTTACTCCAAAATATATGATGCTCGAGACAGATAAAAGTGTGGAGCGAAATGACGATATCGACTTTCGAGATGAAATCAACTTGCAAAAAAATCACGTCCAGCCCATTACCTTTAATATTTTAGTCAATGATGACTCGAAAAAAATTAATTCAAGTGCCTGGACAAAAGTGGGACAAATCCAAGTTGATCAGAGCACCATCTCTTATGGTTGCGACCGCCGCTTGCATTTTCAACACCCTAAAATGAAATAGACGCAACGCCTCAGCTGACAAAGCCGTTGACTTCTTTTGGTTAAGTCTTTAATATCACCGTTAAATATCTATGCGGATTTAGCTCAGTGGTAGAGCGTCTCGTTGCCATCGAGAAGGTCGCAAGTTCAATCCTTGTAATCCGCTCCATTAGAAAATCAAATATTTCATTCATTTATAAGCTTAAATTATTGCAGGTCGCTCATGAAGGATTTAATTCAAGATAAGGTCGAAGACATAGTTAATCGTTTAGCACTTCACCCTCACCCCGAAGGAGGATTCTATCGAGAAACCCATAGATCTGAATTTTCAACCGGAATTTTTTATCTTTTAAATAAAGGACAAAAATCAAGTCTTCATAGAATTAAGTCAGATGAAATGTGGCACTTTTATGGCGGTGACGGCCTTATGATCGTAGAAATAACTAAAGAAGGCGCTTTAAAAGAAACGCTTCTAAATAATGAAAACGTTCAATACGTCGTGAGGGCGCATACTTGGTTTGGCGCCTATCTTCCAGAAAATTCTACTTATGCTCTTACAGGTTGCACTGTGGCCCCAGCATTTCAATTCGCTGATTTTGAAATGGGCGATAAAAACTTACTGATCGCTAATTATCCCCATTTAAAAGAAATGATTGAAAAGTTATTGGCGTAAGAAAAATTTATAAAATGTCTGAATCTTTTTCTATCTCTAAGATGTCTTCATCATCCTCGATAAAATATTCATATTCTTCCGCACTCAAAATGTATTGTTTGCGAATCAAATAATAAAATACCGCCGTTAAAATACCAAAGAGGAACCCGAGAGCATGTGATAAATAACTTACATGTTCCAAAATCACAGTTGGAAAAAATAAAATAATCATAACTGCGCTGTATCGTATGAATCGCTTAAAAATCTTATCCCGTCTTTCAATAAAAAAACTTAAAGTTATATAAGTAGCTCCCATCCAATACACAACACCGGAAAGTCCAATTAGGGTTACTTGTGAAGGCATTGTTTTTAAAACAATAAAATTGGTCAATCCCCCAACTAAAAAACCAGTGATGGGAAAAAGCAAAAGTTCAAAATGTCCGATGAGGAAATAACAAAAAGGGATAAATAAAAAAACATTGTTACCAAGATGAGCAAAGTCAGCATGAACAAATAAGGTCGTCCATAGTCGATAATATTCTTGCTGTTCGAAAACCTTGTCACCTGAAGCTTCAAAAAAAGGTGCAAGTTTAAATAGATTAAAGCTATAGATAATATTTATTAATTGAATCATTACCACTAAACTTATGGTCCAAAGAAGAGCACGTTTATTCGCTTTTCGAGTCACCATATTGCTTTTAAGCATTTTTATTATTTTCATTTTATCATTGAGCTTGGTTTAACAAAAAATTTAAACCAGGCAAAAGCTAAGATTAAAAGTGTGATAAATATTCCACCGAGCATTAGATTAAAAATGAGCATAGAAACTAAGCTTATCAAAGCAATAACTAAAGCGAAGGCTTGAGCGTAAGGATAAAATTGTGCTTTGAAGGGACGATGAAGTTGGGGCTCATCTTTTCTTAATTTAAAAAAAGTAATGAGAGATAAAATATATAAAACGATGGCACCAAAACAAGCAATGGTGATAATCTCAGCGGTTTTTCCAGTAAGTAGTGCAACAATACCCACAATCATATTGAGTATTAAAGCGGCGGCAGGAGTATGGAAACGGCGATGAGTAGTTCCTAATATTTTTGGCAAATAACCCACTCGTCCAAACTCTAAAGTGACTCTCCCTGCTGCCAAAATCAAACCATGAAAAGATGCCACTAAACCAAAAAGACCAATAGTTAAAAGTAAGTGATAGAGAAAATTGTCTTTGCCAACAATGTGAGAAAGAGCAAGAGGAAGCGGTGAATCTGAAGGTGCGGCACCAGGTACTGCGTAAACGATCGCTTCCCAACCGGCCACTCCAATTGAGGCAGTGAAAGTTAAAAAGCATAAAATGACTAAAGTAATTATCGCAGACCCAAAGCCAATGGATACATTTTTTTGAGGATTGATAGTTTCTTCTGCGACATTGGCGACTCCTTCTATTCCAAGATAAAACCAAATTGCAAACGGAATAGACGTAAATATACCTTTTACACCATGAGGAAATGCATTGATGGTTAAATGTCTTAATTGGAAGTGAGGAAGAGTGACTCCGGCAAATATCAATAGCTCAAAAACGGCAAAGACCGTAATAAACAACTCAAAACTGGCAGCGGCTTTAATCCCAGAAATATTTAGAGTGGTAAATAAAAAAAAAGCAAAAATGGCAATTACATTTATTGGAATTGAAGGAAAAAATTCATGAAAGTAGGCACCAATCGCAAAAGCTATTGCCGGGGGTGCAAATACAAACTCAATAAGCTGTGCCACGCCTGCTAAAAAGCCAAGATTTTTGCCTAAAGCGCGATTAGCGTAATCAAAAGCTCCTCCGGCCTTCGGAATTGCGCAGGCAAGTTCGGTATAGCTAAAAGTAAAAAAAATGTACATTAAAGTGATAAAAAAAGTTGAGATCGCCAATCCAAGAGTGCCTCCTTCTGGAAGTCCTAAATTCCATCCGAAATACATTCCGGAAATTACATAGCCCACACCTAGCCCCCAAAGAAGCAATGGTCCAAGACTTTTATTTAATGTTGTTGATTGGTCTTGCTGCATATCTAGACTCCACAAAAAAATTATTATTCTTTTTTTCGAATCTTAAAAACAAAATAATGATAGAAGATAAATAGATCCCTTTACTTTGACTGTTTCATTATTTCGTTAATCCAATTATTGGCCGAAGCAACATTGGAATAAATTCCATAAAATTTTGGACGAGCACAACCATGTCCAAAACTAACCAGACCGGCCAAAATAGATTTTTTACTAGCCTGATCAAAGACAACCATTGGTGAACCACTATCTCCTTGGCATGAATCTTTACCTCCAGTATCTAGGCCGGCGGCTATCATCGTTTGATCTATTTTTCCTTCATAAGAAATATTGGCCCTTTCCCGGCTTACAATGGGTATATTGATTTCCATCAGAGTGTCTGCTCCCCAACCTCCTTCTCTTTTGGCTCCCCATCCATAAACACTAACGATAACTCCCTCATTAATTAATCCATCGTTTTCTTGAGCGGGAGAGAGTCGTTCTATTTTTCCCAATTTTTTTTGAACTTTAAAATCAATTGGTTTTTCTAATTCAATAAGGGCAAAATCGTTAATTGATCCCCATTCCATTTTCATAAAACCTGGGTGAAGATAATATTTTTTCATTTTCAAAGTGATACGATGTCTTGGGTTAAGTTTTACGTTGCCACCAGTGATACCATCGGCAAAAATTTTTTCACAATGAGCCGCGGTTAAAATCCATTTTTCAGCAATAATACTTCCGGCACATCCTCCAGTGAAACTCACTATATAACTGGTATCCGTTTTTTTAGGATCAACCTCTGCTCCTCCTACAATTTGGGGGAAATCGTAATTAGCAAAACAAAACTTTGTCGAATAATAAAAAATCGCAAATAAGCATACGAGCATTCTCATCATCAATCCCTGATAAAATTTAACCTGAGTAGATTAGCCAAAATCACTTGCGTCATGCAAGTCTGCTGGAACCTTTATTTCATTTCATCGATTCTAAATTTTTTAGCATTGCCTTTTTCATCAATGGTTATAATCTTTTCTTCTTTTTCATTATAATAAATGGCCGTACCGGTACTTAGTCCGAGGGCGGTGCGAACAACGTAAGGATTAAGTGCCACTTTTTTGAAAGCGATCTTAGTTGCTTCACTCGAATTGGCAAACCCTTTTGCCACATCTTTTTCCTGAAAACTCCAAGCGTATTTTCGTGCTTCATAAACTGGTCCACTCCAGGGAGTATATCCCATTTTGTAGAGAGTTTTAATTTCTGCTTCTACCGCCATGGTTTCATCGACAGCGAGGGACTTAAATCCTTTCTTGTAAAGATCTGCAGCGCGAGAAACGATTTTTTTCTCTGCTGAGGTCATAGCATCTGTTGCAAGAACATGGGTTCTTAATCCTAAATTATAAAAAACCATATGCTGATATTCATGTTGAAAAACTTCCCAGGTCGCGTTTGGAAGAATCTCTATCGCCTTCAAGGGAGGATTAAAACGCCCCAAAGTTGCACCGTAGTCACTATCTACCGCCATATGAGGATTTATTCTAAGCTCAAAGCCAGCCTCATTCATTTTCTTAAGGTACTCTGCCATTTGAGGATTTTTTAAAGCGGTTTCTGATATTGCGCTCGATGCCGGAAGGCTTTCAGCTTTTACTGTAAAAGAAAAACTTTTTAAACCCAGCTCATTCATCTGTTTATAAGCAATCTGCTCTGATAGAGCACGGGCCTTACTCGAAGCTGGCTTCCAGGATTTCAATATTTGTCTATACTCTCCGGTCATTTTATTTGAGCGCATCCACTCTGGCCTAAATGCCATAACGGGTGCTTCATTATTTTCTTTGATGGCCTCACTTGTGAGTTCAATCTTGCTGGTAGTTGCGACAGCGTTTTTAGCTTTCACGACACGCTTAATGGCCATTGCGGCTTTGGTAACTCCTGCTCCAAGCGCCATGTCTGTAATCAGGCTTGTCACGGCCGCACAAAGCATCTCTGCTTTAATTTTTGGGGTATAACACTCATAGGAGATCTTGGCCAAATTCAGTGCCTGATTAATATCTCTTATTAAACTTGAGTTTTTCTGTTCATATTCTTCAACATTTTTATAAGGCTTACCTGCAGTTTTTGCGGAGATCATTTCACGATAAATTTGCTGATTATAATTGTCGTAACGAGCATGTATCAACTGCTCGAGCTGGGTGCAGGACATGTCTTCAAAGCTTCGTCCTAAAAAACTTTCTTCAAGCTCAAAACGTTTATCCGAGATGCTCAGATTGAAGGCATTTAATAATTCTCGTTTTTTATTAAGATTGCTCGAGCATTCTTGTGATTCTTTTAAGCTGACCAACACAGCTTTTGCCATAAGGCCTGGAAGCTTTGCGAGCTCAAGCAACTGCTCCGCACTCATCTTCAATCCATTAAAAGCGCAATAAAATAGCTTTGTTTCCGTTATCTTATTTTGCTTAAGAGAGTATTGATCACATTGAATTATTTTAGTTTTTTCTTCAAGGTTGGATTTTTCCAGATCGGCACATTGATATTG
This sequence comes from Bacteriovoracaceae bacterium, assembly GCA_947450475.1. Classification (GTDB taxonomy): domain Bacteria; phylum Bdellovibrionota; class Bacteriovoracia; order Bacteriovoracales; family Bacteriovoracaceae; genus Bacteriovorax. The sequence continues at coordinate 74,782 of CANFVK010000008.1, read as the reverse complement.
CTGGCGAGAGGCGAAGCATGAAATTTGCTCAACCGACAATGAAAGATCATTGATCGGGCCTTGAGCTATCACATTTTTTTTCTCGAAACAGACAGCTTGTCTTTGGATGGCAAAAGCATTTAGGGAAAATAAAAAAAATAGCAACAAAAATACCTTATTCATCATCTCGGTTATTCGGATTTTTTCAAATAAAACTTTAAAAGTGTTTATGATATAAAGCTTAAGTATCTAAAACCAATAGAAACAATAAGCCTTTGACTCGCATCCTTAACGTGAGTGTTTCGCTTTTACTCGCTCCATTTACAAAAAGAGTGAGCTCAATTAATTTAGCTCTCGCTAGAATTTTATTTGAGGTACGTATTAAAAATTGTCTTGTTTTTACATTTTTAGTGTTGCTACTGAGCAATGCTCAAGCCAAGCTGCCCCTTCCTGAATTGGAAGCAAAAATGTGGCATTTCTTGGAGACGACTCAGATCAAAGACAACGCCGTCATCCGCACAAAAGGTAGCTGGCCGAGTTTTTCGCGATTTAAAGCGACAAATATTAAAAGCCTTGAGAGCAATAGCTTTGTGACAACTCAGACCCTACTGGCGATTAAAAATATTTCTGATATTTATCAGCTTCCTAACTTTGAAAATATCACTGAAGAAGCCAACAGTTTTCTAGATCTCTATTTAGAAGATGCTCAAAAAAGCAACGAACTGCCAGGTACGATTGCTTACTGGCCGCTGATACAAACGCCATCTGGCAAGTGGATTCGCTCTTTTTCAGCTGATATCCCCTACCGCTATTTAAAAGCCTTTAATGTTCCAAATGACTTAGATGCAAGTGCCAATGTCTATATGTGGTTTCTCAAAGAACAAAAACATCCAGACTATCTTTTATCTTTTGAAAAAACGGTTGGCATGTTTACCGATTCAAATCGTAGAGTCCAATATAAAAATGATTTTTTATGGAAACCCGCAAACTCAAATGCTTTTTTAACTTGGGTTGATCGCGATCGAGCAGAAGATGAGAACTCACGTATTTTTCAAGGGGTAAACGATGTCGATTGCGTGGTCAATCTCAATATTCTTACAGCACTCATAAGCCATCAGTCACTGCTAGGGAAACTTTCCGGATCAACGTTGGAAGGTTTTGAGCAAAGCTGCCAACTCATCAATCAAACAATAGCCAATAGAAACACGAGAAGTTGTGAGGTTTGGTATAATCGTTCCTCACAATTTTTTACTGCTTATGCCAAAGCTATGTATCACCAAGAAAAAAATGTTTGTCTTAGCAGTTCGATGGCAAATGCCAAATTGCAAGTCTTGGAATTTTCACAATCTCTACTGCTAAGGCCCCAAACCAAAAACTACACCGAATTGGCAGAATATATTTCTGTACTTAAAAAACTGTGGCCGATAGATATTCGTTCCCAAAAAATAAAAAGCTTGATTAAGGCTTTAGAGATTCGTCTCAAGAAAGGAATTAGCGTGAATTCCCGTATTGCTTTTGTAAGTTCACTAGACTCACTTTTTATCGCAAAACTAGGCCCCATTACAATTGAGTGGTACTCACCACAATTTTCAACAGCGGTGGCTCTCGAAGCACTGCTGCTTCCATAAGCAGAGGCTCAACTTAATCGCCGTAGTAGCCGTCAGCTGAAGTGAGTTTCATACAAAATGGTTTCACATTTAATTTGACAGCATAGACATGTTCTTTTTTAGCGCGGGCCCAAGCGGCTTCATCATTCTTAACATCAATGACATAAGTTCCAGCAGCTGCACCTTCGCCCATATCAATATAATCCACCCTCCAGCGCAAAACGCTACCACGCTTGCAAATCAAGGCAGGTGGAGCTATCGCAGGAGCTTGAGGTACATGTAACTTTTGAGGTTCAGGCAAAAGGGTTTGAAGTTGAGGTTTTTTCACTTCAGCGCGAGAAGCAAACTCGAGATAAGTTGTACTTACGTAGCGCTTGAGTGCAAAACCGGGATGTCGTAAACATGATTTTTCATCTGGAAGTGATTTGTCAGAACTCACGCACAAGCGTTCCTTTTTATCTCGACAATTTTCAAATTTTCTATTTAATCTCTCGAGGTCAGACCAAAAACTATCCAAGCTCCCAAAAGATTTTAACTCTGGATGATTGGCCATTTCATTAGACCATCTGCGAGCCGTAACATTGTTCATACCTTTTGCAATCAAGCTGTAATTTTCTTTATCCATTTGAAATGGAGTAATTAAAACATTAGCTCCATTTTTTCCTCTCGGAGCTACGTTCAAATAGCCAGACAGTTCTGCTATAGCCGCGTTAGACAAAACGATACACCCCTCACTGGGACCGCTTCCATGGATTTTTATGTTACTGCCTCGCCCCTGAAAGCGATTTGGATTTGCATCGACTCCAATGGAAATATATCTTTGAGAACTTAGTAGCGGCCGCTCTAGGGCAAACTCTCCCTCAGGCACTTGAAAATCTCCTTCACGCAATTTCGGGCCCGGTGTACCAACAATACCTTGGGAGTTGTATGTTTTAAATTTGTGCAAATGTCCTTCGCTGTCTTCTAAGTAAAGTTCAAGAATCGCTGATTCAGGTAATTTATTTTGGAGGCTAAAATTGGCCCAATCAGAACTGGAGGGAATGGGATTTTCTGCGATTTTTTTCGTTTGTTCGTTGTTGATTGAAGCAATTTTTTTTGTGAGTCCTGGAAACTTTACCACTCGTATTCTAATCGGACTTCGAATCGAAAGAACATTTTCAAGTCCATTTAATTTAGCAAAAAGCTTTATTTCTGCCGCCGCTTTCTTTTGGGCCAATTCATCTATTTCCAGACGCCGCTCTACCGGAGTGTATCCAGCATCAGTCTCATTTCCAATTTGTGACATCGCTAAATAAAATTTTTCTCGAGCAGCAGAAAGTTCATCATACTGCTTTTGAAATCCAGAAGTAGATTCATCGGAAGCAGGAAAATCACACAGAGTGCGCAAACTTATACGCTGAACTTGATTGAACCATTGAAGATTAAAAATTGAAAATTTTGGAAATTTATTACAATTGGGTAAGTCAAACCCATGAGCACTGAGATGATAAGAAAAAAGGGTAGCTCCCAAAAAAAATTTGATAACGAGATTATTCATTTCTAAGATTCCCTTAAGGTCTCTTCGGCATAATGACGGGAGCCATTTAGAAGAAAATAAGAAAAAAGATAAGCTCGGCCTGCTAAAATTTATTCTCTTTGAGCGGCCTCGAGCATTTGATCACCATCAAGATTTTTAATGTCATCTCTTAAGCAAAAACTTTCGCAGCTATTTTTAGCTGATCCAATAATTGCGCCAGCTTGGGTAGCCTCATAGTCGGCTTTTTCAAAATGAGTATTTACTTTGCAATCACTAGCATCTAAAAGCTCTTTAAACCAACCTAAGTACACGCCAGAAATATAATCTAGTTTGGTGGCAACAAAGCATCCGGCAAGACAATGTAAAACCTTATCTGAAGCATGTTTTGCTAAGGCGTAATCTCTTGCCTCTATGGCAGTCGCATTAAACTTTTTTAGCATTTTCCAGTGTGGAGCAACAGGTTCAACCTGTTGCCAATCTGTAACATTGAGTCCACTCTTATTGTCTACTTCAAGTGGAGTACAGGCGATTGCAAGTTGATAGTACTGATTTACTTTTCTTTTAAGTGCCATATGGGCAAGACCATCGGCCATCATATCAGGCAAACTTTCAGCATATATTTGAGCGGAAAAAGTAAAAAGAATAATAAGAGCTAATGTTTTCATCTCTGAATAATAGCTTAAAATGGTACTTACTTTTTGGAGCTGGTAAAAATTATAGAACTATCTGAGTTCTACCCCAATTCTTGCAAGATCAGACAACAGGCTTTCAATAATATTGGCTTTATCAAAAATTCCCAAGGCACCTTTTGCTAGCAATTGATGACAAATCGGATTTTCAATGTCTCCCGTAAGAAATACAAACTTGGTAAGTTTGTTAGAATTGGCGTAAGGATCATCCATCAATTCAAGCACATTGATTCCTGGCATATTGATATCTGAGACAATGAGATCTGGGAGAAATTTAAGAATATTTTTGAGACTCTGCTCTTTTGGATTTAAAAAATAAAGCTGGCATTGGGTCTTGCCCTCAATCACCGCTTGATATAGTTCGAGTAAGGAACTTTCATCATCGAGAAAAAGTATTTTTTTGATAACTGATTTTGGCTTGAAATGCTGATCACAAAAAGTGGAAAATTCCTGATACATATTTTGATTTTTAAATATAATCTTATCAGGCAGCAAGTCTCCAAGGAGTTTTTTGTAATCTTGGCTAATATCCTGTGATGGAAAAAGGACAAACTTAATCGACTTGTTTCGCCATTGATTCTTAATCGCCATGCAAAGAGTAATGCCATCAACTGGCTCTGTGAAATAGGAAGAAAATATCAAATCAAAGTCTTCAATTGCTATTCGGGCCAGAGCTTCGCTGGAACTATTAGTAAAGGCCATTGTAAATTGGAAATTAGCTGCAGCCTTTTTCAAATTATTGATAATTGTTAAAGATAATCCTACGGATAAAACTCTAATAACCTGTGAGGGCCTTTGAGATTTTTCCTTTATAGAATTTTTCATTTCACTTTCTTTTTTCAAAAAGAGGTGATGTTTTTTAAGAAAATCATCTTGATTTACGTTGCGCTCTTTCTTAAAAAGCTGTGCGTATTCGTTGATCATGTCACAATATTTTAATAGTCCATCGACTTGGCTTTTAATACCAAATTCCTGTTGACCAATAATCACGTCTTCTACCTGGTGACAAATCATTTGAATCGCTCTAAATTGCAAAGCTCCAGCGCTTCCTTTGATAGAATGAAACTCTGCCAACAAGTAGCGAATACTTTGATTAATTTTTTCTTCAGACTGCTGCTTTTCTAAAGTTAAAATAAGCTGCTCTAAGCCTTGAAGACGGCCGTGAATATTTTCTGCAAACTCAATCTGTAATTCAATGAGAAAATCGCTGTCTTTCATTGAAATATCTTAACTCATCTTTTTTTTGCCATCATATTTTTGTTGCGAAATAATTCCCCAAGCTTTTTACTCCATTAAACTTTGCTTTTAATTTTTTTAATGCTCGACTAATATATTGATAATTAACAAATTTAGGATTTTTATCGATGAAATTTTTCACATTTTTAGTGATATTTACTTACGCTTTAACTTCATTTGGTTGGGATACTCCCGAGTTACCTGATAACTGGTGCAAAGAAGTCAAGTGCACAAAAAAAATGCTGGAAATCAATAAAGGTTTTCTAAAATCAAAAGCCAGTCCTTTTATTATACCGGCAATGTACTCTGGAGAATGCTATTTTCTAGCTGACGACATTGACCCTAATTTAAAGCAATTTTTTGGTGTTATGTTTGATTACGATGCTAAATTTCACTATTTTATGGCCCCAGTTTTCCAGGCTCAAGGAGATGTCAACCAGATGAGCAACTGGAATTTAGATAAGGCACGCATTGAACTTTCTGATGAATGGAGAATCAAAGGGATAATCACAAATCATCCAACAACTTTCAGTACCGCAATATTAACTGATACGGGTTCACCTTTAAATATATTCTGGGCAAGACAAAATAAAATAAGCCAAAAACTTTACTTAATGGCCTATATTAGTGGATTTGGAAATGGATTATGCGAAGCCAATGAAAATAGATAATGGCCTAAATTTTTTAGGATTAAATTTATTGTCTAAAATGTATACATTTTTTTAACTGCTTCTAATTAAGAAAAAATTAAATTAAAAAAAATTTTGATCTTATATAATCACTATGGTTCTCCGTTAAGAAATGTCTATTAACTTCTTGCTAGGGAGTGTGTATGGACTGGAGTCATTATTTTTACAACAAATTTCCCCGCGAGATGGCCCGCTTCACCAAGATGAAAGAACCTTATAAATGTCCTCATCACAACATTCCTCAGCACCTTGCTTTTTTTGCTGATCGGGGAAAAATCTCTAAAGAATTTGGACCTGAATTTTATATCGCCTGGTTTGGACTTTCACTCATCGATCAAGTGATTCATTCCCACCTTGGCTCCAACCACCCCGAATGGACCGTTCGCTTTGGGGAGCATCCAGTTCCGATGCGAGGAGCTGGGCTTAGTTGCCTGCGATGGGACAACCCGGTATGGCTCTTAGAAAAATATGCAAGCTTTAGAAATCCCGCTCATAAAATGATGCTTCAAGAATTTTTATTTTTTCTCAATAGCGTGACATCGCAAGCTTTTGGTGAATTAAATCTCGATTACCAACAACTGATTGAAGGAATTTTAGCTGATAAAGATTTCAAAAAAAGATTTTCACCTGAGTCACGATATGTTTATAATTTTTATCGTGATTTAAAACCAAATAATTTAAAGTTGACGAGTAATTACTAAGACCAATTAGATAAATTCATGGAAGGAGAAGTAGATGAAAAAGTTTTTAATCCTGATAACTGCCACGGTGGTTTTACTTACCGGATGCGCTAGTAGTGAAAATAAAAATGCCTACCGAGGAGCGGGATTAGGGGCGCTTGCTGGTGGTGCCCTCGGAGCAGTATTAGGCAAAGGCAAAGGAGCCGCTATCGGAGCAGCGCTTGGTGGTTCCATCGGTGGATATGTCGGTCATCGCATGGACAAGCAGGCCAAAGAGCTTGAGAAAATTGCTGAAACAAAAAGAACCGAGCAAGGGCTTGTCACTAAACTAAAAAGCGATATTCTTTTTGATACTGGTAAAGCTGACCTGAAGGCAGAAGCGAAAACTAATTTGAAACAAATGGCAGATATTATGAAAAAATATCCTGAGAATGTTTTAACCATCAAGGGATATACCGACAACACTGGGAAAGCCGAAAGTAACGAATTTCTTTCAGAAAAAAGAGCAAAATCTGTTAAAGAAGAATTGGTTGTGGCCGGACTATCTGAATCGTCCATTGCAATAAAAGGGATGGGGCCGGTTAATCCCATCGCCGATAACAAAAACGCTGATGGTCGAAAGCAAAATCGCCGGGTAGAAATTGAAATCACGGTTGATGAGTCAAAAGTTCCCAAAGAAAAATAAAAAATGCATCTTAAAAATTAAGAATGTTGATTTTTGTTGCGTTGACCTTGCCTTTGATATGATCAGGGTCATTGGTCAACGCAACTTAGTGACATTTATCATTTAACCTTTGAAATATGTTCATTTTAGATTGCAGTTCATCTTAGAATTTTTTCTATTTACATACACAGCAATTTGTTTTCTACTGCTGGAAGTTAAGAATAATTAATTAAAAATCCAAAAATTTCTGATCTTTATCAATTTACTTTAACTTTAAAAAACCTACAAAATCACTCATAATAGAGGGTGACGTTATGATTACTGGTCAATCTATTAAAGGTAATGAATGGGTACTTGGCAAGAATTTATATTGCTGGTTGAAGATGACATAGATATCAGTGAAGCTATCACAAGCATTTTAACTGAAGAAAAATTTCATGTGGTTTCTACTTCCAATGGAGTAGAAGCAATGGAATATTTAAAAAATGCTAAACAGTTACCGGCACTTATTTTACTTGATATTATGATGCCTAAAATGAATGGACTAGAGTTTAGAAAGTTGCAGTTAGATCAACCGCGCCTAGCAGATATTCCAACCATCATACTATCGGCCGCTGGCATAAATGAAGAAATCGACAATTTACATTTTGACTCCAATATAAAAAAACCACTAGATATTGAAACACTTTTAGACGAGGTCAAGAAATTTTACTAGTTTTGTGCTATGTTTTTGTCCATGAAAAATTTAATAGTACTCTCCATATTTTTTTTGTTAGTCACATCGTGCCAGCAATTTCATTTTCTAGAAAGCAGTAGACCTACTATTTTTAGTTCGGCCATACGCCTTGACACTCGGTCTGCTCAAGCCCAAGGAAAAAAATTTGCGATTGCCTCTCAAGGCATCTACGCTACAAACGCTGCTAAAAAGATTTTTTTGGCAGGTGGTAATGCCGTTGATGCTGCAGTCGCTGCTTCATTTGTCCTTGCAGTCGAGCGTCCCCACTCTACCGGTCTTGGTGGTGGTGGATTTATGCTATTTCGAGAAGCCTCTACCCAGAAAATTTATGCTATCGACTTTAGAGAGCGAGCTCCAATTGGTGCTCATGAAAAAATGTATCTGGCCCCTGATGCAACGCCTATTAGCAGTCTTTCTATAAATGGAATCAAGGCTACGGCCGTTCCTGGATTGGTCGCGGGGCTATTGGAAATCCATCAAAAATTTGGCCGCTTAAAACGAGATGAAGTCATGGCCGATGCCATATCGCTGGCAGAAAAAGGCTTTGCTATTTACCCAAGTTTCGCCAATGCCTTAAAAATTAAGCGCGAGGAACTTGCCAAAGACCCAGAAGCCAGAAAATTATTTCTTGATAAAAATCTCAATCCACTGCCAGAAGGATTTTTATTTGTTCAAAGTGATTTAGCATCAACATTAAAAAAAATATCCCAAGAAGGAAGCCAGGCTTTTTATGCTGGAGACATCATGAAACAATTTGTTTCATTTTCACAGCACTCAAAAGGTCTATTAAGCCAGTCGGACTTTAGAGAGTATCAAGTCAAATGGAGGCATGCTCTTCGAGGTCGTTACAATGGTTTAGAGATTTATTCAATGCCACCTCCTAGCTCTGGAGGTGTGCATGTCATAGAGTTTCTCAATATATTAGAACATGATCATCTCAGGGAAAAAAAATTTCTGAGTTCAGAAGCCATACACCTTGCTACTTCAGCACTTCAAATTGCCTTCGCCGATCGAGCTCGATATTTAGGTGATCCCGATTTTGTTAAAGTTCCCACCGAGGAGCTTATTTCCAAAGACTATGCCCGCCGAAGAAGAAAAGATATATTAAGTGATCGGGCCCGAGCTTCAAGCGAAATTCTCGCCGGTGAATTTTTGCCCAATGAACATTTTGAGACTACTCATCTATCCATCATGGATGCTGAAGGAAATGCAGTTAGTACGACTCAAACCATAAATGGTTATATGGGGGCAAGTATTGTGGTTCCACATACCGGAATAGTTATGAATAATGAGATGGATGATTTTGCAGCTGCCGTTGGAGCCAGCAATTTATTTGGTGCTATCGGAGGAAGCGCTAATATGATTGCTCCTAAAAAGACTCCGCTTAGTAGTATGTCTCCCACAATTATTTTAGAAAATAATACCCCTATTTTAACCCTTGGCGCTCCAGGTGGTACTAGAATCATAAGCTGTGTAGCGCAGACAATCTTAAATTATCTAGAGTTTAAATTACCTCTTTATGATTCCATCGCCAGTATTAGATATCACCATCAATGGCAGCCAGATGTTATCGATATCGATCCTCCAGGTCCTGGGCCAAAAGAGTTGAACTCGCTTCTGAAAATGGGCCATAAAGTTAATCTTAAACCTCTTATCTGCAACGTCATGGCAGTAGCTAAAGAGCAGGGCATTTTAAAAGCTGTAGCCGATCCTAGAGATATTGGGACAAGTGCTGCTCAATAATTAATTGAAGGATCTAAAAATGCTTGAAAGCGATCATTTCCACGCTTCCAAATAATGGCATCAAAAATAAAATGAGCTATTAAAGGTGTGGCCAACAAGGCCCTAATTAAAAGATCGACTTCAGAGAAAAGTCCCGCTATTTCATTTTGAAAATAATCAATTGATCCACCTAAAATAAAAAAGGTTATCAACAAAAATCCAGCATATTTTTTTACAACTTTAAGAGAATGAGTTTTGACGATACGTTTTTGCATAAGAAAAAAATAAGGAATGGCATGGGAAAAAATAAGTAAGATATAACTTTGAAATTCATTTTTAGATAATAAAAACGCGAACACATAAACCCCAAAAAAGAAGATCATGGTGATCAAGCCTCTAAAATATTTTTTATAGATTAAAAAAGAAAAAATGATAACGATTCCTAATAAATAACTATTAAGACCCCATTGATAAAAACGAGCAAGCTGCTCCCATGAAAAATACGGACTTAACTCAAAGGGACGAATGATGGCTTCACTTAGTCGATTCATCGCAAGGCGGGGCCTTAAGTGAAAAAGTAGAAATGGCATTAAAGTGAGAAAATAATAACTCATCTTATAAAAAGTTGCCCCCATTGCTTCACCTTTTTTGTGCAGAAAAGTTACCCCAAGACCTTGGCGCATATTGTGAAAGACAGTGAAATAAAAGATGTAGTAAAAAAAGTATTTTCCGAAAAAAAACAACACCCCGGCATTAAGAATAAATGAACCTAAAGTTACATACCAAACATAGGGTTTTCTAAGTTCTTCAGGGTCAGCATAAACTTCCAGCATGGTTGTATAAACGTGCCCGGAGTCTAACAAATAGACGGTAGAGATAAGAACCAAAGGCGAAGTGAGAAAAGGAGTGTAAAAACTTAAACTAAAGGCGATTAAACTTATTGCATAAATTTTAATAAAATCTTCGGTCTTATTTCTAAAAATGAGACTGCTAATCATCTCGTTGAATCCATTAGTTAAGAGATATATCAATAATGCGTTTATTTTTCATTTATCTTATCGTATAAAAGTGGAATGAAAAATAAATTTTTTAACACTCCGAAACTTAAGTTTTTGTATTCCTTGTTGGCGTTGGAAATGATCTTTTTTACGCTCTATCGACTGCTTTTTTTGAGCTACTTTTATCGAGAAATAACACCTGGCACTGCTTCTTTAATCGGTCAAGCACTTGGACTAGGACTTCGCTTTGATTTGCGATTATCGATGATTTTGCTGGTTCCGGCCATCCTCATCATCAATTTGCCATTTAAGACAACAACTAAAATGCTCTTGAATAATATTCTTTACACTTTGTTATTTGCGGTGACCACTTCACTCTATATAACCGATGCAGGGTATTTTGCTTACCTTAAGTCGCGAGTCAATGCTACGATTATTCAATTTCTAAAAACGCCAGCTATTTCTTTTGAGATGGTCAGAGAGTCTTATCCTTGGCCAGCTTTTTTATTGATGATAATTTTTATCACAGCGGCTTCATTCTGGATCATGAAAGTGTGGGTCACTCCCAAACTTGAAGCTTGGCACTCGGGCAATAAAAAAGAAAAAGCGTTTGGTCTTACTTTTTTTATTTTGTTTTTTAGCTTAGGAATTTACGGCAGTTTTAAACGTTATCCTCTACGCTGGTCCGAAGCTTTTGCCTCTCCAAATCCTTTCACTTCAAATCTGGGACTCAATCCAATCCTTTACATTGCTGACACATACTCTTTTAGAAAAAGTGATTTTGAAGAAGAAAAGGTTCATCAAGCCTACCCATTGGTTTCACAATTTTTAGGCGTTGATAAAGAGGGCAATCAATACGACGAGAAAAAATTAAATTTTCTTCGCAGCTTTACCGCTAATCCCGAAAAATTAAAACAAAAGCCAAATGTTGTTGTCATTATTATGGAATCCATGGGGTATTATAAAACAGGTCTTGGTGGCTCGGCCGTCAATCCAACTCCAAATCTAGACAAACTAGCTAAAGAGTCACTACTTTTTAGAAAATTTTATACCCCTACCGTTGCTACAGCGCGGTCTGTTTTTGCTGCTGTCACTTCGCTACCTGATATTTCCAAAGTTGAAACTGGTACTCGCAATCCATTTGTGGTCAATCAACACACCAATGTTGGTGAACTGTTGGGATATGATAAATACTATTTTCTCGGCGGTAGCGCCAATTGGGGTAATATTCGCGGAGTTCTTTCTTACAATATTCCCGAACTCCATATTTACGAAGAAGGCTCTTACAAAAGTCCCAAAGTCGATGTGTGGGGAATTTCTGATTTAAATCTTTTCAAAGAAGCTCATGAGGTTTTAAATCAGCGCGATGTTAACAAACCATTTTTTGCTCTATTGCAATCTTCCGGTTTTCATCGACCTTATACAATCCCAAGCGACAGCGATGACTTTAAAAGTCTTAGCTCCAAAGAGATCAATGAAAACGAGATTCGAGATTATGGTTTTGAGTCTCTTGAAGAATATAATGCGATGAGGCTTCAAGATTATTCATTAGGCAAATTTTTTGAAATGGCAAAAAAAGAAAAATGGTATGAAAATACAATTTTTTTGGTTTTTGGCGATCACAGCCTTCCACATAATAACGCAAAAAATGTTCAAGACTGGGAACGCAATTTATCTAATGGCTTTCATGTCCCCTTGCTTATCCATTCACCTAAATATATTAAGCCAGGAGAAGAATTAAAAATTGCCTCCGAGATGGACGTTATGCCCACTATTGCCGGGCTCACTGGCATCTCGTATAAAACCAGAAGCTTTGGTCGTGATCTTTTTAACCCAAAGTTTGATACTTACCGAGCGGCATTTTCCTATAATTGGTATGCTCCATTTCATGTAACTTTAATTGATAAAGATTTCTATTTTGAGTACATTCCCTATAACGGTCAAGGGCGCTTGGTTAAACATAGTGATTTACAACCAAAGGAAGATGTAAAAGATCAATTTCCTGACAAGTATAAAGAAATGCAGATGTTGACGAATGGATTGTATGAGTCGGCCAAATATCTGCTTCATCATAATCAGCATATGTATTAAATCTTCATTACAAGATTAAAATACTTATTCTATTGAACTCTCACACCCTAGTGTTTGAAAGGGAAATTAAGTAAGATTTCCCATAAACCCAAACCAGTGGAACATAGATGAATATTTTACTCATTGAAGACGATAAAAAAATTTCTGAATTTATTGAGCTTGGATTACAAAATTCTGGTTATAGTTCAGCTTGTGCATATGATGGCAAAAGTGCTTGGAATGAAATTGTAGATAAAAACTTTGATGCTATTATTCTCGATATCATGTTGCCAGATACTGATGGGCTAAGCTTACTAACGCAAATGCGAGCACAAAATATATCTACCCCAGTTCTCATTTTGAGTGCAAAAAAATCGTTAGAAGAAAAAATAGCAGGCCTTGAATCAGGAGGTGATGATTATCTAGTTAAACCGTTTGCGATGGCAGAGCTTATCGCGCGACTGCAAGCGATCACGAGAAGATCGGCTTTTGCAATCAGCACGACTTCCGAAACGGGAGCTGAAATTCAATTAAAATACTGCGATCTTATAATGAACCTGGAAACTCGAGACGTTTTTCGACAAGATAAAAAAATCATACTCCAGGTTAAAGAATTTGCATTGCTAGACTTGTTACTAAGAAATCAAGAGAAAGTTATTACTAAAGCCATTATTCTAGAAAAAATTTGGGGGTATGACTTTGACCCTCAAACTAATGTTGTCGATGTATTGGTCTGTCGTTTGAGAAATAAAATTGATAAAGATTTTTCTGAAAAAATAATTCAGACTCATCGAGGCGTGGGATATGTTCTTAAAAAAGATTAGATCTTTTTTTGCACAAGTTGGAGTAAGGCTCACTCTTTGGCATCTTTTAATTTTTTTTTCGAGTTCTCTGCTTCTCTTTTGGGTTTTCTTTTTACTTTTTTCTCATTCATTAGAAAAAAATGATCATCAATTTATTGAAGCAAAACTTAATGAATACAATGCCTTTTTGCAAATTGGTGGAATTGTAGAATTAGAAAAATATATTCGGAGCTCAAAAATATCAAAAGAAGGAGAATACGATATTTTTATTCGGATTCAAGATGGCAATCATAATTCTAAATTTTTTCATACCTTTGGCAATAAATCTGTTTTTGATATCAAAGAAATTGAGCATGGCCTTTACGAGACAAATCAAAAAAAGCAGTGGTTCTACATCAAGACCAAAAGAGATGACGATGATTTAGAAGTATTATCAATTCAACTTGCTAATGGTGATTTTTTTCAAGTCGGCAAAACGGTCAATGACCGAGATGAACTACTTGAGCAATTTATGGGTACCTTTGCCGAAATTGTATTTGTAGCATTATTGCTCGGAGGAATCGGCGGTTACTTTCTTGCCAGTAGAATATTGAGACCAATCAGGGAGCTTATATCCACGTTAAAAAGCATTGAAAAAGGAGATGAAGACGTTAGAGTTCCTCTATCTCAACACAAAGATGAACTCGAAGAGCTTTCTAAATTATTTAATCAAATGCTTGATCGAATTAGAAACTCTAATCAAGCCATGCGACAAACCTTGGATGTTGTCGCTCACGAACTTCGCACTCCGCTAACTAGCATCCGAGGGCACGCCGAAATAAGCTTACAAAATAAAAATCTCACTTCGGCGCAAGCACGAATTGTTTTTGAAGATTGTATTGAAGGCGTTGATGAAATTTTAGCTGAATTCAAAATGATGACTGATATTACCGAGGTTGAATCGGGTCTACAAAATTTGAAAAAAGAAACAGTCGACATTAAAACGTTAATTCAAGATATAATTGATCTTTATGAAATAGTCGCAGAACAAAAAGATATTCATCTCAAACTAACTCAGCTCCCAACTCAGCAATCTTGCACGATCTTTGCTGATAAGAAAAAAATTCGGCAAGCCCTGGCCAATTTAGTTGATAATGCCATCAAATATTCCCCTCAATATGCAGAAATTCATCTTTTTTATTTTAAATTTAATAAAACTGTCATCATTAAAGTCCAGGATCAGGGAATGGGTATCAATGAATCAGATCTTCCTTTAATCTGGAAAAGGCTTTACAGAGGAGAAAATAGTCGAAATCAAAAAGGTATAGGCCTGGGTCTGAGCCTCGTAAAATCTATCGTTGAGGCGCATAACGGAAGTGTAAGTGTCGAATCTATTTATGAAAAAGGAAGCACTTTTATCCTGACTCTACCTCTATAAAACTCTGCCTTAATTCAATGTGACCTTGACTTTACTTTATGCTAGAATTCCCATTTTAAAATACTTGTTAACAGATGAGAGCAATTATGATTGATCCAAATGCTAAAGCCACTTCAAAAGATGGCATTTATGGGCTGCCATTTAAAGAACATAATGCCCAAGTTGTCTATCTTCCCATTCCCTGGGATGTAACAACTTCATACCAAGCTGGAACTTCCAAGGGGCCAGCCGCAATCCTAAAGGCGAGCGAGCAAATCGACTTTTTCGATTTAGATTTTGTCGATGCTTTTCAAGCAGGCTTCTTTATGAAAAAAGAATCCGCAAAAATAAAGAAGTTAAATACGACGGGAAGATTGTTGGCAAAAAAAATAATTGATGCTGATGATGAATCCATGAAAAAAAATAAACTTCTTCAAAAAAATCTCGCCAAAGTTAATCTAATAAGTGAAGAGCTAAATCGGGAAGTATACCTAGAGACCAAAAACCTGCTTAATCAAAATAAAATAGCAGTTGTGGTTGGAGGCGATCACTCCACTCCCTATGGAGCTATAAAAGCATACGCTGAAAAATATCCTAAGCTGGGAATCTTGCATTTCGATGCTCATTCAGACACCCGGGAAGCCTATATGGGCTTTGCCCATTCTCACGCTTCAATAATGTATAACGTGGTCGAGACAATAACTTCAATTTCTAAATTGGTTCAAGTTGGCATAAGAGACTTTTGTGAGCAAGAATACGAATTTACCAAAAATAATAAAAAAATTGATGTTTATTTTGATCAAGATATTGCTCGTAGAAAATTGAATGGTGAAGCATTTCAAAAAATTGCCAAGGAAATTATAAATAAACTACCCGAGCACATCTATATCTCTTTTGATATTGACGGACTCGATCCTCGCTTTTGTCCCAACACAGGCACACCTGTACCAGGAGGACTCGACTATCAAGAAGTGATGTTAATTCTTCACGAATTGGTTGCCAGTGGAAAAAAACTGGTGGGTTTTGATTTAGTTGAAGTTGCCCCAAATCCCAAGGATAAAGGAAATGAATGGGATGCTAATGTCGGTATGCGACTATTATATAAAATGACTTCTGTTTCATTAGCTTCCTTGGGTCTTATCAAAAAAAGAAAATAAAAAAGGGCGCTCCACAAGCGCCCTTTTTTCAAATAACCAATTTTAAATTTGGAGCTACTTCATAATTTGTTAAAGGCATAGGACCGAATAAAACCAGCTCCAGGTGGGCCATCTACGGCATAAACTCCAAAAGGCACAATCATAGCAAACACAGACCAGACATATTCTACTTTGTGATTAAAGGTGGACTCGCGGAGAAAATCTCCACTGAAGACATCTGCAAAAGCAAAAGCAGTCACAAGCGCAAGACAATAACTCCAAAATGAAGTTCCGTTTGGTGTCTCGTTGTTAGTAGGACAATCTGTCATATGCATAGACCTTACTCCTAGCTCTGCTCAGGGATGGTTTAGGTTGAGTAGAGCAATAGAGCGATTATATGAGAATGTTCTCGTAATCTAAAATAGCGCCATCGACTAATCTATAATCAAGCAATTGGACAGTTGTATGACCTTTAGAGCTTGGGTAAATATGCCAACTTTCTAGGTATTTTTAACTTTTGGCTTCATTTTCGGTGTGAACAAACAAGGTCTGAGTGGGATAAGAAAATTTCACTCCCATTTCATCTGCGATTTTGATGATCTCAACAATCAATTTATGCCTTTCACTCAATTCTGCGACCTGATTGTTAGTCATCAAATAAATGGAGATCATAATCTCAATAGATGAAGGTGAAATTTCAAATATAGTTACAAACTGTTCTTCTGTTTGAACTAACGGATTCATCCGAATATTGTAGCGAATGCGTTCGCAGAATTCCTCAATTAGATTCACCGGTGTATTGAAGTCTAGGCTGAGTTTAGTTTTGAAGCGTCTCACTTTTCTCATTCCGTAATTATCAATTGCCATGTTTGCCAGAACACTATTGGGAACTGTAACCAAAGAGTTCATGGGCGTGCGGATGCGGGTACTTCTAAATCCAACCTCTTCAACTGAGCCTTCTAAACCTTTTTCAAGCATGACATAATCTCCAAGTTGAAAAGGCTGATCCATCAATACAGTAACGGAGCCAAAAAGATTCGAAATAGTGTCTTTAGCTGCAAGCGCAACCGCCACTCCCCCAATTCCTAGACCGGCCAGAATACTGGCCACATCAAAGGTTAAACTATGGGCCACCAACAAAGCTCCAAAGCAAAAGACTAAAAACTTTGTCGCTTTAGAAAGCATCGGAACCAAAACATCGTCAAATTTATTGGCAGTCTTCTTGGCCATCTTCTCAAAATGCAAACTTACATAGTCTACGACTGTTAATGCCGACCAAACAAAAAAGACTGCAGTTAAAATATATGAACCTCTCGAGAGAATTTTTAAAATATCTAAATCTAGTTCGAGTTGGCGGACTCCAACTAACCAAGTTAAAGAAAATGCTAAGAAGCCAAATGCTTGGGTAGATTTAAATTGCTCTTCTTCGACTAAATCAAGAGATTTTTGCTCTATTTTAAAACGTAGAAAAATTGTGGCAAAAAATCTAATTATTGAAAATGAAGCAAGCGATAGCAATAGGATGATCACAAATCCCAACCATTGTCCTTTTTTGAACATTAAGAATTCATCTCCTGTCCAGTCGGGCATGCGCTCTGTGATTCTCGAGCGCCAATTACGATACTCTGTCAATCCTTCTAGAACCTTTTGATGTGAAACACCTGAATAAAAATTTTCTATTGTACTGACGGTTTCGGGAGAAAACTTCCAAACGCCATCGGATGTTTTATAGATTGAAATTTCTACATCATGAATATTGTCGCCAATATTAATTGTTTGTTTACGAAAGAACCACTTTGGTCCATCTTCATGTTCGGGAATGAGCACATAATTGATGTGAGCTATGCGATCAATTGTATTTATCAGTTTCTCAGCAGTAACTTTACCGGTAAGCTTTCTAAGCGCTGGATCAATACCAGAAAGATCAATCGTTAATATGGCATCACTGAAAGATTCAGCGGAACCACTCTTAACTCGCTCCATGGCAGTCATGAAAGTTCGCATGGTCTGGCGTGGATTTTTTAATTTTTCCCTTTCATCATTTGATATTTGAGCTTGTATTGAAAGAGAAAAAATGGTTAAAAACAAAAGCAAAAATCGTAAGCGCATTTAGACATTTCCTTCGATAAATAATAAAAAATATTTGTTCTTGTTTCCTTGCCAATTTGCGAGAAAATGTAAGAAACAGCGAAACTGTTTGATAAATAAACTCAAGAAAATATTAATTGGTTAATATCATAATAGATTTTATGAATTTTTTCTCGATTTATTAATTAACACACCAATTCGTTAAGCATTTTGCTTGGTTTCTTTTTTTACTGCAATTATTTTTATGAGTTATCCTTAACTGATAAACATTATCTAGGAAGGATTATGAAAATTTTTACCTCTCTTGTGGCCTTAGCCTTCTCAACTTCATCAATGGCTTCTAGCCCCATGATTGAAGAATCTTTTAGAGTAAATCAAGTCTCGCCGGAATTATTTAATATCATAAAGCACAGACCTGAATTGATTATTGACCATGTAAAAGATGGCAGTTTCGAGCTCTATGGCCCGAAAGGTTTATCGGCTTTTTTAAATAAGAACCATGTCCAATTTTCCGCCCTAGAAACTCAAAGTTTAATTCAAAGAAGTAAGTACCCTACACCTGAAGAAATCGAAAAAGATCTAAAGGCCATATCCATTAAATTCCCCGCCATCACAAAGCTTTACTCTATTGGAAAATCTACAAAAAATCGTGATCTATGGGTGATTAAACTTTCAAAAAATGCCAAGACTGATGATTCTCGTCCAGAATTTAAATTTGTGGCCAACATGCACGGTGATGAAATTGTAGGTCGCGAAGTCATGGTTCGATTTATTAAAGAATGTACTGAAAATTATGGCAAAGATCCGCGCATTACCAATCTATTGGATAAATTCCAAATTCACATTCTTGTTTCAATGAATCCTGATGGAGCAGCTGTAAGCACCAGGGCCAATGCACAACAAATTGATCTCAATCGCGATTTTCCTGATTTTTCCACTGCAGATAATCAAGATATATCAACTAATCGTGCTCCGGAAACTCAGGCTGTCATGAAGTGGCAAAGCGATCACAAGTTTAGATTATCGGCTAATTTTCATGGTGGTGCAGAAGTTATAAATTATCCTTGGGATACGATTCCGGATAAATTTGCCAATGAAGATAAAATCAAAGATATCAGTTTAGAGTACGCCCACAATGCTCCTTATATTGCAGCATCTACAACTTTTGAAAATGGAATTACTAATGGATTTGCATGGTATGAAGTCAATGGAGGGATGCAAGACTGGAGTATCTATTACCGCAAAGATCTTCAAGTTACGATTGAACTTTCAGATACTAAGTGGCCAGATTATTCAAAAGTAGACTATTACTATGAACAAAATAGAACGGCTTTAATGGGATTCATTGAAAGAATTGAGACGCTATAATTGAATAAGTTCTTGTTTAAGTTTTTTTAAACGCACGCGCTTTTCTTCTCCTGCAGTCTTGGCGGCGAAGGAAAGCAGCGTGTTTAATCGATCTAAATTCAACCAATCTTCTTTCGGCGGATCTCCCTCAGTAAAATTTAAAGGACAATAATCAAGAGTATTATCTACCTGAACAAAAAGTGGCGCTCCCTGAGTTCGACAGATAATAGGACGAGCTTCATAAACACTACATCGGTCATTATATAAAAAGCTACAGGCACCATCGATCACGGGCGATTTCCAAAGTTCTCTAAGTTCACTCTGCATTTTTGAATCAAGATTTTTAAACCAAGAAGTTATAACTATAGATTCGACTTCAAAAACTGTAATGTCGGTATAGCAACACTTTGAACAACCTTCGGAACACTTCATGGAGCTTGCATACTTGGTTGCAACCTTTTCAAAAAAGCCACTGGCATTTTCCTGAAGTGTTTCAATAGGCTTTTTCATTTCAGATCAGCATCCTGTAATTCTTTAACTCGCTTTTGGGGTGACAAAAGTGAATAAATGGCAGGCACAACTAGTAAGGTCAAAAGAGTCGATAGCAATACTCCCCCAATTACCGCCAGGGACATTGGCTTTAAACTTTCTGCACCTGAACCAAAAGAAAAAGCAGCGGGGACAGCACCGGCCACAGTAGCAATCGAGGTCATCAATATGGGTCTAAGCCTCTTAGGACATGCATGATAGAGTGCTGGCTTGATGGCAAGTTTGTCAGAGTCGCGAACTTGATTAGTAAAATCTACCAATAAAATCGAATTCTTTTTTACAATCCCCATCAACAAAATAATTCCTATCATAGAATAGATGTTTATAGATTGATTAGATAAATAGAGTGCTATAAAAGCTCCAGAAACCGAGAAGGGTAAAGCCACCAATACCGTAATCGGATCAGAAAAGCTGTTAAATTGGGAGGCAAGAACCATATAGGCAATGATGATTCCCAATCCTAGTACAAAGAATAAACTTTCAAACGACTCTTTGAATGTTTTAGCACTACCAGTTTCCAGAATTTGAGAGCCTGGGCCTAAATGTTTAGCAATTATCGCTTTGACATCATCCAATGCTTTAGCCTGAGAGACTCCCGTCTTGATATTAGAATAAATTTTTAATGTTCTTAGTCGATCTTGTCGTGAGATTGATTGAAGACTGTTCACAAATTTAACTTCAGCAATCTCGCTTAAGTAAATAAGTTCTCCGCGATTGTTTCGAAGCTGAATTTTATTTATTCGTTCTAGATTTTCTTCGTCTGCATTTATTCCATCTAAGCGAACGCGTATGTCGTAACGGTGACCTTCTTTCGTAAATTTTCCAATAACTTTTCCTCCAACTAATGCGTTCATCGTTTGTCCGATATCGGCAATTGAAATACCCCTCTGTCTAGCTTTGTCTCTATTAGGTATGATCGTTAGGTCTTTAATATTTTCGCGATAATTTGAATCGATATCTAAAAATTCTCCAGAACTATCCATGTCTTTCATACTAGCTACGACTGTTTGAATCAGTGAATTCCAATTTGAACCAGAAACAGCAACTTCAATCGGAAACCCTCTTCCACTCCCGGCAAGTGAGCCTAGAGAAGTATCCTGAACAATTACTTTGCCTCCTTTAAATTTTTTAAATTCATTGCGGTAGACATCTAAAAGTTCTTGTTGTGATAGTTTTCTTTTGTTTTTATCTTTTAATGTAATAAAAAAAGTTGCCGATGAAGAATCAATTCCACCAGCAAAACCTCCAATGGAAGCAAAGTAACGATCAATTTCTGGTCTTTTCGCTAGAAAGTCTTCAATCCCTCTAACTTTTTCATCAGTATAATCTAGTGAGGAACCATCTTTAGTTTTTAACTTCATCATAATAGTGCTTTGATCTTGAGCCGGAACAAATTCCTTTCGCAGTTTTGTCACTATAAAACTTGATCCCCCAAAAACAGCAAATGACAGGACTATGACTTTCCAACGATTCTCAACAACAATCGGCAAAATGCGTGCGTAAAATTGCTCTAGCCATAGAAAGCTTGCTTCCATTGCCTTGCCGAAACGAGTAGTTCGTCCATGCTTTTCCATAAATTGTGAAGTTCGCATTGGTGTTAAAGTCAAGGCCTCAACCAAGGACAATAATACTGCAACAGAGATCGTTACACCAAATTGATAAAAATATTTACCGATAATTCCCTTCATGTAAGCAATGGGAAAAAAGATGGCAATGATAGCAAAGGTAGCCGCCATAGCGGCAAATGTGATTTCCCTTGCACCATCTAGAGAAGCTTTGCGCTTATTTTTACCCATCTCATGATGTCGGAAAATATTTTCAAGAACCATAATGGCATCATCGACAACAATTCCAATAGAAAGTGATAAAGCCAGCAAGGTAAAATAATTGAGGGTAAATCCTAGAGCTCCTAAAACGATAAAGCTGCCGAGAATAGAAGTTGGAATGGCCAAGATAACATTTAAAGTCGCTGACCAAGAACCCAAAAATGCCCAACAAACGACTGCCGTTAAAAGGGCAGCCAGCAGTAATGTTGAGAGTAGTTCGTGAACTGATTCCTTTATAAAGCGAGTTGAATCAAAAATTAATCCCACCTTCGTTCCAGCAGGAAGTATTGCATTTAATTCTTTTACTTTTTTAGTAACGTTATCTCCAACCGCTACGGCATTTGATCCACGTTGCTTTCTTACCCCAATTCCAATTGAGGTTTTTCCCATGATGCGAGCTCGTCTTTGTACATCGGCCAAACCATCCTCGATCCGAGCTACTTTAGAAAGAGGTAATGCTACTAAATTAGGGGAAGAGCCTCTTCGATTGATAGATAGATTTCCAAATTCTTCTACTGATTCGGCTTCACCTAAAGTTCTGACCGAAAATTCAGTTTTTGCATTTTCAAGTTTTCCCGATGGAACTTCTGAATGCTCACTTGAAACGGTATTGATGATATCAGAGACAGTCAGTTGGTATTCTTTTAATTTTTTATCATCAACCCAAATTCGAAGATTGGGATCAACGTAGCCTGAGAGAATAACATCTGCCACACCGTCAGTAGTTAAAAATTTATCTTTGATATTGTCTCTAGCGTAAGTCATTAACTCACGAGGTGTCATTTTATCAGATGAGACAGCTAACCACATAATTGGTTGATCGTCAGGATTAACCTTTGAAACAATCGGAGCATCAATATCATCAGGCAAGCGAGACATGGCCTGAGAAACTTTACTTTGAACGTCGCTAAGCGCCTTATCAAGATCACGATTGAGCGCAAACTCTACTGTTATATTGGCATTTCCTCTACGAACTGATGTCGAAATAGATTGAACACCTTCGACTGACATGACAGCGCTTTCAAGAGTGTCCACCACATCTGCTTCAATGACGTTGGGACCTGCTCCTTCCCAGTTTACGGTAATATTAATATTGGGAATATCAACATCTGGAAGCTGAGAAACTCCCATTCCTCTAAAAGCCAAGGCTCCAAAGAGCATCATCGCCACCATTAGCATCCATGCAAAAACTGGATTCTTTATAGAAGTAGAAGAGAGGCTCATGGAAGGACTCCTGCGGTGGACTCAAGTAATTTTAAACTCATCATTGCTGAAATTTTTGTTTTTTCATTATTTCTTTTGGTATCAAGATAGATATTGAGTGAACTCAATACATCCAAACTTGAAACTAATCCCAAGCGATAATCTTTTAGCGTTTCATCGTAACTCTTCTGGGCTTTATCCAAAGCAAGATCAAAAGCTTTAATTTGATCAAAATAACGATGATAAGTTTCAAAATGAGACGCTACCTCTAGCTCCACTGATTTTTTGTAATCAACCAAAGTGTGAGTGGCTTGAATTTTTTTCTGAGAGCTCTCAGCAATCTTCGCTGAAGTTATACCACCTTCAAAAAGTGGGATAGTCATACTAACTCCCACATCCCAATCAGTATTGTGATAAGTGCCAATTCGTTTATTGAAATAATAATTCGAACTAAGATCGAGAGTCGGAAAATTAAGAGCTTTATTTCCTAATAAATCAAAGTCGGCTAATTGAATTTTAAGCTCTTTGTTTTGTACATCTGATCGCTTGTAAGCTTGATCTAAATAAAGCTCCAAGCTTTTTGAATCCGTTGGTACCGCAATGACCTCGGCCATGGGAGAAGTCGATTTATTTAACCCAGTCAAAAGATAAAAATGCTCTTCACTTTCTTTGACTAAGCCTATCCCATTGATCCATTGAGCTTCTGCACTGGCCAATTGAGCTTCGGCCTGCAACAACTCTCCTTTGCGCGAGCGACCTACTTGTACTCTTTTTTTTGTTTCGTCTACTCTGTCCTTACTTTGCTTTTTTAAAAGTTCTAGATTTTGCAGGTCATTTAAATTAGAAAAATAGTAATAATAGGCTTGGATGACATTTGAATAAAGCGCGAGCTGATCATAGATTTTTTGATTTTTAGCGATGGCAATACTCTTACTGGCCGAGTCTAAAGCATATTCATCTCGACTGCCTCTATAAAGATTTTGAGTTAAATTTAGCTCAGATGATTGTTGATCCGTCTTGATTTTTTCTTGATTTAAATAACTTCCCTTAAGGGCAAATTTGGGAAGAAAATTACCCTCATTTTGCTTTTTTATTTCTACATTTTGATTGATTAAAGCTTCATTTATATTGTCTATTTGATTGGTGTGAAGGGCGCTTTCAAAACTCTCTTTTAAAGTTAGAGCGGCCTGAGACATACCAGAAGTAAGAAAGCCAAATAAGAAAATAATCGTAGTAGTTTTCATGTCCAACCCTTGAGAAAAAAACGATTAATCGATAGTTTGGCCTATTAAACACTCCAAGGTTAAAAATGACAATCTCTCTATGATTTTTTATTTTTTAATGCTATGAATGGAAAACTCAAATTTCTTTTTATTTACGAGGTTCGCCATGAAATTTCAAAGCGTCATTTTGTTTTTTGCATTCATCATTACATCTTCATTAAGCGTAGCTGCTCAAAAACCACTACGAGTTGCGATGGTAACCGATGTGGGTGGCGTCAATGATCAATCCTTCAACCAATCAGCTTGGGAAGGATTACAAAAAAGTAAAAAGGACCTAGGTGTAAAGGCAAGCTATCAGGAGTCTAAGCAAGACGCTGATTATCAAGCTAATCTTGAGACCCTCTACGATGCTGGCAACGATCTCATTTGGGGAATCGGCTTTAAAATGGCGGATGCAGTCCTAAAAGCGGCTAAACAAAACCCTAAACAAAAATATGCCATCATCGATTATTCTTTCGGGGATAATACTCCTCCCAATGTCATCGGCGTTATGTTTAAAGCTGAAGAAGGAGCTTTTTTAGCAGGTTATATTTCTGCAAAAATGTCAAAAACCAATACTGTTGGTTTTATTGGCGGGATGTCTGTTCCCATTATCCACTCTTTTCAGTACGGCTACAAGGCCGGTGCTAAATATGCAAATAAAAAAATAATTATTCTTGAACAATACTCTGAGTCTTTTACAGATGCAGCTAAGGGGAAAGCTATCGCGAATCAAATGATTTCCAAAAATGCCGATGTAGTCTTTCATGCAGCCGGTGCCGTCGGAGATGGAGTGATCGAAGCTGCAAAAGAAAAAAACAAAATGGCCGTTGGAGTAGACCGGGATCAAAATTATCTGGCACCTAAAAATGTTATTACTTCCAGTATGAAACGAGTAGACAACGCGATCTTCGAGGTCGTTAAAGATTTAAAAAATGGCACATTTAAAGGTGGCACAACTGTCAATTATGGCCTCAAAGATGGAGCCGTTGATATTGCTCCGAGTACTTCTCAAATGATTCCAGCCGCTCTTTTAAAGGAAGTTTCTGAATTAAAGAAGAAAATTGCAGATGGTAAAATTAAAATTCCTTCCGATGAAAAGGGATATGCTGCTTATGCTAAAGCTTTAAAATAATGCTTGCACTTGAATTAAAAAACATTTCAAAAAGTTTTGGTCTTTTTAAGGCAAATGATTCTATAAACCTCTCCATTTATTCTGGAGAGGTTCATGCCATTCTTGGAGAGAATGGAGCCGGTAAATCTACATTGATGAAAATAATTTTTGGTCTTTATCAACCTGATG
The DNA here is from genome assembly GCA_947450475.1 of Bacteriovoracaceae bacterium. GTDB lineage: Bacteria > Bdellovibrionota > Bacteriovoracia > Bacteriovoracales > Bacteriovoracaceae > Bacteriovorax. The sequence continues at coordinate 49,283 of CANFVK010000008.1, read as the reverse complement.
AAGGAGGCGAAATTTTTCTGCATGGGAAAAAAATAAGCATGACCTCTGCGCGCACCGCAATCAAAAATGGCATAGGCATGGTTCACCAACACTTCATGCTCGTGCGACCTTTTAGTATTCTACAAAATATTATTTTGGGAGTTGAACCGCGCACTTGGTATGGAAGTATTAATTATAAAAAGGCAAAAGAAGAAATTTTAAAAATTTCTCAAACTTATCACTTTAATATTCAGCCTGATGCTATCACCGATACGTTGAGCGTAGGGTCTCAACAGCGTGTAGAAATTCTCAAAACTCTCTACCGAAATGCCAATATTCTTATCTTTGATGAACCCACTGCAGTTTTAACTCCTCAAGAGATTGTGGATTTTTATCGAATTGTTAAAAATCTCAAAAAAGAAGGTAAAACCATTATTATCATTACTCATAAGCTCCATGAGATAAAAGAAATTGCAGATCGTTGTAGCATAATTCGCAAAGGACAATTCATTGAAACGGTAGATGTTGCGACGGCTTCTGAAGAAGAACTAGCATCGAAAATGGTAGGCCGAAATGTTGAATTAAAAGTTAGTAAGACTAAAGCCAATGTGGGAAAAGAGATTTTTAAGATAAATAATCTTAAAGTAAAAAATAGCAAAAATCTGCTAGCTATTAATGGATTGAATCTAAGTTTGAAGAAAGGCGAAATTTTAGGTCTTGCTGGAATAGATGGAAACGGTCAAAGCGAATTAGTTGAATCGCTCACAGGCCTTAGAAGAGTAGAAAGTGGAGACATTCTCATCAACCAACATATTATTACGAATCTTTCTCCTAAAAATATTTATGACCATAAACTTGCCATGATTCCTGAGGATCGCCAAAGACGTGGACTCATTATGGATTTTAAAATCACTGAAAATTTCGTCCTTCAGAATATTTCCAAAAAGCCGTTTTCTCATTATGGAATTATTGTAGAAAAAGAACTAAAGAAGTTCGCCGATAATTTAATGGAGCGTTTTGATATTCGACCTAGGAATTCACAATTATTGGCCCGCAATCTATCTGGAGGAAATCAGCAAAAAATTATTTTAGCTCGTGAAATTGCTAATAATCCCGACGTTCTTATTGCTTTTCAACCGACTCGAGGACTAGACGTAGGAGCGATTGAATATATTCATTTGGAACTTTTAAAACTTAGAGACCTTGGCAAAGCGATATTGCTAATTTCTTATGAACTTGATGAGGTCATCAATCTCAGTGACCGCATTGAAGTGTTGGTTGAAGGAAAAATCAGGGCAAGTCTTGATAATGACATGATTCAAAATAATAAAAGCATTAAAGAGCACATTGGACTTTTTATGGCCGGTGGAGGTGAAGCATGAAAAAATTCATTCTCAGCTTTTTTTGTGTAATTGGTGGATTATTGGTTGGTTCAATCGTTTTAAAACTTTCAGGAATTTCACCAACTGAGGCTTATCAAGTTATGTGGAATGGAGCATTCACTAAACCAAGCTATATCGCCTATATAATCATTCGATCAACTCCACTCATACTAACCGGTCTTTCAGTCGCATTTGCATTCAGAACCGGGCTTTTTAATATTGGATCTGAGGGACAATTCATCATGGGCGCATTGAGCGCAGCTTTATGCGGGTATTTTTTTAACTTTAATCCTTGGATTCAAATTCCATTAATTCTCATGCTCTCAGTATTTATTGCTAGTTTATATGGTGGACTGGCCGGATTACTGAAAGCACGCTTTGGGGTTCATGAAGTCATTTCAACAATTATGCTTAATTGGATTGCTCTTTATCTATCTAATACAATCGTAATGCTCGAAGGATTTCATAAACCAAACACTGAAACGAGCCAGTTCATCTCCCAATCGAGCTCCATCGCAATTTTGGAAAATTGGAAAACCAGCGAAGCTGGTATTGCTTGGCTCGCATCCCATCCGATGTTGTCGGACTTTATGCGTCCATCAATAAATGTAGCAATAGTGTTAGCGCTACTTGCTACTTTTTTTATTTGGTTAATTTTAAATCGTACCAGCTTTGGCTTCAAGCTTAAAGCAGTAGGCCAGAGTCTAGAAGCTGCTCGTTACGCTGGAATTAATGTAAATAAAAAAATGACCTACTCTATGATGATTGCCGGTGGTCTTTCCGGGTTAGCAGGAGCAACGCATGTCATGGGTGTTTCTAAAAATATCGCAATTCTTGCAGCTCATGAAGGTTATGGATTTGACGGAATTGCAGTTTCATTAATTGGAGCCAATTCTCCCTTTGGAGTTTTAATCTCTGGCTTTTTTCTGGGCACTCTAAAGTACTCTGGCCAAAAGATTCAATCGGCACTAGAGGCACCTTCTGAAGTTATTAGCATTATGATTGGAGCGATTATCTTTTTTATTGCAATACCTTCACTGTTTGAACCTTTGTACGAAAAATTTTTTAGTGTTGGGAGAAAAAGAGAATGAAGGATTTTATTTTTCTTTTCAGTACAACACTCATGTATGCAACACCTTTAATGTTTACAGCTCTAGGGGGACTGCTTTCTGAAAAAACTGGTGTCATAAATATAGGACTCGAAGGAATGATGACCTTTGGTGCTTTTTGCGCATCCGTGGTGGCCATTAAAACATCTAATCCTTGGCTTGGACTATTGGCAGGGGGAATTGGTGGCATGACACTTTCCATTCTTCACGCAGTCGCATCTATTAAATATAAGGCCAATCAAGTTGTATCTGGAATGGCGATAAATTTCTTGGGTGGTGGGCTTTCTATTTTTCTTTGTCGAATGATCTTTGATGGTACCAGCATGACTCCCCCAATTGATTTAGAAAAAAAAATTCCCAGTTATTTTGGTCAATACGCCACTGTCTACTTAGCCCTATCTATGACTTTTTTCATCTGGATTATATTAACTCGCACGGTTCTTGGATTGCGCATGATGAGCGCTGGAGAGCATCCTAAAGCAACCGATGCTGCCGGGCTTACTGTTAGTTTTTATCGGGGATTAGGAGTTCTATCATCCGGTTTTCTAGCAGGGATAGGCGGAGCTAGCTTATCTATTGCGATTGTATCAAATTTTAGACCTACCCTTATTTCCGGCCAGGGTTTTATTGCAATTGCAGCACTTATTTTTGGTAAATGGAGACCAGTTCAAACAACTTCTGCTTGTCTCTTTTTTGGATTTTCACAAGCCTTAGTTATCTTTATTGGCGGCAGAGAAAATATAATTGTATCATCGCAACTACTTTCAATTTTACCCTATATTCTAACCTTGATTGTCCTAGTGGGATTTATGGGAAAAACCACCGCTCCCTCAGCACTGGGGGAATAAACAATAAAAAAGACTAAGGGTACTAAAGAGTGAACGTAAAATTGGAAATCAAAGCTCCTGGAACCTTTGATCCTCCCACGTCGCGCTGAAAGTAGGATCCAGTATAAGGAATGATTTCACTAAAATCAGTTAGGTCAACTAAACCATCTCCAAATATTTTATAATAACTTTCATCAAAGCGAAGATCTTGGATTGGACAAACAATTTTGCCATTTTCAACCCAAAAACAAGCATAACGAGTCATGCCTGTAAGTCTTGCCGTTTCACGATCAGACCAATTTAAATAATGTAAATCTGAAATATAAATTCCAGTGCCAAGTTCTTGAAGTATATTTTCACGTGATATACTTCCGCAATTTATCACTGGAGATCTCATAGATTCCCAATCTGTCGCAAAATTAGATTCTAATTTGTATTCGTGGGCGGTACGAGTGGAAATTAAAAAATTTTTCAATTCTCCTTTTTCGATGAGTGATATTTGATTCGGAGCCATTTCTCCCCGATCATTAAATCGAGGACTCATTGCCAGGTTAAAATCTTCACTCAACGTAAATTTTGGTGAAAGTTTCTTTTTTCCCTCCCATAATTCTCGCAAGGAACCATTGCCTCTTTGGTGCTCTCCCATTGAGACTCCCCCCCAAGAAAGCGTTCCCAGTAATTCAGAAACTGCAGAGGGTGCAAGATAAACTCGATAAGCTCCTCTTTCAATTTTTTTTGAATCTATGTTCATAAGATTTAATTTATTGATGCTCTCATCCAAATTTGACTTGAGCATTAAGGCATCCCATTGGCTTCCAGCATAGGTCGATTTTACCGCTTTTTGTCGCTGGTTATAGACTGAATAGTCTAAGTAAAAATTTTTAGTTTTAAACCAGTGGTATTGCCCTTTGGAGTTGGTTGAAGCCCTAGCGACTTCTCCACTCGTAAAGACCCCAGCTAAATCGCTGTTGATTGAAGCTTCAAAAATATCATTGAGCATTTTCTCTTCATTTGGTAAATCAAAGAGATTCTCTTCTATGCTTTTTCCAAAATAAGCTGGTCGAACCAGGTAAGGATCTTCCGGTAATCGATCAATCCAACCCCGAGACTCTCTTAACTTTTTAATAGCAATACCGACATCGGCCTCACTAGCTCGATAAGGAAGATTAAACGAGAGGGTGCGATTTCCTTTTATGAATGTGAAATCAACAAAGCCTTGTTGAAGATTGGTAATTTGACGGATCTTGGCCTGCGAAAATCTGGTAAAAAGAGTTTCTTCTCCAGACAGCGTAAGGCTCAGCGACTCATCAGACTGAAGTTCGTTAAATATTTTATGTGAAAATGTTTCGAAATTCGAAGACTCTAGAGCTTGCATTATTTACCTCCTCCAAAAACTTCAATTTGAGAAAATAAACAAGCTGGACTTGCATGACCTACAAAAATAACTTGATTAGGCTCTCCCTTTCCACAGTTGCTGAGACCTCCAACTTCAAATGTTGAGTGATCTCCTACCATTTTTAATTGATTCCAAAAAGGAGCTGTGATTCCACGGTAATTCGGATTTTTTAGGAGCTTGGTTAGTTTTCCATTTTCAATCAGCTGTGCATATTCGCAACCAAACTGAAACTTATTTCGATAGTCATCGATTGACCACGATCGAGTTGTTTTCATAAAAACTCCTCTTTCAACTTTTGAGAGCATGTCGGCAAAAGTTGAATCTCCAGGCTCTAAATTGACATTGGCCATCCGATCAATTGGAGCGCGATTCCAAGATGTGGCCCGCTGTGAAGAAACGCCAGGGAGATTCAATCGTTTTTGAGATTCAAGGCTGCCTAATCCTCTTTCTAAAATTCCCTTTCTAATGAGATATTCTTTTTTTGCCAAGGCACCAATGTCATCAGCAAAATAACTGGCATTTTGTCCAATTACGGTGGGGTCAAATGTAACATTCATTAAATCAGATCCATAACGAAGGACTCCAAAATCTGAAGGCTTCACAAAGCTCCAACCCGCGTAATTTCTTTCATCTCCTAAAATGCGATCAAGCTCCAGGGGATGGCCAATGCTTTCATGAATCTGTAAAAACATTTGGTCTGGAGCTAGAATAAGATCCATTGTTTCGGTTGGACATTCTTGTGCATCTAACAAGCTAAGTGCTTCATTAGCGATTCGATCAGCTTGTATTATTAATTTATTTTTATCAATAGCCTCAAGCCCATGCTGAGAACTGAAATCATTACCGAAACTTCTTCGTTGAGAACCTTTTTCGTTACTTGCAGTAGCAGATAATCCCAGAGCTGAACGTATTATTTTTTGTCTGATATCACTGCCATTGCTGGAAACAAAGTGGGTAAAAGTATCAGTCATTGAAAAATTTGCTGTTCTGCTAAGCACATGCTCATGAGTTTTCATAGCGGCCGATAGACTCACCAGAAGATCAGTCAATTCATTAGGATTAAAATACTCTATTGCTCTTTGGGCGGGAGCAAGATATTCACCAATCAAAGCAGGACGTTGATCAAGGGAAAAATGATAAAGCCCTTTTGATCTAGCAGCTTGAGCTTGCTGCTTGGCTTTTAGCGCCGTTTTGAGCACGTCACTGGGTTCAAAGGAATTTGTTGCACCGTAGGCAATTTGTCCATTAACCATCACTTCTATCATTAAACCGTGATCTTCACTGCTGGTAAAACCTTCTAGTATTTCATTGCGAACTGCTAGACTTGCTGACTTGGTGTAGACCTCACGAAGTGATACGTAATCAACTCCGATTGTTAAAGTAGAAAGTAATTGCTTTAGATTCATGGCTTTCATCCTTATTCAAAAAAAAATTAACAAAAAAAAAGGCCAGTCATAAACTGGCCTTTTTTTTATAATGTGAAAATAAATTAATTATTTAAAAGTTGAATATTTCCGTTTCCATCAACATAGAAGCTCTCCGAACGACGAACTTCATTTAAAAAGCCTTTTACAGTATAGGCAACTTGAAGGATTCCTGATGCGACGGGCTCATCTTTTGATCCAACATTGGCGATATTTATTAATTCAGAAACCGCATCAAAATTAAATCCCCAAGAAGTATAAATTTCACTTGCTTCAACTTTTAAACTCGTCACATATTTTCCTACACCGGCAAATGAGCCGTTGTATTGAAAATAAACGGTGTAGGTGAAACCCACCACTTCGCTGCCATAGGAATTTTTAAAAGATACCCGATATCTTTTAACACGCGGTACTGACCAATTGCTCATTTGATAAAGAACCGCTCCTTTATCATCAGTACGAGGAATGATACTTACAACGGGAATAAGTTTATCGTTAATAACCGGTCTACCAGCTTGGACAATCGGCCAAAGTTTTTTACCGATGGCCAGCAGACTGTCTATTATAATAGAAATCTCATCGATTGGATTATCAGCGACATTGGGAGTGATTTCCAACGGAATATTATCTTGCAACTCTTGAACTGTTACGCTTCCAAAAGTTTTTGCAAGATCTGTTGATTCATTGTTGGCTTCAGCAAAAGCTGTACCCACGATGCTAGAAAGCAAAATGAAAGCTAATAACATTGAAGTGATTTTCATAACTCCTCCTCTTTATTAATGCAGTATTTATCCCTTAAAGTCTTAAACTTTGTCTAATGAAAATTGTTAAATTTTCGCTGAGAAGATGTAAGAGATTTTTAGATTCATCCCTTTTGATAAGCACACTCACCAGAAATGTAAACGGCTTTGGTCGAGCGGTCATCTCCTAGAGTCATTTGGATAAAGAGGGACTCTTCAACGCTTTTGCAGTATTTCATTCTAAAATCTATGAGTTCAGTAGACTTCATATCTAAAACCAGTAAATCTGCCTCCATGCCAGGAGCAATTGAACCCACCTTATCAAGTAGCCCTAGCGCCTCGGCCGCGCCTCTAGTCGCCAAATAGAAAGCGTGGATTGATGATAGTGCTACCCCGTTGAGCTGGGCAATTTTATAGGACTCATTCATGGATTGTAATTGCGAAAAACTAGTGCCGGCACCTATATCACTGGCAAGACCTACCCGAACTGGTCGCTCAATGCTCTTGGCAGCTTTAAAATCAAAAAGACCGCTGCCTAAAAATTCATTCGAAGTCGGACAATGGGCAATGCTAGTTTTACTTTCATGGAGGCGATGCCACTCTCTTTCACTGAGATGGATGCCGTGCCCATATACGGCACGATTGCCAAGAAGACCATAGTGATCGTAGACATCAAGATAATCTTTTCTCTCTGGAAAGAGTTCTTTTACCCATGCGATTTCACCCAGATTTTCTGACAGGTGAGACTGCATAAAGGTTCCTGGATGCTCACTCCACAAAGTACCCGCAGCAGTAAGTTGCTCGTGGGTACTGGTAGGTGCAAAGCGTGGTGTGATTGCATACATCAGGCGTTCTTTTCCATGCCACTTTTTAATCAAAGCTTTAGATTGATCGTATCCTGATTGAGCAGTATCTAAAAGATTGCTTGGAGCATTGCGATCCATTAATACTTTTCCAGCAATGACTCTCATTTTTTTCTTTAGCGCTACTTCAAAAAAAGCATCAACCGATTCGGGATGAACCGTACAATAAGTCATGACAGTTGATGTACCTGACTTTAGACACTGCTGGAGAAAAAACTCTGAAACCATTTTGGCGTAATCGTAATTTTTAAATTCTACTTCCGCTTTAAAAGTATAGTTATTTAGCCAATCAATGAGTTGTTTGCCAAAGGCACCGATAATTTGAGTTTGAGGATAATGAATATGAGTGTCTATAAAGCCTGGTATAATCAATGAATCTGTATAAGTTTTAATTTGACAATTTGGTGGCACTTTATCCTTTTGGGAATAGTAGGAGCCAAAAGATTTAATTAAGCCATTTTCTATGACAATAAGAGCATCGGATTCGTAATGATAGCATGACTCGGGGTCAGTTAAAAATGGATCTGCCGTAAAGCTTAGTGCCGCTGAACGAAGCGCGTGAATGTTGTTCATAGAAACTCCCAAAAAAAGCAAGTCATTTAATATTCATAAATACTTTTAACTAAGACAATCTTTTACTTGTTCTTTTTTTGGGGACTCATTAGGATTGATCAAAGAGGTTAAAATTTATGAAAAAGATACCTAAAAAAACCCTAGCGCTCATCGCACATGATGGTAAAAAAGCGGACATGATTGCCTTTGTAAAAGATAATTTAGAATTTTTTAAATCGTTTGAATTGGTTGCAACTGCCACGACCGGAAAGCTTATCCAGTCCTGTGGTTTAAAGATAAAAAAACTACTTTCTGGACCCATCGGAGGAGATGCTCAAATTGCAGCATTAGTAGCTACAGGTAAATGCCATGCTGTCATTTTCATGCGCGATCCTCTCGGGATGCATCCTCATGATCCAGATATCTCATCCTTGCTGCGTATTTGCGATGTCCACAATACTCCCTTGGCTACAAATCCAGCCACGGCACAGCTTATTGTCAAAGGTCTATATAAAAATTTACTTTCTAAATAATTTTTTAATCAATGGCAAAGACCACTTCCCAATCAGGGGCATTGAAGCAAAGATGGAAAAGAGCATAAGGATCCCAGGAGAGACAATATCGCCAAATGACGTCATCATTGCTATTTTTTTCCCCGCAAAGATTAAAATACAAATCATCGGCAATGTTCCCAACTGACTAATTAAAAAAAAAGTTCTAGCTTTCATAGTACTCAGCCCCATCACTAAATTTACCAAAAAGAACGGAAAGACAGGCATGAGCCTCAAAGATAAAAGATAAAGAGCGCCTTCTTTTTCAAGATGACCGTTTATGAAATGAAATGGTCCTTCATATTTTTTTTTGATCGCTTCTCTGAAAAAAACACGTGAAATTAAAAGTGAGCAAGTCGCTCCAGTGTTACAAGCAATAGATGCCAAGACAATTCCATAATACCAAGGAAAAAGAGCCCCTCCTAAAAGAGTCAAAATGGTTGTTGAGGGAATAGAGATCGATGTTGCCGCGATAAAAATGAACATATACAAAGAAGTAAAAAGAAGTGGATGAGCCTCAACTTGGAAATGAAGAAAAGGAAGTGCTTTTTTGATCATTACCAAACTTAAATAGTGGTGAATTTCTAAACGGTATAAAATGATCACGAACATCAACAGAAAAAGACAAGCAATGAATTTCAATAAATTTTTATAGGTCATTTTTTAATCAATATTTAAGTTTATAGTTTGCCCGAAGCAAGTTATAGTTGTTTCTTATTCATCTCATTATACATGGACTTGCTTGAAAAAATTTATTTTCATCCTTCAATTTATTTTTCCCATTCTTAATTTGCATGCTGGTTTGCTGGCAGATGCCAAGGAAGATGTTATTTCTCCCTGGACTAATGCCACCGCCCAGAAAGTTCTTATCATTGGAACTTCCCTTACCCTGGTTGCCGTATTTCAAAAAGATATGATTAGCAAAGACCTTCGAGAGGATAAACCACTTTGTTGTAACCTAACTAAACCAGGAAATGTCTTTATGCAAATCCTTCCCAACGCTGTTTACAGCTTAGCAATGGGACTTAATTTTTATTTATTTAAAAAAGATGATGACTCTAAAAGACGAGCCATCGGCATGGCAAAAGCTACTTTATACTCAGGACTCCTGGCAGATATTATCAAGCCTATTGTTAATGAAAAAAGACCTAACGGCGGCAACAGCTCATTTCCTTCCGGTCATACCACCACAGCTTTTGCATTCGCAGCTTTCGTGGCCAGTGAGCATTCCCTAAGCTTTGGACTTCCGGCTTATGCGATGGCGACCTATGTGGGAATATGTAGAATGCAAGACCACTATCATTACTTTCTAGATGTTCTCGCTGGTGCAACTATTGGAATAAGTTATGGAATTGCATTGGCCCAAAACTCAAAATCAGGGGGTTCGGGCCCCTCCGCATTTATTGTCACTCCGACCGAAGAACTCAAAGGATTGTCGTTTAAATATGCACTCCAATTTTAGTAAGTAATTTTTACTCAATATTAACAGCTCAATTTGGGGCATGTTAAAATTGCCGCATGAAAACAAAATCATTTATTTTATTAGTCTTATTTTCTCTAAGTTTTAACCTTTTTGCTCTTGAGTATAAGACCTATAAATTCAACAAGCTTGCTAAGTTGATGGGGTATCCCAGCGAAAACTTTTTTGGATCAACAGAAAAAGAGATTTTTGACCTCAATAATTATACCGACAAAGAGGATCCTTGTTATCAAGAGATTAATGGTTTTTTACGTTTTTTCCCAGCTCAATATGAATGGTATGGAACAGGCCCAGATGAAGCTAAAATCATAGTCGAGAGCATTGATCACATTTTTACAAAAGCACCTGCACTACCCGAAGACCTCATCCTCTTTCGAGGAGTAAGTTTAAGTTTTAGAAAAAATAAAAGTTTTAGTATCGGAGAGGAATTTTTAGACAAAGGCTTTGTTTCAACTTCAACAGATTTTAAAGTGGCTTATCACTTTGCAGTGGAAATGAATAATGACAATCCTGAAAAGAAAAAAGCTATCTATGTCCTTTACCAAAATGCTCCAGATCAAAAAGCCATTCTGATTGATCAAGAAGAAGATGAAGTGATTTTAAAGCACGGACAACTCATGAAAGTCATGGCCACAAGAAAAAATAAAAATGCTGCATTTGAAACATATTTAGTACAAATTTGTAAAATAGATTGCGATCAATCAATGAATGCGGATATAAAAAAATTCTGGTCGACCTTTAAAGCAAACTAACTTGCAATCTTGAAAGTCTCCATAAGACTTAAAAGTGTTTCTTCGTTTAGAGTTTCTTTTTCCAGCAAAAGCTCAGCTCCTTTTTCTAATAATCGTTTTTTTAAAGTTAGAATGTCTCGTGCAATGGTACTGGCTTCATCGATAATCTTTTTGATCTCTTGATCTATAGCAAATGCCGTTTGCTGGCTATGAGAGCGATAGTTAGCATCGGGAAAAGCCAATTGCTGTAGAGGCCCGGGCTGTACTTCAAAAACCATTTCACCTAAAGCCGCGCTCATTCCATACTTAGTCACAATCGCTTCAGCGATATTTGTTACCTTGGCTAAATCATCAGATGCACCGGTTGAAATCTCATTAAAGATTAAAGCTTCTGCAGTTCTTCCGCCAAGTAGAACAGCCATTTTATTTACTAATTCTGTTTTAGTCATCAAATAACGATCTTCAGTCGGCCGTTGAATCGTATAGCCAAGGGATCCTATGCCTCTTGAGATGATTGAAATTTTATGAACTTTATCAGTACCAGGAAGCGAGAGAGCAACTAAGGCATGACCCATTTCATGATAGGCAATAATCTTTTTTTCTTTAGGATTAAAAATACGATTTTTTTTCTCAAGTCCGGCCACAATTCGTTCAATAGCCATAGTAAAATCTTCTTCATTAACGATTGCTGATTTTCTTCTCGTAGCAGTAAGGGCAGCTTCGTTAACCAAATTGGCAATGTCTGCACCTGTAAAGCCAGGAGTAAGGCTGGCGATATGTTCTAATTTCATATTCTCGTCGTATTTTACTTTTTTAATATGAACTCGAAGAATTGCTTCTCTTCCAACTTTATCAGGCTTATCAATTAAAACTTGTCGATCGAATCTTCCGGCCCGAAGCAATGCAGGATCTAGAATTTCCGGTCGATTAGTTGCGGCCAACAAAATAACCCCCGATTTTGTATCAAAACCATCTAACTCAGCTAGAAGCTGATTTAGTGTTTGCTCTTTCTCGTCATGACCTCCCAAATAACCAGTACCTCTGGCCCGTCCTAATGAATCGAGTTCGTCTATAAAGACGATACAAGGTGCTTTTTGTCTAGCTTCGTGAAAAAGATCGCGAACTCTTGCAGCACCAACTCCAACAAACATCTCTACAAATTCAGATCCACTAATTGAATAAAAAGGTACTTTCGCTTCACCTGCAACTGCTTTTGCTAACATTGTTTTGCCCGTTCCAGGTGGACCTACCAATAAAATACCTCTTGGCATTCGAGCTCCAAGCCGACTGTACTCTCCGGGATTTTTTAAAAAATCGACTACTTCTTTTAACTCTTCTTTTGCTTCATCAACTCCGGCCACATCTGCAAAGCTTATCTTTACATCTTTTTCCACATAAAGTTTCGCCTGACTTTTGCCAATAGAAAGCAGACCTCCAGAAATACCACTTTTTTCCGCAAATTTTTTTCCCAAATACAGCCAGATCATCCAAAAGACAAATATTGGAACTAACCAAGAAAAAATTTCTGTCAAAAAAGTACTTTCAACTTCATTGCTAAATTGAACTTGAGAAATCGCTAAAGCTTGTGCCAAATTTGGATCAACTCTGACTGTTACAAACTCAGTTTTTTTATCAGAGCGAGTCTGAACAAAATGACCTTTGATGTATTTTGATGAAATTTTTAAGTTGGCAACTTTTTTATCAGCTAGCATTTTTTGAAATTCGCTGTAAGGAACTTCAACTATTTTTTGTGAACGATCATAATAATCTCTTAACCAGAAAAAAAGAAATACTGATAAAATTAAAAGCCAAGAATTAAATTTCATGATTGATGGTGGTTCACTGCTACTTTCTTTGTTATTCTTTTCCAATTCACTCTCCCGGACTCTGATCATTAGGCTCCTTCTTAATCAAATCTAACTCATAAGCGAGAGTCAATGACCAATGATCTAAAGTGAAGGAACTCTGATATAGAATTAAACTATTGATTAATTAAATTACTAATTATTGTTGTCAGCTTTATGAAAAATACAAAAAAGTTATAAATGAAATTGGGAATTTCTTTTAAAAGTGTTTCACTGGTTCGTGAAATCTTACAATCGTGTCGACAAATTCTTTTACATCTTCGAGCTGATGAGTGATGAGAATAACTGTTTTATGATGATTTTTCCAATAAGGAACCATTTCTTTAAGAATTTCATGCAAGAGATTTTTATCAAGTGAACTCAACGATTCATCGAGAATAATTAACTTTGCTCCAGCGCACTCAGCTCGCATAATGGCCAAACGTTTTTTCATTCCATTGGAAAGCTGGTTCGGGTAAAAATCTTTAAAAGCAGATAATTTGAAATGTTTTAGTAATTCTTCAATTTTTTGATCGACTCCACCAACAAATTTCAATTGCTGATAAACATTTAGCCAAGGAAATAAATCATCTTCTTGATGAATGAAAAAAATATCGCGCAAAGGTTTTTCAATCAATTTATTTTCCCAGATAATTTCACCCTTTTGAGCCCTGAGATGACCAGCTATAATAAGCCCTAGCGAGGTTTTCCCTACTCCCGATGGACCCACGAATGCAGTAATATGTCCGCGCTTTATTTTTAGATGATAATTGGCAAATAATTTTTTTTCGCCAAATTGAAAATCTAGATCTCTAATTTCTAGGCATTCCATCTAATAACCTTCTTTTCTAAACGGGTAAGAGAAAAATGCAAGAAAAAACCAACCAAGGAAATGCAAATCATATCAACAATCATAAGGTCATAACGCAAATTAATTCGATTTAATTGAATAGAATACCCAAGACCTGAATCACCACTAATCATCTCGGCCGCAATGATTGACATCCAACCCATACCTAGCCCTACTCTGGCCCCTGTAAATAATTGAGGTAAAATAGCTGGAATATAAATGCGATAAAGCATTTTCAATGCCCCGAATTCAAGGGATCGTGCAGATCTTAGAATCTCACTTTTAATAGCGTGAAGCGAATCGTAAGTTGAAGTAGCCACCGGCGGGAAAACCCCAATGAAGACAATAACCAATGAAGCTTTTTCTCCAATACCAAATGCCAATATGACTAAAGGTATCCAGGCGATGGGAGGTGGAAATTTTGGCGCATCTAAGATGAGATTAAAAAGAAAGTTTTTCTTTAATAAATTAGGTAACTGATAGCGAATAACTCCAAAAAAAATTCCCACAAAAAAAGCCAGTCCACCTCCGAGCAATACCCGTTGAAGACTGGCCAGAATATTTTTTAGTAAAAACGAAAAATCGATAATCATTTGATGATTATTTTACACCGTATTCATTAGAAACATAATCTTTCATGTTAATTTGCTTTCCGGTATTTTTTGCCACAAAATCCGCCCCTTTTTGCAAAAGAGCAAAGTCATCTTCATTAAAATCTAATACGACTTTTTTAATTCCTTTTGCCTTCAAGTTTGGCTCAAGTGAAGAAGCAAGTTGAAGAGCTTTTGTGTCAGCGCCATTTAAGTTTGCTTCTTTCATGAACCATTCATCTGCCTTAGCAGTATTTTTTTGGTAATAAATATAAGCTTCAGCTAGAGATTTTTTTAAAGCTTTAACCACACCAGCATTTTTTGCGATAAACTCTTTATTCATCAAAACCAAAGAGCATACTTTTCCAGTATCTAAAACTTTTACTAATCCTTGAGCCTCTAGTATTGCGGGAATCGGATCGAATCCACTAAGAGCATCAAATTGATCCCAAGTCAGAGCGTCTTCCTTCGCTTTTTTGATAAGCGGAGCGTGTTCAGTCATTCCAAGATTGATGAACTTCACGTCTTTTTCAGTGTCGAGTCCTTGGGCCTTTAGTGCCTCTACTACAACTCTTTGTGCAGCTGCACCAAATGGAACTCCAATTGTTTTACCTTTAAGGTCTTTCAAGCTTGCAATTGGTGATTTCGGCGGAACATAAGTAGTAGTTCGGTTATACATTAAGCGACTGACGCCAACCCAGCCTTTATCTTTAGTAAAAAGAACTGCAGCTGGTTGATCTGCGGTAAGGATTACGTCAATGCCTCCAGCGAGAGCAACTTCATTTAATTCTGGTCCATAATTTTTTCCAACGAACTCAGCTTCAATACCATTTTTTTTCAAAATATCGGTATTTTTCCAAATCTGAACGATTTGACCTTGAAGTGCCCATGGCACTTGCCAACCGATACGAACTTTTGTTGTGGCCGCAGATGCACCAAAACTTGCTGTAAGAACCAGCAAAGAAATCAACTTTTTCATTATTCCTCCAATTTATTTATAGGTCTTAAGTAACGTCTGAATATATAAAACTTCATTGAATTGACTGGAGATAATTGAACGAGCAAAATTAGTTATTTGCTTATCTTTGCTATGAACCAATAAACTATGTGCCATGTTAAGTGCTCCCTGATGATGAGCAAGCATCATTTCCAGAAATATTTTTTCGTTCGATCCTTTATATTCAATTTTGTTCATTCGACTGTCCATCAAGTGCATAGAGTCTTCCATCAATTTAGAAAAAGGAATGCTAGAAGAAGCAATGAATCCTTGATTAGCATCTAATTCAATACATTTTGTACAAGCCATTATATTCAGTGAAAAGCATAAATTAAAAATGAAAAGGAAGATGATTTTTGTCATTAACTACTTCTCCTTAATTTCATTTTGAAATAAAAGATGACCTTCTTTATTTAAGGCATAAATTCTAAGGCTTGGGTCATTAACCATTGAAGCCAAATTATCTTCATATGGAAGACTGGTGGTTGAAAGACAGATAAATCCATCTTTATTGTTGCATCCTATAATACCGATCAATTTCCGATCACCATCCTCAACTTTTTCAAGGTTTTTTCGCGAAGTCGTTAGATAAAATTTAAAAACTTCCTCCTTGGGCAATTTTCCGTAGACCTGAAAATAAAAGTTAATTTCACTAGGAACGGGTCTAATTGAAATGGAAATGGTGTTATCGACTAGGCTTTTAGATTTCAAAGTAAAAAATTTAGGATTTAATTGCTCAGCAAATCGCCGCAAATAAGTTTTGTAATCCTTTAGATCTAGTCCACTTACAAAAACTAAACTCTGAGGGGAACTGCCCACTCTGGCCGAAGCTGTGACTTTTGACTCATTAAGCGACAAAGAATAAACCATATCTCCATGCTCAGTTGCAACAAAAGCCGTCTCTTTGTTTGCCGAAACAGCAAGTCCATGGGGCAATCCAGGAACTTCTATACTCGAAGTTAGCAAAGCAGGAATGCTGGTGCCCGAATCAAAAGAATAAGTCTTAAGGACATTTTCTCCTCCCACCGTAACTAATCCGATGGTCTTACCATTTCTCATCCCAAATAAAACATGCTGAGGATAAAGACCAACTTTTATATAATCTAGAACAGAAAGCTTTTCAGTAGATATTCGCGCGACTTCCCCACTATCTTTTCTTATTACCCATAACTCTTTTTGATCCGGAGAAAGTGAAATCAGAGGAGAGAAAGTGCCATTGAGATCAACTGATCCTTTTAATTTTTTTGTTTTATAGTTGTAGACTTCAACCTTAGAAGTGCAAGTATAGGTGATGTAGACCAAAGACTTTTTTTCCTGAAATGCAAAAAAACTAGGACAAGCTTGGGTCTTCAATTTTCTAGTCACGATACCCTTTTTTGAATCAATTATTTCAACTTCTGATGTACCTCTAGTCGCAACCCATATCTCTTTACCATCGGGAGTAAAACTCGAAACATGTGGGGATAATCCAACGTTAATATAGTATTTAGGTTTAGCAAAATTATCGGTATCATAAATGGCGACAGAATTGCTTATATTTGAAGTCACAACCATTAATTTTTTGTCTGGGGAAAAAGCCAGACCATGTACGTTGTTTTGCAATTGAGATTTAACGGAACTATTTAGAGCAAAGCGACGATTCGGACCGATTGGCAAATAGGCAATCGTTTTAAAAGTGCTAGCTTCAACAAATGATACAGTGTTGGACACCTCATCTGCGGTCATGACTAAGTCCATCGCTTTTGAATTTATAGTTAAAAAAAATGAAAGAAAAATTAAGCTCATCTTAAAATGCATACGAAACTATCCTATTTGTAATTTTCAATCTTAAAAAGACTCTCATACTGATCCAAAGAAACACTTTGATATTCATTAAAATATTTACTCAATATACCATAACTCCATTTGGAAGAATTAAGATTGCTTTGATAAATTTCAACCGAAATCAATTGATTACTTTTGGCATCTAGAAAGTATGCCGTTATCAAGTCATAACTGAATTCATCACTCTGGCAAATGGAAAGGGCAAGTCGCTTATTGGCAAATGCTTTTATAATTGAGATTTTATTTTCTTTTATTATTCTTGGCTGAAAGCGCTTTCCGCAATTAATCGCCTGAGTGAGTTGCCCTGGGTAAGGTGCCATAGAAAATTGAAATTGAGATGCAATTCTCACTATCTGCTTTTTTAATTCCTTATCTAGAGTGCTATCATTGGGTATTGGTCTTACATTAATTTTTATGAGCCCTTTATTTTCAATACTCTCCCCGATTAAAATAAAAGGGCCAGGTGAGAAGGATTTTAATGTAAATAATCCTTCAAAATCTATAGGTAAAGACTGTTGTTTTAAGGCTTGGTCAAAATCATTTCTTGCACAAGAAAAGAAAACTAAAAAAAGCATCGGCCATATAATTTTTTTCAACTTTTTATCTCCTCAATGATGAGAGGAGTAAACTTTGTAAAATATTGATCAAAAAAATTCTGCAAGTCTTTAAGCTGAGCTGAACGACTAACAAAATAATCAATGGCAAGTAAGTGATTCTGATTTTTATCAAGAAAAAAAGCACTTACTTTTTTATAAGCCAGAACATTGGCTTGGCAAATGCATAAAGCAAAACGATTGTCGACAAAAGAACTTACAAAAGATCCATGATTCCATTTGAAAATTCTTGGCCTAAAACTTTCTCTGCACTTTTCAGCTTCATTCTCCCTGCCGGGGTAAGCCGCAGGTGTAAAATGAAATTGGGAAAACATGGTTGTTAAAAGATTATTCATTTGATCAATGCCTTGTTGCTTATTTTTTATGGAATACCATCTCAATTTAATAAAGACATTTTTTTCATTAACATCCTTGGCGAAAAGATAAAATGGATCTTGGGAATCATTAATGATTTCAAACTTGCCTTTAAAGCTCAAGGGTATTTGCTCTTGAATCAGGAGTTTTTCTAATCTGCTCTGTTGACATGAAATGAACAATAACGAGAAAAGAAATAGAAGAATTCCCCTATTTAGATTTTTGATCATCTTCATAGTATCCCATCGTAAACATACACATCTCTGATCGATCCACTCTTTGTCCCCAGGGTACTCTGGCCGAAGGGTCAGGATTGTTGGGATTTTGTGCCGAATTATCATAAGTACAAGATGCTATGAAGTGAGAGCCTTTTTTGAAAACGGTAGGCTCTTTATTAACTAATCCGGAACCAGTGTGCCAGCCATAATAAAAATTCGGTATAGAGACAATTTTCTTAGTCTCTTTTTTGTCAGGAGATGTATAAGTTATTTCTGCAGCTTTTCCACGCATATGAAGATGGGCCAAATAAGATATAACTTTTATATCTTTGTCGGTGGTCCAATCTCGAGTGTAAGCAGTGTGACTCTTGGTATACGGAGGAATATTTAGATCAATTCGCAGTAAAGACTTTACCCTCAATTGAGTCGGGTGCTTAGGCAATACTTTTTTCTCGTAAAAATCAATGGACGTTTTTTCGGTTTCGGCTTTTCCAGTACCCATGAAGTGAGATTCTAAAATGACGTAGGACCCCTTGGGTATAAAAACAAATGCATGGGTATCAAACATAAAAGGCTGAGGTCTACCCGCGGCCCAAACTTGCGAGCGGTAGTAATTGGGATTATGAGTGAACTCATAGGACTGAATAGAATTTAGAACGAAAGGATAAATATCTCCATCTATTCTATTGGCCTCAACTTCCTCTGGCTTTTTACTTCTTCTAGCAGTCGCAATTTTTTCATAGAAAGAAATGGGCTTAGAAGTAATCATCATCGCAGCATGGTGTAATTGACGAGGATTAGTAGAATGCACTTGTAAAATGCCTATCCACATATCTCTAGGAGCCGCACCTCCAAGCTGGGTATAGATATATTCAATTGTTCCTTCTGGGCGAATCTGCAAATCCTTGTCCATGGATACTGAATAAACTTTTTGATACTGATCAATGAAACTCATAGCCTTAGGTTTAAAGTGATAGACTGTTAATGGATCTTCTTTTCCGTCGCGTGGAGCACCTTCATCTATCCACTTTACTAAGGCTCTCTTTTCTTCGGGGGACAGTGAAGAATCATTTAAGTAAGTACCGTAAAGAGGATCAGCGCTAAAGGGAGGCATCCTATCAGTAAGTATCGTTTCTTTGGACATTTGGGCCCATCCCTTAACTTTGTTATATCCATTCAACAAAGGAAGATAGCCTTTTTCTGGGATATGACAGTAAAGACACTTTGATTTAATTATTGGTGCAATGACTTTTTCATAGGAAAGTGAGGCTGGCTTTTCAAATGAGATCAAGCACCCTTTGGCGGCAACGGCTGCTGACTTTATTTCTTTGTCCTCAAGAACACTATTTAAAACATCAACTAAATAGTTATTGCGGGCCACTTGTTTATCAACTCCATAACTCATGCGATCATCAATTGCACCTCGATAGACAATCTTCCAGTCCTTTGGATCGATCACAACTGCTTCTGATGTTCTAGTTATGCCTAACAATTCTGCCACCAGTTGAGAGCGGTCCATTAGGATAGGGAGATCATAATTATATTTTTTAGCTTCTTCGATTATGCTTTCTCGAGAATCAATCTTATTGGAATTAAGCAAAAAAAATTGAATGTTTTTTGAAGCAAATATTTTTTTTATTTCGTTAATACGATTGGAAAATCTTTGAATGATAGGACAATCATTTCCCTGGCTGATAATGACAATGGCCTTGGCATCAGAGTAGCGATATAATTCATGAAAATCGCCTCGGTGATCAAGCAGAGAAAAATTAGAAATATCACCCTTGCTGTTGCTGATGCGATTTGATTTAAATCCGTAGCCGTAAGGAGTATAAAGCAGCCTAGTGACTTTGTGAGATTGATAATAAACAACAGATCCTATCGCTAATATAATTAGCAAGGATAAGGGCAGAATAAGCCACTTGTTCTTTCTCACTTAAAACTCCACAATTTGATTATACAGCTGCATAAAATTATAATGAATCATTATCGTGTAAACAAGGATTAACTCGTGAAAGTTATGTTGGCCATTGTCTCCTGGATGATAATTTTATCATGTTATTGTCAAACACAAAGCATCAACAGTACTCCTCAACCGATTGTCTGCCCTCAATGCAATATCATAGTCTTGTCACTTACTAGTTTGCGTAAGCAAAATATGGGTATTTACGGTTACTTTCGTCCTACAACTCCCCATATAAATTCCTTTTTCAAAGACTCATTTATTTTTACCAATGCTTACGCTCCAGCATCCCTAACTTTTACTGATGCCATTTCATTTTTTTACTCGCTCTCACCTCAGGTCCATAAAAATTTTGAACGATTCAATAAAAACCAACTTAAATCAGTCTACGAAACCAACCCCTCACTGCCAGAAATTCTTGCCAAAAATGGCTATAAAACTGCAGCTTTTGTAAGCGACGAAGACTACTCTTACGACCGAGGCGTCGGACGAACCTTTCAATACTATTTTGATCGCTCATATTATCCAGATTATGACATTACCTATAAGCCTTTCACTTATTCGGTTGGCACCAAACAATTACTTCCAGTCGTCAACAAGTGGTTACGCCAGAATCAAAAAGAAAAATTTATGCTTTTCATGCAAGTTTTTGACATGCATTGTCCTTATTCTCCAGAGGGAGAATTTGATAAGCTTTATCAATCACCTCATTCTTTAAAAATCCCTTTCACAAAAGAATGCTTCATGACTCAAAAAGATGTGGTGAAAAATAAAAGTAATGGAAAACTTTTACTAAAGAGCTTATTTGCCTTCATGGACAAGCAAGAGGTCAATTATTACTTTGATAAAAATGATCAGGATTATCTTATTTCTCGCTATGATGCTGAACTTAATCAAACTGATTATAACTTAAATGCACTCTTTGATTTAATTAAAAGTCTTAAGCTAGATAAGAACACGATCATTGTATTAATGGCAGATCATGGCGACAACCTTGGTGACAATCAATTTTTTATGAAAATGTCCTCGACTGCTAGAGGAAATCTTCAACGTAACAACTTAGGACTTCCACTTTTAATAACAGCTCCTGGTTTAAAAAATAAAGGAGCGATAAAACAGGATCAAGTTATTCAATCGATTGATATTGCCCCTTCTCTTTTAGCGATGGTTGGCTTAAAACCCTCAGATCGTATGCAAGGCAAAAGCTTTAATGAAATTCTTGGAACGAACAAAGATATAAATGATTATGCTTATGCCTTCTCTATCCGCTACGACCTCATTAAAATCGGCGAGATCTTCAAAACAAGCTTCACTCTTGAGTCACTCATTGGAAAAGATTGGAAATTAGATTACTCCAAAGAGACAGATTTGATAAAATTAAAAACAAAAAGTGAACAATATTATTTGTATCATTTAAGCAATGATCCTAGCGAAAAAATAGACCTAGCTAGAACAAATCCCCAAAAGGTTGATGACCTAAAAAAAGTACTTGAATCTAAGAGAACCATCTACAGCAAAGTGCCATAATTCTTACTCCATGGGCTGAAGATTATTACTTGAACCACCAACCCGGATCTCTTCATGACGGATCATTCCGCCTTCATGAGCAGCATTGGCCAAAAACCAAACCGTAATCAAATTCAAGACGAAGACTCCATAATATATATTGCTAGCTTGTTTAAAATCTTGCTTTTTGGCAAAAACATAACCGATGGCCACAGCAGTCGTAATCATCATAAAGATCATCGCTGACTCTGCTTTTTCCTCATGTTCATGAATATTATACTTACTCACAAAAGGCTTTCGTCTTACCAACTTACTAGTATCTTCTCCTGTATAGAATACAGGAATAGTAAGTAGTCCCGAAAGAATGACAAGTGATACTGCTGCCATTTTAAGATTTTCATTCTTTGTGACAAAAACCCAAAGAAAGAAAAATATTGAGAAAAACATTCCAGCGATAGGAAAATGGTTAAAGGCTAAGTGAATTTGTGCTGAGTTCATTTATTTACACTCCATTATCATTTTAAATTATATTATTCTTCATCAACGGTATACATAATGTGCATGATGCACATTTCACTTCGATCAACTCTTTGACCAAACCGAATAATCTTGGTTGGATCGGGATTATAAGGATTTTGGGTTGAATTATCAAAATGACATGTGGCTTTTAACTCAGAACCAGATTTAACTGCAATCGCTTCTTTATTAACCAAATAACTTCCTGTTCCCCACCCATAAAAATAATTAGGAACAGAGATAATTGTTTTCGGATTTTTATCAATGGGTCCCTTTAGTTCAGTTCGGATCGAAGTACCTCTCATGTGTAAGTGTCCATTAAAATTTATGATGTGAATATTTTTATTGGGTACCCATGTATTAGTTGAAACCGTATAATTTTTTGCTCCTGCTGGAATGACAAGATTTGGAGCTGTAACAAAATGTCTTCTTATATGTTTGGCCCTGACAGGTTTTTCACGATGACCGTAAAAATCAAAAGTAGTTGTGGCATCTTCATACTTGCCTGTCCCCATATAATGACCTTCAAGAATAAAATAAGACCCTTTGGGAATATAAATAACAAGACCTGGGCGATGAAACTTGGGTTGTTTCATTCCACCACCAGTAAGAAGAAATCGCATATAATTATCGGGATTATTAGCAATTTCATATTTATTAATTGCATGAAGTAAATAAAGAGGAACAACTCCATCAACATTGTTTTTTCTTTCGCTGTCGTTTATATCATAATGTCTTTTTGCTATATCCTCATAAAAAGAAATAGGCTTAGAAGTCACCATTATGACCTCGTGATGAGTTTGGCGCGGACTAGTCGAGGAAGACTGATGTCCCGTAATCCACATATCATAAGGAATCGGTCCGGCGATCTGAGCATATCGATACTCGATCAATCCGCCTGGAGGAATATTTTTTTCAGTATATTTTACGCTGTAAATTGGTTTAAGTCTTTTCAATGTCTGACGCCTAAAATTTAATTTTTCATTGGCAGAAACCAAAGGATCTACCTTGTCAACGTTGGGAGCCCCAGCATTAAGCCACTTTACCAAAACTCTTTTCTCTTCTGGAGTTAAGGAAATATCATTCATGTAAGATCCATAAAGCGGATCAGAACTCCAAGGAGGCATGCGATCAGTGAGAATGGTTTCTTTGGCCATTGAAGCCCAACCCTTAACCTTGTCATAGGAGTCCAAATAAGGCAAAAGACCAACACTTTCAGAATGACAACTCAAACACTTATTGGCGAGAATGGGAGCAATCACTTTTTCATATGAAAGAGATTTAATCGGCGCAAAATCGATTAAACGACCCTTTGAAGGTAACTCACTTCCGTCTGGAATTGTTTCATTTTTTAAAACGGAATCGAGCACTTTAGCAAAATTCTCATCGAAATCGCCACGGAATTGAATTTTCCAATCTTCCGGACTTATCACAACAGCTTGTGCAGTTTTTGAAAAACCTAAATGCTGGGCCACAACTTGCGATGGATCCATCAAAACGGGAATGGCAAATGAGAATTTTTGTGCTTCTTCAATAATGTCCGTACGAGTGTCTTTTGGATTTGAATTCAGAAGATAAAAAACAATATTTTGCTCGCCATATTTATTTTTTAACTCAGTGATGTAAGGACTTAAATTCTCAATAATCTTACAGTCATTAGCCTGACTTATAAAAACCACCGCTTTAGCATCAGAATCCCTAAAGAGAGTGTGAAAAATCCCAAGATGATCCAAAAGAGCAAAATCTTGAACATCTCCTCTGGCATGGGAGAGATAATTATCCCGCATAAATCCATAGCCATAAGATTGCATATGGTCGCGATCTTTTTTTATTTTAAAAAAATAAAGAGATCCACACACCACCACAAACATAGCACCAAGAAAAAAAATCTTTTTAGTCATAATACTCAAACATCCTCAAAGCGAAATACTTAAATATTTACCGGGGAGCATTTTTACCTGGGTAATCATTTCAACACTGGAGGCTTGCCTTCCAAGTCCAATCTCAGTTAGACCATCTTTGCAACGTACTTCAAAACTTCTTTCAAAAGGGCCTACGAAAGAATTATTGCCCTGAAGTATCGGGGTTCTTTGGTCATGGCTGCTATTTCTACTAAAACCGACAGTCGATGCAATAGGAAGCCTAAACATTTTGCTCTTCCCACATTTTAAGTCCAAATAAGGAGAAATCCAAGCCTGAGTCCAACTTGGGGCCACCCAAGGAGTAATTTGAGACAAAGTCGACCCAATAATTTTTACTCTAACTTCGTGCCCAAAATTTTTTTTGTCAAGAATGTCGACAATGGCCCCAGTGGAAGTGAATGGATTTTGATCAGTATTTTCATTCCACTTAAAAAGCAAACTGTTATCATTGATTTTAATGACACCTTCGCTGCCTTTAACCAGGGATAATTTTTGATCATCCTCTGAAAGTCGGTAGCCTTCACCGAGGTCGTGAAAAAAAGCAGGTAATTCTTTTTTATCCATTACCCAAAAAGGAATGATTAAAATTTCTGTTGATAAATTTTCACCCAGTTTGATCGTACCATTTTTAATCGCCGCTAAAATTTCAGGTTGCATATTCTGATGCTTTAACCAACTCTGCGCAGTCATAGATAACCCCCGCATTCTTAAAAACATATAACGAAATCGATTAGAAATAAAAAAACCGTCTGGCGTCTGAAGTGGATTAATTTTTACAATCTCTTGATTGTTAAAATCAGAAAGAGCTAATTCCGGATCTTGCTCCAAATGATGACCAACATAATATAGGCGCCTGCGAGCTTCTTCATAATTCCAACCAGTATAGCGATGAACAGCGCTCCAAATATTTCTCCAATCTTCATATTTTGGCATGAAAAAGCTCCACTCTTTAGAAGAAAATGCACCAAGTGAAGAAAATGCAGATTGAGTATAACTGATCGAGGCAAAGAGCATTAAGCCAATCATCAAGGCAGCGCCTTTCTTAGGAGCACCTCGATTGGTTATAAAAAAAGTAATCGCAACAACGAATACAATTAAAAAAGTATAACAAAAAGTCGATTTGAATCTAAATTTAAAAAAATAATAAAAGCAACCCCACATCAGTATTTGCAAAAAAAATGAAGAAATAATAAATATATTAAGTCGCTTCGAGGATTGAATTAAGTAATCAAAAATAAAAACTGTCGCAAACAATACGCTTAGGTAAAAAGGCATTGTGTAGCGATAAGCTTGAGGAGAAAAACAAAACTCGACAACAGGAAAAAACGAAAAAAATAAAAGAGCAAAGAGTGGTTTTATTTTATGATTAAGTTTTGCAAGCGTACTTCCAGATTCACCATGTTTATCAATAAATAGAAAAGGAAGCGTCACGATCAAGACTATCGGCAAAAGACCTAGAAGTGTATTTTTTAAAACGATATAGAAAGGTTCTGAATAACCATAAGTCATTAAGTGCAATAAGCTCGAAGGAGAATCAATTGACTGACCAGCATAAAATGCGGGTACACCAAGATGAATTGAATACCGAGAAAGGGTTAACCAGATTAAATAAGGCAAAGCAGGAATTACCAAAAAAATAATGCCTTTAAAAAATACTCCAAGGGGAATTTTATAAAGCGACAAAGACTTAGAAAAAAAATTAAGAAAAGATAGTGCTAAAAAATAACAAATGATTGAAAAATGAAAATGCAATCCTAGACCAATGGAGAGCATCGCTGCGTAAAAATAAATATGCTTTTTTCTGACTTCAACACAATCATCATAAAGTTCCAAGATAAAGATGATGGTCATAACGCAAAAAACCATCATGGAGCTTACATTGAGAAATAGTCGTAAAAAATTAGCAGTAAAAGGAGCTAGACTAAATAGAAACACCCACAAGAGTGACTGCGTTTTTGTACCCTTAATGCGAAAAAAGAAAAAACCTGCAAGAACAGCGATCAAAGCAAGTCCATATTGGAGATACCAGGCACTTACCCAGCCACTCTTTATCCATTGAGAAAGAGCGAGAAAAAAATAGTACAAAGAACCAGGTAAGTTTCCTCCCCCCGTCATTTCAGGGCCGAAGAAAATCATATGACCTTTGAGTAATTCTCTAGCACGTAAAATATCACGATGCTGAAAAATATAAAAAAAAGTTTTATCTATTAAATCAAAAGTATTAATAAAAAAAGAGAAAACAAATATGACCCCCAAAGAAAGTATTAATGTTTTCCATATTTCTTTATACTTTAAGTTAGTCATTTATCCCCCGGGGTAAATGTATAAGTCAACTTAGCAGCTGGTAAGGTCATGACCCTTACGATCTGATCTACTTTAGATCCCTTACGTCCAACCGATAATTGAGTAAGCGGGGAAGAGCATTCAAAAGCAAATTCTCTAGTCATTGGTGCAAGGATGGAATTATTTCCTAGAAAAAAAGCGGATCTTCTAAGATGAGTTAATTCACGGCTAAATCCAATAGATGAAATAATATCAAAATGTAAAAGCTCCTTGCCGCAAGTAATTTCTAAAAAAGGAGATAACCAGACTTGAGTCCAGTTGGGAGAAATCCAAGGACTTATTTGTGACAGAGAACTGCCAACAATTTTGACTTCTGCCTTAAACTGGTTGTGAGAAAGTTTGTTCAACCTCACTAAAGCTCCATTGGCACAAAAAGCATCTTGCACAAGACAATCAGTCCATTTGAATAAAAAATCTCCAGAATTTAATTTTTTAACACCTTCAGATTTTTTTAATTTATCAAGTACTTCATCATCTAAGGTTCTTCTGTAGCCTTCTGCAATATTATGAAAATGACGTGGAAATTTGAGAGGATCTTTTACAAAATAGGGAACAATTAAAACTTCATGGGAAAGATTTTCACCTAGCACCACGCTTTTATCATCAAGTGCATTAAGAAATTCTTTAGGAATGTTCTGACGGTTTAGCCAACCATTGAAATGACCTAAAAAACTTTGGCGAGTTTGTTTATTGGCAAGTGAAAAAAAGCGATTAGATACGATAAAGCCATCAGGAATGCTATTGGTCTTTGCCAAAGCTTTCTTCTTATCAAAAGCCATGTAGGCCAATTCTGGACTTTGGCTCATGTGATGACCAATAAAAAATATCTTATCTTTAGCTTGCTCATAACTCCATCCAGTATTTTGATAGATGGTGGACCAAATATGATCCCACTCTACCTGGGTTGGCATATATTTTGTTCGATCCTTATATTTAAAATCAAATGTTTCAGTATTCATTTGTTGTGAGCAAAGTAGTGACAAAAAAAGGAAAATCGCCATCCCCGAACCGGGAATCATTCGCGAGAGTCGTTTACTATTTTTTCTCACCATCAAAAGTGAACAAAAAAGCAACGAAAAAAAGACTGCAAATGCATTCTTAGCATAAGCATCTGAAAAATAGAAAAAGCAAATAAGGATAAATACGATTTGAAAATAAAGCGCGACTTCATTAAAGAGACTTAACTTTTTTTCATCGTTTAAAATCTCTTGAAATAATTTTGTAGTCAAAAAAAGCAGACAAACATAAAAGAGCATCGTGTAGCGAATAGCTTGAGGAGAAAAATACCAATTCAAATAAGGAAGAAATGAAAACAATAAACAGATCAGTAAGACTCGATTGGCTTGCCAAAAAGATTTAAAACTCTCTGTTATAAAAAAAACAAATAATATGGGCAGCATTGCAAAAGGAACCGTAAAAAAGAATTTCTGCAACGAAAGGGTCAGAATTGTTTTCCAAGAGTCTTTTGAAACTTCTTTAATCAAAAAAAAGATACTTTCTAAAGTTTGAGAGCTTTCTCCCACGTAAAAAGTTGGCCCACCAATTTCAATATCAATTTGCTTTAATAGCAGCCAAATGAGATAAGGAAGTGATGGTAAAAGAAAGATTAAAGCTCCCCACTTATAATCTTGTTGATGAATTTCTGGTTGTTCAAAGCGTTTAGCTTTTGCCAATAACCAGCAAAAAGCAAAAAATAAAAAAATTATTGAAAGATGAAACTGCAAGCCAATGCCTAAAAAAAAACAAGCTTTTACAAAAGATAGACGTCGATCTTCGTAAAACTCATCTGAAAATGTTCTAGATATAAAGATGAGAGAAAGTACGACAAATAAAAGCAAAGAACTTACGTTGAGAAAAACTTTAAGAAACCAAAACGTAAATGGGGCAGTGGCAAAAAGTATAATCCAAAAAAAAGCGGTAAGTTCATTGAATTTCTTTTTAAAAAATTCAAAACCGAAAAGCATCGCCAAAACAGCTAGTAAGTACTGCAAGACCCACGCTGAAAACCAGTGTGGATTAATTAAAAACGAAGCTGCCATAAAAAAGTAATATAAAGGTCCTGGTAAATTTCCACCACCAGTCATTTCTGGGCCAAAGAAAATCATCTGCCCATTTAATAAGTCCCACGCCCGATAAATATCCCGAATCTGGAAAGTGTAAAAAACCGTCTCGCGATAGAGATGACGAATATCAATCAAAAAAGTAAAAAGAAGGCTCATTAGGATAAGCAAGAAAATGCGATTAAAGGTCCTAGAGCGCTTGAGCAGGATATTTTTCAACGAAATCCTCAAAAAATCTGTAAAATTTAAATTTCACCTCTCATTTAATAGGAAGAGAGACAATTAAGCAACTTGATGATTTTAAAGGTTGCAAAAGCCATTTAGTTCTTTGGATGCATCCTAGTTGTGTTGACTAATTTTAAATGTAATTTATACTTACCACATAAGAATATCCCCTCATTAAATTTGTGAGATTTCATGAAAATAACCACCTTGTTGCTATGCTGTATTCTAGCCTTAATCAGACTTGCCAAGGCCGATGAATTTAAACCTATCTACAATTTAAGTTCGAATGATTACAATAAAAATTCAGCCGTTTGCTGCTTTATTGATTGGGGAGCGTCTGGTTGGATAGCACAATCTCAAAAATTTCCGGAGGCTGAAGTCTTTGATCTTTCATCAAATAAAAAGATTCTCATTAGCACTTTGGTAAAAGAAAAACCTATTGTTTTGCAAATGGGAAGCTTAACCTGTCCGTCTTATGACCTCAATATTGGACGAATTAAAGAGCTGCAAAAAAAATACGGCAATAGTGTCGATTTCTATACTCTTTATGTCAGAGAAAATCACCCCACATCACTCTACCCTGCTCACCAAAACTTGGAACAAAAAATAAGTTTTGCCAAGAAACTTTTAATTGAAGATAAAATTGAGCAAAAAGTTTTAGTTGATGATGTTTCAGGTTCGTTACATCAAAAACTTGGAAATTTTGGCAATTCTATTTATTTGATAGGTAAAGACATGCACGTCAATCATTGGTCCATTTTCCCAAATACGGTCCAACTTGAAAAAGGGATAGAGGCACTTTTATCGGCAAATGGCATCGCTCATAATGCAGCCTATATCAATGGCTCAGACCTTCACTCTCTACTTTCTCCAGAGTTTACTCAAGAAGAAAAAAAATTTACAAGCCTGAAGATGAAATCACGCGAAGGCCAGACGACCCCAGAAAAATCAATAGAAAGCATTAACTCCTACTACAGCTATTTAGAGAAAAATCACCCTGAAATTCATGGGGAATTCAATAAAAAGCAATGGGACACCATGAAGGACCTCTCTGTCTTTTCTCTCACTCATGACATGAACAAAAAAAGAAATAAAAAAACTTGGAACATAATTTTCTTGAGCATGCATGAAGAATTTAGAAATTTTTATAAGTTTAGATATAATAAATGGAAAAAATTAAATAATGTAACAACTAAAGAAGATGTCGCAGCTCAAACACTTATCGGTCACAATCCAGTAGAAAAGAAAGGTTCAAAAAATGAAAAAAAATGAAATGATAAGACTCGCCAGTGTTATTTCCCTAATCATTATCCTCGCCGGCATTGGTTTTTTTGTTCAATATAAAAGGGTCCCAAAAGAAAGCCAAAAGCCAGTTATTAATTTCTATGTTCAAAATCTCTACCCAACGGAAGAAGCCGATAGCTCTAAAGCTGAATTAGAAAAAATTCTCTCCACTGATAAATTCAATGTATCGATAAAAATATCCAAAAATACTCTAGTTAGTGCGATTGAAGAAAATGCGGGAGACGCTTCAATGCTTCACGCTGGAATATTTATGCCTGGATCATTTTTTAAAGCTGATCTTGCCGGAACAGATTTTGAGCCCCTACAGGCAATCTCTCCAAATCCTAATCAACAATGTTTCTTAGAAGCAAAATTTACGGTCATGAAAAACTCAGGCATCAACGACATAAGAAAGCTAAATGGCAAAAATGTCGCTGTGACCAGAGGAGGAATGCGGGCCATACACTTACTTTTTAAAGAACTTGAAGAGAAAAAAATTCATTTTGATAAAATCTATCTTTATCGAGAACCACAATGGGTTATTGAAAACTTAAAAAACAAAACAATTGCTGCCGCTATTTTATCCTATACAAAAGTAACCGAGAGTAAAAAATCAAAAGACGAACTCGGAGTCATTATCGACAATCAATATGAGGATAAAGAATTAAATTTAAAAATTTTGACTGAAACTGATTTTAAATCGCCATGCAAAATTTATTTTGTGAGCAAAAAGCTTGATCCAATGATCAAAGAAGAACTGACTAAAAACTTATTAAATGCCATGGACAACGATTTGAATTTGCCAACTCTGCGAGATGTTGGAGGCATGTCATCTGCCACTGCGTTAAGTGCTGAAGAAGTTACCCGTTTTAGAAACTATTATAAAAGTATCTCTCGTCATACCCTAAAAGATTTCTCATCTTCAGTGGTAGAATAAACTGCCAATAATTTTATGGGCAGGCAAATGCTGGTAGACTGATTTCTTTAAGATGAAAGGGGCGATGCCAACGGACTTCGTAGACATCGCTTGCACATAAATAGAATTCATAAATGGCGACGTACTTATTATTGGACTCGATGCAATCACCAAGGGCGAAATTTTCATTTTCAAGCATTCTTAAGTAATAATAAGAGCCCTTAGAAACATCTTTAATATCTCCTGAAATATTCACATTACTCTTACATTCTTTTTCCAGTGCAGTACCAAAATAAGGATCTGTTCGAGTTTCATAAACTCTTTGTAAATCAAGTCTTCTTCGCATGAAAAAATCAAGTGCTTCTTGTTGAGTGTTAAATTTTTCCACCCGATGCCACAACTGCGAACCATCATTTTTTTCAATTTTTTGAAAGTCGGCCTGGCTAGTTTTTAAAATTCCTTTTAGTGAGGAGCAACCGCTCAAAAGCAAACTAAGGAGTATAACAAAAATGCAATTCAATATTTTTTCCTTGTTCAATATTGCTATAAACCGATTTCAAATAGGCTCCATTTTTTCCCTGATTGGTACATTGAGCAGACATATTTTCCCATAATATAAGACTAAATCTTTTTTGGTCTTTGCTCAACAGAAGACTAGGATATTTAGATTCAAAAGTTTCTTTGGAAAGAGTCGGCCTGATTTCATCAAGCGTTCCTTGAAATAAATTGTCACTTAAAGAAGCTTTTAAAACCCGCACATACTTCACTTGCTCAGGTAAAAGTGCCATGATTTTTTCATCTAATTTCTTTTTTTCAATCGTTTCAAAAATAAAGGCACTTTTACCTTTTCCTGGAATTATCGCTTGTGAGGAGGTTTGATCTAAATTCAAACGTTGAGAAAAAACATAACCTCTTTCTTCAGCGGCATTATGGCAAGCGGCGCAGGCCATAACTTGCGACTTGGGATCTTCTGGAAAAAGATTGCCTTTTTCATCGTACAAAGCATATCCCCAACCGTGATTGTTTTTATATTTTTTAGCATCCTTAACCATCAACTGATAGCGGCGAGCTCCATTAGGAATCACAGAGCTTACAAATAAAGAATCTTCCACCGTTGCTACGGCCACTTTGCCAAAAACGGCTCCGTCCGGGTAGGTGATTAAACCTTTTTTTAGCGTTTTATAGGCAAGCGGATTGGCAAAAGTAAAACGCATTTCTCCGGTGTCTTTTCTAAAGCGAACCGTCACCTGCTTCCATTTAAGGTAAAACTTTTCATATTTTAAAATATCGATATCATCCATTTTTTTTGGTGCATTAGTTTCAGCACAAAGTATTGAAGATAGAGAAAGCACTAGACATACCAATAGGCTAAGATTTTTTTTCATGATAAACCATTTTGAGTTTAAGGGCCGGTGTTATTTTTTAAAAATGAATTGAGTTCAAGCAGTTGAATGCGCTGAATACCAAGTGTGTACTTAGTCCATTGAATGGGGAAAGCTTTAATCAACTCACCTTGACGATTGACGTGAGTAACGTAGGGAAGATTGTCGATGACCTCAGAAAATATAATCGAATCATCCTTTAAAACCTGAACCCCTCCACAGACCGGCGAATAAAAATTGATGGGCTTTTTTCTAGAAAATGAAAAATAGGTTTTTTTCAAGTCATTGCTAACTATATCAATGCTAGAGCATTTTAAATCCTTTTTACTGCAGGTATTGCGATAAATAATCAGTTTCGAGTCTTCGGTCGGCTGTATATCGTGCATCCAACGTGTAGCAAATACTTCTGATTCAATATTTCCATTGTTTTTATCAACAGAGCTCACAATTTTATCTAACGAGCTGTTAAAGATATAAATTTTTTTACAAGTAGAAGAATTGACAACAAAGTTGCCCTCTTTGAAATAAGGATTAGAGCTAGGCGTTTTTTGGGGAGGAATCTCGTAAAAAGAATTAAAATGTGAGTACTCAAAAGCTTCCTTAAAATATTTCTTTGCCTGCTTTTTATTATCGTTGGATTTAATTTGTTCATCAATTCTCGAGCAAGGCTCCTGACTGATAAAATCGGCGTGATCCTTAAAGCTATAAGATTTTAAAACCACTCCCTTGGGGCTGATGACAATAAACTTATCAAAGCGAATCGGCTTTTTTTGATGGACTCCAAAATCAGAACCCAAGATAAGAAAATTTCCTTTTGAGTCTCTGTTGATTTGATGATGAGCATTGACGTCTTTGATGGAGTGCTCAAGCCGCATCTTATTGTCATAAATATAAAGATTATCAATGTCTGCGCTTAATAAAGACCCATTATCCATAAAAGAGCACATTTCAAAAATAAAATTTCGCACTAAAACGCCATCGACATTATAGATTTGGCAGCCATCTACCAGAAAGTATTTTTGCCTATTCTCTTTAGAGTATAAATTAAACTGATCTCTCTGTGATTCTTTGGAGAATCCAATTTGAGTCATAATCAAAATAACAAAGATGATTTGGTGGATGATTTTCATTTGTATTAAGTATAAAAGATTCCGGGCGATTAAACAGAATAAAAATTATAAACACTTGATAATACCTGACTTCTTTCAATCAAATAAAGAGATTTACCTGCCTAGAATTTGTTGCATCTCCAACACATAAGACGCGCCCCAACTAAATGGACTTTCTGAGTGGTATAAATAAGAATTAAAGACCCTAAACTCTCGAGATGTATCATAGATCTCAAAAACCGTCTGATCTCTTCTTATAAAAGTCTCCAGGAGACTTTTAAGGCGCATGGCTTCAGCTAGATCACCTTGTTTATAGGCGACCATCGAACTATAGGCCATGAGCCAAGACCAAGAAAGAGAGCCGTGGTACTCACTGAGACCACTTAACAATACCTGAGGAGCAATCCATGAACGAGGATAACTTGGAAAAGTAGCAAAGCCCGCAACGCCATACAAATTCCATAGTGGGTGCTTTTTTAAGTGAAGATAAAGCTGATCAGTATGAGGCATGAGATTATTATCAATCGCCCATAAAATTGCATCGAGAGAAATTTGCGGAAAACCCTTGACCGAAAAATAGAGCCCCGTATTTAAGTCATAAAAACTTTCATGAATTTTCTGGGTAAAATTCTCGAGCTCATCGTTGTCCAAGAAATGAAATTTTTTAGATACATCTAAAAAAAGTAAATTGGTAAAAAATGTTTTACCTACTCTTTTAGCACTATCTTGCCAATCGGAATAGGCTCCCTGAACAATCAAACCTTCATGGAAAAAAGGTTGATAATAATCGTAAATTTCTTGAAAGTTGCTTTGTTGCTCTAGCCACCATTGCTCATCTCCTGAAGCGTGGTAGTACTCATAGGCCGCCAGTAGCACTAACATATTGGCATCAATAGTGGCATAAGCTCCATTGGCGCGATAAAATGGTTTAATTTTACCCGTAAGTTTAAATTGAATATTAAGACCAGTTGCTTTGCTAAAACTTCCAGCGGCAACTCTAAGCAAAGGACTTATTGAATCGGCATAAATGGGAACGAGCCCATCTTCACGGCGATTTTTTATGAGATAATTTAGTTGGTTTTTGACCAATGAAAATTTCTTTAAAAGCAATAAACCTGGAACCGAAAAACAAAAATCTCTAGTCCACAAACTGCCAAACTGATGGGCGCCAGCGGCCAAGAAGTCCCCTTGGGGTAAATGAACGATATTTTTTTCCAAAGAAGTTCGGGCAATGTGCTCGACATCTAATTCTTGGGCCATGAGTCCAGATCCGCTCATCAGTAAAAAAAGAAATATAACTAACACTATTTTCATTAAAGCATTGTCGCAAAGCTTTGTTTTAAATCCTAGCTATAGGCACTGGACATGTAATATTTACAGATGAATTCAAGTTATTTCAGTTGGCATCCAAACTCAGGGTGAACTTGGTCAAAAAAGGAAATGGCAATCGGTTCAGATTGAAAGTTTAATACTTTTACTAAAAATTTTGCCAAAGCAGTCTGCTTGGAAATGACTCGGTTGTCTTCGACGCCAACCCTCGTTAATATGCCCGCCAATGGAATATTACTTCTTGCGATGCAAGTTTTAAGGTCGAGTCCGGAAATAAAATGACAAGAACAAACAGATTTAGAAACTGCAGCTTGCATCATATTACTTTTTAATCCCGACTTAAGGGTTTTAAATAATTCCATGATGATTCTTTTAGATGATGAAGGAGGAGGAATTTCGCGGCCAGTGGGATATTTTGGGTCATGAAAGCAAGCGATGGCCTTGCTGACAAAAATGTCTATTTTGGAATTGTATTCATCATCGCGACCAGTGCGAGCAATAACCATATTTTGAGAGGGAAGAACCACAATGAATTGCCCGAAATGACCAATGGCCATAAACATATCTTCAGGAGAAGCGGGATAGGGCTTACCAAAGCCAGGCTTTAGCGCCCGATTAAGCCAAAAAGATCCACCGTAAACACCGTCATCAGTAATATCTTTTATTACGGTTCCGGCAGACATATAGCCGGGAGAAACTTGAAGTGTTTTTTTTACCCACTCATCGCTTAGTATGACTTTGCCATTCCAAATTCCGTGATTGAGATAAAGATATCCAAGCTTCGCCATTTCTCGAGGAGTGGCAAATGCCGAGGATCCTCCGTTGAAAACGCCTTGCTGATCTCGCTCGAAACTCACATTGATCATTCCAAGAGGATTAAAAAGTTTATTCCATGGCATATGATCATATTCATCAGCATAAACTTCTTTCAAGACTCCCATGGTGATCACAGGTGTACCAGTAGAGTAATTCCATTGATACCCAGGACCTTCATTTATGATTTGCTGATTCAAAGAAAAATGAAGCATATCTCGATGGGCATATCCATAAAGCATGCTGAGGACTGGACTTTTGGTGACATCACCAGAATAAAATTCATTCCAAATATATCCGGTATCTAGGTATAAAAGATTTTCAATTTTTATTTTTTGATAATTCTCTCCGGCATCAGGACGAGGAAAATATTGATTGAGGTGATCCTCCAAAGAAAGTTTTCCTTCTTTTTCTGCAATACCGAGCAATGAAGCGGTGATTGTTTTTGAAACAGACCAAAGAACGTGAGGAGTGTCGGGTCCATATTTGCCATCGTAGTGTTCATACTCAATCAAGCCGTCCTTGATAACCACAAGTCCTTCAGTTAAAAATCTTTTTGAACGATTTGAATAATTTAAAAAATCCTGACATTGAGGAGATGACATTCTTTTTTGGTTATGTTCTTGTTTCATCCAAGCCGGAATTGGCCAGCGGACTCCATGAATATCAATAACATCGGCGAAACAAAAGCTGCAAAGAAAATAACTGATTATTATAATTAACATTTTCATGAAGTTTACTTATCTTAAATTTTAGAGAAAATGTAGTGCATTTATATAAAGAGTTTCTTATTAATGCTAAAGTGATATTTTTGAATAACAATTATTGATAAAAGATATAAATGACAAAAATCCCATTACTTTTTATTCCCGGATACTTTGGCTCCATTTTAATTGAGCGCAAAAGTAAAAAAACCCGTTGGGTTCGCATCAGTGATTTTTTTTCTAATCGCTATGACTTGCAAATGACTGAGAGTTACTCCGACCTTCCCGTGAAAAATGACTTAATAGATCATGGTATTTTAAAAAAAGTAAGTGTCATACCAAAAATCATAGAAGTAGAATCCTATCATCAAACATTAGTTCACCTAAAAAAATTTTGTCACTCTCATAACCGCGACCTTCACACCGTTACCTATGATTGGCGAGATGACTTTCATGCATCAATCGTAAAAATTGCCCAAAAAATTTATGACCTGACCAAAGATGGTCAGAAAATTGATATCGTCGCCCACAGCAATGGCGGCATTCTTGCTTCGTATTTTTTACGCTATGGAACTCAAGATTTTTTTAACGCCCGGGAAAGCTGGCACGGCAGCGATCTCATAAACAAACTTTCCATCGTTGCTTCACCTTTACATGGGACTTTTTCTTTATTTAAACACGTTAAAGACGGCACTCCTATTTTGAATAATAAAAAATTGATGGGCAGTTTAGACTACTCTAGCTTTCGCTCTACCTATTTCTTTCTTCCTCATGAAAAATTGCAAAAAGGGTTTGTTCATAAAAAGGGTGAACTCGTTCGAGACCTCAGCCTATTTCAAATGGAAGAATGGCAAAAAAATCTTTGGGGTCCCTACCTTCCTCATCACCATATGGAGTTGCCAGTCAATGAAAAGAAATTTCAATTATTACTAGATCGTGCCCAGGCCTTTCACCAATTGATGCATCAGCCAGTATATAACGGCCCAAATCATAAAATTGATATTCAAGTCGTTCAAGGTCTGGGACGCCCCACTTATTTTTATCCAACTTTTAAAAGTGAACATGGAGCTGATTATCACTATCCGAAAACGGATCGAATAGATGGCGATGGAGTCGTTGCTCATCACTCATCAACTCCTCTATTTTGGTTTTATCTCCATCGATTGCAATTTGACTCAATAAAAGCTGAGCATTTAAAAATTGTTTCTGAATTAAAACATCAAAAGATTGTGCATCAATTTTTGGCAAAATAGTTTTTATCAAACACATAATTTTAATCTCTTTATTTTATTATGAATTCATCTTAGACGAAGAGATTACTTTTTTATAGCTTCTCTCCACTTTGGGCCTTACGTCCATCAATAAGAGATTTAATTATGAAGAGTATCTTACTAAGTGCCACCGCGTTCTTGGCACTTTCCGTCCAAAATGCCTTTGCTGTCAATCTTACCTTTCAATTTGCTCTTAGCAGTTCTTCCCCATCAGTTTATGCTTGTAATGCCGGCATAAGACATGCTGAGCATGCAGCTATTTGTTGGGACCGACAAACTGGTTTGTCCTGTGATCCGACAACTGCAACTCCGCCTTCATCATGCGTTTGTACAGGAGAAACTGGTGGAACTCGCGGATCTTGGGAGCGAGACATTATGACATCAAAATCAGCAGATTGGGTTGATAACTCAGGTGCTGCAGGCTCAACTACTGATACCGATACTGCGGCTACAAATAGCTCATCGGCTTATAGCTCACTTTTTGCAACAGATGCCATTGCCTACACAAAGCAAATCACAGAATTAACTTTCAATTTAGGCTCTGAAGTCTATGGAACTGAATATTATGTAGATATTTGTTACCGAGGCACTCAGGTTGCTCAGGGCAATAATGGAAACAATTATTCATTAAAAGGCAACGTCACTGTAACTAACCTACGAGCGGCTGATGTCACCGCTCCTAATTATCAGTTGGTCGCAGATCTTCAAGGAAAGGCTGAAATCAATTGTTATATGAGTAAAAATGGAAATACAACCGATATTACTCCTGGAACAATTACTTATAATTACAATTCTAATTCCGGCGGTACTTTCACATCTCTTTCAACATCGGCCACACAGGTTTCACTTTTAGCTGATGCTTCCATGAACGGTTCTGTTCCGGGTGCTGATAAAACTCCAAGATTTTGTATTGCTCGTTACTACTTCAAAGAAAATGCCAGTACAGAAAGAAAATGGAAACTGCAAAATGCCAAGGCTGCTCTTTACACAGAAATCTCTGATAAAAACGGTCTTTAACTCTTAGTCAATCTTAAATCGAGGAGAAGTCTTTCTCCTCGATCTTTTTCAAGGCTTAATAGAATGAATTCACCAAAATCTAATTTTATTTTCTTTGCTCTAAGCCTAGTTATTTGTCCAATACTTTTAGCTTGTAAAGTCTGGTCTCCAGGAGACATAAACATTGCCATTTCAACTGCTGATAAAAAATTTTTCTCCTATGGCCTCAAGCAACTTCAACTGGAAAAAACCTTTTTAGAAATAAAAGACTGTCAAGAAAGTGCTAGTAAAAATAATTTTATCATGATCGCATTTGGACCGGAAGTATTAGATGTTAGCGATAAAATACGAGGAACCAACTTTAATCGACAATACGTAGAATCCAAATGCTTTTTAAAAAACAATCCGCTAATTGAGGTTGTCTCTAATAGTACTAAGAAAAAAATTTTCGACCAAAAATGGAAATATATTCAAAATTGTGTATCAATCGAAGTTACTGAACTTGGAAGCAGTGCTCTCTCTTATGAACCAAAGCAGGAAGGATGTTTCGTTACCAAAATAGATGATCAGACTGCTATTTTTAATGGTGGATATTGCTTTTTTAAACCATCAGCTGACTCCTTCATGAAAGTGGACCTGCAAGTTTCAAAGCCTTGTCTGGCCAAAGAAGGCTATCAAGAAAAAGATATTAATCTTCAGGATCTCGCCAATAATATGAGCTTTTATCTCTCAAAAGAAAACAAAGGAGATCTTAACGACCTAAACGGGATTGGGATCAATAGTGTACGCATTTCCACCAATCCAATTCAAGCTTTAATCAAACCCTCAGAAGATTATGGAATGCTTAGACCACTTTTTCCTAAGGATTATCCATTAAACGATCTTCATCTGGGTAAAATTGAATTTAATTTAATGTTTGATCAATACATAAAAATCAAGTCTCCTTTTATCGTTAGTAACAATTGTAAAGACATTGAATATAGCGGTTTAAAAAGTTCCAATTGTGATTACTCAATCCCGGTAGTTGCCAATATATCTTTAACAAATGAAAAAAACATAGAGATTGCTAACTGGTATGACGGCGGCGTCGCCTCAGCTCAATGGCAGGGCTTACTTAATGGCGAAGGCTTTGTATTGCCCAAAGAGCTTTTAGCAACTGAAAAAAATTATCGACTAGACATAAGTTTTTCAGATCCCCATATTGACTTTAATTATTTTAAAAGACGAATTCAAAGTAAGCTTAATTCATCCAATTCGAAGAGACCATTTTCCAATCCCGATGGTTCTCTCAATGAAATTCCAACCTACTCTGAAATCGTAGATGGAGAACTGATACCAGAGATATTACCTATCGTAGGAATTGGTTTTAAAGGTTTTTTTTCCATCTTAGCAGAAGGTAGACAAAGACTAGATAATTATTTTTCGACATCCTTTTTTCCTCCGATCTATCAATCAATTTGTCATATAAGTTCAGGTCAATGCCAATCAGTTGGAAAAAACTTTGTTCACTTCTCTGCCTCGTTTCACTTAAATTCAAACTACACGCTTTCAAACTTAGTTATAAAAAGAGAATCTGCTTTACTGGGCAATTACTCAAAAGCAATTACGGATCAACCTGAGTTTCAATGTAAATGAGCACTTGGTTTTAAAGAATAGAATTTAAAAATAAGTGTGATTAATAATAGATCTTAGACAATGAGGTCGCTTAAATCTAATTTAGCTCATCAATTGAGCCTATTGCTCAAAATCAAGGAGAGATTATATGAAAAAAATGTTCCTCGCGGTGATGGCCTTAATGGCCCTGACTGCCCAAAATGCCTTTGCCGTAAACTTAACCTTCCAATTCGACATCAACAGCTCTGGAACAACACTCTATCCCTGTAATGCCGGGATAAGACACCTTGAACCTGCTAAAATTTGCTATGATCGAGTGTCAGGCAATTCATGTACGCCAAGTTGTGCTCAGGGAAATACAACTGGATGTACGGGAACAACAACTCCTCAGTCATGCGTTTGCACTGGAGAAGGAACAGGCAATTACGGTTCTTGGAAGCTAGACTTCTTAAATGCCAAAACAGCTGACTGGGTTGATAACTCATCTCCGGCAACTGGTTTTACCACTCATATCCTTGATGCACCAAATAGCTCTTCGGCATTCAATCAACTTTTTGCCAATGATGGATTGTCTTTTGGAAAACAAATTACTGAACTAACTATGAACCTTGGTTCAGAAGTATACGGTACGGAATATTTTGTTGATATGTGTTTCCGTGGACCTCAAATTGACTACACCAATGCTCCAAGCCTTAATTTTGGTGTAAAAGGAAAAGTAACAGTAACCAATCTTCGTTCATCAGAAACTGGTGCACCAAACTATCAAGATGTCGCTAAACTTAACTCTAAAGCAGAAATCAAATGTTTTATGACTGACTCATTTAATAACTGTAAAAAAGATGCTATTCCAGGCGTAACTACTGGATGTGAAGAAGGCGAAAATAGCTCAGACTATTACAACTACAATAAGAACTCAGGAAACTTCACTCCAATGTATACTTCTGCTCAAGAAACTTCACTTCTTTCAGATGCTTCTATGAACTCTGGCGCGGGAAAAAGAACTCCACGCTTTTGTGTAATTCGTTACACTTTCAAAGAATCAGTTCCAGCAGTTAGAAAATGGAAATTACAACAAGCTAGAGCTTGTACTTTTACTGAAATTTCTGAACCAGACGCAGAAATGCCAGAACTTTTCTAATCCTCTATTTCATCAATGGTCGAGGAGTTCTACTTCTCGACCTACTTTAGGGTCGCGATTAAATGAAAAAAATTATTATTATATTTTTATCAATGATATTTTTTTCTGTCCTTGAAATCTCCACAGCACTTGCCTGTAAAGTGTCCACCTCAAAAGCACTTAGTCTTGGGGTTACGACTAAGGACAATCTTTTTTTCTCCTATGGACTAAAGAGTTTGGATGATTTTATTCCTTATTCGACAATAAACAATTGCACTGAAACAGCGATTAAGAAAAAATATCTAATGTTAGCCTTTGGTCCCGAAGTCGTCGACGAAAGTGATACTGCACGTGGCACTAATTTTAATCGTGTTTTCCTTGATCCAGTATGTGCTATTTTCAACAATCCATTAAAAGAAATCCTTACGGCAGCTCAGAAGAAAAAAATTTTTGAGAAAAAATGGAAATTTATCAGTGAATGCGTTGAGATTTTAGTCAGTGAAGAAGGCAATAATAAACTAAACTATCCACAGGACCAAATTGGTTGCGAGGTTACGTCACTTACTCCCCATAGTGCATTCTTTAAAGGTGGCTATTGTTTCTTTCAACCATATGCAGACTCAATAATTAAAACAACAGTCACGATTTCAAAAAGTTGTCAGGACATCGAAAGTTATAGAGACTTAGGTATCAATCTTCAAGATATTAATGCCAACTTAAGTTTTTATACATCAACGAAATACAAGGATGACTTAAGTGACTTAACAGCATTGGCCACTACCCCTGTTCGCATTTCCACTAATCCTATACCACCATTAATACTTCCTTCTGAGGATTTTGGAATTGTCCGTCCGGTCTATCCTGCCATCTATCCGTTAAACGATATACACCTTGGAAAAATTGAATTTATTGATCTTAAAAATAAAAATATCGCAATTAAAACACCCCTTATTGTGAGCAACGTCTGCAAAGAAGTTGAAAGTGATCATTTAAAAAGCTCAATCTGCGATTATGCCACACCTTTTGTAGCACAAATAACCTTCAAAAATGATCTTAATCAAATAGAAGCCAATTGGTTTGATGGCGGCATTGCACCGGCCCAATGGCAGGGAGTTATCGGAGGCGAAGGATTTCAGTTAATGAAAGAATCATTTACAACCAATAAAAACTATAAGCTCGAAATTGTATTTTCGGACCCCTACTTTGAGTTCAATACTTTCAAAGGAAGAATTAAAAATAAGATTAGCTCAATTAATGCTCAAATTCCCCGCCTTGGTAGAGATGGCAACATCCTTGATATACCCATTTTT
The DNA here is from genome assembly GCA_947450475.1 of Bacteriovoracaceae bacterium. GTDB lineage: Bacteria > Bdellovibrionota > Bacteriovoracia > Bacteriovoracales > Bacteriovoracaceae > Bacteriovorax. The sequence continues at coordinate 6,578 of CANFVK010000008.1, read as the reverse complement.
CATGACCTCAAGGAAATTGATCAAATGATGGAAATAGATCCTATAGGAAATGTAAACTTTGCAAGAACGCTCGTCGGTCTGGCCAATAGCCGCAGAAGACTTAACAACTATTTTTCAACGACCATGTACCCTCCTATCTATACATCAAGTTGCGACATCAGTAAAAATCGTTGTATTTCTTTAGGCAAACCATTTTTAACATTTGTTGCTTCATTTTTTCTCAATATAGACTACTCAGTTTCAAATTTAAAAATAGAACGTACCTCTTCACTACTAGAATCTTATTCTAAATCAATTACGGATCAACCCGAATACAAGTGTCCTCAGAATTAAAAAAGGAGAATTAAAAATGAAAGCGTTATTTGTACTGATCTTACTAAATGCATCCATGGTTTTCGCCGGCGGAGTTGATGATGTCTTTGCACCTGGAAATGAAGAATTTAAATTTGAGCGTCTAAGCAATGATGGCATTCTTCTGGCAATTGATAAAGATGCTAAAATTGCTTGTCTTCCAAGCGGTCTTTGCACTCTTTCATCTGGACAATCTGATTCAAAAGGGTGGGATATTTCATTTAATGTAAGTCAAGGAGGATCGATCAATTCTAATGGGGGAACCACCATTATAACTGGAGGATATGATCCTAATGCTTCAAGTTCGACAGGTAATAATCTTCACTGGGGTATTACTCTTTCTTATCGAGTTGGTCATTGTACTCAGCGAGTACTCGTACCTCGCTCACTCTACTATTCGATGAATCGATATCTTTATGGCTTGTTACAAGAGACGGGAGAAACTCGAAAAGGTTTCACTCCGGCCGATGAAGCTATGATTATGTTTTATTCAACTATTATGAAACAAGCTAGTGCCGCTAGTTGTAGTGCCGGAAAATAACATGTTTAAAAAAACTTTGATTTTCTTATTACTGGCATTGGGATTTTCTGAAAATCTTTTGGCCATGACAGAATTCCAGGAATTGCGATTTACCAATCGGGCACGATGTGCACTAGATTCAAAAAAGCCTAGTTCATCGGCATTTCTATTGATTAATAATATGGATGTGGCGCGATCCATTTATCGCCTGGCAAAAAGTAAGGGAGTCGATGCTAGTGAGCTAACTCAAAATGGTATTAAAGTTTATCGATACTCAATTATAAAATTACTACAACTAATTAATCAAAAATTAGTCCATCGTCAATTGCCTCTGCTACCTGCTGATTCAACAAGCGAAAATGTTCCACTTCGCTATCGCCAAATCATGCAACAATGTAGAAGTGATGAATACTGCCCAATGCTCGATCATTATCTGGATGAACTTTGGAAACAGTCAGGCAAAACCGACTTAGAATTTTTGCGCCAAAAAAATCATCCAGAACTAACTTGCGCTTATTTGAAAAAATTTTCTCCCTTAGAAGCTCAGCTCTTTGGAACAAAACCCACCAAAGAAGTTTTGCTAAAAATCGGAGAAGCTGCTAGCAATGTCGATGAATTTCTGGCCGATTGCAATGACTTCAGCCAACAAGAAAATGTAAAAGTGGCAAGCTTTGAGCTCTACCTTAAAAATCCCGCTCAGTTTCATTGGAATGAACAAGGATTTGATTACTGGAATAGCTTAAAAATTTATTTTTCCTGGGCCTTTCGTCATGCTGATGAAATGAAAAAATTAGCTTTTCCTTTCACCGATTTATTTAAGGCAGTAGCAATTGAGGATTCAGTTATACTCACGCCCTCAAATTGTAAAAGTCTGACTCTTCCCAAATGCGAATCTGATTACCTCAACCAGAATACTATCAGAGAATTTGCAAAAAATGATTTTAAAAAAGAGGCGGTTAATCTAGATATTCTCTCACCTATTCCAGAAGGAGCGACTAAAGATTTAATGAGTGATCCCTTTAGCGAGGTTAATCGAGATATTTTAGATTTTGCAGAATTTAAAAACTCAGATGCATGGTTGGATAATTTTCGTGAAAACTTTTCTGGAGCACGAACCTTAATGCGGAAAAATCTCCTTTCGGCCGTTAGTAAACTTGACATTTTAACCAAAAATTTAGACCCGAAAAAAATGCTTTTGAAGCTCAATTTATTTTACGCACCACTTTTTGAGTCGAGTGCTTCATACGAAAAACAAATTTTTTTAAAAAATGATCTCTACTATCTTTGCTCTGAGTTTAACTTTGCCGGCAATGACGAATTAAGCTTTATAAAAAATAAACTTAACTTGCTCAAACAAACATCGATGTTAGATCCTCTGATGGCCGGAATTGTTGATCAGTCTTCTAAAAGTTTCTTCAATTACTTCGATGAAATCTCTAAAGGCATAAATCAGCTGTGTTTTTCCTTGGATCAAAAAAAAATATGGGATGATCAATTCGATCTCGACAAGCAAGGCTTTTCTTCATGGTATATCAATAAAGTTTATGAAAATAAATTTTTATCAACCATGTCGCAAAAACAATCTGCATATTTAACGGACAACCTTCCGATGCTGGTCTATTCCCAATTCAACATCTCTAAAAAACTTCAAGATGTCGTTTGTATTAATGCCTCTGACTGCGCTCGATTAAGCTTAAAATCAATTCTAGATTTGTATGCAGCTACTCAATACGCTGATACTTTTTGGAATTTAAACCAACAGATCAAATCACCCAATCTTTTTAACCCATACGCCGAACGCAATGCCTGTCAGGTTTATGATCCTTGGTTTAAGACAAAGTCAGTGCTTTTTGGTTTTTTCACCGATGTCGCCCAAGCTGGACTTTCAGTCGTAAAACCTGGAGTCGTATTTGCCAAGCTTGATCTCGAGCCAGGAAAAGTTATTAGTTTTAATCAATTGGTCAAAGATGGAAAAATTGAATTTGATACTCATTATAATAAGCAAAAAATTAATGCTGGTCTGGCCTTAGATTTTGGTAAACTTTTAGGCGTCCCATGCGGAGTCTCCATCAGCCACACCGATAAAACTAATCCTTATACCTATCTTCAATTTCAAGGTATTTCTGTGAGGACCTGTCGAGATCATGAGACCAGTCAACTTGAAGTCAATTCTCCTTCAGAAATCAATCAAACTCCTGCAAGCAAAGTTTCACAATGCTTGGTGTGCTCACTTAATTTTGAAGCCATTGCCAATTTAGGAGGAAATGTTTTGCCTGCAGCAAGCTCAACTTTTTTTTTAATGCGGGCATTATTTAGACTTTATAAGGGCTTTACCGATCCAATCAATATTCCTCATTCCTGGAGTGTTGATCCCAAGTTAGTTAAACAAACCATGGATCGCTTTCATGGAGATATACCTAAAGATTGTCTATACCCTTTGACTCATTCTCAGGAATGCAACTTATGATCATACTCATATTATTTTTTTTAAAAATACAACTTTCATATTCAGTTGAAATTTCTGAATTGTGGAATGATCAAAATCGACCTTATTTAATTTTGGAGTGTTTGCCCCAAGATAAGTTATGTTCTGCGACCTGTGCCAATGAAGGCCAATGCGCTATTGAGCAGAAAGTATGTAAAGACTGTGTCGGCACTTCGATTTTAATGACCAACATCTTCGAGCGCATGGGAATTTTTTATCGTAACTCTGGTAATAAAATTTCGACACAAGAGTTTGCCCATTTTCTTCAGGATCATAACTTTGTCACGTTTACTTCTAGAAGTATTTACAATCAAACTGATAGTTTTGACTCTCCTCAAACCAAAGCTCGGTATCAAAGTCTTTGTCCTGACCAAACCGAATACCCCGTAGTCTTTTTTGAACTCAAAGCTAAAAGTTCTGTACTCAATGCCGTCAAATACGTTGCCTGCCAAAACGAAATTTATGAGATGAGAACCAGTCCAGAAATTATTTTTAATGAATCTTTTTTAGGTTTAGAAATTTAAGCCGAGTCCAACTGGAATGATAACTTGTGCACCTATTTGTAGGTCATTGTTTCGTGCCCAGGCACTAAAAAATCCAGGAGAGAGACTACTCCATTTGAGCACTCCGGGAAAAATATTAAGTCGTAAATGTTGATCCTCTCCGCCATTGATAAACAGTGAGCTCATCAAGCTTCCTTCTTCATCCCAAAAAAATCCGGTTACAAGCCTGGCCTTATTTCGAAGTGGATCAGTTGGTGCGATTCCCATTCCAGCACTTAAACCGCGAGAGTTTTTTAAACAAGAAATACCTCCAAGCAGCTGAAGTCCAACATGAATGAAGGGGCGACAGTTTGCATTGAAAAGATCGGGACGGGCGATGAAGTTAGAAGCCGCGTTCATCACGTGATCTTGTTTAAGGTTAAAAACTGGTTGAAAAGGCCAGGCTTTTAATTGGGCCTTATCTCTAAAAAACAAGACCACATCATCGTTCATAAAAAGAAATTTTCCGACCAAATCAAAAAAATATAGATCGGCGATATGATCATGAGGACCAATATCTTTAGTATTGGTTGCTTCCATCGCTTCATTGCCAAAAGCAGCAGCATATTGAGAAAAAAAGGCCCAAAGGTAAGGATGAGAGTAATTGTTTTGATCAAACCATTCGGCAAGCCGACGATAATCATTTCCACCACCAATTAAGTGCAAGGAGTAATTAGGGGCGGCACGAGGAGCATAGGGCACAAATTCATCATGAAGCAATACCTTAAGGCCTCCACCTTCCTTAATTCCCAAAAAAGGATCGCGGACTCGCTTCCATACAATCTCATGCTTTTTAAAAAAATCTTTTTGAGAAAAATAAGTTGGATTTTGTATGGTATCAAAGGCTTCATTAAAATAATAAGAAATTGGATTAAATTGAGAGTCCGACCCAATTTTAGTTTCTTGATAGAGAAGATGGCTTTCTTTAGAGTAAGAAAGAGAAATCAGAATAAAAAAAAGTTTAAATAAAAGCATTTCCAGAAGATAGCGATGGCGCTTTTTGTTGTCAATCACAACCCTTCAATGAGAATAAGATGTAATGAGTAATTTCATCATAATCTTTGCCTGTTTTATATTTGGCTTGGGCTGTAAATCCATCAAGCGCTTCCCGACTTTGACGGGTCTATCGCTTAATTTGTTTATTATTTATGTCTCTTTGCCCGCCCTCATACTCACCAAATTTCCCCCTCTGGTTAAAACCCTGACACTTGGTGGATTATGGTGGGTTCCTATATCCATGGCCTGGCTTAGCTTTTTGTTTTCCTGGATTATCATTTCATATATTGGCAGGAAATTAGCGTGGCCTAGAACAATGACTGGCGCTTTGATATTAACCGCCGGACTGGGCAACACCTCATTTGTTGGCTTTCCTTTGCTAGAAGCTATTTTGGGAAAGTCGGCCATTTCCATCGGCATCTTGGCCGACCAGCCAGGCTCTTTTTTAATTGTTTCAAGTCTAGGGATTTTGGTAGCAGCGCAGTTTTCCGGTGAATCACTTAAAGCTAAAGTTATATTCCAAAAAGTTTTTAGCTTCCCTCCTTTTCTGGCGCTTCTTCTAGCGGTGCTCTGGAGCCTAGGAGGACTTCCTGCGGCGAAATTTCTTAATGAGCCATTAGAAAAAATCTCCCAGACTTTGGTGCCGATGGCCTTATTTGCAGTAGGTTTTCAAACCAACTTCCGATGGAGCGCTATCAAGGAGCGCAGAAATGCTCTTATGCTTGGTCTAGGATTAAAACTTATAGTTTTTCCTCTGGGCTTTTACCTATTCTATCGCCATATCTTAGGGCTTAATGATTTTTTTGTTCAAGTCACAATATTGGAAGCGGCAATGGCCACCCAGATCACTTCAGCAGTGGTGGCAAACGAATTTAATCTCGATGGCGAACTTGCCAATTTGATGGTGAGTTTAAGTATTCCCCTATCTCTTGCCAGTGTTCCGCTGCTGAATCATTTACTCTTTTCTTAAAAGTTGTAGCGTAGCTCGGTTGAAAAAACTTTTTTGCTGTATGAATAATCACTTTGTTTGGATTTATTTTGAGTAAAATCATAATTAACAGCAAGTTTCCAATTATCAGTAAATTCATGTGAAAGATCAACTGAAGGGTTAAAAGTAAACTCTGTGCCTCTGGTAGCTTTTTGTTTGAGAGTGTCAGTCAGTGTTGCCGAGACGGCAAACCCCAAAGAGTATTTTGGGAAAATTTCCAAAATCAAATAATCGATCCGGGCCATAAGGCTATTGGTATTAGATAGCGTATTGTTGAAGTTATTGACTAAGTTTAATTCAAGCAGAGCAATGATTAATTGTTGTTTAGGAAGAAACATGGTTTGATCGGCATCGAGTGAAATAGTATTATTACTGATAAGTGGATTGACTCCAGAAAAAGTTTTATATTTAAATTTAAACGAAGTATCTCCAAAAGAAAAATAATTAAACAATTCTCCAAAGCCAATATTCAAGCTTTTAGCGTAAGCTTCTCGATTATGATTTGAATGCCAATCCTTAAATGAATTTGAAAACTCTAATTCAGTCAAAAAACTAGCGGGCTGATCATTGATCAAGTGCTCATATTTTCCTCTAAGATTAGCGTAGAGGCCGTAAGAGTTATTTTGAAAAACTTCAGCATTTTGTTGATCGCTATATTGGATAAAATTAAAGCGAGCTTCCGGTGATAAAATAAAT
>CANFVK010000007.1 GCA_947450475.1 Bacteriovoracaceae bacterium | reverse complement strand
CGATCCCATCCCGAACTCGGAAGTTAAGCTCTTCAGCGCCGAAGGTAGTGCCAGGGAAACTTGGTGTGAGAAAAGGTCAATGCACCCTCTTATTTTTAAAAACCCCGGCTTGTCTGGGGTTTTTTTATTCCCAAAAATTAAACATCATGAAAAAATCAGAATATATTCACATTGGACACTGTACAACACCACATGGAATTCGTGGAGAGTTTTCATTTGTTTTATATAACAAAGATAATTCAGTTCTACGAGAAGGTGCAGATGTTTCTCTTTTACCTAGGGCGAACTCAAGCTCCATTCCACAGGATGGACAAGAATTTAGAATTAAGACAATAAACATTGGCAATAAGGTCATTGTCACCCTAGATGGTATCCTCGATAGAACCTCTGTTGAGGCCATGGTTCCTTTTGATATTTATTTTTTAAGAGAGAATTTTCCAGAAATAAATGAAGATGAATATTATCTAAATGACTTATTGGGATTACAGGTTTTTGACTATAAATCGAAGTTGCCAATTGGACGTATTGTTGATTTTTATGAAAATGGTGTTCAGGTTGTTTTGAAGATAAAAACCGAAAAAGAGGTCATTGAAATTCTTTTTATAGATCAATTTGTACCGTTAATCGATCTAGAAATCAGGAGAATGGAAGTGATAATTCCATTAATAGTAGAATGAGAAAAATTTGGATAATAACATTATTCCCTAATTTTTTTGATTCACTGATTAATTTTGGTATCACAGGATCAGCACTCAGAGGAGAAAGAGGTGCTGATGTTGAGATAAAAACGGTTCAGCTCAGAAATTATACATCAAGGGATTATAAAGGCGTTGATGACTCACCATATGGAGGAGGCGCAGGGATGGTAATGAGGGCCGACATCCTCAAAGAGGCACTCCTTAAAGGAGTGGTCGATCCAGGTGGATATGGCGAGAAATTCAGAGAAAAATTACACATAATTTTCCCAAGTCCTAGGGGAATAACTTGGAATAATTCTTATTGTAAAAAATTTGCCCAAAGATTAAGTGTTAAAGATTCTAAAGATATAGTCTTTATCTGTGGGCGTTATGAGGGCATAGACGAACGCTTTTTAAATCTTTACGTAGATGAGCAAATTAGCATTGGAGATTACATACTAACTGGAGGAGAAATCCCTACAATGGCAATTATTGATTCCAGTCTTAGATTTCTCGATGGCGTCTTGGGTAATAAAGAAAGTAGTGATCACGAATCTTTTCAGACTCATTTGCTAGAGCATCCCCAATTCACCAGACCGAAAGTTTTTGACGGTATCGAGGTTCCAGATGTTCTTTTGTCAGGGCATCATCAAAATATAGAAAAATATAACAAGAGTGAAAGTCAAAGAATTACTAAAATTCATCGACCAGATTTACTATTAAAGAAGGAGGATGAATGAATATTTATTTGGGCCTAGTCCATCATCCAATAAAAAATAAATTAGGAGAATTAGTTACAACTTCTGTAACCAATCTAGATATACACGATATTTCAAGATCTTGTCGAACATTTGGAGTTAAAAATTTTTTTATAATAACTCCTTTTAAAGCTCAGCAAGAACTCGTTGATTCCATACTGGATCACTGGGAAAAAGACAAAGCCGCTACCTACAACCCCGACCGCCAAGATGCACTCTCTATAACCAAATGTGTTGAAACGATTGACTCTGCAGTCGACAGTATTTTTGAATCAGAAGGGATTAAGCCATTAATTGTTGCGACCGGTGCTAATTTCGTAAGTTACGACGGTGATGTTTCTCAATTGACAAAAATGTTAGAAATTGGCAATATGCCTTGTTTTCTATTGTTTGGAACGGGTTGGGGTTTACACCAGCTGGCACTTGAAAAAGCAGATTTCAAGTTATCGCCAATTTCTTCGAATAATACTGATGACTATAATCACTTATCAGTTAGATCTGCGGTAGCTATTTACTTAGATCGTCTAAGTGGAAATAAAATTTAAAACCTACTTGCTAAGAACGGCATAATGCCGGTCCTCTGGAGGTAGCTTAGAAATAAGGAGTTCACGTGAACTTGATAGATGTAGTTAATAAAGATCATTTAAATCCGAAAGCAAAAGATCATCCAGATTTTAAATCGGGTGACACGATTGCAGTTCACACTAAAATTACTGAAGGATCAAAGTCTAGAATTCAGATTTTTGAAGGTGTCTGTATTGGTTTCAAGCAAAAAGGCGACATAAATGGTCACTTTAGAGTAAGAAAAGTCTCGAATGGAATTGGCGTTGAAAGAGTTTTTCCGTTTCATTCTCCCAATGTAGAGAAAGTTGAAATTGTTCAAAAAGGTAAAGCACGCAAAGCTAAGCTTTATTATCTTCGTGAAAGATCAGGTAAATCTGCTCGCATTGCCATCGATTACGATAGAAAAGAGTAGTTATTTAATAAAATTTTTTTATAAAAAGCCCCTCTTGTAGAGGGGCTTTTTAGTTATGGGATTACAAAATGTTTGATTTAGACCACTTTAAGTATAATTTAAAATCTAAGGGATTTTTTTACGCTGGATGTGATGAGGTCGGCAGGGGGCCTCTTGCCGGACCAGTTATTGCTTCATGTGCTTCTTTACATTTTCTTAAACCAAATGAGAAAGAATTTAAAGAGATCCTAACAAATTTCAAAAGAATGGGCATTTCGGATTCGAAAAAAATAAATGAATTTAAAAAAATAAAAATTTTATCAAATTTTCCTGAATTAATTAATCACATCGAAAATGGAGTTGAAACCAATTGTGTTAAAAATTTTGAATATCCCATTTCAAGAAACGTACTACTTGTTATTTCAATTCAACAAATTTCAGCTCATGTGATTGATGAGATGAATATTCTTAATGCTTCACTTTTAGCGATGAAGAGTTCAGTTGAATCAGTTTACAAAAAAAATCTTCCAGGTGTAGTACTAATTGATGGAAATAAAAAAATTAGCATCAATTCGAAAAAATTAAAATTAGAAGCTATTGTTAAAGGTGATCAGAAATCAATTGTCATTGGCTTTGCCTCAATCATCGCAAAAGTATTTCGTGATCAATTAATGAGAAAACTTGACAAGGAATTTCCAGGCTATGGTTGGAGTAAAAATGCAGGTTACCCAACTAAATTTCATCGACAAGCCATTATTGAATTAGGAATATCTAAGTATCATAGAAAAAGCTTTAATGGTGTAAAGGTGGTATATTGAATAAAGGAGAAAAATTTGAAATGTTTATAAGTCAGATTATGCATAAAAAATTTCTCCCAGTTATAATTTCTTCAAAAATGTTGAGATCGATGGATTTAGGTCAAGTCGATGTAGCTATTTTAAAAAAAATCTTACCGAGCAGAAGTCAAAGTGTTTTAATTCTAATTGAGTGTAAATGCACATATTATCCAACTAAAAAGCAAATTCTAAGGTTAAAACGAACACAGGACTATTTAAGTAGGGTTTTGGGCATTGAAACAAAATTTGAAGTAAAGTTTTGCCAAAAAGATTAAGCTTAATTATTCTATTTAATATGAAAAAACTAATAATCTCATTTACTCTTATTTTTTCTCTAATTTTTTCTAACTCACTTTTTGCAATAGAGCCAAAGCTGAAAATAATCGGCACGATGTCGGCTTATGGCGTTGTAGGTGGAGCCTTGCTTGGTTCAGCTACGATGGCGTTTGGGGCTAGTTCTAGGGCAATAGCTAGGGGAGCTTCATTAGGCCTTTATGCAGGTTTATTGTTTGGAACCTATGTTATTGCCAGCTATGAAATGAAGAAAAGAGGATATAATGATTCTCGTGAGGACTATTATCCCGATAGTAGAAGTCAATATGAAGAAAATCAATCTTCTTTAATTTTACAAGATTTAAAAGAAGCTAAGATCATTGCTTTTGAAAATAAAAAGGATCCTAGAAAGGACCCCTTGTTTTCAATTAATTTATTAAATTTTCAATTTTAATTCTGAAAAGTATTTTTTCTATTTCCAAATTTTTGGTTTAGATTCTCTGTTTCATCATTATCAAATTCATTTTCCATTAATTTGAAAGCATCAAATTGATAGAGCTTGAATACTTTTAAGAATTCTGTCTTTACGTTAGATAGCTTGATTTGTGCTTTGTTTCTATTTAAGATTTGCAAAGTTTCTACAAATATGCCAATTCCTGATGAACCAACAAAGTCAAGTGCATTCATGTCGAGTGTAATTGTAGAAGCTGGATTGTTTTCAGATAATTCTTGAAGTTCATTTCGCAGTGGAAGGGAATTTTCATAATCAAGACCCCCATTCATATGAACCGTAATATTGCCTTGAGAATCTGTTCTTATCTGAGCTTTCATAGCCATTTTGATCGTTCCTTTTTGAAGGTTTGATGTGATAGAGTTATTATAGCATTTATCTTTGAAAATTTGGATGTAACCAATTTTTGCCCACAACAAAAGAGGGGTAGTATTGTCAACTTTGACATTAATTTCGCTTCCGATAGGTAATTTGAAAGACTTAACTTATAGGGCCCGTGAAGTTCTAGAATCAGAAAATATTTTCTATGCAGAAGATACAAGAGTTTTTAAAAAATTATTAGATTCTATTGGCATTTCTTATTTGGGCAAGGAGATTGATTCTTTTCATGATCATAGTCTTAATAAAATTGATTACATTGAGAAAAGAATTAAATCAGGAGAAAGTGTCTGTCTTGTTTCCGATGCTGGCAGTCCATTAATTTCAGATCCAGCATATCCATTAATTAAAAAACTTGTTGAGGCTGGAATAAAAATAAAGACCATCCCTGGAGTAACTTCATTGATTACTGCCCTTGAGTTAAGCGGTCTGCCTCCGCATCCATTGCATTTTTGGGGTTTTATCGGCAGAGGTAATTCAGAAAAAATTAATTTTTTTTCTGAACTTAGCACTCAATCTGGAACTCATGTTTTTTTTGAATCACCCCATCGAATTGCTGATACCGTGAAGGTCTTTTTCAATGTTAACCCAACTAGTGAAATAGTGATTGCGAGAGAGCTCACTAAGACTTATGAATCAATTTATAGAATTAATGAGAATAACAAAGACCATCTTGAAGAATTTTTAGTAGAAAAAGGCGAATTTGTTGTCCTTTTTAATGTTTCATTCCAAAATAAAAAGAAACCTAAAGAAAAAAATGACTTGAAAATATTAGCAGAAGATTTTTTAAAAGGTAAGGCCGGAACAAAAAAGCTTGCAAAGATTTTATCTAAAATTTTAGAAATGGATCAAAAAGCGGTTTATGACCAACTCATTAAGTCGGGAAAAAATGAAGATTAATTAATAAATTAAATTAAAAACTCTAATTACCCGAAAACTTATTTAATTATCAATCTTAAGGAATTAATTATGCTCGTAAGAATAATTGGAGGTCATGGGGGTGTTTCGCCTGGATTTAAAGCGACCTCATATCTAATTGATGGAAAATTATTGATTGATGCTGGATCAGTTGCTTCAGGTTTACAAATTGAAGAACAGGTTCAGATTGATAATATACTTATTTCGCATGCTCATCTCGATCATATTTCTGATATTGCATTCATGGCCGATAATTGTTTTGGTTTAAAATCTAAACCTTTTGAAATTTATGCGAATACTCCAATTAAAGTGGCAATTAAGAAACATTTATTGAATGATGTTATTTGGCCAGATTTCACAATTCTACCAAATAAAGAAAATCCTACGCTAAAAATAAATGATATTGAGCCTGAAAAACCATTTGTACTTGGCGAGTATAGTATTTTGCCTGTTTTGGTAAATCACCAGGAGGGTGCTCTTGGTTTTATAATAGAAAAAAAAGGTTCTACTATTGTGTTTACCCAGGATACGGGACCAACGAATAAGATTTGGGAATATTCAAAAAATCTAAAGAACCTAAAAGCTATTTTTACTGAAGTAAGCTTTCCAAATGCTCTTTCAGGAGTTGCAAGGGACAGCCTGCATCATACACCAAATTCAATAAGAGAGGAAATTAAGAAAATGCCAAAGAATGTCCCAATATTTTTGGGTCATTTAAAACCAAATTTTCAATCTCAACTTTTTAAAGAAATTGAAGAAATTGGCGATGATAGAATAACGATATTAAGTTCATCAGATACTAGTTTTATTTTTTAGACTAAGGCATCCCTGGAAGAATATAAATTTGTCTTGTTGGTATACTTATTGGTTGAAACCTTGGAGGTGCGGATTTTTGATTAGAACTTTGACTAGCTTCGGGCTTCTCTTCAGTGTTTTCTGTTTTTTCTTGTTCTGGCTTAGTTGACATTTTATCAATACACTTTCCATTTTCCCAATTCCATTTCTTTGCAAAAGCTCCATCATTTTCGTCCTTCATCCACTTTTCATTTTTTTCATTACAGGATGCTTCATCTTCCTTTTTTGCAGCAAGATCTTTAACGCATTTTTTAGTTTTTGGATCAAATTTTGGAGTTTCAGTTTTTTTAGAACAGGATGCTTCAGTTTCCACAAATTCTTGATTTGGCTTCTGGTCAGTCACTTTATCTACACATTTTTTATCAACTGGATTTAATATTTTGTTTTGCTTGGCACAGGATTCTAAACTTTCATTATTTTCGTCCAAAGGAGGAATGGTTTCAGTTTTTTCACTACAAATTAACGTTTTTTGTTTATCGCTTAAACGTGTCATGAAACATGAGAATTTACCTGAAGAATCATCTTTGACCCAATTAATTGAAGAATCTTTAATTTCTAAGGACTCACAAGTATCTTTAGAACATGTTTTGAGACTAGGTATTGTAATAGGCGGTTGAACATTTTCATTTTTAGAATCTGTAAGGCTTGAATTATTACTTGGTAAAGATTCAATTGCTAAATTTGAACAACTTGAAGCTGAGTTTTTTATTGAAAAATTACTTATCTTGTCAGTACTTCCAGAAATAACTTTTGAACTGACTCTAAATCCTCGCTCATCAACAAATTCAAAATTTAAAGCCTGAACACACGCTTGGCCTTGAGCTAATTTATTGGCAATCGTGCAAGTAAAATTAGCTTCATTTATTTTTTTCTTATCTCCTGCTTTAAATGGGAGATTTTGAATATAAATAGACTTAGTATTAGGATCTATAAAACAGGTTGGTATTGAGTCATTTATGAATTGATCAGTGATTCCATTTAAACTTGATTTAGCGAATGTAGTTTTTTGATTTGCATTGATAAAATGCAAAATTGCTTCTATCTGATTGAAGCCTGGAGAACTTAGAGAATCAATAAAATGATTTAGGTTACATGACTGAACCTCTTCATTCAAAATTTTCGCAGATCCAGTCTTTAGCAAAGCTGCACAGGATTTATTACTATCAATAATTGATTTTAGCTTGTTGAGAGATTCTTGAACTGCAGCAAATATGGCAGAATCTTCATATGCGTTTTGTAACTCAACAGTGGGATTTATTTTTTTTAGAGAATCTATCATCTTGTTTAATGGAGCTTTGTTCAACTGTTCTAAATACTGAGTCTTTGAAGAATTTGATTTGTTGGTTCTAGAGTTGTACATTTCTAAAGTGCAGATTCTGTCTTGAGAATGAATAAGCAATTTTCTTAAAAGATAAAGATCTTCTTTTGTTAATTCAGATCCAGGTAAGTTTACTTTGGATAAATTTTCAAGAACAACTTCAAGATTGATGTTTTGACCTAAAGTTGAACTATCAGGAGCAATACTCATGAAGAATCTAACGATGTCTGGATTCTCCTTAATCTTTTTATGACTAACTTCCAAATTAGCTTTCCCATCATTAAGGAACGTGTAAATATTTTTTACTTTAGTTAGAGCATTTTGGTATTGCCTATAGAGGGCTTTTTCAAGAATTTTGCCTGGAGAATTGTTATCATCTGTTAAATCATTACTACCAGCTAATTTTCCGTCTTTATAATCTACCTTTTTGCCCTCATAGACTAACGCATTTTGAAGTTTGTAATATTCAATTTTAAAATTTTCAATTTCGGATAAGGAGCATGACTTAGAAATTTTGTTTAATTTATTTAACTCTAAACCTAAACCCATATTAGGAAATGTAAATAGAGACAAAAATAGAATTAAAAGACCAATATTATTCACTATCTGAATTCTCCAGCAAATTACAGGTATTTTACTACAGTATCGGCTATAATGACTAATTCTTTAGCGGAATACTCAAGTACCTAATACTAGTTCTTTTCAACTGCCTAAAAAAATGGCCAAATATAAAACATGATTGAATTATTTGATAAGTGTAAAGAAGATCTGGTTACTTCTTTTATCTATAAGTTTTATGGACTTGAATTTCCGATTCCAGGACTTGCTAGAACTGAACATGTATTTTCCAAATTTAAAAAGCAAGCAATGGATAAAGATGTCAAAATTACTATTATTGGAGGGACAAATGGAAAGGGACAAACAGCTCACACATTAGCACATTTTCTCGGACAAGCTGGAGAAAATGTTGCGCTTTGGACGTCACCTCACATCCTAAGTGTAAGAGAGCGTTTTACTTTTTATTTTGATCGCCATAAGTCTGATATCAACTATCAGGAATTGTTTAATGAGATTCAAAAGTCTCATCTTTTTTTATTAAGAAATTATACCTCAACTAAATTAACTTTTTATGAATTTCTCTTTTTAGTTTTTTTAAACTTATCACTAAATAATGAACGCAAGATTAATCATCTCGTATTAGAGGTTGGTTTAGGTGGCAGGCTAGACACAGTCAACCACTTTGATGCCAACTGTACCTGCTTAACTTCAATTTCTCGAGATCATCAAACTATTTTAGGCAATCGATATGACAAAATCCTAACAGAAAAATTAGGTATTTGCAGAGAATCAATTCCACTTTTTACTAATTTTAAATTGCGGTACTTGAATGATTTGACAAATAAGTTAGTAGAGCAATTACAAATTGATTGGAGGCCAATACGTAATTTAAAATCAGATGGTTCTATGATTTCGACTCAGCAAAACAATTACTATAAAGAAAATCAAGCTCTAGCATTATCCATGTTTAAATTTTATCACCCTTCAAGTGATATCGATCTTAACTCAATTCCAAACTTCAAAGCCAGAAGAGAAGAGATGACATTTCTCGATAAATCCCTTATATTTATAGGTGCACATAATATTGATGGTATTCGTAGGATGGTTGAATCCATTAACGATAGCAAAAAGGATGATTTTCCAGATCTTATTTTACTGAGTTTTTCAAAAAGAAATGAGGATGAAATAAAAGTAATGTTGAAGATTCTTTTTGCGAAGTGGGGAAACAATAAAAGAATTGTTGTTACTTCGTTCAATCATCCAAAGGCTGAAAAAGAGAGTACACTTTCGACGCTAACTAGTCATTTAAATAAATTTAACAAAGGAATGTTAGATTTTGTCAAAGATTGGAAATTTGAGCTTACTAAAAAAGAACATCAACAGATCTTGGTTTGTGGCTCATTGTATTTCATCGGTGAAGTGCAGCGCTATATTATCTCTAGTCGTAATTAATTTATTTTATAAAATGAATGTTTGTTTTGGGCGCGAGATTTTTGAATTTAATCTTGGTCAAAAAATTAACATATTGTCCGACAAGGCATTTCGAAAATCAAGTCAAAATGAATTTGAAGCGATTGGAAATGTGGTAATAACTCATTTTAAGAATTCAATTTATGGCGAAAAGGCAAGAATTAATTTTGCTACAGGTGATGCTGAAATAATTGGAAACGTTAGATTTGTTGCTCCAAATGTAACCTTGTATGGAACAAGCTTGAGATACAATTTTTTAACTAAACAAATTGATATCGATAACGCTAGAGTTCTTTCAGATAATTTTGTTGTTACAGGCAAGAAAATACTCCAGTCAAAAGACAATACAATTTACGCAGAAGATGCAGAATATACAACATGTAAAGACTGTCCTGAATCTTGGAGCATTTTTGGTAAAAAAGTCAAAATAACTCTTGGAGAATATATTAAAATTAAGCATGCTTACATTAAGATAAATGGTGTAGTGGCCATGTATTTTCCCTATGTAGTTTTTCCAATTAAGCAAAAACGAGAAAGCGGAATTTTATTTCCAAGCCTTGGTTTGAGTTCAAAAGATGGCTTTAGATATCAGCAACCTTTTTTTTGGTCAATGAGTGATAGTCGTGATTCAACGATTACTCCTTCAACTTATGGAAATAGAGGTTTGGGTGGAGAGTTGCAATATCGACAGACTTTCAAAGAAAAAACTTGGCTCGAATTTAATAGCATGCTTTTAAGTGACAAACTTTATGACCCGCAATTTAGTACTGTTGCAAGGCCAAAAGAAAAATATCTTAGGCATTTTTCTGATCTTGAATTTCATCTAATACAGAATCAAGATTTCAATAGTCATTTTTATTACACCAATTCCTCAGATCTGGATACTTTAAGGGATTTAGATTTTTTTACAAATGATAAAACTAGAGGAGCGGAGCTCGGCGGAGGTGGTTTTTTTGAAATGAGAAAATCATTCTTTAGTTTTGTATCAGAGGCATATTTCAACCGAAATTTGTTTTTTGCTGATCCTCGAGAGTTTGATGACCACTATGTTCAAATATTGCCAAAGTTGAGCTTATCGACTACTCCCTACAATTTATTTCATTCAGATTATTTTTTTGCGAGAAGTTTGTCTCTGGGATTGGATTCTGATTATACTATATTTAAGCAAAATAAAATGAATGATGCTGGTTTGATTCGTAACGCCCAAAGGCTTAATCTTGCACCATATATGAAATGGCAAATAGGAAATATCGGTCCCGTTTTCTTATCTAATTATATTAAACTTGATTACCAGAACTATCATTTTCCAGACAAACTAGATAATCAATTTACCAAGAAAGGGTTAATCTATGAAACTGAAGCCAAAATTGAAGTAGATAAAATTTTTGGAGTAGCTTATCTTGAAGAAAAACAAGCAACAGACTTCCGTTTACTTGATTCAACTTTAAAACAAAATTTTGATGAAGTAATTGGATCCTTACCTGATCCGCAAAACCTAGATGAAAATAAAACAGTGAATGTATTAAGCAATAGCTATAGACATTCTCAAGAGTTTAAAATTAAGCACTACTATTTATCAGATCAGAAGCTAAGCGGGAATCAAAAATTTAAAACCCAGATTGAAGATGACAATGGACAATTCGACTATATTGATGCAATTCGCGCGAAAGAACATCTAAATAATCAAGTAACCGCTCTTGACTCTTTGCCTTTGAGTAATACCTTTGAATTTCAATGGAATAATAGACTTATAAGAAAAAAAGCGAAAATATTTGATCCCTTTATGGATGGAAAATATTTAAAAGATAATTTTATTTACGAAAATGTTGGATTCTTTGATTTATCTCAAGGCATTGATGTAAATTCTAATTCACAAAAATTGGTTGAAAAGCTTACTAGACTTTATTTAAATTCTGGTATTTCTATAGATCAATTAAATTTTAATATTCAAGAGTTTTATTTCCATAGGACTTCTGAACATAAGCTCACATCAAGCTTAACTTACAATTTTGATCATGCTATTTTTGGTTCAAAATTTACTTACAATTCCTTTAACTCTTCAAATACTCCTGTAGCTAAGCTTTTTGGTTATACAATTAGCTTAAGTCCGAACGACTTAATTACTTTTAAAAATGGAATTGATTACAATCTTCAAACAAAAAAAATTGCTCAGAGTAATTATTCACTGCTTTTTTCTCCTAGAAATAACTGCTGGAAGATTGATCTAAATTATTCTCAAGACTTAATTGACAAAAAATTTGGAGTCTTATTTTATTTGAATTACAACGAAAATAATTTTTCATCATTAAATGCTAAGTAAAACAAAAATATATATTGTTGATTTTGAGGATAGCTTTACTTTTAATATTGCAAGTTCTCTTTTTTCGTATGAAGAGCAACTGCTAGTTATTCCTCACGATATTTTTTTTTCAAGGACATTTTTTAATACTTTATTTTTAGATAATCAGTATAATAAAGCGATAATCCTCGGTCCAGGACCTGGGAATCCTATTGAGTATTCTAACTATTTCGTACAAATCAATGAGATTAAAAAAAATAATCATCTATATTTAATGGGAATTTGTCTTGGTCATCAAATTATTTCACTCACTGAAGGTTTAATAGTAAAAAATTCCTTATTCCCAATGCATGGTCAACAAGTGGCAATATTTTTAAATGGCAATAGACTTCTTGTTCAAAAATATAATTCTCTTGCAGTTTTTAAATCATATTTAAGTATTGATGAAATAAATATTTTGATTTTTAACAGGGGGATATCTTACCAATTCCATCCGGAATCTATTGGAACTAAAAATAATGCATTTTTTTTCAAGGAGTTATTGTTGTTTATTGGTTCTACGGTAATTTAATCCCTAATGTCTAATTTATTAATTTAGGATATAAATTATTTATGAATCTTGAATTTAAAATTGATGGAATATATGACTCTAGAACTTTCGTAAATCTCCTTTCACAAGATTTAAATTATTTTTCTTTTGATTTTCGGCCTAGAAGCTTTTCTTTCATACAAGAGCAAGTCTTTCTAAACGAATTTTTAATTAAATTTAAACCAGATCATAAAATATTTTTAAAATTTCCGGTGTCTAATGATCCTATGATTTTTAAAATTATAAATGAATTGAGTTCAAGGAAATTTAATCTAAAAAATATTTTTTTTGAATTTGATTACCTTTTTGAAAGTTTTGATCCTAAATTTTTTCCATATAATTTTATTGTTAATTTTTTTAATAATGTTAATTTTTCAAATTATGATCTCGTCAATTTTTCGGGTTTAACCTTTGATACAAATGGTATGAATTTTTTAGAAGATAATGAATCGCTTAAAAGTTTTGCTTCCAATTTTTATATTAGATTTAACAAATATTTAAGTGCTAATTTTTTAATGATTTATAATATAGATTGGGATATCTTACCCAAGCAATCATTGTTGGATATTTTGGACTTTAATATTCTTTCACTTCCTATAAATTCTACTTTTGAAATTTGTTACAGAAATGTAAACCTACCCAAGCTTTCTAGCGGAATTGATTTAATTAAAAAATCTTATTCATTTTCTCTTTAATTATAATATTTCCCTATCATTTTATTTTTTTTTTTACAAAAGCATGTAAAATAAAAGAGTAATTACTTTTTTGGTGTATGTTTAGTGATGAATTTTTTATTATTGTTTTTAAAACGACTAATGAAAGCTTATTTTTTAATAGGTTTTATTCTTGCTTCTTGTAGTTCGTTAAAAAGTGGCCATTACATCCAAATTAAATCAACTGATACATTGGAGACTCTTGCAGCAGAGTTTAATGTACCTAAGGAAAATATTAAAGAAGCTAATCATGGAAAATCTTTAAGACCAGGTGATTGGGTTTTTATTCCTCTAAAAAGAGGTGTAATTATGCAGGATTTTGATGCAAAGCCTTTTGATCCAAAGATTTTTTTAAAATCTGGTGAATTTTTGTGGCCTGTTCCGGCAAGTTCAACTATTTCTTCTGGATTTGGCCAAAGATGGGGGAGGTCACATGAAGGTATAGATATTGCTTCACGTGTTGGTTCTCATATAGTCGCAGCATCAGAGGGCATTGTTGTTTATTCTGGAAGCGAAATTGGTGGATATGGAAATATTACTGTAATTGCTCATAAAAATGGCTTTTTTACAGTTTATGCACATGCAAAAACAAATTTTACTCATCAAGGTCAACGTGTTTACAGAGGTCAAGTTATTTCTCAAATCGGTATGACTGGTCGAACTACTGGTCCTCATTTGCATTTTGAAATTAGGAAAAATGGGGAAGCGATTGATCCAACAAATTTTCTAGCTTCCAGTCACTAAGTTTATTGATCAATTTTCTTTGAGTATAATTCAATAATTTTTAAATACATCAAAGCAGTATTTTTAGCATCCTCAAGGGCTGTATGTTTCACATCACCCAAGCCTAAGTGTCTCATTAGGAAAGAACCTGAAGAACACTCACTAGGTAATAATTTTAAGTCAATTAGTGTATTTGCAGTTGATGACAAATCTAAGTTTCTGTGATGAAAATATTTTCGCATGAAGTTCCATCCCAAATCTCTATTTAAAAATGGTAGATCAATTGCACTCATCGACTTTCCAAATAAAATAATTTTTTCTTTATTTTCATTTTTAAAATACTGTTTAATTTCTTTGCTGATTAGATATGTTTCAAGTTCATCTTTAAAACTATCAATATTCATTCCAAAGTTGTGTGCTTTTTGAATTAATTTTTCATTATGTTCTATAACCCAAGGGGCGAGATTAGGCTTTAGTGCTTCAAAGGAAGGACATTTTATATAAAAATTTCTTGCTAGAGATTCTTCGACCCTTAATGTTTCAGTGCAAAACGGAATCATTCCAAATTCAATTATATAATCATTTTCATTAAGGCCGGTAGCTTCGATGTCGATTGATAAATACTTCATTTTAACCTAGTTTTGTATATTTAAAAAACTTTAATTCATAACTTATAAATAAGCAATTTCAACTTTAAATTCTTCTTTCTTCGGTAAATTATTCATGTCAATTTGGCAACTTAGCAAGTTGGAATTAACAACGCATTTTTTGCATTTACCTTCACCTTTGCAGCTCGATGCAACAGTAATTCCATGTTTTAATAAATAGTCTAATAAGCTAATTGCTACAGTGTTTGTGTTTTCAAAATATAATTCTTTTAATATTTTATTTGATGCAAGTCCGAAGATAATAATTTTTTTTGTCATTCTGCGCACCGTAAAAATGAATTTTCTCTACTGTCGATGATTAAGCTGCTAATTTGAGATTTTTTCGAATTGAATGAAGCATAACCAAAAATATTACCTAAGTTTTCAGTGTGATAAATTGGAAAATTCATCGACATGAAAAAATCAATTTGAGATTTTCTTCCTTTGTTTGATTCGTAGAGAATTCTCTCCGGGTTAGATAAAAAAAGATGCCTAGGGAAATTTAATACTTCAGTTAAAGAGGAGAAAGAGTCGACATTAATTATGTCGTAATCTATGAGATGTTTGAGGTGCTGTATTGGGCTTTTTCCCTTTGTGGAAAAAAAAATAAAATCATTATTACTACTTTTGTATTCACAAATAGGTATTGGAAATGGAGAAGGACGATTTAAAAAAAAATATGTTCCTTCAATAGTTTTTAAAGGCTTTTGCTGAATCGATGTTGCAACGGCTAGAAAAAGATCTTCTCCATCTTTCATTGCAAAAAAATGTGATGCTCGATTATTATTATAAAATAGATCATTTTTTGAAAGATCATTCGTTGTATCGGAATTACAGGTTATTACCTCCGTGTTTTTTGAAATTGGCTTTAGTGTAAAGTGCATTGAATTTTTATCGAATTCATAATTTAAATCATTTGAAAATCCATTGTTATTATATTGATCTATAAGTTTATTGATTTTTATATATCTGAATGATTCATGCTTAGTTAATATTTCATCACCCTTCATAAAATAATCTGACAAAATTTCATTTCGACTTATGTCTTTTTGATTTAATCTTAAAAACTTTTCAAATTCGTTACTTACTGCTAGTGGGGTTTGAAATCCTTTATCGATTATGTCTGCAGTTTTTTTAAGAGTTAATCCATTGCCATGCTTGCGGAGCATGATCTCAATTCCCTTTAAATAGGGCATAGAATCTAAATTTTCTAAATCCTTAGGTCTTATATCGTAGTAAGCATTTTGATTCTTTGATTTAATATAAAACTGCAAACGCGAAGTTGGCGATGCTCTGTCGGGCCTTCTATTCATTTCAATCAGTGAAAAAAAAGCAGCTTTTTGTACAAAATTAAATTTTTTTTGTGCAAAAAATTTTTTTAAAATTTGTTCATAGTTTTTGCTTGTCGCTTCGTCTTCTAGAATTATTTGAAACTTATTATTCTGAGGACAAAAAATTTTCTTTGTGCTTAAAGCACTTTCTTTAAATTGAATTTTGGAATTGGCATCTTTTATAGCGAGCAATTCAACTTTATTTGTGAAATATGAGCAACCACTAAAAATAAAAATTAAGAAAATTGGGAGTTTTTGAATTATATTTAAATTCATTTATCATCGCCATCAATATAATACAATCCATCGATGATTTCATGTGACTCCTTATTTTTTAAAGAATCATGAAAAAATTCTTCTAGATTTAATGCTTCTGCTTCTTTATTTAGTGCTTGAACAATAAAAACGAGCCACATACCCGAGTGTTTTTCTCCGGTGGATGCTTGAGTATTAAAATGTATAATTTTATATCCCTTATTTATGAATTCATAGAATAGCTTATCAAATTGTTTTTCTCGATAACCGTTTGATCTTGGTGGAGGAGAGGGAATATAAAAAGTAAAGGATTGTATTTTGTAGACTCTATTAGTATTTAAATAATTTAAAATGAATTTAACCAATTTATGTTCCTCTCGTTTTATAAATGGATATCTATATAATTTGATCGCAATAGTACTTACATTATATTCGGAAAAGTTTACCTATCTAAAAAATATTACAACAAAATTTTAAATGAGGTTATAATTATAAATGTAAGGGATAGGATGTCTTCTTACTATTGGCAGGATGCCGAAAAAAATGGGGCCTTTGCAGGGGGCCCCTTTTTTTATACTTATTTTTCAAAATTTACCATATTCATTTTTAATTCCTTGATCGTTATGTCATTTGCAAGTTTGATAATTTTAAATTTTTCATTAATTGGCTGAAAAATTCCTAATTCTGTTACTACTAGGTCAACCACGTTACAGCCGGTTAAAGGTAGACTACATTTGTTAACTAGTTTTGGACTACCATCCTTTGCAAAATGGTTCATCATTATTATGACTTTTTTTGTGCCATTTACTAAATCCATGGCACCTCCCATTCCAGTTACTTTCTTTCCAGGTACCATCCAGTTTGCGAGATTTCTACTGACGTCGACTTCCATGCCACCAAGAACGCAATAATCTATATGCCCGCCTCTTATCATTCCAAAACTAAGGGAACTGTCAAAAAAACTACTCCCTGCTTTTATCGCTATAGTTTCTTTTCCAGCATTGATTAGGGTAGGAGATACTTTGTCTTTTTCCGGTCGTCCACTAACTCCAAGCACACCATTTTCAGAATGAATCATTATGTTAAGTGACTCTGGAATTCTTTCCGCAATTAAAGTTGGCATTCCAATTCCTAAATTTACTGATGAGTTTGGTTTAAATAAGTTTATTATTTCATCAGCCATTTCTTCGGTTGACCAAAACATAATGTTCCTTTGTAACTTTTATTTGGTTACTAAAAATTCAATATCATTTTTATAATTTTTTCCTTGAAATATTCGCTGAACAAATATTCCAGGTAAATGTACATCATTGGGGTCTATTTCACCCACTTCTACGAGTTCTTCAACTTCAACAATTGTAATTTTTGCTGCCATGGCCATTAGTGGTGAAAAATTTCTTGCAGTTTCTTTAAACCATAAATTGCCAAATGAATCACCACGTTCTGCTTTAATGATGGCATAATCAGCATACAATGCTGTTTCTAGTATGCAAGGGCGATCAAATATTTTAATATCTTTGCCTTCTGCGATTAGGGTCCCAAAACCAGTAGGAGTATAGAATGCTCTAATCCCCATACCTGCAGCTCTGATTCTTTCAGAAAAAGTACCTTGAGGAACAAGTTCAACGTCAATTTTTTTATTCAGCAATCTTTCTTCAAGGTCAGGGTTACCTCCGACATAAGAACAGTAGGCTTTTTTTATTTTGTCTTGAACTAAGATTTTAACTAAGCCTCTTCCAGAATTACCAATATTGTTTGATATAACAGTAAGATCACTTATGTTCATTGCACTTATTGCATCAATACAATTTTCTGCAATTCCACAAAGTCCAAAGCCTCCACTCATTAGAGTTATTCCAGACTTTAAATCTGCTAGAGCGGTTTGAGCATCTTTAAAAACTTTTGGACTTTGTTTCATGAATTATCCTCAATGGTTTTGAAAATTTTATTCATAGCTAATTTTAATTGCTCAACATTGAGAATTAAAGGTGGCGCTAAAATAATTCTGTTGTTTTGAGAAATAAGATAAATGCCATTTTTTATAAAATATTTAGCATCGATAGTTTTGTCTAAATCAATCGCAGCCAATAGACCAATTGATCTAACTTCTAAAACAGATCTGTGCGATTTAAATTTACTGAGTTCCTCCCGAAAGATGAGCTCTAATTGATTTAAGTTCTCTTTAAAGTCTAAGTTATTAACAATTTCAAGTACCCCTTTTAGTGCAGCTATTCCCAAAGGGTGCGCATAGTTTGTAAGTCCGCAACACAAAATATTCTTAGAGTAATATTCTGAAATTTTTTTTGATGTCCATACTGCGCCAAAGGGAATCATTCCTCCTGAAATTCCTTTTGCCAGGCAAACGATATCGGGGTCTAAGGAGTGGTGCATATAGCCAAAAGGTTTACCTGTTCGCTCAAAACCACAAACAACTTCATCTAGTATCAAGAGAATATTAAATTCATTGCAAATAGACCTTATCCCTTTCCACCAATCGTCTGATCCGAAATAGACTCCATTACCACCAGTTATTGTTTCGATTATTATCGCCGCAATTTTATCGGGATTATTTTTTAGAATAATTTCTCTTGTTAATTCTAAAGCTTTTGGAAAATCTGGCTCGGGTATTCTCAACACCCAATCCTGAGGTGTTTGATGAGCAGGATTTCGCCAATCACCTGTGACTGTGAGTGCACCTAAGGTTGCTCCATGGTAAGAGTTTTGACGTGCAAGTATAATTTTTTTCTTTGTGATATCACGAGCAATCTTAAGTGCATTTTCAACACTTTCAGCTCCACTCGTTGTATAGAAGATTTTTCCATCTTCTTTTTTCATGTAATTCAATAATTTCAAAGTAGTTTCAATCTTATTTGGAAAATTAGCTTTCGGTGAACTCATTGGAACTGTATTTAATTGTTCAATAATGTTTTTTATTATTATTGGATGATTGTGACCGAAGTGAGCCTGATAACTAATGGAAGACATATCGAATATATCTTTGCCATCTTTCGTTGTAATTATGGCACCGGATACGCTCTTAATGTCAATTAATTCTAAATCTTTTTGTTTCGACCATGTAACATAAAATGGATAATCCATAATTTATAAAACTCCGCAATTAGATTTTCTTAAAATGATCACCATTAACTTCAAATTTATACTCAATGTAATCCTCGTCTAATGATGGACATCCTCTCCAGAATATATGTTCACCTTTTTTAAGATCACTTACACCTCCACCACAGGTAAAAGAAGGATCTTGGACTCCATTTTCAAAATGGGAACAAATTGATTTAGGATATTCGTCATGGCTTGAAAGTAGATTTTTCAAGTCATTTAAACTTACAACTGAAGAAACTTTTTGCGTGATTAAATTATACCTATTATATGTTGTAGAACTAATGGAATCCTTGTCTTCTATTTCTTTTATGCTCTCTCCTATACAATGATTAGTATGAAAGATTGACCCGATTTCTTTAGTGCTAATTTGAGATACTATTTCTGAAACAGTGGGAGTTATTTCTAAATTTGCACTACCTTGATCTGTACTAATTAGATAATTATGACCAGAGGTAACAGGTGCAGTTAGAAGGGTATTGCGCATCTCATTTAAGCATTTTGATTCCAAAGCTTTGCGAACCAGAATAGGCCAAATAAGTCCAATTCTGGCATTTTTAGTATTTATATTATTAACACCAATCAAACAATTGTGAGTATTTACTCCCATTAGTCCAACGCAACCAACTAATGATAGAAGTAACAATGAGGTATGATGTTCCGTTGCAGGTATTTGAATCATGCACATATAATTTTTTGCAGATCGGTGCATATCCCACGTTTGACCTGATATTATATTAGACTCGTTTTGAACGTGCAAAGTGGTGCAGCCTTCATCAGGTAATTTTAAATCTCTAAAGTCCGTATAATTATTTAAAATAACCAAGTCAGTAATATTGAGGTTAGCACCTTCTGCAATACCTTCTATTTCTTTTGCTAAATAGGGTGAGTATTGGCGTGATACTTCCAACTGCTCAAGTGCTAATTCATTTAGCTTCTTTGATATAGATGGATTTTTTTTAAGCATTAATTCTTTACGAATTAATGCCAACTCTTTGATGGGTTGACGAAATTCTTCACCATGAGAAATACCCCATTGATTATATGAACAGCCAGTCTTGTATTGTATAATTGGAAATTGGCAATTTGTGCTCATTGTTCTAAGTACTCCTTCATTGAGTCGAAAGAAGGGCATACCAAGTAATGATCACCATTGCGTACAAACATTTTCGACATTGAATTAGGAATTGCCCCTTTGAAGTAGCCAAAGCCATTTTCAATTTTAATTATATCAATTTCAAATTTCGATAAATCATCTATAATCTTTTGATGGAAATCTTTTGCCGTTGTCTTATATTGTTCAGAATTTGTTATGACGTTACTAAAAGCCTGATAGTAACTATTAAATGAAAATTCATCGCCATCCCAGGTACTAATTAGCATAAGTGGTTGATCTAGAAAATATTTACTACTAACAAAAGTTAATCCACATTGACCAGAGCAATATATAATTCCAGCATCAGGAGATATATCTGTGAAGCTGGAGGCAAAGAAGTTCTTAAAAGAAAATCTATAAAATTGAGAAGCGGTTTCATTAAATATTAATGCAACATCGTATTTCTTTGTTAAGTCTCTTATGCCTCTGAGAAATTCATATGGCATTTTTTCCATTGTCTTTTGAAGTACTGGTTCAATTAATAGTGCGAGGTATTTGTTTTTGGTAAACTCGATATCAATTTGCTTTAATATCTCCAAGTAGTTATTTTCATTTGGGCTTTGAAGTTTTACAACATCAAAATACTGATCGCTGTCATAGCTAAGTGACCTTGAAAGCATCGAGCCATTTCCAAAAAAATGATTTTTGAAGGTCATAAGCTTAGTAATGCTCTTTTCCTTGATTTCTGCTTTTGATTTTACCCAAACAGATTTTATAACTTTGTCTGTGCATTCAGATTGTCCAGAGCAAGTATAGACATGTCGCAAATCTAGAGGAAGATAGGAGGTCACAGACCTTATATTTTCTAGAAAAATCTCACTAACAAAGTTAGATAAGCAAACTTTATTAACGATAAAGGGTAGCTGATTTTTTATATAAATTGGTGAAAGAGAGCTCAATGATAAAGGAATTGTAGTTGCTCGGGATAGATGTATATGTGGTTTTTTCCATTCGGTTTGAGTGGTATAATAAAATACATCTCGATATGATTCAAAGTCTGGATAATCTTCTTTTATGTAAACTTGTTCTACTGCTCCAAGAGATAAGTTAATATTAATCATTGCACTTGCTAATCTGTCTCGATTTCTTCCTTGAATACGCTTAACTCCCTTTAATGTAGCAAGGGCCGATAAAGCATATTTTAATGATTTCCCAAGTCCCGTTCCCTGAAACAAGGGACTCATTGTTAAATCTAGCATGTATAATGAATCTTCATCGTTGAAGTAAGGATCATTGCGAACCCCTCTTTCAAGAGGATAAAGCTTTAAAGGTCCAGCAAAAGCGATTCCTACGAGTTTGTTATCATTGTCGACAACACCCAAGCAAAGCGAGTGAATGTTATGTATAGTTTTTTCAAACTTTTCAATGTCAGTTTGTCTGGCCGGCTCATAAACGATTTTTTGAAGTTCAATAATTGCTTTTCTGTAAAACGAAAAATTTCCTTTGTTAATTTCTATAAGGTTTAAGTTAGTATTTCGAGTTACCAATTTTTGTATTTCTGAAAAAATATCTTGATGGTTTGGTTTATTCCCTAAGGCTTTGTTTAGTTTTATGTTTACAAGAAATTCGTGCCAAATGTAGTTGTCAGTTGGACATAATTCATTTGTGTCGACTTCTTTTGGCAGCGAGACTTCATTTTTCAAGAAAATGTTTGAACAAAGCAAGTCAAGCTGTTCAAATAAAAATGCAAAATCGTTTTGAGTAAATGCAGTGTTTAATCTAAAACGTAGTGTTCTATTCCCAGCTGGGTAAAACAATAATCCATGATTAAATCTTGAATCAATAAATTTATTTAAAAGCGCTGGATCTTTTAAGTCAAAAGCAAATGCCATCCCGTTGTTACGAGGATTGAGAATGAATTGATCGAATTTATTAATTAATTTAATTAAGTGAGATCTCGCCTCGTTTTCAAGTCTAATTATTTTGGGTTGGGCTTGATCTAGGCTTATTGCGTGTGAATAACCTCGAAAGGTTGATGCAACAGAAAATTCCTCACCCTTAAAAATATTTTTAGTTTCTTTATGAGATATGACAATGCCTATTTGAGCTTTTTTTGCAGTTACTACATAATCAGGATTTATTTGTTCATTGTTAAGTCCCCTTAAAACGAATTCTTTATGCCAAAAAAATTCTTTTCCAAGATGAAATCCGGTTTGAACCTCATCATATATGACAGGGACTTGAAAAGTTTTTGACATTATTAACAGTGCTGTATGAAACCGATCAGATGAATAGCAATCACCGCCTTCACATTGCATTGGCTCTATTAAAATTGCAAAAATCTTTTTTGTTAGTAGTTGAGATCTTACATTTAAAAGAGAATTGATTTCTTTTTCTAGAGATTTATCTTTAGTCCAATTTTCTGGAATTGAAAATTCTTTTAAAGAGGCATTGTTCCAAGTTAGACGCCAATCCTCAGGGAAAGGCAGTCTCAAACTGCCATCTTCCTGATCTGGGTATTTCACATATTCCGCAAGATAATTTTTCCATTCAAATGGTTCTCTCTTTGATTTATTCCAAGTAGCGGCCAGGGTAACCATCATTCTTCCGTGAAATGAACCTTCAAATGCAAGAACTTTATTGGCTTCTTTATTAACTCTTGAAATATAGCAATAGCCTAACGCAACTTCATTAGCTTCAGCTCCAGAATGAACAAACGTTAAGTATGCTTTTGGCCAATTTAATTTTCTAATTAAGAAGTTTTGAAAAGATATTCTCATTTTTTTAAATTCTTTAGTTGTGGAGTCATTTAACCAAGATTCTAAAAAATGAGATGAACCGAAAAAAACGGATGGATTAAATCCATGGCCAAGTGTTGCGATTTGCGAAGCCGCATCTAAAAGATAATGAGTTGATCCGTCTTTAGCCTCAATCCCTAAATAAGGACCTATTGATTCTCTTAAGTTGGTTATATAAGTTTTCTTTTCAGCTGGAATTAGATCTTCTTGATAATATTTTGAAAGTATATCAAATCCATGTGATGAGTCTTCGGCATTAATAATTGGTAGTTTCATTTAAACCTCATAACCTATAAAATATTATTTTCTATAACTTCTTGAAGAAATTTACTGAAAGAGTGGCCATGGTTTTCTAGCATTTTTGGAAACATCGATATTGGCGTCATACCAGGAAATGTATTTATTTCATTAAGAAATAATTCATTTTCATCAGTAAAAAAGAAATCAATCCTTGATAAATGACGAAGTTTTAAATTTTTAAATACTTTGATTGCATGCATTTGCATATCGCTTATCAAGTCTCTTGAGAGTTCACTTGCAACTACTTTTGTTAGAGTTTTACTTTGTGGATTATATTTTTCTTCATATGAATAGAACTTACTAGGACAAATTATTTCACCAGGAACAGTTGCAATGATTTGATTGTCGTATTCATATACAGAAATTTCTAATTCTCTAGCAGAAACCATTTTTTCTATTAGTACATAATTAGAGTAGGTGAAAGCTTCTTTTAATTTTTCTTCTAAAGTTGATTCTTCAAAAACTTGAAAGCATCCAACACTCGAACCCTGGGATGCTGCTTTAATAAATATTTTTTTATGCTTTTTTAAAAAATCAAAAGCTATTAGCTTGTCTTCTATCGATGTAATGAAACAAAATGGAGTATTAGGTATGCCTAGGGCTGAAAACCATAGCTTACTTGTGATTTTATTAAAGCTAATTATGCTTGCTTCAGGTCCGCAGCCCAAGTATGGGAGTCCAATTAAGTCAAAGTATGTTTGTATTTCTCCTGTTTCTCCTGGAGGGCCGTGAATGCAGGGAATAACAAAATGTAGTCGTTCTTTTGTTTTACCAATTAATTCTTTACTAAAATTTATTTCAACAACTTCATTTAATTGGTTAATTGGATTAAACCTACGAAATATCTTGTCCTTGCCAATTTCAACTTTAATGACGTTGTACAAATTCATCTCGTTGAGAGTCTTTTCGATGTAGCTGGATGAAACTATTGATATTTCATGTTCAGTACCACCGCCACCGCATAGTAGTAGAATATTTTTTTTCATTTCCATTCCTTTGGAAGTTATTTTATTTTCTTCTTTGAAAATAAAATTTTATATTTTGAAAAATTATTATCTTAATTTTTCAGGCATTTTTTCTTTATTTAATGTCAAAAA
Organism: Bacteriovoracaceae bacterium; assembly: GCA_947450475.1. GTDB lineage: Bacteria > Bdellovibrionota > Bacteriovoracia > Bacteriovoracales > Bacteriovoracaceae > Bacteriovorax. The sequence goes on along the minus strand of CANFVK010000007.1, from coordinate 113,601 downwards.
TAGATCCTTTACTTCATTAATGCTTAAATTTCTAGATCCAGCATCACCATGAGCTCTAATACTTACAGCATTATTTTCCATTTCTCGATCACCAATAACTAACATGTATGGAATTTTAGATTGCTGAATTTGCCTAGTCTTGTAACCCATTGTTTCATTTCTTTCATCAACTCTCACTCTTATTCCTAGGTATTTTAGTTCTGCCGCAAGTGTAAGGCAAAATTCGAGGTGTTTGTCAGTTGAAACTGGTACAATTATTGCTTGTTCAGGTGACAACCAGAACGGAAATATCCCCGCAATATGCTCTAAATAAACCCCTATAAATCGTTCAAGAGAGCCCAGCAGTGCCCGATGAATGACAACTGGTCGGACATCTTTTCCTTCTTCGTTTGTATATTTCAGGTCAAATCTATCGGGGAGCTGAAAGTCAAGTTGGATTGTTCCCAGTTGATGCCATCTGCCGATTGCATCCGCGATCTGAATATCAATTTTTGGTCCATAAAATGCTCCATCACCAGCGTTAACATGATATTTGTGTCCAGATTTATCTAAAGCTGATTGCAATGCATTTTCGGCAAGATCCCAAGTTACATCGTCCCCAGCTTTACTGAGCGGCCGAGTTGATAGTCCAATTTTGATCTGATTAAAGCCAAAATGATCATAACAAATAAAAAACATTTCCATTAATTTAATTATTTCAGCTTCTATTTTCTCCATTTGTATAAAAATATGGGCATCATCTTGGCAAAATGATCTCACTCTAGTTAATCCAGCAACAGCTCCTGCACTTTCGTAGCGATGAAGTCTTCCAAAATCAGCATATCTCATTGGCAAATCTCGGTATGAATATTTGTAGTGCTTAAACATTAGCATGTGGCATGGGCAATTCATTGGTTTGAGTGCAAATTCTTTTTTGTCTACAAGAGAAAAATACATATTTTCTTTGTAATGAGAATAATGACCTGATGTATGCCAGAGTTCTGAGTCTAGAAGCATTGGAGTTATTACCTCGTCATAGCCATACAAAGAATAAATCCTCCTCATAAATGAAACTAGTTCGTTGTAGACAATTGTCCCTTTGGGCATAAAAAAGGGCGAAGCAGGTGCAAGGGATTCGAAATGAAATAGTTCAAGATCTTTTCCGAGTTTTCGATGATCTCTTTTTTTTGCTTCTTCTAGAAAATTTAAATGATCTTCGAGTTGTTTTTTCGTTGTAAAACTTGCAGCATAAATTCGCTGCAACATTTTATTATTCGAATCACCTTTCCAGTAAGCCCCTGCGGTATGAAGTAGTTTAAAAAATTTTGGAATGTGCCCCGTATTTTCAACATGTGGACCTCGACATAAATCTATGAATTCGCCCTGCTTATAGCAAGATATCTCTTGATCGGAAGGTATGTCTGAAATGACTTCTACTTTAAGAGGTTGATTTTTGCTCTGCCAGAAGTTTATAGACTCTTCTTTTGAGAAAACCATTCTCGTTATAGGGAGTTTTTCATCGATTATTTCCATCATTGTCTTTTCAATTAAAGCTAGATCATCATCTCCAATTTTTACATTTAAATCGATGTCGTAATAAAAACCATTTTCAATTACGGGACCGATACCAAATTGTGGATTTTGATTTTTATAGATACGCTCTATTGCCTGAGCCATTAGATGAGCTGTAGAGTGACGTATGGTTTCGAGTTCGTATTTAGCCATTTATGTCTCCAAATCAATTTCAATATGAAAAATTTACATTGCTAGAATAGCAATGTTATCCTTACAAATCAAATAGTTGAATCTTACTTTTGGAAAAATCTTACATTGACCTTTTGACGCTTACAAATACACGTGATATGACCTTTTCGCTTCACTTTTTCTAAGAGAGAAGATTTAAAACAATTTGGGGGAATTACCTATGGCAAGCAACGTTGAATTTGGAATTTCTGAGACCACTTCCGAAGGTCATCCTGCTCTGGCACTCTTTGAAGCTGATGCTAAAAAAGAGACTCATGAGATTACGAATTCTGACATCGGTAGATCTTTCTATCAATTAGGTAAAGTCTATTATGACAAGGCTGATCTTGATAAGGCAGAAGTTGCATTTGTAAAAGCTTTGACTTATGCAGATCCAATTGTAGATGGCTTTTCGATTTTAAAAACTTACGGCTTTCTTATCCGACTTGCTTCTGAAAAGCTCGAAGATACAAAAGCACAAAAATACATTTTAGAAAGTGAGAACTTGATCGATACCTTAAGTCGTGCTTTACCGACCTTAACTTCGGAGTTCTTTTATAACCTTGGAGTTGTAAAAAATTATGGTGGAAACTTTGAAGAAGCAAAAACAAACTTTGAATTGGCTTACAAGAAATCTTCTGAAGAAAATGAACCTGAGTTGCTTTCAAAGTGCTTGTTATCATTAGCGACGAATGCTTTTTACCGTAAAGATTTTGAACTATCATTGCGCTATTTAGACCAACTTAACGATTTGCTTAAAATAATAAAGAAATTTTATCTTTCTGGCGCAATGTACACTTATTACGGTAAAATATTTATTGAATTAAACGAGAATGAAAAAGCGTTAAATTATTATAAATTAGCTAACGAATACCTTCAAAGTAAAAAATGCTGGAATTTATATGGCTATATTCTTTTTGGAAAAGCAACTGCTTTAAAGAAAGCAGGAAATTTTGACCAATCACTAAATATGTTCCACTTAGCTCAAGAATCAATTGATACAAAGATATTCAAGCGACTTAATCAATTGATTGAGGCAGAGATTGAAGATGTAAATGATAGCACTGTGGATTTATACCTTGATAGAACCAATAGAAAAATTGTTGAAAGAACACTTGGGACTATAGACTTTAAGCATCGTTTTGTATTGCTTGAAATTCTTTTCTTGCTATCAAAAAATCCAGGTATTTATTTCGACAAAGAACAGTTGGCAAAAATGATATGGAAAGATGAGTACAATCCACTAATTCACGACAAACTCATTTATACCAGCGTAAGCAGATTAAGAAAACTAATTGAGCCTGACGATGCTGACTCCAAGCGCAAGTATATTATTAGAGGGAAGGATGGGTATACTTTTAATCCACTTTCTAAAATAAGATTTCACATGGAAGTAAAATCTAATTCAGAGCGCTCAATCGGTAACGTTGATTTAAGTTCTCCCGTATAGCCCTATGGCAAATAGCTTCTTTTATAAATTTTATTCTGACCGTTTAGAGACGGATGAATTTATGGTCAGTAGAATCTTTGAACTTGATAATCTGTACTTTCCAACTCCATGGACAAAAGGAGCTTGGATTGATCACATTTCAAAAAGCAACTATCTTCTCGGTACATTGAATTCTGGAGATGATTTAATAGGATACTTACTTTTTGAATTTTCAATTATAGATTCTTTTTCTCATTTATTAAAAATCTTAATTATTCCAGAATTTAGACAATCCACCTTGGCTAAACCTTTTCTGGAAAAAGGCATTTCACTTCTCCAAGAGAGGGGGTGTGGTAGCTTTTTCCTAGAAGTTGAAGCTGACAATACTGCAGCGCAAAGACTTTATACATCAATTGGCTTTAAAGTCATTCATATCAAAAAAGATTTCTACGGTAGCAAACGAAACGCTCTTATTATGACTTTTATTCAATAAATAGATGTTAAATTTGCAATATTAAAAAAAAATTGATAAAATCCGACCGTAGTTAATTTAATCCTTTGGGATGTACTAAATTAACTATCGCCAGAAATAAGGTATTAATTTGTACTGTAATATCAAGGGTGGATTTTTTAATTCCGCCCTTTTTTTTTATATGGAGTGATTTTAATGGTTCTAAAGGGTCTTAGAAATGGTCTTGAGTTAAAATTTTACGAATTAGCGTTAAAAATTTTAAAAGAAAATAATTTAGAGCTCTATGATCTTGATTGGAATCCTAGCTCCGGATCATTGAAAATCTTTATTTTTGATTCAAGAACTAAAACGGCAACACTTGATGACTGCGTAAGAATTGATCGTTCATTTAATCCATACATTGAGTCAGAGGAATGGATGCCTGAAAACCTTACCCTCGAAGTTTCATCTCCAGGTTTATTTCGTCAACTAAATGCAATTGATCATTTCAAAGATATTGAAGGTGAAGAGATTACTCTTAATCTTTTAACTAAAATCGATGAAGCACGCTACCCAGACTTTCCAAAAACCATGAGAAATAATTTAAAAATTAAGGTAAAGCTTCTTACTACTAATAATGACTCTTTGTCAGTAGAGGCAAGGGGTGTATTATTTGAAGTTCCATTTACTCAAATTAAAAAAGCAAACTTAGAAACAAATTTTAATAATTATCAACCCATTAACGAATAATTTTATAGGAAGGTTCATATGAATTTTTCAGAACTTGGAAGAATGATTGAAACACTTGGCAAAGATCGTGGAATAGACAAAAGAGTTGTAGTAAGGGCAATAGAACAAGCTTTTTTAGTAACAGCTCGCAAAAAATACGGAATCCAAGGTGAGTACGAGACTAGATACAATGATGCTGAGGATGAAATTGAGATTTATCAATACAAAAACGTTGTTGAGAATGTTAAAGATCCGATAATTGAAATTACTATAAATGAGGCAAGAAATTTAGACAGTGATGTTGAAATTGGTGATCAGCTTGGTATACGTATTGAAAACCCAAGTTTTACTAGAGTTGATGTTCAAACTGCAAGGCAGATTATTTTTCAGAAAGTTCGCGATGCTGAAAGAGAGATTCTTTTTTCTGACTTTAAGCACCGTGAAGGTGAATTGGTTACAGGTATTGCAAGGAGATATGAAAGAGGTAATGTTATTGTTGATTTAGGAAAATCTGACGCTGTTCTTTCAAGAAAAGAATTGATTCCAGGAGAAAACTTTAAAACTGGAGATAGAATTCAGGCTTACTTATCTGAAGTTGTGATGACAAATCGAGGGCCAGAGATTCGCCTTTCTAGAACTTCTCCAATGTATCTAGTAAAACTATTTGAAGTTGAGGTTCCTGAAATTCTTGATGGAAATATTGAGATTAAATCTGCTGCTAGAGAACCAGGGCAAAGAGCTAAAATTGCAGTTTACACCTCTGATAAGGAAATAGATCCAGTCGGTGCATGCGTTGGGATGAAGGGATCGAGAGTCCAAAATGTTGTCAATGAACTTCAGGGTGAAAAAATTGATATTGTAAGATGGAATTCAGACATAGAATTATTTGCACGGGCCTCTCTTGCACCATCTGAAATTACTAATATTCAAGTAGACCATGCTTCACATTCAATGGATGTAGTTGTCGAAGAAGATCAACTTTCATTGGCGATTGGAAGACGCGGACAAAATGTTAGATTAGCTGCTATGCTAACAGGATATAAAATAAATATTATTTCAAAGACTAAGCTTCAAGAGAAAATTAAAAAAGCTGTTGAGAATTTGTTACAAATTCCTTCTATTTCAGATGCAAGAGCTCAAATGCTTGTTCAAAATGGGATCATGTCTATTGGTGATTTATCGGTTTTAGAAGCTCAAAATCTTGCTACTATTCTTCATGGTACTGAAGCAGATGCTGCGAATATAATTAAAGATACACATGAAGCTATTGAAAAAGGTACCGTCAATTTACAGGATGATGAAGAAGAACTGGTTTCGGCATCTGCTGTTCCTGCATATAAAGGTCTTCTTGATAAGCACAAAGAAGACAAGCTCGATGGGAAAGATAAGTTTTCGGAAGCTGAAAAAAGACTTAGAGAAGAGCTTGCCGCATTCAAATTAAAGTAGATAATTAACGGAGTTTATAATGCCTAAAAAAGTTTTTGAATTGGCAAAAGAATTAGAATTGGGACCACTAGATTTAGTTGAATCTTTAAAAATTAAAGGTTTTCCAGTACGAAATCACATGGCAGAATTGTCAGATGAGGATGTTGATAAATTTTTAAGTTTACTTAAAAAAGATAAGGATGAATCAGTTGCCCAGTCAGATGTTAAAAAGAAAGTTATTAGAAAAAAAGTTGTTACAGATACAAAGTCTGTGGAAAAAAAATCAGTAGACAAGAAATTAGTTGAAAAGAAGTCAACCGATAGTTCTGAGTCAATCGAGTTAAAAAAATCAACTGATGCCGAGGTTGTCTCAAAAAGTGGTTCTTTAAAAAAGAAATCGACAGTAATTCGTCGAAAAACTGATGATAAAGATTCAGTATACGATGAGGAGCATGAGGACTTCCGAACTCAAGATATTTCTTTGGGAGAAGGTCATTTAGAAGATTCAGAATCTATTTCAGATTTTACAGTTTCTACTTCTAAAACTGATTCACCCTCTGGTGGCTTAAGAGTTGTATCAAAGCCAGTTGCTCGGCCAGTGCCGCAAACTATTGAAGCTAATAATCAAAGAGCATCAACTCCTGAAGAAAAAAAATCATCTGGTGAAAAAACTCATAGATTTACCCCTGTATATACGCCTTCAAAAGATCCAAATTTCAAAGAAAATCAAGCAAAAGAAGATGCTATTATCAAAGCCCGAGCATCAGCTTCAATGCCAAAATTTTCTAGTGTTGAAACTGAAGAAGATGCTCTAAAGAAAAAAGGTGACGAAGAAGAGAATAAAAAACGTCTTGGCGGCCTTGCTTCTATGATGACTGGAAAAAAAGTTATATCAAGCAAAGCTCAAGCTATTACTTATTCAAGAGCTGAAGAAGAACTCAGATCATATACGGCCTTAAGCGGAACAGGCAGACCAATTTATTCGCAAATAATGAGAAAAAAGGATTATGTGGGACCAACTCAACAAACTGAGATTACAGAAGTGAAGGAATCTAAGCGTGTTGTTTACATTCATAAGGGATCAGAGCTTGGGGAACTAGCAAAAAAACTTAGTTTAAAGTTTAAAGACTTAGTTGATGAATGTTTAAAATTAAACCTTTTAATTAAAGAAAGTGATTATGTTGGGCCAGTTTTAGCAGCAGAAATATGTTCTCTCTTTAATTATCGTGTTGAAGATAAAGCTTTTAATGAAGAGAAAATTATTGGCAAAGCTGTTGTTTCAGATGATCAAAAAAGTAAATTTCCAATTCGTCCACCTGTAGTGGCCATTATGGGTCATGTTGATCATGGTAAAACAACACTCCTTGATACAATTCGTAAGGAAAAAGTTGCTCAGGGGGAAGCAGGGGGAATCACTCAACATATTGGAGCTTACTCAGTTTCGGTTGAGGGTAATAAAAAAATAACTTTTCTAGATACTCCTGGACATGCCGCTTTTGCGGCAATGAGGCAACGAGGTGCCCATGCAACGGATATCGTTGTACTTGTTGTGGCCGGTGATGATGGCGTTATGCCACAAACTAAGGAATCTATTAAGTTTTGCGAAAATGCAGGCGTACCAATAATCATTGCTGTTAACAAAATGGATAAGCCTGGTGTTAATCCAGATAGAGTTAAGCAGGAATTAACAGAGTTTAATTTAATGCCTGAAGATTGGGGCGGACAAACTCAGTACGTACACGTTTCTGCATTAAAGGGACAAGGAATTGATGAATTACTTGATGCTATTCTTCTTCAGGCGGAAATTCTTGAACTCAGAGCTAATCCAAAAGGATCAGTTGAAGGAGTTGTTATAGAATCAAAAATAGAACCAGGAAGAGGTCCAATTGCCACTTTGTTAATCCAATCAGGCACGTTACACAAAGGGGATTATTTAGTTGTTGGAGAAACTTTTGGGAGAGCAAGATCTTTGCTAGATCATCTTGGTAACTCGCTTGATGAAGCAGGTCCTTCTACTCCAGTTCAAATATTAGGTCTTGAAGACACTCCGGCCCCTGGAGACAGATTAAATATTGTAAAAAATGAAAGAGAAGCGAAAAAGATTGCAGAAAACAGAATTCACGAAAGAAAAATTCTCTCTGCAGCACCTGAAAAGAAAAAAGTTTCACTTGAAGATTTCTTTTCGAATGCTTCTAAAGAAGGTGAAGAACAAAAGTTTTTAAACTTGATCATCCGATCTGATGTACAGGGTTCATTTGAAGCTATTAAGTCAGCCTTACAAACTCTTGGAAATCAAGAAGTTGCAGTTAAGGTTATTGCAGGTGGAGTTGGACCAATCACTGATTCAGATGTTCAGATGGCTAATACTGCTAGTGGTTTTGTAATTGGATTTAATATGAGACCAGTTACCTCTGCAAGAAAATTGGCAGAAGATCTTGGAGTAGATATTAAAAATTACTCAGTCATTTATGAATTAATCAATGATGTAAAGCTTGCACTTGAGGGCTTACTTGTGCCGGAATATGTCGAAGAATTTATCGGTCGAGCAGAAGTTCGAGAAGTATTTTCTATCCCTAAAGCTGGAGTCATTGCTGGCTCATATGTTATTGATGGAAAAATTGCTCAAGGTTGTAACATTAGACTTTTGAGAAACGGTAAAATTATACATGATGGAAAATTATCATCACTAAAGAGATTTAAAGATGATGTCAAAGAAGTTAAAAATGGTTTTGAGTGCGGTATAGCATTGGAAGGTTTCACCGATATAAAGCAAGGTGATATTTTTGAAGCCTATATGATGATTCAAAAAAAGCGAACACTTGACGATGCTGCTGGTATGTCTCATTCAGGAACAAAAGAATCTCGACCAATGATTTAATTTATGGCAAAGAAGAATTTATTTAAAAAAGAGAAATACGAAGAAAGGCTGTTAAATGAAATTAATAGCCTGCTCCGAACCTCTATAAAAGATGCTCGTTTACAAAGAGTTAGTGTTACAAAAGTTGAGCTTTCTCCAGATTTTGGCTACGCAACGATTTCTTGGGATACTTTTGATTCTCATACAAGAGGGGACGCCAAGGTTGCAATTGAATCAGCTTCTGGCAAGATTAGATCTGAGTTGGCTAAAGTTTTAGAAGTTAGACATGTTCCATCACTTAGTTTCATTTATGACAATCAGTTTGAAGAAGAGAAAAAAATTATGGATCTTCTTAAAAGTGAAATAAAAGGCGACTAATCCAAAAATGGATTTTCAAAATATTCCACTTGTTTTTAATATAAATAAACCGATTGGATTATCTTCATTCGATGTCGTTAGACATTTTAAAAAAAATTTAAATTTTTCTTTCGGTAAAATTGGTCATTTTGGTACACTTGATCCCTTTGCCAACGGTGTATTGCTTGTCGGTATTCAGGGTGCTCAAAAGCTCAATGATTATGTTCATGAATTACTTCCTAAGACCTATTGCGCAACCGGCAAATTCGGAGTCAAAACAGTAAGTGGAGACCTAACAAGCCCCATACTTCTTACTAAAGAAATTGATGATTCGTGGAAATATAAGTCTAGAGAGGAGATCGATGCTTTTTTGAGACTCAGATTTCTTGGTGATTACTGGCAAAGTCCACATAGCATTTCGGCTTCAAAGTTTGAAGGTCAAAGACTATACCAACACGCACTTCAAGGACGATTGATAACAAAGGAAAAAGTTAAACGAGAAATTTTTCGTTTTGAAGTCACCAGGTACGAGTATCCCTTTTTCGATTTTATAGTCACTGTATCATCAGGCACCTACATCAGGAGCTTGTTTGAAGAAATTGCAGTATTGTTTGATGGTTACGGCGCCCTTAGTTCTTTAAGTAGATCTCAAATAGGATCTATAGGTATAGGTCAATCTTTAAATCAGGATTCATGGCCAAAGCGCGATGTTTCTTTTGACTCTATTAAAAATGCAATGACTTTAGATCAAGTACTTATTTTGGATAATGTGCTCCTAACTCCAGAGCAGGCGAAAAAATATCTTCAAGGCATGAGATATCCTATTGAAACAATAATATTAAAAAAATCTCATTTAATTGTATCTTCAGATAATTATATTTGGGTTTATAATATCAATGGTGTTCTCTTGGGCCTTGCACAATTGGTGAATAATGAGTTATGTGCCATTTTTAATTTACCTACCGCCATTTCACAATTTTGCTAAACATATCAGATTCTTATGCTAAAATAATATGGTATGTTTTGGTAAATTGACTTGTTTTATTCTTTAGGGAGTTTACGTGAATACGACTTTTCTTGCCATGTCTATATCTATGCTTTTGGGGATTGGACTTTTGCTGGGGCTTGGAGCCTTAAGCATTTTATCTGGAGCTCTAAATTTTCTTTTCGTTAAACCCAAAATTGGAATTTATAAAAGTCAATTAGGCGATAAGGGTTTTGCTTTTAGCTTTGAATGGGATCAAAATGCTGAACCAGTTAAATTTGATAGAATTCAAATACACCTATTTAATCCATTCGGTTTACCTGCTCAATTGGAAATTACAAGGGAGTTTGAGGCTTCATCTCAAGATTTTGTTCGAGATTTAGATTTTGGTGAGAAGTTTGTCGAAATTATAAATGCGAAAGGCATAAACGATGCCACGATCGAATTTCATGTTTCATCGTCTTCAGATAATGTATCACATCAGATTTCTATTAAGGGTAAAGCTTTTATTGATAAATATAAAAATGCAACGATGACAATAGATGAAGTGCGTGAAAACTTCATGGTTTCAAAAGTTAAGCCACTGTTTGAGATACCTGAAAGAACATTTATTTCTCCTCCGCTTCCTAAGTCAAGCAAAGCACTGAAACTTGCGACAAATCCCGAATTTGCCGGTCAGTTTTCGGTTGGAAGCACTGAAGCGGCCGGGGCCAGTAGCGTTCCAAATTTTTCAGTTAGTAAAGTTTGGATTGAGCCTGGTTGTATTGTTTGTGATGCATGTGAAGCCATATTCCCAGAAGTGTTCGAGGTCACGGATTCGACCTGTATTATTAGACCAGGAGCTCCAATGGATGATGGATTAAGAATACAAGAATCTGCTGAAGCCTGTCCTGTGGAAGTAATAAAATTCACAAGAATAGCCTAGTCACAGTATCGCTTTTGAAAGTTCTCTTTAATAAATTAGTCTTGATTCTTTCTTAGACAATATGTTTTTTCCCTATTTTTAGTAAGTTGATGAGATAGAATAGGATATGAAAAATTTAACTATTTTTGTCTTTTTGTTTCTACTTTCAAATAATGGGTTTACATACGATTTTGAGAGTTATGGTTTTGATTCTAGTTTGGGCAACACTGATGTTTTGATTGCAGTAAAAGATGGAAAGATCATTTACGAAAAATATCAAAATGATTATTCCTTTGATCGGCCTCACAATCTGCATTCACTCTCTAAATTATTTCTCAGTGTATTTATCGCTCATGAAGAATTTTTAAATCATCTTGATTTAAACACAAAGATTGCTCCAAATTATCCAGATCCCTTTACAAGCAATTTAACTCTCGAACATTTAATTCAGATGAGTTCTGGAAGAAGAGCCGTTTATGATTTTGAAGCTATCGAAAAAATTAATTTTGGTTTAATTGCTCCGATTGAAAAAATTCCTAACAATATGTTTGAGTTTTATATGTCTCGCACTTTGCCAATGTATAAGCCAGGGGCAAGTTACAATTATTCCTTTTTAGACAATTGCCTTGCGATTTTATATCTAGAAAAAATTTATGGTAAAAATGATTTAGTTCACAAAATGAATTCCTTTATTTTTGACGACCTTAAACTTGAAAAATCTAGAGTCTTTATAGATAAATCAGATTCTTTTCTATGGGCCAAGCATACTGATTTTTTAAACAAACTCATTTATAATATAAATCGTGAAAATCAGTTTAGAATACCTCATGCTTTTCAAGCAGGAGCCTCATCACCTGAAGAAGTTTTGAAAGTTGCTTCAATGTTTCTAAATTCAGGTAAAATTTCTGGAAAGCAAATTTTCAAACCAAGTTGGATAAAACGCTCATGGGATTATAATAAAATTTCTTTTGAAGAGTCACAAAAGTTTGATTCTTTTTTTGCTAAGTTTAACTATGGTTATTATTGGTTTTTAAATCGACCTTTTAAAAACGGTAGAAAGCCTTATGAAAAATTGCCCAGTGACATGGTGGCCATAATGGGGCTCAGGGGACAAACACTTGCCATTTTTCCATCTCAGCGTGCTATTTATCTTAGATTAGCCTCTGATAAACTTAAATCGAGATTTGATCGTCATCGACATTTGGAGTTTTTTTATAATGAGTATTTAAAAAAATAATTATTCTATAATTTTTTGTAGAATTAATTCTTTAAAAGCCATTTCGTTTTCTCTCCAAATAGAGTCCAAAGTTATTTCTTTACTTAGAAGAGGACATTCAAATGTTAAAACTGGGCAATTGAGAATTTGAGGTCCATATTCACCTAGCGAGCCAGGGGTTGGGTGTGAAACAAAATCTGCTTCTATTGGATATTTATTATAGCTAGAAAGAAATTCTGCAATATTTTTGCAGGAGCCATTATAATTAATTACCGGATACCATGAATGAAAACTCAGTATGAATTTAGGTGGGAATTTTTCAAATAAACTTACTAGAAACTTATTTTCTGGTTCTGAAAGAGGGGCAATACCTGGAAAATATTTTTCTTCTTTTGCTTCCGGAGACCATTGCTTTGAAGGTAAATTTCTATTTAGATCAACCCCATTTGCATTAACTCTTGTTCCGGAATTAAAACCATCAACGTTTAAAATAGGTATTATTATAATTGGCATTTCAGCTAAGCTTGTTTCTTTCAACCATTCAAATAATTTCTTAGCAAGATGTGCACCTTCAATTTCGTCTCCATGAACCGCTCCAATTATATAATTATACTTAGAGCTTGTTATTTTTGACTTAAATGCCTCGATTTTTTCACCCTTAACGCTAATTCCACTCTGGAGTTTTTCGAATTCCATGTTTCTCCCTATTAGTTTTTTAGAATGTACACAGCTGATTGACCTGGAGATTCCTCAACTTCAATTTCTATTTCTTTAAATATGAAATTAAATTTTTCTTTTATAGCTTCATTGATTTTTTCAGCTATATAAGCTGCTAGTCTTTCAGATGAGGTATTTTCTATTGGAAGTAATAAAACATCAGTCTTCGGTACACTAAAAAAACTTTTATCTTTTGTAATGAATTGATAATTGCCCTCATTTTCTTCGATTTGAATATTTGAATTTTTTTGAGGTATGATCAACTTATGATCTAAGCTGTTACAAATATCCCTGACAATAGGCTTTATATTAAGAAAATCAAAGACCATATCATCATTTAGGTCTAAAGCATTGCCTTTTACCAAAACACGATAGTTGTGACCATGTAATGGTTCGCGACTACCATCTTTAAATAGCATAAAGTGCGATGATGCAAAATTAAAATATTGTTTGTAAACACGTATTGAAAATATTGAATTCATCTAGTTGTTTTAGCATATCTGCTTTAAAAAGCATATCTATTCCACTACAATCATTGCTCTAACAAGCAATCTACTTTAGGAATATTTTAATGAAAAAAAATGAATTATTAAAAATTCTTGTAAAATTAAAAAACGAGTTTGAAAACGATTTAGAGGCTTTAAATCATATTGATTTTTTAGTTGAAAAAGCTAGTTCTTTACCAGAAACCCATAATAATAATAATAATGTCGTAAAAAACTTAGATTCTTTGCCACTACCCGAAGAGATGAAAGAATTACATTCTGCATTTGCAATTTTTGCTGATGGTGCCTGTCGAGGTAATCCTGGACCTGGAGCTTGGGCAACAATAATTCAAAATCATAAAGCTGATATTCTCTTAAAATCTTCTGGAGTTGACGTACCCACAACTAACAATAAGATGGAGCTAGAGGGCGTTATTCGTGGTTTAAAAGGTATCATTGAGAAGTGGATAGAAGATGGTGTCTCAGATAGGACTAGTCCTGTTTTTGTTTATAGCGATTCAAAGTATGTTGTCGAAGGTATGGAGAAGTGGGTATCAGGTTGGAAGTTGAGAGGTTGGAAAAAAGCCGACAATAAAGAACCTGAGAATTTATCGATGTGGAAAGAGTTGGATGATTTAAGAAATCATTTTGAAAATATTTCCTTTATTTGGGTGAAGGGTCATGCAGGTCATCCTCAAAATGAATTGTGTGATCAAATGGCTAATTTTGCTTTAGATGAAGCTGGTTTTTAGTAAAAACTGAGAGGTTATTTTTGAGACTTTATTTTTTTTCATTCTGCTCAATTTTGTTATTAAGTATATTTACTTCTTGCGCAAAAATTTCAATCGATAAAACACCAGTCTATAGTAGGCAATACCAAGTAGGAGCCTATTTATGGTTTCAAACTAGTGGTGAATATCGAGCACTATGTTATCAAGCTTATAACTTAGCAAAGCTAAAATTGGATTTGGCCTTATTGAATAAAAACTTACACAAGTTAGCTGTTGTTTTTGATATAGACGAAACTGTTTTGGATAATTCCGTCTTTGGGGCCGAGGAATTAGTCAATAATGCCAAATGGGACAAAGATAATTTAAACAACTGGGTAAAGAAACAGTCAGCACAAGCAATTCCCGGAGCAGCTGATTTTATCAAATACGCATCATCTAGAGGAGTAGAGGTCATCTATATTTCTAATAGGTTTGATTGGCAGGCTAAAGATACTTTTGAAAATTTAGCTAAATTAAACATCCCTGCAAAAATAGAAAATTTTTATTTTTTAAAAGATGGATGGAGTAAGGAGGCACGACGTCTGGAGGTTCAGAAAAAATATAACGTAGTGTTATATTTAGGTGATAACTTACAAGATTTTCATAAGGATTGGGACAAAAAATCTAGCCAAGAGCGTCGAATTCTAGCAGATCAGCACTTTGCTGATTTTGGTGATCGTTTTATAATAATTCCTAATCCACTCTATGGTGACTGGGAAAATTCACTCCCTAAAGTTGAAGATAGGTTAAAGCTCTTAAAAACAAGGCCGTAGTTTAAGCTTTTCTTGATCTTTAATCTCAAGAGCATTAACGTATTAATAAATAATTTTATTCATCAAATATTACAAAGGAATGAAAAGCATGAAGAAAAATTTTCTGCCAACAATGGCAATTTTAAGCTTGATTGGTTTTTCAGCAATAAGCTGTTCTAAAAGTAAAGAACCAAAAACCGAAGAAGAAAAAACATTTTACTCAATTGGTACAATGTTTGGTTCTCGATTGATTCAATTATCAATGTCTGATGCTGAGATTGACGCTCTTGCTAGTGGTTTAAGAGACGCTGCAAAGGGTGAAAAACAAAAAGTTGATCCAATGGCTTACCAACAAAAAATTCAAGAAATTTTTAAATCTAGAATGGAAAAACAAGCAGTCGACGTTAAGAAAAAAGGTGCTGAATTCTTAGAAAACTTTGTGAAGAAAGAAGGAGCTCAAAAAACAGCTTCTGGCTTAGCTTATAAGCACTTAAAAGAAGGGACTGGACCATCTCCAAAAGAAACTGACATGGTTAAAGTTCATTATCATGGAACACTCACTGATGGAACTGTGTTTGATTCATCTAGAGAAAGAGGCAAAGAAGTATCATTCCCACTTAACAGAGTTATAAGAGGCTGGACTGAGGGTGTTCAGTTGATGAAAGTCGGCGGAACAACAAAGTTTGTGATTCCATCTGAATTAGCTTATGGAGATACTGGTGCACCTCCAAAAATTCGTGGTGGAGAAACTTTAGTTTTTGAAGTTGAGTTGCTCGGTATTGAGAAGGCACCTGCTGAAGCTATCGTTCCAGGTCCAGCTAAATCAGCTCCAAAAGTTCCAGCTAAGAAAAAGTAATTCTCGAATTTAATAAATGGTTATTTTAAAGCCTAGTGTTTTCACTAGGCTTTTCTTTTTTTAAATATGAAATCAATCGTATTGGCAGGCCATTCAGGATTAATTGGGAATATCTTTTTAAATAAAATATTATCTCAATCTCATTATAGTAAAATTATACTTCTGGGAAGATCTCCTGTTGCAATGATAGATTCTAGGGTTATCCAGCACAAAGTAGATTTTGAAAAACTTTCTGAATTCAATTTATATGAATTAAACATTGATCGTATTGATGAAGCCGTTTGCACGTTGGGCTCTACGATCAAAAAAGCTGGTTCCCGCGATGCTTTTGCACAAGTTGACCGAGATTTTGTTTTCCAATTTGCTAAATTTGCCAAAAATCATGGTGTCATTAAATTTGCAGTTATTTCTTCATTAGGGGCTAGTCGAAGTTCTCCTTTTTTTTATAACAGAATAAAATATGAAATGGAGGAAAGTCTTAAAACTCTTAATTTCTTCAAGCTCATAATCCTTAGACCATCGTTACTGATTGGATATAGAGCTGAGAAAAGATTAATTGAGAAAATATTTATTAAGTCTTCAAGTTTAATCAATTTAATATTGCTAGGCCCATTAAAGCCTTTAAGGGGTATTCATGCCAACATTGTTGCTGATATTATTTTACGAGAGCTTTCTCTAGAGTCTCAAGGCTTAAGGGTGATTGAGAATGATGAGATGTTAGATATTTAATTAGTTTGTTTCAGAAGTTGAAAACCAGCAATTTGGTCTTAGACCCATTACGTCTCCATTTCTTTGGGTGCAAGAACCAATATTAACATCTGTATCTGAAAGGTCTTCATTTACGTTTTTATCACATAAAGAACCTTGGAAGTACGTATCTAATCTGCATTGTGCCTGAGGATGATTGTCATCTGTTTTTAAAACTTTTGTAGTATCTGGGGTATTAAAATTTACGGCAATTTTGGTATTCATTAGAACCTTGAAGAAGTTTCCTAAATCTAGACCTGCCATTGAACTTCTTTGGCAAACAGCGATTTCTTCAGCATTCGCAAAACTTTTTTGACATGATTTTGTGACAAGTGAAGGTATGTTTAATTTCGCGACGATTTCTTGGTTATTTAGACCTTTGAAGTAATTTCTTAGGCATTTTAACGTAGCGTAATAATCGGCTTGTCCTTCATTGCTTGCCCATCGAGAATTACCGTCAGAGTCTTTCTTTTTTGGAGCTCCACCTAAGTGATGACCTAATTCATGACAAGCAACCACAGCAAAAGCATCTTCAGTCATTTGAGGGTGACGTGCCAAACCACCAAAAAGTGAAACAAACCAAATTTTACCAGATTGATCGTCGCGGTGCGCATAGGCATTGACAGTTCCGTCATCCCAATTGCGTTCAAAGCTTAACTTCGCCCCAAGTTTTTCAACTTGAGATTTATAGATAGATTCAACTCTATCGATTACGTTATTAAATTGAGTTTTATTAATGCCACCAAGAATTTTTAACCCTGCAGGAATATACAACTTATTTTCAGCAACAATTCCAGTTTTGCCATTTATGTCGCATGCTGAAACTTTTTGCGAAATAACTAATATTAGAGATAATAAAATAAAACTAATTTTTGAAGACATGGGTAATCCTTTGTTGAAAATATAAAACCAAAACGATCAACTTTAGTAAACTGACAAAGCTTGTCTGTAAGAAAATGTGAGGTTAGTTCTATGTATAAAATAGTTTTTTATGTTCCTTTAAATTATTCGGAGCGCGTTAAGGATGCTTTGTTTAATGCTGGGGCAGGAACAATAGGTCGTTATGATAGATGCTGCTTTGAAATAAGCGGTATTGGTCAATTTAGAGCGATGGATGGATCTAATCCATTTGTAGGGGAAAAAGGGGAGTTGAAAAAATTAACTGAACTCAGAGTAGAAATGGTGTGTGCTAAGCCTTATATTAAAAAAGCGATTGCTGCTTTAAAAGCAGCTCACCCTTATGAAGTGCCTGCTTATGAATTAATAGAAATTTTTATGGATATAGATATTTAAATGAAAATAATTTCGATATTAAACTTGCTCTTTTGTTTTCAATTCGATGCTGTTAATGCTCAAAATTCTAACGATAGACAAGTTGAGATGCAAAGGCAGATTGAATCAATTATCAAGGCCCGCAACGCAATGATTAGATCTCTCTTGGATGATTCAAATTTGGGAGGATTGGATAAGCATTTTGAGGATTTGTTGAAAAATTTTGATATCGATAATATAGAAAATTTTGGAACAAATAATTTAAATCCGGTAGTTGGTGAATACGATTGGCGTGATTTTGATAATGAAGTTATTTTTGTTCTCAAGGTAAAACAAATAAAAGATAAACCTTTAGATATTAAAATTGAAAAAGGAATGATTAGGATTAAAGGTGATGTGCAAGTAGTTTCACAAAATGAAACAAAAAATATAAAAAAAAAAGCAAAAGTACATTTTGAAAGATCTTTCATAATACCAAATGGAGTTGATGAAACAAGTCCCGAATTTGAAACAAAATCAGGAGAGTTGTTGATAAAATTCAAAAAAAATAGAGATAAAGTAAAAATCAAAAATCCTTTTAAAAAAGGACTAAAGTCACCAGGCCAAGACGATAGACGACCAGTTGACAAGAGTGTCGATGACTTAAGTACCTAATAAATTACTTCAATAAAACCTGACTAAAGTTATTTGCACGGTTTACCGATACCATAGCTAGAGTCTTTTATTGATGGAGTCATTTATCAAGCTGAAATTGGGATTATTAATATTTTTTTCTTTTACAGTAAAGGTAATGGCCTTAGAGCAGTCTTACTATAAAGAAAAATCTTTAGATGTTCCTTATCGTGAGCAATCTATCATTATCAGTAAGGATGGCTATTTTCCAAATAGGATAATTGCTTTTAAAGGCGAAAAAATTAAGTTTTTTGTAACTACAGTTGGAAATGAAGGTTCATGTTTTAATATTCCTGATAAAAATTTGTATTCGACTGCAACAGCTCTAAAAATCGTAGAGGCAGAAACATTTTTTGATAAAGTTGGCATTTTTCAATTCAATTGTCCTAACAGTCAATATTCTGGAAGAGTTGTAGTTATTGAAAAAGCATCAGATAAAGTTGAAAGTGCTCGTAGAGGGTTAGCTAGCGATGTGGTTAAAGTCTGGAGACCAAAAGAGACTCCAGATGAGTGGATACAGATAAAGCGGGAAGAGTTTAAAGAATTAAAGGGAATGAGTGATGTAATGGATTTGGATAAAGAGTAAGTTTATGTCATCAGTATTTAAAGACGCCATTGATCAGTTTTTATATCCCATCAAAGAATTGCTGGAAGATTCAGCTGTTTCGGAAATTATGATAAACGGACCAAGAGAGATATTTGTAGAAAAAAAGGGTTTGGTATATAAAACAGCAGCTGAATTTCATAATGAAGAAGCGCTTGTTTCTGCGATGAGGGCCATTGCTCAGTCTGTAGGAAGAAGAATAGATAAAGATAATCCTCGATTAGATGCCAGATTACCGGATGGCTCAAGAATTCACGTAGTACTTCCGCCGATGGCCAAGAATGGTACGACTGTAGCAATTCGAAAATTTTCAAAAGAAAAGCTAACTTTAAATGATTTAATTGCCTTCGGCTCAATTTCAAAAGACGCGGCAAGGTTTTTAGATATATGCATTCATCTTGGTAAAAATATCATTGTTTCCGGAGGAACTGGATCTGGAAAGACAACAATGCTTAATGTTCTTGGCTCGAGAATTCCAAAAACACAAAGACTAATTATTATAGAAGATGCTGCAGAATTGCAGGTAAAAGCAGAACACGTCGTCAATTTTGAAACTCGTAAGGCAGATGTTGAAAGAGGCGTAACTGAGGTAACGATTCGAGATTTGGTTGTATCGGCCATGAGGTTGCGTCCGGACAGAATTATTGTCGGAGAAGTTAGAGGAGAAGAAGCTTTAGATCTTATTCAGGTTATGAATACAGGACATGACGGGTCTATGGGCACAGTTCACGCAAATAATCCTGTAGATGCTTGTACAAGACTCGAAACGCTATGTTTAATGGGTGACACTAAGATTCCTCCAGATGCAGTTAGGAAGATGGTTGGATCAGCAATGCAAATCATTGTTCAATGTAGCCGTTTTCATGATGGAGGAAGACGCACTTCACATATTTCAGAAATTATTGGTATTGATAAAAGCGGTAATTATATCTCTCGAGATATTTTCAAATGGATTCAAACAGGTAAAGATCCTGATTCTGGAAAATATCTTGGAGAAATGGTTGCTTGCAATTATGTTCCAACATTTTTTGAAGATATTATTGTTAACAAATTACCATTTCCAAAAAGCAATTTTTTGGCTCCAGAGTGGTACAACCAGAAATTAAAAGGTGAAGCTGCCTAGACCTAAAAAGCGATGTCAATGCCATTGGGGCCAATTTCGCATGTGACTTCCTCAGATTCTTCTTTTCTTGCTTCAGAAGTAATGTTCTTTAAATCTTCCAAAGAAATCTCTGGGTCCAGGTCGAAATCTAATGAAATTGCATTTATTAGATTATGAATGGTCTCGTAGTCACGGAGAGTTTTAAAGCTCTCAATTTTAATGGTTAAGGTAAACGTATGATTTTTTGCATCTTGAACTATGTCTAACTTCACAAGCTCTCCTGGCTGGCGATAACGGTTACTATTCTTTGATTTCTTTTATTTCCATTTGAGGAATAATAGCAATTATATTGATTTTTTTCTCATCTTTTTTTAATTTTTCAATAAGTATTTTTAATTCAGAAAATTTTGGATTTGTTTTTTTAATCTTATAAATTGCAGAGTGTCTAAAAAAGGTGACGATGATTTCATTTTCATTTTCTTTATATTTTTTTATTTGATCTGAGAATGTATCGGTCACTTCTTTTTTCATTGGATTTTCCGCCAAACTAAGCGTTGAAATTAGCAAAGATAAAGTCATTAAAAGTATTTTATTCATCTTGTTCCTAATTTGAAGAAGTGGAAACATTTAGCGATTTTAATTGTTCTGAGTAATTTTTTATTGTAGATTCCATGTCTTTTATACTTTCATTTGTATAGGTTGAAAGTTTTGATTCCCCATCTCTTGGATCGTAAGCAAACCTATTGGTAAAGTATTCTTTTTCAAAAACTGATTTTGGTTTTGAAAGCATAGTTTTTTTCCATTCTTCAAAAGTAACTGGTTTTGAAAATAATGAGGGATCGATAATATAGGGAATGTTTTCATTACCTTTTTTTACCAGAACAACTGGAGCGACGTGGTAGCTCCACCCAATTTCTCCAAATATCTTTGAATCAACATACAACTCACCCTCTACAAATGCCTTTCCTGCAATTATTCCTTTTTTTTCTAAAATCTGAACCATTTTATGTGCCCTAGCATAGCAGCCATCAACAGGGTATTTAAATGGAATATCTACATTACTTGAAAGTTCATTAAAAATTAAACTGACTTCATCTTCAGTAAGAATTGAAAGTGAAATTGTTTGATTATTGCTTTTTGAAAATAAGTTAGCCTTTGGAAATGAAGCTTGTTTGGTTAAAGAGCAAGTACCACAAGCTTTAGCATAGTCGATGGTTCCAGATTTAGAGAGGTCCCTATTTAAATTTTTGATAATATTTTGTAAGGAATCATCAGCCCTAGAAGAACTTAAAAAAATCGCTATCGTAATTAATATGAGATTTAATAATTTAATCATAAAAGAAAAATTTCCTTATCTTTGATTTTAAACAAATTTAATAAACATTTATATAGAGTACTTTATTCCAATCTACAAAATCGAGATTAGGCAATACACGACAATTCATTTAATATAGAGCTATGACATTAAAGCAAGATAAAGCCGACTTTATTGCTCTTCGATTGGAGGAGCTTTACCCAGAGACACCAATTCCTCTGGATCATTGTGATCCCTACACTTTATTGATAGCCGTTTTACTGTCTGCTCAATGTACAGATGTTAGAGTTAATAAGATTACACCACTGCTTTTTGCTAAGGCAAATAACCCTAAAGATATGGTCAATCTTAGTATTGTAGAGATTGAATCAATTATTAGGCCTTGTGGCTTGGCGCCTCGAAAAGCAAAGGCTATTTATGAGCTTTCAAAAATTTTGCTTGAATCATTCAATGGGAATGTACCGAATACATTTTCAGATTTAGAAAATTTGCCCGGCGTCGGTCATAAAACGGCTTCAGTTGTTATGGCCCAAGCTTTTGGAATTGCAGCCTTTCCAGTTGATACCCATATTCATAGACTGGCTCAACGTTGGGGATTAACAAATGGTAAAAGTGTTGAACAAACTGAAAGTGATTTAAAAAAATTATTTCCTAAGGAGAAATGGAATAAACTCCACTTACAAATAATTTTTTATGGCAGAGAGTATTGCACGGCAAGGGGTTGTGACGGATTAAGTTGTCAGATTTGTTCAGCAGTAAATTTTAATAAAAAAATAGCCAATCAGTGGAAAAAATAAAATTTTTACAAATTTATTATCCCTGGCGAGAGAACTGATAACAATTTAATTATTTCATCAAAAATTTCTTTTTTGCGGTGGCGGAATTCTCCTCGAAGTGAGGGGGATTTAGTAGCACCGTATCCTAAATTTTTATCATTAAAGATTAAGATTGATAAAGAATTTTGTGGAGTCAAGGTAATCTCAATATCTAAATTAAAAACAATAATTCGAAACTGATGTAAATCGCCCTTGGGGTTTTTCCCAAAAAACATCATTAATTGAAATAGCATTTCGGCATTTGTAAGACTTTCAATAATTGCTTTTTCCAGGATCGCAAAACTTACTTTAATCCATTCAAGTGCTTTTTCAGAATCGATGATTTCAGTTTTACTTAGATTCGAATCTGCATTTTCTTGTCGTAAATTTTCTTTAAAAATAGTGAGCTCTTTTTCAATTAAGAATTTGTATATATTATTAAAAGCATTTAGGGCCGGATGGCCCAAATTAATTATTTCAGAATGCATTAATTTCGAATTTTCCCAAATCACATTAGTAAAAATATGATTTTTTTCAGCACTTTTTATACTGAAAACTCTATTTTCACAAAGGAGATCAATTTCTTTTGTCAAAAAGCTTTCTTGAATCATGTTTTTGTTAATAGCTATCGAAATCCAGTGTGCTTTTTGTAAATCTGGTAATTCGTAAAATTCTTTGAGATTATCAAAACGACTCTTCGTTAGAAAATAAGATTTAAACTTTAGAAAGAGATTCATTTTTATCCTTAACATTAATGGATTCTTAATTTAAGATATTGCCCTATATGGATAAAACTGACAAAAATATTTTAACTAATAAAATTGGTCTTTTCGACTCTGGAATTGGTGGGTTTAGTATTTTATCAGAACTTTTTAAAATATTACCTCAAGCACAATATTTTTATGTTAGCGATGATGCTAATGCTCCATATGGTCCTAAATCGGACGAATTTATAACTAATAGATCACTTGCCATTACTGAAGAGTTAATTTCTAAAGGTGTTAGCCTTATAGTGGTCGCCTGCAATACGGCTACAGCTGCCAGTATTGTCCACTTAAGAAATCAATTCCCCCAAATTTCATTTGTAGGGGTTGAGCCATATTTAAATGCCATATATAAAATGCCTGAAAATGATTTTAATGCTCAAAAAAGAATGGTTGTTTTAACGACTGAGTCTACCGGTAAATCAGAAAGATTTAAAAGATTGAAAGAAAGATTGGATCCCTTTTCACGTATTGATCATTTCGCATTAAAAAATTTAGCTAAGATCATTGAAAATTTTTATCATCATCCGATTGATCTCATTTCTTTTAATAAATTAGTCGAAGACGAGTTAAGTATTTTAAAAGGAAAAGGTTATGACCATGCGATTCTCGGTTGCACTCATTACCCGCTAATTAAAAATTTAATAGAATCAACTTTAGACTTAAAAACAATTTCTCCTTGCAGCTATGTTGCAAAGAGAGTTTCTACCTTTTTTGGTGATTTCGGGGTTCATGAATCTTTTGAAAATACTTTTGAATTTATGTCTTCTGTTGATAATATTTGGATCAGTAAAAATCGATCGTCTCTTTTGAGACCATTTCAAGGATAAAAAATGTCTAAAATTAAACAAATTAAGGCCCGTCAAATTCTAGATTCTAGAGGTAATCCAACCGTAGAAGTAGACGTTTTCACTGAGCAAGGGAATATGGGCAGAGCTGCTGTTCCTTCAGGTGCTTCAACTGGTTCAAAAGAAGCTCTTGAGTTAAGAGATGGAGATGGACATTATTTTCTTGGTAAATCTGTATTAAAAGCTGTTGAAAATATCCATTCCAAAATCGCTCCAAAGTTGTTGGGGATTGAAGTGTCAGAACAGGCACTTATTGACCATATGATGCTTGAACTCGATGGAACAGAGAATAAATCAAATTTAGGGGCCAATGCAATACTTGGTGTTTCTCTTGCGGTTTGCAGAGCAGCTGCGCAAGATTGCCAACTTTCACTTGTTCAGTATTTGTCAGAGAAACTCCATGTGCCTAATGCACATGGGAAATTAGTGATGCCAACTCCGTTGATGAATATTATAAATGGCGGAGCCCATGCTTCAAATAATTTAGATATTCAAGAGTTTATGATTGTTCCTCACATGAAAAAGTCATTTTCAGAGAATTTAAGAGCAGGAGTAGAGGTATTTCATGCTCTTAAAAAAGTTCTTCATGATGCTCATCATTCAACTAATGTTGGGGATGAGGGAGGCTTTGCGCCGGATTTAAAATCACACGAAGAAGCGATTGAATCTATTTTAGTAGCGATTAAAAATGCTGGTTATGTTCCAGGTGTAGATATTTCAATATCGCTTGATGCTGCAGCCTCTGAATTTTACAAAGGAGGTTATTACATAATGCAATCAAAACAGTACACTACTGCTGAAATGATTAAATACTATTCAGATTTATGCGAAAAATATCCGATATATTCCATAGAAGATGGCCTTGATGAGGCCGATCATGCTGGTTGGGTTGAGCTTACAAGAGCTTTGGGTTCAAAAGTTGTTTTAGTTGGTGACGATTTATTTGTAACAAACAAAAAAATTTTTGAAGCTGGTATAAAGTCTGGTGAAGCCAACGCCATTTTGGTTAAAGTGAACCAAATTGGATCTTTATCTGAAACGTTTGAGGCAATGGCATTAGGCTTTAAGAATCATTACAAAGCCATAATTTCCCATCGTTCTGGAGAGACAGGTGATTCTTTTATTGCTGATTTAGCAGTTGCGACAGGTTCTGGTCACATTAAAACTGGATCTGCTAGTAGATCAGACCGCGTAGAAAAATATAATCAACTTCTTCGCATTGAAGAAGAGCTTGGATCGAAGGCCGTTTATTTACCTGTAAAATAAACTTTCAATTGGCCCTCTTTCCTTGCAATAAGCTTAGAGGGCTTTTTTGTGGCAAAGTATAGATTATTAAAAATTCAAACAGAATGCCTTGATGCTGATAAATCTCAAGAAAGTATATTTTTCCATGATTTAATAAACCATACCCATAGTCTCATTCTTTTTCTTGCCCAAAAACGTGCTTTAGAAAAATCAATTGATCAAAAAGAAATTATGATGATTG
Organism: Bacteriovoracaceae bacterium; assembly: GCA_947450475.1. Lineage (GTDB taxonomy): Bacteria > Bdellovibrionota > Bacteriovoracia > Bacteriovoracales > Bacteriovoracaceae > Bacteriovorax. Next base: position 88,321 of record CANFVK010000007.1, on the reverse strand, counting down.
AGCAAGAGATAAGATTAATTCAAAATTTGCTTAAAAATCGTTTTAACATTAAACATAAAAATCTTGATGAAGATTCTCGCGATTTAGATTTATTTTCGGCAATTTTGCTTATCGATAGTCTTATTAAAATGTATTTACCAAGCAATTTTTATAAGACGGAAGTGCAATATGGATTTAATTTTTACACAGTGATTAATTCTTCAAAGAAAAATGAATATTTTTTAAATAGTGCAAGTTTTCATAGAATCATGGGAAATCTAATCAAAAATATTTCTGAAACAAAAAACCATGAAGTTAATGTTTTTATCGATATCTATCAGGATCAACTTTCGATAGAAACTTCAAATTTCAATGTTGATTCAAATGCTCGGAATAAAGCTAAGTCTGGTTATGGTATTGCGTCTATTAACTCTTTAGCATCTAGAATGGGTGGCAAATATGAATTTGAAAGCAATGGCAATCTATGGCTGAATCGACTTATATTGCCCCTACAGCATTTTGGTTTTAAAGTTTTAATTGCTTCATGAGAATTGACTTGTCACTATTAGGTATTCTTTCTACTCTTAATTAAGAATAAATTATTTTTAATGGAGTCACTCTTGGAATATTTTATTGGTCTTACTTTTGATCCTAATTCAATCCATTATAATAAAATTGAAAGCTTTCGTAAAAGATTTGATTCTAAATTTTCTAAAGCTAGTTCACTTCAACTTACTCTTCTTCCACCTTTTAGTGTTGATTTCACTAACAATGATGAGCTTAATAATTTTACTGAAGATTTAGCTGATTTATTGGATAGTCATCTTCAAGGCATCGATGATATTTCTCAAGTTGAGTTTAATGGTATAACCTTTTCAATGGGGAAAAAAGGTGTACTGGCGTTAACTCCAAAAATTTCACCGGATTTACTCCATTGCCAAGAGTCCCTTTATTATTTTTTAAAAGAAAATGGTGCACGCTTTAAAAAAACTAAAAATGCATCCAATCCGCTTTTGCCAATCGGAAGGTTTGATTTTATTGATCTTCTCGAATCTGCAATTGAAACGGCTAAAATTGAGTTTTCTTCTCCCTTTGTAATGAATGGCTTTAACGTCATTTTGTACGAGAAGAGTCCTCAGCAATGGGTTTCAAAAAATATACTATTTGAGTTCGATAATCGAAATCATTTTTTTTTCGTAAATCAATTATGTCAAAATTTCTAATTTTAATTTTCTCATTCTCGTTTATTTTTTTCTCTGAGCAGGTTTATCCAGCAACAAGGGGTGATGCTGACTTGTTAAATGAGAAAGCTTATTGCTTACAATTTCAAATTTCACAATTTTATTCAACTTCTTCGTTTAGTGAAAATGGTGTAGAGGTTCCTTTTAGCGGAGATCAGGGATTCAGTGTGATTGATAGTGATTTTAAACTTTCATATGGTATTGAAAAAAATCTAGAATCCACACTATTTTTTAAAGCGCGCAATGTAAAAGTCAATGATGGGACAACCGCTGCAAGCAATACTGGTCCCGAATCAGTTGGGATTTCTGCTAAATATCAATTTGGCCCAATTGGAAATATTAAATACGCTTTAGGTGTACATTACTTAAAAACCCTTTATACAAATACGGTTTACGCAAATGAGAATTTGGTACCAAAAAATTCAGTCATTTTGGGTGATGATGGCACTGAATATGGTGTCGGCTTTTTTTCTACTTATCTAAATCATCCATGGAAATTAAATGGAGCTTTGGTATATGTCTCCCCACCCAACGACCTTAGCTCTGAGATTAGTTATAAGGCAGAAATTCTCTATCAGTTAAAAACCTTTTCCTTTTTCGCAGGAATTGATGGCATTTATTCGCTTCAAAGAGATCAGGCGATAGTAAAGCCATTTATGGCAAGTGGAATGCCTTCAAAGTATTTTAATTCTTTTAATCGAGAAAAATTTTCATCTTTTTTAGGTTTAGATTATTTAATTGGAAAAGTGGATTTAAACTTTAAAGTTTCAATGGTCCTTGCGGGAAAATCAACAGATAAAGGAAGCTTGATTCAGCTTGGTTTTTCTTGGGGAACTGAGGGTGTCTCTCCAGAATCAGTTAAGGTTTCGTCATTTAAAGAATATCATATAGAAGGCTCTGTCTTGAAAGTATCTGCTCGCGGTAACTTTGTTAAAATTGACCAAGGTCTTTCTACAGATGTTGAAAAAGGTATGAGTTTCGATATTTACCAAACTGATTATTTTGGGGGAAATCTCCTCGTTGCCTCTGGCGTGATTCACGAAGTTGGATCTGATTGGTCGGTTATTAAAGTTGTTAAAAAATATTCTGAAATAGATATTAAACCGGGGTTTGCGGCCCGTGGTTACTAACTGCAAGTAAAGGAAATATTTACTATTTTGTATTAAAATTTCTTTAGTGTAGAATCAAGTTTATATATTAACTTTTTCTTATTTAATGAAGTGAGAAATTCCATGCGAAGTTTAAATGCGTTTTTATTTTCTTTAGTCGCGATTGCAGCCTTCTCAAGTTCGGTTTATGCTAAAACATTTTCGAGTCAGTTCACAGAATTCGAATTGCCTGCGGGTTGGGATTGTGCTCTAGAAGGTTCAGAGTGGGTCTGCCAAAGTGATGATAAGGATAGAAAAAAAGAAGCTATCATAATTTTAGCTGCCAAATATAGAGGAGAGCAGGACTCCCTAGATATTTATCAAGCATACTTAAAGCAACCAAAAACTTTCACTTTGCCTGGAGGAAAAACTCAAATTTCGGAAGCAAAGTCGAATCAAATAAAAACAATCAACGGGCAGCGCTGGGTAGATGCACTTCACCTCGCTTCAGAAGTACCAGGCTTTTACACTCGATACCTGGCGACTGTTAAAGATAATTTAGGAATAGCTATCACATTTTCAGTTGCCAAAGATCACTACGATGCTTACCAGGATATGTTTGAGAAAATTGTTGCAACCTTAAAAGTTTTTGATCAAAAATCAGCAGATGCAAACAAGTGGACAAAGAAGAAAGATGAAGGAGATTTAGTTGATGGCTCTACGGTTGTTGGCGATACTTCAGTAAATCCGGACATTGGCAAACAACATAAAGCAAGTGGAGATGGAGACAGCTCAGCAGTACAATCCATCCTAATAATTCTTGTCATTGCCGCCATTGCCTTCATTATAATGAGAATTAGAAAGAAAAAGAAATAAGATATTTATAGTATAGGCCTATTGTTTAAATAGGCCTGGTTTATATAATATCTAATTTTCTTTTATTTAATTTTACGAAATTTTCTTCTATTTCTTTTTTGGTTTGTTCAAAGCTTTTTACATCTTTCCAACTGGTTTCTTCCGCAGAATTATAGACAACATTTTTTATGTTAAACGATTGGTCTGGAAAATAGGGAGAACCTGTAGCATTTGTTATAATTTTATCATCTCTAGATTGCTCATCATTTAAAATCTTAATTTCATTTTTTATTTCTTGGAGTGTGCGAACAACTTGATCAGAGCTATTGGTTTCCCTTGCTTGATACATAGATCTCATTAAATTAATACGGCCGATGCCATCTGCGCTCATGTTAATGCGTATCGGTTGAGATCATAGTTTACTTGAGTATTTCCAGTAGGTATTGAGCTAAGACTCTATCATGAGTTTTATGGGGGTTATGACCACTTTCGGGGACATTTTTTATGAAAATTGAAAATTGATTAGCTTGATTTGTAATTGAAAGTGCAAAATTTCTACATTTATAGTCAAATTCACCGTAAATATAATGAATAATTGATTGAGATTGAGAGATGCTCTTTAGTGACTCATTTTTTGTGTCAAATAAGCCAACAGATAAATAGTTCAAACTTTTTTTCCATTCGTTTAAATCATGGTTCAATTTTTTTGTGATGTCATTTTTATAAATTGGAAATTGATTATAGTTGTAAAAAAAGGAGGCGCTGTACCAGTTTTCTAAAAAATCATTCAAGTTTGCATGCTCAGTTGAGTTCAATAGATTGAGGTCATTCATATATCTAATTTCTTTTTCTTCAGATGTATCTAAACCTAGTCCAGTTGACTCTAGTATCAATTGGTCAATCTTGAGGTACTTTAAACTCAATTCCAGTGCTATACGGCCCCCCATTGAATATCCATATAGAATGATCTTTTTTGCATTAAAGCTTTTTAAAAAATCAGTTATTTTTAGAAAAATATCATTTTTAGAATAAAAGTTTTGGATTTTAGTTTCGCCATGTCCTGGCAAGTCTATAAAAAGGATAGAATGGGTTTTAGATATTTGATCTGAAATAGGAAGCAAGTCTGTTTTATCGCCCAAAAAACCATGAAAAAAAACAACTAGAGGGCAGTCTTTATTCTCCTTGTAATTAAAAGAAAAAATGTGATTCAAATATTTCTGATAGGCTAATTCTTTTAATTTGGATCGACTTATTTTTATGGAATTAAATTCATCAGATGAGAATTTAAAAAAAAATTTTGGGATCATAAAAGGGGAGAGATGATTCAATAAATATTTTTTTAATATTTCTATATTTAGTGTATTATTTGACAAACTGTCATAAAGCATAATTCCCATTTCGCCCCAATATTCATTTTTTATTGATACTAAAAAGGCTTCTTTTATATCAATATGAGTTCTCATGACATCTTCGACATCTAAAGGATTAATTTTTTTACCACCGGAAATAAATATAAGATCTAGTCGCTCTTTAAAATAAAATTTATTATCCTTAGATTTTTCACCTCGATCTTTCGTTAAAAGCATTTGATCAAAAGGTATGAGGTTGTTGTTTTCGTATGTTCCTTTTGCAAGTACTTTTCCTCCTACCATAAATAGATTATTAGAATTTAATACGATTTCTCTAAATGGTAAAAGCACCCCATTTGCGGTTAAAAGTGAAGCTGTTTCACTCATGCCATATGTTTCATAAATTGATAGTTTTAGTTTTTCTGCTTTGTTTTTTAATTCATGACTAAAAGGAGCTCCGCCAATTAGTATAACTCGAAAAGTTTTAAGCTTAGTTAAAAGCTTATGATCATTAATGTACTTTGAAAGTTGAGTTGGAACTAATGAAATAAAATCTATTCGTTTATTATCTAACGAATCAACTACGCTGCTTCCTGAAAAAAATGCTCGCCATAGCACCATTAAACCACTGACATGGTAGTGTGGAAGATTTAATAAAGCCACATCTTCTGGTTTTTGATTAAAATAGTTTGAAAATCCAATTGAAGAGAAAAATAAATTTGCAAAAGAAAGTGCTATCGCCTTAGGACCATGACTTGATCCAGAGCTAAAAATAATAATAAAAGGCTGTTCAGTAAACTGAGCTATCGATGGAAGTTTACCAATCGAAGTTGGGTAATTTCTATTTTTAAGTATTTCTTGAATGCTGATATCGTCAAAGATGTGTTGGAAATTGATTTTATTTTTATAATTATTGATAATTTGATCGGGTTCATTGTGAGCTAAAATTACAACTTTTTGTTTATTTACTAAATTGGCCATTAAGAAGACAAATGTTAAATATGGCGATTTTGCTTTTATCGCCAAAGCCTTATCTGGTGCGAGAGTAGCTATCTTTTTAGAAAGAAAATCAATATCTTGGTAAAGTTCATTGTAAGTAAATGAGTTAAAAAAAGGTAGGAGATAAAATTTTTTAAAATGATTATTTAAGTTGCAGGCTTGGATGTCTTTGTTCATAAAAATTTAACTTAAACCACAAAGTGTTAATAAACTTTGTTGATTGAATTCTTTTTCACTCTTTGTTTTAAATTTTACACCTAATCCAATCAACCTTACGGTTTTTAATTTCTTCTTCAAGCAATTATTTAAGAGATTTTGAAATGCTTCAGCATCATTTATAATTCTGTCAAGATTATCATCAGTTTGATCTAAGCAAATTTCACAAGAAGTGCGCGAGAAATCATCAAATTTAACTTTTACAAATATTTTTTTTACGGTTTTCGGACCAACTGACTCAACGTGATCCTTTATTCTTAAACATAGTTCTTCATGAAGCGTTCTCAAAGAAAATTTAAGTATTTCATTGTCTTGAATATCTTCTAAAAAAGTTGTTTCAACACTTATCGATTTTCTCTGCAAGTCGTTTTGAACTAACCTATCATCTATCCCTTGTGCGTAGTTTATTAAACTCTGACTGAAAATTCCAAAATGTGAGTGAAGCAATTCTTTTGAAATTTGTTGTAATTCAAGACAGGTCTTTACTTGAAGTTTCGTCATTACTTCAATCCCTTTTTTTCCTATTCCTGGTATCAGCTTTACGGGCAATTGGTCGACAAATGATTTAATGTCTTTGGGTAATATGACAAATAAACCATTGGGCTTGTTCCAATCGCTTGCAATTTTTGCTAGAAACTTATTGTTTGCGACTCCAACTGAAGCAGTTAGATTAGTTTGTTCAAAAATATCATTTTTTATTTTTTTGGCTATTGAGGTTGCACTTGATTCAATTGAAACATCTAAATAAGCTTCATCTAATGAAATCGGCTCGACCAATTTTGAATATTTGTCAAAAATGAGCTGAATTTTTTTAGATTCATTGGAGTATTTATCAAAGTTAGGTTCTATTACAATAAGATCTGGACATAACCTTAGTGCATAGTCTGTGGGCATTGCAGATTTCACCCCATATTTTCGAGCAATGTAGTTACTTGTACATAAAACGCTTCTGGTTCCGGGCAATCCACCAACTGCTACTGGAACATTTTTTAATTCTGGTCTATCTCTCATTTCAACTTGAGCGTAAAAACAATCCATATCAACGTGAATGATTTTTCTATTCATTTTTTATTCAATATGATCTGAGCAAACCAACTAAGGTTCCAACAATTTTAAAATCTTGTGTTTCATCATCAATGATAATCGGAGAATAATTTTTATTCGATGGAAGTAATTCAATTCGTTTTTTATTTTGAAGGCTAAGGGTTTTAACCGTTGCTTCACCATTTATGACGGCGACAACAATTTGACCATTTCGGGCTTCTTTTGTAGATCGACAAACAATGACATCACCTTCAATAATTCCAGATTCAATCATAGAATCGCCTTTCACCGTTAGGGCAAAATATCGAAATGCTCCTTTAAGGAAATGCTTTGGAACTGATATTAAATTGGTGGGGTTCTCAATGGCCTCAATTGGATTTCCAGCAGCGACTAAACCCAAAAGTGGAATTTGATCAGATTCACTTTCCTTTATTATGGTTGGAGTAGTTTTAACTTCAATACCACGTCGATGATTCCATTGGCTTTCCAGCAATCCTTCTTTATTTAGGTATTGTAGATATTTTTGAACTGAGCCTAAGGATTTGAGGTCAAAGTGATTTTTTATTTCATTTTGGGTTGGGGGGTGACCATGGTGTTCGCCATAAGCAACAATAAAATCGTAAACTTCTTTTTGTTTTTTTGTTAATGCCATAGATTAAATACTAGCGTAGTATTTACGTAAGTCAAGTGCCCATTAATGACTATTTTATTCTATGGCCTTCCTAAAATACTCCGAGGAATTTGCCAAGGTTTCCATGTACGGCAAAATATCTTCTTGGAGCTCTTTTGGGAGTTTCTTGAAGGGGATGATGTGTTCTTCTGGAACATATCTAAAAGTAAAATTAATTCTTCTTGTTTCAAACGAATCTACATCTAATTCGATCATTTTTTTCAATTTATTTTCTACTCTTTGTACTCGATGAAATGCTCTTTCTTTGTATAGTTCTCCACCAAATATTTGTAGAGAGCAATCTTCTAACCATTGTTCAAATAGTATATTATTTTTAAGATTTTTATTTCCTAAAACGAATTGAAAAAAAGCCCTCTCACCAAAAGAAATTGAAGCAACTGGACCTAATTCAAAATCTTTATGATCTCCAACGCGGGCAGTATCAGTTTTTTTCCCATTTTCATCTATTGAAGATCCATAAAAATTAATTAAGCAGGTATTGAGTTTCCAGTTCTTTGGTATTTCATTTTTTTTAAAATGAGTTTTCGTTATGCCTTCTACGGTATGAAGCATGGTTTTCAGTATTGGGGGATATTCTTCTGCTTTCACACATCGGTTTAGTGTTCCCTTGGGAGGGTGGTAGTAATTTAAGCATGCAAATTGCCAATTCCCCAACCAGTAAACTGGTCTTAGCAGTTTCCTTTGCTCATCGCCCTCTGGAGGTGGATTATGCTTTGAAAAGCGCATTTCCCAAAGAGGTTTAAGGGTCTTGAGCCATGTCAAAATAACTTCTTTTTCATCCTTTTTGACAAAGGTTGGATGGTAAAAAAGACCATCTCGCCTAACAATGCCTTTTTTTAATTTAGGTACTCTATTCATTTGAGAATTAGATATAACTTAGCAATATTTTTGCATATAACCCTGTAATTATTACTAAGGTTCTTGAGAGTTTTTACAGAAGTGATAAAAGCTAGACTACTAAAACATCCTGGGAGGATTTTCAAATGAAGATGCTTAATTTAACCAAGTTGACCTTAACCGCTTTAATTGCGGCCAACATGGTAGGTGCTCAAGTCGCAAATGCTGCTACAGATGTAAATCACCAAAGAAAATACTCTGAGGTATTAAAAACTAATAAAATAGAAGGCATTCAAGATCCTTATTTTCAATTAGAGAAAATGAAGGTTCAAGAGATATCTGATGAAGAGGCTCTGGAATTTAACAATTCTAACATTACAACTAATAAAGTCATGAAAAGGAATTTAATTGATACATTGGAAAATCCAGTTGATAAAGGTTTTGCTGGCCCTAATATTCCCAATGTACCACCAATACCTCCGACTGTTGGCGCTGGAGATAATTCTCCTGCTGGTGGAATAGCTAATCCTGGAAATGTGCCAGTTTCTACAGGGACTGATAATGTGCCTACACCCACAACAAATGGTGGAGTTCTTGACAGTGTCATAATGGTCATTGATAAACTAATCGCCATTGGACAAAAAATTATTCCTACAATCAAAGAAGGAAAATCTGTTGTTACTAACAACCCTATGTCTTCAGTTTCGGTACTTCCTAGAACAGATTTAAAAGACTTCGTGGTTCACGATATGGGAGGATGGTCAATTCCTGTTTCTAAGCATTATAAAATTACTTTTACTAATGGATTTGGCATCGAGGTTGTCTCATTTGTTTACAGCATCTCGTTTCAATACAACGGTCAATTTAATGGAAAAGGAAAATACCTAGCTGGAATTAGAGCTTCTGCCAGAAGTATCGATATTGCTTGGGGATTTGATTTAGATGCTACGTCTCAATTGCTTCAAATTTCCAACGTTGGGACACAGGACAATGTTGTTGCCGGTGCAACTCTTGAAATGACTTACACTGTAAAGAACTGGACTAGAAATATAACTACATCAACTTCATTTCATGTGACTGGAGAAGGAAAAATTTATAAATTGGACTAATTTTAAAAAATAGTTTTTTAAAAAAAGCCTCGCTGATGCGAGGCTTTTTTGTTTTTTATAAACCAAAGTGCTTAAAAAATTTAATTATGAGTGATGTTGCATCAGGTCCCTTAGGGTCAAAATATTTCATTCCCGCAACGCCACCACTCCAATCGTGACCAAGTTTATCTATCATATACCGTTCGATAATGACTTCATTGTTTTGGTTTATCGTTGTATAGAGATTATAGCTATAAGCTTTGTTGTCTCCAATATTTTTTACTTCTTTGTCTTTAAAATAGGAATTATCTCTTAGGCCATTATCGAGATAATCATTTAAAGCTTTGAATTCATCTTCAATTTGAAATGCGTGAACTGGACTCATCAAAGGGCTATTCATTCCATGAAAGATAATAATTGGCATTTGAGATGGTCTATTCTTAATCATTGCTGAGCAACTATTTCCAACATAAGCAGCAACATTTGGTGGTACCGTTGCTCCACTTAAAACAACACTGGCAAAATCTAAGCCTGTTGAAGAAGCATAGTATTGAGTTCCGTCATGAGAGCCTAAGGCTTTAAAGCGTTCTGGAAAGCAGTTTCCAAGAATGCTAACCATCGAAGCTCCTGAAGACATGCCAGCTGCATATACATTTTCAGTGTCTGCATTATATTTCTCGATGACTGCATCAAGCATCTCAACGATAACTGTAGCTTCCCCGTAACGAGAATTATTTGTAGGAATAACCCAATTCCAGCATTTAAAGGGATTGTATGCTAGGTTTTGCTCGGGCAATAAGACTATGAATTTTTCTAGGTCAGCAAATTGGGCAATACGAGTGCCCTTAGCGAAATCATCAGGACTTTGATCGCAACCATGAATCATTACAATAATGGGTAGTTTTTTGTTTTTAGGGGGATTTGAAGGTAGATATACTTTGTAGTTTCGTACTCCATAGATTCCTGAGTTTTGTCCAGATTGCCAATCGCCTGCATTGGCAAAATTGATTAAAAATAAATTCAAACATAAATATAAAAATAGCAAATGTGCTAAAGTTCGATTCATTGGTGGTGATCTCCGTTATTATTTTGGCATCCGAAATACTAGAGTAAATTACTTCTATCGTCACGGATTAAGCTCTTTTGTCAGTCAAAAGCAAGAAAAAGTAAGAAATCATAAGATTGCTAAAATAGCATTAGTATTAATCTTTACTTGACAGTTTCCTAACAATGTCTCAATTTTTGAAAAAATAGCGCTCAAGGAAATTTTTATGTTTGTGCAATCCATTCAAAGAGATAATGGCAAGCTTGCTTTTTATTCAGTAGGTCAAGGGCCAGTACTTTTGGGCCTATCAGGATTTGCATGCTCTCATTACAATTATTTAGATTTACTCCCCACGCTTACTCAAAACTTTCAGGTAGTCTTGATTGACAATCGTGGAATGGGTCAGTCATCTAAAACAAGCAAGGACTATGAATTATTTGATGTTGCCGGTGATGCTATAGCCGTAATGGACTTTTTAGGTATCCAAGAATTTGGATTGATGGGAATAAGTATGGGGGGCTTTATTGCTCAGGAGTTGTATCGAATCTGCCCAAATCGAATAAAAGCTCTCGCACTTTTGTGTACGCTCTCCAATGGTAAAGATTTTATTCATCCCATAAACATAACAGAGGAAGGACTTCGCCAATTCAATACTTTTGATATAAAAATTCAATCGGAATTTTCAACGATGAGTACTGTTCACCCTTCTCTGGCAAAAGTTAATCCGATTCAATACAAAAAAATAATTGATTTAAGGATTCAACACAAAGCCGATATTGAAGAAGTTGTTCGTCAAAATAGAGCAGCTGTCAATTTTCTTAAATCTACAAATGATTTATCACAGATCCATTGCCCAGTTATCGCAATGGCCGGAAGAGAAGATCGCTTTGTGAACCCTGAGAATCTGGAGATTTTTGCAAAACATTTAAAGCAATGTCAGACAGTATTGATTGATGAGTCGGACCATTTCTTTTTTTTAGAAAAACCCAATGAAGTATCATCACATTTAATCAGATTTTTTAAGGAAGTATTATGAATTCAGTGATATTAAAAAAAGCAGCGGTTTGGTTACCCGAAGGTTTTGAAGATGCCGCTTTTATTTCTAGAGAATCTGGTGTACCTGAAAAAGTAGTAAGAGAAAAAATGGGAATTGTTCGTAAATGTCGTGCTACTGCAGACATTCATCCAGGAGAAATGGCGGTCAGGGCCGCAAGGAAAGTTTTAAAGGGCATAGATCCTCAAAGTGTAGATATGATTATTTGGACTGGTTCTGAATACAAAGATTATATTGTGTGGACTGCAGGTATATTTGTCCAAAGAGAATTAGGCTTAAGTAAAGCTTTTGCGTTTGATATATCTGCTCGTTGCGGAAATAAAATTTTAGGTTTGCATCTGGCGAAGTCATTAATGCAAACAAATCCAAATTTAAAAAGAGTTTTACTTTGCGGTGGTCACAGAACAGGTGATTTAGTTAATTATAAAGATCCTAATGCTCGTTTTTTAAATAATCTATCTGACGGTGGCTCAGCAATGCTTTTAGAGCTAGGTAATTGCAATCCACTTTTAGAATCTTCAATTATTACCGACGGTGATTTTACCCACGACGTCATCGTGCCTGCTGGAGGGACTAAAAATCCAACCAGGCTTCATCCAGATCAAGGTTTAACCTATCTTCAAGTTCCAGACATTGAAGGTATGAGAGTAAGGCTTGAGGAACGATCGATTCAAAATTTTTTAAAAGTCATCAAAGATGCAAGCTCTAAATCAATGTCAAAGCCAATAGATTATTTAGCCTTATTACATATGAAAAAATCAGCTCATGATGCCATTATTTCTCCTCTAGAATTAAGGCCAGAGCAATCAATCTATCTTGATCATTACGGGCATTTTGGAGCTCCCGATCAAGTACTATCTTTGGGGCTGGCCGAAAAACGGGGACTTTTAAAATCCGGAGACCACGTCACTTTTGCCTCAGCTGGGATAGGTTATATGTGGTCGGCTATGTCGATGAGATGGGACGAAAAAACTTTTGATACTGATGAATTAGAAGATTTAGGATAATTTTTAAGGAGAATTAGAACATGAAAGGATTAGACAAAAAAAGAGTATTCATTACAGGTGCAGCTTCTGGAATTGGTCGCGCAACCGCTGAGAGATTTTACGCTGAAGGATCAGAGCTGGTTTTGATTGATATGCCAACATTGGAACAATCAGAACTCAAAGCACTATTTCCAAACAGAATGACCTATCTTTCTGGCGATGTTACAAAAGCGGAAACACTTGAATTAATCAAATTAGAAGCTCTCAAAGGAATTGACGTTTTAGTCAATAACGCTGGAATAACAAGAGATGCTACTTTAATTAAAATGACTGATGATCAGTGGGATCAAGTTATAGCTGTTAATTTAACGGCTATTTTTAAATTATCTCGTTTAGCTGCAGAGAAAATGAAAGCTGCAGGAAATGGCGGTTCTATTCTTAATGCAGCTTCGGTTGTTGCTCATTATGGAAATTTTGGTCAGGCTAACTATTCCGCAACTAAGGCCGGAGTCATCGCGATGACAAAAACTATGGCCAAAGAGTTAGGTAAAGATAAAATTAGAGTAAATGCTGTTGCTCCAGGATTCATTGCCACAGCAATGGTTCAAAAGATGCCTGAAAAAGTGCTAGCTATGATGGAAGAGAAAGCCTCTCTTAAAAGACTTGGTAACCCTGCCGACATTGCGTCAGCTTACGCTTTTCTTGCTTCTGACGATGCGTCTTATATTACGGGCACCTGCTTGAATGTTGATGGTGGTACAATATTAGGTTAGAACTTAATTTTCTTCTTGAAGGGAGCAAACTCAATAAAAGTGATCCTACAGTTATTTTGGTTAATGGATTATTCACTGACTTAAGCTCATTTGATTTAAGTTGCATGTGTCTACGCGAGCATTTTCAGTTATTAAGATATGATTGTCGAGGTCAGGGGCATTCTCCAAAACCAGAAGGAGTTTATTCGCTTGATGATCATGTAAATGATTTATTACAATTAATTGATCAATTAAATATTGATAATGTAATTCTAGTGGGTCTTTCAAATGGTGCTCGGATTGCCATGGAATTTTCAATTCGTTTTGAAAATTATGTGAAAGCACTCGTTGCATTTGATACTTATGATGAGCCAACTCCAATGATTCAGGCAAAGTTAAATTCTTGGCTTAGAGCTCACGAGATTGGAGGAGCCCTTCATCGCTTCGATATTGCAACTCCATGGATTTGGGGAGAAGAAGTCTTTAATACAAAGAGCGAACTGATCCTTGCCTACAGAGAAAAAGCAAACTCATTGCTTCCTCGAGTCGTTCGATCATTAATTGATGGAGCATTACAGACTAATATTGATTTGTCTAAATTAAATGTTAAAACACTTTTAGTCGTAGGACGTGAAGATTTGTTGACACCCATTTTTATCCACGAAAAAATGATAAAAAAAATAAAAAATGGGCAATTAATGGTTGTAGAAGGTGGTCATGCTTCAGTAATAGAAAGACCAAGCATAATGGTTAAATCTGTACTTCCCTGGTTGTTGGAAAATAAGTAATGAAAAAAAAATGGATTCATTTTCTGGAACAAAATGCTATCGCTTTTAAAGATAAAATAGCTATTATTGATCAGCGATCAAATAGACGAATCAGCTATCACGAGTTAAATCAAATTGTAAATCAATGGGCATCACTTCTTCAAATAAATGGTGTTCAAAGAGCAGATTCAGTCGCATTTCATTCTACTAATCGCCTTGAACATTTAACCATATTACTAGCTTGTTCAAAATTAGGCGCCATGTTTGTTCCACTTAATTTCAGACTATCTAATAATGAATTAGAAGAAGTTATTAAGCGACTTAATCCAAAATTATTAATTGGTATAGGGAACAATCATCTCGATGTGACGACCAATTATATGGATTTAAATTTACCCAATATAGCAGTGTTTGAAGGTTTTACACCTGATTATTCTACTTTGGATGATACGGTGTTGATGCTCTTTACATCAGGTTCAACAGGTGTGCCAAAAGGAGTAATGTTTCACGGTGAAATGCTCCTCACTAATCAAATTCAGACATGTCGGAATTGGGGATTAAGTTCTGATGACATTACTATTGTCGAAACACCATTTTTTCACACTGGTGGATACAATGTTTTGCTGCTACCACTTCTGTATTTGGGCGGAACTTCCATATTGGCCGAAAATTTCAACCCAGATATTGTTTTTGATGCCATAGAAAAAGAAAAAGTGAGCGTTTATTTTGGCGTGCCAACAATGTTCCAAATGCTTTTGGAAAATAAAAGATTTTTTAATACTGATTTCTCTTCAATTCGGTTTTTTATTTCAGGTGGAGCTTCATGTTCAATATCTATGATTGAAGAGTATCAAAAAAAAGGATTGATGTTTAAGCAGGGATTTGGATTAACCGAAGTTGGTCCAAATTGCTTTTTATTAAATGAAGAGTTTGCTGTTAAAAAAGCAGGATCCATTGGTGTGCCAATGTCTCATTCTGAAGTTCGAGTACTTGATCAATTTGGCAATCAAGTGGGGTTTAATCAACCTGGAGAATTAGTAATTAAAGGACCTCATGTCTGTAAGGGATATTTTAATAATCAAGAAGCTTTTTTTAAAACTTTTATAGATGGTTTTTTCTATACTGGTGACTTGGTTAAGTTTGATGAAGATGGGTTTTATTTTGTAGTTGGTCGCCTGAAAGATATGTATATCACTGGCGGAGAAAATGTTTATCCTGGTGAAGTTGAGAAGCAACTGATGACCCATTCAGAAATAATAGAAGCCGCAGTTGTTTCAGTTAAATCAGAAAAATGGGGAGAAGTTGGTTTTGCCTTTATAAAATCGGATAAAATCTTCAATTTAAATGAAATAAGAGAATACTTAAATACTAGATTATCTCGCTATAAGCATCCCCATTATCTTAAATGTCTTAGATCTTTACCATTATTACCTAATGGTAAAGTAGATAGAAAAAGTCTTAAAAAATTAGCTGATGAATTGAGCTTATAATTTTTTGTCTTTAATATAAACTCTCACTTTAACCTTTGAACGCTCGATCTCAGTTTTGTTCACAAAATAAAGTAAAGTCACACACGATCCAATCGCCAATACTAAAAAATCTGCATAATTCATTAGGTCCTTCCTTTTTAATCACTCTAAGTCTTTTCGGAGAATCCTAGAGAGTGCTTTAACTTGACTAGATTAATCAGGGAAAATCTGTTAAATTTTTCCATTTTGTATTCACTGATATTTTATACCTAAAATCCATTGATGCTTTTTTGTTAGAAAATGATGTACGCATTGCGATTAGCTCTTTACGATAATCCAGATATATAGAGCATCTATGCCAAAATAAAATTACTTCGTGAAAGAGATTCGCCTCAAATATAAGGCATATTTTAGTTCTCTCAATAATGGGATATAATTTTACAGAATTTTCGCATTATTCAAGGTAGCATATCTCGAAAATTTATATTTAAACTAATTATTCTTTTCGGAGTTCAATCATTTTTATGAAAAATTTTATGATCATTTTTGTCTGCATTGCTTTTTATATTCCAAATGCTTTTTCTTGGGGAAAGACGGGACATAGAATAGTCGGTGAAATCGCTCAAAGAAATTTAGACCCAAAGTCGATTAAAGCGCTTAGAGAACTTGCCGGTCATGATGATTTATTTAGACTCTCAACTTGGCCTGATGAAATTCGCTCAGATCCTAAGATGGGTTACACTTCTCCTTGGCATTATGTTAGTATCGCCAATGGCAAAACATATTGGGATCAAAAAAGATCTAAAGATGGTGATCTTATTGAAGCACTTTATCGCTTCGAAGATGTTCTTAGAGATCCAAAAGCCACTAAAGACAATAAACTTGATGCACTTCGATTTTTAGTACACATGACTGGAGATTTACATCAACCTTTGCATGTAGGATTGGCAGAAGATAGAGGGGGCAACACAGTGCGTGTGAAGTGGTTTAAAACTGAATCAAATCTTCATACTGTTTGGGATGATGAGCTTATTGATTTTGAGAAATTATCATTTACTGAATATGCAAACTATCTCAATCAATTTTCAAAAGAAGATAAAAAAGATTGGGAAAAGGGAAGTTTTATAGATTGGGCAAAAGAGTCACAAGATCTTCGTCCTAAGGTATATGATTTACCAGCTGGTGAATCGGTAAACTTGAGCTATGAATACAGTTATAAAGTAAAACCAATAGTAGAACTTAGACTTAAACAGGCGGGTTTACGTTTAGCTTACGTACTTAATAAAATATTTTCTCAAGTTAAATTAACCAATGACGAAATTACAATTAGAAAGAAAATTCTAGAAAATGTCCAATCTATAAATAAGGAATAATTATGTCAATCGAAAAAAAAATTCAAAGAGATGTATTAATTATTGATGACGACAAAAATGTCTGTGAAGTTTTGAAGCAATACTGTGAAAACATGGGATGTTTTAAAAATGTTCTATTGGCCCACGATGGAATTATGGCCTCTCAAAAACTACGCAATCAAAAGTTTGCTTTAATTCTATTGGATATGAATCTACCTAAAAAAACAGGAATGGATTTAATCGGAGAATTTGGACAAAATGATATAAATCAAAAAGATAGTATTGTTGTCGTCTCTGGTGTTCTAGAGAAAGAACTCATCACAAAAATTATTAAAAGTGGGGTCAAAAACTTTTTGGCAAAACCTATAGATGAATCTACTTTTCAAGAAAAAGTCTTAAAAGTATTAAATCTTTCTCAAGCACCAGCTGCTAAAGCTTGACAAGATTTTAGTCAATCCCATCTTCTTTATTAGTTAAGTGAATTTTAATAAAAAGTTCATTAAGTAAGGGGAGATGGTTATGAATAATTTTGACTCAGTAGTAGAAGGTTCATTGGCGATTGCCCAAGAAGAAGCGATCAAACGCAAAAATAGTGAATTGCATCCAGAGCATTTATTGTTTGGACTTATTAAAAATCCTCAGTCCTTTTCAAGCCGGTCGTTAAAAAAGTATCTTAAAGATTTAATATCCTTAATAGATCAACTTCCATATAGTAAAAATAAAATTGAAATTCAAAATTTAAAAGCTTCCTCAAAGATGTCAGAATGGCTAACCTTTGCATCATCAAATGCTATTCAAAATAATCGAAATGAAATTTCAGAAAAAGATTTGCTTAAGTATCTTCAGCAAATGGTACCTCAATTCAAAATTGACTATAGTCAGCTTTCGGTTGAAAACGCTGATGAAGCGATTGAAAAACCAAATTTTTTGATAAATCTTAACGAAATGGCCCAAAGTGGAAAGCTTGATCCTGTCATTGGCCGATCAAAAGAAATCCGTGCAGTAATGGAAATTTTAGGAAGAAGATCTAAAAATAATCCCGTGTTGGTTGGGCCCGCTGGTGTTGGAAAAACAGCGATTGTGGAAGGCTTAGCTGATGCCATTATCAAAGGAAATGTGCCAGATGTATTGATGGGTAAAATTGTATATTCTCTAGATTTAGGAATGTTAATGGCTGGCACTAAGTATCGAGGAGAGTTTGAGGAGCGCTTACAAGCACTACTTAAATTTATCAAATCGCAAAGTGGGCAATCTATACTTTTTATAGATGAGCTTCATCAGCTAGTAGGCGCCGGAAGAACTGATGGTGCCATGGACGCAGCCAATTTATTAAAACCTGCTCTAGCAAGAGGTGAATTACACTGTATTGGTGCAACAACTCCAGAAGAATTTCAGAAATATATTTTAAGTGATTCAGCTCTAGAAAGACGCTTTCGTTCTGTTCCTGTCGACGAACCTAGTAAGGAAGATGCAGTAGAAATTTTAATGGGTATTAGAGAAAAAATGGAAATACATCATGGGATTAAGATATCTGATGATGCAATTTATAAAGCTGTTTTTCTCTCTTCACAATATATAACTGATAAAAACTTACCGGATAAAGCGATTGATCTCATCGATGAAGCTTCTTCAGCATTAAAATTATCTGCAGAAGCCATGCCAGCTCAATTAGTTGAATTAGAAGCAGAAATACGCTCAAAGAAAATATATTCAAAGTCTCAACCTAAAAATTCGGACCTAGAAAATGACATTAGTTTACTTGAAGAAAAATTTAAAACGCTAAAAAGTGAGTGGGATAAAGAAGTTTTTGCCCTTAAAAAAAATAGCGAAATTAAACTTCAACTTGAAAGATATAAGTATGATTTAGATGTAGCTCAAAGAAATCAGGATTATGAAACGGCATCAAAACTAATGTATTCAATAATACCTGAACTAGAACAAATGATTGCATCTTCAGAAAGTCATTGGATCCTTTCGACTAAGGATATTGCAAGTATTATTTCAAGGCAAAAAGGTATTCCTTTGGATAAAATTCTTATGTCAAAACAAGAAAACATTTTAAAACTTGAAGCGTTTTTGAATCAAAGAGTTTTTGGTCAAGAGAAGGCACTTCACGAAATTGCTGAAGTTTTGATAGCCTCCCATGCAGGTTTAACGGATCCAACCAGACCTCTGGGGTCCTTTATGTTGATGGGACCATCTGGCGTAGGTAAAACGGAGACAGCTAAGTCTCTCGCACAATTTTTATTTGATTCAGAAAATAATCTTATTCGTTTTGATTTGTCTGAATTTTCTGAAAAACATTCAATCGCTAAACTTATCGGTGCGCCGGCGGGGTATGTAGGTTATGAAGAAGGCGGTGTCTTAACAGAGGCAATTAGAAGAAAGCCATACTCTGTTATTTTGTTTGATGAAGTTGAAAAAGCTCATCGTGATTTTTCTGATATTTTATTGCAGATTTTGGATGATGGTCGTTTAACGGATAATAAAGGAAGAGTTATCGATTTTAAAAATACTATTATTCTAATTACAACAAATTCAAAAAATATTGAACATGATTTCAAACCAGAAGTTCTTGGTAGACTTGATGCCATTTTAACTTATAAATCTCTTGATCATTTAATTATGAAAAATCTAATTGATAAGCAAATACAAATGTTAAATGAAAGATTGGCAGCTAAAAATGTTCATATCTCATTGGATGAAAAGACAATAGATGAAATAGCTAAAAAAGGTTATGATCCTCGCTTTGGAGCAAGACCATTACAATCTGTCTTTAATCAATTCATCTCGCGGCCTTTATCTAGGAAAATTTTAGAAGGCAATTTAGTTTCAGGAGCATTAAATGCTCATTGGGTTGATGACCAGCAAGAAAATGTTCAATTTGCAGGTGAGGTAAGTTGATCTAAGTGAGAGATATTTTTAATTCATTTTCAATTCTTTGAATTTCATCCGCTGGAAATGAATTATTTGACAAAGAAAGATGATTTATTTGTGGCATTTTTTTTATAAAGTTAGGCAGCTTAGCTATGCAATTTGATTCTAGGTTAATTCTCTGAAGTTTTTCCAACAAAACTAGATTTGCAGGGATCGTTTTAATGCAATTGTGTCCAAGATCAAGTGTTACGACCTCTTTAATGTGAGGTATGATTTTTTCGAATTCACTAATTGAATTTCGACCAAGTATCAAGGTTTGAATTTTAGTTTTATTTGATATCTTTGGAAGTTCAGTAATGTTGTTATTTTTTAAATTAAGATAAGTTAATTCAGGTAATTCGAAAACTTCTTTGGGTAATTCAAAAATTTGAGTAGAAACAATCGTTAGCCTTTTGAGCTTTTTCAAAATGGAAATATCTGGGGGGAGATATGTGCATTGCCCACAAATAATTTCTAAATCTGTTAATTCCCAATTATTTAAAACTTCAATTGGAAACTTTTTTTCTGTTTCTTCTAGTTTTATGACAATTTTTTTATTTAACCACATCTAAATTATAAATCCTGAACATATTTATTATGTGAATCAACCAAAATGCACTTTGCTTCTAGGGGTCTATCACTTAAAGCGTAACTGAATATGATAACTTCTTCACCCTTTTTTATCAAAAGGGCAGCTGCTCCATTCATGCAAATCATACCTGAGCCGCGAATGCCTGCTATTACATAAGTTTCAAGCCTATTTCCACTTGAATTACTAACAACCGTAACTTTTTGGCCTGGCCACAAATCTACTCTATCTAGTAAATCTTGATCAATGGTAATCGATCCAATATAGGAAATATCGGCCTCGGTGATGGTTGCTTTATGAATTTTACTTTGTAGGAGTTGTCTTAACATTATTTTTTCTCTTTTTTTATTTTTTAGCAGGTCCCGGAATACCCAAGAAGTAAAGTATGGAAGTCATTGGGCCATGACTCAAATGTTGTTGAGCCTCTTTTTTTACAATATCTTTTGCGTGAAATGCTATTCCTAAACCTGCAGTTGCAAGCATCGGTAAGTCATTTGCTCCATCTCCAATCGCCACCACTTGTTCTAGAGAAATATTTTCTTGTTGGGCAATAAGTTTTACTAAAATAGCTTTTTGATTAGCGTTTACAATCGTTCCAGTCACATTTCCAGTTAGCTTGCCATCAATAATTTCAAGTTCGTTGGCAAATGCGTAATCTAGGCCTAGTTTACTTTTTAAGGCATCCGCAAAAAAACTGAATCCCCCAGAAATAAGGGCGACTTTATAACCCAAAGTTTTTATTGTTTTTAGAAATTCTTCTACTCCGGGAGTTAAAGGGAGTTTTTCTAAAACTTCATGCATTCGAGTTGTGTCTAAGCCTTTTAATTTTGAAACTCTTTTTCTAAGCGAAGCATCGAAATCGATTTCTCCGTTCATTGCTTGATGAGTAATTTTTTTGACTTCATCTCCAACACCACATAGATCAGCAAGTTCGTCAATGACCTCGGTTTGAATAAGGGTCGAATCCATATCAAAGACAATTAAGCGCTTATTTCTTCTGAAAACATTATCTTTTAAAAAAGCAACATCGATTCTATGATTAGTTGAAACTTTCATTAAGTCTTCTTTGAGTTCTTTCATATCAAGATTAATTGGAATTGATGTTGTAATTTCCATTGACGAAAATTCGCGAGGTGAAACTTTATCAATGCGCTCAATGTTGATTTTATAATGGGCCAAGATTGATGAAAGATCAGCTATAAAACTTGCCGTAATTATCATTGGTGATACACACGTGACAATAAATTTTTCACCTTCCATTTCTGGAGTATTTATTGTTTGCTCAACGACTTTATAACTTAGAGTCAATCCCATTAAATTTGCCTCAAACAACAAATCTTTTAGTACATTACCATTTGCATTTTTTTCATCAGAGTTCAAACCTAAGACGAAACTTAAGGAAAGTAAGCCGTGGGTAACAGCTTGCCCCATATCAAGAACATCTACGGAATATAGACTAATGATTTTCATTAATCGAGAGGTGATCCCTGGACAATCTGGCCCAGAAACATTCACCAAAATTATTTTTCTATTATCATCATGATTCAATTGTTTTTCCTTTTTTATTTACTTCGCGACGCTTCTGTCGATTTTCTTTTTTAAGTTTTTGAATCTTTTTGATTAATCCGATGGAGTATTCTAGTGCAGAGTATAGTGAAAATATAGAAGCAAGATAAATTGCAATGTCACCTAGTAGAGGCATATTTATTCCAAAGGGCAAGTCGTTTGCCATCAATAGCGGAATTCCAACCATCTGAGTTGCCGTTTTCCATTTTCCTAGTGTTCCAACTGGTACAATCAATCCTTTTTCCATCGCCAATAATCGAAGTGCTGTAATATACATTTCCCGTAGAACCAAAATTAGCACGACAAATACATGCACCCTGCCTAAAGCCTGGAGCATGATAAGAGATGATATAACTAAAAATTTGTCTGCTATTGGGTCTAGAAAAGATCCAAATACCGTGACTATATTTTTTTTTCTAGCGATATAGCCATCAAAAAAATCGGTGATTGAAGCCGCCACAAAGGTCCAAGCTGCTATATAGTTGAGTAGTTTAATATGGGCCAAAGACCAAGAACCGGCCGTATGACTAAAATAAAGCGATCCCAGTATGATGGGAATGAGTATGACTCTAAATATAGTCAATCTATTTGGTAGATTGTCTATTTCCCATTCATTTGGGTGATGACTTTTTGGTTTATTTTGGTCAGGAACCATTTTTTCCTTCTTATATTTAATCAAAGTCTATTTTAACCTAAGAGAGCAAAGCTTACAAAATAAATGCACAAAAATTGTCACGGGAGAGTTCATGGAACGTCATCTAAGTTTAATAAAAACCGAATATCAAGAATTAGAAAAGAGAGTTTTTCCTAGATTTCCCTTCGGTTTTATGGTTTTTAAAGAAGAAATCTCAAATAGTTCTTCGGCTAAACTTGTATTTGAAGTTAAGGATATATCACTGTCTGGGATGCAAATTTCTATAAGGGATGGAGATCTCAATTACCAACAAGGCTCAATTATAACTGGAATTCTCCAATGGAGAGGAGCAAGTGTTGAGGTAAAGGGCAAAGTTCAATGGGTTCGACATTCTTCGCTAGGATTGTCCTTTGAATCCAGCATAAGTTTTGAAGAGAAAATGCGCGGATTTTTGTCATATGATCATATTAATTCGCATATTAAACCTCTACATAAAAGTAATCTTGCTCTTGATTTGCCCAATAATTTGAAATACTGGCTTAAGGCCGACGGTGTTTTAGAAATCTTTGTTTGGGAGCACGCTTCCTCAGGCATTCCACGATTTCAAATTTTATTTATGGAACATTTTATTGAATGGGAAGAGGGAATAGGTCTTAGAACCGGAAGAATTGTGACTCAAAGAGATCTAGATACTCCTCTATCTTCGGAGGATGAATTTGTTTTTCAAATCGATGACGGATTGGTTCAAGAAAAAATTGAGATAGCCTTAGGCGTTGTAAGGAAAATCACCGAAGAAAATCTTCCTATAGAAGCCAGAGATTTTTTAGTCTATAAGTTAGGTGGATAAATCTTTTCACTAAGATTTTTCCCTTTTATAATCAAAAAAATTTTTAACAATCTGTAATTTTTTTAGCTGGAGATTTTTTTATGAATCGCAACCTCGCATTAGAGTTTGTTCGAGTAACTGAGATGGCCGCAATAGCATCTGCTCGACTTATGGGACGTGGAGACGAAAAAGCTGCAGATCAGGCGGCAGTTGATGCAATGAGAGCGATGCTAGATTCCGTTGAGTGCAATGCAACGGTAGTTATCGGTGAAGGTGAAAGAGATGAAGCTCCGATGCTATACATTGGAGAAAAAGTCGGTTCTGGGCGTGGTCCAGATCTAGAAATTGCCCTTGATCCTCTTGAGGGAACTACAGTTTGCGCCACTGGTGGCTATAATTCCATCTCCGTAATGGCGATTGCAGAAAAAGGGAATTTACTTCATGCACCCGATACATACATGCTTAAAATTGCCTGTGGTCGCGAAGGACTTGGCCTAATTGATATAAATGAATCTCCCAAAGAAAATCTTCGACGTCTAGCTGATGCTAAAAAGTGTAGAGTTGCCGATTTAACTGCAATAATCCTAGATCGTCCTCGCCATATCGAACTCATTAATGAAGTTCGAGAAGCTGGAGCTCGAATTCAGTTAATTGGAGATGGCGATGTCTCTGCAGCTATTGCTTGTTGCGACCCTAATTCTGGTGTGGATATCTTGTTTGGTATTGGTGGTGCTCCAGAGGGGGTAATTTCCGCTGCAGCTCTTCGTTGTATGGGGGGAGATTTTCAAGGAATTTTAAAACCAAGAAATAATGAAGAAATATTAAGAGCAAAAAAAATGGGAATTGATGATATTGGAAAAGTTTTTAAAATCGACGATCTAGCAAGAGGCAATGTTATGTTTTGTGCAACTGGTGTAACATCTGGTAATTTTCTTCGAGGAGTTCAATTTAAATCTTGGGGTGCGATTACTCATTCAATCGTTATGCGATCATCTTCTGGGACAATTCGTCATATAGAAGCAGAACATCACTTTGATACGAAACCGAGGTATTAAATGATGAAAAATATTCTTTTAATCATAGTCATACTTACTTTTATATGGGGAGAAAAATCCATGGCTAACGCAACAAGAACCGAAACTGTAGATATTGAAATCAATAAACTTTATGAAACGATTATCGATTATGATAAATACCCAGAATTTGTCGATGGGGTCAGTGGAATAAAAATCATCAGCAAAGATGAAACTTCAGCAAAAGTAGAGTACTCACTCAATATGATCAAAAGTTTTAAGTATATTATAAACACCAAACAAGAAAAGCCCACAAAAGTATCATGGACTCTTGATTCTGGGGATTTGTTTAAAAAAAATACAGGTGAATGGCTTTTAAAAGATCTTGGAGGTGGAAAAACTGAAGTGACCTACTCATTAGATGTAGATTTTAAAATCTTTGCACCAAGTTCAATTTTGGCAGCACTAACTGAAAAAAATCTTCCAGTAATGATGAATTCTTTTTTTAAAAGGGCGAAATCAAAATAAATAACTGGAGTATATAAATGGTCGATAGACATGATAAAAAAGATTCGCCAATTGGTGACATTATTAAGAAAGTTGTCTCAGTTGGTATAGGTGCTGCCTTTATGACAGAGGAATCGGTCAAAAAAATTCTCGATGATTTGCCGCTACCCAAAGATATTATTTCGGGACTTGTGCAAAATGCTAAAGGTGCAAAGGAAGATTTTTCCAAATCTATTCGAGAAGAAATTAAACACTACTTATCTTCAGTTGATGCCTCTAAGATAGCTACTGATGTACTAGAAAAATATGATATAGAAGTAGAAGCGAAGTTTAGATTTAAAAAGAAAAATGATAATTAGAAAATGAAAAAAACTGAAATTTCTAAAAAATTATCTTCTCTTAAAAAAGAATTAAATGATGCTCAGCTTGTTGCCGTATCTAAATATTCGACTGTCGAAGATGTGGTTTTAGCCTATGAATGTCATCACTATGACTTTGGAGAAAATAGAGTTCAAGATTTAAAAGAGAAAACTGACTTTTTTTTCGCAAACAATTTTAAGAAAGTGCGCTGGCACTTCATTGGACATTTACAAACAAATAAAGTTCGAGATTTATTAAAATGTCAAAACTTATGGGCGGTTCATTCTATTGATTCACTTCGCTTGTTGGAAGAATTCTTAAAACGGGAAACAGATTTTTTAGGTAATGAGCTAAAGCTTTTTTTTCAAGTTAATACCTCTCATGAAACTGAAAAAAGTGGCTTTGAATCTTCTGAAGAATTACTATTGGCCATAAAATTACTTCTATCAAATCCCCAATCCAAATATAAACTTTACGGCTTAATGACTATGGGGACTGTACGAACTGATGCATTTGAAGAAGAAGCAAGACGATGCTTTAAAGATCTTAATCGCATTGCTCGCGGATTAGAAGAGCAACTAGGACTTAAGTTTAAGCTCAAATTATCGATGGGTATGAGCCAGGATTACCAAATAGCCCTGGCTGAAGGTACTGATTTTGTGAGGATTGGTTCCGCTATCTTTAAGTGATCTCCTATAAAAATTTCACGTTTTCCCATCTCAATCAAATTTTTTGATATAAATTCCCTATCCATTTATTAGATAGATGGCTTATCCATTTTCTATAAGCAATTGAATAAACTGTTTGTTATAAATTTTTAAAATCAACACCTGTGAGGATAGTATGAAATCTAGAAAAGTTCCTGAGCTGAGTTTATTAAGTTATGTCAACGGATCAAACTCAGATAAAATTAAATTTGTAGATAATATTTTTTCAGGTTTAAAAGATTACGGCTTTATTATTTTAAAAGATCACACTATAGAGCAGCAAAAAATTGATCGAGCTTATGAATTGGTTCAAGAATTTTTTAATTTACCTCTTGAAGTTAAGCAAAAATATAAATTAGAAAACGGTGGGCAGAGAGGATATACTCCTTTTAAGACTGAGCATGCTAAAGATAATAAAAATCCAGATCTTAAAGAGTTTTGGCATGTGGGAAGAGAACTTTCGGCGCTTTCAACATACAAAGGAGTATATCCTGATAATGTCTGGCCAACAGAAGTTGCTGAACTTAAAAAAACATTTTTAGATTTATATGAAGCGATGGACTTAACATCGATCATTTTACTTGAAAGTATTGCCAAAGGTTTAGATTTACCAGAAACATATTTTAAAAATATGATTCATGATGGAAATTCAATTATTAGAATGATTCATTATCCACCAACTAAAGGTGAAGATACAAAAAATTCAATCAGAGCTGCGGCCCATGAAGACATTAACCTGATTACAATGCTGGTTGGTGCAACAGACTCCGGATTGCAACTATTAGAAAGAGATGGGTCATGGTTGGATGTAAATTCTAAGCCTGGTGAAATCGTAGTCGACACTGGAGACATGATGTCGAGAATTACAAACGATATATTGCCTTCAACTACTCATAGAGTAATTAATCCTTCAACTGATTCTAGTGCTAGATTTTCAATGCCATTTTTTGTACACCCACATTCTAATGCTAATCTTTCATGCATTCCTTCTTGTGTAGGCAAAGGGGCAAAATATGCTGACATTACTGCTGGCGATTTTTTGAATCAACGGTTAAAAGAAATCGGATTATACAAATAAATTAAAGCAGCTTAGGCTGCTTTTTTTTTCTCTAAAATCTTAGCCCAATAGAAATCTTAGCATTGATCATGTTAGTTGTTTGCTGAGTTCCGTTGCTGAATTTTTCATTGCTATTTAAAGACTCAACAGAACCTTCAACTATCAAAGCCATTTTGGTTGAAAGTGGTTTTAAGTATCCAAAGCGCGCCTCTGGTAGAATCGTAGCATATCCAGAGCTAATGGCCTCATTGATGATTGTTTTGCTAGTTCCGATTCCTGCTCCAAGTGAGAGATAATAATTGTTTTCATTTTGACTTAGGCTAGTTAGATGATAAGTCATAGCAACCGTTATCAGGGCCCGATTGGTTGGAATATCTAGTTCTGGAGACTTTAAACGATAATTTTCACTATCAATTCTAAGTCCAAAGCTCATTTCAAATACCGGCATAAATCGATAATTATATTCAGCAGCGAAGGCATATCCAGTTCTGGTAGAATTTTTGTCTGCACTTACGTCGGAAGAAGATTGAGAAAGACCTGAGTTGTAGCTCACTTTGGTTGAATAATTATTATTGCTTCTAAATTTTTTATAAATTTCATTAAAATTAACAGTTGGAGTAAGGTTGTTGTAATCGGCTACGATATCTAGGGCGACATTTCCATAGGCGTGGGAATTGTAGCTTACGATATCATCTTTGTTGAAAGGAATTTGCATATTTTTATCTACCGGCTTCCACAGCGAGTAGAGACGATTGACTTCAACTGCTTTACAGACAAAGCTCACATTTTCATTGCCAAATATTATTTCCTGACCTTTGCTGATTCCATCTTTCAATCCTTTATAAATGACGAAGGATTGACGATCTGTCGAAGTGGTTTGAACTACGATAAGCTCCTCGCCACGAATTTTATTATCGGCGTATGCACTAAAAGCAACTATTGAGCCCAAGCCTAAGATTAGGTATTGTCGATATCCCATGCTTTTAGTTTATCATGATTGATGCCAATAAAAAGAGCCACTTTTTGCTCTAAGTTATGAATATAGTTGACATGATTACTCGTATAAGTCTTCAGATTTTCTTCTTTTTCCAAACCTATTGGGTCAATCGCACTTTTATTGCCTGACAATAGTAGTGGGAGATAAAAAATTAATGAATCTCCTTTGGATTTCGATAAGTCATTGAGGGGATTCGACAATTATTTTATGATGAAAGTTTTTAAGTCACCATTTATGATGCTTTTATTGATGAGCAATTTTTTGCTAATCAGTTGTGTTCCTAAGGCAACAGAGAACAAAGCAATTTGTGGTAAAAATGAATCCTTCAACAATATTACCAGATCTTGTTTTAGCATTGTTGAACCTCGCTACAAGCCTGTCGGGACAAAAAATTCTGAGGTCATGTTTCAGGAAATTTCCAAAAAAATTACTTTAAGCTACACCGATGGAAATGCTAATCAAGCTTCGTTGTGTAAAGTCTCTGGTATTTCGTCTAACGTCGTTGCGATTTCTCCACAAGTTATTGAGGGTGGAGTTTTTGATAAAGCGGAAATTATTTTTGAGTTATCTGGGCAAGCCTATAATTTATTGCCAGCAGGACTTGATAAGACGACTGCTCAAGTTCAATTGGCTTCAATGCAAACGTCTTTAGTTCAGGCCAAAATCACCTATAATTATACTATTTTAATAACTCTTCTTGATACTTTTAAAACCTCTCTTGATAGTTTTCTAACCATTGTTGCAATATATGCTCCCTCAACGCCATCAATAAGTTCAAAATACACAGCAGCTTTAACTGCATCTACTGAGTTTACGAAGTCTAAAATTTTTGTTGAGAACCGATGTGATTGCTCAGGTGGAATTTGTACGACTTATATTGCGCCTAAAAGATTTGAAAGTGGAACTGGTGGATTCAGTTATACTGTAACTGATATTGATGGCGAAAGTCAGACTCAAGCAGTTTCTCTTGCAATATCGGCGATGTCATCATCGACAATCACAGCGAGCTCTTTTTTAAGACCAGTATCAAAGTCTATCGGATTTATAACAGGCAATGAAAGCATAAATAGTACTTCTTTGGCATATCCTTTTACCCTTTCTGGAGGGGCGGATTATTTTGGAAGCACTTCCTTTAATTTTTCTTACAACACAAGCTTAGTAACAAAAATTCCTGCCTCTTTTTATTTTCCTACTTTTGGAAAAATTAAAACATATGTGGCTTCTGATAAAGGGTTAGGAAAAATTACTGATTGTTTAGGGCTTGGAGATTCAACTGGATCTAATGATTTAAGCTGTAATTATGTGCCTGATGATGGTAACGCTAATGATAATCTTACTCCTGCCATTGCCTCAAAAACTATTGGGGGTTTAACTTATACCGCCTTGGCCGAGGGAGAGGCGGGAAAGAGTATTTCCATTGTATATAAAGACATTTCTTCAGATTTATTATCTTTTGATTCACTAAGTAACAATTCCCAAAAGTTTGCTTATACTGGTACTCTTGATGAGGTTTATGTGAGAGTCAGTGGCAATACGATAACCGTTATTTTTCATGATGGTGTAACAACCACTGCCCAAATTGAAAACGTTGTTAAAAATGATCTACTCGCGAAATCTTTGGTTCAAGTTTCTGGTGGCTCTAGCACTTTAGCTTCTGTTGCACCTGCTGCTTTGCCTGTCGCTTTAGAAGGTGGGGCAGGAGCTTATGATTCATTTAGTTATAGTATTAGTAATAATTATGGAGCATCCACAAATAGCTCTGCCGTTGTTTTTAAAATCAATGCAGTGACAGATAAGCCATATTGGAAACCTTATCCCTCTCTTAGCAGCCCTTTAGTTGCCCTTGCCGACCAATCAGGTGTTACTAAGCTAGAAGGAAGTTCAACAATTACATTCACGATACCGGCAAGTACTACTTATTCTGATGTCGATAGTATCGCTGATACTTGTAGCGTTTCAACAGATCCTAATGAACTCATTTTAGGCTCAGGTTCTGTTTACGGATTAAGTGGCGTCAATCTTACCGAAGTATCAAAAGCGTTTAATGATTTTCCAGTTGCACCAAGTCTCATTGCTCCAAGTTGTGCAATATCTGGTTTAGGAAATGCTCGTTTAATAACTTTTACAATTGATCGTTCTGCGCTCATTGCACAAAATACATTTGGCAATTATGCTCTTTTGTTTAAAGTCTACAATGCTGCAACTCCAACTTTGGTTACTTCAAATCCTACGTATCAAGCTGTGAAATTTTCCATTACAGGTATAAACGATCGACCAGACATGACTGGAATTAGTTGGACTGCTAGCTCGAATACTCCTGCAACTTCACTCACGTCGAATACCTGGTCTATCACCTCAAGAGAAAATTCTACGGCATCTCCAAGTAAAGCGATTGCTGACATAACAATCGTTCCTGACGAGACTAACACTGGGTTTGAGACAGATCAAACTCTTACCTTGACTGCGACTAGTTCAAATCAATCTCTATTACCTGATGCAAATCTAACTTGGACAACTGTTTCAGCTGCTGGTGCTACCCCGATTGTAAAAAGATTAACTTTTTCAACCGTAAAAAATAAATCAGGAACAGTTAATATTAATTTAACTCTAAAAGATTCTGGTGGAATCTCAAATGGTGGAGTTGATACTTATAATAAAACCATTGCAGTCACCGTATCCATGGTTAATGATCCACCTTTTTTCATTACAGCTCCTACTAAAGTTGAAACCAATGAAGGTGGGTTAATTCAGACCGATGGATTTAAAGTTGATGAAGACGAAGGAGCGACAGCAGATGAAGATGCTCAGCCCATGGCGATTTCGGCGATCACATCTGACAATCCAGCGGTGCTACCAATTTCGGGAATCACTCTTTTTTATGATTTAAATGATAATGGAGTGGAAGATACTGGTGAATCTCGAACTGTAGGACAAATGCTCGAGACATCTGCTGCCCTTGATAGCTCCCTTCATAAATTTTACTTAAAGCTTCGTCCGATCGCTGGAATTGCTGGCAATTCCAACATAACAGTTACGGCAAGCGATGGAACCAATACCACATCGACTAGTTTTTCTTTAATCGTTCACTCTATTGCTTCACTTCACGGAGGCTGGGCCAATATTTCGGCTTTAGGAATTAAGACTGATAAAAATGGAGCTCCGGCTTCTTCTTTTGATTTAATTTGCAATTATAATAAAACAAATGATGTCCATAAGTGCAAAAATACTGATCTTACACAAATGGATTGTAAAGGAACTCAATCACCTCATAGCTTAATTACACCGGAAGCTGCCAATGTTTTATTCTGGGATAGCACCAGTAGAAAATGTTACCGCAGTCAAGGGACAGATAAATATTCGTGGATAGAAATGAATACAACATGTCCTATAACAAGAGTGACTGGTGGAGAAAATTATATATACGATTCGACTCTAACTCCGGCCCAATCTGTCCCGTCGCCTACTGCTGCCAATCAATATTACTATAATCCTATTGCCAAAACATGCCTTTACACCAAAGAGTCATCACCATCGGTTTGGGCTTGGGATGTTGTCAATTATCAACCTTCTAAAGTCACTTTGTCTTGGAATGCTTTTACCATGGTAGGCTCAGGAGCTGACAGTAATGTTCAAATTATTGGATGGAACGTTTATCGCAGAGAAGCGGGGGCAGATTACGATTTTAAAACAGGAGCACTGAAAAGTGTATCAACAGATGTTTATTCTGTTTCAAATCCGGCAATAAGAACATTTACAGATAAAACAGCATTGGCAGGAAAAGTTTATTATTACGTTGTTCGCCCAATCGATAGCATAAATAATACATCAACAAATTTTAAATTTTCAACCTATACTCCTGAAATTTTTTCTGAAGTTCGGGTATTGGCACCGGTTGAAAATTATTCATTTGTTCATCGCTGGATGGTTAATCAGGAAGTCTGCAACGGTATGCACATGACAACCACTACTACCAATAAAGTTGATCCAACTCACAATTACCGCTGCCCTTATAGTGGGCCTGGAGAGTCAAGTGTGAGTGCAGGTTTTTATGATATTGGTAAAGACATGCTTGTAGATATTGCTGAAAGTGGCTGTCCATATACTAAGGCGAATCATTGTACAAGTGATGGTTGTATTGGTATTGGAGCTCCTTCTGGTTCACTTACTAATATTGCCGCCAATGATATTTACTATGATCGAAGTGCTGGTAAATGCCATATTTACGACGGTGCAGCTTGGGCCGAGTTTAATACTGCCGGTCTTAACCCCACTGTGGTGGCTAAAACTAATTCGGCGCTCAATGCTCCTTTAGTTAATGTGACTTCAGCAAAAGCAGCGGCCATATGTTCGGCAAGGACAACGACAAATGCAACCAGTAATTTAACTGGAACAACTCCTCCAGTTGCCAATCCAAGTCTTCCAAGTAAGGCTGATTTTATCGCCTTTGCAGCTTCTCCAATTGGAAGAAGTGATCCTGAAATCACGGATATTGAACAAGGTTATTCACTCAATATCCAGTCTCGATGTAATTCCTCGAATGCTAATGGTTTAGAGGTCGCTTTTACTGATTCCTCCATTCCATCCACCAGTTTTAATTTCTCGGTGGCCGGAACATCTTCTTCAGGCATCCGTTCGCTCTATACTGGATCAATTCCTTGGGGATTAAATTATGCTACGGAAACTTGTAGTTCTCGATATGGTGTTCAAGATGTTTACGGAAACGTCGCAGAATGGGTGAAAGATCAAATGAATTGCACTCCTATAAACTTCACTTGTGTTTCAAAAGCAGGAACTGAATTGCATTATGATTTTGGTGGTGGAATTTATTATGGTTTTGATTTGTATACAGGTCCCTATAATGATGCCAGTGCTGACTCAACGGCCGGGCCCGGTGATGGTTATTTAACACAATGGGATTTTAGAGATGAGCTATTTGGAGCTGGGAAATTTAGTTTTCCCGTAGGAATGCCCATTTATTCAGATATTGCCACAACTGTTGTTTCTTCGCCTGCTTTGTCTTATATTTTGGATATAGGTCCAACTTCAGGAATTACCACTAATCAATTACACGAAGACGGAATTACTCTTAATACGGCTAATATAAATGGTGATGGAGCATTTGCAGTAGGTGGAAGTTACCTTTCAGGGAGCCGTTCGGGGCGATTTAGCTCAGAGTTACTGCCAACTTCAACCAATAATAGAGTGGATATCGGCTTTCGATGTATTGTACCAATTTTAAAGGACAATTATCCTGCTGATTCTCGTCACCTTTATTCCTATTAAGATTTGAATTCTTAAAATTCTCAAGCTAACCTAGATCTATGTTTCAATCCATTGGTCTATTATTGATTTCAAATCTCTTTATGACCTTCGCATGGTATGGTCATTTAAAAAATCATCAACAATCCAAGCTTTGGATGGTTGTCTTGATATCATGGGGTATTGCTTTCTTTGAATACTGTTTTCAAATTCCCGCCAACCGAATTGGATTTAAATTTCTAAATTTATCTCAACTTAAAGTTATCCAAGAAATCATTTCAATGTCTATTTTCGGGATATTTGCCATTTTTTATATGAAAGTTCCACTGACGAAGAATTTTTTCTTTGCTAGTATTTGTTTAATTATGGCCGCATTTTTTATTTTTAAGGATCGGGTTCAACCCTAGGAGTTGTTTTGGGAAAAATAATTAGTTTCATAAACCAAAAAGGCGGTGTTGGTAAAACCACGATGGCCTTTAACGCTGCTTTTGCCTTAGCAAAAAATGGTCACAAAGTATTGACTATTGACTTAGATCCCCAGGCCAATCTTTCGCTTTTATTTAAGGCACAATCAAATTTTAATATTTATCATTTAATGCTCAATTCTATTAAAGAATTAAAAATGCTCCACGTTCCTGCTCTACTTGGAAGTGTTTTGCAAAGAGGCGATGTCGATTTACTGCCATCCGGTCAAGAATTATCGGGATTTGACTTAACGGTAGGAAACATCAATGCTCCGAGACAATTAATTTTGAAAAAATTTATCGAACTCAATAATTTAAAAGATCGATATGATTATATTATAATTGATTGCCCTCCAACATTGGGACTTCTTGTTATCAATGCACTTTGCGCTAGTGATGGAGTTATTATTCCCTTTAGACCTGATGATTTTTCATTAAAGGGATTAGAGCATTTCTATCAAGTGATTGAAGACATAAAAGATATGGGCATCGTTAAGGCTCCGGAAGTATTTCTGCATGTTCCAAATCTGGTAGATTTGCGCCGAAAGCAAGAAAGTGATGACTTGAAAAAAATTATTCTTGCCATTGATGCACAATTAGGTGAAGGAAAAGTTTTCTCTCCTTTTCTAAATAAGGCCGGATTAGTAAAATCTTTATCGAATAGAAAATCTGTTTTTGATTTTAAAAATCAAGACTTCAGCGAACTTCAGGATAAATTCTCAGGAGTCGCCCAAAAAATTGAGGAATGGTCGCATGGACACATTTGAGAAAAGAAAATCAACAAACCCTCTATATGTAGTAAGAAACAACGGAGTTGACGTGGAAGCGGCTAATGGGATTCTTGAAATGATTCTTAAAAAAACTGGAATTGATAAACTTTTACCAATTTTAGAATCAATGCTTGAGATTTTATTGTCTCAAGTTCAAACTTATCCCGTTTTTATAGAAGTCAAAAAAATGTTTGATAAACTTTTTGAAAAAGTAATTGAACTTATATTTCAAATCCAGCAATTAACTTCAAAGTCTAAAATTTAGAATGCACTAAAAAAAGGTATTCCTATTGAGAGACCAATCATCTTGATGCTACTGTCTTCATGTCCCCAGTTTATATAGTTTAGTTCTATGAAGCTTTTTTTGCCATACCTCAACCAAGAATTTGTGTATTGTTCTGAGCTAGTAGAAAAGAACATGCCGTAAGTTAAGTGATAATTTTCAATTAAAGCATGTTTGTAAATAACTTCAAAACCTTGAGGGTAGAGAAGTCTAAATTGGGCAGGAGTAGCTGGGGAGTATTTGTAGTGAAGACCCTGAAATCCAAGTAAAGTATTGATCAAAATTCGTCCATCAAAAATTTCGGCTAAATCATAAGAAAAATAAACTCCAGAATTATTAAAAAGAGTTTTGGAATACAGTAGAGCATCAAAGAGCTTAAATGAAGTTGTCTCATTGAGATCAATTTTTCCATAGAGCATAAACGAAGGAGCTAAATTAGAATTTTGAACCCCGGTAAGATATTTACTTTGATACAGGTAAGGTCCAAAGCCCAATGAAGTCTTAAAGCGATAGAGTCGATTCGGAACAAAGGCATCGATCTTTAATGTTTTAATTTTTTGATCTATCCCCCTTAACTCAATTTCTGAATGGGATTCGCCTTCAAGAAATAATGAATATGGTGCAGGGTCATTGTTAAGGGTTTTTAAATTGGTTGAGCTGAAGGTGATTTCTAATCGAGGATGTTCGCTTCCGATTTTACCTAATCGTTCCATCTTGCAGCCTAATGAAATATATTCACTATCAAGACCATCAATTTTTAAATTATAAGGAGAACATGAATAATCTATTAGTTGCTTGGATCGTGCTTTCTTGGCCGAGTTGGCTTCAATCAAAATCGTATCGATTAGCTTTTCTGCGGAAAAAATTTTGATTGGTTGAGGGTTAAATAATTCAATATAAATTTGAGTAGTGTAGCGGTCACCAATATTTTGAGGAAGTATAATTTTATTTTGTTGGCCGAAATAAATATTGGGTTCGTTGGAAGGAACCTCCAGTTGAAGTCGCGCTCTTGGGACTAGTAAATTATTTTCATTTCGTATCCATTGAACTGAATCAGCAATCCATCGAGATTTGATTTTTTCATTTTTATTTCTAATTAGAAAATCATCTAATTCAACTTGGATTCTGGTCTCTCCGATAGAGAATTTACCTATACTGAAGGTTTGGGAGAAACTTTTGAAACTCGAAATAATAGATATAAAAGCAATGAGGATATAGTTTGAAGCTTTCATTTTTATCCTATCGGCTCCTTATGCGAAGTATTTTTCTAGGAGGTGAGGATATCTCGAGATCTTTTTCGTGATTAGACATTTCAGTATTTTCTTTTTGAACAGAAGCCTGTGTAGTGGAAATTGAATCAACTAAAGTTTCATCATTTTTATTTATTGCTTCTACTGCTTGCATTTTTTCTTCTTCTTCTTGTATTAATTCGCCATTTTCTAGAAGCTTCAATTCTGTTTCAAGACGACCTGGTTCATCTTGGGCAAATGATTGGACACAAGTAATTAAAACCAAAAAGAAGATAAAAAGTATAAATTTAATCATTTTATAATTTTTTCACAAAAAATGATTTTTTAAAAGGGCCAATGTCAAATCTAGATGATAAATTTTTTTCATGAATTCAGACGACTTGCTACTTTCTTCTTACTTTTATGATTTGCCCAAAGAGCTTATTGCTCAAAGACCAAGAGATCAATCTCGACTCATGATCTACAAAATGCAATCAAATGAAGTCTTTCACGATTATTTTTCTAATATTCATCTCTATCTTCCTTCATCTTCATTGCTTATATTTAATCAGTCCAAGGTTTTTCCTTCTCGTCTTCTTGGTTCAAAAGAAAGTGGAGGTAAAGCTGAGTTTTTATTTCTAAGTACTAATGCTTGCGATGGGCTTTTTCCAGTAATGATTAAAACGCGCTCCAGAAAAAAGATCGGAGATAAATTTTATTTTGATGATGGGGTTTTTGCGATAATTGAAAAAATCAATGAGGATGCAACTTTTTGTGTTCGATTCAATTGTGTGCAAATACGAGAATTTCTCCATCGATATGCCAAATTACCGATCCCTCCCTATATCAGAAACGGAGAAAGTGATCAGGAGGATAAAGTTCATTACCAAACGACCTATGCTAAAGACGAAGGCTCAGTTGCTGCTCCAACTGCAGGACTGCACTTTAAGGAAGATTTGCTTAAAAAATTAGAGGATTTCAATATTGATAAAGCTTTTGTCACTTTGCATGTGGGCCTTGGGACTTTCAAACCAGTGACGACCAACCAAATACTCGATCATAAGATGCATTATGAAAATTTTTATCTTGATGCTCCCAATTTTCAAAAAATTGATTCAGCTCGAAAAAGAGGAGCTAGTCTTTTTGCGGTTGGTACGACATCGCTCAGAGTATTAGAATCAATTCACCAAAAAGAGATCACTCCGGATCAACTATACTCAACAAATATTTTTTTATATCCCGGTAAAGAAATTCATAGCATCGACGGTCTTATAACCAATTTCCATTTGCCTGAATCAACTTTGCTCATGCTGGTATCGAGCTTAATTGGACGTCAAAAAGCATTGGAGTTATACTCATTGGCGATTAAAGAGCGCTACCGATTTTTTTCTTACGGTGACGGAATGCTTATCATAAGGTAGTATCATTTTATTATGCAAAAAAATATTTTTACAAAGATTGCTCAGTCCAAAAAAGCTCGCGCTGGTCTGATAAAAACGGCACACGGTGAAATTCAAACGCCCATTTTTATGCCAGTTGGAACTCGTGCTTCAGTAAAAACTATTTGGCAAGAAGAGCTCGAAGAGATGAATGCCCAAATTATTTTGGGAAATACTTATCACTTATATTTACGACCAGGACATGAGTTAATTGAAAAAGTTGGCGGAGGTTTGCACGGTTTCATGAAATGGGATCGGGCCATTTTAACCGATAGCGGTGGCTATCAAGTCTTCTCTCTTTCGAGCATGAACAAAGTGACGGAGCAAGGAGTTACATTTCAATCCCATCTTGATGGCTCTCGCCATCTTATTTCTCCAGAAAAATCCATGGAAATTCAGCGCGCATTGGGTTCTGACATTGTAATGAATTTTGATGAATGCCCTGCATTGCCAGCTTCCAAAGAAAGACTACGTGAAAGCATGGAATTAACACTACGCTGGGCCTTAAGATGTCGCAATTTTAAACTTAAAGATTATCAAAACCTTTTTGGCATTATTCAAGGAGGTCTACATTTTGATTTGCGCAAAGAGTGCATGGAGCGTCTGATTGAAATGAACTTCGAAGGCTATGCTTTAGGTGGGCTTTCTGTCGGTGAAAAAAATAATGAAATGCTTAGTTTTCTCGATCAATTCGTACACACGATGCCAGATGATAAACCCCGATATTTAATGGGGGTTGGTAAACCTCTTGATATATTAAATGGCATCAGAGAGGGAATTGATATGTTTGATTGCGTTTTGCCGACTCGCAATGCTCGCAATGGCCAATTTCTAACGGCTAACGGTCCTTTAAATATCAAGAAGGAGCGTTTTAAGGAAGATAAACTTCCTCCA
This sequence comes from Bacteriovoracaceae bacterium, assembly GCA_947450475.1. Lineage (GTDB taxonomy): Bacteria > Bdellovibrionota > Bacteriovoracia > Bacteriovoracales > Bacteriovoracaceae > Bacteriovorax. Next base: position 49,999 of record CANFVK010000007.1, on the reverse strand, counting down.
GATCCGCAATGTTCTTGCAAGGTCTGTCGTAAATATTCCCGCGCGTATATTCGTCATCTTTTCACTGTCGGTGAATATTTGGCCGGTAACATGATCACTTATCACAATTTGTTTTTTTACCTGCAAATGACTCGAGATGCTAGAAGTGCAATTATCGAGGATAAATTTGACGATTTTTATTTGAAGTTCTATAACAATTATCTATCTAATATGTGGAATTAATAAATTATTTATAAAGGAAATATTATGTTATCAACGCTCATAATGAAGAACTTATTTTCAAATGCATTTGCTCAAACAACTCCTTCTGCTCAGGCCCAAAATCCAATGATGCAGTTTCTTCCGCTTGTATTAGTGTTTATTATTTTTTACTTTTTAATGATTCGTCCTCAAAAGAAAAAATTTGAAGAAGAGCAAGATTTATTATCTAAATTGGCAAAAGGTGATGAGGTTTATACTAAGTCTGGTTTTATAGGAACTATTTTTGGCATCAACGACAAAATTGTTGATCTTGAGGTTTCTCCAGGAGTTCGTTTAAAAGTTTTAAAAAGCCAAATCGCTGGCCTTTCAAAATCAGTCCTAGAAACAGCAGATAAAAAATAATATTCATATTGGAGATTTGATATGTTTGGATTAGGAGCTGGAGAATTATTTCTCATTTTCATTATCGCTTTATTATTTTTGGGGCCAAAAAAGCTTCCAGAATTGGCCAAAGGGCTAGGGCAAGCTGTTCGCGAATTTCAAAAAGCTCGTGATGAAATGATGAATGAAATGAATAAACCACATACTCCCACTGCCAACGATACAAAAAAAGATGTGGAAGTTTCGGCCGTAAAGGTTGCAGAAGCTGAAGCTGGAAACCCAGCTGAGAGCAAAAACGAAACTTCTAAGCATTCGTAATAACACCTTGCTATTTTAACAAATCATCAACTATACTTTTGAAATTATTTAAAGTTTTAGTTGTTACATCGTCTATTAAAGGGAGTTTTTTTGATGAAAACCAACTGGTGGCTTCGCTTTAGCGCGCTCCTAATCTTTATCGTCCTATCTGTGATGATACTTCTACCAACCATTATGAAATTTGAAGAAAATGGGAATTATCCCATTAAATCAAAAATCAATTTAGGTCTCGACCTTCAGGGCGGGCTCTATATGATTATGGGTATCGATTTTAAGAAAGTTTATCGCGATGAAGTAAAAGGTTACGCTCGTAAAATTGAGATGATTTTAAAAGATCAGGATATTGTAATCAATCCTGGTAATTTAAATGATTCTGACCCAATGGATCCAAAGCTTGAACTAACTTTAGCTAAAGCTAGCGATAATGAAGTTGCAAAAAAGAAAATTAAAGAATTTTTTGCAGGCATGGTTCGCTTAACTAAAGATGATGGTGCAAAACTTGAAATCGCTATGGGTTCAAATATAAAAAAGCAAATTGAAGAGCAATCCGTCGGTAAGTCAATTGAAGTTATAAGAAACAGAATTGATGAATTTGGAGTCACAGAGCCAGAAATACTAGCTCAAGGTCAGGATCGAATTGTGGTTCAGTTACCAGGAGTTCGCGACATCGAAAGAGCTAAGGAGTTAATCGGAAAGACTGCAAAATTGGAATTCAAGTTGGTCAATGACAGTATTAATCCGCAAATTATGATGGGCTGGCTTGATAAGGCCAGTAAGGCAGGAATCAGTTACAAAAAAGGAGATCGATTTTCAGAGTATCTGCGAAAAATGAATGAGTTTTTAAAAACGGATATTCCTGAGGGGCATGAACTAGCTTTTGAGAAGAAAGTTAACAAGGCAACAGGTGAAGAGGCTAATATTCCATTTGTGGTTGAAACCCTTGCTCGAATCAATGGTGACGATCTATCAGATGCTCGAGTTCAAATAGACCAACAAAAAAATGATCCTTATGTTTCAATGGATTTCAAAGCAGCTGGAGCAAAGCGCTTTGAGGAAACTACTGGCTCTAATATAGGGCGACGATTAGCTGTTATCTTAGATGGAAATGTTTACTCTGCTCCAGTTATTCAGGCAAAAATTGGTGGCGGTCGTGCCCAGATTACATTAGGTGGTGGAGTTAATTTCAACAAGACTATGTCGGATGCAAAAGATCTGGCACTAGTTTTAAGAGCAGGAGCTCTTCCAGTTCAATTGGACTTTTTAGAGCAAAGAACAGTTGGTCCAAATCTAGGTAAAGATTCTATTGAAAAAGCCAAGTTCGCTTCAATCGTAGGTTGTATTCTTGTCTTTATTTTTGCCATAATTTATTACCGCTTCTCTGGAATTATTGCTGTTGTTACGCTTCTTCTTAATGTGCTTTTCACCATTACGATTTTAGTGGCGATGGATGCCACTCTTACTTTGCCAGGCTTGGCCGGAATTGCTTTAACTGTCGGTATGGCAGTTGATGCAAACATCATTATTTTTGAAAAGATTCGAGATGAATTAAGAAGAGGCATTAGTAACTACAAGTCTTATGAATTAGGTTTTGCTTCTGCCCTTTGGACCGTACTAGATGCCCATATAACTGCAGCTGCTGCCGGTATCTGTTTATTAAATTTCGGGACAGGACCTATTAGAGGTTTCGCTGTGACCTTATTGATTGGTATCGTGGTTACAGTTTACACCGCTTATTACGTATCAAATTTATTATTTGAACTTTATATGGATAAGACAAACGGTAGTGATCTTAGTATTTAATTTAAAGCTTAGAGTAGGGAGTTTACTATATGATCGAATTAATTAAACACGGAACTAAAATTGATTTCGTGGGTAAAGCAAAATATGTCGTAACGGCGTCTGTCGTTCTTACTATTGTCTCTTTATATGGAATTTTTAACCACATGAATTACGGAGTTGATTTTCGTGGTGGTGCTGAAATCCAAACAAAGTTTGAAAAACCCATTCACCTCGATCAATTGCGAGAAGCTCTCACCAAGGGGGGCTTAAAAGGCGTAGCTGTTCAAACTATTGGAGAAGAAAAAGATAATGAAGTATTAATTAAAGTTCAGGCTGAGGAAGGTTCATTGAATTTAATTACTCAACAAATTACGGCCGATCTTCAAAAAGAATTTGCCAGCAATAAAGCAGATATCCAAAAAGTTGATATCGTCGGACCTAAGGCCGGAAAGGTACTTCGAATTTCCGGTGTCAAGGCAATGTTTTGGGCGATCTTATCGATCATGATTTATATCGCTATCAGATTCGATTTTCGTTATGCTCCGGGCGCCATGATTTCATTGTTTCACGATATCGTAGTTGTAGCTGGAATTATAGCTTGGACTGGTCATGAATTTTCATTACAGACCGTTGCTGCCTTACTGGCCATTATTGGTTATTCAATTAACGATACTGTTATTGTTTATGATCGTATCCGTGAGCACGAAGACAAAGATAAAACAATTTCTTTACGTCAACATATCAACGATGCGGTAAATGATACTCTTTCAAGAACAATTATTACTTCCTTTGCAACTTTGCTCGTTACTGTAACTATGTATTTCATGGGTGGAGTGGCGATTAAGGATTTCTTTTTTGCAATGACACTTGGGATTATTTTCGGTACTTACTCTTCAGTTTATATAGCAGCAGTTACAACTCTTTTTGCTGACAACCAATTAAAGAAAATGAATGCAAATAAAATATCTATTAAAGCCAACGCAAACGCGTAGGGGACATAAAAATATTTTTACTTTTCTTTTGATGTTGGGCCTAATATTTTCAGGCCCAACTCTTTTTGCTCAAAGTCCAGATGTGCCAAGTGCAGAAACTAAGACAGATCCTACAACCGAAAAAGCCACAGAAAATAGCCCCCCTAAAGAAGATAGCAATTCATTTAATGAGGAACATAACTCAAGTGCATTGAGTAAGTTGATAAAAAATTACAACAAAGATGCAGGTCAAATTCTAGAAGATTCTCAGAAATTAAAAAAATCTGATAGTTCCTCTGATTTGATTGAATCTGAGTTGAATAATTATGAGAAGGCAATAAAGAAGACCCCAGTTACTAATATTTTTGATAAAGTAGATTTAAAAAAAATGAAATACTCAGAAGCTGCAGTTGCGGCGCTGGCCCCATTTCAAAAATTAAGCGATCTTGAGCTGGCTAAAATTATCAGCGAAAATTCCAAAAATACCAACGTGCATGCCTATTTGGTTCGTTATCCAAAAATTCCGCTTATAATGATTCGATTGATTAAAGACAAAGAAGCCATTCCTGGAATTTTAAAAATGATTGACGATCAAACCAGGTCAATTAACTTTGCAGCAGTGATGATTTTATCAATTGCTTTTGGTTTTTTTGTTAAAAGGGTCTTTAAGCGCGAAGGCAGATCTGTACCTCAGGCAGTTACAGTTTGGTTTATTCGCACATTAATTATGCTGGGCGTGCGCTTGATGATCGTCGCGTATTTTTATGGTCACGATATTGGACCGGCACTTAATGTAGTTTCAAAAGTGCTTTTTTCATAGCGATGCCGGAACGCAGCCAATGCGTTTATCGGTTGAACGTTGAGTGGTAGAAGTTCCAGTTGGAACAGCTCCATTGAGTGTATCAGGTGATCTTACCGTAAAGAGTTTTCTATTTCCTTGGGCCAAAGGATCAGCGGTTTGGCTAACCGGCCAATAATAATAAATTGTTTTTGTATTCATAGAAGCTTGAGTGGCTTTGATCTTCAATCCATTTTCAATGTAAAAACCGTATTTTTTAATCACTGATTCTGTAATGAACATGGTTCCATAAACTGTTTTATAAACTCCATTGTCTAAAATAGTCTCAGCTTCCTTTTCTGCTAGATATAACCCTTCAGTGCTGTCCATATACTCTTTTAGCAAGCTAAATAGGGGATCGTTTGAATTGAAGTCGGTTTGGGTTGGACAAAATGTTTTGCCTCCTTTATCGGTAAAAGGCACCATCATATAGCCCAAGGCTACGTTGGCGGTAGATGTTGAGGCAGAAGTTGGTCGATTGGGATAATTGATCAACTTAAATAAATCCATAGTCGCCGAAACGCCGTATTCAGTATAAAGACGTGTCATTAACGTTTTATTGATGACGAGTCCCGTTCCATCTTGATTGACGAAACGTGGGTCTGTTTTTTCCCACATAGCAAAATGTTGAGGTAGAAGCTCTAGGCGAGGGTACTCTGCCGAATCGTTGCCGGGATGAAGTTGCTCATCGTGACAGACGACGCTAGAAAGTGTACTACCTCCGGCCGGAGGAATAGGGGGAGGCGTTTCATTGGATGCAAAATAATAAAAGACTCTGGCATAGGTTGTTCTGATCATTTGATTGGCAACCAAGGCGCCACCAAAAGATAGACAAGTGTATTGGTTAATGGGAGTCACTTTAAGGACACCTTGAATTGTGGTGTCTTCAGTTGGTTGAGTTCTTCGACGAATCTGAAATTCTTTTGATTGAGCATTGGAACCAGATTTCCCTTCGACTATTTTTACAATGTAAGTTTTATCTAACGCCAGCTGTGTCAGTGGAGCCGTTAGTGAATTTGAACCAGGGCTGATGTTAGGAGAAATATTATCAATGGTAGTAACGCCATCGGTGACACTTAAAAAACATTGTGGCTTAAAAGGATCGCTTTCTAATTGAACGTTACACCAGTTATAGAGGTTTCCCATTTTGGTGTTAAGAGCAATTTCCGGACCAATGATGGTGTTTAAGTATAAGGTTGGAATTGAAGTCACTGGAACGGTCGCGCAAAAAGCAGAACAGTCGTTAATGATATCTGACTTTCCATTAATACATGCACAAAAATCACTTTTAATATCGATAGCGTTTGTGGGGCGAGCATCGGCAACAGCATCTAATAAACACACACCTGCCGAACCCTTGATATTGTCATTGATGATGGTGTTACCCTTTTTCTCGATGTCTGCTAATTCGGCATCAGTCGCCTTGTGATAGCCAGAACTCGTACCGCAATCAACCACACATGATATCGCAGCGGTGCTGGGATTAGCTGTTAATTGCTTAATGGTCGCATCGTAATCGAGATAGCCGGCTTCACAGCCAGTTGTGGGATTGGTGATGGAGAAATCTTTAACCAATCCGCGTTTTGAAGCAACACCCGGGTCGGTCACGCAAGAAGACAACAGACCTAGGACGGTCAATGACTGAGTGAGAATGAATAGTTTTTTAATGAAACAATTCATGAGCGCTTAAATTCTCCTAGTATTCAGATCGACTTTTAGAAATGAAACTTTAATTTAATTCACTTGGTGCTTACCTTCTATTTTAAAGACAATTAGCTCTAACTGAGATGACGGTTGGATTGAAATAAGAAAAGCCTTTAATATTGGTGATATATGGCTATTTTTCGAGAAAGTTAAATGGTAGATATATTATGTTAATGCCAAAGAATATGGGCACTTATCACAAAAAGATTATTCCTGACTTGGCAACGGTTGATGAAATTCTAAACCAATCGCAAATCGATCTTCGTGAGAGAGGCTTTCGCGTAAAAAAATGCGGGCGTTTCGGATAATGGCCTTATTGAATTGAGTCGTAATTTTAATTAAGACGCCAGCTTCCACATCAATATTTTTTATAGTTTCACGAGTGATGACTATACATGCTCCACCTTGAGAGAGATTTAGAATGGGACAAGATAGTGACAGTGGCCTTGCTCCATTGTTTTTGCTTTTTGTTACAAATACTACTTCAACGTGTTTTTTATCTTCGAGTTTAAAATATTTTCGGGGATAGGCCCTAAGTTCTTTGAGATTTAATTCTTTAGGGATTTGAAAAGTTGCCATCTGTTTTTGGTCGTGAGCAACTTTGGTTTTGAAAGTGAAATCGTTATTTTCAAGAAGCATAAAGATGTCTTGCTTTAGATTGAATTCTTTAACAAAAGTGCAAAGGGTAGAAAGAGTGAACACTCCTTCCTCTTCAAAGATCTCGTCTATTTCAAATTGAGAAAAATGTTTTCTATTTCCAAGTTCATCTTTTTGCCAGATCGTCACTTTTTTAGATGAGCACAATTTTGATCTAATGTTGGCGACGATCTCTGCCCGATTTCTTGATGTTCGCAGTAGATCTTTCATGTTTGTCAGTTTAGAGATAAAAGGCATTCAATGCAAAGTTTTGCAGAATTTGCTCGTAGTTTCAGAAAGTTAAGATTATTTTTCTAGTCCAATTACCGCCAAAATTTGATGGCATCTAAAGTTTTTTGGAAAATTTTCCGAGAGGATAGCTAAGTTACTTTAATGTTTAGTAGGAGGGCCCAAATGACTAAGGCTGATTTAATTGCTGCGCTCGAAAAGCAAGCCAATCTCACTCACAAGCAGGCTGAGACTATTATCAATATAACTTTTGATAGCATGATCAAAGCTCTCTACGAAGATGAGCGAATTGAAATAAGAGGATTTGGCTCTTTCGCCAATAGAAATTATAAAGCCTATGAAGGTAGAAATCCAAAAACTGGAAAGATCGTTAAGGTTCCACCTAAAAAAGTTCCATTCTTTAAAGTGGGTAAAGAACTCAAAGAAATGGTGGATGACGGAAAAGATAAATACGTCATTCGTGAAGCTTAAATACCTTATTATTCATTGACATAAAGAGGGATTTTCTGCAAAATCCCTCTTAGTTATGGAGACGTGCCAGAGTGGTCCAATGGAACGGTTTGCAAAACCGTACAGCCTCCGGTTCAAATCCGGACGTCTCCTCCATTCTAAAATTCGATAATCAATTCATTTTTATAGCGCTAGTCTCCCTTTGTCATGAGACACCTATGAGCTATTTGGACTCAAGCGAGATTAATATATTTTGATTTTGAACATCTAATCTTTGACATAAAGGCATAATTTCAAAAATGATCTATAATTACTGTATTCTCATTAAATGTTCTAAAAATGATTAAGGCAGCTATCCATGACAATAACAGAAATCTTCCTTATATTTGGTGACAACCTCTTTCCAATTAAATATTTTGAAAAATTTAAGCATATGCCATTTTTAATGATTGAAGGACCTGATCTTCAGACCCATTTTAAATATCACAAAATGCGCCTTGCTTTTTTACAGTCAGCATCACGACATAAATTTATAGAGCTAAAAAATAATGGATTTAATATTCACAGAATCAATCTTAAGGACGTTGATTTAGCCTTAAGTTTTGTTGATCGTTTAAGAAAGTATTGCATTGAAAATAATGTTTATAAAATTCATTCTTTTGGAAAGGTTGATAAGTTTTTTCATGATGAAGTTGTTGATGTGCTAAATGAGCTTTCTATAGATTATATAACTTATCGTTCACCACTATTTATTAATACTCCTGAACAATTTAGAGATTATCTTAATAATCATAAAAAGCCTTTTATGAAAAATTTTTATGAGCAATCTCGTAAAAAATTCAATGTCCTGGTTGACCAAAACAAAAAGCCAATTGGTGGGAAGTGGAGTTTTGATGAGGATAATCGAGGTAAGCTAAAAAAAGATACTGTTGTTCCCAATATAAATTTTCCCCAAGCAGATAATGTTACAATTGCGGTCATTAAAGAAATCAATGAACTCTATCCAAGTCATCCAGGTTTTTTAGATTCTAATGGTGATAATTTTTATTTTCCAGTAACCAGAGAAAGTGCTCTTGATTGGCTTGAGCAATTTTTTCAAACGCGCTTTCATGAATTCGGACAGTTTGAAGATGCTTTATCAACTTACTATGATTTTAATTTTCATTCGCTACTATCTCCATTGATTAATGTGGGGCTCATAACACCTGAAGAAGTGATCAACAATAGTCTTGCATACGCAAAAGAGCATTCGGTACCTTTAAATTCACTAGAGGGTTTTATTCGTCAAATTTTAGGATGGCGCGAATTTGTCAGAGGAATTTATCAAAATTTTAGCAAGACTCAAGAGAACTCCAATTTTTTTCAGCACAAGAGAAAATTATCAGCTTCTTGGTATGAGGGTACTACAGGCATTGATCCTCTAGATCATGTTATCAAAAAAGTAAATCGTCTCGGTTATGCCCATCACATCGAACGACTCATGATTATAAGTAATATAATGCTTCTTTGTGAGATTGACCCCATTGAAGTTCACCGCTGGTTTAATGAAATGTTTGTCGATAGCATGGATTGGGTAATGGGGCCAAATGTTTTTGGTATGGGGCAATTCAGCGATGGTGGAATTTTTGCAACGAAACCCTATATTTGCGGATCAAATTATCTTTTTAAAATGAGTGATTTTAAATCGGGTGAATGGAGCAAGGAAGTCGATGCACTTTTTTGGAGTTTTATTTTTAAAAACCGAGAATTTTTTCTTTCAAATCCTAGGCTATCCATGATGGCGAGAACTTTTGAGAAAATGGATGAAGATAAAAGAAATACTCATCTTGTTTTGGGGGATTTAGTTCGTGAGAGGCTGACTAGTTAGTAGATTTTAAGCTATCTGCCAATAAAGCCAAACTTTCCGTTTTCGCCACCGATCTTAGCAAGCGCCAATCCTTCATGAAAGGCTTCTGCATATTCAAACCATGGATCAACAACCATTTTTCCTTGCTTGTTAATATAATAATACTTGCCAGTGCTAAGACGAGCTATCGCTAAGCCTTCACTAAATGATCCGGCATAATCAAATTGAGGAATGATGGCCATATTTCCTTGTCTATCAATATAGCCTGACTTGCCGGTTTTATTATCACCAAAGTGAATGACAGCTAGTCCCTCACTATAGGATGCAGCAAATGTAAACTGCGGTCTAAAAATCATTTTTCCTTGCTTATTAATATAACCCCACATATTTGTTTCGCCTCCAACATGAACTGGTGCCAATCCATCATGAAAGGATTCAGTTGAATCAAATTGCAGCTTAATAACCATCTTTCCATTTTTATCGATAAAGCCTGAAACATCAGATTTGCCAGTTTTATTTTCTATGAAGTGAACAGCGGCCAGTCCTTCACTGAATGAACCCACTGAATGAAATTGGGGATTAATGACGATCTTGCCTTCTTTATTGATAAAGCCCCAGTTACCAGTTTCACCACCAATGTGAACTTTTGCCAATCCTTCACTGAAGGCCCCTGCTAAATCGTATTGAGCATTTATAACCATTTTTCCGGTCTTATCGATATATCCCCATTTGCCAGACGGCCCACCAGTTTGTACGGCCGCCAAGCCTTCACTAAAACTATCGGCCGAATCGTAATCAGGATAAATGGCCATATTGCCAGCTTTATTAATAAAGCCCCACTTGCTAGTTTCCCAACCAAATATAACTGGAGCTAAACCTTCACTAAAATGTCCTGCGGAATTATACTGGGGATAAATGGCAAATTTTCCGGTTGAAGCCGATACTGATTGATCTTTTTGATTAAAAATAGCACTGTTTTTTGTTGTCTTTTGACATCCAAAATAGAGAACTAATATTATTGGGAAAAAAAATATTTTCAATTTCTAGTCCTTTACACGTTAGCAATCAAAGCTGTTATTTGGGTTCCCGATCGAATTTCATGACTGCTTTGATTTCTTTGCTCGGGACTTTTAAACCACTGCGATAATCCATAACTTTTCTTCGAAGAGGATTGGTATAATATTGCAGATGAATAATGGTCCCAAACATATCGGATAGTTCAACTTTTGAAAAAATAAATCCCAATTTTAGCTTTGGAATCAGCACAGCATTATTAGTGGCACAATGAGTTCCATAAATTTTTTGAAAGCCTGCTTCCTCGCATCTTTTTAAAACTTCTTTAACCAATTCGGAGTAGAGACCAAGCCTTCTATATTCAGGCAAAACAGCTGAGGCCATCATAAAAAAAGTTTCAGAACTTTCTTGGACTCCAAAAGAAAAGCCAATAAATTCATTTTGTGGAGAAAATAAGCCTAAATGTAATCTAAAGCGATCACCTAATTTTGAATCTAATATTTTTAATTTTTTACTTTCAATTTCACTTAAATACTCATCTGGGAAAAATGTATGGTCATCTCCAAAAAGTTGATCATAGTGTTTACCAAAAAGTGGGAAAAATTCTTTGGGGTTCATTTCTTTTATTGAAAAACCGTTGGCCAATGTCATAAAGCAACCTGCGATAATTGAGAGTTCTTTTAATAAGTAGAAATGTTATCATAAAAGTGTAATTTTTACTCATCTTGGGTAAATTCCATATAATCTCTAGAATTTGGGTGGTAGTTCACTTAGTACTATGCAGATTAATGTACGTTTTTTAGAAAATCTTAAAGTTGAAGCTCTCTTTGATGACTATAGCTTGGTTGCTGATCAACCTATTCGCTACAAAGGCAATGGCACTGCTCCTGGACCATTTGATTATTTTTTAGCTTCATCAGCGATGTGTGCGGCCTATTTTGTTAAGGTTTATTGTCTAGCTCGCAATATTTCCACCGAAGACATTAGGTTGACTCAAAATAATATTGTTGATCCAGACAATAGATACAAGCAAGTCTTTCACATTCAAGTAGAATTACCTGAAAGTATTTCGGCTCATGACCGCGAAGGCATTCTTAAATCTATCGAAAGATGTACCGTTAAAAAAGTTATCCAACAATCTCCAGAATTTCAGGTTGAGGCCATCGAGGTTTTGGGTCATGATTCGGGACTAATCTATAAGTCACTTGATGATAATAATGCTGCCACCATGATTTTAGGAAAGGATTGTTCGCTTGAAGAAACAATTCAGAATATGACGACCTTAATCTCTGCACTTGGGATAAAAATTGAAATCGCTTCTTGGAGAAATCCAGTCCCACACGTTTGGTCGGTTCATGTTCGAGATGCCGATTCTCCAATGTGTTTTACCAATGGCAAAGGCTCAACCAAAGACGCCGCACTTTGTTCGGCCCTTGGTGAATTCCTAGAGCGCATTAGCAATAATTATTTATACAATGATCATTTCTTAGGAGAAGACATCGCCAATGGTGATTTTGTTCATTATCCCACTGAGAAGTGGTTTAAGCCAGGTCCAAAGGATTCTCTTCCTGCCGGTTTAATGGATGAGAGGCTTCTAGCTCTTTATAATCCAGACAATGATCTTAAGGCTTCGCATTTAATTGATACTAATTCTGGAAATGTGAAGCGTGGCATTTGCGCATTGGCGTATGAGCGCCAATCAGATAAGAAAACGGTTTATATTCCAGTTAATTTAATAGGAAATCTTTTTGTCAGTAACGGCATGAGTGCCGGTAATACAAAATATGAAGCTCGAGTTCAGTGTCTTTCTGAAATTTTTGAGCGTGCTGTAAAAAATCAAATCATCTTGGAAGAAATCACTCTTCCGGATGTACCAAAAAGTGTTTTAGAAAAATATCCAAAAATTATAGAAGGAATCAATAAACTTGAAGCAGAAGGTTTTCCTATCCTTGTAAAAGATGCGTCTTTAGGAGGAAAATTTCCAGTCATGTGTGTCACTTTGATGAATCCTAAAAACGGCGGGGTGTTTGCTTCTTTTGGAGCTCACCCTAAATTTGAAGTGGCCTTAGAGCGCAGTCTTACAGAACTGCTTCAAGGCCGAAGTTTTGAAGGCTTTAATGTGTTGTCTCCTCCAACTTTTAATCAAAACGCCATTTGTGAACACAACAATATCATCGATCACTTTGTTGACTCAACTGGAGTCATTTCTTGGAAGTTCTTCAGCCAAAAATCAGACTATGAATTTACTCATTGGGATTTTTCTGGCACCACAAAAGAAGAAAATGATTTCTTAATGGATATTTTAAACCAATTGGAAAAAGAAGTTTATATTGCTGACTATGAAGAGTTAGGAGTTAAGGCCTGTCGGATTTTAGTGCCAGGATATTCCGAAATTTATCTACCAGAAGATCTGATTTGGGATAATCACAATAAGGCGATCGCTTTTAGATCTGATATATTAAACCTGCATTCTCTCGATGATAAGCAATTAACTAAATTGGTTAAAAAATTAGAAGAAAGTGAGCTCGATGATTATACAAAAATTGCAGAACTCATTGGTGTAGCCTTCGATGAAAATACGGTTTGGGGTCAACTTAATATTGGAGAATTAAAATGTCTTTCCCTATTGGCCTTAAAGCGTTTTGAAGATGCTTTAGAATTAGTTGAAATGTTTATGACTTTTAATGACAACTCCACGGCGCGAAGAAGTTACTACCAGGCACTTAAAACGGTTCTAGATATTACTTTAAATGATGAATTGGAATTAAGTGATTACACTGAAAATATGACCAGAATGTTTGGTGCCGAAGTTTTAAATAATGCGATCGGCTCCATTTCCGGAGAGGTAAGATTCTTTGGACTTACTAAAACAAATGCCAAGTTAGAAGGTTTGGATAAGCATCTTAAATTAATTGCAAGCTATCAAAAACTTCAAACAGCTAAAAGAGCATTTCAGAAATAAATAGGCCCTCGTCCTAAGAAAAAACGAGGGCCTATGATTAAAAAATAATGCAATTAATTTTTTGTCGTTAAAATTTCTTTGTTGGAAACTGCAGAAATCATCTGACCGTTGAAGGGAGTTTCTGTGGTGTAGTAAATTGTATACTTTCCGTTAGGCAAAGTATTGGTTCTAAAGCCTAAGCGCATTTGTTCAACCACTTCATCAGTCACTCTTTTTGCCACGATTTTTCCTGAAGCATCTTCTACAATGAAAGTGACTTTTTGAGGAATCACCGGACTGGCCTTTACATCAATATCAAATTCAATTCTACCTTTTTGCGGTCTCTTTAGATCAACTCCGTCAGAACCTTTAAAAGAAATTGTGCTTTGTGGTTCATGATTTAAAACAAAAAATTCTTTTACTTGCGATTGTTTGGAACCTGATTTGGCATAAATTTCATAACGGCCATCTTTTAGAGTACTGGTATCAACAGAGAGATCACAGCTAGTGGTACTGCTGCCTTGGCAAGCAAGTAATTTAACGTGATCAGTTTCGCCAGAGATAACTATCTCGCTGGCCGCAGGTTTTTCAAGAGCCACTTGTATCTTTTTTTCACCGCTTAAATAATCGTGATTGGAAGGAGATTGGATGGAAATATAGTTGTCTTCTTTAGCCGTTTGATACGCCCAGGTGCTATCGGCGATTCCAGACTTATCATCGTAAGAAATACGTATGAAGCCAGCTTCCCCCCAATCAGCTCCCCAAGAATTTCGCACGATCCAGTATCTTTCTTGATCATTGAATCCAACCAGAGATACAGCGTGACCTCCGAGTGATTTTTTACTCACAGATTTATAAATTCCTGAGCTATAAACTAGAAAATCTTCGTAAACAGTTAAGGTCGTAACCAATGGTCCCTTTTTAAGTGCTTCTTTAACCTTGGTTGCAGATCCTCCCCATGAGCTTGGAGTAGATGATCCTGCAATTTTATAAGTTCTTTGTAATTGATTGTCGCAAAAGTTCTTTTTGCACTCTATGTCTTGACCAGTTGAACCTGAATCGTAGGGGACACAAGCAGCATCAACAATACCTTTATTTTTTAGAAAAGATGCCGCACCAGAAGGTTGCCATCCATAGTTACAAGCACCACCGCCACAGTTAAAAAGTTGCTGTGGTGAAAAGGTTGGAGCAAGCCAAGGCAGAGCTGCATTTATGCGATAAGTAGCTTCTAAAGTAGCAACACTGGCAAACGCCACACATGAACCACAATTTCCTTGATTCATAACGGGGCCGAGCCAATTGGTGCCATTGACGTTTCGCCAGTCAATTGATTCAGAAGAAAGTTTTCGATCTTCAAATAAAGCATTGCCGATTGGACGGTCAGTAGATCCTAAAAGATTTTTAATTTCTACATCACTCATGCGAGAGATCGAATTATCTTTAGCAATCCATTGAGCTTTATTTGCCATGATTAATTGATTGATAGAATTTACTGAAACGGTTGAAGCTGAGGCCGAGATACAAGTCATCACAGCTATTAGAGCTAAAGTTTTTTTCACAAAATCATCCTTGATAAATGAGAATACTATGAATTAATTACAATGGAAGTTGAGCTTTTTTTCCAGTTTTTGCTGATGATATAAACTTACTTTTAAAGTAGAAAAGTCGGTTAATGGTCGAGCAGTGGTTATTTTTTTGAGGAGAGTCGACGAAAAATCTGAGGAATAATCATCATGATAGCAAATATAATTATCATGGTAATGGTTGCGTTACCTATGACACTTTTAAGCCATAGAGTCGAAGCCATTAAAAGAGTAAAATAAAGCATATCGCCAGCTATGGCGATGAACCAGCCACCAAAAAAACCATGGCCTGCAGCTAGAGCAATCGCCCGACCTGACATGGGATCTGCCCCAAAAGCGATCATGATAAGCGCTAAAACTCCGGTGCTGTTGCCATATTGTTGAATTGTTTTTTTTGTCATCATTTTCATAATTTCACCCATGCGAGCAAGAAATTGAATTTTCTTTCCATGTTTGATGAGCAGATGCATGATGGGCTCAAAAGTAATGGCCAAAATTAGATCTGAAATTAGATACAAAAGCATCATTATGGGCCACTCAAGTCCGCGTGACTTAGCCAATAAAACGCCTCCAGGAATTCCCCCGCCAATAGGAATTAAAAACAGCAGCAAAACGTCCCAAAGATTTTTAAAATTGTGCATATATCAAAGATTAGCATAACTTATGAGTTGGGACTATGAGAAAGATAGACTGTTTTATTTTTGAAATTTGCTAAATACAATTAAGAAAAATTGACTTTAGTTTGGTCTCTCTTTCTTCCGAAAGTCATTAAGTAATCCACTAATACGTTGGAGTTTTTATGGCTAAATTGGTCTTGCGCTACAATATGTTTAATTTACCAGATACCGAATATGAAGAAACCGAAAGCAACGAACTAACCAAGAAAAAAGTCGATTTTGCCAGAGAGCTTTTTGATAAAGGAATGAACATTGGATCGATTGTTGTAAAGTTAGAAGTCTCTGACGAAAAGCGAGCAAAGGAGCTCATCTCAGGCATCAATCATAAATCCCATAAAAACGGTTATAAAATTATCGCCGGAAAGGGGAGATGAGGTAATAAATAAGAAATTTTTTTTAAAAAAAAGCAATTTTTTCTGTATAAACATTCGATAAGTGACTCTTCTTTTGTTAAAAAATATTATATCATGTTCCAAATCAATTTTTTAAATTTAATCATTTATGAACTATCTTAATATATTTCTGCTTGTATAGTTTCTAAAAACTTATTTTAACTCTCCAGAGGACTTCTTATGGAATTAATTCTTTTAGCTCTTGTTTTAATAGTTGCTGTCGTGACGTTGGTGGCAGTTATTTTTTCAAAATCCAAGACCTCTTCAGATCCTCAAATGTTTTTACGTATAGATAGCATTGCCAATTCAATCTCCAAAATTGAATCTGGTCTAAAAGAAGAATTTCGAGAAAATCGAGAGGAAAATCGCACGATCACTAAGGCTAATCGAGAAGAGCTCAATAATTCTCTCAAGGAGCTAAAAAAAGAGCTTACCGAAACACTTACCACCATAATTAATCTCAATACTGCCAATTTAAAAGAAGTCAATGCAACCCTTGATGAAAAGTTGAAGCTACTTGGAGCAAGTGCCAAAGAAAATAATGTTGATCTTCGTACTGTCCTTGAAAATTCACTTAAAGCGGTTCAAGAAAATTTTGATAAAAATGTGGATTCATTTAATAAACTTCAAAAAGATAAATTTGAAATTCTCGAAGTAAAGCAATCCGAGCTTATCTCTGGCACTGAAAAAAAATTGGAAGAGATGAGAGTAACTGTTGATGAGAAATTGCAAAAAACGCTTAATGAAAGATTAGGTCAGTCTTTCGAGGCTGTCGGCAAACAACTCAAAGAAGTTCAAGAGGGACTCGGAGAGATGCGCACACTTGCCAGTGATGTTGGTGGACTTAAAAAGGTCCTGGCCAATGTTAAAATGCGCGGAGGAATTGGGGAGGTTCAACTCTGCATGCTTTTAGAGCAAATCATGGCGCCAAGCCAATATGAAGCTAATGTTAAAACTAAAAAGGGTAGTGGCGACAATGTGGAATTTGCCATTAAGCTTCCGGGTAAAGAAGAAGGTCTCGATCAAGTGTGGCTTCCGATTGATGCAAAATTTCCTAAAGACTATTACGAACAGTTGCAACTGGCCCACGAAGCGGGAGATCTTGCTTTAATTGATAGGGCCCAAAAAGAATTGGAAAATGCTGTGAAGAAAATGGCAAAAGATATTTCTGAAAAATATATTGATCCACCTTATACCACTGACTTTGGAATTATGTTTCTTCCATTTGAAGGCATTTATGCCGAAGTTGTTCGCAAGGCAAGTTTCTTAGAAGAATTGCAACGAGATTTTAAAGTTATCGTCACCGGTCCTTCAACGCTTGCCGCCCTTCTCAATAGCCTTCAGATGGGCTTTAAAACTCTCGCCATCCAAAAAAGTAGTGGAGAAGTATGGAGAATTTTAGGTGGAGTAAAAATGGAGTTTGAAAAGTTTGGTGGATTATTAGATAAGGCCCAAAAAAATATTCAATTAGGCCTAAATGATCTCGATACTCTAGTGGGTACTCGCTCAAATATGATTAGAAGGCAGTTAAAATCTGTAGATGCACTTTCTGAGGCTGAGGCTAAAATTGTATTGCCTGAATTATTATCCAACGTCGGCAAGATTTCGGATGAAGATAATTAATACCAAGCTAATAAAAAAATTTTTAGTGAGAATTATTGGGAACTAAATCGTTGAAAAAATCTTTTAAGACAATCGCTGAAAGATCATTGTCATTAATTTCATCAAGTCGATTATTTATCATCATTAATTCATCTGCATCCAAAGCTTTGTAGCCATGGCCTTGCTTCCAGCCAAATCCCCACCGATAACTTGTAAACCAAAAGGGACTTCCAGTGATGCGTACGGCATTGTACATGAAAGAAGCCATTTCAGGATAGCCTTTAGATTCCACACATTGCTTAAGTCCTAAATCGGCTTGCTTGCGTTGTTTGTAAGTTCCACCGGCCCAATATTTTAAATCGTGAACGACACAGCACTCATGCCAGGCATTGGGATTTTCTTTTGGGCCATCTTGCCAATGAGAGCAGCCATCAGTTTTGAAAGATTTTATGACTTGATCTTGAGCAAAAAGCTCGGTTGTGAAAATAAGAATAATAAATAAAATTAAATGCTTCATAATACCATCCAATAATGGTCTTGTCGGACATTGAAAAAAATTCTTAATACTTAATTGGAATGCTTTTTATGAATGCTAAGGTATTGCTAAAAGGTAATTCACATCAATGAAGATATGAATTACCGATTACTTATAAAAAATCGAAAAATGAAATTATTGTTTGAAAAGTTCACAGCCTTGTTTGGTAAGATCAATTTTAAAATCTAAAGTCAAGCAAGTATAGATATTATAAGTTTCCTGGCCGTAAGAAGCGTGTGCTTTAACAACTACGTTTCCTTTTTCGTCTACTTCACACGGATTGTTCATAGTACAACGCTGACCATCTTCATTGCCTGTATTATTAATTCCTACTACTGTTCTTGTGCCGGTTTGAATAATTGGGGAGCCTGAGGTTCCACCGATAGTGTTACAGCCGGTATCTGAATAACGAATAGAATCTTTCATGGTCCAATTGGCTTCTTTCAAAGTAAATATAAAGGCATCGACGTTACATCTATAACCTCGATCCCAGTAACCTGATACGATATCAATGGAAGTTCCAAGAGTTGGATGATTGCCATCAACATCAAAAGAGTCGACTCTTTTTGCAGATAAATCAGCATAACTTTCTTTGAGTTCGTATAATGTGATATCTGTGTTTGTCATTGTGGCATAAAGAACTTTAACAGCGTTAATGGCCACTAGTTTTTGATCTCGGTTATAGACTTTCATTTGTCGATTGATACTTTTATTCGACACAATAACATTAGGATCAATCATGCCTCCACCGATGCAATGGCCATTGGTCAATGCAATTGCCTTTGCAGAATCTGGCATACCTGAAAACTTAATAATTGAGCCAGAGCAATTTGAAAGCTTCACAATTCCATTAAAATCGTATTTGGGATCAAGTTTATCAAATGAATTGCTCTTAACTTTAAGCGCATCGAACGCGCCAACAGGTAAGGCCATAGCAGTATTGATGGAAAGTAGAGATAAAACGGCAAAGGAAAGTAGTTTCATAAATCATCCTTGATTTTAGACTTGCAGGTTTCTGAACAAAATAAGAATAACTAGATTTAATTTGAGTGGGCAAGTCAATTGCTCAGAAGTTTAACGATGTAAGAAAGATGTAACCCTTAATACTTGAGCATTCTGCTTTTAGTCTTCACTAATGACGACTTGATAGCCTTCAAACTGAGGCGGGCCCAATAATACACCTTCTGGCATACGCTTTTTCGAATGAGATTGCTTGAATTGAGGACTGTTGACCCATTCCATAAATGACTCTTCAGAAGTCCAGGTAGCATGTGAGCAAAAAGTTATTTTGCCATCTTTAGCATCACCCTGGAGTAATTTAAAAGTGATATAGCCATTAAATTCTTTTAAATTTCTTTCTCTGGTTTTCCATACTTCAATGAATTCATCGGCCCGTTGTTGATTAACTGTAAATCGGTTCATTGCTATGTACATATTTTTCTCGCTTAAATTATAGTTTGTAGCGTATCGAAACAAAGACGAAAGAAATTTTTTAACTATAGGTAATTACATAATATTTAATATTATTGTTTTTTTGATTTTTGGTGTCAACCAATGTTGTCCATTTGTTTTGACTTTCTACCTGCTCTTAAAATAAAGTTTGATTAAATCAATTGGGGATTTCATTATGCAAAAACGTTGGTCATTCATATTGCTTTTAGTTTCTATTTCCCTATTTGCCTCTGAGCCTCAAGTTCCTGCGGAAATTCCTTTTATCCAAAAAATTGGATCCTATAGCTGGAGTGATGCTTTTCACTGGATGCTCACCTTGCCAGGTGAACAGGCCGATACAAAATTACTTTCTTATATCAAAGTGGAAAATACATATTCCAGCAATTGGATGAGAGCTCATCAAGGCTTAAAGAATGAACTGTTAAATGAGTATAAGAAAAATGAGCCAAAAGATCTTTATTCAGAACAAGCTATTCAGCTTCAAGGTCAGTTTCAGTATTTCGCAAAAGATGGAAATCTTATTGCCACTGATTCTCAAAGTAGACAGTCGCATAAGTTTTTTGAAGGAAAAAAATTTTTTGAAGATACTGAAAATTTAATTGGTGACTTTCGTGTAAGTCCAAATCACAGATATGCCATAATCTTAATTAATCAGCATGATAATAGTTTTTTGTATTTTTATGATACAAAATCATTGACCATCAAAAAAATTTCAGGTGCTCAAGATTCTACTGAGTTTCAAGCTGAATGGACAAAAGATTCAACAGGTTTCATTTATCCAATTAATCGCACTAGTGCTGTTGCCTCTGAGCTTTATTATCAAAGCGTCAATCCTGCTAGTAATCCCGTATTGCTTTTTAAGCTGCCAAACGGCAAAAGCGATATAACGATTAATCTTACTAAGGATCAAGAGTTTTTCGTGGTGGCCGAAAATTCTTATTCTCATCGTGATTGTTATGTGATTGCAACGAATGATCCTCTGGCCAAGCCAACACTGTTGATCGAGGCTGCACCATTGCGTTTTAGTTTTGTAGATCACGACGAATCTGGATTTATTATCCGTTCTAATATTAATTCTGATTTTTATGATATTTACCGCAAAGACAATTTAGATGTTAGTTCTCCGTTAGTTAAAGTTATCGCAGGTTCACTTAATACTGATATTGACTCCATTGATCTATATAATGACTTTTATTTTGTGGTTAGAAAAAATAATGAAGGTCTGCAAGATATAGAAGTCTATGATAAAAATTTTCAGCTTGTTAAGAAACAAACCTTCAAAGAAGGCTATTATTATTTATCGATCCAAAACCATCGTGGAGATTTCCCTGCCCATGAAAAAGCTGTCATTATTAAAAATAGTGTTCTGATTCCGGAAGAAGTTTTTAGTTATAAACGAAATAGTGGTTTGATTAAAGTTCCAACTAAAAACAAGATGAATTTTACCCAAAATTATCAAACTAAAAGAATTCAATTTCCTTCATATGATGGCACCTTAGTACCTTTAACTTTAGTTTTTAGAAAAGATTTAAATTTAGCACAACCTCATCCCGTTCAGTACGCAGCGTATGGCTGTTATGGATCTTTATATGATCTCAATTATGCTCACGGCTACACTATTTATAATGCTCTTAGTTTGATGAACCGCAATTTTATCATGGCGATAGCCCACGTTAGAGGTGGGGGAGACAAGGGCTTACATTGGTACCTGGCAGGACGTGATCAATACCGAATGAATACTGTTAAAGATTTTTATGCTGGTGCTGATTATATGATCAAACAAAATATTACTAAAAAGAAAACAATTGGTATCAGTAGTTATAGTGCTGGGGGTTTAATCATTGGCAATGCTATTTCACAACGCCCTGACTTGTGGGGAGCGGCCATAAATTATATGGGTTTTACCGACTATATTGGCTCCATGTTAGATGAACGCATTACTGGTACTGCTAAAGAATGGGATTTAGTAGGAGATCCTCGCGATCCCAATAACTTTAAATGGATGCTTCCTATGTCTCCGCAGGACAATTTACGTCCAACTGCCTATCCGCCAACCTATGTTTGGGCAGCTATTGATGATGCTCAAGTGCTCTTTCATGAAGGGGTTAAGTTCACGGCCAAGCTTAGAAAAACAAGTTCTAACCACGAAACGACATTGCTTTCGGTTATTGCGAAAGGAGATGGCGATCATCATGGAACTTATAAAGATTATTTAAATGATGTCGCTCAATCGATGACATTTACTATCGAAAATATTTCTTCCCAAAAAAATTAAAAGGTAAAGCAATGAAGATTTTTTTTATTTTTATTTTTTTAACTTTATCATTTTCTCTTTTTGCCAGCCCTAGTGCTGAGATTACTTTCGTCGCTGAAACCAATGGTCCTGGTGTAAAAATCGAGGGAAGTGTAACTAATCCCAAATTAAAACTTGATGCCTCATCGTTGCAAACGGCGGTGGTTGAAATGGACGCTATTGATCTCATTACAGGCCTAGAATTGCGCGATAATCACTTACATAAAAAAGTTTTTGGGGCAATTGATAAAGGCACTGCTCTTATTATTTTTAAAATGAAAAGCTTTGATTGTGACAATAAAACATTTCTTTGTCAGGCTAAAGGATCTTTGGCAATTAATGATGTTTCCAATGATCTGGGATTTGTCGTAACTAAAGATCCCAATGGAAAAATCTTTTCGGGTAAGACAACTGTATCATTGAATGCATTTCACTTAACGGCTCCAAGTTTTATGGGTATTAAACCACTTGATTCAGTTGAAGTTAATTTTAAATTAAAGCTAGAGTAATCAATGTTTTTACTTCATTTTCTGCTTGTTTTTCTTTTTCACCTTTCAACTTTATCAGCTCACCCGACTTATATCCGATTAGGTTATAATTCATGTACGGCTTGTCATGAATCATCAACTGGCGGAGGGTTGCTTACTGATTATGGCAAGGGCATTTCGGCTTCTCAGTCCTTGTATTTTAAAGATCTCGAAGAAATGCAGGGGAGTTCTCAACAAGCTTACCACCAAGCATTTCAATCTAGACTGATGAATGTTGTTCGTCCTGGATACAATCGTTTTTTTCCCATGCAAGCCGATTATCTGGCCTCTTATCATTGGAATGAAAAATTTGGCGTTAAGGCTACTTTGGCCGTAGCACCACCGAATGCGAGCGAGTCTTCAAGTGAGCGTTCCCAGACTTATCAGCGGATTTATTTTCGCGAACTCTCGGCGTTTTGGGATTTTAATAAAAGCACAACTAAAGAAGACCGACTCTCTTTTGGAAGTGGATTTCTGCCCTTGGGTTTAGGGATAGTCGATCATACCAGTTTTGTTCGTAGCGAGAATCGTTTAACAGTGACCGATATACCTATTGAATTGACTTATTTTCAAAACAGAAAAGAATATCTTTGGCACACTTTTATTTATACTGCTCATCCACTTGAAACTAAAACCAACGCTGAAAGTGGCCTTGGTGGACAGTACTTTCAAAAATGGACACCTAAATTTTTAGTTGGGGGTCAATGGCTCTTGGCCAAAAGTCCAAGTATTAGAAGAGAAATGGGTGGATTTTTAGTCAAATATGGCGTGGATAAATGGGCCTTCCTCACCGAAATTGATCGTACCTGGAGATATGTTAAGCAAAATGATTATAACTTTGGCCAGTGGGCACTTTATCAACAAATTGCTTTTTTCCCAAAGGGTTGGCTAAGTCCTTCTTTTACTTGGCAGAGATTGCAAAGAGAGGGAGTATTCGACCTAAAGGAAGATCGCTTTGGATTCAACTTGGACTGGAAAGTTTATACAAACCTTTCGTTTAACTCTGAAATACGGTATAGAAAGGGGCAGGCTTTTCATGAAACCAGCTATCTGACCCAAGCGTATTTGAATTGGTGGTAAACGGAGTCTTTTAAAATCATGCGACTTTTTTTATTGGTATTTTCTATTTTTGGTCTCGTCATTGGCTGCAAAGTTAATGTCGGCTCAAATGAAAGTGATACTTTTAAAGTTTCTAGGCTTGATTTATCAAATTTAAATTTTGAAGCTCTTAAACAAAATATCCTCATACCAAAATGTTTAAGCTGTCATCGATGGGTTATTGACGAATCACTTTTTGCTCGAAAAATTAAATATGGCTCTCCGGATGAATCGGATCTTTTTCAAAGAATAGAGTCTCGGCAAATGCCTCCTAAAAATGGAGGACTAACCAGTCTTGAAATTAATTACGTCAGATTTTTTATTCAAAGTTATAAAGGGCCAACTATTCCAATTAAGATTCCGGCCTTAGAAGCAAAGTATTCCTCATTAAAATATCATTTAATAGATAGAAGCTGCTTGATGTGTCATGACGGGACTAAAAGAAAACCATCCCTGGCCTCATATGATCAAGTCAGAGATCATGCTGATGATATCGTCGATTATATTGAGCACGGAGATGTACTAGGCTCTCCTATGCCTCCACTAGATGATCAAGGAAGGCCCAAAGCACCGGTACCTAGTGCAGAAATGTTAACTTTGTTTAAGCAATGGATTCAAGAAGGTAGTCTTAATAATTAATAATATATCTCAAAGGATTAAATCATGAAAAAAACACTTTCAACTTTTGCTCTAGTTTTAGTTTTTGGTTTTTCTATCGCTTTTGCTCAGGAGTCAGCTTCTTCATTAAAAAATAACATGAAACAAATAGGGCCTTTATTCAAGGCGATTGCATTAAGTGTTTCAGATCCTTCAAAAAATGCCGACAATATTGATAAAACCAAACAGCTTATTTTGCTCTTTAAAAATACTCTTACACTGATCCCAGATTCTGTGTCCCAATTGCCCGAGACCCAAAGAGCTGATTCAATCACTCAATTTCAAAATTTGATTAATGATGAATTGACCAACACAAACCTATTACAAGTTGCTCTTATTGCCAATGATAATGCAACAGCTGCAGGAATTGTGCAAAAAATGACTGTTACTAAAAAAGAAGGCCATACTAGATTTGATCCATAGAATAAACCCAAAGGAGAATTTTTTATGAAAACAATTTTAATTTTCACACTTGCTCTCATTTCATTTTCAAGCTTTGCTCATATCGAGCCTGGAACTTGGAAAGGAGAAGTTTCAGCAAATGCCAATTGCTTTATGGAAGTAGGTGCTCAAACTTTTGAAAATAACCTTCCTCACCCTCTTAATGAAAGAATTGCAATAACGATTGGTAGTACAACTTATGCTATTCACCATCCTTTTAGCATTGACACCAAAGATGGTTCAGTAAAATTTAATCACGATTTATTTGAAGCAGTGGTCGCTACAAAAACGGGAGCCTTTGCGCTACAAATAACCATGCTTCACACAGATAATTTTGAGGGACCTTCTTCATTTGTCGTGATGGAAGATAATTGGAAAACAGGCGTAAAAGAAATCGTAAACTGTTCGAATCTAAAAAAAGTTAACTAGTTATAAGTCGTGCGCGGTCGTTGTCTTAATGGCCGCGCAAGGCCCCACCGTCTACTGCAATACTTTGTCCCGTTATATAGCCAGAGAATGGAGAAGATAAAAATACTGCTAAATTTGCAAGCTCGATTGGATCTCCAAGTTTTCCGGCCGGCACTAAACTCTTAACTCTTTCATCGGATAAATTTAACTCCTTAAGTCTCTCCGTATTGGTATAACCCGGCAATAAAAGATTGAGGGTAATACCATGGGGTGCATATTCGTTTGCAATTGATTTACAAAGTCCAGCAAGTCCTGCCCGCAGGCCATTAGACGTTGTCAATCCACTCAACGGCTCCTTAGCCGCTAAAGAAGTGATCAGGATAACTCTGCCAAAATCATTTTTTTGCATTTCTGGCAAAGCTACTTTAAGGGATTCAACCACACTCATCCATAGACTCTGAAAATCTTCATGCCATTGATCATCACTAATTTCAAGAAAATGACCTTTCTTTGGTCCACCAGTGTTATTTATTAAAATATCAATACCACCCAAAAGCTTGATGGTTTGTAAAACTGCAAATTCACCTTGTCCTGGTTTTGATAAGTCACAGCTAAAAAAATGCTTACATCCTAATTCTTTTGCAGTTTTTTCTAGGTTTTCTAAATTTCTAGAACAAAGTGCTACTTCTGCACCTTCATCTTTGAAAACTTTTGCAATGGTTTTTCCAATACCTGTTGAAGAGCCCATGACTAAAACTTTTTTTCCTTTAAGTTGTAAATCCAAAATAACCTCTTTAAATAAATTGTTCTTTTTTCATCGCAAGCCATTCAAGCGCCGATTTATGATTGAGCCATTCGAGTGTGTCGATATCAGGTGATACTTTTTCGATGAGTTTGCCAGGAACTGCCTCTCCAAGTGGGAAAGGATAATCGGTCCCCAAACATATTTTTTGGGCGCCAACTAAATCGATAAGATATTTCAAAGCTAACTCGTCATGTACCAAAGAATCAAGATAGAAGTGTCCTAGATAATCTTTAGGTGCAACATCACAATCAACAGCGCAAAGATCTGGACGCGAGTCAAAGCCATGTTGAATGCGGCCGATGGTAATGGGAAAAGATCCTCCACCATGAGCAAATGCCACTCTTAGTTTGGGAAATTTTTTAAAGACTCCACCAAAGATCATTGAGCTTATGGCCAGGGAGCTTTCCGCAGGCATTCCAACTAGCCATGGAAGCCAATATTTATCCATTCGATCTTGTCCCATCATGTCCCATGGGTGAACAAAAATCGATGCTCCAAGTTGCTCGCAAGCGGCATAGAGTTCAAAAAAACTTGAATCAGACAAATTTTTATCGTTAATGTGAGAACCAATTTGGATTCCTTTAAACCCAATATTCATACATCTTTCAAGTTCTTTAATGGCAAGTATGGTGTCTTGCATCGGTAGGGTTGCAAGTCCCACAAATCTTTTTGGATGATTTTGAATAATCTGGGCGATGTGATCATTTAAGAGTTTAGAAATGATAAGACCATCTTTAGCCTGGGCCCAATAGCAAAACATAACTGGCACTGTTGAGAGCACTTGAACTTGAACTCCGTGTTGGTCATACTCATGCATACGCTCGATTGGATCAAAACAATTAAGCTTCACCTTTCTAAAAAATTTCCCAGAGTCATCAAGCATATCAACGTCTGTGCAGCCTGGACATTTTTGTAATTGAACAAAGCCTCCATAGCCAAACATATCTTTAAATTTTGGTAATTCAGGTGGAAGTATATGGGTATGAATATCAATTTTAAGCATTCGTCCATCTCCTTCCATTAATATGTTGGCACTTTGAACATTGAGTATGTTCACTATTGTAATAGCGCTCAAAAACTGCAGGAAACTGAGTTTCAATATTTATGAGTGGAAAAAATTCTTCATAAAGCTTGGTTTGACATTTTTCACAAAACCATTGAAGGCCATCAATCTCACCTTTATTTCTTCGACGTTCAATGACTAGTCCTACAGAAAGCGCTTGTCTTTGTGGAGAGTGAGGTGTGCCTTGAGGAAGAAGATAAATCTCTCCAGCGTTGATCACGACATCTTTCATTTGACCTTTATCGGTAATAATTTTTAAAGTCATTGAGCCTTCAATTTGATAAAAGAATTCTTCTCCTTGATTGACGTGAAAATCAGTTCTTTCGTTGGGACCACCGACAACCATAATTAAAAACTCTCTGTCGCTCCAGACTAATTTATTTGAAACTGGAGGTTTGAGTAAATGTCTGTTTTCTTCAATCCATTTAAATAAATTCAGAGGGCGGTATTGATCTGACATGTGGCTATCCTTATTTATCCTAATTATACTTTGTTATTTTTGGGTTGATACAAATGCAATACACTTAAGTTCAATCGCAATGGGAGTTGGCAGTGCATTGATTTCAATAGTAGTTCGGCAAGGAGGATTGTTTTTAAAATATTGGGACCATAATTGATTATAAATGGGAAAATCATTTTTCATATTTGTTAAGTAAACTGTTACATCGACTAAATCTTCCCATTTTGCTCCAGCATCTTCTAAAATTGCTCTTACATTTTTAAACACGCTATGGCATTGTGCTTCAATATCATAGCTCTTAATATTTCCTTGATCGTCGATTTCAACACCAGGAATTTTTTTCTGTCCTCGCTCACGAGGTCCAACGCCGGACAGAAAAAGCAGATTACCGACTTGTCTAGCGTGAGGATAAAGCCCCACTGGTTCTGGTGCTCGATTGGAATTGAAATCATTATTCATACTAACCCCACACATATATTTTTTACTTCTGAGAAAAAACTGAGTGCTTCTACTCCGCCTTCACGACCTAGCCCTGATTCTTTGATTCCACCAAAGGGTGTGCGCAAATCTCTTAGCATCCATGTATTTACCCAGACAATTCCCGAATCAATTTTTTTGGGCAATTTATGTGCGCGGTTCACATCACTTGTCCAGATGCTTGCAGAAAGACCATATTTAGTTGCATTTGCCATTTCTATTACTTCTTCTTCGGTATCAAAGGATATAAGAGTTGCCACAGGTCCAAAAATTTCTTCTTGATTTGTTCGACATTGATTTGAAAGCCCTTCGATTAATGTAGGTTGAAAAAAATATCCATTAATATTTTCTCCAGTTAGATTTTCTTGTCTTCCCCCGCAAAGAATATTTCCACCTTCACTTTTTGCCAGCTCGATATAGCTTATAATTTTGTTAAGATGATCCTTTGATACCAAAGCACCTTGATCAGTTCCCTCAAGAAGTGGATTGCCAATTTGTAGTTTCTTGGTTTCTTCCACAAGTGCAGATTTAAACTTTTGATAAATACCACTTTGAATAAAAATTCTGGAGCCACAAAGGCAAATTTGTCCTTGATTGAGAAAACTTGAACGAATTGTTGTCTTAAGTGCTTGTTCAAAGTTTGCATCATTGAAAATAATATTGGCGTTTTTTCCACCCATTTCTAAAGAAAGTTTCTTAAAGTCTGCGGCAACTGCAGTTGAGATCGATCTGCCTGTGAGTGTACTTCCAGTAAAAGATACTGCTTTGATTTGTGAATGGGTTACAAGTGGTGTCCCAACGGATGAACCTTTTCCATGAATGATGTTAAGTACACCAGGCGGCAATCCTACCTCAGAAACAATTTTGCTCAAAAGAAAAGCTGTCATCGGCGTGAGCTCTGATGGTTTTGCTACAACAGTATTTCCTGCGGCAAGTGCTGGTGCAATTTTCCAAGTTAATGAATACAGTGGAAGATTCCAAGGAGATATACAAGCTACAACTCCAAGTGGTCCATAAGTAGTATAATTGAGTGCAAGCTGATTTTGATTGTGATCAGTCATATATGATTGACCGTGAAAATCGATAAGGGTGTCAGCGAAAAATTTAAAATTCGCTGAAGCTCGTGGTATATCCAAAATTTTGCAAAGACTTAGTGGCTTTCCGTTGTCGATGGATTCTGCTAAAGCGAGTTGATCTAAATTTTCAATAATCTTATTTGCCAATTTCCTTAAATAATCGGAACGAATGGAAATTGGAGTTTGAGACCAGGAACCAAATGCTTTTTGCGCAGCTTGAACCGCCATCTCAACATCTTGATGTTCAGAATCAGGCACGAGTGAGTATATTTCTCCTTTTGCAGGATTTATATTATCGATAAAAATTTGTCCATGTGGATTAACAAATTCGCCGTTAATATAATTTTGTATTATTACCATTTATCTATCCTTGAGCAAAATGGCGCGAACGGGGGAGGCATCAGCACCGAAAATTTTTAAGGGAAGTGCGATTAAGTCATAAAGACCAATCTCAACTTGATCTAATATAATTCCTTCTAAAATCGCCATATCATTTCTTAAGATGGCATTATGGGCCTCAAGCAGTGGATCATCCGCTAAATCGATTGATGGAGTATCAATTCCGATTAAAATAACATTCTTGCTGGCAAGGTAATAAATAACTTCAGAGGAAAGTGCCATGAAATCGCAATTCCATTGATCGGGATTTGGGAAAGAGCTGGTTTTAAAAAGTACCCTAGGAGCAATAATATCTATGCTTAATATATCGGAAAGTTTTATCCTGGAAAAAGGACTAGTTTGTACTTCTATAACCTGCACTTTCCCAATGTAGATTTCTAATTTTCGTTTTTCCATGCTCTCAGCAGTTGCGCAGTAGTGGCTTGGAGCGTCAGTATGGGCCCCAAGATGAACAGTGGTCGAAATTTTAGAAAGTGTTAAGTTGTCGCCTTTATCCATTTGGAGCAAGAATTCCTCTTGAAATGGAGTATCGCCGGGGAAAACGGCTATTTTAGTAGATATGAGTGGAGAAATATCAATTATTTCCTTAGTCTCTAGCATAAACGATGTTCTCCGAAATTTTCGATGATCCAAATTATATATTCATCGCTACAATAATGAAAATACAAATTCAAATTTATAGAATGAATTTGTGGCTTCTGCCGTTTCATTTTGTAATAGCTTGCTTAAGTATTTCTCTTCGGTTTAACATGGATTCCATCTTCAAAAGGCGAAAGTTATGATTGATAAAAATCTAGTATTTCTAGCTCGTAAATTGCATGATGCAAGACTTACAGCAACTCCAGTTGGTCAGTTGAGTAAAGACCTGCCAGATTTAAATCGAATGGATGCTTATGCCATTCAAGAAAATCAATTGAAACTTAGAGAAGTTGAGCAAGAAATACTCATTGGATGGAAAATGGGTCTTACCTCTGAAGCAAAACGAAAACAGATGAATCTTGATTCTCCGTTGTATGGTTTTTTGACTAACAAAATGCAAGTTAAACAAAATGGTACATTTTTTCTTGAAGGTTCAATACATCCAAAAATTGAACCTGAGATTGCATTTTTAATAAATAAAGATCTTCATTATCCTGTAAATCGCGAGCAAGTTCTAGCGGCTTGTTCGGCCGTAGCAGCTTGCATGGAAATTCTTGATTCTCGGTATGAATTATTTAAGTATTTTTCTATGGAAGATGTCATTGCTGATAACTCATCATCTTCACATTTTGTAGTTGGAGAATGGTTATATGATTTTAAACATCTTGATTTACTTAATTTGAAGATGAATATGACAATTAATAACTCACTTTCTCAAAGCGGAATTTCCAGTGATATTTCTGGTGATCCAGTATCTTCAATCATTGAGTTGGTTGAATTGTTGGATAAACGTCAAGATTTTCTAAAGGCTGGCAGTATTGTTTTGGCCGGAGCTGCAACTCCAGCAGTTGAATTAAAAACAAATTGGCAGATTCAATTAAAAGTAGATGGCCTTTCTCCAGTTGATGTTTTTATTAAATAATTGAGGAAAATATGAATTTTAATTTCAATGATGATAGCCTGGCATCTGCTCAAAAAATGGATGAAGCGGATGAATTGAATTCTTTAAGATCTCAGTTTGTTTTTCCACAAAATTCCCAAGGAAAGCAACAACTTTATTTTGCTGGACACTCTTTGGGGTTAATGCCTAAGAAAGCTAAAGTTTATGTAGATGAAGAACTAAGTGCATGGGGTAAATATGCTGTTGAAGGACATTTCTTAGGTAAGCATCCATGGCTTTCTTATCATGAAAATATAACTTCTAGTTTTGCCAGGTTGGTAGGTGCCAATGAAAGTGAAGTTGTTGCAATGAATTCTCTGACTGTTAATTTGCATCTTTTGCTTGTTTCATTTTATAGACCGACTCAATCACGATTTAAGATTCTTATCGAAAATAATACTTTTCCTTCAGATAAATATGCAGTTGATTCTCAGGCGCTTTTTCACGGCTTTGCTCCTAATGATGCCGTGGTAGAGCTTAAGCCTCGTACTGGTGAAATGATTGTTCGACAGGAAGATATTGAAGATCAAATAAATAAATTAGGTGACTCACTAGCTTTAGTTCTTTTGGGTAATTGCAATTATTTATCTGGTCAATGTTTTGATTTTAATTCAATTGTCAAAGCTGGTCACAAAGTCGGTGCACTTGTGGGTTTTAATCTCGCACATGGAGCCGGTAACTTATTTTTAACTTTACATGATTGGAATATCGATTTTGCAGTTTGGTGTACTTATAAATATCTCAATGCTGGACCTGGTGGCATTGCTGGAGCTTTTGTTCACGAAAGGCATCTAACGAATAAAGATATACCTCGCTTTGCAGGTTGGTGGGGACATAACAAATCTAGTCGCTTTAAAATGGGCCCTCAATTTGAACCTATTCCCACAGTTGAATCTTGGCAATTAAGCAATCCTCCAATTTTCCAACTCGCTTCGCTTCGTGCTTCAATGGAATTATTTGATCAAGCGACAATGCTAAAATTATGTCAAAAAAGCCAAAAATTAACAAAATATTTTGAATTTCTTCTACATAAAAACATTGAATCAGAAGTTGAAGTAATAACTCCATCTAGTAGAGGTTCGATGCTTTGTTTGCGCTTTAAAAACAATCCAAAAAAATGGGCCAATAAATTGTCAGAAAATGATGCCATCGTTGATTTTCGAGAACCCGACATCATCCGAGCTACTCCTGTTGCTCTTTACAATTCTTTCGTTGATGTTTTTCAATTAGTTCAAATTTTAAAAGAGGTTCGTTAGTGTTTTCAAAATCAAAAATTGGCATTGTTGGCGCAGGTTTAGTTGGTTCTCTATGGGCCGTAATACTTAAGCGAAGAGGTTATGATGTCACACTTTTTGAAAAAAGATCAGATATCAGAAAGCATTCTTCTGATGAGGCTCGCTCTATAAATCTTATTATTACGTCAAGAGGTCTCAATGGATTAGCTGAAGCTCAGTTATTGGATGAAGCAATCTCACTTTGTGTTCCCATTCATGGGCGCATGATTCATTCTCGCTCAGGTGAATTACAGTATCAACCTTATGGAAATTCAGACGAATGCAATTTTTCGATTTCTAGATCAGCTTTGAATCGCTTTTTAATTTCATCTGCAGAAAAAGCTGGAGTCAAAATACAATTTGATTATTTGTTAGAGGATATTAATTTTGAATCTAAAACCTTACACTTTTTTCAAAAAAGCCAAACTTTCCAATATGATTATTTATTCGGTACTGATGGAACTGGGAGTTTAGTTAGAAAAAATTTATGTGCAAAATATCCAGATAAATTTCTTGAAAGAACGGATTGGCTTGATGCTGACTACAAAGAATTATTTCTACCTGCAAATCATCTGGGACAATATCAAGTCGAAAAGAATGCGCTTCATATTTGGCCTAGAGGTTCTCACATGATGATGGCCCTAGCAAATCTTGATGGTAGTTTTACTGTCACTATGTATATGCCTCAAAATAAATTTTCAGAACTACAGTCTTCCCACGAAATTGATCAACTTTTTTCTCAAGATTTCTCAGATGCTATTGCTCTAATGCCAGATTATGCATCAGACTTTATCTCTAACCCTCAAGGAAAACTTGGAACAGTTCGATGCTCCAAGTGGACTTTTGAAGATTCAGTAATCTTAATGGGAGATGCAGCGCATGGAATAGTTCCATTTTTTGGCCAAGGTATGAATTCAGGATTTGAAGATTGTCTAAATTTCTTAAAAATTTTAAATGAGAATCAGAATGATTTTTCTAAAACGGTAACAAATTTTGAGTTTGTACAAAAACCAAATGCTGAAGCGATTGCCGATATGGCGTTAGAAAATTGGATTGAGATGCGTGATAAAGTAGGGGACCCTAAATTTTTATTAAGAAAAAAAATTGAGGCTCTTTTAGAGAAAGAATTTCCTGATATTTATAAATCTCGCTACGCAATGGTCACTTACACCTTAATACCTTACTATATTACTCAGCGAGTTGGTCTTATTCAGGATAAAATCCTCAATTCTCTCATAAGCGAAGTTTCATCTGTTGAAGAGGTTTCTTTAGAAAAAGCCAAGCATCTTCTTCATCTTGAGCTAGTTCCATTTATCAAGTCCCATAATCTAAACTTCGATACGGATACTCTTGTTTCTAAAATGAAAGCTAGAAATTTTTTCTAGCTTTTTGATACTATAATTTCAAGCTAAGATAAACTATGAAGATTGTTTTTTTTATTTTAGTAGTATTATTTTCTCGTTGCATTTTGGCGACTGATAAAACCTCAGGTTGTCATAAACTCCTCGACGAAACCAAAGATTACCTTCATTGCTTAAATCAATTTTCAAGCTATCCTGAAGTTGTTCACGTTTTTATCCCAAAAAATTTAGATCCATCACAACCTATAAATCTTAATATTCATTTTCATGGGCACAATATTGAAGGTTGGGATCATTTTGATAAAAAATTTGGAGACTATGGTGATTTTTTAGCTAAAAGCAATAAAAATAGCATTCTTGTAATTCCTGCAAGCACTGGTAAATGTACAACCTATGATCAATTTTTTCATTCACCCCAAAATGGGTTTAAATTTTTAAATGAAACTAAATTATTATTTTTGCCAATAAAGTTTGGAGGTATTTCATTTTCTGGTCACAGCGGTGCTTATCGTGTGCTAAATACCATTTTTGGTTATGATAAACTTGAAGACAATCTCAAGCTACCAGTAATTGGTGTTGGACTTTTCGATGCCACTTATGGTTCTACTGCCAATATTGAAGATTTTGCGATCAACAAATTGAAGAATGGTCGTTCTTTTTTATTTTATGATTCCTACGTTTCTGGGCCCAAAGCAACAGCAGAAGCTTTAAGTGTGAAATTAAAAAACCGAATAGGTCAGATTAATCTTACTCATGACTCTCATTTTTTAGATGCTAACAAGCATTGTTTAGATAAGATTAATCATTCATTTTTTGATAACAAAATTGATTCACTTTCAAGGCCCATTGTTAAAATGTTAATTGATCAACGCTTCAAGTTTGTCCCCATGGACTCTAAGGATTTTGCTCCAAATTCATCGATCTTAGATCTTCATTTTGCTTTGATTAAGCAGCAGGGATTATCAGATTTTTTCAAACAATTAAATTCTATTTAATTGCTCATTAACCGACCTTAATGCTTCCATTTTGTATATTGTTTTTACTTATTGAGATTACTCAGGATTGATGTAAGATTTAAATATAAAAATTTTGTATTCGGAGCTTAAATGAAAGTTGGTATTCCTAGAGAGCAATCTCAAGCTGAAACTCGAGTAGCTGCTGCACCTAAGACAGTTCAACGATTAATAAAACAAGGTTTTGAAGTTATTGTCCAATCCCATGCTGGTGAACGCGCTCTATTTTCTGATCATGAATACATCTCCATGGGAGCAGTGATCGTCCAAGACGCAAAAACATTGTTTAGTTCGGTTGATATTATTTTGAAAGTGCAACCTTTGACAAAATTTGAAATTGATCAAATTCCACCAGGTACCCTTGTTGCCTCTTTTCTTTGGCCGGCGCAAAATGCTGATCTTCTAAAATTATTATGTGAAAAAAAGATTAATGCTATTGCAATGGATGCTATTCCTAGAATTTCTCGTGCTCAAAAAATGGATGTCCTATCATCAATGGCCAATATTGCTGGATATCGAGCTGTGATTGAAGCAGCTGGGTTTTACGGTAAATTTCTCAATGGTCAAATCACTGCTGCAGGAAAAGTGGATCCGGCTAAAGTTCTTATTATTGGTGCAGGTGTTGCTGGTCTTGCTGCTATTGGTTCTGCTAAAAATTTGGGTGCTATCGTTAGGGCCTTTGATACTAGAAAAGAAGTTCGTGAACAAATACAAAGTATGGGAGCAGAGTTTTTAACTGTTGAACTTGACGAAGATGGAGCGACCTCAAGTGGATATTCTAAAGAAATGAGTCAAGCTTTTATTGATGCTGAAATGGCGCTTTTTAGAGCTCAGGCAAAAGAGGTTGATATCATCATCACGACTGCTCAAATTCCAGGTAAAAATGCACCCAAGTTGATTTTAAAAGATATGGTAGAAATGATGAAGCCAGGCTCAGTCATTGTTGATTTGGCGGCATCTTCGGGGGGAAACTGTGAACTAACTCATCCTGGAGAGATTTATTCTCATCAGGGCGTAACGATTGTTGGTAAAGTTGATCAATTGCCGGCCCAAGCCAGTGTTCTTTATGGAAACAATTTATGCCATTTATTAGATGATATGGGTAAAGCACAACATTTTAAAATAGATATGAATGACGACATAATTGGAAGAGCTACTGTTGTTTATGATGGCAAGATTAACTGGCCTCAAAAGCCTTTGAGTGTTTCTGCCAAGCCTTCAACTTTAAAATCTTCAGGCAATGAATCAGCTTCAAAAATTGTGCCTAAAAAAATAGATAACACTAATCGCAATTCTTTTCTAACTCTTTTAGCTATTGGCATCTTTCTTTTTTTGATTGGCTCTGTCGCTCCACCTGATTTTTTATCCCATTTTACCGTTTTTGTCTTATCTTGTTTTATTGGTTGGCAAGTTGTTTGGAATGTTTCTCATTCTCTTCATACACCTTTGATGAGTGTAACCAATGCCATTTCAGGTATCATCATTATTGGTGGTATTCTTCATATTCAAAATGATTTTACAGTTCCTATTTCTCTTTTAGCTTTAGTTGCTGTACTTGTGGCGACAATCAATATCGCTGGTGGATTTTTTATTACTCACCGAATGCTCAAAATGTTTAGAAGGTAGGTTTTTTATGATTTCAAGTGGTCTTCAAACCGTTTCTTATATTGCAGCTAGTATACTTTTCATTCTCAGTTTAGGCGGCTTATCTTCTCAGGAAAGTGCAAAGAGAGGAAATCTTTTTGGTATTATTGGTATGCTTTTAGCAATTCTTGCTACCACCTTGGGTGAAAATACCCAAGGACATGCCATTCTTTTGGCCGTTGTGGTTATAGGTACATTCATTGGAATTTTTGTGGCAAAAAATGTTGAGATGACATCTATGCCTCAGCTAGTTGCCATTCTTCACAGTTTTGTAGGTCTGGCCGCAGTTCTAGTAGGTTTTGGTAGTTATCTGGATCCTCATTCCCGCGATTTAACTGGAACAGTTCATACAATACATTCAGTTGAAGTTTATCTTGGAATTTTCATTGGTGCGCTTACTTTTACTGGTTCAATAATTGCTTGGGGCAAGCTTCAAGGCAAAATTAAAAGTAATCCTCTGATATATCCCGGCAGACATTTTTTGAATTTAGCTATTGTGCTGACATCCATCTTTCTACTTTTACCCTTTATCAATGCTGAAATGTCTCTTGGCCTATCATTTTTATTAATTATGACAGCACTATCTTCTGTTCTTGGGATACTTCTGGTTATGTCTATTGGTGGTGCAGATATGCCAGTCGTAGTCTCTATGCTTAACTCTTATTCGGGTTGGGCCGCGGCGGCCGCAGGATTTATGCTTTCTAATGATTTACTTATTGTGACAGGTGCGCTCGTTGGCAGCTCTGGAGCAATTTTATCCTATATTATGTGTAAGGCGATGAATCGTTCATTTTTTTCGGTTATTTTTGGGGGATTTGGCAGTCAGGTTGCAAAAATTTCAACTCATGATGAAATTGTTGGCGAGGTGAGATCAATCGATTCGGATGAAACCAGTGAGCTTCTGAAATTGGCAAAAAAAGTGGTTATTGTACCTGGGTATGGAATGGCTACTGCCAAAGCTCAATATTCTGTTTTTGATCTTGTAAAAAAATTAAAAGAACAAGGTACCATTGTTACTTTTGCCATTCATCCAGTTGCTGGCAGATTGCCAGGTCACATGAATGTTCTTTTAGCAGAAGCCAATGTTCCATATGACATCGTTTTAGAAATGGATGAAGTTAATCCTGATCTTGCAACAACCGATGTTGTTTTAGTTATTGGAGCTAATGATATCGTTAATCCATCTGCATTAGATGATTCAAACAGTCCAATCTATGGCATGCCAGTCATTGAAGTATGGAAGGCAAAGACAGTTATTGTTTCAAAGCGTTCAATGGCAGCTGGTTATGCAGGAATCGAAAATCCGCTATTTTTTAAAGAAAATACCCGTCTTTATTATGGTGATGCTAAAAAAACAGTAGATGCCCTTGTTCAGTCTCTTTCGATTGATTAGAAATTTAAGGTCACGTCGGATGAAATAACTTGTTTGTTGTACTTGCTGCTTTCACTTTTTGAATTATTTGTAGTGAAACTGTAATTTAAAGTTAGGGTCAAATCATTAGTAATTCTTTTTGAAATTTCAATTGAAGGATTTAGGCTCAATTCGTAGCCTCTCGTATCTCGCTGTTGCCTCGTATCTGTGATAGTCGTATATTGAGCTAGCTGTAGGGTATAGGTCGGAAAAACTTCGAACATTAAATAAATGAGATAAATAGAAAGCGAGTTCGAGTTAAGGTATTTGTAATTATAGTAATTTACGAAACTAGTTTCGAATGTTGTGATCAATAAATGTTGTCCCTGATTTAAAAAGAAATATTGATCGAATGAAGATGTTAAGGTTCTTGAATTATACAAATCATCAGTCATATCTCTGAATTCAGAATTTTTTATTTTTACAGTTGATTCTCCAGGCTTAAAAAAATTGAATTGTTCTGCCAATGAAGCACCATAGCTTTGATAGTAATATTGGAGCTTATGAGCAGAATTAATATCTTTATACTGTTTGGATAGATTTAAATCCAACATCAAGCTAGCAGGTTGATGATTTACACGATGTTCTAGTTTATTTTTTAAATCAGTGGTTACCGTGATGGCATCATTTTTATAAAATGTATCTTCTTTTTGATTATGATAATGAGTTTGGGTTACTTTTAGATCAGGTGAAATAATAAACCTTTTTTTTAATCGAAATTCATATTTTATGTATCCTTCTTCTTCGAGGTAAGCTGAACCTCTCTTTGTTGTAAAAATATTATTGTCATGCTTTATCCGGCTTGCGAGATAAGCTGAAAATCTTGATGGCGATAGTCTTCTTCCATTAATCATAATATTGGGATCAAGATTAAATTCTTTTGTAAGATCCACAATTAATTTATTAATTTCTGCGGCAACTTCTGTGTTTTGATCAACTAAGAGGGCTTTGTTTAGCAGTGGGATAATGTATTTAGGAATGTTGTTGGTTAAATTTCTTTCTTGTCTGATAAGAATTTTTTCTTGGTCTCTCATTAATTGCAGCATGATTCTTGAATATTGAAAAAGTGAGACTTGGAGAATATTTTTATCAGTACGCGAATCTTTAATTAGGATTCGATAGTTATGTTTTGCCATTTGAAATTCATCGAGGAGTTCTGAACAGTGGGCCACATAATAAATTGAGGCTGTATAATTATAGTTTCTTGTCGCTGATATTCTAAAGGCATCTCGAGCTGCTCTCAGGTTATTATTGCCAAAAAGTGCTTGCCCATATTCATAGTAAAGATCTTTTACCTGAGAATCGTTTTTAATTGCTAACTTAAATTGAGCAATAGCTTCATCGTATCGTAATAGTTTTGAGTAGGCGATAGCAAGGTAATAGGCCATATCCGTAGGCGTAAGTGATTTTGAGTTAGAAGATTTTAATAAATCCAGAGTTTCATTGTATTGAGCAGACAACAGCATTTTTTTGATTTTTGTTTGTAAATCAATTGGATTATCGGCTTTTGGTGACTGGGCATAAGCGCTTAGGTTAATCAACCAAAGCAAACTGATAAACTTAAAAATAATTCTTATGCCCATTTTTCCATTCCATGGAATTTTTTTATTATATTTCTAGTTTATATTAAAATCTTTTCTTTTTATCTTTTTCTTTTGTCTTCTTTTGGTCCTTATCTCTTCTATCATCATCTTCTCTTCTATCGTCATTTCTTCTGTCATCATCTTTAATGGCAGGAATTGTAACTGTTGGTATGCTAATGACAGGGATAGCTATTGCCGGAGTAGTCGTTTTGGCCGGAGTTGCCGGAGTTGCTGGAGTTGCTGGAGAATTGTCCTTCTTAACAACTGGAGCTACCACTACTGCAATGACCGTCTCTATTGCTTTAGAAATGTCGATGACTACGGACGGAATCTTCGGCGCCACTACTGCCGGAGGAGTTACCGCTGGTGTGGTGACTACGGGTTTATCCTCTTTTTTAGGAACTTCAATTTCTTTTCTTTCAGGAGCAGGAGCTGCCGCTACGGGTTTATCTTCTTTTTTTGGTGCATCATTATCTTTTCTTTCAGGAGCAGGAGCTGCCGCTACAGGCTTATCTTCTTTTTTAGGAGCATCTTCATCTTTGCGATCAACTGCTGGGGTCGTAGCGACAGGCGCCACTGCTACAGGCGCCACTGCTACAGGCGCCACTGCTACAGGGGCCGGCTTGTCATCTTTTCTATCATCTTTTTTGTCATCCGAATTATTAGTGGTGGCTACCTTAGTCTCTGCTGAGTCCTGCTTAGTATCTTTTTTAGTTTCGTTTTTATTTTCCGATGTTGCCACAGGTGTTGCACTTTCACTACTGGTAGAAGATTTTTCATCCTTTTTAGTTGAATCTTGGACTATTTTTTTCGTTTCATCTTTAGCTATTATTTTACCACTATCAGTTAATTCTAATCCCTTTGGAGCTTCATATTGACCAGTTTTGTCGTTTACTTTACCTAAGTTTTCATTGATTACAAAAGTTTTAGTTGCATTGTCGTATTTTGATCCTTCTGGTGGAGGAATAATGTTTACTGTTTTTAAATCGATGATTGTTCCAGCTGCTGGTTTGTATTCACCAGTTTTGTCATTGTAAAAACCTTGAGCTTCTTTTATTTCTGCTTTAACAACTTCAACTGGAGCATTGACAAACATGGTTGTGTCTACTCCTGGAGGAATGATGTCACGTTGAGGTTTTTTCTTATCTTTGATAATATTTGTTTCTTCAAGACCAGAAGTATTGCTTTTGAGTGCATCCAATTGTTTAGGTGAAATTTTTGAAGGAATTAATGGTCTTTCAGCAATATTCAAATTTACTGCTGAGAACTGACCTTGGCGAACCATTACGGCCGTTGTACTTGAAACGATCTCTTCCAATTTCTTTTGATCTAAATCTTGATCTTTTAAACTTCTATCAACATTTCCGAGAGCTACTTTGCCTTCAAAGACTATAAGTGAGCTGTTTTCATTGGCAGGATTGTAGTTTACTTGAAAGTCAGTACCCCTGATTCCCATTGAGGCAGTTTTGGTTTGAATAAAGAGCTTACTTTTAGCTTTATCTTCAATGTTCATATAATTTTTTGATACTTCAGCTCTTATTTGTCCATTGATCAATTTTACGATGCCGGCTTCATTTTTAGGGAAAGACTGTATGACCATTTGGCTGGAAGGACCTAAATTCATCATAGATTTATCATTGAATATAAGTCTAACGAAGCTTCTTTGTTGAGTTTGAATTGTTGCACCAACTGGAACTTTTTGATTTATCGCTAGGGAAATTGTTTGTCCATTTTTAAGTCTGGCCTTAACATCACCCTTTTTTAATACCACTGTAGCGACATCATCTTCAGCAGCTTGAACCGAAAATATAGTTATAAATGAAAGAGAAAGAAAAATTTTAAGTAATAAATTTTTCATAAAATTGTCTCCAGAGATATATAACTTATTAATTACTTCTAGATTATAGTGCCGAACCTAAAAGAGCGCTTGTTATTAATGTTAAGAATTTGAAATAACAGTATTTAATGATATTTTAACAAAAAGATGGTGCCACTTATTATTTGCACTTGATAATAGTTTTGAGGACTTATGTTTAAAGTTAAGCTTTCTCCTCGCATGAAATTACTTATTGAACATGGTCTAAAAGGGGATGTCTTTTGGGATGTCTGTTGCGATCATGGATTGATTGGGTTGGGTGCAGCTGAAAGTTTGAATTTTACTGAAATTCATTTCGTTGATCAAATTGCCCATATCATGGATAGACTTCAAAGAAATGCTCGGCTTCAGTTTGATGATCATGCGCAGACACCTTTGTTTTTTTATACGTCAGCAGCTCAAGATTTAGCGCTTATTCTCAAAGGAACAGTTGTCATTGCCGGAGTGGGTGGCTTTACCATAAAAACCATCATTTTGGCCTTATTGCGCTCAAATCGACTTTTGGCCAGTCGATTACTATTGTCAGCTTACACCGATGAAAAAGTTTTAATTGAATGTATTAATTTAATTCAAGAAAATGGATTGTACGTACTAAAAGAAAAAATTGAGTTCGTAGAAAATAATAAATCTCACAATTTATATGTTATTGATAAAGTTA
The DNA here is from genome assembly GCA_947450475.1 of Bacteriovoracaceae bacterium. GTDB lineage: Bacteria > Bdellovibrionota > Bacteriovoracia > Bacteriovoracales > Bacteriovoracaceae > Bacteriovorax. Next base: position 8,327 of record CANFVK010000007.1, on the reverse strand, counting down.
TTCGTTAAAAATCATTAACACTTAAATCTTTTAATTTATTGTTTTCAATTTTTATCTTATCCCATTCAAATGGCGTTCCTTCGAGCTTGGCATTAATCTTGTTGTCTTTAACTTCCATCTGGGGAATTATAATCTTTTTTTCAATGTTGATATTTTTAATAATTACAAGTTTGGTTTCAGTACTTATTTTATTTTCAGTTTCATGTTCACAAAAAACAGACAAATCATTTTTTAAAATTTCTATCTTTGAAAAATTTTTGCAATCAAGCTCTGCAATTTTTATCCATTTGTTTTTGATGTTTTCAAAAACAATTGGATTGTCTCCTTGCTCATTCGTCATTTGAGAAATAATAAAAAGTCTTTTTTTAGAAAGAAAAATTCCAACAATTTCTCTTTCTTTTATTTCGTCTGAAAGTTTAATTTCTTTTTTATTTTTTTCACTTATTTCAAAAAGAGAACTCATAGGTGCATGATTGTCGACACTTTTTTTAACAGAGACAAATATCGAACTTTCGCCATTGCCTAATGCCGTAAAATGTTTGCTACTAGCAGCCTTGGCATTTATGCTGATTAACAAGATTAAAGATAAAATAATATTTTTCATACTTAAGTCCTTATTTTATTTTATTACAAATTTCATTTATTTTTTTAGATAAACTATCTATAGCGTTAGGTTTATCTTCATTTTGCTGACAATATCCATGAACTTCATCTTTTTTTAACAATGATTTATTTTCTAGATTTTTATAAAAATAGGTGAGTGGTTCAATACTGTGACCAGCTTTTTTAAGTTCATGGATCCAGCCATCTAAGTGATCGATTGTATTTTGATGTATATCGTGAAAAAGAATCACTCCACCATGTTGTTGGCAGATTTGCTTCATCATTGATTCCAGTACGAAAGGTCGCTTTTTAACATCCCAATCATTTGTATCTATACTCCATCCAACGTGAGTTAATCCTTTTTCTTTAATATGGTTCATGACCTTTTCGCTGGCCAATTTTTTTTCCGGTTTACTTGTTGCAAAAGAGCCATCACCGTATGGAAGCCTTACAATAGGGGACATGTATCCTTTTAGCAGTTCAGTGGCTCGGTCAATATTGCTGAAAGCTCGCTCCGATGAAACTGCCGTATGAGGGATATGGTTAAATGTGTGACTCCCAACAATATGACCTTCTCGCTTCATTCTTTCCAGAATAGGGTAATTGATTCTCCTTTTTTCTTCACTATCAAAGTTTTCACCCAAAACAAAAAAAGTACCTAAAACATTGTTATTTTTTAATATATCCATAGCTTTATGAGTTTTAGCACCGGCGGGTCCATCATCAAAAGTCAGACTTACAGGATAAGTTTTACCGCCGGGGCAGCTAAAATCTGAGGCGATTGCAATGGTCGTTGAAAGTAAAAATAAATAACCAAAATATTTCATCATTTTCTTCTTTGATAAAAGTAAAAGTGTTGACTAAACTTGTCGGATTATTGAGGTTAAATCTTGAGTGAGTTTATAAATGAAAGAGGGCCCTAAGGCCCTCAATAAATGTTAAATGTCTGATATTTTTAGTTTAAGTGATTCTTCTTGATTGATTCCACTTGAGTTAAGTGTTGATTTATTGATTGTTTTAATTTTTCAGACCTTTTAGTATTTTCAACTAATTCTTGTTCAAGGGTAGTTATTTTAAGTATTAATTCATCTATTTGGTTAGCCTTAACTACGAGTGAATTTACTTTTTTCTTATCAGCTGTATTAATTGCACCCATTTTGCTGAAATCAACATTTTTAGTTAATTTAATTGCGTTACGTTTGTTATTTTCGTCCGCCAAAATTTTGCTTCTATCTTTTAATTCTTTAGGTAAATCTGTTGATTTTACAAAATAAATTCCCATACCGGCCAGTGCAGATACCATTGCTATTTCTTCATACATATTAACCTCACTTAGAAATAATTATTGAGATGAACAAATTTACCTCTTTTTTTGATCGAGGAGCATTAATATGGCAAAAATTTCATAGCCTAAAAAAAGTGTCAAGATTTTAGACAATTTTTAAATTTTGAAAAAAAAAGCCCAAGATTAGACTTGGGCTTTATGATGACAATTATAGAATAAAGCTAGTTATTGTTTTGGTTTCTTGTCTTGATTGCCATTTGGATCTTTACTTAGATCTTTTTTAGATTCTTCGAGTTTTTTAATATTTTCATTTATTTTTTGTAGTTGAGCTTTGTTTTCTATAGCTCTTTGTTTTTCACTGTCCACTCTTAGTTTATCATTTTCTGCTCGGTCAGCATCATCACATTTTTTTACACCGGTGAAACTTGTTACTGCAGCAACGCAGGCTTTATGATTATTAAGAATGGTCAGTCTTTTATCTAATTCTTTGATAATTTGTTTTTTTTGCTCAGCGAATTGGTTGTCATCTTGAGCGAAGGCTAAAGAAGATAAACTAAGAACTACAAGAGATGTCATTAATAAAAACTTCATAAAACTCCTAGAAAATAATTAACATTTTAATCATTTTAGCCCCGATCAGAAAAAGTTGCAACTTCAATAACTTTTTATAAATTTTACAAATTTACCTAAGTTAGAATCATACTAAATATAACGATTATTAATGATTTTTTTTTATGTATGTACCTAGGGCAACAAAAAGAGACAAAAATACTAATGAAATAAAAAGTGTCTTGCCACCAGTTATACTAAGTCCTGCAATTCCATATGAACCAAATAATGATGCCATAAGTCCTAAAATAAAAAGAGTAATGGCAATCCGCATTTTGACCTCCAAAAATATGTTTCCTAAAGTTTTTCAAGCACTTAATGTGCCAAAAATATTTTAATTATTAATTATATGAATTTAACTTGTCTTGACTCAGGCGGGGAATAATGCCACAAGTGAGGCACTTGGAACTAATAACTTCTTTTTGGGGTATATTGACACATGAAAAATAAAAACCATTCTTCACTAGTTTTAATTGATGATGATCTTGATTTGCTTGATCTATTGTCTTCATTCTTTAAACAAAGAGGTTTTGTTGTTTATTCTTATCCTGACGCTAGAATCGCCTTAAGTGAAATAGAATCCAAAAATATTTCGGTCGATGTTGTTATTTCTGATTTAATTATGCCATTTATGTCAGGTCTAGAATTTATTAAGAGAATCAGAGAATTTAATTCAACATTGCCAGTTATCCTTATGACGGCCGAAGGTTCGCTTGAAACAGCAGTTGAAGCTATTTCTGCAGGAGCTTATGATTTCGTACTTAAACCCCTCCACGTTCCTCAATTATTAATTTCTGTTCAGCGTGCACTATATTTAAATCAAATTCAAAAAGAAAACTTGAGCTTTAAAAATCTTTTTACAGAAAATGATTTTATGGGCCTCAAAGGTGTCATTGGTAAAAGTGCTGGCTTTAAAAAAGCAATTGAATTGGCCAAGAGAGTTTCAAATTCTTCGGCCAACATTATTATTTTTGGAGAAAGTGGCTCAGGTAAAGAAGTTGTCGCCAAAGCCGTTCACGAGTTAGGGGAGCGAAAAAATGCACCATTTGTTGCAATAAATTGTTCTGCTATACCTGAAAATTTACTTGAATCTGAACTATTTGGTTTTGCAAAAGGTGCTTTTACGGGGGCAGTTGGTAGCAAAATTGGTCTTTTTGAAGAAGCCAATAAAGGTACAGTCTTCCTTGATGAAATTGGTGATCTTGCCCTTGCATTACAAGCTAAACTACTACGAGTTATTCAAGAAAAGAAAATTAAGAGAATTGGTGAAAACACGACTCGGGATATTACTTGTAGAATTATCTGTGCAACACATAAAGATCTAAAAAAAGAAGTTGAAAAAGGCAATTTTAGAGAAGATCTATATTTTCGCCTTAATGTCATTCCTATATCGATGCCACCATTGCGTGAAAGAATTGAGGATATTATTCCGTTAAGCGAGTATTTTTTAAAAAAATTCTGTCTTATAAATAATGTTAATCTTAAAGGATTTTCCAAAGAAGCCTTAAAAAAATTAGAAAGCTTGCCTTGGAAAGGCAACGTAAGAGAATTAGAAAATGCCATTGAACGTGCAGTGGTCTTAACCAACAAAGACTACGTAGATATCGATGACTTGCCAGAAGATCCTAAGGAAGTTGTAAAAAGTGATGAAAACAAAAGTAATGATTTAGAACATCAAATTTTCGATAAAAGTAATACCATGACAATAGATGAACTTAATAAGCTATACATTGAATATGTCTTCAAAAAGAATGCCTATGCTAAAGAGCAGACAGCAAAGGATCTTGGTATAGATAGAAAAACACTTTATCGAAAACTTAAAGAAATTGAGCCTGTCGCTAATCATCAGCATTAAAGGTACTTCATGCTTATATCATCGGCCCAAAAATTAAAATACCTCAATCGTAGACTAGATGAAATTATTGAGTTGCGATCATTTGCTTCTGAAAAGAATTTTTTATGCATTAAAATGATTGCTCATAAATTAAAGGGAAATGGCAAAACTTTTGGTTATCCTTTAATTACAAATTACGGTCAATTGTTAGAGGAAGCTGCAAGTAATGAGGATGTAGAAAAAGTATCGCAACTAATTTTTGATTTATCAGATACGGTTTCTTTTAATCTTAATGAATTAAATTGAAGGAGTTGCTATAATATATTTTTTTCAAAATATATTATAGCCTGCTCATTTTACGGACGAATAAAGGGCAGAGTGTGATGTGTTGTTTGCAGAAGAATTACTTCCTCTTTGACTGATGTCCTTTTTGTAAAAAAAGGAACATGAATTTTTTTGATATCGTCCGTTGTTGCTATAACTTTTTCATCTAATGTTTTTTTGCCAAAAGTTTTATAAATAGACTCAGATAAAATTTGATCTATTGTTGCATCAAATTCTTCACTGCCACCATAGGTGAGTTCAATAAGTTTTCGTATCTCACCCAAGTTTGTTTTTGTTTTTTCTAGGTCTGCTTCCGATAATTTGGTCCAAGTCTTTAGAATCTTCATTTTTATTTCATTCCATGAACGATTAATCTGTTGATCAGAAAACATTTTAGCCTTTTAGTCTTGGGACATTTCCAATTCTCATGAATGTATTTGCATTAACAATGCCAACATATAAGGATTTGTAATCATATCCTCGGCTATTTCCATGTTTATATATTTCATTCTCTAATGGGGTTATTTTTCTTTGTTTGTCCAAAATTGCTTGCAAGCATGCCTTTAGTAGATCCAATTTTAAGAAGCTTATTTTTTAAAAAATGGTTTTAAGTTTGCATTTATTTCTTTTGCGCAGATAGCTACCATGGAGGAATTATGAAAAAAGCATCTAATAAAAAATTAACTTCCAAATCGACAGAAATTGCAGCTGACACCAAGGGGCAGTTGGATGCCATAAAAAAGCAATTTCACCAAATTCAAAAACGATATAAAGGATTGTTGGAGGATGTGACAAAGGAATTAAATCTTATTAAAAAATGGATAGATTACGGGCAAATTATAAAGAAATAACTACTGGAATGTTGATCCTTGTTCTGGATGACTAGACTCAGAACTTGTTGTTTTATTATTTGCTTGATGAAGTTTTATTATAGAATCAATCAGGTGAACAATTGTGTCTTCAAGTTGTTTGCTTTGATTGACTTGTTGAGCTATAGCTGTTTTTTCATGCATACGTTTTGAAATAATTTTTATGAGAAAAAGAATTAACATACTCATTATCATTAAAAACAAACTACTTAATATAAAGGAATTCATCATAATATAGTTTTCTTGAAAAAATTGGGTCGTTAAATTGAGACAAATAAAAATTACTCCAACTGAAAACAGAAGTGATGAGACTAAAATAGAAAATAAGTAGACTGAAATTATTAAAATATTTTTGGCAAAGAAATTTCTAATTTGATCGATCGGGTTAATTTCTTTACTGAACTTTAAAATTTCTTCAATTATGAAATTTAAAGTGAATAGAATCCATTTCATTTTTATCCTAAGTGTGGGCCATGGGAATTGACCCACCAATTAATTTTTTTTTCGTTTTATCGAATTCTTCTTGCTAAATAACTTCCTGCAAGAAAACCGAACGCAATTGCTCCAAGCATTGAATAACCTGGATTTGATTTAACGATTTTGCTACTTTTTTCAACCGCCTTGACTCCGAGGTCCTTTGCTTTTTCAAGATACTCTTTTGCATTTTCATTTATACTTTCTTTGAATGAGTGATCTTTATGACTTTTAATATTTGCAATGTCACTCTGAATCCCCATCTGACTTCCTTGTTGCATAAAATTCTCCTTTTTTTTTGTGAAAATAACCTCACAAAAATTTCCTTCCAAAAAAGATGCCATTACAAAATTGATTTTGATTTAACTATTGCATTTGCTTTTGGGAATCATGCCCCATTTTTTCATACTAAAAACTCTATGGATTTGATTTCTCTATGTTTTTGAATTGGCATGTTCTCTGCAAATGATATTAGTGAGATAGCTTTAATGTTTCAAATGATTCATTTCAAATCTTTTAATCAACGATAAAACGAGGGAATTTATGTACAATTACAATCATCTTTATTATTTCTATGTCACAGCTAAGGCGGGTGGGGTTACTTCAGCTTCAAATCATCTAAGAATAAGTCAGCCATCGCTTTCAAGTCAGCTTAAGGTACTAGAACAATCACTGGATCTAAAGTTGTTTCAAAAAGCTGGTAGAACAATTGAGTTAACGAATTCAGGAACTGAGATTTTTGGATTTTGTCGTCAGATGTTTGAATACTCTGAAAAGATGACAGAAATGATTTCTAAAAGAGTTCCATCCTCAACTCGTAAAATTTGTATTGGAGTTTCTGAACATATCGACAGATCTTTTGTTGCCGATGTTGTTAGTAGTTTTTTGAAAAAATATGATCCAGATAAAAGACCTAAGGTTACAGTCACTGCTGCTTCTAATACTCAATTGCTGGAGAAATTAAAATTTAAGGAATTTGATGCGGTAGTTTCCGATGCCCAGATGTCGGATAATTCTTTTTTTGATCTTGAAAAAATGAATATTCCAGTAGTATTAACTTGTTCTAATAAAATCGAAGCAAGTTTAGATGAAAATTTAAAAAACAATGAAGTGATTCAAAAAATTTCAGATGAATCTAATATTCAATGGATTTTGCCATCAGCTAAATTCAAATTTCGTGGAGATATAGATAAATTTTTTGAAAATAATAATGTTAAAACTAAAGTAGCGTTTGAAAGCGACGCCATGGGATCGTTAGTACACGCTGTATCTGATGATTTAGGTTACGCATTTTTCCCCAAACTTTACATCAATCAATACTTAAAACAAAAATCTTTAAAGATACTTGGCTCTAAAGACGGTTTTTGGAATTATCAAGTTTCTCTTACTTGTCACAACCACAGCAAAGATGACTCTTTAGTCCAATTGTTTGCTAACTCATTCAAGGAAATTTGTACTAATGAAATTGCATAATATTTTCTTAGGAGGTTTTTTTATGGCAAAAGACTTTTCTCATAGTAAATGGCCAGAAATTCGTGAAATGATAAAAATGAATTGGGATCTTATAGACGATGATGAAATAGATACTTTGAAAGGTAGATTGGATTTATTATCTGAGAAAATTCAAAAAGCTTATAATTATTCAAAAGAGCGTGCTGATCATGAATTGAATGAATTTAGACAGGTTCTTAATCCTAAGAAAAATAGTAGTTACTATATACCCAATAAAAACTTTCTTTATTGAATATTTTGACCTGGAAACTTTGATTACCAGGTCAAAATATTTTGCTTCAAAAAAATTGATTGGTTTCTTTTCAATAATTTACAGCTTTGATTATTAGAGTATTACACTTTTTTTAATAAATAATGAAAAAAAATTTTACTTCATAGAAATCCAACCGAGAAGACTTTCATGCGGTAATCATGGTGAATGCTGCTGTAATTCGAAATTCAATTGAGTATGGATGCTCAGAGAAAATAACTTAAAAGTTTTTTCTCATTCTAAGGATGGTGTAGAAGAATTTCTCATGGAGGAATTAATGGGTCTACGTATCAACACTAACGTCACTTCACTTTCAGCTCAACGTACATTATCGGCTAACAACGCTGAACAGGCTTCAACCCTTGGAAAATTATCCTCTGGTTCAAGAATTGTTAAAGCTGCAGACGATGCTGCTGGTTTGGCGATCTCTGAAAAATTAAAAGCACAAATTAGAGGTGTCGGTCAGGCGGAAAGAAACGCTAATGACGGTATTTCTATGATTCAAACTGCAGAAGGTGGTTTGAATGAAAGCTCAAATATCTTGGTTAGACTTCGCGAACTTGCGGT
>CANFVK010000006.1 GCA_947450475.1 Bacteriovoracaceae bacterium | reverse complement strand
TAACACTCTTAGTTTAGCACTTCTTGAGCGAGAATTGTTTAAAATTTCTTGCTCGCTGGGTATTACTGGCTTTTTAGTTAATATTTCTACCGGCCAATCATTACTGGCCGATGCTTCTTTAAATAAGTTTTTTACGATTCGATCTTCTAGTGAATGAAAGCTTATGATCGCCAGCCGACCTCCCACTTTGAGTAGCGGAATTAATTGATTAATGGTCTCGGTTAAAACCTCAAGCTCCCGATTTACCTCAAGTCTCAGAGCTTGAAAAACCCGAGTTGAAGGGTTGGTTTTGCCGTATCGCTGCTCTTTGGGATAGCAATGGAAAACAATATTTTCTAAATCCTTGGTTGTTTTTATTCTTTTTTTAATTCGATCTTCACAAATTTTTTGAGCAATTTTTTTTGAGTATTTTTCTTCCCCGTATTCTAAAAAAATTTTGGTTAAAGCCTCTACGCTGTAATCGTTTACAATATCTTCAGCAGTCTGAAATTGATTTGATTCATTGTTCATTCTCATGTCCAGCGGTCCCTCAAAACGAAATGAAAATCCCCGAGTGGCTTCATCAAAGTGATGGGAAGAAACTCCTAAATCTAAAAGAATGCCCTGAAAACCACCGGCCAGTTTAAACACTTCGGAACATTTTTCTTTGGATAACTCAGGAAATTTAATGAAGTTTGTTTCAAAAAGATTTATCCGTTCACCAACTCCTTCTGCCTTTATTCTTGCAAAACCATTTTTAAGCGCATCGGGATCTTGATCTGTCGAACGCACCATAAAGTGAGGCGACTTATACAGCAACTCAAACGAATGCCCACCGCCACCGAATGTTAAATCTGCAAAATAAGCAGGTGAATTTTCTTCAGCATTTGCAATAAGAAAGTCGATACACTCTTGCTTCAAAACGGAGTAGTGCGAGGTATAACTCATTAGCGCATCAACACTTGTAAGATTCTGGCTTGTTCTTCACTTGGAGTTTTTGGTTTTGTTAAAACGGCTTGAGCGTTTTCTTTTTGATACCAAATATTATTTTTTGAAAGTTTTGGTATAAGTTTTTTTAAAACCGCATGAGCCTGCTGGTTATTAATCGCCATGACTTTCATTATCTCTTCAAGTGTACAATGTGAATCTTTCCAACAATCAAAATCTGTTACCATGGCAATAGTTGAATAGGCCATTCCGGCTTCTTTGGCTAGATAAGCCTCAGGAACATTTGTCATTCCAATCACACTAGCCCCGAAACTGCGATAAATAGCTGACTCCGCCTTTGAGGAAAACTGAGGCCCTTCAATGCAAATATAAGATCCACCATCTCCATGCTTAATTCCAACTTCCTTGCAGATTTCAACAATCATTTTCTTCAAACCCTTTTCTACGGGATTTGCGACTGATACGTGGCCAACAATGCCTTTCGTAAAAAAACTTCTTTCTCTTTTTCCTTTAGTCCAATCAATAAATTGATCCACCATAACAAAAGTTGTCGGTGGAAACTCTTCTTTTAAAGAACCTACGGCCGACACAGAGATTAGGTAATCGACGCCCAACTCTTTCATTGCAAAAATATTGGCTCGATAATTAACTTCACTTGGATTAAGAGTATGATTTTTTCCATGTCGAGGAAGAAAATAAAACGAAGCGCCATTGAGTTTAGCTTCAACAATAGCTGAACTGGGAGCACCAAAAGGGGTATTAACAACGTGTTCTTTCACGACCTCAATTCCGTCAATTTTATACACACCACTTCCACCGATGACTCCAATTTTTATTTCTGACATAAGATCCTCACAATTATTAATTTGATTAAAATCATTTTATGAGAAAGCTATGCAAATGAAAATACACAAATTCATTTGAGTGAAACTAAATGATATTTATTCCAAGTTGCCTAACGATGCTTTTTTTAGGTATCGTTAACTTTACATGAATGCAGTTGTCTATTTCGGTCATACATTATCGCAGTATCGTTCTCGGCTACGAAAAAGTCGGGAAGTACTGGCTTATGCGAAATCCACTTCTTTAGAAGAATTGGTTTTTAATTTACAAAAAATTAAATCTTCTCACGCCAAAAAAGATTTTTTACGCTCTTTACTGTCTGCCACCAGTTCTGGCATCTGGCTTAGTCGATCTGCCTTTACTGTCCTTAAGTCTTTTTTAGATATAAGAAAATTTGAAAATAAAAACCTCGACAATGAAAGAGCTCAGGAAATTTTGTCTTGTGTTATTAACAAGCGATCTCTCAATGCCCCTGACGCAGAAATTTTTCGAACGATCTACTCTGAATTAACTCATAAACACCTTCACTCTGAGTACAAGACGGCGTTAACCGTTCCCAAGGCTAACGTAACAATCGTTCTCATCTCAGGAGTTTTAAATGAGATTTTTTCTACACCGGCCTTCAAGCGTGGTGCTGAAAACCTTCTTGATGAGCATCAAATAAAACATATCGCTCCAATCGTTAATGGCAAAAAGGGCTCCAAGGAGAATTCTCTTGCTCTGAAGAAACAGCTCTCAGAATACCTTTTGGTTAATCCAGATGATAAGCTTTGGTTTTTTTGCTTTTCTAAGGGTGGTATTGATCTCCTGCATTTTTTAAAACATGAGGGAGATCAATTATCAGAAAATATTTTAGGTGTCTCATTTATCGCAACGCCGATCCTGGGAAGTGAGCACGTCAACAATAGAATCTTAAAAATCGTCAATGCTTTTGGAAAAGTGCCAGAGGTTTTCGCTAAAAAAATGTTGGGAAAAAAAATTGATTTACTGGCTAAAGAACTTCAGCGCTCTCTTTCAAAGGCTTATCGTGAAAGTTGGTTTAAAAGAAACCACAGAACGCTTCCATCAAAAATTTTTTATACCGCTATCGCATTTGAATCCAAATGGCATCAAAGTCATGTTTGGATGATGCTCGCTAAAGCTTTTTTACGCTCTCAAAAATCCAACGATGGTGTCGTCGACGTGGAAAATGCTCAATTTCCTTCTTATTTTTCAGGCATAAACCTTGGAGTGCTTGAGGGGCATCATTTAGTTGGAAGTCGTTCAAGTTTTTATGACCAAGAGGCACTAATGAAGGCACATATAATTTTTTTAAATTACAAAAAACTTATTTTTTGATATCTAATCCAGTCCACCTTTGAGATTCATCAAGACGAGCTTGGATATCATTTTCAAGGTGTCAAAGACACCAGTTCCCTTAACAGCAACGGCTTCAAACGCAGGAACCTTCCATTTATTCAAAGCTTCTTGTAAGTCGTTGACGGATGTTGTGTTTGGCAAATCGCGCTTATTCCACTGAATAACAAGAGGCAATTTTTCGATGTCATAGCCTTGATCTTGTAGGTTTTTCTCAAGTGATTTCAATGATTCGATATTAGATTCCATTCGTTCAACCTGTGAATCTGCAACAAAAATAATTCCATCAACTCCTCTTAGGATCAATTTTCTTGAAGCCTCATAAAAAACTTGCCCAGGAACAGTATAAAGATGGAAGCGGGTTTTGAAGCCTCTAATTTCGCCAAGATCTAATGGAAGAAAGTCAAAAAAAAGTGTTCGCTCATTTTCAGTATTAAGTGAAATAATATTGCCCTTAGTTTCACCACTTGTTTTTTGGTAAACGTATTGTATATTTGTCGTTTTCCCACCTAGACCCGGGCCATAATAAACGATCTTGCAGTTAACTTCTTTTGTTACGTAATTTACAAAAGACATAATATTTCCTCAGTTTTTCGCAAATGCGAATAGACGATCCATTTCAGAATCTGAAATATCGCCGAATAAATAATGATTTTCTTCTTTTTTACTTCCTCTATTTTTTTCAGAAGAGTTTTTTAGACCTTCTTCTAAAAAACCTGAAAGATTAACAGCAATGTCTCTCATTTTGTTTTTTATAAAGCCTGGGTTAACCTCGTCGTGGTAAATCAAACCGAGATAAAGTTCCTCACTTTTTAAACTTAATGGGATAATGTAAACGCCCTGAGATGTTGTATCAAAACTCAGTCTGTAACCATCGGCTTTTTCTTCATTTGGTATAAACTCCGCTAAGGCTTTTGCCGCTTGCCAGATTCCTCCAAGCAATGCTCCGATAGAACTTTTATTTGACTGAGAGGACACTTGGCTATTGTTATGGTAGAGAACAACTCCATCATATCGAATGAGAAAGAAAGCATAGCGATTTAGCTTCTCATCAATTTCACATGCTTTAAAAAAAGTTTCTACAAATTTTGGAATATTTTTATTTTCCATCATAGATGTCTTCGATTCTCCAGGGCTTTAGTTATTGTCAACGAGTCAACAAACTCCAAACTCCCCCCCATTGGTATACCAAATCCGATACGGTCTATTTTTATAGTGCTGGGTAGTAGTTGTTTAATGTAGGCGCAGGTCGCATCACCTTCAACCGAAGGATTTACGGCAAGAATAATTTCTTCAACCCCTTCTGTTTTAATTCTTTCTGTAAGAGCATCTAACTTCAGCTCATCGGGCCCAATGCCCAACAGAGGATTAAGGACACCAAAAAGAATATGAAATTTTCCCCGAAAGTTTCCACTTCTCTCTATGGCGAGACAATCAGTAACTGACTCAACAACACACATGGTTTTTGCCTGTGAGCGATGGACATCAGTACAAATTTTACAGAGCCAATCATCACAAAACATTCCGCATTTGCGGCAATGGTTAAGCTCAGCGAGTCCTTTTATTGATTCCGCAAAAGCAATCAAGTCTTCCTTGTTCCACTTTGTCATAATCAGAGATTGGCGCAATGCTGTTTTTTCTCCAACCCCTGGGAGTCGAGAAAATTGCTTCACAACTTTTAATAACTTTTCAGGCAATTCCATGTTTAAAACATTCCGGGAATATTAATTCCACCAGTGATTTTTGACATGGCACTTGACACCATATCCTGAGACTCCTTTATTGCTTGATTGACTGCTGTTTTAATTAAATCCTCTAGACCTGCAACGTCGTTAGGGTCTACGCATTCCTTATTGATAGCGATTGATAGTATTTGTTGTTTACCCGTGATTTTAATTTTAATCATCCCGCCACCAGATGAGGTTTCCAATTCTCTTGACTCAAGTTCTTTTTGAAGTGTAGCCATTTTTTGTTGCATCTGCTGAGCTTGTTTCATTAAACCATTAAGACCTTTCATAGTGCTCCTTACTTATTTTTTCGTTTCAATTATTATCTTATCTACTTTGGCATTAAATAACTTTTCTATTTCTTTCACACGTGGATTATTTTTTAAATTATCTATTTTTTCTTGATGTGAGATTTCTGCCAGCTGATCTTTTATTTCTGCTGTTGATATGAAGCTTTCACTTTCTTCAACTTGACGAAGCATTAGTGAAATTTTGTTTTTATCAACATCGAAATATTCAGCAAGACTGTTTTTTAATTTTTCATTGGGTTCAGCTTCAGACAAATAGTCATAAAAAACTTGCACCGAAAAACCAAACCCCAACTCCACAAACAATTCACCGGCCTCAAGTCGGAGAGGAGAAACAATGTTGCCTTGCTCTAGATTGGAAGCAAAGGCTGGCGACTTCGCAGTTAAAAATCCCAAAAATCCTTCCCAGCTAAATTCTCCCAAAACACCAGTTGACGGTTTAAACCCCTGGGCAGCTGATACGGGGACTGGAACTGGGCTTGATGCAGAAGTCTTAGCATCCACCGCGGGCGCTGAAGTTGATTCAACTCCCGTTTCCTTGAACGTCGATCCATTGGTAAAAAAAGACCTTCTAAGTGCTACTTTGTAAAGCAGGACTTCAAACGCCTTCTCTGGAGCAATACAACTAAAAATCCAGGTTGTTTCTCGAGCGATCGTCTCATAAATCCAAATCAGTTCAGCTTCACTTAACTCTAACTTCGCTTTTATATTGCTAAAAAGTTCATCTAATAATGAATTTGCAATATTTACAACGGGAACATTTTCTTCCAAAAGCTTTGCATATATTTTTGAAAGGATTTCAGTGTTTCCACGATAGAGTGCATCCCGAATAGCTTTTATGCTCGATGGGCCAGCGATCCCCAGAGATGAAGTGAGCCCTTCTTCGGTTATAAAATTGTTTTGAGAAAAAGTTAAGACTTGATCCAAGAGCGATAGCGTGTCTCTCACCGATCCCTTTCCCTGCAAGGCGATTTGAGAAATCAACTCGGGACGCTCGAATTTTATTTTTTCTTCACTTGCAATTTCTTCAACATGCAACACGAGATCTTTCAAACTAACATTTCTAAAATCAAAACGCTGACAACGAGATAAAACTGTTCCCATTAATTTATGGGACTCTGTTGTCGCAAAAATAAAGACGACATGGGCCGGTGGTTCTTCTAACGTTTTTAAAAGTGCGTTGAAGGCGCTAGTCGATAGCATATGCACTTCATCGATGATGTAAACTTTGTATTTTCCAGAAGTCGGAAGATACTGAACATTTCCAATTAGCTCTCGGATATTATCCACTGAGTTGTTAGAGGCTCCATCAATTTCTATAACGTTCATTGAAGTATCTGTATCAAAATCTAAACAGGCACTGCACTCACCACACGAGTCACCATCTTTGGTGGTGTGTTCACAACGAAGCGCCTTGGCAAATATTCTTGCAACTGATGTTTTTCCGACTCCTCGAGTTCCAACTAACATAAAAGCATGACCAATTTTTTTATTGATGACTGCATTTTGAAGTGCTCGTGTCACATGCGACTGACCAATCACTTCCTTAAATTTTTTTGGTCGCCATTTCCTGGCCAGAACTTGATAAGACATTACTTTTCCTGGAAAAAATCCGTATGTTAAAAGGTAATGAATTTAGTGGAATTAGTAAATTGATTTAGAAGCGGCAGTTAGGAAAACAGCACAAAGCAGTGACAGTTACCGTTGCTTCCTTCCGGACCTGGCGGAGTTGGCCGCACGTACCATTGCCGCTCCCTAACTACCGAAAACATCCTATTAACTCACTGTCTATGTGTCAAGGTTAGTTTCATTTGAGTTGTATAGTCTAGAATGCATTGTAAATGGCGGAGAACATGGGATTCGAACCCACGATACCCTTTTGAGGTATACTCCCTTTCCAAGGGAGCGCCTTCGACCACTCGGCCAATTCTCCGTTTCAAAAAATATGATCAGCAAAAAATAGCACAAAAAAGATCAGTTTCGCTAGAACTTATTGTGGCCAGATCGCTTCTCTTTAAAAAATCGTGAAAGAATGCGCGAGCATTCAAAGTGACGGATTCCCCCAATTACATCAAAGGTATGGTTGAGCTTTTGATCTTTATAAAAATTATAATTGAGACTTAAAGAGCCGCCTTTTGGATCATAGGCGCCAAAATAAAGAGTGCTAATTCGTGCCTGAATCATTGCACTAAGGCACATTGGGCATGGCTCGAGTGTCACAAAAATTGAACAATTTACCAGCCTCCAATTTCCCATATTTTTTGCCGCTTCTGTCAGAGCTAAAATTTCAGCATGGCCGCAAGGATTAAAAGTCTTTTCTTTTATATTGTGCGCGCGAGATATTATTGCGCCGTCAGCACTGACAACAACTGCACCAATTGGAACTTCGTCGATACCATAAGCTCGCTCAGCTTCATAAAGAGCCTCGTCCATTAACCAAAGTTGATCTTTAAATTGTATATTACTGACCATGGCCCAACTTCAATTTTCTTTTAAACTTTCTATCGCTTTTCCACAACTTCTCGAGCTGCTCATAGCGCTTTTTGTTGCTGCGACTATCAAATTTAAACTGTAATCCATAAATAATTGGGCGTCCTAAAAGCTCGCGCCGCTTGCTTGTCACTAGGCCGCGAAGTATGACGGAAGTGTTTTCGACTTTAGCAATAATTTGAATTTCTGTGCCCAGCTTTAACTCTTCAAAAATTGCAACACAACCAGCCTGCCTTCTTAGATCTGTTAACCTTGCATCGATTTCTTTGTCTTGCGCTTTTATCAGAATTTTTAAATCATCACGATACCGAAAATCGTATTCCCACCAACTGACTCGTGGATAGTAAATGGGAGATGAAAGCATATACATTTTTAATATAAGAATGATCGACGAGATAGTATATAAAAGTCCGATGTGGTTTAGGTGCAACATAAAAAATTGCTCATAAATTTTAAAATTGATGTACAAAAAAAGTAATACTGAAAACGTCCAGTAGGTGTAATAGCGATGCTTTATGGTTTTATAATAAGGATTCGAAAGATAGATAAAAAACATCAGGCGTAGTCCCAAGCGAAACTTGGGGCCTGCAATAAACTCGGTCATTATTGCCAAGTGAATAAAAAAGAATAATGACTTAAGTAAAAACTTGATCGTTTTAGTTTCAGATTTAAATTCGAGCTCGCTAACTTCCATCTTTTGATTATCTTTTATTTTGGTTTTTTTACAACCCGTCAAAATTAACTAAACATTGACAAAAGTCCCCTTGTCTTTTTACGCGTCATAACCAATTATTTTAAGCACTATGTTTTATTAACCTTACTAAGGACGGATTATGAAAAAAATTATCGTAGCGTCTTCTCTTTTGCTTGCTTCACAAGCATTTGCAGACAGCGCCATTGTTGATTCTATCAAGAATGGAAAAGTTTCAGGAAATATTAGAGCTTACAATCTTGTAAATGACAAAAAGCCAGGTCAAGATCAACAAGCATTTGCTCTTGGTGTAAAGCTTCACGCTGAAAATGCTCCAATCTTCGGCTTTAATGCTGGCTTAACTTTCAATTCTGTAGATGACATGGGTCTAGTTTCAAATAATGTCGACAAGCGAGATACAAAGTATATTTTTACAGCAGATCATAACTTTGTTGCCTTAAGCGAATATTACGTAAACTACAACGGTTACGGCTTTAATGTAAGAACTGGTTCTCAAGAAGTAGAAACTCCTTTTATCAAAACTTCTGATGCCCATATTGTTCCAGCAACTGTAACTGGACACGCACTTACATATTCTGGTGTAGAAAACTTAAAAATTTCAGCTTTCATGCTGGACAAATTCAAAGGTCGTAATAAATCATCGTTTACCCCAATTGAAGCCGAATACAAGGCAACTAAAGCAACAAAAGGTGTAACCGTTGGTGGAGCTGATTATGCAACCAAAGAAATAAAGGCTAGCGCTTATTACTATGGCTTTAGCGACATCATGAATTTAACTTATGTTTCTGGTGGATATTCTATCACAGCAACAGATTCAATTACAGTTACTCCTTCTCTTCAATACGCTGCTGAAAAAGCCGCTGGAGAAAAAGTATCTACTGATGGAACAAATGATATTGGCTCTAAGGTAATGGGGGCCAACGTAAACGTTACTTCTGGCAATCTAAAGGTTGACGTAGCATATGTCACTGTAAAAGAAGATCTTTCAAAGGCCAACAATGGTGCATTTTATTCAAGAATGACTTACTTTACAGATGCTATTTATACAAATTCAATGACACATGGTATGGCGCTTTCTAACGGAGACAAAGAAACTAATAAGGTTGGATCTTCTTATAAGGCGACAGTTAATTACACTGTAAATGCTGATCTTTCAACCAAACTTAGTTATGCAAAGTATGACTATAAAGAATATACGGGAGTTACAACAATTGACCGATCTGAAACAGATTGGGATTTTACCTACAAAATCTCTAGTATTCCTGGACTGTCTTATACTAATCGAATTGGTTTAGTTTCATCTGACAATACTGCAAAAGCTCTTACTCAGTGGAGAGCCCAACTTCAAATGACTTTCTAATTTATAAGAAATTCATTTATAAAAGAAGGCCCTTCGGGGCCTTCTTTTGTATTTTAACCAAATCCTAACAATACAACTTCTGTTCTTTTTTCTATGATGCCTTCAAGTGCTCATTAATTTTAGCGAGGTTATTATGCTTAAAAAGTCATTGATGTTTCTGCTTTTGTCTTTGTCTCTTGGTGTTTCTGCTGCTCAAAAGATTAATGGAGCAGGCGCTACTTTTCCTTACCCAATTTACTCCAAGTGGTTTTCGGAATATCAAAAAACTAAGAAAGATGTCGAATTTAACTATCAGTCAATCGGAAGTGGCGGAGGTATTAAACAAGTTCTGGCACAAACTGTAGACTTCGGGGCAACTGATGCTCCAATGTCTGATGAAGAATTAAAATCAGCAAAAAATCCCATTCGACACATACCAACTGTCCTAGGTGCAGTTGTTGCCGCCTATAACGTAAAAGGAATTAGCTCAGACCTAAAACTAGACGGTCAGACTCTTGCAGATATTTTTCAGGGAAAAATCACAAAGTGGAATGAAGCTGCGATTGCAAAGTTAAATCCAAAGGCAAAACTTCCAGCAACTGATATTTTAGTTGTTAGAAGATCTGATGGCTCTGGAACTACTTCCGTTTTCACAACTTTTCTAGCAGACACATCTGCCGACTGGAAATCAAAAGTTGGTGCTGGAAAAAATATCAGCTGGCCTGTTGGTATTGGAGCAAAAGGCAATGAGGGAGTGACCGCTATGATTTCTCAAACCGATGGAGCCATTGGCTACATTGAATTGGCATTTGCGCTTAATAACAAACTTTCAACTGTTGCTATTAAGAATAAAAAAGGGGAATTCGTTACGGCTTCAGTTGAATCAATCACTAAGGCGGCAAGTAATGTAAAAGACTTCAATGGTGACCTTCGTATTTCAGTTATTAACTCTGAAGCCAAAGGTGCTTTTCCTATATCTTCTTTTACTTGGATTTTGTTACCAGAAGATAAATCATCAGCGGTCTTGCCTGAAGTCAGAGCTTTTCTTCGCTGGGCACTCAAGGATGGACAAGGCTTAGCTTCTGAATTGCACTATGCTCCTTTGCCTAAAAAAATGGCAGAGGCTATTATAAAAACTCTTAAATAATTTTTTACCGGCCCAAGCAATTGGGCCTATTCTCCTAAAACCAAATCAATTTAACCAGAAGTGCCAAAACTATAATTGTGAGCATTGGACGAATAATTTTAGTAATATTTTGAGTAGCGTATGTCGCGCCCAAAAATGCTCCAAACATCATTCCTGCCGACATAAAAAATCCTTCTTTCCAGTGAACAAAGCCATTGTGAGCATAAGTCAAAAGTGCAGTGGTAGCAGACAGAGTATTGGCTAATTTAGAAACAGCGATTGAGGCTAAAAGGGGATAACCTGTGCCCAAAAAGAGGCCCAAAAACATAAATGTTCCACCTCCTGGCCCAAAAAACCCATCATAGAAACCACTGCCAATAGCTGCCAAATAAAAAAGTGCCCAGTGAGGTTTTTTGAAGTTCTCTTGCTCTTGAAAAAAACGCTCTCGGTTCCAAACAATGATCAAAATGGTTGGACACATGATGATCATTAAAAAGCGAAAAAATTCTTTTGATACATGTGGTGCTAGTGAACTTCCTAAAAAAGAACCCAGCGCACATATCAGACAAAAGCGAAGGCCTTCTCGCCAACGGAGGTGCCCTTTGCGTGCGTAAACGAAGAGCGCGACGAGTGCACCGGTCGCACCAACAATTTTATTGGTTCCTATCGCATGGGCACCAGGCCCCAAGGCAATGGAAAGAGTTGGCAACGAAATAAGTCCACCACCACCAACCACGGAGTCGATCAAGCCCGTCAACAATCCCATAAAGCTAAGCAAGAGGTGATTCATATGCTCCATATTGCCAAATTTTCAATTTGCTTTAGCATTTAAGAAAACCCAAAAGAGATTTTCATGGATGCAAATAATAATCATTCTATAACGACTTTTATCAATCAGGCTCAAAAAGTTATTCTTGGTAAAGAAAAAGAATTGAAGATTGCTTTTTGTTGTTTTCTTTCTGGAGGCCACTTATTGATCGAAGATGTTCCAGGTGTTGGCAAAACGACGTTTGCTAAAACCTTGGCAAAACTGCTTGATCTAAGTTTTTCTCGCATTCAATTCACAAATGACTTAATGCCATCTGATTTATTGGGCGTACAAATTTTCAACTCGACCGAGTCTAAATTTAAATTAATTCCAGGTCCAATCTTTCATCAGTTTATTTTAGCAGATGAATTAAACCGCGGCACTCCCAAGACTCAGAGTGCGTTGCTGGAGGCAATGGAAGAAAAACAAGTTACACTTGACGGTCAAACAATAAAACTTCCTTTTCCTTTTTTTGTGCTTGCTACTCAAAACCCACGTTCTCAAATCGGAACTCACCACCTGCCAGAATCTCAGCTCGATCGATTTATGATGAAAATGAAAATTGGCTACCCGGATGCAGCCTTTGAGATAAATCTGATTGCTCGCGATGAGCACCTTGAAAATCTACTACAACTGACTGCAGTTCTAAGCCCTGAGTCGATTAACCAAATAAAAAACGAAATTGAATCTATAAAAGTCAGTGATGAACTTTTAAAATATGTTCGCCGCTTACTTGAAAACTCTAGGCTTCATGAAAACTTCTTAGGTCTTAGCCCAAGGGCCGGAAGAGATATTGTTAAAGCAGCAAAAACCTGGGCCTATCTTGAAAAAAGAACTTATGTCCTGCCTGATGACGTTCAGATGATTCTTCCCTTCGTCATAGCACATCGTATTTCCCCATTTCAAAGCCAGACAATAGAGCAGGATCAAGATTTGGCACGAGCATTGGTGAATCTTACCCATGTGGACTAACATTTTTCAGCGATTTATCGATCGGATTTTGACAATAGGTAAACCGGGTCAGATTTATATTATTCCAACTTTTGATGGAATAAAACTTCTTGCTCTCAATGGAACGTTACTCGTTATTGGGTTGGTCTATGCCAATAATTTTGTTTTACTTTTTAACTTCATTCTATTTTGTTTGTTTTTAGGTTCTATGTACTACACTCATTTTAATTTGCGAGGAATAGAAGTTATCTCTGTCCGCCAATCTCAACTTCATGTAAACGAAACTGGAAGTATTAAGCTTGCTTTAAAATCTTCTTCCGAACTTGGACATTTTTTTGTTTCATGTCGGCCTCAAAAAAGCCTATACGCCCAACTAGATCACAACTTCAAATTTTCTATAGATAAAAGTACTGATGCAATTGAAGTTGACATTCCTCTTTTGGGAATTAAACGAGGTATCGAGAAAGTTGAGACTATAGTTTTAGAAACATTATTTCCGTTTCACTTGTTTAGATGTTTTACTCTTTTTAAAACACCCCTTCAGATTGTTGTATATCCAGAGAGAAAGAACTTAAATATGCATTCTTTTTTTCCAGTCCCGGAGACTTCGGCCAATCAAGGGGATGATTTTGTTTTAAAAAATTATCAAACTGGAGATTCATTAAAGCGAGTGCACTGGAAAAAACTAGCTCAATCAAATCGCTGGTACAGCAAATCGATTATTGCTCCAACTCATACTCCTGTTATACTTTCTCTGGATGAAACAAAGATTGAACTAAAAGACAAAGGTCGCCAAATTGAAGATCAACTGAGTTCAATTTGCCATGATTTATATAGACTTCAAAGCCAGCAGATAGATTTTGGACTTATGATTAACGGTGAACTTATTACTCCCGCAAAAACGACAAATCATTTGAGGTTTTGCTTGAGGGTTCTGGCAAGTTATGAAAATTAACATCAAGAACTTATCATTGAGTTTTGTTGCTCTTGATATTCTTATTATGGCCCGAGCAATTCCAAACGCCATCGTTATATTTGCGACGCTTGTGACGATTTTTTCATTGATAATTTCAAATTCTTTTTGGCGCACAACACTCAAAGTCACTTTTTTAATTTTGGGACTTTTCCTCATTCGCTATATTTTTAAAACTTTCCTTGTAACCGAAGCTGGCGTTTCGCTTGTCCTCATCCTTTCCACATTAAAAGTTTGGGAACTAGATTCTGAAAGCGATCATTTTAATATGTTTCTTATTTTGTCTCTTTTGGAGTCTTGTATTTTCTTGGTTGATCCAACCTTTCTCATTTTCCTTTTAGGTTTTATAAAAATTGTTTTCTATTTTTATTTTATCTTGAAAATTAGAAACTACGACTTATCACAACTTAGTTTTAAGAGACTCTTTGTGCTCATCATCCCGTCTCTTTTGCTTTCACTTCTAATGTTTTATACTTTTCCACGTTTCACTCAAGGTTTTCTTTCCACCGGAAACCAACAACTGCTTTTTTCTGGAAATGATAGTCAACTTAACATGAAGGGCCTTGGCAATTTAAAACTATCACCACAAGTCGTGTTTAGAGTTTATGGATTAGATCACAGTCAACTTACTCTACCATTGCTTTATTGGCGCACTAATATTCTTTGGGATTACTATGATGAAATTTGGCGTTCGGGCTATATCAACCTAAGATCTGAAGCTCCCTTAATTTCTTCACCCAACGCTGGATATCGGATTCGTTTAACTCAGGACCCAGCAGAATTTCTGCCCACCCTTGACGGCAGCTCAACAATTCTAAAGAGCAATTTGGACTTTCAATTTTTCAGTGAAAATAGTTTTCGGTTAAAATCAATGACCAAGTTGGATGTCAATTACGAAACCGCCACCAATACCATTCTAATAAATAAAACTCTTACCCCATTGATGCAAAAAAAGGGTTTAAAGCTTCGCTCGACGGCTAAAGATAAAATCGCGAAAATGATTCTTTCTGACAAAATTAATCTTAATGCAGAAAATAAATTCAAACAGGTGATTGCTTTTTTTAAATCAAGACATTTTGAATACTCTTTATCTCCTGCCAGTTATAAGAACGTTGAAGATTTTATTTTAAATGGTAAAACTGGATATTGCAGTCACTTTGCGGCGAGTTTTACTTATATGGCCAGAGCAGTTGGCTTGCCGGCCCGGATTGTTTCAGGCTATCAAGGAGGAGAAATAAACCCCTTTGATCAGTCGGTAATAGTTAGAGAGCTTGATGCCCATGCTTGGGTAGAAATCTATTTCGAAGATAAGGGCTGGCTTCGAATTGATCCAACTGCAATGGTGGTTCCGGCCAGAATTGCATTGGGATCATCTCTGTTTCACGATAAACTTGAGCCATATATTAGTTTATTTTATTTTAATTTCCCCAAAAGCCTTTTGCGTTTTTCCTCATTGGACAAATTCAATCTTTATCTTGATTCACTGAACTCCTCGTTTAACTCAGAAGTCTTCAATTTCGATAAAGAAAAGCAACAAAAAGTCCTAAGCAGCCTTTTACCGGCCAATTTCTCTTTAGGGTGGCCCTTTGTATTTTCCTTGCTTATTTTTCTTTCGGTGCTTCCTTTTTTATTTATTTATTTTAGTACCAAGAGATCTTCTCTCGAAAAACGAAAATATCAACGATTCCTTAAAAAAATGAAACGGCTTGGACTTGAAAAACACCCTGGAGAAACTGCTTTGCAGTTTGGCTCACGCTGTGGTCGAGCTCTTCCTCAAAAAGCCGCAATGATCAATCTGGAGATTAAGTCTTATATAGATACCTTTTATCTTTAAATTGCTTATTGCCTCTCATGTTTAAAAAATGTAGTTTGTTCACATTTAAACCTTAAGGTAACCCCACGATGATGAAAACATTAGAAAATTTAAGTTTTGACGACCTTCAATTAATTGAGCCCATAAAAAAAGCGCTCAGTGATTCTGGCTATACTCATCCTACCCCGATACAGGCTCAAGCTATTCCGGCTTTGCTTGAAGGCAAAGATTTACTCGGTTGCGCTCAGACTGGAACCGGAAAAACGGCAGCGTTTGCTCTTCCTATGCTTCATCGGCTATACCAATCAAAAAGCAGAAACATTCCACGCCATCCTCGCTCTTTAATATTAACACCCACTAGAGAGTTGGCGATTCAAGTTCATGAGAGTTTTTGTACATACGGTAAAAATCTTAAGCTTCGTTATGCGGTTGTTTTTGGAGGCGTCGGCCAATCCCCGCAGGTAAAAGCGCTTGCAGATGGGGTCGATGTTTTGGTGGCGACACCAGGTCGTTTGTTAGATTTAATTGGACAAGGATTTGTGAGGCTTGAGTCTCTTGAGATTTTTGTATTAGATGAAGCTGATCGGATGCTGGACATGGGCTTTGCTCCCGATATCAATAAAATTTTAAAATTACTTCCCAAAAGCCGTCATAATTTATTCTTCTCTGCAACCATGCCACCTGAAATTGAAAGACTTGCCAACTCCATTCTGGTTAATCCTATAAAGGTAGAAGTAACTCCAGCTTCAAGCACGGCTGAACTAATTTCTCAATCTGTAATGTTTGTCGATCGTGAAAACAAGCGTCAGCTGCTTCGGCATGTTTTGGAAGACAAGCGACTCTCTCGAGTTATTGTTTTCACTAGAACTAAGCATGGTGCAAATAAGATTGTCGATTATTTAGGAAAAAATGACATTGTGGCAGAGGCTATTCATGGAAATAAATCTCAAACGGCTAGACAAAAAGCCCTTGAGCATTTTAAAAAAGGCATTACCCGTGTGTTAATCGCCACCGATATTGCAGCAAGGGGAATTGACGTTGATGAGATTAGTCATGTTATCAACTTTGACTTACCCAATGTAAGTGAAGATTATGTACATCGCATCGGCAGAACAGCAAGGGCCGGGGCCAGTGGATTTGCCATTTCATTTTGTGATAGCGAAGAAAAAGCCTTTCTCAAAGATATCGAAAAGCTTATCGGAAAAAGCATTCCGCTCAATGAAAACCAACCCTTTCATTCCCAAGTGGTACAAGATAGTAAAATTCTCACAAAAGGAAAGGCAAAAGCTTTGATTGAGAATCGAAACAAAGCACCTAACCACCTACAAAGACAAAAAAGAAGCAATAATTATAAAAACAAAAATTAAAATTAGGAATTTTCCCAATATAGTGCTACGGTGCAATTGAAATGTTCGTCGTTTTAAGATTAGTGGTCTGTTCTTTTGTTTAGCCCTCCTCTTTAGCGGCCCCAGCCTTAAGGAGGTATTTATGGGTAGAAAACTTTATGTCGGAAATCTTCCGTACTCTGCAAATGATTCTGTTTTAAAAGCAAAATTCGAAGAAGTTGGAACTGTTGACTCTTCTAAAGTTATCACTGATCGTGATACAGGAAGAAGCAAAGGTTTCGGATTTATCGAAATGTCTACAGACGAAGAAGCTGAAGAAGCAATCAGCAAATTCCATGGCACTGATTTTGACGGTCGCTCTATGACTGTTTCAGAAGCAAAGCCAATGGTTGCTAACGATAACCGCGGTGGCGGATCTCGTGGTGGATTCGGCGGCGGCGGCGGTGGAAGAAACCGTTACTAATTAAATTTTTTAAATTTATTTAAGCATAAGGGCCATCGAAAGATGGCCTTTTTATTTTCTTTATTCAGAAAAAGATCCCGGCCAAGTTGGCAAACTGATTTGATTGGGAAGCAGTGTTTTCTTGCTAACAAAATTAGCATCACCGTTATTTGAAGATTCTGCTCTTATCTTTGCCTCAATAATCATCATAAAAGTTTGTAAATCTTTTTCACCTCGAAAAGCTAAATTCAACTGTTGGTTTTCTGAACTGTAAGCGTCTTGCTCTCCGTGACTTGAACTTGGGTCTTTTGTGATTAGGTAATAATTTTCTTTTTTAACAATTGGAGTATTGTTGGATACCCCGCTACAAATAAAAAAACCACTGGTTGCCACTCTGGCAATATCTTGAGGCTTCATCGAAGAGTTCCAAATCGCTCCAAAGCGAGCATTGGCACCGGAGAAAAGTTCTGGGTTAAGTCGGATGGCGACACATTCTTCATATGAAGAAAGCTCTATTTCAAAAGTGCTTGCCTGAAGATTTAAGTAGCTAGATGAATTAATCTGGGCCGAATTGGTGGAAGAATTCGATTTTGACTTAGCACTCGACACCGCATAACTTCCGTTGGTACCCACTCTAAAAAAGTCAAAGAAATCAAATGAGAGTCCCACTGAACTTGACCAAGACCAAGTTTGAGATTTAGTCGTACTTTCAGCATTTGAGACGTTAAATGAATTACCAACACTCAGATTTTGGGAAGTACCAGAGAGATATTTAACTTTGCCAACTTTTTTAACCATTAGTTTCTTTTCTATAGAAAAAAACTTGCTTGGTTCTTTTTGAACTGTACTCATGCAAGCATAGGCCATTGAGGCAACAACATTTGGAATAGTCGGCCCGGTTTTTAAATCAGATTTTAATCTTCTAAAATAATCATTAAACCAAAATGCACAAAAACTTTTTGCCAACGCTGGTGACATTTTTCCGCTCTTGGCAAAATTCATAAGTTCTTCCGAACTTATCGCACTTTTTTGTTCTGCTTGATGAAAGTAAGCAGGGTTCTCTTTAAGAATAAAATATTTATTGGGGTTTGCCAGACCGTCTCGCAAAAACAGAGTTTCATTTTCATTAGAGACATTAAGTTTTCTTAAGTTTTGAGAGGCAAGAACTTTTTCTGTTGCGACTTGCGCTGAAGTAGATCCAGAGGCTATCGAAGCGATCCGATCAAAAACATCTCCATTACCAAGACCAAGATTGTCTTCTAACCTCAGCATCTTTTGGCCAGACTGATCATCGTTTAATATAATTGAAGATACAAATGGCGTAGCTTCCAGACCACTGTTGCGATCTATTTCAATTCCATTTTTATTTTCTCTTGCTGTATAAAGAGCAATAATGAGTTTTGATCGTATGTTTAACTTTTCAAAAGCAGAAATCTTCATCGCGATGTCGGCTTTAACATCACCACCGAAAACATTGACAACTTTTTGTCCCGAGCTCATTACACCATCGATGTGATTGTTTTTGTCGACGCTAACGACCGCCCATTTTAAAAAATATTTTCCATCTCTTAGATTTTCAATCCCCATCCTTCCATAAGAAGTAGATGAATGGTTAACAACCTTGGCATTAAGCGAAAGTGTTCCTTGTTTGATTAAGCCTAGGTCTAAATTTTTATTTATCTCATAATTATATTTATTCACAGAAAAAGAGTAACTATCAATAGATATCTTGGCACTTTCAAGAGAGGGGTTTGCCACTAAAGAACCACGGTCATCTACAAAACGCAAATCTCTTCCAAAGTTTCCAGAGTTATCCCAAGGGTTTAAAGCAATTTCAAATTGCTTATTAAGATTATAATTCTCGTTGATAATAGAAACAGTTTTTTTGACAAATCCTTCTTTTCCAAAAAACTTATGCCAAAGAGAATCGTCCCAGCTCACACATCCTTCAAGATTAGATTTTAATGTAATTGGTGCTTGTGACGAGACTCCCCGTATAACAAAAGTTTCTTCTTTAATTGGTAGAGAATCAAGATTACTTCTCATGCAGGCTTTGACTGTAAAAAAGACTTGTCGATCGGTTGTGTTTTCTGAACCAATTTTAAAAAAGCGAATGTCTAATTTGTCGATTTCAACTCCCGGTCTTGGTCCTTCTTTGACCGGAGTAACTTGCTTATTCACGAGAGACTTGACTCCTTGAAACGAAAGTCCTGTTGCAAGTGATGGGGATGTATCTAACTTCATGGTCGCTTTGTCAGAAATCATATAAATCCCTTCAAAGGGATCTATCCCAAGCTCGTTGCCTGGAGCACTTATTTTTATACCTAAAAAGATTTGCCCCTTGCTTGGCAGAGAGTTTAGATCGAATGGAAATTCAGCAATGAGAGTGTCTTGTGTAAAGGTCACCCTACTAAGACTTGAACTTGCCAAGGCAACAACTGAAGAGACTCCATTTTCAATGACAGAGTTATATAAAAACATTTCAATATCGAAAGTTCCACTTGATAATGGATATTGGATATTTTGGTGGGCAGAGTTTTTGAGAGCTAAGGAAAGCTTGGTCTGATACTTCAAATTCATTTTTGCACCAGATGTCGTAAATTCTTTTTCTACAATGGTCACCCTTGGGTTGATCGCCCAAAGTGGTGTATGAAGTCCCTGTGCCATCAAGGCAGATGTTGTATTTGACTGTGTAAGAAGTGAGGCAAGAGCTTTTTTACTAGGGTCAATGACTTTTGAGGTATCTTCGCCATGAGACCAAGGATTAAGTGCTAAATTAATTTTTACCTGACCTTGATGAACACCATTGGCCGTTATGAGTCGAGTCGTTTGAACATAGTTGGCTTCTGCTAAAAAATTATAAGTCAGATGCTCGCTCCAATTTAGACAACCTTGTTCGTCTGCCTGGACTCTTGTCAGTGATTCTCCTCCCGATATTGTAAAGCTGTGTCCAATGATAGCCTTTGATTGAACGACATCTTTTAGACAAGCGTGAAAGCTATATAATCTCTCCTTCGGAAGCGAAAAAGATGAATCAATCTTAGATATTTCACTATTACCATCTATGTTATCAACAAAAAAAGTCGCAACACCTTGAGCGTTGGTCTTTTCAACTTTGCTTGAGCAGGCCGCAATCATTAACATTAAACCTAAAAAGCAGATTTTTTTAACGATTGTGTTTGTTGAAATGGCCATTTCAAAATCCAGGGTTAGGGTTTTAACTATAATCCTAGCAATTTACGTGCCTTGGGCTTAAGGTCTTAATTTTTCACTTTAACTCATGAGGATTTGAATATTTTTAAGACGCTTAGTTATTGGCCGTCAAAATTTTAGTCACTTTAAAAATGTATTTGAGAAAGGTTGAGACTTAAGACATAAGACTCATCGTCACTTTGAAACGGATTTAGTGCTAGCAAGGTAGAACGAGCATAGTTAAATTGCCATTGGTATTTTTCATCATCAACCGCCAGTCCCAACCGATACCCTTGCCGGTTATTTCGTCCATAGTTTGTGTCTGAAAAAACGGCAACCATCGCATCTGATTGAACATGATAATATGACAAGAGTGGACGAATGGCTTTATTTGCTGAAAACTTAAAGCTAGGCTCTAGAGAAAAAAAATATCCCGCATTAAGTTCTTCAGGCGCAAGTACATTTTTTATATAACTGGATTTTATTTTAAAACTAAAATTTTCTGTTGGATTGGTATCTGTAAATATTTGAATCTCATCTCCTGCATAACGATACACAAAATTAAAAATCGAATTACTGATTGCGCTGCAGGTATTTCCACGGCGAATTGAATCAGTGGCCGCAGCAGAAGACAATTGATTAAAAGAGAAGTGCGAATAAGAAATTGTCGTTGCAAAAAATTGAGACCATTCTGATTTTGACAAAAATGTTGCCGAGAAGAGATTAGAACTTGATTCGAGCTCATTGGCAGATGTCGCAAGTCCTGAACTGGTGGGCACCGCGGCCTGTGCACGAACTTCAAATTGATGCCTTGTCAGTATCTTCCAAGGAAAAATGATACCCATTGCCGGAAAAGCCTTTGCCTGTCCTGCAATGCCTGGGAGAAATTCTTTTTGATAGAGGGCCCCCACCTTTATTTTCGTTTCATAAAATGTAGCTTTTTCTACCGAAGCTTCTTTTAAGTAAATAATATTGGTCAGGGGATTAAGTGCATCACGAGAAGCTTGCTGGCCGCTACTAAAACTTGCCACAGGCCAAAGAATTAATTTTAAATCTGAATCAATCTCTAACCCAAAATGTCCGTCTATATTTGTGGAAGTACCTCTAGATAAAAGAGCCGTTTCTTTTAAGCTAAAGGCAGAGATATCAAGATCCATCGTTGCTTTCGAAAATGTTGCGGCAATTGAGAAAGGCGCCATCAAGCAAATGGTAAGAAATAGAATGAATTGAACTAGATATGTTAATTTAATGGAAATGTTCCTTGTTAAAATGGCGCAAACGGCAGGAGTCGAACCTGCGACCACTTGATTCGTAGTCAAGTACTCTATCCAACTGAGCTACGTCTGCGCAAAGATTTTAAAGAACAACGAAAATGGCGGAGACGGTGAGATTCGAACTCACGGTACCCCTTGCGGGGTACGACGCCTTAGCAAGGCGCTGGATTAGACCACTCTCCCACGTCTCCAGCAAAAACAAGTAAATTTAAATCTAAAATTTGAGAGGAAGCGACGATTGTGAAGTGGCGGAGGACACAGGATTCGAACCTGCGGAACCTTTCGGTTCAACGGTTTTCAAAACCGCCGCAATCGACCACTCTGCCAATCCTCCGAATTCTAGAAAGCCATCTTAAGTTTTTTATCCAAAAAAGACAAGGGGGATTTTTTTACTGCAAGCTTCTTATTAGCGCTTCTGTTTGATCTTTGTCTGCTGCCCCTGGACTCAATTTGAGATAATCTTCAAATTTTTCCTTGGCCATGGCCCTCTGCCCCGCAGCTTTATAGGCATAGCCCATTTGCTTATGAATCTCGGGATTTGAAGGCTCCTCCTTTAGCGCTCGGTTGTAGAGCTCTATAGCTTCGCTAGCGTAGTTTTGGGCCAAGCGAATCCATGCCATGGACATTAAAGCCTCTGCCGATTTTGGGTTTAAACTAATCGCTTTTTCATACATCAAAACAGCTTCTCTAAAATCTTTTTCTGAGCGAAAAACTTCTCCCGAAATGTAATAGGCCGAGTCTAATCCGGGATTGAGCTGAAGTTCTTTTTTTGCCATTTCTTTAGCTTTTTTTATGTCCCCAGTAGTTAAATAAACTTTGGCCAACATGAAGTGGACTTTGGGGTATGAAGTGAGTTTGTCTTTAATTTCTTCAAATTCAGAGATAGCGTCACTGTAGCGCTTATTCTCATAAAAAAACTCACCAAGATCCAGTCGAACTTTTAGATTTCCTGGATTTAATTTTAAAAGCTCTCGGCTATAAGTGACATAGTCTTCTTTTTTTTCCTCCAGCTTCGCTGCCTTTATAAGAAATTCATAAAATGACTCTTCTTTTTTAGAAAGATTTTGAATTTTTTTATAATAACTTTGAAATTCTTTTAACTGGCCACTTTTGTAATAAAGCATTGCTATAGTCGAAACCAATTTTGCGTCTTCTCCAACCTCTGCAATTGCATCTCGCAAATATCCAAGGGCCGTATCGGTATTGTCTTGCTCAAAAAGAATTTCAGCATTCATCGCAAGATAATCTGAATTTTTTGGATCAAGCAAAAGAGCTTTTGATAACCTATTTCGGGCATCATTAAATTTCTTCAAACGAAAGAAAATTTTCGCGACTTGAAACATATCATAATCACTTAGCGGATCTCGAACCAAAGCTTCGTTATACCACTTAAGAGCGAGATTAATATTTTGTTTAGCGAAATAATTATCTGCCATCAATGAGGCAAACTCTGGACGAACAGAGTATTTTGTTTGCGATAATTCAATTAATGCTTTTTGAGCTTCATCCAGCTTAAAAGATTTTAAATATGTCTCAATAAGAGTTCTCTTAAGTGTATAATTGGTAGGATTATTATTTATCGCCTTTTGAAGATTATCAATTGCGGAGCTAAACAAGCCGCGCCTAAGCTGAAGCTTTGTATGGAGCAATATCGCTGGTACATAATTGGGATCAGCGTCGATAGCCTCTATAGAAAACGTAAATGCGGCTTCTAGGTTTTTATTTTTTAATTCAGCATTGGCCCTTTTGATTAAATCAATAACCTTACTTTCAAGAATTAGCGCTTTAGAAAACTTATCGCCACTTATTTCCAGCGAAGAAAGCATTGATCTTAGATCGTCTGATTCCTTTATGTTCAAAGAACGCTTAAAATAAGCAGTCGCTTCTTTATTTTTATTTTTTAAAGCACTTAGAAGGCCTAAGTGGTAAAACAATTTAGCCGCATACGAAGGAGAGCCTTCAACCTTTAATTTATCACATTTTTTTAAAACTTCTTCAAACTTGGAATTATTTTGTTCTTTAAAAAGATAATCAGCATATTTCAAAAGCAGCATGACGCTATCAGGATAAAACTTTAGCCCCTCCTCAATTGTCGTTCTCGCTTCGGCTAATTGATCATCGACTTCATAAAATCTTGCTAGATAATAATAGGCCTCAAAGGGTTTTTTGGGTGTTTCACTCAATTTAATAAATGTCTTTTTAGCCTCGACCAATTCACCTGCACTAATAAGTAGGTCTAGGTAATAAGCAAGAAGCTTACTCGAAATGGCGCCCTTTGCTCTCATATAATTTTTAATGAGGTTTATACCCGTTTGATACTTGCCAATTTTCCCATAAAAAAAAGCGGTACCAGTAACGGTACTCAAATCACTTAACATTTTATTTTCGGAGAGCTGGATAAGCTTGTACAAAATATTGGCTGAAGCTTTTGGATCCTTAGTCTCATCGTACAATTCTGCATAAGTAAGAATCAATTCTCCCATTGCTTCATTACCTGAAAACTTTTTTTGAAGTGAGTTCAGATAATACTTGGTTGCCATTGAGCGGTTGGCGTATGTGTTTTTTGCGTACTGCACTCTGCCTGCAGAAAGGCTAGACGCCGCTCCAGCAGAGTCGACTTCATCTTGAGTTATGGGGAACTTTACTTCCAAGTATTGAGGTCCCGAGGCTTTAGGCTTTTCATCAGGAGTTAACAGCACATAAAAAACGGCTAAAAAAGAAATGGCGACAATCATCGACATACCTTTCTTTTTTTTCTTTTTCTCTGGCTTTATTTTCTGCTTTAAGAATCCAGTATCTTCATCCTCTTCGAGTTCGAATTCTTCTTCTTCGGCTCGCGCCAGTTCTTTTTTGGCTTCCAATTCTTTTTGGCGCTGTCGATCTTGGTTAACCTCTATTCTGGCTTTTTGTTCTAGCTCAACCTCAGAAGCCTTCAATTCAGCATTTATACTTGGAAGCACAGAATTCAAATTAATAAATTCTGTTTTTTCATTCATAATCTCGTGGGTGCTCAACTGCTTTTGGTTATGAGAAGAGTGGGTTAGATTTTTATTATCGATGACTTCAGGTATCTTTGCGTCCTTTGTTGGGCGCTCCGCTTTTGAAGGCACTATAATGGTTTTATCTTGATCTGATACTTCTGAGGTCGATGCATTTCGAATCAATCTCGTTTTTTCAAGTTCGCTTTCAACGTCTTCATCTTTAACCATTTCTTGATATTTTTTTTCAAGATCATCGTAGTTCACATCAATGCTAATATCATTTCCAAACTTGAACTCTTTGAAGGTTTTAATCCCGGACTGGGTTTTTTCCGTCGGAGCTTTGGCCAGCCCTTTTATATCAAGTTCACTTGAAGTAGACGAAGGGTTAACCAAAGGAGTTGTCGGGCTTAATATTTCGGGATCAGGATTTTTTGTAACAGTTAAAAGAGGCGCAAGGCTGGGAAATTGTGATATTTTTTTCCAATCTCCAATTGGAAATTGTTGGCAAAGCTCTTGACCATTTATGTGTTTTTTTTCAAAAAGTTCAGCGACTTCTTCCGATGAGAAGGGGCCGATGAGTCGGTCGTTCTGAAGTCGAATTCTGTACTTTGGGCCCATTCATTCCTGTCTACAACCTACTTCAATCCCAATATAAGCGAGGGAGCAATTCCAAAAGTGAAGATAGACACTAAAATGATAACATGAACTAGAGATTCACTAAAACGAGTTTTTAAAACCGGAAGCTTCATCTTCTCCTCATCTTCAGTAAAGAGGTCGCTCACGAAACGAATATAGTAAGCAAGTCCGACAATTGTACTTATAAAAATTGAGGTTGCTTCAATATTGAATCCCTCTTTAAAATAGTTGGTAAAAAGCATGTACTTCATAGCAAAGCCCGCCGTCATTGGAATTCCGGCCAAGCTAAGGACGAAAACAGATAACATTATTCCCAGGATTTTGTTTCGATAAAAGCCTGAAGTTAATATATTTCGGCCATCTTTATTTTCGTTTAGCTGAGCAAACTGATTGAGTATTAAAATAATCCCAGTTGCCGTTAAAGAATAAAGCACTAGATAACTTATCAATTGTTTTTCGTAAGCGTCTTCCGGGTTGAGGCAAATTGTCATCAGCATGTATCCAGCGTGGGCCACTGAGGAGTAAGCGATAATGCGTTTAAACTGACCTTGGATAAAAGCCATAATGTTTCCATAGAACGCAGACATGACTGCGATGACCTGAATAACTCTAATCAAGATGTCTTGAAAGTGTGGGTCACATTCCAGCAGTAAAATCTGAATCAAAGTAATAAACTTAAAGCCAATGATGATTTTTGAAATAAAAAAGTTTGTCGCGAGATTTCCAAGTGATACGTTTGAATAAACATCGGCGACCCAAGCATGAAATGGAAAAGCTCCAAGCTTAAAGCAAGCCGTTAGAATAAATATGCTTATCGCTATGACGTAGAGTTCTTGATTGTTTACAGTTACAGCAGTCAATGAAAGTGATCCGGTAGCACCCAGATAAAATGCAACTCCCAACAAAAAAATTACCGAAACCACAGATCCCTGAATAAGATATTTTACTGCTGCTTCTTTAGAATATTCCAAGTCTGAAGTTGCAACCAGGGCATATCCCACTAGCGCAACTGTCTCTAGGGCAACATAGAAAGTGATTAGTTCATTGGCACCAAGGAGAAAAACGCCTCCAAGAAACATGTAGCTTATCAAGATCGTACTTTTAACATTTTTAAACGATCGGTATCCATTGATTAAAATCATCATAACATTCAGCAGAGACACTAACTTCAACAAAAGAATTTTGTTTCCATCTAAGCTAAATTGCTCACCGATGGCAAAAGAATCTTTTGCATAAAGCATGATGAAAAAAACCAGCGATGAAATGAGGCTTAAGGCGTACGAAATATATTTTCCGTAATTCTTAATATTTATTGCCAGCAATCCAACTGCATTAAGCGCAATAAAGATGATGACGTTTTGGATAAATGATAGATTTTCCATTTTATATACCTTTATTTACAAAAAAACTGATCGTTCCGTCATAGAGTGCCATCACGAGCTTTGGATAGAGCCCCAATAAAATTGTGAGAACGGACAATACGACAAGTGGAGTTGCTTCGAGCAATGAGATATCTTTTAAAACTTTGTTTTCTTCGATAGTAATATCCCCAAGAGCTGTCAGGTGATACATTTTTAAAAGATAAATAGGAGATAGTATAATACCTGTCGCAGCAAGAACTGCTACCATTTTATTTAACTGGTAGACTCCTGTGACGATCATAAATTCTCCCACAAATCCACAGGTCATCGGTACCGCCATAGAGCCTGCCGTGATCAAGAAAAACAACACCGCAAACAATGGCATCACCCTAGCTATACCTCCGAACTGATCTAACTTTTTAGTGTGCCTACGAGTATAAAGATAGTGAACGGCGATAAAAAGACCAGGAGTTGAAATACCGTGAGCTACCATTTGAAAAATAGCACCTTTGACCGCAAATTCATTTTGCGAAAAGACTCCCATTACAATATATCCCATATGTGAAATAGATGAAAAGGCGACGAGTTTTTTAATATCTTTTTGCACCCAAGCTGTTAGCGCTCCGTAAATTACACCGATGGCACCTAGAAATAAAACAATGTCTCTATATTCTGAAACAGCTTGAGGATAAAACGGAATGACAAATCTTAAAAATCCATAAATACCCAGTTTCAACAAAATCCCGGCAAGTAGTATTGAGCCTGCAGTTGGTGCTTCAACGTGAGCATCTGGTAACCAAGAATGAAATGGAAATACTGGCACCTTGAGAAAAAAAGCAATTGAAAAGGCCCAAAAGACCAAGGACTGTGGTGACCAAAATCCATTAAATCGCAAGCTGAGAGATTTAATTACAGCATAGTTCAAATCGTATGAACCATTGAGCTTAAAGGCTAAGGCGCTCATATAACACATCGATGCCAACATGAGAATCGAGCCCGCTGCAGTCATCATAAAAAACTTAAAACTAGCGTAGCGGCGATTTTCACCGCCAAACACACCGACTAAAATAAACAGCGGTATCAGCATGACTTCCCAAAATAGATAAAAGCCATATAAAGAAGTTGAAAGCAGCGATCCGTTTACCGCCCATACAAGAGTAAAGATGAGAAAATAATAAAGTCTTAACTTATCTGTTTTAATATCCCAGGTTGCAACGATCACCAGTAAAAGCAAAAAGGCATTCAGTAGCAACAAAACACCACTGAGCCCATCCATCGCAAAGGTATACGAAATGTTGAAAAAAAGTGGCATTTGAAATTTGAATAATTCGGTTAGAACGCCAGGGTTTGGAAGATCAATAAACATTTTTATCGAGTAACCCAAAACAACGATAGCACCGACAAGTGCGAAGGTTTTAATGGCTTTTTCGTTGTTCTTTGGGGTGAGAGCAAATCCCAATGCCCATAGCAAGGGAATTAAAAACTTAATGAGAAATAAATAATCCATGTGATAATCTCTTTTATGATCTAAAAATAAATGCGTTAAAAACAGCTGTTAATATAATTGTTAATCCAATTATTATATAAAGGATTCCCATCTCTAATTTTTCGGGCTTCGTTTCTTCTAAAAATTCGCCACTATTATTAACTAGTTTTGAAAAAGCTTTAACCACGCCATTGACCACATGAGTTTCAACGACATCAACCATGAAGTGTCCGATTTGATAAAGAGGATTTATGATGACCATTTCGTAGAGTTCATCAACTTTAAACTTGGTGGAACTAATCGTCCAAAGTCTCAAGAACTTCATCTTTAGTTTATCTCGCATTTTGTTTTGATCATTTTTTACATATATATAATAAGCTAGACCCATGGAAGCTAGAATGAGTAATGTGGTCACGGCCATCATTGCAATTTCGGTTTCCTCTGAGATCGCATTATGACCAATTGGTGCCGCAGTAAATTTATCTACAAACACCTGAAATAATCTTGAATAATGATGACCGCCAAACAGATGAGGAATGCCGATATAACCAGCGGCAAAACTGCAAATGGCCAAAATGAGAAGTGGAATTGTCATTACAGAAGGCGATTCGTGAGGCTCGTGATGGCTTTCAACCGAAGGCGGAACAATAAACACCAGCACCAGCATTCTAGTCATATAAAAAGCAGTAATAAGTGCACTTAACAGCGCTATCGAATAGAGAAAATACCCATTTCCTGGATTGGTAAAGGCCATAGATAAAATTTCATCTTTTGAGAAAAACCCAGAAAATCCCGGAATTCCTGATATCGCCAGGAAACCAACCAGAAAAGTCCAAAAGGTAATGGGCATTTTCTTTTTTAATCCACCCATTCTAAAAATATCTTGTTCGTGGTGACTTCCATAAATAACAGATGCGGCACAAAGAAAAAGCAGCGCTTTAAAAAATGCATGAGTAAAAACATGAAAAAGTCCGGTTGAAAATGCACCTAGACCACACGCCATAACCATATAGCCCAATTGGGATACTGTTGAATAAGCTAGAATTTTTTTGATATCCGTTTGAGTAATCGCGATTAAGGCAGCTAGCAATGACGTAAGGGCGCCAACCCAAGCTATCACATCTAGAACAACTGAGAAGTGAACAATAATATTAGAGATGCGACAAAGTAAAAAAATCCCAGCCGTTACCATCGTGGCAGCATGCATGAGCGCAGAAACTGGCGTCGGCCCCATCATCGCGTCTGGCAACCATATAAAAAGTGGAATTTGAGCAGATTTACCAGTAACCCCAAGGACCAACAATAAGCTTGAAGCAATAAGAATCTCTTTGTTGGTAGCTAAAATTGCAAGATCAGGATGTTGAAGTGCTCTAAAAGAAACAGTGTTAAACACTAGTGCGTAACCAATCATCCCAAGAACGACCCCGAAATCACCAACTCTATTGGCAATAAACGCCTTCTTGGCCGCGTCTCCGTTTTTTTTATGTTCATACCAAAAGCCAATCAGCAAGTATGAACTTAGACCTACACCTTCCCACCCCATAAAGAGCACGAGAAAATTTTCACCTAAAACCAAAAGCAACATTGAAAAAGCAAAGAGAGCAAAAAAAGCAAAAAACTTTCCTACTTTTTCTTCGTGATCCATATACCCGATAGAGAAAAAAGCAATGGCACTTCCAATTCCTGTCACCATTAGACAAAGAACAACTGACAATTGATCCATGATAAAGTGGATATCAAAATTTATTTTATTGTAGCTCATCCAATCCCATAGTTTTACATCTACGGGCCCAACCTCATGAACATGAATTGAAAGCAGGATAACCAAGATGAATGATGTGAATAAACCTAAAAAAGTTATTAGGCCGGAATGGACATTGCTCAATTTGTTTTTTATCAAAACTGAATTTAGCAGAAAAGCCAACAGGGGAAATAGTGGGATCAGGGCAAGATAATTCTCGTACATAATAATACTTATTCCGTTATAATTTTTATTTCATCTGTATATATAGTTTGCTTGTTTCGATAAAGTGCGATTATTAAGCTAAGGCCAATAGCCACTTCGCAAGCAGAGATGATCATCATAAAAATGACCATTAATTGAGAATCAATAAAGCCAGTTGATTTTGAAAACAAAATAAACAGCAGAGCAACTCCACCCAACATTAATTCAATACAAAGAAGCATTGATATTAAATCTTTTTTTAAAATTGTTCCGATAAGGCCTAGGCAAAACAGAAATGCCGACAAGTAATAATATATGCTCATGGGTGCACTCCCTTATCAGCGCCTTCATTGTCGCTGTCGTCATCTTTTCTATGATTCGTTATTACGACACAGGCAACAATCGCCGCCAGTAAAAGAACGGTCGCCATTTCAAAAGGTAAATAATAAGTATTATAAAGTTTCTCAAAGAGTGCCTTCATTGAATTATCGGAAAGATTTATGACGGTAAGTGTATCGATATTATTATTTATAATAAGAGCGAGGACTCCCATAATAATTAAAATTGTAAAGATTGATATAACTAACTTTATTTTATTTCTTTCTCGATTGTTTGGAAATTGCTCCAAATCTATAAGCATCATGACAAAGACAAATAAAATCGCAATGGCTCCAGCGTTAACTAAAACTTGAACGGCCGAAAGAAAAACTGTTCCAAGTTGAAAGTAAATCATCGCCAAACACAACAATGTCATTAGTAAAGCAAAAGCTGACACGACAGTTTTTTTAGAAAAAACAACCATCAAGGCAAAGACAACGGTTAGAATTGTCAGAAGGATATCTACGCCCATATATTTTAATTCCTATAATAAACAAATAAAACGGTGATAATCAAATTTGCAATACCGAGCGGAAGTAATCTCTCCCAACCTAAGGTCATCAATTGATCGTAACGAAAGCGAGGCAACGTCCATCGAACCCAAACAAAGAACCAAATCATTAATGCTATTTTTGTAATAAGTGAAAGAGCTTGCAGAGCAACCAATAAAATAGGAGATTTTTCGGCCAAGAAGCTCATTCCTGGCAAAAGAGCATAGCCACCAAAAAATAAAATAATGAAAAGCGCAGAAAGAGCAATCATGTGGATATATTCCGCCATGAAAAAAAGAGCAAATTTCATTGAAGAATATTCTAGGTGGTAACCAGCTACAATTTCAGACTCCCCCTCGGCAAGGTCAAAGGGCAAGCGGTTTGATTCTGCAAATATACCCACCAAAAAAAGCATTGCAGCTACCGGCTGAATAAAAACACCCCATTTGGGAAGAAATCCAAACCAATAACCAGTCTGAGCTCCGATCATTTGATGAATGTCGTTTGTTCCATAAAGAAATATCATCGCAACAACAGAAGTCGAAAGCGATAATTCATAGGAGACCATTTGAGCACAAGCACGTAAAGCTCCTAGCATCGAATATTTATTATTAGAGGCCCAGCCCGCTAGCAAAATTCCGTATGATCCAAGCGCTGAAACAGCAAAAGCATAGAAAATTCCCATGTCCGTTCTAAAAACCTCCGGAAAGATTGTCCTTCCAAAAAGCTCAAAGGGTGCAGCAATCGGGATACAGGCCAAGGGAAGAATGGCGACAACCAGAGCAACTAAAGGCGCAGCCACATAAAAAAATGGCTTTACATGAGTTGGATGAACTTCTTCTTTAAACATAAACTTGGCAACATCGGCCAAGGGCTGCAATAAACCAAATGGTCCAACCCGATTGGGACCAAGTCGCTTTTGCATAAAAGCAGCACCTCTTCTTTCTACATGTATGATTAATGGCAGTGCCCCCAATGGAAGAGCGAGAATAACGATCGTTTTTAGCAGAATTTCTATTGCAGATTCTAACATTTTATTCGTCCCACTTTAAAGCTTTTGAATTGATGACAAAAATATAGCCAACTAACAAAATGACCATAAAGAAGATAAATCCCTTCAATAAAAAAGCCTGATTTGAAGCTTGATTAAAAGTCATCGCCCATGGAAGTAAAAATACAATCTCAACATCAAACAATAAAAAGAGAATTGCTGTTAAGTAAAATTTAACATCGTATTGGCGAGTTGCACTTCCAACTGCGTTTACTCCAGACTCATAGACATCATTTTTTCTAACAATTTTTCTTTTTTGACCTAACAATGAAGAAATTCCAAGAAGAACTCCACCTAAGGTGCAAGCAATAACAAAAAAAACTATAAAAGAAGCAAATTCCATTTCATTAATCTCCAGATTTTATTGGAAAAATATTTTGGCTCCGTTAGCGAGCATCATAATGTTTTCCCAAAAAACACCAAGAACCAAAATAGGAGCAGTCATTACAATGATAATGAATTGATTTAAAAAACCAAAGCCCTCGATAACTTCGTTGGACTCTTGTTGCTTTAAAGTCATTAATCTTACAATTTTTAAATAGTAATAGGCTGATACAACAGAGTTTAGTGCAAGTATGATTGCCAGAGTATAAAAGTGAGAGTTTAACAACGCGTTGATGATGTTAAATTTTGCTACAAATCCCGCCAATGGAGGAAGACCGGTTAATGAGAACATTACAATTGTCATCACAACTGCCATGAAAGGGTACCGATAAGCAAGTCCTGTAAAGCGATCAAAATGATCATTGCCGTATTTATCTTGAACGATGCTAACAATATAAAAAGCAACCAGGGTCATAAATAAATAGGTAATTCCATAGAAAGTTATTGCGCGGACACCGATATCATTTATTACTACCAGGCCACAAAGCATGATACCGGCGTGAGATATAGAAGAGTACGCCAGCATTCTTTTTACTGATTTCTGTCCAATTGCCGTGACGTTACCAACGGTCATGGTTAGTGAGGCAACGGCCATTAGCAGTAGGATCCAAGAAGCTCTCATTGGAGTTGCCGCCGTAAAAAAGATGAAACCAATTCTCGCTAAA
Organism: Bacteriovoracaceae bacterium; assembly: GCA_947450475.1. GTDB lineage: Bacteria > Bdellovibrionota > Bacteriovoracia > Bacteriovoracales > Bacteriovoracaceae > Bacteriovorax. The sequence continues at coordinate 147,232 of CANFVK010000006.1, read as the reverse complement.
GCCGAAATACCTGCAATCTTCGGTACTATTGCAAAAAACGCAGTAACAGGTGTCGGTGACCCCTCGTAGACATCCGGACTCCACATGTGAAAGGGAACTGCGGCAATTTTATATCCAATGCCGACAAAAAATAAAATAAATGAAGGCATGAGAATTAGCATTTGAGCCTGATTTAGTTTTAGGAGATTAACGGCCATACCGGAAAATTGAATCGTGCCAAGCACTCCAAAAATATGGCTCATGCCAAAAAGCATAATCCCGGCAGAGAGTCCTCCGTAAAGAGCATATTTAAGTCCGGCTTCAGATGAGCGTTCATCATTTTTCTTAAATGACGCCATAACATACGAAAGTATTGAAAGCGTTTCCACGCCAATATAAATCATCAGCATGTTATTGGCCGACGCTAGAATCATTCCACCAATTAGTATTCCAACTGCCATTACAATGAATTCTGTTTTCAATGACTCGTAGATATCTTTTGAAATTCTACTTAGGTAAAAGACTCCAATTGTTCCTAGCACCATAATGATTTTCATAAGAGTGCTAAAAGGATCAATGATCATGGATTGGCTAAAAATTGTTTCTGATTTTCCTGAAAAATTGGCAACAAGTGAAGCCAGCGCTACCACTAATCCAATTAAGCCACCGATGAATATATATTTTTTATTTTTTTCATCTTCACGGTAAGTTGTCTCTAGGATGAGAAGCCCTGCCATTAGTGCCACGAGTATGAGTTCTGGAATGTAGCGAGCGATGTTTGCTAAATAATTTAAATACATTTCAATTTCCTAGAAAGTTGCCAGTAGTGAAACCAGTTGTCCAACAGAAGCTTTCATAATGTTTAAAATTGGAGATGGGTATATTCCAAACACTATGACGGCTACACAAAGCGGAATCATATAAGTGATTTCTAGCTTAGTCATATCTGTGTATTCCTTTACTTCTGGATTTACTTCTCCAAAGAACATTCTCTTGAACATCCATAAAAGGTAAGCTGCACCAATTAACAAGCCAAACAATGCAAGCACAGTTATTGTCGTAAATTTTTCATACATCCCAAGGAAGATAAGTGCTTCTGAAATAAATCCGGACATACCCGGCAATCCCATTGATGCAAACATTCCTATGATGAATACAATTGAGTAAATGGGCAATTGAGTATAAAGACCACCAAAACCTTTTGAGCCATCTGGTCTTACGATCCATCGATGGTGTGATCGTTCATAAATAATACCGATCAAAAAGAACATCATTGCGGTAGAAGTTCCGTGGTTGAACATTTGAAGTACCGCACCGTTCACACCTTGAATCGTCATTGCCGATAGTCCGAGCATAACAAATCCCATATGCGAAACTGATGAGTAAGCAATGAGTTTTTTAACATCGGTTTGGGCCATGGCACACAACGCACCATAAATGACATTTATTAATCCAAGCCAAGCGATTGCCGATGCAAAATATTTTGCTGAATCTGGAAAAATTGGAAATGCAATTCTTAAAAATCCGTAAGTACCCATTTTCAACAAAACGCCCGCCAGTATTACTGAAATAGCCGTTGGTGCTTGAACGTGTGCGTGCGGCAACCAGGTGTGAAACGGAAAAACCGGAACCTTAATGGCAAAACCAATAAACATAAAAATAAAAAATAATTTACTAAATGAAACTGTTGTTCCAAATAGACTCAATGTTTGAGTCGTGAACTTTCCACCCTGTAGAGCGAGTATGTTAAATGAATCTGGCGATTGATTGGTTGCAAAATAGAGTGCAACAATACCAACGAGCATTAACAGAGATCCAAAAAAGGTATATAGGAAGAATTTGACTGCGGCATATTCACGATTTTCACCGCCCCATACGCCAATAAGAAAAAACATCGGAAGAAGCATAACTTCCCAATAAACATAAAAAAGGAAAAAATCCAAAGACATGAATACGCCAAAGACTGTGCTTTCAAGTAAAAGCAATAAAGCGAAGTAGGCTTTAAGTGATTTCTTTATTTGAGTCCAAGAGCTCAAAATACACAGCATGAACAACAAACCCGTCAACAAGATCATCGGTAATGAAATTCCGTCAACCCCCAGAGCGTAGTAGATGTGAAACTGAGGAATCCAGGGAATCCTCACGTTAAATGCATGTTGCATTCCAGATACCGTTGGATCGAACTTGCTGTACAAGACCAGCGTAAGTGCGAACGTGATAATGGTGTTAACGAGCGCCCACGTTTTAATTGCCTTGGCATTGTCTTTTGGCAAAAACAATACACCAAGCACTCCAATAATAGGCATCCACAAAATCCAGCTTAATAAATCTAAACCGTGCACCGGTTAACTCCTTCTAAAAAGTTACTCTTAGTTATAAAAACGTTTTTTTAAATATGTATTGTCCAAATATAGCTTGCAAGTACAACTATCAAGACCACAAAGTACAATTGGATTTTTCCCGATTGTATCCAGCGCAAAATAGCGTTCATTAAATTAACACTCGCTCCAGTACCATCAACCATCCCGCTATCTATAATATTGTTGTCAAACCAACGAGAAACATTAAAGGCAAAACGGTTTACCGCTTCCCATCCATCAACGGCATATTTGTCATAAATGCCCATGTCAAACCATGCCAGCAAATTATTGAAGGGCAACAATAATCCTTGTATGATTTTTTTGACGTAGAGATCATCAAAATAATATTTATTTTTAAGAGCACGAGTCCATCCTGAAAAAGTGCTTGTCCACCACCCTGGATATATTGATCGCTTAACGTACATTGAATAAGCTAAGAAAATTCCCATAAAGGCTATAAAAATTGAAGCAAGAGCACCTGCTTTGTGAATCTGATGCACATGGTGAGCTTCTTTTTCACTCATGCCATGACTTTCATCGAAATGGGCCCTTGGCAATTCAACTTTATCTCGAGTGTCAACCAATCCAAATTCTTCAGATTTGTATTCAGCAAAATGATGAAGGCTGTTGGAGTCCGGTCGATGAATGAGGGTTGAAAACCACTCATTTTTTGTACCAAAGAGATTAACTTCCCCCTGGCCAGTGAATGAACCAGAGTAAAATAACCCAAGCGTAAATACCGAAAGAATGAGAAGTGGAATGTTCGAATTCCAACCTAAGTGTTCGTGGTGAGCATGTTCATAAATATGATGATCGCGGGGCTCACCAAAGAAAGTCAAAAACAGCATTCTAAACATATAAAAAGCTGTTAAGAATGCGCCGGCAAAACCCAAAAGAGCCACTGGTATGTATACTGGATGCGCCAGCGCCATAACCAGGGCATCTCCTAAAATTCTATCTTTAGAAACAAAACCTGAAAAAAACGGAACACCAGCAATCGCAAAGCAACACAGAAGCATCGCAAAGAAGGTATAAGGAAGCTTCTTTCGAAGTCCTCCCATTTGTGGCATTTCCTGGCAATGGATTGAGTGTATAACAGATCCTGCCGACAAAAATAAGCACGCCTTAAATACGGCATGTGTAATTAAGTGCATAAAAGAAGCGTTGTAAGAGCCCACTCCAATTCCAATAACCATATAACCCAGTTGAGAAATGGTGGAGTATGCAAGAACAGCTTTTATATCAGTCTGAACTAAAGCGATAGTGGCCGCACCAAAAGCAGTGATGGCACCAATTATGGCGATAAATGGCAACAGGTGACCCAGCTCCATTAAGGGATACATTCTAAGTGAAAGATAAACACCGGCGGCAACCATTGTGGCAGCATGAATTAAGGCAGAACACGGAGTAGGTCCCCACATCGCGTCTGGAAGCCATACCTGCAGCGGAACCTGTGCCGATTTCCCCATCGTTCCCATAAAAATTGAAAACCCGGCAAATGTTGCAAGAGGAATTCCTAGGGCATAAAGATTGTTGAACTTACCTGCACCAATTGCATTGTAGATATCCACAAAAGACACATTTCCCACCACTGACCAAAGGGCCAGAATTCCTAAAAGGAAAAAAACGTCTCCCACTCTTGTCGTCATGAAGGCTTTCAATGAGGCATTTCCGGCCCCCTCTTTTTCGTAATAAAAGCCAATTAAAGAGTATGAGCAAAAGCCCATCAACTCCCAGAAAATAAATACTGATAACAAGTTATCTGAAAGTACTAATCCGAGCATGGCCGAAGTAAAAAGCGATAGGTAGACAAAAAATCGTCCAAAGCGAGGATCATCGTGCATGTACCAGGTAGAAAAAATATGAATTATAGTAGCGGCTCCAGTTACCATTAAAAGCATAACGGAAGTCATGTTGTCTATATAGATCCCCATATTGACTTTAAAAATCGAAGAGCCGGTGCTTAGATCAAACCAGGTAAATGTTTTGTGAATATTGTAGCCAACAGAATAAACATTTAGGAAATCTAAAAAAATTCTTAGTGCATATAAAAACGATACAAAAATAGCTCCAGTGCTGACTGCAACAGCTAATTTTGTAAACTTCTTAACAATAAATGCATTAATAACAAATGCAAAAAATGGTAGAAGGACAACGGGGGCGACGGTTGAGAGTGTGTAATCCATAGTCTCTATATCCTTATAACTTTATCAAATCCTTAGTTTTGTAACGTTGCTGCATCATCGATATGAATACTTTCTCTCAACTGGAAAAAGCGAATTACGATACCGAGTCCAACTGCAGCTTCAGCGGCTGCTGTGACGATAATAAACAAGCTCATGATGTGACCATCTAGATTGTTGTTCATAAATTTTGTATAGGCGACAAAGTTTAATGCAGAAGCGTTGAGAATTAATTCTATTCCCAGCAAGATCGCAATGATATTTTTTCTAGCTACCATCACCAAAATTCCGCAAATAAAAAGCGCAAAAGAAATAATTAAATACGATCCAAGATTAATCATGTTTTTCTTTCCTTGGTCTTGAGATGATAGCTGCACCAACAAGTGCCCCCAAAAGCATTACCGAAGAAATTTCAAAAGCAAGAATATGATCAGTTGCCAAAAGAGTACCCAGCTTTTCTACGGTTACTTGGTTTGCGGCCAGTTCTTTTGACGGTTGCGCCCTTAAAACACTGGCAATAATTTTTAATATAATAAGTGAGGTCACAACGGCTGCAAATCCAGCTGTAAAATAGGTCTTTTTATTGCCCATCGCCGCAACTTTTTCCAAACCATAGCGATTAATTTTGTTGCCCGTTCCGCCGGTAAGCATGATGGCAAACAACATAAGAATAACAACTCCGCCAGCGTAAACTACTAACTGAGTTGCCGCTAAAAAATCTGCACCAATACAAGCATACAAACCAGCAACACCAAAAAGTGAAGCAAGTAAGTAGATACATGCGTGCATTAAGTTTTGGCTGTAGACTACGGCAAAAGCTCCACCCAAAGTGAGCGCCGCAGACAGCATAAAAAGTGTATTGCTAAACACGTTACTTCCCCTTATCTCATTTCCTTATTAATGATGACCAGCAACTGTTGATGCAGTTTCAAAAATAAGTGAATAAATTGATTTTCCGTTAAATGCATACATCCAAACTGCACATCCAAGTAAATTAAAGATCGCAATAGGAGTTAAGTATTTCCAACAAAGTGTCATGAGTTGATCGACTCTTAGTCTTGGAAGAGTCCATCGAACCCAGATGACTACATAATAAAGTGCAAACGTTTTTGTAAAAAAAGAACCAAGCTCTAGCACCTGACCAATATTTTTTGCCAGCATGATATCAAGTCCAAGCTTTTCAACTAATATGGCCCCAGTTCCAAGTTCAAATGGGACTTTATATCCACCTAAAAAAAGTGCCGTTGCAACTCCACAAACAACAAAAACTTCAATGTATTCAGCTAGGGCAAATAGACCAAAGCGCATACCCGAATACTCTGTATGGTAGCCCGACACCAACTCTGACTCCGCTTCAGGAAGATCAAATGGTGCTCGATTGGTTTCAGCTAGGGCCGATATGAAGTAGACGAAAAAACCAATGAAGGCAAAGGGATTGTGGAACATATACCATTCTTGAGGCATTCCCCCCTGACCGCCAATGAGTGTTCCCATTGATAAGCCGCCAGCTAAAAGAACAATTGATATAATTGTGATGGTAGCTGGGATTTCATAAGAAATAATTTGAGATGCTCCTCTCATTCCACCCAACATAGACCACTTTGAGTTTGAAGAGTAACCACCAAGGAAAACCCCAACCCCTACCAAAGATGCCATTCCCACTAAATAGAAAATTCCGACATTGAGATCAGTTAGTGTAAAGCCGCTAGAAAAAGGCACAACTGCTAATGTCGCAAAAACACCGATCATACATAGGAAAGGGGCAAGGATAAAGGTGAATCGATCAGCATTGGCCGGAATGATATCTTCTTTTAAAATCATCTTCACGCCATCTGCTAAAAATTGCAAAATTCCGTACGGGCCAACACGGTTAGGCCCCTGTCTAGCTTGTAAATCAGCTGAAATTTTTCTTTCAGCATATGTGCCCAATCCACCAATTGTTGCCAAAGCGCCAACAACCACCAGACAAGCGATAGCAAAAACAATAAAAGCAACTAATGAAGTTGCATCAAATCCAAGCGATTTACTAAGACCGCTTATAATTGTAGATAATTCTTTTGATTGTGAGAAATATGAAAATATTGTTGAGTTCATTACTTTTCCTTTGCCGCAATATTTACTTTAGTAGCGTGAAAACTTTTAACCCAATCAAGATCACCTTTCTTCCAGCAATAAACTAAACCTGCAACTAAAACCAAGACAAATGTTAAAACCGACATCAGTAGGGTTCCGCCCAAGCCAATTTCGTTAAATCTTTTAAAAACAGCTGCCACTGGAAACATGAGTGAACTTTCTACGTCAAATATTATAAAAATTAAGGCGATAACATAAAAGCGAACATTAAAGTTTGCCCAAGCCGTACCAATAGGCTCTTCACCGCACTCATATGCAGTTTCCTTAAGTTTGGTGGGATTGTGAGGACGAATAAGTCCACCTACTAGTAATGATCCACCGGCCACAAGCGTCGCTAACACAATTAAAATTACGACGGGCATGTAGACGTCTAGATTTAAAGTCGACATCTTGATCTCCGAGATAAAAAATCCAATTTTTTAGTTTTCTTAGATTACACGAAAATATAATATCTTGGAAATATTTTGTTTCGTTCAAAATGAATGTCATATGGGTCATTTCAATTCACTGCTTCAAAAAATAATCGACTGGGATGAGCATCGCGCATCCCAATTGCACGTATATGGTACTACTCAAGAGCAATGGGCGTACATCCTCAACGCGTTTCTCAAAGACCACAAAGAGACCTTTTTCAAGAAATCTCATTTAATTATTACTGCTTCGGCCGATGAAGCTGAAGATTTATTTCAAGCGTTAGAGGTTTTTGAAGATAATAAGAATTATTTAATGCTTTTGCCTGGCCTCGAAGCCTCACCCTATAGTGGAGTGATTTCATCAGAAAAAAATTTCTATGATCGCTTCGATGTTTTAAGTCGGTTAAATAAAATCAAAGACAACTCTAAGCGTAAAAATATCATCATTACTTCCTTTGAAGCACTTTCTCTTAAAACGCCACCTCCAGATTTTTTCGACCAATTTAGTTTTGAAGTTAACGTAGAAGATATTATCGCTCCAATTGATTTAGCAAAAAAACTAGTTTCTCTAGGTTATTCATCTGTAACCTCAGTCGAGGAGCCGGGTACATTTATTCAAAAAGGTCAAATTTTTGATCTCTATCCGGTAGGATCTACTCCAGTTCGTCTTTCCTATTTTGATGATTTAATTGAATCGATACACTCTTTTGACCTAGACACTCAAAAAACCATCAAAGATCAATCCCTTTTAAGTGTTTCTATTGCACCGGCCGCTGGAATATTTACCACTTCAGAGTTTGCAGTTACTCTTCGAGAAAAAATTCCTCAATTTGGCCCGCAATTCAAAAACAAATTTGAATACCGAAAGTCACTTTTTTCTCGATTGGCCGACGGTCAACTTTTTGAAAACTATCCTGCCTATATCCCCCTTTTTTTCAAAAAGGCTGGGAATTTTTTTGATTATATTTCTCCTGATCAATTCATCATCTCGGTTCTCAGTAGCGATGAAGCTCAGCGCTCTAGCTTTGAACTTATGGAGTCATTGCGTGAAGATTTTGAAAATGAAGAAAAAAGCGAAAAAGGCGAAAACATTCTTCCACATTTTAGTGAATTGTATGATTTTTCATTTTTTGAAAAAATAAAAGATCAAAAAATTCTTTTGATTGATCAAATCAATCTTAATATGAATCATGATGAAATCATTGACTCTATCGATCTTTCACTTGTTAAGACCAAAACCTTTCTCAATCAATCAATCAATCCAACATTGGCAAAGCCTGAATATATAAAGCAGGCACTTTTATTTTTGCGTAAACAGTTTCAATTCAGAGGAGAGGTTTATTTTTCTTCATACAGCGAAACATCCAGGGCCGAAATACAACATCTCATCGATTTGCAAGATTATCCAATAGACCTTAGATCACGGATTCATTTTTTACCTTATAAAATGTCTGAAGGGTTTTTTTATGAAAGTCAAAACTTTATCATCATCACCGATGGAGATTTATTTGCGGCCAAAAAGACTAAAGTGCAAAAGAGCTCTAAAGTTGATCTTGATCTTTTTGCAGAACAACTTGCAACCTTAAAGTCGGGAGATTTTGTCATCCACAACGAATATGGAGTTGGTCAATACCTTGGACTGGAAGCTCTTAATATTGGCGGAGATAAAACGGATTTTTTAGTTTTAAAGTATGCCGAAAACGACAAAGTTTATGTACCGGTATATAAGCTCAACCAAATTCAAAAGCATGCTGATTCTGAAACCGGACTTAAAACTGACAGTTTACGCACTAATAAGTTTCAACTTCTTAAGGCTCGAGCTCGCACTTCTGCTAAAACCCTCGCTTTTGATTTACTAAAACTTCAAGCCGAACGACAGTCTTCTAGTGCCTTTGCCTTCTCTGCTCCAGATCACCTTTATCGCGAATTTGAATTGGCATTTCCTTTCGAAGAAACCCCCGACCAGGCCCGGGCGATTGAAGAAGTCCTTGCCTGTATGCAAAAACCTGTTCCAATGGATTTTTTAGTTTGCGGCGATGTTGGTTTTGGAAAAACAGAAGTTGCGATGAGGGCAGCGTTCAAAGCCGTTGAGGATAAAAAGCAAGTTGCAGTACTGGTTCCAACGACAATCTTGGCGTTACAACACTACAACTCATTTACCAAGCGATTTAAAGATTTTCCTATTCGTATTGAGTTTATTTCTCGATTTAAATCTCCAAAAGAATCTAAAGACATTTTGGCAAGAGTTGAAAAAGGAGATGTCGATATACTCATTGGAACTCATAAATTATTATCAGATAAATTAAAATTTCTGGATTTAGGTTTAGTTATTGTTGATGAGGAACAACGTTTTGGAGTTGGCCATAAAGAAAAATTAAAACTTTTAAAAGCTTCGGTAGACTTTCTGACCTTAACGGCTACGCCAATTCCTCGTACTTTACAAATGGCCTTCTTAGGACTTCGAGACTTGTCCCTAATTAAAACGGCTCCACCCCGTCGACAGTCTATCAAAACCTATGTCATAAAAGAGGACGAACACACAATTCAAGCTGCAATTTTGAAAGAAATTCATAGAGGAGGACAAGTTTTTATTGTCCACAACAAGGTTCATGACATTGAAGAGTACGCCGCGGGAATTAGGGAATTGGTACCTGAGGCGAAAATCACTTTTGCTCATGGGCAAATGACCGAAAAAGATCTAGAAGATAAAATCAATGCGTTTTATAACGGTACCTACCAGGTACTTATTGCTACCACAATTATTGAGTCGGGAATAGATATACCCAATGCCAACACCATGATCATAGATCGGGCGGACACTTTTGGTTTGGCGCAACTTCATCAGCTGCGAGGTCGAATTGGTCGCTCTGATAAAAAAGCTTATGCTTATTTCGTTATACCTCGAATGCGCGAAATTTCTACTATTGCTCAAAAAAGACTTCACGCACTCCAAACCTATGCAGACATGGGGGCAGGATTTAATATTGCATCTGTTGATTTAGAAATTAGAGGGGCCGGTGATATTTTGGGGGCTTCACAATCTGGTCATATTGAAGCTGTAGGGCTTGAGCTTTATATGGAACTGTTACGAGATGCTATAAATGAAATCAGAGGGGAGAGAAAGATCCTCAAAAAAGATATAGAAATCCTCACTCCTTTTCCGGCCTTTATTCCCAACCACTACATTAGTGATCCCAGCGAGAGACTTAAACAGTACAAGCGGCTATCTAATTGTGAAAATCTTGTTGTTCTTGAAAATATTAGGGAGGAGTTTCAAGATGTGTATGGGCTCTTTAGTGATGAATTAACAAATCTTTTTGTTGTTTTAGAAACCAGAATTTATTTGCAGACCTTAGGCCTAAAATCGGTATCAATAGGTGGAAGTTCTATTACACTTAAGTTCGACCGCCAGTTTCTCGAATCCAACCCAGAACTTCGCGATCGAGTTGTCGGATTTTTTATTTCTCGTCCCAAGATATATCAATTTACACCAGATTATCGTGTTATCTATACCCACAAAACCAGCGTGTCGCAAAGCGATTTGCTCAGGTTTTCACAAGAAATTTCACAGCAAATAATTCCATCTTAGTGATTTTATTCTTCCTAATTTTTTTTTTCTGATATCATAAAATCATATCGTTTTTATAAAATAGAATTAACTCCTTTGAACTCAGGAATCAAAATGATGAAAAAGACAAACTTATTTTTAGCCACTACTTTTCTTTTTTCACTTAATGTTTTTGCTCAATCGACTGACCCAGTCGTAGCAACCGTCAACGGAGTCGAGATCAAAAAAAATCAACTCGACCAGGCATTTGAACAAAATCTTCTTTTCGTTTCAGACAAAATTGTAACTAAGGAAAAGGTACTAACTGATATAATCAATCGTGAAATTGGAATCAAAAAAGCCAAAGAAAGTAAGTTAAATGAAGATCCAGTCGTCAAGGCGAAGATGGAAGATGTTCTTTACCATGCTCAAATTTCAAAGGATTTAGAAAAAAAACTTCAGGCGATTGTAGTGTCAGATAAAGAGGCACAAGAATACTACTCAAAAAACAAAGAGTATCGAACTGCTCATATCCTTTTTAGAATTAGAGTTTCTCCGGAAAAAGAAGAAGTTCAGGAAGCTACTAAAAAGGCACTTGAGATTTATAAGCAATTGCAGTCAAAGCCTCAACTTTGGCCAGAACTCGCTAATAAATACTCTCAAAGTTCAACCGCTTCAAGTGGTGGAGATCTCGGCTATCTACCGGCGATAAAATATGCTCCAGAGTATTACAAAGCAATTAACGGAAAGCCATCCGGTTACATCTCGCCACCAATTAGAACCCAATTTGGCTTACACATAGTTAAAATGCTCGGAGTGCATGAGTGGAAAGATGTAGATCCATCAATATACAAAAAGATTGTTTATGATCAAAAAAGAGATAAGATTCTTGAGGAATATTTCGCTGAAGGTCGAAAAGCGGCTCAAATCTCCATCAAAAAAGAATTTTTAAAGTAATTTAGATTTCTTTTATTTGCGACTTGTTTAGATTCTTCGTATAACTTACTCTTAATTATCTTGATTTTTTAGAGTAGGTTATACGATGAAAACAATCTTTGGAACCCTTGCACTTTTGCTCCTATCTCTCACCACAGTCGAAGCCAAGCTATTAGATAAAATTGCAGCCATTGTAGATGATAATGTCATCACTCTTTCCCAAATTAATCGAACAAATAAAAACATGGCGATCAAAAAAAATGTAGCGCCAATGATTTATGACAAGCCTAGTTTTTCTAATTCAGAGCTTTTAAATATTTCAATTAATAAATTTCTAATAAGATCAAAACTTTCGGAATTAGGATATACCATTACTGACGATCAAGTCGAAACTCAGATCAAGGCAAACGAGAAACGTCTTAACGTTGATCGGAAATCATTAATGAATTTTTTAAATCAGCAAGGCTCAACCTTTGATGAATATTTTGAAACATTAAGAGAAGCTATTGAGTATAGTTATTTTATTAACCGGGTTATTTCTCCTACCGTTTCAATATCCGAACAAGAAGTTAAAAATACTTATTTTAAAAACAACATTAAAGATTCAAGGCTAAACTTTAAATACTCCATCATTGATTACGCTATTTCAAAAGAAGCACTCGATAAAAGTGAAAAAACCAAGCTAGATGAAATTGTTAAGCAATACCGAATCAATGGCATTTTACCCGACTCATATTCAACTCTCACGACCACAAACCTCGATGAAATCACAGAAGAGGGGATTTCCAGTGAATTAAAAAACTTGCTAAAAGTAACTGATGAAGGAGCTTTAACGACTACCATTTTTTTTAATGGAAGCTTGCATGTTTTCTATATTTCAAAAAAAGACTTGGTTGAATCAGAAGCTTTTACCTCTCAGAAGGAAAAAATTCGAGATGAATTATTTGAAGTTGCTGTAAAGAGCGAATCTGCCATTTGGTTTGAGCGTGAGTTAAATAAGCATTATATCAAAATGTCTCTTTAGCTCGGCACGACTATGATCTATATTACTCAGGGACACGAATCCGGTATTGGCTTAGAGATTTTTTTAAAATCTTTTCTTTTGCTTACCTCTCACCAAAAAAATCAAATCACCTTAATTGTCAATCAGCAGCATCTTCTCAATAATATTTCTGACTTAAATTTAAGTTTCGACCTTTTTAAAGATTTGAAACTTATTTTCAATAGCGACACCACTGCCTTTGCATCTACCAATTCTTTGCTTACTGCACTTGAACTCATTAAACCACAAGATCTTTTAATAACTCTTCCCACTTCTAAGGATCAATTAGTCCTTCATGGAAAAAACGTGGCGGGCTATACTGAATTTTTTCGAGAATATTTTCATAAACCAAACCTTCCGATGTCATTTAAAGGTCTTGATCAAAATATCATGCTTTTGTCCGATCACATTCCCCTAAATAGCGTAACCAAATATATTACCAAGCAAAGAATTATTGAAAAGACGACAATCACTTTAGACTCATTTAAAAAATATTTTTTTTCTTTTGATCAAGTCATTTTTGCCGGAATCAATCCCCACGCTGGTGAAAATGGAATACTTGGAAATGAGGATTTCGTTATAAAAGAAGCAATAACGGAATTGGAAAATAAATATGGGAAAATATTTATTGGGCCTTTTTCTGGAGACGTTCTCCATGCTTATAAAGATGCTAGCAAGAGACAATTATTTATTTCGATGTATCACGATCAAGGACTTGCCCCCTTTAAATCACATTTCGGCCTTATTGGCTTAAATATCACTTTGGGCCTTCCTTTCCTGCGTCTAAGCGTTGACCATGGCACCGCTTTTGAATTGTATGCTAAAAATAAAGCCAATATCATGGGTATGCTTTATTTGTTAAAACAGGCTTTTGAGGTCATAGATGTCCATCAACGAAATTAATATTGTAAAAGCTTCAGTTCATAACTTAAAGGACGTATCTATTGCAATTCCTAAAAATACTTTGACCGTTATTACAGGGCCTTCGGGATCTGGAAAATCCTCACTAGCTTTTGATACTATTTATGTAGAAGGCCAGCGTCGCTATATTGAGTCTCTTTCAAGTTATGCAAGACAATTTTTAGGTCAATACCAACCCCCGGAAGTTGAATCTATCACCGGGCTTTCACCTTCAATTGCCATTGATCAAAAAACCTCTAGTAAAAATCCTCGTTCTACTGTCGGAACCACGACTGAAATCTATGATTACCTTCGAGTACTATTTGCCCGCATTGGAACTCTTTATGATCCTGAAACAGGTTTAGAAGTTAGGCGATATACCCCCTCGCAAATTGTTCGCGAAACTCTTACTCTTGCAGAAAAAACTAAATTACAAATTTTAGCTCCCATAAGTTTTAGCGAAAATATTAATTTTAAAGACCAGCTTTCTAAATTTTTAACAATGGGTTTTTCTCGCGCTCGACTCAATGGTGAACTCATTCAAATAGATGACACAACCAAGGCACCCAAAGGGCATTATCAATTAGATATTGTTATTGATCGCATAATTCTAAAAGATGATGTCCAAAAACGACTTGCCGATTCTATTGAATACGCACTTAAGCTTGCTGGCGGCAATGTTACTATTTTGGTAAATGACAATAAAGAACTACATTTTTCAGAACACAACAAATCAACAAAAGGCGACAAGGTTTATCCTGAACTTGAACCACGACTTTTTTCTTTCAATTCTCCTATAGGAGCTTGTGAAGTTTGCAATGGACTGGGAGAAACTAAAACATTTGATGAAGATTTAATGATTTTCGATGAAAATCTACCACTTCTTGAAGGTGCGATTACACCTTTGGCAAAGCGAAATTCTTTTTTGTACAAGATGGTTGAAACAATCGCTGAAGATGAGAAAATCGACATTGATGTGCCATTTAAAAAATTACCAAAGAAATTTCTCAATATTTTATTTAAGGGTACAGATAAAGTTTACCGTTATTCTTTCACCTCAGAAAATTCCCATTTTGAATTTTCTAAATCTTTTCCCGGCATGGCGGCTTGGCTCGAGAAAAAATTCTTAGAATCAGGATCTGATAAAGTTAGGATTGAACTAGAAAAATATATGAATATTAAAACTTGTCCGAGTTGCCATGGCTTAAGACTCAACAAGGTTGCACTTTCCACAAAGATTGGCGATAAACACATCATGGATCTCTGTACACTTTCAATTGCAGAATGCCATCAATACTTAAGCGTGATAAAGCTCGAAGGTGAAAAAAAAATAATTGCTGAAAAACTTTTAAAAGAAATTATTTCCCGACTCCGTTTTCTTTTAGATGTAGGACTCAATTATTTAAACCTCAATAGAGGTGCAATGACTCTTTCCGGTGGTGAATCTCAACGTATTCGACTTGCTACTCAAATTGGTTCAGCTCTTTCTGGAGTACTTTATGTTTTAGATGAGCCAAGCATAGGTCTTCATCAACGCGACAATGATAGACTTATTAAAACTTTAAAAGCCCTTCGCGATATCGGCAATACCGTCTTAGTCGTTGAGCATGATGAAGATACAATGCTTGCCTCTGACTACATTATCGACATGGGACCAGGGGCGGGAATTCACGGTGGGAAGATTGTCTCTCATGGATCTCTTTCCCATATCACCAAAGACAAGAAATCTCTTACCGCTAAATATCTTTCTGGTGAATTAAAAATTGAAACTCCAACTGTCCGAAAGAAAGCTTCTAAATACTTAAAACTTTCGGGTGCTAACGAGCACAATATTAAAGACCTTACCCTTACAATACCGCTCGGTGGCTTGGTTTGTGTTTCAGGCGTAAGTGGCTCGGGTAAATCGACGTTGATTCATCGAATCTTAGTTCCTGCAGTTAAAACGCATCTAACAAGAACCCACAAAACACTATATCAAAAATCAAATTATAATTCGCTTACTGGAATTGATGAAATAAAAACAGTTATAGAGCTCGATCAATCCCCAATTGGCAGAACACCTCATTCAAACCCCGCAACCTATACTGGCCTGTTTGACGATATTCGCGATATTTTCGCTTCAACTAACGAGTCTCAAATACGAGGTTATAAGACAGGACGTTTTAGCTTTAATGTTAAGGGTGGACGCTGCGAGGAATGTGAAGGAAACGGTGTGAAAAAAATTGAAATGCATTTTTTACCCGATGTCTATATTACTTGCACTGAATGTAAAGGTACCCGATACAATGCCGAGACACTTTCTGTCCTATATAAAGGAAAAAATATTTCTGAAGTACTCGACCTAACGATAGAAGAGGGTGAAGAGTTTTTTAAAAACCATACAAAACTTAATCGAGTTCTATCTACACTAAATTCAGTTGGCCTAGGTTATATGAAATTAGGTCAGCCAGCGACAACTCTTTCTGGAGGCGAAGCTCAACGGCTAAAACTTTCGCGCGAACTTTCTAAGCGCACAAAAGGTCACTGCTTATATGTGCTTGATGAGCCTACAACCGGTCTTCATTTTCAAGATATAAAAATACTTTTATCTGCCCTAAAGCAACTCGTTGATCAAGGCCACACGCTTTTGGTTATCGAGCACAATCTTGATGTTATTAAAACAGCTGACTGGGTCATTGACCTTGGTCCAGAAGGAGGTGATGGAGGAGGGGAGATTGTAGCAGAGGGCACCCCTGAACAAATTGCCAAAAATTTAAAATCCCACACCGGGCGCTATTTAAAAAAAGTTTTAAAATCATGATTGAGATAGATTGCTCAAATGATCCTAGAATTCAAGAATTTACAAAAATTCGCGATCGCTCTTTACATGAAAATGGTTTTATTTTAGCAGAGACAGAAAAATTATTTCTCCAATTTAAGGCGCAGGCGCTTCGTTTTGAAAAAATTCTTTGTACGCCACATTTTGCAGAAAAACATCATTTACAAGGTGATCATGTGTTTCTTGCTTCCAAAGATATTTTAGAATCAATAGCTGGTTTTAAAATTCACTTCGAAGTTTTATTTCTTGCTGATAAACCTAACGACTATCAACTTTCTGATTTAGATAATCATATTGTACTTCTCAATGGTTTAAGTTCTCCTGAGAATGTTGGAAGCATTGTTCGGTCTGCAGCCGCTTTCCAGATCAACTCAATTATTTCTGACGAGAAAACGTGCTCACCATTTTTACGTAGATGTATAAGGGTATCAATGGGAAATATTTTTTCGATGAAGGTTCATCATAGTACCAACATTATGAATACACTGATTCAACTAAGGCAACTTGGATATTGCATTATCTCAACGGCAAATCTTCAAGACTCTATCGATGTGAAACAATTTAAATTTCCCCTGAAGAGCGTTTTAATTATCGGAAGTGAAGGACATGGTGTTGATTCGCAAATTTTAAAATTTTCAGATAAGGTTTTGAAAATTAGGATCAATGATCAAGTCGCACACCTTAATGCTGGAAATGCAGCAGCTATCTTTCTATCTCATATGACATTGATAAAATAAAAAAGGGGGACATCGGCCCCCCCTTTTTTATCAATTATTTTTATAAAAATATTATTGTAGTAGGAAAGTTGAGATAAGTGCGAAAATTACAAGTGACTCCATAAGAGCTAGAGCTAGAATCATTGGAGTTTGAATCTTATCTGCTGCAGATGGATTTCTTGCAATTCCTTCAAGTGCTACGGCTGCAGCTCTAGATTGTCCTTGAGTTCCACCGTAAACAGCGATACCAAGAGCAAGAAAGTATGCGAAAAACTTAGTTGCCTTTTCAGTTCCAAACCATCCACCGCCATTTCCACCAGTAGCAGCTTCAGCTTGAGCGAAAGTTACACCAGAAGTTAACGCGAAAAAGATAACAGCTGATAAAATTGTTGAGATTTTTTTTGACATAAAAGTGACTCCTAAAAAACGTTAATATTATGGTTTCCCTTAGTGATGAGCTGCATGTTCACCATGATCGTGGTGAGCAGTAGCCAAACTAACGTAGACCATTGAAAGCATAATAAAGACATAAGCTTGTACAAAAGCAACCAATAAGCCAAGCAACATAAAGATGACAGGCACACCAATAGGAACTAGGCCTGAAAATGTTCCTAGAACCATATGGTCACCGTACATATTACCATAAAGGCGAAGTGCTAATGAAACTGGCCTGATACAGATGGAAATAATTTCAATCGGAAAAATCAAAATAGACATATACCACAATGGGCCAGCAAAATGTTTAAGATAATTTAAGAAACCTACTTCAATAATTCCTTTTGCATTGAAATAAATAAACGAAAATAACCCCAAGGCCAAAGTTGTATTTATAGATTCAGTTGGCGGTAAAAAACCTGGAATAAGCCCAATGGCATTTGATAAAAAAATGAGAATGAAAATAGTTGCAACAAAAGAAAAGTACTTAGGAGCTTCTTTTTCTCCAAGCACTGACCGACACTGGGCCATAATGAAAGATCCATACATTTCTACAACATTTTTAAAAGTGATACCCTTGTCTGGAACAACCGATGCATCAAAATTGGCTGTTTGTTTTCGATAAATGATTGCAGCAATCAATAAAATGATAGCAACTAGAGCAAAAGTTAGAACGTGTTCAAAGTGATGAATTCCCAAATGGTGAAAGCTTGCTTCAATTCCAGAATTCTTAGCAAGTAATGACAGCCACGTGAAACCTTCATTGGCAGACGCTTCAGTCGTTACTGCAAAAGCCATTGAAGTTAAAAAAGTTAATGCAAAAATCTTTTTCATATACTAATTTCCTTATTCTACAATCGGCTTTTTTTCGAAGCTCAAGTAGAGGACAACTATTTGTAATACATAAATTAACAGGGGAATTAATATCCTTTTTCCCATAATTTGTACACCAAAAGTTAAGGCGCCAACTACCAAAAAAAGTTTAACTATTATCAAAAATGGTAACCACTTTTTATTTTTTATTAAGCCACCTGCTGCCTGTTGGGATAATTGACGAATGATATGAACCAAGATCCAATGGTTGACGCTTGTAGCTATCACAACCAAAATTACAATATACATCTCTGATATTGACTGCAGCACAAAGCAAGACAATACAACCAATATAAGGCAGAATAAAAAATATTTAGTTAGATTAATTTTTTCGGCCATAAGCGTAATAAACAATTAAAACAAGCATCCCAATAATAATGGTCAAAAAAAGCAAAACGGCTTGGGTCTGAGTTAGCACATTCATTTTAGCTAATTGCATAGATCCCCAAACTGAAAAAAAGATCGTTGAGGGCAAACTTGTCGCTACCGCTAAAATTTTTAACCATTTCTGATTCATATGACTATCTTCTCCGAGAGACCCTTCTTCCATAAAGAGAAGTTAATCTATTTTCAATTACTTTAGGATTTGGATAATCATCTGCAATAGAGTAATAAATATCATAAGCCATTTTTAAATTCTCAGTTGACTCGTATATGTTTGCTACCAAAAATTTAGCCTGAACAATATTTTCTTTTTTTGTTTCTCTCTTTAAATATTCTGACCAAACAAAAAGGGCCTTGTTGTACTCTTTTTTTTCAAAATATATAAGTCCTAAGTAATAAAATGATCTTATAAAAAATTCGTGATTTGTGTCTGATTGAATTTTTAACAGTTGCTTAACAGCATTTTCAGTATCGTTTAAATAATAGTAGGAAAGAGCAATTTGTAGTTGAAAATAGTCATATTTTTTTAATTTTGGCGTAAATTCTGAAAGCCTTGTGTAGTTTTTAATTGAATCCCGATAATCTTTTCGATAATTGAAATTTATTTCTGCTAGTTTTTCTTCGGTTTTTATAAGCCACAAAGGGTCTTCCGTTAAATCTTTTACTTCATTATAGTAATAGACTGCTTTTTTGTATTGACCTAAATAAATAGAGTACAATTCACCAAGCTGATAACATACTTTTATTCGCAAATCCGGTCCGGGATTACTTTTTAAGATATCTTCATAAAGAAATGCTGCTTTATTATATTTTTGGTCTGAAATATAGTTTTGAGCATCAATTATTTTTCTATTAATTGGCGGAGTAAAATCACAAGAAGAAAAAAGCATGGCAGTCACACAAAATACTGTGACCGCCATGAAAATTTTATTCTGATTGACTTGTTTCATTACTTGCAACTGTTGCCTCAATTTCTTCATCAGGGTCAATTATCTTTTCAACAGCAACAACAGACTCACCTTCTTTCAATTTAATAAGTCGAACTCCTTGAGTCGTTCTTCCCATCAAAGAAATACCAGAGATTTTGGTACGAATGACCTGCCCCTTGTCAGATATGATCATCAGGTCATCTTTATCTGTCACAGGCTTAATATCTATGATATCACCATTTTTTTCAGTTAATCTCATCGCCAGGATTCCTTTCCCTCCACGAGATTGTCTTCTGTATTCTGAGACGCTGGTTCTCTTTCCATATCCATGTTCTGTTACTGAAAGGATTTCAACTGAATCATCAATGATCTCCATACCAATAATTTTTTCTTCATCTGTTAACTCAATGCCTTTTACTCCTTGAGAAACTCTTCCCAACGGTCGACAATCCGTCTCAGCAAATCTAATAATTTTTCCAGAAGATGAGCATAGTAGTACATCCTTGCTACCATCTGTAATTCTAACTGAAAGAAGTTCATCTCCTTCTATAATTTTAATTGCAGTTAAACCAGATTGACGGATGTTTTTATATTCATCGAGTTCTGATTTTTTCACAATCCCTTTAGCCGTTGCAATCATAAGGAATTTCCCTTCAGTTTCGGCCGGTACACACAGGATTTTCTTAACCGTTTCTCCTGGTGGGACTTGAATAAGGTTAACTATATTTCTGCCCTTAGTGGTTCGATTTCCTTCTGGAATATTGTAAACCTTTAAAGAAAAAACTTGGCCTTTGTTTGTGAAAATAAAAAGAGTAGAGTGCGTGTTAGCTGTAAAGATAGAAGTGTAAAAATCATCATCGGCGCCATCAGCTCCTTTTACTCCCGTTCCCCCTCTTTTTTGAGTACGGTAAGTATCCATCGCCATTCGTTTCACATAACCCTTATGAGTAATTGTTACTATGACTTCTTCTTGCTTAACCAAATCTTCCATATTGATTTCATCAGCTTTGGCAACAATTTCAGTTCGGCGTTTATCTCCAAAATTTTCAAGAATTTCTTGGAACTCAGCTCGAATGATACCAGTAATCAATTCATCACTGCTCAAGATTCCTTCTAATCTAGCTATTTCTTTCATTATATCGTTGTAGTCTTTTATAATTTTATCGCGCTCTAGACCTGTTAAGCGCTGTAGCCGCATATCTAAAATCGCCTGAGCCTGAATTTCAGATAGTTTGTATTCACTCATCAATTTAGTCTTAGCCTGTAATGGACCTTCAGATTTTTTTACAAGCTCAACAATTTCGTCAATGTTATCAACTGCGACTTTTAATCCTTCAAGAATGTGAGCGCGCTCTTTAGCTTTCTTAAGCTCAAAAACGGTTCTTCTTATAACAATTTCTCTTCTATGATCTATAAAAAATAAAAGTTGTTCTTTAAGATTTAAAACTCGTGGAGATCCATTTACTATTGATAAAAATATAATACCAAACGAACTTTGAAGGGCGGTCGACTTATAAAGTTTATTAATAATAACTGTAGCGATTTCACCTTTTTTTAGATCAATTACAACTCTTATTCCTTCGCGAGAAGACTCATCTCGAAGATCAGAAATTCCAGTAATTTCTTTTTCGTTGACTAGCTCAGCTATTCTCTCAATCAGCTTAGCTTTGTTAACCTGGTAAGGAAGTTCTGTGATTACTATGCTGTCGCGATCTTTTTTAGCATTATGTTCGACATCTAACTTTGCACGAATTTGTAAAACACCTCTACCAGTATGATAGGCAGATCGAATTCCTTCAGTTCCGTGAATGGCGCCTGCCGTTGGGAAATCCGGTCCAGGTATTACCTTCATTAAATCATCAATGCTTGTTCCAGTAGGATTATCAATGAGCAATAATAAGCCGTTCATTACCTCTGACAAATTATGTGGAGGAATATTGGTTGCCATCCCAACAGCAATACCTGAAGAACCATTTATGAGTAGATTTGGAACTTTAGTTGGAAGGACTTTGGGCTCTATTAATGAGTCGTCATAGTTCGGTTGCCAATCAACAGTTTCCTTTTGTAAGTCGGCCATCATCTCTTCCGTAAGTTTTTTCATACGGATTTCGGTGTACCTCATCGCTGCAGCATTATCGCCATCAATTGAACCAAAATTTCCTTGTCCATCTACAAGTGGATAGCGCATAGAAAAATCTTGAGCCAAGCGTACGATAGCACCATAGACTGCTGAATCACCATGAGGGTGGTACTTACCAATGATATCACCGACCACTCTGGCCGATTTTAAAAATGGTTTATTGTGATAATTATTCAAACTATCCATCGCAAACAAAACTCTGCGATGAACTGGCTTCATACCATCTCTAACATCTGGCAAGGCTCGCCCGACAATAACTGACATAGCATAATCTAGGTAACAATTTTTCATTTCATCTTGAATGATGACTGGAGTGATGTTTCCGTGATTTATAGGAGAATTGCTTTCATCTGACATATTTTATCTTCCTTAATTCTTAAACATCTAAATTTCTTGCATTCAACGCATTTTCTTCAACAAATTTTCTACGTGGCTCTACTTGGTCTCCCATTAAAACAGTAAAAACTTGATCCGCTTCAATTGTATCTTCAATTTGAACTTGCAAGAGCGTTCTATTAATTGGGTTCATGGTTGTTTCCCAAAGTTGCTCAGGGTTCATTTCTCCTAGACCCTTATAGCGTTGAATGTAAGCGCCAGCTTTTCCATCTTGTATTACAAATTCAGAAAACTCATTCAACGAATTGAAAACTTTTGTATCTTTTTCACGTTCAATTTTAAATAAAGCTTTGGCATACTTCTTTATTCCATCATAGCTATTAACAAGATCTGCATACTCTGGAGATCGAAGGAATCCTGCACTGATTTTGAATTTTTTTACTCTTGAGGCAGTTTTGATATTAATTTTAAGCGAATAAATATTTGTCTCTAAATCTTCCTCAAGTTTTATTGAATAATGCTTTAAATTGACGTTCTCTAATGTTTTAAAGTGTTCTAGCAATTTATTAACTTCTGTTTCAAGTGTTGATTTGTCATGCATAACATCAGTTTTTAAAGCACTTTCTTCAATTATTCTTTTCAACAGATCAGTATCGTAATGAGTATCGTAATAAGAAAGCGTTTTTCTATACAAGCTTTCCTTGTTAATAAGCAACTTGGCTGAATCACCTGAAATGATTTCTCCGTCTATGCTAATTTTAGAATCATCAGTGGCATTATTGACCAAGTATTCTTCTAATCTCTTGTCATCTTTTAAGTATGTTTCAAATTTTCCTTTTTTATATTTATATAGCGGAGGTTGAGCAATGTAGATATATCCTTGTTCAATCAATGAAGGAAATTGACGATAAAGAAGTGTTAATAATAACGTTCTAATGTGAGATCCATCTACATCGGCATCAGTCATGATAACTATTTTGTGATATCTTAATTTTGCGATATTAAATGTTTCTTTTCCAATTCCTGTTCCTAATGCTTGAATAAGATTTTTAATTTCTTCCGAAGCTAGCATTTTTTCGTAACGAGCTTTCTCTACATTTAAAATTTTACCTTTTAATGGAAGTACGGCTTGAATACGACGATCGCGCCCCTGTTTTGCCGATCCTCCTGCTGAATCTCCCTCGACAATATAAAGTTCACATTGAGTTGGGTCTGATTCTTGGCAGTCAGCCATCTTCCCAGGCAATCCTGAAAATTCTAAAACATTTTTTCGCCGCGTAAGCTCTCTTGCTCTCCTAGCTGCTTCTCTTGCGGCAGCTGCATCTACAGATTTTTTTATAACTGCTTTGCCAATATCTGGATTCTCTTCTAGATATTGTTTGAAACTTTCACCTACGAGAGAATTAACAATTCCCTCAACTTCTGAGTTACCAAGTTTTGATTTAGTTTGACCTTCAAATTGAGGCTCTTTCAATTTAACTGATACTACAGCTGTTAAACCTTCTCTCATATCATCACCAGTTAAAGCAATCTTGATATTTTTGAGTAGATTATTGTCTTTTGCATAGTTATTTAAAACTCTCGTCAGAGCTGTCTTGAATCCTGAAACGTGGGTTCCACCTTCGGGGGTTGAAATATTATTGGCATATGACGAAATAACCTCATTGTATGAGTCAGTCCACTGAAGGGCAACTTCCGCCTCATAATCATCTTTAGTTTGAATAAAATATATTACTTTTTTATGGATAGCTGTTTTGGCACGATTTAAATAGCTTACAAATTCTGAAATCCCACCTTCAAAATAGAACAAATCTTCTTTTTCATTTCGTTCATCTTTTAAAGAAATTTTTAGACCTCTATTTAGAAATGCCATCTCTCTAAAGCGATTGGCTAGAGTATCATAATTGAATTCGTGAAACTCAAAAATTTCATTATCTGGTTTGAACGTTACTTTTGTACCAGTTTCCGAGGGAATTTCCAAAACACCTATAGCTTTGATTTCCCCGACAGCTTTTCCATGGTCAAAATTAATTTCATGCAACTTTCCATGTTTTTTAATTTCTAACTTAACCCACTTAGAAAGTGCATTTACGACTGCGGCACCAACTCCATGCAATCCACCTGAAACTTTATATGCTCCGCCATCTTCATTAAATTTACCACCGGCATGCAATTTAGTATAAGCAAGCTCAGCGCCAGATATACCCATTGTGGGGTGAATATCAACAGGAATTCCTCTTCCATTATCTACAACTGTGACAGAATTATCTATGTGAATGACAACTTCGATCTTTGTACAATAACCAGCTAGAGCTTCGTCGACAGCATTATCAACAATCTCGTAAACGCAGTGGTGTAGCCCACGCATTCCAGTATCACCAATATACATTCCCGGTCTTTTTCTTACAGCATCAAGACCTTCCAAAACTTTTATTTGGTTAGAACCATACTCTGTGGTTACTTTAGAAATAGATTCTTGAACAACTTCTTTAGACTCGTTATTTTCATCCAAGGCAGCACTCCTCTTATTTTGCAAAATTCCATTTTTAAAAATGCGAAAAGATTTATTTTATTACAGAGCCGTTTTTTATATGAATTTTATTGGCTCCGCTTATTCGATCTAATTCTTCTTTAAATTTTTCGTTGGCAGTAGTTATCAAAACTTGAAATTCTCGTTTTTCTAAGTACTCAACAAGTCTTCGCCAACGATGCTGATCAAGCTCGCCAGATACGTCGTCAATAAGCACGATTGGGTAAGACATATATTTATACCGAAAAAGCTCTATATAGGCAAATAAGAGGCTTAAATAACTCATTTTTTGCTGACCCAGAGAACAGTAATCATATGAATTTAATCCATCAAAAAGAAGCACATAGTCATCCTTGTGTGGGCCATAACTGGAATGACCTCGCTCGCAATCTATTTCCAGGTTATTACGAAACACTTGTTGAACATTTAATGCTGATAGTCCAATTATCTTTGAATCTAAGCTGATTTTTAATTGATGCTCTTCTGAAAAAATTTG
Source organism: Bacteriovoracaceae bacterium (assembly GCA_947450475.1). GTDB lineage: Bacteria > Bdellovibrionota > Bacteriovoracia > Bacteriovoracales > Bacteriovoracaceae > Bacteriovorax. Next base: position 122,082 of record CANFVK010000006.1, on the reverse strand, counting down.
TTTAAAGGTCAATGCAATATAGTCTTCTATTTCTTTTAAAAACTCTACTCTTCTGGCAGTTAGATACATTGAGAGCATAGAAAGCTCTGGATCTGATGCAATGATCTGTTCTTTAAATTTATTGGGCTTTTTAGATAGCAAAGTGTTTCTAAATCGCATTCCTTGCGTATATCGAGACAGATTTCTTTTATAGGTTTGATCAATTTGTCCTATAAAAAAATCTATCCACTCTCGTCTATCACTGGCATTATTGTGAAATCCATAACTATCAAAAGGATTTATAAAAATAACTTTTAAATCCAATTTCTTTTTTACAGGTTCTCCATTTAAAAACCACAGTATGTTATCGCTCGTCATCTTTGCAGAGTAACTTATTTTTTCTTGTGAATGATTTTCAAACACTGATGAAAATATAATTTCTGGTTTACCACCATCGAAACTTAAAAACTGGGGAAAACTTGTATTTTTTCTGAACGATTTTTTGGTTGCTAGGACATTTATAGCTTCTAGTATATTTGTTTTTCCATTTCCATTTTCACCTAGTATGCAATTAATACCATTACTAAAGGTAATAATGTCGGAATTTAAATTTCTGAAATTTGTTACTTGAAGTTTCGAAATTTTAAAACTACTCATGTAATCTTAAAGCTTTAGTGGCATAACAATGCATAGATAGTTATGATTTTTTGCTGATTTTATAGCTACTGGACTTAATTCATTATTAAATTCCATTCTAACTTCTTCATCTGCAAAAATAGAGAGTGCTTCAATTAAAAATTTAGCATTAAAACCGATTTCAAAATTTTTACCAGAATAATTTATCTGTATTTTTTCCTGTGCTTCACCAAGTGAAGGATGATTTGCTGCTACGACCATTTCGTTTTCATTTAAAATTAATTTAACACCATTTGATCTCTCATTAGCCATTATCTTAATTCTCTTAACAGCGTTCATAATGGCATTTTTTTCAACATCGGCGTAAAACGAGCTTTTTTTAGGTATTACTGCCTGATATTTTAAATATTCTTTAGCAATTAATCTAATTGCTAGAAGGTAAGTGTTATTTGCATTTAAATAAATAAATGATTCATCGACCGATATTCCTATTTTTTGTTCTGGATATGTTTCTGCAATTTTTTTAAGTTCCAAAACACCCTTTTTAGGAATAATTATCCCATTAATCAGTGCTTCAATTGCCTTATTGTCTAATTCAGTTTCTACTAATGCTAATCTATACCCATCTGTAGCTACTGATCGCAACTTACCATCGACTTCTTGTAAGTATATACCATTTAGAAATAGCCTAGTTTCATCATTTGAAATGGCATGAGATGTTTTGTTTATAATTTCTAAAATTTTATTTGAATTCAAAACAAACTCGTTTCCATTTGTGCTAAATTGAAGATGCGGGAATTCTTCACTTGTATAAATAAGCAAAGTGAAATTAATATTATCACAAGATAATTTAAGGCTATTTGATCCTTCAGTAAGTTCAATGGTTAATTCTTTGTCTGGAAGTTCTTTCACAATATCAAATATATTTTTAGCATTTACACAAAATGTGCCTGGTTTTTCCACTAAGCAGGTCGTTGTTATTTTTGCTGATACCTCTAGGTCGGTTGCAGTCATTTCTATTTTATTTTCTACTGCTTGGATTTGAATAAAATTTAGTATTAATCTGGTATTTTTTTTGTCTACAACACTTAATATTTTATTAAGAGAATCTTTTAGATCCGCTACAGATATTTTAACGAGCATATTTTTTCCTATAATTTTATTTGACCTTTGTTCTATCGTTATCGAGAAATGTTTGCAAGCTTGAAGAGCTGAGATAAGTTTAAAAATTTAAGGTCATCTTTGCCTATATATTATTTATTATTATTAATACTTTTCTTATTACACTGTGGAAAAGTGGATAAACCTAGAAAGCTTCTTGTTTTTAATTAGTTAACAAAAATTAGAACCTTTATAATAGAGAACAACTTTGGATCTATTATTGGATTAGGGCCGTATATTCTTTTTTTATACTGGTTTAATCTCTTATTTGATCACGTTATTCCCACGGCCTTTTCACATAACTTCTAAGATTGCTTTTTTGGGACTTTTTTTACTTTCTTAATTTAAAGTTTTCCACTTTCTTGTTCACATTGTGGATTATTTTTTGTGAATTATTGATAATTTTGTTTAAATATTTCATTGATTAATTTTTGGGGCTAAATTAAATGAATTATCCACCTTTTTTGTGGATAACTCATTACTTTACTGCATCTGTTTTGTGAATAATTTTTGATAATATTTAGTAGATTTTAGAGATTTGATTCAATGGTATTTATATCAAGTGATAATTGAGAATCGTTTTTAACTTTTGTAGAAATGGCATCAACTGCATGCATGACGGAGGTGTGATCTCTTCCTCCAAAATAATCTGCAATATCTTGCAATTTTGCATTAGCGATTTTGCGGCAAAGATACATGGCCACGTGGCGGGCTTTGGTTATATCCTGGCTTCTTCCTTTAGATTTTAAATCTGGTACTGGTATACGGTAATACTGAGCTGCTGCTTTTGTGATTAACTCTATGGTGATTTCTTTTTCAGGCTCACTGTTTGTTAATTTTAATTGTTCTCTTACTAGGTTAATCTCAATTTCTACATTCATTAGCTCTGATACAGCTTTTAAACGCACGAGAGAACCTTCTAACTCTCTTATATTGGTTTTAATTCTAGAAGCAATGAGCGTTAGTATTTCTTCATTTACATAAAGATCTATGTCTTCCATTTTTCTTCTTAAAATAGCTATTCTGGTTTCAAGATCAGGGATTTGAATATCTACAACCAGTCCACCTTGAAATCTTGATTTAATTCTTTCTGGTATTCCAGTTATTTCATTTGGTCGTTTATCTGAAGTGAAAATTAATTGTTTTCCTTTATGATACATTTCATTAAAAACGTGAAAAAATTGATCCTGAGTTCCTTCTTTGTTCTTTAATTCATGAATATCATCAATCATGAGTACATCAATTTTTTCTGTGTATTTTTTTACAAATTCATTGATTTTGTTAACTTTCATTAACGAAATCATTTCGTCCATAAAATCTCTAGCTGTTGTAAGGCAAACAGTTAAACTTGGATGTTTTTCAAATATTTCATTGGCAACTGCATGTAATAAGTGGGTTTTACCTAATCCTGAATTGCTATGAATGTATAAGGATGGGTATTTACCATTTTTTCCTGGCGTCTCTGCCACCGCTTTTGAAACGGCTTGGGCCATATTGTTATTTGGACCGACGATAAAATTATCAAATGTTTTTTGTCGATCGATGGAAATTCCAGTTTGATTGGGTGCAATGTGATCAATATATTGTGATTGGACTTTAGCTATTTGGTCTTCTTTTGTTGGTGTCAGGTCAAGCGTAAACTTTATCTCGTTTATGCTTTTAGGAGCTTGATTTTTAGTATTTACAGGTCCTGTTAGGTCTTTGCTCTCAATAACGACTTCATAGTCAGATCCCAAGACATTTCTAAGTGATAAACAGATCTCGTCTTTGTATTGATCAACTGATTTTTTTATAAAAGATGTTTTGACTTCAAATGTTATTTTCCCTTCATCAATTGATTTAAGCTCTAAGTTATGTTCGAAATAAGTTTTAAATTTTATTTCTGGAAGTATCGCTTTTAAATGAGTTAAGACTTCATTATTAATATTGTTTAGTTCTTCCTGTTCGAATGAAGAAGAATTCATTATATCGTTACCAGGAGCGGATTGATTTGTAAGTGGAGCTAAGTCTGTGCTTATATTTGACTTATTTCCGATTTTTAAAAAATGATCAAATGGAAAATCATTAGCCATTAACTTATTCTCCCAAAAGTGTGCCGTAAATTGTGAGGTCAAAGATTTAGCAGGGCCAAAACTTAATAGCAATAAAACAGAATTTCACATTTTCTTACAATTGACGCACCAGTTTATCATTGACCTTTCAAAAAAGAAAATATAATCGTATCTCTTCATTTTATTTATTGTTGTTTTAAGAGGATAGCTGAATGAGCAAAAGAACGTGGCAACCAAAAAAATTAAAAAGACTTAAAGTTCATGGATTTCTAAAAAGAATGGCAAGTCCGGGCGGAAGAAATGTTGTAAAAGCTCGTAGATCTAAAGGTAGAGCTCGTTTAACAGTTTCTTCAAGCACTAAGTAATTGCCGATGGCCGATAGTCGGTTTGAAAAAAAATTTCGCTTACTTTCGGCCAGTGATTTTTCTGCTTTAAAAGTTGGTTCGCTTTCATACAAAAAGCCTAGTTTTATTATTTATTACAAGAAAAATCCATTCAACTTAACCCGAATAGGTTTAAGCGTTTCAAAAAAAATTGGCAAAGCTCCTTTTCGCAATCGATTTAAACGTCTTTTGCGTGAGACATTTCGTCTATCTGATTTTAAGTTTTTAGGTTTTGATATTTTAATTGTAGTCTCTTGGAGCCGGGTCATTTCCAATGAACCTCAAGAATACAAAGAGCAATTACTTATAAAAAACACCTTAGAATTTTTTCAATTTCTCGAAAAGAATCAAAGATCTTCAACATGAGAATGTTATTTATTTATCTAATAAAATTTTATCAATATTTTATTTCTCCTTTATTTGGACCCAAATGTCGTTTTTATCCTAGTTGTTCAGAATATTCAAAAGAATGCCTTGTTAGGTTTCCCATTCAGCGAGCATTATGGTATTCATTCCGTCGTATTATAAGATGTCATCCTTTCTGTGATGGTGGGCATGATCCCGTACCATTGGAGTAATATTTTTTTGGAGTTCTACTCATGTTAAATTCAGATCAAAAGCGTGCGTTTATTGCTGTTTTACTTTCTGGTATTGTCCTTTTTGGTTGGCAATATTTTTTTGCTCCAAAGCAATCTTCGGTTGGTGAAAAAGTTTTGCCTAAAATTGAAGGTACAACTTCTCCCGCTCTCTCTACTACTCAAGTAAATTCGGCCATAAATCCGCAAACCCCAGTAGTGATACCCAATACAGTTATTAGTTATAATCTTAAAAATGCAGATTATGATTTTTCTATAAACAATGATCTTTCAGTTACTGATTTTAAAAATCCCAACTCAGTTTTTAATTTTAATTCTCTAACTGATACAGCTACCCCTTTTAAAATACAGGTTATCACTGATTACGGTCCAACAGATCTTTTCTTCCAAATGGAAAAGATTGGGTCAAATAAACTCTCAGGCAAAAATGACATTTATGGGGTAAATTTTTTGGCAACCATTTTAGAGAATGGTAAAGTTAATTTTTCTCTTAATTCTGACAAAGCTTATAAATTACGTTTTATTTTTTCAGCTTCAGCAAAGAAGCTAGATAACGGCCAAGTACGTCAGTTCTTGCTCTATTCTAAAGACGTAAAACACATTGAGGTTTCGAAGGAAAAAGAAGAAGATGCTATTTTAAAATGGTTTGGAACTGAATTTAACTATCATATGTTCGCTCTTGTTTTCAAAGATAAAGCTGCTGCAAAATATAAAACAAGCGAACAAGGTCAATTGATTGTAGAACTTGTTACCCCAATTAAATCTTTTAACGGAGATTTAGTATTTACCAAAAAAAATTATGATACCTTGATAGGACTAGGGGACAATCTGCATTTAGCGGTAGATTTTGGTTTCTTTGCAGTTCTCGCGGTTCCAATTTTGCGAGGTTTGCAGTTCATTCATAAATTTATACCTAATTATGGAATTGCAATTATTCTATTAACTATTCTCATTAGATTAATTACTTTCCCACTTCAGTATAAATCTTTTAAGAGTATGAAAAAAATGCAACAGATTCAGCCTGAGCTCAACAAGATAAAAGAGAAATATAAAGACGAACCACAAAAGATGCAGAAAGAAACGATGGATCTTTTTAAAAAGGCTGGAGCTAATCCATTGAGTGGATGCTTACCTTTACTTCTTCAAATGCCATTTTTCTTTGCTATCTATCGTGTTCTTTATAGCGCGGTAGAGCTTGTCAATGCTCCTTTTTATGGCTGGATACATGATTTAAGTATTCACGATCCATATTATGTTCTTCCTATTTTGATGGGTATCTCAATGTTAGCTCAACAAAAACTGACTCCCCAAACTAGCGTTGATCCAACTCAACAAAAAATTATGATGTTTATGCCACTTATTTTTGCTTTTATTATGAAAAGTTTACCAGCGGGCCTAGTTCTTTATATTTTGGTCTCAACTGTTGTTGGTATTGCTCAGCAAGCACTTGTTTATAAAATGGCAGACTAATATTTGAAGTTATGAATTTTTATATTGATGAAAGTCCTATTATAGCATGCAGTACTGGTTCTCAATCCAATACTGCTATTGCTGTGATTAGACTTTCGGGTTTTACAGATCTCTTTATCCTTCAATCTTTTTTTTCATTTAATTTAACTTTAGTTCGTCCTCGTTTTTCGCATCTTACAAATTTACAATTTCAGGATACAATTTTTGATAATATCCTAATGGTTTTTTTCCCAAAAGAAGCAAGTTTCACTGGCGAAAATGTTCTTGAATTATCGGTACACGGTAACCAATTAAATATACAAAATATTTTAAATTTATTTATAAATCATGCTGACTTTCGATTGGCTCATCCGGGTGAATTTTCTTATCGTGCGCTTAAAAATAAAAAACTAACACTTTCTCAAGTTGAAGGTCTTGATTTACTTTTAAATGCAAATTCAAATTTAATGTTAAGTCAGGGGTTAGATATTTTACAGGGGGAACTTCATAATCAATATACCCAGTTATTAGATTCCTTTTTACAAGTCAAAGCTGCCATTGAGATATCGATTGATTTTTCTGATGATATAGGTGATGAGATTTCTGAAAAATTGTTTTTTGAAAAATTTAATGATTTTTTTAAGCGTATAGATACTTTACATTCTCGTACCCAGGGTAATTTTTCCTCTTTGCTTTCGCCGGAAATAGTTTTGGTTGGACAGACCAATGCCGGTAAAAGCAGCTTGTTTAATCTTTTGGTTAAGCATAATCGTTCAATTGTTTCAAATATACCTGGTACCACGCGCGATTATATTTCTGAATCATTATTTATTGATGGAACTAACTTCAATCTTGTTGATACAGCTGGAATTAGAGATTCGGTTGATCAAATTGAAACCATTGGCATTAACCGTTCCATGGAAATTTTAGCCCGCAGTTTTTCAAAAATTCTTGTTATTAATCCCTTTGAAACCACCGACATTTATCTAAAAAAATTTTCTAAAATTCATTTTGATTTAATACTTTTTTCTCATGCTGATTTGCCCGATTTTTACAATAGGCTTAGTGTGCTTGACTTAAGCATGTTAAGTGCCGATTTCCTCTTTTCTACAAGCTTTGTCTCTGGTTCTATAGGACCAATTGATTCTTCTTGGTTTAAACTTGGTCCTATGGGACCATCATTTTCTCATCAGGATGGTTCTATAGGACCAAGTGATTTATTAACAAGTAGTGGTTCTATAGAACCACTTGTAAAGACTTTTTTGGCAGAGAAATATTCTCGAGCCATATCTAAAGGTCCGATTTTACTAGAAAGGCATCGTTCTTGTATAAATAAAATATATTCACTTTCTTTACTGATTAATAATAATTACAATAACTTGGGTGATGTTGCAGTTCTTTCTTCTGAAATAAATATCCTTTCAAATTATTTGAGTGATCTTATCGGTGTTCTGTCGCCTGACGATGTATTAAATTCAATCTTCGCTAATTTTTGCATTGGTAAATAGTCTTTTTTGTCTTTTTGTATTAAAAGTCATTTAGAAATGTTCTACGTGGAACAACTGGAATTAATATGTTTGATTTAATTATTATTGGTGGAGGACATGCTGGCTGTGAGGCGGCATGGATTTCCTGTCAGTTTAATTTAAAAGTTGCGCTCATTACATCTCCTCATTCTGGTCTTGCCTCTACACCTTGCAATCCGGCCATCGGCGGCGTTGGTAAAGGTCAAGTTGTGCGTGAGATCGATGCACTTGGTGGTTTAATGGGAATTCTTGCTGATCGAGCAGGAATTCAATATCGTACACTGAATGAATCTAAAGGCTATGCCGTACAGTCGACTCGAGTTCAAGTAGACAAAGATCTTTATACAAAAAATGCTGAAATGCTTTTAAGTGAATTGGGAAATCTTAGCATCATTAATAAAATGGTAAGATCAATTCATAAAAACCAATTAGATTTTGAAGTATCAACAAATGATGGCGAAAGCTATCGTGCTAAAAAAATTATTGTTACGACTGGTACTTTTTTGAATGGTAAATTGCACACAGGGGAAATCCAATCAGATGGTGGCAGAATAAACTGTGAAAAATCGATCGGGCTCAACGATCTCTTTAAGCTTATCAAAACAACCCCTGCAAGATTTAAAACAGGAACACCGCCAAGGCTTGATAAAAATACAATAAACTATACAGTACTCGAACCTCAAGAAAGCGACATTGGTACACGTAATTTTCACTATAATAATCATAAATATGATCGATCTGTTACACAGGTAAGTTGTTATCTCACTAAGACGAATTCAAATACCTTGTCTATCATTAGAAAGAATAAAGAAAGATCTCCAATTTTCAACGGACAGATAAAGGGCATTGGGCCTCGCTATTGCCCGAGTATAGAGGATAAAGCTTTTCGTTATCTTGATAAAGATATTCACCACGTCTTTATAGAGCCTGAGGGCCTCAATTTGGCAACGATTTATCCAAATGGTATTTCTACTTCACTACCAAAAGATGTTCAGTTGGAATTTATTAGGACTATTAATGGATTAGAAAAAGCTGAAATTCTCGTGCATGGATATGCTGTTGAGTATGATGTTGTTGACACTACCGAACTTTCTAGGACCATGGAATACAAGAGCTGTGTGGGATTATATTTCGCGGGCCAAGTTTGTGGTACTTCTGGTTACGAGGAAGCCGCAGGCCAAGGTATAATTGCAGGTATAAATGCTTCATTGGAACTTTTGGGTAAACCGTCGCTAATTTTGGATCGAAATGATTCTTATATTGGAGTTATGATTGAGGATCTTGTTTCAAATAAAAGAGATGAGCCTTATAGGCTTTTCACGGCACGATCAGAAAATAGGCTATATGTTCGCGAGGACAATACAATTCTTAGAATGAATCAATATCGAAAACAATTGGGTCTGTTTTCTCAAATAGATCAATTTCAAGATTCATTCATTGCTGAAGTCGCCATCTTGGAAAAGCTTGTTAATGAAACTATGTTTTATTCAAATGAAAATAATAAAGAGTATTTTTTGCAAATGAAATACGGCCCACTTGAAAACAATATTTCCTTCAAAGAATTACTCAAAAGACCTGAAGTAGATCCTGTTGTGGTTTTAACAAATGAAACATTGCTTAATGGCTGCTTATTTAGCTCAGACAGTATCAGAACGGTTGCTATTGCAACTAAATATGAAGGTTATATAAATAGAGCAACTGCTGAAACAGCAAAAATGGTAAAATTATCTAAAAAGGCTATTCATTGGCAGAGTTTAGTTGATTCACAAAATATATCTTTTGAATGCAAATTGAGAATCAAGTCAATTAAGCCTGAAACATTTGGCCAATTGCAAAGAATGGAAGGTATAAGACCTGCCACTTTAGCTTATGTTGCGGGGAATATCGTTTAATGAGAGATTTTGCTAAAAAATATCATGATCTTTTAATTAACGATTTCTCTGGTATTAATTTAACAAGAATTGATGAATTTGAAGAATTTTTCCAAAAACAAATAATGGATTCAGTTCTACCTCAAGAAAAGAGTACGGTATTTAAAAAGTGCATCGAGCAGACGAAGTTTGTTGTTGATATAGGCTTTGGCGGTGGTTTTCCAATTTTGCCACTCGCTTTTAGCAATAAAGATAAAGAGTTTATTGGCTTCGACGCTCGATCTAAAAAAGCTTCGGTTGTCACTCAAATTTCATCTAAGCTTGAACTTCAAAATGTTAAATTATTTCACCAGCGCTTTGAAGAGGTCATCTTTGATAGAGATGTTGTTGTTACCTTTAAAGCCGTTGGGAAGGTGTCTGACTTGCTGCCAAAATTTAAAACCAATAATAAATTATTCGTTTTTTTCTACAAAGGACCAAATTTTTATGAATTAGAAGATATTGAAGAAATATTAGATAGTTGGGAAATAATTGAAGAGGTTGGTTATGATATTGATGGTACTGATGGGCGTTTACTCTTAGGTTTTAAAAATAAAAATGTTCTACGTGGAACAAAAACTGAAAAAAATATCAAATTTTCTGGGTTACTTTGAGTATATAAAACGGTATAAATAATCAGCAAAACGACAAACAGAGGTGTTCTAAATGGCTAAAATTATTGCAATGATGAACCAGAAAGGCGGAGTGGGTAAAACAACCTCTTCAGTAAATTTGGCAGCGTGTCTAGCAGTAGCTGAGAAAAAGACTCTACTAATAGACTTGGACCCTCAGGGCAATGGAAGTCTGAGCATTGGATTATCAAAAGAAACATTTAGCTCAAAAAACATATATCATGCACTCATCGGCCAAATTGATATTAAAGACGCAATTTACGAAACAGAGTTGCCATACTTTCATATGTGCCCATCAGATAATAACTTAGTTGGTGCTGAGTTGGAATTGGTCAGTTTATTTGCTCGAGAGTCAAAATTAAAAACTGCATTTCAGTCTGTCGCGAATCAATATGACTACATCATTATTGACTGTCCGCCATCGTTGGGACTTTTAACAGTTAATGCTCTCAACGCAGCTCACTCCTATATCGTTCCCATGCAAACAGAATTTTTAGCCATGGAAGGATTGTCTCAACTTTTAAATACAGTCAAGATGATTAAATCATCACTAAATCCAAGTTTAGAATTAGATGGAATCTTGCTTACGATGTTTGACTCTCGTTCAGGTTTACACAAACAAGTTGTGCAAGAGATAAAAACTCATTTTGGTGAAATGGTATTTAATACTGTAATTCCAAGAAATGTAAAGTTAGCTGAATGCCCAAGTTTTGGAAAACCAATAATTTTATACGATATTGAGTCTAAGGGAAGCGAAGCGTACTTGGCCCTGGCTAAGGAAATAATCTTGAAAGAAAGATTTAAGAAAAAAGCAGCCATCAATGACAGTGTTTCAACTTTAAATGCAGTTGTTGAAATCAAAAAAAATGAAGATCAAATAATGGACATATTACCATCTCTAGAAAATATAAAATTTGAAGAAAACCACACAAATTAGCAGTAAGCTTTATAGGAGTATGTATGGCAAAGAAAATTGCATTGGGTAAGGGAATTGCAGCGCTGTTACAAGACACCGCATCGCCAACAATCGTTTCTCAGACTTATGAAAGTCACTTTGGTGTTAATGAATTCAAAAATGAAAAAGAAGTTGAAATAAAAATAGAAAATTCACCGCTTCTGGTTTCTGTATCATCCATAAAAACCAATCCTAATCAACCAAGAAAAATATTTAAAGAAAAGGATCTCGAAGAGCTAAGTGAATCAATTAAAGAAAATGGAATTATTCAACCGCTGATTGTTGTGGATTTAGAAAATGGCCAGTTTGAATTAGTTGCGGGCGAAAGAAGATTAAGGGCGGCTAAGAAAGCAGGGCTTGAATCTGTTCCTGTAGTTGTTAAGCGTGCTACAGATCGTGAAAAAATGATCATGTCAATTATTGAAAACGTTCAACGATCAGATTTAAATTGTGTGGAAGAGGCCCTCGCCTATTATCACCTAATGAATGAATACAAATTGACCCAAGAAGAAGTTGCCAAGAAACTAGGAAAAGAACGCTCGAGCGTCGCTAATTTTTTAAGAATTCTAAATCTTCCTAGACCAGTAATAGATCTTTTACAAAAGGAATTGCTAACGCTTGGACATGCAAAACTATTAGCTTCTGTAAAAGAACGAGAGGATGTTATTAGATTGGCCAACCTTGCTGTCGCCAACAACTGGTCAGTCAGAGAAATGGAAAATGGTATTAAGGCGAAAAAACCAATCAAGGAAAAAGAATCTCGTAAAAATCCGTTCTTTGATGAAAAGCTTGATCAATTTAAAAAAACTCTTGAGCAAAAAACTGGATATCACTTTGGAATTAATTCCGGAAAAAATGGATCTGGTCAGGTAATTTTAAAATTTAACAATGAAGCAGAATTTAATGACATTTACGAATTCCTGCTTTCGAAATAGAATAGATAAAAACAGAGACAAAAAAAGTGGTCCTATGGGACCACTTTTTATTTAAGGATAAAAAATGGAAAGACGCCGCGGTGAAGTTTCAGCAATTATAGAGGAAGGCTGTAAGTTTGAAGGCAACCTCTCATTTAACGGTACTGCGAGAATCGCGGGAATTGTTAATGGAAATGTCTTTTCAAATGACACGGTTGTCATATCAGAAGGTGCAATAATTAACGCAGATATAAATGCAAACATCATTATTATAGCAGGTTCAGTTAAAGGTAATATCAAAGCAAGTTCGCGAGTGGAAATTTTAAAGCCAGCTCGATTTGAAGGAATAATTACAACTCCCAGTCTCATTGTTGAGGAAGGCGTTATTTTCCACGGAACAACCAAAATGCGCGACAAAAAGACTACACAATCCTAACTGCGTCATCGCGATCAATATCCTAAAATTCCTTGACGATTAAAGGCTAATGCAATATTCATAATTGAAAAAAAGAACACAAATTTTTAAATAGTTTTAACGAGCTTTCTCTCCTAAGGAAGTTCTTCGATAAAAACTAATAAATCGGAGAAACGAGACAATGAGTATAATTTTGACCGTTTTAAATGCCCTAAAAATAGATCAAACTTTTCTTATACAATTCGGATTACTAATTATTTCATTCAATATTTTGGCACCTCTTTTTTTTAAAAGAATCCAAAAAGTTTTAGAATATAGAGAAGGCAAAACGACAAAGCTTGAAAATCAAACCCACTCAGTTTACAAAAAAGCAGAAGAGCTATCAGCTCAATACAAAGCAAAAGTAGAAAAAACTCATCAAGACTCGCATAACTCTGCCATGAAGAAAAAAGCAGATATTCTCAGAAAAGAACATGAAATTCTACAAGCAGCTGAAGAAAAAATTTCTGCTGAATACGACTCACGCAAAGCCAAAATATTCAACGAAATTTTAGAAAAAAAATTAGTGGTAATGGCCGAAGCTGAAAATCTTTCTGGCAGCCTCATAGATAAATTAACTAAATAAGGAAATACCGTGAAATTGATTTTTAAATTTTCATTGTTTTTTATATCGCTAACATCTTTACTTATGGCCAGTGAAGAAACAGCTCACCACTTACCTAGCATTGGCGACCTTAAGTACCCATTTATAAATTTCATTATCTTACTAGCGATCCTTTCAAAGGTGATCAAGCCGCTTAGAGAGAAGTTTGAAAAAAACTCAGACGACGTAAAATCATTAGTAAATTCTGCGGCTAAAAACAACAAAGATGCAGAAGAAAGACTTGCCAAGTATTCAGATAAAATTAAAAACCTTGATTCAGATTTAGTGAAAATAAATACTGAATATGAGACCGAGGCTGCTCAATTTGCAAAGTTACACAGTGAAGAAACTCAAACCATTATTGCAAGGATGAAGCGAGATCTCGAAAATAAATTAATGGGTGAAAAAAAGGAACTTGTTGAGGCAATGAATCACGAGTTACTTGAAACTGTAATCAAGAAAACGCAAGTCACAATTGGTGGAAATCCAGACTATAAAACAAAAGCGACTAATAAGATTATTTCTGAATTAAAAAATTAATTTTTAAAGGAAAAAATGAAAGAGCAAATAACATCAAAAGCCTACGCCCAAGCACTTGTCGATCTTTCTTTGGAGCTAAAGTTAGATCTCGCAGAGGAAATGACGAGACTAACGGAAGTCATTAACAAAAGCAACGATCTTGAAACTCTGGTTTTTTTAGATGTTTTTACTACTGAAGAAAAACTATCGGTGCTAGACACCGTAATGTCCTCGTTAAAGCTTTCACAGATCACCACAAACTTTATTCATTTTTTGATTCAAGAAAAAAGAATAAACCTACTTCCAATGATTTTTAAAAACATCATTGTTATCGACGATCACAATAAGGGATTTTTACGAGGAACAATTGAAGGAAGTGAAGATAACATTAGTCCAGATGTTAAAGAAAAATTAAAAAGTTACCTGCAAAAGAAATTAGGTAGAGATTCCATTCTTGAATACACTAAAAGTGCAACTGTCTCAGCAGGATATAGAGTAACCGTAGAAGATTTGCAGTTAGATGCTTCGCTTGAAAACCAACTAGAAAAATTTAAAGAAAGTGTTTTAAATTCATAATTACACCCATAAGGAACGTTGAGGTAAAAAATGGCAATGAATCCAGAAGAGATTACAAGTATTATCAAAGAAAGAATCTCAAATTTTCAAACTAGACTTCAGGTTGATGAAGTAGGAACTGTTTTAACTGTTGGAGACGGGATTGCCCGCGTATTCGGCTTAAAAAATGTAATGGCCGGTGAGCTTGTTGAGTTCACTTCTGGCACTACTGGAATGGTTTTAAACCTTGAATCAAATAACGTAGGTATTGCCATTCTTGGTGAAGACACTTCTATTAAAGAAGGTACATCAGTTAAGAGAACTGAAAAAATTGTTCAAGTACCAGTCGGCGATGCTCTACTTGGTCGCGTAGTAAATGCTATTGGCGAGCCAATAGACGGCATGGGCGAATTGAAATCAAAGGAAACTCGTGTAGTTGAGATTAAGGCGCCAGGAATCATAGCAAGAAAATCAGTCCATGAACCATTGCAAACTGGGCTTAAAGCTATCGACTCGATGATCCCAATTGGAAGAGGTCAAAGAGAGCTGATCATTGGCGATAGAAAAACGGGTAAAACTGCTATTGCTATTGATACAATTATTAACCAAAAAGGAAAGGATGTTGTTTGTATTTACGTAGCAATTGGACAAAAACAATCTACCGTAAGACAAGTTCAGCAAAAACTTAAAGATGCTGGTGCTCTAGATTATACTATAATCGTTTCAGCGACAGCTTCAGCTTCTGCTCCGATGCAGTTTTTAGCCCCATATACTGGTTGTACTATGGGCGAATACTACCGAGACAGCAAACGTCATGCCGTAATCATTTATGACGATTTAACAAAACAAGCGCAAGCCTATAGACAAATGTCACTTCTGCTAAGAAGACCTCCAGGGCGCGAAGCATTTCCAGGAGACGTCTTTTATTTACACTCAAGACTTCTTGAAAGAGCAGCTAAGCTTTCTGATGAATTAGGGGCAGGTTCGCTAACAGCGCTTCCGGTTATTGAAACCCAAGAAGGTGACGTGTCCGCCTATATTCCTACAAACGTTATTTCAATTACTGATGGTCAAATATTTCTTGAGTCAGATCTTTTTAACTCAGGTATTCGCCCTGCAGTCAACGTAGGTCTTTCTGTTTCGCGAGTTGGTGGATCGGCACAAGTAAAGGCAATGAAAAAAGTTGCTGGTACTTTAAGGTTGGATCTTGCTCAGTATCGCGAGTTGGCTGCATTTGCTGCTTTTGGATCAGATCTTGATGAAGCAACCAAGAGACAGTTGGCAAGAGGAGAGAGATTGGTCGAACTTTTAAAGCAAGATCAATATGCTCCTGCAGATGTTATAGACCAAGTTCTAGTTATTCTTGCCGCGACAAAGGGACTTCTAGATGTTGTTCCAACGCCGAAGGTGAGAGTTGCAGAAGGAGAAATTTTAGAATTTTTACACACTAGACATGGTGATGTTGTTGCTGAAATAAAAGCATCAAAAGAAATCAACATGGGGAACGAAATAAAAATTTTAGAAGCGATTAAAGGCTTCTTGGCGACTAGAAAATATTAAAAGTCGACAGAATTTCTAGGAAGAGAAAATGGCCAATATTAAAGATCTTAAAAAGAAAATAAAAAGTACTAAAAGTACTTTGAAAATTACTCAAGCCATGAAGCTTGTTTCTGCGGCCAAACTTGCAAAAGCCCAAAACAATATCCTTAACTCGAGACCCTACGCTAGAGAGCTCGAAGAAACAATCAAGGTTGTTTCTGCACTTGTTCAAGGATATGACCATGAGTATTTGCATGAAAAAACAAATAACAAGTCTGTACTGCTCGTTATCTCATCTGATAAAGGGCTTTGTGGATCATACAATTCTCAGCTGGCAAAAAAAGTTAAAAAGTTTTTAGCTGAGACAAAGGAAGATGTTAAAGTTATTTTCATTGGTAAAAAAGTCAGAGACTTGTTGGGTTCAGAAGTAAATAAAGGAAAAACCTTTTCATTTACTAAAAATGAACCATCGTTTGTTGAAATGGAACATATTGGAGTTGAACTTGGAGAGATGTTCACAACCGGTGAAGTTGGAAAAGTGTATGTTGCATACAATATTTTTCAATCTGCACTTGCATTCATTCCAGATATTAAAACACTACTTCCAATGTCTCTAGATTCTTCTGCAAAAGAAGAGTTAAGAGAAAAGTTTCCATTTGATTTCAAGTACGATCCAAATCCTACGCAAATATTAAATACATTAATTCCTCAAACTTATATCAGTACTCTTTACACTGCTCTTCTAGACGGTATAGCGGCTGAACATGGTTCGAGAATGAGTGCGATGGATAGTGCTTCTGGTAACTGCAAAAAAGCGATTAAATCATTAACAATTAGAGCTAATAAACTTAGACAGGCTGCCATTACGACAGAATTATCTGAAGTCGTATCTGGTGCCGAGTCTCTGAACGGGTAAAGGGGATCACCAATGTCAGAAAATTATGGTGTTGTAAAACAAGTAATGGGACCGGTTATCGATGTGGAATTTTCTCATGGAAAAATTCCGGCGATCTATAACGCTCTCAAGGTATCAAACAAAGCAATTAGCAATCAAGAATGGAATTTAACTGTTGAGGTAGCTCAACATTTAGGTAACAACATGGTTCGTTGTATTGCAATGGACTCAACCGAGGGGTTGTCGAGAGGATTGCAGGTTAGAGATACCGGCAAGCCAATTCAGGCGCCAGTTGGAAGAGAGTGCTTAGGAAGAATTATTAATGTTATTGGGGAACCAGTGGATGAAAGAGGCCCGGTTAACGCAAAAAAATACTATGACATTCATAGACCAGCTCCATCGTTTGATAAACAATCAACGAAGCTTGAGCAGTTCTACACAGGAATTAAAGTAATTGATCTACTTGCTCCATACGTGAGAGGTGGAAAAATTGGTCTATTCGGTGGAGCTGGAGTTGGTAAGACGGTTCTTATTCAAGAACTAATAAACAATATTGCAACTCAACACGGTGGATACTCAGTCTTTGCGGGTGTAGGAGAGAGAACCCGTGAAGGTAACGACTTATTTCATGAAATGAGTGACTCTGGCGTTATTGATAAAACAGCACTGGTCTTTGGCCAGATGAATGAGCCACCAGGGGCAAGAGCAAGGGTTGCTCTAACTGGTCTTTCTGTTGCTGAATATTTCCGCGATGAAGAAAATCAAGATGTACTTTTCTTTGTTGATAACATCTTCCGATTTACTCAAGCAGGTTCAGAAGTATCGGCCCTCCTTGGCCGTATTCCTTCAGCCGTTGGTTACCAGCCAACCCTGGGAACTGAAATGGGGGCTATGCAGGAGCGAATTACGTCTACTACCAATGGATCGATTACTTCAATTCAGGCGGTTTATGTACCAGCGGATGACTACTCAGATCCAGCTCCAGCGACTACATTTGCCCACTTAGATGCCACAACAGAATTGTCTAGATCTATTGCAGAACTTGGAATTTACCCAGCGGTAGATCCACTTTCTTCTTCTTCAGCAATTCTTACTCCGGCAATCGTTGGTGAAGAGCACTATGCAGTTGCACGTGGAGTTCAAAAAATTCTACAGAAATATAAAGAACTTCAAGACATCATCGCCATATTAGGTATGGATGAGCTTTCAGAGGAAGATAGATTGATTGTTCAAAGAGCAAGAAAGGTTCAAAAATTTCTTTCTCAACCATTCTTTGTTGCAGAACAATTTACTGGTTTGAAGGGACAATTCGTAAAAATGGAAGACACAATCAATTCTTTTAAAGCGATTCTTGATGGAAAGTGTGACGATTTACCAGAGCAAGCTTTCTACCTTGTTGGTGGCTTAGATATGGTTATGGAAAAAGCTGCTGTTATTAAGGGCGGGAATTAAAACTAGGATTTTTTAATGAAATATTTTGTTGTTGATATCCTTACTCCATCTAAGATTGTTTCAAAAAACATGAGTGCAGAGTCGTTGCTAATCCCAACGACTCGAGGCCAAATCAATATCCTGGAAAATCACACTCACCTTGTTACTAATTTATCGACAGGGATGTTAAGTGTTTTTGGAGGTGCTGATTACGCCGATAGGCACTTTGCGCTTACCTCTGGGGTTTGCAAGGTTTTAGATAATAAAATTGTTATTTTGTCTAACACTGCAGAAGAAAATACAGATGTAGATTTAGAGCGAGCTCGCCTTGCACTTAAAAACGCTGAAGAAAAATTAAAACATAGTGAAAATCTTTCAGCGGAAGAGTTTGAAAAATACTCAAGAAAAGTTGAACGAGCTAAGATTAGAATTCAAATCGGCGAATTTATCAGACCAAATTACGAAAAATAATAAATGAGTACTCATGAACTTAGTGAGTACTCACTTTATTCCTTAAAGTTTCATCAAAAATACTTGTACGCACTAGGCAAAAAAATCGTATGCTTGATTGAGTTCTTGGCTTTGTTAATATTAAAACAACGCTATGAATTTAAAAAATATTATTGCCGTGTCTGTCTTTGTTTGTGCTTCAGCATATTCACTCTCATATTCATATACTTTTTTAGATGAATCAAATGCTCAAATTAATTTTTCCGCCTTTGGCCGAGCTTTTGAAAATGTTTCATTTTTAATGCGTCCGTCTCCAGAAAATCAGGCATCTGGAAATGAGCAGAAAATAATTATTACCAATCAGATAATTGGGGTAATAGAAAGTGAGCTGAAACAAGAAATACAAAAAGAAACAAAAGTTAAAGTTGATAAAAAACAAAACTTAGCAAATAAAACTTTTATAGAGAAAGAAACAGGTGTCGAGTCATTGCAGAGTTTTGAAATTAAAAATAGTGATCTTGAAGTAATAACTAAAAACGAACAAACAAAAACAAAAACAAAAACAAGATTTAAAAAATTCGAAAACAGTGAAATCTCTTTTCCTAATTTCGCTAAAAATAAATTTATAGACAATAAAACATCTATAGAAGATTTATCTGAATATGAAATCAACAACAGTGAATTAATAAAATTATCACCAATAAAAAGTGTAAGACAAACCTATAAAACATTTGAAAGCAATACTGTTACTAACAACGTAAAAGAAATAGTTAAAGATGAAGTTGGTGTTGGGCAATCAAGTACCAAAGAAAAAAATGTTGCCCCTATAGAGGCAGCTAGAAAAGCCAAAGAAGAAAACAAAGAAGATGATAAAGACGACTTGGTATTGTATGACTATTCAAAAAACAAGGATCAAAATCAATCAATAAGCATAGTCAGGGACACCGTCAACAACCCAAGGTCATTGGATGCCCAATTGTCTGAAACAGTAAAGGGGGCCATTGATCGCGAGATGGGTGAAGTAAAGTCAGTGACTTTAAAACCCAAAAAAACAAAAAGCTTGATTGGTCAAAGCGAACTTGATCAAGCTGGAATAGATTTAAATTCAGAAGATAATATAGTTTACGATTACACCAAAACTCAAGATTCAGCTGTCGAAAATGATGCCCCACAAGTTGCGAATTTCAAAAGTGCCAAGCAAACCCACTTTGGTATTAAGGCTAAGGAAGTTTTTTTGAATACTCAAAAATATAAATCGCTTGCCAATTTTGAATTTGTCCCAGACTTTGATAGAAGTGAGAGGGTTAGTGATGGAGCAGTGGGAGAGATTAATTTTGATTACTCATTGGTTAATTCTGCAAATACTCAGGCTGGCATAATTCAAGCAATTGGAGTTGTTCCAACAAGGGTTGAGTTGAATCTCTCTACCCAGCAGGCAATAGAGGTACCTTTATTAAATGAAGATTCGTTGATGCTTTTTTTGCAAAACCAAGGAGTGAATCCCTCTGGTGGACTCATGTTGCTCAATTTGGATACTCAGGTTAAAGATATTGAAATTGATGCAAAATATTTTCATAAAATATTTTTAAACAAATCTCTTCATCCGGTGAGTACTCGGGAAGAGGCAAAATATGTTATGTTCGCTGAAGTACCCATTGGAAACGTAATGATTCGCTTTATGTTAAATTCTAAAGAAATAACTCAAAAGATTGTGTTTGTTGGTGAGGGGGAGCTTTACTATGAGGATCCTAATTTTGCCGAAGCTAAAAGGGAAACATTTTCATTAACCACCAGAAATCTTTTAAGCCAAAAGAAAAAAGAGTTAGTTTTAAATCCCGACAGCATAAAATATCTGGGCTTAAATTATTCAGCGAAGAAAAAAGCACTAAATGCTTATGAATTAAAAATACCAAGCCTTCCAGATGGCATGAGAAACTACTTAGAGTTTAATCATTTGTCTGATGGTTTGTATGTTGGTTCAGCTGGAGAAAAAAACCTAGAGGTGCCCAGTGCAGATTTTATTTCGAAAGTATTGGAAAAAAACGAACTTAATGGATTAAAAGAAAGATGTATTGTTCAGCTTAATCTTGCTAGAGATCTGAATCAAATGAGAGTAGGTGGAAAAAATAGAAGTGGTGAAATGTATATCGAAACCAGCTCAATTGATAGTGATGGGAATTTTTCAACAGATAATTTTGAAATGGCAGAAAAAGCATTTATCGTCGGAGACCAAGAAGGACAGATAAGCGCGAGGCTCGATTATACAGATGGTTCAAGTGAATTCTTAAAAACATTTTGCTCACCGGGCTCATATCTCGTAGAGCAACTCTAAAATTAATTCCACTCAAGTCTTTTAAAAACTTCAAATGTTTTTTTGTAGCCGGCAGTCATGATGTATTTGGCTTTTTGTGGATCAAGCGAAAAAGAATTGGTAAAAAAGAGCTTGTAGTGAGAGTGATCAGGGTAAATGTCAATAAACTTTATGTTTGGATTATAGTTGAGTTTGCGTTCTAAGATAGAACAGATTTTATTTCTATCGTTATTGGAAAAACTATTTGAAGCCATGTATTCGCTAACTGTGTCTATAATGTCTTTTGCTAAAATGTTTTGACTACGACTAGAAACAATTTTCTTTTGTATCATTAAGTATATGGCCTGCATACAAATTGCAGGTAAGCCATAATTGATTAACGAACCCACTTCATCATGAAAGTGGTAAGGGGTATGGGTCCAAGAACTGATGACGAAATCACACTTATTATCTACAGCAACATGGTTTGAAAGTGTTTCACGAATTTCTCCGTCAATATAAAAATCTAATTTTTGAGTACGTGGGTTTTTAACGGGAAAAGGAGAATAGAAAGGGGGAACGCTCATGCTCGCCGAAACTGCCTGGCTAACTTCAACTCCAGTATAATATTCAGCAGTAGAGTCATGAATGGGGCTGGGATAATTAAATTTACTAAAAATAACTTTTCTCGAGTGATCTAACTGGGTTGCAACCACAAACATATCAGCAATATATTCATTAAAATCTTGTGAGATAATAACGTGTTCTTGCATGTACTGATTAAGACCTTCCGTTGAAAAAAGTCCCGAAATAGACAAAAGTGGCTTTGCCATTTGCTTTAACAGTGAAGGAAAACCTTCAAAGGGATTATAGAAATT
Source organism: Bacteriovoracaceae bacterium (assembly GCA_947450475.1). Lineage (GTDB taxonomy): Bacteria > Bdellovibrionota > Bacteriovoracia > Bacteriovoracales > Bacteriovoracaceae > Bacteriovorax. The sequence continues at coordinate 100,275 of CANFVK010000006.1, read as the reverse complement.
AAAATTAAAGGGCTCTCTTGAGGGCATTCGGCGAGAAAGCATATCTGCATAAGCCACAGGTTTTAGAGAGGTGTGGGCATTTTTTCGGTTGATATTGGCATCGATGACATCGATTGGACGAAAGCCAGAAGCAAAGTAAAGATTTATCAACGAACCAGCACTAGAGCCAACATAGGTTGAAATTTCATAGTCAGGATTTATTGGAGACTTGTTGTGTTTTAAAACAAATCCAAACTCTTCTAGCGCCAGGGCAACACCGAGATGCCAAGAGGCGGCTTTGACAACTCCACCCGATAGGACCAGTGCCGTTTTTTTATTTTTAAAAGAATCGATCTTAATATTATGATACATGTTTTTAATATATCACTTGAAAGAAATATGTCTTATAAAAAAAACCAGATCAGAATCGGCCGGTATTAAAAAACTTTTATATAAAAGAGAAAACTGGGATAAAATAAATTTAAAAAAGGAGTGTGTATGGAGCAAGATGGAATTTGGCTATCAATACTCGAATTTGCCACGTTAAAAAAAATATCTATATCAACAATCAGAAGGGCCGTTAAGGCCGGTAAATATAAATATAAAGAAGAGGCGGGTAAGTATTTTATATGGACCACTCAAAACAAAATCAATATTTCAAACGAAAGAAATGAGCTTCAATTAAAAGTTGAATTAGAAAATCTTAAACATGAAAACAAAAGCTTGCGTGAAGAACTAAATGATTTACAGATGCTCTTGTCTGTTTACGAAAATCAAAGAAACCACTTTAGCTATAATGAAATTCTTCCGCCACTTCCAGAAAACGAATTATGAAAAAATACTTAGTCATATGCATTTTGTTTTTATCTTTTGTCGCAACAGCAACGGAGTCTATGCGCCATTGTATGCTACTTCCAATCGTAGATGGATTAGATAATCGCGCCGGATTTAAGGTGTTTGAAGAGATAGAAAATTATATCAAGGAAGGAAGTTGGTGCACTTATAAATCAAATTCTGAACTAATTAATATTTTAAGCCAATATTCAAAAAACCTAGAAAGCCACTTAAGCAACAAGGATGTTTTAAAAGTCATTGCAGACAAAACCAAGGCAGGTTCACTGATAAGGGTTACTTTGGCAATGCAGGTTGGATTAACCGATGTTCGAGTAGAAATCTTTGGAGAAAATGGTGAGGATCGCTATTTTAAGGAGCAAGCTCAATTAAAATCTAATGATATTTCATTGATATCTCAGACAATCAAAAACTGGCTTGAGCTTTACGAGAAAACAATTCCCTATGAAGGAAGAATTAAGGGTGTTCTTGGAGATCAATTTACCATTGATATTGGAAAAAAATCTCATGTATATAACGGAAGCGAAATTGTAATAGAGCGCCCGACAAGCAAGCGACAACACCCCCTGCTAAGAGAAATTGTTGATTATCAAACTGAAAAAATTGCAGAAGCCAAAGTTTTTGATGTGAGTGATAATCAGGCTCAGGCAAAAATTGTAAATTATGAAGGTCAGAAAAAACTCCGCCTAGAAGACTGGGTAAAAGTAAAAATGAGTGAAAAAAGAAAAGCAGTTGAGCAATTGAATTATTCCGAAAAAGAAAAAGAAGAATTTGGAAAATTGGGAACTGTCGGTCTTTTTGTTGATCTCGGGTCCTCATCAATTAATCAAACTTCAACTGTAGAAAAAAATTATACAGGGGTTATGTATGGTGTAGATCTTGAAGGAGAGCTCTGGGCCACAAGAAATTTATGGTTTGGCGTAGATTATGCTAAAAAATTTGGAAGCTACGATACTACTTCAACAATTAATTCTCAAAGTCGCATAAAAATAGGATACAAATATCTGCCAATGGGCTTTTTCTATGGACCTCAGGTTGATATCTATGGCGGTTACGCAAGCTATGACTATGAAATGAATACAAACTTAACCGATCATTTAACTGATTTTACGTTTAGTGGGCTTTTGCTGGGAACAAAGGGAAGTATACCCATTTGGGAATCAACACGACTTTATTTAGTTTTTGATTTTTTACTAAGCTCTGCCTACAAAGAAAAAGTTTTGATTTGGGGAGCTGATGACTCAAGTTCAAACTACCGATTGGAATTTGGAGGACAATATATACTAGAGCCTAATATAACTCTAAGTGGCGGATTGTCTATTTTATCAAATAAAGCCAATTTTTCGGGCACTACAAAAGAAGAGCAATTCAAAGACGTATCTGCTAAAGTAGGAACGATTTTTACTTTTTAATCCAATGACTTTTTGGAGAAGAAATGAGTCGCATTCAAAAACTTGAAGCAGAAATCATCAAACACAAAGCTTTGTATTACCAAGGCAGACCGCAAATTCCAGATTCAGAATATGACAAGATTGAAGATGAACTGCGTTCACTTGACCCTCAAAATCCAACTCTTCAAATTGTCGGAACAACAAGTTCGGTCAGTGACAAAATAAAGCATGATAAAAAAATGTTGTCCCTCGAGAAAACGTATTTAATTGATGATCTAGTTACCTGGATGGGAAAAGAAGAAGTTCTAAGTACTTTTAAATTAGATGGGATTAGCTGTTCACTTATTTATGAATCTGGCGAATTAATTTTGGCAAAAACCAGAGGGGATGGATCTCAAGGTGAGAATATAACAAAAAAAGTTATGTGGGTAACCAATGTTCCGAAGGGGATAAGTAATAAAAATAAAATTGAAATTCGAGGAGAACTTTTCTGTGACGAGGAAAGCTTCTTTCTGTTAACAAAAGAAATGGTTGAAATTGGCCTAGAGCGACCAACTAGCCAGAGAAATATTGTCGCCGGTTTGATGGGAAGAAAAGAAAATCTTGAACTGTGTCGCTTCATAAAGTTTATGGCGTTTGATTACCTAAGCCCTGAAAGGTTAGAGTATGAAGTAGAAAAATTTGATAAATTAAAAAAATATGAATTTAAAATTCCAGAGGTAGATGTTCACAAAAACAAAACATCAATAGAAGAAATAATTGAGCGTGCAAAGAACTTTATGAGCGAAGGACCTTATCAAATTGATGGACTGGTTTTTACTTATAATAAACTATCACTGCATGAAGAGCTTGGAGAAACCTCGCATCATCCACGCTATAAAATGGCATTTAAGTTTCAGGGAGAATCGAAATTAACTATTCTTAAAGACATAATCTGGTCAGTCTCGAGAAATGGCATTTTAACTCCAGTTGGAGAAGTCGAGCCTGTTGAATTGTCTGGGGCCATGATTTCCAGAGTAACACTTCACAATTATGGGGTTGTGTTTGCAAATCAGTTAAAAAGTGGTGATGAAATAGAAATAATTCGTTCCGGCGAAGTAATTCCTAAGTTTTTGTCTGTTGCAAAAGCTTCTAGTAATAAATTTTCGATTCCGAGTGTTTGCCCAAGCTGTAGTTCAAAAATTGAAATACAAGACATAAGAATATTTTGTAGGAATGAGTTGTGCCCAGGTAAAAACAAAGAAGTCATTCTCAACTTTATTCAAAAAATTGGCATAGAGGACTTGAGCAGTAAAAGACTTGATGAGTTGATAAATGGTGGCTTCGTGAAAACAATTCCTGATTTATACAAGCTCACGGCAGAAGATTTAATGAAACTGGATAAGGTCAAAGAAAAACTCAGCAGCAAGTTAATTGATTCTATCGAGAAAACCAAAATTATAGACTTGATTGTTTTTATGTCGGCCCTGGGCATCAGCGGAGGTGCTTACAATAAATGTGAAAAAATTGTCCGTGCTGGATATGATTCTATAAATAAAATAATTAGTTTAAAGCTTGAAGACCTGATGAATGTAGAGTCTTTTGCGGAAAAATCTGCCCGAGAGTTTTTAAGCTCACTAAAGGAAAAGCATTCACTGATTCGAGAATTAATAGATTTGGGATTTGTTTTTAGTGTAGAAGAAACAAGAAGCACAAAAGTTACGGGAATGAAGATTTGTATTACGGGTGCTCTTTCTGAAAAACGTCCAATTGTTGAAGACAAAATTAGAGAAGGTGGCGGGATTGTTGTAAATTCCGTTTCAAAAAACACAGACATTTTGGTTACCAATGAAAATGATCCAAGTTCTAGTAAATATAAAAAAGCTCTCGAATTAAAGATAAAAGTCATTAATGAAAATCAACTTATGGACCTTTTAAAATAGGAATATACTATGGCAAAAAAGGCGACAACATTCATCTGCCAAAGTTGCTCTTATCAAACATCAAAATGGATGGGGAAATGTCCTGAATGTGGATCATGGAATACTTTTACCGAGGAAACATCTGTTGCTGCAAAAGATCTTAATCGTGCTCACAAGAGAACGGCATTTGGAAATGAGACACCAAAGTTAATAAATGAAATTGTGATTGAAAAGCAATTTAGAGTTGTCACCGGCATGGCCGAGTTCGATCGGGTTGTGGGGGGAGGTGTAGTTCCGGGATCTTTGGTGTTAATAGGAGGAGAGCCTGGGATTGGTAAATCTACCCTGTTGACGAGTGTGATGGGAAAACTTTCTCAACGATATGAAGAACATGTCGTGCTCTATGTTAGTGGGGAAGAATCTGTTAATCAAGTTGCAGAAAGATCAAAAAGGCTTGGGGTCAATTCAGAAAATTTCTATATATATAATGAAACAAACTGGCAAAAAATTTTAGATCAAATAAATAAGTTGCGACCAAGATTTTTAGTCATTGATTCGATTCAAACAACTTCTAGCTCAGAAATTGAATCCGCGCCAGGTAGCGTTTCACAAATAAGAGAAGTCACTTATGAATTAATGAATCATGTAAAAGCCAACGGGATAACTTGTTTTGTGATTGGACATATTACAAAAGAAGGGTCGATAGCTGGCCCAAAAATTCTAGAGCATATGGTTGATACAGTTATTTATTTTGAAGGTGATCAGTACGGTCATTACCGGCTCTTAAGGGCGATGAAGAATCGTTTTGGTAACACTAACGAAGTGGGAATTTTTGAAATGAAAGAAAGAGGATTGGACGAAGTAAAAAATCCATCTCAATATTTTCTTGATGATCAATTAGATGGCTCCTTTGGAAGATCCTTAACTTGCATCATTGAAGGTTCTAGATCGTTATTTGTAGAAATTCAAGCTTTGGTCGTTGAAAATAAATTCGGCAACGGTCGGCGTACAACACAAGGGCTCGACAACAATCGATTAGCGATGATGGTTGCGGTAATCGAAAAATATTTTGGATTACCCTTAGGGTTTAATGATATTTATCTCAATGTTGTCGGTGGAATGAAGCTTGTCACTCGAGAGTCTGATTTATCGATTATTGCTTCACTGCTTAGCTCTTATCGATCAAGGCCCATTGATCCAAGCACCGTGTTTATTGGGGAGGTTGGACTTACGGGAGAAGTGCGATCGATTCCGCAAATGGAAGTGCGTATAAAAGAAATGGCACAGCTAAATTACAAAAGAGTTATTACTTCTGAAAAAACGGCAAAGGAACTCAGGGGAAAATTCAAAATTGAAATCATTGGTATTCGGCAGGCCCGAGACCTCGACCGACTAATCAATCAATAAAAAATTATCTTTATAAAAAGATTTTTTTAAGAGTTTGTCGCCAAAGGTTTTTTTTCTCATCTGTATAAGTTTTTAATTCTGGATCGGCCTGGAAGTCACGATCTTTCTGCCAAATATTTGAAAGAGCTTCAAGTTCCACTAAGCCAGCACCGACGGCCGCCGCCAGGGCCGCACCGTAGGCGGTTGTCTCAATGATCTTGGGGCGAATAATTATGGTTTCTGAAATACTGGATTGAAGTTGCATCAAAAGTTGGTTTTCCACTGCACCACCATCAACCTTTAGGGTTTTTATAACTAGACCGGTATCGGCTTTCATGGCACCAAGAAGATCATCTATGGAAAGAGCAATGCCTTCAAGGCAAGCGTAGGCAATATGCGACTGATTGGAGTCTCGGGTCAGGCCAACAATCGCGGCTTTGGCTTCAGCGTTCCAAAAAGGGGAACCAATGCCTGAAAAAAATGGGAAGAAAAGTATATTTTTCATTTCATCTAGGTTTTTAATCTTAAGGGCCAATGGCTCAATCTCAGAACTTTTGGAAATAATTTTGAGGTTGTCGCGCAGCCATTGAACAGCGGCTCCTGCGATGTAACTTGAACCTTCAAGGGCATAAATTGTTTTGCCGTGATAGCGATATTGCACAGTCGTAAGTAGTCCCGATTTTGAATAAACAATGTCAGTTCCGGTGTTTAATAAGACAAAGGCACCAGTTCCATAAGTGCATTTCATTTCGCCTTTTGAAAAGCCGGCCTGACCAAAAAGGGCAGATTGTTGATCGCCGAGAATTCCAGTAATCGCAATTGAATCTGGAAGAAATGAGAGGCCTTTCGTTTTGCCAAATGAAAAAAATGAATCTTCGATTTGTGGTAAGAATTCTTTTTTTATAGAAAAGATATTCAAGAGGTCTTGATCCCAGTCTGTAGTTTTTAGACTCATGAGCATGGTGCGAGAAGCATTTGAAGCATCGGTGAGGTATGAAGTGGCCCCAGTGAGTTTATAAAGAAGGAATGTATCAATAGTGCCAAAAAGTAAATCATTTTTGGCGGCAGCATCGGCAACATTTTTATCGTGCTTTAAAAGCCAGTGCATTTTAGTTGCAGAAAAATAAGGATCAACCTGTAAGCCTGTTGTCAATTTAACTTTTTCTGGAAGACCTGGGATCGTTTTTAGCTCTTGGCAGAAGTCATTCGTGCGACGATCTTGCCAAACAATTGCATTGGCAAGTGGAATCCCTGATCGAGTAAAAGCACAGGTCGTTTCTCTTTGATTAGTAATTCCGATACACTTTACTTGGTGAGGTTTGACATTATATTTTTTTAAGACTTCTGTAACGGTCATTTCTACTGAAGACCATATATCGTTTAGGTTGTGCTCTACCCATGAAGGTTTAGGAAATATTTGAGGATATTCCTGATTGACTTTGCCCACGAAAGAATAATCTTCAGCATTTATTAGGCAAGCAGTTGTACCAGTTGTACCTTGGTCAATAGAGAGTATGTAATGCATGTTAACCTCAAAATTTTATGGAATATTTACATCATTTGAATTTGGAATAGCGATGATCTTGAGAAACGTTTCCCAGCGAAGTCCGGTGTAAGAGTTAAATCCTCTTATAAGTCCAAAGGATAGGACCATGACAACAATTAGTAAGAAAATAAATTCAATAAATGTCTGACCATTTTGATTTTTAATCTTGTTTTCAATTTGAAAGTTCATGTGATAATTTTAAAGAGTTTAGGAGCGTATTCAATGAAGAAATTTTTACCTTTGATTATTTTTGTTCTCATTTTTAGTGCATTTTTGGCCGGGCAGGTTGGGTGGCAGAATTTAACAGCTGAAACAAAGAGCAAAACAGAAGATCAATATGCTTTATATGAAAATTTATTTTTAAAAGGAAAGTATGAATCAATTGATGGAAATAAAATTGAAAACACTAAATTAAAATCTCCAGTTGTTATTTATAACTTCTGGGCTTCATGGTGTAATCCCTGTATTCAAGAAATGCCTTCACTTTTAGAGCTTAAAAAGAAATTCAAGGATGATGAATTAACCGTTCTGGCCTTTAACACTGATGAAGACGATCAATTGAAAAACATTCAAAAGACCTTGAAGAAGTTAAACATAAGAAATGAATTTAGCATTATTGCTGACAAAAATACTAAAATTGCAGAAAGTTTTAAATTTACCGCCATACCAGTCACCATTATTTTTAATCGTGGAAAAGTCGTCTATTTCAGCAACGGACCAATGGATTTCAATTCAATTGAAATTGTGGAAAAAATGAAGAAATGGATTAAGGGCTAAGAGCTACTAGTAAGAAGTATTTGCGCACGGGACGTATTTAGTGATTTGAAAACCTGGAACGACCTTGGCCGTTGCCTCCGCAGTACACTCTGGATAATTTTGCCCATCGTTTCCACAAACCGTGATCGAGTCAGAACAAACACAGTGTCCGGCGCTTTTAACGGTAGTTGAAAAGCACTGAGCTATGCAACTGTTGTCGTAGCTTCTCCCGTCATTTCCACAAACTGGTGAATAGCTAAAGTTGCATCCACAAGCTTGCCCAGAGGAAATTCCGAGCGCAGAGCTGGTGGCATTGCCCTTGAGCTTATCGGCCCCACAAGAGCCGAGAGTCATTAAAAAAAGCAGGAGAAAAAAGAGAGAAAGCAGTTTGTTCATATTGAAATTATCGGCTCTATTGAAGAAAAACATTACTTATAAAAGTGAAAAACTCAGACTTAATTTGCAAAGTTTTTTCCCCAATTATAAGTGACTCGGTCCAAGGTATCGGTATTAAAGATACTAAAGCGAGGCTTCAGACCGGCAATTAGGGCACCTTGATTTTTTAAACCCAAAGCATGAGCTGCATTTAAAGTGATAGCACACCACATTTCCGCCTGGGTCATTCTATATTGTGGCGCTGCAAGTGAAGCTAGAAAGATCAAGTTATCAAAATGACATGAACCAGGATTAAAGTCGGAAGCCATCGCCACCTTCGCGCCAGCATCAAGAAGTGCTCGAGCATTGGCCTGTGGTTTACCCAGAAAAAATCCAGTCCCAGGCAATAGCGTTGCGACAGTGTTGGAAGAACTTAGCGCCTTAATACCGTCATCGCAAGTTTTTAACAAGTGATCGGCAGAGAGTGCTTCGTATTTCGTTGCCAACATCGCTCCTTTGTTGTCATTGAATTCGTCAGCGTGAATTTTTACTTTTAGATTCCATCGCTTTGCACGCTCAAAAAGTGAAGCGACATCATCGTCAGTGAAATAATTCTGTTCGTGAAAGATATCAACCGCATCAAGAATCTTTTCTTCGGCCAACTTATCCAGAAGAGGAAGAACAACATCTTTCATGTAGTCGTAAGAGCTTGCAAACTCTTTTGGAACAGCATGCGCCGCCATGAAAGTATTAAAAATTTGTATTTCTGGTCGAACAATGTTTTTCAAATCATGAATGACGTGGGCAATTTCGTATTCTTTATCAAACGAAAGTCCATATCCAGATTTAATTTCAATAGTGCCAACACCGTAAGAGCGAATCGTTTTGACTCTCTGGTGGGCCAACTTTAAAAGTTCCTTACGAGAAAGGGCGTGGGTACCCCTGGTAGAGTTGAGAATACCACCTCCAGCATTGGCAATTTCTTCGTAACTGGCACCGTTTAAACGCATGGAGTACTCTAGTGAGCGATCTCCGCCAAATACCAAGTGAGTATGTGAATCGACAACTTCGGGAGTGCATACTTTTCCTGAAACATCGATTTCCTGCATTCCTTTTTGAGCAAAATTTTCGGGAAGATGACGGTCTTCACCCACCCAAAGAATCTGTTCGTGATCAAAAACGATGCTGGCATCTTTTAAAACCCCAAGATCTTCAAACGTTAGGCGCCGTCCATCTTTATGGTGCGCACCTTGAAGAGTGGCAATTTCAGAAAAATGGCGAAAAATTTTTAAAGTCATAAAATCACTCGGTAAATTTTAAAAAGATCAGTGCCAAGGAAATATAGGTTTAAAGCTGAAAATCGTCAAAGTAAACAATGACAAAATGACAGATCAATTTAATCGGGATGGGGTTAGCTTTTCCTGATTAAAACAAATTTGTTGAAAAATGATAGGATTATTAAATAGGAAATATTCAATGAAGCAAAAACTATTTATCGTTATTTTTTGGGTTTGTTCCTTGATAAACTTAAGCCATGCCCAAGATTGTGCAGATTTAAAAAATGGTGAAATTAAGCAACTTGATTCGCCGGGCGCAAGTTTGGAAAAATTTAAAGTTCAAGACCAAGATGGATTGGGTAGTTGTTATGCCAACCTGACAAGCTTGATGCTTCAGGGTTCGATTGAGGGAAATCCCGAAATATCTTATTTGCAACTTGCCGCCATTTCTAAAACAGCAGGACTTAATGCTCAAAAAAATCTAATTAATAAAAAGGAAGATTTTGATCTTTATGCAAAGAAAAATAAAGATTCAGATAAGGCAATAAATGGTACTAATGACGGGCTGGACTGGGACTTAGCCCTTGACGGTGGAGACGTTTGTTCGGTTGTGAACAATGTTAAAGAAGTTCAACAAAAAAAAGGCTCAGGTGTTTTGTGTCGACGAGATCAAACAAATCTTGAAACGATTGTCAGCAATGGTGATCCACGACGCTCTCAATTTAAAACGATATTAGAATCCTCAAAATACATGAATCTGATTCAGGGAAGTTTTAAAGGAAGTGATGATCAAGAAAGTTTTTTTAATAAAAAAAGAATCCAAGAAGCGAAAAAGAAATACAACGACTTTAAAAATGCATTTGCTGGCGTTGTTGCAGAAAAGAAAAAACAACTAACACAAATAGATTGCAAAAACATTAACGCCAACTCCCTGGAGTCGTTGTTTCAGCCATCGTTACAAGAGGCTTTAGCGTTTGAAGATTGTTTTAAAAAATCAACTACCGCGGCACTCTCTTACTGCAAAGTAGGTAGGACGTTGGCGACCAATATTGAAAAAAATGGCGATTATACCTTTGAGTCTTCCGGCATTAATCCGCTGGTAATCCAGTCCCTCAATTCAAAACTAAATTCACCACAAAAGAAATTTTCGATACAGCAGATGAGAAAAGACTTGAGTGATTCAATGGTTATAGCCGCCAACCTGAACAAGACTGAAATTGTCAACGCAACCAGTTTTGCCAATCGTTTGATTGATAAAATTTCTGACGAGAAACTTAAGTCGGTCGTTGATGAGTTTCTGGAAATACAACAAAATAAATTTTCTGAAAAATGTGTCGAGCGATCGCTGGTGGATTACCTAAGTGGAAAAAAATTTGAAGCAGATTGGAGCAAGAATTCTATTCTTTGTGAAAATAGGGATATAATGAAGCAGGCGAGCCAAGTTATTGTTGAATATGAAAAAAGTGGATTGAGAAGTGTAGACAATGCTCTTGATTTTTTATTCGACAAAGCTCGGCTGGGATATGACGAGGCACTGATGTCGCTCTATGCTTTAGATTGCAAAGATGGTGACAAAATAAAAATTCCAGAAAATTTAAGCTGTCGTTCTGAAACAATATCTCTGAACGCTAAAGCAAGTATTGATAAAAACATTGTTTCAACGATTAAAAAAAATAAGCCCTTGGGCATCTATCTTTGCTCATCAATCCTTTATAAGGCGAAAAAAGATTTTACTCAAAACGAGTGTGGCCTGCATGCGCTTGCGGTAACAGGTGTTAAATGTATAAGCGGTAAATACAAATATTTGATTCAAAATTCTTGGGGGCGTGAGAGTCGAGCGACCAATCCCGCAATTGAATCAGTGGAGAGCAAGGGAGCCTACTGGTTGGATGAACAATCTTTCTATGATAGTGCCTCAACCGCTGTCAATTTTGATTAAAGGAAATACATGAAAAGGTTTTTGTTGATTGTCGCGTTGTTACCAATCTCCCTGTGGGCCGATTCGAGCTCGCCGGTTGTAGATAAGGGGATAGAGGTCTGGAGCCTCGGGAGTAGCTTTTATCCAATGGAACGAGACCCAATAAGTCATACCTTGATTTCAAAAGGCTGTCCTGCCAAAAAAGAATTATGTCAGGCCTTCAAAGTACTTCGTGATTCAAAAAAAAGGGTAACTCTTAAAGAAAAAGATCTCGTTGGTGGAAAAAATCCCGGTGCCGTTATTTGCAAAAAACTAGTTGATGGCGAAATTCTTATTTTGCGAGACTCCAGTAAAAATGAAAACGCATTTTGCAAATTTCGCGATGGCTCCCTGGTATCTGCCAGCGCCCTGAGATAGGGCGCGGACAAAAAGTTAACAATTAATTTTTAAAGACGGAAGTTTGAGTCGGCTTTTACGAGCTGTTTCGCGAGCAATTTCATATCCAGCATCAGCGTGACGAGCAACCCCCATTCCTGGATCAGAATTTAGAACACGTGCAAGTCGCTCGTCCATATCCCTACTACCATCACAACAAATGACCATGCCCGAGTGCTGAGAATAACCAATTCCAACACCACCTCCATGGTGAAAAGAAGTCCAGCTCGCACCATTCATGGTGTTTATCATCAAATTTAGCAGAGACCAATCAGAGACAGCATCTGTGCCATCCATCATCGCTTCAGTTTCTCGGTTGGGGCTTGTTACAGAACCACAATCCAAATGGTCTCTTCCGATTACAATGGGTGCTTTAACTTTGCCCTCTCTAACCAATTTGTTAAAAAGTTGGCCAGCTTTTTCTCTTTCACCATAATTAAGCCAGCAAATGCGAGCTGGTAGACCTTGAAATGAAATCATTTCTTGGGCTTTCTTAAGCCAGTTGTGAAGTTTTTTATTTTCTGGGAAAAGTTCCATTAAAGCATTATCTGTTACGCGTATATCTTCAGGGTCACCAGAGAGAGCAACCCATCTAAATGGTCCAGAGCCTTTACAAAAAAGAGGGCGAATATAAGCTGGAACAAAACCTGGAAAATCATAGGCGTTAGTTACTCCGGCAATTTTAGCGCCTTCGCGCAAATTGTTTCCGTAATCAAAAACATGTGCTCCTTTATTTTGAAATGCCAACATCGCTTTAACGTGTTCACCCATCGTTTCGTAGGATTTTTCAGTGTATTTTTTGGGATCATTTATTCGTAACGACAAAGCCGCTTCCACGCTTGTGCCATGAGGAACATAACCATTTAGCGGGTCATGGGCCGAGGTTTGATCGGTAACTAAATCTGGCAAAACACCTTGATCGTAAACATATTTGAAAAAGTCGGCAGCGTTTCCAACGACCCCGATTGAAATGGCAGTCTTGTCAGCTTTAGACTTCATGGCAAGAGCAATAGCTTCGTCAAAAGAGCTACAAAGGACATCGAGATATTTTGATTTTAATCGTTTCTCAATTCTCCATTGTTCAACGTCGCACGCCAAGCATACCCCATTTGCCATTTTAACAGCTAAGGGTTGAGCTCCACCCATGCCACCAATGCCAGCAGTTAAAACAAGTTTGCCCCTAAGATCAGAACCTTCGCCGTAATGTTTCTCTGCAGCTGCCATGAAAGTTTCATAGGTACCCTGAAGAATTCCCTGAGAACCAATGTAGATCCAAGAACCTGCCGTCATTTGACCGTACATCATAAGACCTTCGTCTTTTAATTTATTAAAATGCTCCCAGGTTGCCCAATGTGGAACAAGATTTGAGTTGGCAATTAAAACTCTCGGGCCGTGAGCGTGGCTGGGAAAAATGGCGACTGGCTTACCGGATTGAATCATCAGTGTTTCATTGTTCTCTAACACTTTTAAAGCAGAAATAATGTCTTCAAGCGCTTGATGATTTCTAGCTGCTTGGCCATTGCCCCCGTAGACGATGAGATTGTCACGATCCTCGGCCACATCGGGATGGAGATTATTTAAGAGGCATCTGAGAGCGGCTTCTTGGTGCCAACCTTTGCAAGTCAGGGTTGATCCGGTCGGGGGAAGGGGGATCGATCTATTGTTACTCATTAGTTTAATTCTCCCACATAATTTTCAGCAGCTGTGACAATCTCGCCACTGTTAATAAGTTTTATAATATTGTTTATATCTTTATAAAATATTCTATCAACTTCGATTGGATCAACATGACGCCTAATTACAGCATGAACTGCTTCGAGTGCTGGCGAGGATTTCAATGGACGTTGAAATTCTAGGGCCTGAGTGTTGCAAAGAAGTTCAATCGCCAACACCGATTTGGCGTTAGAGATAACTTCATGCAACTTTCGTCCCGCAGTGACCCCCATCGAAACGTGATCTTCTTTATCCGTTGAAGTCGGCACAGAATCAACGCTTGCAGGGTGACAGAGATACTTATTTTCACTTACAAGTGCAGCTGCAGTAACGTGAGCTATCATCAGTCCCGAATTCAGACCGGAGTTTTTTACCAGAAAAGCGGGAAGATCGGAAAAACTTGGATTCATCATTTTCTCAATCCGACGCTCGCTTATGTTGCAGATTTCAGCAATTCCCATGGCTAAATAATCCATAACCAAGGCTAGGGCTTCTCCATGAAAGTTTCCGCCAGAAACGACAAGATCTTTATCAACAAAAATAAGAGGATTATCTGTAACAGCATTGAGCTCGGTGGAAATAACTTCTTGGGCGTGCAGGAGGGTTTGTCGACAAGCTCCGTGCACTTGAGGCACACAGCGAAGTGAATAAGGATCTTGAACTTTGCCACAGTCACTATGCGAGTCTTTTAGTGGTGACAGCGCCAGCAGTTTATTGAGATTTTCCATCGCGGCAACTTGTCCCTTGTGAGGTTTTAGACTGGTGATAAGCGGATTGTATGCACTTGATGTACCCTTGACACCGTCTAGAGTAAGGGTTGTGCAAATGTCTGCTAATTTCATAATGTGACGAGCTTCAAAAACGGCCAAAGCTCCTAGTGCCGCCATACAGGCCGTTCCGTTGATTAAGGCCAATCCATCTTTTGGGCCTAAAACGGCTGGAGACATTTTTAATTGATCGATAGCAAATTTGGAGTTAACAATTTTTCCATCAAATTCAACTTCACCTTCTCCAATAAGCGCTAAAGCTATATGGGAAAGTGGGGCTAAATCTCCAGAGGCTCCAACCGAGCCTTTTTCTGGCACGACGGGGGTAATGTGATGGTTGATAAAAGCTAAAAGTAATTCAACAACGTAGGGTTCCACCCCAGAGAAACCAGAGATTAAGCAATTGGCCCGCAAGAGCATTATGGCGCGAGTTATTTCTTTAGAAAATGGTTTACCTACCCCTGTGCAATGTGAACGAATGAGGTTGACTTGCAATTGGGCAAGGTCTTTGGCTTCGATATGCATACTAGAAAGTGCACCAAAACCGGTATTTATGCCGTAGACCGGTTTGCCTTTTTTAACAATATCAAAAACAAAAGCTCGAGAAGCCTTCATTTTTTCCAATGCCTTGGGATCGATATGCAATTTAAGGCCTTCTCTTGAGGCATAAGCGACTTGATGAACTTGATCGATGGTTAAATTCTGACCGTTTAGAACTAAATCCATGGGGTATCTCCAGTTTACAAAATCTGCCTTATCCTAATAAAAACATCAGAAGAAGTAATGGCATTTTGCGTGGAAAATAGACAGTGCATGTAATAACTTCACAGAAACTTGTAGATTTTTCTAGTTCCTTTAACATGAAGCCACAACAAACTTACTTTCGTAAAAGGAGCTATCATGAAAACCACATTAGCCGTTATGGCATTGGCACTTACTTTGGGTACTTCTGCGTTTGCTGCAGAATCTATAACCTTGACAATAAAAACCCAAGAAACAACAACGTTTAAGAAAATTTCAAAAAATGTCTTTGAAAAAATAATTAGTAGTGCAAAAGGTAATGCTCGTATGGATTACACCACTGAAAAAGGTATACAAAACATTTTTTCTCAAGATGTAAATGAAACCGACGACAAAAATTCTGTCATGATAGAAGTTAAGGGAAGCAATATCGTAAGAATTGTGGACGCAAAAGAAAATGTAGATACTGAAATACAAGCAGAAATAAAGAGATCTCTTTTTGGCTCAATAAAAGGTCTTAGTGTAAGCTCTGAAAATATGCAAGCAGTCTATTCTAGCGCCATCA
Organism: Bacteriovoracaceae bacterium; assembly: GCA_947450475.1. Lineage (GTDB taxonomy): Bacteria > Bdellovibrionota > Bacteriovoracia > Bacteriovoracales > Bacteriovoracaceae > Bacteriovorax. The sequence goes on along the minus strand of CANFVK010000006.1, from coordinate 84,673 downwards.
AAAAATCAGGACTTGATGTATTGAAGAATTTAAAAATTCTTGGAAGCTCTGGCGCTGGACTAACGTCAACAATTGAATCCAGTGATATGAACTGCGAAGCAGATGGTGAACTTTTAAATTGTAAACAAGATGTAACTCTTGTTATGGGCATAAGAAAATAAATTATTTTCTCAAAGAATTTACGGCAGAAATATAATCTACACTATTAAAAACATAAGAGCCGGCAACTAAATTGTCGGCTCCTGCCAAAATTAAATCAGCAGCATTGCGATCACTCACACCACCGTCAACCTGAATTTGAAAATGAGCTTTTAATTTCTCGCGTCGATTTTTAAGTTCCTTTATCTTATCAAAAGCAGAAATCATAAATGATTGTCCACCAAAGCCTGGTTCGACGGACATAACTAAAACGAGATCAACTTCTTTTAAAAGTTCATCCGAAAGTTTGTGAGTTGAAGTGTTTGGCTTAAGTGAAATTCCAACACTTGGATAATTTTTTTTAACCTCTCGTAGAAGCCCCAAAGAGTCCATCGTTGCTTCAAAATGAAAGGTAAAATTATAAAGACCTGCACTTTTAAGTGTTTCAGCGTGAAACTCTGGATTAGTGACCATAAAATGAGCGTCACATCGGTGCTTTGATTTTTGAGTGATTTTTTCTACAATCGGATGACCAAAGGTAAGATTGGGAACGAAGTGGCCATCCATTATATCAAGATGAAACCAAAGATCATTTACTCCATCAAAAGCATTCATTTCAGATTCAATGTTTAAAAAATCACAGGCCAGCAGGCTTGGGCTAATTATAGTCATAGGCTTTTACGGATTGAGTATTATCTCACCGCCCTTATTTTTTAATCCATTAATTAATTCAGTATCAGTGCAAATTTTCTTACCCTCTAATTGGAGAGTTCTCAATCTTATAGTTGAATCGATTAAGCCCACGCAGAGCTGATCGTGTAACGAAATGCATTCCCCCGGAGAAAGAGTAAGGTTCATTTTTTCTATTTCATAAACTTTGAGTCTGTGACTGTTTAAAAAACAATATGTGCCAGGCCATGGGTCTAATGCTCGAATCTGATTTTTAATTTTTTCAAAAGTTGAATCTTTAAAATGCAAAAAACCATCCTCTTTTTTTAAGGTAGGTGCAAAACTGATAGCATTGGTATCTTGTGGCGTAAAAGTGAGTTGGTGATTTAAAATCGATTGTATCAGAGAATAAGTTGAAAGTGCTGCTTGAAACTTTAGCCTTGTATAAAGAAGGCCTCCGGTCTCGTCAGGGGAAATTGAAAGTTCGTGGAAATGAACGAGGTCACCTGCATCCATTTGCTTAACCATCTTTTGAATTGATACCCCGGTAGAGGTGTCACCATTTAAGAGTGCATATTGAATGGGAGCAGCTCCCCGGTACTTCGGTAAAATTGAAGTGTGTATATTAAAGCAGGCCAGTTTGGGCATTGATAAAACGCGTGGGCCTAGAAATTGAGCGAAAGCCAGAACTAAAATAAAATCAAGATTTAAACCTTCTAATTCTGACAATAAATTTTCATCACGATTAATATTCTCAACCTGGTACAGGTTAAGCTTGTGCTCTTTTGCATACTGGGCAACGGGGGGCGACTTGAGCTCTTGCCCTCTGCCGGCCGGGCGATCTGGCATTGTTACAACACCGACTAAGTTAATGTGAGGATGTTGGTGTAATAGCTCTAGAGTAGGTACAGAGAAGTCAGGAGTTCCACAAAAAACAACATTAAGTTTTTTCATTTTATTTTTTCTTTTGCATTTGTTTTAAAAACTTTTTTTCGAGAAGTTGCTTTTTTAATAAACTTAATCTTTCGATGAAAACAATACCATCGAGGTGGTCGTTTTCATGCTGAAGACATATAGAAAGGAGTTCATCTGCTTCAATTTGGTGTTTATCACCGAATGGATCTTGATACTCTACTGAAACAAACTCAGCACGTTTAACATCTTCATAAATACCAGGAACACTAAGGCAGCCCTCTTCGTGTATCACTTCACCAGAGTGATTTTTGAAGACAGGATTAATAAAGGCCATCGGTTGAAACTGTGACAATCGATACTCTTCTGTGCCGTCAGCAAGAGTCACTTTTTCTCGATCAAACCATATGTCTAAAACAAAAAATCTTTTGCTCACTCCAACTTGTGGTGCGGCAAGTCCGATTCCTGGTGCATGATACATTGTATAAAGCATATTTTTAATAAGCAGGTGCAGTTCTTGATTAAATTCTGTAACTGGCTCAGCAATTTTTTTCAGGACCGGAGCTGGATAAGTGTAAATAGGTAATACTTCACCTTCAAGTTTGTAATCAGTCAAAAAATTCTTTTTCATAGATAGATCCATATCATACTCTAGCGCAATTTGCGATGATAAATAAAATAGAAAAATAGGTAGATGGAAAAAAAGAATGGTACACCAAACGTTGCAACTACCGCCGGTATTTGGCTGGTTTCACCAAGGGATAAAAAATAGGAATAAATAAACCAATACATAAACGTAAAACCTAAAACGAAAGCAACATTTTTTCCGAAAGAACTATTTCGTCGATTTGGAGAAAAGAGCGCAGTAGAGGCAAGAATCGCCAAAACCAAGCAAGTAAAACCTGAAGAAAACTTGTCGAGAAAAGAAACAAAATATTCAGAATAGTTAATTCCGTTAGCTCTTAAAACTCCGATGTAATCATTGAGTTTCCAAATATTCAACGTGCTAATGTTGGCATTTATTTGCTTGAAATCAGAAACAGTTTCTCTGATTTTTAGTGGCATTTCGCTTGTCTTTGAAATCGTTGGAAAGGTTTTATTGTCTAGATTGGTATAGTGAACAACGTTGGCCAAGAGCCAGTTGTCATGGTCTTTATATTCAGCAAAGGAGGCACTAAGTTGCTCCGTGAATTTAAAGTTTTTATTATAATAATACAAGGTCAAGTTATAGAGAGTATTGGTTTGCCTATCAAATGAGCTATAAGAAAAAAAATAATCTTGGCCCTTAAACCAAATTTTACCTGCATTAAGAGTATTGATAGAAAGTGTTGATTTTTTTGAGTGAGTAGTTGCCGCAGGAAGAGACTGGCGTGCATTGTTGGCCATGTCCTGTTTGTGTTTAGCGCTTGGAACCAAATAAGCGTTGATAAAAAATAATAAAACACCAACACTTGCTCCAGTCGCACCAATGGTTATGATGAAACTTTTTCTTGAAAAACCGCTTGCGAAAATTGCAGTTAGTTCATTGCGATTCGTAAGTTTGTTGATTGAAAACAAAGATGCGATGAGGCAAGACACGGGAAAAACTTTTACCAGAAAACTTGGTGTTTCAAGAGCTAAATCAAAGAGTATGGTTTTCAACTCACCGACGTCACGCAAAAGAGAATTGAGAATATGTCCTAACGATAGCACTAGAAGTAGCACTAAAACTGAACCAACAAAAAATCGCATCCATTCTTTAAGAATGAGCTTTCTGATTTCGGACATAAGGCCTAGTGGTAAAAATAAAGAACATTAAAAAGGGTGAGATAAATAATTTTTCAGCAAAAAACTTAAAAATGGGATGAGTATTAAAAAAAGAAACAAGGGATGGTGATATAAGATAATAAGCATCGATGAAGTCTCTTCCTAGCTCAGAATGTGCAATCGCTTTTTTGAAAAGCCTGAGCTCCTGTGTTCTGGGATCGTTCTCACCAAAACAGGAAGTCGCAATATAACATTTCTTTGAACTAACTTGCATTCTTTGATATGCAGCTTCAAATGCTTTAGAGTTATAAGCTTGTTTTTTGTTATTAAATTTTCTAACAATTTGAGCATTGACGTGTTGATATTTGAAACCAATTGAAAATTTTAAAAATTGATCAAGGCATCGCTGGCAATCTCGTTGCAATCTTGGATTCCGGTCGAATGCCTTGGCCATGTCCCAGTAAGCAATGCTGATGAGGAGAAGCTCCGTGATGTCTTTTTCTGCATCAAAAAGCTTTGGAGAAAGTTTGTCTTCAGTCGTATCAAAATAAAGAGCAAGAATGCCCAGATATTTAGTGTAAGAATCCAATGCCGGCCCCAAATGTTCTTCACGAACGAGTTGCTGTGCACGCTTTAGATGAGTAAGCCGAGTGCGATGGAGTTCTTTAATTTGCTCGCGACGCCTCTCTTCCTTCTCATCTATTTCTTCAAGTGCTTTTTTTGACTTTGCCAATCCAACCCCAACTAAAATCTTATAGAGGCAGAAAGCGATGTTTCTTTGGCATTGCTTTCACCCAAACCTAATGTTGTATCGGCATTTCGTTTATTATCCTTCAATGAAAATTCAAATGATAATCTTGGCTGGACCCAAGCAACGCCGTAGCCGGTGCCCTTTTCGTTTTTCATTTTATCGTTAAAAGCTCCAAAGCGAATAAAGAAATCATCTAGCACTCGAATTTGCAGTGCTCCCTTGAGAACAAGAGTCTTGCTGATTTGATCAGCATTATAATTGCCACCAAAGTCTATTGCTCCGGTAATGTAACTCAAAAGTACATACTGCAGGCCAATAAGCAACTTCGTCTCGTGAGCTTGTGACTTAAAGGGATCATATGCCACAATACCTAATGAATATTTTTCATCAAGGGCATGAGTGATACCGAAAACAGACTGATAATATTTCATAGTTTTCTGAGTTAGGGAGTTTTGATCTTCTGAACTGCGAATAGAGTATCCAATTGCCGACTTGCCCTCAAGTGGTGTTGAAAAGGAAACGCCCCATCGCTTTCGTTTGTAAATATCTTCTTCCTGTTTTATGTAACTGATAGAACCACTCATCGATGCATTTCCGTCGGCAAGAACAAAGCCTGTCGCTGAAGGGTTAGGTTTTTGAACTCCTGAGTCAGTTAATTTTGCAGAATCTTTTTGAACATAAACTGAAGACGTTGTAAAAAAAGCAAGCGAGGCGGGATTTAAAAATGCCGCCTCTTCCGCGAGTATTCCCCCCGTGCCGGCGCCACCCATTGACTTGAGATGGGCCGTTTCAAACTCATGAACATTGGAAAATGCTGGTGAACAAAGGAAGATTGCTGACAGAATAAAGCTTTTAAAGATATAATGGTGAATGTTCATAAGTCCCTTTTTAATAAATGTTTTATAAGGAAATTATAATGAAGATTCGTCGTGCCGTCATCCCTGTTGCAGGAAAAGGAACTAGATTTCTACCGGCGACAAAGCAGGTGCCGAAAGAAATGATACCCATTATAAATTTGCCAATGATTCATTACGTAGTGGAAGAAGCAATATTGTCAGGTATTGACCAGATTATTTTCATCACCTCGTCAGGTAAAAACGCCATTGAAGATTATTTTGATCGCAATTTTGAACTTGAAGATTTTTTAATCAAGAGTGGTAAAGAAAAAGAACTAGAGCTCATTCGCGATATCGGAAAAATGGTAGAAGTGACCTCGATTCGTCAGAAAGAGCAACTAGGACTTGGACACGCTGTTTTGTGTGCTAAAGATATTGTTGGCAACGAACCATTTGCCGTTATCCTCGGAGATGAAATTATAAGAGGACCAAGGCCCGTTACAAAACAACTCATCGAGATTTCAGAAAAAAACAACAATGGCAACGTCATTGGTGTCATGGAAATTGATCCGCTAGAAACCTATAAATATGGTGTGGTGAAAGGGGAATTTCTCGCCAATGATAAAAAAACTTTGCGCATGACAAGTATGGTAGAAAAGCCTCGACCAGAAATTGCCCCTACCAATTTGGCAACACCTGGGCGATATGTTTTTAAACCGGAAATTTTTGATGCTCTAAAAATTATCCCCCGAGGTGTTGGCGGAGAATATCAACTGACCGATGCGATTAATCTTTTGGCAAAAAACAGCGAAGTCTTTGCTCACGTCTTTGAAGGCGAACGTTTCGACACTGGAAACATAGAAGGTTATCTCAATGCGACTGTTGAATTCGCTTTGATGAATAAAGATTCAGAAGTTGCAATGAGAAAAATTATTTTAGAAAAAATAGAAAAATACAAAATTAAATAGGTAGCAAATGAAAATATTAATTCCATTCTTCGCTTTTTTCATGACAGTTAATCTTTTAGCCGCAGTGCCGACCGAAGAAGGATTGCTAAAAAATTTAAACAATGCCAATATCCCTGGAAATATAATTACTCTCAAGTTTATGACCCAAACTCAAGGAGCGATTGAGAGCGATGGCATAAAAACAGATTATTATAAGTTTATTATTTCGCTCGAAAATCCCAGTGTCGTTGGATTAATGCAGGTTCAATATTCCAATGCTCAAATGCTCAACAATCAAATAAAGGATGTTAAGTATATTCCTGATCTCTTCTCAGCGATAAGGAAAGAAAAATCTAACGAGAGAGGAATGTTTTATGCGATTCTTTCAATGCTTTCAACAAATAAGTCAGAAGGAATGGAGCTTTTTCTTGATAAAGTCGGAGTTCAAATTATAAAAAATAAAAATATTATCAATGAAGATAAGATGAAGTTGTTGAGATCCTATCGTACCTATCTTGCGACCAACAAGGGAAAAGGAGATGCCAATTCTCCACTTAATCCTTCAGATCCACAGTTGAAAAGTAAAGCCCAGGAACTTTTTCGCGCCAATACTTTCGAGCGAGCTAAAAACATTGAACTTGTCAAAGTAGAAAACCAGTTTGCTTGGAAAGCTAACTGGAAAGAAGTCACAGGCTTGTTTTCCAACGAAGAACGGCAACTGATAAGTTTAGACTATAATGTAGAAGGTGCTTCAATAAAGTTAGAAGCAAAAGAATATGTTTTATTTAACGGAACTAATGGTTTTCCAAAGTTTATAAACTTTAAAGATTCCAAAGGAATGGTTACAAAAATTCAAACCTTGAGCGTTGATACAAAAACCAATAGAGACAAGAAAATATCAGATCGATATGAAGAAGTTAGAAAAGTGATGCCGGTTCCGGCTTCACCCAATATTTATTCATTTTTGTTCTAAATCATGGGTGAAAGTTATTTCCTGATTGCAGTCAATTCACCATACAATCAATCGATGCTAACTTATCGTTGCCCTATGGAGTTTTCCCATGTGCTTAAAAGAGGTGTGATGGTGAAGATCCCCTTGGGAAAAAGAATGATTGACGGCTGTGTTTGGGAAAAAGTCTCAACAGTTCAAGATTCAGAAAAAATTAAAATAAAAGACATTGTGTCCATCGAAGAAGAAATAGTCTTAGGGCCCAAAGAATGTGAGCTCTACCTATGGATGTCCAACTACTACCATTACCCGCTTGGAATGTTGGTTTTTGATATTTTACCATCGATTCTTAAACGGCCTAGGAAACTAAATTTTGACCAAGGAGTTGGGCTTAATAATGTATTGGAAATGAACCCAGACCAAAGAGAAATCTTTGAAAAAATATGCAAGCATGGCTTAGATCAATTTTCTAAGTGGCTCATTCACGGTGTGACAGGAGCAGGCAAAACAATCGTCTATCTTGAGTTGATTAAAGAAGTATTATCTCAAGGAAAATCAGTTCTTTTTTTGCTTCCAGAAATAAATCTCACGCCTCAATTTCTTAAAACATTTCAAACTTACTTAGATGTTGCCATCTACTCTTATAACAGCTCTGTTAGTAACTCAGATAAATATGGACTTTGGAAGCTGTTACAGGAAGATCGAAAACCGAAGCTTATTCTTGGAGTAAGAAGTAGTGTTTTTTTACCTATCAAAAATTTAGGAATGATCATCGTAGACGAAGAACATGACCAATCATTTAAACAAGATGATCGTTGTACATATAATGCACGTGATATAGCGATTAAAAGAGCCTCCCTTGAAAAAATACCAGTCATTTTAGGATCAGCTACACCAATGGTTGAAACCTATAAGTCTTTCCTTGAAAGTAAAAATTATTTTGCTCTCAAGAAAAAAGCATTGACCTCAAAGCTTCCCATTGTTGAATTAATTGATATGCGAGGCAAGTTAAAGGTTGAAAAAGAAAGAATGCTTTGGCCTTATACCACTAAAAGCTTAGACAAAATTAATGAGGCACTAAATAGAAATGAACAAGTACTCGTGTTTATTAATCGCTTGGGTTACGCCAATTACCTTCAATGCAATTCTTGTGGCCATCAATTTTCTTGTCCCAACTGCAGCACTAATTTAAAGTATTTTAAAAAGCGTCAGGAGATATCTTGTCAAACTTGTGAATATAAAGAAAGTGCTCCAGAAATGTGTCCCGAATGCATGAATATGAATTTAATGCCAAAGGGCTTTGGCACGGAAAAAGCCTACGAGGTCTTGAAGCAGTTGTTACCCGAAAAAGCTATTGAGAGATTTGACCGAGATGAAATCAAGACATTTAATAAATTAGAAAATTTATTAAATGACTTTCATCAAAAGAAAATAGATATCTTGGTTGGAACCCAAATGCTTTCTAAGGGACACAATTTTGAAAATGTAAATTTGGTTTTAATTTTGGGAATAGATTCTCAATTAAACTTTCCAGACTTCCGATCAAACGAGCGTGTTTATCAAACCCTGACTCAGGTTAGTGGGCGAGCTGGGCGATTTGGTAAAGATTCTTTTATCTTGGTTCATACCCTGGCACCTGAAAATAAAATTTTTAGCTACCTGACCAATCATAGTTTTGATGATTTTTATCAAGATGAAATTCCCTTAAGGGCCATATGTTCATCTCCGCCGCTAAAAAAAATTATACTTCTTTACTTCAATTCTAAGTCACAGGAAAAGACTATATTAGAAAGCTCCGCTCAGGCCCAGAGTCTACGCCAAATGGCATTAAGGCATTTTCCAGAAGTGGAAATTCTTGGGCCGAGGCCTTCTATGATTGAAAAAAAGGTCAATAAGTTTACCTGGTCATTGATGATTAGAAGTTCTGATTTAAATCAAATGCATAACCTTCTCAATACATTTTTAAAAAATTACCAACGACCTCACACTATATCCTTGAAAATAGACGTAGATCCTTATTATTTTGATTAAGTATTAAAGAAACCTCAAAACAATTCCGTAAAGTCCAAGAGAAGAGACCATTTAAATCAATTTAGACCCAGGTCTTTAAGGAAAATGCTTATGAAGAAAGTGAAAATGAAAGTTCGGCCTACTTTGAAAGTGGCAACTTTTTTAGCTTCAGGAATACTATTGTCGCATTCCTCCTATGCTGGAATTATCGGAGTGAGGACCTCCGGGGTTGCAGGTAACGTTGGTGCCGGAAAAACATCTTCATCGGTAGTCGTATCACCAGGAAAAAAACAAGAAGAAAAGGTAACAATAAAAGAAGGAACAGCCTCTGTCTCGTGCAAGCAAGACCCTGATGCTTCAACTTATTTTCCTCTGGATTTTTTCCAAAATATTACAAGAGATGGGTCATCACTTGTTTTTGAGCAAAGGTCTGACAACAAAATTTTAGTAAAAATGCCTGCTTCAATTGATACTTGCGGAAAGTTTAAACCACAACTTCATCAAGATCCTGAAACAAAAAATGTTACAGTCATGGTCCAATTAGAAGATGGTAAAACTTACTCGCAGTACATTTCCTGCTTGGAAGAAAAAAATATTTTGAAAAATGGAAAAATCGATCACGATGCAATTGAGGGTAAACAATACTCTGAGTATTCATATGTTCTTGATTATAACTTTGAAAAAGACAAGGATATCAAGAAAACAATGAAGCTTTCTTACGGATATCCTAAAGCCTTCACTGGAAAAGATGGTTACGCTTCTTCATATGGTGTTGACTCAAGCGTTGAGCTGCCTTCTTCTTTGTGTATGCATGCAGAAAAAATTCAGCCGCAAGTTACTTACCTCAATAAGGGGCAAGATGTATTGATAGAAGACCTAAAGGCTATCTGTAAGTCTGGCGATGCTCAACGAATTGCCGAAGCAAGAAAGGCCATTGGGAATGCTGATGCATTAAAAGATATTGCGGACAAAATAAAGTCTGAGCTCGATGCGGGATACCTCGTTGCTGTAAAGCAAGATGTGGCCCGCATCTCTGCTGAGATGACAAAAATAGAAGACCGACTAGCTAAAGAAAAAAATACAATTGATGAAGCAACAGCAAAAAAACTTACTCACCAATATGCTGATCTGACGAAAGAGCTAGATAATAAATTTCTCAATCCTGCCATTTATCGCCTTGATACTCTTATGAAACAAAGATCAGAAATGGATGAAGAGGATTCGCGTAAAAAAATTGTTGATGATGAAATCAAAAAAATCAATGATGAAGTGGGGCATTTCTCTAGAAGACCAAGTACTTCGTTTGCAAGCTTGTATTCTGTCATGGAAAAATTTGCGATCAATGAATCAGCTAAAACTGTAGAAGATATTCGTTTAAAGTCTTATTTATATGCCAAGGTTTATGGTGGCCCAGTTGATGAAAAAAGAGGAAAGCCACTTTCGTTTGAAGAAGCTAATCAAAAACAATATGCGGGATTGCAGAAGTTTGACAAAACGCTTGTCGATTGGACCGATCAGTATTTAGTAGGTAAGGGAAATACCTTTCCACTACAAAAAACTGAAAAAGAAAGATCGGCAGTAATCGATAAAATGAACAAACGCTGGTATGAATATCAACAAACTGAACAAAAAAATTATAAAAAATACTGCAGCATTGGATGGACCGGAAGCGTAGTCAATCCGGTACAATGTCAGTCGTTTGTTTCAGGAGTTGATCAAAGAAGAAGTGCTGAATTGAAAAAACGTGAAAAAGATCTTCTGTTTATTAAGGGCAGAAATGATAAATTGGCAAAAATGGGAGCCAACTATAACGACTACCAAAAAAGACAAGTTGCCAATGAAACGCGAGAAACTGATACTTTCGAACCTTATGGATCTTCTTATACAAGCTATGAAGATAATTTCGCTGATCGCTTTCCTGGCTACTATGGGCCGACACAGACAACTGCCTATAACCCAAATATCTACAATATGGGGGCGCCTGCAGCGGCAAACAACATGGGTAATGCTGGAGCCTATAATCCTCAGATGGTAAATCCGCAAATGCCAGTGATGCCTGGGCAATATCAGATGCCTGGACAACAAATGGCTTGGCCAAACATTCATTAAAAGTTAAAAAAAAAGCCCGCTTAAAGCGGGCTTTTTTTATGTTAACCTAGGTGTTCTTTTTACCTTCGATTGTTTCGAGCAATTCCCTAACTGCTCCCTCAAGTCTTTCAGCTTCGGTGTTTAATCCTTCTGCAACTTGCGAGAGTTCTTGTGAGGTTTGTGAATTGTCATGAGTGACGACGTCAAGTTGATTAAGTGCTTTGGATATTTCACTTATTCCTTGCGTTTGTTCTGCACTGGCATTGGAGATCTCTCCCGCCATTTGCGCTGAGGTTGAAACGTTGACGACAATTTCTCGCAAGACGTCTCCACACTCTTGGGCAATTTTAACTCCGTGACTTACTTTTTCATTTCCTTCAGACATAAGATTTTCAACTTTTTCCTTGGTTTGATTAACTATTTTTTCAACTCGATGGGTACTTTCTTCGAGCATCGCAGAAATTTCAGTAGCGGCCGTACCACTCATTTGCGCGAGGTTCCCAACCTCTTCAGCGACAACCGCAAAGCCTTTACCTTGTTCTCCAGCGCGGGCGGCTTCAACAGAAGCATTGAAAGAAAGTAGTTTTGTTTGAAAAACGATGTCGTTGATCACTTTCGTTTTATTTCCAATTTCATGAATAACAGTTACGATTTCTAAAAATTGCTGATTACTCTTTTTAATCTCATTCATAATATTTTGATTAGACAAATTGATCTCATCCATAGAATGAATCATTTTTTCTACCACAATATTGCCTTGGTTGGCTTTTTCTTGAGATTTATTCGAAGCCCTGGTGGTGAGGCTAGCGTTATCAGAAGTCTTTTTTACCATGGCGCCAATTTCTTCAAGTGAGGCGGCGGTCTCTTGTAAAGAAGCAGTTTGCTCGATAGTCGATTGAGACAGGCTTGATGAATTATCACTCATTTGTCGGGCAGTAATCGCAACTTTCTCACTAACGTTAGTTAAAAGTGAAGAGAGATCATCGAGGCGTCCAAGAGGCTGCTTCATTAAAAAATAAGCTACTCCAACGGCAAAAACAATAGGGAGCAGTCCTAGCATGATGGTGTTGCGAATGTGACCGGATACATCGCGTTCAATTTTAATTTCTGCAACATTTGTTGATACCGCAAAGACACCATGAAGTTTGCCATCTTTCCAATTCTCCATCTTGTGGCCAATGATATCTAAACCATTGCCCCAGGGGGAAGTGACTGGATCGCCATGACAATTTAGACAGCCTTGGCTTTCTTTTAAATAAACGGGTTTATAAACAGTGATGATCGAATCAGTTTTTTGAGTAATTTTTTTCAAGTCTGCGTTGCGAAGGAACTGATCGAAAATCGCCCTCTCCACAGGGGTTGCCATATTGTCTTTATTTCGCGGCTCATCTGAAAAAACCCGAAACTTATAATGCTCCTGATCCGCATTTTTGGCACCAATTTTCATTGCCGCAAAAATAGGAACTTGCTTTAAAACATCAAGTCTTTCAGTTGCTGTGATGTTTTTTTCAGGATGTTGATCTCCTGCAATTTTATATTTAGTTTTTAATTTTTCAATAATCGGAGTTAGCCCGTTTTGATTGGCTACATAATCAGTTGCCGCCTCCAGACGTGAATGAATAGTAAGAGCTTTTTCTTCAATTCCTTTGTCTAAGTCTTGCGAAGAAAAATAGACAGAAACAAAAGTTGCAAATCCAGCGCTTATTAAGCAGGAAATAGCGACAATAAAAATAACTTTGCGTTGAAAAGACAACTGATTAAACATAAATAAAGTCTCCAATAAATGACATGACTTATTTTAAGTGCAATTGAAAAATTTAAAATAAAAATCAATGAAAAATTCAAAAAAGTGATTGAGCCGTTTGGTTTGTTAAAAAAATGCCCGACCTAAAGGTCGGGCATGAAAAAACAATTAAGTGATGGTTTTGATCAACTAAAAGCTAACGGCGGTGTTAACTTGAAGCAAAAGTGAGTTTTTGACTTTGTTAGGTGTCGCAGTATCGGTAAAACCAAAATAGTCACCGGTAAATAAATAGCCCAATCCAGTTCCAATCGAAATTTCTTTATTCCATTGGTATTTTCCGTTGAAATCCACCTCAGTTCCAAGGCTGTCAGATTGATTAAATGCTGCCGTAAAAATTTTATCTTTAGTGTGGTTATAAGAACTAACCTGGGCCTTGGCCACTTCTAGCGCCATCGCATAAATGATTGCCGAGTCAAAAGTCCATTTCTCAGAAGCATAAGTGGATTTTAATTTAAGATAGCGAGCATTGGTAATGTATGAGTCATAGATGCTTTGAGTGCTATCGGCAACTGCGTTGAGATTATAGCGAAACAAAAGATTTGCTACTTGAAAATTTGGATTTAAATAAAGTGCCGAAAATTTTCCGCCACTTCCGTCATGTCCGCTAACTTGTCCGGCGTCTACTCCCAAGTTCCAGGTGTCAGTCATTTTGTAATTGGCCTGAAGTAAGAAGGCTTTGGCCGAATAAGTGGTGCTAGTACCACCGGTAACGGTTGTTCCCAATTCACCCGACATAAGTGGAATTTCAGCGGCAAAATCAAACTTGCCAAAAATTTTCTTTAAGTACAAATCGGTTACTGTGATTTTATTTTCGCCGAGATTTACATTTGCTGTGTTGATTGAAGTTTTGTAAAAAGTGTCGTTGGCACCATTGGATTTTTTTCCATAAAGCAATCCAAAGGCAATATCGCGCTCAGGATTATCGTATAGAAGACCTGTTCCGTATTCTTTAGCATTGGATGCATCGGTGAAGCCAGGATTTGAGGTTTTTGACCAAAATGGAGTCAAATGAAAATTGCCAACTTTAAGCTTCATGGTGATTCCATCGCGCGAACTAGCATGGCGGTCCCAAGTCTCATTGCCATTATTGTAAATGGCACCAAGTGCCCAGTCATAGCTATGGCGACCAACTAAATAAGTAGCAGTATCAGAATAAATTTCTAGATAAGCTTTTCTAACATTTAAGCTTTGGCCAGCTGCCTGGTTGTGATAAAAAAGTCCCGCACCGTTAACATTGGTCTGACTTAGTTGAGGACTGTCACCCAAGAAGCCTCCATTGGCGTAACCGGTGGTGAGTTCTCCAAAAAAAGTAGCAGCATCGTTAATGACAATACTTGGAGCTAATCTAAAAACATAACTTTGCCAAGAAAGACTCGATTTCTCGCCGGGCGCGACAGCTACCTCTTGGGAATGATCACTCACACTATTGACGCTTTTATTGCTTACTCTTCTAAAATCACTGACTAGAGTTGTATCTACTCCAAAAGAGCCATGCCAGTCGATTGGAAGGGCAGAAGCCACAAAGGGTATAAGGGCGAAAGCGGTAGTCGCAACTATTTTGGACAAGTGTTTAGGCATAAAAAAATACTCCGCAAAAAAGAACATTAATTATTGGAAAAAGATCTTAAAATACTATATGAAATGAGGGTAATTAAGTCAAAAACACAAAACAAGTAAATTGAAATGAAGCAATGGGCAATTCGCATATTTAAATTCACCGCAATCGGGTTGGTCTTGTTTGGCGTAAGCTTATTTGTTTTTGTTAGATGGACCATAGCTGAAACCTCACTTTCGGCGCTGGAAGAGAAAACCAAGCGAGATATAGACCCTTACACCACCATTTTTCCCAACATCACTTTTGAAGAGGGGTCGGTCGTTAAAAAGGAAGAATTGCAAAGCTTTTATTTATTTTCGGCGGAGCGAGCATCTTTGGAAGATTTTCTAGGACAAAAAAAAGCAGATAAAGATCTCTACGAGCTAGAAGAAGTTCCTGGATTATTGCAAGTTAATAGATCGATAGAAATAAAAAACTTATTGGCCAATGAATGCGCAGAACTTTATTGCTATCAACATTATGTATCCTTTGACTATATACCCTCAATTTTTTGGAAAGGGTTAATTGGAGTTGAAGATCAGCGATATTTGAAACATTTTGGCATAGATTTTAAATCAATTTTCCGAGCTTTTGTAACCAATGTGCGCAAGATGAGATTTGAACAAGGTGGTTCAACTATTTCGCAGCAGTTGGTGAAAAATCTTTTTTTTACCAATGAAAAAACACTTACTCGCAAACTCAAAGAAGTTATTATTTCAATTTATATTGAATCACGCTTTCCCAAAGAAAAAATTTTAGAGGCATATCTCAACGAGGTTTATTGGGGCGCTTTGCAGGGAATTAAAATCAAAGGTATTCTTGGAGCCTCGCTGTTTTATTTTGGAAAAAAACCTGCTGATATAAGCGCTTATGAGGGCGCAATTCTCATCAGTCTTTTAAAGGGGCCAAGCTATTTTTCCCCCATTAAACAAGGTGCGCGCTTAAAAGAAAGAACGCTTTTAGTTTACAATAAATTAGTAAGTGAAAATGTTATCCCCAATGATCCTTCGATTATGTGGTCAAATAAAGATTGGGACAATTGGCTAATAAAACTAAAAACGCATGAAAAAAATCAGTACTATCAATCTATCTGGAGAACCTTGGGTGATAATGATCCCGGACTTGCCAACTATGAAAAGTTTGTATTGATACAAAAAGTAGCAGACATAAGGTCCAAGATAGAAGAAAAATTCTCGACTTCCAAAAAAAATAAAAATTCAGTAGATGATATTTCGGTGAAAGTAATGCTTGGTCCTCTTGATGGTAAAAGTTGGTATAGCTATTACTCAAGGGTGGAAAGAAACAAAGAAAAAGCACTAAGTCTTGAAAAGCATCAAGTTGGAAGTACGATTAAGCCGATTATTTACAGCATTTTTGAAGAGTTTGGAAAAAAACTTTCAGATAAAGTTTCTACCAAAGAAATTAAACTCTCACTTTCATCGGGGAAGTGGTCTCCTAAAGAAGCCCATCAACCAACTCAAAGCGAGGTAACCTTGATGGAGGCCCTCTTGCATTCTCTTAATCGACCGGTTATTCGCTTGGCCGATGAAATAGGCTTTGACCAGGTAGAAGAAAAAATGTCGCCTTATTTCAAGTCACTCAAAAAACCACTCAAGCAATTTCCTTCAGAACTTTTAGGAAGTATGGAGTTGAGTGTGACAGAGTTAAGAGATATTTATGCCCTGTTTATCAAAAATGAATGTCAAAAAATTAAATCTTCCCAGCGTGAATTGTCTCAGAGCGTGCTCTATGCGCTTTCTGATCCCAATTTAACCACGGTGGAAAATAGCGTGGATGCGGTGATGCAAAAATTGCATTTTTTTGGCAAAACAGGAACCACCAACAATGGCTACGATAATTGGTATGTCGCGTTCGATGGTAAAAATCTTTCAGTTGTTTGGGTCGGTTACGAAGGGGAGCGCAAAACAAAATCACTTGGTTTATACGGTGCAACCACCGCCTTTAATGTGTTTCAAAATTATTATCGAGACAGAGGTAAGCGTTTTTTCCAATTCGGCTGTGATCTAGTCAACTAGCACTTGCAAAAAAGTTGGTTCAAGTTTATATTGTTGGGACGCAATTTAGATGTATTGGGGTGTCGACAAGTGGTAAGTCTGCAGATTTTGATTCTGCCATGCCTAGGTTCGAATCCTAGCACCCCAACCATTTTTTTTCATAGGAGGATCTCTTGAAACGCATCGTCCTGGTTTCTGGGTCTTCAAACCAATCGCTATCTAATCAAATTTCAGATTATCTTGATGTTCCATTGGTCAATCCCCAATTGGTTCGTTTTGCCAATGGTGAAATTTTTTGTGAAATCGAAAAGCACGTAAGAGGAGCGGATGTTTTTGTTATTCAATCCACCTGCTCGCCGGTAAATGATAACTTGATGGAACTTTTGATCATGATCGATGCCTTAAAAAGAGCTTCTGCAACATCCATAACAGCAGTGATTCCTTTTTATGGATATGCTCGTCAGGATAGAAAATCTTCTCCACGAACACCCATATCGGCAAAATTAGTTGCAGATATTTTAACGGTTGCTGGCGCCAGTAGAGTTATCACAATGGATCTGCACGCTGGACAGATTCAGGGTTTTTTCAATATCCCTTTTGATAATATTTTTGCTTCACCTGTTATTTTAAATTATATCAAAAAAGAAATTTTTAATGAAAATACAGTTTTCGTTTCACCTGACGCTGGTGGAGTTGAACGAGTACGCTTCTACGCCAAAAAAATGAATGCAGAAATTTCCATGATTGATAAGCGACGCACGGGAAAAAATATAGCCGAAGCCATGAATGTCATCGGTAATGTGAATGGCAAAGAATGTATTATTATCGATGATATGATAGATACCGCTGGAACATTGGTTGAAGCTTGTAAAGCCTTAAGGGCAAATGGCGCAACTAAAATTTATGCCTGCGCGACTCATCCGGTTTTTTCTGGGCCAGCGATTCAAAGAATTATCGGATGCTCAGAGCTTGATCGGGTCATTGTTACAGACACTATACCTCTTACGGCAGAAGCCAAGGCAACAGCTAAAATAAAAGTACTTTCAACCGCAGAACTTTTGGCAAAAGCCATTCATCGAACCTTTAATAACGACTCAGTTAGTTCGTTATTTATTTAAAAGGTAAATCGATGGATCGCTTAATCATAGGCCTTGGCAATTACGGCAGCAAGTATCACCACACACGACACAATATTGGATGGGACGCGTTTGAAGAACTAACCTTTGCCAATGACCTTAAGTGGATTGAAAAATATAAAGGTCTCTACAGCGCGACTCAGGTCGATGGAGAAAAAGTTTATTTTTTAAAACCACAAACCTATATGAACCTATCCGGCGAAAGCGTCTTGCCGATGATGAATTTTTTTAAAATCGCAGTAAGTGATATTTTAGTTGTTCATGACGAAATTGATCTGCCTTTTGGAACAATTGCCTTTAAAAATGGAGGCGGCCTCGCCGGCCATAATGGACTAAAATCGATAGCCGCTAGCTTGGGAACTCAAGAGTTTAAGCGATTAAGGTTGGGGGTTGGCCGTCCGGTTCACGGAGATGTTTCCAATTGGGTTCTCTCGGGGTATACCGGAGAAGAATCTCTTTTTTTTCGAGAGTATTTAAAAGGAGCGGCAAAGGCGCTTGAAGAATATTTAAAAGTGGGCTTTGATAAAGCTGCAACGATTTATAGTAAGAAAAAAATTATTTAATACCAAAAGGATAAAAAAATGGCACTCAATTGTGGAATCGTCGGACTT
Organism: Bacteriovoracaceae bacterium; assembly: GCA_947450475.1. Classification (GTDB taxonomy): domain Bacteria; phylum Bdellovibrionota; class Bacteriovoracia; order Bacteriovoracales; family Bacteriovoracaceae; genus Bacteriovorax. The sequence continues at coordinate 66,467 of CANFVK010000006.1, read as the reverse complement.
CCAAACGTAGGTAAATCAACTATTTTTTCAGCAATTACTTCAGCTCCGGCCGAAGCTGCTAATTACCCTTTTTGCACGATTGAACCCAATGTTGGAATTGTGGCCATGCATGATCCTCGCATGAAAAAAATTGGCGATATCATAGGCCCAGAGAAAATGATTTACACTACGGTAGAATTTGTCGATATCGCTGGTCTAGTAAAAGGCGCTTCAAAGGGTGAAGGACTTGGAAACCAATTTCTTGGACACATTCGTGCCGTTAATGGAATCGTGCACGTTGTTCGCTGTTTTGAAGATGGAGACATTATTCACGTTCACGGCAAAGTAAATCCCAAAGATGATATTGAAACGATTAATCTGGAATTAGCTTTTGCCGATTTAGAAGTTGTAGAGAAAAAATTACAAAATATTCCGAAACTTTTAAAGTCTCAAAATAAAGATGTCCTTACTTCGGCCAAAATTCAATTGCCACTTTTGGAAAAATTAAAAATAGAATTAGAAAGTGGTATTGCTGCTAGAAACTCATCGCTATCTGAAGAAGACAGAGACGCTGTCGCAGACTTAAATCTCATCACAATGAAAAAAGTAATATATCTTTGTAATGTCGATGAAGCCGGATATTTAAGTGACAATGATCACGTAAAAGCCGTTAAGGATTATGCCGCTAAAGAAAACTCTGAAGTTATGACAATTTGTGGAAAATTAGAATCAGAAATAGCTTCACTTGAAACCTTAGAAGAAAAAAAAGAGTTTATGGAAGCGGCCGGAATAGAAGAATCCGGACTCGATAAATTAACTCGTGCTGCTTACAATATGCTCGGATTAAAAACTTATTTTACGGCAGGAGTAAAGGAAGTTAGAGCATGGACTTTTCATGACGGCTTCAAAGCTCCACAATGTGCAGGTATTATTCACTCAGATTTTGAAAGAGGATTCATCAAAGCAGAAGTATTTCACTACGATGACCTTATTAAGTTTGGTACTGAGGCTAAAGTTAAGGAAGCTGGTAAGTTTAGAGTTGAAGGCAAAGATTATGTGGTTAGAGACGGCGATATTATGCACTTTCGCTTTAACGTATAATCATCTATCGTTTGGAGTTGGTTGATAGCGTAACTTTGAAACTTTCTTCCAACGGTGTACCAAAAACAGAACGGTTTGATAAAAGTGAATAGAAAAAATTGTTTCGATAAATGAGTTTTACATAATTTCGAGTTTCTTCATAGGGAATGGACTCTATTGTGGAAAGAGGATCGCTACTTCTAAATATTTCTTTTCTCCAGCGATCAATTCTATTCTCTCCGGCATTATAAGAGGCAAGCGCAAAAATAAGATTGCCATCAAATCGTTCAAATAATTGTCGTAGGTATTTAGTTCCAATCGCAACATTCACTTCTGGATTGCCAAGGTGGCGCGGCTTTATCCGGTGATTAAAGCGTCGAGCGGTTGCGGGCATGAGCTGCATAAGCCCCTTGGCGCCTACTCCTGACTTTGCTTCAGGATTAAAAGCTGATTCTTGTCGAATCAACGAAATGACAATGAGAGGATCAAGATTTTCTGAATTCTTTTTTATAAGATCAAAATAATTTAGCGGAAATATAAATTTAATAATTTTATAGTTTAGGCTCAATGAGTTTTGGTCGAGAGAGTCTTGAAAAATTTTAAAACTTGAAACGTATTTTTTTTGTCCATTTAACAGACGAATAATATTTATAATTAAGTATTCTTTATGGGCTTGATTGGAAATAGTTTTAACCAGATCAGGATCAGCAAAGGTTTCAGCTTTTGATAGATATTGAATGGATCGTAGTTCTAGTGTCGCAAAACGATCATTTCCCAATTTGTTCCAAACCGCGTATCGCCGAAGAGTATTTTTTAGTTCCAAACTTGTTTTATCGAACGGGTATTCTAGGGGTTCGTCTTTAGAAATAAGTTTCGACAAGATGTCTGCTTCACTGACCTGCCCAGATTTGTTTTGAGATGCGAGTTCTTTGAGGGATATAATAGAATAAAAGGAATAAGGAGAACTTATTATGATTTTGTTTAAAAGTGCGAGACCTTTTTTAGTGTCACCATTTTTTAAAAAAGTTATTGCAATCCAGTATTGAAGTTTTGAGTCATAGTTATCAAAATTTTTTTCAAAATTATTTTTTTCTATTACAACCCTAATGGCCTGAAAATTACGATTTATAATATGAGGCCATATCAAATAAAAATTGCTTTCAGAAACATCTTCTTTATCTGCAATGGATCTTGCCAGCGCAAATACGTCCAGGGCATCGTTATCGTGTCCTTTGTAAAAGAGTGCTTTACCAGTTAAAATAATGCCGTTCCAGGCGCGGTGAGAATAAATAAAAGATTTATTCTTGTTATAAAATGTAACGGCATTGGTTATCAATGATTTTGCCAAAATGTGGTCTGCGCGATCAGCCGCTTCTTGGGCATCTCGAGTAAGACGAATTAATTCTTCTTGAAAAAAGGAAGTAGAGTTGTCATCTAAGTCAAGATTACTTTGAAGAAATCGAGTAAACTGGCTATTAACTTTTAGGTTAGTTAAAACGGATGTAGGTGGCTTAACTTTAAATTCGATATATTTTTCGATAAGTAAATTTGAAAGTTTTTCTAATTCAGTAGCATTTGACTTAAAGTGCTTTAACAGTGCAACTAACTCAGGCTGATTTTCTCCTGTGCTAAAAAATGGGGAAGCTTCTTTAAAATAAGCCAGGTCTCTGGAAGAAAAATTCATATTTGCAGAAAGCTCTGCCATCCTTTTGACAAATAAAAACCGGCAGTACTTATCAATAGAAATATTTATCCTAGTGGAAAGACTTTCAACAAAGCTGCCATTGACCCTTGGAACAATTGAGCAACTGCTGTAAAAAGTATCTTGTGAATTAATTTTCAAAATATTGTTTAAACGATCATAAGTAGTATTTAGGACCGAAAAAGAATGAAGTTTGTTTTGATATTTTTTTAAATTATCTACAGATTTTTTCTTGAGCTGATTTTTAGATAACTCACCAAACAACAATTCAATATCTTTTCCATAGTTAAGGTCTAGAGCAAGAGGAGCGACCTGAAAAGGATTGTCTACACCCCAAGCTGCTTCTGAAGAGTTGAGCTTGGTGGTTGCTAGCGCTTGGTTCAAACAACCGATAAGAAATATGAGGAGCGCTAAGGGCCTTAACAAATCAACCTCCAGTTAGATATCATGCAGTCCTAGTTTTTGGTAAAGCGATCTTGCATTGCAGATAGGCGAGAAGAGATCTCGTTTAAAACAACCCTTTTGTCATCTGGGACCACTAGGCTAAGATTGTTGATATAAGATGTGACTTCGCTAAGATATACTAGGTCGTTTTTATAGGTATCTTCAAGATGGTCAAAAGTATCATTGACGTCTGTCGCTAATTCTTGAAAATAATCTCCCTTGCGAAAAAAAAGTTTATCAGGGTGAGCATCTTCACGCATTAAGCGTAAATGTTTTTGCAACTTGTAGAGCGGTCCGGCAATTCGATGCGAGAAAAAGATACAAATAAAAAAGGTTAGCGCTGTAATACCCAAGTGCAAAAGGATTAAAAATAAAATAAGTGCATCACGCTTTTCACTATAGTGGGCAGCAATTTCTGGACTTTTTAATGAAAAGTGAGCGACGATAGTGCCCATCAGTTCATAGATCGAAAATGGATAAATGATACTAGTTAAAAATACCATTAAACAGGCATAGACGCTAAAGCGAATTTGGAATTTTGGATTTATTAAATAAATTTTTCTACTGTAAGACACCAGTATCCCCTTAAAAATAAATGCGTCCCTTTATTTTAGAATAAATACTCACCGTATTCTATAAAATTATGAAAACTTAACGATTAATTGACGTTTGCCTTCGAGTAATCACAAAGCCCACTTTATCATTGAACTTAATTCGGGTATAAACACTCTTGGAAATACATGAAAACGGAGAACCCAATGTCAGAAGCTCAAAATCTGGAAAAAATAAACCAATTGCTTTCACTTATCGTCAATCCCCAAAACGGAAAAACGCTCAAGGAGGAAGGAAGGATCGTCGAAGTTAAAGCTGACCAAAACGAACTATTATTTAAATACAAAAGAGATGGAATTTCTCCTGATCAGAAAAGAAAGATTGAAACGATGATCATACAAGCAGTTGCTGATTTTTATCCTTCGGAAAAAGTTACAGTGCTTACAATCTCAGAAAATTCTTCAGACATTTTAGCTGACAAAAAGTTTACCCCAGCTCCGGCGAATCCTGCACCAACGGCACAAATTAAAACAGGACATGGTCCTGTAGGGGCAGGCAAAAAAAGGGTTTTGGGTGCCCAAAAAGTTATCGCTGTTTCTTCTTGTAAAGGCGGAGTCGGAAAATCGACAGTCGCCGTTAATCTGGCATTTGCACTTAAAAATCTTGGCAAAAAAGTAGGACTACTAGATGCCGACATTTATGGGCCTTCAATGCCAATGCTGTTAAATCAACGAAGCGCTAAGCCGGGTGCAACTCCGGAAAAAAAAATATTGCCGATTGATGCTTATGGAATTCCCTTTATCAGTTTTGGGCTTTTTATAAATGAAAAAGATCCAGTTATTTGGCGTGGTCCAATGCTCGGCGGAGTCCTGAATCAGTTTCTTTTTGATGTTGCATGGGAAGGATTAGATTATTTAATTATTGATTTACCTCCGGGCACTGGAGATATGCAATTGTCCATGGTACAGGCAACTGATATCGACGGCGCAATCGTTGTATCAACTCCGCAGGATGTGGCGATACTGGATTCCAAAAAAGGTCTTAATATGTTTAGCCAAGTTAAGATTCCGGTTCTAGGAATGGTGGAAAATATGAGCTACTTTGTTCCAGAAGATGCTCCAACCAAAAAATATTTTATTTTTGGCGAGGGTGGGGTAAAAAAAGCAGCTCAAGAACTAAATGTTAATTTACTTTCAGAAATCCCCTTAGAGATGGCGCTTAGAGAGGCCAGTGATAAGGGACAGCCTTACATGAACGAAAAAAAATATGAAGGCCGCCCGGTTTGGAATGCCTACATGAAACTTGCAAAAAATATTGAACAAAGTTTTAATCCTTCGGAAAACGTAGATGCACCCAAAGGATTTTTTAAAAGATTTTTTTCATAAATAGGTTTTAAAAAAATGGCAAATCTACTTGAAATTTTAAAAGAGCAATCGGCTTTTGGCTTCACGGGAAAGATCAATCTTTTGTTGGCAGCAAATGGTCAATTTCAGGGAGTCATTTACCAGCACGATGGCGTTGTGGTCGGTGCTCATTGTGGGCAGTTAAAAGATAAAAAGGCGCTTTATAAAATGATATTTGATGATGTCGACTCGGCTGTTGCTTTTAAGTTTGTGGTAGAGCCCGAGGTTGTCGGAAGTGATTTACAGAGTTTTAAGTTAAGCTTTGAGGAAGTAAAAAAAGAGGCCCAGGATATCTATCATCGTTATCAAGATTCCAAAAAATTAAGACCTCCCATGCATCTGAAGTTGGTGATCAATCCGGAAATCATTGTGAGTCTCGACCCCATTAGCCCAGAGGAATTTGATGTTCTTGCTGTGCTTGCGGAGTGGTGCACGGTGTCTGATGTTTATAAATACAGCCGGTTAATGGATTTCGATGTTACCAATGCCTTGGTCAGTTTGCGTAAAAAAAAGGCAATAAAGGTGTTTCAAAACTAGCAAGAAATCACTAAAATTTTAAAACTTTAAAAATAAGTTCACGGAGACGTTATGAAAAATCAACCCCAGAATCAGGGTGAATTAAAAGACCTAAAAGTCATGATTGAAGCCAATGTTATTGAATCTTTTGAAAGAATGTCGCTCGTTTCGGGAATTCCGCTTGCAGATCTTGTAGTCATTGCGCTTAAAAGATACCGTTCTTCCCATTTAGATTGGGATGTTAACCCATCGAAAAAAGATTAAAAGATCTGTTCTTCCCCTGCTTATTTAATTGTAAAATTTATAGGCAGGGTGGCTAAAAGCTAAGCACTTCAATGTTGTTGATACAAAGCCCCCTTAGAAATATCAGATAGTTAATCAGTAAAACCTCACCATTTTCCCTGTTGCGATGTGGCACGACCCTTGCTCTTTAAGGCTTAAGTAACTTTAAAGGGGAATCGGTATGAAAATCTTAACATCAAACAAAGCCATCATCAGTTTACTAGGTGTTAGCTCAATTGTTTTGGCGGGATCTATAAAGGATTTTCGTACACATACCGTTAAAATGTCAGAAAATGAAGCCTCGGATAAAGAAGATATGCTTCCAGTTGAAAGAAATGTTGCTTCAGAGGCAGCTTCGAAAGTGGCACAAATGTATCTTCCAATGAATGCAGAAAACATCGTTAAAATAAACACTTCATGGGAAATTACGAGAATTGTAGGAAATGATGAAAAAGTAGCGTTTGATAAGTTTGCCAACATTGAAGACGCAAAAAAATCAATCAAGATAAAGATGGAACTTATTGGAAACGGTATTGTCAGAATTAACAATGACAATGAGCAAGTTTACCGCGTATCGCTTCTTTCTGAGTTTGGAACAATTGCCCTTTTTAAGAAAATGGGAAATGGTTTTGAAATTCTTGAGGCTAAAAAATTAAATATCGCTTCAACAAATAAGGCACTTGTTGTTTCAGACGAAGTTGAGTTAGTTTTAGAAAGGGCCCTTAACCAAGCCAAGTCGAGCAAAGTACTTATGGGCAATGATGTTTCTGGGCAAGTTTCTCTTAATTCAAAAGGTCTTAGTGGATTATCTGTTGAGTTGAGAAATGGAAATGGTGAAACTCAAAATATCGAAATTGATACAGCAGATCTTTTAGATGGTGGTACTTTTAAGGCAGAAGTTAACGGTGAAGAGGTTTCTGGTGTTGTTTTTAATAACGGCAAAGATGGCTATAGAATTAGCTTCGTAACTGGTCCATTGGCCGGAGCAATGCTTAACTTTGTAACAAAAGAGCAAATGGACTCTATTCAATCAACTGAGCAAGATCAATCATCATTGTCTCAAGAAGTTGAGAGCGCACAATCTCAAGATGTTCAAGTTGCTGCAGAAAAAGTTATTGAAGAAAGAAAAGAAGTTGCTAGTGATGTTGAAAACCTTGAACCAGTAAGAGTTTTAAATGCCGACGAAATTAGAGAAACAGCTCAAGAAAATGGCTTTAATTTTTAATTAGAATTTCAATGTTCGAGGAAAAGGATTAAATAAAATATTTCTCTTTTTCCTCAGCTAAATCAATTCCCAAGCTCAAAAATAGTCCCATTAAAACTGCAATATTGACGTAATTCATAATAATGGCAATAAAAACAAAAACAATTATCGCCAATGCTATGGCCAGTTTGCGTGTTAATTTAAACAATCCTAAAGGGAGAATTAAAAACTCTGCCCATCCCGCTGCTATGGAAATGAGAGTTTGGTAACTAATAGGGGTGCGATCAAAGCCTGTCGCAAAATAAGAGTAGAGAAAATTGGAATAATGAAGCCTGGAATCCTTGAGGTGAAAAAGAAAATGAGCGGCTTTAGCAGAGACATAGGCGTCTTGATATATTAATTTGGCAAATCCCAAAAGACCCATTGAAAAAATAAAGACCAACCATGAAACTTTCGTGAAGATCTTGGGAAAATTAAATCCGCTGCTTGATATTTTTTCTGGATAAAAACAAAAGGCTAAAAGCGCCCAGTTTAAAAAATAGTAGTGAACTTCAACAAGGTAAAGGTTAGAGTTTAAGATGCAAAATAAATACAGATACATAAAAAAAGAAAAAACCTGAGTAGCGATCCCTAGAGTAAAAAAAACTGCCGATATAAAAGCCAAACTGATAAAAAGATTAAAATGATTATGTGTTAAGGTGAAAATCCAGGGCGAATTGAGCGCTTTCCAGGCAGGGCCTGATGGATTGATTAAGATAACATCCTTAATATTTAAAAAATGAAGCAAAAGTAGAATATAATAAAATCCAAAACAAACTCGAAGATAGATGAACTTAAGATGATTTTTATTCACAGTTCACCTCAAGCTTTTTTAAATTACTTTTTGCTTCAAACGGCTTACTGAAAGAAAGAATTGCTTTTTTTATAGAAAATGATTTTAAGTAATCTAATTGATTGGCATTTCTACAGATAAAATAATTCAATGATTCGCCAAGCACTTTATCTTTTTCGTTAACATCTTCTGTATTTAGATTAAAAACATGGCGCAAATAAATAAAGTATAGATACTCATCTTGAAACCTTGGGGGAACTAACTTTTGCCATTCAAGAATTTGGGACTGACCGGAGTTTGTCTCGATGCTGATTTGTACGAAAGAAAAAAAATAATCTGAAGAGTAGACCAACGTCGAGGGTTGAAATAGATATGCAGAAAAAACACCTCGAGATCTCTTCACGTAATGTTCTTTTAAATAAGTTGAAGTAGAGCTGAAAAACGGAAAAACGCCAACAGCGAGAAGAAAAAGAAATCCTATTAAATTTAATAATTGAATTTTTTTCATGAAAATAAAGACCTCGCTTTGTTGGCGAGGTCCAGAAAAATTATTTGCCTAAAAGAGTCTTAAATTCTTGAGTCAAAAGCGGAACGATAGTGAATAAGTCACCGACAATTCCATAGTCTGCTTTGGTAAAAATAGGAGCATCTGGATCAGTGTTAATCGCCACGATAACTTTTGATGTTCTCATTCCTGCCAGATGTTGAATCGCCCCAGAAATGCCACAGGCAATATAGAGTGATGGCGCAACTGTTTTTCCCGTTTGGCCAACTTGCATTGCATGAGGAGCAAAACCAGAATCAACAGCTGCTCTGCTGGCACCAACCGTAGCTCCTATGACATTTGCCAACTCATCTAAAATTTTAAAATTAGCCGCTTCTTTCATCGCGCGACCGCCTGAGACAATAATATTAGCTTCAGTTAAATCTAGTTTCTCTGATGTCCCTTTAACAATATCTTTAATCATTGCTCTGATTGCTCCTGCATCGACGTTTGAATCTGCAGAAGTCGCTGCAGCAGAAGTTGGATTGGCATTCATTCCAAGAGCGTTGGGACGTACTGAAACAAAATGAGGTTTTGGGCCTTGAAGTTCTACTTTTGCAAAACATTTTCCCGCAAAAAGTGGACGTGTTCCAAAAAATTTATCACCTTCCATTACAAAGTTAGTGACTTCTGAGGCCATGCCGGCGTCAAATTTTGTCGCCAAGCGAGGCAATAAATCTTTACCTACCGATGTTGCCCCAGCAAAGACATAGTCATATGATCCCGCTGCAATGAAGCCTTGTAATGCGTTGGCGAATCCTTCGGGCGAATATTTATCTAAATTCGATCCTTTTAATGAATGAACTTTTGCTGCTCCAAATTTGGCAAGATCAGCAGTTGCTTCAGATGGAATTGAACCAATCGCCGCCACTTCAACTGTGTGACCGGCAAGTTTGCCTAAAATTTCTAAAGTAACAGCCTTAACATGTGATCCGTGCAATTCTGTAAAAACTAATATTTTTGCCATAAATCCCTCTTAAATAACTTTTGCTTCTGTTCTTAATAATCCAACCACTTCTTTTACTAATCCAGCTTGTTTAGTTGAGTCGGTGGCATCAAACTTTTTCCCAGGAGGTTTTTCAGGTGGAAGTTGAAAGTTTGAATACTTCACCCTGCGGTCGGCATCGCTGACGCCAACGTCGGCAAGTGAAAGAGTTGTAAGTGGCTTTTTCTTTGCCTTCATAATTCCAGGCAAGGAAGCGTAGCGAGGAGTGTTGATTCCTTTATTACAAGCAATGAGTGCCGGAAGCTTTACGCCGTAAACTTCTAAAGCACCACCTTCGACTTCTCTTTTTACCGTAGCTTCAGATGCAGAACCTTCATAACCTACAACCACAGAGACTGAAGGAATATCAAGCATCGTGGCCAGAATTTGAGGAACCTGTAAACAATCATCATCGATGGCCTGTTTACCTGTCAAAATGATATCTGGATTTTTGCCCGATTTTGCGATAGCAGCTTTTAAGGCTTTGGCAATTGAGTAAGAATCAAGATTGTCTTGGGCTTCTACTAAAAATGCTTCATCAGCACCCATCGCCATCGCCGTTCTAAGAGCTTCCGTATCCTTGCTACTGCCAACTCTTAGCACCGTGACGGTTGAGCCTGTATGGGCAGCTTGAATCAATAGTGCTTGTTCAACAGCAAATTCGTCGTAAGGATTCATAATCCATTTTATCGAACTAGTTTCAATAAACATTGCATCTGCAGTTGGAACAATTTTTGTTTCAGTGTCGGGAACCTGTTTTACACAAACGAAAATATTCATATTAGCTCCTTGAAAATATTTCTTTAGCAATAACTAATCTTTGAATTTGAGAAGTGCCTTCATAGACCTGAATAAGTTTAGCGTCCCTCATTATTTTTTCTACCGGGTACTCTTTACTGTATCCATAACCGCCATAAATTTGTACTGCATCTGTAGCTATTTGCATACAAGAATCAGCGGCGAAAGCCTTGGCGTAAGAGGCAAGCTGAGTGTTTGATTGATGGTTGTCTAAAAGCCATGCTGCTTTGTGAACCAATAATCTTGAAGCTTCGATTTTCATCGCCATTTCTGCTACCATAAACTGAATCGCTTGATGATTGAAAATGGGAACATTAAATTGAACTCGTTCTTTTGCATATTTTACGCAATGGTCATAAGCACATTGAGCTCCACCAACTGCGCTGGCCGCAACCATCGGTCGAGAGTGATCTAAGGTCTTCATCGCGATAGACCAACCTTTTCCCAGGCCACCAAGAATATTATTTTTTGGCACTCGTACATTATTGAAAGTGACGGCCCGAGTATCGGAGCATCGATGCCCCATTTTATCTTCTTTTTTTCCCACTTCAATTCCTGCAGTTCCTTTTTCTATAACGACAGCAGTAATGCCTTTATGCTTGAGGGCAGGATCAATTGTTCCATAAAGAACAAAGAGATCAGCATAACCGGCGTTGGTGATCCACATCTTATTGCCATTGATGACAACATCGTCACCATCTTCTTTGATAGAAGTTTTAAGTCCACCGGCATCGCTTCCATTGCCGGGCTCGGTTAAGCAAAAGGCAGCTATTTTATAACTTTCAGTAAAGGGCGTGAGAAATCGTTTTTTCTGTTCGTCACTTCCACCGATGACGATCGGAAGGAGCGCTAAATCATTGGCCATGATCGCGGTATTCATTCCCATACAACCATAAGCTAATGCTTCAGTGATGATCATAGAGTCAATGGCGCTAAATCCATTTCCGCCGAATTGAGTTGGAATACAAGTGTTTACCAATCCAAGCGACCAAGCTTGCTGCAAAATATCAAGGGGCATTTCCGCAAGCACGTCAAACTGAGCAGCTTTTGTCATCATTTCGTTTCTAGCAAACTTCATCGCTAAATCTCTAATCTCTAACTGCTCAGGAGTGAAACTGAAATCCATTGTTATTTCCAGGTAAAAGTTTGAATAGATAAATTATAAAGGTAGATCTAAGCTGGTCAATCAAGAAAGTGCAGTGGCAGAATTGTCAAACTCTAGTCGAAAAGTGTGCATTGTTTTAAGCTTGGAAAAACCAGGAAGCTCGGATAATGGATAGACAACAAAACTTCTTTCAAACAATCTTGGGTGAGGGATCTGAAGCATTTGGTTTGAAATTTGTAATTCACCCCAAAACAATATATCCAAATCAATAAGTCTTGGACCCTTGGGAATAATTCGATTTCGCCCCATTTCTTTTTCAATCTTCAACAGCAGCGCCATGGCCTCTTCCGGAGAAGATAAAGGTAATTCGAACTCCAATACCTGATTGTAGAAATCAGGTTGGTTGAGATAGTCCACGGCAGGACTTTCATATATTCGACTTTGAGCAACAAGCTGGAAGTGTAGTTGTAACTGAGTAAGCGCTAAAAATAAATTGGCTTTTTTGTTGCCTAGATTTGAGCCAGTTGCGATAAAAAAAGTTTGGAGTGGATCATTCATTTCTTAGGGGTTTCGCTGGTTGATTTTGTCTCAATCTTAGCTTTAGCTTCCTTTAAATCTTCAACACCCTCTGGATCAGTAAATGATTTAATGTAAGACTCAATTGCGACAGGTTGTGGTTGCACGGGGGGGGATTTAACTCCACAACCGCACAGAAGGCTCATCCAAAAAAAATGTCTAATCTTAAAATTCAATTGATAGCCCACCATTGATTATGTCTGACCCAGCATCAAAGCGGGCAAACCATCCAGGTACGATTCGTTTTAAAAAAGTTAAACCAAAAACCACCGTACTTTTCTTGAGTCCTTGTACCAAATCTAGTTCGGTTTGCAGATCTTTAGCCGTTCTCGAACCGTCTCCAGGATCTACTCCCGCGCCAGGAGAATTAGCCAATATGGTTTGGTAACCAACATAAGGTTGAAAATAGCTATAAAGCGGCCCATTGAAAGTATACTTTGCACGAACTTCAATATTTATCATTTGGGAATCTAGTCCAGTGAAGGGGTAATCGCGAACCGTATTAGTGCCTACCATGGCCTCTGCCCAAATGTTATCTCCCAATTGGTAACCCCAGGCGGCTCCCAGACTTGTATATTTTTTTGCCGAACCATCGACATCCTGTCCATCAATTAATCCAACATTAAATGATAGTAAATTATCTGGTTTAATTAATCGCTTATTGTTTTCTTCAACAGAGAGATCATCTTCATTTTCGAGAGACGTGGAATTAAATAAATCATCATCGGTTTGAAGCTTTGACTCTTTCTTTTTTGCCTTATCTTTTTCAGCAGAATTTGCCATTTTCTCAGGTGCTTTTTCTTTGTTGGTGAAATAACTATCATCGCCCTTTAAAATGAGAATTTCTTTTCCGGGGTTTAGCTGTTTCCAAAGTGCTGAATTATAAATTTTGATAATTTTAATTCCAGAAAGTTTTTGAGAGTTGGTTTTTGCCACCAGTGCTCGGCACACTAATTTATTGGCCAAAAGTAGAGTGACAAAATCGCCTCCAGAAAATGACTGGTTCTCGTTAGAGAGGATAAATATTTTTTTTGAAGGAGAAATCGTTTTTATTGTTTCGGTCACGAGATTTGGAGCTGCTTCTGAATTGATGCCGTCAGCTGGCAAATCATCTTCTGAATCTTCTAAGACACTTTGGGCAATTGCTCCGTGGTTGACGAAAAAGCCAGTCAAAAAAATTAAGATAAAAAGTATTTTTAATTTAGAAAACATACTTAATTTTATAGCTCGACTATGAGGAGTGCAAACAAAATAGTGGCCGAGTGAAATAATAAACTAAGAAATTCATAGAAAGCACCACAGACTTGAGTTGTTGCTTCTAAAAAGAGATCGACTATAATGTTGAGATCGGTAAAACATCCGGGTTTGGTATTTAAAAATGAAATTGCTTGCAGTCTTTTTGTGCTGTTTTGTTCTTTTCTCGTGCTCGAGTCGCCCGAGAAAAGTATGGGACTTTTCAAACCTCGGAAATCCATCGGAAAATGATTATATCGATCATCTGGCCTGGGTTGGCAGTGATTTTCTCACACATGAAGAAAACAAAGAAATAAAACTCAACGAAGAGTCCAAAAAATATTTGTCAAATATTCATGATAGAATTTTAAAAAATAATGAAATTGTTTTTAATTCAACAAAAAAGCCAGAATTTCACTTTATTAAAGACAAAACGCCCTTTCTTTTTTCCCTCCCCCAATCTCAATATTTTTTTTCCACAGGACTAATGGAAAAATACTTAAAAAATGAAGAGCTTTATGTGGCAGCCTTAGCCGCAGAGATATTAAGAAGCAATCGCAATATTTATGAAAAAAAAATGGTGATTCCATTGGGCTTTTTTACTGTCGAAAAAATGTTAAGTTTAACCAAGATTAAAACCGAAATAAAAATTAAAATAGATGAGTGGGCGTATTTTGTTTTGAAGCGTTCCGGGTATGATGCTTCTGCGTACTTAAATTGGATCCAGGTTCAAAATAGAAACACTTTGGATTTCTCACTTTACCTTGGGGATTCCATGGGAATTACGAAAGAAGAGCATTTCTTTAAGAACTTCCTGGCCAAACAAGGTATTGCCAGTGTCGAGAAAAAAATAAATGAATCAAATTCATCAAAAGAATTCTATCGTTTTCTAAACAATATAGTGAGTAAAAGATGAAAGCAGAACAATCCGAGCGCATTTTAGTTGAGGAACTTTTTAAAAAAACCATTAATAAAAATTTATTAAAAGATGACAATGTTGAAAATGTAGAAAAGTTAACCGGCGATGCCTCAACAAGAAAATATTATCGAATTTGGACAACAACAACTTCTTATGTTGCTTGTCTGGACAATCCAACCTCTGACTCGACAGAAGAGCCAAGTTTTTTAAAAATGCAAAGAATTTTAAACAAAGAAGGAGTTAGAGTCCCACTTATTTTAGATAAAGAGCAAAGTACCGGCTATATCCTCGAAGAGGATCTTGGAGACATAACCTATTTAAAAGAAATTTCGCAAATTACCGACAAAGACGAAGAGTTTCAGTTCTATAAAAGTGCGATTGATTTGATGGCCACCATACACAACGTGGACGTTGAGAAATACAAAGAAGAGCCTTTTGCAAAGTTGGCGTTCGACACCGAAAAGCTTTACGCTGAAATGGAATTTACAAAAAAATATTTTTTAAAAATGTATCTTGGCTTGGATGTATCGACTTCTGGTATAGAGCTCTTATACAAGAAACTTTATGATATATGCTTTACATTGTCTGCCGAGCCTAGGGTTCTGGTACATCGTGACTACCACTCGCGTAATATTATGATTAAAAATGGTGAACAAGTTGTCATTGATTTTCAAGATGCAAGAATGGGATCACCTTTATATGATTTAGTTTCGCTCTTAGAGGACTGCTACTATCAAATTGATCATGGCAATAGAGAAAAATTAATAAAGTACTACTATGAAGCCTACTTTTCGAAATTTGATTCATCAAAGGACTTTAAACAGTTTATGTATCTATATGACTTAATGGCGATTCAAAGGGTGTTTAAAGCGATCGGTAGTTTTGCATTTATCTATGCTGATCGCAAAGATCTTCGTTACGTAAAATATATTGGATTTGCTTTTGAGAAGATTAGACTCATTATGTTGATAAATGAAGATTTCGCAAAAGAGAGAAAGGTTTTATCGAGTCTTTATTATGCCAATTGATTATGCCCTAATTCTAAGCGCTGGTATGGGAACGAGAATGGGCGAGATTGGCAAATTGTTGCCAAAAGTGTTGTGGCCAATTTTTACCAAATCATTGCTTGAGCTTCAGGTTCGATATTGCCAAGAAATGGGCATTGAGAAAATTTACATTAACACTCATTTTCTTCATAAAGAAATTGAAAATTTTGTGAGGCAATCAAGTTTTTCAAGAGATGTTGTTTTGCTACATGAAAATCCCTTGCTGGACTCCGGTGGCGCCATTCATAATTTGGCAATTCGACCTGAAATCAACTACAAGGGAAACTTGTTGATGGTTAATGGAGACCAGTTTCTTTTTTTCAATGATACTAAGTGGAAAGAAGGTATTGAGGCAATTGAAGGAGCGAGAGCTTCGCTTTTTACAATAAAGGTCGAAGCGAGTAGCCACTACAACGAAACAGTAGCAAGCAACAAAAAGCTAATTGAAATAAAAAAAAATATTCAAAAAGATCGTGATTATTTTACTTACTCGGGATTGGGAATTCTTAAGTTAGACGGATTGAAGCCGGTCCCTGGGATATCACGCTTTTTCGAAACGGTAGTTAATTATAACAAAGAAGTTGTGGAGCTTATTCATCTAGATAAATTTGAATATTGGGACTTTGGAACAGCTGAAATCTATTTCAATAATATATTAAAGCTCAAAACACCGGAAAATCTCTCTTGCTTAATGAATTTGTTCTTAAATAAATGGAGCGGAGAAGACGAAGTACATACTAATTTTTTAAACTCTTCTATGAGGTCGATCAACCTTGATAACCAGGGTAACTTTTCTCCTAACTCTATGGTATATAAAAATATATTGCAGCCTGTTTAGGATAGTTTTTTCTTTGGAGTAGAATCAGAAATGAGCTTAATGCAATCAGTTGGGCAAACCTCGATGCAGGCATTACATAGCGTACAAGCGGATGTTGCAATCACGTATTCTTTTGCGTAATTAAGAATGGCATTTTCCGGACAAATCAATCTGCAATTATCGCAAGAAATACACAGTGAGTTTATTTCTAAGTATGGTATCATGACTAATATATTATCAACAAAACCACATTTTAGTACATAGGCATGAAAATCCTAAAAAGAAACTATACTCATCGAAACTTAATTATATTTCTAATTTTGTCTTTAGTTTACCTTCAAGCGATTGCCGCGTTGTCGTCAGGTCAAACCATATTTTCACCTCAGGAATTTAGCTCCTTTATAAAAAATAATTATTTCATTTTAATTTCTACCTCGGTCGCTTTTTACACCGTCGTTAAAATAAAAAAGTATTCAGATTGGGCACTGGTTTTTTGTCTGAGTCTAATTGTTGGGAAAAACTTTATCTTGCTTTCAGATAGCTTTAATAAGCTGACACTCGTCTTAAATTTTATCTACTTAGTATTCGCTTTTTATTTTTATGTCACATGGGAAATTGAGCTAGGTCTAGCATGTTTTAACCCTAAATTCACTTCAAATGATCTTGAAAAAGAGTCACGATTTAAAATTGAAGCCCTTGTAAATGATTCTGATAAAAACGAAAAGACTAACAAAAGCTATCGCGTTTACATTACCAATATCGACGAAGAAAGCTGTTTTATTTATCTTAAGGATATTCCTGATTTCAAACTGGGATCGCGTAAGTGGTTATACCTTGATGCCCATTATGAGGGTGTTCATTTCCATCAACGAGCAAGGGTTGTGAGTTTATACGATCAAGGGGTTGGCCTAGTTTTTGATAAACCATCTGAAGGCCGAGCGTCTTGGTCAAAACTGTACAAAGTTTGCCTACAGCGCGGTTATGTCGCCTAATTTTTAAATTCCGCTAATTGTTTTCCGATAATTAATTATGAGCAATGAAGACACATTGATATCGAAATTAATTGACGAAACATACGTCGAAGAAAGTGAAAAAGAGACCGCAACTGCACTAGTGGATCTTAATAAGTATTTTGAAAAAAGGCTTAATGAAGTTGATTATCTATCGTTAATAGATTATATCGAGCAAAATGGGCTTGAGCAGTTCGGCCTTATCCTTCACCCTACAACCAGATGCTACCGACTTGAAATGGGCACCAATACTTTGGATTTTCCATCTAATTGGTCAATATTCAATGCTATTGAGTCGAACCATTTGGTTTTTCTTAATAGCACCAACGATCATGACTTCCTGTTGGATATATTTTCGGAGCTCCGTGGAGTTGTGCAAAATGTAGCGATCGTAAAAGATGAAAAAATGCTTAAGTGGGTATTTCTGCCTCTAGATAGTTCAATTGAGCACGTGAAATGGATAAGAAATTATTTTGAAAAGAAAGAAGCAGAATTATTTAAAATTGTTGCAGCCTAAAGCCATACTTTTGACCGCAACAATATCAAGTAGAAATTAAAAATTATTTAACATTATAAAGTAGCGTAAAAATCCTTCATCATTTTTGCATCTTTTTCTAGGTTTGGGCTGTTGCAAATAACATAACCACGACAATCAAAAGTTTTAAGAGCTCTTAATAATTCACGCCAGTTAAAATTAGAATCTTCTAAGTTTAAATGTTTCAAATCACCTTTTGAGTTGGCACTGATTCCTGAAATATGAATATGCATATTTTGAAGAGCGTTTGGATCTAGTTCTTCTTTAAGCCTAGAAAGAACAGTGCAGAATTCTTCGTATGTATTATATTCGTTAGTGCGAGCAAATAAGTGAGAAAAGTCCATGCAGGGACTGCAAGAAGAGACTGACTTGGTTAGGTCGATTAGTTCTTCAAGTGAACCGAATTGAGAAGTTTTACCAGTTAGCTCCGGTCTAAGCTCAATTTGAATATCGAGTCTGTTTAATCGCTCTTCTATCACACTTAATGATTTTTGAACTAGATCAAAAACATCATAAGGATTATCTTTCATATAGAAAGCTGCGTGGAAAGTCATAGACTCTGCTCCACACAAATCAGAAATTTTTGCAGTCTGTATAATTCTCTCGACAGATGAATCAATTTTATCTTGTTCTCGTGCATTTAGATTAATGTAATAAGGGCCATGTGAGGTAAGAGGAATACCTAATTCATAAGAAGCTTTACGAAGACCAGAAGACACTTCCTCTTTCATTCGAACGCCGTGGGCAAATTCTAATTGCATACAATCTAAACCAAGCGCATGAACTTGCTTTACTCCATCTATGGGATTATTTTTCTTCGGAGTTGAGTTCGGCACACCTGCCGTACCAAAAAGTAGACGCTCAAATTTCATATATAGCTCCCTGGTTTAAAAAGAGTAAAACACCCCATTGTTATCACAGTTCCAGAAAAGACGAGAGCCACACCGCGAAAACCCCTTTAATGTCGGGCGGTTACGGCGAGGTCTTTTTTTGCTGGTCCGATGAAAAACACTCTTATGCCTTATAGCTCTGGGACGGATTATTGTCTATAATTTATGAGGATCAGTGTAATAATGACATTCTCTGCAACCATATTTAGGAGCATTTTATTTATCGCAACAGGTATCTTGTTATATTAATTTTGGTTTTCTTTATATCGCTGGGGCTGCTGGGAATCTTGTTTGATTTAAGTAGTGGTTTGTGGATTGGATTAAGCGTAGGTTTTTTTATTTGTTTGTTTATTTCACTTTGGGGCGAAAAAATAATTTTGATTTTCGCCAAAGCTCGCTACGTTACAGATGATGAGCTTTTAATAAATCAGGTAAAGAATTTTTGCACTCACATCGGCATAGCTGAAGTGAAAGTTTATTGGACCAGCGTTTATGTAAACAACTTATATTATGTGAATTCGCAATTTGGTAAGCCAACACTTATCATTGGAAAAAATCTCTATCAATCGCTGACAAGAAATGAGCTCAATAGTCTCATTTACGCTTCACTTCTTAAGATAAAAAGCAAAGAAGCTCAGCAGAGATCTTTTGCTAGCTTGCTATTTTTTATACTCTATTCACCTATTTATATTTTACAAAATATTTTGGCAAATAAGGCCAGTGTTAAAATTCTGGATGTTTTTCTTTACCCAGCCTATTCGTTAAAATCCAAAATTTATGAAAAACCAAATGATGTTTTTGACTTTGACAAGATTGTTGGAAAGCATGACGGATTAAGAAATGACTATGTCTCAGCACTTTTTAAAATTGCTCAACTACCTTCAATTCAAGAGTTGAGTATTGGAAGCTTGCTTTTAAATGATTTGGTTCATGTAAAAAATCAAACCGAAGATGTTTTCAGTAAATTGTTAATAAATAGCGTTAGTGTTACCGCACGAGTTAAAGCCCTTAAATGAAGCTAAAAAAATTAAAACTTGATATCTCAAATTATTATCCACTTTTTTTTACACTTATTTTCATAACAATTCTTTTCCAATACCCGCTAGCTTCACTCGAGTCCATTTTTTATGACTTAAAAATTAGAACAGATATTGGCATAAAACCATCACGAGAAATTGTAATTGTTACGATGGATGAAGAAAGTGATGATTACCTGGGAGAAACATATCCCTACACCTACGCAACACACGCTCGTTTTTTAGAGAAACTTTTAAGTTCTCATCCCCGAATCGTCGATATTTTTGCTAAAATGCCAGGTCCAACAATTGAAAACCAAAAAAACTTTTTAGAGTTTAGGGCCAGGCTCAAACAATTTGAAGCACTCGGTGGACAGGTTGGATTTGCAACAGAAATTGATGAAGTCGAAGGAGAGATTTTGCCACCTGAGGAATTGCGAGATTTTTCATTTTCTCTCGCACAAATCAATATCGATAACAATACATTTTCCAAAGACGACGTTGTTCGTCGGGCGATTTTTAATGTATCGGGAGAGGAATCACTTCAACTTTGGACGGCCAATAAATATCGTCACATGAAAGGGCGCAACACCGTTAGTGCTGCGGATGTTTTAGGTGCCTATTATAATGATGAAGCGGATGCAAACTTTGTCCTATTTAGGTATTCCAGTTCTCCGGTGTATAGCGAATTTAAATATAAAATGATTCCATATCATCGAGTTTTGGTTGGTAACTTTTCGCCTGATTTGTTCAAAGATAAAATCGTCCTGATCGGACCTAATTACATTTCACAAAAAGATAATTATTTTTTGACTCCCTTCAACCAAGAAGAATACAAAGCACCAAAAATGTTAATACATGCCAATATCATAGATTCCTTTATTCAAAACAAAACTATTAAAATGATTCCAAGAGTTTTTTCTAATATACTTGCCTTTATTTTGGGAATTGTCCTTTCACTTTTGATATCAAGACTTCGCCCCAAAGACGGATTAATTATAACCATCCTTGTTCTTGTCTCAATTTTGCTTATTTCTTATTTGCTTTTTGTCTTTATGGGGTTTTGGCTCTACACCGCACACTTGGTTGTAACCGTGTTTGTGGTTTATTATATATGGATTCCTTTCCGTGCCATCGGAGAATATCAACGCCGCTATGCGATTCAAGAAGAAGCTAAAATATTCAAAAAAGTTGAAAAGCTTAAGCAAAACTTTTTATCGCTTATGAGCCACGACTTGAAAACTCCTGTGGCTAAAATTGCAGGGGTGGCCGATAATTTGTATCACCAAAACCAAGGAAGTCCTGAAGTCAGAGAAAAGTCACAACTTATTTTAGATTCTACAAAAGAGTTAAATAAGTTTATATCAAGTATTTTAGATTTAACAAAAATAGAATCTAGTAATTTCGGTTTAAATAAATCCTCTCGAGATATAAACGCGATTGTTGAAGCTGTAATCAAGGAATTGGACTACAGTGCTGGCCAAAAACATATTTCACTCAAAAAAGAACTTGCTCCTCTTTATCCAATACAAATAGACGGAACTCTGATTAGTCGAGTTATCTCAAACATTGTTGAAAACGCCATAAAATATTCTCCCGCTAATTCTGTTGTCGAAATTAAAAGCTGGGATGATCAAAATTGGGTTTATTTAGAAATTTTGGACAGGGGGGCGGGAATTCCCAAAGATGAATTAGACAATATTTTTGAGAAGTTTTATCGGATAAAAAATGATGCCAATCACACCATAAAAGGGACTGGCCTTGGCCTTTATTTAGTTAAATATTTTGTTGAACTCCACGGTGGCACTATTACAGTCACTTCAACTGTTGGCGTTGAAACAAAATTCTTAGTTAAATTAGTAAATCAATAGTAGTATGTTTTAAGAAATATTTGCGGGAGTGTATATGCATAAAGTGTTGGTTGTTGATGACGACAAAGTTTTACAAAACTCAGTCAAAGAAGCACTTGTTTATCACAGCTTCGTAGTCGATGTGGCCAACAATGGAAAAGAAGCACTACATGCTGTTTATAAAGACAAATATGACTTAGTGGTAATGGACGTCAATATGCCAGAGATGGATGGTATCTCTGCCCTGACAGAAATTAAAAAAGTTGATCCTTCAGTTATCGTCATTATCTTAACTGCTTTTTCCAATGTCTCCGATGCTGTGAAAGTCGTCAAAGAAGGAGCCTATAATTACTTAGAAAAACCCATCTCATCTGAAAATTTAGTTGCGTTGATAAAAAGATCGCTAAAGGCTAGATCCCTTGTGGAAACATCTGCATTCTCTTCTCCTCGTTTGTCAATTGGTGGCGATGAGCAGTTTGTCGGTGAATCCCATGTCATGCAAAAAGTTTTCAGCGTAATCGATAAACTTGCCAAAGTTAATACTCCAGTTTTAATTCGGGGAGAATCTGGTACCGGAAAAGAATTGGTGGCACGTGCAATACATTACAATGGGCCGAGAAAAGATTCTAAGTTTGTAACAATCAACTTGGCCGCAGTCCCTGAGAACTTAATTGAATCGGAGCTTTTTGGTCATGAAAAGGGAGCATTTACCGGAGCATCTGAGCGCAAGTTAGGTAAATTTCAATATGCGAGTGGGGGTACGCTTTTTCTGGATGAAATTGGCGATGTTACACCCTCAATGCAAGTTAAACTCTTAAGAGTCTTACAAGAAAAGAAGTTTACCCCTATCGGCTCCAATCGAGAAATCGAAGTCGATGTGCGAGTTATAGCAGCTTCTCATAAGCCCTTTGAGCAAATGATTAAAGATGGAACTTTTAGAGAGGATTTATTCTATCGCTTAAATGTTTTACCAGTATATCTCCCTCCACTGCGCGAGCGAAAAAGTGATATTCCTCACCTGGTAGATTATTACGTTAAATACTTTAACAATCATCACGGTTTAAATATAAAAGGTGTGAGTGATGAAGCTAAAAGTCTTTTGGTGAATTTTTCTTGGCCTGGAAACATTCGTGAACTTCGAAATGTTATCGAGCATGCTTTTATTATTGAATCTTCTGATATCATTTATGCACCTTCTCTGCCTTCAAATTTGCGTCAAACATCTCCAACAAAAGTACCTGAACCTGAAGAAAATGCTGATCTCGTGATAGATGTTGAAGGCATTAACGATTCCATTTTCGACATGAAAAGCGATGATATGGTTAGACCCGTTGATGGATTTTCTTTCAATCATGTACTCAACTCCAAGGAGATGGTTATGGACTTTCAGGTAGCAAAAGATTTATTTGAAAAAGAATTTATTGTCTGGGCCCTAAAACAAAATCGTGGAAAAATTAACCAAACGGCACTTAAAGCAAATATTCCCAAAAAGACGCTCCTTAGAAAAATTGAAAAGTATGAAATAACCGCCAGAGATTACGTAAACGGATAAGTTATGAATAGATTTTTTAAAATGTGCGTAATGATCGCAACAATAATTATTGCAGACCAACTTAGCAAAGGCATTATCCAGCAAAAGTTTTTTCTTGGTGAATCAGTTCCAGTCATTCCTCATTACTTTCATTTAACCTATGTGAGAAATCCTGGAGCTGCTTTTGGCATGCTCGGGGATGCAGCTGAATACATTCGCATACCACTTTTTTTAGGACTTCCAGTCATTGCCTGCTTTTGGCTGATGTACTTAGTGTGGAGCAATCGCAATAAAAACTTTATTCACTGCCTCTCCTATAGCCTTATCTTGGCCGGAGCAGTTGGTAATTTAATTGACCGATTTTCGATGAATTATGTTGTAGATTTCTTTGATTTTTTTTATGGCAGCCATCATTTTGCCGCTTTCAATGTTGCCGATAGCGCTATAACAATTGCGGCAATTTTATTAATAGTAGAGCTGTTGTTTCTGAACCCCAAAAAAGAATTGGAAGAAAATTAAAATTGTATCCAATTATTTATAGTACATCGTTTTTTACACTCTATTCCTATCCACTCTTCATGGGGCTAGCATGGGGACTAGGTTATCATTTATCTAAAGCAATTTTAACTCGAGAAAAAGTAGACACCATAAATTTACCATTATTATTTCTGGGAATATTTATCATGGCTTGGATTGGTGCGAAGTCTTTTTTTCTCATCTTTTCTGCACCTGAAAAAATTTCTCAATATATGTATGCCAATTATTTTTGGTTGGGTGGCGGCTTTGTTTTTTATGGTGGATTGATTTTTGGTCTAAGCTTCTACTTATTTTTTACGTTAATACTGAAAAAGTTTTCTTTTAGTAACTCGCACTTGCTTATTCCTGGATTGGTATTTGGCCACGCCATCGGCAGAATCGGGTGTTTTTTGACTGGCTGTTGCTACGGATCCATAAGCCAAATTCCTTGGGCGATTCACACAGCAGGGCAAGATCGACATCCCGTTCAGCTTTATGAAGCACTCGGATTAGCTCTTTTGGGTATTTATATATTGAAATGGATCAACGCCAAAGTTGAAAGTCTCAAAATAATTGCTAGATATTTTATTGCCTACTCTTTGTTACGCTTTGTCTTAGAATTTTTTCGTGGTGATGATGTTAGGGGAATTTATTGGTGGGGAATGTCTACTTCACAAATAGTATCAATAACATTATTAGCCGCGGGAACATTCCTGATAGTTAAGACAAAAAAAAATACTAAGCGTTCTTTTTAAGGTCCTCAAGCTCAGCTTCCTCAATATAGAGTTCAGAATATAAAGTTTCGCTCGACCAAGCGGTAAAAGCATCATCGTGCTCGTACATCATAATCGTTTCCCATGGACAATCTTGAGAGCAGTTTTGGCAGCCTATACAACGGGCCAGATCAATTTCTACAGTTTGTTGAAATTGAGGATTTTCTGGATTTGGGCCGGGTACCAGCTCGATAGAATCAACGGGACAACCTTGGATGCAGATTTCACAGCCTGTACAACCAGACTGATGGACGACGGCCAGTAGTTTTGGTGGTTTTTTACCTTTTCGCTTAGGCTTTAGCCTGGCAGCGTGGAAAGGATTTTCAACGATGATTGCTTCTGGATTCTCATTTTCATTAGTTGTCTTTTTAGTTGTCATGCAATTGCTCTTTTCAATCTAATTCGAATTCATTTTCTAGTTATTTTCTATTGCTTTAGGCAAACCCAAATTGGGTAAATTGTGCTAATAAAATAAACTCAATTATAACCCAGAACGGCTTTTCTTGCTAATAGATTTACAAGGATTTAAAGTGATTGGGGTAAATATTCTCTTTATTATTTATGGGACACTATGAAAAAACTAAGATTTGTCACTGCCGCTAGCCTTTTTGATGGCCACGATGTTTCAGTCAACATCATGCGCAGAATGCTCCAGTCCAAAGGAGTAGAGGTTATTCATCTTGGGCATAACCGTTCTGCCCAAGAGGTGGTAGATGCCGCTATTCAAGAAGATGTACAGGCAATCGCGCTCAGCTCCTATCAGGGAGGCCACATGGAATATTTTACTTATATTCGTGAGCTGCTCGATGGAGCTGGGGCCAGCAATGTAAAAATTTTTGGCGGAGGTGGAGGAGTCATTACTCCAAGTGAAATTAAAACGCTGCACTCTCGTGGTATCAATCGAATTTATTCTCCTCAAGATGGAATGGAAATAGGCTTGAATGGGATCATTGACGACATGATCGAAAAAGCGAGCTCATCTACATTGGAAAATGTTCATTTCAATAAATTTAATCTGTCACAGTTAAGTAAAAGAGAGATCTCCAAAGTCATAACTGCGATTGAAGATAATGGAGAACTTCCTTTAGTATTTACTCCTGGCAAAGTTCCAGTATTAGGAATTACCGGAACAGGTGGAGCGGGAAAATCATCACTGATAGATGAATTACTTCTTCGTTTTTATCGACATTCCCCTGATTGTAAGATTGCGTTGATCTCGGTTGATCCGACCAAGAAAAAAACCTCGGGTGCACTTTTGGGAGATCGAATAAGGCTGGGTAGTGCGAGCTTTTCAAATTTTTACATACGATCTCTTGCAACAAGAGACTCAAACACTGAACTTTCACCACACATCAAAGATGTTGTATCGTTTTTAAAATCTCAAGATTTTGATCTGATCTTGGTTGAAACTTCAGGCATAGGTCAAGCCAGTGATGAAATCACAAAAGTCGCTGATAAGTGCATTTATGTGATGACTCCTGAATATGGAGCAGCAACTCAGTTGGAAAAAATTGAAATGCTTGAGGCTGCTCACTTCATTGTATTAAACAAATTTGAAAAGCCACGCTCGGAAGATGCACTTCGTGACATTAGAAAACAGTGGCGAAGAAACCATAATCAATTTGCAGGACATCCAGGATCCCCCGAAGATGATCAACTGCCAATATACGGAACCATGGCGAGTCAGTTTAACGATGTTGGTGTCAATGCACTCTTTTACGATATTGTTAAAGCACTAAACATTAAATCCGAAAATATCGAAGCTATTTTGAGAGACAAAGCACCGGTAATAAAAAAGCGTATTATCGCTCCAGAGAGATCGCTTTATTTGCGTGATATTGCTGGATCAGTCAGAAGTTATAATAAGCAGGCAAAGGAAAATATTGAAAAATTAAAAGACTACGAGGCACTTTTAATAGCGACACGCCTAGTGAAGGATAATCGCGATCTAGAGGCAAAGCTAGTTGAAGTTAAGGCCACTCTTTCCTCGGAAGTTTTAAACGAAATAAAAACCTTTGAAGAGACCGTTGCAAAGTATGAGTCTGGTACGTTTTCTTATTTTGTTAGGGGCAAAGAAATATTAGTTAAAACAAAGTATAAATCACTTTCTGGCAATGATATTTCCAAAGTAGCCTATCCCCGCGTTGAGTCGCTAGCTGAAAAATACCGCTTTATCAAAGACTCGAACCTTCCAGGACACTTTCCATTTGCAGCAGGCATTTTTCCGTTTAAACGCGCCGATGAGGATCCCAAGAGAATGTTTGCTGGCGAAGGGGGACCTCTCAGAACCAACAAACGATTTCACTACCTCTCAAAAGATGACCAGGCAAAAAGACTTTCAACGGCGTTCGACTCAGTAACGTTATATGGTGAAGATCCCGATATTCGACCTGATATTTTTGGAAAAATTGGAGAAGCTGGAGTTTCGATCGCAACTTTAGATGATATGGAAGATCTGTATAAAGATTTTAACTTGATCGACCCATACACTTCTGTATCAATGACTATCAATGGGCCAGCTCCAATTATTTTGGCGCTTTTTATGAATACGGCGATGAAGCAAACGCTCAAAGGGGAGGATTTTTACAATCCCCAAAAGCGGATTGATGTCATGAGACAAGTTCGAGGAACAGTTCAGGCCGATATTTTA
This sequence comes from Bacteriovoracaceae bacterium, assembly GCA_947450475.1. Classification (GTDB taxonomy): domain Bacteria; phylum Bdellovibrionota; class Bacteriovoracia; order Bacteriovoracales; family Bacteriovoracaceae; genus Bacteriovorax. The sequence continues at coordinate 39,679 of CANFVK010000006.1, read as the reverse complement.
AAAGAGGACCAGGCCCAAAATACTTGCATATTCTCGCTAGAATTTGCATTGAAAATGATGGGAGATATTCAAGAATACTTTTGCCAAAAAGCAATTAAGAATTATTACTCAGTATCCATATCTGGCTATCACATAGCTGAAGCAGGTGCGAACCCGATCTCACAAATGGCATTTACTCTTTCAAATGGTTTTACTTTTGTTGAGTATTACCTAAGTCGAGGAATGAAGATTGACGATTTTTCGCAAAACCTTTCCTATTTTTTCTCAAATGGTCTCGATCCTGAATACACCGTCATGGGTCGTGTCGCTCGAAAAATTTGGGCCGTCACTCTAAGAGATAAATATGGTGCCAACGAGAAGTCTCAGCAATTTAAATACCACGTTCAAACCTCCGGGCGCTCTCTTCATGCCCAAGAGATAGATTTTAACGACATTAGAACAACCCTACAGGCATTCTTAGCGCTTTCAGACAATTGCAACTCTCTTCATACCAATGCTTATGATGAAGCTATTACTACGCCGACAGAAGAGTCCGTGAGAAGGGCAATGGCAATTCAAATGATTATCAATCGAGAATTTGGTATGAACAAAACCGACAATCCAGTTCAAGGAGCCTATATCGTTGAAGAACTCGCGGCGATCGTAGAAGAGCAGGTACTTAGAGAGTTTGAAAATATCTCTGATAAAGGTGGTGTTCTCGGGGCCATGGAGAGTATGTACCAAAGATCAAAAATTCAAGAAGAGTCTCTCTATTATGAAACCTTGAAAGATTCTGGTGAGTTTCCAATTATTGGAGTAAATACTTATATTGCACCAAACATTAAAGAACAAATGGCAAAAGAAATCGACATTTCTCGCTGTAGCGATGAAGAGAAAATGGATCAGATCCATAGATTGAATCGGTTTAAGTCTAAAAATAAAGATAAGTCTGCAGAGGCATTGTTACGATTAAAAGAAGCCGCGCTCAATGATAAAAATATTTTTGAGGAGTTGCTTTCGACAGTTAATTACGCCAGCCTTGGCCAGATCACTAATTTGCTTTATGAAGTCGGTGGAAAATACCGCAGAAATATGTAGGATTAAAAATGACAAAAGCATCGGTATATACACGCACCGGAGATCTTGGAACTACTGGTTTAGTTGGTGGGACAAGAATTAAAAAAAGCGATCCTCGTATTCATCTCTATGGTGAAGTTGATGAACTTAATTCATTTATCGGAGTTGGTATATCTTTGCTTGATAAAAAAATAGACACTCAATTCCTTCACCTTGTTCAATCCTTGCTTTTTGATCTAGGAAGCAACTTGGCTTGTGAAAAAGAAAAAAGAGGTCAGTTTAAGCTTCCACAAATAAAAGAAGAGATGATTCAAAAAATTGAGAGCGAAATAGACCAGATGGACAAACAATTAATGGTATTGAAAACATTTATCCTTCCAGGTGGAAGTCCAGAGTCAGCGGCTTTTCATGTTTGTAGAACGGTTTGCAGAAGAGTAGAGCGCCAATTGGTAGATTTTGAAGACCAACATAACGGAGAGGTTCCCGAGCTTGCACTTCGCTTTATAAATAGACTGTCAGATTACTTTTTTATTCTCTCCAGATATTTAAATTTTTTAAAAAATGTCTCTGAATTACAATGGATTCCCAAAAAAAATTAATTTATTTTTTGATATTTTTTTTTCGGGGTCTAATCTTAAATTTTAGAGCTTCAAGTTTTAGAGACTTGGTCATGCTTGATTTTTTTGGCTCTGGAGCCGAAGGCATATATGGCGTTTCTCCCTTATTCTCTTCTGAAGTTGAAATCCTTATCACTTTGTGATTTGTTTTTGTCGGCATTTCTGGGAGGTGGAAAGAAGCCTGGGTTTGCATTGCTCGACGTCCGATCGCTAGGCGCTCTTTGTTGGTTAATCGCTTCGCAACAATTTTAATATAAGATGTGCCAACTCTTAGTACGTCGTTTATGTGAAAAACTATTTGGGATTGAACCTGACTATTGTTGAGATATGAGCCATTGGTTGAGCCCTTATCAACATAAACGAGTTCGCCAATTTCAGTGATTTGGAAATGTCCGTGAAGAGAACTCAGTTGAGTATCTTTAATGGCGATATCACAGGAACTTGAGCGACCGACGCTAGAACTATGAATCACTTCAAATTCTTTGGTTTGTCCATCTTGGGTTAAAATGGAAAGCACAACTGCCACGTAAGACCTCGTAATTTATGTATAAATATATTATAGACAAAAATGACTTAATTAGACAGGGCCGGGTAAAAAAATTCAACCTTAACTTTTTGTGATAATATGGTAATCATAACTAAATTAACGAATTTATAAAGTCAGGAATGTCCTCGATGGAAGAAATAGTAAGCATCACAGATAAAGCCTTGGAACACATAAAGGTTATCTACTCTAAAGAGCAAAAAGGATTAGAGACTGGTCTACGCCTAGGAGTCGTTGGCGGGGGTTGTTCAGGACTCTCATATAAAATTGAATTTTCTGAAAGAAAAGAAAAAGACAATATAATCGAAAAAGATGGAATCAAAATTTTTATTGATCCGAAATCTACCATTTACCTCAAGGGGGTAGAACTAGATTTTAGAGATGGCCTCAATGGAAAGGGATTTGTTTTTAATAATCCTAACGCCAACAATACCTGTGGTTGTGGCGAATCTTTTTCTGTATAAATGCAAAAGACGCTAGATTCAATTCGCTATAATCAGTCAATCCATACACTTAAACAATGGTCACTTCTAAGAGTGACGGGTGCCGATAGAGAAAGCTTTTTTCAAGGGCAGGTTACTAACGACCTAACTGCCATCCAAAATCACCAAGGCCAACTAACAGCTCGCTTGAATCGGCAAGGTAAGCTACAGTCATTTTTTTATATAGCTAAAATGAATGACCATCTTCTCTTGCTTTGCCCGCAAGAATTAGCCGCTTTTATTAAAGAAGATTTTGAAAAATTCATAATCATGGAAGATGTACAAATTGAATCTATGGAGCAGCAACTCTTTTTGCACTTTAATTACTTTTTATCAGATGATCAAAGACATCAATTAACAGATTCATTCGATTTGATTTTTTACGGACTAATGGCCCGCTTGATCTATCGGCCCAATTTAAGTTTACCGCTAACCAACCCGTTAGAGTTGGAGTCTACAAGAATTCAAAACGGCTGGCCGAAGTGGAATGTCGATGTATCCAATCAAAGCTTTATTAATGATTCCACGCTCAATGAAATTGCCATCTCATATAATAAAGGATGCTTTTTGGGTCAAGAGACCGTGGCTAAAATCGAAAACAACAGAGGTGCCGCCTATTATCCCGTTATGTTAGAATTCAAAAATAAGCAAGATTTTACAAGTTCAATAGGAATGGATTTTTTAATTGAAGAAAATAATGAAAAGCGAAAAGGTGGAACTCTTGATTACCAAATCGGCCAACTTATTCAGGCTCGACTCTATCGTGATTTTAGAATAGAAGGTCGCCAATTGCAGATAATTGTTAACGAACAAAAGTTAATCGTCTTAGTAAAAAGATTACCTCTTCATGCCAATATTAATCGCAAAGATCTCTCTTTAGAACTTTTTCATCTTGGAATTAATCTCTTTCAGGATAACGAAATATTGGAAGCCATCACTGCCATGGAAAAATCTATTGAATTCGATCCATTTCACGGTGATGCCTTTGAGTCGCTTGGTGTAATGCTCGGAAGACTGGAGCGCTACGATGAAGCAATAGAATTAATGAATAAGCTTTTAATCGTGAATCCACACTCCGTTATGGCCCATACCAATAAGTCGCTTTATTTGATGAAGCAGGGGAAAATCGAGGAGGCTGAAGCTGAAAAAAGCTTGGCAACGGTAAAGTCATTTTCTATGTTTGGCGAAGAAGCACGAATTAAAAAAGTAATGGTGGAAGCCGAGGCTCAGAAAAACCAAGATATTTTGAGGAGAGAGAAAATGTTTCTCCAGGTTTTAGAAATTGATGATCAAGATTCCATTGCCTTGTTTGGAATGGCAGATATCTTTTTTCATCGAAAAGAATTCGATAAAGCTGTGGAGAATTTAAATAAGGTCATCTTAGTAGATAAAAATTATTCAACAGCCTATAGTTTATTGGGAAAGGCGCTTGAGGCTCAAGGCGATTTTATAAAAGCATCGGAGGTCTATAATGCTGGTATTTTAATCGCCTCAAAACGAGGAGATATGATGCCTGCAAATGAAATGCAGTCACGTTTAAACAATTTAGTAATGCGAGTGACTAGTCGCTAATTGCATTTTTAGCTTCAAGACATTTTCATGCATTTTGGGATCAAGGCTTTTTAATTTATCGGTAGCCACAACAACTTCTTTTTTATAGCTAGAGATTTGATCAAAGATCATATTAATCAATTGAAGCCCATCTTTATTAACTCTTTTGTTTTTGAAGGCATGTTGAATGTCTGCACGACAATATTCTAGCATATAATATTCTTCAATAAATCGAAGCTTAATTTTGGCTTTTTCTTCTTTGCTAAAAGAGTGAGATTTTTTTTCGGCACCATTATCTAGGTGATAAAAAAGCTCAAGGGCCCAGTAAAAAGTGAAAACTGCGTGGTAAATTCCACGAATTGGGCGAAGGGCTTTTCTCCATGGAGAAAAATAAATTTTATCATCATCTTCATTTATGAGATCAAGATGGTTCAAGAAAGTATTGAGGTAGTGATGACCATTTTCGTGAATGAGATCATCCATTAAGTCTATCTGATCGCGATCAAACATATTAATTGATGAATAACCTGGAAGCGATTGCATGGAGTAACTAACTATGCCCTGTTCGTTAACTGGGATTATAGTGTGAGTAAAGCTTTTAAATGTTGTGTGCAAATGAGGGGCAAGTCGTTTGATGGTATCGAGCGCCTTCGAAATATTTTTTTTAAACTCTTCAAGTTTTTTTAGTCCTAAATCACAGTTTGGCAAAACAAATAACGCCAGCTCATCAATTTGCAGAGGCGCTGGGGCCGGTGAAATTTCAAGTTTTAAGGCTTTTCCATCATTTTCGACTGAGAGCTGATTTTCTTCAAGTGAAATATAAAGCAAAGGAAGTGATGGAAAGGTCGGAGGGGGGGATTTGATTACCACAACTCGATGCGAATCACCTATATAAAATTTTTTGGAATGATCCCCAAGCTCTGGAATAGTTTGATACATAAGTGCATCGTCAAAAACTTGCTGATAAATATTTATGTGAAGCACATAAAATGAAATGATTTGATTTTCAAGAAGTGGGAGAAGATTGTTTGAAGCTTCAATAACTGGTGAGCCGGAATTTAAAAAATTGAGAAAACTCTCTGCCAAGTCAGAGTCATTCCAAAAGTTGAAAAGTTCATCCTCGAGTTCACTTAATTCATCAGTGTCAACGTCATCTTCCAGTAGTAACTCTTCATGCAGTTGAATGACGTAAACGATATTATCAACCAAGTTTAACCAGTAAAACTTTAACGGAGAGTAGTTATCAAAGCTTTCATCCATTAAAATATCTGCAAGTTGATCTAGAAAGTCGTTATCTACCACGTCGGTTGTAAATCCTTTTTTAAAATCGTCGCGCAAATCTTCGATAAAGTCGCGATAGCTTTTTTCAACATTGCGCTTGAGTTTTATGTGGAAATCTTTGGAAAATAATTGCTCTTTCATCAAGATCCTTACTTTATTTTAGTCATTCAATGGATAATTATAATTAGAGTAGAAAAAAAATGGCTGGGAAGGTGGGGATCGAACCCACGACCAATAGATTAACAGTCTACTGCGCTACCGCTGCGCCACTTCCCATCAGTATGAAATAAGTCTCCAAGTTATAAAAATTATAGGATTAAATGTCTAGCAGTTTTTTAGAAAAATCCCTAAAAGAGTAGTAACTAACTGAAACCTCGAGTTCTGGAGTTTTTCACTCAAGTTATTCAATCACTTGGCCGATAAGCTTAAAAGATGAGTGCACAAAACTTTATAATCATGAATGTTCTTCGAATTATCACCCCAGAGGAGATAAGTGAAATTGCAACCAAGCACAATGGTGGAAAATTTCTTTCTCTCACTGATTTAGTTAATGAAAGGGTTGATAAAAAAATTTATCGAGATTTCTCAACCACCGACTATATGGAAGAACTTCATGAGTTAAGTGAGGCTAAAAAAGGTGCTAAAATATTGCCATTTAAAAAAGCTCTGGCCCCAGAAGGAGAGACCCCGGAGAGCGCGGACTCCAGTTCCGATACCACCCATTTTTCTACCGTTGCCACAGACGAGCTTGAGGCTAAAGCTGGACAAGAAAGGATCTCAAATAACCTGAATGAAAAATCAAACAAGGTGGAGCACGCTGAAAGTGAAAATATGTCTTCATTCATTCTGATTGAAAAAGCGAGGCTGCAACGATCTCAAAAAATCTTAAAGCAAAAAGAAATTATTGATCTTTATAACAAAAATTCTAATGTGGATGTTGAACAAATTAGAGGAAGTAATTCAAACCTTGAGCAGTCGAGTGAGGCTGGGGTTTTAGTGAATAAGAAGCAGTATTAAATGAAGAATGCATTATACATTCCCCTGCTTCTTGTTTTAGCTTTTGGCTATACTTATATTTCTGAACATTCCAGCACGGAACTTTATAAAAATTACCGTCGATCTCCGGCTTCAAGTGTACAAGTACACAGGGAAAATAAGTTCGGTTGCGATGAAAATCTTTATAACCAAAACCCACATTACCAAAATCGTAACTGTGACTAGACTAAAGCTCCAGACCAGTAACTGATTTCAAATCCTCCGCCTCATCTCCAATGACTTCTAGGCAGGACATAGGATAAACGCAGGCATCAATTGTTGTTAGCGCCGCAGGTCTATAATTGCCGGAATTTTTAACACCACCAAAAGGCAGTTTTGCCGATGCACCAACCGTAGAACGATTGAAATTAATCAGGCCAGAGTCGATCTCATCCACACATTGTTTGAAAAGATTTTTATCCTTGGTGAAAACTGCAGCCGCCAGTCCATACTCTGTGGCGTTGGCAATGGAGATCGCCTGATCAAAACTATCGTATGGAATAAATGTAACATTTGGTCCAAAAATTTCGCTTTGTAAAAAAAGACTATCATTATTCCATTTTTCGGCTAAATGAATAGATGGAGAAACGTAATGTCCTTTTTTCGATTTTTCGATTAATTTGCCTCGCATGATTTCCTGAATTCCTTCTCGTTTGGCCATGCCCATAAATAATAGGTAGCTATCAACGGCAGCTTGATCGACCAAGGGGCCCATAAATGGTTCCTTGATAAATTCAACTGGGTGATCAATAGTTATTTTTTTGGCAAGTTCATGAAATTGAGCAATGAAAGATTCGTGAATACTTCGGTGAATGGCAACGATAGAGGTTGATGTACAACGTTGACCTGATGTTAGGAAGCAAGCTTTTAATAATTCGACCAAGGCATGATCAAGATTGGCATCATGATGAACAATTGTTGTATTCTTACCGCCCAGCTCCAGACTCACTAGTTTGGAAAGATCGTGATGAGTGACGTCTAATATTTTTTTGCCAACTTCTTTTGATCCAGTAAAAAAAACAGCTTTAATTGCTTTTTCTTTTAACAGTCTTCGGGCCACTTCTCCATCGCCTTGAATGAGATTGACAACACCAGGAGGAAAGCCAGCAGCATGAAAAGCTTCGATCAAAAGTTGAGCCGAATAACAAGTCTTTTCAGAAGCTTTAAATATAATAGAATTTCCGGCAATCAGTGCACTTAAGATTTGTCCATTGGCCAGGTGGCAAGGAAAATTGAAAGGCCCGATGACTAAAGAAGGACCAATCGGTTTATAAAAAATATGACCAGTCGTTTTTGGCAAAATATTATCAATGTTTTTATTCGCAATGCGTGGAAGAGATTCATCGATCGTTACATTGACCTTGGCGATAACGGAAGCGACTTCTGTTTTTGCTTCCCAAAGTGGCTTACCCATCTCAAAGGAAATAGCTAAAGCAATCTCATCTTTTCTTTTAGTGACTTCATCTTGATATTTTTTTAGGTAAGTGTTTCGTTCTGCTTGTGGGAGCTTTCTCCAGGATTTGAAGCCATCCACTGCAGAAGAGACGACTCTTTCAACATCGCGATAGTCTACAGGTGCTTCCCATAACAAAAGGGATAAATCTGCCGGACAATGCCGCTTGAGAATATTTTCAACGGCCAGGGGACCTGAAGTTGGGGGGAGGTGAAAATTACCCAGGAAGTAGTTACCTAATATTTTGTATTTCATATAATTCCTTTATTTATAAATAAGTTGCGAAAGTTTTAAAATCTTCTTTAAGTCCCAGGACACTAGCTTCTTCAGGGTCAATAAGAAAACTTGGCTTAGTTCCCTTGTTTAAATTTCCAGAAATGTAAGCAGCTCTAAATCCGCCGTCAGAAGTAGGAAGACTTGCCATGAGGAAAATTTTGTCAGATTTGATTATTGATCCTCGGATTAGAATTTCAACAGGAAACATTTCCTTTACTGGTTTGATGTCTTTTAGTTTTGCTCGATAGTGAGGTCCTCCATCAAAAGGATCAACTTCATTTGTATAAATAAAGCCTATGCTCTCAAGCATTTTTTTTACTGGAATAGTATCTTCTCCAACCTTTCCGACTGCATTGCGAGCTTCAATAGGTAAAAGTGTAAGATAGATAGTATCGGCGGGAAAAAGATTGAGTATAAATTCTTTGTTACTACGAGAAAGAACATCAGCTTCATGATATTCCATATTTAAAAATCGTCGTCCAATGGCTTCCCACAAAGGCGCATGCCCTTCACTGTCAAAGGGCGGTAAAAGTTCTGAATGAATATTTTCTTTAAATCTATTTTTGTTCATACCCATGTACAAAAAACGAACAAAAGAAAGTTGTTTACCCAGTCTTTTTTCACTTTTTCTAAATTCAGGATCAAGGATGAGTCCACCAATTTCCGTCGGCCCATTTGTGTCTAGTCCTAACTTTAAAGTTCCGTGAATAAATCCAGTGTTCAGACTCTTGGAAAATTTATGCTCTTGAGAAACTGAGAAAAAATAATGGGGCTCATCTTCGGTTCCATGTTGAGCATGAATCATTGAGGCACCAACAATTTTTTCAGCGATAACATCTTCTAAGACAAATAAATAATAGTTTTCCCAAAGATTTTTCGAAGGCTTAGTGAAAGCTTTAATGGAACTCTCTATTTTAGTTTTAATAATATCCCTATCTGGAGGAAGATTAATAAAAAGTGTCAGCTGACTTAGATCATAGAGATCATCTAGATCATTTAAGTTGGCAGATCGTAAAATATACATACGAGGTCCTATATTATTTCTAAGATTGTTTTTTCCAAAATGGAAAAAATTTCTTTTATTTGTTCATCTAATAAAGAAATTGAGAGTAAAAATCTTACTCGCGTAGGATCTTTTCCGGCCGAGAAAGTAATAATGCCATTTTCAAAAAGTTTTTTCATAAATTTATTGGTTGTTTCAGTCGAGGAGTCACCGACTTCGAAAGACAGCATAGTTCCAACGCCACCATAGTAAGGTAATTTGCCCTTGCAGCTGCCTTCTGATAATTTTTTAAATTCTGCCTTGAATTTTGTTTCGAGCTCCTTCATTCGCCCGAAAGGACCATAAAAATTTCCCTCTGTAAGAAGACGAACTATGGCTTTACCGGCATTCATTGAAGCGATAGAGCCATTAAATGTTCCAGCAATTAATCCAGGTTTTGGATTTAATTCTTCAGTATAGAATGTTCCACATGCTTGTAAAACCTTGCCGACGGTCACGACGTCGACATATTCATCAAGTCCAAACATTTGGTATGCAAACAATTGGTGAGTTCGGGCAAATGATTGGACTTCATCAACCCAAACATAAATGTCATGAGCCTTTGCCCACTTAAAAATACCTTCGTAATATTCTTTGGTTCCAAAAATAAAACCAGCCTCGCCCTGGATGAGTTCAATCGTTAAAGCGCAATATGTTGAGCCATTCGCCTCGATTAATGAGTCCAGAGCAGCAAGAGTGTTCTTGAGTGAGTTTTCTGGGTCTTTGTAATTAAAGTGTGGGACGTGATCCACCTGAATGGTTTGTGGCATTCCTTCACGATAAGAAGAATTATAGGTTACATCTTGCATGGCAATTGAGCGCCCAGCAAAAGATTTTTCAAAAGCAATGAGGCGATAATTTGGAGCTTTTTTTTGCCAAAGAATTTTAAGCGCAGTATCTCCTGCAAACGAACCTGAGCACGAAAACCAAAAATGTTTTAACCGAGAAGCTTTGACGGCATTGATTAGCACTTTACTGAGCTCGAAGGGTTCAAGGCATGAAAGCAAGTTTCCGGCCATCATTGTGTCGGCAGTTGCGGCTTCTAGGTTTGCTTTGATATAAATGGGGTGTGAGTGTCCAAGAAGATTCACCCCAATGGCGTTGATGAGATCATATTTTATCGAACCATCAATTAATTCAACCAGTGGACCATGACCTCGGCCAGAAGCCATGAATGGATAAAAAAACCCTCTTCCTTTTAATTGCTCATACTCTTTAAGGTTATTGGTCAATAATTCTTTTTTATCTTCATCGGCAGGTTTAATGCTACTTATTTTTTGCTGCTCCATTAATATGGCAGAAAACAGTTTATTAAAATGCTCGTGAATCTCACTCGACTGAACTCCAATTGCCATTTTTATTCCTTCAATTTTAAAATTATTTTTTTAGTTAGTTTAATGTTGTTTGAAAATGCTATTTCCTGCTTGCAAACTTTTAGCTATCAGCGATAATTAAAAATATGAAAAATATTAGCACATTGCCTGAGACAAAGTCACCACGAGATCCTGCAGGAAAAGCTGATGAGGCTTTTAATCCAAAAATCTTTGAAGATTTTTATGTTAAAAATGATTTCAAAGCTGCAGCAAGCTATTTGATCCAAAATAAACAACAGTTAAAGTCAGGTATTTTCCACTACAATCTTGGAACTGTGTATTCCAAGATGGGAGATATGGCCGCTGCACGATTTCATTTAGAAAAAGCAATTAAAGATGGGCATATTAATTCATCAACTCTTAATAATTTAAGCTTTGTAAAAACTCAACTTCAAGTTGATGATCTATCAACCTCGAGCAATCTATATGACCAAGTCATGAATTCTGCGTTAGCATTTCCCTCATCTGCATACTTAACTCTGACCCTGGTTCTCGTTTTGGCCGCAATGGTGTTGCTTAGAATGAAAAAAATTATAGGAAGAATATCTTTTGCCATCTGTCTTGTTTTTGCCTTAGTTCCCATTTATTTTTCAACCATTTATTTAAAAGATATTAATTATGCAATTGCCTTCAAAGACATTCCAATTTATGAGGGTCCATCAAAAATTTTCAGCGAAAAAGGCAAAGTTCGTGCTGGTTCAAAAATGATTCTTGGTGAATTTAAAGAGGGATGGTTTTATGTAAAATATCCCATTTCTTTGGCCGGCTGGGTTGGGAAAGATCAATTGGGCCTTTATTAGGTCGGAGGAATAAATGTCATCCTACGAAAAATCAGTACTGGAATCTGGTGCTAGCAATGAAAATTTAGCCAATAAGATAAACTTTTCAATGATGAAGTATCTTTGGTTAGCAAATCCGCTAAGTAAAAAAAGTAAAGATTCAATTCCAAAATTTCTTAGAAACTTAGAATTGTTTAAAAGTTTTTCAGATAACGAGATGCGAATTTTAGCCAAGTATTTTCATCATAGAAAATTTTCAGAAGAAGAGGTCATTTTTCGCTTTAGTGAAATAGGTATTGGCTTTTATTTTGTTTTTTCTGGCTCGGTTGAGCTTTCTCGTGATCAACTCAAAAGTGAATCAGGAGAGGACAATTTTTTAACCCTAGAAGAATTCGATTACTTTGGAGAGCTTGCCCTCTTACAAGAAGGAAATCGACGATCTGCAACAGCTATTGCCAAAAACGCCTGCGAACTCATCGGTATTTTTAAACCTGACTTAGAAATTTTAATTCAGAGGCATCCGATTGTCGCAGCTAAATTCATCCAGTCTCTTGCCATAGTTCTCTCGGATCGTCTTTACATTTTGACCTATGAAGCCAGTAAGCTTGCTGAGAAAATCAAACAGCTGGAAAAATCTAAATGATTTTAAATAATAGGAAAAATATATCTAAGATCCAATTGATTTTTTTTTGCATCATTATTGCTCTGTTTTGTTCTTTAGTCCTCGTATTGCCAAGGATTTCAATACCTCTTTCTTTAGCCTATATTTTATCTTTAGCACTATCTCCAATAGTTAATTCCTTGATGAGATTCCGACTTTCTAAGACCGTGGCGACATTGATAATTTTTGTATTTTTTTTAGTAGCAATTGTGTTGCCACTGATAAAGCTCATACCTATTTTGTCCAATGAAACTCAAGAAATTCAAAATAGCATTCCCAAAATAGAGCAATATGTAATGTCTCAATTTGATGTCTTTAGAGAATACATAAAATTGAAAACTGGTCACGAGATAGGTGATGCCTACCTATTTCAATTGCTTGAGGATTTACAAAAATGGTTTGGTGCATTTGTACTTCGTATACCGAATTATTTAGCAAGTTTCATCGAGTGGATTTTTCTTATTCCATTTTTCACTTTTTTTATTATCCGTGACTCTGATTCATTTAAAAAGATGTTGCTCAGCTTTACACCTAATTCTATTTTTGAAAGGTTTTATTACGTCATTCATGTCTTCAATCGCCAGTTGGGAAATTATTTTTTTGCAAAGCTGGTAGAGGCATTTATCGTCGGTGGAGTCATAACTATTGGCTTGCTTTTATTAGATATTAAGTACGCAGTCATTTTAGGTTTTGTCGCAGCTCTTACAAATATTGTTCCTTACGTGGGGCCATTTTTGGGTGTTTTGCCGGCCATTGTTTTGGGAATGATTGAGTACGGTATGACTTCTTCTACTATGGGAGCGATATTAAGCTTATACGCCGTAGCCAACATCATTGATATTTTCTTCGTATTTCCATTTTTGGTTTCTAAAATTGTTAATTTACACCCAATGATCGTGGCGGTAAGCGTGATTGTGGGCTCCCACTATATGGGAATCACTGGAATGGTAATCTCTATTCCAATGGTTGCTGCGATCAAACTAATTATTACAGAGATCTACAATGAAATTTACACTGAACGCTCTCGGTGATAGCATGCTTACTTGAGTGCGAAGCCGTTGGAGTTTTCATTGAACTTTTTAAAATATTTACTATTGGTTTTAACTTTTTTCATGCTTTGTGCCTGCGCAACCAAGCGTCCTTCAGGTAGTACCGAAGCGGAAGTGCTTTACAAAGAAGCAAAAGATCTCATTTCAAAGTCTCGCTTTATTCAGGCCAGCGAAAAACTAAATGCAATTCGTTCTCAATATCCATACAGCTTTTACGCCACTCATGCAGAATTGCTTCAAGCCGACATCCTTTTTTCTCAAGAAAACTATGCTGAAGCCGCTGCTGCCTACATATTATTTCGTGATTTTCACCCAAAATATGCTGAGTTAGGTTACGTAATTTTTCGGATTTCAGAGTCGTTTTACCGTCAATTGCCCGCAACTTTTGATCGCGATTTAACGGCTGGTGTTGAGTCCATTAAGTATTTTAAAGAGCTCGTTTTGAATTATCCTAATACTGAGTATGTCAAAGATGCTCAATCTCGAATTGATCAAATAGAAGAAATGATTGAAAAAAAAGAAATTTATATCGCTGATTTTTATTTTAAAACTAAAGACTATGAGGCAGCAAAAAGCCGTTACGAAGAAATACTCAAAACATTAAAAAACAAGAATGAAAAATTAAGAATTTTAACTCGCATTGATGAAGCAGCAAATTTAACTAAAACTCGCTGAGGGCAAATATGTATACTTCAAACAACGAACAATTGTTAAAGACGGCACGCGAATGTTTTGAAAGACTTGAGTACAAAAAATCTCAACTCATCCTCAATGAAATTATTGAATCCGATGACCGTAATGTTGAAGCCTTCTTTTTGTTGGCCAATGTTTTTCATATAAATGGAGAAATAGGCAAAGCGATTAAAGCTTTTAATAAAGTTTTGAACCTTAATCCTGAGCATACCGATGCCGCGATTAGTTTATCCGTGCTCTATAATGATATTGGACAATACGAGGACGCTCGAAAAGTTTTCGAAACGGCCAATGAACGAGTCAAAGGCAAGGGCAATGGTGCTGGTCTTTTAGAAGACAAACATATAAATAAGAAATTCGCTTCAAAGCATTTTGAAATTGCCGACCTCTACCTTTCATATAATAGATTTGATGAAGCGTTGTTTGAGTATAATAAAGTTGTTGGATTAGATTCTGAAAATCTAGAGGCAAGAATCAAGATTGCCAAAGTGTATGCCAAAAAGGGATTTGTTTCTAAAGCAATCGAAGAGTTGAGAACTATAAAGAACGAAGAACCAAACTATGCGCCTGCAAGAATTGCTTTGGGCGTTATTCATTATGGCAATGGAAATATTTTAGAAGCTCAAACTGAATGGGAAAAAGTTTTGCTTAAAGACCCTTTTCACGCAGAAGCTTCAATGTATTTAAATCTATCGCGAACTGCCACCGAAACTAATCTAAAAACCTTATAACAAAAAGCCCTCACTAAGAGGGCTTTTTTATTTCACACATAATTTATTTTAATTTATTCGGCTTCAGCAACTTTGTTGTTCTTATTTTGCTGTTCATTGTTGGCCTGAATTGAATTCGTACTAACTACAGCAATTGAATTCTCTTTAGAGGCTTGAGCAACATTAGTTCGCTTTGAATCATCTGAAGCAAAATTAACAATATATTTCTTAAGATCCATATACATTTTAAATCTAACTTCAAGTTTTGAGTCCTGAAGGACAATTTGACGAGCCGTTTTTGATTTGTTGTTAATGATGATCGGAGCCTTTAGGTTTGCCGACATTTCAGTAACATTTTGCGGAATGGTTAAAATAGTATAAACACTCGCATTATTTAAGTTTTCCAAATTGAGGCTATTGAGCTCAAGAGGAAGAAGTTTAATCATATAATTTGGTTGGAAAATTTTAGGTTCAATAATTGGAAATGCAGTCGCTGCATCATCGGTTGATTGCAACCAAAGAATCAAAGTCTGATCACCTGGATCTACTACAAAAAACTTTTTTAAATTCTCAAAACCGAGCAAACCTTCTGTAAACTCAATAATGTCTTTCTTATCAACTTCTAATTCGCCGAATCTCGTTGTTTTGATTTTCACTCTTGCAGGCCTCCGTTGAGCAAAAAGATCGTATACCCGACCTATGTAAACGATTCTATCAGTCATAGGGGCAAAAGTGCAAGCGGGAAATTACTTCTTGTTCAACTCATTTGCTAAATTTTCTATAGAACCGAGATCGGCTTGAGAAGCCTCGGTATTTTGATCCTGGATGGCCTTGTAAACTTCTTCGCGATGGATCTTGGTTTCAGGGGGAGCTTTAATGCCCAAGCGAACCTGTTTACCTTTTATTTGAACAACGACAATTTTTATATGATCGTCTATTGCGATGCTTTCGCCTAGCTTCCTTGTCAAAACAAGCATATTTCAACCTCAAAATCGCATTTGCCTGATCTTTCCTGATCAAACTTTCAATGCTTCATATATTACCCTAAACATTAAATAGCAAGAAAAAACTTATTTATTTTACTCCAGAATTAAAGAGAAAATAGATGAGTTTTAAAATAATGATTATTTATCGATGTAAAAAATCCATTAAGGACTGATTCATTACGCCCTGCGTTGACTGGTAGGTCGTTTTTAATAGCGCCTGCTGTTTGTTGATATCGGAGAAAAGCTCGGCCACATCTGCATCAACCAAGGAACTTTTTCTTGCGGCGTGATCGATATTTTCGGCTTCGGTAACATTTTTAGCGCTGTCGACTGAATTAGCAATTGAACCAACTCGAGTCCTAAGAGTAATGAGGCGACTAATGGAGTTATCAAACTTTTCCAAAAGTCCTTGAATCATCTGGGAGTCATTGTTTTCCAGAGCTGTCGTGAAAGATTGAAGTTGCGAAAAAATGTTGTCTCTCGATTTATAAACCTCACCTTTTGGATTGCTGGCATCTGGGGTTCCCGAGGCTACTTCACGACTAACTTGAGTTATGGTGCTTTTGTCAAATTGATCAAAATTTTGCAATGGATTCTCAACCCCCGAAAGCTCTTCTTGACTGAAGAAAACTTCATTGCCAGTTAAGTTAACTGGTACAAAGAAGTTGCTCGAGACTTCCAAGCTAGAGTGCCCGTCGTCTCCACGGTAGTTACCCTTGGAATCAAATGGAACCTGAAGTGTGTTTGTACCTGCAAAAAGATGCTTCAAACCTACTTTCTTGTTAGCTATGGCGAGAGTTTGGTTATAGAGCTGCTGAACTTCATTTGCGACATTTTTTCTGACATCAGCATTGAAAAAGTCAGATGACTGGGCAATCGCCAATTCCTTTGCCTTCGATACAATTTCGGTCAATTCGTCCAAAGATTTTTCTGTAATATTGAGATTCATTAAAGCGAAATCGGCATTTTTCATGAATTGAATGTTGTCATTAGACAAGGAAGTCAACTCCAGCGCCTCAACATTGCTGGCCGGATTATCTGAGGGCTTGGTAATTGACTTTAATGATGTTCCTTTTAATTGCAAATCTTCAAGCTTTGCTTTCGTTTTATTGAGAGCATACTTTACTGAAGCCGTGGAACTATTTTCAGAAACTCTAGTCATTTACATATCACCTTTTGAGTTCCATTACTGTTTTAAACATTTCATCCGCAGTTTGCATCATTTTGGCCGAAGCTTCATAGGCGTGCTGGAAGCGGACCATATTAGCCGTTTCTTCGTCAATGGAAACTCCTGCAAGCCTTTCTCGCATGCTGTTAGCTTGAGCCATAATGCCGTTAGCCTGTTCAGCATCAAGATGTGCTTTGCCTGTTTCTAATCCAATTTTTCCAATTGTTTGTAAGTATTTTTCCTCGAGAGTAATCGAGCCATCACCTGCAAGTTTTTCGTGCTGAATTTTGGAAATAGCAATAGCAACACGGTTATCACCTGGAGCATTGGGGGCCATTGCCGCTGCAATATTACTTAAATCATCTTTAACCAAATCTGATAAGTCGAGTGCACCAGCAGCGCCTTCTACAGAGACAGGCTGTTTGAAAAAATTTATTCCAGTTGTCGGGCCCTTGCTGTCGAAAGTTGCAGGTAATCCTTCAGCCGTCATCTTAATAGGTCTATTGGTAAAACCTTGGCGGTGAATTGAATTTACGGTGGTAGAGAATTGGTATGCAATTTGATCGATATCATCTTGCAGATTTTTCAAATCCTCATTGCGAACTTTAATGATAGAAGCAAGCGAACCATTTTGAAATTGATTCGTTATAGTTTGTCCGGGACGATCTTTTAAAACGACTTCAACAGAGCCATTCATGTTGTTAGATGAGTTTTCTTTGTTCTTTGAGATTGTTGCCAACTCTAAAGTATGAACGCCAGTTACCAGAGTACCAATGCCTTGGGCCGCAATGATAAATCTATTCTTGTCATCAGTGTAAGTGTGAATTTTAAAAAATTCAGAAAGTTTTTTTAGATCGACATCTCGTTGATCCCGAAGATCACCTGTTTCGCCTTGAAGTGCTTCTAATGAGGCTATTTTTTCGTTGGTATCAGCAATATGAGTTAACAGTTGGTTCACATCAGTTACTGAAGCTTGAATTTTTCGATCTATGTTCTGCGCTTGTCCATCGAGCGTCTCGCGGATGCGTCTGAAATCCTTAACTGCGAGCCCCGCCGAGTCGCGCACTACCGAGCGAATGGCTTCATTTTCTGGCTGGTTAGCCAATTCTCTAAAAGTATTGAAAAATTTATTGAGAATTTGGTTTAGTCCATCGGTATCAATTTCATTAAAGATAGTTTCGATCTGATCGAGGTGCTCACCTCGAGCCTCGTAATATTTACTTGAGGAAAGAGCGTTATTTAATCTCTTGTCGATAAATTCATCATTAACTCGATTGATCCCATTTACCTTAACGCCGGTTCCTTGAATGAAACCGCCCGCTGATATTGGTGTTGCGGTAGATTGAACAACTTTTTGGCGGGAGTAACCTTCAGTATTGACGTTAGATAGGTTATGACCAGTCACTTCAAGTGATTTTCTTGAAGCAAAAAGACCGGTTTTACCAATACCTAATAAGTCAGCCACATTTTTCTCCGCTATGTACTCGTACTTATCGCCGATCCCTTTGAAGTATAAAGGGAGTAATTCTTTTTCCCCGTTGCTTCAATTCGGATTTGCTTAAGTGAGAGAAGGGCCTTGTTTATAAAAAGTTGATTGCGTTTATTTTGAGTTTGGATTTTCTCGATAATATCAATGAGAAGAGCATTGAAGCGAAAAAGATGTTTCTGATTTTTTTCGACCTCGTAAGCCTGCATAAAAGAAAGTAATTTTGAAACACTATCGATCTCATTGCCAGGATAGTGAGCATTAATCTCATCAATGATTTGACGACGAGATTGTTCTAATACATTAATTTTTTGAATAATTTGATTTTTTTCAACAAGTTTTTCATCAAGTAATTCGAGTTCACTTCTTAACAGGAGTGAATATTCATCGCAAGTTACGCCGAAAAGATCATTGTGCTCTTCACACAATTTTTTCCACAATTCTGTAACTTCGAAATATAAAAATGAAAGTTTGTCATCCATTCGCGAGCTCCATCCTAGATCTCAAGAATATTATTTTTTTAGAACTCTTGTTCTAAAATTTTGTCACTAAGTGCATCGTAATCAATATTGTATGATCCCTCTGCAATTTGAGCCTTCAGGCGAGCAATTTTATCGCTATTGTCAATTAAAGGAGTGGCATCAGCGACTTTTTTTATACGTGAAAAATCTTTAATTGCATCTGGAATATCAACTTTAGAATCAGATTTAGAAAATGCATCTAATTCATTTTTTCTTGATTCAGAATTTCTTTTTAATCCAGCTGGACCAACTTTTCCACTCTCGCGAGATTCCTTTTTGTTGGGCATGAAAATGGATCGTGAAGAGGTACTATCGACTGTGCTCATGGCAAGCCTCCTTCTGAGTTCTTTCTGGCGATGATGGTCTCTCCAGATTGCGAGGTAGAATCATTCTTCCCCAATTCTATATTATCAGTTTTCTTGTGCAATTTGTAGCTAGGCAAATTCTGGTGGATAAGATTAGCTTGGGCTTCATATTGTTTCAAGGATACTTCGTTGCGTAATCTTTTTGGGTAAATTTGATCAAGAATAACGTTTTGTAGGCCAAGATTATTTTGGCTGGCCATCATTTTGGCTCGATCTGAGGTTTGAATCGATTTATAGTAATCCATGCCCGAGTCTTCACCACTAGTTTCATCTACAGTTTGATTCATTTGCTTAATCATTTCCTCCGCAAATTGGGCTTCCATATTTTCAGCCACTTCTTTGTATTGCTTCGGAATATATTTGCGATCATCAATAGGCTTATAATCTAGAGACTGAGACTTCTTCGATTGAAGGGAAATGCCCCGATTTGGCAATGAATCTAAGTTAGTACCACTCATGATAAACTCTTCCTAAGTTTTGAGTTGAGCTCTCAATAGATGAGAGCCTCTAAATATTCTAACATTAAAATTTTAGTGAAAGCTAGTTTAAATATAACCTGACTAGATTAGTTCAATATCACCAACTAAGGCACCGTCTTTTTTAAGTGCTTGAAAAATAGAAATAAGATCTTCCGGTGTCGTGCCGAAGGCGTTAAGACTTTTAACCAATTCACCCAACGTTGTTCCTTTTTCCATAAAGTAGACGGAGTTTGGCTTTCCGCCTTTCTCGCCCCCTTCGGATTTCACTTCGATGGTTAAGTCTGCATGGCTGATGGCCACAGGAGTAACAACAACATCACCGCCAGCGACAATCGTACCAGTTCGCTCATTTATGACAATTTTGGCGGAATGATCGGGATTAACTTTAAAATTTTCTACAATCGCCATTAATTGAACGATATTTCTTTCGTATTGAGCTGGAACAATAAGGTCAATGGTCGTTGTATCTTTGGCAGACGCAAATTTGCCTCCAAGCTCTTCGTTAATGACTTTTTCAATTCTTGCTGCAGTTGTGAAGTCTGGATTGTTTAGGCTCAATCTAAGAGCATTCTTTTTTTCAAATTCAACGGCAACTTCTTTTTCAACGGTTGCACCACCTGGAATAGTACCTGTGGTCGCAAATTTAGCCCCTTTTTTTAATCCACCAATGGAAAGTGGCCCTGCTGCAACTGCATAAATATTGCCATCACCACCTTTGAGTGGAGTAACAAGTAAGGTTCCGCCGGCTAAAGAAGAGGCATCGCCGATTGAAGAAATCGTTAGATCAATTTTTTGACCAACTCGAGCAAACGGAAGTAGTTTTCCAGTCACCACAACAGCCGCTACGTTTTTAGAGGTAATTTCTGTCTTGGGATTTAAACCCAGTTTTTCAAACATTTTTTTTAACGATGTATTGGTAATTTCTCCACCAGCATCACCTGTGCCATTGAGACCGATGACTAGTCCATAACCAATTATGGGATTTTCTCTTACACCTTTAACTGTTACGAGATCTTTTAGCCGGCTCGGATTGGCATGAGTGGCAAAAGAGAAAGTGAGTAGAGAGGCAAAAATAAATCTTTTCATAATCATCATCCTAATGAGTATTGGCAGTAAACTATCTAACTACAGAAACATTTGATTCTAAAATAGCATCTGAACTAACAGTGTCGTTGTCCCCAATATCCTTTCTGGACACGAGAGCTTGAACTTCAACCATTCGCTTGCGGTTTTTATAAAGGACATTCTTTCTTCCCTTAATGAGTAAGTGTTCGCGATTTATTTCTTCGACAACCACTCCTGAAATTTTATCTTGAGCGGCATCAGATCCTGCAGGCTCTGCGGCCGAAGCAATTTCTTTTTTTGATGAGGGCGCTTTTTCACCATCTGGGGCAGATTTTGTTTCACTAGCGCTCTCGGCTCCTGAGCGACTTTCAAACGGATTGTCAGGAAAGGCTTTCTTAAGTTCCATGGTAATTTCATTTTTTAATCTAGGAAGCACGCTGATTTGAACGATGTCACCAGATGACTTCGTTCTATTGTTTGAAAAAAGAAAAGCATTTGGATCTGTTCCGGCCCAAAGACTTCCGTCGTTACCGTTGTCGGTTAAGTCGCTTGCAGTGTATCGTTTGGCAACTTCTTTTTCAGCCTTGTACTGACGTTTGACCATTGGTGAAATTGATTTTGCGTTAGCCGTTGTTATGCTACGGTCAACTCTATTGTATTCACTTGAGGTTCGTCTTTTGGGATGACGGTATTGATCAAAATTATCAGCAGTCGCATTTGTGTCAATTTCTTCATTTTGTCGTTCTTGCTGATCAAAGTCTCGATATACTGAGTTCAAATAAGATGAACAAGACGTTAAAATTGAAAGTGCGCCAATAAGTAAAAAAGTTTTTGTTTTCATAGTTCAATCACCACTTTGTTATAATCAACAACTCGTCCAGCGATGGCCTTATTGCTGTTGGGATTTTTTAGTTCAATCAATTCTCCAAATTGAGCAGAGCGAGTTGGCAAAGCAGTTTTTTGAAGGTTGATGTTTTGGTTTTTTAGGGTTACAGAAACCGGAATCCCGTAATTAATAAGATTTACCGCTTGAAGATCAAGGTTGGAAACAATGGCACCTTGTTGAATAGTTTTATTAGCTTTATAGAAAGCGATGTTTTCAAGATTGGAGAGTGTATTGTCTGGATTTCCCGAAAAAATTTCATCAGAATAAAAGTCATCTGCAGTTAAATGTTTTTGCTGAAAGCTTAGTGTTCGTTTCGCTTTAAAAACCTTAATTTTCGCCATCATTTTTGAAGTAAACCAAACAGTTCGCAGCGTACTGGATAATGGGTTAGAAATATCTATTTTTATATTTTTTTCACCAAAACTTGTGCAGCTTTCACAGATAGATTGGAGTTGTTCGCCCTCAACTAACCCCAGAGATCTAAGTCCATTGAGTGATTTGGTATCTAAGAAATAAAGATTGGTTCCAGAAGCCAATTGTTCGCGAAGTGAAATATTTAAATCTAAAAAGGTCAGTTTTCTAGGTGTAATTTCGATATTAATATTGAGATATTCGCGCGCCAATTCTCTTTGAAGAAATTCGGCCGAAGCTGAGCCATTGGAATTTGCAACAATTTGTGAAAGCTTCAAATTAAGTGAGTCTTCGCAATCCGATTTTCGGATTATGTCTTGAGTTCCTAACGTTTGGCTGCTTTCTAATCTATAAACTTTTGAAAAAAGTTCAATCCGACAAGTTTTGGGTATAACTCTATCTCCCAAAGTTTGAGCATAAAGATTCATTGAGAATAAGAAGGCAACTAAAATTAATTTTTTCATCTTCTATCTTATATTGTTAATTGTTTGCATCATTTGATCGGCAACGCCCATTACCTTAGAATTCATTTCATACGCTCGCTGGGCCCGAATTAAATCTGTCATCTCTGTCATTGGACTAACGTTTGAAGCCTCAAGAGCACCCTGCATGACCACTCCCGCATTACTTTCTCCAGCTATACCCTGAACTGGCTGACCACTTGAAAGAGATACTTGGTAAAGATTGGATCCTGTCGATTTTAAGCCCACAGCATTTACAAAAGTAAAAATCGGCAATTGGCCAACATTGGTTGGTTCTGTTTGACCTTTTACATAAGCGTCGAGTTTGCCATTTTCAGCGATCATGACACTCGAAGTATTTGGTGGAAAATTAAATCCTGGATAAACCTTATACCCTTGCTTATTAACCAAAGCACCTTGGGCATCAACATTGAACGCCCCGTCTCTGGTAAACTTCAGTTCACCATTTGGCATAATGATTCCAAAAAAGCCTTCCCCGTTAATCATAAGATCAAATGGATTGTTTGTTATTTGCGGACTGCCAATTGAAAACTCTTTGCGAATAGAAGAAACTCTTGCCCCAGAGCCAATTTGAGTTCCAACATTGTAGGTAGTCGTGGCGGAAGAACGAGCGCCAGGCTCCTGTATTGTTTCATAGCCGAGGTCGTCGATTTCAGTTCTTCCTCTTTTAAAGCCGATCGTGTTTACGTTGGCAATATTATTGGAAATTGTACTGACATAAGTTTCTTGAGCCGACATACCAGAAGCGGCCGTACTAAGTGCTTTCATCATTGCTTCTGCATTGACCACAACGGTTAAAGTGAGAATGGTAACTAATAATTTTTTCAAATTTAACCTCTGTTAAAATTTAGCAATCTCATTGACTGCTTTTCCACTCATCGTATCGTAAGTTTTTATTACTCTTTGGATTGATTCAAAGTTTCGATTGGCATTAATAAGCGAGGACATCTCGCTCACCGCATTGACATTGGATTGTTCAACAAAGCCTTGATGAATACTCGTTTTGGATTCGCCTATTTTGATGTTTTGCTGATCAGGATTTATAAAGAGCGAGCTTCCTTCTTTTTTGAGAGCATGCTGATCATTAAACTCGACAACTGAAATATCTGCGGTTTTTCCAGAACCACTAAAAACTTCTCCATCTAAGCTAATGCTAAATTTATTGTTGCCGACTGCAATCGCCCTAGAAGCCGCTGGCGTTGTTAAAGTTACCTTACCACTGGCGTCGGCAGTTGGAGGAGGAGACTTGCTAAGGACCAGGAAACCTTGATCTGTGACGAGCTTACCTTCGTTATTAATGGTGAAACTTCCCTTTCGTGTATAGCGCACGCCGTTGGGGGTTAGGACTTCATAGAAGCCCGGACCATTAAGAGCATTGTCAAAAGCATTGCCCGTAGGAGAAAGTTGACCTTGCTCGTGGAGTGTATAAGTTCCATCAACTTTTACAAAAGCATCTTCAGCATTGTAACTTCGATAAAAATCTTCTGGTTTCCATTCTTTTTGAGGTAAATCAATTTGCGCGCCGTCTTTATCTAAGGCGGCCAGATATTCTTTAAAGACGACCTGTTCTTTTTTAAAACCAGGAGTGTTGGCATTGGCAACATTATTAGCAATTGTCTCAACATTTCTTTGTTGAGCAATTGCACCTGATAAAGGGACCCAGAGTTCTCTCAATGAATTTCTCCTTAAAATAGAGACGAATAAAGATTCAAGTCTCTCTACTCAACTATAACTTGCGAGGTGCCAATATCCCTACATAGGAAAAAAAGTCCTCAGGAAAGAACTTTCAAGTAAGTCGTTGATAATGTATCTTAAAGAAAGTTTTAATAAGTAATTGGCCGGAAAAAAAATCCACTCCATGTGATTTTTTTGACACAAAATACCGGCATAAAAATGTCTGATACTAAACGAATTAATCAAGAGGCATATAATGACTAATAAAAAAAATTTTGAAGAGACATTAAAAGAATTAGAATCAATCGTTAGCAAACTTGAATCCGGTGATTTTGGACTTGAACAAAGTTTGGAGCAATTTGAAAAAGGTACGAAGCTTTATAAAGATTGCAAAGAACAACTTGCTGTAGCAGAGAAAAAAATAGCTGTGCTTACTGAAAGTTTAAAAGAGGAAGATCTTTAGCATTTCTTTAAGGGTTTTAATGAGCAGATTATTATTCTTCCTATCAGTTTTGTTGTTCGTCACAAGCTGTTCTTCGGTAAAACCGATTAACTCCCAAGAACGAAGAGGTCATCTTTCTAAAAATCAACCTGATCGGGTTGACCTTGGCCTAAATGATGGATTGGGCAATGGAAAAAATATTGATGTAATGGCCCAAGAAGAAACGGTTCGGGTCGGAGATCGAGGAGGAGACATTTATGATGGCAATTCAGATCCATCGACAGATGCACCCACTTACCATAAAAAACTAAGGATCGCTTTGAATTTGGGGCCAGGCATTTATAGGACTGTCAATTATGTTTCAGTTCTAAAACTCCTTGAAAGAAAAAATCTGTCTCCCGATATATTAACCGGAACGGGAATGGGAGCTGTTATTGCTGCAATGTACGCAAGTGGCATGACTCCTGAGGTTATTGAATGGAATTTTTATAAATACTTCAAAGACAAACGCAATAACAAGCCCTTTGAAAAAGATTGGATAAATGAAATAGATGAAGCGTTTATGGGAAAGTTTAAAAAATTAAACATTCAAGACACCAAACGAAAATTTTATATAACCTTATATGATCGCATTACAAATAAGACATATTATTTTGAGAAGGGCAACATTCGAGAATTGTTGCTGCTAAATTTAAGGTTAATGAACAACAGTGCTGAACCAAGCAGGGGCGTGAAGTATACGGCTGCCTTTGAAAAAGAAGTGTTCAACGCACGTCTGCTTAGACAACTTGGAGCCGAATTTGCGATTGCGGTAGATTGTCTCGGAACCAAAATCGATTTTGAAAATACTAACGAATATCTTATTGGTGTTTTTTCAAAAACTGCTGGTCGGATGCAGTCAGAAAAAAAAGATTTTGATTATTGGCTAAATCTACCAGTCACTCAAATGAGCTTGGATTCGCATAAAGATAGTCAGCTTTACATGCAAAAGTCTTACGAATACATGCTCAAACAAACGCCAATTTTAATTAAGAAAATTCAAGAAAAAATGATGAGCATTAACAATTTAGGAAACGACGAATGAAAGGACTTATTTTTAAAATCATCCTTACACTGCTTGGTTTAGGCTTTATTGCAGGAGTAACTGCGGCGATAGCGTTTACATATTTTAATCTTGATTTGCCTAAGATTGATAAGCTTCAAGATTACAAACCAAACCTTGCCTCTCAGATTTATTCAAAAGATGGTTTTTTGTTGGCGGAACTTGGACTTGAAAAAAGAGAAATTGTCGAAATAAAAAACGTACCAGCTCGCGTGATAGATGCATTTTTATCTGCAGAAGATGATAAGTTTTTTGAGCACAAGGGAGTCGATTATTTTGGCTTGGCACGCGCGATGTTTGCCAATTTTCGTGCGGGAAAAGTGGTGCAGGGGGGAAGTACAATAACTCAACAGGTAGCGAAATCACTTTTGTTAAGCTCTGAGCGCTCAATCACTAGAAAGGTAAAAGATTTCATTCTCGCTCAGCGAATAGAAGAAAAGCTAAATAAAAATGAAATTCTATACCTCTATCTCAACCAAGTTTATCTCGGTGGTGGCTATTATGGAATCAAAGCTGCAGCTCATGGTTATTACAATAAAGAATTAAAAGATATGACCGTTGCTGAAGCCGCAATGTTGGCGGGCTTATTGGTCGCACCAGGGAAGTATTCTCCTTATGTGAATCCGCAGGCTGCGAGAAAAAGACAACATTATGTCTTAGAAAGAATGCATAAACTTGGCAAGATTACCAAGGAACAGCACGAGCAAGCTCTTAAGGAGGTTACTCTTTATCATACACGCGAAGATGAACTGCGCGCCGGTTATTTTACGGAATGGGTAAGACAAAAAGTAGTCGAAACTGTCGGTGAAAATTCTTTTTTAGTTGATGGTTACAAAATAAAAACAACTCTAGATTGGGAATTGCAAAAGATCGCAGAAGAACAAATTAAAAGAGGTATTAAAGAAGTTGATAAGAGGCAAGGATACAAGGGACCTTTTGCCCATATCGGCAATGATGAATTTATTAAGTTTGAAAAAGAAGTAAGAAAGAATATATTTAAAAAACGGTCTCAGTTTTTTTCAATTAATCAATCCAATGAGAAAGTTTACGAATTTGAATATGTCGAAAAAATATTTGACGAGATAAAAGAACAAGAAAAGAAAATTCAGTCATCGGCAACAGATGAAAGCTTTGTAGCTGGAGTGAGCGATAAAGATAATTTGCCGGATGTTCTAGAAAATAATACTCAGTATGAAGCCGTTGTAACTAAGGTTGATGATAATCTTCACATTATTTTTGTGTCACTTGCAGGTACACCGGGAATTATACCGTTTGATTACTTTAAGTGGGCGCATAAAAGAAGCATAAGTGAAAACACGTCGTATTTTCAAGAAGTCACAAAACCTTCAACCATCTTAAAAGCAGGTGATCTAATTCATGTTCAAATGCTTAAAAAGATTTCCTCCCTGGTGCCCTATTTAGGAAAAGAGGGAACTATTTCGCTCTCTAAGAACCGAATGGCGGGTTTTATACGCAACCAAAAATATGTTGTCTGCCAACTTGATCAAGTTCCAGAGGTCCAAGGAGCATTATTTTCAATTGATGCTCGAAGTGGAGAAATTATTAGTTACGTTGGTGGAAGTGATTATAAACTTTCAAAGTTTAACCGAGTCATACAGGCCAAAAGACAACCAGGCTCATCATTTAAGCCCATTCTTTATGCTTCAGCCCTAGAGCATGGATATTCGCCGACAACCATAATCATGGATACGCCAGAGGCATTACCAGGATTTGACTCAGCTTCTAGTTGGAAACCCAAGAATTATGAGGGTGACTACAAAGGGCCGGTTACCATGAGAACTGCACTTGAGGAATCCCGAAATATTCCAACTATCAAAATGGCAGATAAAGTCGGAGTTGGCACGATTTTAAAGTTTGTTGATCGAATTGGATTTAATGCCAAGTTAGAAAATAATTTGAGTATTGCGCTTGGTACTTTTGGTGTATGCCCAAGGGATTTAGTTTCAACATATGCAATTTTTCCCAATGGTGGTAAGTTAGTTACACCCAAAGCGATACTTTCAGTGATTGATAGAGATGGAAAAAAATATTCGATTAATGAATCTGATAAAGATGAAAAAGTGATCGCAGAGCCGACTGAGGGGAAAGAAAAAAAAGGGAGTGTTGTTGTTGAAACAAATCCATTTTTAAAAACGTTGGGTGATAAACAAGTTTACGATCCGAGATTGGCTTTTGTGATGACAGGATTATTAAAAGGTGTTGTAAACTCTGGAACCGCAGCATCAGCTCATGATTTGAGTCCAAATATTGCGGGAAAAACGGGGACTACCAATGATTATGTCGATGCATGGTTTGTTGGTTTTACCTCCAACGTTGTTACGGCCGTATGGAATGGCTTTGATGACAATCGCACTCTCGGCCACGGCGAAACGGGCGCTCGCTCAGCGCTACCTGTTTGGAAAGAATATATGCGAGCGAATATAAAAAAATATGGAGATCAGCCCTTTGAGATACCTCCAGGGGTGGCTTCTGTTTGGATAGAGAAAGAAACTGGAAAAAAAGCGGCACCCAATTCACCAGGCTCAATGCTGGAATATTTGGTTGAAGATGCTCAACAAGGATCAGAGGCAAACGGAGCCGGTGTAACAACCACGCACGCTAGGGCCATGGGAGATGACGAGTATTTCGAAAACCAATAATGAATAAAATTGCTCGGGATTAACGAATTAAAGTCCGCTTATTTTTATATTTTTTCTACCGATAAGATAATTGAAACTTTTTATAAGTTTTTGGGAAAAATTAATGAAGCATTTTAAAAAAAATCATCGCCGATATTCTGTTTCGTTTTTTATTTCGTTGGCGATTCACTTGTCATTTTTATTCTATATCACTAAATCAAATGACCCTTCTCAAATAAATGAAAATCCCAAGCAGGCAACAAATCCTAAAAAGATCATTGAGTTGGACAAAGTAAAGTTTATTTCCCAAAAGCAATTGCAAGAAATTAAGAACAATCAAAGGAAACAAATAGTGGCCAATGATCTAAACGGTAAAAAAGAAAAGCCTGAAAATTCTCGCTTTTCTGGTCAAGCCGATCAGGTTTATGATCGTCAAACTATTGCTTCAAAAAATGGTAGTTTCAAACCTGCAGGCCTTGGAGAAAAAAATGGTAGCCAATCTCATCAGGAAATACAGGAAAACCAGCAAAAATTAACTGATCGACAAAAGCATGCGCCTTCAAAAACTCTATCTCTTGGTGACTTAGGAAAGTTCAGCATTAATACAGTTATCGAAAAGCAAAAGAAAAATCAAAAAAGCCAACTTCCGATGGAGGGAATTCAGCGAGGAAGTCAGCAATCGATTGGGTTGGCACAAAATAATGACTTCATCGAGGATGTCCCTTTGGGAGATGCATCCAACTTAAACACAACTGAAAATAAATATTATGGATTTTATCACCGTATCCGCCAAAGATTGGAACAGTATTGGGGAAGTACTATTCAATCAAAAGCCAAAAGTCTTTATAAATCAGGTCGTCGACTTGCTTCAAACGAAAATTTAATTACCGCCATTACTGTGACTTTAGATGAAAGAGGAAATATTCTAGATATAAAAATTGACGGAACTAGTGGAATAAGAGAACTCGATCAAGCAGCGATCGAGTCCTTTAACAAAGCTGGCCCTTTTCCAAACCCTCCGAAAGGTTTGCTTGTTGGTGGTCGGGCCGTCATTCAATGGGGATTTGTCGTAAAAGGTTAGTGCATTTTATTTTTTAAAAGTTCTTTTAACTTACCAATACCTTCCATCAATACATAATCATTCCAAATAGAGTCGAGCTCTCGTATTGTTTCAATGATTTGAACAGAAGCGTGGTCTTTGGATAATTTTTGATCTTCTGATAAATGATCAATAGCTACTAGTAAGGCATTCATAACAGGAGAGTTGCAAACTTTCGCTAAACGCTCTTCGTAAGTAGCATTTATTTTCTTTTCTTTGCTCTTAATCACAGCTGTATTAAGAAGCTGAATAGCAGCTTGTTTATCAGTCATCATTTGGTTATGAATCCTATATTCAAATAGCGTTAGTGTTTTGTGAACCTGAGTATGTAGTGTTTGATAAATTTCGTAAAGTAATTTTTAGGTCAAAATTTTTTTTCATAAATCAATCAGTATGAAGAAGAAAAAGTTAAATTTTTTTGCAAATTTTGTTCTTTTTTATGATTTTTTTGAAATATTTTTCTTGATTTGTAAAAAGGTGAAACTTTTGAAAAAAAAGTTTCACCAAATTTTAGTAAGATACAAATTTACAGGCTAGAAAGAAAATTTTCGTAATCATTTGCAGAAAGAAGTGAATTAAGTTCGGAAGAATCTGATAATTTTATTTTGATCATCCAGGCACCGCTATAAGGCTCAGCATTGCATAATTCAGGTGATGCCGGTAGGTCGTTATTGATTTCAACCACGCTACCAGAAACTGGTGAAAATAAATCACTTACAGATTTTATAGATTCAACTACGCCAAAAGTTTCGTGTGCTTTTAAATTTTTTCCAATTTCAGGTAATTCAACAAAAACGATATCACCCAAAGAAGATTGGGCAAAATCGGTAATACCAATTGTTACGATATTTCCATCAATTTTTGTCCACTCATGATCTTTAGTATATTTTAAATCTGTTGGAATATTGTGTGCCATTATTTATGTCCTCCGTTAATAAAAGCCTTGGTATGCAATTGAGCTTCGTAATTGGTATTTCTTATATTGATAAAATATTTCTTATCAGTTGGATTTTTTTCTTTAGAAACTAGCGCCATCGCAATACCCTTACCCGTCACTACTGACATTGTACCGGAAGTAACTTTGCCTATGACTCTAGCGTTTGAATCGAGTACCTCATAACCTTCCCTAGGAATCCCTTTGTCGAGAGAAAGCTTGATAAGTTGAAATTTTGGCAAATAGTCTAAAAGGGCTTGTTTGCCGATAAATAGAGCTTTATTGAGTTTTACCGTCCAACTCAAGCCTGAATCTAGCGGTGTTACATCATCTGAGAGCTCATGTCCGTAAAGCGGATAACAGACTTCAAGTCGCAAAACATCACGTGCCGCTAAGCCACAAGGTTTTGCGCCTAGAGAAATTAAATCTCTCCAAAGTTTTTGAGCAAAATGGTGACCAGAGAAAATTTCAAACCCATCTTCACCAGTATATCCTGTACGCGCAATGATAATCGCTTCATTTTGAAAAGAGGTTTCCATTATAGAGTAATAAGGAAATTCTTTTATTTCCAGCAAACCTAATTCTCTCAAAAGTGACTCCGCTTTGGGGCCCTGAAGCGCCAAAAGAGAATAATCATCGGAAAGATTTTTCAACGTGCAATTAAAGCCTGAAAGATGGGAGCTCATCCAATCCCAATCTTTTTTTATATTAGAAGCATTTACACAGATAAGAACCCGTTGGTGACCAAGTTTGTAAGCAATTAAATCATCAATGACGGTTCCATTATCTCTACAAAGTGGAGAGTAGACAGCTTTTCTGTCTTGCGCGTTGGTAAAGTCGTTTGTGATTAAAAAATCCACAAAAGCGACGGCATCCATACCTTCAACTAAAAATTCTCCCATGTGCGAAACATCGAATATACCAGCAGAGGTTCTGACGGCCTGAACTTCTTCTTTGACAGAAGTGTATTGCAAAGGCATGTCAAAACCGGCAAATGGCGCCATTTTTGCCTTTAAAATAAGGTGTTCATTATGTAGAGAAGTCTTTTGAATTGTCACAAATGTCCCCTGAAAAAGAGACTAAAGAGATACCCTGTTTTTACTAGCTTGTAAAAGGTTTTGCGCCAGTGAAATGATAGTCATCGGACCGACTCCGCCAGGAACTGGACTTATTGCCAAGACTTGATTTTGTACTTCTTCAAAGTCAACGTCACCACACAGCTGGCCGTAAGTGTCAGTGTTCATGCCTACATCTATGATAATTTGGTTTTTTTCACCAGACAAAAAGGTTTTGTCTATCAAGTTAGCAACGCCCACTGCACTTACTATGATGTCGCAATTTTTAGTAATATCTGAAATGTTTGGAGTTTGAGAGTGGCACAAAGTAACGGTTGCATTTAAATTAGTTAGCAAAAATGCCAGTGGTTTTCCTACAATCATACTTCGACCAATGATAGCCACTCGTTTTTTATAAACGCTAATTTGATACTCTTGCAAAAGAGTGACGATGCCCTTTGGTGTGCAAGAAATAAAGTGCTTATCGCTCAATTGATTGCTTAGCAAGGCATAGATATTTTCCGGATGAAACCCATCGACATCTTTTGATTGGTTAATGAGTTTACCATCATTTAGATGAGCTAAATGTTTTGGTAATGGCAGTTGAATAATGCAGCCATCAACAGCAAGATCTTCATTGATTTGTTTAACGGTTGTTAAAAAGACTGAGGAATCAACATTTTCATCGAGTCTGACAATGTCACATCTGGCGCCAATTTTTTCGCAATAAATTTTTTTATTATTTGTGTAAATGATGCTCGCGGGGTTGCTGCCAACCAAAATAACTTTTAAATAAGGAATAATTCCTTTAGAAGCAAGCACTTTGCATTCGGCTTTAAGCTCTTTTGAAATTTTCTTTTTTATTGGAGCGGAACTTAGTATTAGGGTCATGAAAAGCATCTTAACAAAGGAAGAGTTCTTTTTACAAAGAAAAAAAACTCCAGTAGGATTTTATAAAGGGTGATTTATGCTTTTTTATCTTGGACTTGGAATGCAGTTAACAGGATTTTCTTCAGTTGGACTTTGCTTGTTCGCAGGTCTAAGCAAAGGGGATTACGGTCGACTCGAGTTGGCCGAGCTCATTGGAGGCTCATTGATTTTCTACGTAGGAACTTTTTTAAAAAATAAAGGTGGAAAGTGATTATTCTTGGAATTGATCCCGGCTCAAGAAAAGCCGGCTATGCTCTAATCTCTGTGGAAGGTAAAAAAATAAATTATTTAACTTCTGGAGTTTTGAAATACGATCAGGTTGAAGAATTTATAGAACGTTTGGGAATTATATACAAGTCTGTGGAACATATTCTACAAAATCATAATCCGACTGAAATTGCGATAGAATCGCTTATTTATGTCAAAAGTATTGAAGCATTAAGTAAACTTGCTCAGGCTCGTGGGGCAATGATTGCGGCCATGAGCAAGAGTCATGTGGGAAAAATTCATGAGTATGCTCCCAATTTGATAAAATCTTCTGTCACTGGTTACGGGCATGCTTCTAAGGAAGCTGTCGACAAAGCTCTTGGTATGATGTTTGGGAAAATTTCTTTTAAAACAGCTGACGAATCTGATGCCTTGGCGATCGCAGTATGCCACGCACTCAATCGTTCTATGAAAATAAAATTATCTCAAGTTAAACCTCTCAAAACATTGGGGAAGGCTATATGATCGGATTTCTGTGTGGTGAAGTCATTTTTAGTGACGGTAACGAATCCATTTTGCAAATGCCAACTGGTATCGGTTATCAAGTTTACTATAATAAAGTTTTAGTCGAAGGCACTCGGGCAGCACTTTATATTTCTCATATCATTAAGGAAGATTCTGAAACACTTTATGGTTTTCGTTCTCTTCGGGCGAAAAAACTTTTCGAGATGCTTCTTACGGTAAAAGGCATTGGACCAAAATCCGCTTATGCGATGATTGCCAATATTGGGGTAAACGAAATCATTACTGCTGTAAATCTTGAGGCAAAGAGCACGCTGACTAAAGTTCCAGGTCTTGGCAACAAGGGGGCAGCGCAAATCGTTTTAGATTTAGCGGGAAAAATTGATCGTGTAAAAATGTATAGTGATGCTACTAGAAGTGGTGGAACTGTCACATCATCAAAAACGGAAAATTATACTGAAATGTTCGAAGAGGTCGTTTACGTTGAAAATCCATTAACTCCAAATGCAAACCAGCACGAAATTTTAAATGATGCCCTGATGGCCTGTAAGGAGCTTGGTTTTAAAGAAGATAAAATAATTCCTATAGCTCAAAAAATATTATCAGCAAATTTAATTACCAAACCAGAACAATTAATCCACTTAGTTTTAAAAGAAATATAGTATGAATAATTATAGCGATGAGAATGATCGTTTTCTAGACTCCGAAAGTGTTCCCGAAGAGTACAAGCATGAAGTTTTGCTAAGACCTAACGATTTTAGCGAATATGTTGGTCAAAAAAAAGTCGTTCAAAATGTTGATGTCATGGTTGAATCAGCAAAAATAAGAAAATCGGCAATGGATCATGCACTTTTGTCAGGGCCTCCAGGCTTGGGGAAGACCTCGTTAGCGATGATTATTGCAAAATCGATTGGCAGTGAATTGCATGTTATTTCTGGACCAGCTATTGAAAAAAAAGGGGATCTTGCGGCAATATTAACGAATCTCAATCCTCGAGATGTTTTATTTATAGATGAAATTCATCGTATGCATATTTCAGTTGAAGAAATTCTCTATTCAGCAATGGAAGATTACCGGCTTGATATTGTTATTGGGCAAGGCCCTTCAGCTCGAACCATGCAAATTCAAATTGCACCCTTTACACTCATTGGCGCCACAACTCGCAGTGGATTGCTTTCCAACCCACTACGCGATCGCTTTATGGCCCACTTGCATTTTGATTTTTATCATCACGATGAGCTTGCTGAAATAGTAGGAAATAATTCCAAAAAATTAAATGTCACGCTTGATAAAAATGCCTTAGAGATGATTGCCAAATGCGCCCGGGGAACTCCCCGTATTGCCAATAGAATTTTAAGAAGAGTTCGAGATTTCTCATTAGTTCAAGGAGAGCACTTAATTTCAGAGGAATCTGTTAAAAAGTCTCTAGCATTGATGGAAATAGACAGTTTTGGCCTAGATCGAATGGATCGAAAAATA
The DNA here is from genome assembly GCA_947450475.1 of Bacteriovoracaceae bacterium. Taxonomy (GTDB): domain Bacteria; phylum Bdellovibrionota; class Bacteriovoracia; order Bacteriovoracales; family Bacteriovoracaceae; genus Bacteriovorax. The sequence goes on along the minus strand of CANFVK010000006.1, from coordinate 5,145 downwards.
CTTCAGGTTATCGAAGATTATTACAAGGGTGGTCCGGTCGGAATAGAGACACTTTGCGCGACATTGGCTGAAGACCGAACCACAATTGAAGATGTCTATGAACCCTATTTACTAAAAGAAGGCTTTTTACTGCGAACCCCAAGAGGACGGGAAATAAGCCAAAAATCGAAGGATCACTTAATTAAAATAGGTTCTATCAAATAATTATTTTTTCTTTATAATTGCCATAATAATTTTAGCATCACAGATAAGTTGATTCTCATCATTGAAGATTTCGATTCTCCAGGTTTGCGATGAACGACCAAGATGTATGGCTTTTGCCAAACCTCTCACTGAACCACTTGTCGCAGATTTTATATGGGTAGCTTCAATGTGTTGACCAACGGCAACTTGTTCAATTGATTCAAGCGTAAGATTGGCAGCAATACTTCCCAAGCTTTCCGCCAGAGCGCAGGAAGCTCCTCCGTGAAGCAATCGGTAGGGCTGAACTGTTCTATGATCAACTGGCATGATGGCCTCTAGATAATCAGGACCCAAATTTGAGATATGGATCCCAAGATTTTCTACGAGAGTGTCCTTATTAAATTTATTTATAGATTCACAGCTGGTTGGTTTTTTCCATATAGTCATTGAGGTTTCCTATCAAAAGGTTTGAGATCAAAATACTAATCATCTTAGCCGGCCATGGCAAAAATTACATTCATTTTAATTCTTCTCCTCAATTTAACCTTAATTCGTTAGTATCCCAATAAATTGGTTTGGAATATTTTGCTTGCAAAAAATTCTTGGAGCCAATTGGGAACAGCCCTATAATTAAAAGCAGTTGCCAGAATTCGTCGCAACAGATAGCTTCTTGATTGCTACATTTTAAATTTAAAAAGGTTTAGTGATGCTTAATCAGCGCACCATCGCCAAAAAAGTTTCTGTAACTGGAATTGGCATCCATTCAGGCAAAAAAGTAACGTTAACTCTGCATCCGGCCGAGGCAGAGTTTGGTATTCAATTTAAGCGATTAGACTTAAATAATGCTCCTGTACTAAAAGCTAATTCCGAAACAGTCGGAGCTACTGAAAATAATACGACGATTGGCGCTGGAGCGAATTCAGTTCACACCGTTGAACATTTACTTTCCGCTTTTTATGGCTTTGGAATAGACAATGTCTTTTGTGAAATTGACGGACCAGAAGTCCCTATCATGGATGGCTCAGGTGCTTCTTTCGTTTTCTTATTGAAGGAAACGGGTATTACGACTCTTAATAAATCAAAGAAATTTTTAGTCGTTTTAGAAAAAGTACGAGTCGAAGTTGATGACAAGTGGGCGCAAATCGAACCTGCCTCTAAACTTATTATCGATTCAACAATAGTATTTGCTCATCCTACAATCAAAATGCAAAACAAAGTTTTTGAATTTTCATGTGAAAATTATATAAATGAAATCGGCAGGGCCAGAACCTTTGGTTTATTAAAGGACGTCGATGCCCTAAAAAGAAGAGGCCTCATTAAAGGTGGCTCGCTTGATAATGCCATAGTTCTTGATGACTATAAAGTTGTTAATCCCGAGGGGTTGCGTTTTGCAGATGAGTTTGTCAGACACAAAATTCTCGATACAGTTGGGGATATATCCCTACTTGGTCATGAAATTGCTGGAAAAATTACCACTTTTAAATCTGGCCACAATCTTCATAATTTACTTTGTCGTAAATTGTTATCAACACCATCGGCTTATGAGATTGTTTCTGCATCATCTTTGGAACGAGAAACGGTGGAAGCCTTTTCATTGCCCCTTGCCCTTGCTCCATCATTTCATTAGTTAAAACTTTGTAGTACTATCAATCCAATTAAATTTATCAAAAAGGTAAAGATATGAAACTTTCTCAAGGATTCTGGCAAACATATAAAGAAGTTCCGGCCGATGCTGAAATCCCCTCTCACCAGCTCATGCTTAGAGCTGGGCTTATTCATAAATCTGGCTCAGGCCTTTATAATTATTTGCCGATGGGCCTGCGCTCTATAAGAAAAGTTGAAAATATAATTAGAGAAGAGTTAGATAAAATCGGCTGTTTTGAAGTGACAATGTCAGTAGTGACTCCAGGGGAGCTTTGGCAAGAGACTGGTCGTTGGGATAAGATGGGCGATCTTATGTTGCGTTTCAAAGATAAAAAAGAGGCAGACTTATGCCTTTCACCAACTAACGAAGAAGCCGTTACTGATATTTTTAGAAAAACAGTAAAATCGTATAAAAATCTCCCTGTAAATTTGTATCAAATCAATACCAAGTTTCGCGACGAAATTAGACCGCGCTTTGGCCTAATGCGTGGGCGCGAATTTACTATGAAGGATGCTTATTCATTTCACATGGACAAGGCTTGTCTAGATCGTGGTTATCAGGCAATGTACGACGCTTACGTAGCCATTTTTAACAGAATGGGGTTGGAGTTTATTCCAGTTGTTGCTGATGGTGGTGCCATGGCATCGTCTGACGCCAAAACGCACGAGTTTCAAGTCGTTGCCAATGCTGGAGAAGATCTAATTATCTATGCTCCAGAAGTTGGTTACGCCGCCAATATTGAAAAAGCTCAAACCAAAAGAATAGCTCTTGAATTTGATTCTAATCTGTCTTCTCAAGCTGAAATCTCAACACCAGGTAAAACGACAATTGAGGAAGTGTGCTTATTTTTAAACAAGCCTCAGCACCAAAGTTTAAAATCTCTTATTTATGCATCTACAACTGGCAATGAAACCAAGTTGGTCATGGCCATCTTGCTAGGTGATGATTCTCTAAATGAAATTAAGTTTCAGGCAGCTCTTAAGTGTGATCATCTTGCAGCTGCAACTGATGAGCAAATGGCTAAGGCTAAGCTGTGCAAGGGATTCATTGGTCCGGTTGGTTTAATTCAGGAAATTTCAATCTACCTCGACGAAAGTATTAATCTTGAATCTTCATATGTTGTTGGAGCAAATAAAAAAGATTTCCACTTGCAAGGTTTTTGTCCCAAGCGTGACTTAAAACAGATTTTAACTGCAGACTTGCGTTTGTCTCGAAGCGGAGACTTAACTCTGGATGGTAAAGCTACGGTTGTAGAAAAAAGAGGAATTGAGGTTGGTCACGTATTTCAGCTTGGAGATCACTATACAAAAAAAATGAAAGTCGGCATTCTTGATCAGACTGGAAAATTGGTCACTCCTTTGATGGGTTGTTATGGAATTGGAGTAACTAGAGTAGTTGCAGCGGCAATTGAACAAAATCACGATCAAAATGGAATTGTTTGGCCTAAAGCAATCGCACCTTATCAGATTTATTTTGCAACAATTGTAAAAACAGATGAATACGGCCAAATGGCAGATGAAATTTATTCGGAATTGTTAAAAGCTGGATTGGAAGTCGTTTATGATGATCGAAATGTTGGCCCCGGTAATAAGTTTAAAGATTCTGACTTACTTGGACTTCCCTTGAGAGTCGTACTCGGTGAGCGAGATTTTTCCGCCACTGGAGAGTTGGAAATTATCGTAAGAAAAACTGGCGAATCAAAAAAAGTGAATCGAGAAAATCTGATTGCTACCCTGAAAACTCTTATATAGAAGGTAATATGGACCACGATCTGATCATAGGTATTCACAGTATTGCAGAAGCCTTAAAAAATTCTGAACGCGCTATTTACGAAATTGTCGCTACAGAGGAAGGGTTAGAGGAGCTGAAAAAACGTGGCAATTTAAAACGAGAAGAAATTCCGCTGGATAAAGTTCGTTTGGTTGAAGGTCATGCCCTTCAAGAGGAAGCAAAAAAAATCTACAGAGAATTGGATTTAGAATTCCAGAGAGTTCCATCCCAAATTTTTATGCTGGTAAGCCCCGTCACAATTTATGAGCCAACCTGGCTCTACAATCAACTTGAAAGCCGAATACCGCTAAAAATTCTTGCACTTGACCAAGTGACAGATGCTCACAATGGAGCAGCAATTATGCGAACTGCTGCATTTTATGGTGTTGATGCCGTTTTAATTTCTGCAAAAGGCAATTTTGGACTCGGTCCAAACTTTGCGCGCATTGCTTCGGGTGCAACGGAGCATGTTAAAATTGTTCGCTGCTCCGCTCTTCCTAAAACCATTACTAAATTGAAAGATCTTGGTGTTCAGTGCATCGGTTTATCTGAGCATGCCAATGGCGAACTTAATAAATCAAATCTATCGAATTCTGTATGTCTCATTCTGGGCGCAGAAGATGTTGGAATGTCACATGCTGTTAGTCGTGTGGTCGAGACAACTATTGCTTTTAAGCCATTGGGAAAAATTAAATCACTCAACGTTTCTGTCGCCGCGGCCATCGCTATGGAAAAAATCTTTGGCATCATTTAAAAATAAATATTCAAAAAATCTATTGCCTTTAAAAACAGATCAGATTATAAAATATCCCTAGCATAGCGGTTAGATACTGTAGGCTGACTTAGCTCAGTTGGTAGAGCATCGGTTTTGTAAACCGACGGTCGTAGGTTCGATTCCTATAGTCAGCTCCATCTATCTTAAGTGAGAGCTGGTATAATGAGGAGAGATTGCCGAGTGGCCAAAGGCAACAGACTGTAAATCTGTCGGTTTATACCTTCGAAGGTTCGAATCCTTCTCTCTCCACCATCTAACCAGGCACCAAAATCTATGCGGGCGTAGCTCAGTTGGTAGAGCGCCACCCTTCCAAGGTGGATGTCGCAAGTTCGAATCTTGTCGCCCGCTCCATTTTTTACTCACAAATTTCAAAGTTTGCTTTACACAACTTTAGAGTTCATCTATTTTACTTGAAAAACGGATTAGCTCTAGTGGCTCAGTGGTAGAGCACTCCCTTGGTAAGGGAGAGGTCATGGGTTCAATTCCCATCTGGAGCTCCATTTTTTCCCCTTGTCAGCAGGGGGCTTCAAAGGCATACTGTTGACTTATTTTGAAACACATTATAAAGCCCATAGTAAAAAATTATTTCTTGTTGATAAGAATGTAATTAAGAAGGAGATGCCCAATGGCTAAGGAAAAATTTGAGCGTAATAAACCGCACGTTAACATCGGAACAATTGGTCACGTAGATCATGGTAAGACGACATTGACAGCAGCGATCACAATGACAATGGCAAAAAAGTACGGTGGAGCAGCGAAGTCTTATGCCGAC
>CANFVK010000005.1 GCA_947450475.1 Bacteriovoracaceae bacterium | reverse complement strand
ATCACTTTCAACTTTTTTACAACTTGAGCTTTTAACAGCGTGACTGAATAGTTACGTCAGATATTTTTTGTTTGGGACCTTTCTCATCTTGAATCGCAGTCTTTCGACTGCAAATCTTTTAACTCTATTTAATTTTTAAAGAACAAACTTTTACCAAAGAAAGAGAAACTGGTGGACATGACAGGGATCGAACCTGCGACCCTCTGCGTGCAAGGCAGATGCTCTCCCAGCTGAGCTACACGCCCAAAAATCGTTATATCGCTATAAGAAATTGTGTTTCGCAATCAGTGTTCAATTCTAAGGTGAAGAGGAATTTAATTGCTTCAATTCAATAAGTCAACCCATATATCGTAAAATTTTTTAAAAAAAATAATTTTTTTTTCAGTCTTTTTTATGGCTATAATTTCCATAATAACAATTGTTTATATAAATTCGACGTTTCATGAAAAATTCAACGCTGATTCTTTTTACTTTCATAGTTTTACTAAGTTCATGTAGTTTTAAAAAAACCAATTCTACCCTCATTTCCAAAATGGATGGCGGTATAGAGGTCGAAAAATTACAGACAGATATAGGCGGTCTTTCCACGACCTCGGCAACAATTAAGACCGTGCACGGTGACATCGTTTTCCGCTTCTATACAAAAGCAGCACCTCATACCTCTGCTCGAATCATGCAACTCATTCAAAATAAATTTTACGATGGTCTAGTCTTTCATCGTGCGATTCCAAATTTTGTAATTCAGACCGGTGATCCAACAGGTACAGGCTTAGGAGGGAGTGGCACAAAATTAAATGCTGAGTTCAACGAGCTCCAACACATCAAGGGCACCATGGGGATGGCCCGAGGTATGGATAAGAATTCAGCTGATTCACAATTTTATATTTGCTTAACAACTCTTTCTCATCTCGATGGAAAAAATACAGTTTTTGGTCAGGTGGTTGAGGGAATAGATGTGCTACCAAAACTCTCTAAAGCTGATCGAATTATCTCAATCACTCTAAATATCAAATAGAAAAATAGCCATATTGGCGGGAGGACGCATCGATAAACGCCCTCCAAAAATGTTTAACGAAATGCTGATTCAAGAATAAGAGTTATAGCGAAAAGTCCGGCCATAATTGGAAGTGCAGCAATAAATTTTAGCCAGCTTTTTTCTTCCTTGAGGTGCATATAAAAATAAGCCACAATGAAAGCCTTGCCCAGAGCTAATCCCACTAGTCCAATTGCCTTGAGGTGATAGGCAACTTTTAAATTGGGAATAGCCAACTCTAGTGCAGTCAATAAAGCCAGCGCAACAAATACAATCATATATTCAGTTGTATGACTTTTATGTTCGTGCGGGTGATGTTCACTCATTATTGATTCTCCTTTTTCTCATTTTTTGGCATTGAAAAACTATTATTGACGAGCAAACCAAGATCGATCATTAATCTGTCGAGCTCTATTTTATCTGTTCCATAATACCCTCGAACACGTCCGAAATTGTCCACCAAAACAACTTTTTCAGAGTGAGCAATATCAAATAAACTTATGGATTTATCATTTAATTTCTTCGCAACACTTTCTTTATTTCCCATGGGAACTTTGAATCCATTTATGACAATTTTTTCTAAGTCGGATTTACTTCCGGTGAGAAAATTCCAGATGAAGGGATTAGTGTTCCTTTTGCGAGCGTATTTAAATAAAACTTCAGGCGTATCGGTCATAGGATCAACCGTAAAAGTAACGATTGCTGCTTTAGTTCCTAAGCCTCTTATTCGTTTTTGAATAACATCCATTTGATCCATGAGTGCAGGACAAGTCGTTGAACAAGATGTAAACATAAAATTAGCGATATAATACTTGCCCGATAAATCCTTTGTTCCAAATGGTTTTTTAAATTCATTGGTTAAACTAAATTCTGGAACTTGGTAATATACCGGTAAGGGTGGAGGTAAAATCCGATGCAGAGATCGATAGACGGGGTAAGAAAATAAAAAAATCCAAGCAAAAATCCAGAATGATTTCATTCTCATGACTTTTTGAAGCCAGCTCTCGTCACGAATAAATCCAGTAAGAATTTGAGTCATATTATTTTGCAGCTTCTAAAAGTTTTTGTCTTTCTGGAGTATTCTTTAAATCAATTAGCGATTTTACATAATGCGCAACGGCCCAAATTTCATCGTCTTGAAGAACACCTTTCCAACTAGGCATTGCAGCACCACCAACTCCCGCATTTAATCTTACGTAAAGTTCCTCTACCGTTTTTGCCGAGCGAACTGAATCATAAGTGAATTCTGGTGGCATGGAATTGTAACCATAATCATTTGGCTGAAGTTTGATGTGATACATTTCTGGATCAAATTCTGTAACTGGTTTTCCATTAATTTTTTGTGAAATTTGACTAAATTCTTCATGTCCTACGTAAGCTCGGTGGCAAGTCCAGCATTGAGCAACTGCGTGATAGACTTCTTTTCCTCTTTGGATCGCACTATCTTTGTGGGCTTCGCCATAAGGATCTTTAGTTATGGCGATTACATCTCCTAACTTTTTATCAGCTCCTTCCCATTTTTGAGGCGCAAAAGTTTTGATGTATTGAACCAAGTTGAACATTTGTTTATCTGAAAGTTCCTTCCATGGCAGCATCGCCGTTCCAGTTAATCCATTTCGAAGAATGAGGTAAAAATCTTCATCGTGAGGAAGCTCGCCAGAAACAACGCGACCAAATTTAAATTGTCCAAGCTTAAAGTTTCGAGGAGGTACCGCTAAGCCTTTAGCCGAAGTTCCTTTCCCATCTCCATTAACGCCGTGACAAGGCATACAGTATTCAGTGTAAACTGACTTGCCATCATTAAGCGCTTTTGCAGGAGCATAAACTCCCCCAGCGAAAATTTTATCTTCCTTGAAATGACTTTCACTACATGAAACTAAAGTCATTAAAGCAGCGATGATCAAAGTGAGAATTAAGCCTTTCATATGATTCCTCTTATAAAACAAAAATAGTCAAAAACATTATAAACCAAACAATGCCAAGAAAATGCCAAAACTTGCCAACACTAGCAACACGAAGTTGAGCTTGTTTTACTTTTACCGTGGCCCCACTAAAGCGAAGCCAGAGGAGCAGTGATAATGCCACTACAATATGGGCAGCATGAATCCAGGTAAAGGCATAAATAATCGAGGGAAAAATACCAGACGAGACATAAATTCCCTGAGAACTTAGCGTATGCCAAAATACTGCCTGAACGACCATAAACCCCAATCCAAGAAAAATAGTAAGATCTAGTCCTTTCTTGTTAGCAATATTTTTTTCATACCAAAAATAACAAAGTGAGCTTAAAAAAATTAAAAGCGTACTTAAACTCGGTATTATAAGCGAGGGTTTTGTCATGCCAGCTGGAGGCCAGACGGGCGCTGAAAAGCGAAACATCGCAAACCCCATCATCAGAGTGGCAAAAAGCATTGCAAATGAAATGAGCGTGACGATCATACCGACCGAAGAAATAATTTCTTCGCCTTGCTCTTTCTCACTTAAAATATTTTGTTTTGCCATTACTACAACCATTATGCCAATTCTTCAGTTTGGTACTGGAAATCTCTTCCCTTTAAGTTAGGATTACCAATCTCATGGGGACCACACTTTACAACTGGAATGATATCAAAATTATAATGTGGCGCCGGACTAGGGATAGTCCACTCAAGAGTACCAACTTCCCACGGATTTTGACTTGCCTTAGGTCCATTCCAAAGTGAGTTTACAAAATTATAGACAAAAAAGAGTTGTCCAAATCCCATGGTTATAGCAGAGATTGTAATGAACATATTTATTGGAATAAGTTTTTGTAAATATTCATAAACAAATGGATTATAGATACGACGATGCATGCCCGCGTAACCGACTATCATCATTCCCATGAAAATACCGTTGAGACCAAGCATCGAGATCCAAAAGTGAATTTTTCCCAATGTTTCGTTCATCATTCGTCCAAACATTTTTGGAAACCAAAAATAAGTACCAGCAAATCCACCTAATAAAACCGAAGCTGCCATGGTGTAATGAAAGTGACCAACGACAAAATAAGTGTCATGTAAATATAGATCGGTTGATACAGTCGCTAGGTATAATCCTGTTAAGCCACCCAAGCCGAAAACAAACACAACTCCCAGTGAAAACAACATTGGTGTCGAAAATCGAATAGCTCCTTTCCAAATGGTGCCAAGCCAATTGGCGAAAAAAACGGCTGAAGGTATGGAGATGGTCATCGTTAACATCATAAACGACTGAGTTAGGAGAGGACTCATTTGAGTCGTGTACATATGGTGTCCATAAACCACAGTTGATAAAATGGTAATTGAAGTCATCGACAAAGCAGTTGAGCGCGCCCCAAAAGCTGGCTTTCTCGCAAAGAACGAGAGCAAATCTGAAACAATTCCCCAGGCCGGGAGAATCAAAATATAAACCTCAGGGTGTCCAAAAATCCAGAAAACGTGTTGAAACAACACCGGATCTCCCGACCCAGAAGTTGCAGCAGCTCCTGCCAAGAAAAAAGTAGTACCAAAAACGCGGTCAAAAATTAAAAGCATGACCCCTGCACCTAAAACTGGAAGAAAAAGGGCATTTAAAATTGCCGTAAGCCAAAGTCCCCAAACAGTAAGAGGCATATCAAAATAACCCATTCCTGGAGCTCTAAGAGTAATGATTGTAGCGATATAATTAACCGCTCCCATGGTAGATGAGACCCCTAGAACAAATATGGCCAAGCACCAGAGAGTTTGTCCAACTCCCGGAGAACCAATGGTAGTAGAAAGGGTGGGGTAAGAAACCCAACCGCCAGCAGCGCCTCCCAATGGAGTAAAGAGTGAAGCGAGCAATAAAACGGCCGAAAGAAAAGCGAGCCAAAAGGACAACATGTTTAAAGTGGGAAAAACCATGTCCCGTGCGCCAATCATCAATGGAATACAAAAATTTCCAAAAGCTCCAATCAAAATCGGAGTGATTGCGTAAAAGATCATGATAGTACCATGCAATGTAAAAAGCATGGCGTAAGTATCAGGTGGTACAACACCGTTAGTGTTAGGAAATAAAAAATGACCAATGACTGGGAATGGTTCTCCAGGAAACGCTAATGTCCAGCGGATCATCAAGGCCATCATTCCACCTATGCCTAAGAAAATAATTCCGTACCACAAGAATTGCTTTGCAATAACTTTGTGGTCAAAAGAAATAACATATTTCGATAAAAATGTTTTTGGTGCATCGTGAATATGTTGTTCAAAAAAAGCCATGAGTATCCTCTCTTATTCTTTAATTTAAGATTTTAACATTTAATTATTAGCGATCCATTTCCAACCCCAGTAGAGGTCTGCATTTTCTTTTTCAACAGCATAAGTAGTTCGATAAGACATTTCGTCTTGCCACTTTTGGAATTCTTCTGGAGTGTAAACCTTTAACTTTGCCTGCATTCGATAGTGAAAAGTTCCACATATTTGTGCACAAGCCACTTCGTAATTACCAGTCTTTGTTAACTCAACCCACATCTTTGAAACTCTTCCAGGCATGGCATCTATTTTTTGACGAGTATTGGGAAGAGAGAAAGAGTGAATAACGTCTTTAGCCGTTACTTGAAAGACAATTTTTTTATTGGTTGGTAGTCTGAGGTCGTTCAACGTTACGATGTCATCTTCAGTATTAAAAATACCGTCTTTGCCTGCATAACGAAAATTCCAAGCCCATTGTTGTCCTAAAACTTCAACTTTAACTACTTCTGCATCCTCTTTAGGCCACTTTGTAAATACTTCCATATAGTCATGGTTTGATATCCCTGTAATCTGCATATCGATGACAACAAAAACTAAAGTGGCAATGGCGACAACGATAGCAATGTGCTTGCGACTAGTGCCATGAACATAAAGCGCAACTGGGTGCTTTTTTTTGTGATAAAGATAACTAAAACCAAACAACCCCAAACAAACTAAAACAAAAAAGAAAAGAATAAGATAGGTTGTTAAATTAAATAAGGAGTCGATCAAATGGCCATTGGTCGAAATATCAACAGGTGGTTTGATTCTTTCCCAAAAGCTCATTTCGCTTGCTTTAGCGCTAATCATAATAAATTTAAAATAAAGGCTGTAAAGATTCATTTCATCAATCCTTTAATGGATGTTAAGGTTGCGTTATCAAGTTAATTATCGATTCTAATTTTAATCAAAAAATCTAATTTTATCTATTTAAAAAAAATCAAAGCTGCCAGAATTAAAGGTAGGTAAAATAATGAGCCATAAAAATAATTTCTCGCCCAACGCTGCATTGCCTCATCTTTTTTTATAAATAGACCCTTCCCTGAGTATATCAGAAAAACGCCGCTTAAAATGACCGCCGCTCTAGTGTAAACAAAACTTGCTTGAGAAAAAAATGCAGGCAGTAATGAAGCCAAAAACAATAACAAAGTGAAGACAAAAATGCCTATCTTTGTGATAAAAAAGCCTCTTTTAAGATTTGGGTAAACCTTGATGTTTGCAGCTCCGTAATCCTTGGCGTGATAAAGCGAGATTGCCAAGAAGTGAGGCAATTGCCAAATAAAGAGAATCAAAAAAAGGGCCACCGCCATAACATCAATTTTGCCAGTTACTGCCGTCCAACCCATGACAGGTGGAAGTGCACCAGGAATAGCTCCGATATAAACAGCAAACTCACTTTTTTGTTTCATTGGAGTATAGGCATAAAGATATAAAACAGCAGCGACGATCGCCAAAATACCAGTCAATGCATTTATAAAAATACAAAGACTCGGAATTGAAATCAAAAGCAATAGACTTCCAAAAACCAAAGCGGTTTTGGGATTCATGCGCCTAGAAGGAAGGGGACGATCCTTGGTTCTTAGCATCAGAGCATCTACATCTCTTTCAATAAAACAATTTAAAGCCGCTGCACCGATCACTACCAAAGTGATCAAAAAGATTGCGAGTAAGGCCCGAAAAAAATAAATTTTTTCTGGAGCGATCATTGCCCCTACCAAAACTGTAACCATCACCAAAAGAGAAAGGCGAGGTTTGGTTAAATTAACTAAATCAGAAAAGAAAGAATGGCGATTTGATTCTGAATAAACTATTTCGAGATCATTAAGCATTAAATTGAGCTTCCAAAGCGCAGCTAAACTCAAAGCCGCCCCAGCTAAATGAAGAGTTGTCGGTATAACACTCAAATTAAATGCTACGGTAATAATACCAATAAAGACTTGAAATGAAATAAACAAAAAAGGCAAGAGACTGACTACCTTTAAATGCCTTTCTTCCTTAAAGAAATGACTCACTCGAATCGTAAAAAATGAAACAACAAAAAAGACTACAATTGCAAAAAGTCTATGTACCATGTGCAATTGTGCCGCTGGTAATTTCGGCCAGAGAGTTAGCACTAAACTTTCAAAATCCATACAAAGCAGAGAGTTGTTTGGACCTAAGCCACAAGCTGCTCCAGCACCAGAATGGCGCATGAAAGCTCCAAGTAAGATTTGTAAATAAAGTACGGCCAAGGCGACCAGTACTCCATGGCGTAGTGAAGGACGCCAAGACTTTTGAATCAACAGCTTGGTCTCATTTTTAATAGAAGACAATTTTACAAGATATGAACCAGCCGAGTGGTGAATATAAATCAGCGTTGATAAAAATATTAATGAAAGTCCAAGATGAGATGTCGATACAATTGTCGGCAAACGATATATGACTGTGATGCCGCCCAAAACTCCCTGTGCGATTACCAAAAACAAAGCTAAGCATGACATCCTAAAAAGATGAGCTTGCTTTTCTGATTTCATCCTCTCGATTGCCGTGGCCCATACAAGACCAATGGTCAGAATTCCAACCAAGGTTGCCAACAGTCGGTGCCCATGCTCAATTAAAATAGCCCCTTCCATCTTTGGAAAAAAACTATTATAGCAAAGGGGCCAATCGGGACAGGCGAGACTCGATTCGGTATTGTGAACGACGGCTCCCCAAACCACGAGAACAAATGTCGTGAGGACAGCAACAAGTGAAAGATTTTTTACTCGCATAATTTTGCTCATAATTTTCTGATTGGATTTTGAACTTTTTTATACTAAATCTTTCTTGCAAAGTCATAGAGATTTTGTGGATAATTTGCAACTAATCCAGAGACTATTAAAAGGTTTGTTTATGCACAAAAATAAAGGTTCGGTTTATTATGGCGACTATCTTCAACTCGGCAAACTTCTGGACTCTCAACTGCCTTTAAGCCGTAAATATGCAGATAAACACAATGGAGAATGTCATGATGAAATGCTGTTCATTGTTGTCCATCAAGTGTATGAGCTTTGGTTTAAACAAATCATTCATGATTTTGATTCTATACTAAGTATTTTTCGCAAAGACTTTGTGCCCGAATCTGAGCTTTCAACGATTGTACAAAAATTAAACCGAGTCCATCGTATTCAAAGTCTATTAATCGCTCAATTTGATGTCCTAGAGACTATGACTCCCATGGATTTTTTAGAATTTAGAGACTTACTCATCCCGGCTTCTGGATTTCAAAGTGTTCAATTTAGGGAAATCGAAATCAAAATGGGACTAAATACCAGCGATCGCATGAACGTCGACCGCGAATTCTTTATGGGCCGTTTAAATGAAGCCGACAAGAAAAAATTAATTGATTTGGAAAACGCTCCTTCTCTCTTGAAACATCTCGAACAATGGCTGGAACGCATTCCCTTTACTCAAATGAAGGATTTTAATTTTTGGGAAGAATATAAAACTACAATCGACTCAATTCTAAAAGAAGATGAAGAGACTATTTTAAAAAACAGTGCTGCTCTAAGCCAAATTCAAAAAAATATTCAGCTTGAAAATCTCTCACTTACAAGATCGACCTTCAATAGTCTTTTTGATCTAGATGCTCACAATGAACTAATTGAAAGCAAGCAAAGAAAACTTTCTCAGAAAGCAATCCTTAATGCACTTTTTATTATGCTTTATAGAGATGAACCAATGTTAGCTCTTCCCTTTCAAGTCCTAACTACTTTAATGGATATTGATGAGAATTTTACAACCTGGCGATATCGTCATGCTCTGCTCGCCCAACGAATGCTAGGTACCAAAATTGGAACTGGTGGTTCATCTGGTCATGCCTATTTAAAGAGGGCCGCAGATAATAATCGGGTTTACATAGACTTGTTTAATTTATCGACTTTTCTTATTCCACGCTCAAGACTTCCTAGCATTCCAGAAGATATTAGAAAAAAACTAAATTTTAATGTTTAACAAACTTTATCAAAATTTTCTTAGTAACAATGAAAGTGGAGGGCATTATGAGAACTCAAACCACTTAGCTAGAGTTGATATCTCAAAGCTGGAAAATATTTTGATTGAAAATTCAAATGACCTAATGCTGCACACACAAAAGCTTATCGCTGAGATTTTGACTTTACCACATCCAGAGAATCTTTTTTTCTTCAATGATCCATTTGCCTTTTGGGATTTATTCAAAAATATTTTTTCCAATCAAGATAAAATTTCTGTATTGTTGACGGAAGCTGATCAAAATTGTTTTTTTTCTTCATCTGAATTTGATCTCACAGTCATATCCACCATGCCATTTGATCAATTCGAGCAACGATTAATTAATAAAATTAAAAGTCAAAAGTTTGATATTGTCTTTATCTCTCAAGTCTTCTCAAATTCAGGAATGGCCATTAATGATCTGGAAGCGATTAATCAAGCAGCAATTGAATCGGAAGCATTAATTGTTCTTAATGCAAAAAGGAGTTTTTATTCCATGCCAACCAAGCTGGCAACAATGGCAGATTCACTTTTATATTTTTATCACTCAGACGAAATGAATATTGGCTTTGTAAGCTCTCCTAAATGCTATACTAGTTTTTTTACCAGTACTTCAACAAAAGAATGTCTTTTTAGGTTCAACTCAGCTCTTAATATTTTTAAGCAAGAATCCATTAGCGTTGAGATGATTCACCAGCATATACAGCAATTACAGTTTTTGTTTCGGCAGCAATTAATAACGCTTGATCATCCTTTTCTATGCGAAAAAAATATCATTAGCTTTGATTATAATCATCATGGACATCAATTAACATTTGCCTTGCCCTCACCTCATCATGCCAAACTACTTCATGCCGAACTTAAGTCACATCATATTACTACTGAAATATTTGAGAACCGATTAAGCTTTCACTTTGATTTGTTCCAAGAAGAGTTTATCAATTTAGAAAAAATGGGCCGAAAAAACGATTAATTAAATATTAAACCACTTGAGCATCAAAAAAATAATCACACCCGTTACGGAAACATAAAGCCAAATTGGAAATGTTATTTTAGCAATGATTTTATGTTTGCTAAATTTTTTGCTAAATGCCAGATAAAGGGTTGAGAGAATTAATGGTACTTGAGCCGCTGAGAGTAAGATATGTGAAATCAAAACAATGAAATAGATCGTTCGAACAGTTCCATGGCCTACAAATTTTGTATCTCCATGAAAGTGATGATAAGTAATGTAGCTTACTAGAAAGATGGCCGATGTAAAAGTAGCAGCTAGCATGGCAAACTTGTGCCAGTCCACACGATTTCTTTTTATGAATATCAGTCCAGTTATTAAAAAAATTGAGGTCAAGGAATTCAAAAGCGCATTTAATGCAGGAAGACTTGAATACCATCCAATTTCGCCTGCCGGAGCGGCTCCGCTTTTAAAATAAATTAGCCAAATAAGAAATGAAAGTATTGCTACGCTAAAAGCACCTATGGCGGTGAAAACTTTTGCTTCATTTTCTAAAGAGGATTGATATTGCATTTATTTTGGACCGTTATTCACATTTTTAAGCTTCACAATTGTTTTAAATAAATAAAACATTGGAATATAGATAAGCAAAATAAAAACACCTACAACGTAGATATAATACTTGTCTCGAGAATCTTGTCCAGAGCACATCGGGCAAGCTAAAAGCTCACCCGAAAATGTTATTAAGAATAAAAAAATTATATTTGAAATAGTTTTTATCATAAAAATCAAAGTAAATAGACAAAAGTAAAAACAAGAATCCAAACTAGATCGACAAAGTGCCAAAATAAACCAACGATTTCCAACATATTGTAATCGCCGTTATCAAAATCACCTCGATGGGCCATAACATACATAACGATGAGATAGATGACTCCAGATAAAACGTGCAAACCATGAAAGCCTGTTATCGAGAAAAAAGTTGAGGCAAAAAGAGGAGTTCCATGGGCATAGGAGTTAAACGACATGCCCATATGACCGATCAAATGAGTGTATTCGTAGGCTTGTATTCCCAAAAACGATGCTCCACCAAAAATGGTAAATAAAAGCCAGTTCAACATAGCTTTTCTGTTTTTACGCTTACAAGCATCAATAGTTAAAACCATGGAAACCGAGCTACAAATAAGTAGAAAAGTCATAAAACCCGACAGACCAACACCACCTAGTGCCTGCGAAGGATTTGGCCAATCCTTAGTGGCCCTCAAAACTGCATAAGCTATCAAGAACCCCGAAAATGACATGGCGTCAGTTACGAGAAATATCCACATTCCAATTTTTCCTGGACTTGCACTTCCAAACTGCTCGTCTTGATAAACGACTGGACCATGATGATCTGTGTGTGCATGGGACATAATATTTACTCCTTAAAACTTATTTTTTTCCTAATTCAATAACAAATTTAGTCAAGGCAGCGATTTGCTTATCAGCATTTCCTTCAAATACGCTTGGATCAGTCGGCGTTTTTCCATCTTCACCAAAGAAAGATGGCATGACAGTTCCTGGTAAAATAGCTTGAGGATTACTTAGCCATTTCCTTATCCAAGAAGGTCTCAATCTTTTTGAAGCTAGATGAAGATTTGGTGCCAGCGGGGTATCTTTATTAAAGCCAATAGAGTGACAAGAAACACAATTATATGAGTTCCATAGTTTTTGAGCTCCTTCTTTTTCGCCTGGTTGCCAATCGACTTCCATCTCAGGTTCTTCAAAAGTTTTTTGACCAGCACCGTGTTGGAAGCCAGCAATAAGTTTATTTTTCTCTTCAAGTGAAAGATTAAAAGATGGCATTCTAATATTTAACCACGGCCTAATCGGCTGAACATTGCCAAAGAAGTGATAAAGCCAATCGGTTTGAACTCTATGCCCTTCATTAACTAAGCGAGGAGGACCCTGATTGATGTCGTCTTGATAAGCTTTTAGGATATCTCCTCTTAAGCCATCAATCTGGTGACATCCCATACAATTGTATTTACCTGCAACTTTCATCGCTTCGTTGTAAAGTGCTTCACCAGAATTGGCCCGTTTTAATCCTGCCAATGGTACGACGTCTGCCGTTTGCCCCAAAATAACAGTTGTAATTTTTTTCGCCTCTGCTTCTGACATGTAAAAATTAGGCATTTTATTTAAGTCTTTAAAGACTTTATCTACACCTTCATCCCATCGACTTGGTCTTTGAAGATGAGCAGTAATCCAAGCATCTCTTTCATGTGGTACTTGGTGCTGTAAACCAAATCCAAATTGGGTGATAGGCTTAGAGCCTTCTTTTGTTAAGTTCGGACCAATGCCTTCGAAGCCATCAAAACCTTCAAGGTTATGGCACGAGTAACAGCCATATTTTCCGATTGATCGCTTTCCTAGATCGAGAGTTTTTTCTCGATCACTCATTTTAGCAACCTTGGCGACAGCAGAGTCATGAGTATCAAAAGCAGAGTTGTAATCAACTAAGAGTTCATCGCGGGCTGCTTTATCTAAACCTGTAAAAGTAAGTGCTTCAAAAGTTTTATTTCTCAAAGAAAGTAAGTAAGTCGCAATATCATTAGCCTCTTGGTCACTCAAGCGCATAGAAGGCATGATAGTGTCTTCTTGATAATGAGATGGCTTTTTTAGCCAAGACACTAACCAGTCAGCTTGTACTTTTGATCCTAGCCCCGTCAACCATGGACCGGCATAAGCTTTTACTTTATCTGATTGTTCTTCTAATCCATCTACACCATGGCAACCTAAGCAGCCCACTTGAGAAATTATTTTTTTCCCATTCTCGGCATTTCCAGAACGGTACTTTTCATTGGGAACATATGGTTTAGATTTATCATAAACATACTCTGCAATCGCATTAACTTCTGTCATGTTATAGCGAACAAATTCAGGCTTTGAGTTGTTTGATTGTCGGAAAAATGCTGGCATTTTTGAATGTTTATTAAATGAGCGTGGCTCCCAAACCCAAGACTTAAACCATTCCTTATCAACCTTCCCAGCAATTTTTAAAAGTGAAGGACCAGGTTTTCTCCTATTTTCGGCCCACGTACCAATCTTATGACAGGCGTAGCAGCCATACTTCTCGATTGCCATTCTACCTTCATTGAGAACGGTAGCACCTTTTAGAAGCTGAACATCAGAGTGACATTTTACGCATCCTGCTTCAGTCTGAGAAAGTTTTAACATTGGACTTGGAATATGATGAGGTTCGGTCCAGTTATATTTTTTTATCCACTCTTCTTTTTGTTTTTCACTATCGGGCATGTGAGCAACGGAGTTGAAATCCGTTACACGCTGACCTTCTCCACCGTGACATGAAGTACAGCCTGTAAGTTTCATCGGATGCTTGGATTCCATACCGACCATCAAGTCTAGCTTAGGATGAGTTCTGAATGGTTGTTTTTCTTTTTCATATCCGGGTTGATCAATAAAAGTATGACAGGTGATACAAAAATCGACCTTAGGAACTTGCCTAAAATAACGATCATCGGTCACATTATTAATAACAATTTTTTGAATTTTAATAGTTGGATCGAGGTAATCGATAAGTGGCAAGTTTCTTATCGCAAAAATCGGTGATAAATCGGTCTGCTTTTTTGCAAGATCTAGTAAGTTGATTTTGGTAGTAGTATCCTTTATCTCTTTTTGAACTCCAATCACTTCCTTATTGAGGTCAGCAATTTTAGTTAAAACTGCTTTCTCTTGGCCTTGAAGTAGTTTTAAATTATCTTTCCCAGCTTCAAATCCTGCTTTCAAAACTTCTAGCTCTGCAAGCAACTTAGCAGATAATTTTTGATTCTCTTCAACCATCGCCGTTTCATACTTAAAATTCTTTTCTGAAACATCACCATTGAAAATCCCATTTTTGATAGTCTGAGCTTTCAATTTTGCACGAATTGCCTTTAGGTCTGCTTCTTCTTTTTCAATTTCTTTTTTTCGACTAGCTACAATTTCTTCACCTTTTGCAAGGCTCACATTCAATGCTTGAAGTTTATGAGAATCAATTTTTTTTTGTGCTGCTTTAAGATCATTTTCAATATGGCGACGTTTAATTTGCAGTGACTCAACCTGAATGGCTTTCCAAGGCTTTATATAATCGTCTAAAAACATCCAAACCGTTGTGACGAAAAAAATAAAGGACAAGATCGCCATAATCTTGTGTAGTTTTGGCATACTGTACGCCATTGCTGGTTCTTTATTCTCACTCATATCAATAAATCCCTTAAAAATTAAAAAATTAAAAAAAAGTATGAAAAATAATTACAAGTTTAGTTCCCACTCCGGAAGTGCCACAATGTACTTCAAGCTAAAGAGCCATCGAAGAATCATTTTTATAGGTAAACTCATTGTCATTAAAATTAGAAACATGAAGATGTAGTAGCGAATCGCCCCAACATCTTTAAATAAATTTCGACCAACTCTTGTAGCTTTAGCAAACCAAGGTGGAATGATAACAATATAAGCAAGACTTAAAATAATTCCAAAAATTTCTCTGACAACTAAGTTTTTTGGAAGACCAATTCCTAACGTTTTAATCCAAATAATTTCCGAAAGATTGACGTTAAAACTTGCAACTACTTTATGGAAATCCCAATATTCAAATGGTCCGTAGAAAGTCCAGTTAGGGCCTCTTAAAAAGACTCCTACGATGATTAAATAAACCCATAAGACCAGCCAGCCGTAGAGAAAAGCCGTTATGGCCATAGCTCTTTCTTTCAAGGTGAAGTAACCATTTCCTTTTGGATTTGTGTCAATATAAGGAATGGCAATTAAACCAGCAACAATCAAACCAGGAAGCACAACCCCTGCCATCCAAGGGTCAAAATATACAAGCATTTCTTGCAAACCCAAAAAGTACCATGGAGCTTTAGCTGGGTTTGGCGCCCAAGTTGGGTTAGCTGATTCTTCAAGCGGAGCTTTAAAAACAATCGCCCAAACCACGAGAAAAGCCGTACAAGCAATCATGGCAAATAATTCTGTATAGACAAGATTTGGCCAAGACCATACTTTTTCACGATTTTCCGGAGTGGCTTCAATCGGTCCTAATCCTTCTTCAATGCGAGTATCATTTAGGGCTGCTTTATGAAGAGCAAACCATGTAAAAAAGGCAACGCAAACAAGGAGAATAATAATAGGAATATTATCTGGAGTACTAATGATTGAGAAAAAATTGTGATCAGACAAAAACCAAGCCGTGACAGGAATAAGAATAGCAACAGTCCAGTAAGCAAACTTTTTTGAACCAAAAGTTTTATAGTGCTTTAGCATTAAGTAAAATCCAATTGTCACCAAAGGAAAGGAGATAATTGGGTCTGATAATTTGTTAAAAAGTTCTCTTAGCATTTCTATTTTCCTTAAACGTCGTAACTCATTTTCAAATTTTTTAAATTACAATGGAGCCGAGATACCACCATCTTTTCGGACTCTCCAAAAGTGCACAGCTATTAAAACCCCAACCACCAGCGGAATAAACACGCAGTGAAGAATATAAAATCTTAACAGAGCTGGTTCTCCAACAAAGCGCCCACCTAAAAGCTGAAATCTAACGTCATTTTTATCAGAGACCATGACGAAATCCCCAATGCGAGCAAGCATTGCACCAGGTCCAGCATTTCCAAGAAAAGGAGTTGCTTTTGCCATACCTGAACCAACCGTAATGGCCCAAATAGCTAGCTGATCCCAAGGAAGAAGGTAACCTGTAAATGATAATAAAAGAGTTAAAACTAGAAGGATAACACCTACTCCCCAGTTGAATTCACGAGGCGGTTTATAAGAACCAGTCATGAAAACTCGGAACATATGTATCCAAACAGTGATGACCATGGCGTGAGCACCCCAACGATGAATCTCTCTCATGATTCCCAGTGGAATGTGTTCGCGAAGGGCAACGATATCGTTATAGGCATATTCAGCTGTCGGTCGGTAATAAAACATCAACAATAAACCTGTGACCGTGAGTGCAAGAAAGATAAAAAAAGTAAGCCCCCCCATGCACCAGGTGTAACCCAACTGAACTCCGGATTTTTTTAATTTTATAGGGTGAAGATGTAGAAAAACGTTCCCCGCGACAACAGCTGCCCTATTTCGAGAGTTGTCTGGTGGACCGTGTCTGAAGATTGATTTCCAAACTTGAGTTTCTCTAACTTTCTGTGCAATTCCTTTTCCTGACATTGATAAAAACCTTTTTTAAAAAAATATTTTTTAAACGTATACATTTAATATTGAGATTAAACTTCTAGAAAAGAGTCTGGACTATCCCACTCTCCTTTTTCCCAACGAAAAACTTTGGTCTTATCCACTTTTATTTTTCCGTCAGGTTGAAGACCTATCTTAAATCGCTCAAGAGGTCGAGGAGTTGGTCCCTCAAAATTGATTCCACTCATGTAGTAACCAGAGCCGTGGCACGGACATTTAAATTTTAGTTCAGCCGGAAGCCAGTTAGGAATACAACCGAGATGAGTGCAAATATTTGAAAGAGCTATGAGTTTACCTTCCTGCTTAACCATCCAAACGCCATATAAATTTTTCCAACGCTCATCAACCCCAGAAGGATAATCAGTAGGCGCCCCAGCTAAAAATTCCATCTCTGGTTCAAAATTCACGTTGGGATAAGTAAACCGAAAGCACAAACTCAGCAAACCACCAACGGAGGCAGAAAACATAACCCACCCAACTGTGATGTAGCTAAAAAACTCGCGACGATTTAAACTTTGCTTAGAATCGAGGTTCATTGAGAAATCCTTGTTGCATAAAAAATATCAACTGATTAAAGTCGTCTTTTTGACTTTTATCCAGTAACTAGTTATCAAAAAATTCAATACTTAGATTATGCGAAAAAACCTCTATTTTTTCAATAGATTTAACACTTGCCGGGCCTTTGTCGCCACGGAATTATTTGGATCCTTTTTCGCAAGCTCTAAGAGAATATCATTTAGCTCCACCCACTGAGTTCTCGTCAAAGTCTCCATGACGCTTAATTTCAAATCTGTGATTTGCTGAGCATCCAGTATCGGTGCAACAGATTTGGGCTTAAATTGTGGATAGGGACTCAATAGAATTTCTTTTAAAACTGGCAAGGAGTCTGCCTCTTTGTAATTAATCAAGGCAACGGCAGAGGCGTAACGAATTATGATATTGCTATCTGTAAGCAATTTTTTTATAGGCACTTGAGCCTGGGGCACCGAGTGAGTTGCCAAGGCCAAAATGGCAGCATGCTTTAAAACGATTTCATCGCTCGACAAAAATACCAAAACCTTCGCCCAATCAAAGTTTAATCCTTTTGGCATGTTGGCCAATGAGACAATAGCGTGAAATTTTACATCAGTATCTTGATCATCTAAAGACTTGGACAAAAGCGGTAAGGCCAGTTGAGTTTTCAAGGCACCAACCGCTGCAATAATGAAACCTCTAGTTCGTGGATCAACCGAATGATCGTAGGCTTCTCCCAAGTTGGTCATCAACCATGGATAATCTTCCGCAGGAATCTGAGCACTGTTGATTTGTTTTGAAAGTTCATAGGCCGCGACCCATTTATTGCCAAATGACTTTGATTGAATTTCTTCAACCAGGTCTCGATAAGAACGTTCAGAGGAGAGCATTTTAGTTATTCCAAAAATAACTAGAGCTCCAACTAGAACAATGGCAATAGGAACAATCAGACTTCCCACAAAGGGATTCTCGAGAATTTTCTTTTGAGTTTTCGGTTGCTCAGACATAACCGCACCAAAGCTTTGATAGCTATAATTTTGTTTCTTACTAACGGGAGAAATGATAAAAGGGAAAATAGCAAATCTAGATTATGATGACAATTGAATTGAAACCCGCTTGGGAGAAATTATGGCCTATTTACTTCGCAGTTTAATCGTTTTGATGATGATAAGCATCTGTATAACTGCTCTATTGGCTTTAAAGATGATTCATTTACCCTTTAGTCATATTCAAATAGCGATCCCCGCATTCATCTACACCATTTTTGCCCAAGCTTTCGTGATGTTTTACTTTATCGGTGTTTCCCGCCTGACAAATAATGTTTTTAGCATTGTTAACTCAGGCTCAAACCTCGAAGAGCTTTTTGAAAAAGCTCCCGATGACCTCATGCCTTATATCGAGAAAACTAAAAAATTTGTGGAAGAATCTGATCGCTGTAAGCGTCAAACTATTCCATGGACTATACTAATGCTCCTATTGGGAATGATCGCCTTTTTACTCGGAGGTGCCCACGATACTGGTTTGGTTGAGAAAACAACTCACTCAGGAGTCGTCTTGGGTTTTATGATTGCCATGTCTATTGGCTTTTTTCGCCAATGGCATTATCTTGGCAAATCACATATTCTTCTAAGAAAACTTAAAACGCTTTACGTGATGAATGATGCACAAATGTAGAGAAATGATTTCCTAGATTGATTTAACCATTATAAAGACTCGCGTCTTGCCTGCTACATTTTTTACATTTGAAGTATTGCTTTCAAATAATTTCGATTGCTCAACTTTCATGGTCTCGGTCATAAAATCTTTAAAATCTTTTCTGGGAACATAAATATTATAATAGATCCCACCAGGCACATCCATTCCGGGTTTAGAGTCGCCAACTGGCTCACCTTTGTACTTATTGACGAGAAGATTTATTTTATCGCGAGCAGAATATGTGTTCGTAGAAGTCATCATTAGTCGATAGATTTTAGTCGTTCCATTTCTCGTCTCGCGATAACCGTTAGGACTTTCAGCATCTCCCTCGTATTGGGATGGCTCCTTATCAGCTTCGGCAAAATCTTTTGGGATATTCTCAAATGAGGTCAGGGTAACTTCTGTTTCCTCCTCGTATTTTTCAGGGTCAAAAAACTCAGTTAACTTCTCTCCCTTTGTGATATCTTTAATTTCATTAAAATTAAGTTTGAACTCTTTTGTTGATTTTTTTTCTTGGCCCTTGAAGACTAAACTTTTGTTCAGCCAGTTAAATTGCGGCTCGTAAATACTAACTTTATTGGCGAGATACCTTTCATACCAAATATTTAATTGCTTTACGCTATAGATAGCAATTGTAAAAACCAAAAGCAAAATAGTGATATCCTGAATGATTTTTAATTGTTTAACGAAACTGGTACGCTCTTTAATTTTACTAAAATCAAATTGATTACTTCTAAAATCAGCTTTCATTTTTTTAACAAAAAGGCTCCACTCATCAAAAAGAGTGACCTCCATAGATGGCATAATTTCATCTTCGCGAGACCCCATTGCTGGCGCATTGATATTTATGTCTTTTACCACAGTGCTGAAAGACATTTTTAAATTGGGACTGAGGATATTACCGACTTGAAAAATGTCAGAGAAATAAGGGTCTAAATGTGGGTATTCTTCCAAAAGGAAATTTCTTAAAATAGTCGCAATAACTGAAGCAGGAATTCCAGATTCGTCAGCGATTTGCTCAATTGTTCTATTTTTAAAAATAAAAACATAACTTATAAATTTATCTCGAAGCCAAAGAAACCAAGATGAGAGAGAGCCAATTTTAACTTGCGAATAAGCGTAATCGAAGCGCTCCATGATTTTTTTTAAAGATAATTCATTTTCAAAAAAGGAATCCCAAAAAGATTCAAATTCTTTCTTGAATCGACCTTGCCAAGTAAGACCATCAAGGTTGAGGTTTAGCCATACTCTAAATTCACTAAAATCTTGCTGATTTAAAATTAATTCATTCATAATTTTTTAGCATCTCTTTAGTAAAATCGCGATTCCTTGACCTCCACCAATGCAGGCGGAAGCAATACCAAAATCTTTTTTAAAATGAATTAATTGTCGAGCTAGAGTGTGAGTAATTCTTACCCCAGAAGCTGCAAGCGGATGTCCAAGTGCAACCGCTCCCCCCCAGAGATTAATTTTGTGATGAGGTATATTTGTATCTTTCATGCAAGATAAAGTTTGCCCTGCAAATGCTTCATTGATTTCAAAAAGATCAATTTGCTCGAAGTTCATTTTAACTTTACTCAAAAGACCTTTGATCGCGGGACTAGGCCCGATTCCCATTATTTTTGGATCAACTCCAACCACGTGTCCATCGATGATTTCAGCAATAGGATTAAGCCCTTCATCGATGACAAAAGATTCACTGGCAACAAGGACCGCAGCAGCACCATCGACAATTCCAGATGCAGAAGCAGCGGTAACTACACCATCAGCAATAAAAGTTGATTTGAGAGAATTCATTTCTGATAATGAAGCATCATCTCGTAAATGTTCATCGCGAGAGCATTCACCTTTCTTTAAGGCTACTGATGCAATTTCCCCCTGAAGCAATCCATCTTTATAAGCTTGCGATGCCCTCATATGAGATTGAAATGAAAATTCATCGCATTGTGAACGAGTAATTTCGAATTTTTTTGATAGATTTTCTGCTGTAATTCCCATCGGAACTTGAGCGTACTGATCAGTAAGCGCATCTAGCAACATATCAACCGATTTTAATGATCCATATTTGGTACCAAAACGAGAACCATAGGTTAAATGCGGAACCATAGACATATTTTCTGTTCCGGCCACTAAAATGCAATGAGCTTCTTTAAGTTTTATCAGTCTTGCGGCAGATAAAATAGCTTCAATACCTGAGCCACAAAGTCGATTGAGCACTAAGCCAGGAGTTTCTTGCCGGCATCCCAATTTCAATGCCAAGTGGCGTCCGCCATACATAGTATCTGTAGATGAAGCAACTACGTTGCCCAAAATAACTTGATCAATCTTAGTCGCTTCTAATCCAATTTCAGATATCAGTGCTTTAGAGGCATAAAGCGCCAGATCGACCGGAGTTATATCTTTAAGAGAGCCTCCAAACTTTCCAAACGGTGTTCTCTTACCTTGAACTAAAAAAATGCGCTCTTGCCCTTGGGACATATTTTCCTCCTACTTTTTCAAGTCCAAGTCATCGTATCATATATTGAGTGACTGTAAAATAAACAGCTTTACAATTTTAGCAGGAAAACAATGAGCTCTATTGGCGATATGCAAGCCCAAAAATATATTGAGTCTGAAACAAAAAAGTCCAATGCTGAACTTAAAAAAATGCGCGAGGAAAACAATCGCGTTTATGAGTCAGAATCTTCAAGTAAAGAATCTCAAATCAAAAAAATGCGTGATGATTATGATTCAAAAATCAGTAGCATGAAAAATGAACAAGAACAAAAGCTTGTTGAAATTCGAGAAAAACAATCGCGAATCATAGAAGAAGAGAATTCTCGACTAGAAAAAGAAATCGCTGATTTGAAAAAAACTCACTCAGATCAAGTCTCTGAATTAAAACAAAGTCAGCAAAATGATTTGAGTAATATGATTGAATCAAATAAAAAAATAGTTGATAGCGCAAAACAAAAATTTAACCGTGAAAAAAGCAAGTACGAGTCTTAAGGGAGTCAAATGGAAGCCAACAACAACACGAACAGCGTCTTTATTAATGGAAAAGCTCAAATTATAGAGATGTTTCAATACATGAATCGTGAGGAACGCGCACGCTTGATTAAAACGATCAAAGTTAAAAATCCGCAATTGGCCGAAGAACTGGTGGAGCAATGCTTTACTTTTTCAGACCTAGACAATCTATCCGATGATGAACTTCAAACAATTTTTCAATATGTCACAGCTCCAGTCCTTGGAATGGCTTTAAAAAATGTTGAAAGAGCTTTTCAGCGACGCTTACTTTCTTTGGCCTCAAGAGAATACGCTGAAGATGCATTTAGGGTTTTAAAAACCGCTTACTCTACTGAAAAAAGAGATATCAAAAGAGCTCAGAATAAAATAATCGAAATTTTAGTGACTTTAAAAAGAAGAAAACAAATCCAACTCTAATGAGTTGGTTTAAATTCCTCAATAGCTTTAAAATAACGAGCCTCTTCTTCTTTTTTCAAAGTAAGGGACTGATCCATAAAGCTATTGTTTAGATTATGCTCTGCAATCATATCTTCTGTTGCCTTCAAGCGTTCACACAGAGTGCTCATCATGGCGCCTATCCAATCTGGACTTTTGGCCAAAACCGTTGTGATATTGCTTTGATCAATTAAAATAAGTTCTACTTCGCTATGAGCAAGTGCCAAGAATTCAGTTGGCCGTTGAGTGAGAACACTAATTTCATTAAGAATTCCAGGTGAAGACATATTTTTTAATATGGTTAAGTATTTCCCACCATGATTTTTTATGAGTCTTACATCTCCCCTTTTTAATAAATAAAGATATTTGGATTTTTGACCTTCATTAAAAATAATTTTCCCAGCTGGAATAATTAGAGATGTATCATCACTTTTTTTATTGTCTAAACTAACCATCAAATTCTCCCTGAATTAAAGTTCCGTAGCGTAAGCCTCTCGTGGAAATCTCCAGAGTTTTTGCACCTATTTTTTCACCAATCATAATTGCTACTTCTGAAGCTCCAGCTAGCATCGGTGCTCTTTTGCCCAAAAAAGGAAACAAGAGCAAAAGATTGTCTATACTGGTGCTCTGTAAATCATAACTAAAATCTTTAAAGGTAGAAAAGTCTATTTTTAAACCATCTATCAATTTATCACTATATTCACGGTGTCCACTATACATACTTGCCAAGGAAGTCATGCTTCCTGCGACACAAAGTAGTTTATCAGTGCGATAAGCACTTAAATCGACTGAAAGAATTTCTTCCATTTTAGCTGAAAAAAAACCCTCTTTTTTCCAATCAGTGGCCCGAACAGAGCCTACAGGAAGACTTATTGTAGATAAAATTTTGAAAGGAGAAAATTCTAGTCTGATAAGTTCAGTTGAAGCTCCCCCCATATCCATTATCACAACGCTTTCACCTGTATTGGAAAGTCCAGTAGTTACTCCTAAGGCCGTATAAAAAGCTTCATCTTCGGCAGAGATTAATTGAACCGAAAATCCCAATTGTAATTTAACACGCTCATAAAATTCTCGAGCATTAGTGGCTACCCGAGAGGCTTCAGTTGCTGTGACAAGGACATCCTCTGGCCTGTACCCAATGATTAATAATTCTTTTTTATAAGTTGCCAAAGCTTCAAAGGTTGCATCCATTGAATCTTGGCGGAATAATTTAGTTTTATCGAGATCTTTGCCAAGGGAAGTGACATAAGAAAGATTGAGAACTTCTTTTTCAATTCGTTTTTCTTTTACGTTACACTCTGCCACTAATAACAATACTGAATTGGAACCTATATCAATACTTGCTCGTATCATCTTTTTTCTACTACCCTTCTTACATGTTCTGGTGAAGTTGGCCTTATTAAACCATTTTCGCAAATTATACCTGTGATACATTTGTGGTCGGTAACATCAAAACTCGGATTGAGTGCCAAGGCATCAGGGTGAGAAATAAACTGATCTTTGTATTTTAAAATCTCATTTTGATTTCTCAATTCAATCTCAATTTTGTCACCAGTATCCAAGTTTAAATCAAATGAACTAATAGGTGCTACGATATAGAATGGGACACCATAATGTTTAGCAACGATACTTAAAGTAGATGTACCAATTTTGTTTGCAGTGTCGCCATTTTCAACGATTCGGTCTGCTCCTGCAAAAATTGCATCTACCATTTTATTTTTTAATAAATATGAACTCGCACCTTCTACAATTATATGATGAGGGATTTTTTCTTTGAGTAGTTCAAAACTGGTTAATCGCGATCCCTGTAAATAAGGACGCGTTTCGGAAGCATAAACATGCTTAATTTTATTTTTTGAATGAAGATAGCTTACTACTCCAAGTGCAGTACCGAGAACACCACAAGCGAGTACACCGGTGTTACAAATAGTCATAATGTTTAAAGGACGATCACCATAAATTGAAATTAATTCTGTTTCTGCAGTCTGCGCCATTAACAAGTTTTTCTCATAAAGATTATTCATCTCACTTTTTGCATGACTGATCAACTTGGGATAAAGAGCGTTCATGTGCGTTTCAAGTCGAGCCATTTCAACACAGCGATCTATCTCAAACGCCAAATTGACTGCGGTGGGGCGAGCATCCTTCAAATAATCTGCTGCTCTGACAAATTGTTCCAAAGTAGCTTTGGGATTATGCTTAATAAAGAGCGCCATTCCCCAAATTCCAGTAAAGCCAATTAGTGGGGCTCCACGTACAACCATTTCTTGAATCGCCCGAGAGCAATCCTCGATTGACTTCATCGTTAAATAGACTTCTTCCGAAGGAAGCAGCCTTTGGTCCAGCAGTTTTAAAATCTCTTGATCAAATGTTATGGGCCTAATTGATGAAATCATACTCGAATCCTATTTTCTTTTTAAAAAGCCATCTAAAAGATTTTTAACTTTTTCCTTTGCTGCCGCAGGTACTATTTTATCTAAATTTTTCTTAACAACTTCTTTAAGCTTATCTTCTGCTTTAGTCTTAAGTGCTCCTTTTGCCAAACGGGAAATGGTAAAAGCATAATCTGGTTTTAAATCAAATCCAGGACCAGTTATACGCATCGGTAGTATTTTTGTTCCCATATTTTTTTGAAGCAGATCTGAAATCTTACCCGTGTTATCAATGACATTAAACTCAACCACAGAATTTTTGCTTCCGACTTGAGGGTAAATCTCACCCGAGCCAGAAACTTGAATTTTTTTATCAATGCCTACGAAGTCAAATGAACTAAGGGTATATTGATCATTATTAAATTGGCCTTTCATTGAAAGTGTTTCAAAATTTCCGTCAACTTTGATCTGCCTATCCTTTACCTGATCTTTCACTATCGGAATATTGGCGAGCATAGGATTAATATAATCAGATAAGTTTAATTTTTTTACCTCTCCTTTTTTGGCGTCAATTGCAACTTGTACATCAAAAACAGGAGCTTTGGTTGAATTATAAATGGTCGCAGCTCCGGCAACTTTTCCCGAAAATGTTCCAGAAAAATTTTCTACAAATGGAGGAAGAAATGCCTTAAAAGAAGATAGATTTAAATTTGCAATTTCAAAATTAAACTTTGATTCAGATGCATTTTTTCCAATTCTCATAGTTTGAGTAAGTTTTCCTGATCCCTTTGAGAATTTAAATGTTAAGTTATCTATGGCAACAGCATTTGTACTCGTAATCATTTTTCCTCTGCCAGAAAAATCTTCACCACCAATATTAACATTGCTCCACTCAAAACTGATACTTGAAGGTGGAAGTCCCATGGATTCGTCAGGTAATTGTGAATTGGCCTTAGCTCTGGAATCTTTTTCAACAACAATCTTTTCTTCTTCTTTCTTTTTATCCCAAAGCTTTGCTCTAATAAATTTCTCTGGAATTTTCATACCGTTAGCAATCACTCGAATATCAAATGGCTTTAATTTGCCCATTTCAAATTTTTCATTTGGATCAATCACACCAGTAATAAAAGTATTAATCTGACCTTCAAGAGATTCTGTTTTAACTTTTAGCGATAAATCTTTTTCCTTAAACTCTCCAACAATCGTTGTCACCGCTGAAAAACCATCCTTAGAATATGAAATTCCTGGAGTGATATTAAAATTCAAGTTGGCACTTATTTTTTTGTCCTCGCCATATAAAATTGAACCTTTGGAAAAAAACTTTGCTTTTGACATGTCAATTGTATTATCCAGGTTCATTATCGAGGCAATATCTTTCAATATTATTTCTGCATTAATGTCGGTGACTTCCATTTTTTTGCTCATTTTAAAATGAGCTGTCACTTTATTTTGATTTTCAAAAGTAGTCGTAACTCCTCCTGAGATCTCTCCATCTTTTCTGAGTACCATGTCCAACTTAGTGGTGATTTCAGGAATTTTCCATGCAAGTCCTGTTTTTGAAATATTATTTATTTTTATTATGACAACTGAACTAATTGAGCCATTTTTGATTAAATCTGATGCGTTAAACTCTCCAATTGCCATAGTATCGAAAGAAAAAATGGATTGATCTTTCATAGAAAACTTAGCAGTTGATGCAATTTCGAAAGCAGTAGAAGATTCAAAATTTAACCCCTTCACCAAGAACCGAGAAACTTTAACTTCTCCTTTAGAATTATCTTTAAGGTTATATTTAACCGATATATCAGATAGTTTTATATTGATTTTGCTCTTTCTAAAAATTCCTAGAGAAGCAGTGCTTGATTCAGAGGAAGATGATGTAGTTTCATTCTTTTGATCGGAAATTGATTTTGAATTTCCAATCGCATGGGACCAATTATTTCCTTCAAGGAATTCGTGATAATTCACCTCTGGAGCATCTAATTTAACTTCAATTAGTCCTGCACCAGTTAAAACGGCCCAAACTGGAACTTTTAGCACGATCTGATTCACTGACATCATTGGATATTTTTGATTATCTTTAATATCTCTTATAGAAAAATTTACTAAACTAATTTTAAAATTTAATCCCCAACCAATATCAACAGAGTCGAGATTTACTTCTGCCTTGGGGAACATTTTCTGTGTTTGCTCTATAGCTAATTTTTTAATCTCATCAGAGCGAAGCTTGGTTGAAGCGTAATAAAATAAGCCACCAAGCAATATAAAAATCGTAAGGATACCGAGTGCAAAGATTTTCAATCTGTTTTTTTTCATAATTTACCTATATTAACTTTTTAAATAAAATCAGCGGATAATTGAGATTTATCTATTTTCTTGTGAGCAAGAAATAGCAATTGCTTCAGAGGAAGCACCAGAGGATTATTTTCATTAAATTTGTATAATTTTGATCGACCGACTGCTCTTGAAACCAAAAATCCTGAAAGCTCAAAGCGCTCCAATTGTTTTTTGATGGGATCGATTGCAGTATTGTTTAGCTTGGCAATAGCCGAAGCGTGCAGCTCGCCATGTGTAAAAATGGCGAGCATGACTTTCTCTGCAGATTTATTTCCAAATAATCCTTCTAGCATTCAAAGATTATTAACTAAAGATTAGTTATTATCAACTACATTTTAGTCATAGTTTTTTGATTAGATATTTTGTTTGGTTTTGATAAATTCCTTTTTTACCAGAAAACATCACGCTTACAATAATGGCCACAAAAACATACAAAGTTATGTTGCTACCAAAAAGTTCCAACGCTAAAAACAAAGAAGCAAATGGAGTATTGGCAGCACCTGCAAAAACTGCAGTAAATCCTAGCGCAGCTAACACAGGTAGAGCTAAAGGCAAAATGTGGCTTAAGCTATTTCCGAGCGTTGCTCCAATATAAAAAAGTGACATTACTTCTCCGCCTCTAAAGCCCGAACCTATAGAGAATGAACTTGAAAAAATTTTACCTAAAAAATCCCACGGATGCACATGTCCAATAAAACTTTCATTTATTACGTCCTCTCCCAGGCTTAAATAACGGTCATTTCCCATCATAAAATAAAAGATAATGATCACCACACCTCCAGTCATTGGTCTCAAGATTGGATTGGTAGTGATTTGAGAAACCATCTTTTTAACTGAACGCATGCTCCAAACAAATAGTCTAACTACCATTCCTGCGCACAATCCAACAATGACTGATGATAAAATCCCCCAAGATTGAATTTCAGAAACGAGTGGATGGGGAAATAAAGTGTGGTGAACTCCTAAAAACATTGCCGAGTTATGTCCAACCCAAGCAGCTAAAAAGCAGGGGAATATTGCTTCTATATTTTCTGCTCCTACGATGAGTACTTCAACACCGAATAAAGCTCCCGCAATTGGAGTTCCAAAAATGGCAGCGAAGCCAGCACTTATTCCAATCATGAGAACAACCCTACGACTTGAAATCATTTTGGGAAAGTATTTCGCAAATTGGTCACTAATTCCAGCTCCCATCTGAACCGCTGCCCCCTCTCTTCCGACTGATGCGCCGAACAGATGAGAAATTACAGTGCTCAAAAAAATCATTGGAACCATTCTAAAAGCTATGTGCTTTTGAGGACTATGAATTTCTTCGAGTATCAATTGACTGCCACTATCAATGCCTTTTCCCAATTGCATATAGCACCATGAGACAATGACTCCAACAATCGGAAGAAAATAAATAATCCAAGCGTGTTCTTTTCTAAACATGATTGCAAAATTTATTGAATGGAGAAAAGACCATGAGCATATTCCAGCAAGCATCCCTACAGAAATTGCTATAATAATTAATTTTAAAAATTTTCCCATAAAATCTAAGCCATAACGATCGGGGCGAATTTAACCATAAACTTTTTTCGATTTCCGTCAGCAAAACGAATTAACACTTTTTCATCTGCACCGGCCCCCTCACTTTCCTCGACCTTACCTGCGCCGTAAAGCGAGTGAACAACCTTAGAGCCTTTGGGAAATTTGGGCTGATGAAAAGATTCTCGTACCTGATAAACAACTTCTTCATCATCATATTTTGTCTCTTGTGATTGATTGTAAGGATCAAAATCTTGATGACCATCACGAGATTGCTTCCAACCAGGATTGAAGTTCTCGCGATTGGAATTGCCATTTAATTTTTTCCAAGTAAATAATTTCTCAGGTATTTCATCCACAAAGCGGCTTGGGCCATTAAATTTTACTTGGCCAAAAAGCATTCTTCCCTGAGCGAAAGAAATATAAAGCTTAATCATGGCCCTCGTCATGGCAACATAAAAAAGGCGACGTTCTTCTTCCATCGCGACTTCTCCGCCATCGACACTTCTATAACTTGGGAAAACATTTTCTTCCACTCCAATAACAAAGGCATGGGTAAATTCAAGTCCTTTGGCACCATGAACAGTCATCAGTGAAATCTCGCCAGAATTATTTACTGCATCTTCATCAAAATCACTCGAAGAATCTAGTGTAATCGTTTCGAGAAATCCTTCCAACGTTGGCTTTTCTGCAGAGTCTTCAAATTGGGTGATGGCATTTAAGAGTTCGTCTAGATTTTCAAGTCTAGCGAGAGTTTCATAATCTTTATTTGCTTTCAAAAAAGAATAGTAGCCAGACTCATGAAGGATTTTTTCATATATGATAGAAGGCTTAACTTTATTTTGATCAAGAATTCGAAGCTCATTTAATAGAGTAACGAACTCTGAAAGAGAAGACTTTATTTTAGCAGATAGTTTAATATGAGAAAATTGTCCGGAGTCATCGACAATTTTTTCGATAATATCCCACAAGGAAGTGTTAGCATTTACTGCTTCTATCTCAAGTTTTCTAAGAGAAGTTGCCCCAACACCTCTTGCCGGAATATTAATAATGCGACTCAAGGCTAAAGAATCTTTAGAATTAATGATGAGCCGTAAGTATGAAAGCATATCTTTTATTTCCTTGCGTTCATAAAACTTGACACCACCAACCACTCGATAGGCTATTTTATATTTTCGAAGCGCATCTTCAATTAATCGCGCTTGGGCATTGGATCTATAAAAGACGGCCATCTCTTTGTATGAGACACCTTGTCGATTAAGCTTATGGGTTTCTTGTGCTACAAACTCTGCTTCATCTTTATCATTGAAGCATTCGATGATTTCAATGGCATCACCATCTGGATTATTGGTCCACATCTGCTTGCCTTTACGTAAAACGTTTTTTTGAATCACGCAGGAGGCTGCCTCAATTATCGTTTTGCTAGATCGATAGTTTTGTTCTAATTTCAAGACATTTACATCGGGAAAAACATTTTCGAAATCTAGAATATTTCGAATGTCGGCACCTCTCCAAGAGTAAATAGATTGATCTTCATCGCCGACAACACATATATTCCTGCGTTTTCCACACAGCATTTTTATCAGTTCAAACTGAGCGCGATTAGTGTCTTGATATTCGTCAACCAAGACATAATGAAAACGATTTTGGTAACGATTCAGAACATCGGGAAATTTTTCAAAAAGTGCAATCACGGCAGTTATCAAGCCTCCAAAATCAACCGCATTTGCGCGGTGAAGCTCCGATTCATATTCTTCAAAGTAACCAAAGTACTCATCGGCAGGATCAGCTGCTCCTTCACTCATTATGCGACCAGGATAATAACCACTATTTTTTAATGTATCTATATAAGTTAGGATTTCATATGGGTTTATTTCTTTGGTTGAAATACCTCTACGCTCTAAAAGTGATTTGGCTATCGCCTTGGATTCACCTTCATCATAAATAGTAAAATTGCGTGAAAGTCCTAAAAAATTAGCCTCTGAACGCAGAAGTTTGGCACAGAAAGCGTGAAAGGTAGTGATCTGCAAAGCTCCAATATCGATAGAACCCAATTCGTGTGCGATACGCTCCCGCATTTCTCGAGCTGCCTTGTTTGAAAAAGTGAGTGCGAGAAGCTGGTGGGGACTGATGTTTTTTTCGTCTAACAAAAAAGTAATTCTTGTCACTAGCGTTTTTGTTTTCCCAGATCCCGCGCCAGCTAAAATCATCACAGGTCCATCCGTTGTTATAACGGCTTTTTTTTGAACCTCGTTAAGTTGAGATAAATCGATACTCATATTTTTATTCTTACCGAGCTGCCTTTATGGTTATTTTATAATAAATGAGAACAAAACAGAGCAGAGAAATTATAGAGGCAGCGTAATATGGAGCGCCTGGAATATTTGCATTTCCCAATTTGGTAAAATGAGAAAATAAATATGTGTAAAATAGCGGTCCCAAAATTGAGGTCAAGCTCATTACTGAAATAAGACTGCCTTGAAGCTCACCTTGCTCACTAGCCGAAACTTCTTTGGTCATCAGGGATTGAAGCGATGGAATTGCAACACCACAGAAAATCATTAATGAGATAATGGGATACATCATCCACCCCTTAGGGGCTATGGCATAAAGGAAATAACTTACGCTAAGTAGAATAGTTCCATATTTCAAAGCCTTTTTTTCTCCAAGTCTGGGGACAATTATTCGAGTTGAAAATCCTTGCCCAATACCAAATGAAATACCGACTGCCGCAAGTGAAAGACCAACCTGCAAACTCGTCCAATTAAATTTGTAATTGGTATAAAGAGTCCAAACAGATGGGTGCACTTGTCCTGCAAGATTTGACAAAAAATAAACCCAAATAAATAGACTCAACCCTGGCTTCAAAAAAGTTTTAAATAGCGATTTAATTGGATTTAGTCGCGCAAGTGAAAATTCACGCCTGTGTTCTATGGGCAAAGACTCTGGAAGAATAAATAAGCCAAATAAAAAATTTAACAATGTTAAAACTGAGGATAAGATAAATGGCCATTGATGCCCAAAGCTTCCAACTATACCACCAAGCGCGGGCCCAAAGACGAATCCAATACCAAAAGCAGCGCCGATCATCCCAAAATTTGCAGCTCGATTTTTTTCATCAGAAATATCTGCCATATATGATGCGGCAACCGTTTGATTAGCTCCAGTTAAACCGGAAATGATTCGACCAAGAAACAAAATAATTAAACTCGGTGCAAATGCCATGAGTAAATAGTCCAATCCTCCGCCGAGAAGCGAAACTAAAAGAATTGGTCGTCTACCATATTTGTCAGAGAGTGTTCCCAAAAGTGGGGAAGCAATAAATTGCATGAATGCGTAGACCGAAATAAAATAGCCGAAATAAGTTGAAACAAAACTAGGGCTTGAGCCAAATCTCTTTATAACTTCTGGCAAAATAGGAATAATAATCCCAATACCAATAGCGTCGAGAAGTATTGTTATAAAAATAAATAAGCGTGATGCTTGATTTTTTTTCATTCTACAGTTACTGATTTGGCTAAATTTCTTGGTTTATCAATATCGGTTCCTTTGAATTTAGCCATATAATAAGCCAAGAGTTGATTGACAACATTAATGTAAAGAGGAGCAAGTTCATCCAAACCTTTAAAATCAACGCCAATGTAATAATCAGATAATCTCGTTCCTTCTTTATCGCCAAGTTGTCCGATTCCGACAATGATTCCCTTCCTTGCCTTATTTTCTTGAACATTAGAAATCGTTTTTTCATACAAATCTGGAGCAATGATCGCAATATTTACAATGTCTTCATCAATTAAAGCGATTGGTCCATGTTTCAGTTCTCCAGCGGCGTAGCCTTCAGCATGCACATAAGCAATTTCTTTAAGCTTTAAAGCACCCTCTAGAGCAATCGGAAAGTAAACACCACGACCAGTATAGAAAAAACCTTTTTTGTGATAAATAGATTCAGCAATATTTTTAATATTATCAATATTGGCAAGCAGTTGATCAATTCTTTCGGCCAGAAGAGAAAATTTACCAGCTAATTTCACGCGATAATCGGCATCGTCCAACTTGCCCGAAAGAGCTGCAGCCAATAATCGAGCGGTGAGTACTTGTTGAGTAAAAGCTTTAGTTGATGCAACCCCAATTTCAACGCCGGCCCTAATTAATAAATTCTCATCACAGTCGCGAAAAAGAGTTGATCCCTCTACATTGACAATAGAAACGGTTTGAATTCCAGCTTTTTTGCACATTGCCTGTGCTGCCAGTGTATCGGCCGTTTCTCCTGATTGAGAAACAAAAAGACCTAAATCATTGGCTTGAATAATAGGATTTCTATAGCGAAATTCGCTGGCAAGTTCAACAATCGTGGGAATACGATTGAGTCCCTCGAAAAAATCTTTTGCGACCATTCCAGCATAAGCTGCAGTTCCACAAGCAGATACCAAAATACGCATTGGCTTTAATTTGGCAACGCGAGTAAGGGATTCGTAACCTTCACCTCCAAAATAATATTGAGTCAAACCTCTAATTAATTCTGGTTGTTCGTGAATTTCTTTTAACATAAAATGTTCAAACTCACCTTTTTCTGAAACTTGCACCGAGAGATCTTGCTTCTTTGATAAATATCTTTTGGTCTTAGTTAAATCCAATTCATAAAAATTGATAAGATGATGATTGCCAGCAGAAAGATGAAGTAAGACTTCATCTTCTGGAAAATAGAGTTTGTGGACCATTCCTGCCAGGGCATAGGGATCTGAGGAAACTAATGCTTCACTTGTGACATCATTGATTCCGGCAACCAAGGGAGCCCCTCTTTTTATTGCATAGATCTCACCAGTTTTAGGGTAAAGAACAACAAAAGAAGAATTGCCATGAATTTTCTTAAAAGATTGAGAAATGGCTTGGGCTATAGGCATTCCCTTTCTTAATTCAAATGTCACTAATTCTAAAAAAGATTCAGAATCTGTTTCCGATTTAAAAACAACCCCTTCTTTTTCAAGCTGAGATTTAAGATCATGAGCATTTTCAATAATTCCGTTGTGTATAATTGAGAGAATATCATTGCTATGCGGGTGAGCATTATTATCAGTAACCCCGCCATGGGTTGCCCAACGAGTGTGTCCGATACAGGTTCTGGCTACGAGATTTTTACCCACCAACTCAGATTTCAAATTTTCAAGCTTACCCGCTTTTTTAAAATTTTGCATTTGGTTGTGTTCATCAATAAAACTCACACCTGCTGAATCATATCCGCGGTATTCAAGGCGCTTTAAGCCTTCAAGAACGATTTGAACTGAGTTTTGAGAAGGTCCTAAATATCCAACAATTCCACACATAAGTTTGATACCTTATAAGATTAATTTTTAACCTCAAAACGATATCAAACTTAGTGACATGTGTTTACTATTTTTTCTTAATGAATCGGTGGGCCATTTGCTCTTTTGTCACTTGCGCCGTACGGGATATTGCAAATGAGCCAGAAGGCATGCTTTTGGTAATAGTTGATGATGAAGCAACGAAACAATCATCTCCAATCTCCACTGGAGCTATGGTCTGAGAATCTGAGCCAATAAAACAGTTTTTACCAATTCGGGTAATGTGCTTATGGGCGCCATCAAAGTTACAAGTAATAAAACCGCAACCAATATTGGTTTCTTCACCAATGAAAGCATCGCCCACGTAGGACAAATGGGAAACTTTAACGCCTTTATCAAGGACAGACTTTTTAATTTCTACAAAATTGCCAATCTTGGCTTCAGCTCCAATATCTGCCCCCGGACGCAAGCGAGCAAAAGGACCAGCGGTTGCCTTTAAGCGCAAATGAGCAGATTCTAAAATGGTATAAGCCAGTACCTTAGCATTATCTTCAACTATCGAGTGGCTAATCTGTGCCCCCATTTCAATAACTACATTTTTACCAATTTTGGATTGCCCGGTAATGTATGTATTAGGATAGATTACCGAGCCTTCACCGACTTCAACTTCTGAATCAATATAGCAATGCTGACTATCAATAAATCGCACACCGGCGTCACGCAGTTCGTTTTTTTTGCGCTCCCTTAGGGCAAACTCAACTGCTTCTAGTTGCTTTAAAGTATTAACTCCTAAAAATAGTTCTGAATTCAAAAAACATTGAGCCTTTACGTTGAAGCCAATCTTAAAAACATCTGTCAGGTAAAATTCATTTGACTTATTATTGCTATCAATTGATTTTAGGTGTTGGTGAACATAAGCCGTCTTGAAAATATATAAACCTGAATTTACTTCCGTAATTTTTCTTTCTTCTTCAGTTGCATCTTTTTCTTCAATGATATGAAAACCTAAATTGCCTCGTATGATTCTTCCATATCCCGTTGGATTCTCCACCTTAAAAGTTGCTGCAACTGCATCCAGATTTTCATTCTGTAAAAGTGTCATCATTGAAGTAAGCTCATTAAATGAGACCACGGGCGTATCAGCGCATATAACAAGTGTGTAGTCGTAATTGAGAGTTTCATTGGAGGAATTAAAATAAGAGCGAAGTGCATCAGCCGTTCCCAATTGTTTTTCTTGTAATGCAAAGGCAATATCACCATAATTTTTTTCAATATATGATTGAACCATTTCTTTTTGATGACCAATAACTGCAGTCATTTTTCCTTGTAAATGATTCTGACTAAAAAACTTTTTTAACTCTCTTATTGGAAAATCGATAAGTTTTTTATCTAAACATGGTGCCAAGGGCTTGGGCGCATTTAATTTCAAGCGCTTCCCTTCTCCCGCTGCAAGAATAACTGCCCCTATGGTTAAATTCATTGATTATCTCCCTCGTAATTTAGTCAGCCAATACCACTCATTTTCATTTAGAACTGTGATTATTGCAATCAAGTATTAAAAAATAATTTTAAGAAATATGCAATATTGAGCACTTTTTTTTAAAGAGTTTATTTCTTTTCCCGATTTAGTTATCTGAAAGCAAAAGAATTTGCGTAGGCCAATTTTGGAGGATTGATATGGTAACTAATTACGAGGGTGACAACATCGAACTAAAAGATCATCTCCCTCTCCTGCCAATTAGGGACATAGTAGTATACCCGTTTATGATTTTACCTTTTTTTGTTGGACGCGACTCCTCAATTCAGGCCGTAGATCATGCTCTTAACAAAACAGATCGACTCATACTTTTGGCCAGTCAAAAAGATATGAAAGCAGAAGCTCCTACTCCAGATGAAATTTTTGAAGTCGGAACTATCGCCATGATCATGCGAATGAGAAAACTTCCAGATGGAAGAATCAAGATTTTGGTGCAAGGACTTTCAAAGGCTCGCATCACAACTTTTACCCAAGAAGCACCTTACTATATGTGCAAGCTTGAAAAAGTTTCTGACCAAGTGATCGATGAATCAAATGTTGCGGCAAATGCCTTAATGAGAAACATCCGCGAGCAGCTTGAAAAAGTTATCAATATGGGTAAAGTTCTTTCTCCAGATATTTTAATGATTCTAGAAGACATTAAAGATGCCGGAAGACTTGCAGATTTAGTTGCATCAAACTTGAATCTACATGTGGCCGAAGCCCAATCAATTCTAGAAATCCTTGATCCAATGGAAAGGCTGCATAGAATTAATGATATCCTTGCACGCGAGTTGGAAATACTTGCAATGCAAAACAAAATCAAAAGTAATGCTAAGGAAGAAATTTCTAAAACTCAAAAAGAGTATTTTCTTAGAGAGCAAATAAAAGCCATTAAGTCAGAACTTGGCGATGAGTCTCAAAAAGAGCCTGATGATGAATTTGCAGAAATCAGAGAAAAAATTAAAAAAGCTAAAATGAGCGAAGAAGCTGAAAAAGAAGCGACTAAACAATTGGGCCGCTTGGAAAAAATGCATCCTGATTCTTCAGAGTCTTCAATTCTTCGAACTTATCTTGAATGGTTGTGTGATCTTCCTTGGAACAAATCTAGTGAAGAGCATATTGATCTCGATAAAGCCTTGGCGCTTTTGAATGAGGACCATTTTGATTTATTTAAAGTTAAAGAAAGAATCTTGGAATACTTGGCAGTCAGACAACTAAAGGGACCTGATATGAAAGGACCGATTCTTTGTTTTTCAGGGCCTCCTGGTGTTGGGAAAACATCTCTTGGTAAATCTATTGCCAAGGCTTGCGGCAGAGAGTTTGTGCGTATTTCACTCGGTGGCGTAAAGGATGAAGCTGAAATTAGAGGACACAGAAGAACTTATGTAGGTGCAATGCCTGGTCGTTTCATTGCGGCGCTAAAGCAAGCAAAGACCAATAATCCAGTTATTCTACTTGATGAAGTTGATAAAATGGGTGGAGATTTTAAAGGCGATCCTTCTTCAGCACTACTTGAAGTATTAGATCCTGAGCAAAACTCTAACTTCCGTGATCACTACTTAAACATTCCTTTTGATCTTTCAAATGTAATGTTTATAGCAACATCAAATATGCTAGATCAAATACCTGCTCCACTTCGCGACAGAATGGAAATAATAAACCTTTCTGGATATTCGCAAGAAGAAAAAGTAGCTATTTCTAAGAAGTATATTATTCCAAAGCAAATGGATGAAAATGGAATTAGCGATGACCATATCACATTTAGTGATGATGGAGTTGCAAGTGTTATCAAACACTACACAGCTGAAGCCGGACTTAGAAATTTGGAAAGAAAAATTGGAGCCATCTGTAGAAAAGTTGCAATGAAAATTGCAAAAGGTGAAGCTGAAAAGACTCACATTATGGGTGAAACTGTATTCAAACTTTTAGGACCACCAGTTTATACCAAAGATGATGAAAAAGATGTTGATGAAGTTGGTGTTGCGACAGGACTTGCCTGGACATCTCACGGTGGTGAAGTGCTTTACATTGAAGCTACTAAAATGAAAGGTAGAGGATTAACTCTCACCGGACAACTTGGTGATGTAATGAAAGAGTCGGCTCAAACAGCTATTGGCTATATCAGAAGTATGGCGAGTGAACTCCATATTGATGAAGAAATTTTTGAGAAGAATGAAATTCACATTCACCTTCCAGCAGGTGCAACTCCCAAAGACGGGCCGAGTGCAGGTATTACGTTGGCAACAACGATTGTTTCCCTACTAACGGGCACTCCGATTAGTAGAGATGTCGCAATGACCGGTGAAATTACTTTAACTGGTAAAGTATTGCCTATAGGTGGCTTAAAAGAAAAAGCACTTGCAGCGATGAGAATGAATATCAAAACGATAATTATTCCATGGAAAAATAAAAAGGATCTAGAAGAAATTCCAGAAGAATACAGAGCAAAGCTAAATTTTGTTGCAGTGAAGTCCATTGATGAAGTTTTAGATGTTGCACTGGTCGGCTGGAAAGAAAAGAAAAAGAAACGTGCTTACGCTCGTGCAAAAGAAACCTTGCCGCCTGCAGCTGCATAGTATTTGAACAAAACTGTCTACTAAAAAAGAGGAACCAACAGTATTGTTGGTTTTTCTTTTTTTTAAAATCCTTTTTATTGTTATGATTAGTATAGATCTAGTAACTAATAGGATTTTTTAATGAAGCCACCACGCAACCACGAAACACTTAAAATTTTAATTGTTGATGATTCAGAATTTAATCGTCGCATGATGGGAGATATTCTGTTAGAAGAAGGCTTTAATGTTGTAGGACTTGCAGCTTCGGCCGAAGAAGCAATTCAATTGGCTTATTCAACTAAGGCAAATCTGATTTTTGTAGATATAGTGATGCCTGAGATTTCTGGGCTTGACTTAACTAAGCACTTTCAAGAAAAGCAAAAACAATCTACCGATGAGCGCTTCATTATTATGATGTCTTCATTAAACATAGAAAGCATTGTCATTGAGTCAATTTCAAATGGTGCCATCGATTTTCTTCAAAAGCCTTTTGAGCGTGAAGAGTTAATAAAATCAGTTGAAAAAATTGAGCGAATGGTAGAAAAAGATTCTACAAATTAAGCAGTCACAGGAGTTTATAATTTATGTTTTTGATTCGCTTTTGTTTTTATTTCACATTGAGTTTTGGTATTCTCTGCATTCCTGCCGGTAGCGGCACTCACTTATTTGATAAACTTTATGGACTGGTAACTCCTTATGCCAACAAGGCAATAAACACTACCAAACAAAAATTTTCAACAACTAAAAAATACTCTCGTAAACTTTATTCTAATTCTGAACCTTTTGAAAAAGATGAGGTGAAAACAAAGTATGCTGCTGTTAAAAAGCACCAAACCTCTAAAGGCAGCTCTACGGATGACACCTATACCGAGGATGAACGAGAAAGATTGAGAAAAGTTTTAAGTAATGACTAAAATAAAAAGCCCTCCATTCGGAGGGCTTTTCTTTTTTGTGGTGGAATGTTCAAAAAAATGGATTATCTACTAATCGTTTTAACTTCTTCTTTTTTATCATCTGCTTGTTCATCAGACTGAACTTCTTTTGCTTCTCTTTTCGCTGATTGGCTAGTAAAAGCACAATCACTTTTTTTATCTTCGCCAACTTCTGCTGACATGGCCCTTAAAGTAAAAAATAAAAGTGAAGATATAATTAATGCTTTCATAATTTCCCCCTTGCGGTCTTTTTTAAGCTTTCTTATATTGTATATTTGCACGCTCCATGCCAATAACCATGCTTAGCAATAATAAGACTTTACCTCAAAGAACAATACAATTCGTCTAAATTTCAAACACCACTGTTGAATTATTG
The DNA here is from genome assembly GCA_947450475.1 of Bacteriovoracaceae bacterium. GTDB lineage: Bacteria > Bdellovibrionota > Bacteriovoracia > Bacteriovoracales > Bacteriovoracaceae > Bacteriovorax. The sequence continues at coordinate 144,704 of CANFVK010000005.1, read as the reverse complement.
GACATTAAGGCGTGATCGATAAATGAGCGCAGCCAAAAAAAGGCCCCATGATCAAATGGGGCCTAGGTTAAGAATATTGAAATGACTTTAACTTATAAATACTTTAGCAGAGTCTATTTGCTTATAGTTGAAGCTTTTTCCTGAGATGGTGCTTGAGTTTCAATTGGTTCAACTTTTTTAGCTTCTCTTTTATTAGATTGGTGAGTAAAAGGACACTCACTTTTTTTATCTTCACCTAACTCAGCGGCAATTAGGTTAAAAGCTGATAATGATAAAACTAATATTAATAAAAATTTCATAAATTCCCCCTGGAACGTTTAAATTATACTTATCAATGAACATGCAGGGAAAATGCCAAGAATGATGCAAGAACTATTAAATGCTTATAGATGAAGTTGTATGAGAAATGATCAAAGAACAAGATGTCTGTCTAAACATTAGTCAGGTAAAAAGCCTCTTGTGGTTATGACACCAAAAGAGGCGTTAAATTCAAAATTACTTAGCTACCCCAGTAGCTCCAGATGTATCTGAAGAGGCTGAACTTGAAGAACTTGCTTTCCCTGCTGCGGTAGAACCAGCAGAAACAATATCAGCACAATCAGTCTGACCCTTTTCAGTAGAAGCAACCTTCACACATTTTTCATTGCTAAGTTTAAAATCTGCTCCTAGCTTAGCGCACTCTTCTTTAGTGCATTTTTCGCCTTCTTTGCAATCAGCAGCGTATAGTGAAGTGGCCATTAAAAGACTAATCATTACTGTCATAAAAATTTTCATAGATACTCCTTCTTTTTCCTACTCACCCTATCGGTCGATTACATATTTAAATTAACACCTGCGGGCTTAACAATGCTTAATAATGATTGAAAGGCTTGAGTCACCTGAAGCGCCATTTTTGCCCCAGCTTTTGACTCAACTTTTTTAATTTCACCGTAATTATCATAGGCTACGTTAATAATTCCCACTTTTTCCATCTCAATTTCAACTGGTTTACCCATTGAATTGTACTTAAAAGAAAGCGTTCTTCTTGATTTTTCGTCATTTTTTTCTTGATCAATCATTTTTGTAATTTTGCCGAGGCGATCGTAAATCAATAGGACCGATTTTCCTGAACTGTTAACCGCCTTAGAAAGGTTTCCAATCTTATCGTATTGAAAAGTTGTCCATCCATCATTATTAACAACTTTAGTGATTTTGTTGATTTTTTCATCGTAGTCGAGTTGAACAAACTCTCCTTTAGTCGATGTTTTTTTAGTAAGTAATCCTTTGGAATTGTATTCAAAAGTAGTTACTTCTTTTCCACGAGTAATTTTTAGTGGAAGTGAGCAGCACTCAGAATAAATAGTTTCAGTTTTTAATCCATCAGTCTCTGTAGCAATACGGTAAGTGTACTGTTGTCCATCAGGTTTTGACTTAATTTCATACTCGTAACGATTCACTGACTCTGGTCCCTCAAGTGGCTTTTTCGTTACTGTAGTCCAATAATGTAGGTCAGGATTTTTGGGATTGTTGTCGTACTTGTACTTAGTCGATTCTCCATTGCGCTCGATAACTTCAGTCGCAGAAGCATTCTTGTCGTACTTAATTTGCATTTTGCTATTATCGATATAAGTGATCGAAGTTAAATTATGATTGCCATCGTAATCATACTTATAACTGTTTCCACCTACATCCATACTCTGAACGAGATTACCTTTTGTATCATAGGTGTAGTTGGTCTTTTTATCTCCGGCCGATGAAGCACTTTTAATCTTTCCATCTGGATTCCACTCTAAAAGAATTTGCTTGGCTTGGGTATCCTTAATGGCATAAACCTGGTTTGCCTTGTATTCGAAGCTAATGGCATAACCATTTTTATCTGTAATTTTGACAATTTTTCCATCGTTATCGAAAAAATCAGTGCGGCCATCAGAATTGCTACGCTTGTATCCTTCTTTAACTTTTTGAATGTTTTGAATACCGCGATCGTTAGAGTATAGAGTAGTACCATCGGCAAGCTTTGTTTCAACGTTATACTTTTTTGAATAAGCTTGGCGGAGTTCTGCATCGTTTTTTAATCGCGTTGTAAGAGCTGCCAATGAAGCCTCGCTCATTGGTTCTTTTTTTCTCATGGCCTCAACGATTTTTTTAGATGCTGAGTCAACGTTTATTGCTTCTTTTGGAATAAATCGAGTTTGTGCCCCCGAACCATTTTCAATGACAACAACAGATCCGTCTGCAGAAACCACGAGTTTAGTCTCATAAAGAGATCCCCAACCATAACCAAACCAACCATTTTCTGTCGATTTAGCATTGTAGGTTCTGGTCACTTCTAAATCATGATCGCCACCAGGAACGATTATATCAGTGTAAGTGATATAAAAATTCCCATTCTTTAAATTCACTCCCCCCATCGCCATCATTGGCACCATCGAAAGTGCAATCAATACTTTTTTCAAATTCATAAAACTCAAATCCTTGTTGATAAAAAACTCTTCGTGATTTTCGGTTGTTTAAAACGATATTATTATATATTAAATTTATATCTTTATTTTTACAATTTTCATTATAACGTAAATCCCTACTAAATCGAAAATAACTGCAAAAGAAAGCAAAATAAACCCAATGACAGTGGTAAATAATGGAGTCATTGAAGCGGGATCTTGAAGATAATATATGAAACCTAAAGCGTAGGGCATGGCCCCAATAACCATTCCTTGAAACATTCCCTGTGCAGTGTAGGTGTCTACTTTTTGTTGGAGCCTTACCCTTTCGCGTATGACATCAACAATTGTGTCAAAAGTTTCGGCAAGATTACCCCCAGTCTCTCTTAAAATGTTTACAGATGAGACAAACATATCATTGTCCTCAGTGGGCACCCTTTTTGCTAAATTTTCAAAACACTCTTCTAACGGAACACCAATTCGATTTTGTTGCAAAATAATATTGAATTCCTGGGAAATAGGAGGAGGCATTTCATCAACTATCATGCCAATGGCCTGTGGCACTGAGAGACCGGCCCTGATACCGTTAGAAAGCAATTGAAGGGCATCTACCATTTGCAAAGAGTAAGCCTTAATTCTTTTTTCAACTAAAAAATCGACAATCATTCTTGGCGCTTTAAATCCCAAAAATGCGCAAATGATTCCGAAGATAATTCCAAGAATCCAAAATCCCAAGATGCCAAAAAGTAAAAAAATAAAGCAACCCAATCCAACTGATGAGGCCAATAAAATATAAGTCAGTTTATCTTGGGGAATTTCAATAAATAGAAACTCCAATTTTTCCATAATATAGGAACGAGTTCCATAGGTCTGTTGTTCGACCCATTCAAACATATTGATTGAATATTTATAGCTTAAGGCAAAGACCATTCCTCCTACAAAGAGGATGAGTCCTTTGAAACCAATTAAACTAATAAAGACACTCATTTTGTTCTACTTCCTACTTCTTAACTGCTGGCTTAGCCTGAGTCGACGTTGCCCCTGGACTTGCCGCACTTGGAGTGTTCGCCTTATTCGTTGGTGCTGGCGCAGCTGCTATAGCTGGAGCGGGAGTTGAAGCCGGTTGAGGAGGACGATTGCTAAAAATTCCTCTAGGAACATTGTAACCTTTTCGCTCGAGCACCTCGATAAACTTTGGAATAAAACCTGTCGCCTGAAATTCCCCTAGAATTTTTCCAGTTTTATCAATTTCTTTTTGAATGAAAAGAAAAATATCTTGCAAGATAACTGTATCTCCTTGCATCCCACCAATTTCAGTTATGTACATAACTCTTCTAGAGCCATCATCCAAGCGAGACTGTTGAATAATCATGTGAACAGCATTGGCAATCATTTCCTTAATAGCTCTTGGAGAAATTGAAGTTCCAGCATATTGCACCAATGTCTCTAATCGACCAATACATTCTCTGGGATTGTTTGAGTGAACCGTGGTCATTGATCCATCGTGACCTGTTCCCATTGCTTGAAGCATGTCGAGGGTTTCACCGCCGCGACACTCACCGACAACAATGCGATCTGGCCTCATCCGCAAAGTTTGCTTAACCAGACAACGTATATCAATGGCACCATCGCCTTCAAGTGAAGGAGGACGAGTTTCCAAACGAACGATATGCTCCTGAGGAAAATTGAGTTCCGCGGAGTCTTCACAAGTAATGATACGCTCATTGGATTGAATAAAACCACCGAGCACATTAATCAGAGTCGTCTTACCTGAACCGGTACCACCGGAGACAATGATATTTCGATGGGCCTCAACTGCAATTCGCAAAAAATCGGCCATACTTTCTGTCATGGAACCGTATTTTACAAGATCTTTGTAGGTCAATCTCTTCTCTGGGAACTTCCTAATTGTAATGGTACATCCATCAATGGATGACGGTGGAATAATGGCATGCACTCTAGAACCATCGCGAAGTCTAGCATCTACGTAGGGCGTTTTTTCATCGATACGTCGTCCAATTGGTGCGACAATCCTTTCTATAACATTGAGAACTTGGCGATCATTAGTAAAAGTGATTTCAGAAAGTTTGATTTTTCCACCTTGTTCATAATAAATCTTAAAAGGCCCAACCACCATTACTTCCGAAATTGATTTATCTCGAAGCAAATCTTCAAGAGGACCAAGTCCTAAGGCCTCATCGATGATTTCTTTTACAATCTGATTCATATCATCGCGACCGTTGAGTATTCCTTTGGTATCTTCTTTTCCCAAAAGCTCTACAACAATTTTTTTGGTTTGTTCTTTTAAAATAATTTGAGCTTTGGGATCATTCTCATCAGTTTTTTTGATGTCCATCTCATCCACTAGTGCTCGATGGATGCGTGACTTAAGATCAGTCCAAGGACTCTTTCCACCTTTAGTTGGAGAGACGGCTCCATCTTTGCTTTCTTCTTTTTTAACTCCGGCATCACTAGGTTTAGAAAGACGCTCAAGTGTTTTTAAAACACTTTTTTCGTTTAATCGCCTAACGGTATCGACTATACCCTTAGCAAATGCACTGTTTCTCGCAACGAGCATCACAGGCTTTTTCTGATTAAGTGCCATTACGCAATTTTGATCATCTTTAGCTATAGCTGAAAAAATTGGCTTACCTAAGGTTTTAGAAATAACATCATTAGTTACCGGATGCCCCTGCTGCGCTTGATTCACAACAAATTGAATCATATCTTTGGGAAACATCATCGTAACAAGATCTGAATATAATCTCTTGGTCTGATTAAGTGCGAGAATATCAGGAGTCACCACAACGAAAATAAGGGTAGAAAATTCCAATGCTTTAATTGCCAATGGAGTTAATTCATTGCCAGCATCAATAATCGTAATGGGATAAATATTTGTGACCGCCTTTAAAGTTCTCCCCAAAGCCTCAACTTCTATATTATTAGCTGCCGTGGCATCGTTTGGCATTCCAATGTAAAATACATTTTGATTCATACTTACAAATTGCTGAATGGAATTGGGGTCGATAGAACCTTTGAACTCGGCGAGTTCTTTTAAATTCTTTTTACCTTTCATACCAGTTATAAAATCTTGATCACCACCAGCTTTTTGATCAAAGTCCAGCAAGAGAGTTTTCACTTTGCCTTCAAGTGAATAGGCAAATGCCAAATTAGCTGCAACTTGAGACTTGCCCAATCCGCCCTTGCCTCCAATAATCGAAATTATGTGTCCGGCCATTTTTATCGGCTCCTTTTTCTAAATTTTCGTTCGATCTCTGAAACCCCTGTTGCAGCTGATTCTATAATTTCAGGTGTAACAAAAATAACGAATTGAGATCTGTTGGTTGAGTATTTTTTTGATTTAATAAATGCAAACAATGGCGCTCCTCCATCTATCTTGATGGGATCGCCTTCTTTATCAAAGTCCGTTTGAGTTTTACTGGTAACGACTCCCCCGATTACTGCTGAATCTTGTGACTTAACTATTACGGTCGTATCCACGGTGTTGTTTAGAGTTTGAGGCGTGGCATCGCCTGAGACGGAGCTAACATTGATGACAACCTTCATTTCAATTTTTTCTTCTTGCAGAGGTTTGGGTGTAATGCTCATATCAAAGCCCGCAACTGCTATTCCCGCTTTGGCATTATCTCCAGTTCCTATCTGAAAAGGAATTTGAGTTGTCTTTTTTATGACTCCCGCTACATTTTCCTTCACCACAATAACTCCCGATTCAAGTATGCGAGCGTGACCAGCACTTTTTGCAGAGTTTAGTTTAGGAAATAGATTAGAAATAGTTGCAGCCAACGTTCCGCTAGAACTCGTCGTGACCCCGCCACTGCTTCCTTTTCCTATGGAAATTTGACCACCGTCTGCACCAATAAGTGGAGTCCAGGTAAAAGAAAATAATTTATCGTAGCCTTTGGTTAGTTCAACAAATTGTGCTGATATCTTAAAAAGTTTTTGGATAGGATCAGGTTTTTTCTTTTCATTTTTCGTAAGTAAAATAGCGTAAGGTAATTTTTTGGTTTTTTGTACGGCGTCAGTTCGCCTAGCTAAGTTTTGAATTTGATCGGGAAGGTACTCTAGGACAATTTTTTCTACGGTAGTTTTATCTTCATCTGAACCAACAACTCCCTCTATCCAGTAACTACCATTGACGACTCTGACAGTCACATCTTTAAAGCTAGATTTTTGAATTTCTTCTTGCATCTTTCGAGCGATTACGACTTGGGTTTGAGGAGATAGCTCAACCAAGCGTAAAACATCTGGATACTTATCGAGAATAACGACAACTTTTCCAATGTCGCTTGGAACAACAATATAGCCACCAACATAAACAGAATCACCTTTGATCCCAATCTCCAATCCTTCTACATCACCTAATAATTCTTTTAACTGAACAACCACTTTTGATTGATCGGATGCCGTAACTTTTAATAAATATCTTGCCCGAATATCTCCGCCACTATCTCGTAACGTTAATGATGTTTCTCCGGCCTTTAGTCCGGTAATAGTAACTTCTTTCTTAGATGGAACAATTTGATAAGACGCCAAGTTTTCGTTAGCAAGTTTCACGACTGTATTTGGCACAAAATCTAATTTAATAATTTTTTCCAGACCCACGACAACGTCTATTTCTTTTAAAGTTTCACCCGCAGGATCTTCCTGAGATGAAATTTTCAAACTCAAGATTAAAACCAAAATGAAAAATAAAAACTTATTGAGCATTTTTTGACTCTTTAATATATTTTTCAGAGAAATAAGATTTTGCTTCCGAAGCATCTTCTCCGAGAACATCATAAATTTGAGTTGCTCTTAACCTAACAGGTTCTTTGTCTGCATTATTTCTCAATGACAAAGAAAGTGAACCATTGCCGTAAGCTTGTATGAAAGAGAGTTTTTGTACGTCGTAAGGATCTAGCTCTAAAGTAATCGTACTATAAGAGGAGTAGGTATTTAAATTCATGGTACGGATAACTTTGGGAGTTTCAACACCATAGATAGGAATAGAATTGGTCATGCTCATCCCTGTTGAAAGAACTAGAACATCTTGCAGAATCGTTCTTGTTTTTTGTAAATCCTTTCTCGCTCCTTGCGAAATATCTATAGCTGTAAGTACATCGACACGATCACCTGGCTTTATCAATCTTCCAACCGCATCTCGTTCCGTGATATTGATTGCTACTGCTCGTTTTCCAACTGAAACCTGGCGCGATAATCCTGTCTTTATACCTGGATAAGTCACTCTTGGCTTGGTGATTTGCTCACCTTTAATAATAGGAACCGTTGCAATTGTATTTTCTAAATCTTTGATTGATTTAAAATGTCCTGGTGCTAAAAAATTTTCGGGAACTGTTTTTACTTCAACTTTTGAATCATCGATTAGATCTAATTCTTGTATATCGACCTTGGCTACAATGACTGAACTCTGCGTCCCATAGTCTTTGACCATCGCTGCTTTTTGATCATCGATGTAAGTGTAGACCATCATCATCGCAAATCCTGCTATGACTAAGGCCAACGTTAGGGCGCGAGTGTTCATTTTTCCCAACCTGTTTAAATAACTAGCTTTTTAGATTTTATCAAATTTTCGAATAATAATACGAAGAGGCAGAATTTATCTAGCCCTCTTAAAGGCCGAGAAAACATCCAGTACTAATGTCACCTTGAGCGCTTGGTACAATATCATAAAAGTCACCAAAGTCCGTAGCGTGTTTGATATATGAGGGACCGCAAACACCATAAAAGGTAAAGACTCTGATAAAGCGGCTCGAAGATTCTTCATCGCGAGCATCACTTTCACATTCTTCAGTACTGCCATTTTTTAATAAAGAAGAAAATTTAAAACAAGGCGCCATTGAAGTTTTATTATTAACACTGTGATCTCTCCACCCAACTGCATTGAATCCTATCCGCTTTAAAGCATTGCCAGATAGGGCGTTTAAATCAGGTAGCGTATTGAGATATGAATTTCCTTTAAGTAGATGGTAATAATATCCTCGCACCACTTTTTGTTGATTAATTGAGGCGCTTATAGAATTTCCCGCCGTATAATAAATGGTGTACAGAAACATTAGGAAGGGTAGAAAAAGAATCATTTCAAACAGGGCCTGGCCTTTATTATTGTTGAGTGCTTTAGTTTTAATAAAAATATTTTCTTTCACCTCACCCCCCATTATCATCAAGCGTGTTGAGTGTGGCACAAGATTTTTTAGTGACGGTTTTAATCGCCTGACAAGTCTGGGTATAAGACTCAGAGCGGGTTGGCTCCCTTCCTAAAAAAGATTCTGAACGATAAGTAATTTCTCCTCTTCCTCCAATATGCCCCGATGAAAACCTTTGAGTAAATTCAGTAAACACTCCAGTGAAAACTGGCAAGTGTCCGGCAACTCCTGGGTTGTTAGATTTAAGCTCCAGCCCTGCTAAAATAGCTTCCGGTAGGTATTTTTTAAAAACGAGCTTGGCAGAATTAAAAGCCTTTATATCTCCATCTTCAGGCTTGTCATCATTTGAATCAATCACTAAAAAAGATCGTGAAGCCATATAGGTTGCGTGGTGAACCATAAAGCCATTGGTGTAATTAATGGACATTTTTACGAATAGAAAAATAAATCCGATTGTTGCCGAAAAAGTTAGAATAAATTCAATTGTCGATTGACCGCGATTATTTTTAATCATTTTTTTAAGGCCCTGCAGGATATGGTGCATCCCCTGTAAAAAAACGACTCTCTGTACCGTCTTTGGTATAACTATCATGTAAATTATTTTTATAATCAAAAATCATTTTTTCGTCGTAGGGTACTGAGGATTTATATTCTAAACCATAGCGATATGAATACCCAATTCCTTTTCTCATAGACTCAAACATACTTCCATCGGCCGCATTAATAAAATCCAAAAATTTTTTATTGTGAAAAAAACCAAACCCCAACGAAACCAGAACCGCCAAGAGGAGTATGTATTCTACCGTCGATTGACCTAGTTGATTTTTTAATAAGCGAATTGAGAATGATTTTGCCACCCAAACCACATCCATGCGATAAAGATTACTGGCGCATAAGTAAATTTTTTTCCAAAAATTTTTTTAATTCCGGAAACGTCGCCAAGTTTAAATAATATCACAATTCTATCAAAATTTTTGAGAGCATTAAAGAGTAGCAAAGAACTCCCGACGATAACTGTCGTATATAGCAAATACAAAAAGACACTTTCTTGATGTCCCAGGGGAACCAAAAGATAAAAGGATGCCAGATACTTTGAATCGCCTCCCCCCATGATGTTCATGGCAAATAATCCAAAGCCTACGAACAAAAAAACGATTGGAAAAACAAATGTGTCGAGTCTCCACAGATACAATGTAGGAAACAATAAAGACAAAATGCAAAAAATGAAAAAATTGAGAATCAACCACAGGTTGGAAATTTTTGTGGTTTTGAAGTCGATGTAAGCTACGACCAAAAGTTGAATCGCAGCAAAGATGAAAACCACCAAGGGAAGCATGCTCTATTTCCCCTGATTCTTATAACCGGTGAAAAAACATTCAGATTGGCAAACGCCGATGGTTAATTGTTCGGTAATTTCATAGCCGAGGTAGCCCACCGATTTGAACATCGTTGCGCCTAAGCCCTTTACCATATTAATGGTTATATAAATCATGAAGCAGAATAAAAAAAGGTATTCGATTAGTGCTTGACCAGTTGTTTGAGAATCTTTAATTAGTTTCAATTCCATCGGCCATCGTCTGAGCTTTACCAAATACGGTATTGGTTATGTTACCAAGTTTCTCTTGTGCTTGAGACTTAAACTTGAAAACAATCATTGCAACGACTGCGACAAGGAGAATGTACTCAGTGGAAGTTTGTCCGCTTTCATCTTTAATGTAAGCTAATAGTGTTTTCATATAATCCTCTTCTATAAACCCATTATTCCTTAAATCGTTATCGGTTTGGAGCTCTAAAAGCTTAAATCTCTTACTCTTTCATAATACCACACTGCGGGATTTTTCAATGATCAAAGAGTTGAGAAAATGTTTTTTAGTCTAAGTTGTCGAAATAACGAGATAGGTAAAAAGTTTCCTTTAGTCCATTCATTCAAAAGTGTATAATCAAAGTGAGTCTAGGAGTTGGCATTAAGTTGGTTCCTCTATAAAGATTTATTCGGGAGCGGTCCCTGGTCACGGTGAGCAAGCTCATATTAAACCCTAAGCGGTTTTTTCAGTGAGAAGCCTAAAGAGACTACTAACTGCAGCCACCTATTTAAAAATGGGCGGAACCTCGATAGTAAGACCACCACCTAGACTCTTTTTTTATTCTTCATATTTTTTTCAAATCAAGAAATTTTCCAAGTTTATTCTACCACTTAATGCGCTTGACAGTTTCGCTCAAAGCCGAGATTATTTTATTATGCAAGACATAAATCAAATTGTGCAGCCTCAAGAGTTTGCCTGGATCGAAAACCTAGCGCTAGACGAAATCAACATGGACGAGTCGGGCATTGTTAATATCAATGGCCATCTTAATCCTGAACTTTTACTAGAAGAATCATCAATTGCTTTCATGAACAACTTGCGCGATTTGTTTGAAGCCTATGTTCAGCGATTTAATCAATACCGCGGAAAAAGTAATTCTCCCTATAGTCTAAAGCTGCTAAAAATTTCAGGCAGCATAAATGACTTCATGCTCTTTAGAAATTCCATCAGATTAATCATTGCTCGAAAATCATTTGATGTTATTTCCATTGGCTTTTTGGCCAATGGTAAAGATGTCTACGGGGCGCGATTAAGTTTTAATGATCAATTTGGTTCAACCAATATTCATGAAATCCGGGCCCACTTAGGTCCATTTAATAAAATCACTTGGCGATTTAACAATGAGCCTGTTGACTTAGACGCTCTCGTTCGATTTTACCTCACTGAATTTGTAGTTAATTCTGCTCGCTAATTTTCTTTAAACAAACGAAACTCCGTCCCCCTTATTCGTTACGGCATTGGTCACTTGCTTGTTGCCTTGAAATCTTTTAAAGGTGAACTCTAGCGATTCTCTGACTGTCGGCATTTTAATTTTTAAAAGCGATTCGACATTTAAGAGATCTAACTTGTAATAAAGATGCTCTTCCAATTTTTCTATATTTGCGCCTTTGCTGATGGGAAAAAACCATTTGCCAGTATTTATTAATCCGTCAGATTGATTGAATATTTCACAATAAAGCTTAGCAAATTCGTAATAGGTAACTATGTCTTGAGAGGTAAAATGGATCAGGCGATTAGAAATATTTTTATCTATGCACATCTTGACCATTAATCCCAGGTAATAGACATCAAGGAAACCTTGGTGAACATAATTGTCGTAGTTAGCGCTTTGATTATTTTTCAAATTTTTTTGTAACAACTCAAAAAAAGTGTTCTTGGTTGGGGAAACACCACGCCCATAAAGCTTGCCACATCTAAAAATGAGATAATTGAGTGAAGATTTTTGTAAGTAAAATTCTGCTGAAGCCTGCGCCTTGCCATAATTAGTTATAACGTCAGGATTATCCATTTCAATATAGTTCTTATTCATTCCAGCAAAAACAAAGTGAGAAGAAAAATACATGACTCTAGCACCATAACGAGGTGCCATTTCTGCAACATTAAAAAGTCCGGCAGAGTTTAGAGCATCACATCGGTTGGGTAAATCATTACAGTCTTTTAAACCAGTAAGACCTACGCAATAGAGAACGACATCTGGTTTGAGCGCATAAAGCACCAGTTGGACTTGTTCTTTTTCTAAAACATCACATGGAAGACAAAGTATCCCCTGGGTCGCAGGATTCTTTTTGAAAAAAGTTCCAACTACGCGATAATCCTTTTTAAAAAACTCAACTAAGTTTGAGCCTATGAAAGAATTGATCCCCATAATCAATATTGTTTTTCTTTTGTCGGTGAAATTATCTTGTTCGTTGTTCATTGTTAATCCTTTTCTAATGAGTATAAATCAAAAAGAAAAAAGTTGCTCCATTCGGAGCAACTTTTTTGAATTAACCTTGTAGTAGTTTTAAAGCTGAGTTTGGCGTTTGATTCGCTTGCGCTAGTACTGAAACTCCGGCCTGATGAAGAATATTATTCTTTGTCATCTCTGCGGTTTCAGCCGCTACATCAACATCTCTTACTCTCGAATTGGCAGCAGATAAATTTTCATCGCTGACTTCAAGATTGTTGCTTGTTGATTGCAACCGATTTTGAAGGGCACCAAAATTCGCTCTTATACCGTTGATTTGCACTAAGGCATCATCAAGTTTTTTAAGCGAAGATTGAGCATTTTCCTTCGTCGTCACCCCATCTACTGCCAAACCAAGAGCATGTAGGGAGGCGTCTGATCTTGCTCCGTCATAGCTAAGCCTGTCGAGAGTCGGATCATTTTTAATACCAATTTGGAAATCGAGTTTTCCGCCAGAACCATCGAGAAGTTTAATTCCGTTGAATTCTGTAGATTTTGCAATTCTGTCGATCTCATCTTTGAGATTTTGGAATTCAATATCTGAGAAACCTCTCTCGGTTGCTCCCACTGTGTCCGAAGCGGCTTGGACTGAAAGTTCTCTAAGTCTGATGATGATGTTAGATATTTCATTCATTCCACCTTCTGCCGTTTGTAACATTGAGATAGCATCGCCAGCATTTCTTTTGGCCTGTCTCATTCCTCTGATCTGCGCTTTTAAGTTTTCACTTATCGCTAATCCTGCTGCATCGTCACCCGATCTGGTTATTCTTTCGCCTGATGATAGCTTTCTCAAGTTATCATTTAAGTTTCTTGAAGTAATTCCCAAAGATCTCTGCGCCGATAAAGACGGGATATTTGTATTTATTCTTAAGCCCATGTTAATCTCCTTTCACTCAAAACCTCCTGGTATATACTTCGAACATCTTGTTCAAAAAAATTGTTAATTGTTTTAATCAGTTTCTAAAAAAAGTTACAGTTTTCCAGCTCTTAATATCTACTACAATATTAAGTCGTCTTTATTAGTATCTTTATGCTTCAATCACACTTGCAGGCATGCTTAAAGCCTCAGCGCTATTAGCGCTGAGATGCTGCTTGGATCAAGCTTAGTGCTGTGTTAGTACTTGAGTTAGCTTGAGAAAGCACACTAGTACCAGCTTGCATTAAGATGTTCTGTTTAGTTAATTCTGCAGTTTCTGCGGCCACGTCAGTGTCTCTTACACGTGAGTTGGCAGAAGCTAGGTTTTCAATGCTTACTTGAATATTATTAACCGTTGATTGCAATCTGTTTTGAAGAGCACCAAAGTCTGCTCTGATTCCTGAAACAGAAATTATAGCTTGGTCAATTGAACTAAGTGAGTTTTGAGCAGAGATTTTATCAGATACCGAAGCTAGGTTTAAACCTAAAGCTGCGACATTGACATCTGCTGAAGAGGCATCGAAAGTTAATCTATCTGAGATAGGATCGTTTCTTGTTCCAATTTGGATATCAAACACTGCACCAGTTCCATTTAGAAGTGGTACGCGGTTAAACTCTGTTGAATTAGCAATACGATCAACTTCCGAAGTTAGTTGCTCAAATTCCACGTTAAGGAATTTTCTTTCAGTACCACCGATAGTATCAGAAGCAGCCTGTACTGAAAGTTCTCTTAATCTGATTAAGATGTTTGAAACTTCACCAAGTGCACCTTCCGCAATTTGAACCAGAGACACACCGTCTTCCGCATTTCTTTCTGCTTGTCCCAATCCTCTAATTTGTGCTTTTAAATTTTCAGAAATCGCCAGACCAGCAGCATCGTCGCCCGCTCTGTTGATTCTTTGCCCTGAAGAAAGTTTCTCCAAAGACTTGTTCATGTTGATACGAGTTGAACCTAAGTTCCTCTGAGCGTTTAACGACGCTACGTTTGTGTTAATTCGAAGTCCCATACATCCTCCTTGATTTCTGGCTTGAAAAACATCATGTTTTTCTGTGAGACTGACCTCACGGCTTCATAAATAACTAATCGGCGCTCCCAAAAATAACTTTAGAAAAAAATGACTATTTTTTAGACATTTTAAACACTCTAACTATCTATAAATAAAGAAAATGCTAAAGTAAGTTAAATGATCAGGTAATATTTTTGTGAGAAATTTAGACATCGGATCCGAAGTTGTCGCTAAAATAGACAAATGAATGAAAATAAATATGTTCTGACTACTTTATCTGAGAATCCAGAATATTTTGAAGAAACAATTCTCCTTATAGAAGAAGAATTTCATTATCATCAAGATAATCATTTTGACATCGACTTTGCGCCCTTGGTACATCCACTAAATTTTGAAAATTGTTTTGTTATTATTGACCAAGAAAGCAATCAGGTTGTGGCCCATTTATCAGTATGTGAGCGCATCGCCGTTAAAAATGGGGTGGAGACTCCTGTCGCAATCATTGGTGGAATTGTAACTGCAAAAAAATATCGTGGAAAAAAATTTTTCAAAACACTTTTGAACCATGTACTAGTTAAATTTCAAGATAAGGTCTCCTTGTTTCTACTATGGAGTGAGATTGAGGGATTATATGAAAAATTTTCTTTTTATCGCACAGGTGGTTTAATCGAAACTGGCAAAACAATATTCCAACATGACCAGAGGCCAATAGGCTACGAGCGAACTCAATTTTCCGAATTATCTGAAAATGACTTTGAGACCATTGTTAATCTTTATGTTCATTTTAATCAAAATCATTTTTTTACCATTAAACGAGAACAAAAAGATTGGTCGATTATCCGTGGCATGTCTTCGATTGACCTTTATATAAAAAGAAACTCTGATCATTGTATTGAAAAATATTTCTGTGTTAACAAGGGAAGAGATTTAACAAATATTATTCATGAGATTTCGTGTCTAGGACTAAAGGAGTATGCCCAAATAATAAAGGAACTTGAAGTTTTCAAACTATGGCTTCCTGAAAGCGAACAAGTTCTGTCTCAAAACAAGGAAATTTTTTATACCGCATTTATGAAACTTGGAGATCCCAAAGAATTAAATCTTTTTCTTGCCAATGTCTCTGATGGCAGACTTGAAATTAAAGTTATCCATGATTCTAAGGTGATAATAATATTTGATAACAAACAATTTGAACTAACTGAAAAAGATTTCTTACAGTCTCTCTTAGGACCTAAACCTCTTGCTGAATGGATTGACTTGGGGTTATCGCTATATGTTGCGGGCGCAGACAGCATTTAAAATTCGTTCTTTCTTATGAGAGTAGGCTTAAAGATTGAGTTGACGAACTTGAAGGCAATTCTATAGGGAAATTGTTGGTTTTTTATTTCTTTCATTTCTCTAATCGTTTGCGGTTGCAATTTAGAGAGATCGGCACCATCCATAAAATTGAAATCAATCATGCCTGGCTCCTCCTTCAGGAATATAAAAGATTCATCTGAAACCCGATAAGGAAAAAATGATTTGAAACCAGCATAATAAAACGTGCTTGCGACAACACTATTGCTTTTAACCTGGACATCGTTAAAGACCTGAGTGAAAACAACACGGCCTTGATAGCGATCTTTGTTGTAATCTACCTTATTATAAAAAGGTGAATCCAGTACGACAAAACCGTTGGGATTTAGTAATTTTCTAACGTATGAATAGAATTCAACGCTATACAAACGAGAGAGGTCGTAAGAATTTGGGTAAGGAAAATCAATAAAAACAGCGTCGAATTTTTCATTAGTTGTTCTAGCGTAATAGAATCCATCGTTAATTTCAGTATGAACTCTTGGATCCTGCATTGAGTGCTTGTTGAGCTCTGCAAAACGCGAATTAGCAAGATCAATCATCTTTTGATCTAGTTCAATTTGCTTTATGAATTCGATTTCAGGATATTTTAATAATTCTCTTAATAAAAGACCATCTCCCCCACCAAGCATAAGTATTCTTTTGGGAATTTTCTTATTTAAAGCTATCGAAATATGAGCAAAGGCCTGATGATAATAAAACTCAGTAGCAGTGTTGAACTGAAAATTAGTATCAAGAGTTAATATGGTTGAATCCTTAACAATTCCATCTTCAGTCATTGGATAATTAAAAATATCAACATACTGGTAAAGTGATTTAGTTCTTTCGATTGGCTTAAATCCTTCAATTCTTCGTACAAGGTCAGTGAAATCAAGATTATCTTTCGCCAGGATTTTGGGAAGATAATAAAAGAACTTTAAATAGCCCTGAGTGATGGAGCTTTCATTAAATCCAACAACTGAAATAAGTAAAGCAATGGCCACTGTAAAGCTAGAATATAGAGCTCGATTTTTCTTTACATATCTTACCAGGAAATAGAGGCATACTAAAAGATTCAAGAGTGCGACGAAAACAGATGTTTTTACTACATCTAATTTAGGCAATAAAAAGTAAGCAAAACAAATTGTTCCAATCAGTGTTCCTAGATAATTGACCCCTAATATATAATGCTCTCCCTCTTCAGACTCTCCAAGTCTTTCAACTGCCATTTTCATCATAAGAGGAATTTCAAACCCAGAAAGTGTTCCAATAGAAAGCGTGAGTACCTGAATGGCAATAAAAAAAACTATTTTCAATAAAAAAACATTTTGCAAATAAAAGGTTGAGTAGAAATCGCCGGTGTAGAAAAACAAACTGTCTATATATTTATATATACCATGAAAAAGATAGACATAGAGCACACAAATAGCACCAAAAAACGACAGCAATAGTTCCACGCTGATAATGTTTTTATATGTATCTTTGAACCTATCTGAAAAATAAGCTCCAAGTCCCAATCCACCTATATAAATCCCAATTGTGAAAGATTGCCACCAGATATAATTCTGGGTAACTATCGCTAAGGTATTCGACAGAAGAAGTTCGTAGACAATGCTACAAAAAGCTAAAAGACTAGTTATTAAAAAAAGTTCTGCTTTAATTAATGATCGTTTGTCCATTAAAACTTCCCGCCAAAATAGAATCTTTCAACAATAAATTCATTGAGAGAAGTTGATTGAATAATTACAAAAATCCAAGTAATCAACATCAGCCATATTGCCAAACGATAGCCGCGATGATTTATTTTCATTTTAATCATCACAAAGAGTGCTACTAAAATATTGATTGCAGAGACGACATAGCCGATTGTAAACAAGTGCAAATTAGGCAGAATAATAATAGGAAATAAAATCGCTCCAAGCAATGTGCCTAAATAATCATATGCTAATACAAAATGCCCTTTCGTCGTTGTGAACTTCTTGCTCATATCCATCAATAGAGGTAATTCCAAGCCAGAAAGAAAGCCAATCGCGACAATTAGCAAGTGATTTATCGAAAAAAGTGGAGCCTGTATCCAAAATGAAAAAAATGAAACATTGGATATTTTGGCAAATGAATTAAAAAAATAATCAATAATCAAAACTAGAACTGGAGCAATACCACCGATAAGGGAAAGTAAGAGCTCTACTTTGATAAATTCTTTAAAATGATCTGGCCCAATTAGTTTTTTGTACAAGATGGCCCCAAATCCCATTGAAGCTATAAAAAGTCCAATGGTTAAATTGTATCTCAATGCGGTATTGCCCATCGTGGTGGAAATAGATTGCGCCAATAAAAACTCGTACAAGATACTACAACAGGCGACAACGATGGTTAGCAAATAAACGACTTGAACACTTCGATCAATCGTTCCCTGAGCAATTCTACCTCTGGGCAAAATGCGCGATTCAATTTTCTCAAACGAAACAATCCCCTTTATCTCATCGATAATTTTTTCAAGATTTGTTTCCATGTTGCAAACATATATGTCCATAGAGATATATTTATTTTCGGGATAGGTATGAAGGCTAAAGTGGGATTCAGAAAGGATAAAGACAATTGTTTCACCTTGTGGTGTAAATTTATACTCCACTTTTTCAACGACAGTTAGATTTTTCTCTATAACATTTTTAATACCATCGACATCAGCTTGTGTTATCTCTTTTTCAAGAATGGCATCAAAAATTAAATGCTGGGACCTAGTGTCCATAGTCTTCCTTATCCTTTTCTTGTCACAAGTATTTCATTGAGACGAGTTGCTTTTACAAAATAGCAAAATGCTATGGTGAGACCTACATAACTGTAGAGCTCATAAGTTGAAGCTCCAATCGGTCGCCCCAGCATGCTTCCCACCATCAAGCTAACGGGGGCTAAAAACTTGACAAAGAAAACTCTGTGAAGGGCAAAAACAAGCAATGAATTTGCTCCCACCCATGTAAATATCGGAACATTAAATCGTATTTCTTTTTTTTCAAGCCATAAAAAAGTTGAGATTACAAATGCCTGAACTCCTAAAATAAAAAGAGTCCCACTAAAGCTTTGGGCCATATCGTGCTCATGCGCAAAAGCGTTGGATGGATCAATTATATAAGGAATCCCATAGGCCCAATAAAATAAAACAAAAACAAGTCCCAATAGCATGAAATAGAAGTCTTTCACTTTTTTGTAATTGGGCATGTGATAATGGGCATGACCCATTATGAATCCCAAACAGCCCGAAGAGAAAAAATATTCAATGCGAGCATCATATTCAAAACCAGGATGAATATTATAACGGATTATACTTTGAAAAAGATTTGACAGCATATCAATGGGCACAACCCAGCGTAAAAATGATATCAGTGTAAGTAACAAGACCCCTCTAATCCCCATCAAGCTGTAAAAAATGGAAATAATGCTCATTACCACCATCCACAACATAATGGGATAAAACGAAATGGCTTCACCACTGTTGGGTGCGACTATAAAATTTTCTAAAGTAAAAAAAATAAAAATAAGTCCAAACATTTTGAGCTTCGAAGCTAATTCATCTCTAAAAAGGTAGCTGGGCTTGCGGGCCAAATTAAATGAAGCCATTGTAAGATACACTTGACTCACCCAAGGGGTGAATATAATTCCAAGCATAAGATTAAAACGATCTGTTGAAATTTGGTGACCGATCATAGGAAAATTAATTTTGTATGTTGAAGTGAGCGCCATGACATCTCTAAAATAAGACACGTACCACATGTTAATGTAGTACGTGAAATGTTGATCGAGTGCTAAGATGACAAATAATCCGCGTAAGAAATCTAAGTTAACTAGTCTCGTTTTATTCTTTTCATCAAAATTACTTTTGCTCAATGACGTCCTTGTCAGTCTTTTTCTTAATTAATACTTTGTCGTAATTTCTAATATAAGCGTTTGTAACTTGTTCAAATAAAGTTTTATCGGCTTGTGATTTATATTTTTCTTGGTTGGCACGATCACGAGCTTCAATTGCTTCTGCTAATCGGCGTGCATCCTCATCACTCATACCATTAGCTTTACCAAGAGCATTTAAGTTGGCACCTGTATCTCCACTGCCAGTACCACCTTTGCCGTTTTTACCATAGCCGTTTCCACTTCCATCGCCGCCAGCTCCGTAAGCATTTGCACCTGAACCGTCTCCACCGTTACCATAGGTCCCATTCCCTAGCGACCCTATACCGTAAGCTCCATATCCACTGCCCGCCCCATTTTTTCCACTTCCATCACCACCGCTACCATTTTTATCTTTACCGTTGGCATCAGAGCTCAGTCCATCTGCTCCACCAGAACCAAAGAGGCTTGATCCAGATGATGAACCGCCACGCCCACCACTTAAAGGCTTGATGAAAGCATTAGAGAATTTTTTAGAGACTGCCGCCATCTTGGCAGTGCGATCAGCATTTGATTTTCCTTTAGAAGCCATGGCTTTATTGAAAAAATCTAATTTTTTAAGCTGATCTTTTCGAGCTTTTCTTAGCGAGCCGATGGCATTCAAGAAAGCAGATTGTCCTGATGATAAATTTCCTCCGTTGATTCCCGCTTGTTTAGCCGCTCCACTTAATGTGTTCGGATTTAAGTTTAATAACTGGGCATCTAGAGTGCCATTTCCGGCCAAGGCATTTGTTAATTTCTGAGCATCAAGATCTGCTTTAACTTTATCTGCATCGGTACTAATCGTTTTCGATGTCCCCGTACAGGTTTGTCCAGCGGCACAGTCAACCGTATTACTCTTATAGAGGTCCAACGTTTTCAAATAATCGTCGAGATACTGAGCATTCAACAGACCAAAAGTATTTGCGGCTTTAGTAGCACCAGAAGCCATTGAGAACACAACACCATTTGACATGAGATCTAAATAAGTTGAGAGCGCAACAGTTGGATAACTTATTTCTTTTAAGCGAGATGTTTTTGGCCATTTAAAGTGAAATTCATACGCATAATCGGCAAACTTATCAATATTGTCCTTATCATCTGAACAGTAAATCGATTGATCCGTATCCTTAACGCAGTAACGAGAAGTTTGCATATCTTTTGTTGGCGATGCAATTACGTGTCTTTCAACTAATTGAGAAAGAATTAGGAATTTACCAGCTTGAGTCTTAATTTTTTCTACAACATCTGAAGTAAGTAAGTATTGATTTTCATCTGTTCCTATTTTGGGAGCATAATGCCCAAGCACATCAGAGTCGATAAAAAGTTGGCGCATATAATCTTCAGATACAAATGCTCCACCACCATCTTTACCACCGCCACCGGTGGCCCCTGGGTTTTTAGCTATCATGGCATCTTTTGCTTCTTGGAATCCATCTTCTAATTTCTCAGCGTAATTGCGTACTCCTCCAGTATCTCTTAGGAGTTCAGCTTTAGGCACTCCCCATGGAACCCAAGGATCGACTACATAGCGAGGCTCACCGGTAGCTTCATCATTCCACACCACAAAATTCTTCACACAAGCATTGGCCGAAGCGTGAACATTACAAATATTGTTATATGGCTGAGTTAATTTGCGGCTCCAATCTTGGCATGTTTCTTTTTTTCCACAACCATACTGGCTTATCATGTTGTCATAAACCACAGGTCTCTTAGAAATCCAAGCTCCTTTTAAAGATGCTATCAACCACAATCCAGTTCCCCCGGTTGCGGCCGAAGTTGCAATGATTCCAGCTGCGGCCCATGCTGAAAGCATCGACGTTGTAGCAAAGCCACCTAAAACGGCAATAACCCCTGCAGCTAATAGTGCACCAAGGATGGCTCCCATGGCAGCGACACTTCCGCTTGGATTTTTTAAGCTAAAATTAAATAATGAATAAGTTTTAGTACTAGTATCATTCCAATTGGCTTGATTGGTATAAGCTCCAACCTTACTGATAGCATTGTATGTTTCCGTATGATCGACAGTCAGAGCTTGATTAAACTCAGTTAACTTTGAAGTAAAAGTTACGATTAAGCGTTTACCTTTTATCCCAGAAGCTGTTTCTTTTTGAATACTTTGAATTTGACTTTGAGTACACACGCAATCACTCTCACCCAAAAGACAACCATTCGTTGTTAACATCCGACCATTGTTACACACTGGCGTTCCAGCAGACGCCGTATCGCATGGAACTGATTTGTAACAAACAGCTCCAGCAAGAGCTGTTTTATATTCCTCACATTCTTCCATGAAAAATTTCTTTTTGGTTTCATCTTTTATGTTTTGAAAACCCTGAGCATCAAGACACATACAAGTAAGTTTATGGTTAATAGTTTGCATTTTAGCGTTATCAGCTTCACGCATTTGTTGCTGTCTCTGAGCAATCGCCTTAAGCCTGCCATAAATTGAAGAGTTTTCATCCGATGTCAGTTTCCAATAATCGTTAACTCCATCCCCGAGAAAGACAAAGTTAAAAGAAATCATCGCCAGCTCTAAATCAAGTAATTTTTCTTGTTGCAAGTACTGAAGGAAGTCATCTCTAAATTTTACGTCACAAGTATTGAAGTCTGATTTTCTGGTCAAAGTAAAATTAGCAGATTTAACCTTTACCGCATCTGGTGTTGATGAGGTCGCTTGATAATTGGAGTATTTGTCACGATCCGAATTAACTTCGTCATAGGCTTCATCTGCATGGGCCGAATTCAACAAAAGAGAAGCCAGGGTCGCAACTATTTTATCAGAGACTTTGTCATTTTTTACCTGTGGTGGAACGATTGGAGGCATATCAGGAACGCAGCGTCCAGATTGATCTTGATAAAGCCCCTCGCAACACGTTTGTCCTCTTTGAGGTTTACTGCCGTTTTTTACACAATCTTTACAGATGAAAGAGATTGAGCATTTTTTTTCAACGCACGAATTAGAGCAGCAATCGCTATTTTTTTTACAAGAATGTTTGTTATCCTCGCACTCACCAATTCCAGAAGTTTTAGAATTATAAGGCAAGCAATCGCCTTCTCCACAAACAGGGTTAGTCATACATGATTCACCCAAATCAAGAGGCTTAAAGCAACGATAGACTTCTTCGCAAAATCTCTTTTGCTTTTTTGTATCCATAGTACAGGAAGAGGAGCAGCAATCCTTATCATCACGACACTCTTTGCCCATTTTTAAACACGATTTACCATCGACCTGTACTGGATCAGGAGCACACTTTAGACCTTCTTCACAGCCCCAATTATTGCAGACTTCACCTTCTTTTATTTTTGCAACTTCGGATTGATTGATTTCATTTAAATCTTGCTCAATAAAAGAAATGAAGGCTTTTTCTTTTTCATCTCCACTAAAAAGGTTCGACGATTTTTTAATAAAACCCTCATAATCCTGCTTCATTTTAACAACTTCTTCGCGGGTAAATTTTTGTTGCTTATAATAAATGTCCAACTCTTCGTAGAGGGTAGGCTTTATAATTTGAAAATCAACATTACCTTTATTGTCTACCTTGTGGGCGGCAATACCTTGCTTTACTTCCTCCATGAATTTGCGACGGTCTTCTTCCGTAAAGCGCGACTTGGCAAACGCCAAATTAAAAGTAAGTGATAACAAAATGAGTATTTTTAACATACGTACCTCTTCAAAACTGCCTTAATGATATAATTTTATGTGCTTAACGGATTTTGGTAAACAATAAGCCCTTTTTTTCCAATAACAACTTGAAATGATTCCTAGGATGCCGGACTTTTTCTCCTGCGCCACCGACTAAATTTGTGGGCACTTGACCCAAGTCTTCTATTTCTTTAAAGAGCCAATTCCAGAGGCAAACAGTAACAGTCCAATACTCCAAAGAATCCAGCTCATGGTCGGAATATCTCCCCAATAATGAATCATCCGTCCCGCCATTATGAAAACGCCGGAAAAGACAAAGATAGCGGCAATGGTGCTAAAACTTAAAAAAATCAAGGCGCCGACCAAAGCACTGAACTCTCTTTCATAACCTGAGTTTTTTATTTCTAAGGCATAGCCTTTGCTAGCAAAGTCTCGAAGGAACCAACGAACATGTCGAGGCAATATGCGCATCGAGGATGATAAATCTCGGGCCACCCAAACCGCGTCTTCGATAAGTTCATCTTTATTAAATGTGCTTTGAACAATGTCATTTATGTCATTTTCTAAAATGCCGAAAATATTTAAATCAACCCCCAGAGATTTTCCAACTCCATCTATAGTAATAAGTGCTCTGAATACAATATACCATTCTCGGGGAAGATATATTTGATGCTTTTTAAGTGTATTAATGACGACCATTAGTAATTCGGAGAAATTGGTTTGCTTGACGGAGAGACCGACGAAAGGGCTGAGGCCATCTCGAACATCTCTAACTAGACCTTCGATATCCGGTATATTGTCATATTCTGCAACATCTAAAAATTCATACACTAAATTTTCATAATTATAGGAGAGAATTGCATAAATAATGGCAATGAAATGATGCCTTCCATTTTTGCTCAAACTTCCCATTAGGCCAAAATCAATTAAACCTATTTTTCCCTTATGAAGTTCATCTTCTAGATAAAAGAAATTCCCTCCGTGAAGATCGGCGTGGAAAAAACCATCTTTTAAAAATGTTTTTAAGAAAAGCTGAACACCGTATTCCATTTTAGGGACGATATCTTCTTTCTTTTGCAAAATAAGCTCTGACTGACTAAAAGGAATGCCTTTAAGCTCTTCAATAATAAGGATGTCTTCACTAGATAATTCTTTGAAAACTTTTGGGATGTAATAAATTTTTTTCTCGTCATGCTTCTCAAGATTCTTTTTTAAACGCTCGCAATTGAGTGCTTCAATATTAAAATTTAGTTCGCGCTGAAGTGTAAAAGAAAAATCGTTGATCACTCGAGAAATTCCTAAGTATCGAAGTTCAGCACTAACTCTTTCTGCTTGCGTGGCCAAAAACATTAGAATTGAAAAATCTGTTTCTATTTCTTTTTCAATTCCGGGTCGTCTTACTTTTATGACGACGGGAGTTCCATCCAGAAGGACAGCGCGATACACCACTCCAATAGAAGCCGTCCCTATCGAATTGGGATCAACTTCTAAAAATACCTGGTTTAATTTTTTACCTAAAGATTGTTCAATCAATGGAAGTACTTCAATAAATGCTACGGGCTTAACCTTGTCTCTGAGCATCTTCATTTCTTCTATAAAAGAAGGATGAAAAAGATCTTCTCTAGAACTCAATAATTGTCCGAACTTAATAAAGGCTGGACCCAATTCTTCAAAACATTTTCTGAGTCTAAATCCTAAAATCTGGTTCCAATCTTTTTCCGAAGAATTTCTTAATTCCTCGGTAATGCGCTTTTTAGATTTTGGAAGTACAAAATTGGGTATCTTCGCTGTAACGTTATTAGTTATAAATTCGTCAAAACCATGTCTTGCGAAGACTAGGACAATTTCTTGAAGCCGAGTGACGTTGCGTATTGTTTTACTAAGGCCCAGGCCAGCTCTAATCAAATCCATGAAAAAACCTTTTGAATGGGATATCCCTATATTATAATCAAAAAATAAATTAATTGAGGTTTAATTGCGAAATTTTTGTTTATTCTTATTTTCATTGCTCTTGATATGCTCCGAAGCTGGCTCGGTGGAAACCTGTAGTCGAATTGCAATCATCAATTTTCAGGAAGTGCTGGTCGACTCCAATGCCACAGACAAGGGGGAAGGCCTTCGCTATCAGCTGGAAAAAGATCCTATCGCTAGGGAGTATCTTAATACCTATCAAAAAAACTCTTCTATCAAATTGCCTAGCGCAATTTTGGGAACGGCCGGTACCGGGTTATTGCTCTTAGGATTTTTTTCTTCTAAATCCCCCAGTCGACAAACCTATTTTGTAACTGGGGCGGCAACCATCCTAGTCAACTTTTTGGTTGCCAGAACATTAGAAGTGACCAACGAAGTCAATCTCACCAAGGCCGTGGAAGAATATAACAAAAGAAATTTACCTAAAATCTTTTTTAATACTGAGAGTAATCTCCAGGGAAACATTGTTTTTCCTGCTTTTAACGTAGGCTTTAATAAAGTTTGGAGTTTTTAACCATGACACCAGAAAATCCCACAAGCTTTGCTTGCTATTTTTGTTTGAAAAATATTCCTGTTATTGGTGCCTTCAAGGTAATGCGAACGGAAGATTGCCCCTATTGCTCAAAGAGCCTGCACTGTTGTAAGATGTGTAAATTCTTCGACCCTAGGGTTTACAATGAATGCATTGAAAACAATGCCGATCGAGTCGTTGATAAAGAAAAAGCAAATTTCTGCGATTATTTTTCTTTGAAAGGTGCACAGTCGAGTGGACCCACAAAAGATGAATTACTAAAATCGGCAGACGCCTTGTTTAAAAAATAAAAGGATTTTCTATGAGTGAAGTGCCAATAACATTATCAGGTAAAAATAAAATTGAAGCTGAACTCAATCAATTAATTAAAATTGAAAGAGAAGAAATTAAGATAGCCATATCTGAAGCCAGGGAGCTGGGCGATCTAAAAGAAAATGCTGAGTATCATGCCGCCAAAGAACGCCAATCCATAATTGAGGGAAAAATCGCTCAACTCCAAGGAGTTTTAGCGCGCTCGCGAGTAATTGAAGTTTCAAAAATCAAAAGTAGTAAAATTATTTTTGGCGCAACTGTCACTCTCAATGATGCGGAAAAAGGTGTCAATCACACATATAAAATTGTTGGGGATGACGAAGCTAATTTCAATGAAAACAAAATTTCATACAGTTCTCCGCTTGGTCGTGCTCTCATTGGCAAAGAAGAGGGCGATACTATAGTGGTAAAAGCTCCAAAGGGCGATGTTGAATATGAGATTGAATCATTTGAATTCATCGACTAAAAAAACCAAATCCACCAATTTGGATTGGTCTTCCCCGCTCGAGTCAATGCTGGGCAAAGCTTCAACCAAAACAGTAGATAAACTTAAAATTGCTGGCATCAAAGAACTTCGAGACCTCTTGTGGATTTTCCCTTTGAGAATTATCGAGCTTCCACCTCTGCGCAGCTTTGAACATATAGAAGAAAGTCGCATTTTTATTGGCAGGGCTAAAGTGCTCAATGTCCAATCTAAACCGAATTTTAGAGTGCGGGGAAAAGCTCGGGCCATGCTATATAATATTAGTGTTCATGTGCAAGATACTCTTTCCGAAAAAATAATTTCTCTTAAATGGTTTAACTCCTATAACTCTGTCA
Organism: Bacteriovoracaceae bacterium; assembly: GCA_947450475.1. GTDB lineage: Bacteria > Bdellovibrionota > Bacteriovoracia > Bacteriovoracales > Bacteriovoracaceae > Bacteriovorax. The sequence goes on along the minus strand of CANFVK010000005.1, from coordinate 117,857 downwards.
CACAAAAAATATCAAAAGCGACCTATATTGAATTCATGGGCGAAGCCAGTCTATTTAATGGTCAAATACAATTTGCAAACCCTGATTTTTTTCAACTTGAATCCCCTGATGACCAATCCCCTTTTGTTACCGTAGCCAATGAATTAAAAATTCAATATCCTACCGTTAATACCATCCCCGGTGTTCAAATAAAAAAAATCATTGACCGCATTCCAACATCTCTATGGAGCTCGATCCCTGAAACTCTGCCTCAAGCCATTTTAAACCGTAAGCAGTTCCTTTCCTTGAGTGAATCATTTAAAGTGATCCATGCAAAAACAAAACCCACTCCACAGCTAGAAGCTCAAGCAGAAAATCGTCTGATTTACGAAGAATTTTTCGAAGATCAAATCAAGATCTACTTGCGAAGACAATATTTTAAAAAACCAAAAGCCAAAAGTTATAAATCTTCCAATGAACTCTTTGCCAAATTTTGCACCCACTATCCGTACAGATTAACACCGGATCAAAATGCCACGATGATTGATGTTCGACGAGATCTTCAAGGAGATCATCCCATGATGAGATTGGTTCAAGGCGATGTTGGTTGTGGTAAAACTACCATTGCCATGCTGGCGGCCATGATCGTGATGAACAATGGGGCTCAAGTGGCTCTTATGTGTCCAACAGAGGCTTTAGCTATACAGCATTTTGTAAGTACGCTCGATCTTTTTGATCAAAAAGAATTTAAAATAAAACTTCTATTGGGTTCTACCTCTGCTAAGGAAAGAAAAGTTATTTACCAAGAATTACTTGATGGCAATATCCAATTTATTATTGGGACACATTCCTTAATTCAAGACAATGTTCAATTTAAAGAATTAGGTCTCGCCATAATCGATGAACAACACAAGTTTGGAGTAGACCAACGCATCCGTTTGACCAGTAAAACGGAGGGTTCTCATTGCTTAATTATGTCGGCTACTCCCATTCCTCGATCTTTAAGTCTCACCCAATATGGCGACTTGGATATTTCCACCATCAAGGTAATGCCGGCCGGACGCAAAGGCCATAAAACCAGAATAGTGACAGAAGAAACCTATCCTCAGTTTCTCAACTTTATTAAGACCAGACTTTCTTTACGCGAACAGATTTACGTTGTAGTTGCGGCCATCAACGAAAGCGCTGAAGTTGAACAGGATTTTCATAATCTCAATGATGTTTTACAAAAATTTAAAAGTTATTTTCCTGAACATAAAGTTGAAGGTCTACATGGACAAATGAAATCAGATGAAAAAGCTCAAATGTTTCATGCCTTCAAAAATCACCAAGTAGATATTTTAGTTTCCACGAGCGTAATTGAAGTTGGAATCAATGTCCTAAACGCCACGGTCATGGCCATCATGAACCCTGAACGTTTTGGCCTTTCTTCGCTTCATCAACTGCGCGGTCGAGTGGGACGGGGAGAAAAACCAGGCTTTTGCTTTTTAGTTAATGATAAAACCATTTCTCATTTGAGTATGGAAAGACTAAAAGTCATCGAATCCAACACAGATGGCTTCAAAATTGCGGAAGAAGATTTAAAAATTAGGGGAGAGGGTGATCTTTTTGGTACGGATCAATCAGGAAGTATCAGCCAAAAAAGAATCGCCAATATCGTATTACACTCTGATGTACTCTACGAAGCTCGTAAAGACGCCTTGGATTTGATTCATAATCACGATCCAGAAATCGAGAAACTACTTTTAAAATTTTCTAACGATGAAAGAATTTTCACTACAGTATAATTGCCTAATTTTTGCTATACTTTCAATATGATTCATCTTGATGTCATTAAAAGCACAACTTTGGAAGCTATTGGAAGTTATCAATTCGATTTCGATCAGATTCACATCGGTCGCTCCAAAAAAAATGACCTTATTTTTTTAGATAAAGAATTACCTTTGAAATACTTCAGCATCAAAATATACCAAGGTCTGCTGATCATCCAAAGCCATGTAAGCGCACCAGCTTTTTTCATCAATGGAAAAAAAGTTAATGGTACCCTGAAATTAAAGTTAAATGACAAAATTGCATTTGGGAGCAACGAAATCCAAATTGTTAATTTTGGGCAAAGCCTTCCAGAATATGATCTCACCAATGATTACGAGCGATTTATTAATGAGGCAAGTGAATTGACATTTACTCTGGAGTTTATTGAAGAAGTATTAGTTAAAATGGAAAATAATAAAAATGTTCAAAAATAACCACCCTAATTATTTTTATACTTCAGACGGCATTCGTATTTTTTATAATACTAATTTTAATCCCGAATCTATCAATCACTCAAAGCCTGTTTTGGTTTTAATCTATGGATTACTTTGCAGCAATTATCACTATAAATTTCAAATCCCCTACTTCGAAGAATGCGGATACCAAATTCTCATACACGATTACCGCTTTCATTTTGCCTCCTCACAAGACGGAGATATTGAGAGTTGTAACTTTCCCAATATTGCAAAAGACCTTCACGAATTATTGGCTCAATTAAATATTAAAAACTCCGTATTTGTTGGCCACAGCATGGGGGTAAACATTTGCCTTGAGCATGCTCGTCGCTACCCAGAGGATATGTCAGGTCAAATTCTTATTTCTGGTACCGTTTTGCCGCCACAAGACATCATGTTTGACTCAAATATGATCGATCTTGCATTTCCCCATTTGAAAAGTTTTACTGAAAAGCATCCAACTTTATTTAAAACAATTTGGCAAAATGTTTACAAAAACCCCATTGCTCAATATTTTATTTTTGATGGCGGATTTAATAAAAAGCAAGTTGATATGGAGTTTATTCAACTTTACATGAAAAAAATTAGCGAATTGCCTGAATCACTCTTATTTCATCTTTTAAAACTTATGCACGATCACGATATCATTAATCACCTGGAGTCCATCCAAACGCCTACACTTATCATTGGTGGTGACAAGGACAAAATCATCCCTAATTATCTCCAGAGAATCCTGACAACACATTTACCACAAAGTGAATTATATATTGTTAAAGATGGCAGCCATGTACCGCAAGCTGATTTTCCTGAAATGATTAATCAACGATTGCATCGCTTTGTTACAAAACTACAAATAAAAAAAATGTCTAATAAAGGTTAAAGATTCTTAAGTTCAATCATTGGCTTAAAAATGCGCTTCATGGCAGATTGAACTTGTTGGCGTTTGTACTCCTGATGAGAGGCTTCGCCTTGAGAATTTTGTTGGAAGGCTAACTTGTCTACAATTTGAATTTCGTAAGGATAGAAAAAGCGAATATCTCTTGCTACTAGCGAGATATCCATGCTCAAGACCCTTCTGGCAAGTTCGTTTTCATCTGAATTATGAATTTTCGCAATTCTTCTAAGATCATTAAACTCCAAGAGAAAGGGATTTTTATACTCAATCAGCTGTCGACAAGTAAACTGGATAGATTGATAACTTTTCGAAGTAAATTTATTTTTATCTCGGCCTTCTTGGTTGAGATAACAATCTTGAATTTCTCTTTCGATTGCAGCGATAAAGCGATCCTCTGAAAGATTGTTTCTAAAAGCCATTTTTAGGACGCGCTGATGAGCCTCTTTAAACTTTTGTAGATCAATCATGGTATTGATCGCACGGCTTGGTTTATTGTTGTGAGGTATAACAATATTTTTCTCTAGCAAAAAACGAATCACTCGCAAAGTATCAAAACGCGATTCTGTCACGAATCGAACTCCGACTCTATCAAAAAGTTCTTCGGCTACGTTTTCTGCTTTATGAAGTAATTTAATAATAACACTTTCGCGAGTTTTTTTTGATTTTGTTTCAAAATCAACTAAGGCAACTACATTTTCAGAACCCTTGATTCCTAGAAAGAGTTTGCCTTCATCACTTCTAAAAATATATTTATAAAAGCGATCAAAAATTTGAGTTTGAACTATATTAAAATAATTTGATCGTAGATCCTTGTCGGCATGAACAATCGTATGCATAACTTTCAAAATAATTTCGGCCCAAATTTTGTCTTCTCTTTTATTTGGATTATCATCTGTTGCCATTAAAAAAAGCTGGCTGATATCTGAAATCATCAATAATGAATTGGGTAGTCTTAAATCTAACCCATCTGGGCTGCCTTCTTTTAAAAAAAAGCGACGGATAAACTGCAACGCCTCTTGAAAATTTCCAAAAAGCTCAGCTTTAGTCACATGATCGTTGGGATCAAGCCCATAGCCAACCAGAAACTGATTGACCTGCTCAATGGTAGACATTGGACCCAGAAAATTCTTAGTATCAAGCGCCGACTTACCTCCGACCACGACATCAAGGATTTCCCAGTCGAACATGTATTTGTGTAAGTAATGCGGTCTATCCATTTTAGCCTTTGTAACCACGTCCATTTTTAGCTAGAATTATTATCTAATGAATCAAGATAATAGACCAAATCTCAAAAGACCAGACATACTTTTCCTCTCTTTTTTCGGAGTGGGATATCTTCCATTGGCCCCAGGCACCTGGGGAACCCTGGCCACTTTGCCCTTTCTTTACGGAATTGGTCGCTTTAATCCACCCTTTTTTTTATTTCTTCCTTTTCTGACCATGCTCACCATAATTTCATCTTTTATTGCCGACAAAGTTCAATCAGAACTAAAGGCGCACGATCCACAATGGATTGTAATCGATGAAGTTTTAGGTATGACTACTGCCTGGCTTTTTATTCAACAGCACAACTTACTTCATCTTTTTATACTTTTTATACTTTTTCGATTCTTTGACATAATTAAATTTTGGCCGGCAAGTTACTTCGATAAAAAAATGTCGCACGGCGCTGGAACCATCCTTGATGATATAGTCAGTGGCGTATATGCAGGTTTACTTTATATACCCATAAGTTATTTCCTAAAATAAATTCTTTACATTTATGCTTGACTTACGCAAAAACTACGCACAGACTTGGTTAAGTGCAGTGTTTGATTTTGTCTGATCAAATAGTGATTATCTAGAGCTTTTTCGTCTAGTAATAATGACTTTTTGATTATTAAATAGAGTCATTCATTTGCACGTAAACACACAACAAAAAAACTCGTGTTTGGAACGACACACACCTTCGGAGGACTAATGTCATTACAGAAAGTATCAGCTTCACCATCTCCAGAAAAACTTAAAGCGCTCGACTTAGCGCTGTCTGCTATCGAAAAACAATTTGGAAAAGGCGCCATCATGAAACTCGACAACAAATCGGCTGTCGAAAAAATGTCGGTTATCCCAACCGGTTGCTTAACCCTAGATATTGCCCTTGGTGTTGGTGGTATTCCTCAAGGAAGAATTATTGAAATTTATGGTCCTGAATCATCAGGAAAAACGACTCTAACTCTACATATAGCGGCAGAATGCCAAAAACAGGGAGGTACCGTTGCTTTCGTTGATGCTGAACACGCTCTTGATACTGCTTATGCTGCAAAGCTTGGCGTTGATGTACCAAACACACTTATTTCTCAACCAGATTCTGGGGAGCAAGCTCTGGAGATTGCCGACATGCTCGTTCGCTCTGGTGCTGTTAATCTACTCATCATCGACTCGGTTGCCGCTCTTACTCCAAAAGCTGAACTAGAAGGAGAGATGGGAGACTCGCACATGGGTCTTCAAGCTCGACTTATGTCTCAAGCTTTAAGAAAGCTCACTGGATCAATTTCTAGATCAAACTGCACAGTTGTATTCATCAATCAGCTTCGTATGAAAATTGGAGTTATGTTCGGTAACCCAGAGACAACAACTGGTGGAAACGCTCTAAAATTCTACGCTTCAGTTCGTCTCGATATCAGAAAAACTGCAGCGATTAAAGATGGTGAAACTCATATCGGTTCGCGCACAAAAGTTAAAATCGTAAAAAATAAAGTGGCACCTCCTTTCAAAGAAGCTGAGTTCGACATTATGTACGGCTCTGGAATTTCTAAAATTGGAGACATTCTTGATCTTGCCTCTAACAACGGAATTGTGGAAAAAGCAGGGGCATGGTTCTCATACAATAATACAAAAATTGGTCAAGGAAGAGAGAACTCTAAAGCGTTCCTTGAGCAAAACCCCGAATTAACAGAAGAAATTAAAAACAAAATTCTTGTTAAATTTGGCCTACTCGAAGGCTCTGCAAATACCTCGGTTGATGAAACTACTGGTGAAATTATCGAAGAAGAAAAAACTAAAAAACCCAAAAAAGTTATTCAATAAAAAACTGTTTTAAACTCCCGGTTTCCTGGCGAATGTGAGGCATCGGGAGCTTTAAAACTCTTAGCGATTAAATCTTAAATGACCGAAAAAAATTCCAACAAAGCTTTTCTGTATCTCATAAAACTACTTTCCAGCCGTGATTATTCCGAACATAAGCTGCGTGAAAAATTGCGAACACGACAATATCCTGAAAATGAAATTGAAGATGCCATTAAAATGGTAAAAGATAAAAATTACTTACGTGAAGACGTTTATAGCGAAGCCAGGATCAAGGCTTTCATGAACAAAGGATACTCACAAGATTTTATACGTCAAAAACTTAATGCTGAACGCGTAAAAGTTGAGATCCCCTTTATTGATTCCATATACAATGAATATCATCACAGCGAGGACGACCAAATCAAGCGCTTACTTGAAAAAAAACTTCGAGGTAAGCCCATTATTGATTACAATCACGAGACCAAACTGATTCGATTTGTTCTATCTAAAGGGCATGACCTATCTGCAACTAAAAAGATTTTGAAGCAGATAAAAGATGAGTTAGCTACTTCATAGGCGCATTAGCAAAAATTAGTTTTCCGTCAGTGGTTAAGAACGCAAGATTCTTTTGCTTTTTCTCGTTGATGACTATGGCATTAACATAGAATTTATTTTTTTCTGAAGGAAATAATCTTTTATTCATCAAAACAAAATTGCTTCCTGTATTTTTTAAGATAAAAATTGAATCTACCGCTTTGGCATTTTTCAGCCGAGGTTTCCCCATCAGACGATAGTTGCCAACAATATCGACTAAATGATCACCATCTACGTCATAAAAAGCTAACCACGGTATAAAAAAATCATATTCTTTAAGCTTTGGAGTAAATTGGAAGGAGGTTTTAAAACGACTATCGCTTTGTTGTGCAAAGATATTAATACCACCGCGACTATAAGTATTATTGTAGATGGCCTCAATCAAAAGAGGCTTACCTGAATTAAATAAGTCAGAGGCATAAAGTGCATTGACTCCCCAAAAGGGCGCACTGTGCCTCTGCGGTAAATCAATCAACTTAGTATATTTTCCACTCTGCATTTTGAGAATGACATCATTTTCAGCAAAAATGGGCTTTGCTTCATGAACATCGCATCCCCCTAACACCAATTCATCTTCGCCATCACGATCAAGGTCTGCAAAAAGAGCATTCATATAACACTTTTCAGACGAATAATTCATTAAGTCAGCAACTCTATCAACTGATTGATTTTTTTTATCAAAAACAAAAAATTCCAAATGACTTTTTGAAGTTAGAATATTTGCTTTTAAAATAGCAAGTTCGCCCGTCTTAGGTAGATGAGTAAAGGTGCTGGCGAAGGTAAAAGCTTTTTTCTTATCAAGATTGAAAAAAGCAGATTGATCACTAAATTTTCTGGTCTTAACATCAAAAACAAAAAGCCGAGAAATTCCCCCATCGAAAGGAGGTAAATCTATCCCGTGATCTGATACAAAAAATGCTGGCGCACTACCATTGAAATTAGGAATTAAAATAACATGCCTGGCATGAAAAAAGGTTGGTATGGAGTTAAAATAAGTTGAAGTTGCATCTACAAAATGAAAATTGCCTGTATTTTTAAAAATTACCAACGGCATTGCATGGTCGCGTCTCATATAATCTAACGATGTCACAATGAGTTCATCGTTACCGTCTTGATCAATATCCAGGGAGTAGATATCCATCGGTGCAGCGTTTTTAGGCAATGTCAGAATCTGACCAACGACTCGACCATGGCAAACATTTACTAGGGCCAAAAGAGGGCAAAAGGTTAAGTAAAATAAAATGATCAGTTTTTTCATATTGTGATCTTAACAACCTGGGTAAGAAAGGTCACTAAGCCCATTTTAAAAAAGCCCATAAGACAATATTCAATTTGAAGAATCTGCTATGAAACAGTAGAATAGGGACAAAAAAATTAACGACTCACCAAGGCATAGTGGCATGACAACTGCAAATAATCAAAATTTAACCGGTCAAGACACAAGAGAAAAATTTGCTCAATTCTTCATGAAACAAGGTCATGAAAAATACAACTCAAGCTCCCTTATTCCTCACAACGATAAAACCTTGCTTTTTACCAACGCCGGAATGAATCAGTTTAAAGATTACTTTACTGGCAAATCAACACCTAAAAACCGAAGAGCTGTTACCATTCAAAAATGTGTACGCGCCGGCGGAAAACACAACGACCTCGAAAATGTTGGGCATACCGCTCGCCACCACACATTTTTTGAGATGCTGGGTAACTTTTCTTTTGGAGACTATTTTAAAGAAGATGCCATAAAAATGGCTTGGGATTTTCTTACCGTTGAGTTGAAAATTTCTAAAGATAGACTCTATGTTACAGTTCACTACACTGATGATGAAGCTCGCAAAATTTGGAATGAAAAAATTGGTATTCCACTCGATCGTATTTTTACAAAAGGTGACAAAGATAATTTTTGGGAAATGGGAGAATACGGTCCCTGCGGGCCATGTTCTGAAATTTTTTATGATCATGGAGAACAATACACAGACAAAGAACTCGTCAGAAAGGATCCTAACGATTTGCTTGAAGATGAGAAGCGCTATATTGAAATTTGGAACTTGGTCTTCATGCAATTTGAAAAAACCCCCGAAGGCAGATTCAGCTTACCTAAGCCATCTATCGATACAGGAGCTGGTTTAGAACGAGTCGCTGCAGCCTTGCAAGGCTGCTACAATAATTACGACACTGATATTTTCGCCCCCATCATGAAACAAATCGAGAGCATCACTGATAAAAAATATGCTGAGGAAAAAAACAAAGCTTCGTTTCGAGTAGTAGCTGATCATATTAGATCATCGACGATGCTCATAACCGATGGGGTAATTCCTTCTAATGAAGGCAGAGGTTACGTCCTAAGAAGAATCATTCGTCGGGCAATTAAGTATTTGAACGAACTTGGAGTCAAAGAGATTTCTTTTTACAAACTCATTCCATCTGTTTTTGAATCTCTTGGCCTGGAATATCCTCAAAATGCTTCTAATGCCGAGCTTGCCAGCAAACTGCTTGAATTGGAAGAACGTAAATTCAGAGAAACACTTGAGCATGGTATTAAGTTTTTACAAGAAGCTATCTCGAAAGAAGTTAAAGATAAAACGCTTGCAGGGACTGCAGCTTTTAAACTTTACGATACGTTTGGATTTCCTGTTGATCTAACTGAAATGTACTTACTTGATCATGGACTCAAACTCGATCACGCAGGTTTTGATAAAGCGATGAACGAACAAAAAGAAAACTCTCGCAAGTCTTGGAAAGGATCCCTAGATAATTCGGACAAAATTTTTCATTCCGTTAAAGAAAAATTTGGAACTACGAAATTCACCGGTTATGAAAAAACTCAAAGTGATGCAAAATTGCTTGAAATCATCAACATGGGTGAACTCAAAGGTTTAGTTTTCGATACAACTCCATTCTACGCTGAAAGTGGCGGACAAGTTGGAGATATAGGTGTCATAATGAGTGGCAAAAATATTCTCGCTCATATTGAAGATACTCAAAAACCAGTTGAGGGACTTCATGTAATGCTTTCGCGTGATGCCGATGCTCTTGAAATTGGACAAACTTATCATCTAGATGTTGATCATCACAATCGCAAGCTTATTATGCGCAATCACTCGGCAACACATTTATTGCAATCGGCACTCATTAAAACGTTAGGATCGCATGTAAAACAAGCTGGTTCACAAGTAACAGCGGAGAGACTCCGCTTTGACTTCACTCACCTCCAAGCCATGAGTCGTGAGGAAATTCAAAAAGTTGAGGACATGGTCAATGCTGAAATTCAAAAGAGTTCCAAGGTAGATGCTAATAGTATGAGTATGGACGAAGCTGTGAAAAAAGGAGCGATGGCCCTATTTGGTGAGAAATATGGAAATGTTGTAAGAGTTCTGACAATGGGTGATTTCTCTACAGAACTCTGCGGAGGAACCCACGTTAGTAACACTGGAGATATTGGTCTGATTACAATACTTTCAGAAAGTTCTTTAGCTACAGGCGTTCGAAGAATTGAAGCCACAACTAGTGAGACAGCTATTCATTACCTCACATCCCGCTCGCAACTTTTTAAAAAAATTGAATCTCTTTTCAATGACAAAGAAGATAAAGCTCTCGCAAAGGTTGAAAATTTAGTAAAAGATCTGAAAGAAAAGCAAAAAGAAATAGAATCACTACGAGATAAAATTCAAGCCTCAGAATCAAAAGATTTATTTAGCGCTGTGGAAAAAATTGGAGAGGTTGATGTTGCCATCATCGAAGCTCCCTCAGAGGGCGATTTGCGTAAACTCTCCGACCTTTTTATAAATAAATTTCAAAATGGAGCTGTCGTTATTTACAATAAAAAAGGAGCTGTTCTTGTCAGAAGAGGAGCTGCCGTCAGCAAGCTAAATGCAGGTGAAACTCTCAAGGAAATTTTAACCGTAATTAACGGCAAGGGTGGTGGTAAACCTGATATGGCCCAAGGATCAGGTGAAGCTGAGCATATCGCTAAAATTAAAGCTCACGCTCATCGCATTTTACTTAGTAAATTAGCTTAAATGAAAACAACTTCTTGTTGTCTAATTTTATTTTTAATATTTCTTGGTTGTAGCAAGTTAGATAATGAGCATCTGGAAAAAAAATTAAAAATAGCACTTACTAGTGAAATTTCAACTCTCGATCCAGCTAACTCCTACGACAATATTTCGGGCTCGGTCATGTACAATGTTTATGAGCAGCTCTATGAGTATCACTATCTCAATCGTCCTTATGAACTAAAGCCTCTTCTGGCAGAGGCATTGCCTGCAATGGAGAATCTAGGCAAGAAATATATTATTAAAATTAAGCCTAATATCCGCTATCACGATCACCCCGCATTTAAAGGAAAACCTCGATTTGTTCGCGCTGAGGATTTTATTTTACAGATAAAACGACTTGCCTTTTCTCCTCTTAATTCAACTGGCTGGTGGACGATTGATGGTGCGGTGGTTGGAATAAATGAATTTAAAAAAAATGTAGGAAATGATTTTGATAAACTCATAAAAACTTCTATCAAAGGTGTCAGTGCTCCCGACGATAGAACACTTATCATTGAGCTCAATCAACCTTCTCCCCAATTTGTTTATAAACTGGCCATGAGTTTTATGTCTCCCCTTCCTCTAGAAGTTGTAACTTTTGATCATAACGACTTGAGCTCTAGGACTTGTGGTACCGGTCCATTTGTTCCCACGAAAATTGATACAAGCAAAGAAATTGTTCTCAAAAAATTTAAATATTATCATGAAAGTTTTTATCCAACCGAAGGTGATCGCTTTGCCAATAATCGCGGACTACTAAAAGATTCATCTGAAAAAATCCCTTTTCTTGAATCAATCAACTTTAGGATTTTAAAAGATAACAAAACTCGATTTGATCTTTTCTTAAAAAAAGAAATTGATATATTGTTTTTGCCTCAAGAATTTTTCAGTGAGGTCTTCGATGATGTCGGAAATCTTAAAGAAAAAATCAAATCGACAAATATTCGTTTGCAAACCATGCCGACACTTACTTATTGGTGGGTAGCATTTAATATGCGCGACCCCCTTTTGGGCACAAACCTCAATCTCCGCAAAGCAATAGCTCATGCGATTGATATGAACAGGTATATCGAGAAGTTTACGACCAACACCGGTCAGCAATCCAATTCAGTATTGCCCCCAGGTATTCTTGGCTATGATCCTTCGACAACTCTACCCTATAAATTTGATCTTCAGGTTGCTCGAGAATTTTTAAAAAAAGCTGGATATCCTAATGGAAAAAACTTGCCTGAAATTATTTACGACACCAGATCTGAAACAAAGCTAAGCATTGAACAGGCGCAATACTTTAAAGAGCAATTGGCGCAAATTGGGATAAAACTAAAAATCGTTGCGAATGATTTTAAAACTTTTCTGAATAAATCTCGCACTGGTAGGTTGCAATTTTTTCAAGATGGCTGGACATTAGATTACCCTGATGCCGAAAACATATTTCAACTTTTGATTTCAACTAATTATCCACCTGGTCCAAATGTTTCATATTATACCAATAAGAAAATAGATGAGATGTATTCCCAACTTCGCAAACTATCCGAGGGAGAGGATAAAATTAAACTCATCCATAATATGGAAAATGAAGTTAACAAGGACATCCCCTGGATTATGCAGTACTACTCGAGAAATTTTATTCTTTACCACGACTACGTCAAAAACTATCGACCTTCTGATTTAGTCGGGAGTTATCCTAAATATTTGCGATTTCGTTAAATGATGATAGGCAAATCTTACCTTGAAGCCTCAATTCCATAATTAGTTTTTAACCTACATTTTTTTGTTCCGATATTAATTATAGATTCGAAGACTGCACTTTGAATAAGGACAAGAAAGATGAAAAAATATTTTGAATTACCTGTTATTTTTATGGTGACCTTAGCCTTTACAGCTTCTATGGCCATTGCGAAAGATTATGTGATCTATAGTATTTCTCAAGATATTCCCATGGGAGTTGAAAAAGAGGTGCTTCGCAAAAATTTTTATGTTGATATGGGAAAAAATCAAGGAGTCACCAAAGGCTCAGTTCTTGATGTGTATCGGGTCGTTTCAGTATTGGATCCCTACGAAAGCAAAAAACGATTCAACCATAAGATTAAAATCGGTGAAGTCAAAGTGTTGCATGTCGAAGAAGCTTCTGCCATTGGAGTCTTAAACAAACTTGAGAGCGAAGAAGAAACGCCTGTATTTGAAGTTGGAAAACTTATGATCGGTGATGTGGTGAGTGCACACGTTAAATAATTTATTAAACGGAATGCAATAAACCTCTTCTCTCTCGAAGCAGAGCTGTCATTTTATTAATGGCTTCTACCGCTTTTTCTAATCGGTCAATTTCTTTTGAATCAACATTTTTGTTTTCTTTGATCACTTTTAATACCAAACTGCTCATCCCCTGAGCCACGACTATGTGATTTGCTATATCGTGCAAGAATTTTCGCTCTCCCGCGACTAATTCTTCAACTGTAATATCTTCATTTGACATAAGTAGCCTCCATGGATTCTAAGTTTAGCATGATCATTTCCCATTGCTTTAAATTATTTTTTTGCATGAAATAAGTTCCACCTCTAACACACCTGCTTTAACATTTTTCCTTTTTACCCATAACAAATAATCTTCTCCCTTGATCAACTGTTCCTGAATAGGGCCGTAGACGGGAGGAAATAAATGAATTATTTTTATTTTTTCACCTGCGTAAAAGCCCTTGAAGTGAAAACAATAAAAACTCTTATGTGTCTTCGGACTACTTCTCAATGAAAGGCAGCGACTAATTATGAGAATAAGATCTTGCATAAAACACTCCGGTATTGTTTAGTGTTATTATCCAAAGAATATTCATCAGTTTTTTTATTAACGTACCGAAATTTATACTACTTATTACATAGCAGGCAATTTAATGAATATTGATAAAACAATTTCTAAAATATTTTTAAGAAAAACTTCAAAGTCGCCGCGAAAAAATGCCATCGGCTGGATAGATCAGAATGAACTACACTTCATTTCTAATGAAGAATATATGCAAAAAGTCAGGACTCTTTTCTATGGACTTATCGCGCAAGGTCTGTCGATTCAAGACAAAGTTGCCATCCTTGGAAATTCGAGTAAAGAATGGCATTTTTTTGACCTGGCCTCAATGTGTGCACGCGCGATTGTTATTCCTGTATATCCTACCTACTTAGCTCATGAAGTTGAGTATATCCTCAACCATAGTGAATCTAGCTTTCTTGTTCTTGAAAATGAAAGCCAACTTCTAAAAATCATCGAAGTTCAAGATCAATTAAAATATTTAAAACAAATCATTGGACTTAAGAATGTTTCTGAAGAATTAATACTAAAGCTCAAAGAAGGCATTAGTTTTTTATCTTTAGAACAATTTATTAAATTGGGACAAGACGAGTTTCAAAAGTCACCTAAACTTTTTGAAGAATCAATCTATAGCAGTGATCCACATGACATTGCCTCCATCATCTACACCTCAGGCACAACCGGTGAACCAAAGGGTGCAGTGATTTCACAAAAAGCGTTTAGTGCCATGTTAGAAAACGTCTACAATGCACTTCGAACTAATATTCTTCCCAATGATCGCTCGCTGATTTTTCTGCCGCTTTCTCATGTGTTGGGTAGATGCGATTCATTTTTAAATTTAATTTTTGAGCTAGAAGGTGTTTATGCTGAATCCATTGATAAAGTAGTCGACAATCTTCAAATCGCAAAGCCTAGTATATTAATATCCGTTCCGCGGATTTTTGAAAAAGTTTACTCAAAAATAATGGATCAGATTCAAAAGGAATCTGACCTAAAAAAGAAAGTCTTTGATTGGGCCCAACATGCTTCTAAAGTTTATTTTGATAAAATTAATCATGATAAGGCACCAACAACCTTTGAAATTCTTCAAAAAAACTTGGCCTATAAACTTGTTTTCCAAAAAATCTATAATCGATTTGGTGGTCGAATCCGATTCTTGGTTTCAGGTGGAGCGCCACTTTCTCCCGAGATCATGAGCTTTCTGCAGTTTGCCAATTTAACGATTCTTGAAGGCTATGGGCTCACTGAAACGATTGCTCCCTGTGTTCTTAATCCTGTCGTTCGCCAAATTCCAGGAGCCATAGGACTTCCGCTGGGTGACGTACAAATTAAGTTTGCAGAGGATGGAGAAATACTAGTTAAGACACAGGCTCTTTTTTCTTATTACTATAAAAACGATACTGCCACCAAAGAGTCTTTTAATAATGAGGGTTGGTTTTTAACCGGTGATATAGGAGAACTGACCCCTGAGGGATATATTAAAATCACTGACCGCAAAAAAGACATTATCATTACTAGTGCCGGTAAAAATGTTGCTCCTCAAAAAATTGAAAATTTACTTAAACTTCAAAAGCATATTTCTAATGCCCTAGTGGTGGGAGATAAGCGCAAATTCTTGGTGGCCATTCTTTGCCTTGACCGAGAGTCATTTCTCGACGAGCTGGACTCCATGGGGATTTCTGGACGGCCCGATTATGAAACCTTAGCGGCGCAAGCTAGCATTTACCAAGTACTGGAAAAGGAAGTTGAAATGGCCAATGCCGAGCTGGCAAGTTTTGAGTCAATAAAGGGCTTCATGATCGCTCCAGCTGAGTTTACTATTGAAAATGGCCAACTTACCCCCTCGCTGAAACTAAAGAAAAAAGTGATCCTCAAAACTTATGCAAATGCTATAGACGCTCTGTACAAAAAACTGGAGTCATAATTGTCCTGCTCACACTTTGACAAAAATGCACTTTAGGAATATAACCTAAAGTTCTATAATCCCTAATAAGCGCCTTTTTGGCAGGAGATATCCATGGCAAGAATCACAATTGAAGATTGCTTAGAGAAAGTTGAAAACAGATATGAGCTGGTTCACTTGGCAACTAAACGAGTAAAACAACTTCGCGATGGTGCTGACCCTTTAGTTAAGTCGAAAAACAAAGAAGTCGTAACGGCACTTAGAGAAATTGCTGCTGGAAAAATTAAGCATGCTCCTATCAGCGAATACGATTCTGACGAATTCTAATTTTAATTAACCATTTTCACATAAAGACCGCCTATTTTAGGCGGTTTTTTTTTGCCATTTTGGCTCGCTATTAAAGAAATTAATTTTTATCCGATAAGTCTTTTACACTATTAGATGCGCTTGGATTTCAGGGGAAAAGTGTATCTGTTGCGAATGGTGAAAAAGAGGTCGGAGGAGATCTGGCCTCTTCTTATAAGATTCAAAAAATAGGATGAGAATGAAACTCCACCATAAGCTTTTTTTGTTAACAATCGCTTCTGCTGTAATTGCTCACGTAAATTTTTATCTAAATAAATATGGCGTCTTTTTCGAAGTCTTGGAAAAAGGCTTTTTAATATGGCTAGCTTATAATATTTTTATAAAGCCCATCTCTAAGCTTAAGTCTCAACTTGAGAACATTTCTCAAAATCATAGCGATCAAAAGCGCGTATCAGTGGAATCAAATGACGAAATTGGTGAACTTGCCTCCCAAATTAATAAAACACTAGATACAATCGATGAGAAACAAATTCTCATTAATCGAAACTCAAAGCTGTCTTCATTAGGAGAAATGGCGGGCTCAGTGGCCCATGAAATCAATAATCCATTAACCATTATTTCAGGCTATACATCGCGCATTCGCAATCAAGTCGAATCAGACTCCCCCAATATGGCGCTAATAAATGACTATGCCAAGAAAGTTCACTCAACCGTTTTTCGAATTGAAAAGATCATAAAATCACTTCGTTCAATATCTCGTCGAGGAGAAGAAGATCCGACGGTCAGCACTCCCATCGGCAATATTGTCGATGACGTATTTTTTCTATCTCAAATGACATTGAAAACTAAATCAATCACCTTGGACATAAATGAACTGGACCCAAATCTCTTGATCGATGTAAGATCTGTTCAAATCTCACAAGTGCTTATCAATTTAATTAACAACTCAGTAGATGCTATCGAAAATTTAGAAAACCCCCAAATTAAAATCAGCTCCTATGAAACTAATAATGAGGTCGTCCTAGTAGTTTCTGATTCTGGAAAAATTCCTCCAGAAGTTGCTGATAAAATAATGAACCCGTTTTTTACAACCAAAGATGTGGGTAAAGGAACGGGACTTGGATTAAGTATTTCTAAAAGTATAATTGAAAGTCATGGCGGACAATTTTATCTTGATAAAAATAGCCCCAACACTTGTTTTAAAATGGTCTTTCCAAAAATCCAAGCCGCCCAGAAGGCGGCCTGAAAATTATTATTTCTTAAGTGCGATTTTTAAAACTTCATCAAAATGAGAAACTGGAAAAAATTTCATTCCTTTTCTATGCAGAACAGGAACTTCTTTGAGGTCTTTTTCATTTTGCTTTGGCAATATAATATTTTTGATTCCCGCCCTTTTGGCAGCTAGGACTTTTTCTTTAATTCCTCCTACCGGCATAACCTTACCAGTTAAGCTCAACTCTCCAGTCATGGCCAGATCTGAGTTTACTGCTTTATTGGTGGCTAAACTATACAGGGCTAAAGCCATCGTGATTCCAGCACTTGGTCCATCTTTGGGAGTTGCTCCCGCTGGTAAGTGCAAGTGCACCTCGTGACCAGCAAGATAATCTTCAATTTCAACTTTTGATTTAAGATCTACAACTGGAATTGCTTTTAATTTTTTGGATTCTTTAATTTTTGATTTTTCGGCATCATCAATTTCATTTTGCAGTAATTTCTTAACATAAGAATAGGCTAAATTAGCCGACTCATTCATAACTCCACCAAGCTGTCCCGTGAGTTTGAATCCCTTACCTTTAAGTGGAAGAGTTTCGATAAAGAGAATTTCTCCGCCATAAGCCGTCCACGCCAAACCGGTAACAACCCCTGGTTTATTTTTCTTTTCAGCTGACTCAGATTGAAAACGAGGAGTTCCCAACATGGATTCTAAGTTTTGAATAGTCGGCGTAAAGCGCAACTTCTTTTTAGGATGAGATACTTTTTCTAAAGCAGCTCTTCGGCACAATTTTGCAATTTGTTGCTCAAGCACACGAACGCCCGGTTCACGCGCATAATCTGCAATAACCTTTTTAATGACGTTCAGGTTCAATGAAAAATCTGATTTAGTAAGACCATGCTTTTTTAATTGGCGAGGTATAATCCATTTGGTCGTTATATTAACCTTTTCCTCCAAAGTGTAGCCAGACAACTCAATGACTTCCATTCTATCAAGCAATGCCTCTGGAATATCATTAATATAATTTGCCGTTGCAATAAAAAGAACTTTTGAAAGATCAAATGGAATATCAAGATAGTTATCAATAAAGTTTGAGTTTTGCTCTGGATCTAAAACTTCAAGTAACGCCGAAGCAGGATCACCTTGAAAGCTTTTACCAATTTTATCAATTTCATCAAGCATAATAACTGGATTATTCACTTCAACTCGCTTCAGCGCTTGAATAATTTTACCAGGCATTGCTCCAACATATGTTCTTCTATGTCCCTTGATTTCTGCTTCATCTCGCATTCCCCCTAGCGAAAATCGATAAAATGTTCTACCTAGGGAAGCTGCAATACTTTTACCTAATGATGTTTTACCGACTCCAGGAGGACCAGCCAGACAAAGTATGGTTCCATCGTAGGAGGGCTTTAATTTTCTTACAGCCAAGAACTCTAAAATTCTCTCTTTAGCTTTTTCTAATCCGTAATGATCTTTTTCTAAAATTTTTCGAGAGGCAGCAATATCGATGTTGTCATCAGAAGATTTCTTCCATGGCAACTCTATCATCCAATTAAGATATGTTCGCGCAACGTTGTATTCTGGAGAACTATCGGGAATAAGCTCAAGTCTTTCCAGTTCTTCTTTTGCCGTCTTTAATACGGCTTCAGGCATTCCTACTTTTTCTATTTCTTCTTTAATCCTCTTGATGTCTCGAGTTTTTTCGTCTTCTTCCATGCCAAGTTCAGAACGAATAACTTTTAATTGTTCGCGAAGAAAATACTCACGCTGATATTTGTTAACTTTATCATTAACTTCATCAGATATTTTTTTCTGAATGTCGGCAACATCTTTTTCTCTTTTTAAATAGACTAGCAACTTGGCAAATCTTTTTTTAACAACAAGAGTTTCTAGGAAATCTTGAGCCTCGGGAATATCAAGCGAAATGGCAAAAGCAACCAAATCAGCAAGAGCTCCAGGTGAAGGTGAATTGAGCATGGCCAACTTCATTTCTTCATTAAAATAAGGGTTAATTTCAGAGAGTTTCTTTACTTGATTAATAACAGAGCGAGTATAAGCATCTAGTTCTTCATCTGTTTCTAAAATATCATCAAATACTTCAATTCTAGTTTTTAAGATTGGAGCTTCAGATAAAATCTCAGACGCACGATAGCGCTTCATTCCGTGAACCAAAATATTTACTGATCCATCAGGTAGCTTTAATTTCTTAACTACCTTACAAAGTACTCCGACCTTATAAATGTCTCCAGATTTGATTTCTCTTTTTTCAAAGTCTATATCTTCTTCAGGGATAATCGCGCCTTCTTCGTCCTTGAGTTCGTTCTTAACCAAATTCAGGGCAACATAGCCAGTTCTTAGAAGTGACTCATCTAGCTCAGGAGTGAACTTCTCTTCTGAAAGAATAATGGGAGCAATCATTCCTGGAAAAATAGGACTATTCATAATCGGAATAATGACTACGATCTCGGGAAGTTTTGGTAAATCATCTTTTCCAGATGCAGGTTTAAGTTTTACTTGGAAATCATTTTCAATTTCTGACATTTTCCATTTCTCCAAATTTAATTTTTAAAATCAATAACTAATCGACCAGGATTTTCTAGAAAGAAAATATCAGCATTCACTTTTGATTTAAGTTTCATTTCCATAGATAGATAGTTACTTTCAATTGGGAACAAGTTGACCTTTTCTACAAATTTTGTACTCGTAATAGATACTAAATCTTTGGCGAGAGTCGTATCGAAAAAATCTATATAAACTCTTTTTTCTAACGAATTAACATGCCCATAGACTTTGGGGATTTGAGTTGAATTAAAATCAATAACAATTCTTTCAAAGCCCAGTTTGGGATTAAAAGATTGCCGTATGGATTTTAAAATCGATTCTTGTTTAACTCCACCGTTATGAAAAATACCTTTTTCAATATAGATAGACGTTTTGTTATTACTAAGCTTTCTGATTCTTTCTTTTAAAAGATCTTGGGCTCTCAAGTTCACAAAGAAAATAAACTGAAAGAATAATAGAAAAGTAAGGGAAAATTTCATTAAATGCCTCTACTGATTATACTCCTAAAAAGTATAAATCAGCTTAAGCCATCTTGCTATATCTACTTGAGAGATATGCGATGATAACACTCAGGACTAATCCGATAAAAAAGCCTCCGGGCCCCCCTCCTGATCCGTTATTCATATCTACCGTTGCACAGCTAATTACCCTTGGCCGATCATTGCTCGAAGAAGATGAACCCGTTGCACTATAGTTTGATAACGCATAGGTATTGGCAGCATCAGGACAAAGCGTATTATCAGACAAAGTATCAATTCTTGATGAAACCTGCGTAAAAGTTCCATCTCCGTTATCTTTAACTATAGTTGCAATGACCAAGTAAAAATAAAAATTGTCCTGGAAGTCCATGTAATCGGGAAACAAATCTGATTTGCTATATGGCGGGCTCATGCCCTTGGGAAAATAAGGATGCTCCATCCATTCAGGACTAATTGTAAAATTAAAATCATTATCTGATGAACTTAGTCGGTTAATGGGAAATCTTGAAATAGTATCGATATTAATCCATCCATCTGTGCTAACTGAATACTTAGGCGTTATGGTTTGATTTACGGCCGCATAATTGACTGAAAGATTTGCCTTAAAGGGCGAATAGAAATTTTGATTTAGTACTTTCAACTCTAAATAAAGTGAATTGGATGAGGAGACCTTGGTCCAGTCAACAGATTTTAGGTCAACTTTAAAATAATCTTTTGTTGAAGGGTTGATAATTTCTGCATTTGAAAAAAACCCCACAAAAGATCCACCAATACCATTGGAAGAAAAAGAGACAAGGTTAAACTCACTGGGATTCGTATGCTTTTTTTGCAAATAACTTGGTGGCGAGTCTAATCCACAACGAATAGTAATGTTACCAACGTTCACACTAGAAGTTAAACTAGACAGTGAAACCGCTTGAGGAAACCCTTCATTGCTAGAACCACAAGATTGAAAAAAACTTCCACGATAATTGCTTGAGGCTTCGCAAAAATCTTTTTGAGCGCTTGAGTAATTTGAAGGCAGGCCTATTTGCTCGAGAGGATTAGTATATATTATGTATTGATCATCGCGAGCTAGTCCGTCAATTTTAAAGTAACCATTGGTTTGACTAATAGCTGCTCCCATTATCTTTCCAGTTTTAACGGATATAGCCTGCACTTGCGCACCAAACACAGAAGTCAAATTTTTACCTCCAATAATCCTTCCATTAATTGAGCCCAATGAAGTCGTGGATGTTGGGTAAATCGAATAAATTCCAGCTTTATCATCTTCAGAAATTTCCGATTGGCCTCTTGCCACAGAATAAAACATCGTTGCCCCAATGACTTGTCCATGGCCAAGTCCAATGAAGTGACCCATTTCATGAGCAATAACATTTCCCAAATAGTTTTCTGCGAGTACGTCACTGGAAAATGGATAATTCTCATTGATTAAAATATCAGCTTCTAGAATTTGACCATTGTCATTGTTGTGATTGACCAAGGTCACACCCAAGACCGCTGTACCGTTAAACACAGTAGCATCATTAGAAAAATAAAGTTCATTCAAATCTGCTTGATCTTTTCCTGCTGATGAATTTTTATGCAAGATGATTTTTGATTTTCCATTCCATTGGTCAATCGCGTTTTGCACCATGGTGTGAACCGTAGCTTCCGGGATGGTTAAACTATTTTGGGGATTTACAAAAATCTCAATCTGATTTCCAACTGGAAGGGTCCACGCTAGCGAAACACCACTATTTGTCATACTGTGAATATAGCCAAAAGTATTTTGTGAAAAAATAAAGCACAAGCAAAAAGCAATATATTTTTTGAAGTTATTCACTTTTAGAAGCACTCGGGTGGTTGCCGACTTTTACAAAAAACATAACAAAGAAACTGATTAGCACCCCAAAAGCACCCCAGAAAAAAAGAGGAGGTTCGTCGTTTGGAGTTAATACCTGCGCCGGAGAACGCTCTTCAAGTCGAGCAAGTCCCGTAGGATGAAATTCTTTATCTCCTTCAACTTCAGATATTTTCAATTTACTCTCCCCTGGTGTTTTAGTAAATTGACTGACTTTCCATTTTTCAAGCATGATCTCAATCATTTTGTCTTTGGAAATTCTTCCCATGTTGGGATTAAGAGGAAATACCTCTGAAACATAATAAGTTTTTCCACCAATATCTTGTATTTTGTATTTTCCGAGTGAAAAATTACTCAGGTATATTTTTGATTCAATTTTTTTCAATAGAAGAAAAACTTTTTCTCCAAGCTTGAATTCAGGAGCTCCGTCAATGACAGAAGTTCTTCCCTCGAACGATCCACCAGGAAGAGTTAAAACCAATTCGTTATTATCTAGATCATCCCGCGAAAGGCTATACGATTCAGCAACTTTAAAGTGATACTCTGTCATAATTAAATTCGAAGTTGATTTAAAAACATGAGTATTATTCAAAATGACTTCTGCACCAGCGGAAGCTTCTTCAACTTGCTTGTCAATTGGCATTGGGAAAAAAACTGTGGCCGAAACTGTAGTGATGATACCAAACGAAAATGCCAGTACAAATGATCTCACTTTCATAAACTCATCCCCTTAAGATAAAACTAAATATTTATCGGCTTCTTGGGGTGATTAATTGATCTTTAAAAAAATTAAAAAATGATTGAAAAGTGTCTATTTTTTAGACAAATGCAGGCTAGAAAACAATGTGAAAATTAGCAATTTTATCGAAAAAAGTATTTTGGTCAATGACAATAATGGTATTTGAGCTGATCACCAACTGTTGTAATAGATTGGCAAGTGGTGCAAATTCATGATGAGAAAGTCCGCTAGTTAAGTTTTCAAAAACAATCAAAGTATTTTCTGTCTTTCTATCTAACAATGATAATAACTGAAGGCGCTGTCTCTCGCCCCCTGAAAGTGAAACCAAGGTTCGATCGAGGCTTAAATAATCTAATTTTAAAACTTTAAAATAATCCCATATGCGCTTGCCCTTAGGAGTCAGCTTTATATATGGTAGGACTTCACTAAGAGGTTTGCTTAAGGCTTCGTAGACAGTTAAATTTCCATCTGAGATATTGGCATAATATGGTTTTAGTTTTTTTCCCTGGCAATCTTCACAGACAAATTCAACATCTTCTAAAAAATGCATCTCGATCAACTTAACCCCCCTTCCTTCGCAACTCGAGCACTGGCCAAGCTCTGAATTGGCAGAAAAGTGTCCATCTTTAAGTCCCATTTTTTTTGAAAATTCTAAATTGGCAAAATACTTTCTTACGAATGCTCCCAGATCAGTATAGGTTGCCACGCTCGATCGAGAGCTTATTTTATCCAAACCACTATTGATTAATATGACATCTTTAAAATCATCATTTCCTTTAAGTTTTTTAAATTTATAATCTTCAAAACTTAGACGCGATCCATGTATTTGCCGATGAATTTCATTGGCAAGCAATGATACTATAAATGACGATTTACCAGTACCGGATTCTCCATAAACCCAATTGAGTGCATTTTTCTGCACCTTTAACTCAGAACGATTCATCGATCGAATTTGCGCGCCACTAATTTCAATAAATTTTTCTCTACCTGAAAATTGACATTTTTTTATGACTAATTTCAATTGGGGAGATCGGTATTTTCCTTGAGATAAAATAGTTCCACCACGCTCTCCCGCAGCAGGTCCCATTTCAATAACTTCATCAGAGTTTTCTTTCAAAAACTCTGAGTGCTCAACCATTATAATGGTGTTGCCTTGATCTCTTAATTTTCTCAAATAGCCTATCATTTTTTTCTGTGCACTTATACTCAGACCAAGACTTGGCTCGTCTAGCACAAAAAGTGACTGTGAGCCTGCATAGGAAAGATACTTAGAAAGAAGTAATCGCTGATATTCACTACTACTCATTGAGCGAACTTTTCGTGTGTTTTGCAAATGACCTAACCCCAAGTCAACTGCTACCAAATAGAGTTGTTCTATTTTCTGGAATGAATTTGAAAGTTTATTTGTTACAATATTGGAACTAAGTTCATTTGAAATTCTTTGCAATACTTCTAAGGATTTTTCAAAACTTAATTTTAAAAAGTCTTTATAAGTAACGACCTCTTCACTTAAAGCTATGGCTAAAGCGCCGGCATTATCTGAAATTCTCGTACCAGCACACACTTCACACAAGATTTCTCTCTGCATGCTGCGAGTATAGATGCGAATATTTTTTTTATAGCGCAACGATTTTAAATATTCAAAGTAAGAGTTAAAACCTTCATATTTACCAGAACCGCTGTACAAAAAATCCCATTTGTTCTCGGGAAGCTCAGAAAAAGGGGCATCAATATCTAACCCCACTTTTTTGCACTCCCGTAAAAAAATTGGAAATAAATGTTCAAATCTTGAAAATAGCAGAAAATTTATAGCTCCCTGACGAATGGACTTGGTGGGATCTTTAATCATTTTTTCGCGATCAAAAACTAAAAGCATACCGTGACCTTCACAATGAGAGCATGCCCCCAATGCATTTAGAGGGGAAAGACTTTCAGCATAAATAACACGATCTTCATGAACTCGATTTTCACAATGAGGGCACTTAAATTCAAAATGATTTTCAAAATCAATATTTTTACCAGACTTAAAGTGATGTAGCCTTAACGGACTGCCTACTGGCAAATTATATTCTTTTAGTTTTTCACTTAAACCAATAATATTCTTGTACTTAACCCGACTTAATTCGAACCAGGCATCTTTTTCATCAAACTCATTTATCTGGGAACTCATGGATCGACTTGGGTTCATTTCACTTGAAACAAACTTTCGGTAATGTTCTTTACTGGTAAGCAAGTGAACAACGTCTTCATCATCAATCGACTTTTGAGTAGTTATTTTTTTTAAAGCACTATCCATTTTAGTTATTTTTTCATAATTAATCTTATGTTTAGGGCAAAGATATCGACCTAGAATCATAAAAATTTTCTGTATTCGCTCCTGACTCCCTAGAATATCAACAGCAACAGGTCGAGAGTTAATAACTGGGTTATGTTGGGGAAGGCCCCAGGCCGGAAGAACTGGATATATGCTATCAACCTCTACAGTATGAGGGATTTCCCAAAAGAACTTCATGTCGGTTGGAAGCGAATTGATAAAGCGTCTTTTAGATTCTGTTAGTATGGTGTGAAAGGCCAAGGATGACTTGCCTGAACCCGAGGGTCCAGCGATACAGGTTATTTTTTCTAATTTTATATCGACATCAATATTTTTTAAATTGTGAGTGCGAGCTCCTCGAATTGATATCGAATGGGAAAGCTTATCTTTATTCATGAACTGATATTAGTGCCTCAAAATAAAAAAGCCTACATTTCTGTAGGCTTTGATATATAGACAATAAAGTAACAAAATTATCTTTTTGAGAATTGGTATCTTTTTCTTGCTCCTGAACGACCAGCCTTTTTTCTTTCAACTTCTCTTGGATCTCTTGTTAAAAATCCTGCAGCCTTAAGCTCTGGGCGAAGGGCCGGTTGAACTTTAAGAAGTGCTCTTGAAATACCAAGTCGGATTGCCCCTGCTTGTCCAGAAATTCCGCCGCCGGCAACATTAATTACAAAATCATATTTCTCAGCAAGTTTGGTTAGGTTTAATGGTTGGTTAACAACGTATAAATTTGTTTCTTGCTTAAAGAAGTTTTTAACTTCTCTTTTGTTAACAGTAATTTTTCCTGACCCTGAAGCCAAGTAAACTCTTGCAACAGCAGTTTTTCTTCTTCCAATAGCATGAGCGTCGTACGTTTTACCTTTTGCAGCCATATAATAGTCCTTTTATTATTTTAATTTATATTCAACAGGGTTTTGAGCAGCGTGATCGTGTGAACCGCCCTTGAAAACCTTAAGTTTGGTTAATTGTTTTCTACCAAGAGTATTTTTTGGAAGCATACCTTTTACCGCTTCAAGAACGATAAGTTCAGGATGTTTCTCCAATTGCTCTTTTGCTGTTCTGCTTTTAATTCCACCAGTAAAATTAGTATGCCAGAAGTAATCTTTATCTTCCCACTTATTTCCTGTGAACTTAACTTTATCTGCATTGATAACAACTACGTAGTCACCAGAATCAGTATTGTAAGTAAATTTAGGATTAATTTTTCCTCTTAAGATGTCTGCGATTTGAGTCGCAAGTCTTCCAACAACTTGGTCTTTAGCATCGACCACGTACCATTTTTTGTCTGCATCAGCTGGCTTTAGAACGAATGATTTCTGAGTATACATAAACTTTTCCTTAAAGTGGTCCCTTCAATGAATTTTCGAACATGAAAATCACGAAGTATTTATTCAAATATATATTGCAAAAAAATGCAAGTGTTGTCCCTTATACGTAATTTTACGGCCCCTCGTCAAGCCTTTCTTGAAAGAAAGAGGACTAAAAGAACCCAATAGACAACAAAAACCGACCCACCGAGTCGCGTTTTCCATCACTATAAGTTTGTCGATTGAGCTTAAGTCCATAGTCAAAATCTAGTGAACCAACAGGTGTAAGAAACTTAAGCCCTGCGCCCATTGCGCAACGCAGATCTAAAGGTTTAAATTGGTTTACAAAAACTCTACCCGCATCAAAAAATATACCAATCTGTAACGCATCGGTTAAACTATAGCGTGGTTCAAATTTAAAAGCTGCAAAATAGGCTTCATCTTGAACAACCACATCTCCGATCGGAACCCCACTTGCCAGGCGATTGATTTCCCCCTCTTCAAAACCCCTAATTTCATCATATCCATCAAGCCTAAAGACCTTGATGCTTGGAATATAGCCCAAAGTTCTTGGAGCACCATTGGAATTTAAAAGTGGATTGCCAAAGCTATCTTTCAAAATTTCAGTTGAAAAATTTTTCTCGTAGCCCAACGCGAGCGAAATGGCCAAAGTGAAGTCGCCCATCGGTATGTAGAACTTATTTCTATTTATCAATTTCACATAATTAACTTCAAGGTCGGTGTTTTTCATCGATCCAAAATAATGGTTTGCCCACTCTGATGAAAGCGTAAAATAGGAACCCTTCCTAGGACTTATAGGGTCATCTCGATAATCAAAAGTAATTGATGGGGTAATACCGCCGATGGAGAAATTGTCATTATCGTTTAAAATGGTTGCATCAAATTGATTAATTCGTTCAAATTGGTAGCGAATGGAGGAAGCAAAGTTTTTAGTAAAATTCTTAGACAATTGAGGAGAAACTCTAAATATATCGGCATCAAATCCATAAAATCTTTTGCGCTGAAATGAAGAAGAAAGCTCAAATTCTAATTGAGTTTTAAAAATATCATAAAACAGATAAGGTTCTACGAATGATGCTTTAGTGGAATATTCTAATCTTCTGATGTCTTCAACTTTGCGACGATCATCAAAACCCGCAAGATTAAAGCGCTGATTCAACTGAGCCTTAAAAGAAACGGATCGATTCATTCCCATCAAGTTATTGTAACTGATTCCTGTCGATAACTTTGCTCCTAAATCTGTTCGATATCCAGGAGCAATTTCTCCCAAGCCAAAATCTTTTTCCTTTACTTGAATAACTAAATTGGTTTTAGCACAAGTTCCGCCTTCGCCTTCGTAAACCATATAGGGAGATAATCGAAGAGAGGAGAACAACCCCAAACTCGCAAGTCTTTGCCTGATAGCCTCTAGCTTAAGCGGTGTAACTAATTCTCCACGAGCTAGCTCGATCTCTCGAAAAATGACATCAGATTTAGTTTTAACATTGCCATTTACGATGAGTTCGTTGAAACAAATTTGTCGATCAAGCACAACTTCCGGACTAATATCAACAAAATTAAAACTTTTATCATAGCTTAAAAGACTCTCTCCATTGAGGTTTGAGATAGTCGTGAAATAATATCCCCTGGCCTGGAAATAAACAATGATCTTCTTTAAATCACTTTCTAACTCAGTTACATCTAGAGGTTGACCAATTTTATTCTTCAAAATAAGCTTTAAATCATTTTGAAAATCTGCACCAATTTTTTTAAATTGAATATCTCTTACAAAAACTTGCTGTTTTTCTGCAATACCAAATTCAATAACCAAAGAATCATCTTCCTCACTAGTTACAACTCTGGGCTTTGAAATATCTACAAAGACAAATCCCTTTGCTAAATACTCTTTTTTTAAAATGTCAGAAAAGTTTTCTAGAAAATTTTTATCATAAAAACCAGCTGCCGCCAGGGAAGAAGCATTGGTTTTATAAATTGAGTTAAGCTGAGAAGAAGTAAAAAGCTGATTGCCTCGAAAAATCACATTGGAAACTTTTAACTTCTCCCCCTCCACGACTTGGAAAAAAAAGCTTTTTACAGTCTCCCCGGATTGATCCCTGCCTTCGTTTTGATAACTAGAAATTTTTGTATTATAAAAACCGGCATTTTCATATTCATCTTTTATTAAATTCCCAAGTCCGACTCTGTCAATTTTTCCAAAATCATTTTTAATTTTTTCCAAAAGTTTTAAACGTAATTCTTGATGCGAAAAAATCTTATTACCAGAAAATTGAAAATTAAAACGCTCCTTTGTATCTACCGTAACTCGAACAACAACTTCGGTTTCAGTTCCAACCAATTCACTTTTAATTGAAAGTGCAAAATAGCCATAATTAAAAAGCTCCTTAGAAATCTGGTCGATTTTTATTTTTAAACCCAATGGATCTAAAGATTTCCCTTTTAAGTCTTTGAAATAAACATCGAAACGAGCTTTAATAAATGGACGGGCTTTCCATTCAACACTTTTCAGGATGGCGTTTTTAGCAGGTACAACCTCCCCTCTAGCAGATAAGGTCAGAACTGAGATTAAAAATGAGGTGAGAATCCATTTCATTAAAATGACCACCTATATTTTATGTCTGCACCAATTGAATTTGGAGTGTTGGTATTTTCATCTTCAGAAGGTTTTACTTCGTAAACTCCTTCAATTGAAAACTTTTTATTGATATTGTAATTTATATTCATTTCTTGAGTCTGTTCTATAGAGCCTCCAACGGTACTAGAAACTGAGACGTCTACCGCTTGAGTAATTTGTTTATTGATTTTTATCTTCGTTGCTGATTTTAACTTACTCGAGCTACCTTCACTTACCGCAGATTTTCCTTGAATTAAAGAAGATTCATCTTCTTTAAACTCAGGAAGTACACTTAACTTCAATCCAAGTGTAGAATTTAAATCTTCATTAATTTTCAATTGCTCAAACAAAAGGGCCCCTATCCCTAGAGTTGTGACTGATTTTCGCTCACTGGCTTCTAAGTTTTTAGAAATATCTGAAGTGACTCCAAGAGTTAGAAGTGAAACTAAATCTTCTTGGGTCAAAGCGGGTTCTGATGAAAGATTAATATTCATTTTTTCAATCGAACCAGAAATATCTAGTTTCACATCGTAATCATTAATCTTAGAAAGCCCTAAAAATTTTAAATCTGAACTTCTGCTTTTGCCTCTATCTCGTATTTCAACGTAGCCTTGATTAAGTGAGAAATCATGCCCCTTGAACTTAAACTTACTAACTGTCGGCAGAATTTCGATCCTTGCATTAATTTCTGGCGATAAAACATCGCCAACAACCAACCCATTTCCTTTTACGTAAACCTCGCTTAGGTTATTCTTAATTGAAACGGGATTAATAGATTCAAAATTGACAAGCAGATTTAAAAACCCCCGATTCTCCAGCGCGTTTTTTTCAGGTAAATATTTTTTAAAATTATCTAAGCTGACTTTGGATTCTTTGGTAAATTCATTTGGATCATCTAGAATTTCACCATGAAGAATACTAAGCTTCCCCGTGAGCTTATAAGGAAGATCTGTACCGGAAATTGTTCCAGTGCTACTAACCAAAAGGCTGGAGCGCTTAAAAAGTGGAATATTTGATCTATCTATTTTATATTCCAAATTAACTTGTGGAAATAAATCATCGAAATAAAATGTCCCCTTTGCGCTCACATCTCCCTCGCCATACTTTGCGGCCAAGTTTGTCAGTTCAAAAATATTTTCCTTTTTAACAAAATTAAAATCAACACTGGAAACAACACCTTGTAAGCTTCTGATTTTGAATGAATTTTTTTGGGCATTTATATCAAACTTGGTAAAAGCCAACTTTTTATCTACGACAAACTGTACAACTCCCTTTATTTCTCCAGTAGCCTTTTCGATTTGTGAAGTTAAAAATTCCATCATACTCGACTTAACTGAAAAAACTTGATCATATACAATACTTCCTCCAGGCCCATTGCTGGCCTTACTTGCGAAAAAGTTCACCCCATCTTTAAATCTTAAATCCCAACTCTTCACTAATCCGTCTATGATTGATACTGAGTTATGGATAGGATCGACCTTGAGATTGACATCGTTTTTTTTAAGATTAAACACAGGCAATTCCAACGAGAAATTATTAACAACGAAAGTGGATAAATTAAAAAGTGCATTAAAATTAGCTCGAACTTTACCTGAAATAGTTTTTTCAGAAATATTGTGGCCGGCAATGATTCCCAACAATTCTCTTAGGTCACTCGATTCTACTTTTGACTTAAGAGAAACTTGATTGGTTTGCAGGTTTATATTTGAATCAAGTCGAATTTTCCCGGAAAGTAAACTGGCATTGACAACAACGTCTTGATTGTTCAAATAGATCAATGCACTTGAAGGAGAAGCCGGTATGCTATCAATAAATGTATTATTTAATTTAAGCTTGAATCTCGAAGAAAAATTATTCTTTGTTCCATTTCCATCAAAATCAATTACTAGATCTCCATCGTACTGAAGGTTTGTTTTTTTGTAGAAATTAAAATCTCGCAAGCGCAATCCACTAAGACTCCCTTCAAGTTCAGTGTAATTATTTGCAAGATTTATACTTACTGATGAATTAATCTCACCTCGAGATTTATTTATTTTGATGTCTTTAAAGTTTAGCACACTGTTTTTTAAATCAAAATTCAGGCTAAGCTTTTCTGCTTCTTCCCCGAGGATTTTCAATTCAGACCCCTTGACCTTTCCTTTGATATTTAATTCATCAATACCATATCCGCCTTGAATTAAATAAGTTGTTGAGAAATTAAGTTCTGGGGCAAAGGGAAGCTTTATGTTTTTAAAAACTAAAGCGTACATTTTCTGTGCATCTGTAAAATTTGTATTTGCAAAATCTAATTTTAAATTCATATTGGATTCGTCACCGAAACCCAATACACCACTAGCAACAAAATTTGACTGGTTAAACTTTCCAATCAAATGATCAATGTTAATATCTAGATCTTTAAGTGAAAAAGTAAACAATGATTTCACATGGCCAAAATTCAAATCAACCACACTAAAATTGTTCCAGTCGACAATGAAGTCAAACTTGACATCTTCTATTGGCCCATGAATTTCAGCAGATGTAGGGCCTGAGCCCGTTATACTAACTCCTGAAATGGGACCAAATGCTTTCATGTCGAGCTTTGAATCTTTTATTGAAATATTTATATCTTTGGAGGTAATTTCCCCAACAGTGTTCAAAACTGTATTGTTAAATAAAATTTTGGATTTAATCGACAGGTTAAGATTCTCATGAAGAATCAATGACGTATTTTCCAAAAAAATCATATTGTTTTTCAAAATTGGAGTTTTGGAAGTTGAAGACATTAGTCGAAAGTCTTTCAATTGAGATCGTTCGGCAATATCAAAGGTGACATTATCACCATTCCAAGAGACATCTACTTTTCCTGTGAAGTAGGATTTTAAACCGCTCATGCTTTCTTTGATTGAATAAAGAAAATTATTTGTGAATGCATTTTTCAGATAAAGTGATATCTTGCCCTTAATAAATATCTTTTTATTGAGATCATAAACTGGATATGCTTTTAATAAACTGTATTCCTCTTCGCCATTTTGCGCTAAAAGCTGCTCAAGAAAAATGACATTTTTTTTATTTTTAAGATTTATTTTTACAGATGCCATTTGCACCCAAGGGCTGTTAAATTTTGAGAAATTTACATCTAAAACTATTGCTGGATCTATAACAGAACCAGTAACTTTCATGCGCCCATTGGCCAGCCCCTGTATACTGGAAAAAGACTTTAGATTTTGTAGATAGTTTTCAATAACATTTTTGGCATTAAATTTAAAATTAACTTCACTAAAAGTTTCAAGCTTTTTGGCTTTATTAAAAAAAAGCGCCTTGGCAACTAGCGAGCCATCCTTATTCATAATTTCCAGATTATCAAATTTAAATTTTGATTTGTTCATCGTAAACAGAGTATTTACTGATTCAAACTCAATCGAAGTTGCTTTGTTTTGCTGGTTATTTATTTTTATATCTAAGAGCTGTGTCTTTAGTTTTAATTCTTTTTTATGAGGAGCGATTGAAAGCATTTTAACAAAAGCAATTGAGTGATCAATGCTTAACTTCATATTTTCTACGTTTGCTATATTTAAATGTATAGGGAGCTCTTGGAGCAAAAGGCTATATTTTTTAAAAACTTCAATAGTATTTAGTTCTCCCCATTTAATTTCTGGGGTATCGATTTTCGCAATTTGAACATTCACAGCACCATCTTTCAATGAAAGTTCGTCAATTTCTAAATCACTCGAAATGAAGCTTGAATAAGTGAATGATACCTTAACTTCTTTTGCTTCTAGTTTTAACTCAAAAGCCGTCGGGTCATTTTTTGTCACTTTTACATTTTTAAAAATTGTGGCCGGCGGAAAAAAATTAAAATCAACCCCATCAAAGCTTAGCTTGGCTCCGGCTTTTTTTGTCAAAATTTCAGAAACTTTTAGTGATGCTTTTTCGGAAAAATTCTGCGAGTGTATAAAACGCCACCCGCCATACATTGTCAGGAAACTGAAGATAAAAAATACTACGAGTATTTTATTAACTTTGTTCAATTGACTTTAGCCTTTCCGCAACCATTCGATAGTTAGGGTTTTGTTTTTTAATCTCTAAAAATATATTCTTTGCCGCTTTAATGTTTTTTACTTTTATGTAAGCTTCGGCCTTAAGATACATTATCGCAATCAATTCATCATTCACCAGAGGTTCTTTTTGAATCACATCATCTATTAAATCCATAACTTTATAATATTCTTCATTATTTAAGAGCGCTTGGGCCCAAACAAAATAAATACCTGCTTTTATTTTCACATCACTCGTCATTGCAATTAATTTTTCACAAAGACTAAACACAACTTTTTCCATACCAAGTAATTCAAAGGCAACAAGCATTTCCGTTCCTTTAGACTTTAAATCTTCTTCAGATATAAACTTTAATGAATTTATCACCCTTAATTGTTCATCTTCACTTGGTTCATTTTTTCCTGACAACAAGTCAAAAGCTATTTGATCATAATCAATGTTAAATTTAGTTTTTTGTATTTTTTCAACTGTCTCTTTTTGAACGGCACTTGGACTTGTTACCAATTTGTTTTTATCAAGATAGATTTTAAATTTTTTAAGGTGGTGCTCGTTGTTTGACTCGAGTGCTTTTTCATAAAGTGAAACAACTATCTCTTTATCAAAATGATTTCTTAGCAAATACTCATAACAAAGCTTCCACTGGTCATAACTCCAAACTTCTTCCAGCAAAAGATATTGTTTTAAAAAAAGTGAATGTTGTTTCCAGTGCTCAGGATGATCACACAATAGATCAATGCGATTCAAATCATTTTTAGTTAAGTTTTTATTTCTTCCTTCTAATATTTCTAAGATTGATAAATATTCTTTTAATTGAGATTTTAGTAACCCTTTTTCTTTTAATTCATTTAATAATATTTTTATGGCAGGAATTCTTTTGTGTTCGACTAAGTAATTTATTGATTTTTTTGCATAGTTATTCGCTAAACTTATCTTTCCGGCCTGCAAAGCGATAACCCACATCTTTTGATATAAGTGTATGGCATATTTATCGCGATTTTTTTCATCGATAGATTCAAATTGCCTAATGATGATTTCTAAATCAGCATTGGATTCAGAAAAATTCAAAGATTTTTCAAATTCAGAAAGCTGTATTTTTACATTTTGCGAACTCACAATAATTGCTCCACCACCTAACTTAAGTTGTTGAGATTATTTTTATTTTAACTGAATTTAGTCAGAAGATTGAGGGGCGAAATATGCCCCCCCTTTTTGCATTTTAAGTGAAGTTAGATTTTAACCGAGAGAATTACTTGTTTACTCTTTCCATGTATTCACCATTGCGAGTGTCAATTTTTAGCACTTCGCCTTCCTTGATGAATAAAGGAACTCTAACTTGAAGACCTGTTTCCATCACAGCTTTTTTCATAGCTCCAGCGGCGGTATCACCCTTAAGACCAGGATCGGTTTCAGTAACCTTAAGAACTACAAAGTTCGGAAGTTCAATATTGATAGGTCTGCTCTTATAGTAGAGTACTGTTAATTTAGCTCCCTCTTGAAGATAGTATTTATCTTCACCTACTTGCTCAGTAGTAAGGTGAATTGTTTCAAAATTAGCTTGATCCATGAAATTAAATCCTTCAGGATCTGCATACATATATTCCACTTCTTTTTCTTCTAAATCTGGCACTGTTGCGTTTGTAGAAACTCCAGACTTAAAGGTTCTTTCGATAACTTGACCAGTTTCAAGATTTTTAATTCTTGCTGTTACAAAAGCAGAACCCTTTCCAGGGTTAGTGAAATCTGATTTTAAAATCACATAAGGCTTACCTTCTAATTCAATTTTTAGACCTTTTTTCATGTCACTTGTTTCAATCATAACAATTCCTCGTTGAATAATTTTCTATTTATTTACAAAAGCTGGGACTGAATGGCCATCAAATAAGCATTTTTCCCCAATCCTTCCATCAAAATGGATGAAGCCCGTGCTGTTATTTTTATCTGTCGGAAGTCCTCGCGCTTATAAGTATTGCTTAAGTGCACCTCGACGACCGGAATCTTCAACAGTAAAAGTGCATCTAAAATGGCTACGCTTGTATGGGAATAAGCTCCAGGATTAATGACTAAAGCACTGAAATCTTGCGATATCAGTTGTTGGATGCGACCAACAATCTCGCCCTCAACATTTGACTGGTACCAAGTGCATTGGCAAAGTGAAGAGTCGATCAATTTTTCAGTGTGCTCAATGATTTGATCAAGAGTCAAAGAACCATAGACATCAGGCTCTCGGGTGCCGAGCATATTAAGATTTGGGCCATTAATGATCATTATTTTTTTTACTAAATTCATAAAATCAAAATATCAGACGCGACCTTGATATTCCAGAGCTCTTTTCTGAATTTTTTTGAGAAAATTTGTTAGTTTATCAGTTTTTTGCTTTGTGTTCCCAAACTTATTTTCAACTTCATTTTCAATAACGATTTTGGCGATATTTTGATCAATTAAATTCATTAATTGTCTACGCCCTTCCTCTTCACTTACATTTTCAACTTCCTCTGCTGCAACCATCTTTCTAATATCAAATACGCTCTGGGTACTTGGCAGAGGCTTGATTTTTTGGATTTCTTCTACTGGTTGAACAAGAGCTTTTATTTCACTAATCTTTTGGATAGTCTTTTGATCTGTTGGATTGAGTAGTAGTATTTTTTCTAAAACCTCTAAGGCTTTTTCAATATGACCTTGACCGCAATATAAATCCACAAGAGTATGAGTTACTAAAGGTAGCTCAACAGCTTCTTTTTCGACCTTGTCTTGAATTTCTTCTTCTTCCAATAAATCTGCTTCGGTTTTGACTTCAGACTCTTCGTATAGCAGTTCAACTTTAAATGTTCTTTTATCTTCGCTATCTTTAATTCGCTCTATTGTCTCAAGTGTTTCTTCAATTTTTTTTACATTCCAATGGTCATAATTTTGCTTTTTATCTTGGAGTTCTTCTGATTTTTCAATTGCTCCCGAGGAAATCGAATCTTTTTTGTTATTCAAGTTGACAGTCATCCAGTCATCAAAATCTGCCTTTGGTTGAATATCTTCTAACTTATCTACATCAAAAACTTCGTCTTTGTTATACTGGTTTTTTTCTGCTGATAAATCGTTTTCTGGAATATAGATTGGTTTGTGATGCGGACGATAGCGCTCTTCAATTTCTTTTTCTAAACTGACAACAAGATCAGCAACAATTTTATCTTTTGGGTTGATGAAGAGAAGGTATTTTAGTGTCTCAAGCGCTTCATCTTTTTTTTCCAACTCGATACAGCAGTCAGCAAAAAGTTTTTGCAATCTTAAATTGTCTCTGTTTTCTTCAACTAATGGACGAAGAGTCGTGTAAGTTAAATGAAATTGCTTAAGGTCAAAATAACAAAAAGCTAATCCCAAATATCCCATAATATATGATGGATTATACCTAATTCCTTGAGAAAGAATTTCCATGGCTTTATCAGTCATACCTAACTTTCGATAAGTTTCTGCCAAAGGTGCAAAGACTCTCGATCGAGGATTTTTCTCAAAATCTGACTGATACTTTAAAAAAAGTGGAGATAATAATTGAATTTTATCCTTACTCATTAAGCTCAACCTCGATCAACCAATCCTGCTTCTTCTTGGTTAATGATTCTTGGAGTAAGAAAGATAATAAGTTCTTTTTTTGTTGTCGCCGGATTGTATTTAGTTCTAAACAACCATCCAACCAAGGGAATATCTTTTAAAAATGGTATTCCTGAATGATTTTCAGTTTGTTGATATGAGTAAATCCCACCGATGACGACGGTTGAACCGTTATCAACGAGTACTTCTGTTTTAACCTGGCGCTTTACTTCATCTTGTGGAGCCCCTGGTTGTGCCCCTGGGTTTAATGAATCTTTCTTCACAAGTACTTCCATCGAAATTGAGCCTTCATTAGTCACCAGAGGAGTCACGGTTAATTCCAACTTAGAAGTTTGCGGCTTCCAGCTCTGAGTTGTTTGATTTCCCTGTGCACCTGCAACCGTAGTTGATTCAAGATAGTAGGTGTTTTCGTCTTGATTAATATTAGCGGCAACATTATTTTTGGTAATAACTTTTGGACTCGAAATTATCTTACCCTTAGATTCACTTTCCATTAATTTTAATTTAAAGTCTAAATTAGTAAGATGGCTAAATTTATTTATAGTTAATCCAAACAATGATTTAGTTGAATCTGGCGCTGAGCTAAAAGAAAAAGATCCACTATTTCCACCAGCAGCTGCAAATGGATCATAGCCAAAACTAAAACCTTCATCCAGACCAATTTCTTTACTATAGCGCTCAGAAACTTCTACTATTTTTGACTCAATAAGAACTTGAGGCGTCTGAGTATCAAGTAGTTCAACAATTTTTTTCATCCTTTCAATTACGTCTGCTGTGTCTTTAACAATAATTGAATTGGTTCTTTTATCTTTACTTATTTTCCCTCTTTTCTTAGAAGCATTGGCACTCGCTGCAGCCATTGCCGCTTGACCGCCACTACCGCCGCCCCCTGGACCACCAAATCCGCCAAGGCCAATTCCAGGGCCTGATGGGATTTGTGGACTACTAGCTCCACCTGCAATTGTACCCTCTGAAGAGTATTCAGTAAGAATGGTTACAATGTCATCCAAGACAGCATAGCTGATAGGAAAAATCTTAGTCACCAGTGGCTCTTGCTCTGCCACTGCTTCTTTTGCTTTTTTCTCAAGAATTTTTTCAGCTGTAGCAGACTCAAGCGAAGTCACCAATAAAATCATTCCATTTTTTTTAGCGACGAGTTTATTCATTTCCAAAACGGTATCAAGTGCTTGATCCCATGGTATATCGATTAAGCTTAAAGAAATGGGTTCCATTTTTTTCACTTCTTCACTTACTATAATGTTAAAGCCAGAAGTTTCGGCCAACATCTTTAAAATTTCTACAGGCTTAACACTTTTTAGGTTCATGGTAATTTTTTTACCAATATATTTTTTTCTTCCAGATAAGGTTATATTTTCTAAAAGGTCTTCCACTGCATCTGATTTAGGAATATTGAGTTTTGCGGCTTGAGCAACTGGAATGTCTGCGACTTTGTCTTTATAGGATTGACCGTCTTCAGCTTTTTTCTGAGAAAAAACACCATAGCGGTTTTCTATTTGTAAAATGACCTTGTTGGGCTTTCTGACTAAGACTGAGCGAACATTATCTCGGAGCTGGATTGCGACTCGTAAATCTTTATCACTTTTGGGCTTTTTATAGGCATTAACAAAAACGACTCCACCTGAAAATTCAGAAGTATCAAAAGCACGCATGACTCTTTCTGAAGCCGTTACATCTGGTAAATCGACAATGATTTGCTTGTCTTCTTTAACCTGGAACTTACTTGCCTGAACTTCATTTGTATCAAGAAGAAATTCAAGTTCACTCACTTCACCTTTTTGAGTAAAGTTTATGGCCTTCAATTCCGCTGAGTTTGCATTCATTGCAAAAATAGCAGTACAACAAAAAACACTAAGAAAAAATCCTTTTTTCATGTAACTCATCCCTAAGTCATCATGTTTCGTCTCTTACTAGATAGACTTAATTAGGATTATATCACTATTTAAAAAATTTGTTTTTTTTTTTATGAAATAATGTTTGAGTAGATCACTCTCCTGAAACAGGAATGACTGTTTCGAGGTATTCATCTTGATCATAGACGTTTCGAATTTTTTCTACGAGAACTACTCCGCCAGGTAAAATGGCTTTTACTTCTGCTCCATTGGTGCCTACTCTCATTCCTTCTTTCAGATAATAAATCTCGCTCTCAAGACCACCTTTATCCGAAGCAATTTTGGCGAGAGCTCTTCGATCATTGCCGATAAGAATTCCAACGATTCTGATTGATTCAACTGATTTATTTTCTATATTTTCAGTAAAATTCGTGTAGACACCTGGAACTTTTCCTCGCTGAATATTGGAGCCCTTTTTTTTATTGATCCTTCGTTTGAAAGGATCTCTTAGTTCAAGTGGGTTTTTAACATATGTTTTACTTCTAAACAGATTATAGGTTTCGTTGGAATCTTGTGCACAAAGTGGCATCAACGACGTTGCAAAGAGAAAAAGTATCATTTTAATGATCATACCTTATACATCTCCCTCACCCTTGGTTGGTTTTGAGCCCTTCTTTGGCTTTTTAGCTTCTGGTTTAGGAGTTCCTTCTTTAAATCCTTTCTCAATCATATCAATCCCGCGTTCTTCCTTGAATTCAGCATTATAGCGATATGCTTCTGTGGTAAATTCACCATCTATTAACTGAAACTTACTTCTTTGTGGTTGGTCGAGCTTTTTAAAAAAAAGTTCTGACACGTTTAAGATACGTTTATTTTCAGCAATCTTTTCAAATAAAATTAAAAACTGTAAGTAAGTTGCTTTTGCCCGAAACTTATATCTTCTGGCAATGTAAAAGCCACGATTATCATCGCGCTCAGGCATGATGCTTACTTCTTTAATATTGAGATCCTCAGCAAATCCTCTCAATAAACCGATATTTTCAGTATCAGAGACCTCGCTTGGAAGTAGCTGTTGGGTTTTTTCAATTTCCCGAGCAACTCTTTCAATTGCACCTTTGGCATCGTCAATTTCTCGCATAAAATTGGAAATTTCTTTTTTGGTTGTGCGAGATTTTTCTAATGTCTTTCGCTGAACCTCTTGTTGCTCAGCGATGCCCTTCATTCTATCTTCAGCTTCATAAACAAACGTACCAATATTAAAAAGAGCATATGCAATTATGAACCAATGTATATTTTTTAATAATTTTTCCATTGGTTATCTAGCTCTCATGTCATAGTTTTTTATTTTACCCTTCAGCGAAAATATTTCGTAGCTGGTTAGGACACCATCAAAATCTGACTGCTTGTTTTCTTGCTTAACTGGAGTAATTGAACTGCCAAAAAAAGGTGAATCATTAATCAATGTAATAAACTCACCAATACTTCTTGAAGAGTATGCTCCACCGCTTATAAAAACGTCTTTTTCAACAGTAATTTTTAACTCTTCAAACCAAAGATCTTCTGGAATGCTTCTGGCAATTTTTTCTAAAACTTTTTTGGGGTTGGTTTGAATTTTTAAGATTTCATCAACTTGAACGGAACGAGCTTTTAGTTTATTTACTTGTTCATTGTAAGCTTTTAGCTGAGCCTTTACATCTGTGTTTTTACCAATTTCTTTAATAATCTTGGCATTATCTGCCCTTAGGCCAACGAGAATATCATCTTCTACTT
Organism: Bacteriovoracaceae bacterium; assembly: GCA_947450475.1. Taxonomy (GTDB): domain Bacteria; phylum Bdellovibrionota; class Bacteriovoracia; order Bacteriovoracales; family Bacteriovoracaceae; genus Bacteriovorax. The sequence goes on along the minus strand of CANFVK010000005.1, from coordinate 77,690 downwards.
TAAATTTATCATCGTAGCTGTTGCGGACAAAAATCTCTGGGACATAGTAAAAAACAATGGCAAAAACTAGCGCCTTGTAATTGAGTTCATTGAGATCAACTCCTAAAACATTCGGGAGGCGAAGCGGCTGCTTTTTCTCGAGGAGGTTTAACTCAATCATTTAGCGATACTCCTCATCGCTAAACCGATGGCAACAGCTCCCCGAGAAGCAATGTCTTGAAGCATGTCATCTGAAATTTTACTACTATTATAAGTAAATCCCTCGAAAGGATTGAGAACGATAACTTCAGTTTCGATTAAATCTTGAACGGATTCGACAAACCCAGCAATTTGCACTCCTCCGCCAGTTAAAATGCAACCATCAAAGGTTTCTTCCGATGTAGAGCTGACCCAGAAATCTATAGTCTTTTTTAGTTCAGCAAAAAAAGAATCTAAAACCTGTCTGATAATTTCCACAATTTCTTCAGGTATATTTCCATTGCCATCCCCCTGAATTTTTAAACTCTCAGCCTCATTGTAACTCACCCCCATCTGACGTTGAATTTCTTCAGTAATGGTTAAGCCACCGATATTAATTTCTTTAAAAAAAACGATAACTCCGTTTTTATAAATAACAAAATTGGTTTTTTGAGCACCGAAATCCATAATGATCCAGGTTTTTCCTCTGCCCTTAACCACATCTCCAAGTGAAATCTCAACGACATTAATCATGGCCGCAGCAGTGTGGTCCATAATTTTAACTTTGAAAGATGCCCTTTCAACTAGTTCTTTAAAAATATTTACAACAGATTTTTTAGCAGCACCTATGATGACGTCAACCCCACCACCCTGGTTTTCACCGATGATACTAAAGGAAACATTTCCTTCATCGATTGGAAACGGTAAGTATTGCTCAGCTTCCCACACAACCTGATCTTCAATTTCTTCATCAGATCCTCCTGCAAGTTGAAGCCTTTTGAGGACGGTATTGGGACCTGAAAGACCGACACAGGCAAACCGGCTACTGGTACGCAGTTCTTTTAAACCGCGCTGAAGAGCTTCAAGTAACTCGTCTTCTTTTTGAATTTCATCTTCGATTACAGTTCCTTCTGGAAGTTCAACTGTGATGTAATTCATGACCTTGTAGCTACCATCTGCTTCTTTAACGACTTCTGCCATCTTTACAGCACTAAGTCCTATATCAATTCCAACTATACCTTTTGGACCGAAGTACAAGGCATCGTTAATCGTTTCTTTAATGGAATCAATCATTCCTTTGGAGCTCAAATATTCACCTTGTCTTAGTTACACTTTATAAAATTATACATTTAATAAAAGATTGTGATCAAGCAATATATCGCAGAAGTTGATTAAACCACTGCTCGAAAAAGATTTGAACGCTGGCTACGATGAGAATAAAGGGCCCAAATGGTATTGGATTGTCCCTCTTAATGATCTTTGCCAACATTAATATCAATCCAACGATTGCTCCTAGAAAGCAACTCAAAAATATGTTCTGCATAATTCCCATAGGACCAAGATAAATTCCCAAGACACCATAAAGTTTAATATCTCCACCACCTAGACCAATTTGGCCGCGAATTTGGTAAAAAATCCAACTCACCAAAAGTGGAAATCCAAATCCAAAAGATGCCCCTATGAGCCAGTGAGACCAAGGCCTGGTAAAAAGAGCGACCATGAAAAAAAGCAAACCCAGATAAATATTTATTGAGTCAGGCAGAACCTGATGTTTTACATCAATTATAAAATGCACAAGAAAAGCACAAAAAACACCAAAGTAAAAAAAATAATTAAACAGTTCATTCACACCTAAATTATGTGGAGAGATCACAAATGCAAATAAGGCAGTAAAAAATTCTATGAGCGGATATTGCCATGAAATTTTGGAGTGACAAGCAGAGCACTTCCCTCGAAGGAAAATAAAACTAAACAGAGGAATATTTTCATACCATTTAATTAGGTGATTGCATTGGGGACAGGCGGAGCCTGGGTAAGCAATATTAATTTCTCTTGGAAGACGATAAATGAGAGCATTTAAAAAGCTCCCGATCAGTAATCCAAAAATTCCCGAAAAGACTTGAAGTATATTTTCCAAACTTAATCCAAATTTTTTGCTTTAAAGACCTGTGAGATGACCAGCAACATAAACACTATATATAAGATGGCATAGATTTGGATGTTTAACAAATAATCCCAAGAAATGTTTTGTTGATAAATGACAAAATCTTTCAAATTTAGCTTGTAAAAATTTGGTAGCATGAAAAAACAAACATTCAATATACTATGGAATAAGGGATTACTTTTAGCAAAAAATATCTTAGAGGTTTCATTGATTGAGTGCCCTACAGTAAAAATTCCGATAGAGTAAATAACCGCTAATGATGTGTTGGTTAATAGAGAAAAAAAGACAGCAAAAAGTAAGACAATAAAAGCCTCTATCAAAGAAAAATAAGCGGCCCAAAATATAAGTTTAGAAATAACTCCGCCTAAAAGAACATATACACCAACTGAGACTAGGTTTAAAACCAAAGTATTGGTTAAAAGTACCACTGATAAGCCCAGAATTTTACCTATTAAAAATGATGAACGAGAAATGGATCTGGATAAAATCATGTAAAGTGTGCGCTGTTCAATTTCCTTATTTAACAGAGTTGATCCTATAAAGATTGCCATGGCTAAGTTTGAAATAGTGGTAATGCCAAGACCAAAATCCAAAGCGACTTTTGCCGGTGCTCCATAAGCAAATTCAGAAGCAATATAAGTCATGACTAAGACCGCTAAAGCCAAGAAAAAAATGCTTGTCATGACCTTGCTACGGTAAACTTCAATGAAAGTATATTTAGCAACGATTAAAGTTTGTTTCATTTTTTTATTTTATAAATAATTTCTTCAAGAGTGGGCTTTTCTTTTTCAATTTCAATTATATTAGCTTTTTTCATCAATAATTCGCTCAAGGTTCTATTTTTATCATTTTCGTGAACATGAATAATGTTGAACTTTTCTTGCTCAAAATATTTTATTCTATATAAGTCATCTGTGTTTTGCAAAATCAGCTCGTCTATACTTCCTTGATAGATAAGTTTTCCTTTTTCAATGAAAACAACTTTGTTACAAATCTCTTCAACATCCGAGACAACGTGACTACTGAAAAAAATAGTTGTTCCTTGATTGTTAAGTTCTCTTAGAATGCTTTTAAATTCTTTTCGTCCAATGGGATCAAGTCCAGAGAGTGGTTCGTCTAACAAAATAAAACTTGGCTTATGCATGAGCGCACTGATAAATCCCAGTCGTTGTTGCATTCCTTTTGAGTAGCCATGAATGCGACGATCAAGGGCGGAGTCGATTTGCAATTTTTGCGACCAAAATTCAATGAGCTCTCTTCTATCTTTTTGAGCTATCGAAGTTATTTCACCAACGTAATTTAAAAACTCTCGACCTGTTAAATAGGGATAGAGATAAGCTCTCTCTGGAAGGTAGCCAATGGAAGATTTAATCTCTTCAATGTTTTTACCTAACGCAGGCGAGAAAACCACTTCTCCGGAATCCTGACGAGAAAAATCCATTAAAATTTTTATAAGAGTTGTTTTTCCGGCACCATTGGCTCCAAGAAAGCCAACTAAGTCACCTTGGTCTATTTTAAAAGATACGTTATCGAGTGCTAGAAACTCTTTTTCCCAAAAATGAAATTTAAATTTTTTTGTTATATTAACGAATTCAATCATAATGATATAATATATCCAATTATGAAAATTGGTAAAGTTTTTGAAAATTCCAAGATTTTGCTGTTGGCTTTTTTTGTCTTAGGCTTAGCTAATTTTTTTGGTACAAAAAGAGATCGCCCTTATTTTTTTATCTCAAAGCAAAACAGCTCCATCAACTTTAATGAAAAATTAATTTTAAGATTTAATTTAGGACTCAAACGTTTTTTATCTTCAACTCTTTGGATTTCAACTATTCTCGAAAGCGATATTGATCACTATAGCAGCAAAGATCTAAACTCCTGGATGTTTTTGCGTTTTAATGCTATTGGCACGATTGACCCACTTTTTTATGAGAACTATGCATTTGGAGGACCGTATCTTTCAATCGTTAAGGATGATCTTCCAGGTGCAAGTTACATTTTTAGGAAGGGTTTGGGATTTTTTCCCGAAGATTTTAATCTTTTAAAAAGTGCTGGGTTCCACTTTTACTTTGAAGTGGGGGATCCTAAAACCGCTTATCCTCTCTATAAGAAGTTAGTAAAGTTAGCTCCCTTTGATCCTTTAATTTCCGGAGTGATCGCCCGCATGGAAGCGGCCAAGGGAAACTTGCTCGATGCTTTTAATATGCTCAATGAAATGCAAAAAAAATTTGACCTTAGCACCTTTGTTGGAAAAAAAATTTTTGAACATCGCTATGCCATCAAGGCCGAATTAGATCTAGATTGCCTTAACCGCAAAAAATTAAATTGCCAGAGGTTAGACCTTGAAGGAAACCCGTATGTTTACACTTCTCGGGGATTTTTAGCTTTAAAAGTATGGTCCCCTTATCGACCAAAGGGCAAGAAAATTCATTAATCTAATTTTTTGGGGTAATAGCACTGAAAAAAAGTAAGCCCATTTTTCTTGATTGATTTCTTTAGAACAAAATAATTCCATACTCCAAAAATCAATCCAGTTCCATAAGCAAGATGGCCTATTAAAAAAAATAATGGCGCCTTAATGATGTAGACATTTTTTTTATTTTTATCATTAAAGATCACGCTTGTGGCAATTGTTAACGTATAGAAGATAAGGGGGATGACTCCAAAAGTAGGATTGGTCACTAATATTATTGGCAATAGCACCACATAAAAAGTAAATATCAAAGGAATGAGAAAAAATAAATCTGATGTTGCTGGTCTTAGATAAATCGTTTTGGAGCGACCTTTTCCGTAACTGAAAAGCTGCTCTATAAAATCTAGATAGTTTTTTCTAGGAGGACGAATCACTATTGCATGCGGGTGATAAAATATTTTTCGATGATCAAGTGATCTTTTTATAAATTCATTTTCTTCATTTGGATAAATATTTTGATTAAATCCACCTTGCTTCAAAAAATAATCTTTTCTTATGAGTAGGTTGCACAATATCAATTCCTTCTCATTGGTATTTCTTATCTTTCCAATGGAGTTATAGCGACTTTGAAAAGGACCAATTCCCACCCATGAACTAAAGAAAATGGAAGTCAATTGTCCCATGGTATCAGAAGAATATTCTAAGATTGAAGGCCCCCCTACAACATCAACTTCTTTAGTGGAAAGTATTGAATTATAATTTTTTAGTAGATCAGTACTTGGTTTTGAATCGTCATCTAGAAATAAAAGCCAATCGCCTTTTGCTCTTTTGGCCAAAGTATTGCGTTGCTCTGATGGATTATCACCTTCTCCCACCACTAACTCGAACTCTATTTCCGGATCTTCAAGTTTTAAAATATCATTCACGACCTCCTGGGTGGAAGCCCATTTTTTGCAAATGACGATTATACTAAGCTTGAATCTCATGAGTTTATTCTCATCGCTTAAAGTCACAAATGCCCCTGATACCATTAGCATCAGGGGCATTAAAAATTATAAGTTTAATTCTAACTCTATCTCAAAGAAATTAGTAACCAACAGTTGAATTCGTCATCGCTTTAGTTTCAGTGATGGTCCATTTGTCAAAGGTAGAAATACCCGATGAAATGTTCCCTGAAGCACCTGCGATAAAAGTCGAAGAAGTTGGCGTTGTACTAGTTAAATCTGTGTTGACTGGCAAGCTCGCAGAAGAAGATGCTTTCAAGTGAGCAGTCGGAACAACATAACTAGTAGATGTACAAGTCGCTAACCGTGTCGCTGGGATGGCGAAAGCACTTTGAAATCCAGCTCCGTAGTAACCACGCGGAGGAGTATCGTAACCCATATCACCAAGGCATGTACCGAAGGAGTCGTAATCCGCCTGGGCCGAAACTTCAACCGAATAAATAGCGGCAAGAACGATTTTTGCCTCTGATTGTTTCGATTTGGCCTGATACTTTTTGAAATTCGGAACCGCAATTGCGGTCAAGATACCAATGATCGCAACAACGACCATCAACTCAACGAGCGTAAACCCTCGCTCGTCCCATTGAAGAGACTTTTTCATAACCCTACTCCTGTTTATACCAATATTAAGAATTGGTATTTTGAAAATCCAAAATGTCTCCCACTACAAATAATTAAGATATCGGTAGGGAATATCTTTTGAATTTTTTAAGTTTCTTAAGATTAGCTTAACACTAAATACTAAAAAAGTGGCTACTATTATTTTTTTGCCTACTTAGCTAGCCTGCCGACATAAACATTGGCAGATACATGGCAACTAATATGGTCGCTATGATCCCACCTAGGACGACAATGATAATAGGTTCAATCATTTTGGTCATTCCCGTTACCAGTGAATCGACCTCATCTTCAAACACTTCCGCCACTCGCATAAGCATTTGATCAATCTGCCCGGTTTGCTCCCCGACTCGAATCATCTGAGTTACCAACTCTGGAAAGTACTCAATTTTAGCTAAAGGCTCAGTTAGTGTCTTTCCTTCCATAACCTTTTTCTTCACTTCTCTAATGTCATTAGCAATAACCGTATTATCTAAAGTATCAATACAGATTTCAAGGGCATCAATCAATGACACTCCGGCACCTAGTAAGGTGGCAAGGGTATTAGAAAATGAACTCAGGTTTCCTTTGATGATAATCATCCCGAAAATGGGAAAGCGCATACTTAAATTATCCCAAAATAATTTCCCGGTGGGAGTCTTTATATATGAGAAAAACGAGATCGTGCCCACAATGGCACTTGGAATCATGACGGGTGTATACTTACCAAAAAACTCCGATAAATCGATAACCATCTGGGTAATCCAGGGCATTTCTTTTCCAGACTCTTTCAACATACCCACAAATTGCGGAACAACGAAAACCATCATCCCCCAAATTACCAATACTCCAACCGACACAACGATTCCCGGGTACATCATGGCAGATTTAATTTGGGCCTTGGTTTTTTGCTGCTTCTCCATGTGAGTTGAAAGTTTTTTTAAAATTTGATCAAGAATACCTCCGGCTTCCCCGGCCTTAACCAAATTACAATAAAGATTATCAAATCCTCGCTGAGCCGACATGGCTTCAGCAATAGTCTTTCCCTCACCGACATCACCTGCAATTTTTTTTACCGCAACTTTTAAGGCTACATTTTTGGTAGAGCGATGAAGAATTTCCAAAGAAGCCAATATTGGGACACCTGCACTGATCATAATTGCCAATTGCTTGGTAAACATCATCAAGTCCTGTGGTCCTATAGCGCTGGCAAAACCTCTGTCAACCATCCACATCCCAAGATCAAACTCAAGAAGAGATGGTGCTTCAATTTTTTTGGTGCGAATACCCTGGGTGCGAAGAATCTTACGAACGTCTTTTTCTGAAGCCGCATCGATTTGGCCGGTAATTTTTTTACCATTATTGTCGACCGCTTCGTACTTAAAGACACCCATCTATTTTTTGTCCTTAGTCATATTATTAAGCCCTAACTGGTTAGCTAATTCTTCAGGCGAGTTGGAATATCCCATGGCGACTTCAGCACTAATGGCCCCAGCATCCACGTGCTTTTTTAATGCTTGATTCATCGTGATCATTCCTGTTTTATCCTGCCCAATTTGCATTTGAGAGTAAACCTGATGAAGCTTATCCTCTCTGATCAAATTGCGAATACCTGCAGTCGGAAGTAAAATTTCCATCGCAGCGACTCGACCTTTCTCATAGGTCTTGGCAATGAGCTGCTGAGACACAATTCCCTGCAAAACAAACGAGAGCAAGGTTCGAACCTGAATCTGCTGATGTGCTGGAAAAACGTTGATAACTCGATTTATTGTTTGTACGCATGAGTTAGTGTGTAGCGTTCCAAAAACTAAGTGCCCCGTTTCTGCAATCGTCAACGCTGCTTCAATTGTCTCCATATCTCGCAACTCTCCAACTAACACGATGTCTGGATCTTGGCGCAACAAACTTTTCAATGCGCTATGAAAAGTCAAAGAATCTGTTCCAATCTCACGTTGATTCACAAGGCAAGATTTATGAGTGTGAACAAACTCGACGGGATCCTCTAGTGTAATGATATGACCGGACTCATGCTGATTGAGATAATCAACCAACGAAGCCAAGGTCGTCGACTTTCCCGAACCAGTGGGTCCAGTAACCAGAATCAAACCATTGGTAACGTCAGTCATTTTTAATAAAACGTTTGGTAGATTGAGTGCCTTAAAATCAGGTATGATCGTCGGAATAATTCGAAATACCGCCGCAACGGCTCCTTTAGAATTAAAAACATTGGCACGAAAGCGGGCAAGCCCCTTAATACCAAATGAAAAATCTAATTCTAATTTTTTTTCAAATTCATTTTTTTGTTCTTCGGAAAGAATTTGGTAAACCAATCTCTTGGTATCTTCTCCTGTAAGCGGTGTCGTTTTAACTTTAATAATTTCGCCGTGAACTCTTAATCCTGGAGATGTTCCAGAAGTAATGTGTAAATCTGAGGCATTGCTATCGACCATCAACTTAAATAATTGTTGGATTTTTAAATTATCATTACCAACATTTTGCGCCGTCCCTGTTTGGGTTAGCCTAGTAGATGCGCTAGAGTTTGATTTGTCGTCACTCATAATATCACCTAAAATTTATCCGAAGCAGAGTTTGAAACTGCTTCATCTACAGTGGTTAATCCCTGTGCTACTTTAGTTAAAGCTGCCATTCTCAGCGTTTTCATTCCATCTTTGATCGCTTGACGTTTTATTTCATCGGCCGAGCCATGGCGCAGAAGAATTTCTTTAATCATTGGAGTTACTTCTAATACTTCATAAATGGCAACACGACCTTTGTATCCCGTCCCGCTGCAAGTTCCGCAGCCCTTACCTTTATATATTGTTAATTTCGCTGCCGAGGCTGGAGAAATTCCGCATGCAACCAAAACCTCTTGAGTTGTTGCAGTATCCACATCTTTGCAATCTAGACAAATTTTTCGACAGAGTCTCTGCGCCACTACTACGTTTAAAGCCGCTGCAACGAGAAAAGGCTCGATCCCCATGTTCACCAAACGAGTTATCGTGCTTGGGGCATCGTTGGTGTGTAGCGTGGATAAAACCAAGTGACCAGTCAAAGCTGCTTCAATCGCAATTTCACCAACCTCACCGTCACGAATCTCTCCAACCATGATAATGTCAGGATCTTGTCGAAGAAAAGATTTAAGTGCAGCTGCAAAAGTTAATCCAATATCTTTTTTTACGTTAACCTGGTTAATACCTTCAAGGTTAAATTCAACGGGATCTTCTGCAGTTGAAATATTTGAATCGATAGTGTTGAGTTCGGCTAATGCCGAATACAAAGTTGTCGTTTTTCCAGAACCAGTTGGACCAGTAACCAGACACATCCCATAAGGACGATGAATCCCTTCTTTAAATACTACGATCTGCTTTTCTTCAAAACCAAGCTTTGTCATATCAAGCTGTAGGTTGGTTGAGTCGAGAAGTCGTAAAACAATTTTTTCCCCAAACAAAGTTGGCAAGGATGAGACCCGATAATCGATAGGCTTGCCGGCAATTTCTAATTTAATACGACCATCTTGCGGTTTTCTTCTTTCAGAAATATCTAGCTGGGCAAGGATTTTTACTCTTGAGATTATTGGCAACATTAAAGATCGCGGGGGCTTTGCAGCTTCAACCAAGCTTCCATCTTGTCTATAGCGTATCCGAAAATTATTTTCATATGGTTCAATGTGGATATCTGAACACTTCTGAACAAAAGCTTCTGCCAGAATTCGGTTAACATACCGAATGACATCATCTCCGATGTCTTCTTCGGCTATATTGTCGTCTTTTTTTGAATCTCCCTTAATTTCTCTAACCGTATCGAGTACATCCTCGATACTTTCAGGAACTCTTGCAAAAATATCTCTCCAAGAAGAAAGATTTGTAAGGATAAATTCAACTGGATACTGAAACACAGTTGTAAGCAATGCCTGCTCTTTAATCAATGATGGATCAAAGACTGCAATGCTTACAGCTTTAGCATTTTTCTGGATAGGAATTACCCTGTGCTTAATGATGTCACTTTTTTTAATAATCTTAAAAATTCTCTCTGGAATTTTAGCTTTAGAAAGATCTATATAAGTAAGATTGTAAGACTCAGCGATTTGTTTTGCGAATCGGACATCATCAAAAAATTTAAATTGAAGTAACCCTAATTCAGAAATTACTCCTGGATCTTTATCAATAACAAGAGGCCGAAGATCCTTAATTGGAACCATACCTGTTTTAGTAATAACATCAGCAAATTCTTTTCTGAACATAAGTTATATTTGTTGCCCTTTATGCGATATTGTTATTTTAACAACTTATCGGAGAATAAGGAATCGAGCTTTAACAATTTTAATTATTTAAAAATTTTATTAGGAAACCAAAATGCTAGGGCATATCGGGCCTGAAGCTCGAGCATCTCCATTCCGTCACAATAGCTTTGTCCCAATTGCTGATGGGGATTATGTTGGCCTTGAGGGTAGTAATTGTAATCCCAAAAAATAGTCAGACGATCTATCTTTCCATTAAAAATAAACTCTCGCGCACAAGTATTTATGACCAATTTTTGACCGAGACTGGAGAATTGGCTTTTGAAAATATCCTGGAGATCTAGTTTTAGAAGGTCAGGAGTCTCTTTTCTGGAAAAAACTCTAAAATGTATTTGCAATTCCTTGAGCACGATCTGAGTAACAAAAGACATTGCACCATCACCTAAAACAATAACGTTAAGCTTTCCATTTTTCTGAAGAAATTTTGATAATATATCTTTAATCGCTAAGTAATCAGTATTTTCTCCCCATATACCATCTGACTTACTCACAAGACAATTTATCGCCTGGCATTTTTTTGCATTTTCACTCAAAAAAACATCGTTCAAAAATACTTTTTTATAGGGACTCGTAATGCTTAGACCTTGGTATTTGGCAAGAAGTGCTCCCGGTCGATCAATAAACTCTTCATTTTCAAAATCAAGCAGGTCATAAATTAAATTAGTCGGAAAATATTTTCGATAGATCTCTGGTGATCTAGATTGCTGTATGTTTTTTCCCAACAGAGCGAGCTTATAGGTTTGCAAAATATTTTCTGGCACTTTCGACATCATTTCCAATTTGAGCAATCAAATCATTAACGCTGGAAAACTTTTTCTCCGAACGAAGTTTTTTGATAAAAGACACGCGAACTTCTTCACCATATATATCGCGGCTAAAATCTAAAAGATGCGTTTCCACATTAATGTCATTTCCCATATTAAAGGTTGGGTTTATTCCAATGTTCGTGACGGAATTATAAATCAAATCCTTAAAGCTAGTCTGGGTTACGTAAACACCTTTTTCGGGAACCATCAATTCTTTATCATAGCCTAAATTAGCAGTTGGAAAGCCAATTTGCCTTCCTCTCCCCTGCCCTTTGATGACTCTGCCAGAAATAAAATAAGGTCTGCCTAGCAAAGAGCGGGCCTTGTCCATTTCTCCGGCCTGTACACTGGCACGAACGACACTAGAAGAAATGGCCTGATTATCCAGTCGAAATTCCTCTTGAAGAACTAAAAATATATTCTTAGTTTCGCATGCCATTTTTGCTGTGGAATAATTTCCTGACTTATTGGCACCAAAAACAAAGTCATGCCCAAGATAAATTTTATCGATTCCCTGAAAACTAAATACAAATTTTTCTAAAAAACTCTCAGGAGACAAAGTACTAAAATCTCTTGTGAAATCAACTTCTAGCAAATAATCAACACCACAGGCACTTAGAAGCTCTCGCCTCTCACTAAAGGTGTTTAGTAAAAAACCGGAGTGCGCCTTTAAAATTTGCACGGGGTGCGGAATGAAGGTAATAACGACAAACTTGGATTTTGTTTTCTGGCAATCATCGTGGATTCGCGCCAAAAATTCCCGGTGGCCATTGTGTACACCATCAAAATTGCCAATCGTTATCTGAACATTGGTTTCGTGGTAAGTTTGGGCCAGTTCCGCAATTTCTTTTATGACTTTCATATGTTTTTTAAAATCTCTTTAAAATATTTTGGCTCAAAAACTAATTTTCTTTCTTGCTTTATTATCCCAAAAGTCTTTTCTTCGCAAACCATAAGCGCATTTTTAAAATAAGACTTGGCCTCGCTACTCATGTTACTTTCATCAACAACTTGATCAATAGAAACTCCTCCTCCAGACATCCGGCTATTTTTATCTAGTGCCGTTAGCACTTTATAGAGATCGGAATAATTAAAACCATTAGATTTAATTTTGCTAATTTCTTTCTTGATCTCTGCCACTGCTCCATTTGATAGTGCTAAATCATAATGCGCACTATAATACCATCCTCCGGCGTATATCAGAATGATCGCCACCAAAACAGCATTGAGGATATCTGGCCAATGCTGAGTCCAGCTTCCTTCAAACTTCAAATCAGGTCCAACTAAACCTAATACATTTTTTACAGATTCTTTGCCTGTATTTGAAGCAGTCGGGGCAAATAATTTATTTAAAAAATTATCCGTTACTGAATCAGTGGTAGCTTCTTTAGTGTTAGCTTTTTGAATTCCCGCTTGTGGACTAGCTCCACTAGAGGAAGCAATCCCACTTACTTCCAAGCCAGGTATTTGAATTTTCTTTTCTATATAGCGCCCGGAGCTCGGATCAAAATAAGCGAGCGGCAATTCCCGTTGCTTTAAATTAATTGGGCCTCGAGCTAGAAGTGTATATTCAAAAACTTTTTTTGCATTTTGATTTCCAAGCTCTGTAACTTCTGACTTTGTATCAAACTGCTCTAGGTTATTGTCTGCGTAAATCGACGGCGCTTCCAAATTCTCCAACGCTCCTTTTCCTTTTACTTCTAATTTTAATTCAATCGGTTCATTAACTAGGTATTTGGATTTGGGTACGCTTAGTGAAAATTCATGCTCTCCCACCAGTCCGGTAAACCCAGCAGGAACACTATCAGTTGGAAGAGGAAGGACCTCGACTTCAATTCGAGGTGAAGACAGATCTTTATTTTTATAGCGTTGGGATCCGAGTCCAAAGCCACCAAACGGGTTAGAGTAATCACTCTCAACAATTTGCACTGAGATCGTCATGGGATCCAATACTGCAGCACCAACTTTTTCAGGATAAAGTCGTGCCGAATACGCCAATATTCTTTTTAAAACTTGTCCTTTGTACTGAACCGTTTCGACAGGTGAATTGATATGATGAAATCTCTTAATAAATTTATTTAACTTAGGAAATTCTTTAACATCGTTAGCGGCTATAGACGTTTTGAAGTAGAGGTAGTAATTAACATCAATTCCTTCACCCAAATAAACTCTAGTTTTAGAAGCTTGAGCCTCCATAAAAGCATCTGGAATTCTTCTTGGCTGAGATAAAACATTTACGGTGATGTCCTTGAGGGTGCTAGTCTTACCGCCAATTTCAACTTTAATATTTCTTATACTAATCTGGCCGGCACGTTCTGCAATTAACTCGTATACATAATTTTGTTCACGATTTGTGGTAAATTTTCCATTAATAACCGTAGTGGAAATTGATACCCCTTGCTCTGTTTTACCCTGAACAGTTGCGCCACTAGGTGTGAATGAAATATAAGGATCAACACTTCCAGAAGTTCGAACTCTAAAAGTTAAAAAAAAGCTTTCGTTAACCAGTGGCTCGGGAGGAGTAACTTCTACACCAATATCTTGGGCCAACAAAGGAGTATTAAATATTAAAAATAAAGTGGTCATTAAAAAAAATCTAAACGTATTCATTTACCAGTCTCTCTTGGGTTTGTCTTCACCGCGTTCGTTTGTTGAGGTGTCCATCATTTTCTTTTGCAGGTCTCGGTCATCATTGAGCAATTGCTTAATCATTGCCGGCGTTTTGACCATCTTCCTTTTTTGCTCAATATCTTTTTCTTTTTCTTCTAAAGTGCTCGGGCCTTTGTCTTGGTCTTCATTTTTTTCGGATTGAGGTTTATTTTTACCCTTGTCTTTATCTTTATCTTTATCTTTATCTTTTGATTGATCATCGGGTTTTTTATTTGCAGTGTTGTTTTCTTTTTGCTGCTCTGCCTTGCCATTTTTTCCATTCTCTTTTTTATCTTGGCCGGGTTTTTGATTTTTAGATTGTTCTTGAGTTTTATTCTTTTCTTTTTCTTTGTCTTTATCTTTGTCTTTTGGCTCTTCTTTTTGATCCTGCTTTTGTTTGTCGTTTTGCTTTTGATCATTCTTGTTTTCACTTTGCTGATTCAAGCTCAAAATTAAATTTCCTCTCATTTTGTCTTTCAATTCTTCATTTTTAGAGTTTTTGAGCAAGTCTTGAATTAATGGAAGTGCTTCACTCTGACGCTTAAGCTTTAAAAGTGAGGTGGCGTGATTAAAACGTATTTCTTCATCGTCATTAGTTTTAGCATATTCTGAATACAGTTTTTCAGCTTGATCATCTTTTTTTTCAATGAGCATTTTTTCAGCAACCTTCAATACATAGCGCCGATCTGCATTACCAGACCTTACAATTTCCAAATCTTTTTTTAATTCTGCACTCAACGGTTTTTCCTCAGGCGGCTTCTCCTGTGCTGAAACTAATGCCGGAAAGGAAACCAAGCAAAAAATAAGCATAAAAATATTTTTTGATGATTTAAACATAGGCCATCGCCCCAAGAGCACAGATAAACAGTAGGCTATTAACGCCGGAATGAGTATAAGATGGGAATAAACTGGACGGACTCTCACATCGCCACTGCTGACCTTTTGGTTGTAAAGCGAACGAAAGAAATTCATAATTTCTTCAGTCGGCAAAGAATAAGAATTGGCAATCCAGTACTTAAAATTTTTTGCCCTTTTACCCATCTTGCGTATGTATTCTTCATCTAGCTTGGTGGTTACTGGCTCCCCCTTAAAAGTCTTATAACCTCGAAAACTTCCATCCTCCCAACGCAGAGGAATATTCGCCCCTTTTGCCGTTCCTACACCGACGACTGCCAAATTGATATTGTGAGGAAGATTAAAACTTAACTCACCTTCACTTTCTTCTGCATCAGTAAAGACTAAAAGATTACCAGTTTTACCTTTGTCATTTTCTGATCCCGAATCAAAGTACTGAATGGACTCTTCAATCGCCTGTGAAATATTGGAGCCACCAGCTACTGAATTGGTTTTTTCTAATGCTGCCAAACGAGAATCAATCAAATCGATATCGTCAGTAAAAGGAATAAGCCGTTTTTGAATATCAGAAAACAACACAACGGATATTTGATGCCCTGGAGCACTCTTAACGAAATGCCGAGCAAGCTGAAGAGATTTAACAAAACGATTGGGTCTCACATCTTCTGAAAGCATGCTGGCAGAACTATCAAGAACAATAATGGTTTGTTGATCGGGAAGATTCGCTTTCATTTTTTTTTCAGGACCACGTAAATCTAACAAAGAAAGCATCAGTAAAAAAAGACTAGCTAGATACAAAAATGATGACAAACGATTGATCCAGGTTCTTTCAAAGAACCAATAGGCGCGAACCCATTTAAAAAAACGTGAGTTCAATCTATTGAGAATAATGGCAATCGTGAAAATTGCCAAAAGTGCATAAATCACCATGTGCGAATTTATAAAGGTCACGGTCCCTCCTTTAAAACAATTCGACGAGCTAACTCAACACCAATCAAAAGCGATACACCGATCAAAAGATATTTAAAATAAAGTTCTTGATAAATAATTCTTCCTGAGTGTTCAACTTGAGTGCGCTCTAGCTTGTTGATTTCATCTAAAACATTTTCAAGAGCTTTATTATTGTTTGCCATGTAGGCTTTTCCCTTTGTAAGTTCGGCGATCTCCTTTAATCCCTTGGCATCAACGCTTCCACCTGGAATCATCTGATAGCGCTGAACTCCAAACATATTTTGTCCAACCGGAATTCGAGCATCTTTGTCACCACCGATTCCGACTGTATAAATCTTAACTTTATTAGCCGCAGCCATTTCGGCAGCTTGTAATGGTGTCATTGTTCCAACGTTACTTACACCATCCGTTAGCAACAAAAGCACTTTGCTTTTTGCCTGAGATTGCAATAATCGACCAACTCCTAAAACTAGGGCATCTCCAATATTTGTCCCATCTCCAAGAGGCCCGATTTTTATCTGATCGACCATTTTATTGATCAATTCTAAATCAGTTGAAAGCGGCAATAAGGTAAAAACTTTTTCTGCAAAAATAATAATGCCAATGCGATCTTTAGGAAAAAGGGCTACGAACTCTTTTATCTTTTGCTTTGCTGCTTCAAAGCGATTTGGTCTCAAGTCTTCCGCCATCATAGAACGTGAAAGATCTAAAACAATATAAATATCATTAATGTCTATGGTATTTTTATCCATCCCCATCGGGCGTCTAGGTCCGGCTAAAGCAAAAGCAATATATAGCCAAGCAGTAACACCCAAGATAAAAAGCAATGAGCGCAAAAAAGGAAAACCCTTTTTCTTATATTTATTTGGCAAGTGAAGTTGTGGTTTTCTAAAAAAATAGAAAAAACTTATGATCCAAAAGATTAATCCAAGTAATCCAAAAATGGCATATGGTAAATGTTGAAATTCAAAACTCACTTAAAACTCCCGCGGATAATTTCAAAGCAATTTTGAACTTCTATCAACTCTTCATTTCCCCATTTCCTTTTATATTGATGCAACTCCATAACTCTAAAGAACTCGCTAAACTTCTGAGGCGCTTCTTTAAGAAGCAGCATCCATTCCTTCCTTGTGGCATAGACTCGTTCAAAATCGTAGCGCTCACAGGCCGACTGAAAAAGTTCAGCAAATTTCTTTTTTTGTTCCTCTTCCTTGTTGGTCTTATATTTTTTAATTATTAACGACAGCGCTTTTCTTTTGATGACTAAAATTGCTAACAGTACCAAAAACAATCCCAACATGATTGGAAAAAGATTGTTTTTTAAACCAAGTGACTGGCTCATGACAAAAAAATCTTTAGGGGTTTCTTTTATTGGTTCTAGTTTTAAGTCAACGGGCACAATTGAAATCATTTGCCCCTTGTAACTTAATTGACTGAGAGAATGATCTAATTTATTCTTAAATACAAACAGCCCCTTAACCTCCACGACCTCAGAGTTATTGGCCGACAATTCAACTGATTGAATATGAAGCAAAACTAATTTGTTTAAAAAAGACTCTCCCTGCATTTTTTTAAATTCATTTAAATCTGGATTTTCAATTGGCCAAACCTTTATCACGGCCTCGGTCAAATCTCCTTCTTTAAAGGTGGTTGCTTCATTTTGAAATGTAAATTTCGCCTTCAATTCCTCAGCGCGAAGTGGAGAGAAACAAGCAATCAATAAAACTGTAACGAAAAATTTGAGCCAATTCATCTCAGCTCCTTAATAAAGTTCTCAAGATATTTCTCTTGCACCCTAAGTTTTTTTAACTTTTTTCCAAACTCTGCATTAAGATCTCTTTTTCCACTGAGATCATATTTTCCAAGGCTGCCACTACCCATTGGTTTAGCTGAGGCAAAAAGAGAATAGGGCAACGTTTTAGCTTCATCAAGCGGCGAAAGCATTTGGAAGCAATGAACATTTGAGCGAAAAAGAATTTTTTTCAAAACATCTGCATCAATAAAGTCATTGAAGTCCGACAACAATACAATTTCTCTTTTTCGGTTAAGATGCTTCATTATCGAAATATATTTCTGACCTTTGTCCACATCGGCACCAACAGATCTTTCGAGGTTAACCAGCCCGCTCTCATTGAGTACATTGCGCTCCTCTAGCATGGATATAAAATGACTGATTCCTTCTTCACCTGACTTTTTAGGCACATGAATAATTTCATCGCTAACAATTAAGGCATGTACAAAGTCATTGGTATCTTTAGCCAGCAAGTACAATAAGCAACAAATCTCTATCGCTGCTTGAAGTTTTGAAACGCCATTATAGCCTGTGAGCATGGTAGCAGAAGCATCAATTACCACCACTATTTCTAAATTTCTTTCTTCATTAAATGTTTTGACATACGGATTGCTAGTTTTTGCTAAAAGCTTCCAATCAATGAAGCGTATGTCGTCTCCAAAAGTATAAACCTGATGCTCTTTAAACTGCAGCCCTGCGCCCTTGAAATTTGTTTTAAGCATCCCCACGGAATGCGAATTTGCATTCTTAAAGAGATTGGACTTTATTCGGCCGACTACTTTTCTAACTTCAGTAATATTCATTATGAAAACTCATCACACCATAGATTTTGCAATTTTCAAGGCAACATCTGTAGATCTAAAATTATCAATTGCAGCTTCGTATGAAAGAATTAACCTATGACCCAGAACACTGGGGACAATTTTTAAAATATGATCAGGACTCACGAAATCCTTGCCATCCATAAATGCCATAAACTTAGATATTCTAAAAAGCCATATGACAGCACGTGGAGAAGCTCCTGCGGTTATTATTCCCTGATAGTCTTTTTTAAAGTAATCTGAACCAGGTCGGGTTGCTTGTACAATTTTCACGATCAAGTCTTTAATCTTTTCATCAACGTAAATAGCGTCTACAAATTCTTGAGCTTCAAACAAATCATCAGTCGATAAAACTGAAGAAATTTTCGGGCTCGAAGTTCTTTTTAATTCTAAAATATTTTTTTCAGCTTTAAAGCTTGGATAATCTACATTTACTTTCATCATAAATCGATCAAGCTGCGCTTCAGGCAGTTGATAAGTTCCCTCTTGCTCGATTGGGTTCTGAGTAGCCAGTACTACAAAAGGAGAAGACAATCGATGAGAATCATCACCAATCGTCACTTGTTTTTCTGCCATTGCCTCTAATAAAGCCGCTTGAACTTTTGCCGGTGCTCGGTTGATTTCATCAGCGAGTAACAGTTGAGTAAAAATTGGACCGAATTTGGTATTAAAAGCTTCTTCCTTCTGACTATAAATCATCGTTCCTATTAAATCAGACGGCAAAAGGTCAGGCGTAAACTGGATTCTTTTAAATGAAAGATCACATAATTTACTTATGGTTGAAACAGATAGCGTTTTACCAAGACCAGGCATCCCTTCAATGAGCAAATGCCCTTCACACACCAGCGCCGCCATTATGGCATCAAGCAGATTGTCCTGACCAAAAATAGTTTCTTTGGCATTAGTTAAGACTGTATTAATTTTTTCTCGTGCAGAAGTGCTACTCATGATTTCCCCTATAAACGTAATAAACAATATATTTTATATAAAAGCTTTTATCTTTCAAACTCTTCATTGGATGATCAAATCCTTGATTGCCCATTTCCAGAAATTGTAATGTTTGATTATTCTTAATTGCAGCATCTTGAACTGTTTTATCTAGTTCAAAAAAATCAACATAGTGAGTACAAGAAGCTGCAACAAAAATGGCTCGTTCATTCAAAAGCCTCATTGCTTTTAAGTGTAATTTTTCATATCCAGCAATTGCAGTATTTTTATTTTTTTCAGACTTTGTAAATGCAGGTGGATCGCTGACAATAACATCATAAAACTCGTCTGATTCTTTTTTTTGATCTAAAAATTTAAAAACATCACTTCTAAAAAATGATCCACGACCTTCTAAGTTGTTGTGCTTTAAGTTGGCAAGAACGACATCTTCCATGTTTGCCTGGTCTACAAAATCAACATGGCCCACTCCTGCTGAAAGCAAGTGCAACCCCCAACTGCCAACGTAAGAAAAAAGGTCTAACCCCTTATCCATTTTTAGATTCAGCTTCAACAGAAGATTTCTTAGCCTTTCTCTGTTTTCGCGGTGATCGTAATAATAGCCAATCTTTTGTAAATTATTTTTAGGAATTTTATAATAAAGCCCATTTTCTAAAATATCTAAATCATCATTGAATTCTTCTTTTTCATGTAGAGGCAACACCTCGGCCTTCCGATATTCAACATTATCAAAATATAATACTCGATAATCCTTAAACTTTGACTCTATCTGAGTTTTAATCAAATCACGAAAGCGATCAATCCCAGCAGTGTTAATTTGAATCAAAATGTACTTTTGATATTTGTCTACAATTAGTCCTGGCAATGAATCATTGCCACCATAAATTAAGCGACATCCACTTTCATAACCTTTAAAAAGTTCTCGTCTTTTTATTGCAGCATTAAGCAACGAAATGATTA
Organism: Bacteriovoracaceae bacterium; assembly: GCA_947450475.1. Lineage (GTDB taxonomy): Bacteria > Bdellovibrionota > Bacteriovoracia > Bacteriovoracales > Bacteriovoracaceae > Bacteriovorax. The sequence continues at coordinate 57,478 of CANFVK010000005.1, read as the reverse complement.
TTTCTTGCGCAACAACACTTTCATTTTCTGATATGTCTTTTGTCCATTCAATTTCTCTGACAATTTTTATCTTAAAAAATATTTCTGCAAAAGTATTCACATATGCTAGATATTTTTTTTGATAATCACTTAAAACCAAACACAACCATTCTCCTGGAATTGTTCCCCTGGGTAGCTCTTCAACATCATTGATCGAAAGTTCTTTTTCACCACGAAGAATTTTCACAGATGACTTAGAAAGTAATTTTACAATTTTCAAAATAGCCTCAGGCCAGGTAATTTTTTGTCTTATCTTTAGTATAAAGGGAGTTTTTCATTCTTCAACTGTGTAAAATAAGGTGAACCCGATTAAAGAAATCAGTTAATTAAAATTAACGGTTTTTTTTCCTTAATTATAATGGCCGGAAGTAATTCATCAATCATTTGATAAATTTGATCAGCATTTTCTAAAAATACTTTTTGATTGAGCAGTTGCAGATGGGTTTGGCCTGTATCACTTTTTTTAACAAGAAATTTTATTAATTGAGCGGGTTCATCATAGTGATAGTTACTCTTACATGTTCCCTCACCACTAAAACAGACCAGATTTTTCGAGGTAAATGCCAAGTAGTCCTTCAATGCCGAAAGGTCAACTTTAGACGACTGTGCAACTCTTGTTATATTTTGGCCTGCTGTTAAAAACCATTGTCCATCCGTTTCATAGAAAGTATTAATGAAATTGTAATTTGAGCGTGAGGTGTCATAAGCACTTGATACCAACCTCGGAATTTTTAAAGTTTCAATTAACAAATTTAGACCTTGGGTAGAATCATTGTCACTTAATCCTAATTGCGAATTTGGTAATTGATCAAACATAACCGTTTGCAATACTGTAAAAAAATCATTCAACGCTAGATAGGTATTATTTTGAAGTGGATCGCTGCTTACTTTTAATTTACTTGAAATAAAAAATAAAAATTGATTGATAGGCTTAATTACATTAATAAGCTTAACATCACCTGGAAAATATTTCTTTAGTATTGGCCAGTAATCTATGATCCTTTCTGCTGCTAAGAATAATTGGAACATATTGTTATTGGAATATTTTGATATACTTTTATACTCAGGACCCTTTACTCCAAAAACATTTTCCGGACTGCCTAGGTATGATGAGATTAAAAGAGTTCTTGCAATAGTATCTTCCACTAAGCGGGTTTCTTCATAATTCAAAGACGCTATCCAATCGACTCCTAGTTCAAATAAGTTTTGAGACTCTCCCATTGGTGTAGATTTTAATTTTTTGATCAGTTTTTCAGCCGCGGCTCCGGCTTGCGGAAGGTTGAAGCCATATAGGAGTGAGCGGTCTACCCGCTTGAAATCCTCATTTCCAATAAATGACTCAAACTCATTTCTACTCCTTCCGATTCTGTCTCTGATAACTCTAGCCATATTGCTCATTGCCGACATAACGGTTAAGTCACTTAGAATTTTTCCGTTATGCTTTTTGAGTGTTTCGTTTCCAAGAGGTATTAATCTAACTTTTTGAGCTTCCAATGATGATGAAGCAACAAGTGATTGCTCAAAGGTTTTTAAGTAATTTCCAAATTGAAACTTTGGCTCAAGGCCTCTTGCATTGTTAACATCTGAAAGTGCATCGAAAACTTCAAGTGAATTATTTGCCATTCTTAGATCATCCTTCGACATTAATCGACCACAATGAACAACTGGCAACTTTATACATTTTTGTAAAAGTTTCTTTTTGTTTGAGACATCTGAATTGTAATTATCACCATGTACTACTGCATTTAAAAAAGAAGCTCCGAGATAATTATTTCCAAATCGAACCTCTCTTATGACCGACTCTACCCTTTCAAGCGTAGTTAGTTCTTCCAAAGAAGTTTCATTTTTATCATTCACAAAATTTATTTTTTGTCGATTAAGTACATAAGACTTGTCACTCGTATCGTACAAATACCTAAAAGTTTCTGCCAGAGAAATTCGGTATTTCTGCGAATTATTACTTCTCAGTGGAATATCGAGACCCTCACCTACTTTGACGGACTTAAGCAACATCGCAATTGGCGAGCCTTGCTCTGGCTCCCAAACATTATGCAAATAATTTAAAATGTCTCCGCCAAATGTTTTAACGATGTCTTTTGAAGGACAAGGGTAGGGGGAGACAACTTGATTAACAACTCTAGTGCAATCATTTTTAGGATCATAGGCACCAAGAGAGCGATTTAGGCTTTTTTGGTATTCACCTGATTTAATCCAATCTCCATAGTCTAAAAGAATTTTTCCTAGGTGAATAAACACCTGTTGAGTGTAAGAAAAATTTTCTTCCCTGGTCATGATCTTCACGAGGGAATTGCGATGTTGAACATTGCTATCTGGTGCAACTTCAAAGAAAGAATCAATCCAACTTAAATTTTGACCAAGAACAGAAAGCCCTTTTCTTTGATTAAAGTAATAACTTGTTGAATCTAACAGATAACTAAAACCCTGGTGAGTCGGAACAGATGAGCGCCAAGGACCAATTAGATTATCTAAAGTTTTTGTAAGTGCAATTGTTCCATTAAGCATGTATGGACTTAAAATCCCCTTGTCGTCTAACAAAGAATCCTCAATTGCATTGCTTGATCTATGTTTAGAGTATGTGTTATCAACACTATTTAACCAACCAAACAATCTTAATGATATATTTTCATTTGTTACTTTGCTGCATGCCGAAGGAAATTTGTGAATTAATTGGTAGAGACCGGTATCTAGAGCATTAAAGGTTTTAATGCAATCAATGATTGCTTGGGAATCATAACCAATGTCATCTGCGGGATTATAACTTACCTTAAATTTGTAAGGCTCACTTCTTGTTTTTAAAATATAATAATCTGAATTTATATATTGAATTTCTTCTTTAGCAATACTGTTGATGCTTTGACCATTGGAAATAATTTCAAGAACTTTTAAAATCTGATCCCGCGAAAAAAAATTTTTAAAATCCTCTAATGTCTCTTTGCCAGCGAGCTTTGACATAACATCTTCAAATGCCAAATAACTCATCTCCTCTTTGACTGGTGTAGAGATCCAGGCTTCTTTGAAGATAGGCTGAACTTCGTTGAGGTCGTCAAGAAATTTTGAATAAAAATCAAAAAGTAGCACATAGTTTGTATCTTTATCAAAGTGGCGATCAATAAAATTAAAGAGAAAGTTTTTCTCCTCCGAGTTAAAAAAAATCCAGAAGTCCGCAGCCCCTTTTAGTAAAACCTCATTTTCCGCTCCACCGGCCGACTGGATAAATTCGCCCATAGATAAGTACTGTTCAACAGGAAATGATTTTAAAATGTCGTAGGTAATCGGAAATATGTCTCTACTAGATTTGGTAATATTGGCATTGAACTCATTGGCCGCATTAAAAATTTTATTTGCAAAAAAATCAGCCAAGTAAAGATTTTCAGCAAAGCTTTTGTCAGCGTCTCCCCTTATGGTGGTTTGATTTAATAAGAATTTTGCAAGGTCGTAATGACTTTTGTCCGCCATGAATTGCATAAAGTTGACCAGAACCTGATTGAGGTTTAGGTTGTATTTATTTAATTCAAGCTCTCTGCATATTTCGGTAGACATTTTCATTCCCACCAAGTTGGCCGAAGAATAATCGAAAAAGTCCTTTTGATTGGAGTTTTTTATTGTTGAGAGATAGTTAAAGAGGTGATTTTTCAAATCAAAATCAATAAGCTCATTGGGGTTAGAGGCATTCCGGATTGAACACGCCAAGCCATCGTCATAGAGTTTTTTAACTGCACTAAACTCATTGGCAAACTGAGGGTTAACAAGAACTGGGTACTCTAGAAGATCTCTAAAATTATCGCGATTCATTTTTGCATCATGTATCCATTGATAGATCCAAGGCTCTTTTTTTAAGGCTGAACCTGTCAAAAGAATTTTGCTCAAAAATTGTCGATCTTCGTCACTTAAGCCTTCCTTGATTTTTTCAGCAAGCGCATCTACAACACGTAATCTTGTTACCACGTATAGGGGCGATGCTCGCAATTTGTTAATCTCAATGCGAAGAGCTTCTTGATTACTTCCTAAGCTTTTCACCAGAATCTTAATAACTCTAGATAAGTTATCAACTGTCTCGGTTTTAAAATCTACTATTTTAAAAATGTTTTTAAGCGATTTTTTGTTCGGAATGCGTCCCTTTCTTTCATTGCAAGCAGTATCAGTTGGATTCTCAACACATTTAAAAATAGCTTTGATTGAATCGAAAAAATTCGATTCATTAAGGGCAACAATAACGCGACTTAAATCATCTAAACCATTTTTCGCATCAAGCTCTCTTATGTTTTTAAAAAAGCGATTTCTTCTTTGTTGATTTTCTATAAATGATTGATCAATCGGGGTCATCAATTGATCCCAAGACGCCTGACTCATTTTATTTATTGAAGCGAACATACTTGGATATTTTTCGTCCCACTTAGTGCAGACAAAAAGCAATAAAATATTTTTATAAAGCAAAACGCCCTTGTTAAAATTAACCTTTGAACACGCCTCCAGCCTTTGAAGCTCTCTGGTGCCCCTAATCTCGTCGCGAGCTATGTCTGGAGAGGACTGCTTTTGACATGAAAGTGCTGTTACTAGCAGCGTAGAAATTAAAGAACTGAGCAATATTTTGTGCAAAGTTTTTTGCAAAGCATTCCCTATTTTCTTTGGCCTTCATTAATAAATCGCAACGCCTTACCTGTATTCACTTCATACTTGCTGAATCGAATAACTGATCCAATTTCTTTTTTTAATTTTTTTTCTTTTTCTTTTTTTGTCGCAGGTACGGTGGCTTCACTTATATTTCTTACCGTAATTTTTGAAGGTAATCCTATACCATTTACACTTAAATATTCTACATCGTTGATGGTACTAAGCTTTACTCCAGTCTGCATTGTTCTTAGAACAATTTTATCCAACACGAGCTTATTATTACTCCACGACTTAGGCGAATAGCTAAACTCAGAGCGAACGGCAGGACCTGTCGTCTTTGTTTCTATAGTCTTTAAAATACCGTTTTTATCCATCAAAATATCCACTTCCGAAGTTACCATGGTATAAGTTGGATCAATCGCCCTAATTAACTTTCCTTCAGAAACACTTTCTGCCTTAAGGCTATAGCCTTTAAATTTTTCCATAAATTTTTCTGGAAGAACAAACTCCATTTTCCCTCTAATTAATGAAATTAAATCCTGCTTAACTTCGGCAAACCCCTTTGGCAAACCTTGAACTTCGATTTTATATTGTGAGGGAGATGCCCAGTAAATTTTATACGAAACATCTACTAATTTTCCAACGGCCAGGTTTTTTGTTAGCATTTCTGTCAAATTATCAATCCGAGCTTCAAAAACAAGATCAGTAACCCCCACTTTCTGTGGAGCATAACTTCTGATTTCAAATTGTTCTATCTCTTCAATCTTTTCTAGGCCAGCACCAAAAAGATTTGAAGAAATAGCGAGGGTAAAAATTAAAAGGTATTTCATTGATTTTTCCACTTTTATTCATTCACTTTATTCTAACTTCAGCCTTGATTCCTTTCAAATCTGACTAGTGAATGGAAATTATTTCTTTCCAATTATTGTATACGCACCTTAAGTGCTTTTGTTTTTTTATTATCACCTCTCCCTTTGAACCTTTAATACCCTTAAGGTTTTTTACCTGAGTATATACAACGGGAATATCGGTGATTTCTAGCTTCGAAAAATCTCTAAGCATCGATGCAAGTGCCTCAATATCGACCTGTCTCAACTGAGCAAAATCATCGGTCTTTAAAATACAATGAGCGCCAGGAAATTTATCAATATGAAACCAATAGTGCTGCTTAGACGCCTGTGCACGGATCCAATCATTGCTTGTGGCATCAAGCGAAATGACGCCAGAAATATTTCTAATCATAAAGTTTTTTATGAGAATATTTGAATCTATGTTTTTTGCTTTTAAAGATTTATTCATCCAAAGTGGCTGGATAATTTTTTCTTTGGTTACCTCAAATTCAAAATCACCAACCTGAACCTTTGATAATTCCAAAATTGTTTCCCCCAATCGATAATTGAGTATTTCTTCTGCTTTTTTAAGGCGTTTAATTTTTTTATATATGATGTCTTTTTTTTCCCAAATACTTTCATTTTTTGAGAATTTAAATACGTGATCATAAACAACAACTTCATTTGTTGATAAATCTATTTTATCTTCAGCAAGGTCGATCTGCATTTGCTTCCAGAATTTCACCAGCAAAATGTCATCTGATATATTTTTAAGTTTTCTTTGCAAAAACTTAATCTTCTTTTTTTGAAATGGAGCCCCTTTAATCTTCTTACTTTCCTTGTCTAGATAATTCTCCAAAGTGAAGTCGTCAACTTGTGAGTTGGTTCGATCAGCCCCATAAGAAGTCACATAATCTTCCAAATCCCCTTGATGCTTAGTTTCACCACTCCAACTCAAATATATTTCGTCTTTAGATTGTTTACCAAAAAACAATTGACGATCCTTATATCCAAACAAAAAAAGATTATCACTATGTTCATTCTTGAATCTAAAGGACAAGCTTATCGCTTCTGGATCTAAGATAAATCTGCTTATGCGGGCACCTACTAAATATTTTCTTAAATAATCCAGTAAACGATCTTGAACTCGCAAAAAAGATGGGGGCAACTTATCACTCAAAAATATCCCTTGATATTGATTTCCTCTTCCAATATAAAGAGCGACACTTTTTCCTGGAAACCGAATCTGTAAAACAAGAAAGTGAGGCGTTGAGTATGCTTTTTGAATCGGATAAAATTCATTTTTTGAAAATAAACTGTTATATTCTTCAAAAATAACTTGTAATTGATGGTGAGTTTGTATCATGTCTTTAAATCTTCTCAATTCTAACTTAGAAGCACTCGAGCTTCTTGATTGGTTTCAGATCACTGAAGATATTGCCAGTTTATCACACTTTGAAAAAACCAAAAGCTTCATCAAGGGCCCTCCTCAAGCCAGAACCCCCGACTTACTTCAACGCGACTTAGATCGCCTAGAAATCTTTATCAAAAATTATGACGATTATATAGTAGAGTTTAATTCAAAAATCCGCCGACTCCCAGACTCAGTTGCATTTTTTATGCTTATTCCAGATTTACACAAAGGCAAATTTTTTACTACCTACGAACTTAATTTTTTCGCCCAACTTTTAGAAACCTTTAATGATTGTTTTTCTTTCTTTAAAGCTATTTTTTTTGAAAAAGACTATGGTTTATCCCTTGAGGCTTCTGCCAAACTGAAAAAGGAATTTATAACTCCACTAAGAGAGTTTGTTGATTTTAGCGGAAACGCTTCTTGTGAAAAGCATCCACTTCTTAAAAAACTTTATGCGGAAGTTTTGGGACTAGAACATGACTTGCGAGTTACTGTTCAAAAAGCATCTAAGTCGGAACTCTATGCTTCTCGCTTGCAAATGGATACTTACGATATTATCAATGACCGCTACGTTTTAGCTGTTCGATCTGACTCCTATCAATCGGAGCTGGGACCAATCATTGCAAGATCTCAATCTGGCATGACTTTATTTGTTGAACCTTTTGAGGTAAGAGAAAAAAGTAATCGGCGTATATTTCTTTTATCTGAAATTGAATCAACAATCTTAAAATTAACCATTGAGTTAAGCAAAGTCACTCATCGCTTTGCTCAAGAAATATCTCTCACGGCATGCTGGTTTGAAGAAATTGATTGGCTTTACACTAAGGCAACCTATACAGTGAAGTTAGGTCTTTCCAAACCAGTAATCTCTGATAAATTTTCTTTTGAATTTCATGGTCTATTTCACCCCCTAATTTCGAATCCGGTACCTAACAACTTAGAACTTGAAATCAACCACCGGGGCTTGATCATTTCAGGTCCAAATACCGGTGGGAAAACAGTTGCCTTAAAATCTATTTGTCTTTCCGTTTTATTTCTTCACCTTGGTCTTTTTTTACCGGCTACTTCAGCAAGGGTATATCCAGTCGAAGACTTGTTTTATTTTTCACACGATCATCAAAATCTTACTGAAGGCTTGAGTTCCTTTGCCTCTGAATCTAAGCATTACCTACAGCTTTTACAAAATCTGAAATCTAGAAACCTTATCATTATTGACGAGATTTTCAACTCAACTTCTTCTGAAGAAGCTTCGGCGTTGGCGATTTCTTTCATCGATGAAATTCATCAGCGTTCAATATCAAAAATTATTATTTCCACTCACCATCAAGTTTTAAAAACATTTATGCATTCTCGCGAAGATTATGTTTCAGCACATGTTGGCTATGATTTCGATACAAATCGACCAACTTTCAAACTCATTTTTGGTGAACCGGGAAGCTCTCTAGCTTTTAAAATTTTTGAAAATCTATCCGCGAAGTTCGGACTATTAAATCAAATAAGTAATAACGCTAAAAACTTACTCGATCACAAGCAAGTTACTTACGAATCTCTTTTACAAGAACTATCGCAAAAGAAAATTGATCTAGACAAACAGCTTTCTTTTAATAGACTCCTAACTATTGAATTAAAAAACCAAAAAGCATCAATGGAAGGCATACTTTTTCTCGAAAGAGAGCGTGTCTTAAATGATTATACAAAAAAAATAAGAGCACTGTTTGATCAAGCTGAGGTTATTTTAGAACAAGTCAAAAAAGGTGAAATTTCCAATAAAAAAATTCTTGCAAGACAAACTGGTCAGCTTCAATCAAGCTTGAATCAAGAATCAAAATCGAAACAACTCTCAAATGACATTGAGGATAAATACTCCCATCTGCAATTTATTTCATTTGAGGACATTTCGCTCAACATGACCGTCTTTTCGATTGTTGCCAAAAAAAATGTTAAAGTTGTTCAGATAAACGCGAGAAAAAAAGAAATTCAAATTCAACATGGCGCTCTCTCTGTTTGGGTAGCGCCAAGTACTTTGCGCTGGCCTTCAGGTATACGTGCCGCAGAGAAATCAGTTCGCATTAACGTGGACAGGGTTGTCAAAGGCGATATTGAAATAGATTGCCGAGGAATGAGATTAAATGAATTTCAAAAAACTTGTGAACAAGCAATTGATGAAGTCTATTCTGGCGAAATTCCATTTGTAACGATTATCCATGGACATGGAGATGGAGTGCTAAAAAATTGGCTTCGGAGCTTTTTAAAACAAGAATACCGAGATCTTCGCTGGGAAAATATTGAGGGCAATGATGGATGTACTAAGATATTTTTTAATTAATGGCTAATTAATGACCGTCCCAATCCTGCCTGGTCGAAATTTCATTGGATTTTCACTAAATGGAAAAATGAATGAGAACCAAACAAACATTGCTCTTCCTTTAATTTGTTCATGAGAAACAAATCCCCAATAGCGGGCGTCGTAAGAGAAGTCGCGATTGTCTCCCATTACGAAAAACTTCCCCTCAGGAATTTTAGTTTTTTCGAAATCAACTTTAAAATAATTATCATTATCTTGCTGGATAACATGTTCATGTTCGCCTGTTTTAACTTTGTAAAATTTTAAATTGTAACCCTTAAACTTCTCATCCATATCATCCTTGATTTCCTTGCCTTCAAATTCTTTAGGCTCTATAGGCTTATCATTGATATAAACAATTTTATTTCGTATTTCGAGCGTGTCGCCCGGCAGACCGATTACTCTTTTTATATAATTAACCGAAAGATCTTTGGGATACTTAAAAACAACAACATCACCCCGCTTTGGATCACTCTTGCCAGCGATATAAATCGGGTCAAAGCTCTTGTCTCCTAAAACTAAATCGGTGAATGGAACTTTAAAACCATAGGCAAACTTATTAACAAGAATAAAATCACCAATCATCAATGTTGGAATCATTGAACCAGAAGGAATCCTAAATGGTTCAAAAAAAACTGAACGAAAAGTTAGGACTGAAATAATAATAAGTAAAATTGATTTGGTTTCTTTAATCAGCTTTTGCTTCTTATCTAAAGTTTCTTCTGTCATAAATTACCTATGCATGTCTCTTTCTGCGATGATGTCTTCTTCTTTTCAATTGACGGGATTCGCTCGGCGTTCTCTTGGAATCATTGTTGATTGAATTTAGGGCGACTGGATTAATATTTTTATAATAGTATTCAATAATATTTTTGGCCAGCATAGAAGATTTTACGTGCCATCTCTTTACATTAACGTTCATGACACTAATTGAAATTCCTTTACCCTTTGTCTTTTCTCTGGGCACCGCAAAAGCTGTAAACCAATCACGTTTTCCAAAAGGCGTACCTCCAGTAATACTTCCGGTTTTGCCCCCAATTTCTAGTGCATCTCTGTAGCCATTATTCATTCTTCTAAATGATTTTCTAGCAGTTCCACCATCAATGGTCATTGCCATCATTTCTTGCATTTCTTTTGAGGTTTCAATAGTTATGGCCCTTTTTTCAGAAATGACTTCTGGCCAGATATTTTCACCGCTTTTAACATCCACAAGCTTTGAAATTAATTTCGGTGTTTTCAATATCCCATCATTGGCAACTACTGATGCCAGTGCGGCAGCGTGAATCGGGGATATGACAGTATCTACATTATATCCTGAAGCTAATTCAGCTAATTCATAATTGTCTTTAGCTTGCTTGATTTCAGATTTTAGGAATCCAAATTCTTTTAACAGAGGTTGATTAAAACCAAACCCTTCTGCCATTTTTACAATGCCATCACTGGTTGTGTTTTTAATTGCCGCTTTACCGAAAATAACATTATTGGATTTGGCAAAAGCCGTTTCAAAAGTTTGAGACTTATCCCATCGATTACCGTGGGTCTCGTTTAATTGATACTTAAATAATGTTGTACTTCTTCCTCTGAAATCAAATAGCGTTTCTTTTTTTACCTGAGAATTCTGGAGAAGTTCAGCGGTGGTAACAATTTTTATTAAACTCGCTGAAGGATGAGTAGTAGAAAGGATGAGGTTTTTGTCAAAACTATTAGTCTTACCTTCATAACCAATGGCAACTAAGACTTTTCCCGTTTCATTGTCTATAACTGCAACAGTGGTGTAGTCTGAACGGTATTGCTTAAGTAATGATTTTGCGTAAGCAGTTAAAGGATCGTTAAAAGTATATTCAACTTTTATTTGTTTGTTATCCAGGGTTAATTTATCTGGCCAATCGCTGCCCTGAAGAAACGATTTTTCCATGACATCTTTGAATCCCGCTGGTAGAAGCGGAACATTTTCATCTTTTTGCTCAGCAGCACTGACTTTTTGATTAAACTTACCCTGACAAATATTAAATACCGTGCCACTGATAAATAATGTTAAGCCAAGAGTTGTGGCGATAAATACAAACTTTCTGTTTGTTTTTATCTTACTTTTTTTAAACTGATCCATGTTTTTTTACCGTCATGTTTTTTAACTTCATGTAGGTATTTATTATGCCCTGAAATTCTTCCCAATGACAAAAAATTCTTTACTGACTGAACGAACCGACTTTGGTCGGAGATAGTGAAATTCTTCAAATGAGCTTTTTTGCTCTTTTAGAAAGACTTGAGCGTCGTGGCTCTCGAAAACCTTAATAACTAAATTTCCTCTAGGTTTGAGAAACTTTGGAAGTAAACTAAAAACCATTTCTACTAGATTTAAAGAGCGAGTTTGATCAACAGATTGAATCCCAGTGGTGTTTGGGGCCATATCAGACAATACCACACCAAAACGCTCAAACACTCCCAACTCGGCAAGAGTCTCAATGTTGAAGACATCTTTGTCAAAAAGTCTAACATTGGTCAAGTTGAGTAATTTATTATTAATCGGCTTAATGTCCGAACCGATCACAAGGCCTTCTTTACCTATTTTTTCAGAAGTGTATTGAATCCAGGATCCTGGATGGTAGCCCAGATCAATAACTTGATCACCTTTTTTTAAAATTTTATAGCGGTCATCAATTTCTTCGAGCTTATAAACACTTCTTGCTAAAAAATTATCTTTTTTTGCTTTATGAAAATAATGATCTTTTACTTTAAATGTCATTTTGTTACTCAAGAACCAATATCAAGCGAGGATTTTCTTCCGCTGAATCTATTATGGCCTGAACGAAACCATCTGTATATTCTCGACCAACTTTAGCCCTTAATAAATTTAAATTTTTAATTTTTATTATGCTGTCGCCATCAAGGTCTGAACTCAGTTCATCGTAAAGCGCATCTAAATTTTTTGGATATCCTGGTGAAAATTTCAACTCCTTGGCGATCAACTGGTGAAGCTGATCTTTAGAATTAATTTGTTTTCCACTAATCAAGACGCTTCCTGCTCCGGCAGCATTTAAACAAAAAAAAAGCAGTGTGAAAAAGCTAAAAGTCTTCGTTAAAAACATCGATTTTACCTCTCAAAATTGCACTGACACTTAAATGCGCCTGTCTTTTAATAAAGTCAATCTACGGCCGGGATTTTGTAAATATTACGCTACCCAAATTCCCAGTTTTTCAGCACTTGCATCTGCTCTTAAGTGAATTGTGCTTATTTTGTATTTTTTTGCTTTATAAATCAATGCGGTCTTACTAATTCCCAATTGGCGCGAAGTTTGATTGACTCTACCTCCAAATTTTTTTAATTTTTCTTCCAAATACCAAGCTTCAAATCGCTCTACCGCAAGATTGTAATCCTCCGGAAAACTGGCGAGAAACTCTTTTTCACCTACAGCATTTTTTAATGATATTTCTTCAATAAACCAAATGGGCAAGTGCTCTTTTTGAACCAAAGTTCCTTCACTCATTACGACCATATACTCACAGCAATTTTTTAGCTCTCGAAAATTTCCTTTCCAAAGTGCTTGCAGCAAGAGAGATTTTACTTGTTCTGAAATCTGCAGTTCTTTTTTATTAAAGCGCTCTTTCATTTGCTGAAATATCTCAAAAATTTTTGAACAAAGAACTTCTTTGTCTAAGCTTATTGGCAAAAGTTCTATTGGAAATATATTTAAGCGATAATACAAATCCTCCCTGAATTTGCCGGCACGAACCAGCTCTTTGAGATTCTTATTAGTAGCCAACATTATTCGTCCTTTAAAATCAAACGCTGTGGTTGAGCCGACAGGGGTAAATTTTTTTTCTTCCAATAAATAAAGTAATTTCTTCTGAGCCTCATGGGACAACTCTCCAATTTCATCGAGAAAAAGTGTCCCGTGACCAACCTCTCTAAAGTAGCCGAGCTTATTTTCAAATGCCCCCGTAAAAGCACCTTTTACATGGCCAAAAAGTTCGCTTTCGATCAGTTCTTCTTTTACACTTGCCAAGTGTAAGGTTAAAAACTTCTCTCGGTTTATGGTCGCTGCCGCAAATAAATCTTGAGCCAATTTTGATTTCCCGGTCCCCGTTGGACCAGTGATTAAAATGGGAGAACTAATATTGGCGTATCTTTTAAGAAAATGTTTCATATGCTTTGCCCTCAAAAAAAGAATGAGGATAAAGTTAACATTGAGCTTTTAAATTCTCAGTCAATCTCATATTGAAATGAAATTATTTTTCAAATCTGAATTCGATGTTAAATATTTGATGTATCATGGGCGCTATTTCCGCTGGAGCCCAAATCAATTTTCCTGTATATAGAGGACGATCCAGGGTTGAAATTTTTATTCCATTTTCATAAAAAGAGAATCCTCTCTGGAAGCAAAGAATAGTTCCAGCAGCAATGTCCCACACGTTTTTGTCTGCTAGCGAAATAATGAAATCGCAGGCGCCAGATGCCAGAAGCCCTAGCTTAAAAGCAATACTTCCTCTCGGGGTTAAGTCAATGAGTGGGTGATTCATAAATTCTCGATAAAGCCCTTGGTGATATTCTGTGCGAGAAACAAAACTCAAATATTTTTGAGTTGATTTGTTTAACGCTCGCACGTAGGGAAGACCTGTCTCAACACTAAAGCCACTAAAGGGATTATAGATCCAGGCTTCGTTTAACGGGTCATCTATTTGGGGCGAATTCATCAAGGCTAAAGCGACCGCACACTCGGCACGACCCTTTACCAGCTCTCTGGTTCCATCGATCGGATCGACAATGGCACAAGGAAATTGATAATCTCCATAATCTTCTTCGCTGAAAAAGTGATAGTGGGCATATTGAGGTATAGCTTTTAGCATTTCTTTTAATTTTAATGAGACGAAATGATCTATCTCTGTAACCTGGCTCCAATCGGCCTTGTGATCAATTTTTAACTTTTTAGATGCGTCGGGCCCAAAGATTTCCTCAAGCTTTGTTGTCAACTCAAGAATAAGAGCAATTCTATCAATTTTCATAAATACACACTCTGCGTTATGTAAAATTCTTACAATTTTTGATTCAAAATAGTTGACTTGATTATTTTATCAACAAAAAATCGGAAGTTATCCACAAATTTGACTCTCAAAACATTTAAATAAGATAATTGTATTTATTCTTATCTATTTATTATTTTCAATAGTTAGGAAAAAGTAATCTCTATTTTAGAACTTGCTTATCCAATCCCTATTTTTTGGGGCCAGAAAGCAAGAAGTTATTCACAACACGTCAAAAAACTGCCACTCGGGTATTATTTTGAGAAAGACTTTGTAAGGTCAGCTTTTTACGGGAGCAAAGTCTTTAAAAAGGTCAGGGACCTTTTTTGTTAAGCTCAAGCTAAACCTTAGGCCTTAAAGGCGATAAGGGATTAGTGGTTCTCGGTGGAGAGAACCTCTACGTTGCCAGCTGAAGCAATCGAAACGGCGTAAATTTCTGAGCCAATTTCAGACGTTTTCATCAAGCTGGTTAGATACTTCACCTCGTTGGTATCGAGGTCAACGTAGATAAATGGAGTCAATTCTAATTCCGATCTGTTCATCTGATTTGATCGAAGGAAGCTGTTGTAAATACCTTTAGTCAATCCTGAACTAAACATTACGACTCCAACTGAAACAAGGACATCATTGTCACAAGTTTGCTTTAAATAAATTGTAGCATAAATAGATTTTTTAATTATTAAATATTTTAAGAAATAATTTTACCCTTCCCTCTACGTGAGAGTCGAGAAGGCAAATAAGGATATAAATAACGTAAATCATGTTTCGGCGAGAACGCACCCGGCTTAGTGCCTGAAATAATAATTCTAAAGGAATAAGGCTTAAAAAAGCCAGCGGCCACATGGTGCCAAACCCTTTTAAAAGAGTGTCATCCCAAAGGATGGAGAACAAGACAAAGAAGGTAAATGAAATAAGAAAAATGACCAAACTCTCGCGTTCAATTTGCAAATCTTTTACCAAGTTTGATTTAGGTTTAAGATATCTAAAAATGGCTAACAATAAACCAAATAAGCCTAAAATATAAAATCCCTTTCTCTCCATTTCAATTGCAATTGATTTTAAGATACTCAAATCTGGCGCATGTGGTGATTCGAGCAAATCAGAATGAGAGAGCAATCTAAAAAGAGTCAAGACAGCTCCAAAGAGTGCATATTTTAAAAGCTGTCGTTTAAACCAAATCGTTCTTTCTGGAATAAAAATCATTAGTAAAAAAGCGATCTGAAAAAAGACCAATAGAGCGAAATTAGTATTGAGAAGTGCTCCCCAAAAACTCACAAGCCCCATAAAAAGACCGGCCCGGTAAGTTGAACTCTTGGTCACCCACAATAAAGTCCAAACCCAAATCAGGGAATAAGTCGTTAAAAAAGAATACTCCACATTAGTGCCCAGGGTTTTGCTAAATGACCAGGACGACACCAGGGCAAACACCCCTAAAATGGAAAGTCGCCTTGAAACAAAAAATCTTAAGAAGGCATAGAAAACAAGCAAGAACATTCCAATCCCAATGAGATAAAAATGTAAACTCCATGCAAGTCGAAATAATTCAGGATAATTTTTAAAAGGATAATAATTGATAAGCAGGAAATTCCAAACAGGATTTCCCATTTTTTCCAATGGGTCGTAATAAAGTTTTAGCATTTCAATATTGACCAAAGGAGGAAGATCAGGGAGTGAAAAGAAAAAAATAAGGAGTATTAATCCCACCAATGTTTTTTCAAAATTATCTAGAAATTTAAACTCACCAAAATTCGACGAAACTGATTCTTGAATTATTTTCCCTCTAGTCGGCCATGAGTAAAAAAGACCCAGCAGCGCCCAAGTAATCCAATAGCAGTTATAAATCCACTTCGAATCAAACATACTTATGAGGTTAAAAAGCATGATGAAAAAAAACATTCCGAGCAGCAGACGGTACACAATTCGATCAATTGAAGAATTTACTCTAAAGTAAATTTTTAAACGATGATCAATCTCTTTACCCAGCAAAAACCACTGACTTACAATGAATAGAATATAAAGAGTCATCATTAGGGCCATCAACCAAGGGCTGATCTGCATTCCTTTTTGGACGTAGACGGGTATTAATAAAAATGAAAAATAGCTAACTACACGATAAGTGAAGAATTTCCATTTTATTTTAAAAATGTTTGAATCGTTTGCTAAAGTATTTTCCATAATAACCGATTAAATCAGTAATTGAGAGGCACTTCCCATACAGAGGCTTTTCAATACCTATATCCTAGATTAAAGACCGGCCCCATCCGGTCTTTTTTTATTCTACGGTTCCACTTTAGTAATCACAAGAAATTAATACTAGCAAACTTCGCTCAGGTAATTTAGCTTGACCCCCTAGAAAATCCTGCCTCATGGGGAATGGTCCTACGATATGATAAACTATGATGGGCCCTAATAAATCAGGAGGATTTTTTGGGTATAGCATTTGGTTCCATTAGTACTGGACTTCCAAAGGATATTGTTAAGCAAATCATGAGTGCAGAACAAATCCCCGTTCAGAACATGGAAAAGCAAAAAAGCAAAATCAGTGACAAGAAAGGTCTTGTTGATCAACTTTTAAAGTTGGCTGAAGATGTGCGTGGAGGACTTGCCCTCAATGCTAACGCTCGTGCACTTCGAGAGTTTAAGGTCGATACAAACACAGATATTGTTGGCGTAACCGCCGATAAAAATAGCGCCGTTCCCGGAAGCTATCAATTAGAAGTGATGCAACTTGCTCAAAAATCTTCAGCGATGTCGACAGGTTTTGCTGACAAAGACAACAGCTATGTTGGAGTAGGATTTATCCAATACAAACTACCAAACGGTGAGACAAAAGACGTTTATGTTGATTCAGACAATGCTTCATTGTCGAGTATCTCTAAGATGATTAATAAGCACTCCGATTTAGGCGTTACCGCCAACGTAATAAATGATGGAAGTGGTTCAGATACGCCATGGCGCCTAGTTTTGA
Source organism: Bacteriovoracaceae bacterium (assembly GCA_947450475.1). GTDB lineage: Bacteria > Bdellovibrionota > Bacteriovoracia > Bacteriovoracales > Bacteriovoracaceae > Bacteriovorax. The sequence continues at coordinate 40,232 of CANFVK010000005.1, read as the reverse complement.
GTTTAAATTCTACTGGAGATGAAAGTGCTGCTACATTTCCGTATTTTTATTTTGTAGATGGTGATGAAGATTTTCAACTTGAGTTTCAGCGCGAAGCTCATGATGCTAAAGTTAAACTCGATGGCTTTGAAATTGAAGCTCCAGAAAACAAGCTCAAGGACCTCATTCCAGGGCTTTCAATTGACTTAAAAAAAGCCAAACCTGGTGAAGAATTTACAATTAAAGTTTCTGAGGATGTTGAAGCAGTATCCACAAAAGTTAACGATCTCATATCAAAACTAAACGGAATTTTAAAATTTATCAAAGAGCAAAATTCGATAGACGAAAAAACTGACACCTCCCGAACATTGGGTGGGGACAGCATGCTTCAATCTCTCGAAGGCCGGATTCACGCTGCCGTTTTCAAAGATGTCATGACCGATAGTGGATATCATCGAGTCGGTGAACTCGGTCTTAGTTTTTCACGCGATGGTTTGCTGGAATTTGATCAAAAGAAATTTCAATCACTCATTGGTTCTAACTATACTCTCGTTTCTCAAATTCTTACGGGAACGTTCACGGTAGAGGGAGGCAAAAGTGAAGGGTTCATGGATAACTTAAATGCCACCATGAATACAGCACTTCGCTCACCAGATGGATTAATTCAAAGTCGCAAAAAAACACTTCAAAGCAACATTGAGCAAATTGATCGAAGAATAAGTCAAAAGCAAAAATACCTTGAAGAAAAAGAAAAGAATTTAAAAGATAAATTTTCTCGACTGGAAGGAACTATTTCAAAAATTAAATCACAGGGAGCTGGTGTTGCAGCTTTAGGAGCAGCGGGCGGTAGTCCTGTTCAAGAATTAGGATAATTTAATAGGAGGTCTATATGAGTTATGGTTATGGAGCGTACAAAAAGACAGCAGTAAGCACGGCAAGCAAGGAGCAGATCCTCTTGATGCTTTATCAGGCAGCGATTAAAAACTGCAAAAAAGCCATTGAATGCATTCAGGCAAAAAACATTGCAGGCAAGGGTGAGTATATTGGCAAGCTACAGGATATTGTTATTGAACTAAACAACAGCTTGGACTTTGAAGTTGGTGGCGATATCGCAAAAGAATTATCATCACTTTATGATTATATACTTTTCTCAAGCACCCAAGCCAACATGAAAATTGATGTTGAGCCTCTTGAAGGATGTTTAAGTGTTTTAAATACTCTTTACGAGGGATGGAGCGAGGCCATTAAAACATTAAAAGTTTCTCAAGCTGCACCTCCAACTAACGAACAAAACGGCTAATCATAAATCAAAGAGAGGAAATAATGATCGATTCACTTTTGGTAAATATTCAAGAACATATGGCGATGCTCGACCTTGCACTAAAAAGCAGTGAGCAAATAAGAAATTTTGCGAAAGAAGAAAACTTAGATGGAATAACTCTTGAAACAGAAAATCGCGAAAGACTTGTTAATATCGTGACTCAAATTCAGCAAAAAGTTGAAGACAAAATTAATCAACTTAATGCTGCTGAAATTAATCAAGAGGGAATACTCATCTTAAAATCCTGGTTTCAAGATTTAAATAACTGGTCAGAAAAAATGCTTGCATTTGACCGGGAAACGGTTGAGTTACTTGCTCAACAGAAAGAAAATACGACCAAAGAGATTGCCCTTATTTTTACCAACAAAGAGCTCTTTAAAGGGTACAATCACGGCCTAAAGAAATAATAAATCAGTAGCCAATTCAATGGATTGGTCATTGACAATTTTTTGATATCGTGAGGAAATAGAATCTGCAGAGCTAATGATTAGCTCTGCAGGAATATTACGCCTATTTGAACCTTAAGGATGAGGAACAGAGGTATCGATGAACCTGCCACGAACATCTTCTTATGAAGTTAAAACAGCCAGAACACAACACTTAATACCCATAGTTAATGGAGTTCACCTTCATTCCATTTATAACCCAACGAAGGAAGCTGAAACATTACTTTCGATTTATAGCGAACAATTAAAAAATAAAAATGAAGTTTTAATACTTGGTCTGGGATTTGCCTATCATGTAAATGCCATTGTAGAAAAATTAACAGAGCTCCATGGCGAAGATTTCAAAATAGTCGTGATTGAACCTAATGCACAGGTTTATCAAGAATGCATAAACCTTGGACTTCTAGATGAAAAAAAGGTAACAGTCTATCAAGCCCTGGGCCCAGAAGAAATATACCGCGATCTAGATTTCATTCATTTTTTACTAAGAAAACCTGCGACCATTGCCCATCCTCCTTCATTTAATTTATACCAACAGTACTTTAAAACTATCTTAACTTTCAATGCTCCTAAAGATATCGGCTCTATACTGAACTTTGTAAAAACCGAAGAAATAAAAAAATATCTTAGAAATTTTGATTCTCAAGAAGATCTTGAAAATATTTTATATCAGTCTATTCCCCGTAAACCAACGCTATCAGAAAACGACTTCCTTGCTATGGCGTTAGTTGAAATGACTCAAAAGAGTCATTTGGCAACTCTCGAAAAGGGAGAATCATAGTATGAAAAAGATTCTAATTATAAATCTTCGTCGACTTGGCGATGTTTACTCAACGGCCCATCTCGTAAACTCCATGACCGCCAAAGGGGACTGCTCGGTCTCTCTTTTAATCTTTAAAGAGAGCTTAAAAGCTGCGAGTAATTTAAAAAATATAAACGCAATACACACAATAGACCGCAAAGAAATTATCACCCTTAAGTCAAATCCTCTTTTTTCTGACGGCTTTGCACTCGAACAACTATTTTTGCAAATTAAGCCGATCAAGGATCAAACATGGGATGAGGTTATCAATTACTCCAATGACACGGTTGGAGCATATCTGAGCTCATATCTTTCTAATTCTACTCAAAAAATAACCGGCATTCACTTTAGCTGCGATAGAACAATTGCTAAAAAAAATCAGTGGGAAATGCTTTTTAACGACATACTTCCAGTTGTTAAATTCTCGCCCTTACACTTTACCGATTGCTACCATCAAATGACTGGTCAATTGCTTACTAAGAATGGTGATAAGCTTATTGCGAACCCTTCATATAATGCTTCCGCTTTCGTTAGCATAAGCCACCTTCGAAAAAGTGCAAAAACGACAACCGGAAATTCTAAAGTCATAGGGATACAATTAAAAACCTCTGATAAAATTAAAGATATTCCAACGAATATATTAGTAGATTTAATCACTTTGATTAGGGCCAATGATGAACTCGTTCCACTTTTAATCATTGCACCGACGAATGAAGAGCGTATTTATGCTCAAGAGTTAAATGAAAGATTTAACAATCAACTTTTTATAGCAGAAGCTAATCTTCAGGCGGTTGCTTCTATTTTAATGAATATTGATCTTCTCATTACGCCCGATACTGCTTTAAAGCATATCGCAGATCTTACAGACACTCCAGTCTTAGAAGTTTCTCTTGGAAATGCACCATTTTTAAAACAGGGAACTTACTCTGCTGGAAGTTTAGTGTTAACAGATATTATCGAAGAGAGGCAGTTTTCAAGATATAACAAAGGCGTGATCTCCCAAACAAAAATCAAGGCTCAGGATATCATGTCTTCGGTCTTATATTTTTTCACTAAGGCCAAGACGATAAGACCCCTGCTGTCTGAAAATGTTACTCTTTACACATGTCAATTTGATCAACTCGGTGCTCGGTATTGCGTTGTAGCAGGTTCAATAAATGCACAAACCGAAATCCAACGTTTAATGACTCGACAATTAATCTCAACACTTTTTAACAACACAGAGATTGATGATGTCTACAACGATATTTTAAATTTCGGGGTAAACGCTGCAACCAAATGGTGCAACAAAGAAAAAAGTACTATCACCGTTGCGATGAAAGACTTACTCGGAACACTTCGCGCACTTTTACAAAGCCTAGAAAACAAAAAAAGCACCAGCGAGTTTGTAACCAATCTCGGTAAATTAATTGACCACGCAGAAACTTGTTCATTTATTCAAATTCCAGTGACCGCATTCAAAGTCAATATAGAACAAATACAAAATTCCAGCTTTGTTGAAAATGCTAAACAAGTTGAAACGCTACTTTATAATTTGAAGTCAGATATTCAAAAAAGCCTTCTTTGCATTAAGCACCTCGAAGACAATATCTCGCTTCAGAAGAAAGATGAATTTATAAATAAGGCAACGACCGCTTCCGCTTACTAAAACAACGAACCTAGGATTGGTTTATGGACATACTCATGGATGATATTAATCGAGAATTTTCTCGGATCAAGGAAAAGATTTCTAAAGGAACTTCTCTAGATGAAGAAGATCTAAAGATCATTCTCCTGAGCACGCTTCGCGAGGAGGAACAAGTTGAAAACAAATAACACTCCTCGAATTCCAGCAAATGAGAAATCACCCCACACCGCGACCTTGGGTATTTTGCAATTAAACCGTTTTGGAGACCTCATTCAAACTCTTCAAGCAGTTGAAGAATTGAAAAAATCTCACCCTCATTATCGGATAATTCTCATTGGCAGAAGTCAATTTACCAAACCCTTAGATTTTCTTTTGAGCAAATCATTTCATGGTGTTTACCATCTGGACTCTAGAAAAATTTTTGACTCATCTGAGGTCAATGGTCTTAAAAACTCAATCGGCGAACTTAACCAATTCCTTAAAACTCTTGAGCTTGAAAACATTAACGCCTTGGTTAATCTCTCGTTTTCAAAATCATCTTCATATTTAGCAAGTGTTATAAAATCTCAACACAAAATCGGACCATTTTTTGACTTTAGCAATAAAATGCAAATTAACGACAAGTGGTCTCAAATTTTATATGCCACAGTTATGCGTGGATCTCTGAATCCATACTCTCTGGTTGATCTTTTTAGAAACATTATTGGCATAAAAGCTTCTCCTGCTAGTGTCAAGACTGGGCCAAGCTTAAGTCTCACACGTACCAGCAACATTGTCATACACCCCTTCGCTTCACATGAGCGCAAGGCGTGGAAAAGCGAGAAATGGGTTGAAGTTATTTACAGGACCCTAAAAGAAAACGAAGGTGCGACAATCCAAATCGTTGGAGCTAAAAATGAAATCTTAAAATCCCAACTCATAACAGAGAGCCCATTGCTTAAAAACTATCCCCATAGAATTCAAAACCTCACCGGTAAAACAACTCTCAATGAACTTTTTGAACACATAAAAAAAGCGCGGCTTTTTATTGGTCATGACTCAATGGTCGGACACCTGGCAGCGGTTGCCGGTACGCCATCTCTAACGGTTTCTCTGGGAACAGTTCGTCCTCAAGAAACGACGCCTTATCATGAAAAAGCCTATAATTTATCTCCCCGAACGAAATGTTTTCCATGTTTTCCCTCTGATCAATGCGGATTTACCCAATGTCACCTAGACATTCCTCACCAAGTAGTAAGTAGCTCAATCAAGCAACTTTTTGATCAAAAAGAACTAAGCACAGAATGGATAAAAAATTCTATTTCAAGTTTTCATCTAAGTTCAATCAATCTTCACAGGGCCAATCTTGATAACGGCCAAATGCATCTTGAAAACTTAACAGAAATGACGGCAGATACTTCAGAAGTTTTTAGAATGCTTTATAAAATTACCTGGTCATTTGTAATTCTAGACTCAGAAGAAAATTTTCCTTTCCCTAAGCTTAACCCTACCACCCATAGGGACCTTCTGGACTCAATGACCGGCCTGCAACATCTTTATGAACTTGCAGAATTTGGAAAAAAATATTCTCGATATATCTTAGAAGAAATATCGGCCCAAACTCCAAGTATAACTAAGATTAAGGAGTATTCTAAAAAGATTGACGAGATAGATCACCTTCAGTCTCTAGTTCACAAAACATCTCCTAGTCTTTCTCCCATAATCGATTATTTTACTGTGCGAAAAGGGAATTTATTTGGTGAAAACGTCGTTGCTTTAACAGAAAGCTCTTTTCACGCATTCGAAGAATGTGCACATCTTACAAGCGTTATGTATGAACTTGTAGAGAAAACCATTTCGGAACATAAACTATCGTCGGGAAAATCAACTCGTCCCGATATTAATAAGTAGGTAAAACAAATGACAACTCAAAACTCTCAAGCGTCATCCCACACTGAATCTTCATCATCTAGAGATTTGGCTTTCGAATCTATCGATTCATGCTTTGGCTATGTTGACTACATATCAGCTCAGATCACGAAGCTCATCGCTCTTTACAACGCAGGTGAGGTTGATAAGGCCAATAGCGCCTTTATAGAAGTCATTGACCTTATGGATCTCTATATTCAACTTGTCTCTAACGTATATCAAGTAATCAGAAAAGATTTTAACGGAAAAAGTTTTAAAGATGAATCAATTCAAAAACTAGAGATACACTTGCTCTCCGTTCTCAAAGCACTACTTCAAGCCAAAGAAAAAGAAGACATTATCATGCTTTGTGACTTGCTAGAATATGAGCTAGTGGATAACCTAACTCAGTGGAAGATCAAAGTATTGCCAGAATTAAAGAAATTAAAAAACAGTTAAGCTCAACCCAAGACGAGCTGGGTAAAAAAGCACTTTCCCTTAAGCCTCTTCGATTTAGCAAAAGTAATATCGAAAAAAAAATGTTGGCCGGTCTAAAAAATCGGCCAACTCATAACATCCTTTTAAAAAAAATACTTCTTAAAGAAGAGCTTCGACGTCTTCTTGTTTCAAGTTCAGAAGTTCGAGATCTACCCAAAGAAATTCTGAATCTTTCATCACTTTCTACCTTTGAATGCTGTCACTTATTGGTTCACGAAAAGGGCAAGCCAGTTGGGCAAAATTATTTTTTTCACAAGCCTAATTTTGAAGAAACAAAATCAATCAGTATCCAAAGCTTTAACTCCCTTTATAATCTTGTAAAAAAAAGTAAGAATAAAAACTTTAATCAATCCATTTCATTAAAAGATGACCTAGAAGTCGTAGGTAACTTTTTGGCAAAAGATATTGATTTAAAAAATTATTCCGTCATTTACCTTGTCTCAAGAAACTCATTTCTTTTACCTTCTCAAGAGGAACAAGAATATTTCCAAGGATTATCCAGTCAACTTCAACCACTTCTTATGAGAATTTTAGATAAAGATAAAATGGATCTTCAGGCTGAAGTACTTAAGCAATCACTTTTGAGTTTTCCAGAAAAAATCATCATAAAGAAGAATTCTGCTATCGTTTTTAGCAATCAAAGCCAAACAACCTCGAGTGAGAGTTCACATTTGATGATGTTTCCTCTGGATGAATACAACGACACTGTCATGGAGCTATCTAATTTTAACAAAGAATCAATTTCAACTGAGCTTTATCACTCACAACGTGTTTCACTTTTAGGTGAATTATTAAATACATTACAGCACGAGCTTTCCAACCCGCTTTTCGGACTAAATCTTACTTCCAGTATTCTTTCTAACGACAGGGTCGACACAGAAACAAGTGAATTGTTAAGAGAAATTTCACACAACGCACACCGGTCTCAAACTATTATTAAAAACTTTTCCAATCTTTATAATGATCAACAAGAACTTAAAAAAATTTCTATCTATCAATTTATTGAAGAAGTCATCACACTTACCAAAAGTGAAACTAAGGAAATTCAAAAAAATATCGAATGCATTGGATTTGTGGCCCATCAGGAAATTGAAATACAAACCAATCCGACCTGCTTGACCCAAATTATTTTTAATCTTATCATCAACTCGGCTCAGGCCTTAAAGAGTTTGCCCGGCAGGCGACCAGGCGACACTATTAAAATTAAGCTTATTTTACTTAATAAATCGCTTACAATCGCGATTGAAGATAACGGCCCTGGCGTTAAGCCCGAATTCATTTCGGCCATATTTGACCCGTTTTTTACCACCAAAGAATCTGGAACCGGCCTTGGTTTATCAATTTGTCAAAATCTTGCCAGACAATTAGGCAGTAAAATTGATTTTCAAAATAATTCACCTTTTCCTGGCGCAACTTTCTCGATAAACTTACCTCTAGCATAGGGAGTTATTTTGAAAAGAATCCTACTCATTGAAGATGAGCCACTCATCCAAAAATCACTAAAAAGACTTTTAGAGAAAAAAGGAGCAGAGGTTGTTGTCGAAAGTCGTGGCAAAGATGCCATTCAATTAATACTCACACAAAACTTTGACAGAATCATTTGTGACTTAATGCTTCAGGATATTTCAGGTTTCGATGTCATTGAGGACTCTAAGGCCCGATTTAATGTTCAAGAAATTAGCAACCTGTTCATTATTATAACAGCCTATAGCTCACCTCACGTTATAGAGAAAGCAACTCAATATGGATGCCTGCTGATCAAAAAGCCATTTGAAAATATTGATGAGGTTTTAAACGTTTTTTTATCAAAGGGATCATCCCATGACCCAACTTAAAAATATTAGTATTGTTCTAAAACCTAAACACAATGCAGAATTCGAAAGCATCTTGCCTAATTTAACTTCTTGGCTTCACCGAAGAAAAAAAAATGTTTCATTTTTATATAAAGAAAAAGAGCGTATTCAAAAAATCTTTAAAGGGGAAATTAAAAATTTAATATTTATTGCAGAAAATGAACTTCATGAAGCCTCTGACCTTATCATTACAATGGGTGGAGATGGCACACTTATTGGTGTCTGTCGCAATATTACCAAAAACTCTCCTCCAATATTTGGGGTCAACATGGGGCATCTCGGTTTTATTACCGAATTTGCTAAAGCGGAATTTTTTGATCAGCTCGAAGAAACGCTCAAGGGTAATTACGAATTAAACCGGCTTTGCCTTTTTCAAGTTGAGGTATTTGCCAAAACTGATGAAAAATCCATTCTTAAGGGATATTTTTTGAATGATGCAGTTGTAACTAATAATCAAATTTCCCGCATGCTTACTCTTTCTGTGGAATCAGAAGGGGAAAACATATATAACCTTTCTGGTGATGGACTCATTGTCAGTACGCCCATCGGATCCACCGCATACTCACTCGCCGCAGGGGGGCCAATCATTCATCCAATGGTGAATGCCATGACCTTAACACCCATTTGCCCTCACAGCTTAACACATAGACCATTAGTGGTTCCAGATTCCTCCTATGTAATTATCCGCGCAGCGAAGCCAGATGATTCAATAAAATTAACACTAGATGGTCAACAATCAGTAGTTCTAAGTGCAACAGACTTTGTCAAAATTACAAAAAAGAAAAATAAAATAGTTCAATTAATAAAAAATCCATCTCGGACCTACTTTAGAACTTTAAAAGAAAAATTTACTCACGGAGCACGGGAGATTAAATGAAAACAAACGAAACTCTTTATTTGAAATCTTTGAATTTGCAAAACTTTGCAACTTTTGAAAATCAAGAAATTCAATTCGATTCCAAATTTAATGCCATCGTTGGAGAAACTGGATCGGGAAAAAGCTTGATACTAGATGCCTTGCAAATTATTTTTGGTGCAAGGGCGGATAAAAAACTTATTCGAAAAAATGCAGAATTCGCAACGATAGAAGCTGTCTTTTCCTCAGATGATCTAAATATAAAATCTTATTTCAACGAAATAGGTCATCCATTTAATGGAAATGAAGTTGTAGTTAAAAGAGTTATTTTTGCCAATGAATCTTCTAAATCTTATCTTAATTACCTTTCTTGTTCTGCCTCTTTACTTACCGCTTTTTCAAAACGCTTTGTTGACCTGGTCGGACAATTTGAAAACCAAAAACTCTTGAGTGAAGATTATCAACTTGTGCTTCTAGATTCATACGCATCGCTAAACAGCGACATTAGAGATTTCCAAAATATTTTTGGGCAATTAACTCAAATGAGAAAAGATTTTGATGAGTTGATGGCAGAAAAAAGTATTCGCGCTCAAAGAGAAGATTATATTCGCTTTCAAATAGAGGAGCTTGAAAAACTTTCGCCAACTCTAGATGATGAAGCAGAGCTGTTAAGAAAAAAAGATTTGATTTTAAATTCAGAGAAGCGCCAGCAAACACTTGGCTCTCTTGCCGGCACGATTTCTGATGACGACATAAATCTTTTATCTCTTTTAAAAAATTGTCTTACTAAAGCTGAAAAAAACTCGGGGATTGTTTCTGACGAAATCACTACAAAGCTTTATGACGTAAAATCAATTCTCGAAGATGTTTCTTATGATCTTTCCAAAGAATTAGGCGCAACCTGTGATGAAGATAACATTGATGACATTATTGATCGTATTGACTTTTACCAACGACTAAAGCGCAAGTTTGGCGGAAGCACTGAAGATATGATTAGAACTTTGCAGGAATTTCGATCCGAGTTAAATTCCTTTTCTCAAGTTGATGAAAAGATATCTTTGATTTCTAAAAAAATTAATGATCTTGAATTGCGTTGCCATACCTTTGCAGAGGAGTTGCATAAAATAAGAGTAGAGAAGTCTGAGGAACTTTCCAGGGACCTTACCTCGAAGGTTCAAGAGTTAAAGATGAATGGCGCATCTTTAGAAATCAAAGTCTATAAAGCTGACAACTTAGGACCAAAGGGATTTTCTCGAGTTGATTTTATAGCCGAAACAAATCCAGGAGAGGGCTTCTTTAAAGTTAAAGATATTGCTTCTGGTGGTGAACTTTCCAGAATTTTATTGTCTATCCGACAACTGCTTTCAAGCAACGACACCATCTCTGTATTTTTGTTTGATGAAATAGATACCGGAATCGGAGGAGAAACAGCTCTCTGTATCGGAAGGTCACTTCAATTAGTTTCTGATCATTCACAGGTTTTAGCAATTACCCACCTTCCCCAGATTGCTAACTTTGCAACCCAAATTATCAATGTCTCTAAAACAACTAAAGTTATAGACGAGCAACCAAGAACCGTTTCTGTCGTTCTTCAAGTGGGTGGCGAACAAAAAAATGAAATACTAAAAGCAATGAACCCAATTGTTTAATTAAAAATAGGCTTAAAACTTATATTTCCATTTTCAATGGAGATATAAGTTTTTGAGTGCTGAGCATATCCATTGTTAACATACTCAAAACCATTTCTAGAAACATACAAATCTTTTACATGGCTGTGACCACAAACAATAATTTGGGCCGAACTTTTTTGAAAGAAATTTTCCGCTGAATTTCTAAAGTTTTCTTTTACTTCATTCAAATCTGATTCGAAATTATATCGAAGATTGTTTCTTTGGCGTGACTTTTCAGATGAATATTCGCCTATCGACTTTATCATAAAATGTGGCATTAAATAATTTGCATAATAACGCAGGGGAGGACTTGTCACAATTTTTTTATAGAGCTTATAGTTTGGGTTGTTGAGTTCAAGGTCATCACCGTGACAGAAATGCATTTTTTTATTGCTATCATGAATTTCAAAAAACGAGTCCATTTCAAACAAACTTGAATCTAATTCGGAATTAACTAAAAAGAATTTTTTATATAGGTTTTGAATATGAAAATCATGATTGCCCTCCACGTAACATATTCTTTTTTGCTTTTTAAAAAGCACCTTGAGCTCTTCGAAGTAATTTTGAAAGCGAACAAAGTATTGAGAATGGGGTCCAATCATCAAATCAAAAATATCACCTAGTAAAAATATAACATCACTTGATTGAACATCAGGATTTCTCAGGAAAGCTAAGAGCAACTGCTCGGCCGAGTCTCCAGAGTTTTTTACATGAATGTCTGATATTGCCGAGAATTTCATAGCTAGATTATTGACTTTTTTTTGGGCTCTGTAAATTAGTGACTAATTGGCGTTTTTTAAGACTTGTCTACGAATCGCCTCATGGGCAATGAATTCATTGATAAAGGCTTTGTCTTCTTTTGAAAGATCTAGAAATCGAAACGCGATTTTGAAACCGCCGTAGGGAAGATTGTCGTGTTTGAAGCGATTGATCACAAATGAATTCGTACACTCTGCATTCATTTTTATCTTGCGAGATCCGAAGTCCAAGATAAACAAAGAAAAATACTTTCCTTTTGTTATATTCATCTTTTCAGATTTTGCCATGATAATTGCAATTCCGCCTATACTTATATCATAAATCGATTTTTTAATAACTTGGCGATTGTGCTCGAAACAAACAAAGCATTCTGCTAAAGGCATCACTCTTTGTTGCTTTCTTCTTTCAAAGAAAGAAAATTCAAGCGGGATGAATAACTTTACTTTTCTATCTGCTGTGATCGCTTTTATTTCTGAAGAAAATGAGACAGATAGTTCAGGGATATAAATATTTAAAACGCGATCCCCTGCAACGACTTTTGCTAGCTCTACCTCTTGACCATCTTTTAGCATTAACTCTATCTCATTATAGTCTTTGCGAAAGGCTTTTATTTTCATTTCGCATTTTTCAATGACTCCGCCTACAGAGTGCCATGCAAAAAAAGAATAATTTTCCTGAACAGCTTCAACAATCATACGGTCAAAATCTTTATTCTTTTCATGCTTCATATATTTACCTATTTTATCCCAGCCTCTCCACCACTTAGTAGAGAGGTGGGGATTAAAACAGAAGTCTTTTTTTTAAAAAAAAGAGGGGACATTCATCCCCTCTCATTAATTTTAAAACTATGAAATCAATCTCAATGCTGCGTTTGGAATCGAGTTAGCTTGCGCCAAGGTGGATACCGCTGCATTTTTTACGACGTTATTTGAAGCAAGTGAAGCTGATGCCTCTGCAACATCCACATCTTGAATAACTGATCGTGCACTATCTTGGTTGATGGTCTGAGTCTCTAGGTTTTTAACAGTTGATCCCAGTCTCGATTGAATTGAACCAAGATTTGCTCTTTGTCCCGAAACCGTTTCAATTGCCTTATCCACACTCGATATGGCCGAAAGTGCATCATCTTTACTTTCGATACCTGATCCTGAAATTCCGATCGACGAAGTTGAAGAGTTTGTTTCACTTGAATCGAAAGTAATTTTATTTTGTTCTCCAGCAAAGGCACCGACTTGAAAGTCCATTGTTCCTTTACCTTTTCCATTTAACAATTGAGAGCCGTTAAAAGATGTTGAATCGGAAATACGATCAACTTCCTTTGATAGCTGTTGGTATTCCTTATTGAGAAATCCTCTTTCTACATCTCCAACAGTGTCAGAGGCAGATTGGATCGTTAACTCTCTCAAGCGAACTAAGATGTTTGATGTTTCCGCCAAACCACCTTCTGCTGTTTGCACCAACGAGATACCATCGTTAGCGTTTCTTGTTGCTTGTCTTAAACCTTTTGTTTGTGCTTCTAAGTTGGTTGCGATCGCAAGTCCAGCTGCATCGTCTGCACCCTTTGTGATTCGCTTACCTGAAGACAGTTTTTCAAGCTCAGCATTACCTGCGCCAGAAACGTCTTTCAAGTTCTTTTGTACCGATTGAGAAGCGATGTTTGTTGCAATTCTTAAACCCATAAATACTCCTGTTGTTTGAGAGTCCCCACTCTCTTTTTGTTGATAAGACTGTTTTTGTCAGTCAAACAACCTATCGAAACGTTCAGGAAAATACTTAAGTAAAATGTTCTCATCGGGAAATAAAAAGATATTAATTCCAAAAGAATTAACAAGTTAGGTGGGCAAAAAAGATAAAAATACTTTGATCGAGTTCTTTAATCTCTTAAAAAACTCCCTCGCCTGATTAAGTGGGGAAGCGAGGGAGCTTGGTTTAAGAAGTGAGTAAGGGAATTATTGCGTAATTCACTATCACTCAGGAGATCTCTTAAAAAATATTATTTTTTTTCTAAAAAAGTGCTCTATTCAGAGTACAACTTTTTTTTAAAAGAGAGTGCTTTCTCATTGTGAGAAAACACTCTTCTTATATTTTATTAACCAATCAAACGTAGTGCCGACATTGGTATCTGGTTAGCTTGTGCTAATGTTGATACCGCTGCATTTTTCACGACGTTGTTTGAAGCGAGTGAAGCTGACGCCTCTGCAACATCCACATCTTGAATAACTGATCGTGCACTATCTTGGTTAATAGTCTGAGTCTCAAGGTTTTTTACTGTCGAGCCTAGTCTAGATTGGATTGATCCCAAGTCAGCACGCTGACCTGAAACCTTTTCAATCGCACTATCAACATCAGCAATGGCCGAGAGAGCATCATCTTTTCCTGAAATTGAAGTACCAGAGATACCGATTGAGGAACAAGAAGAGTTCGTCATACTCGAATCAAAGGTAATTTTATTTTGTTCTCCAGCAAAGGCACCGACTTGAAAGTCCATTGTTCCTTTACCTTTTCCATTTAATAATTGAGAGCCGTTAAAAGTTGTCGATTCAGAAATACGATCGACCTCTTTTGAAAGCTGTTGATATTCTTTATCGAGGAAACCTCTTTCTACATCTCCAACAGTGTCAGAGGCAGATTGGATTGTTAACTCTCTCAAGCGAACTAAGATGTTTGATGTTTCCGCCAAACCACCTTCTGCTGTTTGCACCAACGAGATACCATCGTTAGCGTTTCTAGTCGCTTGTCTTAAACCTTTTGTCTGTGCTTCTAAGTTGGTAGAAATCGCTAAACCGGCAGCATCATCTGCAGCTTTTGTGATTCGCTTACCAGAAGACAGCTTTTCAAGTTCCGCATTACCGGAGCTCGAAACTTCTTTTAAGTTCTTTTGAACGTTCTGGGATGCAATGTTCGTGGCAATTCTTAAACCCATGATAATCTCCTTTTTCAAGGCGCCCCCGCGCCTTTTGCGTTTATAACTGAGCGTTGTTGTCAGTTAAATAACCAATCGGAGATGTCGGATAAAAACTTTAGTTTTTTTATCAAGTATTTTAATAGAATCTTTAACCCCCTCCTTTTTTTATTTTCAAAAGTCCCTGATAATAAATAAATACAACTGAGAATTATATGATTAAAGGAATAAATAAAGGCTTCTCGTTAATTGAGTTAATGGTAGTGATGGCAGCTTTAGGTGGGGTTGCCTTGCTCGTTACCAAATTAGGTAAAGACTCTATGAGCATGCAATCTGAAGCGGCAATAACCAGGGACTACAACGACCTGGTTAGAGAATCCCACTTTATTATATCTAATCTCAATTCATGTAAAGCAAGTCTGGCCGGTACGACATTTAGCAATAGCGATTTAGATAAACCCTTAAGCAATATTGAACTATGGTCCTCCAACGCAACTGGTACGGCTAGAGACAAGAAACGTTACGCCAAATCCGACAAATTAGGTGTTCTACAAATTGACAACATTCACTTGAAAATTGCCAAAGATCTACCCAGCACAAATGAAGGTGGAAGCAATTCAGTGATGGGTACAACGGCGATGTTAAAAATTATTTTGGTTAAA
This sequence comes from Bacteriovoracaceae bacterium, assembly GCA_947450475.1. GTDB lineage: Bacteria > Bdellovibrionota > Bacteriovoracia > Bacteriovoracales > Bacteriovoracaceae > Bacteriovorax. The sequence goes on along the minus strand of CANFVK010000005.1, from coordinate 24,970 downwards.
CCAAAAGGCGAAAATAGCCTCCAAAATACGGTGGCAGACATTGAACAATCAATTAACATTTCTTATTCCATCAACCCGTCCAACGGCAAGAAAACAATCATAGACTGTGAAGACCTTAGCAATAGTAAAAAAGATAGCGCCAAGGTTTGGTGTGGAACCATTTTAAATCCCTGTGGACCAGACATGGTAGCTTCTGTTGCTATTGGAAAATATGAAAACGGAAAATTTACCGGTACTTTTGAACCAACTGGACTTGGATCAGAAGCCAAAATTTGTCGAGCAGCTGTTAATCAACCGGCCGCGCTTAGTTCATGTCCTTCAGCCTTTAGTGACTCGCCAAGATGAATTTTAGAGATACGTGGTTACTTTTTTTAAGTTATTTAAAATCATCTACCTCTGAGATTTTAGAAAACTTCAAACTCTACTTTGTCTACATTTTCGGTCTTATCCTAGTTTCTCTTACTCAAAGTGCTTTTGATTTTATTCTCACTGGAAATTTTATTTCAAAAGCTTATTCAAAAATTCTATTTTCAATAATACCCATTTTGATCATTGGTAAAATACTTTATGTAATAAAAATTAGACAATCCGGCAGTGGCAGCTATAGCCTTTTGGTTTCAAAGTTTATTTTATACAACTTCTTTTACTTTATAATGCTCTTTGTTTCTCTCTTGCTTTATCTTTTGCCTGGACTATTAGCTTACTATCAAATGAATTCAAAACTGGGCTTCGTCGTTACCCTTTTTCTGCTTTTTCCTTTTATTTATATTGTTATCTTTTATGGACTTACTCCATTTGTTGCAGTTTTCAGTGAAAAAGACGATGGTCAATTCTTTCGTGAGAGCAAACGCCTATCTCAAAAAAATATCTACCTAGTTGTCTTAAACCATCTCTTTTTTTTGATGATTCCTCTTGTCGCACAATCCTTCTATTATATTCAAGATATTAAAACCAGACTCATCGTAAGCTGGATCTATTCTATTCCTGAATCAATTTATTCCATTATACTGACACTTGTAACTGCAAAAATTTATTTTCATTTAGCTGAAAGTGACACATAAAAAAAGGCCCCCTTGCGGAGGCCTCTTGTTTTAAGAATGTGAGTTGCAAATTATCCAATCAATTTCAGAGCTGATGATCCGGCATTGTTCGCCTGAGCAAGTACCGAAGTAGCTGCTGCAGAAAGAATATTCCCCTTAGTCATCTCAGCTGACTCAAGCGCAATGTCAGTATCTCTGATTCGAGAGTTAGCTGCTGACAAGTTCTCTGCTCTTACTTCTAAGTTAGAGATTGTTGACTGCAGTCTGTTTTGTAGAGCACCAAGTGAAGCACGGTTTGAGTTCACTCCGTTAATTGCTCCATCGATTTTTTCTAAGTTAGTTTGTGCATCTTCCTTAGTTAAAACTCCAAGCCCCCCAAGTCCCAAATCAGCGACTCTTGCACTTGTCGCAGATGTATCGTAAGAAAGTCTGTCATTTTTCGCGTCGTTCATGATACCGATTTGGAAATCAATTTTTCCACCTTCTCCATTCAACAGGTTTTTACCGTTAAATTGAGTTGATGTTGCAATTCTCTCCATCTCGTTAGTCAACTGTTGGAACTCGAGATTTGAAAACTTTCTTTCTTCATCACCGATAGTATCAGAAGCTGCTTGAACCGACAGCTCTCTCAAACGTACTAAAATGTTTGAGCTCTCGCTTAATCCACCTTCAGCTGTCTGTATCATCGAAATACCATCTCCAGCGTTTCTTCCTGCTTGTTGAGTACCGCGAATATTCGCTTTCAACTTTTCAGAGATTGCTAATCCCGCTGCATCGTCTCCGGCCTTGTTGATTCTTGAACCAGATGACAATTTCGCAAGCGTGTTAGACTTGTTCTCTTCAACTCTAGCAAGTGAGTTTTGTGCTCTTAGTGACTGAACGTTTGTGTTAATTCTTAATCCCATACTAATCTCCTAGATTCATACCTTCCTCCTTAAAATTTAAGATTCAAACAACCTTGTTAGAATCCTTGTTAGTTTCGTAACCGTCCCATCGGTTACAAAGAATTTATCGGAGTTGAAAAACAATACTTAAATTGTTTCTAAAGAAATAGTAAGGTTTTCACTGGAGAAAAGTAGTTGGTTATTTTTTCGAATTTGCAAAATATTCATTTAAAACACGACTCATCTCATCAAAATTTCTAAGATTCTCAATCGAAGAATTGATATTTACCAGTTGATTCCTGATCGAAAAATTCAAGAATAGAACTTGAGCACTGGGAGAATAAAAATGATGTTTTTTCATTTCATTAATCAATTTATCGGTCGGAAGATCTTCCAATGATCTAAGAAGCAGTACTGGTCGCAATTTATCGAGAGCACCCTGAATTAAAAAGATTAAATCAGGATTGGAAATATTTTCAGGAAGACGAATCATCTCGCCAGGCTCATCTTCGAAAATAAGAAGAAAGCAGCCAGATGAATCTTTACATTGAATTTTCACAAATTATTTTTTGCCCTGAACTAACTCTATAAGATGGCTCGTAGAGTACCCATCTTTAAATACTAGGCTTTTTACCAGACCACCCTTTGCCAATACAACGTCGGAGCCAATGATTTGATCGACTTTCCAATCTCCACCCTTAACTAAAACATCCGGCTTAATCAATTTAATAATTTCCAGTGGCGTTTTATCATTGAAAATCTGTACGCAATCAACCGCTTTTAAATTCATCAGCATAAGCTTTCGATCGTACTCATTGTTAATGGGTCGGTCTTGTCCTTTAAGCGCCCTAACGCTTTCATCTGAATTTAATCCGATAATTAACGAGTCACCCAATAGCCTTGCTTCATTTAAATATTCAACATGTCCAAGATGAAGCAAGTCGAAACAACCGTTGGTGAAAACAATTTTTTTGCCTTTATTTTTTTCTAGAAATGCCTGGGTTTCTTTCGACAGAGTATCCACTACTTCACCACTTTAGAATCAGATAGTCTTCCTTGAAAATCTAAAAGCATTGGTAAAAAAAGAGCAACGCTTGAAAGCAGCGAAATAAGTGCACGCACAAAAGTATTTTTTACCGTGACAGGAGTCAGATCACTTTTAACTATTTTTAAACCAAGAATGGTTTTACCTGGACTCGCCGTTAAATCTAAAATGGTAAAATACAGTAGATAATAAATAGAAAAAAGCGCAACTCCAAATGAAGCTAAATCAAACCCAGAAATTAATTTTAAAAATGCATGATATTCAATACCAGATGCCGCGACTAACAATCCGCCAGTAACCGACAATAAACTTGCAATCACGAGTAAATCTATAGTCCAGGCCAAAAACTGCAATATCGCCGGTGCCGCCAAAAACTCGGTTGTTTCAGTATCCTTCGTAGAAAAAAGATTCTCCGTGGATTCGTCACGCTTTGCCCGAGCAGAAGAAGAAGTGGAAGTGGAAGTCCCTTGGGTTCCATAAAAAGCCTCAAGACCAGTTGGAACATGTTGGGCAATGGTTGATGAATTTTTTAGAGACAATGAGTTAAGCATTGTCGAAGCTCTAGGTTGAGTCTTGGCCGATCCAAATGTTTTAATTTCTTTTGGCGTCTGTTTAAAGCTAGATCGTTTTTGTTCGTTGTGAAATCCTAACCCCTTGGTCATCGGCTTGAAGTTATCTTCTTCAATTATAAATTCATCTAAATTTACATGAATGTGCTCTAGAATTTTTTGTGATGAAAATGAATGAGGCTCTTGATTCATGATCGACCCTGGGTGAAAAGTATTAACAAATCTCCTATAAGGTTCGCATACGAAACTCAAAGCATCAATCTTAATTTATTTTAATATTCTCAAGCGCAAGCAAGTAGCCGATGGATGATGCAACGGCAGTGGGCGCCCTTAAAATGGGGGTAGGCAAGTGTATAGATTTTACATTTTTATGCGATAGTATTTGTGCTTCTTCTTCTTGAGAAAATCCACCTTCTGGTCCAATTAATACGCTCGTGAACAAGCACTTGTTTTCTCTATCGTTTTTAGTATTTGGCCGCGAGTTAAAAAAAGCCAGATCTTGATTATCCATTCTAGATAAATACTCCAAGAGATTAGATTGAGGGTGAATAATTGGAAAAAATAAATTATTTGATTGGATCAGGGCACTTTCTAAAATTCTATGAATCCTCTCATTTTCTTGATAAATCGATTGGGAGAACTGGGTTGTGAGTGGGTATATTTCAGCTATTCCAAGCTCTACCGATATTTTAATGATATCTTCAAATGCGTCTTTTTTTGGCATGCCTAAGGCCAGGCGAAGAGCGTGCGAAGGCATTGCAGAATCTATTATCAAAACCATGAGATCTATTGATTTTTTTTGTAGACTGATGACTTTAGCAACAATCTTCTTACCTTTGCCGTTTAATAACAAAATTTCTTCTTCTATACGAACTCTTGCCACCAACAAATGTTTTGCGGATTCACCGTCTATCGTGATCAATTCATCAATTGTCACAACTTCAAATGGATAATAGATTGCCCTCATGTTAGCCTTTTAAACATGACGGCACTCCAGTCATTCTTTGACAAAACGGCTAATTTTTCAAGCCCAGCGTAGTTATTTATAATGCTTTCAACTTGATGATTAAGAATTCCAGAGACAATTAAAATTCCATCTTTATTTAAAGATTTTATTATTAGATCTTTTTCTAAAATTAGTACATGTTCTAGAATATTTGCAAATACGACATCATAGCTTTCTGAATTAAATCTATCTCGATTAACAAGAGTTGTTCCGGACAAATCCTCACCTTCAAAATTTAAAATAAGATTTTGAACACAATTATCTAGTGCACTTTTGTCGATGTCACAAAAAGTCGTTTTTAATTCAAGTAACTTCATCGCAGCTATTCCAAGAATCCCAGATCCACATCCAAAGTCTAAGCAATTTGCGCCCTTTTGAATTCTTGAGGCTACCTGATCAAGATGCTTTAAGCATAAAAAAGTAGTCTCATGGGTTCCCGTCCCAAAACCCATGCCTGGATAAATATAGACCTTGGTTGCCATTGAAAATTTTCTTGTCTCACTTAGCCACTCGGGAACAATCTCAAGCTTTTCTGACACAATTATGGGAGCATAAAACTTTTTCCATTCTGCATTCCAGTCTTCTATCTCTTTTTGAGTAACAAACACTGGAATGAAAGGGTAATTTTCTTTGAGAAAATAAACAAAGTTTTCAGCATTTTTTTCAAAATCCCCCTCAAAGAAAAAATATTTAAACGTATTTTCTTCCATGCCTTGAGTGGCTAGCTGAACTTCATCAATAAGGGTTTCTGGAATATCTCCACCTGAATACGCCCGCTCACCAAGGATTTGATCCACACGCGCTTCTTCTAAAGAAAATTCTTCTATTCCGTCGCAGAAAAAATCTTCCATTGCATAGGCATTAATAACAGGAGTTAGTTCTATGTTTTGCTTGTTAAATTGTAAGAGTACAAAGTTAAATTTATTTTTTAGCACAAACGCCCTCCGCTTTTTTAGTTATATTACTCAATGGATAAAAGACCCCACTGGGATCAAGATCCACATCGCTTAAGCAATGACTTGCAATCCATATAACATTAGGGTGCCATAGATGGATATAGGCATAGTCTTCATTCACGACAGCTTCAGCTTTTTTATAATACTCGATACGCTTTTGGGCATCAATTTCAAATGTTGCTAAATCGATTAGTCGATCAAATTCTGGATTGCTATAATGGGTGCGATTGCCAGCTTGTGACGGAAGACTTTTTGAATGAAAAACATACTTCATCATGTCTGGCCCATTAAAACCAATCCATTGGCCGACAACAACATCAAATCGCCCCCCTTTGAACGAATTCATGTAGGTGCCCCATTCTTGAACTGTAACATTTATTTTAAATCCTTCCTTTTCTAAAGCATTTTGGATGACTTCAACGATTTCAATACTAGATTTATTATTGCTAACCTTCCAATCTAACACCACTTCCTTTGCATCTTTTACTAAAAAGCCTTTGGCATTTTTTCTAAAACCAGCCTCAAACAATAGCCTCCTGGCGCTCTGGATATCATGACCTTCAATTGGCCGTGGGGAATACATTTCTTCGAACGCAGGGGAAAACATTCCATTGGACAGAAGTGCTGTATTTTTTAATTTGTATTCAAGTATGTCTTTTCTGGGAATTAAAAGCGAAATTGCCTTTCTGGTTTTTATATTTTTAAAAATATCTCTTTTATGATTAAGCCCCATGAAAATATAATTGCTGCTAGGGATATCCCAAACTTTTAACAAATCTGCCTTCTTTTTTAGCCAATTTATTTTTCGCGGCGACATGCTAGCTATCGACAAGTCAATTTCCCTGTTAATTAATTTTAACGCAAGTGTTGTTTCATCTTTTACAACTTTAAAAACCAAATGAGGCTTTGATTTATTTCTCGGGGATATTATAATCTCGAGCGGGGATACACTTTGAAAAGAATAGTCTCCACATCCAAGAAGATCCGTTGGCGCCAAAAGGCTTAGATCGGCCTTGGGTATTTTGATTATTTTTAACAAACCTAAATTGGAAATATTTTCTAACGAAAAGTGGGAGTAAATGATATCAAACTTGTAAGGCGAATGAATGACTATTTTTTCGATGGCTTCAAATGCACTCATAAATGTTGAATTGATGCTCTTGTTTTTTGCAAAATATTGCCAAGATCTTGATACATCTTGCGAACTTACTGCTGTACCATCACTGAAAAATAAATCTTTCCTTAGCTCGAAAGATACAACTTGTTTAGCGCCAATCATTTTTTGCTTAAAATTTAGGCAAGCTTTACACTCAAATTTCATTTTTTTATTGAAATCAATAAGTGACATGTGAACTAGTCGATTTATGTTTTGAGAATTCGCATCGGTAGAATAAAAGGGAATCAAGTTGTTAGGAGCAGACGAGATTGCTATATTTATTTTTTGATATCCAAATGCAGGAAGAGTATTCAGCAAAATGGCAGCGATGAATAAATGAATAACTTTCTCCACAGCTCTTCCTTCTTTCTTTATTAACAACTTTAATCTATCATTTTATTTATAAAATACCAATTGAGGAGACATTCTGTGTATATCATTTCAATCTGTGGTGGCTCTGGTTCTGGCAAAACCACATTCACTGATAAAATACGCAAAGAAGTTAACGAAGAGATCTCAGTTCTACATCTCGATTCATACTATTTACCCAAGCTTCCAAAAGACCTTCAGACGATTCGTGGACTACCAAACTATGATCATCCCGATGCATTTGACTGGGTTCTTCTTTCTAAACATCTAATTGATTTAAAAAATGGCAAAAGTATCAAAGCTCCGACATACGACTTCAAAAAAAATTCTCGTTTAAAAAAAACAGTCACAATTATGCCTACAAAAGTTATATTATTTGAAGGCATTTTTAGTCTATACCATGAAAGTATTCGTCAACTAAGTGACATAACGGCTTTCCTGCACGTTGAAGCAGACATTCGATTTATTAGAAGACTTCACCGTGACGTTGAAGAACGAGGTCGTTCCCTTGATTCTGTAATTAGTCAGTACTATGAAACCGTTCGACCGATGTACCAAAAATACCTTGATCCCCAAAGACAATACGCTAACTTTGTAGTTGGTGAAGAGACAGACATTGCCGCAGGAATTTTAGCTGCAAAAGTCAACGACTTGCTCGCTTCGCCCAGTAGACGCAAAAGGAAAAAATGAAAAAGCCTTTTCTTAAAATCAAGCCAGTTGGTGGCATTGGCCAAATCGGCTCCAACATGACATTGATTCAAAGTCAAAATGATACGATTCTAATTGATGCAGGTATTTTATTTCCTTATGAGGATTTTTTCGACATTAATTACCTAATTCCAGATTTAAGTACTATTGCGATACCAACACATCTCATTATTACTCATGGACATGAGGATCACATTGGTGCGATTTCCCATGTCATTGAACAGTTTCCTGGGATTAAAGTTTTAGCCTCACCTTTTGCAGCGGCACTAATTAGAAAAAAATTAGAATTTAATCTTTCGCCCTATCCAATTAGTGAATATCGCCCTTTTGATCAACTCAGCTTTAAAGATTTTACCATTGATCCTATTCACGTTAATCACTCTATCCCGCAAACAGTTGGTCTCTTGTTAAGGGATCATAAACTTGAATTGGGGTTTTTCTTTGTTTCAGATTTCAAGATTGACTTTAAAACGCCCTACGAAGCACCTTTTGATTTTGATCGATTAATCAAACTTTCTTCAATGCTCAAGCGAAGAATCCTCTTAGTTGATAGTACAAACATTACAAGCTCTCAAGTACAAACCCCTTCAGAAATTGATGTTATTCCGGCCCTTGATAAACTTATTTCTTCAACTAACGATAGGATTTATATCACTTGTTTCTCTTCCAATATTCATAGACTTCAATCCATTATTTCTCTTGCTAAAAAATATTCCCGTAAAGTTATTCCTCACGGTAGATCCATGATCAGCTATCTTAATACGGCCAATGAACTTGGAATGGTGGCGGATTTTGACTCTGTTGTTAAAATGGCCGAATCCGTTACACCAAGCCAAAATAATATTATTGTTCTTTTGTCCGGCTGCCAGGGTGATTTTCGTGGAACATTTAGACGATTTTGCATGGGTGAAGACTCAACATTTAGACCCAAGGTAGCTGACCTCATACTTCTTAGCTCCAAGGCGATTCCTGGTAATGAAAAAAAGATTTCAGCACTTTTAAACAAGCTTGCGGAAATTGGTGCTCGAGTGGTTACAGCTCAAGAAGAAATGATTCATGTTTCTGGACATCCTGGCCGTGATGATTTGTTGCTACTATATAATAAATTTCAGCCGACAGACATACTACCAATTCATGGTGAAAGTTCTTTTATTCGAAAACACATCGAATTCATAAAATCTCATTTCCCCCAAGCCGTTTCCCACTTTTTTTTAAACTTCGACGAATTACACGTTAGCGAGGATCTTAAACTAAAAGTTATTCAGGGCGATAAAAAAGACCCTCTTATTATTCATGGCAAACAGCTTGTTCTGGAAAGAGAGCGGATCAGTGAAAGAAGAAAGCTTGCTTGCAATGGAACTATTTTTCTTACACTGAAACTTTCTAAAAATCTCAAAGATGTCGAGACTTTCAAACTTACGGTGCAAGGACTTCCTAATATTATTTCTCAGAACGAAGAAAAATTTAGGCGGTTTTTAGAAAATTATTTTGTTCAAATTAGCTTTAAAGATCTAAACAAAACAACCGAAGAACTTAGAATTGCCGTTAGAAAATATTTCGATCAGATTCTTGGATATAAACCACAAACCTTTATACATATTTTATGAATCATTTTTTTCAAGAAAATTTTATAACAATTATCGTTTTTTTATTACTCATCATTTTTGTTCTCATGGGCGCAATGATTTTTGTTCTCTTTAAGCTTCTTTATAAAAAGGATGTTTCACCCAAGACTCTAACAACTGCCAAGAGCAAAGGGGTGAAACCAGAGATCCCAAAACCCATGGCAAGCGACAATGTCGTTGAAAGCTTTTACTGCATTCACCATCAGGAAACTCCTTCCGTGGGAGCTTGTCTTATCTGTGAAGAAGTTTTTTGTGATGAATGCTTAATAGATCACGATAGTATGCATTTTTGTAAAGAGCATTTTCGTATTTTTGCTGGCAACAAGTGGAAGCAGATAACGGATGTAAAAACAACTCCCCATTCTCCAGAAGAGGGATTGTTTATTTATAATTTTAAACGAGATATTTGGAAGAAGCGAAACATCCCAACATTTGTTATGACTCATTATAAAATCAATATCGAAAATGATTACATCGAGTCCTTTATTCAGCTAAATGTTCGTGAAGAAGATGTAGAAAAACTTGAAATTGAAATCCAAAAATACAAAGCCTAGATTAAATCTAGGCTTTGCTTTTTATGACTAATTTTTTTTAATATTTATTATATGTCGAGATTTTTAAATTCTCTCGATGCTGGTTTTGTTGCTTCAGCTTTTTCTTCTTTTCTAAGATAAGACGGAGTATCAAACTCATCTTCATCAAAGTTGATAAAGCCTAATTTTTCAGCAATAGATTTTGCTCTGCTTTCTGATTCTGGCTTGGCCAGAGTTGCTCCAGCTGCAGCCTGTTGGGGACGTGCTGAATTTTCATATCTATTTGCAGCATCTCTTATTGATTGAATTAATCTAGATGGCTGCTTCGGCTCCTCATTTTGGGTGTGAGTCACTTGATCATCTATTGTAGATTTTTGACTAGCATAAGCATTTCTATCATTCATAAAACGATCAAAGTCAGAGCGATCTTCACCTTGTGAATTTTCTTGCGATGATTGAACAGGCTGGGTGCTTACTGTTTTTCTTGGAGCAAAGATATCTCTTTGTTCTGATTCTTCGCTTGCAACACTGGTCGTTACCTTTGAAGTTTGAACTTGGATCGGCTGAACTTGAGGCTGAGCTGCTATCGCTGTCGATGCACTGGCAACTTCTGATTTTGTCTGAACTGCAATTTCTTCATTTATTGAAGTAGAGGTAGAAACGACAGTACTTGTGGCAACAACCTTACTTGCGCCAACGTTTACTCCGAGCTGTCCCCCAAGACCAGTTGCAATGACTGTAACTTTAACTTCATCGCCGCAATTATTATCAATGACAGTTCCAAAAATAATTTCAGCATTTTCGTCTGCTGCTTCCATAATTAATGTAACAGCTTCATTTGTTTCATGCATTGTAAGTGAATCAGAACCAGTAATGTTAATTATGATGCCTGTTGCGCCATTAATAGATATATCTTCAAGAAGTGGAGAGCTAATGGCTTCTGTTGCTGCTTTAATTGCTCGCCCTGCTCCGGCCGCGGCACCAGTTCCCATTAAAGCTAATCCCTTATTGGCCATAACAGTTGAAACATCTGCAAAGTCTGCGTTAATGTGACCGGTATTGTTTATAAGATCAGAAATTCCGCGAACGGCGTTCAATAGAACTTCATCTGCTCGTTTAAAGGTATCTACTAACGAAAGATTTTCGCCAGCTAAATACAGCAGTCTTTGGTTCGGGATCGTTATAAGTGAATCAACACTCTCTTCAAGATTTCTTATTCCTTCCTCAGCTTGTTTAAATCTTTTTTTACCTTCAAAAATAAAAGGCTTTGTCACAACACCGACAGTAAGTGCACCTAGCTCTCTGGCAAGTTTAGCAATAACTGGAGCAGCCCCGGTGCCAGTACCACCACCCATTCCGGCAGTAATAAAGACCATGTCTGCACCCTTTAGGACTTCTGATATTTTTTCATAATCTTCCAGTGCTGATTTTTTACCAATTTCAGGATTAGCTCCGGCCCCAAGTCCCTTCGTCACCGATCCACCAAGTTGAATTTTGGTTGAGGCAAGTGAAACATTAAGTGCTTGAGCATCAGTATTTGCGACGATATATTCAACACCAGAAAGCCCTGAGCGAATCATAGTGTTTACAGCATTGCACCCACCACCGCCAACTCCGACAACTTTTATTCTTGCACCATTTGTTCTTGTATTTTCATTATCTGTAATTTCGAACATAAATTCCTCCAGAGCTTAAACTTTTAAAATTAAAATATTTCCTTAAATACAGACTTAAGCGATTCACTTAACTTTCCAATTAGGTCTGTATTTATGGGGTTTGATTCTTTATCTTTTGAATTAAAAACAACTCTATGATTATTCGCACTTTGGTTTTGCGATGGCACATATGGTTTTCTCTTGGCGGCTTCAATCAACAACCCAAGTACCGTTGAGTATTTTGGATTTTGCATAATATTGGTCATTCCACCAAAGGGAATAGGATAACCAATCTTACATGATCTCATTAAGATATATTCACCTAGCTCAGGCATACCTTTTATCAGAGCGCCCCCACCAGTTAACACAAATCCACCAGCTACTTGCTCTTGGAGTTTTTTATCTTCAATCATGGCCTTAATGACATCATAGAGTTCTTCAGCTCGAGCACCGAGAACTTCCGCCACAACACTTAACTGCACTTCTCGTGGTTTGGTTCCAGAAAGGCCCTGAACTGTTATGTGGGCAGATTGATTAAGCTGCTCGGCCAACACACTTCCGTGGTTGATTTTTATTCTCTCTGCTTCGTTATGAGGGATCTTAAGAGCAATGGCTAAATCATTGGTGAAATGATTTCCACCAATGGGAATAATTTGCGAATGAATTAAGCTTCCATCCTTCCATACTGCGATATCTGTAGTCCCACCACCAATATCGATCAAAACTACACCGAGCTCTTTTTCTTCACTTGAAAGAACTGCTTCAGAAGAAGCCAAAGGCTGCAACGTTATGTGTTCAGCTTCGATACCCGTTTGCTCAACACATTTTACTAAGTTTTGAATAAGGGGAATTGAGCCCGTTACGATATGAACATGAGCTTCAAGTCTTACACCACACATGCCAATTGGATTTTTAATTCCGTTGGTATTATCGACTCTGTATTCCTGAGCGATAACATGAAGAATTTCTCTATCACTTGGAATCACGACAGCTTTGGCCGCTTCTAAAACGCGATCGACATCATCTTGAGTAATTTCCTTACCCTTAATGGCAACAACCCCAGAGCTGTTAAAGCTATAGATGTGGCTTCCGGCAATTCCGATGGTCGCAACGGTGATATTAACTCCAGACATTAGTCTGGCTTCTTCCACAGAATTTTGAATGGAACGAACCGTATTATCAATATTGACTACCGCACCCTTTTTTAAACCATAAGAGGGGTGTGTACCTATACCGATAATTTCAAGTTCAGAATTTGGATGTTGAATTCCAACAATAGTGCAAACTTTTGTTGTTCCTACATCAAGGCCTACGATGATGTTTTTTTCGTTCATACTGAGAATCCTTTCTCTATTGATCGATGCCGACAGAGTCGTTCTGTCATATAAAATGTTAGAGTTTGTCTTTAAACTTGACAACAATTTTTTTGCTGTTTGTAAGATTGATGATCGCTGGGATTTTTTCTTTTAATTCCATGTAGTTCACAATCTTATCCAGCTTACCAATCTTCTCACTCCATTCATCCGGTCCCATAAAGACACTAGAAGGCTGTCCGTTTATCGATAAAATGATCGTTAGTTCTTTATTGTCGTTCAAAATGACTTCAGAAAGTTTTTTTCTGAGCTCTGGCCTCATGTCTTTAACCAAATTTGTGACATCAGTTTGAACTTTATCTTCCATTTCTCCAACCGGAAGTGCCAAATAAGGAAGATCTCTACTTATTTTCTTTTCACTTCGAAGCAAAGCTTCATAGGTTGGATCAAACAATTGGCCATTATCTACTAAAATAGCCTCATAAGATTCAGTCCCATTGTTTTTGTAAATTTGAACTTTCATCAAAGGCTCTGGACAATTAAAATTCAAATCCAAAACTTTAGTATAAGGATCATATTGAATTTTATAATCTGATACAAAATACTTATCGGACCACTTTTCCGCCAAAATTTTAAGCTTCACGTCTCTTAATGAATGGGATTGCTCGAAAGTTTTAACAACTTGAAGTGCCATGGTTCCGGCCGGACGTGTTGGACATTTGCCTAAATTGGAGCGGTACGAAAGCTCTTCGTTAAACTTAGCAGTTTCCCCTGACGATGGTCCCATTGATGAAGTAACGATGTTTGTAACAATAAACACCGTGACAACCAAAGAGCCGATGATAAATTTCTTACTTTTAAAAAATGTCATCCTGACCTTTACCCTTTAAGGTTAGTACTCAACTTCAATCTGGAAAGAGACTCCTGTGTGGAGCAATATTTCTTTTTGAATGATGTTTATGAAAGTCAAAACATCTTCATAAGAACTCTCTCCACGGTTTTCCATGAAGTTTGCGTGCTTGGGGCTTATTTGCAAATTTTTATATGATAAACCCTTAAGGCCTATTATATCTATAAAATGTCCTGCCCGACAAGTTTGTCCTCGATCTAGGTCTTGTGAGTTTTTAAATATGCAACCACAAGTCCATTCCTTAAGCGGTTGAGTTCGTGTTCGCATTTCTAAGTATTCTCGAATTTTTTTACTTATTTCCGAATCTATACCAAAGTGGAAGAGTCGGGCTTGATAAATTACATCGCCTTCATCCACAAAATGATTATGGCGATAGCTGAATGAACTTGAATTTATTTTGATGGTTTTTTCTTCACCATTTTTTGTGATGATTGAAACTTCTTTTACAATCGAGCCGATTTCTCCCAGATTGGTTCCGGCATTCATAAAAAGCGCCCCACCTAAACTTGCAGGAATCCCAGTAAAGACTTCCCAACCTTTTAATCCAAAGCGATTGGCATGAGCTGTGAGGGTCGCAAGTGAGATAGAGGCGGGTAAGCAATACTCTTCTTGAGAATTTTCTAATATTTTTTTATCAAAAGAAAAATCCAACTGGAGATAAGGTCTATCAGAGCGAGTTGGCAGCAATATATTTGCTCCCCAACCCAGCACGCGATAATGAATATTTTTTTCAGTAAGTGACCTGGTGACTTTTTTGAGTGCTTCAACGCTTTTTATCGTGATCAAATCTCCTGAAGAGCTCAGTCTCATGGTTGAAAATTTCTTAAGATCTTTATCGATCTCAACTTCTACACCATCGAACGATTTGAGATAGCTTAAATCACGACTCATTCCAATCCGGCCCACTTGCGGGCGGCTTTACTGATGGCACCAGCTCCAAGCGTAATAACTATGGTGTTTTGATTTTTCACGCCCTCAATTAGTACTCCAATATCTTCAATCGAATCTATTTTTCTTGCAAAACCAGGATGAGCACGATTAATGTCTTCGATTAATCTTTCTGAAGAAATCTCTTCAATTGGGCTTTCACTGGCTGCGTAAATTGGCAGTAGATAAAGTTCATCGGCGTTGTTGAAACAGTGAAGAAATTGAGGCCAGCAATCTCTTGTTCGGGTGTAGCGATGAGGTTCGAAAATCACAATTTTTTTAAAATCAGCTCTCGTATCTTTTACAATTTTTAATGTTGAGGAAATTTCGGTTGGGTGATGGCCATAATCGTCCACAACTTCAAAGGTCCCCTCTTTATATAGCAATTGAAATCTTCTTCCAACTCCTTCAAGTTTTTTTGCTGCAGTTGATATGTCTTTGAATTTTAGCCCCATATGATAGGCAATCGCTGTTGCTCCTAGGCAATTGAGAATATTGTGCCGACCTGGAAGGTTAATATCGAATTGAGTTTTAAACTCACCCTTGTGATAAAGATCAAATCTCGTTTCAAAGTGGCCGTAAGAAACATTTCTTGCTTCAAAATCACAAGCTGTATCTATCCCAAAAGTAACTGCTGGCCGCTTGAGGCTAGATTTTAATTCCATCAATTTTTCATCGTGGGCATTAAGGGCAACGACACCATAAAAAGGAACCTTATTGGCAAATTCCTTAAAAGCATTAAAAAGATTTTCTTCTGTCGAGTAGTGATCCATGTGATCGTTGTCAATATTAGTTATAACTGACATGACTGGAGTCAATAGTAAAAATGATCCATCAGACTCATCGGCTTCTGCGACTAAGTAATCACCTTTGCCAACTTTGGCATGACCTTTTAAGTTTTTTACAATTCCACCAATGATGTAGGTTGGATCCAGATGACATTCCTCGAGTATGGTTGCCAGAAATGAAGTGGTGGTGGTTTTTCCGTGAGTTCCAGCTACTGCTAATCCGTATTTTAAACGCATTAGTTCAGCCAGCATTTCAGCTCTTCTTATAACTGGAATTTCTTCACGTTTGGCCCTTGCCATTTCAGGATTGAATTCATTAACCGCAGAACTATAAACGACAACTGTAACATTATTGAGATTTTCTTCTTTGTGGCCGATATATATTTCAGCACCCAATGACTTTAACTTTTTAACATTGGCCGATTCTGCCACATCTGAACCAGAAACAGCATAGCCTGAAGTTAATAAGACCTCTGCAATTCCAGACATGCCAATTCCACCGATGCCAATAAAGTGAATTTTTACAAAATTATTTTCTAGCGCTTTGTTGTTTCGAAACATTTTTTCTCCGCTTGAGAGGGGAGATTAAACAAATACTTCCTCATCATTTTTTGAAAAATCAGCTTTCTTTGCTGTTCTTGCTTGGAACTTGAGGTCTCCCTGTAGTTGATCACGATATCCTTTTACCACCGAAAGGAGAAGTCCAATGCCAAAAAAATTGCAAATTAAAGAAGATCCTCCATAACTAATGAAAGGTAAATTGAGTCCCTTCGTTGGCAATAAGCCCAACACGACTCCCATATTAAGTAAGGCTTGGAATCCTAAAACAAAAACAATGGCAGATCCTAAAATAATTCCGACGCGATCTTTTATCTGAAGGATTAATTTAAAACCAAAATAGATAAATGCTATAAAAAGACAAATAATAAGTAACACTCCGACGAAGCCGAGCTCCTCGCCAATAACAGAAAAAATAAAATCATTGTGAGCTTCAGGTAGATAAAAAAGTTTTTCATTACTGTTGCCAAGACCTTGGCCAAAAGCTGAACCGTTGGCAAAAGCCATATAGGACTGAATGATTTGAAAGCCAGATCCTTGAGGGTTTTTCCATGGATCCAAAAAGACCAATACTCTCTTGACTCTATAAGCTTGAGAAAAAAGAATAAAAATGCCTCCAATTCCTCCACTAATAAGTGAGTAATAAAAATATTTCCGTGGAAAAGAACTCATGAAGCAGACAAAGGAAATCACCACGAAACAAATACTAAAGGACCCAAAATCTGGTTGTTTAATCAATAAGGCCAAGGGTAAAAACAAAGTTGCACCATGCTTGAGACGCTCTTTGCTATCCATCTTGTTCCAGTTTTCAAAAAATGAAAGCGCTGACAGGATAACCGTGAATTTTACGATCTCACCAGGCTGAAGACTTAATCCTCCAAAGTTTAACCAGCGACTGGCGCCTTTGGCGTGACTGCCGACTCCTTTAATAATAGTTAGGCCGACCAAGGATGTCGCTGCAATGTTAAAAATATAACCATATTTAATCCAAAAGTTATATTTGGTTCTGGCCACGAACAATGCGACCCCAATCGAGAGAAGCAGGTAAATCATTTGGCGAACGATATAATGAAATGAACTTCCAAACATTTCAGAAGCTAAAATAAAACTTGCCGACCAAACCATAATCAAGCCAATGGTAATAATGATGGCGAGAATTGATAAAAAGGCTTTTACTAATCTATCTAAGTCCGAAATTTGTTCGTTCATATTAATAGATTAGCAAAGTTTTCAAGAATTCAAAGAGTTAATTTTTAAAGTTGGTAAACCAATTTCTTAAAATAATTCCCTCTTTCTTCGTAATCTCTAAAAAAATCTGATGCTGGATTTCCGGGAGAAAGAAGAATCACATCGCCTGTTCGTGATTTTTGATAAGCAAAGAGAACTGACTCTTCAAAAGATCCGACGATATAAGTCTGGTTATGATCACCAAGAGCACGATTGAGTCTTTCTTTACATTCTCCCACCAATACCAAGACTCTGGCGTTAGCAATCATTTCCTTGGCAAAGGGTTCGAAGTTCAAATCTTCATTATCTTTTCCACCAGCAATAAGAATAATAGGCTCTTTAAATGATTTTAAGCTCGCTAGCATTTCTGGCATGGTCTCAGCTTTTGAGTCATTGTAAAAACAAACTCCATTTTTCTCCATAATAAACTCAAGTCTATTAGGAATACCTGGGAATTTTTCAATACAAGTTTGAATTGAATCATCACTCACATCTAGGGCCTTACAAGCCGTAACGGCTGCCATTAGATTTTCTCGATTGGTCTGTCCAATTATTCTCATTTTTGAGACTTTGAACTCTGAGTGATAATTTATGTTGGAGTGAATTCTTCTATCGTGAAAATGAGTGCCTTGGATTTCATTCATTACACCAAGAGCTACATAAGATCGACGAGAGTACCAATAAACCTGACTGCTAGAATTTCTAATTGTAGCGTTATTGGCTAAAGTATCATAATTGGCGATGAGAATATCATCAGAAGTTAATTTCTTCACTATGGAGAGCTTTGTTTCCATATACTCACTAACCGAAGAAAATTGAGTCTTGGAAAAATTTTCGCCGATATTTGGAAGTACAACAATTTTGGGATGAAAATCCTGGAGTGATTTCATCTGAAGTGCCGACACTTCAACTACAACGTAATCAATTTCATTCACATTTGGTAGCAGACAATACTCGATAAATGGCATGTCCGAAGTTCCGCCAACGAATGTATTTTTACCTTCGATTTTTAAAGTAAAACCAATCATGGCCGCAATGGTAGTTCGTCCATAGGATCCGCAAACTGCGACGATAGGTTTTTTGCATAACTTGTAAGCTAAAGCAAAGTCACTATAAACCTCTTTGCCGTTTGCGCGAGCCAATTCTAATTGAGGAAGATTTGGATTAATTGCCGCAGAATAGACAACCACATCGGCTTCTAAAAAATCCTCATCTTTGTGCTCGCCAAAAGTCATTTCTGGTGGTGGTTCTATTTTTTTTAATTTTTTTACAGATTTATTCAAATCGAAAATAGGCTTTATATCAGTCACTCTAATTTCGCACTCAAGACGATTAAAGAAATTGATAAGTGAAAACCCCGTTTTTCCAATACCAACAACTAGAATTTTTTTGCCTTTAAATCTTTCCATTTCCATTTTATATTCCTCTTACTATCTGGTCTTTAGCGTTGAGAGTGCGAGAATCGCAAAGCACAAGCTGATAATCCAGAAGCGAACTGTTACTTTTGTTTCGGGCCAACCAAGTTTTTCAAAGTGATGATGGATCGGTGCCATTTTAAAAACACGCACGCCCCTTGTCTTAAATGAAGCCACTTGGATTATGACCGACAAAGCTTCTATCACAAAAATTCCCCCGATGAGAACGAAAAGAAATTCGGATTTAGCTAAAACGGCAATTGTCCCCAGTGTCCCCCCTAAAGAAAGTGAGCCAACATCTCCCATAAATATTTGAGCTGGGTACGAATTGTACCATAAAAAGCCAATTCCTGCACCTATAATAGCCGCAGACAAAACGGCTATTTCCCCAATACCTTCAATGTAAGGAATGTAGAGGTATTGCGAGAATTCTTTATGTCCAGTCACATAGGATAAAAATCCCAGTGTTACTGCACTAATCATAATAGGGCCGATGGCTAAACCATCTAATCCGTCTGTGAGATTTACCGCGTTACTAAATCCGACAATTACAATCGAACCAAATAAAACATAGCCTACTGGGCCAAGATCCATGACGGGAGTTTTAATAAGCGGCAAATAAAGTGAAGTATTAATAATATTGGATTTAATCATAATGACTAGCGCCATAATCGCAGTTGCAAATTGCCAAAGTAGTTTTCCCTTGGCGGATACGCCTTTGGTATCTTTTTTGAGTACTTTTAAATAATCATCATAAAAACCGAGCAGAAAATAAGAGAAAGTCACTCCTAAAGTTACCTGCAGGGGTATCGAAAAAAAATTTCCGCAAATAAGTGTAGTAACAAAAATGCTTCCCAACATGAAAACTCCTCCCATTGTAGGAGTTCCTCTTTTTTTAAAATGAGACTCTGGTCCATCGTCGCGCACTACTTGCCCGAACTGCTTTGTTTTCATGAAAAAAATAAACCAATGTCCCCAAAGAATGGAAATGATGGTGGCTAAAAGAAAAGCTAGAAAGGATCGAAAGGTAATGTATTTAAAAAGGTTGAACCATTTTGCCAAATGGCTCAAGGGATAAAGCAAGTGGTAGAGCATCCTGTCTTTCCTGAATAAAGTTGAAGTAAACCAACTTTAAACTATACTCACGAGGGTCTCTAATTGTAAAGAGCGACTGGCTTTAACAAAAACAAATTTATAATTATTTTTTATCGTTTTCCACTCAGGATAAAATTCCTCTTTTTTTAAATAATCACTTTTCGGATTGGGGTATCCTTGTTTGTAAAATTCTTTATAACGTCCAATAAAAGTTACGTTTTTTATCCCGCAAGCTAGTAAATGTTGAGCAATATCTTGATGCAACTCTGCCGCATGAGAACCCAGCTCGTTCATGTCTCCAATCACGAAATAGCAATCATCGATGGAAACATCTTTTTGTTTCATAATATTAATAAATGAATCAATCGATACTTTCATCGAACTTGGATTAGCATTGTAGGCATCTAAAAATATGTGATTAATCCATTGGGACCGATTCATTTGGGGCTGTTGATATAGCCCCGCAGCCAACTCGAAAGCAGATGCAAACTCAGGAAATAACTTAATTGCAAAAATCGCAACACCGGCTAAGTTTTTTAAATTGTGATGCTCAGGCAAATGCTCATTGCTAATAAAAAATTGACGGTCATCAAGTTCAAAAAGGATATTTTGCATTTCTATCTTTATTTTAACTTCAGCCTTAATCTCACCATAAACCACAAGACCAGCTGTGGGTGAAAGCTTTGCCAAAAATGGATCGTCGCCGTTGACGACAAATACTCCATGCTCATTTGAATTTTTTAAAACGGCTTGATATAAACAGCTTTTTTCTAGAAAAATATTCTCAATAGAGTTCATAAATTCAATATGTGCTGTCCCAATATTAGTAATCATACCGTGCTCGGGGTGAGCAATTTTGCATAACGTCTCAATTTCTCCAGGATGATTCATCCCCATTTCAATAATAGCAATATCGTGAGATTCATTTAAATTAAATATAGTTAACGGAACGCCAATGTGATTGTTTAAATTGCCTTTGGTGGCAAGTACTTTTCCAGGCATGGCCGAATTGAGCAGGTGAAACATCATTTCTTTATGAGTCGTTTTTCCGTTTGATCCAGTAATGCCAATAATTTTTCTTTCAATTTTATTTTTTTTCCATTGGGTGACGTATGAAGAAGCTAATTGCTGAATACAAATCAATGCATCAATCGTTTCGACGATAAGGACATCTGGAAAATCTTTGGCAAATTCATCTATCTTCTTTGTTCGAGAGGGGATCGAAGTCAAGATGACCGCGCGGGCACCTTGCTTTAGAACTTGTTCAACATAATTAAAGCCATCAAAATTATCTCCACTTAAGGCAACGAATGTCTCTCCAGCTTTAAAATTTCTTGAATCAGTATTAATGATGAGTTCCAGATCTACACTTGGACCATGTTTTTTTATAACGCTCGGAAGTCTTTTCAATAAATCGGAAGTTATCATGATTTTTTTCCAGAGATATAATTCTTAACAATATTAAAATCACTAAAAGGGTACTTCACTCCTTTTATTTCCTGGTATTCCTCATGTCCTTTTCCCGCAATTAAGATGATTTCTTTTTTACTGATAGATTCCAGGGCTGCATATATTGCTTTTTGGCGATCAACGACAGCTTCATAACTTTTTTTAAGACCAGAAATTATTTCTATAATAATATCTTCAGGAGCCTCATCTCTGGGATTGTCGGAAGTCACAATAATTTTATCAGCAAAGGACTCAACTGACTTTGCCATCAACGGTCTTTTACTCTTGTCTCTATTTCCGCCACAACCAAAAACAACGGTTAGCGAATGTTCTGGAAATGCACTTTTGATTGCAAGCCCTATATTGGTAAGTGCATCTGGCGTATGGGCATAGTCAACAATCACTAAGTTATTATTTATAAGCTCTATAATGGAAAATCGCCCCAGAGGTGTTTGTATATCAGCAAGCTTGATTTTTTTTAGAACATCTTCTCCAAAAAGCTGAGCCGTGAGTTCAAGAGCAATTTCGACATTACTTTGATTGTAAGTTGAATGATAAAAAAGTGGTCGATCACTTAGTGATTTGTCATAACCTCTTTCTTCGAGCGTTTTGGCTATTTTTATACGAGCATCAGGCGAACTCGAAAAAAT
The DNA here is from genome assembly GCA_947450475.1 of Bacteriovoracaceae bacterium. GTDB lineage: Bacteria > Bdellovibrionota > Bacteriovoracia > Bacteriovoracales > Bacteriovoracaceae > Bacteriovorax. The sequence continues at coordinate 3,092 of CANFVK010000005.1, read as the reverse complement.
TAATTGATAAAGTTCTTTTTCTAAAAGAGGTAGCAGGAGGGGAACCTGTGGTTTCAGGTACTTCTTTTCTATCAAAAGTTTCGCATTAAAGTATTCCTGCATGGTTTGGTGATAATCCAAGTGATCTTGAGAAAAACTGGTCCAAGCTGCGGCATCTAATTTAATATCAAAAAGTCTATCTTGAACCAAGGCATGAGAGCTCACTTCCATATAACAAACTTCATATTGATCCTGAAACCGATGAATCACTTTTCGCAATTCTACATACGAAGGAGTAGTCGAATCAAGGTCGTCTGCAATTGGGCCATTTTTATCTAAAACGCCTATGGTACCAATTGACATGGCCTTGTGGCCAATCAATGAAGAGATTTGCATGGCGAGATTTACGGTCGTGGTTTTGCCATTTGTTCCCGTCACGCCAACAATTTTCATTAAGTTTTTATTAGGATATAGCTCATCGAGTATCATTTTTTGTAGACGGAGAAAATTATTAGCATCAACAAATAAACAATTTTCTTTTTTTATAAATTCTGCACCATGATTTAAAATTAATAATCCAGCACGGCTTTGAGTTATCCTGGCATGAAATTGGGCAAGTGATTTTTCATCATTGGGATTTACTTTATAGAAAACAATGTCTTCTGCTTTTGCCTTTTGAAGATTAGTCGTAATATTGGCAAATTCTCCCCGATCATCAACCTGATTGCGTGCAACTATAAAGGGTGAAAGTAAGTCAAGAAGTGTTCTTTTATTCATAATTTGGTGGAGAATATTCTAAACTAATAACTACGTCTTTAGTTAAAGGAGAACCAGCGGCCGGAGTTTGATTTGAAACGACCCCCATACCTTTGTGAATTAACTGTAAGTTCATTTTATTGGCAATATTAATGGTTGAAATTTTATCAAGACCAATTAAGTTAGGAACAATATTTGGATCAATGGTTCTAGTCGCCGATATCTTTTCCTGCACAATATCCTGATCGGCCTTAAATCCTTTTGAAAAATTAGTGCTTTCTTCGTTCTCCGCAAGATTACTGATGTCTTTATTTTTATAAAGCATGTATTGGGCTAAGTTTTTAAACACTGGGCCAGCAACTGCAGCACCATAGTAGCCACCAACTCTTGGATTATCGATATAAACATAGATGACAAAACGTTTATCAACATTGACAGGAAAACCGATGAAACCAGAAATATAGCCGCGATAACCTCCGTTTCGATCCACTCTTTGTGCAGTTGCGGTTTTACCTGCAATTTTAAAATGTGGAATTTGAACCGGTACACCTGTTCCTTTTTCGACCACCCCAACAAGCGCTTTAGTTAAATCTTCACTAGTTTTCTGTGAAAAAACTCGAACTTTATTTTTAATCTGAGATGCTGTTTCTGGTTCAAGATCTGCTACTTGAGTTCGATCTTTTTTTATCAAAGTCGGTCGAAAGTATTCTCCACCATTGGCAATCGCAGCATAAGCGGCAAGCATTTGAACTCCAGTAACGGCTACACCTTGGCCAAAACTCATATTGCTTAATGAAAGCGGAGTCACATTCTCTGCTTCTGTAAAAATTCCTCGAGATTCACCGGGCACTTCAATTCCCGTCTTTTCACCAAAATTTAACGACTTTAGAGTTTCTTTAAACTTTGGAAAAGTTAAATCAAATGCAATTTTAGTTGTACCAATATTTGAGGAGTATTTTACGATATCGGCCACAGAAAGCCATTCATATCTTTCATGTGATTCTGCTTCGGAAATAATATGGCCATCGACTTTTAAGTGACCTTGCTCACAATAATAATTAGAATCCAACTTAGCAACTTTATGTTCAAAGGCTGATCCAACAGTGAACAATTTAAATGCTGATCCTGGTTCAAATGGATCGGTAGCAAAAGACAATTTACGGTGTTCAGGTGAAGAGGACTTTACATCATTGGGATCAAATGCAGGATAATTGGCCATTGCCAAAATTTCTCCGTTTGAAGAATCTATTACCCCAACACCACCTTTGTCAGCAGCATGAGCTATAACTGCTTCCTTTAAATATTTTTCTGCCATTCCCTGAATGTCTTTGTCGATGGTCAAATAGATATCTTTAGCTTGAGCAGTTACATCTTGATGACTCTCAAACTTAATGGGGCGACCTTTGTTGTCTATAGTATATTTTAAAGTAAGAGGATTTCCCTTGAGTTCTTTATCATATAAATGTTCAAGTCCAGCTAGACCGGAATTGTCCAAGCCGACAAAACCAAGAGTTTGAGCTAACATTTCATGATTGGGATAGGTTCTCTCTGGAACACCTTCAATAAAAATACCTTTTAGCTCTTTGACTTGTTCAACTTGATCTTTTGTCAAACGAAGTTTGCGACCAAGCCAAGTGAAGCGCTTTCGCTTATTAATTGTTCTAATCATTTCATTATAAGATATTTCAGGAATAATCTTAGATAGTTTTCGATATACCGTTTTGTCGCCATTGGTGGACTTGGGAATTGTAAAAATACTATATGTTTGCACATTGAGGGCCAGGGCATTTCCTTCGCGATCGTAAATATTACCACGCTTAGGATAAATCGTTGCCTGACGAAGAAACTGGGAATTGGCCCGTGAGATTAAATCACCCGCATCAACCAATTGAACCTTAAAAGCCTTACCCAATACAAATAAAAAGAACAAGCAGAAGCAAGTAAAAACAAAAATGATTCTATTTTTTTCAACTTTATTCATAGGCTTTCTACACTCTTATCATTAAGGAATAACAATGATTTGATCCTGCTTGGGTTGATCTAAGTGGTGGAGGCTTGCCATTCGTCTCAAGCGATCAGTTGAAAGCAATCTCGCACTTTTAGCCTTAAGCTCTTTATTATCAAGCATAACTTTTTCAATTTCACGGTTGCTTTTTGTTATTTTGTAATCCATCTCAACATTTTTCATTCTAAAAAGAACAAAAAGTATCGCCAGAGAAGTAAAAGATAAAAAAATCGGTAGACCTTGAGAGCTAAAAATAATTTCTCTTATTTTTTTCCCAAAACTATTTTCATCTGTAGATTTTCTCGATGAAGCCATAATCACTCCTTGATTATAATTGCCATCAATTATTTTT
>CANFVK010000004.1 GCA_947450475.1 Bacteriovoracaceae bacterium | reverse complement strand
GCTGGTATCAATGAAGGTGGAAATATCTCTAATTGTCATGTCACCAATGGAGAAGTTAATGCTCCGATCGAAGGAGACTACGGGGCTGCTGTCGGAGGTTTGGTTGGTTATAGTAATGGAGGAACAATTTCTCACTCCTCAAGCCAAGCAAACGTATCAGCTCGCTATGTCGTTGGAGGATTGGTGGGGTCATCAATTGGAACCACCATCACCACTTCTTATACGGGGGGAAACGTTTCAGCCTACAATAGCTATGTCGGAGGCTTCGTGGGATGGTTTTCCAATGAAAATTCTAGCTATATTGCTAATTCTTATGCTGGTTCAAATGTCGATGCCCACAATGGTGGAGGATGCCACGGAGGCTTTATTGGCTATCTAGATAAAAAAAGTTCAACCACCACTATTTCTAACAGTTACTCATCTGCTTATATGATATCTTCCGGCGGAGGCTTTGCTGGCTGTGTTATTAATTATTACGGCTATGCTGGATACGCGGTTGAAAATTCTTTTTCTGTCGGCCAAGTTCAATCTACAAATAGTGCATTTGCAGAAATAGTTTATTATAATGCTTCGATGCAAAATATCTACTTCGATGCTACGGCTTCGGGGCAATCACAATGTTTCCCACAAGCTTCGGCTTTTCTTTGTGTTGCGATCACGAGTAACCCTGACTATTTCACCACGGATCTGACACAGCACGCTCCCACTTCATCCTGGGATTTTGGCAGCATCTGGCAGGAAAATCCCGGCTCAATGCCCACTCTACGCTAGGGCTTAATGGGCCATCCGTGACGATTTAAAAGGCTGCCACTAAAAGAAAAAGTTTCGGGATTAATTGCTGAAATTTTCCCTTCGCCTCCGGGTACATCAATCACATATTTTGGAGTTGCCCACCCCGAAAGTCGCGACGATAAAGGATGCACTATGCGACGACCTTCTTCAAGGCTCAGGGTGAAATGCATGGCACCTAACGTTTCATCGGGGTGATGAAGATAGTAGGGAATGACTTTCAAATCATTGAGCTTCGTAAAAAGCGCTTCGAGAATTTCACTTTGATCATTTATCCCTTTTAATAAGACAGTCTGTGAATAAAGTTCAATTCCAGCCCCCGCAAGCTTTTTGATTGCTGCCTGCACCTCATCGTCAATTTCTGCAAGGTGGTTGACATGAATCATAAGCATAGATCTTTTAAAAAGATGCTTGGCACTTGTCATGATTTCAATGAAGCCTTCATCAATGCGAGAAGGAAGGATAATTGGAGTGCGGGAGTGAAAGCGAATGTATTTAATTGATTCTATTTCTGAGAAATCCTGAAGCAACCCCGCCAGCTTTTCGTTACTTAAAATGAGTGGATCACCACCGGTAAAAATAATTTCATTGATATCGGGATTAGTGACTAAATAATTTTTTGCCTCTCTAAAATTTTGAGAAAACATTTCGTCTTTTTGGGCGAGTTCATTTTTACGAAAACAATAGCGGCATAAAACTGGGCAAACGGTTGTCGGCATAAAAAGAGCGCGATTATCATAGCGGTGAATAAGTTGATGGCCCTTTGCGTGGGTCTTATCGCCGATGGGATCAAATCGACCGTTGACTTGATTTTCATTTTCATGCGGAAGAAATTGCAGCCATAGAGGAGAATCCGGTCCAAAGTCTTTTATTTTTTTTGCAAATTTTTTGGGAATAAAAATGGGGTAGTTCGTATTGGGAAAATCACTACCAAAAAAGGATTTTAAGTCCTCAGTCGATTTAAGGGCATCTACAAATTCTTCTTGCCAGCTCATTTCTTTTTTAGATCTTTTTGATAGTGATAATTGGCCCAGTAGGCGCATCCTCGAATAAGGATGGCCCCCATAATGGACATTCCGACAAAATGGGACAAAACTTCATTTAAACTTAGAGAGCCAGAGTTGGTAAGAGTATAAAACATCCACTTTAACAGCACGAGATGCAAAACTAAAATGATGAGCTGCTGCAAGCGGTACCAAATATTTTCTTTTGTAATAAAATTTTTCATCAGTTTTTTATCTATTTTTTTTCAATAACCATTTTTGTATATCTTCAGCGCTAGGATGCCTAAAATCTTTTATTTTACTTAACTTGAATGATTTATACATATCACTCCACAAACAGCGCGCATATAAAATATTGCCATCGGGAGTATTGAGTAAGGACGTAAGCTTAACCGGCCGAAACTCATTTTTGTGATTGCCACCATGATACTTAATTTCAATGACTGCCGCTTCTTTGACCAATTTATTTAACTCTTCTAAATGAATAGGCAGTGCGGAACTGTCAATTGCATCAAATTGTTCAAGTTCAAATAAGTGACCATGGGTTGCCGGAAGTCGCTCGAGACCCTTAATAAATATTTTCAGTGATGCATAGGCATCATCAAGTGCACGGTGATGATTTAAAAGAGGAATGCCTAGGGCTTTTACCAAAGTTGATAGCTTATGATTTTCAACTTCTTTATGAGAAGCTCGCGCCATTTTGCAAGAGCAGTAGACGCGGGCCCGTGGCAGCTGGATTTTCTCTTTTTGCAGTCCCATGACGATAAAGCCCAAGTCAAACTTGGCGTTATGTGCCACTAGGGGTAAGTCCGCCAAAAATAAATGCAGTTCATTTAATATCTCAGCGAGTTTGGGAGCTGAAGTGACCATGTCGTCACTGATTTGATGAATGTCGGTGGTGTGAGGGGGAATGGGAATGCCTGGATTGATCAAGGTCTCGTAAACACAATCACCCTGGGGCGTTATTTTAAAGCAAGCGATCTCAATAATTTTATCGACCATCGGCGAGAGTCCGGTAGTTTCTAAATCCAGGGCAATAAGTCCATCGGGGAAGTGTTCAAAAAGTTTTTGGCGCTCTGTATCTAGCAAGTCCATGCCTTTGGTATCAAAGGATATTCTAGGGTTTAGCGCAAGCTTTTCGAGATTCGTTTTTATCACCGTTTTTTGACTGCCCTTTCATTGACAACCGAAGCCATCATCTTTAAAACATAGCGTACTTTAAACTAAAAAATTTAAGGATTCAATGAATGAAAACTTTTGATCTCATTGTCCTAGGCGCAGGCCCAGGCGGATACGTTGCAGCGATTAGAGCAAGCCAACTTGGAAAAAAAGTTGCCATCGTAGAAATGGATAAAATGGGCGGCGTGTGTTTAAATCGCGGCTGCATTCCCACCAAAGCCGTTTTAAAATCGGCCCACTCCGTTCATGAACTCCAAGACATGAAAGAGTTGGGAATTAACATAGAAATCAAAGGACTTGATGGTGCGCAAGCAGTCAAGCGTGCTACGGGTATATCAGATCGCATCTCTAAGGGTGTATCTTTCTTAATGAAAAAAAACAATATTGAAGTTATCGCTGGTTTTGGAAAAATTAAATCGGCCACTACTCTCGAGGTAAAATCAGCTTCAGGTGTTGAAGTTGTTACTTTTAAAAATTTAATTCTGGCCACCGGCGCTCATTATAAAACTTTTCCAGGCCTTGAGCACGATGGCATTCGTCTAATCGGAGCTTGGGAAGCAGTAAAGATGGAAACTCTTCCTAAATCAATCGGGATCATTGGCGCAGGAGCCATTGGTGTTGAGTTTGCTTATTTCTGGAATGCTTTCGGAGTTGATGTACACATCTTCGAGCTTCAAAAACATTTATTACCAATTGAAGATGATGATTCATCATTAGAAGTAGAGAAGGCTTACAAAAAATATGGCATTAAAATGTCTCTTGGTATTGAAGGTGTTCGCGCTGTTAATAATGGTAAAGATGTTTCTGTCTTTGAAAAAATCAATGGCAAAGAAGTTGAACATAAATTTGAAATGGGACTCATTGCGGTCGGCATGACTGGAAACATCGACAACATCGGGCTTGAGGCCGTTGGAATAAAAACCGAACGTGGATTTATTTCAGTCAATTCTATGTATCAAACATCTGTTTCACATATCTACGCAATCGGCGATGTCTCTGGACCGCCACTATTGGCCCACGCTGCTTCTCACGAAGGTGTCGTGGCAGCTGAACATCTTTGCGGCAAGCACCCTCACGCCATTGATAAAATGAACATCCCAGGATGCACCTACTGTCAGCCCCAAGTCGCTTCAGTTGGTTATACAGAAAGAGAATTAAAGGCAAAGGGCATTGAATATAAAGTAGGAAAACTTCCCTTTGTTGCTAACGGTAAAGCCGTAGCCAGCAATGAAAAAGATGGATTTGTAAAAACGTTGATGGGCAAGCATGGAGAAATGTTAGGTGCTCATATCGTTGGCACCCATGCCACTGAACTCATTCATGAGTACGCTTTGTTTAAAACAATGGAAGGAATTGATGAAGAGATTTTTGCCACGGTTCATCCTCATCCAACTTTGGGCGAGTGGTTGGCAGAAGCAGTGCTGGCATCAAAAAATAGAGCGTTAAATTTTTAGGAGATATAAATGAGACACGAAATCGTAATGCCCCAAATGGGAGAGTCGATCACAACTGGTACCATTACTAAATGGCATAAAGCTCCAGGCGACAAGATTGCTTTAGATGAAATTTTATTAGAAATTTCTACTGATAAAGTTGAATCAGAAATCCCTTCTCCTATAGAGGGACGCATTGAAGAATTGCTCTACAAAGAAGGCGATACTGTTGATATTCAAAAACTCATTGCGATTATTGAAGATGACTTGTCCGTTCCTTTTAAAGGCGCTGGTGGAGCTTCTAAGGCTGCAGCCTCTAATAAACCAGCGGCAGTGGCACCAAGTAATTCCTCTCCAGCTCCCGTTGCCGTGGCAGCTCCAGTGGAAACTCCAGTGGAAACTCATGATGATCGCTTTTACACACCACTTGTTAAGGCGATGGCCAAAGAAGCCGGAGTGTCCCTGTCAGAGTTGGCCCAACTTTCAGGAAGTGGAGCTGGGGGAAGAGTAAATAAAGCAGATTTTGAATCTTATATCGCAACCCGTGGAGCAGCTGCGAAGTCTACTGCCGCGACTAAAGCAACGAGTGCTCCCGCCCCATTCGTGCCGGCTTATTCATCTAGTGATCGCGTTGCGATTGTTCCAATGGATAACATGAGAAAAACCATAGCTCGCAATATGCAAGCTTCAAAACTCACATCTCCCCATGTGAATTCTATCGATGAAGTTGATATGACTTCCTTGGTGAAATTCAGAGAGTCGTTTAAAAAGCAATTTGAAAAAGAAGAAGGCTTTGCCCTTACTTATACTCACTTTATTCTTTATGCTCTAGTGCAAGCTCTTAAGGAATTTCCCGTCGTGAACTCATCTATTGATGGGGACAATGTTGTTTATAAAAAAGACATTAATCTCGGTTGCGCAGTAGCCGTTCCTGGAAATGGCCTAGTGGTTCCAGTAATTAAGGGAGCAGACAATCTCAATATCAGAGGTATTGCTCGCGCTCTAAATGTTCTTGTTAACAAAGCAAAAACTAAAAAATTGACGATGGATGATCTTTCCGGAGGTACATATACATTTACCAACAATGGTTCGTTCGGCATTCTTGCGGCAACCCCAGTTATTCTTCAGCCTCAAGTCGGTATTTTCTGTGTCGGGACAATTCAAAAACGTCCTGTGGTAACAAAAGATGATGCCATTGCTATTCGCCAAATGATGTATGCAACTCACACTTATGATCATCGAATTATCGATGGAGAAATTGGTTCTAGATTTTTAAGACATGTTATCAACACGCTTGAAACGATTGATCCTGCAGCTCTGTTTTAATTATTTATTAAATAGAAAAGGAGTTTCTATGAAAGTATTTTTAGCTACAGCTATTGCTCTAATGATGTTACTGAGTTCTGCTTTTGCAGAAAGTTTTGAACCGATTGTTAAGATTGTTTTAGATAGTGAAAAAACGATCCACGTTTTTGCACAAAACATTACCGACACCGATTATTTATGTAGGTTCAATGTTTCTAGGTTTGTTAACGGTTCAACCTGGAAAAATAATTATGGAACAGAGGTTTTAAGAAACCAAGAAACGATGGAGTTGGTTTTTAGACACGATGTAACAGATAGAATTACGCTCATTAGAGCAAAATTTAATTGCCGATAAAAAATGTCAAAAAAAATTTCTGGATTTACTTTTATAAAAAATGGACTCACCCTCGGCTATCCCATTCTCGAGAGTGTGCTATCCATTGAATCTATCTGTGATGAAGTTATCATCAATGTAGGATTTGAAGATGTCGAATGCACCCAAGATGATGGAACTTATGAATATCTTCGCTCTCACTTAAAAGATCCTAAATATAAATTTCTAAAAAGCTGGTGGGATCCTAGTATCCGCCAAAGCGGATTAATTCTGTCTCAGCAAACCAATATTGCTCTGCAGGCATGCTCCGGTGATTTCTGCCAATACATTCAAGGTGACGAGTGTGTTCACGAGGATGATTTGAAATACATTATCGAGGGAGTCGAGCGCATGCAAAAAGACCAAAACATTGATGGTCTCATTTTTAATTACATGCATTTCTACGGCAATGTCGATACCTATAAATACACTCGCAGCCTTTATCGACGTGAAGTGCGATTGTTTAGAAATAATCGTGGACTTGTTTCCTGGTTGGATGCCCAGGGCTTTCGCTTTCCAAACGGAAGCAAGATGAGGGCAGAGCTCATTAAGGCCAGAATCTTTCATTATGGTTGGGCGCGTGCTGAGCAGGTGATGAAGCAAAAAGTTCAAATTTTTGATACCTTTTATAATGGTCTTTCACAGAATAAAGAGACTGCAAAAAAATCATTTGAATACCAACGAAATTGGGGATTAAGAAAGTTTCATTCTACTCATCCTACTATTATGAAAGAGTGGATTTTAAAAAATAAAAATCCAATTGATCTGATGTCGCTTCCATTGACTCTTGATTGGAATGTCCCAGGTTTGATGATAACAGATGCTCTAGAGGCCTTAACTGGCTATCGTCTTGGCGAATTTAAAAATTATAAACGATTATAGATTTCCAGATAACTTTTGGCTGCTTTACCCCAATCAAACATTTGAGCTCTTTGTATAAGTCGACTTTTTTTATCTTCAGAAAATTCATTAATGCCTTTAAGAAAAACATTACGCATATGTGTCGGCTCAAAGTTTTCAAAATAAAAAGCATCATCTCCACCTATTTCAGGTAGGGACGTTTGATTTGAAATAAAAAGTGGCAAACCCAAACTCATGGCTTCTGCTACGGGCAATCCAAAACCTTCAAAAAGTGAAGGAAAAATAAACGCTGTGGCATTTTGATAATACCATTTTTTTTCGCCCTCACTAATTGTACCAACTAATATAAATCGACTGGCCAATCCTTGGGCAGTGATCTTTGAAAGCATTTCTTTTGCATATGAGTGATAAGTTGTTCCTGCCAAGATAATACTGTATTCCTCGGGAAGCTCTTTTAAAAAATCAATGAGAACATGGAAGTTTTTTTTAGGCAAAATTGTTCCGATCGAAAAAAGAAATTTTCCTTTAGGGGCAATGGCAGGAACCTGATTTTCTTGACCGATAGAGATTCCATTGTAAATAACAATAGTTTCTTTACCATTGAGATCAAAAACTTTTTCGACTTCATTTTTAGTAAACTGTGAAATGAAGGTGACAACATTTGCTCTGTTAATTTTTGCCTGCAACATTTTTTTGTAGCGATCATGAAAAAATGGATCATTATGCTCTAAAAGTGCGTTGAGATCATGGATCGTTAAAATTACTTTTGTTTTTTTTCTGCTAGGAATATAGGGCGAATCTTGATGAGTGGCATGGAAAACGTCACAGCGTGGAAGTATAAAGGGAATTTTTTTTGCTAACTTTTGCCATTTATTGGGTATCCAGTACTGAAGTGGAAGCTGACTTTGATCAAAATAAGTTTTTAAGTGAGCACAAAATTGACCAAGACCAGCAAAAGGATCTTGAATTTTTTGTAAGTCGATTAGTATTTTTTTAGACATAGCTGACTATACCTAATATGAATTGCTGTGAGAAATAAAAAAGGGAGCCGAAGCTCCCTGCTTTTTTAAAATTTATTGATATTGTGAATGAGATTTGGAAAATCGATAAAAGGATTTCTGTTTCCTTGGGCTGCATAGATAGCATCGTTACGATTCATTTCATCTTGATCAACTGGATCGAGATCATTCCATCGTCTCAATGTATCTTCTTGGTTTTTTCCAAGTGGCATTTGGTAATGAACAGAAAAATAAAAAAGTGCTCTTGCTACATTACCTTTGTGCTCAAGAGGTGGCTCAAAACCATCGTTGCTAGAGGTCGCAGAATTGCCGTATTTAGAGATACTGCAATCATCATTAGCTAGGACCCCACTGTCATGAGTCACGTCAGTAAAGTCATCATTGCCTCGAACGCTGTTGGCCTTGGAATCAGACGGGAAAAGGTGGTGAAGATCTGATTTTTGCATTTCTTCAGCATATTTTTTCGTGAATTTACTTTGAGGCCAGGTGTGCTCGCAGTTAATTTTGGTTCCATTGGGAATTGACCCAGGACCTACGCCAGCGCTTGCTCCAAATCTTTTGTGGCAATAAACATCAGTAATAAAATTTCCGTTGCTATCACTTTTTAAAAAGAATTTTCCAAAGAGCAGTCGTCTTGCACCGTCATATCCTAAAACGGTTTGGCCGTAACAGTTGTTGACACCTGGATTAGAGCAACCCAGCGTATCTGCTCCACCTTTGACATCTCGTTGATGATTAGTGGTTAAAAGTTCATTTAGTGCTTTTTTAAGCGCTTCATCCTTTAACTGATCTTGGCCTACGGCCGAAGTGAAGTTTGCTGGATAAAAGTTTGATGTGGCCAATGCTAGATTAAAGTAAACGAGGACAAAAAGAACCAGAGTTGTTTTCAAATGATCTTCCCTTGGTAAAAGATGAACTTATTGAGAAGAAAGATAGGCCACAAGATTAGGTATGGCCAATAGTTATCATTAGAAATTCTAATAAAATACTTACTTTTTTTATGTAAGATTTTTAAAAGTTGCTGATGTCATCGGACAAATGAGGAAAATCGATGAAGGGATTGCGGTCACCTTGAAGTTTTTCAATTGCGTCATTGCGGGCCATTTCAGCATCATCGACTGGATCGAGGTCATTCCATTTTTTTAGAAAATTAACTTCGGCTTGATTGATGGCCATTTTGTAGCGAATTGAAAAATAAAAAAGTGCTCGCGCTACATTTCCTTTATGTTCACTTGGTGGCTCAAAATAATTGTCTCCACCTGACGTTACTGATGCTCCCGACTTACTAGCGTCACAATTTTTTAAGTTTTTATTAACGACAACTTCGGCAAAATCAAAATTTCCTCGAGTGGAGTTTGCATTTATGTCGGCAGGGAAGAGGTGGTGCATATCTGATTTTTGAAGCTCGTTATTAAAAGCGTGGCTAAATTTACTTTGCGGCCAAGTGTGTTCGCAGTTAATTGAAAGCGGCTCGGCGCTGGTGGCGGCCGGAACTTCTCGATTGCAGTAGACTTCTTTTAAGATCGGGCCTCGACTATCATTTCGAGTCACGTGCAATTGAGTATAAAGATACCGTCGAGCACTTCCATAACCTACAGCAATATGATTGAAGCATCTTCCGAGGTTACTTGTGCAACCTAGAACGTCGTTGCCGCTAGTTTGTCTGGTATGAGGTGAGCTTAAAAGTAAAAATAATTTATCCTTCAAAGCCTGATCTTTTAATTCATGGCGTGTAAGTTGGCCTTGGATGTCAGTCGGATAATAAACCGGGGCACCAATTGCTAGCAGGGGCAATACGATGATTACAAGACAGAGTAGTTTTTTCATGAATTTTTTCCAGGTTGATTAAACGCGGATGATCATAAAAAAAATTGTCAGCTCTGACTAATATTTTTAATTAGGTGTAAGGATATGTTGTAACTCATCATCATTTCTTTGGGCCGATCTTACCCCAAAGCGCCTCAAGTCTTTTACTGAGTGCTTCTTCTTTGCCTTGATTGCTTGGTCGATAAAAAGCGGGAATGCTTCCTTCTGTATAATGTTGTTTAACAAAATGCTGATCAAAATTATGAGGATAAAGGTAGGGTTTGGCTCCTGGGGGGGGATAATTTTTCAAATGATCTGGGACTACTGTCGTGGCTTGGGCCCTTACCAGGGCCAAGGCTTCATCAATTGCCAGGTAGGCAGCATTACTTTTGTAAGTGGAAGCCAGATAGGTTGTGGCTTGAGCTAAAATGATTCTGGCTTCAGGCATCCCGATTTGGGAAATTGCGATAAGAGCACTGGTGGCAAGAGTTAAGGCCGTTGGATCGGCATTTCCGACGTCCTCACTAGCAAATATCACTAATCGTCGAGCGATAAACACTGGATCCTCACCTCCATCAATCATTACCGCTAGCCAAAGTAAGGCGGATTGAGGATCTGATCCGCGCATGCTTTTTATGAACGCCGAGATGACATCGTAGTGGCGATTGCCGCCTTTGTCGTAGGCCCGGGCATTTTCGATAATAAGCTTTTTAATCTCTTCTTTGCTTGGTTGATTCAATCTAGTGGCTTCTTCCAACGTATTGAGCGCCACTCGCGCGTCTCCACCGGCGTACATAGCAATTGTGCCCAGATGAGCCTTTTCAATGGTAAGTTCAAATTTGTGTGCAACTTGCTTTAGAATTTCAGTAATATTTTCGCTAGTAAGCTCTTTGAGTTCAACGATATGAAGTCTCGACAAAAGCGCTTTGTTTATCGATACTCGAGGATTTTCGGTCGTGGCACCAATGAGTGTGAACGCTCCTTCCTCTATATAGGGTAGGAGGGCATCTTGCTGAGATTTATTAAAGCGGTGGATTTCATCTACAAAAATGATCGCCTCTTTTCGATGATATTTTTTAACTTCCTCTGCAGAATTGATGAGTTTTTTAAGGTCGGCTACGCCACCTAATACTGCATTAAAAGTGTAGAATTCTTTGCTAGATTGAGAAGCCAGCAACCGGGCCAGGGTCGTTTTGCCGGTCCCAGAGGGGCCAAAAAGTACGATGCTGGGAAAATTCGGTCGTTTTAAAAATGGGTAATCTTCAAAAATGCGCTCATGGCCTATAAATTCGGCCATCAATGTGGGTCTACTTTTATGAGCGAGGGGAGGCAGAGCTTGCCCCTTGGAAGTCCCCAATTCATCATTTAGAGTTGTGTCAAAGAGAGTGTTTTGTGTTTTTTCCATATTAAGTAAGCTAAATTCCTTGACTGAAAAGTGGGCATATCTTACAGTGGTAAAACTTTTTTCACTACAAAATTTTTGTAGTTTTCCAATGTTAATAAAGAGGAGGTGACTTAAAATGGCTCAAGATCCACAATCAGCAATTACCGTTATGATCGATGAAAGATCTGGCGTAGAACGTTCTTTGAAGAAATTCAAAAGAATGTGTGAATCATTTGGCGTCGTACGTGAGTACAGAAAGCGTCAAGAGTACAAAAAACCTTCAGTAAAACATAAAGAAAAAGTTGAAGCAGCAGAAAAGAGAAGAAAGAAAACAGCGATGAAATTCACCCGAGTTTCAAAGTACTAAATTAAATAAAAGGCCTCGAATGAGGCCTTTTTTTTATTTCATGACAAAGTCTAATTAAGTTCTTTTTTGTAAATGGGCTTTCGATAAAAAAACATCGCATATAGGGCTGGGTACAAAGCTAAATCAAGCCAATTATTTCCTGAAGAAAAATCAATATCATCAATCACCCATGAGCTATCTTCATCAATTTTTTGAATGCGATGTATATGGGTCCATTTTTTTAAAGGAGGGGGTAAAATAACTCCTTCATCAACAAAGAAAATTTCGAGTTCACTTTTTTGGTCATCGGTTATGTGACTCACCCAGCGCTGGGCAAGCAATCCAAATAGATCCATTTTGATGTGGACTTCATCGCCTTTTTTGCAACCATCAAATCGCTCAAGTGTTATTTTCATTAAAGGTGGAGCTAGGGATAAGAAAAGTGCACGATCAAACTTAGAAAAAATTTGGTGGTAATTTTTTTCAATTCGGGTCTTAATTAGGATTTTCATAAAAAAATTCTAAGCTACTTTTTTCAGCTCTTCACGATCAATCGCAAATTTTATTTTATGATTTACATAAAGTGACTCAAAGGGAGAAAGCCAGCAATTCTTACTTATACGAAGAGTGACCTTGTGGTGTTTATATGAAGGCTCTTTTTTTATTAGTGCTTTAGGAAAAAGTGCCAGAGGTGCTTTCTCGATATAAAAATCAATCTTTTTTTCTGCAGAAAGTTTCCCCGAGTACAGAGCAGCTAAGCAGATATAGGCTCCATACATATGGGCTTCAACTTGAATATGATCTAGATTGGAATGATTAATTTCTTCAATGAGCTTTTTAGCTTCACTATTGACCAAAAAAGGGTTGAGAAATCGAAAATAATTGAGCATACGACGATGCCCTCGGGTAAGTTTTTGCTTTTCTTGCGAGGTAAGCTTTAAATGTTCAAAGCTGCTGATCATAGCATCTGTAATTTTGTCCTCGAAAATTTCCTCGGAATAAGGATCTGAATAGACGATAGATGTTTTCTTATGAGTGGCCTTATTTCCAAGAATGAGGATTTTTCCTTTCAAAAGATTAGGCTTGCTCATGAAATTTCCTTGATAAAGTGGGTTCTTTAATTATAGACTTTTTCGGTAAAACCCAGAAAAAACTGAGCGGATTATTCAGATAATGAGTAATTCAAGACACTTAAATATGTAATCAAATTTTATTTAAATGACTCAAAAACTGGTAGGATTAAAATTTTTTAATCTCTATTAAATGTGGTTTTAATCTTGGGGGTCGATACTCTAGGCATTAAAGATAAGACGTCCAAATATGGACCATTCACACACAGGAGTCATTATGAAATTATTACTAGCACTTGCTCTATTATCTTCAGTAGCATTTGCAAACGAAGCAAAAAAAGAAGAAAAAAAATCAGAAGCAGCTAAAGTTGAAGTAGCTAAAGTTGAAGTGGCTTCAGACAAAAAAGAAGACAAAAAAGCAGCTTACAAAGCAGCAAAAGATGCTTGCCTTAAAGACAACAAAGATCTAAAAGGTAAAGAACTTAAAGAATGTATCGTTTCTAAAACAAAATAATTTAAAAGCAAAATTGTTTGCTTATAAACATCACTTAGGAGAATCACATGAAAAACGCAATCGTTATCGCTCTTGCTCTAGTTTCTATGACAGCTTTCGCAGCTGCTCCAAAACACACAAAAGCTGAGAAAAAAGCTGCTATGGAAGCTTGTGCTGAGCACAAAGCTGACAAAAAAGCTTTCAAATCTTGTGTAAAAGAAAAATTGGCTGCTCCAGCTGCTGAAGCTAAAACTGAAGCTGCTCCTGCTGCTGCTACTGAACCAGCTAAAAAATAATTTTATCTGTTCATATAGGGGAACCTTCGGGTTCCCCTTTTTTTTTCCTTTTATTCTCTCTATAATCCCACCATGAGAATTCTAGTCGTCGAAGATCAGCCCAAAATGGCAAGTTTCATAAAAAAAGGCCTCAATGCCCAAGGTTATATCGTCGATGTCTCCGAGACAGGTATGGGAGCAGAAATATTAGTCGCAGAAAATTCTTATGATCTCATCGTGCTCGATGTGAATCTTCCAGATCAAAATGGAATGGATACTTCAAGACACATTCGTAGAGATGGCTTCAAGGGACCGGTTCTGATGCTAACCGCTCTTAGTTCTACTAAAGATAAAATTCATGGTCTCGATTCCGGAGCAGATGATTACTTAACCAAGCCTTTTGACTTCGATGAACTCCTCGCAAGAATAAGAGCATTACTTAGAAGAAATTCAGGTAATGAAACGTCAAAACTTCGTTTTGCAGATGTTGAGTTAGATATGGTTTTAAGGAAAGTGACTCGTGAAGGAGTTGAGTTAAACTTAACCACCAAAGAGTTCTCTTTGCTTGAGTATTTTATGAGACATCCAAATCGGCCGCTTACGAGAGTAGAAATCAGCGAACATGTATGGGATGTCAATTTTGACACAAATACTAATGTCATTGATGTTTACATAAATATGCTTAGAAAGAAACTTGATACACCTTTTTCCAAAAAACTTATCCACACGATGGTTGGGTACGGTTATATCTTAAAGGAGAGCTAAAACTTAATTTTCATGAAAATCATCGAAAGAATAAGCCTTAAATTAAAATTAACTCTACTTTTTGGTCTTATTTTTACCGGAATGCTTTCAGGTTTTAGTTATATCCTGTATCGCGAATTTACTAAAATTCAAGCTGAAGAATTTGATACGACTTTATATAATTATGCAATAGATGTAGCTGAATCATTAGATATTGATTTTTATGGTGAAGTAGAATTTGATCCTGATATCATAAAATTGAATGAAAAGATTTTACCTTTTGCTCTTGGAACAAGTTATATTTCTGTTCTAGACATGAATGGCAAAATAATAGCCCGATCCAGTAATGCGACTGATGCTCATATCTTACCTGTGAGCGAAAATAAACTAGAGAAAGTCTTAAAAAAAGGTGCAAGCTTTGATGAGCTTTCATTTAAGGGAACTTCTTATCGTGTCATTCATTATCTTTTGCCAGTTTTAAAGATAGATTCTCCACTTATTTTACAAATTTCAGTTCCTCTAACTGCTTATATCAATACCACCAAAAATCTTATTCGGTTTTTTGTTACGAGTATTCCTATTATTATGTTTTTCTCGGCAGTTATTGGATATTTTTTTGTAGGAAGATCTCTAACTCCCATGATTGAAATTATCAACAAGACCAAAAAAATAGAGGTCTCCAATCTTGAAGAAAGAGTACCTGTGCCAGTGGCAAAAGATGAAATTTGGCAACTCGCAGATACGATTAACCACCTTTTGAGTCGATTAAATGAATCCTTTGTATCACAAGAAAGATTTATTCAAGATGCTTCTCATCAATTAAAAACTCCGCTTGCCATTATTAAAGGTGAGCTTGAGCTTTTTCGGTCGGAAGAAAGAACACTTTTAGAAACCAAAAACTTTCATGATAGCCTTGCTCAAGAAATTAATTTTTTAGTTAAATTAACCAATGATCTCCTCATCTTGGCCAGAGTTGAAAGTGGAGCCTCTGCGCTCATTTTTACAAAAAATAGAATAGATGAGGTTCTGCTAGCACAAATTTCCCGTTTATCTAAACTAGCTTCACTAAAGAAAATCTCACTACAATTAGATTTTGATTCTTTTGAAAAAGCTCAAGAATCTGATCTGTCTATTGCTTGTGATCCCGATTTATTGGGCATTTTATTTTATAATCTTATAGAGAATGCTATAAAGTATTCACCTGAGAACTCAAAGGTTATAATCACTGGAATAAATGATCCAGAAACTATAACGGTTATCGTTTCCGATGAGGGAAGCGGGATTGATGAACAGCAAATCGCCAAAGTTTTCGATCGATTTTATCGATCCAATAGCGGTTTAAATAAAGAATCTGGAAGTGGATTGGGTTTAGCTATTTGCAAAGTCGTTTCTGACTCTTTAGGAGCAAGCTTATGGGCGAGCAATAATCCTAAAAGTGGTACTTCTTTTTATTTTAAAATTAAAAAATAAACATAATGATCAATGGAGATCAGCTGAATGAAAAAAATAATAATAATGCTACTTTTAAATTCAACATTAGCTTCGGCTAGATTACTTGAAATAAATCACGATCATTCAAAGGTTTTATTTGATATTGATTATATGAAGCTAGCCACAGTTCAAGGAACACTGAAATCTTATCAAGGCACATTCAACATGAGCATGGGAGAAAATGAAATTTCAGATGTTTCAGTCATTATTGATGCTTCTAGTGTAGATACCAATGAGGCTAAAAGAGATTTTCACATTAAGGGACATGAATTTTTTTTAGTGGCAAGTTATCCTGAAATACGCTTTGAAGCTCTAGGTCCTGTGTCGATAATTAAGGATTCTAAATTTAAAATTAAAGGATTTCTAACATTACGTGGGATTAAAAAAGAAATTTGGCTTGAAGGATTATATAAAGGAAGGATGTTAGATCCTTGGAATAAAGAAAATTATTTTTTTGAATTAAATACTGAAATTAATCGCAAAGATTTTGGCATGAACTGGAATAAAGAGCTTGATACCGGAGGGGTTTTGGTTGGAGACAAGGTAAGAATAAAAATCTCTTTGCAAGCTCAACCCAGCGGCGATAAAACGGCTTTCTCTACCCACATGATCCCTAGTACTAAGGGAATCATCGAAAGAGATCAACTTAATAAAGGCAAGATCAAAAAGTTATCAACTTCAACAGACCCCAAAGATCATCCTAATGGAAACGAAAAGAAAGAGTAATCATTGGCATCAAAGAAGTATAGGAGTCAGTAATTTTAGAAGTGACATTGCTTGCGTTTACTTTCTCAGTCACATTTAAAGCATGATAATTCAAGCTAACACCTAAGTGAAAGGAGTTGCTAATTTTTAAAGCCGCTCCATAAGTGGCCATATAAGACCAGCCACTAATGTCTTCAGCAATTCCCGCTGTGGTTCTTGTACCTTTTGCATATGGATTCCATGCAAACGAAACATAAAATACATTTTCATCACTAAAATAATAAGTAAATTTTGGGCCAAGTTCTGTTGTGCTAAATTTATTTTCTGTGGCAGTTTTTATTGATTGAGAAATAAGAGAAATATTTTGACCGATATAAGCGCGTTGCTTTTGGCCAAGACTTGCTCCAACGAAAAAATGATTATGTACATCTGAAACGGTCGTGGTAGTAGCGGTTTTGTTCGTGCTCGACGAGTAACCCGACATGGTTTCAATAACAAAAGCAGCTTGAGATGATGTAGAGATAAAAAATAAAAGAAATAAGATTTTTTTCATTTTCATTTAAGAGAATTTTACTATGCAGTAATTCTTCTTTCCTTTTCTGATAACCAAGCAAGTTTCACTTGCCAGGTTTTGTTCATTAATAATAAGAGTCAAGTCTGTTGCACTTTCATTGTTTAAGTATACACCTTTTTGCTCAATTGAGCGCTTGGCTTCACTTTTGCTGGTAAAAAGTGGAGTTTGGGATAAAAAATCTAAGATCGGCACACCAGCTTTTAAAACCTGACGATTCATTTCCACCGAAGGTACATCTTTAAAAATAGAGGATAAGTCTCGGTCATTTAATTGGCCAATTTTTTCCCCGAAAAATATTTTAGTTGCCTCGATTGCAGAGGCAAGTCCGGCTTCTCCGTGAACAATTTTTACCACTTCCGCTGCTAAGACCTTTTGAGCTTCTCTTAAATGAGGTTGCGTAAGTATTTTAGTCTCGAGTATTCCAATTTCTTCAAGAGATAAAAAAGTAAAAAACTTTAAGTATTTAACCACTGAAATATCATCAGAATTAAGAAGATATTGATACATTTGGTAAGGAGACGTCATTTCTGCATCTAAGTAAATGGCATTGCCGCCTTCTGATTTACCAAATTTGTTTCCATGGGAATCGGTAACGAGGGGAATGACAATTCCGTAGACTTGCTTAGCGTCCATTTTTCTAGAAAGGTCGATTCCAGCAGTAATATTTCCCCATTGATCTCCACCGCCCATTTGTAAAATAACATTATGTTCTTTGGCCAAATAGCGAAAGTCGTAAGCTTGGAGCATTTGATAGGTAAATTCCGTAAAACTGATGCCAGCTTCAGAATTTATTCGATTTTTTACGGATTCTTTCGCTAGCATTTCCGTTACACGAAAACGCTTGCCCACATCTCTTAAAAATTCAATAAAGCTGAATTTTCCCATCCAATCAAAATTATTAACCATTACGGTAGAGGTATCACCACAATTAAAATCTAAAATCATTTGAAATTGTTTTTTTTGAGCTTCAATATTTTGATTGATAACATCTTCGGTGAGAAGAACACGTTCCGTATTTTTTCCAGATGGATCTCCAATCATACCAGTAGCACCACCTAAAACCACAAATGGTTTATGTCCTGCCAATTGAAATCGTCTCATGGTAATCAAAGCAAATAGATTCCCAATCTGAAGTGATTTTGCCGTTGGGTCATATCCGATGTAAAAAGAAATCTTTTGGGTGTTTAGTAAATCAATGATGTCTTCACTAGAAGTAGCTTCAATTAAACCACGCGCTACAAGTTCCTGGTAAAAATTCATGAGTGAGCCTTGTTAAATAGATGGGCAATATTTGAGTTTATTATGGCAGAAAAAAAAGGAGCTGAGAATCACTTTTGAATTTTCTCAGCTGGTAAATGAACTAAATTTTAGCTTTATTTCAAAAAAATATGTATATCGGTTATAAGTCGATCAAGCCGTTTAGAGTCAATTCTTGTCGCATTGTCAGCTTGAGCCTCTTGGTCTTCTTTAATTCCCTGGAAACGGGCGATAAATCCATTAAAGGCATATTCGGCATCTGCCCTTTGTGAGTCGTTTAATTTTTTGGAATTTGCCAGTGAACCTACAGCATTGATGAGTTGTATCGCGTGGACTTGCTTTTCCTCTAGGCTTTTTTCAAAAGCGCTGTGGTTAATATCGGCAAATGCCGGTGCCCATGAAATTACTAAGACAAATGCACTTATGATCCAATAGGTAGGCTTTAGTAAGTTTTTCATACGAACTCCTTTTGTCTTAAGCTTAGTCGACTGTCAATTCTATCGACGGCTTAACTCCCTGAACTCAGGGAAAATTTTAAGTAAGTACTAGTCTATTTGCAGTTTAGATGCCAAATTTAGATTAGAAAATGACAATTAGAAAAAGGAATTGGCGACAATGATGATCATTTTTTATGATGGAGACTGTGGGTTATGCCAGAGATCGATTCAAATTGTCATGAAATATGATCAAAATAAAATAATGCATTTTGCACCATTAAATGGTGAAACCTTTAGAAAGTTTTTTGGTCAAAAAGATAGTGAGTTAAAAACTCTTCTTTTTTTGCGCGAGCAAAAAGTCTATGAACGAAGTCAAGCCATTATTGAAATTGGCAAACTGCTAGGAGCTCAACTGAGGATTGCTGCATATTTATTGATGACTATCCCACGGCCGATAAGAGATTATTTTTATTCTCAGATTTCTAGCAGAAGAAAATCTATTGCTTGCGTTACGCTAAAAAGAGATGAGCGTTTTCTTCCTTAAGCCTAATAGGTTAAAGGCCAGAGATATTCTGCTCGTTGTTTTGGATCAATTTTCTGTCGAACCGCGATAAGAGAGATTTTCTTTAAAAGTGAAATCTTTTTTATCTTTGGACATAGAAAGTGATCTGCTTGGGGCCGACAATTAACATTCTCCTCAGCGTTATCTTTATATTGGTAAATTGCTTGAACATTTGAATCTAAAACAGTCGAATTTTTAAAACCCATATCTAAAAGATAGACGATTAGTCCATAGTCATTAGTTACTAGTTCTGTATGAAAATTAGCAACCATTTTAATATATCCATTATGTGGTCCAGGTTTTCCTAATCCATGGGAATAAGCAACATTGGTTAAAAAGAAAATCATAAAAATCATTCGCATGCGTACCATCCTGTAATAAATCTTTACACCCCCTGGGGGTATGTGATAGGGTTAATTTAGAATAATCAATTTAAAATGAAAAGGATAATTTTGAAAAAAGTAATAAATAAACAAAAACGGCCAACACATTCTGAATGCAACCACAAAGATCATCCAGATCATTCCAAAGAACTAGTAAAATTAAAAAGAGTTGCCGGACAAATCGAGGGCATAATCGGCATGATAGAATCACGCCGCTATTGCCCTGATATTCTAATTCAAACCAGAGCTGCAAAATCAGCGCTGCAATCAGTTGAGCACTCGATCTTGAAGACCCATATTGAGAGCTGTGTTCAAGAAGCAGTTGAATCTGGTGATCAAAAAGGTATAGAGCTAAAAATTTCAGAATTAATCAAGCTAATTGACCGCCATGTTTAGGAGTTTTTTTGCTAGATAGAGTAATTAAGTTTTCACTTAAAAAAAGGCTTTTTATTATGGTCTTCGCTGTCGCCTTATTAATTTATGGTGGCTTCGCTCTTACCTTTTTGTCAATTGATATTTTCTCTGATCTAAATCGACCAACTGTTAATATTATGACTGAAGCCATTGGCTTGGCTCCCGAGGAAGTAGAGATCTTGGCCTCAGCGCCATTAGAAAATGCACTCAATGGATTAAGTGGAATAAAACGTGTCCGTTCAACTTCCGGTATTGGTCTTTCCGTTATCTATGTTGAGTTTGAATGGGGAAGTGATACCTATCGCAAAAAAGATTATTTTGAATTTGTTCCACAACTTGGCAACGATAAACATTTTAAGCTTAATTTTCAGGTGATTTAAAATAAAAAAAGTAAAATATTAAGTTTTAATTTAGAACCGCAATCGAACTAGTTATGAATTCCAAAGAGGTATCAAATGGAAAATAAAAAAACAGTAAAGTTCAAAGTCAATGGTATGCATTGTAATGGCTGTGCTAATAAAATTAAAAATGGTATTAGTTCCCTTAGTTTGGAAAATCAAACTGATGTCAATGTTGAATCAGGTGAGGTTAAAGTTATTTTTGATAGCAGGCAAGTCAGCTTGGTAGATTTAAAAACTATAATTTCTCAAGCAGGTTTCTCGGTTGAAGGTGTGGAAGTTGAGTAATATTTTGGAATATAAAATTGAAGGAATGACTTGTGCTAGTTGTGCACAAGTTATTGAGGACAATACCAAAAAATTAAGTGGAGTGGATTCAGTTGTTGTCAACTTTGCCACTGAAAAAGTTCAAATTAATACTCAGGAAATGTTTTCACCAGAACTTTTTTTTGAATTAATGAATCGTCTTGGCTATCGCGCCGTTGATTTAGACCAATTGCCGGAACTCAAAAGTGAAGGCTTTTTTAATAAACAATTTTTTCAAGCATCCTTGTCTCTTTTTGCTGGCATTTTATTAATGCTACTTTCAATGAATTATTTTCCTCTGAAGTTAAGCCTCAGAGGTATTAACTTCTCACAACTTATTGTAGCAGTAATCGTATTACTTTTTTTCGGGAAAACTTATCTTTTAAGTGTTTTTTCTTTTATAAAAAATGGTCATTCAAACATGAACACGCTTATAGGTTTGGGGCTTTTGGCGGCTTTTTTATATAGCGTAGTGCTTATGATTGTCGCTCATCACCCTCATGTTTATTTTGAAACAATTCCTTTTATCTTGGGGTTCACCCAGTTAGGTCATTTTTTTGAGGATAAAGCCAAAACAAAAGTCAGGAGCTCTTTGAGCTCTCTTTATAAGATGCAAATTAAATTTGCAATGAAGATAATTGACGGCAAAGAGTTCAATACTCCTGTAATTGAGTTAAAAAAAGATGACATAATCCGCTTGAGACCAGGAGATAAAATACCCCTTGATGGACGAGTGATCGAAGGAGTTTCCCATAATGATGAATCCATGATAACCGGAGAGTCACAGGCCGTAGCTAAAATGAAAGGTGATGATGTTTTTGCCGGAAGCTTGAACCTTGAAGGGAGCTTACTAATTCAGATTAAAAATGAGTTACATCAGACTTTTATTTCTGATGTTGTACATTATGTTGAAAAAGCTCAACTTCATAAAGCACCTATTCAAAAATATGCTGACAAGATTGTCCGTGTTTTTGTTCCTTTTATTCTTTTTTTTGCTGTATTGACGTTTATTGCGTGGTGGTTATTTTCAGGTGAATTCTTTTGGGTTGATAAAAGTTATCTAGCTTTCTCTCATATGATTGCCGTGCTGCTTATCGCTTGTCCTTGTGCTCTTGGGCTTGCAGTGCCAATAGCTGTTTTACTTTCTACTGTGGAAGCATCAAAAGTTGGTTTATTAATAGGTGGAGGGGATGCTATCGAAAAAGCCAGTTCAATTGATACCGTAGTTTTCGATAAAACTGGCACACTGACCCAAGGTCATCCCGTTGTTGTAAATTATCACAGTCTAATTGATGAAAAAGTTTTCTTTTCTTTTGCTGCTTCTGCTTCTCAGTATTCCAATCATCCCTTATCTCAAGCAATCTCAAAATTTGTTGCTGAAAAAAATATTAATCTCTTTGAGCCAGACAAGTTTAAAAATATCCCTGGATTAGGAGTCGATTGTTTTATAGAGGGCAAGCAAGTCCTTTTAGGAAGTGCTTCATTTTTGAATAGGGCAGCAATTAAGATTTCTGAAAATGTAGAAGTTGGCAGCCATGTCTACTTGGCATTAGATGGTGAATATGCTGGTGGCTTTACCATTGCTGACCCCATAAAAGCTGAGAGTAAAAAAACAGTTGAGCAATTGAGCCTAATGGGAATAGAAGTCTGGATGCTGTCTGGAGATAATCCCTTAGTTGCTTTTTCTATAGCAAACGAGTTAGGTATAATTCACGTCAAAGCTAATGTCTTACCTGTAGAAAAAGCTGATTTTATTTTGAATCTGAAAAAAAATGGAAAAGTTGTCGCGATGATTGGCGATGGAATCAATGATGCTCCTGCACTTAGTGCTGCCGATTTAGGTATCGCCATGTCTTGTGGGTCTGATGTTGCGATTGAAGCTAGTGATGTTAGCGTTCTGGATGGGAAAATTGAATCAGTTGAAAAATTTTTCAAGCTATCAAGGCGCACGATGAGAATCATTAAGCAAAATCTTTTTCTTTCATTTTTCTATAATTTGCTTTGCATACCTCTTGCCGCAGGTGTGTTCGTGCCCTGGGCTTCAATATCTCTAACCCCGATGTGGGCCAGTTTAGCAATGGGGCTTTCAAGTCTTTCCGTTATTTTAAGTTCACTTCGTCTTAAAAAATCGATATAATTTCTCAATGCAGATTCAAAACTATGACAACACGATGACCTCTTTAGATCAAGCCAGCAGAGAAAGAAAATTTGCTTCAATTCTCTCACTTGTTTTTGGCTTTATTCTTTTGTGTTTTAAATTTTATGCCTATCATGTCACAAGTTCTCAATCTATTTTTTCCGATGCGCTCGAGAGTATCGTTAATGTTATTGCCGCAGTAATAACAGTTGTAGTGATTATTGTTGCAGCTAAGCCCGCCGATGAAGATCATCCTTACGGACATGGTAAAATTGAAAGTATGGCCTCAACTTTTGAAGGTGGCGCCATCTTGCTTGCCGGAATCTTAATTGTCATTCAATCAGTTCAAGTATTTTTTCATGGAGCTGTTGTAAATGATTTAGATTTTGGATTACTTGTAGTGGTTGGAGCGGGTATTGTTAATGGGGCTTTAGGTATTTTTCTCTATTCAAGAGGTAAGAAGTTTCACTCTGAAGCTTTAAAGTCGGCGGGCTTGCATTTATTAACAGACACTTTAACCAGTGTTGGTGTCTTAGTTGGATTATTACTGGTGAAGTTTACAGGACAAAGCTGGATAGATCCCTTTGTGGCAAGCATTTTTGGACTATTGTTGGTTGCGACTGGAGGTAAGATTCTGATTCGATCCGGAAATATTCTTATTGACGGGCACGATCGAGAGACGATTGAAGAGCTTAGAGTACTTTTTCAAAAGCATTATCAACCTGGAGTCATCCAAATCCATTTTACCCGTGTGATTCGTTCTGGTCATTATCACCATATCGATTGCCACATGGTTATTCCAGAATTTTGGAGTGTTTTTGAAGCTCATGAATTCAGCGAATTATTCGAGAAGAACATTATAAAAGATTATCCAGTTGATGGAGAACTCCATATCCATCACGATCCTTGTCGCATGCTCTATTGCGAAGAATGTGAAATAAAGAATTGTCCAATTCGAAAACAGGATTTTGTGAAAAGAAAAGAATTAAGTTTTGATGAAATGACTGCCCCGATGGAATCCAGACACCAGCCCTAAAAACAATTTGATTTATTTTTTTAAAGCTTTGGCATTTATGGCCTGTTCGTATTGCTTTAAAATATCAGCATCAATTTCTTTTGGCTCAAGGGCCTTCATCGATTGAAGTGATTTTTTCATCTCATCGCATGAATGAACTCCACCATCGCTGTCTATCGGGCGATTGCGTCGCCCATCTTTCATCCAAGTAATTTCTTTATTACAAAACTTACAACGGGCCATGGTGTTCCTTTTTCCTATACAAAATTCTTCTGATTAGGGCAAAATAGCAGGGATGATTATAACAAGGGAAGACCATGCTAGATATTAAATTCATCAGAGAAAATTCTGAAATCGTGAAAAAAGCCTGCCAACTAAAAAATATCAATCTTGATATAGACGCTTTGCTTTCGCTTGATAAAGAAATGGTAGGGTTAAAGACCCAAGAACAAGAGTTATTGACTCAAAAAAATGCGATAACGGCGAAGATTCCTAAAGCAAGTCCTGAAGAAAGACCAAAATTGATCGCTGAGTCAAAAAGTCTCGATGAATTAGCAAAAAACATAAAACCTAAATGTGAAGAACTCGATGCAAAGTTGAAAGAATTGCTTTATCTGGTTCCCCAAATTCCCTCCGATAAAGCACCAATTGGAAAAGATGATTCAGATAATGTTGAAGTAAAAAGATTCGGCACGATTGCTTCATTCGACTTCACGCCGCTTGATCATGTTCAATTATTAGAACGCAATAATTGGGCAGACTTTGAGCGAATTGCCAAAGTTTCCGGATCGCGGTCATATTCTTTGAGAAATGAAATGGTGATTGTGGAAATGGCAATGCACCGTTTGGCCATGGATAAATTAATGTCCAAAGGGTTTAATCTAGTTTCAGTTCCAGCTTTTGCTCGAGAAGAAGCACTTTATGGAACTGGACATTTTCCTAACGGAAGAGATCAAGCCTATTTTATTCCAGAACACAACCTTTACCTAGCTGGTACCGCCGAAGTTCAAATTAATTCACTTCATGCCGCAGAGATACTTAAGGAATCCGATCTTCCTATGCTTTATGCTGGTTATTCTCCATGCTTTAGAAGTGAAGCTGGCTCTTATGGTCGAGATGTGCGCGGACTCATTCGGGTTCATCAATTTATGAAAGTAGAACAATTTGTCATTTGTAAAAATGATCCATCAGAGTCGGAAAAATGGCATCAAATTCTGCTAGAAACATCCGAAGAAATTGTCCAAGATTTAGAACTTCCATACCGAATTGTTGAATGCTGCACTGGAGATATGGGAACAGGAAAAGTTCGTATGTACGATGTTGAAGCATGGGTACCTTCTGAACAAAAATACCGTGAAACCCATAGCTGTTCAGCACTTCATGATTGGCAAGCAAGAAGAACTCAAACTCGTTATAGAGATGCTGAAAATAAAGTTCAGTATGTATACACTCTCAACAACACAGCGATTGCGACACCGAGAATCCTGGTTCCGTTTTTAGAAAATCATCAACAAAAAGACGGGACGATAAGAGTACCTGAAAAACTTAGACCCTATCTCTCTGGGATGAGTGTACTAGGAAAAGCTAAAGCCTAATCTTCTATTCGATAATCAAATGGATTACAATAGCTTAATTTAAGTAGTTCTTTTGATTTTTGATTTGAAATTAAGGTTGGACTTTCTATTTTTATATCTTCAAATTCAGGAGGAGTTAATCCCAATATTTTTGACATTTTGACATAGTAATCTTTTTTTAAAACTCGTTGGTCACTTATAATATTTAATTCCGATGGAAAAAGGTCTAAGGCTATCACCTCAAGAATAGCTTGAACACAATCTTTGACATGAACCAAATGCAAAAATTCATTACCATTAGTAAGATGAGTTCTTCCTGCAAGAAAATGCACAGGATGTCGTTTGCTTTTTTTGGTGTTTCCGTAAAGTCCACCTAAGCGCAAGAGTGCCAAATTTTTGAAATGCTTTGTAACAAATTTTTCTGCTTTCAAAACAATAGGAGCAAATGGAGAATCATCAGGCACTTCAAAATCTTCATTAACAGAACCTCTGTTGGGCCCGTAAATGGATATACTGCTGGTAAAAATTATTTTTTTATCAGATGAAAAATTTTTAAAAAAGGGTTCGATGACTTTAATTTCAAGAGGAGGAACGTCGTAAATGATAATGTCGGCTTTTAGAATCTCTACCGGAATGATATCAGTCGTCTTTAGCGATGTAAGGTCAAGATTGGCCCTGGTAGTAGAAAAAACTGAAAAACCTTGCGAAAGCAAAGCTTCAGAAAGAGGGGTACCAAGATAACCCATTCCAATGAGGGCAATATGAGATTTCTTCATTTGATTTAACCTGCCAAAGAATAGTATTATCATGAAAGATTTTATTTGCAAGGAGTGTTCAATTATGAAGATGATTATTGGTTTATTATTTATTTTAAGTTCATTGAACTCATTTGCTTTTACTGATCCCAAAGTCGGAGGGGTCGTTATAATCTCTAAAAGTGATGAAAAAAAATTAAATCCAAATGCCGTTCTTTTTGTTTTTGCCAAAAAAGCTGGGCCTGATTCTGGGCCAACCGATCATTCTGCTCCAATTGCGGTCATAAAAATTGATCATCCTAAATTTCCGCAAGCTTTTGTGATCACTCCCAAAAATGTCATGATGCCAGGGGCTCCTTTTGAAGGGCCGATGCATATCATTGCTCGTTACTCCTTAAATGGAGACGCAATGGGGACACCTGATTCACTTGAAGGTATAGATCCTAATTTTCCATCAGTAGATCTTGGAAATAAAAATTTAAAAATTATACTAAAAGACAAAAAATCAAAATAGCGATGAGTCACGAGGACTTAAAATTATTTCCTCGTGATGAGGATTGGTCCACGGGTGATGAGCACTTGGATAAAAAACTTAATCTTCTATTGCTGAAAAATTTTCAATTGCTTAATGATGCAAGCATTGCTGATTTTTATTGGAACGCTAGTGCGATTAAAACAAGAGTGGTTTCTTCTAATTATCAAACCATTATCGATATGAGCACTAAAGCGCTTTTGGCATTAAAAAATCCAAATAGTGAAGTTGATCAAGAATTTATTAAACTAAAGGCACAGTTTCATTCTTTTGAGAAAGATCTAGAACCCGTAAACTTGGAGCTTGGGCAACTGCATAGTACCAATTACCAGCGGGCCTTCGGTAGTATTGATTTTTTCAAGAGAGAACAGGTGGATTTTGAACACAGTCCATTTTTATCATTTAAAATCAAACGCGCCTCTAGTTACTTTGAAGTCAAGGCGCTCTATAAAGATACGCTCGAAAAACTTGCTCATCCTAAAATTGATGAGACTTTTTCTCATATCTTTTTAGCAAAATTATCTAAAAAAAAAATAGTAAGATTAGTTGGAGTTGGGTTGCTTTGGGTTCATCAAGGAAAAATTAACTGTGTTAATGAATCAGCAATATCTTAATCGTGTTTTCGAGTTGGCACATCTTGGAATTGGTTTTTTAGGGCCTTCTCCATTGTGGGCAGTTGTTGTTGTGAATGAAAGTGGAGTGCTTGCAGAAGCTTCTTTGTTGAAATATGGAAATTTAAGTCCTTTAAAAAAGCTTCAAGAGCATCATCTTTCTGGACATTATCAAATCTATAGCAATTTACTTTTTTTCCCAAATGAATTAGAAAAATTAACACCATCGACTATTTATTTTTGCAATGAACTTTCTCAGCATGACTTAAATAAAATTAGGGCAGAGTTTTTTGAGCGAAAAATTGACTTATTTAAAGTTTGTAGCGAAGAAGGTAAAAATTTAAATAAGGCATTTTTTTATTTTGATGAGCATAAAATTCCTTACTCTGAAAAAATTTTACATTCTAAAAAATTAAACCCTGCAATTCGTTCTGGCTTTGATTGTGTTGTATTTAATAAACAGGTTATTGAAAAATCCAATGATAATTTCAAAGCTCTCAATAATCGATTTCCACTGCGGGTGCTACTTTGCCCGTTGAGAGAGCTCGATTTTAATTGGAATGTTTTGGCCGATGAATTTCGTCGCAATACTATGGTGATCACGACTCATCAAGATGTTTTGGACAATCAAGAAATCGTTAGGATGCTTGAGCATAAAGGAATAGCCCAATTAGGATTAGAGGAAGTTAGTGAGCAGGTACTTCTTAGAGCACTTGCTCGTTATAAATTCATTTCAGTTCTTTTTGAAAATTAGTCTTCTGCGAAAGAATCATCATATTGAACGTTGTGATAAACTTTTGTGACATCATCATCACTTTCTAAGAGATCTACTAGTTTTGTGATTGTTTTAAAAGTTTCTTTATCAATTTCTTTAAATGTGAGAGGAACTCTTTCTAGTCCAGCTTCTTCTGCAGTTATTTTCATTTGATCGAGTTTATTTTGAATTGAACCAAAAGATTCCATTGCGGCCGTGACTGTAAAATAGCCATCCTCAAGAATCACATCTTCAGCACCCGCATCAATAAGCTCGAGTGTGAAATCATCTTCATTTAGTTTACCCTGAGCAATTTCAAAAACAGCTTTTCTTTCAAACACAAACTGCAAACATCCAGTAGTCCCGATAGAACCACCACACTTATTAAAAAAATTACGTACGTTGGCGATTGTACGGGTTACATTATTTGTAGAAGCCTCAACAAAGATAGCGACACCGTTGGGGCCGTACCCTTCGTAGGCGATGTCTTCGTAACCTTCGTCTTCATTGCCCAAGCCTTTTTTAATAGCACGATCTATATTATCTTTTGGAACATTGTATTTGCGACATTTCTCTAGTGCTATTCTCAATAAGAAATTACTTTCAATTTCGCTGCCGCCATTTTTGACTGCTTTAGTTACTTCGCGCAAAGATTTAGTATAAATCAGAGATCTTTGTTTATCTTGATCTCCTTTTTTTTCTTTAATATTATTCCACTTACGTCCCATGACCTTGTCCTTTTTATTAGCATTAACTTTTATAAGTTGAAAAAGGGTAGCATTTTAAAGCGAATATGACTAGTTAGGTGAGGAGCTTTTCCCAAAAATTCAATGGGGAAATACTTTATCCATCTGAAATTGTTTGATGAAACTTGTGATAATCAATGACTCTAGTTCCATCTGATTTTCTTTCAAGAATGTCTGAAAAATGATGATTATAAATAATGTCACCAATACTATATCTGTAAATATCGTGAATGCTTTGGGAGTAAGTTCCATCAGTTCCCTTTAAAATGACAATAAATTCATAGTTTAGAGACTTTATTTCGTCTTGAGTTTTGCCATAAAATGGACTTTCTGAATCAATGATATGAAACACACTCCAGCTGAGCGAAAAAACAGGTGAATAATCCTTGAGAAGCTTAAGAGGGAGAAAGCGCACAATCGTGATGCCTTCAGGGGTTGTCGAATTATATAAATAATGAAGTTCAACATTAGCCGAAATTATGTTGTTTGATCTAGCATTGGCCATCCTTAACATTAAAACGTTATCTCCATCAAATTTTGTAATCAACAAATTTTTAGAATAAATAATTTTTGCCGATGGTCGAGAGAACTTTGCAAAAACCAGACCTGTTGTCACTGCCATAGAAATGACTCCAGTCATAATTTCAAATATAACTACAATGTTGCCGTATAAATTCATTGGAGCAATAACACCGTAACCTACCGTAGAAAAAGTATGCACACTGAAAAAAAATGCACTTTTGAAATCTTGATCCGCAGTAGAGATACTTCCAGGGACAGCGTAATAAAAAATAGCAAAGATAAAATTAATAAATAGATAATGAAATATAAAAATAATTAAGACGCTTAACCAGCTTGTTTCTAAAAGGTTATGGTAGAGATCCAAATACCTCCTCTCTGGAGAATTTTTTTGGATGATTTTAAAAGTTTTTTGTTTTTTCATTAATTAATTTAATTCTAAATATTCATCGAAGGTTTTTTCAACATCGATAATACTTCCATCGGGTTGAATGTCTATAATTCGATTAGCGACTGTTTGAACAAACTCATGGTCATGACAGGAAAAAATAATATTTGAATCAAATTTTTTTAAGCCTTCATTGACTGAAGTGATGCTTTCAAGATCTAAGTGGTTTGTAGGGCCATCCATAATGAGAACGTTAGGAGCTTCCAACATCATTTTAGAGAGCATCATGCGAACTTTTTCCCCCCCAGAGAGCACATTGGTTTTTTTCAAGGCTTCTTCACCTGAAAACAACATTCGTCCTAAAAAGCCTCGTACGAATGATTCATCTTTGTCCTCAGAGAAATCCCTTAACCAATCAACGAGATTATATCGACCATCGTTGAAGTAACGAGAATTATCAGATGGAAAATAAGATCGGTGTGTGCTTACGCCCCAATTAATGCTTCCTGAATCTGCATTAGTTTCCCCTGCAAGGATATCCATGAGC
The DNA here is from genome assembly GCA_947450475.1 of Bacteriovoracaceae bacterium. GTDB lineage: Bacteria > Bdellovibrionota > Bacteriovoracia > Bacteriovoracales > Bacteriovoracaceae > Bacteriovorax. The sequence continues at coordinate 249,581 of CANFVK010000004.1, read as the reverse complement.
GTAGCTTTAGCCAAATCAGTTCCTAGTAAAACTATTTTATCTCCTTTTCTAATTTGAAAGGAGATATTTTTAAACAATACTTTTCCTTCAATCGACTTAGAAAGTTTTTCGACATTAAGCACATCTTTGCCAATATCTCTTTTGGGTCTGAAGTGAACGTAAGGATATTTACGATTTGAGGGTTGAATATCTTCTAGTGTTATCTTGTCGAGCGTTTTTTGACGAGAGGTCGCTTGTTTTGATTTTGAAGCATTGGCACTAAAGCGAGCAATAAAATCTTTTAATTCTTTAATTTTCTCTTCAGTTTTTTTGTTTTGGTTTGATTTTAGGGTAAGTGCGAGTTGAGAAGATTGATACCAGAAATCATAGTTTCCAGAAAAAATTTGAATTTTTCCAAAATCAATATCGGCCATGTGGGTACAGACTTTATTGAGAAAGTGTCTATCATGTGAAACAACAATGACAATGTTTTGAAAATCAGCAAGGAAATTTTCAAGCCAATGAATTGCTTTAATATCTAGATGGTTGGTTGGCTCATCTAAGAGCAATATATCTGGCTTACCAAAAAGTGCCTGTGCCAAAAGTACTTTTACTTTATCACCGCCATTGAGTTCATTCATTTTTTTAGAAAGTAATTCTTCCTTAATACCTAGGCCCGAAAGTAAGACTGCAGCCTCGGATTCTGCTTCCCAGCCATTCATTTCAGCGAAAGCAGCCTCTAAGTCAGCCGCACGTATTCCATCTTCGTCAGTAAAATCTTCTTTAGCATAAATGGCATCTTTTTCTTCCATGATATCTAGAAGCTTTTTATTTCCCATAATAACAACTTTTAGAACTTCAATATCTTCATAGAGAAAATGATCTTGTTTTAAAACGGAAAGACGTTCTCCTGGAGTGATAAAAACAGTGCCAGAAGTTGTGGCAATTTCACCAGATAAAATTTTTAAGAATGTCGATTTTCCTGCGCCATTAGCGCCAATGAGTCCATAGCAATTTCCAGGTGTAAATTTAATATCGACTTCATCAAATAATTTGCGTGCACCGAATCGAAGTCCTACATTTTGGCAAATGATCATAAAAATTTCCTTTAACTAACTCATTTTCAAGATATACCTTTTTAGACTGAATGAGAGAAAATGTCAGGGCTTTTTAAATCAGAAATTCAATATGTTGGCACAGTGAGGCGAATTTTGAATGGACTAATGAAGATTAAACAAGGTAAAAATATATAGTACGATATATATTTAATTCGACTCAGGGAGTAATGCCTATGAGAAATGAAGCTGACTATATCAATCAGTCAGAATTTATGCCTAGTTACGAACCAGCACGCCTCGCGGTAGAACGAGCGCGCCAAATCGTTAAACAAAATAATGAAACAATCAATCGGCTAAAGCAAGAATCTAATATTTCCACCGAGCAATCAGCTCCGTTTTTAGAGGCCGAAAATTTTTCTTGCGAAGACTCTTATGCTTTTGATCTTTATAAAATAAAATCTAACAATGGATTAACAGATTTTATAAAGGATATTTTTGGCGTTCATTAAGTTGGACCAATCCCTTTAAGAGGAGCTAGTTTCGTGTCTAAAGCTAAGTCGAAGAAAAATACTAAGAGCCATCTTACAGTTGAAGAAAAAAAACTTGGTAAAACCCACATCTATATTCTAATCGGCATGATCGTCGCAGGAATTGTCGCTGGTCTATACTACATACAATAATTTTCAAGGATATTTTAAGTGAGTCTTCTTAAAATTGGTCAGCGCTTTATGAGCGAGACCGAACCAGAGCTTGGTCTGGGGATTGTGTCTATGGTTGAATCAAAAACCTTAAAAATAACTTTTCCAGCAAGTAAAAGTGAACGCACCTACGGGACCAAAGGAGCTCCAGTGAAGCGGGTCGTTTTTTCAGTGGGAGATGAAATCTCGTTGCGTTCTGGTGATAAATATACCGTTGAGTCTACGCTTAATAATGAAGGTCTCATTTCCTATCAGGTAAGTTCAGGGCACTTTTACGATGAAAGAGAATTATCAGATTCCATAAGCTTTAATAAACCCGAAGAAAGATTATTCAACGGAAGCGTCGATGTTTCTACATTGTTTGATTTAAGGTTTAAAACCCTAAGTCATAGAAACCGACTGACTCAAAGTCCAGCTCGAGGCTTTCTCGGCGGAAGAATGGCGCTGATTCCACATCAGTTTTATGTCGCAAATCAAATATCAGACAGGCCCATTCCGAGAGTTTTACTCGCCGATGAAGTAGGGCTTGGTAAAACGATTGAAGCTGGTTTAGCTCTTCATCATTTGATTCTCACTGAAAGAGTGAAAAGGGCGCTTATTATTGTTCCAGACTCCTTGGTTTATCAGTGGTTTGTGGAAATGCTTCGAAAGTTTAATCTAATTTTCACAACTCTCAATCAAGAAACGCATCTCGAGCCAGAAACAAATCCCTTTCTTGATAATGATTTTGTAATTGTTAACATTGGTTTGCTCAAAGGAGCGCCTATGGCGCGAGAGATGCTTAGTGCAACTTCTTGGGATCTAATGGTGGTCGATGAAGCTCATCAATTAAAGTGGTCTCTGGAAAAAGTTTCAATAGAATATCAAATTGTAGAAAAAATTTCGAAAACATCAAAAGGACTTTTACTTTTAACAGCTACACCAGAACAACTTGGTCTCGAGGGACACTTCGCTAGGCTTAAGTTGTTAGATCCAGCTCGATTTTATGATTTTCATAAATTTCTTGAAGAAACTTCTCGATACGAAGAGGTCGCCAAAAAAGCTAGAGAGCTTTCTTTAACCAATAGTATGCAAGCTCAGCAAGATTTAGAGAAGCTTTCAGATCTTCATGGAACGGGGAGAATTTTTTTTAGAAATACCCGGGCAAGGATGGGCGCCCATTTTTCTTTTTTTCCCAAAAGGGTTCTGTATACCTATCCTCTAGAGAGTAAGAAAACTCATTTTCTTGGATTTGAAAATGAAGAGGGGGCGGATGCAAGTTTTGCTCTAAAATCCCAGTGGCTATGTGGTTTTTTATCTACTAATAAAAAAGAAAAAATTCTATTAATCACTAAATCTAAAGAAAAAATTCTAGCGCTTGAAAAAATATTGAAAGAGACAATGGCTGGCTTAAATGTAGGAGTCTTTCATTCAGGACTATCTTTTGTCGCTCGTGATCGTCAGGCAGCTTATTTTGCAGATCCTGATGGTGCCCAAATTCTATTATGTACTGAAATCGGAAGTGAAGGTCGCAACTTTGAATTTGCTCATCATCTTATTCTCTTTGATCTTCCTCATTTTCCGGATTTATTGGAACAAAGAATTGGACGATTGGATAGAATTGGTCAAACCAGTGAGATTAATCTTCACTTGCCATTTGTCATTAGTTCATTTGAAGAAATACTTTTTCGTTGGTATCACGAAGGTCTCAATGCTTTTGAGCATTCAGCAAAAGGAGCAAGCATGGTTTATCAGCAGCTCCATGGTTTGCTAAACGAATACTTAATGAATCCTAAATTATGCTTAGAAAATCCACAGGTGCTTAAGACATTTCTGGAAACAACTGAAAGTGAGTATCTATCAGTGGTAAAGAAATTAGAAGATGGACGAGATGTTTTAATTGAACTCAATTCGTTTAATCAGAAAATTGCAGACGATTTACTGATGGAAATTAAGCAGTTTGATCAAGAGTCAAATCTGCCTCAATATATGAATGAAGTTTTTCAAGAACTTGGAGTGGAGGTTGAAGATTTAACAGATAACATTTTTTACATCAAGCCTAATGAGAATATGTATGTTCCGCACTTTCCAGGGCTAGGTAGTGAAGGGGTGCGCATTACTTTTGATCGACTGACGGCAAGAAAACGGGAGGACGTTGAATTTCTTACCTGGGATCATCCGATGGTGGTCGGGGTGATGGATATGATTTTGAGTCAAACTATTGGTAATGCTACAATTTTGATGCGGAAAAAATCGGGCAACGCCAAAACATTCATTGAAGCCTATTTTAAGCTTTATGCAGTTGCACCCAAGAACTTATCACCAGATCGATTTTTTCCACCGACTCCTATAAGAGTCTTAGTCGATAGTAGTGGAGAAGATTTTACAGATAAGTGGAGTAAGTTTGATATCGATGAAAGGTCAGTTATGGCCGATACTGAAACCATAAAAAAGGCGCGCGCATTACCAAGACCAGCTGTACAGAAAGTTCTTAAGTTGGCCCATGATCATGCTTTAAAGAAAGCGCTGGTACTAAAAGAACATTATAAAAGCCAAATGATGGAAAAACTTAGCAGAGAAAAAGAACGTTTGGTTAAGCTAAAAGCTGTGAATCCAGTTGTTCGGACTGAAGAGATTGATGCATTGACAATACAAATGTTAATGCTCAATAAAAGCTTCAACAATGCAGATGTGATTCTCGATTCCATTAGGGTTATTTTTTAGTTGTTAATCAAGTAGTCCTTCCGAGTGGAGGACTTTTTTGAAATGATTAAGAAGCTCTAAATTATAATTGCCAAGCTCATCTATCATCATGTCTTTTAAAGTTTCACTTGGAGTTGATTGTAGAGTTACTGTTCTTTTGTCGTAGTTATTAACTAATGATAAAATCTCTTCCAATTTAGTTAGTTTCTTTTTCTTATGAGGACCCATGCCACTTAAAACTTCCTCGTGGTTGATAACTAGTTCAATTATATTTTTATTTATGTAAGACTTATTTTGCAAAATGCTGATGGCATCCTTGCAGTGTAAAAAATAATTTTTTTTATCCTCAGCACTATAGTTTCTTTTGGGTTTGGTAAAGAGTTCTTTCGTATCTGGAGCGAGTTTGGTAAGCCCTATATCATGAATGAGCGCTGCAGTTCCAAGATCATCTAGTTCCCGATCAGTGCACTTTAGAAGTTCACCAAAACGCACGGCAAGTGCGCAAACATTTAAGGAATGTTTTATGATTTCTTCGTCTTTTTGGGCCTTTTTACCAAATATTTTCTTCAATGATTCTGGGTTGCTTTTTATCATCAAGCGCAAACTTCTAGCAGCACTTTCAGTCATTTTGAATGCATTCTCACTTTCTGGTTGAGACTGCATACGCTCTATGGCAGAGGAGGTCGCTCCTTCAATTAAATTAACTTTAGCGTCAATACTTTGATCAGGATTGCTTAGTGTTTCATTTAGTAAATTGTCCAAAAAATGCTGGTAATTGATTTCATCAGATTCTGTAATAAAAAATTTAGCGACTTTTTGGGTTTTAAGTTTTTGATATTTTTCTTCAGATAAATGCTCTCCGCGATTAACGTATATTAAATAATGATCTTTATAGAAAATGTAGAGATCAAAAGTTAAATTTTTAGCTGGTTTGACTGTCGATATTCTAAGAGGAGTAAAATCCATGAAAATTCCTGAAAATTTATAGTTCATTTCTATTCTATGATAAAATTAAAAAATTTCAATTTGCAAATTAAAGGAAGAGGATTCCGATTATTGACCAAGATTCGTAGACTGTTGATTTTCAGGATTTGGAAAAACGATTTTTATAGTAGTACCCGATTGCATTGGACTAGTCGATTCATGAATAGATTGAACAGTTAGTTTTCCATTAAAGAGTTCAACGTATTCACGCATTAAACTAGCTCCAAAACCATGACCTGTTTCATTTTGAATTCCAGATTCACTTATGATTTCACTACTAAAAAATATGCCCTCTATGAGCTCAGGCCGAATTCCTCTGCCATGGTCCATAAAAAATAAAGATAATTCACTTTCTTTTATTTCTGAACAAATTTCTATATTAGATCTTTCACGGGAAAATTTAATGGAATTTGATATGATATTGTTGACGATATTATTTATAAAGCAAGTCGTGTTAGCCATTATCGTGGCACTTTCATCAATCTTTAGAGTACACTCAATTTGTTTAGACTTTAACTGCTCCTCAAAAATAAGAATAGATTGCTCTATAGATTTTTTTATGTTGACTGGGGCAAGTTTTAAAGAAGATTTTCTAGAAGGAAGTAATTCTTGTTCACGAACGTTGTTGAGGATATTTTTTATATTTTCGCCAGCAATGTAAATTTTTTGGTTTGCATTGACCACAAAGGGATCAATCGGTGGTGTTTTGAGCAGTCTTTTGGAAAATGAATTAATGATAGTCAATGAATTTGCAATGTCATGAGATATAACTCTGACTAATCGTTGGTAGCGGTTTCTTTCAAACGACATTTCTTGAGCAAGCTTTTTATGTTCAATCATGTCTCTAATGCGATGAGCGAGTGCCAAGGAAATAGTGAGCATTTGTAAAATATTTCCAGTTAAAAGGGCGTTTTGCGAAAAAGCATTTTGAGGTATGAGACCAAAGGTCATTCCAAACCACGAAAGTAGAGTGACTATCAAAGCAACCCAAGAAAAAAGATAAAAGCGGGCATAGGTTGAAACTTTTAAAAGTTGAATGGAATTTACAATGAAGAAGAGATTGCCGATGACGATAAAGAGATCAATCAATGTGCCAAGAAAAACAGGATAGCGATCCTCAAGCGTAGTAAATGCAGCACCCATTAATAAGAGTGGAATAATAAAAAGAGCATAATAAATAATTTTAAATTTTTTTAAATTATTCTTGATTTCTAGAAACTGAAAACTAAAAAGCGTTGCCGTCATTAAAGCAAGTGAAGAAAATGCAAGCAAGTAATGAGAGAAGCTAAAGGTTAGGGGAGTAAATGACTTATCAAGTTTTCCGTGTATATTGAGAACCGTTAATAAAAAAGATAAGGAAAAAAAGCAGTAGTAGAGGTAGTTTTTATCTTGAAGTGAAAAAAAGATAAAAAGATTATACAATATCAAACAAAGAATACCACCAGCATAAAGATCTAGGTAATTTAACTTTTGGGACTCGCGAGCGTAGAGGCTGTTCATCGTGCCTATAAACACTTCAGAATTAAAGTTGTGCCTTGATTTAATTAAAAAATGTAATTTCTTTTCTTCTAAGGGCGCAAAATTTAGCTTAAAGGCAGTAAAGACACTTTTGATTGGTCTGAGATTGTAAGGGATCGAACTACCATTGCGCTGAATGAAAGACAACTTTTGACTTTGGGTTTCATTTTGGTAGAGGTCGACTGTCCCTGTAAGAGTATTGAAATAGATTATTTTCTCAACCGGTTGCGACGAAGCATTTTTAAAGGCCACACTGACCCATTTTTCACCATTAAAATAACCTAAATTTAAACTCGAGTTCGAGTTTAAAGCGGAAAAATCTTTACCTAGGTATAATTCCCGGCTTATTTCATTTTCCGAATCAGCCTGGGGGAGAATTATTGATGCCAAAGCCCAGTTGCATAAGGTAAGGTAAATGGTAAAAATTAAGTTAAAGTAGAATTTTAGCATTGGTAATTTGTATCATCAAATTTGTTTATAATAAATAGTAATAAAAATCACTCTTTATTAAGGTGTTGATAATGATTAGTTTTAATAACGTTTCAAAAAATTATGGCGGTCAAATTCTCTACGAGAGTGCCTCTTTTATTTTGCGGCCAGGTGATAAAGTTGGCTTGGTTGGCCCAAATGGGGCCGGTAAGACAACTGTCTTTAGAGTTCTTATGAAAGAGGAGGGATTTGATGGGGGCTCTATTACAGTACCCGAAAAGATTCGGGTTGCGTACTTTTCTCAAAATATTGGGGAAATGAAAGGCCGAACAGTGATCGAAGAAGTCATGAGTGGATCTGCTAAAGCTTCTGAACTTGCTCGAGAAATGCGCCAAATTGAAAGTCTTCTAGAGGGAGAGCTCGATCCCGATGAAATGGAAAAAGTACTGATTCAACTGGGAGATTATCAAACTGAATTTGAAAAACTTGGAGGCTATGACCTTGATACGCGCGCTAAGGAAATCATTACTGGTTTAGGAGTCATGCCTTATGACCATGATCGCGATGTCGGATTATTTTCTGGTGGATGGAGAATGAGAATTGCTTTAGCTAAAATTCTTATTCAAAATCCGGACGTCATTTTGCTAGATGAGCCCACCAACTACCTCGATCTCGAAAGTATTGTTTGGCTTGAAGAATGGCTCAAATCATTTAAGGGCGCAGTCCTCATGACCAGTCATGATCGAGATTTCATGAACGGCATCGTCAATCGGATTATTGAGGTAGCCAATAAGGCCATAACTACCTTTACGGGAAATTATGATTATTATGAAAAGGAAAAAGAAATAAGAAAAGTTCAGCAAGTTGCTCAATATGAATCGCAACAAGCGATGTTACAAAAAGAAGAAGAATTCATTGCCAAGTTTGCCGCCCGGGCCAGCCATGCCGCTCAAGTTCAATCGCGGGTAAAAAAAATAGATAAAATTGAAAGAGTCGAGCTTCCTCCAGAAGATATCGTCATGGATTTTTCGTTTCCAGTTCCTTCTCGCGGAAGTAATGATGTGGTTAGTATGAAAAATCTGGCAAAGTCCTGGACTCGTGATGATGGAACTTCCCACAATGTTTTTTCGGGATTGTCTGCGACGGTTAATCGACTTGATAAAATTGCAGTGGTCGGAGTTAATGGGGCGGGAAAATCGACATTGTTAAAAGTAATTTGTGGATTAACACAGGCCTCAGGGGGGGAGAGTACTTTGGGCCCAAGTATCAAAGCCGGATATTTTTCTCAGTTTTCACTAGATTTGCTCAATCCTGAAAATACTGTGCTGGAAGAAATTTCTTCACGTCTGCCTCTGGCGACTAATGGTTACATTCGCAATCTCTTGGCAGCCTTTTTGTTTAGAGGTGATGATGTTGAGAAAAAAATAAAAGTGCTTTCCGGCGGAGAAAAAAGTCGAGTTGTTCTGGCGACACTTATGTCCAACAACAACAATCTACTTATTTTAGATGAGCCAACCAACCACTTGGATTTAAAATCTCGAGATGTATTGCTTAAGGCCTTAAAGGAATTTGAAGGTACTGTGATGTATGTTTCTCACGATAGACACTTCTTGCACAGTTTATCTAATCGAGTCTTTGAAGTTGATAAAGGTGGGATTAGAATTTTTGAAAGTAATTTTCATTATTACTTAGAAAAGAAAAATTCTGAAGTTTAGGTCGTTATGAAAAAAAAAATTGATTTTTATTTTGATTTCCTTTCACCTTATTCTTATCTAGCCTGGACTTGGTTGAGACAACAGCCTCTGGAGATAACCTATATTCCAGTTAGTATCGCGAGTATCGTTACTCACTACGAAACCAAAGGGCCGGCGCAAATTAAGCCTAAACGCAATTATCTATTTAAGGATTTACTGCGTTTCACCAAACTCAATCAGATTCCTTTTACTACTCCGGCCCAATTGCCTTTTAATTCGCTTTACGCCTTGAGACTTTCTTTGAATTCCGTCGCACTTGAGCAACAAAAGCTTGTGATCGATACTCTTTTTCGCGCCGGATGGGAGTATGGATTAGATATCGGAAATGACGATATCTTGAAACAAGTTCTTTCTGTATTTGCTCCAACTGAAGATCTCTTTGCAAGAATGGAAGCCAGAGAATCAAGAATAGACCTCAAGAAAAATATCGAGCTCGCCTTGGAAAGGGGAGTGTTTGGAGTCCCAACTTTTTTTGTAGACGAAGAAATGTTTTGGGGAAATGATTCTATAAAGTATCTCCAAATGTATCTTGAGGGAAATGACCCTTTGGAGAAAGAAGATTACGAAAATTTTATAAGTAAGCATCAATTTTAGTTATTTATTCAAGGAGTTTTTATGAAGAAATTCATTTCTATTTTCGTTCTTGCCTTTGCCTTTAGTGCCTTGGCCGCAAACCCTAAAGTCATATTGAAAACTTCAATGGGAGATATTGAAGCCGAACTCTTCCAGGATAAAGCTCCAATCTCTGTAAAAAACTTTTTAGAATATGTTCAAAAAGGGCATTATAAAGGTCTTATTTTTCATCGAGTGATCAATAGCTTTATGATTCAAGGTGGAGGCTTTGATAAGGATCTAAAAGAAAAAAGTACCAATGCTCCCATAAAAAACGAAGCTGCCAATGGTTTAAAAAATGAAGTTGGAACCTTGGCCATGGCAAGAACCAATGAGGTAGATAGCGCAACAGCACAATTTTTTATTAATGTTGCAGACAATTCGTTTCTAGATCACCGAGATTCTGGCCCAAGCGGTTTTGGCTATGCTGTCTTTGGAAAAGTTACCTCGGGTATGCCTGTCGTAAATAAAATCAAATCGGTGAAAACAGGCACCAGAGGACCCCTAGAGGATGTTCCCTTAGAACCAGTAGTTATTTTAGACATCATAAAAAAGAAGTGATAGGTTCTATCAACAAAAAATCCTAGAACTCATAACCTAGCGCAGGGGAAAGACATGCAAGTTCAAAAAAACAAAGTCGTCGGTATCGACTATAAACTAACTGATGGCTCTGGAAAACTTATTGATACTTCTGCTAATCACGGACCCCTATATTATATTCAAGGGGTAGGTAGTCTTATTCCTGGACTAGAAAACGCACTTGAGGGCAAAAAATCTGGAGATATTCTCCAAGTAAAAATAGCAGCTAAAGATGGCTATGGAGAAAGAAACGATGCTCTTTGCCAACAAGTTCCTCGCTCCCAGTTCGAGTCAAACGAAGGTCTTGAAGTTGGGATGCAGTTTGAAGTAGATACTGAGCAAGGTGAACTGGTTGTCACCGTTACAAATATCCAAGAGGACACGGTTACAGTTGATGGGAATCACCCACTGGCCGGAGTTGAATTGCATTTTGATGTTACTGTAAAAGAAGTTCGCGAAGCCACGGCAGAAGAACTTGCCCATGGTCATGTTCACGGAGAGCATGGTCACCATCATTAGGCATCTACCAATGGATTATCTAAAGACTTTTCTGCCTTATTTATTTGGAAATAAAGTTGGAAAGTCTTTAGAAATTTCCCTCCCTGAGCCTATTCAATGGGATAGTTTATCCTTTGAAGAAACGCTTATGTTTAAAGCCCTAACTGCAGAACAAGATTCCTATTTTTCCACTATTGAACTCAATACATTAAACCTCAAAGATACTTTTCAACTTTTGAATTATCTCCCATTTTTCAATGCTGCCAATAAAGCATTAATTCAACATCGTTTCTCCAAAGAGTTTGAGATACATCACTCCGCTTGCATTTCAAAGCCCTTAACTATTCCAGAGCTGCAAAGTTTACTTAGCTTTAAAAATAATCATTTAACTCTTTTTGCCATTTTAAAAAGTGATCGAGCGCAAAAGGGAAAGCTTTTGCTTAAAAAAGCCGATGGCTCATTTTGTTTGGACTCTCAGGGCAACATTTGGTCAATTTCTATTCTTGGTCACACTGAACGCGGCTTGAGCTTTAATTTCAGCAGTGGATGCACTCCCTGTGGGCTCTATAGTATCGATGGTGTCATGGCCCAGGCCAATAACCCCTATCTGTTTGGTCAGTACCGTCGACTTATCTTAAATTTTATGCCAGAAATCATGGCTAATTTGCCAAAAGATCACCATGAACTTTCATGGTGGAGGCAAGCAGAAGTCGCCAGTAAATTAGGTCGAAGTCTTTTGAGGATTCATGGTACTGGAAGAGTGAATCGAAACCCATTGACCCCTTATTTTCCTTTTGTGCCTACCTCGGGTTGTCTTGCAACCAATGAGGTGCAATTGGCCGGAATGAAGTCGCATGACCAACGTTTATTATTAGATGCGATGATGAGCGCCATTGGAGAAGAGGCTATATTTGAAAATGAGTCTAAAATTCACGGTCTATTGTACGTTGTAGAGTTCGATGATAATTTAGCCAGGTTGGAGTTTTAGGTCTAATAATCTAGGGAATGTCTCATTTTCAATTGTGATTTTTAAGATAGACTAGCTCCATCTTTAGGTTTAAGGATAGGAAAATGTTTGTCTCAACCAAAAAATTTATAGGTTTTCCATGTGCTCACCGTCAGTGGCGTGATACTGGTCATTGCCGCTTTGTTCATGGCTATTCTCGAGAGTTTACTTTTTGGTTTAAAGCACTTGAGTTGGACGACAAATTCTTTGTAATGAACTTTGGTGACTTTAAAGAATTCAAGATTTTGCTAGACGATATGTTTGATCACACTTGCCTTATAAATGCCGATGATCCCGAGTTAGAACTTTTTAGAGAACTCGATAAAAAATCGATAATTAAGCTTAGAGTTATGGAAAATGTTGGGATGGAAGGAACTTCATTATTTCTTTTTAAAAAAATGAATGAATATTTGCAGCAAAAAACAAATGGAAGAGTTTGGTGCTTTCGAGTAGAAACTAGAGAAAATGAAAAAAACTCTGCGCTTTATGAAGAAGATAAACAACTGAAATCTTCGGTCTAAATACTTTGGGAAAAATATGATTGATAAAAATAACCTTTTCAAAAAAATAACGCCAACACCTTATAAAGAAAATGGTCTTTCTTCTTTAGAAAAAAAAGAAAAAATTGAATCTCTTTTTTCGGAAATAATGAAAACTCTTGGATTAGATTTAACTGATGACTCCCTTCGCGAAACTCCACAGCGCGTAGCTAAAATGTACGTTGATGAAATCTTTTATGGCTTACAATCAGATAATTTTCCAAAGATGACAGTTGTGGAAAATAAATTTGACTACGACCACGCTGTCGTTGAAGTTAATATAGTCACTAATTCTCACTGTGAACATCACTTTGTTCCCATCATTGGAAAGACTCATATTGCTTATGTTCCTAACAAAAAAGTATTAGGGCTCTCAAAGTTGAACCGGATTGTTGATTATTTTGCGAAAAGGCCTCAAATTCAAGAACGACTAACGCTACAAATTCATCAGGCACTAACAACAATTCTTGAAACTCAGGATGTTGCAGTAGTTGTCGATGCCATGCACTCATGTGTAAAAACTCGTGGTATTAAAGACGTTACTTCAATGACTCGCACTTCAAAGCTCTCAGGCGCATTTAAAGAAGACACTTCACATCGTTTAGAATTCATGAATACGATTCCTCGTTCCCAGGAAGTTATCTATTAGGTAATCCAATAGGTTTGTTCGCGCAAGTCATTGATCTGACCTTCCCAATAAGATGGGGATTCAAAGAAAGGAAAAGCATTTTTGAAAGCTGGATCTTCATAGCGTTTGGCAATCCAGGCTGAATAATTAATCATTCTTAGCGCTCTAAGCGTTTCACTAAGCCTCAATTCTTCAAAATTAAATTCTCTCATTGTCATATAAGCATCTAAGAGTTTTGAGCGAAGATTTTCAGCGTATTCATCGCGCCCAGGTAGTAAAAGCCACATGTCCTGAATACATGGGCCCATGACCATATCATCAAAGTCTATTAAGTGAAAAACATCACCACGTTTAATAATATTGCCTAAATGACAATCGCCGTGGATTCTTTGGTATTGAATATTTTTAAAGCTATCTTTTACTAAACTATAAATATTCTCTAGAACCAACTTATAAGACAACTCTAAATGATGAGGAATGATTTTTTGATCAAGCAAAAAATCCAGATTTGATTTCAGATAGACTTCGGGAGTAAGCCTTAAGCGGTTCGGAGCTATCGACATCGAGCCTACGTTATGTAATCGGGCCAGTAAACGACCAACTTGTTCGATTTCTTCATTGGTGAATTCATCGGGGGCCCTACCGCCTTGTTTGCTAAAAACAGTATAGTAGAGTTCTAAGTCTTTTAATGTAAAAAGAGATTGTCCTTCAAATTGCATTGGAGCGACTACGGGAACTTCGTGCTCGATTAAATCACTCAAAAAATCATGTTCTTCTTGAATTTGAGTTTTACTCCATCGCCCCGGTCTATAGAATTTAATTATTTTAAAGTGATCACTTGGGTTTTCGGATTTTGATTCAATTTCAACTTCATAAACTCGATTCTCCATTGAGTTCATGGTCATAACTCGACCTGTTGTTTTAAATCCAAGGTCCTCAACAGTATCGAGCACTAAATCAGGATTAAGTTCGAAAAAAAATTGAGTTTGGTTTGTGCCCCAAAGATTTGTACTCATCTAATGGTCTTAATGGATCATGTGATAGACTTCTTTCATTTCTTTTTTAAGAAGTTCCATCTTGTAAGGGACATCCGAATGGTTAATGTCATTGGGATTTATTAAATAGTTCTCGGGCCCTTTGTCTTTTACCATTAACTTCGTTTGCCAGATATTATCCTGGGGCATGTTAATGTCGGCCAAGTGCTGAAAGTCACTTTTGATTTCATCTCGGATGAAATCCTGGATCGAATTAAAGTGGTGATCGTTATAAATTTTTTTCCCATTTTCTAATCTTGTGTAACCTCGAACGACATAATCTACATAAACCACATCACATTCAAAAGCCTCAAAAAGATAATTGATAGCATTGAGAGGAATAATTTCTCCACAAGTTGCAATATCTATATCTACCCTAAATGAGCAGATACCGTCCGGATCAGCTGCATCTGGATAAGTATGGGCAGTGATATGCGACTTATCTAAATGGTGACTAACTTGAGCCGAGGGGATGGGTTCCCCGCCACCTTTTATATCGCTCATAAGCACCATCGTTGAGGCTCCAACTGGATCATAATCTTGGGCGGAAACAGCTAAGATATTTGCTTCAATGATCTCAACAATTTTTCTAGATATATCAGCAATGCGAGTGGCATTGTACTTATCATTGATATAATTAACATACTGGGCTTTTTGGTCTTCGTTGAGTGTTATACAAAAGTCGTATAAGTTGAAACTTAAAACCTTGGTAAGGTTATTGAAACCGGAAATCTTGATTTTTTGATTTGAGCTTAATTTTGAGGTAAACATCACGAATTCCTTTTCCTAGCTAAGAAATATTAAAATTAATTTGCGTATTTAAACTTACAGATTTATCTATGTGTCATAAATTCAATAATGTGACAAATTGTTTCTCACTCAGTGAGTAAAAATGGGAGCAGTAATGACCGAATCAGTTTTAGGGCATCAGTGGTATTCTGAGCAGTATTTTCATAAAGATGTAGCAACATCTTTTAAAATAAAATCAGTTTTACATTCGGAACAGTCCAAGTATCAAAAAATTGATGTTCTAGATACTTATGGAGTTGGAAGGCTACTTTTACTAGACGGTAAAACCATGGTTTCAGAGCGTGATGAATTTGTTTATCACGAAGTCATGGGCCATATTCCAGCAATGATTCATCCTAAAATTAAAAATGTTCTCATTATAGGTGGTGGTGATGGTGGAATCGTACGTGAATTTGTCAAACATCCAGAAATTGAAAGGATTGATTTAGTTGAAATCGATGAACGGGTGATTGAAATTTCTAAAGAGTTTTTTCCCCATTGCACTTCAGGTCTCACTGACAAAAGAGTGAATGTAAAGCCACAAGATGGAGTAGAGTACATAAAATCGTTTAAAAACTTTTTCGATGTCATTATTATTGATTCTACCGATCCTGAAGATTTTGCTGCAGGTTTATTCACTCAAGAATTTTATAAACACGTAAGTGATGCTTTAACTGAAGACGGAATCATGATGGCACAAACTGAAAATCCATTTTATGATGAATATGGAATTAAAGCATTTTACGACAATTTACGAAATGTTTATCCCGTAGTGAAATCTTTTACTGGGCCAATGCTTATTTATCCAGGCGTATTTTGGACATTTGCATACGCATCAAAAGGACTCGCACCGACCGAAATAAATCCCAATAAAATACCTTTCATGCTAGAGCTTCAACAGAAATTAAAATGGTACAATATGGACTGGCACAAAGGTGCATTTCATTTATCTAATATTCACAAATTAGTGACTGGCTGTTGAGTCACTACTTATATTTTTTGTGAGTTAGTTCTTCCATAAAATCCATCTGCATTTCTTGAATTTCAAGTAGGCGTTGCCATTGATGAGAGATTAGCTTGTCAATTTTTTCGTTTAGAACCCTAACTTCAACTTCTGATTTCAAATTAATCTTATAATCTTGTTGTTGCTTGATGCGATCCCGAGCTTGTTGTCTATTTTGACTCATCATAATAACTGGTGCCTGTAGCGCCGCCAGACAAGAGAGAATGAGGTTGAGTAAAATATAGGGAAATGGGTCAAAGTGGACTGCAGCTTTACTATTCCAGACAATCCACATTGTGATAATAATGGTAAAAATGATGATAAATGGCCATGAACCACCAAATTCAGCAATCCGATCTGAGAGTCTTTGACCAAAAGTTAACTGAGAGCTTTCGTCTAAGTCATCTAGTTTTGAAATAACTTCATGCTCATGCAGAGCTTTAATTACTGAAGCCTCAACTTCGGTTAAATCACCTTGTTCTTCGACGATGAGTTGTTTGAAATACTCTTTCCTAGTCAGATTAAGGTCGTTTTGACAAATAAAGCCTGAATCAAAAGCTAAATTTGGATGAAGTTTTTTAATTGCTTTCAATAGCGAGTCTCGAATAGTCCCAACAGGCATAATAGATTTTTGGTCAAACCTTTTATGACAGATGAGACATTCTTTGAGCTTACTTTCTTTATTTTTTGCTGTTACCTTATCTTCCATATTGATCTCCATTGCAAAATGCCTTTAAATGATGCTTATGCTGCTTCAAGGTTTTTTTGCTATTCTTATTTTTGCATTTGTTCCGTTAGCGATCAAGTATACAAGCGCAAATCCGGTCACCATTTGTTTAGCCAGATTGCTTATAACAGTTTTCGTCTTGAGTTTAGTCTGGCGCAAAAAAATACAGTTTCCAAGAAAGGCAAAAGAACTATGGGGATTACTTTTGTTGGGAGGTGTCTTTTTTTTCCACTGGATAAGCTATGCCTACGCAGTTAAATTTGGTGGTCCCGCTATAGCTGTTTTAAGTCTTAGTACCTATGGCATTCAGTTAGTTTTGGCGAGCTGTCTGCTGATAGGTCATAAAATCAACAAAAAAGATCTGGCTTGTCTTGTAATGTGCTTAATAGGAATTACTCTAATTATTCCTAGTTGGGACTTTAAAAATCAAATAACCCTTGGAGCTGCCCTTGGTCTTTTTAGTGCCAGTTGTTTTGCAATTATTCCCATACTTCATCGTAGATTAAATAAGCATAATCAAGAAACTAGGATTTTTTTTCAGTTTTTTGGCGCGCTGATTGGATTTAGTTTTTTATTTCCACTAAGCAACTGGGAAATCTCTAAAATGGATTGGGGCATAATCATTTATCTTGGCATTTTCGGTACTCTTATCGCCCATAGTTTATGGGCCCACATAACATCCAAAATTTCTCCAGTTATTTCTGGAATGAGCTATTACACAATAGCTCCAATCACTTTAATATGCTCTCACTTTTTATTTGCAGAAAGATTTAGCCATCTCCAATTGGTTGGCGCCCTGGTCGTGATCACTTCGGCAATTGCTTCGAGTTATGATATAAAGAAGGTATAATATATTTTTTGTGGAAATCTATGATTGAAAAAACAGCATTAATTAATTTACCTGAAAACAAATGGCCGGAGGCTAGGCTAATTAGAGATGTGACAAAACATTTAAAAAGAGGCCATCGCTGGATTTTTGCAGATTGTTTTGACTCTAATGTTCGCATGGTTAATGGCCTTGCTGTTTTAAAGATGAGGAACGATTCGTTAGCGATTGGTCTGATTCAAGCAGATACCCAATTGCGATTTCGATTATTATGTTTATTCGAAGAAAGTTTTGTAAAGCCCAATAATTTAAATTCATCTTTAATAATATGGAGTGAACTGCAATGGAATAAAGCTGTAGAGTTAAGAAAAAACTTTGTTAGTGAATGGACCAATAGCTTTAGGCTTATCAATGGAGAAGGCGATGGTATGCCCGGGCTTATTATTGATATTTATCATGATACTGCAGTCATCAAACATGATCATATTGGAGTAGAGAAATTTTGGAATCATATAGGATTGGCTAAAAAATTAATCGAAGATTTTCCGCAAATTAATACAGTCTATTTAAAGCGAAGAAATGATGCTGAAACAAAGGGCGAAGAAATTTTTGGAACTCTCAAAGATGAAGTTATATTTCGAGAAAATGGATGCAATTTTGCCAGCAATATTCGCGATGCTGCTAAAACAGGATTTTTCTTAGATCAAAGAGATAATCGAAAATTGATTTCTCAGTTTTCTCAAAGTAAATCTATGTTGAATCTTTTTAGTTATACCGGTGGATTTTCAGTTTTTGCCGCAATTGGAGGCGCTCGAGAAGTAACAAGTGTTGATATTGCCAAAGCTGCGACCTTGGCCTCAAGTCGAAATTTTGAAGTTAATGATTTAAAAGTTAAACACGATGCCATCGCTCAAGACGCCTTTGTTTTTATTGATGAACAGATCAAAGATAAGAGAAAGTGGGATATTGTCATTACGGACCCTCCTAGCTTTGCACCAAATCAAAAATCTGTAGAAACTGCGGTTGAGGCATACATTAAGGTTTTCTCCCAATCATTAAAATTAGTTGGAGGAAACGGTCTATTTGCAGCCAGCTCTTGCTCAAGCCATATAAGTAGCGATAAGTTTTTTGAGATCTGCAAAGAGTCATTTTCGAAAAATAGAAAGAAAGGAACCCTCGTATTTTATGGTGGTCAACCCTTTGATCACCCCTACCCATTGGCAATGGAAGAGTTGCGATATTTAAAATTTGCACTTTTTAGAGTTGATTAATCGATTGAGGTATGAATAGGTTTTCTACCATTTTGTTCTAGTCGTTGGATCTCTCTTTTTAAGTTAATTAGGACTTCCTTGAGTTTACTTAGTTCACTTTTAGCTGCCAAATCTAACTCACCAGATGAAGATAAACTTTTGATTTTGTCCTCTAATTCGATTTCGAGATCATTTTTTTCAAATATTTTTTTACCAATTAGATATTTTTCACGAAAAATCTCTTCCTTATCGACAGGACAAAAACTCTTATATAGGTCACCTTTTCTTCCATTTTCAAAACCGCTTAAAGGAGTACAGTATTGTGCCCAGCCTTGGTTAAAGCCATTTTCATATTTTTCTAGATCCACGTGAGGTTCATAGTTCTGACAAACCTTTTGGATTTCATCAGTGAGTTTTATTAAGCCCTTAGCTCCATGTTCACGGCCAAAAGTAAGCATATCTCTTTTGCAGTCTGATTGATTTATGCTTGAGCAAGCGACTGGCAGAAGCAATTGTGAGATCAGTAAAAGAAGAAATGGTATTTTCATGAATGACTCTGAAATAATTTATTGACCAAATTTTATACCTAAAAGAGCTGAGCGCAAAGAGCGAGAAGCAAGTTTTGCCTGTCTTTAATTTTTATTTGAATAATTGAAAATAAAAGTATGGGAAATACAAAATTAAAAGAGTCAAGACCAGTCAAAGAAACAATCAAAGAAAACGGTTATGCGAAATTTAAGGACATAAATGGATCGCATCCACTTAAGTCAAATGTTCCAGAAGCAGTCGTTGAGTATCAAGTGAGAACGAGGCATGGTGGGCAGGTTGCTTTTTTTAATTTTGAATTAGCGCGTGAAATTGGATTAATTCCAGAGAATCACCCGCACGAGTTAACTAAAGAACTAAAAGAAGAAATTCTTAAAACCTTTAGTATTGTCATTATCAATGAATATGATCTCATGAATAATTTTAATTATCCTAAAGATGAGATAAGACCCAATACTTATATGGCAACAAGATACCTTCAACTCCAACACCCTTGTAAAAAAGGCACAACATCAGGTGATGGAAGAAGTATTTGGAATGGGCAGGTTAACCATAAAGGAAAATCTTTTGATATATCTAGTTGTGGAACAGGTGCCACTAAACTAAGTCCAGCTTGTAATATTAACAAAAAATTTTATCAGACCGGCGACCCAACAGTTTCATATGGCTGCGGTTATTCTGAAAAAGATGAAGGATTAAGTGCTCTTTTCTTTAGTGAAGTTCTGGCGAAAAATGGTTTAGAGACCGAAAGGGTTTTAGCTATAATTGAATTTCAAAAAGGTCTTGCCATCAATGTAAGAGTTCACGAAAATTTACTTCGACCATCTCATATGTTTAATCACTTAAAGCAAAACAATCTTCCCACGTTAAAAAGAATGGTAGATTACTATATTGAACGACAAGTGAAAAATAAAGCTTGGAAAAATCTCCCTCAAGACCCGAAGTCGCAATATGATTATTTTTTAAACAAAATGGTTGAAACCTTCTCTAGAATGTCTGCAGATTTCGAGGATCAATATATTTTCTGCTGGTTAGATTGGGATGGAGACAACATACTAATGGATGGCGGGATCATTGATTATGGCTCGGTAAGGCAATTTGGTCTTTATCACCATGAATACCGTTATGACGATGTACAACGTTGGTCAACTTCAATTAAAGAGCAAAAACAAAAGGCTCGATATATTGTTCAAACCTTTGCTCAAATAATAGATTATATTAAAAACGAAAAGAAGCGCTCGATTGATGATTTCAAAAATCATCATTCTGTAGTTAATTTTGATAAAAGATTTTTCGATTACAAAAACATCAATATACTTTCCAAGATGGGACTTAATTCTCGATACGCTGATTATCTTTTAGAAAACTGTCGTAAAGACATAGAGGATTTTCGCGAGGACTTTACTTATTTCGAGATGGCAAAATCAGTCAAAGGTCCACAAAAAGTTCCAGATGGTATCAACTGGAATGCAATTTATTGTATGCGTGATATTCTAAGAGAACTTCCACAATTTCTTCTTTCAAGAGGAATGGATAATCGACTCAGCGAAACAGAGTTTTTAGATATTGTGAAATCAAGTTATGCAACCAAGGCTGACTTAAAAAGGTCGCTGAGAAAAGATCTAAAAATTAGAAGTTTTCAAAAAAATTATTTAAAACTGATTACACTTGTTGCTAAAAAATTTAAAGAGACTCCAGAAAAAGTTATTCTTGATGTTTCGATGAGATCATCAGTTATCAACAAGTATGATCGAGTCACCGGGGATTCAATTACTAGTATTGTCGAAAAGATTATGAACAAAAAGCCAAAGCTCAAAGCAGATGAGATATCTGTGATTCTCAAAGAATTTACCGATTATCAAAATCTCAATCCAGATAAAGATCGAAGACCTTCAAACTTTGAAGCTGAGAAAGAACAATCCAGACTGGTTAAGGGTATGCTTCAAATCGTAAGGGAATTTAGAGACGGCATATGAAACTAGTTCTCTATTCTGGAGGAACTGAAGAGGAAAATTATTTTCTGAATCAGAGAGCTATAGATTTAACAAAGTCCAAATCACCTAAATTGACTCTCATCCCCTCAAGCTCATTTGATGCAGAAGACGATTTTAAGTTTTTTGTAAATGAGTTTTCTCCTTTTGGCGTACAGCGCTTCATGCACTTTTGTGTCGATACACCATTTACCAAAACACTGATTAATGAAGTATTTAAAAGTGATTTAATTTTTCTTGGAGGCGGTAATACTTTTTATTTTTTAAAGCATTTGAAGAAAGCTGGGATGTTTGAGCACATCAATAAATTCTTAAAGCGCGGTGGGGTACTCTGTGGTCTATCAGCTGGTGCAATTGTACTTACCCCTCACGTACACACTGCTAGTTTTCCACATTTTGATCGAGACGAGAATCCATGGGACATGAAAAACTTGTCTGCTATGAGGTTAGTCAATTTCGAATTTTTTCCTCATTACAAAAACTCAAAACGATATGATGCAGAATTAATTCATCATTCCAAAAATTCCAAAATACCACTCTATGCGTGCGCAGATGGTGGAGGTATTATCGTGGAAGATGATCAGATAGCATTTTGTGGCAAGAGTTATCAGTTTTATCAAGGTAAAAAACTTACGATTTCAAGTTATCTAGGATAGTTTAATGGGAAAAATAATTATTTATTTAGCACTTTTAATTTCAACTGCTGGGTATGGTAAGTATACTCAAGTCAAAACCATGATAGTTTCAAAATATTTTTTTGATGAAGCCAAGAAAAGTGTTTTAGTTAATTTCAAAAACAATAGAGGTGATTTCAAAGGAAAGCCAAGAGACCTTGAATGCTTTCGATATTCTTTCGAAAATAAGGTTTCCGTTAAAATTGAATTTGTCGCCGCAAATCGGGGCATAATCGATTGCGTAAAA
Organism: Bacteriovoracaceae bacterium; assembly: GCA_947450475.1. Taxonomy (GTDB): domain Bacteria; phylum Bdellovibrionota; class Bacteriovoracia; order Bacteriovoracales; family Bacteriovoracaceae; genus Bacteriovorax. Next base: position 227,530 of record CANFVK010000004.1, on the reverse strand, counting down.
GATTGAATTTATTTTTCAAAATAATATTCAATGTTTTTCATTAATTCTTTCACGAAGGGTTCAAAGAACTCTAATTGGGCAACAGTTTTTCTTGTAACAAGTGATATGGAGCGACTAACTTTTAATTTTTTGAAACAATCTTTTTGAATGAGAAATTCTTTTGTAAGCCCTAAGGGAATCAATCCATTGCCGAGACCTACTTTCGTCATTTGATAGACCGCCATAAATGACTCAACGTAAATTACATCATTGGAAAAAAATTGAGGATACTCTTTTTTTAGCTCACTGCCGGCATTTTTCCAAGTTGCTGAATTTTCTTCAATTGTTATTAGGGGTAACTGTTTATTCATTTTTTTGCTAAGTTCTGCATTCAACAAAACTAAGGGTTCGTTAAAAAGGGCAACTGAAAAAAGATCTTTTCTTAAATCGTCGAATGTGCAAAGCCCTAATTGATATCTCCCAAGAGAAATATTTTCCAGAATCATTAAGCTTCGGTGAACATGAAAATCAAGCTTTAAATTTTTAAGTGTTTTCAAAGTATCACTAACGACCTGTGGCCCAAATGAGCTGGCTATAGAATCGGATAATCCGAGAGAAAAATGAGATAATTTAGACTGATCAGTTTGAATTGTTAAATTTTTTAATTCCAAAATGAGCGGTTTGGCTTTTGTTAAAAATTGATAACCTTCATTTGTGAGTCGAAGCCTTCGACCTTCTGGTTCGACCAGATGCAAATTTAATTGGTTTTGAAGCGCTTGAATACGTTTACTCACGGCTGATTGGGTCAATCGAAGCCTAACTGCGGCTTCACTAACTGTGCCATATTTTTCTAAAGCAATTAACGCTTCAATTTCTTCAATCATATTCCCAATTGTACTACATATTATTCAATCTATTCATTATTTTCTTGATCTGTTTTATGCCATACTTTTTCAAGAAAGTAAAAAGAACGGATATTTTTTTCTTTTACCTAAGTTCTTCTTTTTCCTCCGTAATGTCTATTAATGGGTATTTTATAATAAGGAAATTTCTAATTTTATCGATAATATAGTCCGTTTCAATTTAAGGAGAGTTTCACATGAGTAAAGTAAAAAAGACAATGACTGTAGGTACAAAAATTTACAGTTATTATAGTTTAAAGGAAGCAAAAAATTTAGGTTTAACTGATATCGATCGTTTGCCAAAATCACTTAAAGTGTTACTTGAAAATTTATTGCGGCATGAAAATGGTCGAGATGTCACTTTTGATGATGCCAAAGCAATTAACGAGTGGGCAAAAACTCAAAAATCAGATCGTGAAATTGCTTATTATCCAGCTCGCGTTCTCATGCAAGACTTTACTGGAGTTCCTGCGGTAGTAGATTTAGCTGCCATGAGAGAGGCGATGAAAAAAATTGGTGGCGATCCTAAAAAGATCAACCCGCTTATTCCTGTAGATCTTGTCATTGATCACTCCGTAGCGGTAGATTTTTTTGGTAAAGCTGATTCTTATGATAAAAATGTTGATTTAGAATACCAAAGAAACAAAGAACGTTATACGTTTTTAAAGTGGGGCCAAAAAGCTTTTAAAAATTTCCGAGTTGTTCCTCCGGGGACTGGAATTTGTCACCAAGTTAATCTTGAGTATCTCGCTCAAGGAGTTTGGACAAAAACAGAAAATGGAGAAACAATTGCTTATCCTGATACTTGTGTTGGAACAGATTCTCATACTACCATGATCAATGGACTTTCTGTTCTTGGCTGGGGAGTGGGTGGTATTGAAGCTGAGGCGGCAATGCTTGGTCAATCAGTAACAATGACAGTACCTGAAGTCGTAGGCTTTAAGCTAAATGGAAAAGTTAATGAAGGTATTACGGCAACAGATATTGTTTTGACTGTAACTCAAATGTTACGTAAGCATGGTGTTGTTGAAAAATTTGTTGAATTCTATGGCTCAGGAGTCAAAGCATTAACACTTGCCGATAGAGCGACTATTGCCAATATGGCGCCAGAATATGGAGCCACGTGTGGATTTTTTCCGGTGGATGAAAAAACCATTGAATATTTAAAATTTACCGGTCGAGCCGATGAACAAGTAGCTCTGGTAGAAGCCTATGCTAAAGAACAAGGTTTATGGCTAAATGCTGCAGATGCAGATCCTGTTTTTACTTCAACTCTTGAGCTTGATCTTTCAACTGTTGTTGCGAGTCTTTCCGGACCAAAACGCCCACAAGATAGAATTGAATTAACGGCTGCTGCTGAAGCATTTTCGAAAGAACTTGCTGTTTCTTTTAAAATTAATCCCGAAACTTCAGGCGGTGAGTATGCGGTAGATGGTGCAGATTTTAAACTCAAACATGGAGCGGTGGCGATTGCTACTATTACTTCTTGCACGAATACTTCTAATCCTTCAGTTATGATCGCTGCTGGCCTTGTTGCTAATAAAGCTCGAGCTTTGGGTCTAAAATCTCAGCCTTGGGTAAAAACTGCGCTTTCTCCTGGCTCTAAAGTTGTGACAGACTATTTAATTGAATCAGGACTTCAACAATCACTTGATGAGCTAGGTTTTACTCTTACTGGATATGGTTGTATGTCTTGCATTGGCAATTCGGGTCCTCTTCCTGAAAATATTTCTAAGTCAGTTAATACTAACAATTTAGTTGTAACTTCTGTGTTGTCTGGAAATAGAAATTTTGAAGGAAGAATTAATCCTGATGTGAAAGCAAATTATTTAGCTTCACCTCCGCTCGTTATTGCTTACGCTATTGCTGGAAACATCAATGTCAATTTGACTCGTGATCCAATTGGAAAAGGAAGCAATGGCAAAGATGTTTACTTAAAAGACATCTGGCCATCTCATGAAGAAATAAACTCCATTCTAAGTTCAAAATTGACTTCAGCGATGTTTAAAGCTCGTTATTCAAATGTTTTTGAAGGTGATAAGCACTGGCAATCTATTAAGACCACTGAAGGCGATTTCTTTTCTTGGGAGCCGGATTCGACCTATATTAGAAATCCAACTTTCTTTGAAGACATCGCTGGCGGAACAGTTAATAGCATTGAAGTTAAAAATGCTCGCGTTCTGGCCTTGTTTGGTGACTCTATCACCACCGATCACATTTCTCCTGCGGGATCAATTAAGAAATCCGGTCCGGCAGGCACTTATCTTCAAAGTCAAGGCGTCAAGCCTGAAGACTTTAACTCTTTTGGTTCTCGTCGAGGGAATCATGAAGTCATGATGAGAGGAACTTTTGCGAATATTCGTATAAAAAATGAAATGCTAGCAGGTGTTGAAGGTGGAGACACGATCCATATCCCTTCAGGAGAAAAACTTTCAATCTACGATGCGGCAATGAAGTATATTGGAGAGAAAACGCCACTAGTAGTTATAGCTGGAAAAGAATACGGTACGGGATCTTCTAGAGACTGGGCAGCTAAAGGAACAATGTTACAGGGAATAAAAGCTGTTGTGACTGAATCTTTTGAGCGAATCCATAGATCAAACCTTATTGGAATGGGAGTTCTTCCACTAGTATTTGAAAAAGGTGTAGATAGAAAAACTCTAGGCATCGATGGCACAGAAACGATTTCACTAATTCCACAAGGTGAATTTAAACCGATGATGAAGTATGAAATGTTCATTGCTAAAAAAGATGGTTCAATTTCTAAGACCATGGTGACTTCAAGAGTTGATACTGCTGATGAATTAAACTACATTAAAAATGGCGGGATTTTGCAATACGTGCTTCGCAATTTGAAATAATTCCTTTAACAAAATGGGGCGATTAATCGCCCCGTTTTTTAAGTATGAGCCTAGTTGCAACCAAATTCTTCATCGTCCATTTTTAATAACCCTTCTCCGCCTGATAAAATCGCATCATCTAATTCTAGGGTAGAATGTGATCCCAAAATGGCAAACAATGTGCGCCCCTCGATACATTGATTCATTAATTTTCTAGGTATGAGTGCTTTTAATCTTGATTCCAGCGTTTGAACTCTTATTTCTCTGAGTGAATTATCGACTATGACTAATGATAAATTATGATCTGTTCCCAGATGGCTATTACAATTGACTATTGTTAATTCGGCGTATGCGCCGTAAGACGATATGGTTAAAATGACTACAGTTAGCGTAAAGATTAGCTTTTTCATCTAAACTCCTTTGAATTTATTGTTTCGCCCTAAGCTTACCTCAGTTTTATTCATCACTAAGTCACAGTGTAATAATTCCAATCTTATATTAGGGATTTACACTGTCTAAAATTTTGACATAAGTAAGATTAGAACCCCTGTAATTTTTCCTCACTTTCCCCTTTTTTTTATAGTTCCTTTAGACTCAGTCTATTCATATTTAAAGGAGATTTAAATGAAGTTAAGCAATACGGTACTATTTTCTATGGCGCTTTCAACTCTATTGATAGGTCAAAGTGCTAACGCAAATCTTTTAAACTCACCTTTAAAAATTGGTCACTCTCAGGCATTAAAAGATGTCTATTCTGGATTAAAATTTAATTACCTTGATCGTGAAGATAGATTGATGATCATGAATGATTTTTTAAAAACAGTTGAATTAGAGTACGCTCTTCTACCATTAAAGGCAGAAAGAATTGGATTGAATTTTAATCAATTAAAAAGCGAAGCCCTTGGTACCGAAAATGCAGTTGAGGACGTTTTGTTAGCTGCTAGTGAAAAGACCAATGCACTTGAAAAAGAGCGAATTAGCTTTCTTCAAGCAAAATCAAATTTGGATTTCCTTGATAGAATGCAACTTTTAGTTTCAAAGTTTCAAGACACTCACTTTAGTCTACAAGAAAAAATTGCACGTCCTTTCGTATATACAGGCTTAAGATTATTTAGAATTGATGGCAAAATTGTAGTTGGCTCAATGGAAAAAAGGTTTTTGGCAATGGCATCTAAGCTTTCGGGGGCGGATTTCTCGCGAATTATGCTTGGAGATGAAGTCCTCGCTATAAATGGAATTCCAGTAGAACAAAAAGTAGATGAACTTAAAAAATTTATCAGTGCCAGCTCAGATGAATTTGCTGACTCTCAGGCAATTCGAGCGTTAACAATTCGAAATTTTAAATATGATTTATCTAATTCAATAACGATAACCTTTAAGAATTCAGGCATTTTTAAACTACCTTTATTTGCAAACAACGCCAAAGACTCAACTCCTCGATTAGATGCAATTACTTTTTTCAATAAATTTAATATTCCTTCTGACACTACAACGATTGGGATGACTTTTGACAAAGCTACAAAGCAGTGGAGTGATAATGCTTTGAACTTTGAAGGATACTCTACTCGCAAACTGCATCTTAACCTGAAAGGCTTAACTGAAATGATCGGAGACGATGGTTCTCCCGCACTAAGATCAGGGTATTTTATCAATAAAGGCAAAACTTATGGAGTCCTTCAGATATTAACTTTTATGACTAAAGCGGTAAAAGTTGGTGATAAACAAATGAGTTTAATTGATGGAATTCGCAGCTTCATTGCAGAACTAAAAGATAATCAAATGCCATTAATTTTGGACTTGAGAGTTAATGGTGGCGGCAATGGCAACCTTCCAGCTCAAGTGTTAAGTGTCTTGGCCGAAGAGGGGGCCATCTATCCTGGAGCAACCTCAGGCTTTAGAATGACTTCTTATATGAGACAAGTGCAAGAGCCAAGTTTTTTTCAAGAGGTAGTGGGTGAAGACCAATCATTTGGCATCACGATGGATGAGCTGAAGGACGTTTTTGCTAAGACTCTTGAGGAACACAAAGACTATACACCAATGTTTACTAGTGAAGTCATACCTTACGATATGCAAAAGATTAATGGATTCAATAACAAAATAGTTGCTTTAATTTCTGCCGATTGTATTAGTGCATGCGATAAGATGTCATTCTTGCTTAAATCATCAGGCAGGGCAACAATTATTGGAACTCACTCAAATGGTACAGGAGCTGGTTACTTGTCTACTGGTGAATTAAATACCCAATGGGTTGATCGTTTGAGAGTTTTTGAAACGCAATTGCCAAATTACCTTTTTGGATTGCCAGGAACTTCAATTGATAAAACGGTTTTTGATGCAGATAGTGTAAGTAAAATGTGTTCTGAAAACAGACCAACTATAGCTGATGTGAATTATGCTCCTGGTATGATTGATCTGGCAAGAAACAATCAAGGATGGTTAATTAAGGCAGCTCAGGTTCTTGATGGATTAGAAAAACAATAAAACGATTCAGTCAGATATTTTCAGTAATGAAAAGACCACCTTTTTAAGGTGGTCTTTTTTATTTCAGAGACTCCAGTGGGAAATATTTTTTCTGAGCCTAAGCCTCAATAGTGAGGTATCATTAGAACCATTGCCATAGATATATTCCCTTTGGAGAAAAAATGAAACGTCTTCTTTTGTACCTTTTTATTGCAACACTTTCTTTTTCAAGTTCAGAATTTAATTTGTCCGTTTCCGCAAATGCCAAAGATGTTAAGGCAAAGGTCAAGGTCAAGGAAGAAAAAGATCCAAGAAGAGAAAAGCTCATTGGAAATATTCTAAAAAGCGCACTAGAAACATATCATTACCGGGCATTGAAAATAAATGACGAAGTTTCTCAAAAAGCTTTCGCTCAATATTTGAAAAAGATTGATCCTTCAAAGCAATTTTTTACAAAAAGCGATATAAAAGATTTAGAAATCTTCCAATTTGCAATGGATGATGAAATGATCACGGGAGATTATGCACTCATAGATAAGGCGTTAGATATATTTAAAAAAAGAACTGCATTGGCAGAAACGCTTAGAAAAGAGTCATTTCAAAAGCAATTTGAATTTAATGGAAATGAAAAAGTAGAATCTGATCCTGATAAAAGAGACTGGCCTAAGGATGAAGCTTCTTTAAAAGAAAACTGGAAACTAATTTTTAAGCAGGCGACATTAAATAAATACTTGTCACTCATTGATGAGCAGTCTGATAAACCAATCAAGAATAAAAAGGTCCTAAATAAGTCGCAAAAAAAATTACCTCCAATTAAAAAACTTTCAGATGCTGAAATGAGAGCTAAGGCCCATGATTCAGTTTCTAAGAGATTTCAAAAAATTTTCGATCGACTGGCCAAGGAAGATAGAGAAGATCAATTAGACAATTTTTATAATTCAGTAACAGCTGTTTTTGACCCACATACAAATTATTTACCTGCAAAGAAAAAAGAAGACTTTGACATCGATATTACTGGAAAGCTCGAAGGGATTGGTGCTGTTTTGCAAGAAGATGGCTCATATATAAAAGTTGTTCAAATTGTTCCTGGTGGACCCGCATGGAGACAAAAAGAACTAGAAACAGATGATACCATTTTAGCTGTTTCTCAAGGCAGTGGAGATTCTGTTGATCTGACCGATATGAAAGTTGACGATGCTGTTAGATACATCCGAGGTAAAAAAGGGACTGAAGTAAGGTTAACAATTAAAAAAGTTGATGGAACTAGAAAGATTATTTCAATCTTAAGAGATGAAATTGAAGTTGCTGCATCGTTCGCAAAATCATCTGTTCTACAGTACAAAGACTTAGATACTAAAGTTGGATATATACAACTACCAAAATTTTATCGCGACTTTGAAAATTCTCAAATTAATTGTACTGATGATGTCCGCAAAGAATTGGAACGCCTTAAGAAGGCCAATGTCGATGCTGTTATTTTGGATTTAAGAAATAATGGTGGAGGGGCGCTTGAAGACGCTAAGTTAATGTCCGGCCTCTTTTTAGGTAAAGGTCCTGTGGTACAAGTTAAAGATCATACAGGTAAAATAGAAGTTTTGGAAAATGAAGATACTAGCGTTTTATATGATGGACCAATGATTGTGTTAATCAATCGTTTTTCAGCTTCAGCATCTGAAATATTAGCAGGTGCAATGCAAGACTACGGAAGAGCAGTTATTATTGGAGGAGATTTCTCTCATGGGAAAGGAACAGTTCAAGCTGTTTTAAATTTAAATCAAGGTCCATTGCTTTCGATGTTCGGTCCAACTATGGGAGCTTTGAAGGTTACTATCCAAAAATTTTATCGTGTAACTGGAGCTTCAACTCAATATAAAGGAGTGACATCAGATATTGTACTTCCAGATTTTTTTAGTTATGTCGAAAGTAGAGAAAAAGATTTGGAATATTCATTGCCTTGGGATCAAATTCAGAGCAAGCCTTTTAGCAAATGGTCTAAATTTTCATATAATTTGCCAGATCTTAAAACAAAAAGTCTTGCTAGGGTTAAGACAAGTTTAAGATTTAATAAGCTTTTAAAAAATGTTGAATATTTGAATAAAAAGAAAAAAGATACTCTTGTGTCCTTAAATTTAGCTCAAGTTCAAATAGAAGATGCTCAAAATAAGAAGATGGCCGAAGAATTAAAACTCGATGAAGAAGATAAAAATTTGCTTGTTACAAATATAGATGAATCTTTAAAAGCTCATGACAATATTAGACCAGGCGATATGAAAAAATGGGCAAAAGATTTTGAGCAAAGAAAGGATGATTGGGTTAAAGCTTTAAGACAAGATATAGTATTGCAAGAATCAGTTATGGTTGCCAATGATATTTTGAAGAGCATAAAACCAAAGAAAACAGCATTAAAATAAGAAATCATGATTGAGAACAAAGAAGTAGAAAAAATTTTATCTAAGCTTGAAACACTTGAGGATGACTTTTTGGCGGTAGAGCTTCTTAGAGAATTTAATAAATGCTCAGCTGAATTAGGTAAGCTTTTGCTTAACCTAGATAAGAATTTAAATCATGAAGAATGGAGAAATCTTTGTGATGATGCTCAGAAGAAATTAAATGAAATAATAGCTAGAATCAATAATAGTTGAGTTTTTAATTTATTAACATGGACAAAAAAAATTTACATTTAAGCAAGGATAAAAATTCTCAAAAGAAAGTAGATTGGGATGATGAATCTTTTAAGCCATTATTAAATAGCGAAAATCCAGTCGGCGAAGAGCCAGAAAAAAACAACGGTTTAAAGCAATTGTTTAAGGGTAAGAAAGAGAGATTACACCTTGACGATTCTGTTGTTTCTAGGTCAAAAACCAGATCCCGTCTAGCTCAAGAGCTTATTTCTTCAGAGGAGGAAGATCCAGGTGATCTCATGGTTTTTGCATCACCCCTTGAAAGAGTTATTGCGACGGTATTTGATTTATTTTTTCTTTACGCAATATTTTACGTCTCTAAATTATCGATTCCATTTTTAAGCTTTTTGTTAAAATTATTTTTGGATCATTATAAACTTGCAATGCTAATTTCTCCACAGACAACTGACCAATGCTTGTTCGGTGTAGCATTGATAGTTCTCATTTATTTATTTATTGTTATTCCTTTAGCCTTTTTCAATAATACGTTCGGCAAAAAATTTTTAGGTTTAAAGGTGAGAGGAAATCAAAAATATTCGCTTTCATTGAAGCAAGCCTTTTTGCGAGAAATTGTTTACAAGCCACTTTCGATGATATCGGTTGTAGGTCTATTTATGATTCTTTTTTCAAAAGAGAAACTTTCCCTGCATGACCGTCTTTCTCAAACGCTGGTTATAAAAGAGTAATTTATTCGACAGTAAGCTTTTGAATAAAATCTGATTGAGATGCCACAGATTCAAGCGCAACTTCTTTTGTAATAAATCCTTTTTGAAATAAATGCATAATATGCTGGTCAAAAGTTTGGCCACCGTTAGTGGATTTTCCAGCTCCCTGAGTAATGATGGATGGAATTCTACTTAAATCATCTTTACCGGCGATGCAATCTCTTATTCCGGGCGAGTTTACCATTATTTCTTGAGCAATTACGATTTTACCATTTTTCCCTGGTAGCATTCTTTGACCAATTATTGCATATAGGTTTTCAGACAAACGCTTTCTGGCATCTGCTTGAACATGAGATGGGAACATAGAAATTATTCTACCTATAGTCGTAAGTGTATTTGTTGTATGAAGGGTAGAAAATACCACATGGCCTGTTTCGGCTGCCTTCAAGGCAATTTCAACAGTTTCAGGATCTCTCATTTCCCCTATAGAAATAATATCTGGATCTTGTCGTAGTGCCGCCCTAAGTCCTGAATTAAAATTATCAGTATCTTTGCCAACTTCTCTCTGAGAAATTCTAGACATTTTTTGAGAGTGTAAATATTCAACCGGATCTTCGATGGTAATGATGTGAGAGCCACGATTTTCATTAATATGATTAATCATAGCGGCTAATGTAGTACTTTTGCCTGAACCTGTTGCGCCAGTAACAAGAATTAGACCTCTTTTTTGGAGTGCAATTTTGGAAATAACTTTGGCCAATTCCAAATCTTCAAGCTTGGGAACTTGAGTATTAATAACTCTTAAGACAATTCCAAATTGGCCGATACACCGGAATATATTAAAGCGAACTCGACAAACGTCTTCTATCGAAAATGAGCCATCAACTTCATTTTTCTGAGATAATTCTTTGAATATGTCTTTATCGGCACCAAGAATTTGAATGATGTCAGCGATATCTTCAGTTGAAAAAATTTTGGTCTGAATTGGGACTAATTCGCCCCGAATTCTTAAGCAAGGAGCTTCATTTGTTCTGATGTGAATATCAGAAGCCTTATATTGAATGGCAACATTTAAAAGTGAGGATAAATTTTTTAAACTAAAGCCCATCAATGTTTCCAATGTGTAGTGTTGAGATTAATATTAATTGATAATGAAGAAAAATAAAATTTTAATTATTCGCTTCTCTAGTTTTGGTGACATTATCCAATGCTCATCAGTCGTTGAGCCAATTCGTCGGGTAATGAGACAAAATCAAGATCAATGTGAGATTCATTGGGCAACGAGATCAGAATTTGAATATCTAGTTGCACTTAATCCCAACGTAGAAAAAATCTGGTCTCTTGATAAAAAATTAGGATTCATTGGATTGATTAAGTATGCTTTGAACTTGAGAAACGAAAACTTTACTCACGTTTATGACGCTCATAATAATCTTCGCTCTTATTTAATTAAATTATTTTTAAAGTTTCAGTTAAATTCACCTAATCTTCTAATCCGTTCAAAAGATCGACTAAAAAGATTTTTTCTTTTTAAATTTAGGCTAAATTTTTTCCCAAAACCATTTAAAGGGATCGACTCATACATTAATCCTTTAAAAGACTGGGGAGTAGTATTAACTACTATCTGGCCTTCAATGGTATGGAAATTTCCAATAACCACTGTCATTAAAGTTGAAGAGCTTATGCAGGCTACAATAAAAAGTGATGACTTTATCACATTAGTTCCATCTGCTGCATGGGAAATGAAAAGATGGCCTCTCGATCATTGGAAAAGATTGATTGAGTTGATTCCTGATAAAAAATTTATAGTCTTAGGTGGAAAAGAGGATTTTTTCTGTGAGGAAATAATGGCGGTTGATTCAAATCGAGTTTTTAACTTTGCTGGAAAGCTTTCTTTGGTTGAAAGTTCGTATTTGATAGAGAAATCTCATTTAGTGATTTCGGCCGATACGGGTCTTCTTCATGTCGCAGATGTTTTAGGAAAAAAAGCACTATCCTTAATGGGGCCAACGGCTTTTGGATTCACGACCAATCCAAAGATCAAAACTCTAGAGGTAAATTTAAGTTGTAGACCCTGTTCAAAAGATGGTCGAGGAAAATGCTCCCAACTTATTTATCAGCAGTGTATGAAAGAAATTACACCTGCTATGGTGGCGAGTGAAGTCCAGATTGCGTTTCATGAATAGTCTTTCTCATTTCCCATAACAAGTGACTCATATAAGGACGTCTCGTTTCTTTTGTTGCAACCATTAATAATTTCATAATTTTTAAAGTTGTTGGATTTGAGTAAAGTAGAATTAGAAGTTCTTGAATGTAATTTGTACTAAGCGTAATGTAATTATCAGTTCCAATACCGAGTTGAACACCTTTTTTTTCCCACCATGAAAATGGATGATCTTTGTAATCTGGAAAACATCCAGTTAATTTTAAATTAGACGATGGAAGTGCAACCAGAGAGACTTTTTTATTAATCATACGATTTAAAACATCATGTTGATAATGCTCAATCTCTCGAGCTGTATGAAATTTTGTCTTGAGAAATTTAATTCTTTCGTTGTCATCAATTAGAGTTCCATTAATGATTTTTTCACGTATTGAATCGTCTCGCCATTCCATATCCATTATTTCGGCGTATTCAAAACTGTTTGGTGATAGGGACTGAGCGGAGTTATTCATTTCAATTATTCGCTGATAAAGCCTATGAAAATAATAATTAGGATTAATACCCAAACTTAAGCCATGTTCAAGTGTATCAATGTGCCAAATATTTAATGCATTATCGACAGCTTGGACTCCTAGTCTTAGTATTTTCCAAGTTTCTCCATGGTGAGATCGAATGTGAAATCCCTGGTATTGAAGTCTTCTTAAACCAGACTTCATTTCTAGAAAATGCTTTTTTTTGTAAAGTTCTTTTTCATCACCTACAGTATCAACCTCACTAAGCGCTTCTTTTAAATATGGATATTTTTTTAATAGTTCTAGTATTTTCAATACTTGTTCTTCGAAATGATCTTGCTTTGATTCAAAATTTAATTGATCAAAAAAAGTAGGTTCTTTTCTAAAGCTAGGTGACAAAACAAAATTAAAAAAAGGCTTTTCTTTTTTAAATTTCATAAATCCATCATAAAGACCTAATACAACATCATCTTCAGTTAAATCCTCTAGTCCAGGAATTTGCTCTTCACTTAATCCCGTTGAACGAGAAAGAGTAAATTTTAATCTTATCTTCCCAACATTATAGTTATTGAAAAGTTCTGAAGCCATATGATAAGCAGCTTCAGCATGAGAAGTCCTTGATGTAAGAACAAGTTTAGGCAAGAAAAGTATTTTTAAATAGGTTTTAAAAAGCTCTCCATCCTTCAAGCGAATTAATTTATCAACATCGTCAATGTTTTCTATTGGAAGGGCATCGTGACCATAAATTTCAGCGATTTTTTGTTCATAAATTTTAGACTGAGGTCCCTCAAGTAAGATTTTTAATCTTGGGTAAATAAATTCTGCACTAAGTGAACCTGTTAAATGTATATGCTCTTCATGATAAGGTAGCGGAAACTCCTTAAAAAAATCAAAAAATGCCTCAGAAAACGGATGACTTAGAAGTGTTGAGATGTCAACGTCATTGCTTTGGAATGAATTTAGTAAATTTCTAAATTCATGTAGTGACTTCTCGACTTGCATGTTTTTTTTTAAGGTTGGTGAAAAACTTAAAAGCTCTAAAGTGTCATTAATCGTAATGCCATTAGTTTCGCTTATAATATCTATCAACGAATTCTTAATTTCTTTAATAACAAGTTCTTTTTTTGCAAACATGAGTTTCCTGTTTATTTTTTATGTTCTAAAAATATTGATAATGCTTCTTGAATAATGTTGAATTTATCTATGGCTTTACGTTCTAAATACTTTGGAAGTTTTTGGGAAACAATTTTGTCGGGATGCTTTTTTAATGCCATTTTTTTATAAGTTTTTTTAACCTCATCAATGCTTTGCTCAAGTGAAACACCTAAAACCTTACATGCAGATTCAATATCTTTTCTATTCTTAATTTTGGGTAACGGCGAAAGCATGGATGCAAAATTAAGAGAGAGATTTAATTCTTCAAAAAGTTGAGATGGGCTTTTGCACCAAAGATTTGCTTCTTTTTTAGCGATAATTTCCGAAGCTTCTTTTATAGTATCATCAGAATACTGATTCAAAACTAGAACTTCGGAAAATATTCTTTCTTCTTTTAACTCTTTTTTAGTTGCGATGCTCATAAGTAGTTTGAGTTGAATAGCAAGGGCGAATTCTTCAGGAGTTACTTCTAATTTATGAGCAATCTTCGCGAGCATATAAAATTTTTTTTCTCTTGTTTCTTCAACCAAAATAAACCAAATTAAAAGAGTAACGAGAAAATTTTTTATTCCGGACTTTGAGACTTTTTGCTCATTGCTTAAATATTCAAGGTAGTCACGTCTTTGTACTAAATGGACAAATGCATTCACTTTGGATTCGGCCAGCTTGTAGGAAAAATTCTTTGCAATCTCAGACTGCAATTCAAGCACCAGCTGACTTCCTCCCCATTTTAATTCTTTGGACAAAGAACTGACTTCTGAGGTTGAATTTGGTGGGGGATTATTTATTAATCGCTTCTCCGAATTTATTAGCGTGCTTGAACTTTGAATATCTCCACTTAATCCATACTGGGAGCGCAGCCTTTCTTTTTGTCGTTTTATTAAATAATCAAGATCTTTGCTCTGGTCATAGTGACCAGGTAATTTTTTCTTCAAATAGTCCACAAAAATAGGAACTAAGACTCGAAATGTGATCGATATAAAAGCTATAGAGAAAAGAACTCTTAAGATAATATCTTTATTAATGGGCATAAATTATAGTATCATCAAGTAAAGAAGATACAAAAAAAATTGGCGTTGATTATGTTTAGCTGGTCCATAAAAGAACTTGAATTGCCTCTTAAATTTACGTGGAATATTTCACGAAATAGCTCAGATATTAAGCGCAATTTCATTGTCACGGTAAGAAATGGTTCAATTCAGGGTTCTGGTGAAGTCGCTTTCAATGTTCGTTATGGTGAAAATCGAGATTTAATACTCGAAAAATTTGAAGAATTCAAAAATGCCGCCCCCCTAGATTTCAACGGTGTTGAAAATGTGGTGGCTTTTTTGGACACCATGGATTTACCACAATCTTTAAAATTCGGGATAGAGTCGAGCTTTGTTCATTACGTATCAATTTTGTCAGATAAGACTGTCTCTCAGTTGATGGCCACGAGTACCGTTAGTAGTGTAAAAACTTCTTTCTCAATTCCTATAATGGAAACTGATAAAGTAGAAAATTTTATAATTTCTAATAATCTGGATAGATTTTCGGTTCTTAAAGTAAAAGTTAATCAACAAAATGCCTTTGAATTTTGTAAAGAAATACTTAAATTAACTAAAGTTCCTTTGCGCATTGATGCAAATGAATCTTTTGATAGTGCATTAGAAGTCATGAAGTTTTTAGATCGCTTTAGTGATTTGTCACGAATTGAATTTTTAGAACAACCACTAAGCAGCACTCTTCATGAAGAAGCATTAAAGTTAAAAAAATTAAGTCCAGTTTTTTTAATGGCAGATGAATCTGTCACCAAAGAAGATATTAATAATTATTTCGTCGAGCGATTCGATGGAGTAAATATAAAGCTTATGAAATCTGGTGGTTATTTAAAAGCTGTTAAGCAACTCCGACAAGCAAAAATCTTAGGATTGAAAACAATGCTCGGATGTATGATCGAAACAAGTTTGGGAATTTCAAGTGCTCTAAATATTTCTGGCGGAGTTGATTTTTTTGACTTAGATGGCAGCTTGCTTTTAAAAGAAGATCCTTACAAATTGGTCAGTGAAGAAAATGGAAAAATTTTCTTTTCTTATATTCAATAAAAAATTTGGTTAAAGGTTTATCATGCGAATTGGATTTGAAGCTAAACGAGCAACTCATAATTCCAGAGGATTGGGAAATTACTCTCGGGGGTTGATAGAAGGACTCCTCGAAACCGGATTTAATGATCACTTGTATTTATACACTCCAGATTTAGATAGTTATTTTGCTAAGAGATGGATTGACTCCTTATCTTCTAATGCCCATCCTATTTTACCCAGCACTTTGGTAGGTAAAACTTTTAAAGGTCTCTGGAGAAGCCATTTTGTACTTAATGAATTATTGCACGACAATCTCGACTTATATCACGGACTTTCTCATGAATTACCAATAGGTAAATTTCCTTTTCCTGTAAAAAAAATTGTCACTATTCATGATTTAATTTTTTTGCGCTATCCTCAATTCTTTTCTCTTATTGATCGTTGGATTTTTTTTCAAAAGGTTGCATATGCATGCAAAGAAGCTGACTTGATCATTGCCATTTGCGAACAAACAAAAAAGGATCTCGTTCATTTTTTAAATATACCTGAGCAAAAAATAAAAATTCATTATCAGAGTTGCTCACCATTGTTTTATGAATCAGTATCACCAGATCTGATTAGCCTCATAAAGGATAAATATAAAATTAAGAGGTCTTACATTCTCAATGTTGGAGCTTTTGAACCAAGAAAAAATCAATTAACTTTGATTGAAGCTTTTCATGAAATATCTTCTCAGGTTGATGTAGACTTAGTTTTGATCGGTAAAGGTAAAGATTATCTTGCCAAAGCGAAAGAAAAAACTTTGAGTTTAAAATTATCAGACAGAGTCCACTTCTTAGAATCAGTAACTCATACTGAACTTCCTGGTTTCTATCAGGCCGCTGATGTTTTTTGCTTTCCATCTCTTTTTGAAGGTTTTGGTATTCCCATAGTGGAAGCTCTATATTCTAAAGTACCTATCATAACTTCTTTGGGCTCATGTTTTCCTGAAAGTGCAGGACCTCAATCCATCTTTGTTGACCCACTTAGTCCTGGTGAAATTGCTAATGCATTGCTTAGACTATATGAACAACCAATACTTAGAAATGAGATGATAGTCAATGGCCTGGAATACGCTAAGCGATTTCATCGCGGCGTTTCTACGCTTGAATTAAGAGGACTTTATGCTGAGCTGATTGGCTAATTGCTAGTTGATTGAGAGGGAAGAGATAAAATGAAAGTGCTACCTTCATTAAAACGGCTTTGAACCTTAATTTTTCCATTATGCTTTTGAATAATATGTTTAACTATAGAAAGTCCTAGTCCAGTTCCGGGAATATCAAATGAACGAGAAGAGTCAACTCTAAAAAATCTTTCAAAAATTCGATGGAGTTGCTCCTCTGGAATACCAATTCCTGAGTCAGTAATCTCGATTTGATCCCAGTTATCAAATTGATAAGATTTAATTTTTATTGAACCTATTTCATTACTGTATTTAAAAGCATTATCAATTAAATTAATTAGAGCTTGTTCAAATAGAGAAAATTCAACATAAACTTCTTTTTTATTTAACTCTAAACTAATAGTGATATTTTTTTGAGGGTAATTAAGAGCAAGGTCCTGAATAAGAAAATATATTACTTCCTCAAGGTTTACAATTTCTTTGTTGATTTCTTTTTTAAATTCAATTGAAGAGAGCTGTAATAAATCATTTAGTAAGCTTATTAATCTTTTGGAGTTGTTTTCTATTTTGTAGAAGATTGGAATGAGACTAGATGAGAAACTTTTTTCTTGCTCAAGATTTGCTTTTAAATTTTGAATTTGTCCATTAAGAATTGTTAATGGAGTTCTTACTTCATGGGAAAAGTTTGACACGAAATCTTCTCTTATTTGATCAGTCATAACCCTTTCAGTAATATCATGTAAAAGGCAAAGGTAGTCATTTTGATTTATGAGTGGTGAGATCTTTAAGTCGAAATATTTTTTTAAAGGATCTTGGTTTTGATTAAAGGTGAAACTGGCTAATCGACTAACCTGAGATACTTTTATAGAAGATTCGATGAAGTTTTGAAATTCATGGTGACGAGTTATGGCCAACAATGGCATTGGAAAACTATGCTCATTAATTTGAAAAACCGTGAGGAAAGATTTATTAGCATAAAAAACCATACTCTCTTTTGAAATGATGCACACAGGGTCTTCCATTGAGTCGAGTAGGTTTTTGTATTTTAAATTCTCTTGTTCAAAATTTTCGTATTGTTTTAGTTTTTCAACTTCTTTTTGAGATAGTGATTCTTCTATTTCCTCCCAGGATGGAGCGTTCGAGATAGAAACTGCATTGATTTTTTTTAAAATTTTATAATCAGGTAGTGCGTAAGTTTTTATAAAAAATAAATTAAGCAATATTCCACTTAACCAAATTAAATAAAATAAAAATGAAAGAGTCGTGCTCTTTCCAATTAAAAAACTAATAAGAGATAAGGCCATGAGGAAAAAAAACTGTACAAGTAGAATTCGTCGATTGTTCATTTCAATCATGTCCAATGACCCTGTATCCTATTCCTCTAATCGTCTCTATGATTGAAGAGTAGTCTCCCAGCTTTTTTCTTAATCCGAAAATATGAGTATCAATTGTTCTGTCTGTTACATGTACCGGGCCATCTTGAATATATTCGACTAATTGATTTCGAGTCAGAACTTTACCTGGTGAAAGCATGAAGCAGCAAAGAATTTTATATTCAGAAAGAGTTAGTTCTAACAAATGATCGCCTATCCAAGCTTTGCATTGATCTAAATCAACCAAAAGTTCCTTGATCTGAAGTTGACTCGTATTTTCTGAACTTTTTTCTTTTATTTGC
This sequence comes from Bacteriovoracaceae bacterium, assembly GCA_947450475.1. GTDB lineage: Bacteria > Bdellovibrionota > Bacteriovoracia > Bacteriovoracales > Bacteriovoracaceae > Bacteriovorax. Next base: position 209,269 of record CANFVK010000004.1, on the reverse strand, counting down.
CTTCTTCTGAGCAAAGATCGAACCCTTGCCTTTAAAACTGTATGATCAAAGGGTTTGGTCATATAGTCATCGGCTCCAGCATCAAGACCTTCAACAATTTGTTCTGGTGTACTTAATGCCGTGAGCATGAGGACTGGTATTGATTCAGAGTTTTTATATAGTCTGATAAATTTGCAAATTTCTAATCCATTAATAGATGGCAGCATTCGATCTAAAATAAAAAGATTTGCGTGATTACATTCTGGAGATTGAATAAAGTCTAGAGCTTTTTTACCATCTAGAAAACTAACACATCGATGACCCATTTGGGTAATTTGATCGGTTATGAGTTCATTGATTTCAATTTCATCTTCTATAATGACAACTGTTTCAGTGTTCATCACTAATCCTTTTTTGGAGACTTAAACTCTGGATTGTGTCTCATGTCAGAGCCAGACTCTAGGAAGATTACATCTTGGGCGATATTTTTAGCATGATCTCCTATGCGCTCTAGATTTTTAGATATTTTAGAAATGGTATATCCTTCATCAAAGCCAATTTCATTACTTTTGATCTGGTTTACATGAAACTTCACAATTTCGCGATTAAGGGCATTAATTTCTTGATCGTATTTAATAACATCTGTTGCTTGCTTTATATTATTTCTGACAAAAGAGTCTAGAGCATTTTTAACCATCATGTTTACTTCAAGTGACATATTCTTTAATTGTAGAATATCTCTTCCCATTCGTTGATATTGTCGTTTGATCTTTAGTGACTGATCTCCAATTCTTTCAAGTTCTGCATTTATTTTCATAACGGCTAATGCCGTTCTTAAATCTTTTGCGGCGGGGCTTTTCAGAGCAATGTACTTAAAGCAAGAATCATCAATCAGCATGTGGAATTCATTAATCTTGCGTTCCAATTCTAAGAACTCTTCCATGTTTTTTTCAAGATTAAGGCAATTGGCAAGTGAAGCCTCAACCAAACTGGCCATTTTCAATATACTGTCTCTTAAATCTTTTGGTGAAATATCCATATCATCCTCTTTCTTAATTTATCCGAATCTTCCCGAAATATAGTCTTCAGTTTGTTTTTCTTTAGGGTTTGTAAAAATATCAGAACTCAGACCATGTTCGACCATTTTTCCATAAACAAAGAAAGATGTATAATCTGAAATGCGAGCAGCCTGCTGCATATTGTGCGTAACAATTATAACCGTATAATCTCTTTTTATTTCATTCATTAATTCTTCTATTTTTGCTGTCGCAATCGGGTCGAGTGCTGAAGTTGGTTCATCCATTAACAGTACTGGTGGATTTATGGCAAGTGCTCTCGCTATGCAAAGTCTTTGCTGTTGACCACCTGAAAGTGATGTTCCCTGAGAATGTAATTTATCTTTTACTTCTTCCCAAAGTGCTGCTTTCTTTAGGCATGATTCTGCAATTTCTAATAAGGTTGAACGCTTATTGATTCCTTGAAGCCTCAAACCAATGACTACATTTTCTAATATACTTAAAGTTGGAAATGGATTAGGTTTCTGAAATACCATCCCAATCCTCTTTCTTACGTCGACAACATCTATGCTTTTATCGTAAATATTTTTTCCTTCAAGTAAAACTTCACCCATGACTTTAGTGCCTTCAATTTCTTCATGAATTCTGTTGAGGCATCTTAAATATGTTGATTTCCCACAACCGGAGGGGCCAATAATGGCATTTATTGTTTTTTCAAAGTAATGAACATTTATACCTTTTACCGCTTGAAAGTCCCCAAACCAAGCCTCTAAGGCTTTAGCCTCTAAGATAATTTTTTCGTCGTTGGAGTTTGATGACATGGTTAATTTCCTTTCTTGTCTTTTATTTTCAAAAAGACATACCTTGCAAAAAGATTCATTGATAATATTAAAATCATGAGTACAAATGCTCCGGCCCATGCTTGTCGTTGCCAATCTTTAAATGGTGAAATGGCATAAGTATAAATTTGTACCGGAAGAGTTGCCATGGGCTTATTAAATTCATAACTCATATACATATTGCCAAAAGCAGTAAACAATAATGGGGCCGTTTCTCCTGAAGCTCTTGAGATGGCCAAAATGATTCCTGTCAATAGGTTTGATAAATTACCCTTCACGATAATAAACAAGATAACTTTCCAGCGAGGAAGTCCTAAAGCCAATCCTGCTTCTCGCAAATGATCTGGAACTAATTTTAAGATTTCTTCTGAAGTTTTGATGATAATTGGAAGCATGATAATGCTTAAAGCAACTCCTCCGGCTAAGGCCGAAAAACTTTTCATTGGAATGACAACTACGAGATAGGCGAAAATACCAATTACGATGGAAGGAATTCCACTCATAAGGTCAATCGTCAGTTTTAGAGTTTTGGAAAGTTTACTTTTTCTAAACTCTGAAAGATATACACCACAGGTTATTCCTATTGGTACGGCAAGCAATGCACCTAAAAAGACAACGTACATGGTTCCAAATATGGCATGCTTCATACCACCTCCGGATTCACCAACTGGCTTTGGTATTTCTGTAAAAAAACTGAAATTTAGTGAGCTCATTCCTTGAGTGAAGACAAATTTAATAATTAAAAAAAGTGGAAGTAGTACTAAAACAGCACTCATGATAACTGTCATCATGAAAAATTGATTTTTAATATTTCGAATGGTCCTATAATTCAATTTTATTCCTTTTAGGTTTTAGACAATTTTTTCACAATTGTTTTGGCAATTAAATTTGATAGAAAAGTTATAATAAATAGCAACAAGGCTATGTAGCAAAGTGATGCAATATGCATTGGAGTGTTGGCATCAGTATATTCATTTGCCATTACCGAAGCCATTGTAGCTGCTGGAGCAAATATGGATTTCGTTATTGAAGGTGAGTTACCTATCAACATCGTTACCGCCATGGTTTCGCCAAGGGCCCTCCCAAGTCCAAGTACTACGGCACTACTAATTCCCGATATAGAAGGAGTAATGATTGCCAATTTAACCATTTCATATTTGGTAGAGCCCATGGCATACGCAGCCTCTTTTTGATGTTGTGGTATGAGTTCAAAAATTGAGCGGCTAATTGAAGATATAGTAGGAACAATCATAATTGCTAAAATAAGTGATGCGGTCAAAATACCAATACCAAAGCTTGGACCTTGAAAAAAGGGAAGATAGCCAAAGTAATTTTTAAGCAGAGGTGCCAACGTTTCTTTTACAAAAGGAGCGAGATAAAAAATGCCCCAAAGTCCAAAAACAATGCTTGGAATAGCTGCGACCATTTCGACGAGGAGAGAAACTATTCTGGAAATGCTTTTGGGTAAATATTCACACATAAACAAGGCTATAAAAATACTTATTGGTGTCGCAAGTACAAGTGCGATAACTGAAGTGACCAAAGTACCAAAAATAAAAGGTAATGCTCCGAATTGCTCCTCAACGGGGTTCCAGTCTGATTTTAAAATGAAAGACAGTCCATTGCGAACGATAGAAGGTAGGGCAGATTTAAAGAGTATATAAATAATTAACAAGAGCAAGCCAATCACTAAAATTGAAATAAGTCTTAGAATATAAAAAAGCAGGGCATCCTGCGATTTAGATTTTAATTTGAGCATGAGGTATAATCGACAATTTTGATCAAAATATAAAGGGGCTTTTGTCAGGATTTAGTTAAGAAGTGGGGAATATAGAATAATTCCCCACTTAAGAGTCTGAATTAATGAGCGGTTTGCGTTACATAGAGACGGAAGCTTTTGTCTTTAGAGCGACGAATAGTGCATTTTCCACCCTCTTTGCTCTCAATTAAAAAATCATAATATTCTGGTAAAGTGTCTGCTACTTCAAGAACAGATTTTCCTTCATGTTCCCCAAAATCAACATAGACAAGATCTTCGGCAATTATACCTGTAATCGGACTAACGTCTGCTGTAGCCATTATTTCCCTCCCTAGAATTAATTGGCAAAATCAATATATTTCAAAGTGTTTCATGTTATGTAATGGTTTGCAAAGAAATTTATGTTGGAGGGAATGACTCTAGTATTTATTGTGAACGAAAAAAATTTTTGAAGTAGTTAACAATCAATTTAAATTCTTGCGGGTATTGTTCACCTATCAGTAAACGAATCAAATCAAGACTGTTAAAAAGTGAGCCTGCTTTACGAAAGGGTCTATCAGTTATCATTGCCGCGACAGTATCCATGACAGAAATCATCATTGTTTCAAAGCCAAAAATCATACTTGGATCGTCTTTGTCTGCAAGATTGTATTGCTTGGTCAGAGTACTATAAATGTGATGATTTTCAATTATTTTTAAATGATTTGGCGGTAGGGGCACCCGACCTTTTAGAATATTAACGGATAATTGAGGATGCGAAGCTAAAAGTTTTTTATCTTCTTCGCTTAAGTTTTCATCATTATACTTTTCAACAGGTATCGCTGACATGCCAATATCTTTAAGATAACTTGTGAGAAAAAATAGTTCTATATCCCGATCAACATAAAGCCTAGTGCTCTTCATGACACCAAGGAGAAAAAGAGTCGACAAGAAAGGTTGAGCAAAAATGTAGTGGTGACCTTGCTTAATAAACTCTCGGTAAAGCGCTTCGTGAATTTGCGGTCGCCCATAGAGAAATATGGCCAAATTTTTAGCGCTTTGAACCTGAAGATTTAGCAAACTGTCATTGGTAGGGTCTTCGTAGAGATAACCCAAGTTAATAGTCAGAAGATTGGCTTGTAACCGAGCTTTCTCAAGAGGATCTCCGATTGATAGTGAACGTGTCACATGCCTTAAGTTTTCTTGTTGGGCCAATCTAAGGCTGCCTCGATCTTCTTCTAAGACAAATAAATTTGCTAAATTCTTTTGCAAGAGCAATACAAGGGTCTGGGGAGTTATTTCTTCTTTTTTATGAAGGACAACTTTCATGAGTCCATCGACAAGGCCGTAGACATTGCATGGGGATTCTGAAATAAAAAAGATCTCACGAAATGAAATGGGGTTCAATTTAAAATTGAGTGCATTTTGCTGAAGGATATCGAAAGGATTTTGTTTCATAATTTCTATTATAACAGAGATCTGCCTCGCAGAAGGAAAAACTGCCAAAAAAAAGACACAGTTTTTCCTTGTCTCGAAATCTGACAGAATTAGGGAAAAAATAATAATTTCAAGGGTATTTCAAAACATGTCGATTAATTCTAAAAATTAGAAATTAGTTAATACAATGTCATCATTGAATATGAAGCCGTTTATCTTCCTCAGGAGATTTTTGTGACTACCAAGCAATTGTCGAAGCATACACTAAAGCAATATTTTAATAAAAGTGATTTATGCGATCAGTTAGAGCTTAGCCCTCAGCTTTCTTTTCATTGGAGTAATTGGGATCAATCCTGCTTAATTCAAAGAAAAAAATTTAGAAACTTTAGTAACAAACATCAATTGGATAAGCTAAATCTAGAGTTACTAGAATTAAAAAAAGAATCCATTTGGCTATGTAATAAGCTGAAAGTGGTAAAGAGCGACTTGTTCTCGCTCTACGAATCATATGTTGATAGCCGTTTGAGATTAACTTGGTTTGAAAGAGAGAATGAAATTCTCTTTTCAAAAGACGGTGAGCAGGGGCCTTACTTTTCTTTAACTTCCATGAAATGGTTTCAGCAAGAAATTCATAAAAAATTTATTTTGAGAAAAATTTTGGTAGAAAGCTATACCCTAAGATCTTTCAGACTAGATGGAAATATTCCAGTACATTTCAGATTAAATAATGATGTGACCATTTACAGAGACAATGTTTCTATACATCAGATTTCAGAGGTGGGCTTTATATTGAAGATAAAAGATAAAAAGTTTTTAAATAAAATAAAAACATCAAATATGATAGATATAGATATACCCATTATTAAATATAAAGAGGTTCGGGAACTCAGTCCAATCGAAACCTTTAAAAAACTGAATGAGGATTCAATTGAGTCTGACTTGTGCCTGACTAGTTTTAAGCTAGACTCTAGAATCTTAAATTTTTATGGCAATCTCAATAATGCCAAACGATCTTCTGCTGAAGAATTTTATCTTTTTGCACGATTTGATGATTTCTTACCTGATGGACACGATTTAGAATTAAAAAAAATCTTTAAACCATTAGTTGAAAAGACAAAAATGTTATTTTCTAAAAGCATTGAAGAAGAATTTAATCAAGTTGCCTAATACTTCAATAATGAATTGATATTCAAAAAATGAAAAATATCTTGTAGCTCATTTTTTGTGACTAGTGTTTCTCCTTCTTGGATCAGTTTGGAAAATGAGGTCGGGGCAGTTATGATTTTAAGAAATTGCCACTGATTTTGAGAAAAAGTCTTTATTAATACAATTTCATTTTTTTTGTACATAATAATAAATTCTTTGTTTTCATATTCAATGGGATTTTGATAATCACTGTTATTATCTTTTAAGAAATAAAGTTTTGAAATTAAAAAATCATATTGAAGAAAGCACAATGAATTGACTAGGTATATCGGTTTATCGTCCATTATGGCTTTTTCAATCTCAGATCCAGCAAGCCCGATATCCCATTTTTTATGAAAGATGTTTCTAAAAGTCCATTCAAAATGAATCATGCTGGAGAGAAAAGGATATTCTTTACCAAGTTGATGGGATTTCAAAAATAACTCCATATCAAATCCATAATCATCTAGGTCAGAAGACTGTGATGGGTAAGAAGAAATATAGTCTTTTGCAAGGTGCTTAAATTCTCGATCACCAAGAAGAAAGTAACTGGCCCTATAGGTATTTTTTAGTGCTTCAGTCAGCCGTGCCTGATAATCTTCTTGATATACTTCAATTGCCCTAAGAGCTGTGAGATGAGGTGAATTTTTAATATATGATGCAATGAGATCCATTGTTGCTGATCTATTGCTTATCACCTCAATCAAAATATCATTAAAATCTTTTTGATTCAATCTATTGCCTTTGACCAAATTGTTTTTAACTTGATAATTTGTGCTTCAAGTACTTCAAAGGGAGGGATATTTTCATCCCATTCAAAAAGGACCGGTATGTTTTTTTTCTTTGAAAGTACCGATTCATAGAGTGCAATGACTTCAGGGTAGAGAGGATTTGAGTGTGAATCAAAATAAAAATTTTCCCTAATACTATAACCGGCCATATGTATTTCCTTAACTCGATTAAAATCAATCATTGACAAGAAATCTATTGGCGAAAATTGATGATTGTGAGAATTGACAAACACATTATTGAGATCCAAAAGTAAATGACAATCAGTACTTTTGGTTAATTCACTAATAAATTCCCACTCGGTCATTGAAGATGAATTGTAATCAAAGTAAGCGGAAAGATTTTCAAAGGCTAATTGTCTTCCTAGAATCGATTGTACTTGATCGATGCGATTTTTTAAGTGATGCAAATTTTCGTGATTGTAGGCAAAAGGCAAAAGATTATGAAGATTGTTTAATTTTTTTCCGGTAAAGCATAGATGATCAGAAATTAAAAATGGATCTATTTCATCATAAAACATTTTTAAATCATGTAAATATTTAAGGTCAAATTCTTCATAAGATGCAATGGAAAGTGAAACTCCATGACATGAAATAGGAAACTGGCTTCTTAAATTCTCTAAAACAAGTCGAGGTTTTCCTTTTGTGCGAAAGTAATTTTCACTGATTATTTCCAGCCAACCAACTTCAGTTTTTGGACTTTGCTCTAAGTATGAATAGTGCGGACTTCTTAGTCCTACGCCAAAAATATTGGCCGGATTTATTAATTGTTTTACACTCATAATTCTCATTTTTTCAAAGGTTTATGTATCAGGCAAGGATTATTATTCCGACAAAAAGGCTAAAGTATTATAATAAAAGTGCCGATCAATTAATTAACAATCTTAAAAATAAAGATTTTTGATGGAGGTATTTTATGGGTGATAAATTCGATAACAAAAGTAAACACAAAAAAAAGGTTACTTCAAAAGAAAAGAAAGCCATGAACCATCTAAAGTTGATGGAAGGTGCTAAAGAAAAGCATGGGCAGACGACAGACATTGTAGCTAGTGGACACAATAAAGACAAAAAAGCTGCTTAATCATTTTACTTTTAATTGTGGGCCGATCTGGTGGAAAAGCATCGGCTCACAATTAATCTACGATAGGTAATGCTGTTGAAATTTTAATTTCTTGATCATTTAGAGTGCATTGATAAACCAAAACTTCAACACCATCTTTCATGACTGCTCTTAGCATCTGGCAGTATTGAATATCTATGGTATTAGTGATTTTAAATGAATGACAGTCTTCTCTTTGAACTACAAAAAGCATAACTGCTCTTATTCCCTTTTGTTTTAGCTCGAGTAATTGCTTAAGGTGCTTTAATCCTCTTTCAGTAACTGCATCGGGAAATAGACAAAATTGAAATTCATCGATGTAAGTAACATTTTTAACTTCAACATAACAAAGATTTTCATCACCATTAGATAAAAGAATATCTATTCGACTCTCGCCAATTTTGGCTTCAGGTTTCAAATCAGTGTAGCCTTTAAGTTCAGTTATGGTTCCATTTTTTATGGCCTCAATTGCCAAGGTATTGGTTGTGCTAGTGTTAATGCCAATCCAGCTTTTGCCATTATGGATCATCTCAAGAGTATACTTTAGTTTTCTAGTCGGAGAGTCATGATAGCTTAAAAGGACCGGCCAACTGTCACCGGTGCAATTTTTCATTGAGCCAGTGTTAGCTGTATGTGCTACAACAACATCGCCACTATCAAGCATAATATCTGAAAAGAAGCGCTTATAGCGCTTTATAAATATTCCAGAAATAAGTTTAGTTTTAAATTGCATACATTAACTATGATAGAGGTAAAATTTTCATTTAACTAACTCTATTTTTTATCAAATTAAAAAATGCTACTATTAATTTTCAAATTGATTTTTTGGGGAATTAATGTCGAAAACGCTAATTATTTCAGATAATAAAATATTAAATCGGCTTTATACCGTGAACCTAGAAGTTTATCTGGGAACGAGTGTAATGGTGGTGGAAAATCTTGAATTGGCTAAGGCTATAATTATTGCTGGGAATAATTTTGATTTGATAGTTACAGTCAATATGATTAATGGTCAAGATACTGCATCAACGCTTGCGCAATTTTGTAATGAACAAAAATATCAGACTCCAATCATTATAATCGGAAATCCCATCAAAGAAATATCAAATGCCATTATTGTTCAAAGTTCATATCACTTACAAAACTTACTTCGCCAAAGCGCTAAAATTTTAAAAGTTTCAGCTCAAGATATGGTAGTGCTTGATCTGCCTGATTATTTTCCAATTGATTTGGATGTTGTCAACTTTTTGCAAATTGCACCCTGCCAATTTTTTCTTCATATCAAAAAAAATGGAGAAGAAAATGAATTTACCTTAATGGCAAAGAAGGGAACTGTTATTTCTGAACTTTTATCGACTTTTGTAAAAGAAGGTCTCGAAAAAATTTATGTGCTCAAGGAAGATCGCTTAATAGTCATTAATGAAATATCTTCAAAGTTAATCAATCAAATAAAAAATGCTCAGAAGTTAAATCCTAGAGAAAAAGCAAGCGTGTTAAAAGGTGGATTTGACTTCATCGCACAAGACTTCTGCCAATCACCTGAAGCTGCAGCTGAAATTATGATTCTTGCCAATGAGTGTACAGCGATCATGGAACAAGTCGCAAAAGATGTACCTAGTTTAAAATCTCTTTTAAACATTTTAATAACTGATAAATCTGGACATATTTATGTCCATACCATGCTTGCAACTTATGTTGCCAATCACATTTTAAAAAAAATCGCATGGGGAGGGGAGTCTCAAATTGAAAAGATTAATTTTGTTCTATTTTTTCATGATATTGTACTCGCTCCGCTTTACATAAAATATCCCCATTTAAAATATGAAGAGGATCTATTATTTACTGATGAATTGTCTGACAAAGAAAAAGAAACGGTACTCAATCATGCGCGCCTTGCTGCTGAGTTGGTGTCTACTTACAAAAAAGCTCCTATGGGTGTAGATCTGCTTATTAAGCAACATCACGGCATGACCTCTGGAGTTGGTTTTGCGATTGAATATAAAGATGATATCTCACCACTGTCTAAAATTGTTTTAATTTCTGAAGCCTTTGTCGATGAGTATATCCGTGAGCGATCAGCTAAAAATAATCAATTTGACATCAAAAATATAATATCACTTCTCAATGAAAAATTTAGAAAGTCGTCTTACAAAAAAATAATTGAAACCATCGAATCAATTAGGCTTTGATGGCTTTTTAAGCCTTAATGCTTTTTCCAGAGCTTTAAAGGGATCTTTAAAATTTCTGGTAGCATAAACACGCTTCATTCCATCGTGAACTTTTCTAAAGCGCTCAGGAGAGTCATGATAGAGAGCAAGCCGAGATACAAAATTACTTGCCAAAATAAAGACGCAAGATATTGTTGTAAGTCCTGAAGAGCTCACGCCTGTTGGAAATCCATCTCCGGTTGGATGCTCGTGATGTTCAAGTAAAATGAAGTCAACATCTGAAAATCCATTGAAGAAATTTGAAATGTAGGCGGCGTCTTTAGGGTGATTCATAAAAGCTTTTTGATCTTCACTGCTAAACATTTTAAAATTTGGATCATGTTGAGAGCGAATTTTTATGAAATCATCATTGTTTAATGTCACATCTTGTAAAATAGATGCAAGAAACAGCTTATCGCTTGACATGTCCGCACTCCAACCTAGATTTGTAATGATGCTATCGCAAACATAGGCTGTTGCTAAGGAATACTCTGCAAAAGTCATATTCGAACTCGTACAAATCTTGTCCAGAGCTTCAATAAGTGGTTCTCGATTTTTAAAAACATCTTGTAATGAATCAATTAGTTTGCGAGTCAGAGTTACAATGTCGTCTGAAACACTTAATGCTTTAATGAATTGATGAATAAAGAAAATAGATTGTAAGTGAAGAGATAAGATTTTACTTCGATCAATCAGTTTGGATTCATAAATAGTGAGTAGCTTTTTTATTGAAGTGTCTAAAAACTTAAGATGATCATCTCTTTTAAGATATAAATGCTTTATATTTTTGCGAGAGTAGTCTTGAATGAGTCTGTGTGAGTAGGTTTTATCCTTTGATATAATTTTAGCAAACTTTGTAGATGTGAGTTCTAAAAAAACATCAAACGGCATTTGATGAAATAAATAAAAGTTTCTCAATCGCATCTTAAATAGATCCTCTCGAGAAAACTCCTGAACCGATTGTTCAAATTCTTCTTTCTGAACCCAATCGACAGCTCTTTGCATAGGTGATTTAAATTCTTCTTCATCCAGCGGTGTTTCAACGAGAAAATTAATTTCACTTTTAATTAATATTTCATTTATTTTCTGATTTAAAACAGACGTTGGAGATCCAATAAAAATAAAGGGTCTTTGACCTATAAGCTCTGTAATCGATTCGTAGAGATCTTGAACGACTATTTTAGGGTTATCAATGACGACAATGACGAAAGAAAAAGGACCGCTGGTTGTTAAAAGATCCATGAGTAAATTTTTTTCAGATGGCTCGACCAGGGCCAGTTTGATAAAATGGGTCGTCATCAGCTTTTTTATGGCAGCATTTGTTTGGGGTGAATCTCCAATAAAAAGAATTTTCATGAACTGCCTCAGCAAGATTTAGTTATTGCTAAATTTTAACTCAAAAAGAGATAATTCAGCTTTTTTTTTATCATTTTGCTGGAATTCCTCGATTGGCCACTGTTCAATAGAATAGTTAATTTTATAAGGATCACCAATGAAAATGGAAATTGCTAGAAATCTTATATTAAAAGGGTGTGTGAAATTTTCTCCTTTTAGTCCCTTTATTTATGCCTCTGGTCTGAAAGGGCCTATTTATTGCGATAATCGTCTTATTCTTTCACACGTTGAATTCCGTGATTCGGTTGTAGGGGCTTTCATTTCAAGCATCGAGTCTCATCAATTAAAGTTTGACTTGTTTGGTGGTATCGCAACTGCAGGGATTCCTTATGCTGCTTTTCTCGCCGATCGCCTCAATAAACCTATGATTTATATTCGACCAAAACCAAAAGATCATGGGAAAAAAAATCAAATAGAAGGACACTATCTTGAAAATCAATCCGTCGTTTTAGTAGAAGATTTAATTAATCAGGGATCCTCTCTTGCTGACGCAATGAATGGCATTACCCAGGCTAAATTGGTAAGCCATCATTGTTTAAGTGTGGTTAATTACCAAATGGCAGAGGCCCAGAAACGCCAACGGGAACTTGGTTTGTCCATTATTTCATTGACCGATTTCGAGCATTTGTTAAAAGCGGGAATGGAATTAAATTTTCTTGATGAAGCTGCCAAAAAAATCTTAATTCAATGGCACGCCGATCCGAAAGGGTGGTCTCAACAATAGATGAATTTATCATAGACAGTATTTTTGTTGAGCTGTAATTTGAGTTAATTTATGTCACAATTTTTTCAGATAATTTTTTTTGGAGGATCCAATGTCCCTTAAAGCTAAGATCGAGATTGAAGGAAAAGTTCTTGAGTATCCCATAACAGAGGGATCAGAGCATGAAAAAGCGATAGATATTTCAAAACTTCGTGCAGACACTGGCTGTATCACGATTGATCATGGATTTTTAAACACAGGATCCTGTGCATCTGCCATTACATTTTTAGATGGAGAACTCGGGATATTGCGTTATCGAGGTTATCCAATCGAGCAGTTGGCAGAGCAATCCTCATTTTTAGAAGTTGCTTTTTTGTTAAATTGGGGCAAATTACCAAGCAAATCTGAGCTTGATTCATTTGAAAAAAAGGTCGCAAGTTTTTCAAAACTTCCTGAATACATTGAGCGCATGATAGATATTTTCCCAAAAACTGCGCATCCCATGGCCGTTGCATCAGCAGTTACTGTTTCGCTTTCAGCTCATTACCCTGAACTTAATAATCCCAACCCGAGCACTGAGCAAAAAGATGAAATTTTTGCACTTATGTTGGGACTTTTCAAATTGGTTGCTGCTCGTTCTTTTACAGCGGCTTCAAGTCAAGCTCCCATAGCTTCGAATCCAAGTCTTTCTTATTGTGAAGATTTCATTTCGATGATGGGGATGAAATCCAATAAGGATGTTGCTAAGGCACTTGATGTGCTTTTAATTCTTCATGCTGATCATGAGCAAAATTGTTCTACTTCAACTGTAAGAGTGGTTGGATCTTCAAATGCATCTATCTTTGCTTCAATTTCTGCTGGCATTGATGCGCTTTGGGGACCTCTTCATGGAGGTGCAAACCAGGAAGTTCTAGAAATGCTTGAAGAAATTAAACTTGCAGGAGGAGATTATAAAAAGGCGCTTGAGAGAGCAAAAGATAAAAACGATACTTTTAAATTGATGGGCTTTGGTCATCGTGTTTATAAGAATTTTGACCCACGAGCAAAAATTATTAAAAAAGCTTGTGATGTCATTTTGGCCCAACTTGGAGTGAAGGATCAGCTTCTTGATATTGCAAAAGGGCTCGAGCAAGAAGCTTTAGCAGATGATTACTTTAAGTCGCGCAATCTTTATCCCAACGTCGATTTTTACTCTGGAATTATTTATCGTGCTCTGGGAATTCCTACCAATATGTTCACTGTCATGTTTGCTCTTGGAAGAATGCCCGGGTGGTTAGCGCAATGGAAGGAAATGAGAGAGACAAAAGAAACAAAAATTTCTCGGCCAAGACAAGTTTATATTGGATCTGTGGTTAGAGAGTATGTTGATATTGGAAAAAGATAATTGGAAAAATTATACTTTAAAACAAGGGCCTTCGGGCCCTTTGTTTTATCACTACAGGATATTAAACCTCATCTTTTAGTTCCTAATTTGTCAGAAGCAGAGTTGGTAAAAAGTGTTCGTGAAATATCAGCTAAGTTTACAGTAAAGCGTGATCATATCAATGACTATGTTCGTGAAGAAAAAATGGTAAGTGCGTATGCTTCTTTCTATTTGCCGACCAATATTCCCAAATTACATTTTCTTCTTTCTAAGCTGTCTGAGGAAGTATTAGAAGATTTAATTCATAGACCATTGATTGATTCTGGTTGCGGCCCCGGAACTTTCTCATTGGGATGGAGTTTGCTCTTTGAGAAAGTGCCTCCAGAAATAGTAGCTATAGATTCTTCTAGACTAATGCTTGATCAGGCAGAGCGTATCCTTCAAGGTTTTTTTCCTAAGATTAATCTAAAAACGACTCAAAAATTTAATGAAAAAAAATCTAATAGTGTTCTTCTTTTTGGACATTCAATTAATGAAATGGGTATTCATAAGGCTCAAGATCAAATCATGATGATTGATCCAGAATATGTTTTGTGGATAGAGCCTGGAACCAGTGATTTATTTAAAGATTTAATTAAACTACGTGAAAATCTTCTCGAATCTTATGAGATACTCTATCCATGTCCCAGCTCTGCAAAATGCCCGAGCCAATGGTGTCATCAAGTCCTGCGAACCAGCCATAATTTAGAAATTGAAAGACTTTCACAACTAGTTAGTCTAGATAGAAAGACACTTCCAATAAACACAGCGGTTTTTAAGAGAAAAAGAATTGCCAATAAAAGTCTCAATAATGCTGTCATTACTCGATATATAAAAGAGACCAAATTTAGTTTCGAATATGAAGTTTGTTTTTTAGAAAATGGACAAAATAAAAATGTTTCGATCGAAATTTACAAAAAGCAACTTTCTAAAGACGCAGAAAAGTTTTTTAAAAATTCAGATGTTGGAGAGAGGATAGAGTTTGAAGTAGAAAAAGTTATTGGTGAAAAATTAAGAGTATTGCTAAAATAAAAAAGGCTCCCGAAGGAGCCTTTTTTAAACTATTTCTTTGTCGCTTTATTTGTATAATCTGTACCGAATTTTTTCTTGAATTTTTCAATTCGACCTTCAGTATCTAATACTTTTGTTTTACCAGTGTAGAATGGGTGACAGTTAGAACAAATATCAATTTTTTCTAATTTAATAGTACTTTTAGTTGGGTAGACAGCTCCGCAAACGCAAGAGACATTAACTGCTTCGTACTTTGGGTGAATTCCTTCTTTCATTATGGACCTCAAGTTTCTTTATTATTGCTTTGTATACAATAACAGGTTTTAAATTTATTGAGTTTTATAACTAATTTAAGCTCTTAAGTCAACATCAGGCTAATGAGCGGCACAACTGCTACAGCCATCACCTGAGGAATTTAGGGCATCCGAATAATTCCAATGGCCGTATTTTTGATTTAACACCCCTAACGCCTCTTGAATGCTAGAGTGAGCGCTTTGAAACAATTCCAGATAGTCTTGATCGGTTAAAGTGACCAGATATTGTAATTGCACCCCATTTTGTTCATCGGGTTGGGCACCTAGCGAGATAAAAGCTCGCAATGGAGAGCTTGAATATTGGGAATGTGACCAGTTTTCTTCGTTTATTTTCATATATTCCATGCTTTTTTTAAAGGTTTAGCAATTTTTGGTTGTCATGCCAATGGTAAAAGTGTAATTTCACCTTTGTTAATTTTTCGACGTGGAGGCATGTTGTGGCAAAAAAAGGTGCTAGAGTTATAATAACCCTAGAATGTACAGAAGCAAGAAAAGAAGGGAAAAGTCCTTCAAGATATACAACAACTAAGAACAAGAAAACGACACCAGATCGTCTTGAACTTAAAAAGTATAATCCGTTTCTTAAGAGACATACTGTACATAAAGAAATTAAATAACGTATATTAAAAATCCGTTTAAACTTTAAGTGGTTGATTCTCTTCGGAGGATTAACCACTTTTTTCATTTTAGCTCACCTAACTTTCAACCGATAAACTACAGTGGATTGCTATTCTAACCGGCCTTCCTTGGAGCTTAATTGGCCCTTAAAATCCTTTTGGTCGATTCAGATGAATCATGGCTGGGAAACACTAAAAAGTTTCTCTCTGGTCTCTCGTATGAAGTTCAAACTGTTTACAATGGTCGTGAAGCTCAGCTCGCCATATATAATAATAAATATTTTGCAATACTTATTAATTATGAAATTAAAAATCACTCTTGCTTACAAGTTTTAAAATTTATTAAATCTAGTACTGCCGGATATCGAATATTTCTAGTATTTAATAATCAGTCATTATTGAACTCTGGTGAAATGAATAAAGATAAGCTTATTAAATTAGGTATTACAGGACCAATTGTAAAGCCCATGGATTATGGTGAGCTTAAGGCACTGCTAGAGGACCACCAATGTCTTGCCGATCTAATGAATTCTCTTCCTCAAAATGGAGAAAATTCATTCGACCAAGAAGTTCCAATGCCAGATGCATATTTTTCAAAAATTAAAATGAATGATTTTTTTTCATCGAAAATAGTTCTTTATGATTTATTTTTTAAATTAGATGAAAATAAGTATTTAAAGATCTTTCAAAAAGGAGATCTCTTTTCGAAAGAAAAAATAGTAAATTATCAAAAAGAAAAGGGAGGCGATTTTCTCTATTTTCAATCTACTGATCGACGTAAATATATCCTTTATAATAACTTCCTCGCCAAAAAATTAATGATTAATAAAAAAATATCTCCTTATAGTAAGTTAAATATTCTAAGACATGTTATTGAAAAATATTTTGAAGAAATACTGACTAGTGGAATAAAAAACCAAACTATCGACATAGGAAGGGAGATTGGGGAAACCATTTTTTTACTGATCGATGGCCATGATGATTTATTTAAATACTTAAAAGATTATGAATATCTGGAACCTAATATTTATTCATCTTCATTTTTAGTAACGATTTATACATGTTCAATTATCAAGAAATTTGATTGGCATTCCAAGTCAATGATTGAAACCGCTGCGCTGGGGTGCTTACTTCACGATATTGGGAAATTACATTTACCAAAAGATATCGCATTTATGCGTCCATTTGAAATGAATCAGGATCAATACATTCAGTATAAAAAACATCCAGAATTTGGGATGCAGATAGTAGAATCATTTCGAAGTGTAAATAATTCAATCAAACAAATCATTCTACAACATCATGAAGCATACGATGGGACTGGTTTTCCATATGGTAAAAAGGGAAGTAAAATTTTGAATTTGGCCAATATCGTTTGTTTGATGGATGATTTTGTTCATACCATGCTCGATCAAAAACTTTCTCCTGAAGGAGCATTAAAAAAAATAATTGGTAGCAAAGAGACTTTGTCACGCTATAACCCAGTCTTTGTTGAAACTTTTGAAAAATTTTTTTCTGGTGCAATAAAATCTTCCATGAAATCAAAAAACTCTAAAGCTTCATAGGCTTTTCTTAAGCTCTTTTGGCTGGGGAACGATCGCTCTAAAATATTCTATTTTTTTTGAAAATAATTCATAAAACTCTTTTTTGACAATATAACCTGATGAGCTATTTGATACAGTCATTAAAAAATGATCTTCATTTTTTAAATCTAGGTCACTAAAACTGTGAAAAAGTGTAGATATAAAGTAATCGACAGTTTTCCCCTTATTGTCATTTATTGTAATAATGTACTCAGAATTTCTGGTGAAAATACTGACTGATTTTTTTTGAAGTTCAGTTTGATTTTCAAGCAGGAACGAACTTTTTAAGCTCAGAATATCTTGAAAATATTCATCAATTTTGTCGGAGGCTAAAAGGTTATTGTTTGAATCAAACCAACCTTTATCTTTTTTGATTAATTCGATTGTTGGTGGGGATGCTTTTTTGTTACCTTTGTAGATTTTGAATGACTCTATTGAATTGAGATTGATAGCAATAATTTGCGATTCAATTAAATCCAATAAAGTTGCGTTCTCAAGAGAAACATTTGGAGCTTCCACATGATAGATACCTGGTTTACCTAAAATTTTTAAATATGTTGAATTATCAATTGAATTCATAAGCCCAAAATTTATAATGGTTGATTTACCATTTTGATCCAAAAGACTTAAAGTGGACATTGGTTTATCTAATGAAAAGTTTGAGCTATTTATTTTTTCATCTGGGAAAAGTTTTTTGACCTTAATTACGGCCAAGCTATTAAATAATTTCTCAATAAAGACCGAGTTTGCTGAAATATCTCTCGGCGCAATCATGTGCCAGGGAGTTGTTTGGTTATTGTCATTGCGCTCGAATTGGAATTCTCCAGATTTATTTTTTAACGATATTTTTTGAATGTTTAATAGGTCAGACGATGTAAACAATTTAGATTGTTCAATCATTTGCTTGCCAGTTTTAATGGGGTTTTGAAACATATCAGAAAATAGGGAAGCAGACGCTACCAAGATAAAAAATAAAAAAAGTATAAGATTTGAAGCGAAATTGCGCTTTAACATATTATGCTCATAAAAAATAAAATTAAACTATTATATATGATGATTTCTAAGAGGCGAAGAGAATTATAACCCAAGATCGTCAAGTTCACCCTTTCCAGTTCCCTCTGTTTTTTTATTTTCATCAGCTTGGGCATATTTTGATAAATCAGGTTCAATTGACGTAAGAAACTGACGCAACAGGGCCCTTTCGCCCTCTCTTAGAAAATTGAAGCGAATCATGGTTCGGTGAGTAAGATTATTTTGACTAATAATTTTTGTTTTGAGGCTAAACGGACGGCAGTAAAGTACATCTGCATTTAAGATGAAGGTCTTCGGTATGCAAAATTGAATGACTATAGTTTGTCCCTCTGAAAATGAACGATTGGTAAAGAAAAACATTTTCTCCATGCCAATTTCGGCAAGCATTGTTTTTCCAATTGCAATTTTTTCTTCTGGAATCGGGGGAGCATCAATTCTGATACTAATCATATTTGGATCACTTGCGATGGTATTAATATCAACGACATTATTATTTTCATCTCCCTCTGAAGACTTATCAGCATTATCAGTTTCTGCTTGAGCTACTAGCGAAACATTAGAATTGATTGCAACGACATTATTTCCATTTTTATTTTTTCCATTATATTCGTGCTTTAGATCTTTGAGATTAATTTTTTCTGGCTCAATTCCTTGATCAACCTGTTCTTGAATGCGAGCTTCAATCTCATCTCTTAATGTCCATATTTTAAGTGATATTTTTTTAATGAGAACAGGGTGTGTGGAGTTGTTGTGTATCATGTTCATCATCTTCTCAATTTCTAAGACAAAAATAAAGCATCGATTGGTAATGGAAAAAATTACCTTTGCGTAAAAATTCAAGCTTTGAATTAAGCTGAAATGGCACACACAATTGCCAACACCTGACTAGCTATGTCGGGGATGGTGGATCTTAAGCAGTCAGCTCCAGGGAGGGAGAATGAATAAATATTTACGATTAGGAATTTCAACTTTTGCATTTAATGCTGCAATGGTGTGTTCGCTAGGTGCGACGGAATTCCCCTTTAGACCAGGTGAAATTATAGTTAAGTTTAAGCCTGGACATGAGAAATCTTTTTTCGCCCAAAAGTCAATTGCATCACTTGGTCTGTACCCAAAAAGAGACATCAATCTCTCCTACGAAAAATTAAATGTCCTAGCTGTAAACAA
This sequence comes from Bacteriovoracaceae bacterium, assembly GCA_947450475.1. Classification (GTDB taxonomy): domain Bacteria; phylum Bdellovibrionota; class Bacteriovoracia; order Bacteriovoracales; family Bacteriovoracaceae; genus Bacteriovorax. The sequence goes on along the minus strand of CANFVK010000004.1, from coordinate 189,757 downwards.
TAAGCGATCGCTCAGTGATATAGTTGCAAGTTTAAAAAATAATCCTGACGTTGTTTACGCTGAACCAAATTATATTTATTCAATTCAAGTTATGCCTAAACAAGGAAGTTCATCTCAAAAAAAAATTGAAGCTTCTCCATTTTTACAAACAACTGACGTCAGTCCAAATGATCCTTCTTTTGGGCAACTTTGGGGATTGAGAAATACGGGTTCTAATGAACCTCAAGGTAAAGTTGGAGTCGAAGGGGCAGATGTTAACGCCTTAAAGGCATGGGATTTGACCAAGGGTTCACATAATGTGCGTATTGCGATTATTGACACTGGAGTCGATTACACTCATCCGGACTTGAAGGGGAACGTGGACTCCGCCAGTGGATACAATTTTGTAAATAATACTAAAGATGCAATGGATGATCACGGCCATGGAACTCATTGTGCAGGAACAATTGGCGCCATTCACAATAATCAAATTGGTGTTTCAGGAGTCATGGCCGAAGTGTCAATCATTCCAATTAAATTTCTTGATTCAAGTGGCTCAGGTTCATTAGAGGATGCAGTCAAAGCTATCGATTATGCGACTGGTTTAAACGTCGACTTAATGTCAAACTCTTGGGGTGGGGGGGGGCCATCGGAAGCGATGCTTGCGGCCATTGGCCATGCTGCCGAAAAGGGAATCCTGTTTACAGCAGCGGCAGGAAACAGTTCTTCTAATAATGATTCTTCACCTTCTTTTCCTGCCAATTACAATCTTCCCAACGTAATTTCAGTTGCAGCGTTAACTGCCCAAAATGATCTAGCTTACTTTTCTTCTTACGGAAGAAATTCCGTTCATATAGCCGCTCCAGGACACAATATTCTTTCAACAATTAAAGGCGGAAAATATGAGATAATGTCAGGAACTTCAATGGCCACGCCTCATGTCTCAGGTGTATTGGGTCTGCTTTTGGCCAAAGAAGGAAGACTGCCATTTGATGTGTTACGGGAGCGATTAACCATGACGGGAGTGCCGGTAAATGCGCTTAGAGGAAAAACTCAAACGGCCTCGAGAATTGATGCTTACAATCTCTTAACGGATACTAGACCAGTAAGAAATGGACCGACAAGAGGAGGTTGGAGTACCGTTAAGTTAAGTCAGCCTTTTGAATCCGACCATCCCTATAAAGAAAATTTAAGCATTAGCAAAAACTATACTTTTCCAGGTGCCAAATTTATCAGAGTAAAAGTTGCAAAGTACGATTTAGAAACTGGATATGATTATGTGAGGGTTGCAGACCACATGGGTATGACTTTAGAAAAAGTGTCAGGCATGGGAGATGATTATACGACAGATTACATTGAAGGAGATTACCTTCAGCTAGATTTTATCAGTGATCGATCGATCAATAAATGGGGCTTTAAGATTGAAGAAGTCGAGATACAATAAAAAAAAGGCATCCATCTGGATGCCTTTTTTTTATGATTTAATTTAAAAATAAATTATTCAAATAAATGTCTATTTTTTCTAACATACTTAGTAATTGAACCAACTTTATCTAAAGTTCTAATTGCACTTGCAGAAAGTTTTAACTTAATGATGGAATTAGTTTCTGGATCAAAAACCTTTTTAGAGTGAAGGTTAACTTGTTTTTTAGTCTTCGTTTTATTGTTAGCGTGAGAAACTTTGTTGGCCACTAGTCTTCTTTTACCAGTTAAATCACATGTGCGTGCCATAAAAAATCCTTATATCCTAAAATTTATATACAAAAGAGACGCTAATCTAACCCATTATTTTCCATAAGACAAGCGGCAAAACGGCGATTTACAAAAAATAACGCACTGACGACAAAAGTACCAATATCATGAACACCAACCGGCGATCACAATGCGATGGCCTTCAGTGACTGCTGTTACCTTATGCTCATATCCAGAAAGACCAGAAAGAAAAATAATAAGTTTTCCCCAAGGTTGTGGAGGATAAATGACTGGTTCAACGTTACTTTCTTTCAATTTAAAGAGCAAATGGCCTCCGATAATCTTTTCGGGATCTAGGTTTAGTGAAAGTGAAAAACCTAATAATCTTGAGCCATCATCGTGCCAAATACCATCTTCATCACCAGGAGCAGATCTAATTGCAATGATGTGTTCAATCGAAGAAAAGTCGAGTTGATGCCTGAGGAGTTGATGAAGTGGGGATCCAGATGCTGTTAAATCAAAAATAAGTTGATCAAGCTTTGCCCAATTCTTACTAAGAACCAATTCTTTAAATTTTTCATCCAAGTAAAAATCCAGCAAGTCATGTCCTTGATGATTAAGGTTAATGTTTTTAATCATGATCCTCATCTTCCATGCAGAGATATATCTTTAATGGATCCATATTTCGATCTATTAATAATTGTTTAATTTTAGAAAGAATCCATAGTCGCATCGGCTTTGAGTAACGAATTTTGTTGTCAAAACTTTTTACAAACTCTTGCGCTAGCAATTGAGAATCTGGATAATTTTTTTTCACCTGTTGATATACCTCACTTGTAAATCGAACAACCCCAAGAGAAATATATCTAATTGATTCTGCGGGTATTGAGAGGACAAGTTGATCAATTAACTGTTCGTATGAATAAACAAGATCGTTGTCGTAAATTATTGGATCAAAATGTATTCCTATCGGAAAACCATTAAGATGAAGTTCCTCAATTGCAATTAGCCTTTTTTTTAAAGAAGGAGTTTTTAAATCATTTTCTTTGCAGTTTTTCTCAGGAGAAAGAGAGAAGCTCGTGATGATATTTAGTAAAGGCTTTTCTTTTAGTAAGTCTCGGATATTGATTGATTTGGTTCTTAACTCCAAAAAGCAATCTGGCAAATCTTTAAATAACTTAAAATAATAAGAGAGTTCTCCAGTTAATGAAGTCAGGGCAAGTGAGTCACTGTATTCTCCAGCATGAAACCAAATTTTTGTACCGGGACACTTAATTCTATTTTCAGCAACGACATTTTTTATTTCTTCTGCAATTTGATCATGGTTTAAATACAAAACGATATCGGGCGAGTGAAAATAACCTTGGAGATAACAATAATTGCATTCGTAAATGCAGTTGTAGGCATGAACAAAATAAAAATGGGGTTCTCCCGATAGTCCATAAGCTGGAGGAGCTGGCTTTACAAGTTGTCCTTTCTTTTCACCTAAAAATAAATTGAGATTTGTTCTCTTCTGCAGGTAAGGCTTTTTTACTCTTTGAAAGACATCTTCGATTTTGGCAATTTTATGAATGATTGAATGTGGATACTTTTGAAGAATTTCTAAAACTTTAGGGTGACTTGATAAATGAGTTTCAATGTAGATTGATTCAAACATCGCCAAGATCACCTTTGAAGATTTTATTAAACTGAGTAAAAGAAAATAACTCTAGAGCCGCTTGTATTTTATCAATGTCTCGTTCACTTTGTATCTTCATGGTTAGATGCAAATAATTTTGTTCAAGGTTAGGATCTACAGTCGCATTAATTCCAGCCTGTTCCAAAGGTGCGATTGCCTTCCCTATAGATTGTCTAATTTTTTTAGAAAAAGGATTTACAATATCATTTAGTTCCAAAAGCAAAAGCCGACTTCGCTCTTTTGGCAAACAATCTAAATCAATAAGGTCATTAAAGTTTAAGGATTCTATGTTAATATTTTTTAAGTTTAGAGCGTTAGTTAATTGAATAAATTTTCTTTTTTGGGTAGTGGTGAAATAATAAGCTTCATTGCTTAAAAATGAATTTTCAATGACTTTCATTTTTTTATCTTGAAGGTTTAGGCTAGATTTGAATTCGGCCAGAAGAAGTTCTGAAAAAAGTGGAGCCTCGTCTTTGATTAGCTGGCAAATTTCATACTTGTTATTGATTTGGGAAAGATCATCTGAAATTATTTTAATAGAATGAAAAGGCTTTTTATATAAGTTAGCCGCACTAGCGATACTCCAGAGTTCTCGATCAACAATATCAGCAAAACAAGACAGTTTGAGACGCTCTTCAATTGAAATAATTCTTGCAAATGCACTTATGCAGTCGACTTTGGGTGAACTAGAATTTGAAGTGAATGATTTGAACTCTAGTTTTTCTGCGTGATGGGCATAAGCAGTCCTGATCCAGATTAAATCCATTTTCTTGAAATTTGAATTTAAACTTCCAGCTATGCCTATATTGTAAATTTCAAAAATTTCTTGGTTGAAACTTGCCAAAACGCTTATCGTTTTTTCAGAGCTTGATTGAGATCCTTCTCCAGAAATAAGCAAATACATTTGATCATTTCGAAATAAGCCACTAACGAAATAATCAACTGGTTGAAGTTTGTAGAAATGGATAAAAGCTTGAGCTTCACCTTTATGGGCGAAAATTAAAAGTTTCATTATTCGTACCTTAATGCATCAATGGTTTGTATGTGTGAGGCTTTACGTGCCGGCCATACTCCAAAAACAACTCCCGTTAAAAACGAAAGCATAAATGCTGGTGGAATAATCCAAAATGGTGGACGCATATCAAAACCAGGTAGAAAAAAGTAAAGAGCATTGGTTATCGCAAGAGACATGATAATTCCCAGCAATCCGCTAGAAACAGATATGACAACTGCTTCAACCATAAATTGTTTAAGAATATCACTTCTTTTTGCACCTACTGCTCGTCTGATACCAATTTCCCTAGTTCGCTCAGTAACTGAAACCAGCATTATATTCATGATCCCAATTCCACCTACAAGCATTGAGATAAATGCAATAGCAGCAAGCGCATAGGTTAGCATGTTAAGAATAGTATTCATGCTTTCTAGCATAGTGACTTGAGTAATAATGGTAAAATCCTCTTCTCCATTATGTCGCTCTTTTAGAATATTAGTGAGATCGTTTACGGCATCATTCATTCCGCTGCGAGTGCGTGCAGATGCACGAACTCCAAAAAGTTTATCAGTATTAAATAGTCTTAAGGCAGATCGAGTAGGAATAAAAACCATGTCATCCATATTGAAGCCCATCTTGTCACCGGTTTGTTTTAAAATGCCTATAACTCGATGCTCGCTTTCGTTTATTTTTACCAACTTTCCTAATGCTGTTGTATTGCCAAAAAGATTTTCTTTTATTGAGTGGCCGAGTACAACTACTCTTCTGCCTGAATCCTCATCTTCTTTGGTAAAAAAATTTCCATCACTAATAGTCATGTTAAAAATTTTATTGAATTGATCGTTTGATCCAAGAATATTAATATTGTTGGTCGCATTTTCATTTTTGATCGTTCCAGCTCCAAACATTACTCCAGAAACAGCAGAGAGATTAGGTGTGTTTCGCTGAAGTGCTTCGACATCAGATAGAGTTAATTTACCTTTACTAGATGATACAGGGGGACCCATCGCAACCTTTTTATCAGTTTTTCCAGGCTGAATCATTATCACGTTCGTTCCCAGGCTTTCAAACTCTGAAGTGATATACCTTTTTGCCCCAGTGCCAACTGAGACGAGCAAAATTACGGCCAGGACTCCAATAATCATTCCTAGCATTGTAAGCGCTGATCGCAGTTTGTTTTCAATAATAGCTTCTGAAGAGTAAACTAAAATCTTTTTAAAGTTCATAAAGATTTTTCCTCATTTATATGACCATCACTCATTCGAAGAATACGTTTGCAGCGTTTCGCAATTTTTGTATCATGTGTAATGATTATGACTGTTACACCTTGAGAATTTAACTCTTCAAATAAATTTAAAATTTCTTCACTGGTTTTACTATCCAGGGCTCCCGTTGGCTCGTCTGCTAAAAGAATTTTGGGATTATTGACTAATGCTCGAGCAATGGCCACTCGCTGTCTTTGACCTCCGGAGAGTTCATTGGGAAGATGGTGTACACGGGTTGATAAACCAACCTTCTCCAGTGTTTCCAAAGCCATCGTTCTAATTAAATTATCGTTCAATGTGGAATTGTAGCTGGAAGCGTATTGCAAGGGCATTTCGACATTTTTTAGAGCAGAAGATTTTGGTAAGAGATTAAAGCTTTGAAACACAAAACCAATTTTTTGATTTCGATATTTTGAAAGTTCATCATCGTTCATTTCAGTTGTGTTAATACCGTCTAGAAAATATTGTCCAGTTCCAGGTAAATCGAGTAAGCCAATTATATTCATAAGTGTTGATTTTCCAGAACCTGAAGTCCCAACAATCGAAGTAAAATCACCTTCCTTGATAGTAATTGAGACATCATCAAGAGCATGAATGTTCTCTTCACCCATTTTAAAATATTTGTGAATATTTTTTAATTCTATTAAAGCCATTTTTTCTCAACAGCGTCTACTTTTAAACCTTCGATTAATTCAATCCCTTCAGAAGGAGTGGCAATTTGATCATTTTCATTTACACCCTCAAGAATCTCAACTCGTTCGTAATTGCCAATGCCCAATTTAATAGGCTGTTTTTTTAATTTACCTTCCTGGATTTTGTAAATAAATCGATTTTTACCAGTACCATAAAGAATATTTGCAGGAAGAACTTTGCTGGCATTTTTAGTTTCACTTATTATCTCAACATCTGCAGATGCTCCTACGGGAATCAGGAGGTTTTCTCCCTTGTCGTTTTTTTGCTCAATCACTTCAAGTTCAATTTGGCTTGTTCGGTCTTGATCTTTAGCTGTTGAAACAAAAGGAACAACTTTAGTAAGTATGGCATTGAAAATCTGATTTTTTAACGCGGGAATTTTGACTCTAGCTTTTTGTCCAATGGCAATTTTTTGTAAATCAAGCTCATCAATTTCACCTTTAATAATGCGCTTTTTGAGATCAATTATTTGTACGGCCGGCTTATTGGTCGAATTGACTGAACTTTGATAAAATTCACCAACCTTTAAATCCATCGCGGTAATCATACCTGAAAATGGAGCCTTCATGATCGTTTTTTCATAATTTAATCGAGCGACTTCTTTGGTTCTTTTGGCACTGTCGAGATTGGCAATAGAAACTAATCCATTTTTGTATAATTCTTCTGCTCTTGTGAGTTCTTTTTCCGATTCATTATAAATTGCCTTCAGGTCGGCATTTTCTAGTTCCGCAATTAAAGCCCCTTCTGAAACTTTTGATCCTAAGCTAACATAAATTTTTGAAATTCTTCCAACCGTTCCAAATGCCAATTCGGCTTGAAATCGAGCTTCTATCGTACCTGAATTTATTGTTGTGACCGTCGATTCAACCGAAGCTGGCATTGCTTTGACAAATTCAATAGAAACTTTTTTGCTACATGAAATAATGAACCCTAACATGGACATGGATACCATTAGATTGAAAAGTTTTAATTTTGTCATTTGATTCCTGCTTGCCACAAATAGTTTTGAGATAGTGAGTAATATTGAATTTTATTTTGAGCTAAGCTAATTTTTGAATCGAGTAAATTGTCTTGCACCTCTAGTAACTCTAACAGACTACTTTTACCAAGTTGATATGATTTCAGAGTCAACCGATACAACTCTTCATATTGAGATACATTGAGATTAAGAGATGAAACCATTTTTTCGAGCGCATTAATTTTGATTAGTGAATTCTTTAATTGATTTTGGGTTTCTTGTCTTTTTTGCTTCATAGTGTATTCAACTTGCTTACGAGCATAGAAATCTTCAAATTGTGATGACACAAAATTTCCGCCACCAAAAAGAGGGATGGTTAAAATGAGAGCAACTGAATGGGTGCGATAAGGATTATGAAAGGTTTGATTGTATGTTTCACCCGAATTATTAAACGAACCCTGTAATTTTAGCTCCGGCATTTGGGTTGCCGTTAATCCAGCAAGAGAAAGTGAATTAATCTTTTCCTCATAATCAAGGGTCTCTAGCAAAGGACTAGATTCGTATTTGGGTTCAGTCAATTGAATGGCGGGTATCGCAATAGCATTAATCAAACTTAAAATAATGCTTTCATCGAGATTGTTTAAAAAATTAATATCCTGTGAATCGAGACCACTAAATTCTAAAAATCTACTGGTTGAGTTTTGCTCTTCGTCAATGAAACTCATTTTTTTGGAATCGAGTGAAACCATATTGGCTTCAGATCTTAGGACGTCAAGCTTCGTTTTTTGACCTAATTCGAAACCAAGAGAAGCTTCTTTTTTTCCGGTCTCTGCTTTTTTAAGAGAATTTTCAATTGCTGCTTTTTTGTATTTAGATAAAAGTAAATTGAGTAAGTTAGAATTAAATGAAATGGGATATTGTTTTTCCTTAGATTGTAATTCTAGTTCTGCTTTATTTTTTTCGTTAAAACTTTTTCTTGCAGATTGAAGTAAGCCGTAATTGAACAATGTCCAGTTGTAATCAATGGCCCAAGTTGAATTTAATGGGCTAAGTCCGAGTTCCCGCAATTGGATATTTCTTTCTTCGAAAAAATCTCTATTTTTTTTTACCGAAAAGTAAGCTTGGGGAAAAAAGTCAGTTATACGAGTGAAAGTTTCTGCTGATTTTTGAGATTTAAGAGCACGCACAATTTTTAAATCAGGAGATAGAGAATGAGATTTCTCTTGAATTTGATTAATATTATTTAATAGAGGAGTCAGGTTGATTTCCTGAGCGGGAAGTGAAATATTTGGTTTGAAAAAAAATAGTAAAATTATGACCGAAAACATGATAGTTCCATCTGTACAGTTTACAATTATGAGTCAATTATTAATACACTGTTTGAAAACACTTCACAAGGAAAGTCGTCAATGACGCAATTACTTAAGCAATTGTCTAACCTTCCGTTAACTTTCGGCGGAGCGGCCATTAGTGGAGAAGGCGGAGGTTATGGTTTTGGTGATATTTCAGAGTCCGAATCTATTGAGCTTTTACAGGAAGCCTACTACTTAGGTTTGCGTATCTTTGATACTGCACCCATTTATGGTTTCGGGCTTTCTGAAAAAAGAATGGGGAAAGCCTTTAAAAAAATGCGAGAAAATGTTTTTTTGGTATCTAAGTCAGGCGTTACTTGGCACGAAAATAAACGTGTTGATATGACCAATAATCCCTCAGTAACCCAGGCCATGCTTGAGCAAAGCTTGAGAGATTTAGATACTGACTATATTGATCTTTACATGATTCATTGGCCTGATGATAAAGTTGATATAAGACTTCCCATGGAAGTTATTTCTAAAGCAAAACTTCAAGGTAAAGTTAAAAATATTGGTTTATGCAATACTAATCTTGCTGATTTAAAAAAAGCTGGAGAAATAGATCGGGTTGAAGTGGTTCAATCCGAATTCAATTTTTTTCAGCACAGGGCTTCGGAGGAAATTTTTAATTTTCTCGATGAAAATCAGATGAGTTTTATGAGCTGGGGCACTTTAGATAAAGGAATTCTTTCTGGCAGAGTTGATGAAAAAAGAAAATTTGACTCAAGTGATTGTCGTTCATGGGCACCTTGGTGGAAAAATGCTGACAATAAAAGTAAGTTTGATGTCATGAAAAAAATTACCCCCTTGCTCGAGAATCATCATCATAGCGGTTTGGAATTGGCACTTGCTTTTAATTTGAGTTTTCCCGAATTAAGCACAGCTATTTGTGGTGTTAAAAATTCTCAACAGCTAAATTCTTTGGTAAAGGCTTTAAATAATTTACCTTCAACAGAGCTTCTAAATGAATTGCTTGAGTTAACTCAATCTGTCCTCAAGGTTAAGTAGGGTCAAAGATTAATGATTTTTTATCATCCCGATTGTGATTTGCGGTTTAGTCAGTATGGAATTGAAATTCCGATTGAAGATGATCGTGCTGCTAAAGTATTTGATTTTCTACAAAGATTAAATCCACAATTAACTTTCGCTTCCCTAGATCTTTATCCGCCATTGACCAGGCAGCAGTTAATGCTGGTACATGATAAAACATATGTAGATAAATTATTTGGCAATGTTGAACAATTAGAAAAAGCATTTTTGGTATCTTACGAATTACAGGATATTAATGGAAATTATCACCGTTATAATCCTGCAACTCGAAAAAATGATTTTTTTCATGCTCGCAATATCATTTTACAGCAAGCATCCTTGACTTTTTTTTCATCGAAGAAATCTTTAGAAACGGGGTTTAGCTATTTTCTTGGTGGAGGTATGCACCATGCGATGAGTTTTGGAGGAAGGGGATTTTGCCTAATTAACGATATCGTTATTGCTGTAAAATTATTGCAAAAAGAAAAATTAATAAAAAATGTTTGGGTAGTTGATGTCGATGTTCATAAAGGTGATGGTACTGCTGAGTTGACTCACAATGACCCTTCGATTACAACTCTTAGTATACATATGAAGAATGGATGGCCATTGAATTCAGGTAATCCAAATGATCCTTGGTTTATTCCAAGTACTATAGATATCGGTATCGAAAAGGGTCAAGAGGCTCAATATCTTGATCAGTTAAAAAATGCTCTCTTAACTTGTGAAAAACAATATCCCAAAGCTGATTTAGTTATAATCGTAAATGGTGCCGATCCCTATGAGTTTGATGAGTTAGAAAGCAGTTCTGAATTAAATCTCACAAAAGAGCAATTGCTAGAAAGGGATAAGTTTATCTACCAATTTTTCAATGATCGCAAAATCCCTCAATCCTATGTTATGGCCGGTGGCTATGGTAAAAAATCCTGGGAAATTTACGCTCAGTTTTTAGAGTTCGTGGGGCAAAGTTCGCCTGAATGGTCGAAAATAAGTTCGCGGTGAATAAGAGATAAGATCACTTACTTTTGTCATATATATGCAGGCATACTTTTCAACTTGATCAGCGAATCGTGACTCTTCAAGCCCAGCTCGCATCATTTCTCCCCAAAAAGGATTGAAGAATTTTTTATGATGTTCAAGTAATTCTGAAATAACGCCATTGACTTTATCAATGTCATTAAAGAGGCGGTTTATTTCTTCTTTGGGAGCATCAATACCCTGCTCCGTTTTGCGGATATCTATTTCGTTGAGAAGAAGTTCGAGTGATTCTTTGACTGCCATTTGTTTGTCGATTTCAATTTGGATGGGAGCACTTTTTTTAATAGCATCAATTTCCTCTTTTAAGGGATCTAGTACAAGGGCCGTGCGCCAGTTAAAAGTTTTTTTAATACTAACGACATCACCATAAATATGATCACCGAGATAAAGAATTTCATCTCCTTCAAGTGATAGGTCAGTTTGTAGTTTGCCTGCAAATCCCCCTTGATAAATTCCCTTGGTAATCTTCCCCTCAGCATTACTCATCATTCCAGTCGTTGGATCAATTGAGAGAAATGGTGTTTTTGTATTAAAAAATCTAGGCTTGCTGGCAAGAGTGACAGATATATCAAAGAGCTCAGTCCAGTCATTATGATCTTTTAAAAAGGGATTTATAGTGTAATCAAGTAAAAGTTTGGTGTAGTTGTAATCTGAATTGGTAATGATAAGCAACTTTTTTCCATATCTTTTATAGCGTTCAAGTAAAGTAACAACTTCAGGATCTTGAATAATATATTTAGAAATATTGCCACGAACTTGATTTTTTAGTGTCCCATCTGAGTGACAAATATCTAGTACTTCTTTAACGTCATCGGCTAATGTTTCAAAATCTGGAAAGGGGAGTCCTTTCTTTTTTAACTCTACTAATTGCGAATAAATAACCCCGTTTGAAACAGCAAAATTTGTATCAAGTGATTGAATATGGGGAGCGGACAGATCAATGACTCCATTTCCGTAGAGGCGCTGCTGTTCTTTAAAGTCGATGGGATGAAGTCCGTGATATGACGATTTAACTTTTCCAAAGCGCGAAACTTTCAAAAGATTTCCTTTTTTCTTATCGATAACGAGCCCTTGAATAACTCTATGAAAGTCAAATTCAAGTTTTAATATTTCTTCGGGATACCTTTTCTCAGAAACGAGCTTTTTAATAACTTCTTGATAAGTATAGTGTTCGAATGCCTCGGTATTGTATCTGACGATCGTGTAATCCATGTCAAAGCCAATAGCTTTGATGCGTTTTAGGTTCAAAGTTCTATTGATAAAGATTCCCATTGCGGCCCTCTTAAATGATAAATGATAAAAAACCATGTTATCAGATAGGCTTATCTCGCGTAAATGCTAATTCCATTAGAATTCAATTAGAAAAAACTTGTAAGATTCATGAAATTTATTTAAATTAATCACATCATTTTATGGGCTCATAGCTCAGCTGGGAGAGCGCAACGCTGGCAGTGTTGAGGTCTGCGGTTCGATCCCGCATGGGTCCACCATTTTCTGGTATAAAAATTTATAGCGTAAAAAAGCCGAATTTTAATTCGGCTTTTTTATGCTCAAAAGCCTTCTTTTTCAAAATTATAAAAACCGTTGAGCCTATTTAATTTTTGAAATTGTAGTTATCTTTTTTGTTGAGGGACGATGATGAGGTTGTCTACAGGATAACCTACAGCTTCAATTTCTTTTAAGATTTGATCTAATCTTTCTTTAGATATTTGCTGTTGACGTGTCATTACCCAAAGGTATTTTTGGTTTGGTACACCTATTGCGGTCCACTCGTAGTCAGGATCAAGAGCGACAATCAAATAATCAAATTTAAAAGGCCAAAGCGGGGAGACTTTCCAGTGAGCATTGCTCTCAGTGTTTTGGATATATCCTTTTTGAGGAATCTTTTTTACAGGACCTTGAAAGTTGCCTTGGTTATAACTGAAATCTATTTCAATTCGTTTTTTTTCCTCATTCCATGTATATTTTTCTAAAGCATTGGTCACATCTTTTTCAAGGGGAGTAAAGCGACCCGCCTGAACATACCAAGCTCCCATAAAACGATCACGTTCTACATGATCGACAGTCTTATAGTTTTCAACATGAGCGCAAGCCGTTGTGGCTAAAGTTGTGATAAAGCTAAAAAATAAAATGGCTGAGCGCATAGAGGATCTCCTTTTTTTTAAATCTTTAGTTTCTTAGCAAATGGTTTTGAATTCATCACCAAAAAAGGTGCTCGTCTAACAAAAATAGAGGCTAGGATTAGCAAGAATTCCGATATAGATAAACTCAATGAATATAATAGCCTATGATATCATTAGTTAGGGAATCCATAATATTTATGAAAAAATTCATTTTACAAATACTAGGACATTTCTTTCTCGGTCTCGGCATTATCGGCGCAATGCTTCCTATACTTCCAACGACACCTTTTTTATTACTGGCAGTATTTTGCTATTCAAAAAGTAACTTAAAACTTCATGCTTGGCTTATGAAAAATAGATACTTTGGGCCAGCCTTAGAGAAATGGTTTGAACATGGAATTATAAATTTTAAAGGAAAAATATTTGCTAGTATTATGATTGGATTTGTACTTGTCATAAAAATACCAAAAATAGAAACACTAATGATTATAAAAATAATTCTGGTTTTAATATTGATATCACTGATTACTTTTATTTGGACCCGTCCTTCTGAGAAATAATAAACTTCATTCCATTGAAAATTTCCTTGTTAATATCAAGCGGTTTTTGTGTATTTGCTAAAAAAGTTTCATTCATTTAATGATTCGATAAATCCTTTGTTGACGTTTGTTGCTGTAACTAAGTTTAAAACCATAATATTCATAGCGCTTTTCAAAGTCTTCAAAATAGGAATTAAAACCAATTTCTTTTAATCGTTCACGATAGTGATCATAAAGAACAATGGTATCTATTTGTTTAGATTTTAAGAAGGTTGAAAAATCTTCTTTTATTTCCAGGTCATAATCTCGATGAAGATGGACATTATAAACTTGTGCCGAATAATTAGGCCATGTTAAAAATGCATCAGAAGCGACTATGTTTTTTATAGAAATGATCAGATTCAAATGAATAATTAATCTGTAAATCATTTTTTTTAAAATCAGCAATATTAACTTTTATTTGCTCGTATGTTGCTTTAATTAAGCTTTTATTTTTGTTAAAGATTGTCATAGACGCATGAGACCGAATTCTTTTGAAAGTGCGTATCATTCTCAATGTCTCAATAGCTTTTTGATAGCTAGCGGTGCCGCCTCGAAGCTTTTGGTGAATTTCTTCTGGACCATCGATGCTTATGTTAATGCCAATGATACCAGAAAATGAGTGGTTTAATTCTTGTGCAACTATTTTTAATCGTTCGCCATTTAAACCGTTGGATGTAAAATTAATAATTAATAGGTTGGGCATTTTTGAATAAAAACATTGATAATTTCTAACAAATCATCTCTGTCAGTAGGTTCACCACCTGATATATTTAGCCATGATAGACTTGGCCCTAAATTAACAGCAATTAATTCAAATTCAGAAATACTTAATTCTTTCGAAGGCTTTTCTTGCCAGATTAGGCAATTGCTACACCTTGACCCACAGGACTTGGTTACTACTAAGAAAATTTTATATGGCCGTTTTAATTGCTTGAAGTTCGCTAAAATTATTTTTTTTAGAAAATCTAGATACTTTAAAAAAATCATTAGATGACCAGGACTATGTTTGAAATTTTTATTGTTAAATCTTACGATAGTTAAACAAGTTTTTGCTGTCAAATATTGATTGTTTACACTATCAATTAATCGTAGTTGAATAAAGATGTTAATTTAATAAATGACTATTTAAAATCAGAATTTAATGAGCTAGGGAAATGGCTTTGCTTAAAATAAAACCAGTCTTCATCTTCTTTTTCTTCCTTTTTACTTTATTAATTTTTTTACATTTGAACCTCATCGTCCATGACCCGGGGTTGCATTATGATGATTTCATAATCGTTGGTCCTCTTTTTAAAATTCATCATCTTAGTGATTATCTCGATGCTATCAAAAGAGGATTAATCCTTGACTTGCAACCTGTCAGAGATTTATCTCACTTTTTAGATCTTAAGATAATTGAGATTGTTCCACATTATTATTCCCAACACTTAATCAATGTATTGCTGTGGATATTTATAGTTCTTTATTTTTATAAAATTACTTATCATTTCAAAAACTATAAAGACGAACTAAGTTTTTCTCATCTTATTCTTGTTGCATTCTTTGCATTGTCTCCCATTTCGACCAGTTCGGTTGCATGGATTGCCGCTAGAAAACATCTACTCTCAACGCTCTTTATTTTTATTTGTACTGAAGAGGTAACTCGTCTTGAACAAAATAATAAATATCATGTTAACAATATTAAGTTAATGATTTTTTATACCCTCTCAATTCTCTCTCAACCAATAAGTCTTTTCTGGCCGGCTTGGTATATCGTTTATTTAAAGCTTCGAAGTACTATCAAGATTTCTTATATTAAAATTGTGCCAATTTTTTTTATAGGAATCATCGTTCTTGCTTCAAATTTTTATTATTATAATGTTTTTTTCCAGCAAATTGGTCATGAGAAAATGATCGATCTAGACTTTTGGGATAAGATTACAAGTCCATTTCTTGCAATAGGTAGATATTTTGAACTGATTTTATTTCCTTTATCCGCCTTGCCTAGTCCACACTCTCGAGATTCAGTTGAGAATTTGATTGGCTTGGTTTTTCTTGCTTTATCCATGATCGGTGCATACTTTTTTAATAAAAAAAACAACTCACGTCAGAGCTTACTGACCACTTCATTTCTTTATTTTCTTTTTCTGTTGGCTCCTGTTTTAATACCAACAAATATTTTTTGCAGTGATACTTATTTACTTAACCCTTCACTTGGAATTTTGCTTATTATTTTTTTAATGCTTCAACGGTATAAAGCTTTAAGATATTTCTTTAGCCTCTATCTTGTATTTATCTTCGGCTATAATCTGAATTATATTTCAAATTTCAATAATCAAAAACGATTGTGGACTTACTCTTTCATAAAAGAGCCTACCAATGAATCGATAGTGGCCCTAACTTATATTTTACTCGATGATAAAAAATATGGTGAAGCCTATCAGATTTCTAGGTTTAATATCGCTGAAAAACCTGCTAGTACTCTTATTGATGCCCACTGCAAAGCTATTTTTCGCTACGATGCTTTGAGATTCGATCAAAAAATTAATGAGCTTTTAGAGATTAAAGTAGCACACCCCACTAAATCATTGTTGCTTTCGATTCTTTTTTTACAACAAAAAAACGCAAAGTCCTTTCAATCTAGTGTAAAAGAATTTTCCGCTTTCTCTAATTTTTATGCCTTCTGGAAAAATGGCAATAAGGCATTAGCTCTTGGTATGTATTTGTGTCAATATTCAGATAATTCAACTCAACTAGATTGTCTTCAGTTAATTCGTTCTTCTATAAAGCAATACCCCCAATATTCTGCGACTATTTTTAATGAGACACTTAATTCATTAAAGTTAAGTAGGGTAGATGAGCTGATTGATAAATCGGGAATTTTTGAATAAAAAAAGGGAGTTCTAATGAACTCCCCCTTTCAATAATTATATTTTATTAAAGATTATTTTTTTACTGATTTTGTTTCAGTTGTTGTTGCAGCAGCTTTTTCTTCTTTTTTATCAGATTTTTTTTCTGCAGTTTTTACTAATTTAGCTTCGCAAGCTTTAAGTTCTTTACCTTTTAAGTTAGCACATGATTTAACTTCTGCTGTTTTTTCTTCAGCTTTTACTTCAGTTTTAGCTTCAGCTTTTACTTCAGTTTGAGCTTCTTTTTTTGCTTCAACTTTTGCAGCTGATTTTGATTCAGTAGAGAAAGAAGAAAAAGAAACTAAAGCTAGAGCGATTACGATCAATGATTTCATGTGAACTCCTAGATTTTTTAGCAATTAAGTTTGCTATTCAGATTAATTTATGGAGTCAATTTAATTTCAATTGCCCTACAATTCAATCAAAAAATACAACTTCTGAAGTTTTTTCAGACCTTATTCTAATAATTCTTCAACGAGTTTAATCCCTAATTCGTAGTCGCGGCCGTCTTTATCTTTTGAATGGTGGACCTCGCTGGCCCATTCATAATCGGCTTCTACGTGGGGAGAGATTAATCCAACCTTACCTTTGCCGGAAGGAAAAATAACTGCTGCGGGAGTTTCATCAGCTGAAAAAGTCGCCAACACCTTGATATTAGCATTAGCATTTGGGTAAAATGCCGGTCCATCTTGGAAGTATACCCAGCGACTGACATTTTGTTCATTCCATTTAGTGAGTACATATTTTGCATTCTTATCAATTTTTGAATAATTATCAATTTCTCCGGGAAAGATATTGAGGCCGTATTCATTGGTTTCTTTATCGATCCACTTTTCTGCCAAGTAAGCTCCGGCGCAAATGCCCAGGTAGCGCCCACCGTTAGTGATGTGCTTTTTAAGCCAATTGAAGGCATCAACCTTCATGAGGTCTTTTTTTATAGTCCATTCTCCCTCTCCACCAGGAATTCCCCCTCCAATTATGAGAAGGTCACTGGATTGTACGGAAGATTTTAATTGCTCAGGTCCAAGAATTTGGCTACGAATTCCTGCCGTAAAAAGCATCTTGGAAATGGCTTCGGCACAACCGTCACAAACTCCGGAGGATTTTAAAATGTAGATGTTTCTGTTGTTCTGATTTGATGCGTGAATTGGTAGTGATAATGTGGTCAAAAATAGAAGCGCACTAATTAAACGGATCATTTTTAATCTCTCTTAATATAATGTGTGTTTAGTGGCCCTATTATTGATGAATGACTGCACTTTTGCAAGATTGAATTATTCAAATTCTAATGTACTTGTTGACTTAAATGGCGGCAATCTCGTGGAAAATTTAAGATAAAGGTTGTTCCCGAATTCTCATTACTTTTTACCCGAACATGCCCACCATGGGCTATCATCGCACCTTTAACTAAGTACAATCCCACTCCCCATCCAATTGTTGGGCTTTCTTTGGTACCGCTAGTTCGATAAAAATTTTCAAATAATCCTTTTTGTTCTTCTGCACTAATTGGAGGTCCTTCGTTATGAATGCTAACTTCTACCTGACTTGCCTGCTGAGAGGTCGTCAAAACAACGGAACTTTTTTGATCACCATACTTAATGGCATTGGTTAGTATATTTCCAAAGGCTCTTTGCAATATTTTGGGATCCCAAAATCCGGGAATAAAATTATCACTTTTTAAAATAAATCGATCGCCGAAGATGGATGTTACTTCATCTAAAGTTGTTTTAACTATTTCAGTAAGATTAACTTCTTGAATATCTAACGGGATCTTGCGGCCCATTTGAACCAAGTTTGAGTCTAGTAAGTCCTTGATCAGATTATCAGTTCGATCAATGGTGTTGATAATTCTACCTGCTATGGCCTGGACTGATTCTTTTTTATCGGCCATTCGTAAAATTAACTGGGCACTGGTTTTAGCTGCAGAGAGGGGATTGCGCAAATCATGGGCGAGCATGGCAACGAATTGCTCACGGAATTTGAATTGTTGCCGAGTAAACTCTGAAGCTGATTCGCTTATGCCTATTTCGATTGCTTCTATAATTGTGTCTCTTTCCTGCGAGGTAAAATCCTGTCCTAACACTTCAAAAATTGCTCGACGCAATATTCGATACTCTGCAATTATTTGCTCGAGGGTATATTGAGGAAATGAAGAGCGCTCCCGGCCGTGCTCTTTTGCCACCTTTATTTCGGGCATTTTTCCTTCATGGGGAAATTCTAATGCCGCGGCTAAATTTTCTAAAACTTTTGGCAATGAATTTTTTAAATCAGTGGGATGAAGATCTCGAGCGGCTTCAACTTCAACTCTAACCCATTTCTCCCATTGAGATAAAATTGCTGGAACAGATTCACGAAGGCGAGTCGAAGTGCTTTTTGGCGAATTAGATTTTAAAACTTCATTTTGTTTGAGATCCACTTTTTCCTCATGGGTGTAGTCTGGTGAACCTCACTAGCAAAAAAGATTCCATAGAATAAATGAAATGATTTAATTTTCAAATAAGCGACGAAGGGCAGTATTTATATAACGATTAGATATGATATCAAATAACGACTTATCAGAGTCTTTTGAGATGTCTCCTTTATATTTGTAGCTTTTTTGTTGTTCTGAGAATTCTTGAACTTTTCCAGCAGAACTGCCTGAGTCATTGCCAAAACTAAAATTAGAATTTTCTTTTGATGCTATTTTTTTATTTTGTAGTCCGTTACCCCCGCCCATTGATAAGCCAGCCTTGGCAGCAGCTTTAGCGAGCTCTGGTGACTTTGAAGCTTGACCTTGAATAGCATTCATTTCCAGCGCTGATTTTGTGTTAGCGACTGCAGCTGCTATCGCCTTGTCTCCTAGCATGGCAGTAGCTAACTTACCGACATTTTTTTCATTGAGTGTAATCGTACCAGAATTACCATCACCCATGCCAAGCTTAGCGGCCATTTGCTGCATCATTTGAGATTTAAGATTATCAGTAGCGACGGCTTTGATACCTAATACTCCGTTACTAAAATTGTTAAACATAGGATTGCCATTGGCGGTATTGGCCGCTAGTTGCATGACATCTTTTAAACCAGTGGTTTTCATTAGTGCACCACCAATTCCAGCGGGAAACTGAATAGAGACACTTTTCATACATGCATTGCCACCTTTGGCATTAAGAAATTTTTTACAATTACAATTTTCATCAAATTTGCCATTGATATTTAAGCAGCCAACAGGGTCGACAAACTTTGATAGACCGGCATAACTTCCAGCTTTTGCATCTAGTTTATATTTGTTTTGAGACCAAAGGTTTTGACAAATCTGAGATCTAGATCGATTTGAGTTTTCGGCACCACTAGAGAGATAACAATAGCAATCGGGCACGTTTAAATCTTCTCGTCCGTTGGGACAATAAGCGGCATAAGAGTCTTTAAACTCGGCCATAATCTTGTCAATTTTTTCAATATTTTTACCAGCCTCTTCTTCTTGATCAGCCGCTGCGTTGTAGAGAACGCCAGAATAGACCGTGGCCATTCCTGACATCAATAAAATTCCTTCAGGCGATTCAAAGAATGCTCCAATTTTTTTAGATGTCTCTTCTCCTAAAATCTTTTGCCCTACTTTGGTTTGAACTGTACCTATGGCGGCGCCAACCGCTGCTCCTTTGGCAGTATCTCCTAACACTTCTCCAGTCGCACCCGCCAAAGCGAGGTGAGGAAGAATAAAAAGAGAAAGTAAAAACAATTTCATCTTACTTCTTCCTATCAATAATAGTGGTTGTGGTTCCATTGACCTGAGTTCGGGGTCCATTGCCAGTTCCAAAATTTATTTTTGTTGCGCTATCAGTTGCCCCCGAAGGGTAGATACCATATTTCTTGAAACTATCTGCGGGGATTGAGGCATTTGTTCCTAGGTTTCGGAGGTCGACATTATCTGCGGAAACTGTACCTAAAACGTTTCCTGACTTATAATCGATAATTTTATTACCTACGATTGCCTTAGTACCATCCTCACTGCGAATTTGGGTGGAACCATTTGCTGAAGATGCATAAAACTTATCTTTAGGAGTTGCAGCAGGAGTCGCAGGTTCAGTTGTCTGACTGCTAACTGTAGCGACTTGATTATTAGCAGGTGGATCCGTCTTCGGTAGTTCTTCTGTCTTGGCCGGTTCTGTAACAGGCTCTTTAACAGGTTCTTTAACAGGTTCTTTTACAGGTTCTTTAGCAGGCTCTTGAGCAGGCTCTTGAGCAGGCTCTTGAGCAGGCTCTTGAGAAGCCTCAGGTTTCTTCTTTTCTACATAACAATCTGGTTTTTTAGTTACGATTTCATAAAGAGCTGTGACCGAGGCTGCGCCGTAACCCAGCATTAAAAGTAAGTTTCTTTTTTTCTCACGATTGGCAATATCCTGGACCGTTTGCTGTTCTTCTTTGAGATATTCAAATGCCTTTGACTGATTGTTATAGGCAGTCGTTTTATCTCCAACTTTGTATTTGTCTTTTAGTGAATCGATTTGGTTGCGGGCCTTGATTTTTAACCAAATATCTGTGGCCGTACCTGCCATTGCAGTCCAACCAAAAATACTCTTAGACGTACAACTTGATTCTTTGTGTCCTGAACCCACGCTGTTGACCATGCCAATAATGGCATAAGCCGTTCCGATTCCGTTCATAATAGCCGATTTTCCCGTATTGCCATCAGAGAGTGAATTGGGGTCAGAACTCAATCCCGTTTTATTTTCAGCAATCTTTTTATAGCACTCGGCCTGTAGAGCCGGGTCTGGAATTTTTGAGCAGTTTTCTACCTCATGACGAGCATTGCGATCTTCGACTTTTCCTACACATCGATTTAAATTTTGATCCCAGCGAGAAGCACTGTTTTTATCGCAAGCAGTTTTTTGAGCATCGAGAGTAGTATCACCGCCTTCTGCAAATGCTGATGAGTTCAATAGAATTGAACTTGATAAAAGTGAGACGGTCAAAAATTTATGAACAAAATTTATCATCATTTAATTATACATTTTTAAAGGAAATTCTGTATTTGGCTTATCGGCTATTGCTTCTAACACATTAGAAAATCATGCTTAAAAGATATAAAATTTAATAGCTTAATGGCACAAAAGATGGGCAATCGATTCTAGAGTGCTTCTATATATAGGGCCTATTATTAAAGAAAAAGACAATTGGTTTTCAATTTTTTTTTAAGTTAAAAATTCATTAGTGCTTTATCAATCTTAACGAAGGATAAATTATGCTTTTGAAAATTTTGTTCTTACTTTATTTTGCATTCTCAACATTAACCGGTCCCGCTTTTGCTCAATGGCCTAAAAGTGTAAGATGGAATATTCAAAATTCCTGGAATGAAAGCTTTGAACTGGAGTATCAACAATTTATTCACAGTATCGGTATAGCTCGAAAAAATGGATTATGTAAAACCACTGATGAATGCTTGCGAAGCTCTGCTGCCAACCCAATGTATGCCGCTAAAAATCCTCGACGCTTAAAAAATATTTTTTCTGATTGTGCTGATTTTCCTTATATCCTTCGAGCCTATTTTAGTTGGATGAATGATTTACCGTTTGCTTATACTACAGATTTGGTTGAGGCTAATAGCTTTAGTGATCAAAAATCCGATATTCGCTACAGTCGTTTTGGAAACATCATCACCCAAAAACGACGTGTATATAACGGAGACAATATAAATAATGTTTTGCAAAACTTATCTGATACCATATCAAGTGCAACTTTCAGAACAGATGCTTCCAAAAGCGACTCTTCAAGTCTTTTTAGAGACTCATATCCAGTGGACATTAACCGCAAGGCAATTGTTCCCGGCACCATGGTTTATGATCCAAATGGTCACGTCGCCGTGGTTTATGACATTACTCCAAACGGTAAGATACTTTTGATAGATGCTCATCCCGACAATAGTGTTAGTGCAATTACCTACGGAGAAAAATTCTCCCGATCCAGAGTACAAATCGGTGGCGGATTTTCAAATTTTAGACCAATCACGTTGGTAAATGATGAAGTTTTTCCGACAAAAAATGCAGAACTTAAAACTTATTCTCTTATTCAATTTCAAAAAGGTCCTTTCATCTTCAATGGAATCAAAATGACTTTTTATGAATTCGTGCGCGCCTCCATGGCCGATGGAGTAATTATTTACAAACCTCTCAATGAATTTAATGATACGCTAAATGAATTATGTCAGGACCTTAAATATCGTGAAGATGCAGTCAATATTGCGATAAAGACCGGTATTCAAAACAATCTTCACCCTTATACTCTTCCTGAAAATATATATGGTGCTGATGGTGAATGGGAAGCCTATGCAACTCCGGCCAGAGATGCCCGATTAAAAGCAAGTTTTAGAGAAATAAAAGCTTTTCTACAAAAGGTGATAAGCAGCTATCATTTTAAAATTCCCAATCTTGATTATAAGGGAAGAGACTTGATTAAGGACCTTAGAGAAATTTACTTGGCACGTTCTAAAGCTTGTACAATTAATGTCACTGATCGAACTAGCATTGATTTAGATTTTGTTCACCTTAACTTATTTGCGATTTCATTTGATCCTTATCACTGTGCGGCCCTTAGATGGGGAATCACCAATGTCAGTTCCTGTGGACTCGATCGAAATAAGATAAGCTGGTATTTGGCCGAGCAGGGATTGCGCAACCGTATTGATCGCGACAACACTATACGCACTGATTACGATGTGGCCACACTTCCTAATGCTCCAGTATCGAAAGTAGAAATGCCAGATATTCGTTTTGATAAACTACTAGAAATTATTCGTTAACATTATGCGATGCTCTGGCAAAGCAAATGAATTTTATTGCCTAATGATTTTACTCTGAAATAAGATATTGAGAAGAAATTTTGCAGGAGTTATTAATGCTTTCAAAAATCCTAGCGACCATACTAAAATGTGCTGTAATTTTTGGCCTCATATCCATTAGTCAATTGACTCAAGCTTCTGAATATTTATTAAAATATCGCAATTCTTTTTTTCCTTTAAATTTAAAAAGCCCACATCTCAAAGTTTTATCGACTCATCCTCCTGGACAATTAATCAAGATTGAAATTGATGAATCAAACTCAAAGTTTGAATTAAATCAATTGTTGACTCAACCAAATGTGGAATACGTTGTTCCTGATTCAAAAGTATTTGCCCTTAATGCTTTTTTGGATATATCCAAACTAAAAGAGCAATGGGCCTTATCTAAAATAAAAGCCGAGAAAGCTTGGCTGCTAGCTGGAAATAAAGGATCTCGCAAAGTGATCGTTGCAGTGATAGATACTGGTGCGGATTACAAGCACGTGAGCTTGGCGCCCAACATGATAAAAGGCTACGATTTCATTCATAATAATGAAAATCCAATGGATGTAGTTTCATACGGCTTTCCCGGTCATGGAACTCACTGCTCAGGGATTGTCGGTGCCACAGGATTAGTCGAAGGCGGTACCATCGGGATATCTCCGGAGGTTTCAATTCTTCCTCTTCGTTTTATTGACGAAGATGGTGGCGAAATTTCTAATGCCATTCGTGCCATTGATTTTGCGATTGAAAAAAAAGTTGATGTTATTTCTGCCAGCTGGGGGGGCGAAATGTCCAGAGCTGATGCTAGACCACTTATTGAAGCTATTGCGCGTGCAGAAAAAGCAGGAATTGTTTTTGTTTCAGCGGCATCCAATGACGGTAAAAATAACGATACATTTGAAGTTTATCCGGCAAATGCGAATTTGAGTAACACTATCTCAGTAGCTGCCTCTGATAAAATGGATTCAAGGCCCTCTTGGTCAAACTTTGGCCACAACAAAGTAAATATCGCGGCCCCGGGAGATGAGATATTAAGCACTATTCCGGGCAGTCGCTATGGAAGTATTTCGGGCACATCCATGGCCGCGCCTTTAGTTGCAGGCTTGGTTGCTTTGGTAAAGGCCCAGGATGCCAACTTAAACCCCATGGAGCTTCGTTCGTTATTGCAAGCAACAAGTGACAAAGTCAACATTGACACTGCTTGTGATTGTCGTATTAATGCTTTTAATGCGATTGATTTAGTAAAGACTAAAAAAATGTTTATTTCACCTTTTGCAGGCAGTTTTCATGTTGGAGAAAAAATCCAATTTGAAGCCGTCTATGGGAAAGCTCCTTTTAGTTTTAGCTCCACAAATAGTATGGTCGCTTCAATTGACTCATTGTCGGGAGTTTTAAGTGCAATGTCAGAAGGCGAGACCACGATTTCCGCTACTGATGCTTCTGGACTTACTCGCAGCAGTTACAAAATTTATATCATCAAATCTCAGCCTTGATTTTCTGTAGTCATTTCGATACCAGTTCAAGATTTTCAGGCCCCAAAATATAATAAAAAATTACCGCCGAATTTCGATTCGGCTTATTTTTATAACTAAAGACTGAACTAAATTCGCTAACTAACCAAAATAATAAAAAAATTTAAAGAGAATCTCTCAAAATCAGAAAATTGATAATATCCACCAAAATTGAACTCCAACTTTAGTTAAGGTAGCGTTTCTTATTCATTTTTAAGGATAGATATATGAAAAAATTTGAAAAAGAAGTGCTTTTATTTATGGTGATTGCTTGCTTTTATAGCGCGATCTTAAACGCCAGTACTACTTTATGGCCTGTACCTGATTGGAGAGTTGCACCCCATGAGAATCAGCGCTTAAATTCTATCGAATGCGAAGAGTTTAAAAAGTTTTCAACTAATTCTAAAAAGTTTTTAACTGAAGGATTGGTTGTGGTCAAAGATGGCCAGATTCAATATGAGTTTTATGATTCAAAATATTCGGCCACCACACCACATGTTTTGTGGTCTGTTTCTAAGACTATTACTGGTGCGCTTTTAGGCACAGCAGTAAGAGATGGAAGACTATCCCTGGATAGTGGATTGGACGAATTTTATCCTGATCCACTTAATCGAAAAATTTATAGTCAAATTAAAATGAAAAATCTTTTTTATTTTGATGCTGGTTTTGTTTGGAATGAATACTACAGTGGAGATGTCAAACAGAGTCCTGTGATCAACATGCTTTATGGTACAGGCTACAAAGATACGGCCCATTATTCTGCATCAAAAGACATCATTGCTGAAGGCCCTGGTTTTAAATTCAATTATAGTACCGGAACTCCAGTTCTTACGATGGCGGTGTTGCAAAAAGTTTATGGCGAAGATTATGAAACTATGCCATGGCGCAATTTATTTAACCCACTTGGAATGAAAAATGTCATTTTTGAACGAGATCACCTAGGTATTTTTTACGGAGGCTCTTCAGTCTATGCCACGCCAAGAGATATGGCGAAGATTGGTTATCTTTATTTAAAAAATGGAATGTGGAATGGAAAAGAAATTCTTAGTCAAGATTGGATCAATAAAACTAAGCAAGTTTCACCTGGATATCTTTCGAATGGAACGGTAATCAATGATATTACATTTGATGGGGTTTATGGAGGCTCTATTTGGCTCAACAAAGCCGTAAAAGCAGGCTTCGGAAAACCTTATCCAGCATCTCCTGATGATATGATCTACGCTCGTGGACACTATGGTCAATTAATTATTATTCTTCCTTCTCAAAACATGGTCATTACTAGAACTGGTTATGACAAAGAGTATACATCTAAAGTTGATGAATTTGTCTCAAGAGCGATTTCTTGTTTCCATGATCCAAAATATCCAATTGGAAAAGAAATTCCAGCACCTAAATCAAACAAGATTGGACTTGCTAATTTGATTAAGACACTTAAAACTAGTCTTCAAGAAAATATCATTCAAGCAGCTGTCGCAAAGACAATCTGTTCATGTCACTACATAAGCCACATTGATCTTAAAACGTGCATTGATCGAAGCAATATTCCACTGGCCAGACAATTAACTAAGCTTGACGTTAATGAAGATTTGTCAGACTCAGGAAAATACTTACTTTCAGCTCGCCCCACTTGGTTGGCCAGAAATGTAGGCTTACATAATTCAGAAACGGCAGAAGTTGAATTTGATACAAATCACCCTGAATTTGGATGTACTTTAAAATAATGAAAAAGTTATTACTTCTTCTATTATTTCCAACTTTGGCGCTGGCGTTTGAATCTTTCGAAGAAAAAGATTGTACGAACATTGACCTTCGCAATTCCACACTGGGTAGAGTTCGGGACCAAGGTGCAATTTCATGGTGCTACGCTTTTACCGCCGCAGATATGTTGGCTTATACTTATGAAATTAAAAGCCCGATCTCGGCAGCAGACATTGCTCTAAATTACAATGAGACAAGCTTGGCCCGCGTGATGAGATGGTTCAAGTTGCGATTACAGAATGCTCATAAGCGCGAGGAAAACGAGAAAATTCCATTCGAAACAGGCTTCAATAAAATTGCACTTCAGCAAACGATAAAAGATGGATATTGTCCCGAAAGTGTTTTTCCATCTGAGAGATGGATCAAAGTACAAAATGGCATTGAGACAAGTGTTCCGATGATAAATGCCATGCGGGAAATCTCTGATCTCCATATAACGAGATCACTTTTAACTGAAGAGTCACTCCCATTTTTTTATAAGTTTAAAAATATCGACAAAGTGACATTTTTAAATATTTTAAAAAATAAAAAAATGATGGATGTCTTTTCACAGTTGCGTCTCCAGGCTTGTCACAACGACAGGGTAACAATTGCCAATGAACCTTCGATCAAGATGGTTTTTAGAAATAAAAATATTTTTAAAACTATTTCAGAGCAACTAAGTTTAGGTCGAGTCATCGGAGTTGACTACGACTCAAGAATTCTTGTTAATCACCGCAATGAAGGACGAAAAATTTCAGAACTGCATACTTCAAGCTTGGTGGGCAGAAGATGGAACTCACTCAACCAAACTTGCGAATTCCTAATAAGAAATAGTCATGGCACCAATTGCAACTCCTATGATCCAAAGCTTGAGTGCCATGAAGGTCATATCTGGCTTAGCAGCGAAGAACTCTATAGCAGCATGATAAGCCTCGTCTTTATTCAAGAATGAATGTTGATAGCTAAACCTGTACCGATGCACCTTCTTTTTTGTTGGTTGAGCTAGAGATGCAACACATCGTTTTCTCCAACTGCTTAGGATTAACTTGAGATTTTGCTAGATCATTTAACGATAAAATTCCTACAAGACGCTTTTGTCTATTGAGAACAGGAAATCTCAAGACTTTGCATTCACCTAACTTTTGGGCCACTTGATCAAGGGTTTGATCTTCAAAACAGTAAAGCACTTTCTCAGTCATCACTTCTCGAACTTTAGTCAAGGCAGGCTCTTTACCGGCAGCTACGGCCCTTACGGCTATGTCTCTATCGGTAATCATGCCGACTAATTTGTCATTTTCCTCAATTGGAAGAATTCCAAAATCCCCATCGCGCATTTTTTGAGCGACTTCAGATAAAGTCATATTTGGATTACCAACAGTTACTTTTTTTGTCATACATTGTTTTACTTGCATAATTACCTCCTATAAAAGCTAATACATCCCAAATATTTTTTGCAATTTAAAGGCCAAATTCTAAATGATTTCAATTCGATCACTCTTATATTTCTGGGGAATGAGTATCGTACTTCGTAAGAAAATATTTCGATCAAAAAAAATAATGACAATATCCAAACCTTCATTAAATTCTCCTTGGTAGCTCAATTTAATTTTGATCTACTTGGATTTCAGTTTTGCAATATGGTCGCCGTATTATTTATGAATCTTTTTTCTTTTATCTATGGGTTAAAGATCTATAGATAAAAGAAACGAGTCAATTCTCCCCAATGAAGTCATAGTTATTATTTTGGATAAAAACATTTTTATGTATTTTTAAATCAATTAATTTTTTGAAAAAGTTTTTTCCTTAACTTTTCAGGAGTCAACGTGAAAGAAATCACTAAGAAAACAGGAAACAACAAATTAAAAAAATGTAAAGTGGATCAAAGCGAGCTTGAGGATTTACGAGAACATATTGATTTGATATCTCATAAAATTGATAAAGTTTATCGAAGAGCAAAAGATCGCAATCGCAAAGAAATCGCAAAAGCAAAAACTTTATTCAAAAAGAAAAAAATTTCAATTTCAGATAATGATAAAATGATTTAGTGAATGTAGGGTAAGGTAATTCCTGAAATTTTTTCTATTTCTTGAGTTGTCGTTTTAAATTTTTCCCAATCATTGGGATCTGTTTCTACTATATTATGTGTTGGGTTACACAATTGATCAGGATTATCCATCGGGCGATCACCATTTTTTAAAAGATTAGGCATAACAACTGAAATTGTAGGAGTCGCCTTATTTATGTCTGATGCATTTTGGTTTTGATCAAGAATAAAGATAATCTTAAAATTTTTTGATGGCACAGGTATGTCTTTATTTGGACCGATAAGACCAAAGTCTTGGTCATAGATGGGGCCGGCGATTACAAAGATTTTCTTGTTTTGCTGCTTAACTAAATCTCGAGCATAGCCTTCAAGATGTGCCCATGCACCACGATTTAAATAGGCAGTCTGCGGAATCATATTGCTCATTAAAAAGGTTTTTTCGTTATTTTCGGGGCGGTCAGTTCTGTCTCCTGAAGGGATTTGGTGACCTCTATCAAAACAGCTTCCATGGTATTCATCAAAATTTACTGCATGAAATGTCGGCGAGACTTGTGAAAGATAGGTTTCTAATTCTGAATCTTGATTAAAGTTATTAGATCTTCCGGAAGACCCAAGATTTTGAGCCTCAATTTTCCAAGCAACCCAAATAGGGGAGCGACGAATGCGATCATAAGAGATTACATACTGATTTCTGGATAGTAGGATTTCAGTAGTTGAAGTTTGAGGAACAAAGCCAGGTAAATTTTGATTTTCTTCAATTTTAACGTCGCCAAGGGTGGCTTCAACTTTGGCATAAGTTACACTGTTGCTTATAATAAATAAGCACGCAACTATGACTATGTAATATTGTTTTATCATGATTCGTCCCTCTCTCCTGAGAAACCTAGTAACAAGATATCCTATCAACTATAAGCAAATATGATTGTAGATCTTGTGTCAAGTTACTATTGTCTTTCATGGGGCCAAAAAGCCGATCTCCGATCACTTGACTCGGTTAATGGCCAATGTTTTTGTGCCTTCGTCTTTCATTCTTGATGTCTTTTTCCCTGGATAGCCTTTTTGTAAATTCACTCTCTCTTAATTGCTTAATGTGCTTTTCTCGGTCTAATTTTTCTATTTTTGATTTGTCGCTCGATACGTCAGTAGGATTATTTTCTGGGTTGTCATGCATTTTATCCTCCATTTTATGTCTTGGTAATGACCTGAAGAGAATGGACTAAAAATATTATTCTTAAAAATTCTTTTTGAGAATGTTTGGGATTTCATTAAATTATGAGTTAAATTTACATTAAATAACGAAACTAAACTTTGTCAGAGGTTCCCTTTAATAGCCATTCTTCAAAACCAATTTCACCAATAGAGCGAATTGTTTCCTTTACACTGGCGTTATCTTTCACATTTTGGCCCATAAAAATAATTCGATGGTAAATTGATGAACTATCTTCACCTGCCTTGGAGGAAAAATTTCTAAAGAATTGGCTTCTACCAAGATTGGCCTTAATGAAAGTGGGACTAGATATTTCACAAGCACAGAAATTACTAAGGGCAAACGGCAAAGACATTGATGCACCTGAAATGGCAATTTCTTTGATTTGACATGGGGAGATAAAATTTATCCGAGAATAAGCAGAATGCTTGCCGAAATAAATTTTATTCTCATCTGCCTTTAGTTTATCGTTTAGTTTTAGTTGCAATTTTTGAACCATGGATTCAAGTAAGGGAAGTTCGATAAATCCGGGGGAATGAACTGCAAAATCATAATCTTTCTCAAAGTCGGCCAGTGGCGGAGGAGGGGCTTCCTCATTGGTAAGTTTAGGATTTGCATAGGTTACACAATAGCAAAAGTTATTCTTAACAAACGCTTTCATGGCTTCAAACTTAGCTTTGTCGGCCAATATGATGGAGCGATTCACTAGAACTAAGTGAGGAATTTGGTAGTCTAGAATCTCTTGAAGCCCCTCAAGACTTGCAAAACCTCTTGCGCAGTAGTGTTTATCAAATTTAATAATGCCTTTGATGACTTCCCGGTATTCAGGGTCAGATTCAAAATAGACAATTTTTATTAGCTTGTCTTTTGAAATATCTCGGTTATTAGCAATCCAGTTTTCAAGATTTTTCTTATCTTTAGCTGGCTCCTTTGAAACTATTTTACAAAGTAGGCTATTTGCATATTGATAATATCTTCCAATTTTATTTTTTTCTTCACAAACCAAAGTGGCATTTTTGATTTCGAGTTCTTCTAAAAGTGAATTTTTGCATTGAATAGTTTGTCCAGGGTTAAGATCAATATTTGATTCAACAAGAACGTGAGTAGAAGAAATCCAACCGACTCTACCAAATGTCGTAAGTTCGGCTTCACTGGAAGTAAAAGTTGTTGGCTTAAATTCAAATACGGCAGGGTCTGGAGCTTTATAAGTCAGAAACCACTTGACCATACTTGCAAAAAAAGTAGGTGATGGATTAAAACCCTTACCTCTGTAGAAAACTTGCCCGGCACCAGCAAACATAAGATTTTTTTTAAATTCAACGGTTAAATTAGCAGTCACTACAATGAATAATATATTTCTAGCAAAAACGTGATTTCGCATTCTCGTTATAAATTTAATCGGATCTAAATCTCCGTCATCGCCATTGACTATAACGATTTGAGGTAAAGTGTGAAGAATACTTTTTTCCCCAATGGTGGCGTCTTTAATGTGTTTTAATTTTAATTGTTCGTCGTTGATGAGTGCATTACTCACAAACCAAAAGAGCTCCGGACCTTGATCAATTACGGCAATTTCCATAAATAAATTTTACTATCAATACCTATACGGGTCAAACCTAGCTCGAAAGTCCTTGAAACGCGCAAGGGAAGTCAGATGATTATGCCAGCTGATAGGGGCAGTCTTTGAGGTTAGGGCCTAAGCACCAAAACTGAGCAAGGAGAATACTTGCAAAGAAAATCGGCCAATGAACTAGAAAAAAAACCTGCGATTCCGTGTTTGCCTCGAGTGGCGACTACCACCAAGTCACAATGAGTTTGCTCAAGAAAAGATTTAATTCTTTCCTCTCTGGAATAAGAAAAAAAGCAATGTTGAGTTGATTGCTCTACTCGAAGTCCTAGATCATTGGAGAGGTTATTTAAAATGCCGAGTGCGCTTTTTTCAATTGATGGATAAAGATCTTCTGTCGGATAAATAACTGGTACCAGATCTGCATTATACATTCTAATCTCAAAAACATGAATGAAGTCAACATGGGTATGCTTGAGATCAATAACGCTTTTCAATTTTTTTAAAGCATCAATACTTTCTTGATTTAAATCAGTACACACAACAATTTTTTTCATTTTCCCTCCATCGGATTGAATAGAGGGAATTAAATATTAAAATTTAAAAAAAGAAAATTTTATTTTTATTGTATAATTTTTTTAAATCACATCATCAGATTTAAGTTCACAGTGATATGTCTCATCATAAAATTCTAACTGAATCGTCGTGTGGTGAATTCCGAAAGATTTTTTTAATGTTGAAGATATTTCGCTTATAAATTTATTTTCTATTTGATTTTTAAAAATAGTGAGATGAGCGGTCAGAGCATTATCACTAGTGCTCATCGCCCAGATATGAAGATCATGAACCTCGGCTACTCCCTCAATATTTTCTAAATAATTTTTTACATCATGGGGAGAAATATGATCTGGAACTGCATCGAGCGAAAGTCTAATTGAATCCTTAAGTAAAGACCAGGTTCCCCAAATAATAATTATTGAAATCACAAGACTCATTATGGGGTCAAGCCAGCTCCAGGCGGTGTAATGAATGATGACTCCTGAGACTACTACTCCCAAAGAAATCAATGCATCAGCTGCCATGTGAAGATAGGCTCCTCGAATATTTATATCGTGATCCTTGTCTTTGAAAAAGAGCAAAGCGGTTAATCCATTAATTATAATTCCAATTCCTGCAACGGTCATGACGATTTCTGAATTGATGCCGGTAGGACTTTTCAATCGGTGTAGAGCTTCCCAGATAATAATACCAACTGCGATCAATAATAGAATTGAATTAAAAAGAGCTGATAGGATAGAGGATTTCCTAAGCCCATAAGTAAAATGTTTTGTGGGTTTTTTTGTTGATAGCCAAAATGCGCCCCATGCAATGAGAAGGCCAGCAACATCACTTAAATTGTGACCGGCATCAGCCAGGAGGGCAAGAGAGTGAGAGAAAATTCCAAAAACTCCCTCAATGATTACAAAAGAAATATTTAAAATAATTCCAATTAGAAAAACAAGATTGTAATTTTTAGGGGCATGATGATGACTGTGGTGACTGTGATGACTGTGATGGCTGTGATGATTATCGTGCCTGTGTTCATGATGTTTCATAGGAACCCAACTTTATTTTTTTTAATAATAGTATTGTGAATCGAACTTAAAGTCCATCTATTGACTAATTTTTAAGACCTAGGTACTTAAATGTAATTGTTTAATTATTCATCTATAGAAAAGGTTAATATCTATATGAACTTGTTCATCAAAATCAATTTTTACTTTTGTGGCTTTCTTTTTTTTCTTAGCTCATGTTCACATGTCAGCCAGACATCGAGCGATATGAGCAAGGATCAATTTTGGGTTGATTTGGTAAAAAATTCTGAAATTAACAAAGTATCAATCTTGGAAGTGTTAAAAGCAAATAATCTGCATTGCTATAATCAGATAGTCGCTGATTCTCAAGACCAAGAACTTTTATCATTTTGGGGGAGAAGTTTAAATTTTGATTCTGGTGCTAAAAAACAAATTATTTCTGACGCTATAATCGGTGAATTGCAATCAAAGTTTGGTATAAAAAATGACAATAAAATTGTTCATGCTGGTATCACTCATACCTATGGATATTTATTTAGTACTCTTCTTACACCTTATGGCTACAAACGCCAAAGATGGATTGCACCTACCCTAAATTATGGTTTTAATTTTCCGAAGAACTCACTCTCTCCAGAAACAATTGAAGGTGGCATGCTTTCCAATATTACTTATTTTTTAGGTCAATTGGCACTTGAATTACCTAAACAAAAGGCTAAGCTTGCAACTTTATCCAATGTTTCATCGGAAGTTAAAAAGTTTAATTACTCTTTGATTTCTAAAACGATTTTAACTGAGGAACTCGAGTCCCATGAGCATTTAACATTGAAAACTACCTTAATCTCTTTGCCTCGAAAAAAATCTCTAGAGGAAAACGAGTATCTTTTAATTTATACAGTTTTAAGCCCTAAAGAACATCACGAGGAGATTATTACGGCATTTCCAATCAAGCGGGAAGCCTATCTCAAGATCATTGCGCCAGAAGAACTCGGAGACATGAAGCCCGTCACTCTTCGCTATAATGCTTATTTAGATTTAGGCACCAAGCCTCTTTATGGGGCCCGAAAGCTAATATTTAATGAAAAAGAAATGTAGACAAAGCTTCAAACCAGATGTTAGCTTGCCTTATATTAACTATTAGTGAGGCTTTATGAAATTAATCACGCTTACTCTTCTGGTCATCTACAGCTTTTCAACTTCTGCCGGTAGTTTAGAAAATGTTCCAGATTGTAAAGATCTTCGTGGTACAGTTCTAAAGAGTAGTGTTGATTCACTTAAGATTGTGATGAGATCAAACGCAAACCGACCGCAAGTTTTTGTTACTGGAGTCGTTGATAAAATTTTACCAGAAGATCACAACGGATTGCCTCATCAAAAATACTCCATCAAAGTAAGCAGTGACATCACACTTTTAATTGTAAGTAATTTAGATTTTGGAAGAGTTCCTTTAACTGAAGGCAAGTCAGTTTCAGTATGTGGGGAGTTCAAAAAAATTGGTCAAGGTATGGTCCACTGGACCCATTTTGATCCTCATGGTGGTCACCCGGACGGATTTACCATCGTCGATGGTAAGCTTTATGGTGACAAAGAAAACAGCGATCCAAATGGTTCGAACCAAAGAAAATAATAAAACGAAAAAGCCACTTGAACTTAGTGGCTTTTTTTATTCCCCATAAACGTTTAAAACAGTTTTCATTTTGTCATTACTCATTTCAACTTCAATCTTTTTTAGGTTTTCCTTATTTTCTAGTTTAAATACACCACGAGCAATTCTTTTGAATGAAAGTTGATTTCCATTAAAAGTCATATTGGTAATTTTATATTTTGATAAGTCTTTGTATGGACCATTGTGCTCTCCCTTATGATCATAAATATAGAGTAGGTTTTGATCGAGCATAAAACAGACATGTTCATATTTGAAGTTGTTCGGACAATGTGCCAAAGATGAAATTGAATAAACTAATACCAAAGATAGTAAAAACATTTTCCGCATAAAGATTCTCCTCAATTATTAATTTTTTTTTATGATTATAACTGAAAATTTATTCTTCGAAACTACTTATGTTGTTTTTTGTGATTCAATGGCAATGGAAAGATTAAATTCGGTAATGAAAGAGTAGGTTTTAGATGATGTCTCAGTTTACGAATTCCCTTGAAAAATGTTCTCAATACTTTAAATCTGATTCAAAAATATTTATCCATTCTGGAGTTTCAGCTCCAGCTCATTTAATTAAATTACTTGTGTCTAAAGCTGACGAATTAAAAAATGTCAAAATTTATCAGATCCATACAGAAGCCGATTGTGAGTATGCATCTGAAAAATTTAAAGAAAGTTTTTATGTGTACAATTTTTTTAACGGTGCCAATATGAGAAAATCTTGCCACAATCTTGGTTCGCACTATGTTCCCATTTTTTTGAGTGAAGTCCCACTACTTTTTTATAGTAAAACTATTCAATTAGATGTTGCGATTGTGCAACTTTCACCACCCGATGCTCATGGCATGTGTAGTCTGGGACCTTCTGTTGATATTTCTGTTTCAGCAGTTCGAACCGCGCGGACGGTGATTGCTCAGATCAATAAGCAAATGCCCAGAACGTTTGGAGACTCTCAAATTCACTTTTCTCAGATTAGCGCATATATCGAAATTGATGAGCCTTTACCCGTTATTGAAAGCCATGAAGCAAGCGTGGAAGAAAAATTAATTGGAAAAAATATAGCCTCACTCATCGAGGATGGTTCTACTCTTCAACTTGGTATAGGTGGTATTCCCAATAATGTGCTATCTCATCTTACGGGCCATCAGCACTTGGGAATTCATTCAGAAATGTTTACTGATGGAGTTATTGATCTTCATCATGCAGGTTCCATTACTGGTAAATATAAAATAAAACATCCTGGAAAAATTGTTGCAAGTTTCGTGATTGGTTCTAAGAAAGTTTATGATTTTATTCACGATAATCCGGAAGTTTTACTTTTGGATTGTTCATACACTAACGATACTCATGTTATTGCTCAAAATCCTAAAGTTGTGGCGATTAATGGCGCCATGGAGGTTGATTTAACCGGCCAAGTTTGTGCTGATTCCATTGGTAGTCAAATTTATTCAGGAGTTGGCGGTCAGATGGATTTTATTCGAGGGGCAGCTTTATCTAAAGGGGGTAAGCCAATTATTGCTCTTTCATCTCGAACTAAAAAAGGACTATCTAGAATTGTGGCCCAACTCAAACCCGGAGCAGGTGTTGTGACGACTAGGGCGCATGTTCATTATATTGTCACAGAATATGGCATAGCTTACCTTTATGGAAAATCTCTCGAAGAAAGAGCATTTGAATTAGTCAATATCGCTCATCCCGATGATCGTGAAAGCCTTATGAGGGCTTCGTGGGAGTTGCTGAGACGCTGATATTTAACTTCAATTATTTCTTAACCTAGATTACAATTTTCTAAAAAATTAAAAGTGAGTTGATATGGAATTACTTCATACCGTTTTAGATTATCTTCTGCATATCGAAGTTCATTTGGATTTTATGATTCGAAACTATCACACTTGGACTTACCTCATTTTATTTCTCATTATTTTTATAGAGACTGGCTTTATCGTTATGCCTTTTTTGCCCGGAGATTCATTACTGTTTGCCATTGGTGCTTTTGCGGCCAGAGGTTCATTTGATTTTGCTTCTATAAGCATAACATTAATTATTGCTGCTATTCTGGGAGACTCGGTCAACTATGCTGTAGGCAAATTTTTTGGACCAGTTGTATTCGACAAAGAGCAAAGTCGATTTTTTAATAAAAATCATCTTAAAAAAGCTCATGAATTTTATGAATCCTATGGGGCGAAAACAATTATTTTGGCCCGTTTTATTCCCATTGTTCGCAGTTTTGCGCCATTCGTCGCAGGTATAGGCAAAATGACCTATAGAAAATTTATGCTCTTTAACATATTGGGAGCTAGCCTTTGGATTTTATCTTTCATTCCTTTAGGTTATTTTTTCGGGAATCTTCCTGTCATTAAAGAAAATTTTAAATTCGTGATGCTCGCTATTGTCATAATTTCAACAATACCAGGTGTTATTGAATTCTATCGAGAGAAAAAAAAGCTTAGCTCCAGTCGCAGTTGAAAATGGGATCAATATGGCCCCTGATTTCTAACTTGAATTTTAAAAATCTTACTTTTATAGGGATTCGTTGCTCAACAGATTTTGATAAGTTATTCTAATCGAAATAGTCTGCTAATACACGGAGGATACATCCATGAAAATTTTATTGTCATTAGTGCTTATGTCTTTAGTCCTAATGGGCTGTGACAGAATTGAAGGTCAATTAAATATCACTAAGGAACTCAAATTAACTTCCATTCGTGGCGATGTTCATACTTTAAAAGTAGGAACTTATAACGCCGATATTCAGGCCAATTCAGGCAATAAGATGACCCTTAGGCTTAATAAGGATTCTAACGAAAAATTTATTTTTAATCACAACGGAAATATTCCGCAAAACGGAGAATTTACCATTCCTGCAAATGTTTCTGGTCAGCCAGTGGATCTGAAAGGTCTAGTGACAACAAAAGTAACTGAATCGCCTGTTAAAGATATGTATGAGTCTTGTACTTACCAAAGACCAGTACAAATTTGTAACCCAACACCTAACGGCACAGTTTGCACAATCCAATACCAAACTGTTTTTGGGTCTCATTGGCTTAGATTTTTTGATCGTCAAACTGATAAGAACGTCAGCCTTTCTATTAATACTTCTGGATCAGCTGATCAATCCGCAGACTTCCATGGGGATATATCTTATCTTGAAAGAATTATCGTCAATCAAAGCAATTGTATGTAATACAAAAAGCCCGCATTGAATGCGGGCTTTTTTTTTCATTTTTTCCAACCTGGGCCAGTATCGTCACCCTCAATATTCCACTGATCAGTAATCTCATCCAATATTTCTTCATCATCTAAGTAGTTTGACAATTCTTCTTGAAGATTTTCGATTTTATTGTCCAGTAAAATATTGCTCCAGTAGTGAATTCTCATTTCTCCATTCATGCTAGATTCAACGATTAGGTTGTAAGCGCAGAGGTTTCCTTTTTTTAATTCAATCATTGTTTGGTTGGGAATACGGCTAAATTTATCTCCCAGTAACTGGGATATATCCTTTATTTCAACTAACTCAAGACTAATTTTAAAATGGATGTTTTTATATGTGGTTTCAAATTTCATGTTAAAATTATTATACATCAAGTCGGGGGAGCATAAAAGTGGAAGGACATCAAAATTATTGGCGCAAATGTGGTTCTTGTAAAAAAGAAATAGGATTTAATTCTATCTACCAAGCTTGTAACGTAAGCACTTGCAAAAAACTTGTTTTTTGTTCTGTCGATTGCTGGAACTTACATAATCCAGTAATGAATCACAAGAGCTCATGGGCCGAGGAAAATCGCTCTCCACGAAGAGAGGAAATTATAACTGAAAATCAAAGTGAAAATACTCCTCGAAGAATTATGGTTCAATCTTCCAGAGCTGCCTCGCTGGTTGATGAACACGAAACAGAAATTCTCATTGTCGCTTCAAAACTCAAGCAATATATAAAAGAAAAATACGATATGAATACATCGGCCAACGTAATGGAAGCTCTATCTCATCAAGTGAGAAAATTAACCGATAGAGCTATCAATAAGGCAAAATCAGAAGGTCGAAAAACGGTAATGGATCGAGATTATGAATGATCAAGTTGAAAAAATTCTTAAAATTGCCAACTGCTTTGAATTTATGCCCAATAGCGATGGCTCTCATTCTCAGCTTGAATTGCCTAAATTATTTTTAAAAGCGCCGATCAAGGAAAGTGTCACTTTCTTTGGAGGTAGTTTTAATCCATTCCACAAGGGGCACTTCGCATGTTTAAAACTTTGTCCGGAAAAAAATATTTTAATTGTACCTGATCGCAATCCTTTTAAACCAATTATTTCAAATGAAAATGTATTTGACCAATTTATGGAATTGGCAGAAGAGTTGAAAGATACTCCATATTCTCTTTATCCAGGATTTATGGCATTGAAGAATGGAAATCCTACTTCATCATGGTTACCTAGAGTAAAAGTAAAAGAGGTAAATTTATTAATGGGAGATGATTCTTATCTTTCGCTTTTAACTTGGGTTGAAATTGAAAAACTAGTAAGCGCGCTATCGAAGCTTTATGTAGTGCCGAGAAAATTCACTAAAAAAGATTATCTTGTTATTGAAAAAAAGCTTTTAGCAATAAATCCTAATCTTGAGGTGCATTATCTTGATGAACATCCCTACATGAATATTTCATCCTCGGAATTGAGGAAATAAAAAAAAGCCCTCATTCGAGGGCTTTAATTTCTTTAATACATTTAATTTTTAGATTATTTAACTTTCCAGTAATATTCTGTTACGAGCTGTCCTTCATATTCAAAAGGAATGTCGCTTGGAAGAGGAAGATCAACAACCTTTGCAGTTTTGCCTTCAAATGTGAAACAAGCAGGCACAGAAGGAAGTCTTGGAGTTGCTTGAGCTTGAGTAAAATTAAGGGAATTGAAGCCTTTGTCAGTTAAAGTGATGACATCACCTTTTTGAATTGTTAATCCCGCAACATTGATTTTTTTGCCATTAACTAAAACGTGCCCATGTGAAACCATTTGGTTTGCAGCAAGCATAGATGGGGCCCAATTAAGACGGAATATGACGTTTGCCAATCTTCTTTCAAGAGTAATAAGCAACGTTTCCATCCAAGCACGAGACTTGTCTTTCTTTGCTTTCTTTACGTAATTAACTAATTGACCTTCGCGGAGTCCGTAGTGATATCTAAGTTTTTGCTTTTCTTTCATACGAACAGCAAAGTCAGAAACTTTTTTTCTTTTATTTCCGTGTTGTCCTGGACCGTAAGGTCTTCTTTCTAGAGCTCCAGCTTTTCCCAAGCCTGGAAGTTCAATACCAAGACTTCTTTGAATCTTAAAACGGCTTCTACCTGTAGTACTTCGTGCCATGAAATAAATCCCCTAAATAATTAACAATATTCAAAATTAGCTTAAAAAAGCATGTCATTTAATAAAATACGTCCGTAAGTAATACTTAAAGCAAAGGGTTATGTCAATTTAAAGTTAGGGGGATCGTTTAATATTCTTTGGCGACAAATTCGAGGTAAAGCCCTAAGAGTTTAAGAGTTAGGCTTCCAGGCAAGCCATCGGCCACAGCTTTATTTTCAATAGTAGTAATTGGAACCAAGTTGCGAGTTGTGCTCGTAATGAAAACTTCATCTGCATTTAATAAGTCTTGCTGCGTTAACACCGTCTCGTGGCAATGAATGCTATGTCTGCGGCATACCTCAAAGAGGGCCTGACGAGTTAGTCCATCGAGAATTCCAAGGTGAAGGGGAGGTGTTTTAACAATATTATCTTTAATAATCCAGACATTGCTAGTTGTACCTTCACATAACTGGCCTTTGGGGTTTAGCATGAGGGCATCGTCGGCGCCGTGCTCTTTAGAGAACTTAAAAGCAAGCATGTTTTCTTGATAATTACCTGTTTTGGCAATTGGGCCGGTTTCGGTATTATTTTTTTGAAAAAGAACAACTTTGAGACCTTGTTCTAACCACCATTTAGGATTGTCTGCGATTTCTTTTGTTATAATAATTAGATTGTTTGTTGAGCAAAGGCTTGGATCTAGCCCTAAGTCACGGTTAGTTCCTCTCGTTAGAACAATTCTGATTGAGATATTTTCAAAAGGGGATTGCTTAACGGTTTTTTGTATTTGATCGTTGATTTCCTGTCGCGAGTAGGAAGGAGTTAGTTCAATTTTTTTTGCCGATTCAAAAAGTCTCTCCAGGTGTAACGGAAGACGAAAAACTTTGCGATTAAAACTGCGAGTGGCTTCGTAGACAGAGTCAGCGTAGAGAAATCCACGATCAAAAACAGATATTTTAGCCGTTTCTTCGTCAAAAAGTTCGCCGTTGATATTGATAAGAAATTTTTTCATAAAACTAACATAGTGAATGTCAGAAGATAAATCAATGTCATAATTAATTGACGAGAAGAATACAAAAAAGAGATAATTTTTTTAATGAAAATTTACCAGATTTTATTTTTACTTTTTTGTCATGCAAGCCTTGCGGTCACATTTGCCACTGATAAAGTTCGCTACAACGATTTGACTAATTTTGTTGCAACGGGCTTTACTAATAAAACATTTAGCCTTACCGCCGAATCTCCAAGTGGCGACGGAGCAACCGAAACCGCCCCTGGAAGAGTTTACCTGCCAGTAAAAAATAGTTTATCTAATCTGAATTATTCGACCTTAAGTTTATCTGGAGTGGCAAGTCTCTTTGATATCAGTTCTACTTCTCACTATGTGAGCGTACCGCTATCGCTTACGGTTGGTGCAACTGAAAAATATATTTATTTGGCGGTCCGAGGCGGAGCTAGTGGATCGGAATATTTTGTCAGTGCTCGGTCTACTTCAAAGTACTCAAATGTCACAAATAGTTCGCAAAGTTTTTCTTTTAGTCCTAGAGATATTTGTAAGTCAGTGATCATTAATAATATTTCAACAGTTTGTAATGCCGGTAGTGGTGCACTTGATCCAACTTCTATTACCAATGTATTGTATAAGCCTTTACTATATTTTTTCCTTTCTGATGAGCCTCTTGCCATTGATGGTTCAAGTCAAATCGTCCCAAGCAATGCCAATTATAGCAATGGTGTCTTTTTAGAAGCTCAAATGTCTAATCGTATTTTTGATGCCGCTTCTTTTATTGTCTCACTCAATGCACTGAGGAAAGGGGACGGTCGTTTAATTGGTGACTTTAGTGCAAACGCCACCATGGATTCGGCCATTTTTAAAAAGGTCATTGTCTATCAATATACCAATGCCACGACTCCTATCTTAACTAATTCCCCTCTAGGCACGGCTTCTGCCGGATCCATCCTTGACAAGGATATTTCTACCAATCAAAGCGGAGAGTTTACTCTCAGTGGACTCACTAATTCGACTCCCTATAAAATCTCTATCGGGTTTGAGGATAAATTCTTATTTTCAACGGCACTTTCAACTTCCCAAGCGGGGACACCAACTGAAATTCAAGAATTATTGAAAAAGCAAGCTTGCTATCTCTTAACCGCTGGTTTTGGGGAAGAGCATTATGTCATTAATTATTTTCGCCATTACCGAGATCATGTTTTGGCCCAAAATCTTTTAGGACGACTCTTTATCAAGCTCTATTATTTTTCGGCCCCTGCTATGGCACAATTCATCTACCACAGCGACCTTTTGCGGGCGGGGATAAGAGCAGTTGGCTATATCCTTTTTTTCATCTTCAATATCCCTAACTATCTGCTTTTGCTATTTGTGGTAGTTATTCTGGGTGCTATATTAAGGAAAAATAAAATATTATTTGGGTCTTTTCGCCTATAATCTAGATGAAATTCTAATAATTTTTTTGGATTTTGTATGACAGCAAAGAAAAAGAATATAACTGTTCTGATCGTTGATGATGAACCGGATATTATTGAACTCATGGAAGAAGAGTTTCGTTATTTTGGATATGATACACTTACAGCGATTTGTGGAAATGACGCTATAAAAATTTTGGAATCCAATACCGTTCAAGTGGTCGTTTCAGATTATAAAATGCCAAATGGCAATGGAATGTTTTTACTTTCGTATGTTAATAAATTAATAAATCCACCAGTTTTCTTTTTTGTTTCAGGCCAAGCTGATGTGAGCATGGATGAAGCAATGAAGGCAGGTGCTAAGAAGTTTTTCTCCAAGCCTTTTGATCTCGAGGAATTAATAATGAGCATCGAAAAGGATCTGGCGCCCCTTTTTTAAGTTGAGCGCCTTACCATTATATTTTTAAAGTTTCAAAAGTGTTTCGAGTTCTCCACTATTTAGTAATTCAGTTACGATGTCATT
This sequence comes from Bacteriovoracaceae bacterium, assembly GCA_947450475.1. GTDB lineage: Bacteria > Bdellovibrionota > Bacteriovoracia > Bacteriovoracales > Bacteriovoracaceae > Bacteriovorax. The sequence continues at coordinate 147,123 of CANFVK010000004.1, read as the reverse complement.
TCCGCCAATAAGTTCTCCTTTGACATACAATTGAGGATAAGTTGGCCAATTGGAATACTGCTTTAATCCTTCTCTGATATCAGAATCAGAAAGAATATTAAAAGTGTTGTAGTTGATACTGAATTGGTTGAGGATTCTAACCACGTTGGCAGAAAAACCGCATTGAGGCATATCGGCCGTTCCTTTCATGAATAGAATGATAGGCGCGGAGGATAGTAAGTTTTCGATTCTTAATTTTAGATCAAGGTTTTTATTTGATTCTTCTATGGCTTGAGCACCAACGACTTGAAAAGGGTTATTCATTATTTTCTCCTTAATTTTGACTCTTATTTTAATTTGATTCCGCGTTTTTGCGCATCTTCAAAATTCATGGTTTTTAATTGGACAGCGTGAATATCAGTTTTTAGGCTTTCTCTAAGAAGATCCATTACCATCTGGTGTTGGGCACGAAGCATCTTTCCTTTAAATTGATCACTTATGATTAAAAGATCCAAATGATCTCCAGTTCCAGTCATATCCTGTACTTCAACATAAGCATCACTTATGCCTGCTTTAATTAAATTTTTAACATTTTCAAATTCCATATTTATCCTTTTACTTTTGAACAACCGCAAAAAAACTAGTGATAAGGGTAAGACTTCTTAGCAAAAATGCACACCAGCCAAAAAGACGATGTTTGGATTTTATTGTATGTTCACCTTTAAGTAGTTTTCTACCAGTAAAAATAAGTAAAAGATAAAAAACAACGCTTGATACGGCAAAGCTAACATGAATATTGAGCAAAAGTGGGTTTATCATGGCCTTAGAAGCTTTCGCAATTGCGTTTCTGGTAAGTTCAATTTGAAGAATGAGAATAATGTCCCAGATAATGACTGAAGCCATTATGGGCACATGTATTTTTCGATTTTTCCTTTTAATAATTCCAAAAATCATCAACGTATAAATAATAACTGACTGAATTTGAAAAACAACAGCACTTGTCATGAATTGGCCCTTTAAAATAATATCCACATTAAAGCAAAAATTAGGCTTCATCAATATTCTATTTGCTATGTCTATGATAAAAAGATGCTCAAACTTATAATAATTGAGGAATTCTTATGCACCAAGCATCGCCTATTGATCGATTGGGAAAGTGGGCCGTCATAGATGTGGAAACTTCTGGCGCTGATCCTAGTTATGACCAAGTCATAGATTTAGGCTTTCTGCAATTTGAGGGTTTAAAATTAGTAAAAAAATATTCTTCTCTTGTATCTTATCCCAATGAACTTTCCTCCTTTATCCAAAAGTTGACGGGCATAACCGACAAGATGTTAAGCAAAGCCCCCTCCTGGAAAAAAGTGGAAGCCGAGTTACAAGAACTTTATGGCATTAAACTCATTGCTCATAACGCAGAATTTGAATCAAACTTTTTAAAGAAAAGTTTTGATAAAATAGATGATGGGCTTCAAAGAGAAGAGTTTTGTGACTCCCTTTTGTTGTTAGCTTTACTTTTTCCTGAATATTCCTCATTAAAACTAGAACATTTTATACAAGATTGGGGAATTGCCGAGAAAGAAGTCCATCGAGGTTATGAGGATTCATTGGATTTGCTAAAAGTTATTTTAGTCGCGAGCTTTATTACGCGAAAGGATAAAGCATTTTATCAATTTATAAAATTGCAGTTGCTTGAAAAAAAGTTAGATAATTTTTGGTTATCACAATTTTTACATTTAAGTGATTCTGAATTACTTCAGTTGTCAGATGAAATTAGCTTTGATTTAGAGAAAAGTGCCAAGTTGGCAATGGATAAAATTTGGCCGATTCGCTTTCCAGAAATTCAAGCGCCTAAAAAACTAGTAAAAAATTTCTCGCTAGAGTTTTCTGGTGCAAATATTAAAGACATTTTTTCAGATGAAGAAAAAATAAAAACTCTTTTTCCAGGGTATAGAAAGCGTCAATCTCAAATTGACTTAGCTATGAAAGCAGGCCAATCATTCAAAAATGGAGTTCATAGTCTTATTCAAGCACCAACCGGCACTGGTAAAACATTTGGCTATTTGGTTCCCTCAGTCTTATTTGCGCTAGAAGAAAAAAAGCAGGTCTTAGTTGCAACTGGAACCAAAACTCTTCAACATCAAGCCTTCAATAAGGATGTTCCTCAAGTTAGAGAATTTCTCGGATTAAGTGAAGATGAAGTACGAATTAAACTTCTGGTTGGATCCAATAACCATTTATGCGAATCCCTATTTAGACAAGAAGAGGGCGAGAATTCGCTTTTAGGATTAACTCAAGACTTTGACCAGCAATACACTTCCTTATATTTTGAATCCATCTTTTTTCATAATGCTAGGTTGAAAAGTAATCACAAAATCCTGCGCGATGATTTACCTTATGTTCTTAAAAGGAAGTTTCAATCTCTATTTAAAAGAGAAAAAGAAATAGCGGTAGATTTTCGTTCTTGCTCTGGCAATAATTGTCCTTTTAAAAATAACTGCAGTTATATATCTGGATTGCGAGAAGCCAGAGAAGCTCACGTTATTATAGGCAATCACTCTCTCATGTTTTCATGGCCCAAGGGCATGCCGCGACCTCTTTCAGTTGTTGTCGATGAGGCACATAAAATTGAAGATGAAGCTACCAAAGCTTACTCGCTTGAAATTGATCAAATGGGTTTTGAGGCGTTTGCTTCTTCAATGCAGCACTTGCAAGGTGTTGGTTCTCTTTTTTATCTTCTCGCTCAAAACGAGTTTGAGCCTGGTGATTCTTCTGAAGTTATCAAAATGATACGTGAAGAAACCCTGAAAACCTACCAAATGCTTAATGATCATTTAAACCCAATGAGTGAATTGATTATTTTTTATTTCAAAAAAATGCCAAAATACACAGAAATTTTTTGGAATGAACTTCCGATGCTTAATAGAGTGACTCACTCCGAAAGCCATGCACAAGCAATTTTAAACCACCTTGAAAGCGTGCAATTTATTTTGCAAAATTACTTATCACTTATGCTTCCTTTTTCCGGCCGGTTTGATGTTAAAAATTTAAAATCTGAAAATGAAGTTATTGCTTTTACCCGATTTGAGTCTTTCTTTTCACAATTAACTGACTATGTGAATTGTTTTGAAAAACTGCTGCAACCGGCAGATAATTATTGTCGTTCGATGAAGTTTCTAGAAAATCAAGGATATCTGTTTTCATCATCACCGATTGATATCGGCTTAATTGTTAAAGATCAATTACTCGCCACTTCTGCTTCAGTTATTTTTACTTCTGCAACTCTTGCCAATGGCAATGGAGACACTGGGGCAAGAGGTATTGAGTGGGCCACTGGATATTCGTATCTAGAACCTGATAAAAGATTTAAATCTGGAACATATTTACCTTCAAGCTATGACTACAAATCAAAGACAAAAGTTTTTCTATGCGATGATGCTCCTTCACTTTATCAGAATAATTTTGTTGAATTTAATCTAAAGAAAATCAAACCATTGATAAAAAATCTTAACGGTAAAACATTGCTTTTATTTTCTGCCAAAGCAAGATTTGAAACGGCAAGAGAACTATTACTAAAAGAATTTGAAGGCCAGATTCCATTGTTTATTCAGGGAATGGGAGCCAATGTGGTAGAGGACTTTAAACGCTCTGCTGCTGGTATTCTTTTGGGAATGGAATCTTTTGGAGAAGGTATTGATATACCTGGAGATGCGTTACAGTTTATTTTTATTGATAAAATTCCAGATTTAAGAATGGATCTTGTAGTTAATGAAAGAAGAGACTTTTATGAATCTCAACTTGGAAATGAGTTTACAGATTATTATTTGGCCCATCGAACTAGATCTCTTCATCAAAAGCTTGGAAGACTTTTACGTACAGAAAATGATTACGGTGGAATTATTATTGTCGATAATAGAATTAAAAGCTGGAAAGGCAAAACAATGGAGAAAATGGTAAAATTAATGGAACCTTATCAATTGCTTCGAGCACCCCTTGATGAAGCTTGTAAGCAAATAGAGGAGTTCATTCTTGCCCATCCTGGAGTCGAGTAAGAACGTAACTATATAGAATTTAATTAAAGTTAAAAGGCAATTTTTATCCCTGCTAAATTGTACTATAATTTTTATAAGAGCAATATTTTGGAGACTTTGGACATGCGTTTTCTTCTGTTTTTTTTCTTGTTTTTGCTGCTTTCTGAAAATCTTTTTGCTTCGGCAAAAGTTTGCAAGAAAGGTGATACTCTTGAGGTAAAAGCGGAGCTAAGGTTTTATGGCTCAAAAGCAAACCTCGGCGCTGCATGTGCCCAAGAAATTTCATCAATGTTTAATAGACCTGATGGTAAATTAAAAATCGGCGAAAAAGAATATAATGTGAAATTTAATATTTCTTATCGAACTGTGACTGAAGAGCAGGCATTTGGCTCATCAACCATTAATTTTTCTGCAGAAAATAACTATATTCGAATTGAGGATAAAGCCTATAACGAAAAGGATGGTCGATCTAATAATCAGATTTCCCAAAATTGTGGATTCTACTCTGGTGCAGACGGGCTAGGCACATCAACAACTTGTGTTCATGAGTTTGCTCACGGCTTAGGTCTTATTCACTACAATGATCGTCGTGAAAATAAATCAAAAAGCATGGGGGGGATGGATTTAAGAGGCACTGGACAGCCAGGAATTATGGCAGCACGGGGATTTATTGTCGATCCTGAGTTTCAGTACAATCCTAATGCAAAAGCCGGGCAGCCAGGGGGAACGATTAATCCTAATTTAAGAAAAGTTAATTGGCAGGATATTTTAGATTTAAAAATGGATCAACTCACTTACGATTCGGCCGGTTGTTCTCAGTTAGGAAGAGCAACCCAAACAACCTATCAAGGCGATGGATCCACAGAGTGGCAAGGCTGGAGTACCACGATCGAAGCCATGAAATATTTATTGAGTGGCAAGCTGGGTTCACCTCCAGTTACGTGTCATCAATAGTTCAATTTTAATTTTTATTCCTTCTCAGAAAGATCGTTGAGATATTTGATTTGAATTTTAGTTCCATCATCTGTCCGGACCAAATAGGGGATGGCCCCATGTTGGCTCAAGAAAATTTTAATATGCAGGGGCTCTTTGACTGCTTTAAAATCGACGCCTTCATCAAATAATTTATACTGAACAGCTTGAACGTTTTGACCATCAATATTCATTTTTTCAGCAGTGAGACTCGCTCTCTCGACCATGATATTTTTAAACTTCGGAGCCTCTTTAAATTCCCACTGGTTAAAGCTCAATAGCACATTAAAATAATTTTTGCCGCTAGCATCGAATTTTTTAGATCTCAAAAAGAGCATAGCACTTGCAGAAGTAGGTGTGGTGACATGAAATCTTGGTGCCGTAGCAATATCTTCAACGTGCTCTTCGCCCTTTGAATTATTGAAACGATAAGTTAAATGACTTTTCTTGTTTTGGTATTCATAAATTTCTTTTGTATGTTCTTTGCCCATTATCTTCTCTATACCAACATATATGGGGACGTAGTCCTTATTTACTATATATTCAACATTCAAATTTAAAATTTCCCCGGTCGTGACTTTGACGATTGCCTCGGAAATGTAGTGAAGACTTTGTTCTTTTTTATCTCGATAAACATCAAAAGTTTCTTCCGCATATGCATTTTCATTTCTAGAAAACTGAAAAGCTCCACGGTAAATTTTATCTTCTTTACGGTAATTTCTGGTTGTCCATGTATACATACTCCTATTCTAATGAATTACTATAAAAGTACAAAGCCAATCTTGAATCCCTAGGAATTTGGACTATAATAGTCTGCTAATGACTCACCAAGGCTCAAAAAATGATTTCATATGAAACGTACAAATTTTTGCATATATTTTTTATTTTAATGCTTTTTGCTAGTCTAGGCTTTATTTCGGATTTGCAAGGTTTTATTCAAAAACCAACTTCAAAAATAATTTTGGGATTTATAAGTTTTTTCATTTTTGTGGCGGGAATGGGGCTTATCGCACGTCTTGGCTTTAAACATTCTGAACCATTTCCATTTTGGATAAAATTAAAAATGATTAATTGGGTGCTTCTTAACATCGCTATTTTTCTTCTTTTTAAGTCTAAAAAAAATATTCTAAAAGCCGGTTTACTTACATTTATTGCGGTACTCACTGCCATGAGTATTTGGATTGCGATTAATAAGCCACTATGACAAAGCAAAAAAAAAATATTTCATCTGAAATTGGTTCAACGGGATTCTCAAAAGAGTATTGGGAAATAAATTATTGTGAACCAGAAGAAATGGATAATATTATCAATGCCAAAGAACATACCGCTTATTTGAAGGCTATTTTTGCGCTTGAGGGAGTAGATGTAAGCAGTGTGGTAGATTTGGGCTTTGGTTTAGGAGTGCTTTTTAAAGAAGTATTAAAGACATTTACACCTTATCGTGCACTTGGTTTAGAGCCATCTAAATATGCCTTTGACATAGTTTCTAAAAAAGATATCAGGCCCAATGATAGTACAAAACTTGTTTTAGAAAATACGGATTTACTTACATGGTGCCAGAAGGAATTAAAACGTGAACGAACTTTTGATTTGGGCATTTGTACATCTGTATTTCAGTACCTAAGTGATGATGAAATTGAAAAAATTCTGCCTGTAATGGCCAAGAGAATGAAGTATATTTATTTTTCAGTTCCAACTGATTTGGAACTGAAACGCCAGATTGAAGATGTCGAGTTTTATGACAAGTATGCGATCCATCGAAAAAGAGAAAAATACCTCAAATTAATTCGTCCCCATTTTTCATTTATTTCGAGTAGACTACTAGAAAGTAAAAGTCATTTTAGCGAAGAAAATACCCATTTTTCTGATTTATTGTTTAGATTTTAAGGAGATTAGTCATGAATTTTTGCCCTTGTGGAATTGAAAAAAGTTATAGCGAGTGTTGTGGTTTATATATCAATGGAACAAAGCCCGCTCCAACCGCTGTCGCTCTTATGCGTTCGCGTTATTCTGCTTTTGCAAAAGGGGAGATGGACTACATTTTTAAAACTCACGACGAAGATTCTCGTGCAGAGCTAGATATGGATGGAGTTAAGTCGTGGGCGCTAAATTCTGAATGGCTTGGTTTAGAGATTCTAGATACCAATCAAGGCACGGCCAAAGATAGCGAAGGCAAAGTTGAGTTTAGATGTAAGTTTATTTATAACGGATCCGAGCAAACTCATCACGAATTAAGTAGTTTTAAAAAAGTTAATGGCGAGTGGTTTTTTGTTGATGGGGTAATGAGAAACAACACAATCCGTCGAAGTGCTCCCAAGGTTGGCCGTAATGATCCTTGTTCATGTGGATCTGGCAAAAAAGCCAAGAAATGTTGTCTTCAGTAAACTGAATAAATTTGCAGAGACAAATCTTCCTTATGTGAAAAAAGACTTAAAATTTTGATATCTTAGATTTATATTAGTGGTATCTTTTTTTTGACCGAGTAAAACGCTCGGAAAGTTGCCGATTAGGAAATATATGGCCAAGAATATCGACTTTACTCATCTTTCTAGTTCAGACATTACTTTCATAGATTCAATGTACGAAAATTATCGAAGTAATCCAGATTCAGTAGATGAATCTTGGCAAAGGTTTTTTCAAGGATTTGAATTTTCCTCTGTAGGGTTTGGAAGCTCAGAAGGAAGTGGAGAGGGAATTAGTGATGCAAAACTAAGATCGGAATTTAATGTTTTTCGTCTTATTCAATCTTTTAGAAATCGGGGGCACTTGCTAGCTGATACCAATCCAATAAGACCAAGAAAAGATCGTCAGGCCCGAATTAGTTTACAAGAATATGGATTGAGCGAAGCAGACCTAGAAACACATTTTCAATGTGGAGAATTTGTAGGTCTTGGACCAACTTCACTTAAAAATATTATAGATCATTTGAGAAAGATTTATTGCGCAAAAATTGGATTTCAATATATGCACTCAAATAATACCGATGTCAGAAGATTCATGAGGGAAAAAATTGAATCAACTGCTAAGGTTATTGATTTGCCATTGGATAAAAAGAAAAGAATTTTACAAAAATTAAACGAAGCCAATGTCTTTGAAAATTTCTTACAGACAAAATATGTTGGGCAAAAAAGATTTTCTCTAGAAGGTGGTGAAACTACGATTCCTGCACTCGATGCCATCATCAATAAAGGAGCTGAGCTTGGAGCAAAAGAATTTATCATTGGAATGGCCCATCGTGGTCGCTTAAATGTCTTGGCAAATACGGTTGGAAAAACTTACGAATATATTTTTACCGAATTTGAAGGAGGCTCTCTCGAAGAACTTCAGGGGCATAGCGGTGATGTTAAGTATCACATGGGCTACACCTCAACTCAAACTGCATCAAATGGCAAAGAAATATTTGTAAAACTGCTACCTAATCCATCTCACTTAGAAACAGTCGCTCCTGTTGCGATTGGTTACTGTCGTGCTCTTGAAGATATTCATTATGGCAATGATCAATCAAAAGTAATTCCTATTATCATACATGGTGATGCTTCCGTTGCAGGCCAAGGCGTGGTTTACGAAACTATTCAGATGAGCAAGCTTAAAGGTTACGGCGTTGGTGGCTCCATCCATTTCGTTATCAATAACCAGATTGGCTTTACGACTGATTTTGAAGATGGCCGTTCCTCTCAATATTGTGTTTCAGTTGCAAAGACGGTAGAGGCTCCAATTATTCAAGTCAACGGTGATGATCCAGAAGCTGTCGTCTACGCAGTTGAACTTGCTGTTGAGTTTAGACAAAAATTTAAAGAAGACATTTTTATAGATATGGTTTGCTATCGTAAATATGGTCACAATGAAGGCGACGAACCTCGTTTTACTCAACCTCATCTTTACGATTTAATAACAAAGCATAAGAATCCCCGCGAACTATATCTTGATCAATTGTTAGTTTCTGGCAAAATCGAATCACAACTGGCCACTGAAATGAGTGATGCCTTCAAGCAATTGCTTTCAGATCGATTCAATAATGTTCGACAAAAGGAAATTCCAACCAAGATTTCTGGTCCTCATAAAGACTGGACTGGGATGAGTTATTCAAAGCATGATTCTTTTGACGAATCACCAGAGACTGGTGTCAAAGCAGAAATATTAGAAAAAGTTGTCAAGGCCATAAATTCGATTCCTTCTGGAATGAATATTATGAAAAAAGCTCAAAAGGTTTTAGAAGATAGGGACACTGCCTTCAAAACAGATAAGCTAGATTGGGCAAGTGCAGAATTGTTGGCTTTTGGAAGTCTCGTTTACGAGGGAAATCCAGTAAGGTTTACTGGTCAAGATGTCATCAGAGGTACTTTCTCTCATCGACATGCTAAAATTTTTGATGAACGAACCAATGAATCTTATTGTGGACTTGAATACATTTCTCCCAATCAAGGTAAAATCAATATATATAATTCACTTCTTTCAGAGTATGCGGTACTCGGATTTGAATTTGGCTATTCATGGGTTTCTCCAAAGTCTCTTACTATTTGGGAAGCACAATTTGGCGATTTCTCAAATGGCGCCCAAATTATGATTGATCAATATATCACTTCGGGTGAGGTTAAGTGGCAACGAATGAGTGGCTTATTGATGCTCCTTCCGCACGGGCACGAGGGAGCAGGTCCCGAACACTCGAGTGCTAGACCAGAACGCTATCTTCAAATGGCAGCAGATAATAATATTATTGTTGCCAATTGTACAAATCCTTCGAATATGTTTCATTTGATAAGAAGACAAGTAACTTGGAATTTTAGAAAGCCCGCAATTGTCATGACACCCAAATCACTTTTAAGGGATCCTCGATGCACATCAACCAGAGAAGATTTTATCAGTGGAAAATTTAAAGAAGTTATTGATGACTTAAGCGACGGTCAAAAAATAAAGCGAGTTCTTTTTTGTAGTGGTAAAATCTTTTATGATTTAAATGATAAAAAAATTGCGGATAAAAGAGAAGATGTTGCAATTGTGAGATTGGAACAGCTTCATCCTCTTCCTGAAAAACAAATTAAAACAATTTTAGCAAAATATAAATTAGCTGAATGCTTTTGGATTCAAGAAGAGCCAGCCAATATGGGCTATTGGACATATCTGTTAAGATTTAATGATTTATTTGGAAAATTTAGATTGATAAGTCGAAAGGCATCGGCAAGTCCCGCTACTGGATTTTCAAATGTTCATAAGAAAGAGCAACAAGAAATTTTAACAAAAGCATTTTCAGATTATTAAGAAAGAATTTTAGATATACATAGGAATTTATATGAGTGTTGAATTAAAAATCCCAGTTATCGGAGAATCTGTGACGGAAGTGACACTTTCATCTTGGTTGAAAAAAGATGGTGATTATGTTGCAGAAGGAGAAGCCGTTTGCGAAATTGAATCTGACAAAGCTTCAATGGAACTACCTGCACCAAGTGCCGGTGTTCTGAAAATAATAGAACAGGCAGGTTCCGAATTAAAAATTGGAGCTAAGATCGGCGAGCTAGACACAAGTGCTGCAAAGCCGGCGACGAAAGCAGTAACGGCAGATACTCCTAAAAAATCTAGTGAACCCTCACCTAGTTCTGGCAATAGCGTTGCAGCAAAAGAACTTAATGTACCAAGCCCTGCTGCCAGAAAAATTTTAGATGAAAAGGGAGTTGATTCAACAAACTTAAAGGGAACTGGTAAAGATGGTCGGATCACAAAAGAAGATGCACTCTTTGCAACTAAACCTTTATCTTCACCATCCTCACAATCTTCACAATCTGTTGAGGCCCTAGCTCAAATTCATGGTTCTCGAAGTACCAGAGTTGAAAAAATGACAAGATTGAGAAAAACGATTGCCACCAAATTGGTAGAAGCCAAAAATACAACAGCAATGTTAACGACATTTAATGAAGTAGATATGTTTGAGCTTATGAATTTAAGAAAAAAATACAAGGAAGCCTTTAAAGAAAAACATGGGGTGAATCTGGGCTTTATGTCGTTGTTTACCAAAGCTTGCACGATCGCACTAAAAGATTTCCCTGCAGTAAATGCTCAAATAAATGGTGAAGAAGTTATTTATCATGATTATGCCGATGTTGGTATCGCCGTCTCGACTCCAAAAGGTTTGGTTGTTCCTGTTGTTCGTAACGCAGAAACTCTTTCCCTTGCCCAAATAGAAAAAGAAATATTGTTGCTGGCAACTAAAGCCAGAGACGGAAAAATATCAATTGAAGAAATGCAGGGTGGGACCTTCTCAATTACAAACGGTGGTGTTTTTGGTTCCATGCTTTCAACCCCGATTTTGAACATTCCTCAATCAGCTATTTTGGGAATGCATAATATTGTTGAAAGACCAATCGCTTTAAATGGTCAAGTTGTGATCAGACCTATCATGTACCTTGCCCTTTCCTATGATCATCGAATTATTGATGGGAGAGAATCTGTTAGTTTTCTAAAAAAAGTTAAAGATCTTTTAGAAGATCCAGCTCGCTTAATTCTAGATGTTTAAAAAAATAAAATGGATCGGAGAATAATATGAAAGAATATGACTTAGTTGTGATTGGTTCTGGCCCTGGTGGCTATATTTGCGCCATACGAGCTTCACAACTGGGGATGAAAGTTGCCATAATAGAACGTTATAAAACACTTGGTGGCACATGTCTTAATGTTGGCTGCATTCCCTCAAAAGCTTGGCTTGATTCAAGTGAAAAATACCATGAATTAACTCATACTTTTAAGGATCATGGTATAAGTGCGGGGAAAGTGTCTCTAGATTTTGTGAAAATGAGTGATCGAGTAAAGAAAGTTGTATCTGATGTAAGCAGTGGTGTCAGTTTTTTAATGAAGAAAAATAAGATAGATGTCTATTATGGTCATGGCTCTTTTTTAGACACTAAGACAATTTCAATTATGAGCGATAAAGATTCACAAAAAATTAAAGCTAAAAAAGTTGTGATTGCCACAGGCTCTAAACCATCAAGCTTGCCAGGCGTAAACATCGATAAAAAAAGAATAATTACCAGTACCGAAGCTCTGGCACTTAGAGAGCTACCAAAGAAATTAATTGTTATTGGCGGAGGAGTCATTGGTCTAGAACTAACTTCCGTTTTTAGAAGATTAGGATCAGAGGTTGTCGTCATTGAATATGCAGATTTAATTATTGCAACAATGGACGCAGAGTTAGGAAAAACCCTGCATAAAATTTTAAAAAAAGACGGTGTAGAGTTTTTATTGGGACATGGTGTTCAAGAGGTCCTTTCAAACGAAAATAAAGTTATTGTAAAAGCTAAAGATAAAACTACACAAAATATTGTTGAACTAGAGGGGGATTTTTGTCTGGTAGCAGTCGGGCGCCGGGCATATACAGAAAATTTAGGTCTTGAAAATGTTGGAATTAAATTAGATGAACGTGGTCGAATTGAGACTAATTCTCATCTACAAACGAGCATTGCCGATATTTTTGCCATTGGAGATGTGGTTAAAGGAGCTATGTTAGCTCATAAAGCCGAAGAAGAAGGGGTTCTGGTTGCAGAATTTATCGCCGGACAAAAACCTCATATAGACTATAATTTAATTCCTGGAGTCGTGTACACTTGGCCTGAGGTAGCCTCAGTTGGGAAAACAGAAGAGCAACTAAAAGCTGAATCCCGCGATTATAAAATTGGATCATTTCCTTTTAAAGCTTCTGGTAGAGCACGTGCTTCAAACGAGTCCGATGGTTTTGTAAAAGTTCTTGCTGATAAAAATTCAGATGAGATTTTAGGTGTACACATGATAGGTCCAAGGTGTGCCGATCTAATTGGAGAGGCTGTTCTCGCAATGGAGTATCGGGCCTCTGCTGAAGATATTGCTCGTACAAGTCATGCTCACCCCACTTACTCTGAATCATTAAAGGAAGCTTGTCTGATGGCGACCGAAAATCGTGGTTTAAATATTTAATTGAAACTTAACATTACATAAATCATTTTTTAGAGTATGTTGGGGTCATGAAAATCACAATGATACTAATTCTTCTAATGGCTTTTAATCTTTTTAATAAGTTAATGGCTTCGTCTATTATTGAGCACCAAGTTCGGCTATGTGAAAATGAGCAATCTATTTTAGAAAAATTATCTTTGATCCCTGAAACTGTGAAAAATTTACAGGCTAAAGAGTTTCAAGTTTATTACCTTGAGACTTTAAAAAGAGATTTTCAAGCTAATAATTGGTCTTTGAGAATAAGGCTTAAAAAAAACAAGATTGAATTGACCGTAAAAAAGAAATCAGCACCTAGTATGGACTTGTCTACTAAATATCCAGGTATAATTTGCGAGTATGATTTGCACGGATCAACAAAAGATTATTCATGTAAACTTAATTCGGAATCTTCGGAAAAAGATTTTAAAAATGTATTGGCCAATACCAAGGTATGGACAGAACTTTTAGATCAGACTCAAAAGTCATTTCTTGAAGATCACAATGCATTGTTTGAAAATGCATTAGTTTACGGGACTCTTGAGGATAGTCGCTTTCAGTGGGACCAAAAGGATATAGGAACAATAACTCTTGATCTTGTTCATCAATCGCATAAAGAGGAAATATCGTTTCACGAAATATCTATTCGCTATTTGGACATTGAGGCTCATGATGTTGCAAGTAAATTTGAAAATTTTATTAAAGAAAATAACCTCACCAAATGCTCTAATCAAATAGAATGGCCCATAGATAAGTTTGAAGTTTTTGAAGTTTTAAACCGATCATCAAACGCTTTTTTTAAATAGGAATAAATATGAATAGGTTTTTATTTTGTATCTTTATTTTAATAACTTCTACTTCAATTCAAGCAAAAGTTATTTTGAGTAAGGTTGAATATAAATCAGGCAGTGATGTGTTCGAAGGAATACTTGCCTTTGATAGTGCTAGAAAAGATAAAAAGGTAGCAGTTGTAGTATTTCACAATTGGATGGGAATAACTTCTGAAACTGAAAGCAAAATTACTGCTTTGGCACAATTGGGACACGTTGCTTTTGCTGCTGATCTTTATGGAAAAGGAATTCGTCCAAAAAGTATTAAAGAAGCAGGGGATTTAGCTGGGGCTTTAAAAAGTAATCGCAAGCTTTTAAGAGATAGAGTCAATCTAGCGCTAAATCAATTGCAGTCCAATAAAATGGTTGATAGTAAGAAGATTTTTGCTACCGGTTATTGTTTTGGTGGTACCGCTGCACTCGAACTGGCACGTTCAGGTGCAAGCATCTTGGGAGTCGTTTCTTTTCATGGTGGATTATCTAATCCTACACCAAGTGATGCCCAAAATATAAAAGCGCATGTGTTAATATTTCATGGAGCGCTTGATCCATTTGTTCCAGCGGATGAAGTTGCTGCATTCAAAAAAGAAATGGACGCTGCAAAAATTGACTATCAATTCACATCATTTTCTGGTGCTGTTCATAGTTTTACAGAACAAGCCGCTGGTGATGATATTTCAAAAGGCGCCGCTTATAATAAAATTGCTGATAAAAGATCTTGGGAAGGAATGAATAATTTTTTCCATGAGCTGTCGGGTAAATAAATCTGAATACTATTTGTCTTGATATTCATCATCTTCTCTAGGTAACTCATCAACTATTACAGCGCGTGATTTTGATACAATATCCTGGAGAATATACTCCGGTATTACACCGGACTCAGTTAGGATGATGGTTTTATCTTTTAAAACAACGAGGGTTGGAATAGAGCGAATTTGAAAATCTTCACTTAGCAAATGCTCAGTTTCTGTATTGACTTTTCCAAAAAATAAATCCTGATTTTTATCAGCAATTCGTTGAAATATTGGTGAAAATACCTTACATGGCTCGCACCAACCGGCCCAAAAGTCTAGAATAACAATTTGGTGTCTATTCAGGACGTCTTCAATATTCGATTCGGTTATAGCAATTATACTCATTTTAAACTCTTTCGCTCAGGATATAGTGTATAGCTTAAGTTTAGCTTATAATAAGTCGAATAGTGAAATATTAAATTGGAAATAAATTCATATGAAAAAAGTTTTGGTAATTGAAGATGAAAAAGAAATGCATGAATTCTTTGATAATGTTTTTAGAGATGAATTAAACTTTGATAGTGTCACATTTGCTTGTGATGGCTTTGATGCCTATACTGAATGCACTTTACAAAAATTTGATATAATAACTCTCGATCACTTAATGCCGTTGATGGATGGCGCTCAATTTTTAGTGGCATTAAGAACTAAACCTGGACTAAATCAAGATACGACAGTCATTATGGTTTCGGGTCATATACCAGATTTACCTGAAGAAATAAAAACTATTGAAAACACTTTTTTTATTGATAAGCCAATCGATTTTAATAGACTAATTCGTTATGTAAAAATTTCTGTAAAATAAATTTTAAATTTTTAGTGCATCAAGCGCCAATTCGTAATTTGGTTCATGAGTGATATCTGCAACTTGTTCAGTATAGGTAATTTCATTCTTTTCGTTAATGACCATCACAACTCTAGAACATAATCCCTTAAGTAAGCCATCAATCATATCGAGATGATAATATTTAAAAAAATCAGATCTAAATAAAGAAGCAGACACAATATTTTCTAGATGCTCATTTTTATTAAACCTTTTTATGGCAAAGGGAAGATCAAGAGAGAGATTAATGACAACGGCGTTGGGTATGGCCGATGCTCTTTTGAAGAATTCACGCACACTTCTTGCACAAGTGCTAGTATCAATACTTGGATAGATATTCAATAATTTGTGTTTCCCTTGAAATGAATATAATGTTATCTCCTGCATATCAGGTAAAACCATTGTAAAGTCATGCGCTACTGATTCTACGTCTGGTAAAGTGCCCTTAGTGTTGATGATAGAATCTTTGTTTTTTATTTTTGTCATTTTATGCCTCACAAAAAATAATTCATGATTTATTATGATTTTTTTTAATTTAAATAATAAATACAAAAAATTAATAAAAATAAATGATAAAATTATGAGTTTGTTTAAAGTCGATGGGAATAAGTACTGAGACTTTTCCCATCGATTAGAAGAATCGATTAATTATAGATAAAGTATTCTTTAGGATCCGTTGATATTTTTTCTTTTATGCCTTGATAGTAAATTTCTGCTTCGAATGTAAAAATATACTTACCATTTCTTAAGTTTGAAGTTCTAAAACCAAGCAGCATTTCGCTAGCGGAATCTTTATATATTGTCTGATAGACCTCATTTCCGCGATAATCCGTCACAACAAAACGAATCATGGTTGGAGGTACTGAATCAGCAGGTTTATTTAATTTGAGTGGAAAATCAATACGACCTCGAAGAGTCGAATTATTCGGCGGAGTTTGTTCTCCCCAAAAAAGTGTTATATCAGGTCTATTATTTGAAATATAAATTTTTTTAACAATACTCTGCTGTCCATCACTGGTTAAAAAGAGATCATAGCCTCCATCAGCTAAGCGATCAGTGTCCAATTGACATAGTTGATTTTTTTTATCGCAACTGAAATTTTTGAGGTCATTCGTGGCAGACCGAATTTTTAATTGTACATCTTTTCCTGTGGCATTTATTTGATAATGCAGATTTTTTTTACCAGCAAGAAAGTCTCCATTTTTTAAATCAGATAAGTCTAATTTTAACGTAGATAAATTTAGTTCATAACCCCATGTTTGATTAGCAACTCCAGAAGGGTCATCATATGAAACCCATGCAAAACCATTTTCACCCCAATCTTCTCCCCAAGAATTCTTAATTAACCAAGCTCGCCTAAAATCATCGAAACCAATTAGTGCAACAGCATGTCCTCCAACCTTGTTGCGAGAATTAGTTTTATAGACCCCAGATTTGTAATAAAGAAAGTCTTCTCGCACATTTAGAGTTGTAAGAAGAGGGCCATGCTTTAGAGCATCTTTTACTTTTTTATCACTTCCACCGATTACTCGACTTGGGGTTGTGATATTTGAAATTCTAATGGTTCTATTGGATTGATCATTGCAATAATTTGCTTGGCACATAATATCTTTGCCAGTTACTCCAAGGTCGTAGGGAACACAGGCCAGGTCAGTTGTTCCATATCTTTTTAGTTGAGATGCCGCCCAATCTGGATACCAGCCATATTTGCAACTGCCACCGCCGCAATTAAAAAATGCCTCTTGTGAAAATTGCGGCTTTAGCCAAGAGAGTTTTGAATCTATCGTAAATTGTGCTTCAAGGACTGCAACTGCAGCAAATGCAACACATGATCCGCAATTTCCTTGATTGGAAATGGGGCTTATCCAATTTTGGGTGTCGACATTTCTCCAATCAAAGAGTTCTTTGTCTTTTACCTCTGTATACTTTAATGTTCCTTCGGCAGTATACATCCGATTGCCAAAGATTAATGCTCTTTGTTGCTTGTCAAGTTTTGAAACTCCCGTGTTGCCTTTTATCCAGCTTGAGGATTCATTTGCTTGAATACCAATTGAGTAAAAGACGATAATAAGAAATAAAAATTTCATTTGTTCATCCTTATAAATAGATTTGATCCTTGATTATTGTAGCTGAGTCTTAAAATTTTATTCAAAAAAAACAAAAAATTCTATGGCCTTGTGCAGTACTAAAAATCTCGTAATGAGCTTGTCTAATTGGCAAGGTTGGTATTTTAAGCAATACTTTTATTGAGGAATAAGTAATGTTTAAGAAAATAAAAAAAGTGATTATTGATGAACTTTCAAAAGGTTTATCTCCTGAAAAACTAGCTCAAAGCTTAGTCGTTGGTATTTTGATAGGTTGCTTTCCCTTGCTTGGTTTTACGACCCTCTTGGCTTTAATCGCAGGGCACTTTTTTCGTTTAAATCACGCCGTTTTACAAAGTGTTAATTATTTAATGTATCCAATTCAAATATTGCTTATTCCCATTTACATTAAATTCATTTCAACAATATTTTCTTTAAAAGACATACCTATAAGACCTGATGTGATTGTTAGATTGTTTATAGAAGATCCTAAGAAATTTCTTGATAAATTCTCACTAATTGCGCTTGGGGAAGTTGTTGTTTGGATGCTTATAAGTTTATGTTCCTATTTTATTTTAATGCGTTACCTGATACCTGTTGTTTTAAAAATTAAGGAAAATTCAAATGAGTAACTGGCTAATTTTTTTATTATCATTTACTGTTATTTTGTTCTTGATGGCTTCTCTTTGGGGAATTGCGAACAAAATAAAAAACTACTCAATCGTTGATGCACTCTGGTCCTATAGCTTTTTAATACAGGCTTTTATTTTCTATTTTTTTTGCCAGGGTTATTTTCTTAGAAAGATTTTGTTTCTTTCTATGATCGGAATCTGGAGTTTACGATTAGGATCTTTTTTAACAATTAGAATTTTTAAACATCATCCTCAAGTGGATTCGCGTTATCTGGCTTTAGCTAACGAATATGGGCAGAATTATAAGTTTAGGTTCTTGCTTTTTTATATTACTCAAGCTTTAAGTGTTTCGCTTTTAACTATTCCTTTTATCTTTGTTTTCCAAAATACGAATACTCAAATGTCATTTTTTGAGTACTGGGGCTTAGGTTTATGGATTATTTCATTTTTAGGAGAAGGTCTTGCTGATCATCAAATGAATGCATTTAGATCTAATCCTATAAACAAAGGTGAAGTTTGTAACATCGGTTTGTGGAAGTATTCGCGGCATCCAAATTATTTTTTTGAAAGTATGATATGGTGGAGTTTTTTCCTAGCATCGTTGGGGACTAGTAATCTTTGGTGGGCCATTTACTGTCCACTAATTATTCTTTTTCTGCTACTTAAAGTTACAGGTGTACCACTTTCTGAAGCTCAATCTTTGAAATCTAGGGGCGATAAGTACAGACGCTATCAGGATAATACTTCAATGTTTATCCCGTGGTTTCGTTCAAATTAGTGCAAACATCTACTTGGATAAAATATTTTCTCTAGTTTCTTTTTGACATCCATTCATTGGACCAATTATTGAATCTGATTGGCCCCAGCTTTGCGGATCTCCACTTGATTCTTCACTTTGATTCTCGACTTTTGCTTCCATAGCAGGAGCTTGAGCAGAAGATGAAATATTTGTAGAAGTGGGAACTGGTACAATTGGATTAGGCTGAGTTATTTTACCGTACTCGTTTTGCTTTAAGTACCTTCTTTCGGCTTTTAAACATATTGGTTCAGCTGTTTTATCTTTTTTATTGGCCATACAATAGATTGGATAAACACCATCGCTGCCTTTTTCAAAGAACCAAGTATTCTCATTTGATGTTGTAAAGGGTATTGGTTCATGCGCGCAACTTGCCAGAAAAATGCTAGCTAAAATACATCGTATTAAAAATTTAACTCTCATAATGAAGATTCTCCACATCGGCATCGGCTTTTTACAGTATAAGGTTTTGATTATTAATAACCTATTCGCCATTTTTGAACAAAGACTTTAATTTACCGGAAGTTACTATTTTAAAACGAAGACAATACTAACAAAATCAGTCTATTATTGTGTGATGGTTACATTTTGAAACTGAGAAAATTCTTCGGTGACTAAATAAACATCCATGAAAACTCTAAATATAAATAATTTCATAAAAATTTTTGGCCGCTTAAATGCAAAAGCATTTCATATCTACAATATCTAATTATCAAGGAACTTCAGGATGAAGCATTTTCTTTATGTCGGTTTATTTTTTTATTCATTCCGTATTCATGCCATGGGAGCTAGAAGTCCTTCTATTCTTGCTAAGAAATCATTAAGTTCACCCCCCAAAGTTGTAGTGACACCTTCCAAAGTTCAAATTCCGTTTGAATCCAATAACACTTATGCATACATTGATCGAGATAGACTGATACCGAAACAAATACTTTTGAAAGGACTTGATTTTTACGAAAAAAATTTAAACTTAATCAAAAATAAAAACTACTTGGTAATCATAGATTTCAAGCAGCATAATTCTAAAGAGCGCTTTTTTGTGATTGATATGACGACAGGGCAGGTTGATAAGTATTTAACAGCTCATGGGAAAAATTCTGATCCTGACTATGATGGATATGCCACAACTTTTTCTAATAATCCTGGTTCGTTGATGACTTCATTGGGATTCTACCTAACAGCGCAAACGTATCAAGGCGCTCATGGTCTTTCTCTGGCGCTTGATGGACTTTCAAAAACAAATTCAAATGCTCGAAGTCGGGAAATTGTCATACATGGTGCAAGCTATGTAGCTCCTGGTGCAAAAATTGGCAGAAGTTGGGGATGTCCTGCACTGGATTTAAGATATTATGTTGAAGTCATTAATCGAATTAAGGGCGGTGCTCTTATTTATGCTAGCTATGAATAGATTCTATTATACTTTCGATAAGCCTTTTTATACTCTAGTGAGACATGTCTGAATTAGTTTCTGTCATTATCCCAACTTTTAATAGATCGACTCTTCTTTTAAGAGCAGTTGATTCGTTATTAAATCAATCTTATAAAAGTATGGAAATTATTATTGTTGATGATGGATCTACTGATAACAGTCGTGATGTTTTAGATCCTCTCATTAATAGTAATAGAATTAAATATATTTATCAAAAAAATCAAGGAGTATCTTCGGCCCGCAACATAGGGGTACAAAATTCTTTTGGAACTTGGGTTGCCTTTTTAGATTCAGACGATGAATGGTTAAAGGATAAGTTGGCAAAACAGATGATTTTTTTTAAATCTAATCCAAACTTGAAAATTGTATACACCGATGAGGTGTGGATCAAAAATGGAGTGAGAATTAATCAAAGCAAGCATCATCAAAAATGTGGCGGTTATATTTTTGCTGAGTGCTTAAAACAATGCCTGATCGGGCCTTCCTCTGTTGTCATAAAAAAAGATTTATTTCTTGAATTGAATGGATTTGATATAAATTATCCCGTCTGTGAAGATTATGACCTGTGGTTAAAAATTTCTTCACGCTATGAGATTGGATTTATTAATGAAACTCTGGTTACTAAATATGGGGGGCATTCAGATCAACTATCTACTACTTTTGTCGCCATGGATATGTGGCGATTAAAATCGATGAATAAACTGTTTTCATTAAAAACAATTTCTGAAAAGGATAGAAAACTATTAATTGAAGAAATGGGCAAAAAGGGCAATATTCTAAAAAAAGGGTTTCAAAAATACGGCAATACTGAAGCATTAAATCAAGTTAATGAAATACTCAAAAATCTAAAATGAAGCGAAACTTATTTTCAGTTTCACTTCATTTGCATAATTATTTGTATTTTTTTCCACTGATGCTTTTTAATATTTCATTATAAGAATCTCTTTTTGGATGAATAAAGATGATTGATTTAAATCTTTTTGCTTCTTGTGACATTGCATCTGCTATACTTGTAAATTCAGAGACCGCTCTTACTGAATTATTTGAATAAGAATTTTTAGCCTTTAAAATTTTTCCAGGAATTGTATCTTCAGGGTTGGTTCTATAAATATTTCCAGAACCATCAACATTAACTCCAACTTCAATTGAATTTTTTTGCAAGATAATATTTCTAACCTCGGCCAAGCGAGTATCAATTGTATTTCCGGCAGGTATGATTCCTTTTTCATTGGCCAACCGTGAAAAGTATTGGGCAATGGAATCAGAAGAATTCGAAACAGCAAGTGAGCTAGTTTTTCTGGCAAAATTAACATTGTTATATTTGAGAAGAAGTTCCGTATTGTAGCCTCCATTTATCCATATTAATGGATCTAAATTTGAAAATTCAATTGCATAACTCTTTATTTCTCCTGCTTGCATAGGGTTTGCAATGACATTTTTGGCAATATTTCCATTGATTCTGAGTTCAAAATTTATGGCACCATTAAGGGCAATACTGCCAATATTTGCGATTGTTACATTGAACATGCCAGATCCATCAATTGCTGAAAAATTTGGTATTATTTCAGTTATTTCAATTGGGCGTTTAATATCTTGCCATAATTTTTCTCTTAAACCATTTACATTGAGTAAGTAGCTTGCAGTTGCTCCATCTTCTAAAGAAGATAAAACATTTCCAATACTGTTGGGACTTACAATGGTTTTTGAAGAAATGGCTCCGATAGAATCCTTAAATGTTTCTGCATTTTCAATATCACCAGAGACTGAATATGATAGCTGAGTACCAACACCACCGGCATTAGTCACTTTAAATTTTATATCTAATGGTTCTCCAGGCTGGACGACTCCATCTTCGTCTAGTCCAATAATATTTTGAAAATTTAGTGATAGAACTGGATTATTTTTATAGTAATCATAAGTAGACAAGAAACCTTTGGAGTAAGAATTTATGAATGCATTCTGATAAGCAGAGTATGAAACTTGTGCAAATTTTCGATT
Source organism: Bacteriovoracaceae bacterium (assembly GCA_947450475.1). Lineage (GTDB taxonomy): Bacteria > Bdellovibrionota > Bacteriovoracia > Bacteriovoracales > Bacteriovoracaceae > Bacteriovorax. The sequence goes on along the minus strand of CANFVK010000004.1, from coordinate 124,808 downwards.
AAATCCCTGGGCCAGTCCTTTTTTAAAAGCAATTTCTAAACCAATTTCGGTACCAGTTAATTCTCCATCTCTTTGACCAAGATCTAGTGACATGTGATAGTTCCTTGAATACTCCGCAAGCGCATAGAGATTGTAAACTTGTATAAATGCATCTTTAAAGATGACCTTAAAATCGACTTCTGGATTTACTGGTGTTGTTGGAGGAATAGGTGTCATGGGAGGATTTGGATTACCTGGTCTTTCTCCTCTTGAAGGTGTCATTTGGGCTGGAGCACGATTTCCTTTATTTGTATTAATGCTCACTTTATCATTTAATTGATTATATCTATCTTTTCTATGATTAGGCATTTCTAACCAAACTTGAAAAGATTTTTCACCATCAACCCATTGCTTTGAATGAAGATCATATATTCCATCTCGAGACCATAAGTCACGACCATTTTTCTCGTGCCACTGTCTTTCATTGTAGGAATGATCATATGAATCATAAAAACTAATTCTGCCGAATCGCTCTTGTTTTAAAATGTCTTCTGGTGAAGGAATTGTTCCAACATATCGTGCATATGCATCTGTAGTTGGAGTAAAAAAAGTTGGAGGTATTTGAAAATTTGAATTAGGCATTACATTTGTATCGAGTGCCTTATTAAATCTTGATTTTACTTCTGTCGTCCCTAATGATTCACCTTCTTGATTTCCAAACTTTTGACCTTCGCTTTCGGCATTAGTTAGATAAGAGTTAAGGGTATCAACTGAGCTTTCCCCTCGGGGAATTTCGTCTGAATTATTTTTATTGAATGTAACTGCTTGATTTAAACCCCAAGAATAACCGCGCAAATAACCATCTTCTCGACCATGTCCGCCTGCAAATCTCTGAGCCATGCTTATTGCTTCTTCAACTCCAGCGCTACAAGCTAGTACGTGCCTAGCAGAATCATTTCTAAAGCGATCGCAATAAGCCATCATCGTAGGCCTTCTTTCCCATTGATCACGATTAAAATCAGGTGGTGGCCCGTCATAATGACCATTATATCCAGGGCGGCCATGCTCTTGCCTAGAAGCGGTTGACCTCGTTGGAAATTCAGTTGATGTTTTATAGTGAGAGCAACTAGTCAAAAGAGAAATAGCTAAAAAAGAAGAGACGATATTTTTCATAAAATCCTCACATGATGAATCTGAATTTAACAAGCTAAGGGCAAAACAGTAAGTTATCGTTACTTTTTTAGAAAAAATTGATATTTCTTTAAAATTTTTCTAAAAAAAGTCGAAAAGCTAAAAGATGAAAATACTTATAATTTTTTTAATTTTCGTTTTACCTAAAATCTCATTTAGTTTTTTTGATTTTAGAGGTTGTGGTGAATACAAAATCATGGGGATACCCAAAAAAAATGCTGATTCGACTGGGTATTCATTATTTGTTCAGCAATTAACAAAATCAGAGTATCAGCTAATTATTGATATAAAAGACGAATTAAAACTTGCACCATACGTCAATCATCTTATCCAAATTGATGCAATAATAGAAAAAAATCTAAATGGCTATAAGGGCTCCATTGCTAAAGTGGTGAGCATCGTTAACGTACCTAAAGATCCCATAAATATAAAAATTGAAGATAGCTTTATCTTAATAAGAAAGATCGATTGCCAAAAATGAAGATTTATTTTTTTAGTCTATTATTCATGTTTTGTTCTGACTTGTTTGCGGAAAATAGAATTGTTTATTTAGGAGCTGGTGGAGAAGAGGAGGGAACGAAAACAACTATTTTTGATGGTGGTGCAAAAATATTTGCAAAGTTTAATGAACGAGTTAAAAATAATTACAAAACGGCTGTAGCTTTCGACGGAGGCCATTCAGAATCTGAAAAAATTGTTAAATATGATTTTAAAAATGCAGATTTTAAAGGAAGTTTTTCAGCAGAAAATTATAATAAAACAATAAGCGATATCATTAAAAAAATAAAAAGCAATCCACCAAAAATATCGGCAAATGACAAAGTAATGGTATTTATAGATACTCATGGAGCAGAAAAAGAACCAAATCAAAAAACACATAGTGTTTCACTCGCTGGTGCTCAAATAAAAAGTTTCAATTCCGGTTCACTCCCTGAGGAATCAATTAACTTAGACTCATTGAGTGAGTTGGCAAGTCTGGCAAAAGAAAAAAATATAAAACTTGCCATCATCGATGGAAGTTGTCATTCCGGAAATACGTTAAAATTAGCCAACGATAATACCTGTGTGATTTCTGGATCTTTGCCCAATCAATATGCTACAGATTTTACTGAATTTCTTGCTAAGAAATTTCAACCAGGTAAATCAATAGAACAAGCTTTTATTGAAGCTAGGCTTGAAGCTGATGGAACGCCTTTTCCGATGATTTCATCACCCTATGGTAAAAAAGTTCAAGAAGATTTTGCCGTTTTTTTTCCCTATCTCTATTATCATAATGAACAAGAAGGACTTGATAAGATTGATCATTACTTAGAGATTAATTCTACTCAAAACCTAATGTGTAAACGAGAGCATGAATTTAAGGAGTTGAATAATATACTAAAATTTTATTCAAAATTTAGAGACGAGCATAATGAAATTTTCATAGATTTTGATGTTCGTGAATTGAAAAGTAATATTGAAAAATATAAAACTATTCAAGATAAATATTTATCAAAATTTAATTCATTTGAGTCCATAAACACAGAACTCGATACTAAAATTAATTATTCAGTTGGCAATAGCAGTATTGAATACACAAATCGAGAATTACTTAAAACAAACTTTAAAGAACTGGTTGATAATGCCAAAGCTGATGCTGGTAAAACAAGGGATAGGGGACAAAAAAAAACCTACTTTGAATACGCCGCTTTATATAGTAAATGCGATCAAGCAAAAAATAATTTACTAAAAATGAATTCTTTTAAGTCTTATTCCTCAACAATTGAAGATATCAAGCATGATGAAGAATTATCAGAAAATATAGCTGCTAAAATTGGGCTAGAATTAAAAAAAGTTTACCAAGCCTATTACAAATTTTTGCAAAAAAACTCAAATCTAGGTAAGAATCCATGTGCTGATTTTGTCATTTAAGAAGATCAATTGCTTTGAATTTCGGGATGTTGTTCCCATTTGTCATAACGAAGCAAAAGCATTAAACCTGGTATTGATATTAAGATTGAAATAATAAAATACATCTCCCATCCCATACTTTTAGCGATATAACCCGATGGCGTTTGGACTACAATTCGGGTCAAGGCCATAAAACTGGTGAGGAGTGCATATTGAGTCGCTGTAAATCTTTTATCACACATGTTCATCATAAATGCAGTGAATGCCGCAGTTGCTAAGCCACTGCAAATATTTTCAATACAAATAGCTGTCATCATCACTGGATAATTGTGACCAATTTTTGCTAGCATAAAAAATGTAAATCCAGAAATCCCTTGGACAATTCCGAAAATCCAAAGTGATTTTTTTATTCCCCATTTCGAAAGTAGTGCTCCGCCTGCTAAAGTTCCTCCGATAGTTGCAATTAAACCGACCCCTTTTAATACTGCACCCACATCAGTTTTGGTAAAACCTATGTCCATCATAAATGGGGTTGTAAGGGCCATGGCAAAAGCAACATCAAGTTTGTATATTAAAATGAAGATGAGCATTTCTACGGCGCCTGCACGCTTAAAAAACTCAGAAAATGGTTTATAGACTGCATCCACTAAAGTTTTAGGAACTGCATATTCATTGATTGGCTCGGGTCCAAAGATACTAGCAATTAGTCCAATCACCATACAAGTTGCCATGATTAAATAAATTGTTGACCAAGCGATATGATCGGCCATGATTAGGGCAAGTGCCCCAGATACAATCATGGCGATTCTATAACCCATAATATATACTCCGGCCCCCGCACCTAATTCATCTGTATGCAAAACTTCGGTCCTGTATGCATCAATTGCTATATCCTGACTCGCACTAAAAAAGGCCACACAGACTGCAAAAAAAGCAACATATTTTGGGGTGAGTTTAGGATCTGAAAAACCTAGGGCAATGATAGTGATTATTAATCCCACTTGAGTAAGTAACATCCATCCTCGTCTGCGTCCAAACATAGGCGGTATATATCGATCCATGAGTGGCGACCATATAAACTTAAGAGTATAGGGAAGACCGACAAGCGAAAAAAGACCAATTGTTCCAAGGTCTATATTCTCAGTTTTCATCCAAGCCTGAAGCGTTCCACCAGTTAATCCAAGTGGTAGACCTGAAGCAAATCCTAAAAGCATAACGATGAACATTCTAAAACTTGCGAAGACATGTAAAATAGATTTCATAAATACCTTTTGCTAAAAATAATTAATTAATTTTTGAATCTACCCAGTCGTTCAATTCTTTTTCGGAAAATGTAAACCGCTTAGTTTTTGATGATTGCTTTTCTTCACACCAACTTAAAAAACCTGGGTAGCCGTTACTATTTTTTGGGATAATGTATTTCACATAATAGTCGCTTGGAGAGTTATACATTTTTTGACAAAAATCTTGAGGAGTCATTTTTTTCCAGTCCGATTTTTCATTTTCAATAAAATATTCTTTATTTGAAAAATACTGTTTAGTCATTTTTTTTGTTTCTTCGATAGACTTAGACATAAATGAATCGAGAATATCAGATTCAATAAGTTGTTTTTCAATTTCACTGTGGAATCGTTCTCTTAATGCTTCAATCGAAGCCTTGTCAAAAGACTCCGGAATATTTAACTTTTTAAAATATCGACTTGAAGAAAAACTTTGCCATTTTTTCTCATCTTTTAATATGAAATCAATCGCACATTTTCTTCTAGAGGCTTGAATACCATCCCAAATTTCTTGACGACAATTCTCATTAAATGAATATGAAAAATTTGTCATACCTTCAAGCCCGGAAATCTTGCCATCATTTTTCTTTGGCAAACTATCGTTTATTAATTGATTTATATTTTCATTAAATACATTTTTGCTTGTTTCGCTAATTGAATCATCCGCTATTCCAAGCATTCCTTGTGAAATCATTATTTCAGCAATTTGAGATTGAATTTGAGCAAGTTGGGGAGAGTTTGATTGAATGTTTTCTTTACTCAAAAGAATTTTTAGATTTGCGCTGCTGTTTTGAGCAAGCTGCTCTTTAACTAAAATCAGCTTACAGGTTTTTATATTTTCCTCTGAAATTGGGTATTGGCTAAAAGTACTTAGGCATTTTTCTGAAATTATTTTTTTATCCAAAGATACCGACGCTAGTTCTTTTTCAACTCCAGCAGCTAAGCTCGTTGCAAACTTTGATAATTTATCTGATGGGACATCGCTACATGATTCTTGTGATAGATATTCTTTTCCTTTAAAAACTTTATCTTTTATAAAATTGTATTTTTCCGGACATGACTCTTTAAATGGTTTTGGGTTATAGCGATAAGTTGAAAGAGATTCTGCGTAATCCTCAAAAGGATTGGTTAATCCGTACTCTGTTGTGAAGCAAGCGTTAGGATTCTTATTCCACGAATCACCTTTTTTAACCCAACCTGAAAGCTTGAGCCAGGAAGGCACTTCGTCCATGTCGCCTAATCTGGTGGCGACATTATGAGACATTTCATGAAATACAGAATACTGTCGCTCAAACCTGGGCTCTTTAGTCCACGTATCAAACAGCATGACGACTGAGTTGGCGGCAACATAGGGAGAATCCCCCTTAAGCCCATACCCTCTGGAGAAATGGGTTAAACGTTGATTACTTCTTCCAAGTGGAATCAAGTGCTTTGGCAAGTCCTCCATTCCCATGATGACATCATCAATTTCGTCTAATTTTAAACGATCAGAATTTTCAAATGCATACTCTGAAGCATTAAAGTGATGTTTTAAGTTAATATAAAGAATTTTTTTACCTAAATCTTCCCCCCAAATTTTAGTGACAGCACACAAAACCTTTTTACATTCAGGGTTAATACTAAAATCTTTTTGAAAGTTTTTTTGTCTTGAAGGAACTTTGGAAAATCCAAAACCATCCATTGCAGTCGTTAATGAAGTAAAAGCGTCGATAAGTGCAGGTGATTCATTGCTAAAATTTACTCCATGAACACTTGCATTGAGATTTGATTTAGATTCTTGAGATTTCTTGAAAAAATATGAATTTAATTCTTCGGGATTAAGCGTGGAGAGATTTTTACAAGGTGCTTTTTGAATGATTGAGTTAGTTGCACCATGCCATTCTAAATGCTTATTTATAGCCTCTACATCTTTGTAATCTTCTAAGGGTATTTTTTGAATACATGGCAACTTCTCATGATCATCATGTGCTAATATTTTAAAGTTAAAAAAAATTATTGTGACAATAATTATTTTTTTCATTTTCTAATTCTCACTGAATAAATATTTTTTGAAACAGCGTCTATAATGATTTCGCCATCTTTATCTTCGAATTTTAGAAATCGACCTCCACTTTTTCCAGTTGGTAGATAGGAGGTGAGTTTGGCGGTCTCTAGCTCTAAAGTATCAATTGATGGACGATTTCCCATAAAAGTATAAGAAAATTCTTTTACTCCCTTATTTTGATAGATGATTTCAAGAGAGTATTTAAATCCTTCTAACTCATAATAGTGTTTATTTTTTTCGACAAGTTGGGCCTTACCTATGTTTTTCTCAACAGATTTTAGGTCAGTTTTAATTTTGATAAAACGGATCGGCTCAGGCAGTTTAGAGTATACGTATTCTTTCCAAGATATTTTGGAAAAAGCATTTATCGAAAATAGGAATGCAGATAGAGCAAAAAAGGCTTTAAGTTTTTTCATAAATTTCCAAGAGCTTTACTAAACTTATTTATTATAGCTATTTTAGCGTTAGTCTCAATGAACTTTATGAATTGGAATAAACTTCCGTTTTATGAAAGCATATTACTCAACTAGCATCGGATAATCGGTATAACCAGTTGCACCTTCTGCGTAAATGGTTTGAAAATTTGTTTGATTTAATGGCGCATTTTCTAAAAATCTTTGTGCTAAATCAGGGTTAGAAATAAATAAGACTCCAAAAGCAACTGCGTCGGCAATTTTGTTTTCAATGGCATTTTCGGCTGATTCTTTCGTAAATTTTTCATTAGCTATATAGGTTCCACCAAAAGCTTTTTTTATTTTTGGACCTATACTGTCTGCACCCTGATATTCTCTAGCAAAAATAAATGCAATTTTTTTCTTTCCCAGTTCTCTAGCAACATATTCAAAAGTTGCAGGTGGATTAGAGTCTTTCATATCATGAGCATCACCTCTTGGTGCAAGATGGACTCCCACTTTATCAGCTCCCCAAACCGCGATTACCGCATCGGTAACTTCCATTAACAAGCGTGCTCGGTTCTCAATTGATCCGCCATATTGATCAGTGCGTTTGTTAGTTCCATCTTGAAGAAACTGATCAATAAGATATCCGTTTGCTGCATGGATCTCTACACCATCAAATCCAGCAAGTTTTGCATTTTCAGCACCTTTGCGATAAGCAGATACGATACCTTCTAATTCATTTGTTTCAAGTGCTCTGGGGGTTACATATTCTTTTTCTGGTCGAACAAGGCTTACATTACCTGAAGGTTTGATTGCTGAAGGGGCAACAGGTATTTTTCCATTTAAGAAAATAGGATCGGATATACGTCCCACATGCCAGAGTTGAAGAAATATTTTGCTACCTTTGCAATGAACTGCATTTGTTATTTTTTTCCAACCATCTATTTGAGCATTAGACCAAATTCCGGGTGTATTAGCATACCCTACGGCCATCGGATCAACAGAAGTGGCTTCTGTTAAAATGAGACCTGCTCCTGAGCGTTGTGAATAATATTCAACCATTAAATCATTTGGAATCCTGCCTTCACCAACTGCTCGACAGCGAGTTAGTGGTGCCATAATGATTCTATTTTTTAATGATAAAGTTCCAAGAGTTAATGGTTGAAATAGTGGTGACATAAATTTCTCAAGTCTAAGGTTTTAAAATTTATTAATTTCTACACCATAGCTGAATTGCCGTCTAGCTTAGTTAGTCTGATAATGTTTAAATAATGATAAATTAAATGAACCGAGGAAAAATTATGATAATTGTTCTGAGTTATATTTCATCTGCTCTTATTTTTGTTGGAATAGATTTCATTTGGTTATCAAATATGATGCCAAGGTTATACCAACCTGTGATGGGTGACATTTTGCTGGCTAAGCCAAATTTATTTGCGGCATTGGCATTTTATTTGATTTATCCCATTGGGCTAGTGGTTTTTGCGATTTTGCCGGCCATGTCCAAAAGTTCACTTTTCTTTGCCCTACAAAATGGTGCTCTTTATGGTTTTCTGACCTATGCCACCTACGATTTAACTAATCATGCAACTCTTCGCAACTGGTCGCTATCTCTGACAGTATTTGATATGATTTGGGGTTCTATTTTATCTGGATTAACTTCTGTCCTTACTTTTTTAATCATTAGCAAATTTGCTGTAAATTTTTTAAAATCTGTACCATAATAATTAATGGTTACATCTTTGATCGTTGCAGTCGGAAATAGCGGCAGCAAGTCTCGCCTCTAAGGTGATTATTACCGACTTAATTAGATTATTTTTTGTGGTATAAATAAAAAGTGAATTTATTTAATATAAGATTTGTCTTTATTTTTTTTTTAACTCAATCCACTTTTGCTTTTGATAGAGGTATCATTCGTGAAATTGGTGAGATCAATCGTAATGGATTGATCGATACTAAAAAAAATTGCATCCAAAATCTTGTGACCTCGTATGTGATGGCCAATTCTGTGAATAATCCCGATAGCAGTGACTGTGCTATTGCCCTTTGTAATACGCCTGAAAATAATCCTTCGGCCTGGATTACAGATGAAAATTTTTCAAATTCAATTCCTAAAGAGTTAAGATTAAAGGGCGATAAACTTTCACCAAGTATTGAAAAAATTTATGAAAAAACAAAATCTAATAATTTGAATGAATTAAAAATCCTTGAGTCTTCACTTACTTCAGAGTCTCTTTTTAAAATTGAACCCAAAAAATTTACGGCTTCATTTCGTGATGACATTAACGCCTTAATTTTTAAGCCCTATTTAATCGAGATTTTAGATAATTCTAAGCCACTTCAAGAGAGACTGAAAATTGTAGTAAAACTTCCGAGTAATGCCAGTGCAGAATTTAAAAAATCTATTTCTGAGTACGCTGAGTCTTATAAGAAATTTTCAATGAATGATTATCTAAGTTTTTTAGATAAAAATATTTATAAAAAAGAAGAATTATATGAGTATGCAAAATCTCAACAGTTAGCAGCCGAATCATTTATCAAGCTAAATAAAAAATTCATGAATGCTATTATGTTTGAATATGCTCAGAAAGATTTAGCAAGGGCAAAAGAAATACTAGATTCAAGCGGTCCCGATACCTTTGATAGCTTTAAGTTTTTTACTTCTCTTGACAATGCAACAGCTTCTCATTCGAGCATTGTACCTGAAATCAATAATTTTTCACCAGTTGCAGAATGCCTTAGCGAGGAATGTCGGATTTCTTATGTTGAATTTATAAAGAATCAAAATATAGAAAAAAGTCTAGAAAAGTTAAAATCTACAATCAGTGACCCTCAAAGTAAAACTCGTTTTATTAACCGCTGCAAGGCCAATGTCATTTCAAAAGCTATGACTGAAGCAAATCGAGTAAGAGCAAAGAAACTTTTTGGGGAAGCGAAGTCTGCCATTATTAAAAATGTATTGCCAAGATTTTCTGAGCATTCACGCAAAATTCTCCTAAACTATTTGAATAAAAATCTAAATTTCAAAGCGGAAAAACCAATGAGCAAGGTTGATCCAACTGGCATTTTTGATAAATTTAACTCCGATACAAAATCTTTTTTATCGAACAAAGATGATCGATTTGAGGAAAGTTTAGAAAGTTCAATTAAAAGAAGTATTATTATGAATTCTAAATTATCAAACATTGATCCTTTAAGTGATGGAGCTTCTCCTTGCGCTAGTGATTTATTAGCTACGGCTTGGGACTCATTTTTACCTGTTAAAAGTTTAAAAGAAAATGTGAATTATTCAGATGCTCTTAAAAATTTTGAAAATAAAGATCATGTTTTTATTTCAGATTTTTCATGCACACATGAGCATCGTGGAAAGCACGCCGTTGCTCATGAAATCGGTCACGCTTTAAATTCCGTTTTTGCAAGAGAGCACTTAAGCATTGAAAGTGCAAAGTTGTATAAACAATTTCGCGGTTGTGCTACTGAAAATTACATTGAAGCCCAGGCAGACTCAACGATGTTTAAGCAAGAAGGGGACTCAATTTATACCGAAGAAGACACTGCCGACTTGTTTGCTTTTATGGCATTCCCTAATGATAAAGATCTATTTACCTGCTCTTTACTGAAGCCCAATTATACTAATCAAGGATACACCGAATTGGACTTGGTGCTTAATGATGGTGACAGTCATTCAACTTCATTTGCAAGAGTTTTATTGGAAGCGATTAATAAGAATTTAGAATTGCCAGTATCTTGTCAAAGAATGATATCGAAAGAAAAGCCAAAGATGAGTTTAAAAAAATGTATATAAAATTTTTTCTTTTCACAATAATGATTTTTCTTCTGAGTTTTACAATTGAAGCCAAGGAAATGACCATCATATATAAAAGAATCCGCTTTTCCATTCAAATAGACGCTGAAAAAATCAAATTTAATGATCAACTTACAACGCTAAGTCTTGAGAAAAAAAAATGTAATGAGCATATTTTTAATTCTTTTACTGAAGTTTTTAATAATTTTCTTATTCAACCTTTTAGCACTGAGGAATTCATTACATCTATCAAAATTTCAATGAATCATAAGTACTATTTTGAAAGAGTAAACACTAATCGTGCCAAATTTTTTCTTAATTTTGGTTCATATCTTGAAAAATTAAAAACGGAAGAAATGATAAGTTGTAAATCATAATCTTAGGTAACCTTTTATTCTAGATGAATTTGATTTCCTCTACCTTTGCTCAATCTATAAATGGCCAGTATAATGAATGCTCCTATAATTGAAGGAACGAAACCTACTGTTTTATATCTTGGGTACCATTCGAATAGCTGCACTACAAATTGAGCTAAAACTGCACCAAATATCCCTAATAGCATAGTGACAAATATGCCTCCTGGATCTTTTCCTGGCATAATAAGTTTAGCTATGACTCCAACAATGAGACCTGAAAATAAAGCCCATAAAAACCAAACCATACATACCTTCTTTGATTTTGCTTAATGTATTTTTTGATCAAATGAATTTGCTATCATTTGATCGGCTTCTTTTTTAAAAATAATCGGATCAGTTAAAGGGCTATTTAGAAGGACACTCCAATGACGGGTTGTCGCGGCAAGTGAGATAGCCTCTTGCATTTCAAGTACACTAGCATTATTTAAAACAGCTGCTGCGCGATGAAAATAAATACAATAATCACAGGGAATTTGAGCTGCAATAGCTAAACCAATGAGTTCTTTTTCTTTACCTGTAAGTGCAGTATGAGGATTTAATTGTATACCTTTAAACTCACTCCATGCTGCTGAAATACTTTCTTCTGGAAATACCTGAAAGAATTTTGGGACATGTCCAAGTGTTTTTTCAATATCTAGATAGGCTTCTTTTGGTGAAGTTGGCATGACTAAGAACAAATCTTCTTTGGGCAATTTGCCATTTGACTCATCCATCATTTTTTTAATATGGGCCATTACATTATCAACTTCTTTTTTAAATAGGGTTTTATCTATCTGAGAACCATTGATCACAGTACTCCAATGTCGTAAAATGGCAGTGATTGTAACAGCTTCAAATTGTTGTTGAATGGAGATTCCATTAACAGAAGCCGCTTTTTTTTCAAAATATCCAATCATTTCGCAAGGAATTTGCGAGCTCACGCTCAAACAAATGAGGGCTTTGAGTTTCGTATCAAGTACGGTGTTTGAAGAAAAGCGTAATTGTTTAGCTTCATTCCAAGCACCTGGCAATCCTTGTTCTGGGATATTTCCCATGAAGGATGGCACGAACCCAAAAAATTTATTCATATCATTTTTAGCTACTTCTACTTCAGGCCAATTAAGATGCTTATTCAAAGCTGATTGATCTTTGAGACTGCTAGTGTGGTTTTCAATATTTTTTTTATTTGTTGACATAAATGCTTCCTTTTTAATAAGTTTTTCATTTTTTGTTTCGCAATTTATTTGCGCGAGATCTTTTACTGTCAATTTTCATTCAAGATTGAAACCATAAGACAAAAAAATGTATTCTCTTTTTTTTACTTAATATTAAAAAAGCATTTGTTTTTTTATTTTTAGAAAAAAAAATCAACTGAAAGTTCTTAATTATTTTTGAATAGTAATTTATTTAATGGAATCCTAACTGTAATTTTACAAATAGGTATTTTGAACATTGCTAGATTAAATAGGAAGTAATAATGTTTTTTGAAAATTTGGCTACCAAAGATGGTGCCCAGGGACGGGATCGAACCGCCGACACAGGGATTTTCAGTCCCTTGCTCTACCGACTGAGCTACCTGGGCGTAACCATTTTTGGGAATCTAAAAAGTAAAGGATGTGCCAGATTTCGTCAAATACTTTCTCAAAAATTCTAGCCTCAAGTCGCAGATTAATCATGATCATGGTTAAATAAGAAAAAATTAGGTATCTTAACAAGTCTATGAAAATTATAAAAGAGACTATTAAGTATCGCGACCAATTAACCAACGCCTTTGTCTTTATGCCCGAACATAGCAATGAAAATGAGGCTGTTGTAACTTCTTCTATGGCGATTTTTACTCACGGTTACACTGCAGATAAGGGTTCAATTATCAATTGGCCTATACGTTTGGCCGAGGTTGGTGTTACTTGCATATTATTTGACCTCCCTGGCCACTACTTAGGCAATTTTTCTGAAGTAGAAGATTTCGATTATTTCAAAAATCATGCGCATGAACTATTTTTTCAGGCTTTTTTAAAATTAAAAGAGCGGTTTTTGATTGAATATCCTCTAAATGAACATTTTTTTGATGCAGATCATTTGCGCTTAATTTTGGGCGGTCATTCATTAGGGGCGATGCTTTCCTTAAAAGCACTCATGTTGAGTGAGTTCGAAATCTATGAAAAACGCGCAATTTGTGTAGGTCTTGGAATGGCCCCTATAGATGTGGTGCATTTATTTGATACTCCTTTTTATAAAAGTACACTTCGAATTCGCGAACAGTTTGTCTCCAAGGCTTTATCTTCCGAAAATGTTTTTCCGTGGGTAAAAGAAGAAAAGAAAATCCTGGATGTGGCCAATCAACATATTCATTTGATAACTGGCGTCGATGATTTAGTCGTTGGTGAAGACGGTATGGAGCGTTTTGCTGAGTCCCTGAGATTGAAAAATAACACTGTTTCCATTGAAAAGCCTGTCAAATTACCTCACCATGAACCTCAATTAGCGGCAGCTCATGTCAAAAAGTATTTAAAAAAAATTAATTGGCTTTAATGGCCTTCGAAAGAACAAAGTGAAAATACTTTGTGACCTGCTTTTTGAATTTTTTGAGTTCCACCTAGTTCTGGAAGGTCTACTAAAAAGGCAGTTTCAAATATTTTAGCTCCCACTTTTTCAATAAGGGTGATCGCTCCTAGTGCAGTTCCACCGGTAGCGATGAGATCATCAATCAATAAAACATTCGCACCAACAGGCAGAGCGTCCGCGTGAATTTCGATGGTATCTGAGCCATATTCTAGGTCATAGCTTTGAGAGATGGTTTTGCTTGGAAGTTTACCTTTTTTTCGAACCGGAATAAATCCAATCCCTAAAGCAAAAGCAAGTGGAGAGCCCAAAATAAATCCACGTGCTTCTATTCCCGCAACATAGTCAATGGGTGCATCCTTATATTTTGCGACAAGAAGGTCTATGGCCAATTTAAAACCTACAGGATCTTTCAAGAGAGTGGTGATATCGCGAAACATTATTCCTTCTTTTGGGTAATGGGGAATTGTTCTTATGTACTTCGCGATATCACTCATGGAGCTCTCCGTTTTAGTGAATTTAAATTACTTTTTTGCTGATAAAGTTACTTCTAATTCAACATCATCGTAAATCATTTTATCACCTAAACTTGGAAAGAATTTTCCCGATCCAAATTTAATATCGTATTTAGTTCTATCAAATACCAATTTAGCTGAAGCTTTTTCTTTCGTTGCAACAGCGTCAAAAGTAACAGGAGAAGTTTTCCCTTTGATTGTTAGATCAGCTGTCACTTTGTAAGTATCAGCAGCTTTTTCTTTTTTAACTGATTTTACTACTAGCTTAGCTGTTTTAAATTTATCAACCGCAAAAAAATCATCCCCTGAGATGTGGCCAATGAATTTTTTAAGATATTCTTGATCTGTTAAATCAGTGTTTGTGATTGTTGTCATATCTACTTCAATCTCTCCACCTTTAAGAGCGTTGTTGTCAAAGCTAAGGGATCCTTTGGATATTTTTACTTCTCCAGTGTGCTGACCGGTCACTTTTTTACCAACGTAAGTTAGTTTAGAAGCAGCAGGATCAATTTCCAGTTTTTCTACTTTTGCCAAAAGTGAAAAAGAAGTTAAAGCTAGGGACGCAAGGATAATGTGTTTCATCATAAGTTTCTCCATCAATTGTTTTTAGTGGTCAAATTTTTTATTTGTAAAAGATATTAACTTAGGTTTGTATAAAAACAAATTATAATTTAATTATTAACATGATAAGAATAATTGATCGAGATGAGCTTGCACTTTAAGCCGGGGTTCCTATGACGCTAGAGCAAATTTTAACCATTGAAGCTATTGTTAAGTATGGCAGTTTTAAGTCTGCTGCCGACGCTCTTCATAAAAGTCAGCCATCTGTTAGTATGGCGGTCAAAAAGTTAGAAGAAGAGTATCAAGTTACACTTTTTTCTCGAGACGAATATCGGCCGACGCTGACTGAAGATGGCAGGCTATTTTTTGAAAAGGCTAAGTTTTTAATTAAAGAATTTCGAGAATTAGAGTTAATGGCCAAACAAATCAATAGCGGTCAAGAAGTTGAGATGAGGATTAGTATAGATGCGATTAGCCCCGTTTCCCTTATTTTAAACTTCCTGAAGCGTTTTTTTAACCAACACCCTCAAACAAGACTACAACTTTCTTTCGAAGTGCTCAATGGCACTATAGAACGCCTGCTAGATGGAGAAGTGGATTTTGCGATCACTCCGATTCAGGAAGGGGAGTGGGAGGTGGAATCAATTCCTTTGACTTCAACTAAGTTAATTCCAGTTATGAGAAATGATTTATCTCTTGAAAAGAAAATAACCGACAAAATTTTGAAAAATTACACTCAGATTATTTTAGCTGATTCTTCTAGGCGATTAAAAAAGAAATCCACTGGTATCTTAGAAGGTGGCAAAAGCATTACGCTATCTGAGATTTCATTTAAAAAAGAAATGATTCTGCAAGGTCTTGGTTGGGGTGGACTTCCCTTTGAGATGATTAAGGATGAGTTGGCAAAAAATATTTTAATTCCAATAAAAACTAGTTTGATTAAAGAGCGAGAAATGAAAATTTATCTGGTACATAACCCAAAAATTGCTATGGGCCCTGTGGCTAAGGAACTTTGGGAAAAAATGAGTGTTGATTTAATGAAGGCAAAAGTTTCTAAAGGCTTTTGAGGTAAAAAAATCGACGCTTTCAAAATCCGTTTTTCGACGTCGACTATCTTCGTGTATCCGTTGTCTCTATGTTCAAATTCTATGGTGTAGTTAGGTTTTTTAGTATCTCTTTTTTCTTACAATATATTACTAAAACCTAACATTACTGGAGCGTTTTGTGCAAGTGGCTGTAACTACTCTTCGTGGTGTCAAAATGACCAATTTATTATTTTTGATTGATGACATCTTTATAAACAAATTCACCACTAAGAGCTCGAGTAATATGGTTGGAGTATCGTTCTATTAAGTCAGAATGCTCTTTTTTTAGCTTCTCAGTGTGCTCTTTTATTGAGCTAATGGTTTTTTGAACATCTTTAAACATCATTTTTTTTACTAACCCTCCAAAAATTGACTTTGGTCTTATATAAGAGCGATAGCGAAAGAGAGTTTTGCTTTTGTAAAATGAAAAGTAGGCACTTCCCCGAACTTCTTCAGTCGAAGTTGAGCTTACTTTATACCAGGTAAGTTCGTAATCATTTTCATAACGATGAACGATTGAACCGTGAACATAATGAGCATTTGAGAGAGGAAATGGTACATGCATTTCGTATTCTGTAAGCACTTCTGTTGCCGAAATATGCTTTATTGGTTTTGATTTTATAACATTGGGAACATAATTTTTTTGATAATCTAAGGCCGAAAAAATTCCCATTGTTTCCAATGGGCTAGCTTCAATCAGAGAATAAATTGTTATTTCCGGCCAGGCAGAGCCCTCGACTTCTTTTGTTTTCATTACTTGCTCACCATTTTCCAGATTACTTAATTCCGCCGGGGACAAGTCATTTTGAGATGTTATTTTTTGAGCATAAACATTGTGACAAAGTAGGAATAAATAAAGAGTTAGTAAGTGCTTGTACATAGGTATCCTAAGATTTACAAAAGGTGTTAATTATTATAACAAATCAACTTAACAAGTAATAGAGAGATGATAATGAAAAATCGCAGTCATGAGTCAATTCGAATTTTTAAAAATCCGATTCTTGAATCATTTACTCATGTGCATCCCATTATTCCCTTATTGCTCTGGGTTCCGGTTATCATCTTTTTGTTTTACCGCGGAATTTCACTTAAACAAGTTTCAAATCTAGAGTTGGTCATCCTTTTTGTCTTTGGTTTTTTGCTTTGGACTTTTACTGAGTATATGTTGCATCGATTTGTTTTTCATTGGAATGCTAAGGGAAAAGCGGGGAAGTATTTTGTTTTTCTCTTTCATGGTCTTCACCACGATGACCCTCAAGATCCTACTAGACTGGTCATGCCTCCAGTTCCAGCAATCATTATTGTCTCCTTGTTGTGGTTACTTTTTAGTGTGCTTTTTCCTGCCAAATATCACGAAATTATTATGGCCTATTTTCTAATCGGCTACCTATGCTATGACTACATTCACTATGCAACACATCACTTCGCCATGACGTCTTTTTTTGGAAAATTTTTGCGCAAATATCATCTCCAGCATCATTATTCTGGTGAGCGTAGCAAGTATGGAGTGAGCTCCCCGTTATGGGATTATGTTTTCAATACCGTTACGGGACCTAAAGAAGATCACTAATGAAAATTTTTTTTGTTTTTTTCATTTTTTTATTTAATTTCGAAGTTAAGGCTGACGATTTGAGTTACGCTAACTTCGCAAATGGGTTGAAGACTTCTTTTAGCTATCTTTATCACGGCTCTTTTCTTCAGTTTAAGGAAAAAAATAATCTCTATTACGTAGCCGCAGGTGTGCCAACACTTTGGTATGCTTTTGATCAAGACAAAAGAATCTCTACCAATGCCAGAGAAAAAAAAATTCCAAGAATTACACAGCTCGCCAGTGATTTAGCTCCTGCTCTTGGTTTTCCTATCATTTCTTTTGCGACCTATTCGCTGGGTACAAAACACGATGACCCGAGGATGATTCAGTTTGCTCAGGAATATTTTGCTTCTATGTACTTGGCTTTTATTGAGTCGGCGGTGATGAGTGTTGTTCCTATACACGAAAGACCAAGCAGTGAAAAACTTTCTAAATGGGAAACTAATTTAAGAGGGAAATCTTCCTTTCCATCTGGTCATGTCATTCCTTATGCTACCCTTGCATTAAAAACTTTTCAATTTTATGGTCCTGCTTTTGCCCTTGCTCCCTCTGCACTTTTAGTCCTTACTTCGATCCAGCGAGTGCGAGATGGAAAACACTATCTCTCAGATGTATTGGGTGGATTTTTTCTTTCAGCATTTGCCTCTGAGGGCGTACGCAAAGCAGGTCAGTTCTCAGGAAATCATCCTACCTATAAATATTTATTTGAAAGAAATGTCGCGATAGGTGTTTTTGAATTTGAAAATACAATCGGTCCACGTATAACTTTTGATTGGTAATTAAATCCAACCGCGCTCTTTATAGTCTCGCAATGTAATCGCAACTGTCTTTGAAAAATCGTAATGATAAGTTTGGCCAAGAGACATTTGTGACTCTCTGGCATCGCAAGTCCAACTAGTGGCCTGAAGTTCTTTAATTTTATCAGGAGTTAGTCTTAAAGAGTGAGGATAGATTCTCCAAACTAATTTAAGGATCCATGCAAAAAATTTGATTAATAAAAATGGAATTGGAAGAAAGATAATTCGTTTTTTATGAAGTTGCTTTTTTATTTCTTGAATCATCTGCTCAAAACTGACAGTGGATTCATGTGCACTATAAAGTAAAAGCGATTTATCTGATTCTATTTGCAATAAAA
This sequence comes from Bacteriovoracaceae bacterium, assembly GCA_947450475.1. Classification (GTDB taxonomy): domain Bacteria; phylum Bdellovibrionota; class Bacteriovoracia; order Bacteriovoracales; family Bacteriovoracaceae; genus Bacteriovorax. The sequence goes on along the minus strand of CANFVK010000004.1, from coordinate 106,377 downwards.
TCGTTTCGACTAAGTCATGAACACAAACAAAGCTGTATTGCTTTCTCTTAGAATCAATTCCGGGAAGCAAAATAAATCCATCTCTTACCATTTTAAATATATCTAATACTGCTTGATCCCTGGGCCCGATAACCATTGGAGGTCGTATGATGGAATTAATCCAGTTTTTATTAGAAAAATTTTTCAATGCAATTTCTGCATTTTTTTTGGATAAGCCATAAGCACTAATGGGAAAGTCTGGTTGAGTTTCATCTTTTTTTTCATCTAGAAATGAAGGACCTGCGGCTGCCAAAGAAGAAATAAGAAGAAATTTGAATGGGCCATTAAACTTTTCTTCCAATGCTTTTAAAAGAGCGCTTGTGGCAAGATGATTAATCCTATCAAATTGATTTTCTTCAAAAGAATGAACAATGCCAGCGGTGTGAATACAAGCTTGAAGGTCATGAGGCAACATCGAAATCCAATCAGGGGATTGGGTATTTAATTCGCCCTTTATAATTATTAAGCTAGGATGATTGACCTTAATCATTTTTGAGGGAGTTCTCACAAGAGCAAAAACTTCATGTCCATGAGACAAAAGCTTATCGACAAGGTGTGACCCCACAAATCCCGAAGCTCCAGTTATTAATATTTTCATTAAATATTAAAGAGATTTCTCATAAACGCGATAGCGCTTATAAGCTTCTCCACCCATTCTAATTAAGGGTTTATTCATTTCTAAGTTGCTTTCAAGGATCCAGCTCATTTCAATGTTTTTAATAAGAGGATTTTTTTTGATAGCGATATGGTTATGCTTATATAAAAGAGTTTCTAATCCAATTTTACGGTACTCTTTTTTTATCCCCATGGTGATAACCCGGACTCTCGTCATCCTTTTTTTAGCAGTAAGAATTTTAAAAATGGCCATTGGAGTTAAATTCCCAGAAGGGATCTCTTTAAATACTTGATTGAGATCAGGCAAAGTTAGAATAAATCCAGCTTCTATTCCGTCGACCATTGCAAAATGAACTAGCTCAGGATTGACGATAGATTTCAAATCCTTTGCAGTATGATAGAATTCTTCTTTGGTCATTGGAACAAATCCCCAATTAGTTTCCCAGGCAGAGTTATAAATGTCGAACATGGTATCAAGTTCTTTATTCCAATTTTTTAAATTTAAAGTTCTAAAAGTTACCTTAGACTTTTTTTCAGTTCTCTCAGCAATATCCATAATGATTTTGGGCATCTGGAAGTGTGCATCCACGTTATAGGCTAAAAGGTCCATCGCCTTGATATATCCTTCTTTTGTAATTTGGGTTTCATAATAAGATGGATTATAGGTCATCATAATTTGGGGGGCATCGTCGTATTTATCAATCAATAATCCACATTCATAATTAGTTCCAGGATTCATTGGTCCTTGGATTGAAGTCAAGCCTTCTGATTTAAGCGATTCTTCAGCGGTTTTTAAAAGTAAATTAGAAACGGCATGATCATTTATGGATTCAAAAAATCCAAAAAATCCTAATTTGGTGTTGTGATATTTATTGTAAGCGTGATTATTTACCGCCATGATTCTACCAACAATAGAACCATCAATTTCAGCCAGCCAAGCCTTTACTTTGGCGGTTTGGTAAAAGGGATGCTTATTTATATTCAGCAGGTCTTTTACTGCCATTTTTAGGGGCGGAACCCAATGTGGGTCATTCTTATAAATGGCCCATGGCATTTCTACAAATTCTTTTAAATCTTTTTTATAAGCTAGGTTAATTTCTCTAATTTTAATAGACGATGACGATGTCATAGCTAGGATCTCCAAAATATTATTTTTGAAATCCTAGCTTATTTTAGTGAATTGATGAAGGGATTTCAAAAACTTTTTTTGCATCTGCAAAGACTTGTAATGCAGTGGCAAGATCTTGCTTGTTGTGAGAAGCCATATAGCTAGTTCTAATTAGAGCTTCTCCCTTGGGAACCGCTGGAGGTAAAACAGGAGTACAGAAAACTCCATTTGCCTCTAAAAATTTTGTCATTTTTAAAGCATTCATATCATCCCCAATAAAAATAGGAATAATCGGAGTTTGTGAACCGTAAGTATAGAAACCTAGTTCTTTAAATCCATTTCTCATGAATTCAACGTTGTCCCAAAGGTTAGTAAGAATTGATTCATCTTTGGTAATTACATCAATACATGCTGAAACAGTTGCAACAGCAGATGGAGGCATTGAAGCCGAAAACATAAAAGATCTAGCCGTGTGTTTAATATAATCAATTGCATCTGCTGATCCAGATATGACTCCTCCAATGGAAGCAAAGGATTTCGAGAATGTTCCCATGTTAAAATCTACTTCTTTGGTTAAGTTAAAGTGATGCATAGTTCCTCTTCCCTGGGGACCCATGACTCCCAAGCCGTGAGCATCATCAACATAAACAAGGGCACCATATTTTTTGGCAAGAGTAACAACTTCCGGCAATTTCATTATGTCACCAGTCATTGAAAAGACACCATCTGCAACAATTATCACTCGATTGAATCGATTAACATTGCTTTCGAGAAGTTCTTCCAGAGAAGCCATATCGTTATGCTTATACTTAAAAGTCGTACCAAGTGAGAGTCTTGAAGCATCTATAATAGATGCATGGTTTTCAGAATCAAATAACATTAAATCCTTGGGTCCGCAAAGAGCTGATAATGCACCTAAATTTGATTGCATACCTGTAGAAAAAACAATCGCTTTCTCATGACCCAAATAACGAGCTAATTTTTCATCTAATTCTTCATGAATATTTAAATTTCCATTAAGAAATCTCGATCCAGTACAACCTGTACCATATTTTTCAATTGCCTTTATGGCAGCTTCCTTAACATAAGAATGATGAGTGAGGCCTAAATAATTGTTTGAACCTATCATGATTTGTTTTTTACCTTTTACGGTAACAGTTGAAGCTTCTGTTTCTTCAATTGCTCTGAAAAAAGGGTAAAGATCATTATCGCGCATAAGATTAGCACGCTCAAGAATCTTGCTGTCAACAAACGAATTTTTAACCATTTTCGAATCTCTTTTTATAATTTCCATATGGTCAAAAAATTACTCTCAAAGGCCGCTATCGTCAATCAAATAGACCAACCGTGAAAAATCTATGCGGCTCTTGAAATAGCCTAAATCTCTCTTATTTCAAGAATTTAAGAGAGATGAGTAGTGATAGAACCTAGGTATCCTCTTTCTTTTTGGCAACGATGGAGTCGAATTTTTTTTTCATTTCTTCTCCCCTGGCTTCAGTTGAAATTTTTATGTAAAGTTCATCTTCTGTTTTTCTCGGCAGGTCTTTAAAGGATATTCCAACTTTTATTTTCCTTGAAGGTTTTCCATTTTCTTCAGGTCCTGGCAAATGAGCAGCAATAATAGATAAGGGAATAAAATAATTCTTTCTATCAAATCGCAAAGTGCATTCTTTGAAGATTTTTCCCTTGGCAAACCGGACGACTTCATAGTCATTAATCAAAAAACTAGTACCACCTATTGATAAATCTAAGGCATCAAAAACCTGTTCATCTATTTTAAATTGGATAGGTATAACAGGACTAGCATTTAAGCGAAAATTACCCCTTTGCTGGCTTTTATAGACTTCTTGTTGAACTTCGAAACTATAGCTCAAAGTTGAGGCATGAAATCTTAAGACACCGGTTGTGAAATAATGAATTTTTTGTTCTATGGGCACCTTAATTAAAACTAACTTGCCAACTTTTGGAGAACCGGTAATTTTAGTGACTAATTTACCAGTAGGCTTAAGTTTTATAATCTTGGTCGATGGGTCATAAGCTTCCGCAATATAGTATTCGGCCTTATCTTCTGATTCACCTTGTTCCCAGAGGGTTAAGGTTTGCGACCCATCGAGACTGCAGTGCGCCTGCATACTCTCAGCAAACTCTTCGAAGTCCACTGGCTGAAAATAGTGTTTTAGATTAGGGTCTTTTTTGTCATTCATATATACATTTTCGGCACTTAGCTCAATAGACTTTAGTTTGGGATTTTTTTCCTGACTTAAGCGTTCTTCTTAAGTAGAATCCTTCCCCATGGATAGCTTTAATTTAGATAAGATGCAAACTTGTTTGGTCAATGGGAATGCCCATTATAAAATGGAATTATGTCCTGGAAACTTATTGGAACTTAACTCTTTAGTCGGTAAAAGTCTGTGGTTATTATATCAAGACATCATCAATTGCACTCATTGCCAAAAAATGACTAAGAAATCTTTTTCAGGCGGCTACTGCTATCCGTGTTCCATAAAATTAGCTGAATGTGATATATGTATTCTTAAGCCAGAGCTCTGCCATTTTGCCAATGGGACTTGTCGTGAACCGCAATGGGGGCAATCTCATTGCATGACAGATCACTATGTCTATCTTGCCAATTCATCTGGATTGAAAGTTGGAATTACACGGGCCGGTCAAGTACCTACCAGATGGATTGATCAGGGAGCCGTAGCTGCTTTGCCCATTTTAAAGGTAAGCACTCGCTTGCAATCCGGGTTGTTTGAAAAACTATTTGCAACTGAAGTCAAAGATAAAACAGATTGGAGAAAGATGCTCAAAGGTCAAAATGAAGAGATAAATCTTTATGACTCACGAGATAGCCTGTTTGAACTTTTTGGTGAGCAGATCGATTCATTAGAATCTGATCTGGGATCGGGACAAATTACAGTTTTAGAAGATGAAACGATGGTTAAAATATCTTATCCCATTTTAGAATATCCCCAAAAAATAAATTCACTTTCTCTGGAAAAAGATAAAAAGGTGGGGGGAGTACTCAAAGGAATAAAGGGGCAATATCTCTTGTTTGATACTGGAGTTATTAATATAAGAAGCCATACCGGATATAAAATTAAAATTGAATACTAAAAGGAGCCTGTAATGAAAACTGAAAATCCAAAAATGATAAAGCTTTCAGACTACCAACAACCAGATTACTTAGTTGAAACGATAGACTTGATTTTTCATCTTGAAGATAACCACACTTTAGTTCAATCAAAATTAAAAATTAATAAACAAACCAATGAGCCCAAACCTTTAGTGCTTAACGGAGAAGAGCTAAAACTTATCTCCGTCAAGATTGATGGTGAGGCAGTTTGCGACTATATTCATTGCATTGAAAATCACACATTAATTATACCCAATGTTAAAAAAAGTTTTATTCTCGAAATTGAAAATGAAATTAATCCTCAAGCCAATAAAACCTTAGATGGTCTCTACAAATCAGGTACCATTTTTTGCACGCAAAATGAGCCGGAAGGTTTTAGAAGAATCACGTTCTACATAGACCGCCCAGATAACATGGCCAAGTTTACGACAAAGATAATTGCAGATAAAAAACTTTATCCGATATTGCTTTCTAACGGAAATCCGCTATCAAAAGGTGAACTTGAAAATGGAAAACATTTTGTTACTTGGGTAGATCCTTTTAAGAAGCCATCCTATCTTTATGCTCTCGTCGCTGGAGACTTAGGATTTATAAAAGATTCATACACAACTAAGTCTGGTAGAAAAGTTGCCTTGGAAATTTATTGTGATAAAGGTAATGAAGATAAGTGTCATCATGCTATGGAGTCATTAAAAAAATCGATGAAATGGGACGAAGATCGTTTCGGACTTGAATACGATTTAGATATATACATGATTGTTGCAGTTGATGCATTTAACATGGGGGCGATGGAGAATAAGGGTCTTAATATTTTTAATTCAGCATATGTTCTTGCAAATCCCAAAACAGCTACAGATTCTAATTTCTATGGAATCGAATCTGTTATTGGTCACGAATATTTTCATAATTGGACAGGAAACAGAATTACTTGCCGCGATTGGTTTCAATTAACTCTCAAAGAAGGATTAACTGTGTTTCGCGATCAAGAGTTCTCGGCAGATATGAATTCTCGCAATGTAGAAAGAATCCAATCCGTTCTGGGATTAAGAGGGGCTCAATTTCCAGAGGATAATGGGCCAACAAGCCATCCGATTAAGCCTGATACATATATCGAAATAAATAATTTTTATACTGCGACTATCTACGAAAAAGGTGCAGAAGTAATCCGGATGATTCAAACACTTTTAGGAGAAGAAGGTTTTAAAAAAGGAATGGATAAATATTTTGAACTCTTTGACGGCCAGGCGGTACGCACCGAAGATTTTATTCATGCTATGAGCGTTGCCAACAATAATTATGATTTTGAACAATTTAAAAATTGGTATTCACAAAATGGAACCCCTACAGTTGTAGCTTCAACTCAATTTGACGCTGAAAAAAAGATTTTTAAACTAACTCTCGAGCAGCAACTCCCAAAAAATACTATTAAAAATGCAATGCCTTTTCACATTCCATTTAAAATTGGTCTTGTCGGAGCACAGGGACAGGATCTTTTGACAAAAACATTAGAACTAAAATCATTTAAACAAGAATTTCTTTTTGAGAATATTTCTGAAAAACCAGTTGTTTCACTAAATAGAGATTTTTCAGCACCGATCAAATTAATTAGCGATGCTAGCTTCGAGGATCAATTATTTCTTATGGCAAATGATAAAGATGCTTTTAATCGTTTTGAGGCTACTCAAGTAGTCGCCCAAAAATTAATGAATGACATTATTCTTGATATTAAGGCCGCAAAGCCGATGGAACTAAATGTAAAATACGTAGAAGCTTTTGGGCATATTTTAGTCGACTACAATATTGATGAAGCTTTAAAATCATTATCTATGTCTATTCCCAACGTCGGTGCAATTCATTTAGAACAATCAGAAATACTTTACCCTGAAACTGAGAAAGCCCGAAATTTCATTAAAGAAACATTGGCCATTGCTCATCAAGATAAATTGCTTACTTTGTACCATGCTTTAAATCAAAAAGGCGCTTATAAGCTTGATCCAAAATCAATGGGCCAAAGAGATCTTAGGGCAAAGTGTTTAGACTTGCTTTCCTATGTACCAGACGAAAAGTATGGCATATTAGGATTTGAGCAATTTACATCAGCCAGCAATATGACTGATGAGTTAAGTGCGCTAACTGTACTTGTTCATTCGAATTCTAGATACAAAAATCAAGCGATAAGTGCTTTTTATGAAAAATGGAAGAATGAAACTTTAGTAATTCAAAAATGGTTAACGGTACAAGCTACTTCTTCCCATGACGAAACTTTTGAAGTTGTACTAGGTTTAGAAAATGATCCTGTATATGATAAAACAATCCCTAACTTGGTTCGATCACTTTTTGGTCAATTTGCAATGAACAAAATGCAATTCAATCATAAATCAGGGAGAGGTTATAAATTAGTAGCAGATAAAATTATTGAGATTGATAAACTTAATCCTCAAGTCGCATCCCGTTTGGCGTCTGCTTACAAGGATTACTCTCGACTTCCATTAAGTTTAAAAAGTTTAATGAAAGCTGAACTTGAAAGAGTAATGGCAATTGAAGGACTATCAAAAAATGTTTTTGAAATAGTTTCTAAAATTCTGGTTTAATTTTAATGTCATTTAGAAAAAAATATTTATTGAAGTTTTTGAATTATTGGCCTCCTTTTTTGGGGGCCGGTATTCAAATAGAAACAATGTCTAAAGATTATAAGGAAATAGAAGTTTCATTAAAAATGAGATTTTGGAACCGAAATTATGTAAACACCCATTACGGTGGTTCACTCTATTCGATGACAGACCCCTTTTACATGCTGATGCTCATTCAGCTTATGGGGCCCGAGTATATTATTTGGGATAAAGCTGCGACTATCAAGTTTAAAAAACCTGGAATCGGCAAGGTTCGGGCACTTTTTCAGATAAGTGATGATCAAATAAAAAGTTTCAAAAAAGCCTTAGATTCTACAAATAAAATAGAACCAATTCTCATCGTTCTTGTTAAAGACGAATCACAAAACATAATTGCTGAAGTGGAAAAAACACTCTATATAAAGAAAAAACATTGAATTTAATTTTTATTCTTACATTTAAATTTTTTGATAAGTTTTAATTTTGTGCCTTTTGAAGTGGCAAGGTGATCTGGAATTGCTTCTGCAATATTTTCAATTTTACTAACAACTCCTCTTGTAAAATCCATTTCCTGACTTATTGATATAGTAGAGCTAATGAACCTATTAATATAAGGAGAAAGTTTGCTTTGTTCTGGAAACTCAACTCTTAAGTATATTTCAGATTTACTGGAAGGATTTATCAAAAGTGCAATTTGTCCAGCTGTCATTTCCACTTTAGCCACAGCTTGATAATCACCACATGTTGCCCAACTCGATATTGATATTGTTGAAAGAATGAAGAAGATAACAAAATTAAAATTTTTCAACATTGGAAACTCTCTTGATTATAAAATAAAATCGCTGCAAGGATTTGATTGTTTATTATTTTTCTTCATAGAGCCATAAATAGCATCATAAAGTTTTCTTTCCTCTTGAGCTATTTGATTAGCCGTAGACATCGTTCCTTCCATTTCGACGAGAGAGGCTTTAAAGTTTTGGTTATAATTTTTTAGTTTAGGAAATTGTATCAGAAGTTCTTTTTGTTTTTCTCGAGCCTTAGAATGCATCTCTATTGATGCTTTATACTCAGCTAGAGTTTGTGGGTCTTTTGTACTATTTAATGCTTCAGTCACATTTTTAATAATTAAATCATAGTCTGTTTCGACAATCTCTTTCCAAGTATAATTGCCATCCATGCGACCTGTCTTGTTTCCGACTTTGGCCAGACCAATAAAGATTTCTTTGCGATCTAGCTCCTTTACTCCCCAAGAGCGCATTAAATTAATGTATTTATCCTGCTGACTTTTGTATTTTAAGATAAGGCTTTTGAGGTTATTAATTTCTGGAAAATTATTACTCATATTCAAGATATTTGCTGCGCGAATCGAATCAAGTTGAAGATTTAAATTTTTAAATTGATTTTCTCTCTGGCACAATCCCATATTTGTAGAAGCACTACTTAAATATTTCTCCATTTTATCCAAATGCGGATCTTTGTCATAATAATACAAGTAAGGAGTTAATCCTGGGTACAAATCGTTATTTATTTGCTTACCTTCAGGTGAAGAAATCATTGGATAGGATTGGTCAAAAGTAGTTTTTCTTGTTTCAAGAAAAACATCTTCCAATGTTTTTCCCTTTTTCATTTTGCTAATGAAGCTTTCAGAAAAACTTGTATATCCAAAGTGATTTGTGCCACTAGAGGAAATAACACAAGTTGCTTCATTCGCTAGCGGAAGAGAATTTCCAGAGTGGCAACTAAAATCTACAATGGCTAACTTGATTCCTTTGGCTTTTGCAGTATCTGCAAGTATTTTGAGTGAATCTAAATTTAGAGTAGGGGTTCCTGAAAGATTATTGAGATCTCCTTGATTTGAAGGTGCTTGACCTACCGCAATCTGATGGGTTTTCTCATCTCCGTATTCTGATCTCATTGCCCCATGAGAATCAATCATTACCATGACACTTTCACCAGGGCGAATGGCACCTGAGAGCATTTGATTATTATAATTGGAAACCATATTATTAAAATTATTTTTTGTGATTGTACTCTTTGTGTTTGAGGAGTTGAATTTTTTATCAATAATGGCTTCAGTTTGAGCGTGACCACCATTAAAGACAAGATCACTTTTCCAATTATTACTTTGAATAAATTGAGCAAAGTTATTTAAACTTTGATCAAAAATTGTGCTCGAAATATTTTTGGGTTCACCGCCTCCTCCAATAAATAAAATTTTATTATCGGCCCAAATTTTTTGAGTGAAAAGTGTAGTGAACACAATGATATAAAGATTACAATTTTTCATGCGAATTACATTCCCAGAATTTCTATTTATTTTGACATGCTTTAGGGTTTTCACCAAACATTGAATCATTTCTCAGCAAAGTTAATGATTGCACTTTGCTGAGAGAAAAGAAATAGGCATGATTCTAATAGTTTAAAAGTCTTGTTATAAACATAGTGATTTGCCGGTAGATAAAAGATCATCGCAGGCATGGGCAATTCTTTCTGTCATAACTTTTTCTGCGGCTTTTAACCACTCTCTAGGATCGTAATGCTTCTTAGATCCGACTTCACCATCGATTTTTAAAACTTTGTCATAATTCTTGAACATATAATCTACAACTGGTCGAGTATAGGCATATTGAGTGTCGGTATCAATATTCATTTTAACAACACCATAATTAAGAGTCTCGTGAATTTCTGACAACTCAGAACCTGAGCCACCATGAAAGACTAAATAGTGTTCCGCTTCTTTTCCCAAAGCGTCCCGAACTGCACTTTGTCCATCTTTTAAAATAGCTGGTCTTAGTTTAACATTTCCGGGTTTATAAACGCCATGAACATTGCCAAAAGTAGCGGCATACATAAAGGCTCCGATTGGTCTTAATGCTTTTGCAATTTCCACCATCTCGGTAGGAGTCGTATAAAGCTTATCTGCTGGAGCACCCTCGTTATTGACTCCATCTTCTTCTCCACCGACAACACCTGTTTCGACTTCCAAAATGATCTGGCTGCGGGCACATCGCTCCAGAAGGCTCTTGGACTGTCTAATGTTTTCGGCCAGAGGTAATTCTGATCCATCAAACATGTGAGAATTAAATAGATTAGGTAACCCAATAGCTCGTCTTTTCTCGGTTTCAGCAATGAGAGGTAGCATAAAACTCTCGACATACTGGGGGTGACAATGATCTGTATGAAGGGCCACTAAGATATTATATTTTTCGGCCATTAAATGCACATGTTGGGCAATAGAAATAGCTCCAAGGGCCATATCACCAACGGCTTGTCCAGATGCGAATTTACCTCCTCCAGTTGATACTTGGATGATGCCATCAGATTTCTTATCGGCAAAAGCTTTAAGGGCCGCATTGGCTGTTGACATGGAAGTTACGTTGATTGCGGGATAGGCATAACCATTTGTTTTGGCCTTAGCGAGCATTTGTTTATATTGTTGGGGGGTTGCGACAGGCATCTGAAACTCCTTGCATCTAGCGTTATGAATACTATTTTTTAAGACGAGAAATTGTAGGATAAAAATTTTTTTGTTACCATAAAATACTTTTAAATTTTAAAAAAATGAGCGCAATTGAGGTTACCATGCTTAAAAAAGTAGAAAAAAAATATTCAGTTAAATCCACTCCAACCGCAACTTTAAAAAAATGGTTTGAGCTACTCACCTTAGGCAGAATGCTAGATGAGCGGGCACCAAATTATTTAAAGCAAGCTATTGGTTGGTCCTATCACGCTCCTTACGCTGGCCATGATGCCATTCAGTTGGCGATTGGGCAAGTTTTCACCAGAGGTGAGGATCATCTTTTTCCATATTATCGCGACATGCAAACAGCCATTTCTGCTGGAATAAACGCTGAAGAAATTATTCTCAATGGTATTTCTAAAGCTACTGATATAGCTTCTGGTGGGCGCCATATGTCGAACCATTTTGCTAAACCAGAATGGAATATCCATAACGTTTCTTCTTGTACCGGTAACCATACTCTTCACGCAGTGGGTGTTGCCCGAGCGATGAAGCGCTACAAACACACCGGGGTTGCGATATCTTCTCAAGGGGAATCGTCTGTTTCAGAGGGCTATTGTTACGAGGCTATTAATGGTGCTTCTAACGAAAAATTACCGGTAATTTTTGTATTTCAAGATAATGGATATGGAATTTCGGTTCCAAAGCGAGATCAAACAGCAAATGAAAGAGTCGCTGATAACTTTTCGGGATTTCTAAATTTAAGAATTATTCATTGTGACGGCAAAGACGTCTTTGATTCAATGTCGGCGATGGATGAAGCTCGCAAACATGCAATTTCCAAACAGGAACCGGTCATCGTACATGCTGATTGCGTAAGAATTGGATCACACTCCAATTCAGATAAGCACGAGTGGTATCGTGATGACAAAGAAATCAATGAGGCAAAAGCTCAAGATCCACTTCCAAGATTTAGAAAAGAATTGATTGATGGAAAGGCTTTTACGGAAAAAGAGCTTCAGGCTATTGAAGAGGCGATGAAAAAAGTTGTAATCGATGCCCATACTAAAGCGATGAAAGCACCAAATCCTGATCCAGCTTCAATTTTTAATTTCGTTATTCCCAAGGCCCATGAACCAGCTAAATATATTGATGGAACTCACGATGACAAGAGTGAGCCGGTAAAGTTCATAGATGCCATAAATGGAGCTCTGAAAGCTGAATTTCGCCACAATCCCAATACCTTTATTTGGGGTCAAGACATGGCCAATAAAGAAAAAGGTGGAATTTTTAATGTCTCTAAAGGAATGCAGCAGGAGTTTGGAATTGATCGAGTTTTCAATGGACCAATTGCTGAAGACTATATTCTTGGAACCGCAAATGGATTTTCACGCTTTAGAAAAGATATTAGGGTCGTAGTTGAGGGAGCGGAATTTGCAGATTATTTCTGGCCCGCTATGGAACAGTATATTGAAATGTCTCACGACTATTGGAGATCAAATGGAGCATTCTCTTCCAATGTCTTAATTCGATTAGCCTCTGGAGGATACATTGGGGGCGGATTATACCATTCTCAAAATTTGGAAGGATCTTTGGCCACCATTCCTGGGGTACGTATTGTTTGTCCTTCGTTTGCTGATGATGCTGCAGGATTAATTAGAACTGCAATGAGATCAGAGGGACCTACATTGTTTTTAGAACCAAAATCGCTTTATAATTCCAAGCAGGCGATGACTTCAATACCTGAAGATTTTGAAGTACCTTTTGGAAAAGCAAGAATTAGAAGATTAGGAACTGATCTAACTGTTTTGACTTATGGGAACACAACTCATATGTGTTTGGAGGCTGCAGAAAAATTGGCCGGTGAAGGTCATCAAGTCGAAGTTATAGATTTGCGTTCAATTTCTCCCTTAGATGAAGATTCTATTTTTAATTCAGTTAAAAAAACTAATCGATGTCTAATTGTCCATGAAGATAAGGTTTTTGGTGGCTTTGGTGGAGAGTTAGCCGCTTTAGTTAGCGATAAAGCATTTGCTTATCTTGATGCTCCTGTAAAACGAGTTGGATCTCCCTTTACTCCAGTTGGTTTCAACCGAATTTTAGAAAGGGCCATTCTTCCCGACGCAGATAGGATTCAAAAAGCTATGCTAGAACTTTTAGTATTCTAATAAATAAAAAGCCCTCATATGAGGGCTTTTTATTATTTTTCTTTGTGAGTATAAGTCCCATCCCATCCAGGAGGTGGTGGAACCTCTTTAAAATCCTTACAGATCTGGTACATGCGCTTGAAGCTTTTATCATCAGGATATTTTTCATGAAGTTGGTGAAAAATATTTTCTGCTTCATTAAATTTTTGATTCAGATACAACTCAAAAGCTTCTTCATGCCGTTTAAGTGTTTCATGATCTTTATAAAGCATATGGCTTGGATGCAAGACTTCATAAATAGTTAGAGCATTTTCTTTTCCCTTTACACGTACTTTATCTAAAGTTCTGAAAGTAAACTCTTGTGCCAGATCGGCAGGTATAGCATTTTTGGTGTATTCTGAAATATTAAGTTGAACACCATAATACTTGCAAAGTGATTCAAGTCTGGCACCTAGGTTCATGTTATCGCCAAGAGCAGTATATGAAAAAATTTGATTCGAACCCATGTTTCCAACTGAGCAGTCACCAGTATTGAGACCAATTCCGTGTTTGAAAGTAGGAAATCCGTTGAGTTTAAATTCTTCATTTATTAATGGTAAGCGCTCTATCATTTGGATCGCTCCCTTAATGGCCCAATAAGAGTGGTGTTCCAGTTCGACAGGTGCACCCCAATAGGCAACCATGGCATCTCCAATATATTTATCTAGAGTTCCTTTATGTTCAAACAAGGTATCAGTCATCATTGTCATGTAAAGATTAAGACAATGAGAGAGTTGCTCGGGTGTAAGTTTTTCAGAGATAGAGGTAAAATCCCTTACATCGGAAAAGAAAACAGTAATGTTCTTCTTTTCACCACCAAGCTTTACCTTATCTGGATTTTTTAGAAGATCATTTACAATTGAAGGTGCAAGATATCGAGAAAATGTTCCTTTGATTTTTTTCTTCTCTTTATTTGATTGATAAAAGTGAAGGAAAGTTGACCAGGAGTAACATAGCACTACAGAAGAAAGACAAAAAAATAGTCTATTGTTATAACCTCGAGGAATGAAGTAGTAAGTATCGAGTAGAAAAAAACTAATTAGCAAAAAATTAACCACCACAAAATCCAAGATTGCATTTCCAAAAAACATAACTCCAACGATGCAGGTTGTACCTACGGCTAAAATGATCCATGAGACCTTGGCAGAGTCGTTTTCGGAAACAAAAAATCGGCCATCAAGAAGCATGTTGACCATATTCATGTGAAAGACAACTCCTGGTAGAGTAGAGTCAACGGGCGTATTTCTAAAGTCATGTGCACCAAAAGCAGTAGAAGCGACAAATACGATTTTGTTATTGAAGATATTTTTCATTTCTAAATCGCCATCGTTAGCGTTAATGATGTCGTATATAGAAACAACAGGAAAATGATCAAGACCTCCAAGCCATCTAACTTTTGTTTCACCGTTAAAATTTAAATAGGTTGTACCGGGCTTTATACTAACTTTGGCATTGTCAATATTAGGTATATCTACTTTCGGCTGATCTCCGGTATAAAATTGATAGGCTTGAAGTGCAAAAGAAGGATAGTAAAAAGAATCAATATTGGCCACGAGAGAGTAGTGACGAAACACTCCATCTGAATCAGCCTCTGCCTCAATATGTGATATACCTGCTTCAGAGTTTGCCAAAAGTGGAATAGGATAAACTTTTTTTCCAACTAAAGTTGTTTGTAAAGCTGCTGATTGTTGTCCGCCGAGCATGAAGTTTAATAATTGTTCAGGAGTTTCTTTAAATTGTAGTTCTTCATTTATTTCTTTGGGGTCAATTCGATCAACTGAAAAAGGGAGTATGACTTTTTTTCCAGGATTCGATTGAAATTTTTTAATACTTTCTAAAAAAACTTTATCTGGATTTTCAGCATTGCAGGCAATTTCTGGTTCAGAGTAAAAAACATCAAAGGCAATGATCTTGGCTCCAAAGGTTCCTAATTTATCAATGATCTGCGCTTGCTTTACTCTTGACCACGGCCACCGCCCAATTTTATTAAGAGAGTGATCATCAATAGCTGCTAAAATTAATCTAGTGTCTTTTTTATTGCGATCAACTGTGAGCTTCATCCGTAAATCAAAAAAACGGTCTTCAAAAAATGATGCATAAGTGTAAATAAAGGAAGTGCTTCCATATGTATTAAGATCTCTTTCGCTAGTTGAAAGAATGATACTAAAGGCGCAAAAAATTACGATGACAGCAATTCCAACATACTGGATGATTCTAAAAAACATGGAGAAGTCTCCTTAAATTAAAAACTTAAACGAAATTCGGTACTAATTGCATTTTTTCCATAAGCATAGTCACTTTGTTTCGACTTATTTTTTGAATAATCATAATTAATTGAAAATTTTAAATTCTCATTTATCTCTCTGGATAAATCAATCGATGGATTTATTGTCACTTCAGTTCCTCTCGCCGATTTTTGTTTAAGTGTGTCAGTAAACGTAGTCGAAAATGCAATATCTAAAGTGTATTTTGGAAATAATTCTGGAATGATATAATCAAGACGAGTCAAATAGGTATTGGTGTTGGTTGTTGGGTTATTAAAATTGTCCACGACATCGGCTTCAAAAAAAGCAATTAATAAATGCTGTCCAAATACACTTGCGGATTGATCTATACTTATAGATAAGGTTGAGTTGCTTAATAGTGGATTCTCTGCTTTAAAAGATTTATTTTTTATTTTAAAAGAAGTGTCTCCGATCTTAAAAAAAGTAAAACGTTCACTAAGCCCATAGGAAAAAGTTTTTGCATATGCACTTCTTTGGTGAATTTTTTTCCAGTCTTTTTGAGTGCTGCTATATTCTAGGTCTAATCCCAAACTAGCAGGAAGCTTAAACATTGAATGCTCAAGCTTATTTTTTAAATTAACAGCATATAAAAAAGAATCATTTTGAAATACATCGGAATTATTTTGATCACCATTTTGGACATAGTTAATTCTAATCTCAGGTGAAATGATAAGTCTTTTTTTCAAGATGAAATCATATTTACCATAGGCTTCAGATTCAAAGACATAAGATTCTTTTTTTGATGATAGTATGTTATTTTCTTCATTTGTATAAGTCACATTATCGTCAAACTTAATTTTTTGAAGAGCATAGCCAGTATATCTTTTTGTCGAAATTCTTTTTCCATTTGCCAAAAGATCTGGATCCAAATTGAATTCTTTCATTAATTGCTGAATTCTTTGTGTAATTTCTCCTGCAACTGCTGCTTTTCGATCCATAGCTAGGGCCTGATTTAACTTTGTAAGAATCTCATTTTCGACATATTTTTCTTGCTCGTTTTGAGGTAAGTTTTTTTCCCTCATTAATAGCAGTAATGTTTCGCCCAACTGAAACTTGGAAACTTGAATTACCTTTTCATCAGAATCTATTCTTGAAATAATTATTGAAAATGTTTCTTTGGCTTTATCCAAATCTTCAATTATTTGTGAAATGTGTGCAACATAATAAAGTGATGCAGAAATATTAAATTTTATAGCGATAGATTGCTCAAAAGCTTGGCGTGCTTCTCGCATACTGTTGGCAGCATACAATGCTTGACCTAATTCATAGTAGATGTCTTGGTTTTTACTTTTAGATTCAATTGCTAATTTAAAATGCAAAATGGCATTGTCATACTCTTGAAGCTTTGAATTACACAAACCCAAAAGATAAAATTTTTCACCTTTGCTCAAAATTTCAGAACTCATTTTTTGCAATTCTTCAATTGCTTTTGCATAACTTCCAGATTTAAAAAGTTTATTGAATTCTATCATCTTGTTTGTATCAGCCTGAGCTGCAAAAGTTAGGATTACAGAAAGTGAGATTATTATTTTTTTAATGAGGTTTATATAATTCATCTTTCCTTCCGTAGAAAAAAACTAGGGCCTTGCTTGGCCCTAGAATGCTAAAGTTTAAGTAATAGAGTTGCTTAAATTATAATAGATAAATAATTACTGTGCCTTAAAAATAATTTCAAGTGATGTCGTTGTTTTGGTCTTCCCAGTATCTGTGTTATTTTGTCTGGTTATATCAACTTGCGTTTTTTTCTCCTCAACAATATTTTGCTGCTTATCACTTAGCGCAGGAGTCGGAATTAAAGGTGCAGTAGGCTTCTTTTCTGCAAATTGATTTGCGAATTTGCTCATATCGGGTTGCGCATCGTAAATTTTTGGAACTTCGACAACAATATTGGTATTGGTGGGGGTGTTGCTTGGAGCTGAAGCCTTTTCAACTTCTACTTCACTCGCTGGTCCCCGCGAAGAATCTGATTTTGACGCTAGCGCTGATTTGGGCTCATCGGTTTTAGCAACGGTTTTTTCTTCTTTCTTTTCTTCTTTCTTTTCCTCTTTCTTTTCCTCTTTCTTCTCTTCTTTCTTCTCTTCTTTCTTCTCTTCTTTCTTTTCTTCCTTCTTCTCTTCTTTATTTACAACTTGAGATTTTAAATAAGCCTCAGCGTCTACTACGACAAATTTTCCATCGGTGCCTAACTTAAGACCTTCCGGTGATTTGTATTCCCCAGTTGTTTTATCAATTTTACCGTAAGTTTCAGGTACTATAAAAGTTTTAGAGTTCGGATCAAAAACCGCATTGGCCGGAGGTGGAATAATGTTAACTGTATTTAAATCAATAATAGATCCAGCCGGAAGCTTATATTCTCCAGTTTTATTATTAAAAAATCCTGTAGGCTCTTTGGTTATTGAAGGGGATTCAACAATGGCTTTCTTTTCAAGTGAGACGTTAGAAAAGGCGCTGCTATCAACCCCTGGTGGAAGTGGATTGCGGTATTGCTTTTTTTCAACTTGAGTTGATTCTTTGACACCAGTTTCATTTTCTTTCAAAGCATCGAGTTGCTTTGTTCCGAGTAAAGTTGGTGTCATGGCCCTTTCTGCAACGTTCAAGTTAACTGCTGATATTTGTCCTTTTTCTACCATGACAGCTTTATCGCTAGAGACAACTCGCTCTAGTTGGTTTTGGGCAAATCGGTCTTCACGTACATTCTTTTCAATGTGGGCCATTGCCACTTTACCTTCGAAGGTTATGAGGGCGGTATTTTGGTTTTCCGGATTGAAGTTGACTTGAAAGTCAGTCCCTCTAATCCCAAGAGCTGCCGTTCTAGTTTTTATATAAAGTTTACTTTTATTTTTGTCTTCCATCTCCATATAATCTTTTGTGACCTTGGAGCGCAACTGTCCTTTAACTAAAGTTATAATTCCAGCTTCTTTTTTAGGAAATGAATCAATCACCATTTGAGAATTTGGTCCCAAATTCATTTGAGATTTATCAATAAATATAAGTTTTACAAAACTTTTTTCTGCTGTTTGAATAATGGCACCTTCGGGTACGGACTGATCAGCTTTAACTGTTATTGTTGATCCATTGGTGAGTTTTGCAGTTACCATCCCTCTCAAGATGAGCACTTTTGCGACACCAATTTCATCTGCATAAAGAGCAGAGGAAATTATCATAAACGAAAACAAACAGAGTAATGATTTAAAAAGTTTCATAAGCATCCTTGTCTTACTTAAAGCGCTCGAAGTAATAAAACTCCGCATTAGCTTTTCGTTCATTATAGGAGACTTCTTTAGGTTTGATTTTTATTGAGATTAACCAAGTGAAAAGATAAGTTATCTATTAAGAGTCAATTTTCAGTTGACCATTTTTAATGGAGGAGACAGGCCATGGTGTTGAAAATCTAAAAGAGAGTAAAGCCTAAACGAAGGAAAACGTAACGACCTGAAAAGTCTTTTGAAGCTGAATTGGATAGAGTCTTAACATCTTTGAAATCACTAGCATCTACAATAAAAACTTGATTACTTCTCATATAACTGTAACCAATTTCAAAAAATGTTGAGTGAATTGATTTATAAGCGACAACTTCTTCAAACCCGACATTTAAGCTTAGTCCTTTATTTTCAAAGCTGATTCTTTTACTTGAGTTAAAAGTTGAGTTTTTATCTGTACGATTAACAATGAAAGTATGTAACGAAAGAGTTGGTCCGAAAGAAGAGTATAGATTCCATCTATTCTTATAAACATAATTGGTAAAATATTTAATCATCGGAGATAGTGAAAAAATGCGGTAATGACCGCTTCCTCTAATTTGATAGGAATCTATTGCAAATGATAAATCGCTTAGATTTCCAAACACAACATCGGAAGACGCAAGAATTTCCCATTTGCTCCACTTATGGCCAAAGCTTGTATAGAAACCTATACCACTGTTAGATGTCTCGTCTTCCTTTTTGGGGGAATCTGGCAATAGACTAGTTTTTAGAGAAGATCGATTAAAACTAAGTCCAGTTTTTAGATTAAAATTATGATCCGTTAATTCGGCAGCTTCTGCTATTGAGAAAGAAATCAAAGTTAGAATCATAAAATTAATGAAGTTTTTCATCAGAAATTAAACTCCATTTTAATCATGGCACCTTTATCTTTTTCATCTAGCAAGGGAATGAGATAACTTCTGCCTTCATACATTGGTAAAAGTGTTGCAGGATTGATAAGATGCCCAATGATAAGACCCATTGTCGTATCGGAGTTAAGCAAGAACATGGATATATTTTCAAGACCATAGCCAAGTACCGTACCTAGTATCGGCGTTTGATAAAGGTCTTGAACACTGGCCGGCTCAGTAAAGATTTCGACTGTAAATTCAAACAATGAGGAAGAGATAAGCGTCATTTCTAAAGCTCTAAGTCGATCATATCCATCAGCTCGATATAATAGGTATAGTTGAGCACCTGTGATTGGGTGGATAAATTCATTCCAGAAGGGCTCATCTTGATCGAAGACTAATTTACCAAAATTTTTTTGATAATTTTTAATACCACCTGCGCCATGAAAAACTTTTGGTTGAACCAAAGGATAAAAAAACCAAGTCATTCCGTAGACAATGCTGATATTTTTAAAATTTTCAGAATAACTATGCTCACGATCGTTGTAGCCGAAATGGTAAATAGGATCTACTGGTTGTAGTGGTGTCTCTGCTGAGCAGGCTAAACTGGAAAATAATCCCAAAGAAGCATTAATTATGATGAAGATCAGGACAAGTTTATTCATTTCATGATATCGATTATTCGTAGCCGATTTTAGCACTTTTTAAGCACAAGGCTACACTCTTGGGAAATCTTATGGCAATAGAGAAAGGTAGGTTATGACTGGCAATCAAATAGAGAATAGGAAAAATCAATTTCATCAACATGTTCTAGCTTTGCAAAATAAAATAACTTCGGACCTTAAGGCCCAAGACCCCCAATTGCAACTGATAGAAGATCCTTGGAATAGACAAGATTTTCAAGGCAAACCTGGAGGGGGAGGGATTACTCGGGCATTTTCAGGCGAAATCATTGAAAATGCAGGGGTAAACACTTCGGAAGTTTATGGATCAATTGATCCTGATTTCGCATTAAAGTTGGGTGGTACTAATGATCAAATGTGGGCATGTGGTCTTTCACTGATTATCCATCCGAAAAACCCAAGAGTACCAACAGTGCATGCTAATTTTAGAATGATCCAAGCAGGTGAAAAAATTTGGTTTGGAGGCGGTGCAGATTTGACCCCCTATTATCCCTATCCGGAGGATTTTAAATCTTTTCTTGGGGTTTGGAAAAAAGCTTGTACCCCCTATGGACACTATGATTGGATGAGGAAAGAATGCGATAGGTATTTTGTAAATTCTCACCGTCAAAATGAGATGAGGGGAATTAGTGGCATTTTTTTTGACCACTTCAATACTCAAGATCTTGATTCTGATATGGCAATGGTTATCGATCTATCGAATCATTTTATCGAATCCTATTTTCCAATTTTAGAGAAACGTAAAAAAGAAGTTTACTCCCAAGCTGATGAAGATTTTCAACTTCATCGACGCGGTCGATATGTTGAATTTAATTTATTGCATGATAGGGGAACTATGTTTGGTTTAAAAACTAACGGCAGAACTGATTCAATTCTTATTTCTTTGCCAGCAAGGGCTAAATTTTCATATAAATATAAACCACAAAGCGGATCTCCTCACGAAGAAATGATGAAATATTATTTTGCCGAAAACCATATGTTGGATCTTGAATGATTTCTAATATACTACTACTGATATTATCTTCCGCAATATGGGGATTTGGATTTGTTGCAACTCGCTGGACCTTTGTTTCTTTTGACCCGTATTGGTCAACAGCTTTGAGATTTATTCTCGTTGGATTTTTGAGTCTTCCGTTTCTTTGCTACAAAAAATCTTTTTGGCGTAAAGATAATATTTTAAAAAAATCTTTAATAAGTTCATTTTTTCTAATGGGGATGCTGCTTTTTCAAACTATTGGTTTAACCATTACCACTGTTGCCAAAAGTGGTTTTATCACAACTCTTTATTCACTCTTTGTTCCACTTATTTGCATGCTTTTTGTTGGAAGTCGCTATCGTTCAACTTTTTGGGTTCTCATTTTATTGGCTCTTTTTGGTATGGCTTTAATGTGCAATCTAGAAATAAAGGATTTGAACCGAGGAGATTTTTTAACTCTTTTGTGCTCAATCAGTGCCGCACTTCATATCCTTTACGTTGGAAAAATTGCCAACTCTATTGCATCTCCAGTTGAATTCAATTTTTTACAAAGTCTTTTTGTCGGAGTATTTTGCACAATTCTCGCATTCGCCTTAAAAGGTGGAATTCATTATTCTTCAATTCATGATATTGGTTATTTGGCAATTTGGGGAATGCTATTTTTAAGCATTATTTCAAGTATGTTCGCTTATACAATACAAATTATTGCTCAAAAAAAAATTCCTGCCCATATTGCAGGTCTCATTTTTTTAATGGAGTCTCCATTTGCTGCATTGTTTGGTTTTATAGTTTTTAGAGAAAAATTAAATACCCTAAACTTATTGGGTGCAATTTGTATTTTATCATCGGTAATTTTGGTACCCTACTTCGGAAGAGAAGTCACCGCTACCCAAAAAAAAGGGCAGCGGTGAAGTCAAATTAATGTTTATATTGATTATATAAATTCATCATTTTTGTTTTTGTCGAACCAGAAATATCTAATAGCAAAAGGACTCCAGCATTATCGCCACTTTCATCATTACCGACCAATGAAATTGTACCGGCCGCTTTTTGACTAACATAATATCTAAAGCTCGCAATGGCACCATCAACTCCAATTTTAGCTGGAACAAAAATTCCGAAGACTTGTTTTCCTAGATAAAAAGTCATGTTATGAAATTTTTCAATTGAAAACGCGACAGCTGGAAGCGATCCACCACTTACCCCTGGAAGATTTCTACCTCCGGGAAGTTTTTGTGGATCAAGACGATCAAGATTTCCTTCAATTATATCTTTTACAGATATTGAAATACTCATCAATGTTCCGCTTGATTGAAGATCTGGAGATATTTCTAAGTAAGAGTATTTATATTTAGGTATATTGTATCTAAGACCACCATCCAATTGAACATTTTCAAATACCATAGAGATAAGTAGATTATCTTGAGATAGAGCTACTGTTGGGCCTCTAACTCCGGCAATCTGAATATTGCCTACTCCACCACCTCCACATGAAGTTGCAAAGCCTAAGGTAAAAATGGCCATCGTCACGACTAAATAATTTTTCCATTTGTAAAACATAAAAATGTTCTCCTGTTGATGTTAAATGAAATGTTTAGCCATCAATTCGGAAATGAGTTTAAAAAACCTTAGAAGTAATTTTAATAACTTGCTTTTGCTGGACGAGATTAGTTGGTCATTGGCATTTTTAATGTTAGTAATTTTTAGAATCTAAAACTCATTATTTTCATTGGAGAAATCGATCAGAATTTTTTTAAAAATTTTATCGATAAAATTAAAATTCTGGAGCGATATACACTTCTATTTCAGGATTGATTTCGTCGCGAAGAATGGCTTTGATTGCTTCGAGTGTTCCAGTTGTTGAGCTTGGACAAGTTCCACATGCACCTTGGTATTTAACCATTAAAATATTGTCTTGGTAAGTGAGTGCTTGTATGTCTCCACCATCTGCTTGCAAGCCTGGGCGAATTGTTTTATCGAGAATAGATTCAATTTGTTTCAATTCTGGAGATAAATTATTTCGTCTCTCTGCTTCAGGATTAGGATCATTGTAATCTGGATTATGAGAAGGCATTTGTTCTTGCAGGGTTTTCATAACATTGGTTTCAACAGAATTCCAATCTTCGTAAGAGAATTTAGTTATCGCAATGACATTTTCAAAAAAATGAAGTTGGTCAATGCCTCTGATTTTAAACAATTCCAAAGCTAAATTATTTTCTCCACATTCACTGGGAGATTTATAAGTAGAGTTGCCAACATTTTTAACTGGCTTGTTAAGAATAAATTTTAATGCATTTGGGTTTGGTGTTGGCTGAATGTCTATATCTAGAAAAAAATCTTTTTTTTGGTTTTCCATATATTTCCTTACTATTTTAATAATTCACATGCTTTCTTAAGTGCTTTAATAAAAATATCTATTTCTTCTTTGGTGTTATAAAAGGCAAATGACGCCCTCGCAGCTGCTGTAGCCCCAAAATATTGAAGCAAAGGTTGGGTGCAATGGTGTCCTGTTCTTATTGCAACTCCTTGCTTGTCTAAAAGTGTCCCAAGGTCATGAGGATGAATTCCATCTATGACAAAGGATAAAACCGCAGACTTTTCAGCTGAAATCCCTAGAATTTTTATTCCCTCTATTTTTTTTATTTCGATAGTTGCATAACTCAGTAGTTCTTTTTCAATTTTCGTAATGTTATCAAAACCAATTTCTAAGACGTAGTTGATGGCACTTTTAAATGCAATAATTTCTGCTATCACAGGTGTGCCGGCTTCAAATTTATTGGGAAGATTATGGTAAGTTGTCTTCTCAAAGCGCACTTCTGAAATCATCGCACCTCCCCCTTGGTAGGGTGGCATGATGTTGAGCAAATCTTCTTTTCCATATAAAACTCCAACTCCATTTGGGCCATAAAGTTTATGAGCAGAAAAAGCCAAGAAATCACAATTTAAATCTTGAACATCGATTTTAAAATGTCCAATAGATTGAGCAGCATCAACACAGAATTTAGCTCCTACATTGTGTGCTTCTTTAATCATACTTTTGATAGGGTTAATCGTTCCAAGTGTATTGGAGATATGTGAAATAGATACGATTTTGGTTTTAGTTGTCAGTAAGCTTTTGTAGGCATTTAAATCTAATTCGCCAAGCGAATTGATGGGGACAACTTTTATGACTGCTCCAGTTGCTTCGGCAACCATTTGCCAAGGAACAATATTAGAATGATGCTCCATAAGTGAAAGCAAAATTTCATCACCAGCTTTTAAAAACGTCTTACCAAAACTATGGGCCAAGAGGTTTAAGGATTCGGTCGTTCCCTTTGTGAAAATGATTTCACAAGATTCTTTAGCATTGATAAGTTCTTTAACTGCAATTCTTGTATCTTCAAATTCTCTAGTTCCAGCTTCCGAAAGTGAATGAACACCTCGGTGAACGTTGGCTACGCGATGAGAATAATACTGAGTAATGGCATTAATAACGATCTGTGGCTTTAGAGTTGTCGCGGCATTGTCAAAATAAACTAAAGGCTGTCCATTTATAATAGTATTGATTTGAGGGAACTCTTTTCTAATATTTTCAATATTCATAAATTATTATCACTTAGTGCCGTTTTTTCAAAATGCTCTACGAGCAATTGTTCACACATTTTTCTAATGGATTCGTTGTCAATTTTAAAAAGGACATCCATCGCAAAGCCATGGCATAACATCTTTTTAGCTCGCACACTTGGAATTCCTCTAGATTCTAAATAAAATTCTTCATCAGGAGAGAGTTGACCGATGGTTGCGCCGTGAGAACATTTGACATCATCCGCGTGAACTAAAAGCTGAGGTCTAGTGTCAATATGAGCTTTTTTAGAAAGGAGTAGGTTTTTATTTAACTGCGATGAAGATACTAATTGTGCATCTTTTTCAATGATTATTTTCCCTGTAAATATTCCATGCGCATTACCGGATACGATACCTTTAAATAATTGTTCTGAGGTTGTCATTCCAGCATGATGATGAATAATAGAAAAAATATCTGTGTGCTCAGTATTTTTAAGAGCAAACAATCCATGTACCGCTGCTTCTGAGCCATTTTCTATAAGGTCCACATTAATATTATGCCGTGCTTTCAGTAACCCAAAATCAATTGTAATGGATTTAAAAGATGCATCCTTTTTAAGTCTTGCTTGAGTCAGACCAACATGCACAGAATTGGTAGCTTCATTTTGAATTTTAATATGCTCGATCTTCGAATTTGGTTGAAGCATAAAATTTATTGATGAATTAGTCGTATATTGAAACAATTCAATTTGAGTTGAAGTAAAAATTTCAACGAAAGTCATCTTACTCTGAGGTTCAGCTATAAAATTAATCCGAGGATTAATCATCTTATTGACACCGATATCGTCTACAAGGTGAATAATGCTTATTGGAAAATCTATTTGAGTATTTTTTTTAATAATAAATGAAATTGCCGATAAAGCCGATGCATAGTTTAAAGCATCGAAGCTATCAAAAAATTTTTCTTGGTTAAGTAGACTACTTAACTCTAATCCAGCGGGCAAAACAGATTGAAACTTATTAAAGACTCCATTGTTGAATATAAGATATCCTCTTTTATCTAGGATAAATTTTGGAAGATCGTGAATGATACTTTCCTTACCATTAAATGCTCTTGAAGATAATGATTTGGCTATTGAAGTGTATTTCCAATCTTCATCTTTTTTTGATGGAATTCCCATTATCTCAAATTGCTTGAGAGCACTTTTCATTGAATCTTTATAACTTGGAGTAAAGTTATTCGCTTCCTTTTGAAGAAGTGTCGTGTTTTTTATGATTTCTTGTTTTTGTAATTCTTCCATATAAACTCAATTTGATTTAGTCATATGCTCTTTAATAAGCCAGTCATAGCCTTTTTCTTCAAGTAATAGTGCCAATTCTTTACCACCAGACTTTATAATCTCACCTTGGTAGAGAACGTGTACGAAGTCTGGCACGATATAATCGAGTAATCTTTGATAATGTGTAACAAGAATAGTGGCATTAAATCTGCTTTTCATTGCATTGACACCTTTTGCTACTATTTTTAATGCATCTATATCTAGTCCAGAATCCGTTTCGTCTAAAAGAGACAGTCGCGGATTGAGTACGGCCATTTGAAGAATTTCATTTTTCTTTTTTTCACCACCTGAAAAGCCTGTATTTACTGGACGATCAAGAAATGTTTCATTCATTTCAAGTAAATCTAATTTGGGTTTTAAAAATTTTCTAAAATCTTCTGGCTTCATCTCAGGTGCGCCATTGTACTTACAGGTTTCATTAAATGATTCTAATAAAAAAGTAAAATTGGTAACACCAGGTATTTCGACAGGATATTGGAAACCTAAAAAAATACCATTTTTGGCCCTCTCATCAGCTTCAAGCTCGAGAAGATTTCTATCTTTAGCATTGATCTTAAATGTGATAGATCCTGCTGTAACATTGAAAGAGGGGTGTCCAGCTATGACTTTTGACAACGTACTTTTCCCGCTTCCATTGGGCCCCATAATGGCATGAACTTCACCAGCTTTAACAGACAGATTAATTCCTTTAAGAATTTCCTTTATTTCACCATTTGTCTCAACTGAGGCATGGAGATTTTTAACTTCAATCATAATCTTCCTTTTATCCAATACTATTTTCTAACTTCATTTCAATTAATTTTACAGCTTCAACCGAGAACTCAAGTGGTAACTCTTTAAAAACATCTTTACAAAATCCATTAACGATTAAGGATATGCACTTTTCTTCATTTAAACCTCGCGATTGTAAGTAAAATAACTGCTCTTCACTTATTTTCGATGTGGAAGCTTCGTGTTCAACTATGGCCGAATTGTTTTTGACATCGATGTAGGGAAATGTATTTGCTTGGGCCCGGTGCCCTATTAGCATAGAATCGCATTGAGAATAATTGCGTGCACCTTCAGCACTTGGCATGATTTTGACTAATCCACGGTAGTTGTTTTCTGAATTCTCTGCAGATATTCCTTTTGAGATAATTGTTGATTTCGTATTTTTTCCAATATGAATCATTTTTGTTCCAGTATCGGCTTGCATAAAATTATTGGTTAAAGCAACAGAGTAAAAAGCACCTTCTGAATAATCACCAATCAAATTGCAGGAAGGATATTTCCAGGTAATTGCCGAACCAGCTTCAACTTGAGTCCATGAAATTTTAGAATTTCGACCAAGGCAGTTTCCTCGTTTTGTTACAAAATTATAAATACCCCCCAGCCCATTTTTATCGCCTGCATACCAATTTTGAACGGTAGAATATTTAATTTCAGCATTGTCATGTGCAATTAATTCAACTATCGCCGCATGCAATTGGTTCTCATCGCGCTGAGGTGCTGTACAGCCTTCTAAATAATTTACAAAAGAATCAGCTTCCGCCACGATTAGGGTCCTTTCAAACTGCCCAGTTTCTTTAGCATTTATTCTAAAGTAAGTAGACAGATCCATAGGACACTTCACTCCTTTTGGAATATAAACAAATGATCCATCGGAGAATACAGCAGCATTTAAAGCAGCGTAGAAATTATCTGAATAAGGAACGACTGTACCTAGATATTTTTTTACAAGTTCAGGGTGCTCTTGTACTGCTTCTGAAATTGAGCAAAAGATAACTCCAACTTTTTCTAGCTCCGCCTTGTGAGTTGTTGCAACTGAAACTGAATCAAAGACGGCGTCAACGGCAACTCCGGAAATTCTTTTTTGTTCGTTAAGAGGAATACCTAATTTTTCAAATGTTGCCAGTAATTCTGGATCAATTTCATCCAGACTTGCCAAGTTTTCTTTTTTCTTTGGTGCAGAGTAAAAGTAGAGGTCTTGAAGATCGATTTTGGGAATTGTAAGTTTTGCCCATGCCGGCGCACTGAGTTTTTCAAAATGACGAAAAGCCTTGAGGCGATACTCTAATAACCATTCTGGTTCATTTTTCTTGGCAGAAATCATTCTTACGATATTTTCATTTAAGCCTTTGGGAAATTCTTCTGTTTCAATGTCTGTGACAAAACCATATTTGTATTCAGAATTTAATATATCTGTGCTCATGAAAGATTCTCCAGAGAAATATTTGAAGGAGTCACTTTGGCTAAATTATAATCGGCACCAAGTAATAGTTCATGCAATGTTAGACTTTCTAGAAAAGTATTTAATTTTCTATTTAAATTCTCAACAGGAGAAGAAATATTACATTTTCCAAACAGTTCACAAGTACCTTTGTCGCTGCTACAAACTCTGCCTATTTCCTTTTTTTCTTCAATCAGTCTTGCCAGTTCCATGTAAGTAATTTCTTCTAACGATTTCTTTAATGAATAGCCCCCCTTGATTCCCTTCACTGAATTTAAAATATTGTGATTGTTCATAATTTGCATAACCTTAGCCGTCGTATCAAAAGGTGTATTGAATTCATCACAGATTTCTCGAGCTGAGGTTAGGCAGATTTCACCATTAACTTTGGTTGATTGCTTATCAGACATAAATTTTAGAGCGATTAGGGCATATTCAACTTTCTTATTAATTTTGAGCATTCTTTCCTCAATAATCTTAAGTTATTTCATAATCTTATGGTAATTATGGGCACAATATCGCAAAATAGGTTAAAAAGAAACTTATTTATTTTGCCAGACATTGAATATCTAGTGAACATTCAAAAAAACTGGCAAATTTTTTTAAATAGTTTAGTCATTGAGTCTTTAGTTTTTAAGTGTAGAGGGCTAAATCATATTTAGGGAAAATATTTTTGTTAGAAGGACGTTAAGCAAATGCATGTAATTGGTGAATTAAAAGACAAAAAAATGGCCGAGGAAATCATGCATGAGTTGCATGATCAGGGCATTTTAGCATCTATTCATCATAACGCTGAACTTGATATCTATATTTTATTGTTGGATCAAGAAGCTCAACTGGAACTTGCTCGTGATTTTTTCAGGATCAAGCTTGGTTTTCAAAAGCCCCAAAAAATTGATGAAGAGTGGGTTAAAATTAAAACCATACCAAAGGGAGATTCGACGATAATTCTCCTTAGCATTTGTGTTGGAATATATATATTAAGTTTTACCAATCTAGGCGATTCTCTTTATCGGTTGCTTTTTATTGGAAATGTTGAAAGTGGATTTTTAGAAGAAGTAAAGCGTGGTCAAGTATGGCGACTTATTACTCCTGCTTTTTTACATATGTCGTTGCTTCATATTTTATTCAACATGCTCTGGTTTAAAGATCTTGGATATTTATTAGAGTTTAGTTTTGGAAAAAATTTTCTCCTACTTTTTGTTTTTTCTACTGCATTATTTTCTAATCTATTTCAATATTTTGTAGGAGGACCTCAGTTTGGTGGAATGTCGGGTGTTCTTTATGCTATGTTGGGCTTCATTTGGGTTTTTAAAAATATTAATACTGATTTTGCCTATTCTCTACCACGCTATGACATTACAATCATGATCGGGTGGTATTTTTTATGCTTAACTGGCCTATTGGGGCCTATTGCGAACACTGCTCATGGCATGGGGCTTGTTTCGGGCATTCTTATCGCATCTTTTATGAATTTTAAGTGGCAGAAGATTCGATTAAAGTATATATCTGTAGCGATTTTCTTTTTTGTTTTTACCCTAATAATCGAAGGGTATAAATTGGATGGTCGTTATTATTTTTTAATAAATCGTTAATTATAGGAATTTAGATGGACAATAAAAATTTATCTGTGGAACAAAGATTAAAGCTTCTGATTGAGAGTTTCCAGGAAAGAACCCCAAAGCAAATGCGCACAATTAGAAATAATTTGAATAATAGAATAAAATCTTTTGAAGAAGAATTAAAATTTGGAAAAGCCTTGCCCAAAATTTCAGCCAGTCATATGTTTTATGAATTCGAATTGAAGGATTGCAAATCGGCTCTTGACTCAGCTT
This sequence comes from Bacteriovoracaceae bacterium, assembly GCA_947450475.1. Classification (GTDB taxonomy): domain Bacteria; phylum Bdellovibrionota; class Bacteriovoracia; order Bacteriovoracales; family Bacteriovoracaceae; genus Bacteriovorax. Next base: position 76,260 of record CANFVK010000004.1, on the reverse strand, counting down.
TAAAGCTAATTAAAAAGCAGAAATGAAGATTTTAATTCTTTTTTTTATTTTTAATGTTTATGCTGAAGAAAAAATTACGGAAGATGAATACCGTCATTCTGATTATGCTCTAGATTGGAAATATAAAGGCGGACAATTTCTGATTTATGATTGTGAACGAATGCACTACGTATGTGCAACTGATGAAGGCTTCGAAGATTGTCTAAATCACAGAAACACTGCGATAAAGAAAAATCAAAAAACATATCCTTGTGCACCTTTAAAAAAATTTGAAACTAAGAAATTATGTGTACAGCAAAGTTATAAAATTGTTGACCAAAATTCCCAACGTAGATTTTGTTTCCCCAAATAAAATTAGATTTGCTTAAACATTAGAATGTGCGGACCGATATCATCGATTTCAAAAACGTCATCATTTAGCTTCTTAAAGCCAACTTTTTGATAGAAGCCAACTGCTGGAACTCTGGCATTGCACCAGAGCATAGTACAAAAATTTTGCTTAATAATTGGAAATGCAGAACTTAAAAGCTCTGAACTTAATCCCTGGCCTTGAAATTCAGGAAGTGTAGCCATTCCACGAAGTTGGTACTGATGAAGATCGCTGAAGAGTTGATTGCGCTCATAGAAAAATGAAGCCACACTTACAAGCTTTGACTCTTTAAAAGCCCCTAAATGAAATGATATATCTTCATCATCATCGTTTTCAAATTTTGCTTTTTTCAATAGATGACTGGGTACCAACATGAGTTGCCTAATCGGGTACGTGTCTTGAGCATTTATTCTTAAAACTTTCATGAAAATTTTATATTATGAAATGTGCTGTTTGTCATGAAAAGAATTTTTGATGCGAATCAATGGCTTAAGGTTGATGAAATTCTAAAAAGAATTTCCATCGATAATCTCGAAAGAGTCTGAGAGAAAAGTTCAAATATTGTACTTGAAAATCCCGTATGTTTTCCTTGCCAGGACGCCGTTGTATAAAATAAGCATCTGCTACCATGGTTCATAATATAAATTTTACCATTTAAATTTTTCAATATCCCGACGTCAAAACTAAAAGGATATGTTCCAACTTTTGTTATTCTAGGAAGCTTGAAAATTAGTCGCATTTCGTAAGGAAGTAAAAAATGAGAGAGAAGAAAATTTATTTCATTGGTACTGTCGTTATATCTGCTTTCTTTAACAAAATTTAAAAAATGAGAAAATTCTTCATAAAGCGAAAGAGTCTTAAGCGCATACGGGCAAGATTTTGGATGCAGGCCAGCGATTGAAAATGATAAACTTTGTTCCTTATTAAAATTTAATGAATTAACTTTAGATTCGGAGAATATGTCTCCCTGCAAAATATTTTCTTTAATATTTTTTTTAAAGGGCAGGTTTGCAAAGCTTAGCTCTTGAGAATTGAGAGAAAATGCCCAAAAAAGAAGTGAAAGAAAAATGAATCTATAACGCATTGTACCTTTTCTATTACACGGTCCTATCTTTAACCTAACATCAAAGATTAGGAAGTAGAAGATTTATTATTCCCGATATTTAGGAATGTAAAAAGGATTCATCACATATGAGTAGTGTAGGACCTGTTGTAAGAAAAGGAAGCACCAAAGATGCCATTATTGAAAGTAAAGATCAGCGCTGGCATGTTCGAAATCGCATTACGCTAGTTTTTGGCAGTAATGATATTGAAGATTTGGAAACATATATTTATAAGCCAAATGGTGTTGAATTTAAAACGGTAAAATTCCATCAAGCTAAATCTAAAGCAATTGAAGAAATATTGGATAATTCAATTGATGAATATTACCGAGGCCATGTAACCGAAATTCACACAGTACTTTCTCCAGACAAGAAGACAGTTAAAATATCTGACAATGGCATTGGTTTTCCCATTGATAAAGTGCCACAAGTTTATACCGAATTTAGAACTGGATCAAAATTCAAAGATGAAGAAACAGATGAAAAGGGCTTTCTCTTTAGAACTCTTGGGCAAAATGGACTTGGAGCCGCGGCTACTTGTTTAACATCTGATGTCTTCATTGCCACAGTTAAGCATTACAATTCAAAGAAAGAGCAAACATACGAATTTTTAAATGGTGCTCTAAAGACTAATAAAACAAAGCCGAAACCTTTCAAAGGTGCTTCAGGAGTTAGTGTTACTTTACAGCTTTCTAAAGAAGTCTATAAAGATAATGTGATCAATGAAGATTTACTAAGAAAGAGAATAATTGATCTAGCCTATAATAACCCTGGATTAACTTTTTTCTTTAACGGTGAAAGGTACCAGTTTAAAAAAGGTTTACTTGAGCTTGCTCAACGAATTGACAGCGAAAGTGCACAACTTTTGGGTGAAGAAATTTATATTTATGAGACTCAAAATGCCAAAGGCAAAACAGTCAAAGGAAAAATTGATTTTCACCTTTCAATTTGTCTTGATAAAAGATCAGACGATCGTGAAAAATTTATTTCGTTCGTTAACTCCACTCCAACTTTTGATGGGGGATTTCATCATGACAGAGTAAAACGTATATTTATTAATACAGTTAAAGACAAAATTGAAAGAGCAACCAAGAAAGAGAAGATTACAGTTATAGATAACGATGTTTTAACTGGAATTTCTTTTGTTATGGGTATTACTATGCCCAACCCTCGCTTTGAATCACAGACAAAACGTAAATTAGTAAGAGATTTAAACCTTGAAAAAGGTATAGAAAATTTCATGAACGATAATATTGAAAAATTTCTTAGAAAAAACAAAGAGTATCTTGAGCTTGTCGTTGAAAGAGCAAAGTCTCGTCACCGTTTTCAAGAGTTGAAAGATGCTTCTTTGAAAGGAAAAAAAGCTAAAAAACAAAGAGTTGAAAAATTATTAGATGCAAACGAGAGAAGGGATAGACATTTGTGTACCCTCTTCATCTGTGAAGGGGATTCAGCAATTGGAGGTCTGCGCTCAGCTCGTAATAAACTCTATCAAGGAGGAATTGCGCTCAAGGGAAAACCCATGAACGTTATGCAGGCATCAATTAATGATGTTATAAATAATCAAGAATTTTTGGATATTATGGCTTCCATAGGGCTGACCATTGGGCAAAAAGCTGATTCCAATGAATTGCGATACTCGAAAATTGTTTTTCTTGCAGATTCTGATGTCGATGGCGGTCACATCAATACGTTATTAGTAAATTTCTTTTTTACTTTTTGGCCGGAATTATTTGAACAAGGGGCCATCCAGTTTGCAAAAGCGCCATTGTTTGAAGTTATTACTGATAAAGAAACTCTTTTTATTGAAAGTGATGACCAATTAGAAAAGTTAAAAAAATCAAATGTTAAAATACGTGAGATTCAGCGAAACAAGGGGCTTGGAGAGATGTCTCCAGAAGCTTTCAAACACACATTGTCTCGTGAAGAATTTTGTAAAATTACAGTTGATGATATTGGATCTGCCAAACAAACATTAGATATTTGTTTCGGAAAAGATACCAATCTTAGAAAAGAATTACTTTTAGATAATGAATCGAGTTCTTCAATTAAGAAAGGTACTTCAGACTCGATAGTATCAAAAAGTAAGAAGTTAAAAGTTGAAAAAAAAATCACTAAAAAGGCTAAATTAAAAAAATAAGGAATCTATATAAATGGAAGAAAGATATTTGCACTCATTGGATTCAGTCTCGCTGACTGAAGTCGTTAAAGAAGAATATAGACTTTATCAAATTTACACCCTAATGGATCGTGCGATTCCTTATCTTCAGGATGGTTTGAAGCCAGGCCAAAGGAGAATACTTTTTACTCTTTGGAAAAACCAGTCCAAAGGACTGATGAAAGTTTCTAGTGCGACAGGTTTGGTTTTAACATTGCATCCGCATGGACCAGCTTCTGTTGAATCCGCTATAGTTAACATGGCACAAGATTTTACATTCTCAAATAATTATCCCCTCATTGATAAAAAGGGATATTTTGGTGAAAGAATGGAGCCAGCTCCAGCTGCATCTCGATACATCGAATGTAAGCTTGGCAAAGTTGCAGAGCTGTTGCTTTTTGATGATATGAACCAGGTTGCGATGGTTCCTAATTATGATGAAAAAGTGATGGAGCCTGTATGTTTACTTCCAAAGCTTCCCTTGATGCTCATGAATGGCGCTGAAGGAATTGGTACTGGTTTTTCTTCAGTTATTCCTAGTTTTCATCATCATGATTTAATTGAATCAATCATTAGCTATATTCAGACTGGTAAAGTTAAACGTCTTAGGTCATATGTTCATAATTACAAAAATAAAATTGAAGTAGATGAAAAAGGTAGATTGGTTTTTGGAATGAGCTTTCAAGAAATCAATGGCTCTATTTATATTACAGAACTACCTCGCGGTTATGATGCATCAAAAATCTATCGTTATCTTACAAAGTTTATTGATGAAGATTACATAAAGGATTTCATCGATTCATCTGTTAACAATGACATTAAAATTGAGTTAATTTTTAAAAAAGGACAGCAGCCCTCTCTTCAAGATGTAGTTAATAAGTTGTCAAATTCTAGTACTTTAGTTCCTAATTACACGCTTATTTCGGAAAGAGGGGTAAGAATATTTAATGCACCTGAAGAAATTATTGAAATATTTGCTCAAAAAAGACTTGAGGTGGTTAAAAAACGTTACGAATTATTATGTGAAGATTTCGAAAGAAAGATTCGTCAAAATAATGAAATCATCCGATTTATCAAAAACAAAGAATACGAAGTCGCCACAAAATCAACTAATCGAAAGACGTATGTAGATTACCTAGATAAGAAAAAATTCACTTTTGCAGAGTATCTCGCAGATATGCCTATTTATCGAATGACTAAGGAAGAAGTGGAAAAACGCGCATTGATGGTTAAAGACGATACTGCTTCTCTTAAAGAATTTGATAAAATCGCTAAGTCAAAATCATTGGTTGAGAAAAAGTTGATTGAAGAACTTCGTGACGTTGATGAAAAACTTTCGAACTGGCTTAAGCAAAAAGACTCCGAAAAACTCAATTTACAGAAAAAAATTGAAAAAGAAATGTCTAAAAAGATCCCAAAGGCCAAGCTGAAGAAGAAGTAAACAATCATTGCTGGATTAAAAAAGTCCAGCAATGTCTAATTAGTTAATTTTTTTATAGATAAAAAAATTCTTCTTTGGTAACCTCTTAATATAAGGAAAACTACGACCGACCAAATTTTCACGGAGGAAGATGATGAGTCTAACGAAGGCAGACATAGTTGAACGCGTTTACAAAGAAGCAGGATTTTCAAAAAAAGAAGCTGCTGATTTAGTAGACCTCGTTTTTAAAGTCATTAAAGATACACTCTCTAAGGGAGAAAAAGTTAAAATTTCTGGATTCGGAAATTTTTCAATTAGAGATAAAGCAACAAGAGTTGGGAGAAATCCTCAAACTGGTGAAGCGATGGATATATCCGCAAGAAGAGTTTTGACTTTCAAACCTTCTCAAGTTCTTAAAGAGGATGTCACCATGAGATATTCTCACCGTCTTGATGACAAAGGTAATGAAAATAAAGCGCTGCCACCAAAAGAAGGAACTGCTAGGGCATTGAGTTCATTTATGTCTAACACTGACGAAGGTGAGGATGAAGTTGATTTTGATCCACATGATGAGGATAATGAATAAGTTTCAAGGTTAAATGCTGATGAGTGAACCTATAGATATCCCAAACAAATCTTCTTTCAAAATCAATGAGGTTTGTGCGCTGACTGGAGTTAAATCTTATGTTTTGCGCTTCTGGGAGTCAGAGTTTACTGAGATTGCTCCATTAATGTCTTCCTCCGGCCTGAAAATTTATGAACATAAAGATATTGAAGCAATTCTGTTAATAAAAAAATTACTTTTTGAGGACAAGTTATCCATCGACAAGGCTAAACTAGAGGTTAAGCATTTATTGCCTCGCGAAGAGCTTGTGGAGAGTAGTTTTAGAGATTTTGTCGATGAAGATTATCGTCAAGGATCTACCTTTTCAGTTCCTTCTTCTTCTCCAGTTAAAACACTTTATCAAGAAGATAAATTATCTTTTGCTAAAAAGAAGCTAAATGAAATTATTTCATTGGCAGAAGTTATTCAGCAAAAGCACAATTGGTAAAATGCTATTTTCATTTTTAAGATGTTTTTCAATCTCTTTCTTGCCCGCTGTAAGTTTCTTACTCATTTCTAGATAATATTGACTTATTATTTGATTAGTATTTTTCAAATTTAGATCTAATGCAAGTTTGTTAAATTCAAAAAGGTTTTTTGTTAGTTCAATATTAGTTTTTTCTTGAAAGTTGATCCAAGGATTTACGTTCTTTTCATGAATCGAAATATTTACAACACAGAGCTCGGTAAGATCATCTATAAATTGAAAATTTATTCCCAAAAGTTTAGAAAATCTCCATAGTTTTTTTTCAAGAGATCTCTCTTTAGAAGTGGCTAGTAAAGCACTGCCTAGTATTGCAACTTGAATTAGTCTTGAAGTTTTTAGTTCATGAGTTTTAGATATATTTTCAAAATTGAGAGTCATTTCTTGGGACAGATCAAGTACTTGTCCGTGAATTAATCCTTTAGGACCTAGTGCCCATGAAAAAAAAGTCATAACCTCATGAACTCTTGAATTTTTTATTTTGCAGAGAAGTTGGTAAGAGATATTTAAAAGACCATCTCCAGCTAATAATGCCTTCCATTCGCCATATACCAAATGTGTGCAAGTTTTACCTCGGCGCAAAGTATCGTCATCCATACAAGGCAAATCGTCATGCAAAAGTGTGTAACAATGATGAAACTCAACAGCGCTCGCAAATAATGCATGAGCTGAAAATTTATTATTAAGCGATTCGTTAAAAAGTAATGGATTTAAGTCGTTAAGGATTGACCAAACCAAATGCGGACGAAATAATTTCCCGGCCGGAAGGATTGCGTAGCTATAGACTTCTTTAATAGAATGTCTGGGGAGGGTAAGGTCGAGATGATTACGAAGATTATTTTCTAGAATTATGTTTTCCATAGCTAATTAAATTGGGGGGGCCCAAGATTGCTTATTGGACCCATAAGCCTTATCTGATATGTACCTGTAGCATTACCAGATGGCAAGAAAAGCTTAATAAATGAGAAATTATTAAGGACGTAAGAGGAAAGATGGAGAGGTCCGCTAAGTTGTAAATTAGAATTAGAAAAACTTGTTGGGTCAATGGTTAATGAGCCTTTTAGCTTCAATTCTATCGGCATTGCTTTTTGTCCAACTTCGATTAAATCAATTTTTAAAAAATTAGTTTTTGTAAAATGAGCCTTTATTTTTAAATGATTTAAATTAATAAGACTCATCTCAAATCCATTGATATTTTGAGCAGGAAAATGAAAGTCTTTTGATGAAATTGAAACCTCACCGTCTTCAAAATTACCAGCTGATATTTTTACAAAGCCATCTATTGCTATCAAACCAGCAAATGGTGATTTATTTGATGAGGTCATTGGAGAGAATATTTGAGAATCGATTGTTGTTTCTTTTACATCTATAAATTGAGTGAAAAAAGAAATAACTGGATAGATATTGATATTTGTTTTTCCCTCTTTAATTGAAAGGTGTATTTTTATTCCTGGGGGATAAAAACTTGGACTATGTATAGAAATTTTTATATTTTGAAATGGAAGTCTGTTATTGGGCTGGCCAAAGCAGTTTCCAAGAATGGTTGGTTTTACAATGGTTACTTTTGGCAAAAAATAGTTAACTTCTACTTTTTCAAAAATAATTGGGCAAGCTTCATTGGAAGATAGAGTATTTAGAAACCATTTATTTAGTTTTTCTTCAATCGAGAAATTAATTAAAAAGCCAGTGAATAGAAGAATTAATCCAATCGTAATGAGCCTAGTATTGGTCCAATATTTAGGATCATATATTTCTTCATTTAACTCGTTATATTGAATTCGTTTTCTTTTCATTTTAAAAGCTACTATTTTTACCCATATGAATTAAATAAATTTCACCTTGTAACAAATTAGTAGATGTATTTTTAAGAAGATTAATTTTAGAAACTTTAAATCGTTCATTATCTGTAAGCGCCCTGATAAAGTTTGAAAAATCTTGTGTGCCAAAATCATGGAATCCAATACTCGCTTCAATTTTTGAAACACTTGAAGTTGTTGAAATGGGATTATAATTCGTTAACCTAACTTTATTTTGGTCTATATTGTTTATAGATACTAAATTGTGCAACCTATTGTCTAGTTCATCTCTTCCGTTAAAAGCATTTGGAGCAATATAAGTAGTACTGACATTCATCAGTGTTTCCCGGTTGCCATTGAGTATTGCAATTTGCTCGATAATCTGATTCTTTACTTCAATATTTTTTCTTATTTTTGAGTTGCCCATCCAAAGAAAAAGAACGACAAAAAAGGGTAACAAAATTAAGAAAAATGTAAATCCTTGAATCAGTATTTTTTGCTGATCGTCTTCAAGTCCTGAAATCATTTCATTTATTTTTTGAAAATTGCTTTCAGATTTTAACAAATCTAGCTTATGAAAAATAAATTCATCAATTTGAATAAAAAGTTTCTTAGCTTTATTCATATTTATTCTCTGTCCAGAAAATTAATAGTTAAAATTTTGTTTCCTGAATTATAAAAAATTTTTAGATCTGGCAATCCTGAATTTTTTAAATGATTTTTCATTATCTCCAATTCACCAGACTCATCTGATATAAATGTTGCTTTCACTTCCAAACCATCGCTTGCAAAGTTTTTCAAACTAATTTTTGGATTATTTGACATAGTTTTACTAAGAGCTGCAAGAGGTCGTAGGGCATTTATAGAATGAGAAGAAAGAATTGAGCTAACCTCATCTTTGACAATTTTATTTTTTCTCTTAAGTAAATTAAGTACATTTTCAGGCTTACTTGAATAAGTCTTTTGGTCTTTTCGGCTTATTTCAAGAGAGGGCGTTTTTAAAAGACCTGAAATTTTTGAATCTAAATTTTTATCTTGCTTTGTTAAGAAAAAAAATCGCTCACTAGTTAGTCCTAAAATAATTAATAAGGCAATAAAGGTTGTTCTTACCAAAATAAAAATCGCAGAATGAAGTGGAATAAAAGAGTTAGAGGATACTTGAAATTTTCCTGTCAAAAAATTAATAAGACTACTTGGAATTTTTTGAGAAACGGCCATCATTTTAACGATTAAAAAATTTCGTTCATGTATGGCAAAGTCATTCTTAAAATCTAATAGAGGTGGAAGAATACTGACGGGTAGTCCAGTATGATAAGAAATAAAATTATCAAGACCATTAATGAGAGATGTTCCACCAATGATGTATATTTTTTCAATACTTTTACCAAATTTTACTCGATGACCAATTTCCCATCGTTTCATGTCAAGAATCAAGGGACTAAAAATTTTTTTCATGAGAAGGGCAAAATCTTTTTGATCTGCTGAAACTTCTTGGATTTGGTCATCAGTTAACAAAAAGGCATTATCATGTTTATAAATGATAGAGTCTTCAAGTGAAATTTGATAGTGCTTAGAAATTACTTCATTAATAGCTGAACCCGCAACGAAAGATGTGTGATTTGAGACGATCTGTCGATTCTGAACAAAATAAGCTTTAGTTGATTTGTGGCCAAGATCTAAAATGCAACAAGAGTCATTCATCCGAATATGCTCAATATAGGCTTGCATAGTTGATATTTCAGATGTCATTATTGCTGGTTGTGCATCTTTTGATTCAAAATAAGTAAAAAATTCTTTGAAAACATTTAATTGAGTGATGTTACTTAAAACAGTAAATCCACCTTCACGCTTGGAAAGTCTTGAGCTGAAATGTGCTTGATTTAGAGAATAGGGTAGATTGTCATCAAGTTGAAATGGAATAATTTGTTCAGTTTTTCTTTTTGATGTTCCTGGAATTTCTAAATATCTTGTCGTGAGAAACTCGTTTGGAACTTGAAAAATGATTTTCATTTCCGTTGATTTTTTATGAATAAAATTTGCAACAACTTCTCTTTGAAGTTCTGATAAGTTTTGAGCATTTGGGTAGTGAGTTTTAGCTTCATCGAGAACGACTTCGCTTTTTTCAACTAAGACTAAGGACTTTCTTTCAGGCTTTACTTCAAGAAACTTAATCGAGTAAGTACCAATATCAATTGCCAATATATTCATATGTTAAGTTTATCGAAAAAGAGTTTTTAATGATAGAAGAAAAAATTGACAGTAAAACTTGGTTTGATCATTTGACTATTCAAGTCTGATTTCTACGACTCTAGGTAATAATAATTCAGAGGGTTGATCTTTTTCTTTCTGCCCCTGAGGTGTAGGGGCAGTATCTACATTCGAAGAGTCATTTGCATCTGCCTGGTTGGTGTTATCGCTTTGATTGGAAGTGACACCTGCGGGTTGAGGAGGTTTCTTAGGTTGAGGCTTTATGGGAAGATCAATATAGGCAATAAGAGAATATATGGCACTGTTCATTGAGCCTCTTGAATTAATTTTATAAAGCTTACCAGACGTATCTATAACTAATCCTGCATTTTTCAAACTATTTATTCGCTCATTAAATTCACTATCGTTAATAATATTTAATTCTGAAACAATCACCCTTTTGAAATCCTCTGCATTTTTGAATTTCTTAGGTTTTATTTTCTTATCAATATCTCCATCCCTGTACTTAAAAAATTCTTCAATTTGAATATTATTTATTGATGGAAATAGAATCTTGAGATCTTCAAGAGTGATTTCATTTACCGCAATAACGCTTACTTCGTGAACACTCAAACGATCTTTTATAAGATCTACTACGGCATCATCCCAAGATGGAAGCAAGTACAGTTCTTCAATTGTACTAATCGGAGCAAATTTTGGAGTAATATTTTTTTGAGAAAATTTTGCTTCTATTTCTGGCCGCTCCATATCTTGGAATAATCCTTTGTCATTTACATAGTATTTTAATTCTTTTACTAAGTAATTGGCATCTAGGTTGGCATATTTTTGGTGAAATTCTTCGTCATTATCATTTTTATCCTTGATCAATCTTTGTAGGGTCTCGACCAATTTTTTTTCAATAACAATAGAAGCAGGTTCAGTATTCTTTTTTTTGTCTTGATCTGTATTGTTGTCATTTACATTAGAATTTGGTTGTGCCGCTAGATCTTGGTTTGCAGTTGAACCAATTCCAATATCTGAATTGGTATCTTTTTTTGTTTGGATTCTTAGTGCATTTGGATTTAAAAAACCTGAAACTTTACTAATGGTAACACTCAACTCACCTCTAAAGATTGTTTTTTTCATGAATTCATCAAGTGCACTACGTTGAATTATATTTGCTTTAGCCGGAATGGGGGGAGGGTAGATAAAGGGTTGTATTATTACTGATTCAAGTTCTGAACTTGGAAAAGTATTTTTAAGATTTTCGTCTTTTTCAATTCGGTTTCTACCTTCTTGATAAAGTCTTAATTTCGCCAGCGCAAAATTAAGACCTGACTCCGCATTAAGTCGAGCTTGAATTTTATCTTGTTGATTATAAATTTTAATTTTGTTTAATTTTGTTTCAAAAGTAAAATCGGCTAAAAGAAATGTCAAAATAGCAATGACCCCCATGACCATCAAAAGTGCAATACCATCTTGGCTTTTAAAAGTTTGTTTGAAAAAATGTGAATTAGTAATGGACGCCACCATTTCCTTGAGAGCCTTGCCCTTGTGGATTGTTAGGGTCAGGCAGGCCAGGTGGAGGAGAGCTTCCGCCATAAGCACCACCGGTATTACTCATATTTACATCATCTAGCTTTGTATTGAAATATGGGAAAGAAATTCGGTATATTTTTTCAATGTGTTGATCATGATTATTTTCATCAATCCATATCAGATTCATTTTCATTGACCTAAGCATAAATTTATTTTCATTTAAATCTTGTAGTGATGAAGTAAATTTTTTTGCTCGTTCATCCCAAAAGCTAAATTCAACAGATTTAACATTATTCATTAATACTTGTGATTTAACTTCTGACCAGTCAGTGTCATTTGAATAGATATTTGTGCCCACTGTTTGGCGAATTAATTCAAATTCCCCAGCGTTTGTTTTTGTTTTATTATCCTCATCATTTAGATTTTCCATTTTTCGAAGACTATATTTAATCCAAGCAAATCTGGATTCTTTAACATCGGAAACTTTTCTCCTATTGGCCGCAGCAAAAAATACAATAGTTGATTTATCTATTGTTTGGATTTGAGGGATAAGTTGTCCATTTTTTGTTTTGCCATTAAAATTGCCGCTTGCTGGTGACGTATCTTGGTACAAGTTAGATGTGTCTTGGGTTGGGTTAGATTTTGAGTATGAATAAAGTGGTGAATACATTTGTGAGAAATCGCTATCAATTCGACTAATCGCCGTTAATCCTTGCACGATTTCTTGATCTTCTTTTAAAACAATATCCTTTGTATCAATACTTGTACTTACCATTTTAAATGTATAGAGAGATACAAAAGCCAAGAGCATGATGGCGATCAGAACTTCTATAAGAGTAAAGCCTTTTGCGCTAACATTATAAACTTTTATAAAATTAGAATTGACCAATTTGCACTTCCGCTCCAGCATTATAAAGCCAGCTTGATAAATGAAATTGTGAATCTGTATTCTTGTTCTTAACTGATACTTCAACTTGCCAAATCATCTTCTCCATATTATCTTTGAAAATTTTAAAGATGCGCTTTTCAATTTGACCTTGGGTTCCATTCTCACCACTATTTTCAGAATCATTTTTCACACCAGTAATTTTGTCCATTTCAGGTACAAAAAATTTTTTGTATTCAACTGTAATCTGATAATCAGGATTATGATCATCCGATTTTGTTTCTTTTGATATTGTTAAAGAATCTCTAAGCTCAGGAGGATTAATGATAATTTCGTTTATTTTATTTTCGCAAATATCTTTTAATAGAATATCTTCTTTTATTTTGGAGGAATCTAATAGATTGTATCCTTGTCCGGTAACAAAAACAGTTGCAAATATAGCAAATATTGAAATAGCAATCATGACCTCCATTAAAGTGAAGCCAGAATTATTTTTGATAATAATATTTGTCACTACTTTTCTTTTAACCATGTTTCAAAAATTTTTTTTGCTTTCTCTTCCTGTACAACTTGAATCTCTTTTTGGTCAATTTTTCCTAAAGGGTAGACTTGTTGAATAATTTTTAAAGAAAATGGGCTAACCTTCAATGTTATTATATCCTCATCACTAGCAAGAATCACCAGTGCTTCATCTTTTTCCCCTGTTGGAAATGCATAAATAGAAGCTTCACCTTTAGTCTGAAGTTTTGTGGATTGGGAGCTTGCGATACCAAGAATCCGAATATCCCCATTGATTTCCATATTTCTGTCTTGAAATTCTGGAACTCTGGAAAATTTCATATTGAGGTCTTTTTGAATTTTTTTTCTTTTATCTACTTCCTCTCTCGATTCGACGGTCGTTTCAAAGTCAGGTTTTGATGGGAGAATAAAAGTATCACTTGGTCCATATTCTACGGCATATTCCTGAGGTGATTTGTCTAAAATGAAATGAAGTCTTATAACACTATTTTTTAATGCAGATTCATCTGACATAAAGCGGATTGCTCTTTCAATTGAATTTACTTCTTTATCTAAGTCAGCTCTTGAAGAAAATGGAGAAGTAATGCTAATGCTTAAAATAAAAGCGATAAGCACTAATGCTACAAGGATTTCAATAAGCGTGAAGCCTTGTTTTTTAAATTGAGTATTAAAATATTTATTGTTGTTGAGCTGCCTCATTACCGCCTTGTCCAGCATCTGCTGCTGGCTGAGTGGCAGGAGCTCCGCTTGCTGCAGGAGAGCCCTTTGTCGCTGGTTTTAAATAAATATCAGCATCAGTTCCTTCACCACCAGCTTCACCATCTTGGCCATAAGAGTATATGTTTAGAGTTTTTCCATCTGATTCATAAACAAAATCATGATCCCACGGATCCTTTGGTACTTGATCACCGTCGATAAAGCCATTTTGTGGATAGTCCTTACACTCTCTACCACCAGATGGCTTTGCAACCAAAGCTTCAAGTCCTTGCTCTGTTGTGGGATAAAATCCGCACTTTCGTCTAAATTCTTTGAGTCGACCTTCTAAATTACTCATTTGAATTTTAGCCGAATTTACTTGTCCTTCATGCAGGTTATCTAGAAACTTACCAACAACAAAAGTTCCCGCTAAAGCGAGTAGAGTTAGAGCAATTAAGATTTCTATAAGTGAAAAGCCTCTTTGATTTTGAGCTAGCGTTTTTCTAAAAAAGCCTTGTTTCATTGTTTCTCCGAATAAGAATTTATTTTCTAATTGTATTTAATTCCATTAATGGAACAACTACTGAAAATAGGATAAATGCTACGACTAACCCCATTCCTACCATCATTATAGGTTCTAATACAGATGTTAGTCCACTAAGTTTTGTATTGACTTGATCTTCATAGTTTTCAGAAACTATTTTTAACATGGGTTCTAATTCACCTGATTTTTCACCCAACTTAATCATGTGAGTAACCATTGGTGGGAAAAGTTGAGATTTTATTAAAGGCCCTGTTATTGAAGCCCCTTCGGATATACTTGATCTTGCTTCGTCTACCGCTTTTTTCATATGTACGTTTGCTATCAAATTAGAAACAATTTTCATTGACGCTAGAATCGGAACGCCAGATTGAAGCAGTGTTGCTAAAGTTGAGCAAAACCTACTGACGTTAATCATTGTGACAATTTCAGCAACAATAGGAAGTTTTAAAACAATACTATCGTATTTGGCCCTGCCATTTTCAGTTTTGATAAACTTGGACAGGAGTGTGAACAATAGAAAGCCACCAATTAGTGCTGCCCACCAGTAGTTGATTAAAAAGCTTGATATCCAAACGCATATTTTGGTCTGTAGCGGAAGTTCTCTTTTTTGAGTTATAAATATTTTCGTTATTTTAGGAATAACAAACATGAATATAATTCCGATCATGCCGCCACCTGCAATCATCATGATAATTGGGTAGGTCATGGCACCTCTAATTCTGTTTCTTAATGCCAATTGGCTTTCAGTAAAATCTGCTAATCTTAATAAAACGATTTCGAGTGTTCCCGATGTTTCTCCAGCGTCAACCATATTGACGTATACATTATCAAAAATTTTGGGGTATTCAGATAGAGCCTTTGCCAGAGATGAGCCTTCGTTCACTTTTTGTCTGATTTCTGAAAGTGTAATTTTTAGTCTTGGATTTTCAGTTTGATCAACCAGAGCAGTAAAGGCTTCTACCAATTGAATTTTAGCGCGTAGAAGAGTTGCAAGTTGTCTGGTCATTAAAGCGAGATCTGCAATGGATACAGAGTTTCCAAAGCTTAGACCAACGGCATTTTTCTTGAGAGTATTAGATGTATGTTCATGAATTTCAATGAGCATAATGCCCATAGATTTTACTTTTGCCTTGGCCGGAGTTAAACCTTCAGCACTAATTGTGCCTTTTAATTCCTTTCCAGTTTTATCTATACCTTTGTAGTTATATATGGCCATGTCTTATTCAACTTAATGTTGTTCCTCATCTTCTTCGTTGATAGCTCTGGCCATTTCATCTGCAGAAGTTATTCCCTTAAAGACTTTCTCCAGAGCATCTTGGCGTAAAGATCTCATTCCATTTTTCATCGCGACTTTTTTAATCGAAGCAGCGTCAACTTTTTTCAAAATGAGAGGGCGTATATCGTCGGTAATAATTAAAAGTTCCGCCACAACTGTGACTCCAGAATAACCAATATAATTGCATTTTGGGCATCCTTTAGATCGATAAAGGATAGTTTCTTTAGGAATTGAGTGAACATCTAGTAATTGATAGTCATATTCATTGGGAGTGTATGATTCCTTGCAATCATTGCATAATGTTCTTATAAGCCTTTGAGCAAGAACTGCAGCAAGAGAAGAAGCAATGAGAAAGGGCTGAACTCCCATATCAATAAGTCTGTTTGGTGCCGAAGATGCGTCATTGGTGTGAATGGTTGAAAGGACAAAGTGACCAGTAAGTGAAGCTTGTATTGCCATCTCTGCTGTTTCTAAATCCCTAGTTTCACCCACCATTATAACATCCGGGTTTTGGCGGAGGATCGAACGCAACGCCCTTGCAAAAGATAGTTCAATTTTATGATTAACCTGGATTTGGGAAATCCCTTGCAATTCATATTCGACTGGATCTTCAACTGTAATAATCATTTTGTCGGGAGTATTTATTCTCTCAAGCATTGCAAAAAGAGTAGTCGTTTTTCCATGTCCGGTAGGACCTGATACGTAAACAACACCATGCTTTCGCTTTGAGAGTTCATCTAATGTTTTTAAATTTAAACCATGGAAACCCAAGTTTTCCAGAGTTAAAATATTATTAGATTTCTCTAAAACCCTCATAACAATTCTTTCGCCACTTTGAATAGGTACGATAGAAACTCTTATATCAATATCCTTGCCGGCCATTTTAATTTTGATACGACCGTCTTGAGGTAATCGCTTTTCAGCAATGTCCATAGATTTGGTCATAACTTTAAGTCTGGAAGTAACAGCGGCCTGTGTTTTTATAGGTTGTCGAAGGATTTCACGCATAACTCGATTTATTCGAAATCGATACACAACTTCTTTTTCATATGGTTCAATGTGAATATCACTTGCGCGTTCTTTTATAGCTCTAAAAATGATTGAATTAACAAATCTAATAACTGGAGCCTCATCGGCTCCGGCTTCTAGAATATCAATAGGCCCATCAAGATCAAGGTTTTCATCAAATTCACCTTCGATAGAATCCACAACATTTCGGTTTGCCCTTTCATATATTCTATTTATCGCATCTTGAACTTTTAGAGGACTTGAAACTATGAGTTTGACTTCTTTTTTAAAAATTTCTTGAATATCATTGATGGCATCAAAATTAAAAGGATCAGTTACTAACAATGTGATACTGTAATCTGTTTCTAGAATCGGCAAAAGTTCATGTTGTTTAGCGTAATTAATGTTGATATTAATCGTTAAATTTGGATCGATCTCATCTAGTTTTAATTCACTTATATAGGGGATATCTACTTGGTGGCAAATCACTTTGATAATGTCATGGGGATGAATATAGTTCTTTTTTAGTAATATTTCTCCCAGCAGCATGCCTGATTCATGCTGAATTTCTAAAGCTTCATCAAGTTGATCATCAGTCAAGCTAGTATGTTTCAAAAGAAGCTGACCAATTTTTTCTTTTTGGCCTTCGACTTTTTCTAGCATATGATCTGTAATTTTCACATTGTACTCCGTTTCCTTTTAATCACTATTGCACTGAACTTCCTGGAGATTTTTCCTGAGCTTTTTGAATAATCTGCTGATAATCAGGAGACTCTTCAGCATTTACACCATCAGGAACATTACTCGAAGACTGATCATTATTATTTTTAATTGGTTCAGCGTATCTTGAAGCTTCATTTACATCATAAAGAGGGCCTTGCTCTTGTTTTTTAGCTTTGTCGTAAATACCTTTAGCTGTTGAAGCAAAGGCATCATCGTCACTAATGGCATTTTTTAAATGAGCCTGACGTCTATTAAGCAAATCTTTAACATTTTCAGAATTAGCTTTTTCATATGAAGCTAAAATTTTTGGAGTCATAAAGAATAGTAGGTTTACCTTTTCAACTGTTTTTGAACTATTTTTAAATAGCCACCCTAGGACAGGTATATCGCCAAGCAGAGGTACTTTATTTATGTTATTAGTTTCCTTGTCCCTCATAAGACCGCCCATTGCAATTGTGTCTTTGTCACGAACTACCACAGTTGTAGCCAGCGATCTAATAACTGTTCCAACTCCATTATTTTGTACACCTGTAGGTAAAGCTCTGCTCGAAAAATCTTCAATTTTTTGATCGATTTTTAATTTTATAAAACGAGTAGCTTTATTAATTTGAGGAGTAATTTTTAAGGTCAATGCAACTTTTTGCTGCTTGACCGAAGTTTGAGTTGTTCCGTTGGCAGCATTTGTTGTTTCAAGTATTGGAACTTGCTCTCCATTTTCAAAGGCTCCTTCAACATTATCTAAAGTTAAGATTTGAGGTGTGGCAAGAACATTGGTTGTACTGTGAGTTGCAATGGCTGTAATCAAACCGTTAACAGATGATACACTAATTGATTTTCCATCTGGAGTTGTTAGCGTTCTTGAAGGGCCCACTCCTCCACCAACAAACAAACCAGAAAGATTTGTAATATTATTAGTCATAAGTGAAATGAGATCATTAGTATTTCCATATCCCGCTTTTTGGGCACCTCCAGAGCCATAGGCTCCAATTAGGCTTATACCAAATCCATTTCCTTTATTAACTTGGGTCTCCATCATCAAGCCTTCAACATAAACTTGATCTCTTGGAATATCTAATTTTGCAATGACTGTCTTAACGGTATCATAGTCAGTAGGGGATGCTGTTACGACTAAAGCATTATTGTCTTTATCGGCAGTCACTTTCACGTCGCTATTAAATAGCGTATCAGTTGTTGCTACGTTAGCACCCGTTGTATTGGTAAATCGAGTTAAGCCACCTAATCCTCCTGCTTTTTGACCACTACCAACTAATGAAGAAAGAGTTTTAGACAGTGCTTCAGCATCGCCATAATTTAGATAGTAAACATGAATTTGACCTGATCCTGCAGCAACGACTTTAACATCTAATTTAACGATTAAATCTCTAAGTTCTTTTTCTCCTTCTGAGTTGGCCATCGCAATAATAGAGTTTGTTCTTGGTTCAGCGATAATTCTTGAAATATTTATTTGTGAGGTCTGACCTGTCGCACTTGAGGTTTTAAATTTGGCATCATTGGCATTGCCTTTCAATATTTTATCTAGCAAGGTCGCTATTTCTTGAGCAGATGAATTTTTTACTTTTATGATTTGAAGTGATTCTTCATGCCCCGGAATATCGATAAACTTAATCAGCTTCATAAGACGATTAATATGAGTTCCAGTTTCTTGGACTATAACTGTATTTGTTTGTTTAATTTCGATAATTCGACCATAGCGAGACATGAATGGGCGAAATGAATTGGCAACTTCCCTTGAGTTTACATATTTTAGTGGGATAATTTGCATGACATAATTTTCTGTATTTGGAGAGTATGAACCTGTGTACATCGTAGTTGGTGAATAACGAATATCTCGATTGTTAACGATAGTATAATATGCGCCAGTTTTAACTAAGGAATAGCCATTGATGCTGAGTGCTTGAAGGTAAGCTTTCCAGGCATCACCAATGGTAATAGGAGTAGGAGAGGAAATAGAAATTTTTCCTTTAATATCTTTATCCAGTATTAGATTCAAGCCAGTCAATTTTTGCATTTGCTTCGTTAAATCTAGAATGCTGATATCTGGATAATCAAAAGACGTAACGACTTCAGGTCCAAAAGCAGTTTCTGGATTTAAATTTACATATCGATTATCAATTTTACTTGGTTTAACTTCTTTTTCAGCTTTTCTTCCAAAGGCATCTTTATTAGATCGTGTATCTCCATCACTTTGGTCTTCAGATGCACTTGAGACGTTTGAAGATTCTTCATCTGAACCTTCATCTTCTCCTGGAGCAAAATTAGTCGTATCTTGGGATTTTTCCAAAAGTGAGGTAGCCGATTTACCTGTATCCGGAATGGGTATTTCACCAGATGTATTTCCAGAATTATTTTTGGATTTGTTAAATTTAGATTTACTTCTATATTTATCGAATTGAGCGGAGGCATCAGATGAGAGTCCGGCCGACAAAATAAAGGTAGATGCTAAAAAAGGGGAGAGGAATACATTTTTTTTACTCATTAAGTTTTCCTAAAAATTTATTCAAAACTATAATCTAAATTTTCATTAATACCATTTCTCTTAAGTCCTATCTGAAACTGATCAATTTCCTTCACTCTTCCAAGAAGACCCATCAATTCATTTAAGTTTTCAATTTTTTTGCCATTAATATTGCAAACAATGTCATTTTCTTGAATATTAAGTTGAGAATATATGCTTCCAGCTACAACTTCAGTCATTTTAAAGCACATGGATCCATCTGGATTTGTTATTTGTATTGCCTTGGCTTGAGTTAATACTTCGTTCATATTATTAATCATTGAATCACGATATTGCTTTTTTATTTTGAAACTATTGCCATCATTTTTAATGTTTGGATTGATACTTCTAAAAAGTGATTTTCCGGCCTTGGCCGAGATTATTTTTAAACCAGGAGATATTGAATCAGATTTTAATTCTGCACTGGCAAATTCACAATCTCCAGTTTGTAAATTTTTAAGAATAACCTTAAGTCGGTCAATCTTTGAAACTTCAGCTAATTGATCTAACTTATCGCCTTGTCGTACATTCATTAAGTCTGAACTTCCTCGTACTTGTACAGAGGCAATTGATTTAACTGAATCTTGCAGAACTATAGTATTTAACAATTTTATATCTAAAGATGTTGGTTTTTGAGCTTCGGTGCAAACAATGCTATCGATATCTTTTTTTGATCCTTGGATATCGCCCTTGTCAGACTCTTTTGCATTAAAAAGATTGGTTGTTACAATCTTGTTTAAATCCTGCGTGGTAGAATCACTTTTAACCTGAGGTGAAATTGCAGAACGTGAAATTTTTGTAATTGGTGCATTCTTAGTAAAAATGAGCGCGATATTTTTACCCACAAGATAAGTAAAAGTCACCACCAAAAAAATAATAAAAACAGAATGAATTTTTCCTCTAGAGTAAGGAGAGAAAAGCTTTAAGACAAAGTCATTCCAGTTGAATTTTTCAAATTTACTCAAAGCCGCTTGCTTTGAAAAAACTTCTTTTAATTTTTCATTTTTGCCAAATGAATTGAATTTAGGAAACTTAAAAGTAAATTTTTTAAATATTTCAGTTTTAGGCAGAATTTCAGGCGGTTTATATTCAAAAGGAATATTGCTATCTTGGCTAAAATTATCAATGTCTTCGGGATGAATCTCTAATTCTTCTTCCACTGGTTGAGTTGGATCAATAAGGGATTCTTTTATTGCTTCGAGCTGTTGGCGATGTTTTTCGAGATCAAATCCCCCAAGTGTTTTTGCTGCAAATTCTTCAGGCGAAATATCAGAGTCATATTCGGAAGCATTATTTGATGATGGAATTTCTTCTGACTGCTGGGTGGTTAATGTTTCTAAGCTATCGCTGTCTTCTTGATGATTGGCAGCGTTTTGTTCTTCATCAACGAATTCTACTTCTTCCTCAGTGTATTCTTCTTCAACATAATCTTGCGGCACAGGAGGTGGTGAGACTTTCTTTTTGAAGCGATCAAGAAAACTAAAATTAAATTTAAACTTTTGTGTCATTTTTTTAACTTCATGTTAATTTTGAATTTCTTTAAAAACCCAATTGCGACTCCACCATCCATGACAGAGTACTTTTATTATATAATTCTATTCTAAGAACTTCGGCTATACACAGCAAGATAATAATGATGGAGAATTATTGCCATTTTTCTTTGTTGAGCAAAATGCTTTGGCGAAGCTTTTGCTTCCATTTTGTCATAGATTGAGTATTCTAATTCCAATACTATTTTTCTTTTTTTTTAATAGGTGATAAAAAATGGCAAGTAATGAAAACTCTCACATTCAATCTCTGGTCGGTAGTTTTTTTTTCGGGGAACTTGATGAAAATTTAGTTTTTCCTTTCCCACAATTTTCAGACTCACAAGTAGAAACTGCAAAAGAGATGACTTCTGCTTTCGATCAGTTTGCCAAGGATAATATCCATAGTGAAAAATTTGATCAGGAATCCAAGTTGCCTCCAGAAGTTATAAAGGGATTAGGCGAGCTTGGTCTTCTTGGACTTGCAGTACCAGAAGAGTTTGGTGGGCTTGGACTTGATTATACACTTTATTGTAGGGTTTTTGCTCAAGTTGCTTCATATGATGCATCTATTGCAACTATGGTAGGGGCACATCAGTCCATCGGTTATAGGGCGCTTATCAACGAAGGTTCGTTAGAGCAAAAAAAGAAATGGCTACCATTATTGTCTTCAGGTGAAGTCATTGCAGCTTTTTGCTTAACTGAACCAGGATCTGGTTCAGATGCCTATTCAATAAAAACAAAGGCGACAGACAACAAGGATGGAACTTTTACCATTAGTGGTCAAAAACTTTGGATCACAAATGGTGGCATGGCCGGTTTTTACTCAGTTTTTTGTAAGACTGACCATGATATTGATGGAAAGAATGTTGAGAAGATATCTTGTTTTATTGTTGAAAAAAATATGCCGGGAATTTCTTTCGGAGAAAAAGAAAATAAAATGGGAATCCGTGCTAGTGAAACTCGAGCAGTCTATTTTGATAAAGTTATAGTTCCGAAAGAAAATATTTTGGGAGAACTTGGAAAAGGTTTTAAGATTGCAATGAATGTTCTTAATTCTGGTCGACTTTCCCTAGGTGCTGGTTGCGTGTCAGGTATGAAGACCGTTATGAAACTAGCGACTGATCATGCTACTAACCGTAAACAATTTGATCGCCCTATTGCAGATTTTGGGTTGGTTCAGCAGAAATTAGCAAAAATGGCAGAGAT
Organism: Bacteriovoracaceae bacterium; assembly: GCA_947450475.1. GTDB lineage: Bacteria > Bdellovibrionota > Bacteriovoracia > Bacteriovoracales > Bacteriovoracaceae > Bacteriovorax. Next base: position 53,697 of record CANFVK010000004.1, on the reverse strand, counting down.
GACTTATGCCGTTGAGAGTATCGTATATCTTTCGACTGGAAATATGGCCAAGGGAATGAATGATTATTACATGGAAACCGCTGTGTGCAAGGTCTTTGGATCTGAATGTCTTTGGCAAACAGTTGATATGGCCATGCAAATTGCCGGCGGAAATGGATACATGAAAGAATATCCTTATGAACGTATCATGCGCGATTCACGCATCCAGCTTATTTTCGAAGGAACAAATGAAATATTAAGATGTCTACTAGCTCTTTCTGGAGTTCGGGGGCCATCAGAATCCATGAAAGAATTGGGAAAGATATCTGATGTCGGCACGGCACTTCATGATCCTATTAAATCTCTTGGCGTTTTCACCAAATTTGCTAGGAAAAGACTTTCAAACATGATTGGTAGTCAGCATCTTTCTAAGGCGCATCCTGAACTGAAAGATCAAGCAGATAAATTTTCATCCTGTCTAGGTCGATTTGCAATCGAAGTTGAAAATTCGTTAATCAAGTATGGTAAAAAAATTGTTGATAATGAACTTCCACAGGGGCGTTTAGCGGATATGGTGATTGATCTCTACGTAATGTGTGCTGTCATCTCTCGAACAACGGCAATATTAAATAGCTCGAAACCAAGCCAAGAGCAAAAAGATTATGTTTTGAGAATGACTAAACAAATTTGCAAAGATGCTCGTAGAAGATTCACCCGAAATGCTAAAAGTATGGGGAAAAATAGCGACAAGACAGTCATAAAAATTTCTGAAGCTGTCGTAAAATTTGGTGGTTATGGACTCGATATCATCGACTTCTAAAATGAGAAAAATCGCATTTTTTACTTTGTTCTTTTTTTTTACAAGTTGTGCTTTAGAAAAAAAAATCTCTATAACGGAGAAGCCTCAACTCGTTGTCGAGGCTTCTCATTACTCAATGTCTCCAATTCATCAATCAAATGTCTTTCTTGATAAAACTGACTATTATGGATTAACTGGAGTAAAAGCCGTTCATCTTTATGCAGTAGATGTTAATCATGACGGATACACTGATTTAGTTACTTTAGAAGATTTTTATTCATCACCTAAGTTTTATTTTTATAATCACAATATTCATAAATTTGTCTTAGGGCAAAGTCCGTTTGTAGGTACTATTCGTGCATCTTTTTTAAATTTTGTTGATTTGAATCATGATGGTATTTACGATGTTATTGTCGGAGTTCTCAATCAAAAAACGGAAATGACCCAATATCCGGCAAGAGTCTTTAAGGGAATCATTGAAAATGGTGAGCTTTTCTATAGAGAACAATCTCCATTGCCAACCAATCTACTTCCAACTGCCAGTATCAGTGCTGTTGATTTTAATCTTGATGGTGATTTAGATCTTTTTCTTTCTAATTGGTTTTCTTATAAAGATCCTACGCCAAAGCCTGTTCCAGACCTCCTTTTAAAAGGCAATGGATTTGATTTTTCTGATCATTCCCGTAGCTTAAAGGGAGAATACGATTTTAATCAATCTACTAAGCAATTTTCTAATGCCACCCCTACTTTTGGTGCGTCGGTGTGTGATATTGATAATAACGGTTTTCCTGATATCTTAACGAGTAATTCAAATGGATATTATAATAAACTCTGGATGAATCTGGATGGATTTAACTTCGTCAATTATGGCAATGAATCTGGCTTTTCGGCAGATGAAGAGGGGAGTCCAGAAACTCTCGGAGGCGGAAACTCTTTTTTTAATCTTTGTGGTGATTACAACAGCGATGGGATTGTCGATGTCGTAAATGGTACGATGTCTAAAGATACTGATCCAGACTACAGAGATAAATCTAGTATTCTAACTGGGTCAACATTTAATTTTCCTCCAAAATTTATTCATTCCGATTTTTATCGTGACGATCAAAAAAGTCATTGGTCACAAGCAGATAGAAGAGGTGTTTGGATTGACTATAATCTAGATGGCCTGATTGATTTATTGATAGATAATTCTGGTTTTCCTCCAGAATCACGATTAATTCTTTTTGAGCAAAAAAAAGATCATAGTTTTGAAGATAAATCCAATGAGCTTGGAATTGATTTAGTTAATCCTTCCGGAACAATCACGATAGATCTAAATCATGATGGAGTGATGGATTTTATTACCGGCCAGAGCACAACTCGCTCAGGTGAAAATAACAACCGAGTCTATGTTTTTGAAAATCAAACTAAACGAGGATTAAATGGTTCTGTACGATTTCATCTTCAAGCAAAAAATAGTAATTTTTTCGGTTTAGGTTCAACTTTAAGAATGAAAACTGACCACCATAATTATTTTTTTAATGTTGAGTACAATAGCGGCTCTCTTCCTTCACAAAATGAAGAAGGTGCTTATTTTTCATTCGGTAAAGATCATCCCAAAGAATTAATTGTCAGATGGAGTTATGCCGAAGCGGATAGACTGGGGCGACTTCGACCTGTAGTTCAAAAATATAACTTGGCAAAATTAAAATTATCTTCTCATCATCATGAATTTAATTTATGCGAAGATGGACGCATTCTTGCTCGGTCAAAAAATTGCTTTTAATTTAATGTAAATTCTTTTTAACGATATCTGCCAAAACTTTGATCCGCTCTGGCATCTTTTTGTAATTCAGCGTGCTCAAATAGATTTGAGAAGTCGGAAGTCCTGCGACTTCATGAAGCTTTAAATGATCATCTTTTCTAATTAAATGATCAGGCACAATAGCAATACCTAAATCAGATTTAACCAAAGAAATAATGGAAGTAAAAGAATCGACCATAACGATTGAGTCACTCTTTAATTTACTTATCTTATAGAGATGATCATTTTCAGAAAAAACGACCCATCGATGTTCGTGAAGTTTCTTACGGTTAATCTCACCTTTGCCGATCAGTACTAATTTTTCTTCGAAAATTTTTAAGGATGTAACAAGCTCAGATTGAATATCTTCAGTTCCAAATATAACATCATAGCGGCCTTCTTCAATCCCACTTTTAAGTTCTGGAATGTCTGCAACCTTAACGTTGACATCTCTTTTTTGATTTTTTAGATATTCGCTCAAAAGCGGTGTAAACCAATTTTTTAATAGTCCTTCCAAAATACCTACGTTTAAGGCAACTTGATCTTCTCTTTCAAAAATATGAAGTGATGTTTTTTCAAAATTAATAGAAGCCAGATAAAGTTCTTTACCCTTTTCAGAAAGAATTACTTTTTTACTGGAACGAATGATAAGTTCTTCTTTTAAAGAGTCTTCTAGCAACTTTATTTGTCGGCTGACGGCCGATTGAGCAATGCTTAATTCTTCGGCTGCTTTGGAAAAGCTAGCATACTTTGCTGTGAGCATAAAAGCTTTTAAGTATCGAAAATCAAGCACGATTGAACTCTGGGTTCAAAGGTGGCGTTTTGAGGGGATTTGCCTTCCAGAATTTGCCCTTAAATTCGCTTTGTGAGTGATTAATGATTACAAAACCTTCTGCATCTTGATCAAAGTCTTGGATGAAGTCAACTGAAGCTTCTTGTAAGTAAAAGGCAGCAAAAGGGTCAATGATAATGTACATTTCATCGGAAGAATTGGCGATTCTGATTTGAAAATCGTCAATATTGAGATCGGTAAAACCGGCAGCGTAAGTAAAGCCCTCACAGCCTTTTCCTGAGACAACGATTCGAAAATATTTACCGGCAAGGGTAAAATCATTTTCAATGATTAATTTAAGTTGAGACAGGGCCCGATCAGTGAACATAATAATCGGCGAATGGACTAAGTCCTTATTTACTTTGTTTTGTTTAAAACCCATGCGAAATTCCCATGCGAAAATATATTGAAAGTGTTATTGTTACTTCGAGTACTATCGAACCAAAAAAGATTTTACAAGTCAAAAAAGGATTTTTTTATGGAACTTAGATATAAATTAGTCATTGATGCCCCTTCGACGCATCAAGTTCATGTAATTATCACCGGTAAAAAAGAAAAAAATGAAAATTTACTGGACTTTTTTCTTCCGCGATGGAGTCCAGGGTCTTACCTAATACGCGAATATTCTCGTCATTTATCACGAATAATGGCGGTAACTAAAACTGGTGAGCGGCTTTTTTTGGATCAAACCGATACTTCGACCTTTAGAATTGATTGGAGCAGGAGTGAGTTAAAAAATATTGATTCTGACGAGTTTACAATTAGCTATGATGTTTACTGTCATGAGTTGACGGTTCGTACTTCTCACGTAGATGATTCTCATGCTTTTTTACATCTACCGACACTTTTAATGGGTTTAAAAAATAGAAATATTCAAAATCCAACCATCGAACTGATTTTTCCTCCTCAATGGTCAAGGCTTACGACGGGGTTAAAAGATGTTTCAAGCCAACGAGATATTTTTCTTTATTCTGCAAAAAATTATGATGATTTAATTGATTCTCCCATCGAAATAGGTTGTCATGAAACTGATGGCTTCAGGGTTTTTGATGTAGATCATGACATTGCAATATATGGTAGGCTTTTACCACACAAAGAAAATATTAAAGCTGACACTAAAAAGATTGTAGAGCATATTGCAGGTTTTTTTGGTGGCGTTCCTTATGAGAAGTATTCTTTTATTACTCACTTCTCTCAAGGACTATACGGCGGATTGGAACATTCTAATTCTACGGCATTGCAATTTTGTCCTACCCAATTAAATCAACGAAAAGGCTATACAAATTACCTCGCGCTTGTTGCTCATGAATATTTTCATACTTGGAATGTAAAGCGCATTCGTCCTCAAGAATTAGGTCCTTTTGATTACTTAAAAGAGGCAAATACAAAACTCTTATGGTTAGCGGAGGGATTGACTTCGCTCATGGATGAACTTTTTATTTACCGAATGGGCCTTATTTCTTTGGAAGAGTATCTTGATATGCAAAAAGATAATCTTAATCGTTATTATTCGATTCCGGGTAGAAAATTTCATTCTCTAGATGATTCATCTTTTAACGCCTGGATTAAACTTTATCGTCCTGATGAGAATTCAAACAATTCGAGTATGAGTTATTATTTAAAAGGCGGAATAGTCTTTTTTGCACTAAATTTCTTATTTGCTGAAAAAAACAAGAGTATAAATGATTTACTATTGCTTTTATGGTCTGATTTTCAGAAGAATCCGCAAAGGGGGCTAAATTCGCAACAAATCTATCAAATGGTTGAATCAGTAGGTGGGATTACTATCAGAGAAAAATTCGAGATAATGACTTCTACGACAGAAGAAATTGATTTGGAAAGTATATGCCAAAACTCAGGCTTAAAATTTATTTGGGATAAAGCCGAATCTCCATGGTTAGGCTTTGAACCAGATTTTAATGGTGATAGGGTGATGGTGAGATCTGTGGTTTTAGATGGACCAGCCTTTAAATCTGGATTGAACGCTGGAGACGAAATCATTGCCATTAACGGATTGAGAATGTTAAAGGATCGCTTTAGTGATCATCAAAAATTTTTAAAAATTAATGAAACTTACAGCTTAACAATTTCACGTTTATCAGTATTGCAGGTCATTGATCTAAATGTTGGAACTCAGCCTACAAAGATAAAAACTATAACCGTAACGGATAGAGAACTTTTAGATAAGGCTTTAAATCCTAGATCTTAAAGGGCATTTTTTGCCGATTACTATCATCAGCAAAATTACTTTTCATAAAAAATTTAATTGAACCGTATAATTTGTATGAAGTTACAGTTTAAACTACTTTTACTATCTTTGATTTTTGTTATGTGCTCGAACATCCTTTTGGCGGAGTCTAGTTTATATACTAATGCGATAAGTGTTCTTCCAAGCTCAATTGCACAAATTCATTTTAAAAAATTCAAGCAATTGGATGTGGAAAAGCTTATTGGTAAAGCAACTTTAGTTGAAAAAAATAAGCATTACTACGAAATGGATGGTTTTAAATACTCACTAGAGATTACTTACAATCGCGATGTTGTCAGCGAGTTATCCTATACTTTTGTTAGGAATAAACCTGTTTTAATTAATTTAAAATTTAAAATTGACACCAGCAAATTGGTTCCTTATCCCAATGCAGGACCAGCTGCCGGCAGGTATTTTCTATTATCAGATTCAGGTGTTGAGATGATAATCGATCCTCTATCAAAAACAATTTATTCTATAAGGTTAAAATAATGAAATTGTTTTTTATCTTCATTCTTTTAATTTACTCCTTATCATCTTTTGCTCATGAGGATTTACCAGTACAAGGATGTGTAGATATTGTTCAAATATTCAAAGCTCCCTATTTAATTAAACTAGAAGAGCACTTAGAGTGGTTTGGAGCTTCAAATGACAATATAGCCAAAGCACCATGCAAGGCCTTGAAAAGTCCATCCTCAAATGAAGTAAAAAACTATATAGATTACAGAGCAAAAATCTCTCCAGCTAAATGGTACATGCCCTTTCAAACAATCAATGGAGTTAAATTCAAGAATGAGTCATCAAATTTAATTGAAGCCTTTAAGAAATTGACTACCTCCAAAGATTTGTTTGGCATCTATCCGGCAGATAAAGATCAAGTGAACTTTCAAGAAAAATACAATATTAATCCTGAATGCGAAAAAGTTCGCTGTGCCATTGAAAAGATTTGGGGTGAAGAACTTGGTAATAAAATTCTTTATACATTACTACGGCACAACTTCAACACATCGGAATTTGCATTTGCCAATAGTGATCGTTTAAAAGTTGAAGAATTGGATGATGTATTAATGGGGCTAGATGATTTACCAAAAGCACTTATTCCCTTAGGGACAAAAGAGGGGCAAAAGCTTTCCCACTTTTCTCGAGGATACACTTTAAAATCTAACGGGCCTGGAGTTATGGCAAATGCGGTAGTCATGCTTTTTGATGGCTGGTCAGATGCCCCAAGAATTCAGCGCCAGTATGCTCTTTTTCATGAGTTATCCCACAATATTTCTTACCACTTTGGAGAACTCCATAGTTCACCGCAATGGCTTGAATTAAGTGGATGGATAAAAAAAGGTGATAATTGGTCTAAAAATGAAAAGGCTTGCTTTGCTTCAAAATATGGTTTCACAAATCCTGCTGAGGATTGGGCCGAATCAGTCTCAGCGTTTAGGTACAATGGAGCTGGATTTAAAAAAAATTGTCCTGCAAAATTTGAATACATTAAAAAATATGCCTTTAAAGGAATTGACTATACTTCAAGCGAATCTTGTCATGTCATAGTAGATTAGAGTGAGCTTTCTTGTTTCGTAATTGTAGCGATGGACATTACCATTTCTTTTTTATCAAAAATGATTTTACTTGTCTGAATTTCACCTTTTAAATTGGGTTTTGCTTCAGACCAGAAGATGCCATTTTGAATTATGATTTTTGATAGTACCAAAACACCAGGGTGGCCTAAAGGGGAAAGTGCTTTAAAAGCTGCTTCCTTCATTGTCCAGAGCTCTAAATTATTTTCATAGTTGGAGTCTGCTTGATGTCTGAAAAATCTTTGGGCTTCATCTTTGAGCAAGCGATTACTCCATTCGATATCTATCCCTAATGACAAGTATTCATTTTTTAATCCTAAAACGGCAGCGCCCGCACCTTTTGTATGAGAAATCGAAGTGATAAATTCTGGATAATGGGGCAATTGCTGATAAGACTCTAGAATAAGATCTGACTTGAGGTCCTTAACGCTAAATCCTTCATTTTCAATAAGTTTTTTAAGCGCCAAACGAGAATTGGTGTATGCGTCGAAATCAAAAGATATATGAACTTCGTGTGTTATTTTCATTGCAAGCTTTTCAAAAATTTGTCATAAAGATTCGACTTTATAATATTTCAAAAGGAATGACCAATGTTGCCAGAAGAAATGCAAACGACCTTAGGTACTCTAGTGCTTTTTTTCGTCGTAGTCACAATGATGTGTTTAAAAACCCTTTAATCTTTAAAATTTTGCCATTACAATCTCTCTGACAAGGACTGTACCTCAGGAGGACTTCATGATGAGCGAGCTTAGAGATTGCGTTTCACAGCTTAGAAGTAAAGCTACTTCTAGAACCCCCAGACAATTTTTATTACCTAAAGATAATCGAGGATTTGCCAAAAAAGTAAGTGATTATTACGGTGAACTTACTTTTGACTTTAAGGCCACTGATGACATTTCGGATGCCGTAAAAAAAGAAATATTAAAGGCATTAGATGAAGGTCGCGGCATAAAAAAAGAACATGCAGAGGCGGTTGCTAAAGCAGTTACCGATTGGGCCGTCAATAATGGTGCTACTCATTTTTGTCATTGGTTTCAACCTTTGACTGGAGGAACAGCAGAAAAGCACGACGCATTTTTTCAATTCAATAAACAAGGCAAGCCGATGGAAAAACTTTCTGCCGGCCAGCTGATGCAAGGTGAACCCGATGCCTCTTCATTTCCCAATGGTGGCTCTCGCTCTACCTTCGAAGCCCGAGGGTATACAACATGGGATTTATCAAGTCCGATGTTTTTAATCGAAGGTACTAATGGACGAACTCTTTGCATCCCAACAGCATTTGTTTCTTATAACGGTGATGCCCTTGATGTAAAAACTCCTCTCTTAAGATCAATTTCTAAGCTAAACGTCGCTGCAACAAAATTTTTAAATCTTGTCGGTCACACTGAAACAACTTCGGTTCAAGTCACTTGCGGTGCTGAACAAGAATATTTTTTGATTGATAAGGCTTTTTATTTTGCTCGTCCAGACCTGGTAATGACAGGGAGAACTTTATTTGGTGCATTGACCACTCGTAATCAACAATTAGAAGATCACTACTTTGGCTTGATTCCTGATCGAATTCTCGCTTTTATGCAGGAGCTTGATTATGAGCTTCATCGCCTAGGTATTCCTGCTAAAACGCGCCACAATGAAGTTGCTCCTGCACAATTTGAATTAGCACCAATTTTTTCAGAAGCCAACGTCGCTGCAGATAATAACCAAATGATCATGACTACTCTAAAAAGAGTGGCAGAAAAACACGATATGATGGTTTTGCTTCATGAAAAACCATTTGCTGGTATCAATGGCTCTGGAAAACATGTCAATTGGTCGATGTGCGATAATACTGGTCTAAATCTTCTAGAGCCCGGCACAGAACCTCAACACAACTTAAGATTTTTAGCGACTATAGCCATTATAGTCGACGCCCTTCATCGTCACGCTAATCCTCTTCGCATGGCAATCTCAGGTGCAGGTAACGATCATCGATTGGGAGCCAATGAAGCCCCTCCTAGTATCATTTCTGCTTATCTTGGCGATACATTGGATAAAATTTTCCATGCAATTACTGAAGACAAGACCTTTTCTCCGAATTTAAACAATGTCATTGATTTGGGAACGAATCAGCTGGCTCATTTACTTAGAGATAATACTGATCGAAATAGAACTTCACCTTTTGCATTTACCGGAAATAAATTTGAATTCCGTGCAGTAGGCTCAAGTCAGGCCATTGGTTTTCCAATGACTATTCTCAATGCGGCAGTTACCGATACAATGCTTGAGGCTAATTCATATTTAGAAGAGCAATTAGCTAAGGGAGCTTCAGTTGATGCTGCATTGATGAGTTTGATTAAGAAAATTATGTCGCATTCATTTCAGGCGGTATTTAATGGCGATGGTTATTCTAAAGAATGGGTTGCCGAAGCTCAAAGAAGAGGTCTTCCCAATCAGCGTACGACTCCAGAATCTTTAAAGACTATGACCGATCCAGGCTCTTATCAATTTCTTGTTAATCTCGGGATTTTTAAGCGTGAAGAAATTGATACACGATATAACATCTTGTTAGAGAGATATATCAAAATTCGTGAAATTGAATTAGAGACGATGATAGATATGATTCATCAATTTGTTATACCATCAGGGCTTGAATATAAAAAAGTTTTGGCCAAGATCATAAAGAATCAAACATCAATTGGCATTTCATCTCAGTTTGAAATGGAAGCTTATAAAAAAGTGACTGCAAAAATAGATGAGATTCATGTGCTATCTCAGAATTTGGTCAAAGAATTAAATGCTGATCATTCAGATCACCAAAAATATGCCGAAAAGATCGCTCAGGAATTGATGTTGGTTAGTACTACGATGGCAGTCATATGTAATGATTTAGAAGAATTGATTCCAAATCAATTTTATAATTTGCCAAAATACTACGATATGCTTTTTCTCCGATAGAGAATTAAGTTTTTAAGAGCGCGAGTATCCCGATATTTCGAGGTGAAAGCGCTTCTTTAAAATATTGCTCTATGAAAACGTCATAGCCTCTTTCCTCTAAGTATAAGCATCGATCCATCAGTATATAAATCTCTAGACATCGACCCAGTTGCCATCTAATCAGATTGGCGATAAACATTTTTTTTAGCGTTTTTTGAGTCTGAGGTCTTAAGTAAAATGCTTCTAGATATTCGTCAGAGAACTCATGATTTAATTTTAGTTCATCTAGTTTGCCTCTTAAGTATTGAGAAAAGGAACCCCAGTATACTTTGATTGGGCATTCTCCAACGTCAGTAAAGTATTTATTATTGAAATGCTCTAAGACAAAGAGATGTAGAGCATAACGGTAATATTTCACCCGCTCTTTTGTTTTAAATGCAGAAAAATCTTCTTGGGCATGAGAGCGAGTCGCGAGACTAAAACCATAAAGATTAATTTTTTGAAAATTATTTTTTTGGTAAAAGCTCGAGATGGGAAAGTCTTTTATTGGGTCGAGGTGATGATAGCAGCATCCAAAATTTAGAATCGCCTTGGAATAATTTGCGCTTGCGGTTGTCAAAAGGGTGTTTGCCAGGGCTCCGCAAGTATGTAAACCAAGGCACAAATTTCTTTTTTGGAAGATGGTTTTTATCTGATGTTGACTTGTTTCAAGTGAAAAAGGGAGATTGATAAAAGTTACATTTTTACTTCCATCAAGTTTTCGGAATTTATTCAAGCGCTCCAAACCTATCTTTTGAAATGCCACGTTTTGATCGATACTAATCGCCTCAATATTAGCGTAATGGGCAATAACTCTAGACAAATGACCGACACCACCACCGATATCAATGACGGTATCAAAGCTGGGATTCATCGTTTTTTGTATTTCTTGAATAATCGGTATAATTCTTTCTATTTCATGACGTTTCTTGAGTTTAATTCCATTGTATGCCCAATTTTCAAACTTTGGGATGGATTGGATTGAAACTTGAGCAATCGAACTCAAACCAATGGCTTCTAGAACAAAATTATAGAAAGAACTTTTGCAAATTTTACCCAAGACTTGAGGTGTAAGATCTTTGCAATCGATGGCAAATAGTTCTTCCTGGTTCAAATTGCTTAGTAAGTCGATCCATTCTTTAGGATAAAATTCCATTGAGTCAGGAAATTCATTCATGATTTCGTTGCTCCACATCGGGGAGTATTTCAATAGAAATTCATTGAGCATAAGGGCCTGACTTTTTCTTTCCATAAGGTAGTATTATTACCATGAATCAATTTAAAATTGACACAAAGTTTGATTTACAAAATAAAAAAATAGCAGTTTTTGGTCTAGGAGTTTCAGGGCTTTCGGCCCTACGCTTTTTAAGTCTTTTAAAAGCCGATTGTCTAGCTATCAACAGTGGGGAAGTGAGCAGCTGGGCAACCAAACCAGGGGTCCTTGATTTTGTTTCCATAGTGAATTGCTTTTCAGAAGAAACTGCTAAAGATTTAAACATTTTGTCGAATGTTGAACTAGTTATTCTTTCTCCTGGTATTCCAAGGGAGCATGAACTTTTAGCTCCGCTTTTAAGAAAAGGAATTCCTATTTGGGGAGAACTCGAGCTTGCTTACCGCTTCCTCGAATCCGTTAATTCACTTGTGCCCATAGTTGGTATCACTGGAACAAATGGTAAAACAACCACAACAACTTTTTTGGGCGAAATGATTCAAGCTGATTCAAAAAATGTTTTTGTCGGGGGAAATATCGGCATTCCTTTCTGCGATTATGCCATCGATATTTTCTCTGGCAAAACTAGTGCAGATTTTATTTTGCTAGAACTTTCAAGTTTTCAGCTCGAAAGTATTGATCATTTTCATGTAAATATTGCCGTTATTTTAAATATCTATCAAAATCACGGTGAAAGATACCAAAGCATCAATGATTACGCGAAATCCAAATTTTTTATAACGAATCATTTTCAAAAAAATGATGTGTTAATTTATCCTGATAATTTTCCCATTATTTCCGATTGGGCGCAAACCCAATTGGGTAAAAAGCTAACTGTTAATACTGAGCATCCTTTGATAAATAGGGATCTCGCTCATTTTAAACTTCCAGGCATTCACAATAAAGTGAACCTGTGCTTCATACTTCATATCGCCCAAGAAATTGGTTTATCTCAAGTTGCTATTGATAAAACAATCGCGCAATTTCCTGGTGTTCACCATAGGATTGAATTTGTTAATCCGAGTACAAGTTTAAATCACTTTATTTTTTTTAATGATGCCAAGAGTACTAATTGGGATGCAACCATAACTGCTGTCAAGGCAATGGAGGGACTTGGCGGGAAACTCTATTTAATTATTGGTGGTAAAAAAAGAGGGCAAGGTGATTCTATCGCTGCTCATTTACATTTTTTTGAAAACAACGTTTTTGAACTACTTTTAATTGGAGAAATGGCCAATGAAATTGAAGCAGAAATTAAAGGTAAGATAAGATTCAAAAATACCAAAACGCTTCTAGAAACTTTTGATTACTTAAGATCACTGGATTCATCAACTCTAAGAGTTGTTCTTTTTTCTCCGGCCTTTCCGTCATTTGATCAATATAAAAACTACGTACAAAGAGGAGAGCATTTCGTAAGCCTCGTTCAGGCCTAACGAATTGGCCTTAGTGCGGGATGAACAACAGTATCACTGGCCAGTGCACGGGATCCATTGTTTCTAAAATTATCAATGATCCCAACTTTAAATAGAAAAAGCGCCACAATAAAATAGACGGGAAACAGTTTTGATTTCATAAATTCACTCGAATGGGTTATATTACCTACGAAAGTTATCGGATTTCTATATATAAACTTAAGTTAAAAGGTACATTTTATGGCCAAAGAAAAATTTTTAAACTCCAAGGACGTTGAGCAAAATATAAATGCGCTTAGAAGATTCATGATCGGTAAAAAACTTGATTGCTTCTATATTTCAAGTTTTGACATTTTTCTTAATGAATATGTTCCTCTTGAGGACTGTCATCGCTATTATCTTACTAATTTTACAGGATCAACTGCCGAAGTTTTGGTTCCTCTTAACGGAAAAGTCATCCTTTTTGTCGATGGAAGATATTATGAGCAAGCTGACCTTGAGGTGGATCCTAATCAAGTTGAAGTCTATAAATGTCCATATGGAGTTGGACTGCAGTCAGCAATGAAGGATGTTATCGGCAAACGAGGGTTCAAGTCATTGGGGATTGAAGGGGATCGGATTGATCTATCTTTGTTTCGGGAATTTTCTACTTTGAGTAAAGTTGTGTCTTTTAACAACGCCGAATTAGCAAATATCATTAATTTTAAGTCTAAGGATTTTAATAAATCTATTCTCGAGCTTCCATTGGACTTAGTAGGAGAGAGCACTCTAGAGAAATGCCAAAGATTACTCAATCCAGGGGAAGCATTTTTTATTACCGCTCTAGATTCGATTGCTTGGATCACAAACTTGCGTCGTTTTGAAATGCCTTTTCAAAGTACTTTTAGGGCAAAAGCTCTAGCTACCAACGAGAAAGTTTTTTTGTTAATGGAAGAGTTGGATGGAGTAGTTCACAATAGTGCGGTTGAAATTACAAAAGGAAAGTTTTCAGAGCTTGAATACTTTTTACAAATGGTTAAAGAATATGAAAATACCTGGCGAAAATTCTTAGGTGAAAAAGAAAATAACATTCAAAAAGTTTTCTTCTCAGATAAAACTATCAATGCTGCTGACTTCGAAAAACTCAAATTACATTTTGGGATTGAAAGACTCGTCAATCGCCCGGAGGGGCTTGTCCCCTTTCATTCATTAAAAAATCCAGTTGAATTAAAATCAATGGAAAGTTCGTTTAATCGTGGAGATCAGGCCATTTTTGAAACGATTTCTTGGATTAAAGGACAAGTGAAAAAAGGTGAGAAGGTTTCAGAGTTGGATTTCTTTCACAAGACTAATGAATTTTATAAAAAAAATGGTGCCCTTGAGCAAAGTTTTAAAACTATTTCAGCTCTCGGTTCAAATTCATCGATCATTCATTTTTCAAATCCAAGTCAAGACGTTTTGTTTAAGAATGGAGAGCTTGCGTTGCTTGATTCAGGTGGTTATTTTGAATCCGGTTATGCCACCGATACCACTCGAGCATTTCTTTCTGGAGGAACTGCCAACGATAAACAAAAAGAAATATACACCACTGTGTTAAAGGCTATTTTGCACACTCAAAATGCGGTATTTCCGGAAGGAAGCTGGGGTAGTTTGATTGATGGATTAGCGCGCCAACCTGTTTTTAAATTTGGTCTAAATTATAATCATGGAACTGGTCATGGCGTTGGCATAAATGTTCACGAAGGTGGCTTTAGATTGTCGACAACCTCTAATGTGCCCTTGAGAGAAAATACTGTTGGATCCATTGAGCCTGGAATTTATATTCCGGGATTTGGAGGAGTTCGACTGGAAAATGTTGCAGTCGTGGAAAAACATCCAACGATTAAGGGCATGCTTCACTTTCGCAGCTTGGTTTTTGTTGGTTTTGATCACGATCTCATCGAAGATAGTCTCTTAACTGATGAAGAGAAAAAATGGCTTGAGAATTATGAGCGCGAATGTCAAAAACGTGGTCGTAGTTTCAAGTACCAAAGCTGAATTTGATTCAGCAAGCTGAATGCTAAAAGCCCTAAAATTAAACCCATTATCATGTTAGTTTGATCATGACTACTTTCGGTGGTACTAGCGCAAGTTATGCCTTGAGATTTTGGGTATAAATAAGAAATTCCATCCATATCGTCAGAGCCTAAACTAGTTCTTAAACTGACTGTTGAATAATACATTAGCGAATCTTTAACTGGAGAGTGTCCAAGACCGAAAGCATGACCAATTTCATGGGCGATAATCGACACTTTTTCTTCGCGGGATTTATTCTGAAATTGATTTGAACCTTGATCATTAATTAAGATAAGTGATCCGATGATGCTTTTGCCGCTAATATTGTTGGGCACTGTCACTGCCAGTACACTTGAGCTGGTAAAGTTTGAAGAATTCTGGTTACATGAAATAAGTATATCTGAGCTAACTGCGAGTACAGGATTTGGCTCACAAGATGTGCCTACAAGGCAAATGAGTCCTGTTTTAAATGCTGCGATTGTAGTTTGAAGCGATCCGGCCCGAAGCTTGAGACGGCTAGTTGGAACTTTATTCCAATATAAATCCACTGCATCTGCAACGATACTATAAAGTTCATTGTCATCAATTCCAATATTGGTGCAATTGCTTTTAGCAATATTAACTTTTACTTCGTCTTGAGAAAAAGCCAATGCAACATTGTTATTGAATGTAAAGGCATAGGAAGAATTTATTATGAAGATAGAGAGAATCATAATTGAAAGTTTCATTATTTAAAATTCTCCAAAGTGGTAATTGAGATTAAAGACTGCACTGAAAGATCGTTCTTCAAAGTTGTACAAGTTAAAAATAAAAGAGTGAGCATCTAAGCTCCATTTTGGATTAATAGGAAATCTTGCTCCCAAATTGAAAATAAAATTTCGAGTATAAATGGCGCTGTCTGGGAGTGGAAAGGATGTTGTAGAGTTTCCATTGTTGAGTATTTCTTCACCGCCACTGGAGGAAAGTCGAGTGAAATAAAAGCCAGCTCCAAAAAATAAATGAAGCATAGAAAATGTATATTTAGAATTAACAATAGCAACAATATTCATTTTACTAATGTTCGAATCTCTGCCATTTTGTGGGAAAGTGATACCAAATTCTGGGGCAAGAATAACATTTTTGTAAAGTGTAAAATCAACGGTACTCGATAGATAAGGATTAAAAGAGCAAACATTGGTAGAGCCCGAATCATCCGTTTGGATTTTCCCGATAAATTCACAGATGTTGCCTATGGAGAAAATGGTGTCATAGCTATAGGCCACCTTTGAAAAAGGAACCATTAACAAGAAAAGTAAAACGCTCAACTGTTTTAAAAAAGTCATATTCGCTTAGTATTCTTTCAAATCTTGCGATAAAATGGCAATGTTATTTACTTAAATGATTGTCTTTCCATTACCAAAAGGAAGTTATTATGTTTGATAATTATGAAATTCCCCAAAATTTAATACCAAGTGATCCACGTTTTGGCTCAGGGCCTTCATTGGTTCCAGTAGAGTATCTAAGTGCGCTTTTAAAAACCGGTGTTCATTATATGGGCACCAGTCACCGTAAACCGGCGATTAAAAATGTCGTCAAAGAAATTCAAGATGGTTTGATGAAATATTTCAATGTACCTTCGGACTATTTAGTTGTTCTTGGCAATGGTGGAGCAACTCTGCTATTTGATATGATTGCGTTAGGTATTGTAGAAAAAAAGGCAACTCATTTTACTTGTGGTGAATTTTCAGAGAAATGGTTTAAATCCTCCAAATTGGTTCCATGGATTGAAACTGAACAAGTTTCAGTTCCATTTGGCAAAGGAATAAATGGAAAGTCAGTTTCGGGTTCAGACTTAATTGCAGTTACTTTAAATGAAACTTCTACTGGTGTTCAACTTTCTGCATTGCCGGTGGTTGATGCCAACACTATTCTTGCTGTTGATGCCACTTCCGGTGGGGGGCAGTGCCCGTGCGATGTCTCCAAAACAGATATTTATTTTTTCTCTCCTCAAAAAGTTTTTGCTAGTGATGGAGGCTTATGGATTGCCATTATGTCACCAAAGGCACTTGCACGGGCAAAAAAAATAGCGGCCGATAAATCTCGTTATGTTCCAGACATCATGAATTGGACAAATGCGATCACTAATGGAGAGTCTAATCAGACCTACAATACTCCCGCCTTGGCCACTTTGTTTTTCATGAACGAGCAGCTAAAAGTAATGAACCTTTTAGGCTATGAAGAAGTTCAAAAATTGGCCCAAAGGAAGGCAGATTTACTTTATGGATGGGCCGAATCAAAGCCTTATCTTTCTTGTTATATCGAAGAAAAAGAATTTCGCTCAATTGCCGTTGCTACAATAGATGTCGATAGCAAAGTCAATGTTGATGATGTAATAAAATTTTTAGAAAAGAAAAAAGTTGTTTACGGTATTGATGGCTATCGAAAATTAGGTAGAAACCAATTTAGGATTTCCATGTTTCACAATATCTCATATAGCGATCTGGAAAAACTTACGGGTCTACTTTCTGCGATGATTGAATCCAAACTGTAAAAGTTCGTCCGGCAAGGATAAAAAAATCGGGGAGTCTACTCCCCGGCACCTTCATCGTCACCGGAGTCTTTTTTATAATTGGTGAAAAAGTCCTTCTTAAAATCTAAAAAGCGATCTTCCAAAATTGCTGATCTAGCTTGCTCAGCTAAGCCTTTATAAAAAGCGATGTTGTGAGTTGTGGCCAAAACCTGCCCCAGGATTTCATTAGAATCAAAAAGATGTTTAATATAGGCACGTGAAAAATTTTTGCAGGTATAGCAACTACAGCTGTGATCAATAGGATAAAAATCACGTCGATAATTTCTATGCCGTATGCGAATTTTACCTCGCGAAGTAAAAAGCGTTCCACCTCTGGCAAATTTGGTTGGAATGATACAGTCGCTCATATCAATGCCATTTTCCCAAAGCATTAATAGATCTTCCGGATTGCCGATGCCCATGGCGTAGCGAGGTTTATCAACTGGCATCAACGGGGCAGTAAAACTTACAATCTTCTCCATCCATTCAGCACCTTCACCAACCGAAACTCCTCCAATCGCATAGCCTGGAAGATCTCTCTTAATGAGTTCTTCGACACATTCTTTTCGAAGATCATTGTAAGTAGATCCTTGAATAATACCGAAAAGAGCCTGCTTGGGATTAATCCAAGTTTCGATGCATCGATCTAGCCAGCGATGAGTTCGATCCATGGAAGTTTTTGTGTATTCGCGGGTAGCAGGATAGGGGATACATTCATCAAAGGCCATCATGATGTCCGATCCAAGGTTTTGTTGTATCGTAATTGAAGTCTCAGGTGAAAGAAGAATTTTTTTTCCTTTCTGATCAGCAAACTCAGCGCCTTCTTCTTTGATACTTTTCTTTTGCAATGAAAAAACTTGAAAGCCACCAGAATCAGTCAGAATTGGACGAGGCCAATTCATAAATTTATGTAAACCACCTGCTTTTTTGACCAGATCTGATCCGGGGGTCAAGTGCAAATGGTAAGTATTAGAAAGAATAATTTTGGTATCCATCTCTTCCAAAACCTGAGGCTGAAGTGCTTTTATTGCACCATGAGTTCCAACTGGCATAAAGACAGGAGTGGGTATATCTCCATGAGGTGTCGTAATAGTTCCAGCTCTTGCTTTAGAATTTTTATCTACATGCTCTAACTTAAAGTTGAAATGCTCTTTTACTTGATCTTGTATTCTCATTTTTTATTTTCCGAAAGGGAGATGTTTAATATTAATTTATTGAAAGCTTTTTCTACATTGCTGGTCATACCTTTTCGATACTTAGTTGAATTTAAAGCTTTTTTAGTTTGTTCTAAATTTTTTTTCAAAATCAATTTTGAAAATGAATCATCAGTTTCATTAGCTTTATTAACTTCCATTGAGTAATAAGTCAAAATCGGTTGGTATTTTAAAAATTCAAAGGCTTCAAACGCTTCGAAAATACCTGGATCCCTTGGCCAGGGAAGAGTATTTTTGGCAAAAGTAAGCTTAGAGGCAACCTCTCTCCAAAAAACTTCAGGGAGATTGCTTTTTTGAGGCATAGAGAGTGAAAACTCAACAATTTCTTTTTTAGTAAAGATGAAAAGTCTTTCTTCTTTTCCATCACTAATTTTAATCGCCGGGTTAAATTTATCAAAAGGAATTAAGAGAAATTGATCTTTTTTTGAAAAATTTTTAAAAAATTCTTCACGATAAATAAATGAATTTGCCATGAATGGACCAAATTTAGTAAAATTTCGATTTAATTTATTGGGTGTAGAAAATAGACTGCGCAGTGAAATGGCTTTAAGTTTATTGCTGCTCATGTTGATGTCGGGAATATTGAAGCTGGCAAATGGATTGGAGTAACGCAATTTAAAAAGTGCTAATTCTTGTGGGATTCTGCTTTCCTCTTTAATAATCAAAACTTTCTTAGTTGATAAATCATACAGCATAAAGCCCAATCGATTTTCGTCTAAATAGGGCAATAGCTTATATCTTGCAGGAAGGTCCGTTACAAGAGTTATTCCAAGCACCTCTGAAGAAGAAGAGATCCTATTGGTCTGCACATCTTTATATTTATTTATTAAAACTTTATCCTCTGAAAAAAGAACATTAAAAGGAAATGGAAGAATTAATGGAAACAAAAGTGCAAAGAAAATAATAGCGGGGCAAATGGCAATTCTTGAAATCCTAAAAATAGTTAAATGAGATTTCTCTCTTTCTGAAAAAGTAAGCAATTCTTTAATAGACTTTCCTTTTAAAAAGGGAATATCAAAGATGAGAAAGGGCAGCAGCAAAATATTGATTAGGCAATAGAGATAAGCCTTGAATCTTATAGTTAAAAAATTTTGATCTTTTCGTTTTTGCCTTAATCCCACCAAGAAAGATCCAGGAGTGTTTCCAAAAATCAAAGCCGAAAAGATCATGACAAAATGAAAGAAAATAAAAAACTCAATCATTGATAGGAATTGATATTTTTGTAGATTTTTATCCTGCGAGATAATTGATGCTAAGAAATCGGAAACCGGATAAATGAAATCTTGAACAATTCGGTGGAGATCCAAGATAGGCAACAAACAGGCGAGAACAACATAGGTCAAAAATACATCCATCATAAACCCATATACTTTATATGGGATCAGATTGATTGTTGAAAAATCAATCCACTTTCGATCTTTCTCAATTTTTGATTCTTCAACTAATTTATTTTTGGGATTAGATTCACTTGACTCATAGTCTGGTACTTGATGTTCTGTTGATATTTCTTCTACATTTGCATTAAGTTCTAAACTTGCTTTTATCTGAGGTGTGGACTTCGTCGCTGAAACTGCTGATCGTTGTCCCATGCCCTCTCGGGCAATTATTGAAATTTTTCCAATGGTAATAACATCATTCTTCACCAATAAATAGAGCTTATCTTTTTCAAGAGGTAAATTATTTATATAGGTATCGCCATCATTACCCAGATATTGAACGCTCAAATCATTGTCAAGCTTAGTAAAGAGTAGGTGCTTGGCCTTAACTAATTTTTCGATGAGAATTAAGTCATTTCGAGGATCAAGTCCTGCTAAAATGCGATCGTGAACAATTATCTTTCTAGGCAATTGCTCGGGTATTTGCACTTCTAACCAGAAAATTTTTTCCGTTGAAAACTGATTTGAATCACTTTTATCTGAGTCCATAGATTTATTGTCATCAAAAATACTAATTTGTGCAATTTGTTTTAGGCATTTTTTTCCCGCGAGAAAAAGACAGTTATAAAATCCTTTACAAAAGTCACTCTTAAAATAGGATTGTAGTATCTTTGATTGATATTTATCCACCATCCAAGGAAGGAAAAAATGAAACCTATTAAGGCACTGGCGTACGCTTCTTTGCTTTTTTTGAGCACAACTACAGTATTTTCTTATGATGTCGTTGATCGTTATAGATTAATTGACGATCAATTAAAGACTGAAGACATGCTTCGTCCTTTAGGACACGATTTTTTAATCGATATGAGCGTGGCGATGAACAAAAATGCGCAATCCCTCATAAAAGATATAAGTGACGCCGGAAAGGCAATCGACCCAACCACTGCAGCTTCTGACGTCCTAACTAAATATGACAAAACTGAACAAACGGTTAAAGTTGATTTTACTTTAGGCATACCTCTTTTTAGTTTTTCAGCTTGGGAAGTTAAGATCAGGCCAAATTTTAGGGCTTATGCCGATTTAGGTCTTAATCTTGGAATAAGATCAGATATTTTGACGGTTGCTGATTTAGTTAACTTATTTCCGAGCGATATTCCCCAGGATTTGAAAACATTTATTGGAACACTAGTCCCTACAAATGATGTTATAATAGAATGTAATAACTCTGTTACATTATCTGCATCAACAAAAGCATTCTGTGCAACTCAACCCACTGGTAAATACATTATTCCATCCTTAACCACTGCCGTCCCCAACCTTTCATTATTTGGAAAACTAGATGGTAAAGTTGGTTTTTTTAATGATTATACTTATCAAGATCACTTTTTTGGAGTCTTCAATCTCTATTATTTAAGCCGAACTGATTTATTCCAAAGAATAACTAAGGATATGATTAAAACTGGTTCTGCAATTGAATTTCCAAAAACCAAAAATACCGAAAGCACTTTGCAAGTAGATTACCGCTTAGGTTACAAAAACGATAATTATAAGGTCTTTGCGTCACTAGAAGAGCTAAAGATTGCCACTTTAAAACAACGATCAGTTGGTTCTAAAGAGCTAGCCTATGGCTACAAGGCCCTCATGAGAGTTCACGCTGATGCAACCTATAAATTTTCAGTTGTAACTTTGAATCCTTTTATCGGTTTGCATAAACGCTCTGGTTATGGACTTTCTGAAGGTGTGTATGTTGGTGCAGATGCTGGCGCTTACCTTTGGGGGGATCGCCTAGGTCTTCAGCTTCGTGGAATGTTTGATAAAGAATACATTACGATTTCACCGAGAATGAAATTGTGGCTAATGCAGCTTGAGTACTCTTTAAAAACTCCTGTAAAAAAAATGGATGGAGATGTTAATCTCTCGGCGATTAACTCGATTGATTTACGCTTCTTCTTCTAATTATATATTTTTCGTGGTAGGCTAGGGGCTATAAACACCTTTAGTCTATTGCGAGAATTCATTATGAGCTTTGAAAAAGTCCTATCCCACCCTCAAGTTTTGGCTTTTTTAGAAGAACATAAGTTAAAGTCACCAACTCCAATACAAACTCAAGTTATTCCTGATTTAATTAAAGGCAAATCGGTCAATGTCATTGCTAAGACCGGTTCGGGCAAAACGCTTTCCTTTGCTTTACCTGTTTGTGAGTTGCTCAAGCAGGATGAAGAAAACTTTCCTATGGGCGATAAAAAAGAATTTTTGGGTAAACCCAGAGCGCTCATTTTGGCACCAACCAGAGAGCTAGGGCTACAGTTACATAAAGTTTTCAAGTCGATCGCTCATCATGCTAAAATGCGAGTGAGATTGCTTGCCGGTGGAGAGGGTGCCAAGACCAACCATTTACTGGCTCGCGATGTGATTGATATACTTATTGCAACTCCAGGTCGCTTGAGTTCAGCACTTAAAAAGAAAGAATTAAATTTGAAAAATGTTAAGTATCTTATCATGGATGAAGCAGATCAATTATTAGATATGGGTTTTCGTCGCGACTTGGTCAATATATATGGTTCTACTGATGCCAGTCTAGTTCATGTTGGTCTTTTTAGTGCAACTCACTCGGAAAACTTGGATGAATTTTGTAAAACTGTATTCAATGACATTGAATTTAATAATTATAATTCTCAAGAAAAAAATAAATTAACTCAATCCGTTCGTACTTTTAATATTTATGTGACCGACAAAGAAAAAAATGCTATGACTGAAGCTTTCATCAAAAATCAAGCTAAGGGCAGAGGGATTATATTTGTTAATAAACATGAAACGGTTGATGCCTTGTTCTTAGAGCTAGGAGAGAAATTTTCTAAAATGAAGTTTCACGCCCTCCACGGTGAAATGGAAGCTAAAGATCGTAAAAAAAATTATGATCGATTCCTTAAGGAAGGTGGTATTTTAATTTCCACAGATATTACCGCTAGAGGAATGCATATTGATGATTTAGTCTGGATTATGAACTACGATCTTCCCTTTGAGGCAGTCTATTATATTCATCGCTGTGGTCGAGTTGGTCGAATGAGCAATGAGGGATTTGCATACAACTTGGTTACACCTAAAGACATCAACATCGTCAATCGTATCAATGAAGCCATTAAAAATCAGTCAGCGCTTAAGTTGACTTCATTTGATGAAGGCAAGTTTGCCAGTGTTAAGGCAGCAGCTAAACCTAAAGTTTCAACAAAACTAGACAAGAAGAAAAAGAAGTTAGACGAACTTAAGGAAAAAGTTCATAAAAAGAAAAAAGTTTCAGACCGAAAACATTTAAAAACGATTAAATCTACTTCTACTCCTCGTTATAAGCGTACTCAGAATAAAAAGTCTGCAGCGAAGAGAACTGGCAAACCAAATGGGCAAAGAAAATAAGTTATGATTTGGAGATCAATTACAGTATTTAGTTTCGTTATCTTTTTCAGCTTGAGTGGATGTTCAAAAAAAAATGTAGATGCTGGTCAAAAATATACTTTCGAAGAGTTTAAAATTTTATCTGCAGATTCTTCAATGCTTCCTAAAAAGGATGAAGAGGGGAATGTCCTAGTCACTTTCAATGACTACTCACCCGGAATTAATCTTATCGAATCTCAAGGTCTAAAATACAAAAGACTTGATTATGTTGCGGTCTCGTTTGCTACCGAGGTGCAAGCCAGGAATGAGGCGCTTCGTTTAAATCAATATTACGCTCGTAATTGGCTTTTTGATCACGTTGAAGGTGAGCCCATCTTAGAAGATTATGTCATAGAAACGTTTAAAGCGATCAATCCCAATAGAAAAATCCAACGAATTCCTAAAACCCATAAATCTGAATCAGAAAGTGGTGCTCCAGCTGAACACGCGGGAAGTGAGGGGCATCATTAGGCTAATTAAACATTTTAGGATGTGTTCGAAATCTTTCTTCAAATAAAGCAATTCTTTTTTTCCAAGCAGTGCAAAGCTCATTGGGATTTATAAGGGGGTTTTGGCTTTCAAACTCATCTAGGGTTTGATGAAAAAGAAGCACCCAACGTCCAAGCTCTCCCCTTTTTATATTTAATTGTAGATGTGTAAAAAGTAATTGAAAGCCTTTTTCAAGCGGGATAGATGTTTCCCCTGTTAGTTGCATCTCCCAAAAGGATGTAATGCGTTCTAGGTGGTGGTTTAAAATTTCAGGTTCATTAAATTTATTGAAGTGGTAACCAATGAGAATATCGTTTGTTGCTTTTTGATAAAAAGCTTGAACGATAGAAAATATGATAGCTCTCATTAGATTTTTCTCATAAAAAAAGCCGGAAAAAAGTCATTTATTAAAAAATGAAATCTTTCCGGCGTCGTTATTTTAGCAAAAGCTTTGAATCAAATTTACTTTTTATCTGGCAGTATCGTGAAGTGCTCTGCCAAGTGATTTAGACTTTTTATCAAAAAAGTTGTTATTTTCTGCATGCTCAGCCTCTTCCTTACAGGCGATGCAGAGTTCAGCAGTTAATCTAGCAAACAATCTTTCAAAGCCAATTTCTGCATCACACTCTTCGCAAAGTCCATAAGTTCCGCGATTGATTGACTCTAGAGATTTATTGATTTTTTTCAAATAAAAGTTCTCTCTATTGATAAATCGAATGTCGTGAGATGTTTGCGTATTTACACTTGCTTCATCAAGTGGATCTGATAATTCGTTTTTATCAAGTTGATAATTTTCCTGCTCAAGCTTTTTGTTAGTTATTCTTTCCTTTTCAGAAAGTAACTTGTCTTTTAGCGTCTCAATTTGCTTTTCAGTGAGGTAGGTGTTTTCTCTCATCTTTCTCTTACTCCTAAAAAATTCTACTGACTAACCATCAATGGCGGCATCAGCGGGCAAGCATTACTAAAAATCCACGAATGATGAAAACTACAATACAGATAGGTGAGTAAACTAGTAAATTACTAAAATCTAACAAAGCTTAACATTTGATAATGATTACAGGTGTTTCCCTAAAAGGAAGCCTCGCAATAGGGACAGAATTGCCAAAATTGAAGATCAATTTCTTTTTTACAGGATTGGCAGGTTCGCAAGCACTCAAGGTCCACGAAATCTTCGCCACCCATGAATAATTCTTTTCTCATGGCCCTAATCGTTACAGGGTTGGCTAGAAATTCATTTGGTCTAAGAGGAATTGGGATGAACTTGGCGGGAGCAATTGATTTATCTGGAATGATTCTTACTTGATATGATTCATGATAATCAGTTTGAAACAGAGGTAAATTCCCTGCATTGGTGTATGTTTGGAGTTTTTTTAGCTGAGACTGAGGGTCGTGCTTGGTATTGAGATATTTTCTGATTTCATCATCTTTCATAAAAGCATTCGCTCCCATTGTTTTTCTAAAAGCTCGATAATTTGGTAAGAGGCTTTTTGATGTTGATTGATTCGACTAAAAAAACCTGGTTTTACTTGGCGAACTTCATTTTTTAAACGCAGAGAAAGTGGTCCGAGAACTTCAATCGTTCGCAGTGTCCATTCCAATACTTCAGGATTTTTAGACTTCAGTAATTTTTTTAATTGTTCAAAGTAAATTATTGGGATCATCTGTCCTGACTTTAAGGCTTCGCCCACTACATGCTTTTGAGAGGCGGAAAGCAAATAAATAATGATCTCGAAATTATTTACTTTATCTAATGAGCTAAAAAAAAGCTCATTAAAGGAAGAAGTCATATTTTGGCTATTATCAAGAATGCATAGTATTTTTTTTAAGGATGCTTCGTCTATTGATTCAGAAAGAAGCGCTGCTTGCCAAATATCCTTTAATTCTTCTATTAAGTCAGGGGTAAGTTTTACCAATGGACGTTGGTTATTTTTTAGCTTATTGATAGTTTCAGCATAGATATCTTGATATTTCATGGCTTTATTTTATCACCAAATACCAATAAATAAATATTGATCTTTTGAATTGGATTCAATCTAGATTAGTCAATTAATGTAGAGTCCATATGAAATATCTACACGATAAATTGACGAAATAATGGAAGGGAAGTAAGACCTAGTTATGAACGGAAAACACCTCATTAATTCAATCTATCGCGCCAGTGAAGGTGAGGGCATTTTTGTAGGTAGACCCCAAGTTTTTGTCCGTTACCAAGGGTGTGCCGTGGGTTGCTTGAATTGCGATTCCAAAGACACTTGGGAATTTTCAGATTCGAGTGCTCAGTCGCTTGATTTGATTCTTAATCAAGTTTATGAAGAGGGCTTTCAGGGAAGTATTAAAAATGTTTCAATTACCGGAGGAGATCCTTTACATCCGGCACATGTTCCTCACGTTTTTGAATTGGTTAAAAGACTTAAAGACAAAAAGTATTACATCAACATCGAAGCCGCAGGAACTCGTGTAGTTGATGAGATTTTTGATTTAGTAGATTTTATCAGCTTTGATTTTAAAACTCCTTCTACGGGAGTTAAGACTCCGCTAAGAAACGTATCAAAAATGATTACTCAATATCAGGGTAAATTTCAGATGAAAGCTGTGATTTTTGATCATGCTGATTTTGAAGCCACTCTCGAAGCTTTTAAGTCCCTACAAAAAGAAGGTCTTAACATGAATTTTCCTTGGGTACTTACTCCTTGTTATAATGTTGGAGAAAAGTTTCCGATGGAGCGTTTTGCTGAAATTATATCCATAAATGAAGCTAATGGAGCGCATTTTAGAGTCATTGGTCAACAGCACAAGTGGATCTTTGGTCCTGATAAAAAACAGGTTTAAGTCAAATATTTAATTTTTTCTGCCCGTTCAGAATTCAGAGCAGGCTTTATCGATAGATTTGCTCCTTTCTTTTTACCCGCATTATGAGCTTCTTCGTTGTGTTGCCCTTCGGCCAAGCTCGAGTGACCAATTCTTGGGTAAACAATAGAAAGATATCGTTGAATATTTTTTTCAATAACCACCAAATCACTACCTAGTGCCAATCTTTTTTTCTGGAATTCAATCTTTTCTACATATCCTTTTGCCACACCTTTATAAAATGAGTTTTTAGAGGCCATGCCCTTGATATTTGGGTTTTCTAATTGGGTTTGCTTCCAGAGAACATCTAGTTCTTTATCTAGGAAGTGAGCTACATAGTCGGCCAGTTCAACAGAAACCTTATCTCCTATAACCTCAAGATAAAAAATCCCTCTTCCGTGGTTGAATACTGGAGAGACAAAAAATGTTTTCAGAATTTCATAAATAGCGATATGCTTGCTGCTTTTTCGACTGGCTTCCAGGACTCTTAATACACAGACCACTTCTTCTTGTGGTCCCTGCGTTTTAGTATGATCGATATTATGCTCCAATAGAAGTTCATTAGCCTTTAGAGTCGCAGTTTCACTTTCGTGGGCATTATCTGAAGAGGCAAGTGCTAAAAGCTTTTTAAGACGGTTTAAAAGCTTCTGGGTTTTATCATCCGACTGGACGATAGTGGCGTTTTCTATGTCAAGGTTCGCATAGGCGGCATAAACCTCCTGACCCCAGCCATATTGTCTACATAATTGGTGAAACTCCTCTCCATGAACCACACGATTTCCATACAGAAGAAAACACATAAAGTGGGCCAGTTCATGACGAATTACATTTTTTAACACTTCATCATGGGCCAAATACATTAGTTTTTTAGAAATCCCTAGCTCATAGGTTCGAGAATCAAAATAGCCAAGGCGCTTGTGGTCTTCAAAAACGATAAGATTTAGGGGGTAAAGTATTCCTCGATAAAGGATTCTACTTTTTTGAAGCTCTAGGCACATTTCTTGGCGCAATATGATTCGTGTTTCTTTTTTGAGTCTTTCCAAAAATGCTTGAATAGTTTTTGAGTAAAGCAACATAATGAAACATCTCAAAAATCATGAGCTATCGTAATTTGATAACTCATGATTTGTTTAATTTATTTTCTAGACGTGAGGGCCCCTTTGAACCACTCGCGGTTCATGCGAGCAATATTTTCTATTTTAATCCCCTTTGGACATTGAGCTTCACATTCAGCTTCATTGGTACAATTTCCGAATCCCAGTTCATCCATTTTTGCTACCATGGCCTGAGTACGAGCAAGGGATTCAACTTCGCCTTGTGGAAGAAGAGCGAGTTGAGAAATTTTTGCAGATACAAAAAGCATTGCTGAAGCATTTTTACAACTGGCAACGCAGGCTCCACAGCCAATGCAAGCTGCAGCATCCATGGCGAGTTCGGCATTTTCTTGACCAATGAGTATGCTATTGGCATCTTGAGGGTTTCCAGTGTTTACGTTAACAAATCCACCAGCTGCCATAATATTATCAAATGCCCCTCTATCAACCATGAGATCTTTTAGCACTGGGAATGCCTTTGCTCTCCAAGGCTCAACGACAATAGTATCGCCATCTTTAAACTTTCTCATATGTAACTGACAAGTTGTCGTTTCTGCTTCAGGTCCATGCGCCTGTCCATTGATCATCATTGAACACATTCCACAAATTCCTTCGCGGCAATCGTGATCAAAGGCGATGGAGTCACCTTGTTCTTTAATTAGTTTATTATTAAGCGTGTCCATCATTTCAAGAAAAGACATATCTGGAGACACGCCGTCTAGCTTGTAGTCGATCATGGATCCTTTATCTTTATTGTTTTTTTGACGCCAAACTTTTAAGTTGAGAGACATTGTATCCGAATTATTTCCACCCATGGCGATACTCCTACTACTTGTAACTTCTTTGAGTTAATTTAACGTTTTCGAAATTGAGTTCCTCAGTATGTCTCAGTGGTTTTATATCCACTCCGCTGTATTCCCAAGCGGCTACGTGACAGAAATTTTCATCATCGCGCTTGGCCTCATTTTCTTCGGTTTGAGATTCTTCTCTAAAGTGTCCACCACAAGATTCTCTTCGCTCTAGAGCATCAAGCGCCATCAATTCTCCAAGCTCCAAAAAGTCGGCAACTCGTCCTGCTTTTTCTAGCTCAGTATTAACTTCTTCAGCACCACCGGAAACTTTTAAATTTTTCCAGAAATCAGTACGAAGAGCTTGAATGTCGCTGATGGCTTTTTTTAGACCTGCTTCATTTCTTCCCATGCCAACTTGCTCCCACATGATGTGACCAAGAGCACGGTGATAATCATCTACGGTCTTTGTTCCATTAATGGAGAGTAGCTTTTTATAAAGTGCCTTAGAATTTGAAATAGCTCTTTCAAATTCAGCGTGATTGGTATCGATCTTTTCAAATTTTTCGGTCGCAAAATAATGACCAATGGTATAAGGAATGACAAAGTATCCATCTGCTAAGCCTTGCATAAGTGCAGATGCTCCCAGTCGGTTAGCGCCATGGTCTGAAAAATTCGCCTCTCCCAAAACAAAAAGACCAGGAATGTTTGACATGAGATTATAGTCAACCCACAGTCCACCCATAGTGTAGTGAATGGCAGGATAAATCATCATGGGTGTTTTATAGGGATCTTGATCTGTAATTCTTTGATACATGTCAAACAAGTTGCCGTATTTTGCTTTAATTTTATCCGCCCCATCGCGCTTTATAGCTGCAGCGAAATCTAGATAAACCGCCATTCCGGTAGCAGAAACTCCACGGCCTTCATCGCAAACGATTTTTGCATTTCTACTAGCAACATCTCTTGGAACTAAATTTCCAAAAGAAGGATAAATTCTTTCTAAATAATAGTCTCTTTCTTCTTCAGGTATTGCCGTTGGTGCTCGTTTGTCTCCTTTCATTTTGGGAACCCAAACTCTTCCATCATTTCTTAGTGACTCAGACATAAGCGTGAGCTTAGATTGGTGATCTCCTGAAACAGGAATACATGTCGGATGGATTTGGGTGAAGCAAGGATTGGCGAAATAAGCCCCTTTTTTGTAGGCACGAAAAGCGGCAGAAGCGTTTGAAGCCTTAGCATTGGTTGAAAGATAATAGACATTCCCATATCCCCCAGTAGCTAAAATCACTGCATCTGCAACATATTTTTCAAATTCACCGGTGACAACATTTCTTACGATGACTCCACGAGCTTTTCCTTCCACCATTACGAGTTCAACTATTTCTCTTCTGGTAAAGGATTTGATTTTTCCATTATGAACTTCTTTCATCATCGCCGAATAAGCGCCAAGTAAAAGCTGTTGACCGGTTTGTCCGCGAGCATAAAACGTTCTACTGACTTGAGCTCCACCGAAAGATCTGTTGGAAAGAGTTCCACCATATTCGCGAGCAAAGGGAACCCCTTGGGCCACACATTGATCGATGATACTGTTGGAGACTTCGGCTAATCGATAAACATTACTTTCTCGAGCTCGGTAGTCACCACCTTTTACCGTATCGTAAAAAAGTCGGTAAACTGAGTCGCCGTCGTTGGGGTAGTTTTTGGCTGCGTTTATTCCACCTTGAGCGGCAATAGAGTGAGCGCGACGGGGAGAATCTTGAATACAAAAGGTTGTGACATTGTAACCGAGCTCAGCTAAAGAAGCTGCTGCAGATGCACCAGCTAAACCCGTCCCAACAACTATCACAGAGTATTTTCTTTTGTTGGCTGCATTTACAATTTTCATATTGAACTTATGAGTTTTCCAACGATCTTGAATTGGACCACTCGGAACTTTTCCGTCTAATTTTTTAGTTGTCATATTATTTTCCTCCTTGGAGGTAACAGAAGATTGGAAAACTTGAAAATCCAACCGCTACAACAATACCGAATAGTTTTGAAAGTAATTGGATCTTACCTATGTATTTTGGATGATTAAATCCTAGAGATTGAAATGCTGACCAAAACCCATGGCTCACGTGTATTCCCAAAGAGACCACCGCGACGATATAGCCTAAGACGTGAAGTGAGTCACGAAAGTATTCAATCGTAGTTTTATAAATGTCTCTCATCTCTACGCCATTAATTATTATCGTATATTGAGTTCCAAATTTTAATCCTAAGATATGAATGATGAGAAAGATCAGTGCGATGGATCCTGTATAGGGCATCGTTGAGGATGCGAAGGTTGAACCTCTGCCAGAGGTCTCTCTCATGTGATAGCTTACCGGACGAGCAGCTTTATTTTCCAAAATCAATTTTATGGCCATGAAGATATGGCATAAAAAAAGTGCGGCAAGACCCGCTTCGGCTAAGTAGATGAGGGGATTGCTTGTGAGAGTGTGCGAATATTTATTAAATGCATCAGCTCCAATAAACATAGTAAAATTTCCCAGCATATGGGTCAGAAGAAAGCCACAGAGAAGTAGTCCAGATACACCCATGACCTGCTTTTTGCCGATCGAAGAATGAAGTGAACACGAACCTTTAGAACTCATAGGAATATGCTCCTTGATGATAAATACCAATTAAAGTGTTTCGATGAATTTTAGCCCAATGTGGATGATAGGTTAAGTAGAAATTCATTAGGCGTTAATAATAGATTGAAAGTAAATAGGTTAAAATAAAGCTTATTTAAACATATATGGGATTTTTGCTTAAATTTATGTCACAATAATCAAAAAATTTTTGAGTTTGAAAGAAATGAAATTAGAAAAAAATGATTTAGAGTTTGTTGGATGGCGCGAAAGTGTAAGCTTACCCGCCTTTAAACTTTTAGACTTAAAAGCTAAAATTGATACTGGTGCTAAAACATCCGCACTTCATGCCGAGAATATCGAGTATGTGACAGTAAATGGACGCAAGTACGTTCGATTTCTTTTTGAATCTGAAGACGGCAAAAAAAAATACATAAAATCGCGTTTTTTAGAAGAACGCGAAATCAAAAGCTCAACTGGTCAAAAAACCATTCGCCCAGTAGTAAAAACAAAAATTCGAATGGGGTCCAGTGAGTTTGAAATTGAAATAACGTTAATTAATCGGGACTTAATGGGATTTAAAATGCTCATTGGGCGCGAAGCCCTAAATGGCCGCTTTATCATTAACCCCGCCAGATCAAATCTTCTAAAAAATAAATTGGAGAAATAATGAAAATTGGCATCCTGTCGAGAAGCTCAAATATTTATTCAACAAAGCGCTTGGTCGAAGCAGCTAAGGCTCGCGGTCACGAAGTCGAGGTTATCGACACCTTGAAATGCTACATGGACATAACTTCGAAAAAACCTTTAGTTCATTATCAAAATAAAGTATTGGATGATTTTGATGCCATTATTCCTCGGATTGGAGCTTCCATTACTTTTTATGGAACTGCCGTTATTCGACAATTTGAAATGATGGGCGTTTCATCACTTAACGAAAGTGTCGCAATTTCAAGATCTCGCGACAAGTTGCGCTCTTTGCAATTGCTTTCTCGTAAGGGAATTGGCTTGCCCATCAGCGGTTTTGCCCATTCTACCAAAATGACTCTTGATCTTATCAGATTGGTAGGTGGAGCCCCATTAGTCATTAAGTTACTTGAGGGAACGCAAGGAAAAGGAGTGGTTTTGGCCGAAACTGACGGCGCCGCTGAATCAGTTATTGATGCTTTTAGGGAAATGGATGCCAATATTCTCGTACAGGAATTTATCAAAGAAGCCAGAGGTAGTGATATTCGTTGTTTTGTCATTGGCGATGAAGTAGTTGCAAGCATGAAGCGAACTGCTAAGGAGGGTGAGTTCAGATCAAATCTTCACCGTGGAGGCTCTGCTGACGTCATAAAGATAACGCCTGAAGAAAGACAGGCCGCCCTTGATGCAACCAAGGCTTTAGGGCTCAACGTCGCAGGAGTTGATCTTTTGCGATCTAATCGCGGCCCACTTATCATGGAGGTCAATTCATCTCCAGGACTCAATGGCATTGAAACTGCTACCGGAAAAGATGTGGCCGGCATGATTGTTGAGTATCTTGAAAAAATGGATCGCAACTCAACCGAAACAAGAGGCAGGGGATAGTTTCATTGTCACAATCGCAATCGGCATTTCCCAAGGAATATTTTTTAAAACTTGAAGGTCAAGCTTTTCTAGAAGCGCGTCTCACGATCAACGAAATGCAAAATTCTTTTTGGGTGGAAGTTGACATTGTGCAACTTGAATCACGAAAGATTTGGGCCCACATTGGCGATCTTTATAACGTTGCAGATGAAGATGAAGCTATCCATAAAGCTGTCCAGTTAACGGCCGATTATATCAAATGTAAGATTCCGTAAGAATGTCCTGTCATTTTAATGACTTACCAAAACGGTCTAATGTCAAAGTCATGACTAGTCGAATTTTAGTTACTTCACAAGCATTCAAATACTTGCACTTGAAATAGCTATATTTGTTTTAATTTTGTGGCTTGAAAAACTTGGCACGACCTTTGAATATAGTAATTGTGTGTGTGGAGAATCTGAAGAAAGGATTTTTTTAGACCTCCTGTGAATGTCTCTCAAAAAGCCCATCGCTGAAATACGCAATGGGCTTTTTTGTTTTAGCGGCCTAAAATATTACTCCAAACTAACATCCATCATTTTGTATATTAGCCCTGCAATGGCCCTGGCGCCTTTTTGGGAAAGATTGTCGTAGAGGGGATTATACTCATAAATTCCAAAATGCTGACAATGGAGTTGATTAATCGAATAGCTCAAAACGTCTTCTACGAAATGGTAAGGCAAACCTCGGTGATTGACTGCACTTACACCTTCCATGACGGCCGATTCCAGGGCGTCGGCATCGAGACTAAAGACATAAGTGGATTCTTGATCGTAGGGAATGACTCGCGATAGGAATTTTTCAGTTTCTGTAAAGTTCTTTGTGCCATAGCGGACATCTTCATAAGTGGCGACAACTTCTTTGGCATTTTTGAGATTACTCATAGTCGAAAGCGTGTTGGCAAATTCGTGAATACCCAATTGAATTATTTTCAAATCTCCTGAAAAATCTCGATCAAGTTGCCTAAATGGCGTTCCTGAGTTGGCTTCTTCATCTGTTCTGGTGTCAAGGTGAGCGTCGAGATTAATAACAACAACTTTTTTCGTAAATTGATTAATAGACATTACCGCCGGATAAATATGATCATGGCCTCCGCCGAGGTAAATGATTTTGTGAGCGCGCTTGGCTTCATTGATTTGTTTGAAAATTTCTTGCTGGTAATGAATTTGCGCCTTTTCAAAATTTTCTTTTTCTAGGGTAGGTTGAGCAATCTCACTTTCTGACCATTTTAATAAGCTGTGACTAGCAAGTTTTTTGACAATATTAACAATAGCTTCAGGTGCAAAAATCGACCCTCTTCTACCACCATTTCTAATAGTGCCTTGGTCAGATGAAAATTTTAAAAAAACAATATCTGCTGTTTTCAGCTCTGTATTGTTACTAATGATTCTTTCAAGGTCTCTTTTAGAATGATTTGACATGGAAAATTCCTTTTCTAATTTGCGACAAAAGTGAACTCAGTATATCATTAAAAGCTAAAATGATTAAAGAATGGTTTGTTTTTAAAGGCACGCATCACTTGGGGCCCTTTTCTATAGAAGAGATGGTCAATCTTTATACTAATAAAGAACTTCAGGCTAAAACCTTGGTCTGGAAAGAGGGGGCTGCCAAGTGGGATGCGTTCTCAAAATGCGACCAGTTTGCCTTTCTCTTTCAAGCGGTGAGACCTGCTGCTCCTTCGGTACCAGATATAGCAGATCAACAAGTTAAAAAATCAGCAATGGTAGAATTTGATTTACCCCCTCCTTTACCGGAAATTCCCACACTACCAAAAAGTGGCCCTGAAAAAATAGTTGTCAGTGATTTTTTTGATGACATGGATCTTCCTCCACCTATTCCTTTGGATGCTATTTTAGACCCTAAAGGTAAAGATAGCTTTAAACCATCTTTTCAACTGTTAAATCTTCCAATAAAAAAGTGGTTCATGCCTATGGCCGGAGTCGTTTTTTTAATTATCATAGGCTGGTATGCCATGACTCAAAAAGAAGCAGAGATTCAATTGAGAATTAAAGGACTCATGCCGGTTTACTTAGACAAGCTTGAAAGTATTGCGACTAAAAGTACTACGGATTTTGATTTTGCAATTGCACTTTCACTTGATGGGAAGTCACTTTGGGCCAGCAGTAACGTACCAGGAGATTTGCAAACCGAAGTCAAATTGGAATCGGTTTCTAGAAGAGTTTTGGGCACTGAAGATGTTCAGCTGGTCGTAAAGGGCAAAATTCAAAATCACGTTGGAAAATTTAATAGAATGATATTAGTAAAAGGCTCAAAGTTTTTGCCTGGAGAATATAAATTTAAAATTTTGGCAAAACAAACTCATTATCTAAATCGAAGATTTAAACAATTGGCCGCGTTGTCATTTTTTCGCACTCTGAATAAAACTTATGAATTAAATGGCTCAACTCTTATTTATTCAGGGACTCCTCGCGAATTTGAAAAAAGAATTAGCGATTATCTTTCAACAATTATTTCAGACCAGTTAAAACCCTTTCAAGAAAAACTTGAAAGTATACAAACGCTGGAGTCACTCTTAAATGCAACTTCTCAAAATTATTTGATGGAATTAGATCGTGACAAAAATGGTAAATCTATTGCTTTGTTCGAAAAGAAATTTATCAAAGATATTTCACCCATGTTGCAATCTCTAATTTTAAAAAATAATGAATTTGCCAATGATCCAGCTTTGAATGAGTTGGGAAATACTAATTCAATTGCTCCTTATCGAGAACAGGTTTTGCTGGGGAAACAAATTGGCGAAATGGCTTCTGAGATGATTACTAAAACTTCAAAATATAAATCTTTATCTTCAAGCGCAAAAGTATTATTGAAGGCTGAATTTGAGCGAAAGGCAAAGGCTATCAAGTTACAAATTGATCTCAATGCCAAAAAACTTGAGGATAAAATTCAAAAAATTTCAAAACCTTGATTATAAGATCAGTTAATTTGAAGAAAATATTTCATATGCGGTTGGCTGCTTTTTAGGAAATTTTTCCTGGCAAAGTATATCTCCTGATTCCATTTCTTTTACAGTTGAACCATAGAAGTTGGGGTCATGCTCAAAAATCATGGTTAGGTTTTTATCAGCGATAAATTTAAGAAAATGTCGTTTGTCCAAGGTAGTTACCCCAGGAGAAATGTCATAACCCATAACCCAGGGGATGTGAACATGATTGGAAGTTGGAATGAGATCGGCCATATAAATAATTTTCTCATCATAAGCATGCAGTAGATAGGGTGTATGTCCCATCGAACATTTATAAAAAAGACCTGGTAAAATTTCTCCTTGCATTTCATCGAGAAAGTGAATTTTATTGTGCTCTTGATACCATTTTATCGCGGGACTAAAATATTGGCCATGAAATGAGCCTGCATCCCTTTCGGTTGGATTTTTAGAATATTCATAATGTAATTTGTGTAGGTGAATGGTAGCATTTTTAAGAACGGGTTCAATCTTGCCATCTACTATTTTACTAATCCCACCCACGTGATCAAAGTGCAAATGTGATAGAATCAAATCTGTTACTTGGTCTGGACTTAAACCAATTTCATTGAGTGCTTTTTCGAGGGGAGATTGTTCTCCCCTTATTCCAAAGCGATCATCAAATTTATTACCGTGGTAATCGCCAATGCCAGTATCAATTAGAATATTGCGATCTTCATCTTGAATCAGCACTAATCTTAACGCTAGATCTATTCGGTTTTGCTCATCTGCAGGGTGAACTTTACTCCACAATGGCTTGGGAATAATGCCAAACATGGCACCTCCATCTAACATGAAGCGCGCAGGTTCAAGGATGAAATATCTCTTTGTCATTGTAATCCTCATGAAACGATGGCCAGCAACTGGATTTAAATCTCGAATTTATTTTTAGTTTTTTTTTACTTAATTAGCAAGTATTTGGGCATCGTTCCTTTAAGGAAAGACGCTACGCCATTATGATGAACTCGATTTCAAAATCACAATTAAATGAGTTCTGTTTTTTAGGAGATTTTATGAATGTCCATGAGTATCAGGCCAAAGATTTAATGCGCAAATTTGGCATTAAGGTTTTAAATGGTCAAGTTGCTAAGTCTGTTGACGAGGCGGTCGAAGGCGCCAAAAAACTTGCGGGATCTGTTTGGGTTGTTAAGGCCCAGATTCATGCTGGTGGTCGGGGAAAAGCAGGTGGAGTAAAGCTTGCTAAAAGCTTAGATGAAGTTAAGGCTTATGCTCATGAAATACTAGGTAAAACTTTGGTAACTCACCAAACTGGTCCAGAGGGTAAAAAAGTTCAAACTCTCTTAATTGAAGAAGGCTGCAATATTCAGAAAGAATACTATCTTGGAATTGTGCTAGATAGAGCAACATCTAAAATAACTTTTATGGCATCGGAAGAAGGCGGAGTTGAAATTGAAGAGGTGGCCCATAATCACCCTGAAAAGATTATCAAAGTAGCGGTTGACCCTTCAACTGGTTATCAGCCATATATTGGAAGAAAGTTAGCTTACGCCATAGGTCTAAAGGGGGAGCAGATCAAAGAAGCCAATAAATTCTTTGCTGGTCTTTACGAGCTTTACACTAATTGTGATTGTACTATCGCAGAAATTAATCCTTTAGTTTTAACCAAAGAAGGACAAATTATTGCCTTAGATGCAAAATTAAATTTTGATGAAAATGCACTTTTTAGACACCCCGAAATAGAAGCTTATCGCGATCTTTCTGAAGAATCAGCAAAAGAAATTGAAGCGTCTAAGTATGGCTTATCTTACATTGAGCTCGACGGAAACATAGGCTGCTTAGTTAATGGTGCAGGTCTAGCTATGTCAACTCTTGATATCATCAAACTTCACGGAGGCACTCCTGCAAATTTTCTTGATGTCGGCGGAGGAGCTACTAAGGAAGCAGTTGAGCAAGCCTTTCGCATTATTTTATCCGACCCAAATGTAAAAGCCATATTGGTTAATATTTTTGGGGGTATTATGAAGTGTGACATTATCGCTGAAGGAGTTATCGCAGCAGCAAAAGCAGTGTCTCTCAATGTTCCACTAGTGGTAAGGCTTGAAGGAACCAATGTTGATCTTGGCAAAAAAATGTTGAACGAATCCGGCTTGAAAATAACTGCTGCAAATGACTTAGAAGACGCTGCGGCTAAAGTTGTTGCTGCGACAAAAGGAGCATAAT
This sequence comes from Bacteriovoracaceae bacterium, assembly GCA_947450475.1. Lineage (GTDB taxonomy): Bacteria > Bdellovibrionota > Bacteriovoracia > Bacteriovoracales > Bacteriovoracaceae > Bacteriovorax. The sequence goes on along the minus strand of CANFVK010000004.1, from coordinate 15,717 downwards.
CATGTCAATCATGATCAATAAAAAAACCCGTTTAATAACGATTGGAATAACTGGTAAGCAAGGTACTTTTCATACACAGCAATCTGCTGCATACGGAACAAATGTAGTTGGTGGCGTTACCCCAGGTAAGGGTGGAACTGTGCACGAGGGGTTTCCAGTTTTTAATACAGTCAAGGAAGCGGTAGAAAAAACTCAAGCTAATGCGGCGATGATTTTTGTTCCACCACCGTTTGCCGCAGATGCTATTTTAGAATGCATTGATTCAAAAATGCCTATCATCATTTGTATAACTGAAGGTATTCCAATTCTTGATATGGTAAAAGTTAAAGGAGCGCTTGCTCGAAGTCCAGAATGCCGTTTAATCGGTCCAAATTGTCCGGGAGTTATCACTCCAGGAGAGTGCAAGATTGGTATTATGCCTGGCCATATTCATTTACCTGGACGCATTGGAATTATTTCTCGATCTGGTACCCTTACTTACGAAGCCGTTCATCAGTTAACAGTTCGAGGAATTGGCCAATCCACTTGTGTTGGAATTGGCGGTGACCCTGTAAATGGTACAAGCTTTATTGACGTACTTGATATGTTCAATAAAGATCCAGATACCGATGCCGTTATTATGATTGGAGAAATTGGCGGTTCTGCTGAAACCGAAGCGGCTCATTGGATAAAAGCCAATATGAAAAAGCCAGTCGTTGGTTTTATCGCTGGTGCAGCGGCTCCCAAAGGAAAAAGAATGGGGCATGCCGGAGCGATTATTTCAGGAGGGGACGACACTGCTGAAGCGAAATTTAAAGTGTTAGCAGAGTGCGGAGTTCACATCTCAAGGTCACCGGCCGACTTAGGAAAAACATTAGAAGCAGCATTGAAATAGAATTTATTATTTTTAACCGGAGATATTATTATGGAAAGAACATTTTCAATTATTAAGCCAAATGCAGTAGCAGACAATAACATTGGAAACATTGTTGCTCGTTTTGAAAAAGAAGGGCTAAGAATTTCTGCTTTGAAGCTAACTCACTTATCTAAAGAAAAAGCTGAGGGATTCTACATTGAACACAAAGAGCGTCCATTTTTTGGATCTCTTGTTGGATTCATGACTGAAGGCCCAGTGGTTCTTATGGTACTTGAAGGAGAAAACGCGGTAGAAAAAAATAGAAAAATTATGGGTGCAACTAATCCGGCCAATGCAGAAGACGGGACACTTAGAAAGCTCTATGCTAAATCAATTGAAGCCAATGCAGTTCATGGATCTGATTCTTTAGCTTCGGCCGAAAGAGAGATCAATTATTTCTTCGATAAAAACGAAGTTTTACCAAGATTCTAGTGGATAAAAAGGCCCCTTGAGGGCCTTTTTTTTGGTCTAATTTCATCTTATTTTTGGCATTCGTCGTGCATAAACGAACATTTAGTTAGGGCATGTTGCTAAAATTGAAAAAAACGGGGCTTCTTACCTCAAAATCGTCAAATTATAAGCTTAGTGTGTAGAAATTTCAGGGATTATTGTTCTCGAAGAGCCAGTGCGTTATATTGTCGAAGTACTTTGTTTATTGGAGGTCTAAATGTTTTCAATCGGTGAATATGCGGTCTGTCCCGGACATGGTGTCGGCCAGATTTGCGACATTGAAGAAAGAGAAGTTGGCTCCCAGAAAAAAACTTTTTATATCATCAAAATTCTTGCCAATGGAATGACCGTAATGGTTCCCACAGATAGTGAAAATGGTGTTCGAGGTTTAGTTAATACTGATGAAGTTGAAGAAGTTTATAAACTTTTAACAGATCACAATATAAAAGTTGATAATTCGACCTGGAATAGACGTTATAGAGAATATTCTGCCAAAATCAAGACAGGTTCTGTAATAGAGATAGCTGAAGTCTTAAGACAATTGTTTTTACTGAAAGATAAAAAAGTATTGAGTTTTGGTGAAAAGAAAATGTTAGATCAGTGCAGAGAATTACTGGCCCAAGAGTTTTCTCTATCAAATAAACTAGACAAAAACTCGATCAACGAAAAAATTAATTCTTATTTCCAATAGGCTCTTATGTTAGACTATCCCAGTAGTAAAACTAAGAGTTCGTTGGGAATCAGAGCATGGAAATAAAACTTTTTAATAATCTCACTCGTCAAAAAGAAATTTTTCAACCTATCACTCAAAACGAAGTTAAATTTTATTCTTGTGGACCCACAACTTACGATTTCTTGCACGTCGGAAATGCCAGAGCGTTAGTGGTTGGAGATCTTATTCATCGTGTGTTAATGGCCCTAGGCTATAAAGTTAATTTTGTAAGAAACTATACCGATGTTGATGATAAAATTATAGAGCGAGCTAACGAAATGAAGGCCGATGCTATTGAATATGCTGCTCGCTTTGTCAAAGAGTGCGAGCAAGATATGAACTCGTTAGCAATGCTACCCGCAACTCACACCCCGAAAGTCTCAGAGACGATACCTGAAATTATTTCTATGATTGAGGAGTTGATCAAAAACGGCTTTGGATATGTCGTAGATGGGGAAGTTCTTTATCATGTTCCTAAATTTAAGGATTATGGAAAGCTTTCTAAAGTTCAGCTCGAGTCACTTCAGCACGGGATAAGAGTAGAAGTGGACGGACATAAAAAGCATCCTTCTGATTTTGTTTTGTGGAAACCTGCGAAAGTAGGCGAACCTTCTTGGGATTCACCTTGGGGAAAGGGGCGTCCTGGTTGGCATATTGAATGTTCTGCAATGGCAAAAAAATGGTTAGGTAAAACGATAGATATTCATCACGGCGGCGTGGATTTGCAATTTCCTCATCATGAAAATGAAATTGCACAATCTGAAGCGGCCAATGGTTGTTTGTTTTGTAAGGTATGGGCCCATAATGAATTTTTAAATTTTGGCTCTATCAAAATGTCAAAATCTTTGGGTAATGTCGTGACGATTAGAAAGTTTGTTGAGACATATTCTGGTGCAATATTGCGCCACATTCTGCTTTCAGTTCATTATCGTTCGAAACTAGATTGGACAGAGGAATCGATTTCTAAAGCTATAACGGAAATGGAACGAATTCATGAATTTGTTATCTTGCTAAATAAATCAAAAGCCTCCTCTCAAGAAGACCTAGAAGAAGTAAAAAAAATATCTGAGAGCTTTGAATCCATTAGAACTGAACTCGCCAATGACTTCAACATTCCAGGAGCTCTTGGACATTTTTTTGGCGTGATTAAGGATTTTAACCGCCAGATTAAAATGGGGGTTTCTAGTCAATATTTGAATGAAGTTATAAAATGTGTAGAATTAGTTAAGTTATCAACAGGTCTCATTCATGATCATCCAGAAAAGATTCTAAGTGAACTCAATCATGCAAGGAAAAATCTTACAGGTTCAACTGATGGACAAAATGAATTAGAGATACAAATGCTTGTAGAGGAAAGAAAAGAAGCTCGCTCTTCAAAAAATTGGGCCCGATCAGATGAAATTAGAAATCGATTAAATGAATTAGGTGTTTCGGTAAAAGATAACCCAGATGGCAGTGTAAGTTGGAGCTATAAATAATTATGAGTGATCAAAAAAATGTTTTTACTGAAATGAATGGATCTTTCAATGGCAACGATGCTTTTCAAAAAGAGGGAGCAGATTATTTCTCTCCTGAAGAGTTTTCCAAACTGGCTAACGCTCGCCGGTCGGTGCGAAAATTTACTCCTGAAAAAATACCAGATAACGTTGTAGAGGCTTGCTTAGATCTTGCTTTATTGGCACCAAATTCTTCAAATCTTCAAACTTGGAAATTTTATAGAATTAAAAATGAAGAAATGAAAAAAGAAATCTCTTATGCTTGTTTTTCTCAACCTGCGGCCTCTACGGCAGCAGAACTGATTGTATGCGTTGCTAATCCTTCGAGCTGGAAAGAGCATTGTAAGCAAATGCTGCAAACATTCAAATCTCTTCCGATAGAGACACCCAAGTCCGCCCTTCTGTATTATAAAAAAATTGCTCCTTTTGTTTATACCGTTGGCCCTTTAAATGTCTTAACTCCCTTCAAATGGGTCTTTAATAATCTTGTTGGTATTTTTAAAGTTGTTCCTAGAGATCCAATAAGTAGTTTTGGGCTTTTAGTTTGGTCTGTAAAATCCTGTGCATTGGCATGTGAAAATTTGATGCTTGCATTTCGCTCTTATGGTTACGATACCTGTCCTATGGAGGGTTTTGATGCCTGTAGAGTAAAAAAAGCCATGAAACTAAATAGAAACGAAACAATTGTAATGATTGTAGGTGCTGGAAAAAGGGCCGAAGGTGGTCTTTATGGACCTCGAGTTCGCTTTCCGAGAGAACAGTTTATAAAAACTCTCTAAAATTTTTTATTATCTAAAAAAGATTTCAGCGGCCAATGAACGTTCATTATAATTGGAAGCCATCGTTCTTCCATACGCACCAGCATTGTCTATTACCACCAAATCTCCAGAGGTAAGCGAAGGAAGCTTGCGTTTTGTTCCAAAGCAATCAGCGGTTTCGCAAATTGGACCTACGATATCAGTGGTGATCAATTTTGCAGATTTGGTTGCAGGCAAAACTTCATGATGAGCTTCGTAAAGAGCAGGACGAATGAGATCATTCATGCCCGCATCAATAATAGTAAAATGACAATTATCGCTTGTTTTTGTTCTCACTACGCGTGAGACAAGTACGCCCATCTTGCCAACCAAAATTCGACCTGGCTCAAACACGATACGAGGCTTGATTAGTATAGATGATTTACTAAAATAAAATTGCTCAAGGGCCATGGAAACGGTTTGCATGTAATAATCAATCGAAGCCAGCTTGCTTCTTTCTTTATGGGTATAGTCAATTCCAAGTCCTCCGCCAACATCTAAAAATTCGATCGGTAAGTTTATATCCAATGCTAAATTGGCAAGCTCTTTGATTGCTGAAACAGTAGCTTTCATATCAGTTAGTTGAGAGCCGATGTGGACTGATAATCCCACTAAGTTGGTATGAGTCCAAAATTCTGTTACGGCTACAGCTTCTTGAATATCTGCTTTTAATAAACCAAACTTGTGAGTCTTGTTACCCGTTGAGATGTGCTTGTGAGTTTTCGCATGAACTTGAGGATTCAATCTGAAAGCAACCCTGGCTTTTTTCTTGATACTTTTAGCTAAATCATTAATCAAAATTAATTCTTCAATAGATTCAACATTAAAAGAATATATTCCAGACTTGCCACATTTAAGAGCAAATAAGATTTCATCTTTGGTTTTAGCAACTCCAGAAAAGACAATTTTTTCTGGAGGAATGCCCGCCTTAATTGCTTTTTTTAATTCGCCAACTGATACAACATCTGCGCCACTTCCAAGATCTTTTAATCTCTTTAGTACCTCAATATTTGAGTTAGCTTTTACTGCATAACAGACTAAAGGATTGTTAATTTTGTGAGCTTTTGCTGATTGAGTAAAGCTTTTAAAATAACTATCCAACGTTTTTTGGCTGTATAGGTAAAAGGGAGTGGGGAGCTTTTGAGCAATGGATTCAAGTAAAACGCCATCAAAGGTAAGTTTATTTTTTTTGAATTGCAATGGGGATGGGAGTATATTTTTCATAGCAATATCCTAGGTCGAAAAGCTTTATGAATAAAGAAAAATCTCTTAAAAAAAATGATTCTGCAATCTTTAATTTGGTTAATCCATTTGATCCTGGCGGAGATCAACCAAAGGCTATTGCCGAAATAATTAAGGGGTTTAATGAAGGTAAAAATAAACAAACACTTCTGGGAGTTACTGGTTCTGGAAAAACTTTTACTATGGCCAATGTCATACAATCTTTAGGCAAAAAAACTTTAGTCCTGGCCCACAATAAAACACTAGCTGCACAATTATATTCAGAATTTAAAGAATTTTTTCCTCACAATGCTGTCGAATATTTTGTTTCCTACTACGATTATTATCAGCCCGAAGCTTACATGGCAGGGACAGATACTTACATTGAAAAAGATTCGGCCGTAAATGACGAAATTGAGAAGCTGCGGCATAGCGCTACTCGTAGTTTAATCGAGAGAGAGGATGTCATTGTTGTTGCGTCAGTTTCATGCATTTATGGAATTGGCGCTAAAGAGGAATATTCTTCAATGAAAGCACTTATAGAAGTTGGAGAAACGCTAGATCGAGATGATTTTTTAAAGACGTTAGTTGAAATTCAATACGAGAGAAATGATATAGATTTTGCCAGAGGATGTTTTAGAGTCCGTGGCGATGTGGTTGAAGTTTTTCCAGCACATGAAGATAGCAACGTAGTCAGAGTTGAATTTTTTGGAGATGAAGTGGATTCGATTTCAATTATTGATCCTCTTCGAGGCAAGGTTCTCAATCAACTAAAAAAAGAAACAATTTATCCCAAATCTCATTACGTCGTTAGTGCCGATAGGATGAAGGAAGCAATTGCTGCAATAAAAATAGAATTACGCCAAAGAATAGCAGATTTTATAGCTAGTGAGAAACTACTAGAGCGACAAAGAATTGAACAGCGAACTTTGTATGATTTAGAATTAATGGAAGAGTTGGGTTTTTGTTCAGGGATTGAGAATTACTCTAGGCATTTAACTGGTGCAAGACCGGGCGATCCTCCTCCAACACTGATAGATTACTTTGATAAAAATTTTTTAATGATTATAGATGAGTCTCATATTACTGTTTCTCAAGTAGGTGGAATGTACCGTGGAGATCGCGCCCGCAAAGAAAATTTAGTTAACTATGGTTTTAGACTCCCTTCTGCGTTAGATAATCGTCCACTTAAATTTGAAGAATTTGAATCTAGGCAAGAGTTAACTCTTTACGTTTCAGCAACGCCTGGCAATTTTGAGTTGGAAAAAACTAATGGAGAATATGTTGAACAGGTCATTCGTCCAACCGGCCTATTAGATCCTGAAATTGAAGTACGTAGTGCTGAAACTCAGGTTGATGATCTTTTAATTGAAACTCGAGAAACCATCAAAAAAGGATATCGAGTTCTAATTACAACATTGACCAAAAAACTAGCGGAAGAGTTAACCAAATACTATAGTGCCAATGCCATTAAAGTTCGCTATCTTCACTCAGATATTGACACCCTTGAAAGAATGGAAATTCTACGCGATTTGAGACTTGGAGAGTTTGATGTTCTTATCGGAATCAATCTTTTGCGTGAGGGATTAGATATTCCCGAAGTTGCTTTAGTTGGAATTTTAGATGCAGATAAAGAAGGGTTTCTAAGATCAGAACGTTCACTTATACAAACTATCGGTCGAGCTGCGCGAAATGCTGAAGGTCGAGTTATTCTCTACGCTTATAAAATGACCGAAAGTATGAAACGTGCCATTAGTGAAACTGAAAGAAGACGAAAAATTCAAAAAGAATTTAATATGAAAAATGGAATCATTCCAAAAACAATAAAAAAAGCAGTTAGTGGGGGAGTAATTGAAACGCTTCGAGGAGCTAGAAAAGGTAAAGCAGATAAAAAGAAAATTGAAGTCACAAAATTATCTGCAGAAGCACTGGATGCCAGAATTGTGGATCTCAAAAAATTAATGAAGGAAGCGTCAAAGGATTTGCGGTTTGAAGACGCCGCGAAAATTCGCGATGAAATTAAAACTATCACTGACTTAAGAATTCTGCTTTGAAGTTAAAAAGATTTATTTTTTTCAGTCACGAGTTGAGCTGTTAACTTTGCTATTCTTACTCTGCAATCCACAGATTGATCGTGATCAAGTAAGACTTCCTGAAGCTCTTCTCCGAAACCTAGATCATATGCAAATTGATCAGCTTCAATTTGTGCCGTAAGGGTATCAATTTTATTTTCAGTATGTTGGTGATAAATATGACCTAGCTCATGTGCCAAAATCGCAACTCCATGCAAGGCACTTGCAGATTTAAGCATTTGCATGAGTTCAGGAAAAATCAAAATTAAATGATGATTTTGAGTCTTTCCAATGGCACAACTTAAGTGAGCTTGGCAAGGAATCATAAATGTCTGGTGTTTGGTAAAAAATTGAATCTGATTGACACTCAGTGAACTCAATAAAATATCAAGACTGCGCCGAATAGTTTTGTCTTCACTGATCCAACGATGGTTCTTGTCTTCTAAAAAATTTCTTTTGAAATTTTCTTTTATTTCAGTACTAGATAATTTGTTTTTTTTTATAAATTCAAACATGCACACTCTATCGGTAAAAAAAAAGATAACTGTAATTTTCCTCGTAGGTGACTATTGAACTCGGGTATTGTCTTGCACTTTTGATTTTTTAGCTAATTGAGCTAAAATAGTAGAATAAGGAAAAACCATGAAGCGTCTCTTAATTTTTTTATTGCTCCTTTTTTCGTCAAACATATTTTCAATTGAATCTTTAGATGGATTTCTAGTTTCGGCCTATGACGATCGCTTTAGGGTTGTATCCCCAGAAAAATTTAAACCGCTAATGGAGATTGTGATTGAAAACAATTCTTTAGTAAGGTTGATTGGAAAATTAATTATTAATCAAAAAAAAGTTGTTGGCTATGCTTCAATTGAGCCTAGTAAATTTGCAAAGTTATCTACATCACTAAAAAAAGGGGATATCCTCCATTTCATTCCTCTTTCTCCTGCTTTTCAAGAAGTTGAACTTATAATTGGAAATAAGGTTTATGAAATTCCTCCAAAAAAGTGATATTAAAAAAACAATCATTGTCATTTCTGATCTTCATCTTGGAGCAGGAGACAATGTTAATAACAGACGAAACTTTCTTGAAGATTTTCATTATGATAAAGAGTTAATCGAATTTCTTGAATATCATTCGGCCGGACATTTTCTTGAACGAGAAGTTGAACTCGTTATCAATGGTGACTTTTTTGATTTATTAGCAGTTCCATTCGTAAAATATTTTGATGATGAATTTTGGAGTGAAAAAGCATCATTGGAAAAACTAAAAATGATAATAGATGCACATTGGGGAGTTATTGCAGCGTTGAAAGACTTCATAAGTTTTCCAGAAAATAGAATTGTTTATATTATTGGAAATCATGATGCCGAGTTAGTTTTTGAAAGTTTAAGAAATTATATTTTAGAATTATTTCCCGAGAATGACCGAAGCAAATTTAAAATAATAATCAATGAAAATTCTCACTATGTGCCAGTAGATGGAATTGTGATAAAGCACGGTCATGAATATGAGATAGCTCACCAATACAGTATTGACACATGCATTGCTTCAGATATCAATCACAATAAATATTTTATTCCTCCTTGGGGGTCTTATTATGTCACAAGTGTCATTAATAAATTTAAGGAGACTAGGGATTATATTAATGCTGTTCGACCAGTAAATAAATTTATCATTAATGGTATCATCTATGATCCTCTCTATACGATCCGATTTCTGTTTGCTAATTTCTATTATTTTTTTATGGTTCGATTCTTAATGATTTTTAAACAAAATAAAAAACTTGCAGAAGTTTTTTCCCATGCTAAACGTGAGATTGAACTTTTTAAGGATTACGAATCTCTCACCCAAGAACTGGTTACGAGTGATGTAAATATTAAAGCATTAATTGTTGGGCATACTCATGAACCAATATTTCGTGAATATGAGGATGGGTCCATTTTTATCAATACTGGAACCTGGACTAAAATGTACAATCTAGATTTTGGGAAAAATTATTATGGTGCTAAATTAACTTTTGCTAAGATTGATGTTGGTCCTAAACATGAAGTAGCTTCTGCGGAGAACTTTGAAGAGTTAAAACGCTTTGATCATTTAAATATCTCATTGAATGAATGGCGAGGTCGAAGTGATCTACCATTTAAAGAATTTAGATAGTTTCTTATTTTTCAAAATAGCAAAGTTCTAAAAAAAATGTTCCGTGGTCACTTTTGATTGGAATAATTACAATGGAAGTATCTTTCGGATAAGTTATTAATTGCGACATTCCTACCAACATTTTTGGAATTTCGTAATTTGAGCTATAGCCTAACAATTTCAAGTCCCGCTTGGCATTACCCATAATAATATTTGCGATTTCTCCACCCATATCATGGATGTCAGGCACATAGGAATCATATTTCTCACCTAGCATTGCTTCTGCAGCTTTAAAATAAGTTTCATATGGAAATGAAACAACCAATATCGCTTCATAGATTTTATTTTCAATAGGTGGTTCAGATTCTTTAATTCCTGAAACCGATATGATTGCCGAAACATCCCCCCTGGATAAATGATCTTCTTTAAGCGAGGGCTTTTGAGGTTCTATTTTGGTATAGACCATGGTTTCAAAAACATTTTTGGCCGCATCTATAAATGGCTTAGAAAAAATTATAAAATGAGAATTTATAGACATAGCTTCCTTAAAATCCCAAATTTTTCATTAATTCGTCAATTGAATTTTGATCCAAATTACCTTCAATTGCACAAGAGGATCGTTCAATATCTTTGAACTTATCAGACAACCAATGCAATCTTGAAACTAGAGCTTTGGCATTTAACTTCAGTGAATTTTTCTCATCTCCGACCCTTAGAGATTGAGTCATTTTCTTTAGCATCTCAATACAATCAAATAATATTGCAACGACCACTTCGATAAGTGGAGTATCTTTAACTTGAGATGACTTATAGCCAATCACTTTGCCTAGTTCGCAAAAAGTTGCAATTTCGGTTGCTCCTATAGATTTAGCAGCACCCATAATTCGATCAATTATTTGGCCGAATTGTTCCAGTTTTTTGGCTTCTAATGGGCTTTCTTCGACTTCTTCTAATATTTGATTTAGTTGAAGATATAAAGCATCAGCTTCATCACAAAAATCTACAATAATTTCCTTCATAGAAGGATCATTTAAAATATTCATAATTTTTAACTTTTTTTATTTGAAAATTTTTTCAATTTTCTCTTTTAATGTTTCTGGTGAAAAAGGTTTCACAATAAAATTGCTCACTCCCGCTTTAACTGCAATCACAACATTGCCCTGCTCAGCTTCAGCGGTAATCATTAGAAAAGGTAATTTTTCCAAGCCAGGAGTCGATCTAACATTTTTTAATAGATCCAAGCCGCTCATTTGTGGCATGTTCCAATCCGATAAGATAAATTCAAATGGCACTCCATCTTTTATTCCATTTTGGATTAATGGCCATGCTGTTGCGCCATCGTCAGCTTCAGTTATATTCGTGAATCCTATTTGCTTGAGCATCTGCTTAATAATTTTTCTCATTGTCGACATATCATCGACGACCAGAATTTTAATATCTGCTTTAATGCTCATGGAACGCTCCTGTAGGTATCATTTTATGTGTTATGCAACTTTTTTATTTTTAATTGTTTCTAGTTCAATTAACGAAGTTAAACTTGATACTATGGATTGATCAAAGTTCATATCGAGCCCAGAAACATAGTTATTTCTTTTCACATTGACTATTATACTCCGAAGAGTTTGGCGATTGCCATTAATTTTACCTGAAGAAAATTCAAAAAGATGATAGACACATCCTACAATTGAAGAAAGTGTATCTATTGAATCGCCCGCTTTCATTGCTGGATATCCCTCACCAGAAATTCTTTCATGATGGTCTTCAATTATTTTTTTACATCGATCACTAAGCTGCAAGTGACTTTTTTTGATAAAATGACTGCCTAAAAGTGTATGTTTTTTATATAAATCTCTTTCTACCTCGGACAAATGATTAAACGATTTCTCAATAACGGAGTAAGGCAGTTGCGTAATGCCTATTTGCGATAAGAATGCACCACAGACAACATCAGATAAAGACTCAACATCTTTAATATTATTATTTTTAGTTAGGAAGTAGGATAAAGCAACTATTCGGTTCAAATAATTATCTTCATTTAGAAAATCTTTTGCCAAAAAAACTGCTAGTGAAACAGTATGAGAAGTTGAAAAGCCAAAAGTTAGGATTTCCAATTTTGCATAATGAATCAAATTAGAAAAATCATTATTATCTAAGGCCTGTTCAAAATGAGATTTAAAAATAAATGCGCCCTCTTTATCATCATAGATCTCTTTCAACTTTTGATACATCAGTTGCTCTTTCTCTAATTGGTGAAGTTCAGACGTTTTGGCAAGGGCCGGAAAATCATCGATAGAATATTCTTGAGCTTTTAGAAATGTTCTGCTTTGTTTTCTTGGAACTGCTAATTGAGCACCTGTTGAGCAAAGCTCCTTTAAAAGTGATTCAATCTCTTTTGATAGAGGTTGATTTCCATTTAGAAAAAGAGAATATTCATGATTTCTAGGGTTATAAATATAGAGTTGAAAAGGAAATGTCTTTCTGCTTTTCAGATTTTTTATTTCAATAAAAAAAAAGTCGAATTCTTTATCCATTATTTTTAGCCAGCCTTTTTGGTTCGAGAGAATAGGTTAAAAATAGAACTAAGAAAAGTACTATTTACATGGTCGCGGACTTTCACTTCTTGAGGAAGTTCATCAACTGCTTCCCGGTGCTTACTTCGAGGAAGATCAAGATACTTAAATCTTGAAACATCCAAAGTTGTAATGATAGAATTTTCATTTTTTTTCTGAACACCTTTTGGGAAATAGACAAAAATTACACCTAATTGAGTTGAGCCATCAAAAAGTGGGAATATGAACTCAACTTTTTTATTAATTAACTCTTGATCGGCCCAAAGGGGAAGCTCTACATCTTCCCAAAATAATTTAGATTTATCTTTTCCTGGTAGATCTTTGCAATTCCAAGTTGGTATATTGGTATCAAAGCAATCAAATGTTATAGCTTGATTTTGAGAGAATTCTGTCCACCATTGAAAGGTTTCGCTATAATTAGTAATGAATTCCTTATTTAAAAAAGTATTGTAAATTTCAAGGAACTTTCCTTCATCGGCTTTATAAGCATAGAAAATACTAAATCCGTTATATTTTAACGCCAGCTCGTTTGAAATTTTTTCGTAGTAATTAATTTTTTTATCATTTTCAGAAAAAAGGTGATTCAAGGTTTTTATGACAAATTCCATGTTTTTGCTGTCATGATCAAAAAAATTCTTTTTTTCTTGTAAAGAAAAACTAGAAGTATCTGAAGGAGATGAGTTATTTCGTACTGCCGCTATCTGCTTTCTTCCAGCATATTCGTTTGATAGAAACTGCTCCTTTATTTTTCTATAGTCTATGGTTGTTTCGCTATGAGTTTGATGATTTTTACTAAATTGATCGGATTGATTATCTTCAAAAATTTTCTTTTTTGGAAAAGAAAGAATGACATCTTTTTTGTCCTTCTTAAAGTTCCAGTCATCTTCATTTATTTTAGCCTTACCCCCTCTTAAGAACTTGTCAATTCTGTCAACAACTCCGTCTTGGTGATTAGGGGCAATCATATCTGCTGAATTGTTTTGACCTTTTTTATCCGTTGTTTCAGTTTGCTCTTTGAGAGTTTCTGCATTTTTGCTTTGATTTTGTCCTTTTTCTTGTTCAAAAGCTTCATTTATTTTGGCAACAATTTCTGGCGTTAATTCAGAGCTGTACTGTTTTGACTTAGGTAAATTTTTTTGATCATTTTCTTGATCGGAGATTTTATTATTAAATGGCACTTCTGATTTTATTTCTTCATTCCCATTTAACAATGAATTATTTGAAGTTGAGCTATCTGCGTACGATTGAGTCGGTTCGGATCGTTCTTTTGTTGAATTAGTTTCTTCAATGTCAAGGGTCGTTTGTTTTATCTGCTTCTTTTTTATTAGTTCTTCTTTGGATATCTCACTTTTTTTTGTTGGTGCAGAAACTTGTTGATCTTCTGAGCTTGTAGTTAAGTCAACGAATGATATTTTGTCATTTTCGACATTCAACCTGTCGTTTTGTTTTTTTGAAGCGAGGGGATCATTTATTTTCTTTGTCTCATTTTCATTTGACTTATCTTTTGTGTTTTTTGTGTCTTGGGATTGGTTATTGTTTTGATTTTCATTAGTTTTTTTACTCAAAAGCAAATCAAGGATAGTTTGCTTGTTTTTTTCTTTCTTCTCATCTTTTTGTTCTTCTTGATTGTTTTGAGCACTTAACTTTTTGTTTGCCACAACTTCATCTGGCGTTGATATTTTCTTTAACTTTGAATGTGTAGAATTATCAATTTGGCTTTTATGTAAATTTTGCTCTTGGACTTTTTGCGAATTCATATGCTTGGAATTATCAAGTGATTTTATTTTTATTTCTGGAGATGGGCTTTCATTGTATACTTCTTTTAATTTATTATCACTTTGTGAAGCCATGAGATCGAGTTCAGTTAATTTCTTTTTACCTTTTGATATTTCACTTGTTGTCTCGTTATTTGATTTCTTTTTTAGTATTAGGTAATTATAGGAAGCTTCTTGATTGTTGGATGTCTGGCCCGAATTAGGTTTTTCTTGATTTTCAGTGCTTTTTTCATTTTTAGCGTTTTTTGAATTGCTTTTTAAATTTGATGCACTTTGAACATTTTCATCCATGTTTTGTTTTTGATGTGTTAGATGAGTCGAGCTAATACTTTTTTCAACGAAGTTGCTCACATTCGATATTTTACCATTTGGTAATCGTTCAAAGTTTTCTTCATCTTTGTTTTTTTTCTCTGTTTTCCAATATTTTTCAATAGCTTCTTCTTTTTGCTGTGTTTTCCCTTTTAAGTTTTCGATTTTTTGTTCTGAGTTATTTTGTATAACTGCATTTAACTTCTTTTTTTCACTAAATGATTCTTCGTTTGCGATAATCTCTTTTTTTATAATTTGATTAAGGTTGTTTTTTTCAGGAACCTGATCAGTACTTGATTTGATAATTTGATTTTCTTCTACAAATCCCATGTTGTTAGATTTGATAGACCTCAAGTGCAATTTCATTTTAAACATGATCGACTTAGGTGGCGTTGAATCTAATATTGATTCCGTTAGTCCTGCTTTTGTAAATTTAGTCAATGTTAAAGTAGGTATTTCGGTATTAGAAATAAGAATATTTTTGGAGTGATTTCTACTGATTAAATTTTTATTTTCTTGCAAAAAATTTGCACATTTTTTGGCATTTGAAAAAACAATCAGACATTGACCAGAAATTGCAACAAATTGTGAGAGTTCTTTGTAATCATCTATGACTGATATTTCGATGTTTTCTTCGTCAGACATTGCTTCACAAGCTACTTTGAGCTTATTTAAAGTATCTGTTAAAGGTGGTACAATGATGAGTTGTTTTTTGGTTTCCATTCTATCTTTATTATCGACTCAATTCCTAAAGACAATGAGTGATATAAGTCTTTTTTACTTGAGCTTTTTGTTTTTTCTTTAATGTTTTTAATATTTTTTACTATTTTTTTAATTTTTCCTAAAGTTTATTAATTCGTGGACGAAAACGTATTTGTCAAAAGCTGAGTCATGGTGACGAGGCTTAAAACCAATTCAGTTGAGCAGTAAGCTCGTTGAGTGTCTTGCAAAAGCATTCAAAACCAAGGAGGGAAGCCGATATACAAGGAGGATCTCATGGGTTTACGTATCAACACGAATGTTACTTCACTTTCTGCTCAACGCACTTTAAGTGCAAACAACGCTGAACAAGCATCTACATTAGGTAAATTGTCATCAGGAACAAGAATTGTTAAAGCTGCTGACGATGCTGCAGGATTGGCGATCTCTGAAAAATTAAAAGCACAAATTAGAGGTGTCGGTCAGGCGGAAAGAAACGCTAATGACGGTATTTCTATGATTCAAACTGCAGAAGGTGGTTTGAATGAAAGCTCAAATATCTTGGTTAGACTTCGCGAACTTGCGGT
>CANFVK010000003.1 GCA_947450475.1 Bacteriovoracaceae bacterium | reverse complement strand
CTGGTTCTCAAGGTGCCAAAGGTGACAAAGGTGATTGCTGGTACCAAGCTAAGGGGTCGACTCCTGGATACTGGGAAGCTTGTAAATAATCTTACTGTCTAATTTTTAATTGAAACTAGAAAAGGAGGCCCTCGAATGAGGGCCTTTTTATTTGATGGGTAATCTTATTTCAGTGAGGAGTTTTTCTAATTCTATTTCAGCTGGTTTGTTAAGCATTATTTCATAGATTGGAATTGTTTTATTTTCTTTAATTTTGTTAGATCGTTGATAACTAAAGACTTTGCTCCATGCAGATTTTAGATGATGGTAGGGGCCTTGAGAGAGTAATTTCAGAGCTCGGTGATTATCGATTTTGCCTGAGTGAAGATTTTCAAGTTGTTTCATTTTTTCGTTATGAAATATTCCTGCGGTGAAATGCACTCTGTCTTTCATCGGATCAAGGTTATGATAAAGCGAAATAAACCCCGAGTGCTTTAGCGGATTTTGATTGTCATTTTCCTTTTGTAGAATAACCATTAATTTTTCAAATGAAATTGGCATAATAGTTGGAATTTCGTTAATTGTGCAATGACCTTCGATGCCCTGAAAATAAAATGAATCAACATTCATTGCTGTAACTGGGCCAAGAGTCGAAAGTACTTTTCCCATTTCGCATAATTCTTTTAAGCGAGTGAGTCCTCTAGCTAAATCTCCACCCAACATAAAAATCATAAATTTTTTTAAAAAAAATAAGAAAAAGGGAAGTGAGTTTTTCATCTTCCACGTCACTTCAGTTGAAGATTGATATTCGGCAATTTTAAAGCTGGTCTGGCTGATAGATTTAAATGGTCTTAAAAATTCCAACTCGATTTCTATGGAATCTTCTGAAAGAGACTTTAAGGTTTGAATGCCGGAGCCAATAATAGGTCCGTCCCATAGTTGAGCGTGCCCAATTTGGGATGGTATATTTTTAATTTCAGTTTTACCCGAATCATCCAAACACAACCACGGTGACCAAAGAGAGCTTTTAGTGAAATCGGTTAGGTATTCTCTGACTTCAGAAGCGCTCTTTTGAATCGAAATGCTTTTTTCAATGTTAAAATGAATTTTAAACATCAGTTTACTCTTTAATATAGCCTCTTTTTACTTGATCTAATTCGATGGCATCAAAAAGTGCCTGAAAATTTCCTTCTCCAAAACCCCAGTGGTTTTTTCTCTGAATGGTTTCAAAGAAAAGTGGGCCAACATAGGTTTCAGTAAAATTTTGAATTAAATACCCTTCTTGATCACCATCTACCAAAAGTTGTCGATCTTCTAAAACTTTAAGATCTTCCGTTACATTACTTAGGCGCTTAGGGATATTTTCATAATAGGTAGATGGGATATTTAGAAATTTTATTCCCCTTTTTTGAAGATCTGCAACCGAAGTTATAATGTCTGCAGTCATAAGAGCGATGTGCTGCACACCCGGTCCCTTATGCACGTCTAGAAATTCTTGAATTTGGGATTTTGAGTTTTCTCTGTCAGGTTCGTTGATCGGAATAATAACAATTCCGTTGGGTAATTGAACTACTTCTGACTCTAAACCTGTCTTGGCTCCTTTTATGTCAAAGTAGCGGGTAACGGTCATTCCAAAAATCTGCTTATAAAAATCAACCCATTTTCTCATGTCACCTTTTGGAACATTATTGGTTAAGTGATCGATGCGAGAAAAACGCTGCGTGAGTGGTTGAGCTTTTGGATCGTTTGCAAGTTTTGTAAAGCTTGGTCTAAAATGTTCGTTTGGTCGCTCGACAAATTCATTATAGACGTCACCAAAACCTTGAATAGATGCCGTCTTATAAGTTCCATGCTCATCAGTTTCAACTTTCATTTCTTGTCTGAGTTCTGCACCCCTTCGAAGAGCTTCTAATAATGCAAGTTCCACACTTTCGACTTGAAAGGATATTTTGGAAACACCCTCGCCATGGGCCTTAAAATAAACTTGAGAATGGTGGTTCATATCAGGATGAGCAGTGACAACAAAACGAATTTGACCTTGGGAAAAAAGTTCAGAGCCATTTTCTAGATCCACGAAGCTTTTTTCAAAACCAAATTTATAAAAAGTGTTTATCGTTTCTGTTGAAAGCGAATTGGTGCAAAACTCCAAATGGTCAATGCCCTTAATTCCAAGTGGATTTGTTGAAGATATTATTGACACAAGACACCTTCCTTGTTCGAATGAAAAAGTTGAAAATAGATGAAAAAATTAAACATTCTTAACGACTAGAGAGCAAGATAAAAATGAGTGAATCAGCAACTCCTACGCAAAGCACACAGATCATGAACGGCAATGAGCTTATTATCCAAGGAGCCTTGGAAGCTGGCTTTCATTTGTACACTGGTTATCCGGGGTCTCCTTTAGCTGATTATTTTAATATTTTGTACGATAAAAAAAATGAATTTCATCAAAAAGGAATCCGAGTTGTCATAGCTAACAGTGAAGCCAACGCGGCCGCCATGGCCTCAGGGGCCAAACAAGCTCACAAAAATGCTCTCGTTGCCATGAAATCTATGGGGCTACACGTTGCAGCGGATGCTCTTTCTGTCGGAAATTTTGCCAATCCAGGAACAGGTGGTGTGGTTATAGTCGTGGGTGATGATCCATGGTCCATTTCGACTTCAAGTCCAGCTGATTCTCGCTATTTGTTTAAACATCTCCATATTCCATTTCTTGATCCATCAACTCCTAGTGAGTTAAAAAATTGGATGAAAGTGGCTTTGGATATTTCTAAAA
Organism: Bacteriovoracaceae bacterium; assembly: GCA_947450475.1. Taxonomy (GTDB): domain Bacteria; phylum Bdellovibrionota; class Bacteriovoracia; order Bacteriovoracales; family Bacteriovoracaceae; genus Bacteriovorax. Next base: position 302,473 of record CANFVK010000003.1, on the reverse strand, counting down.
GTACGTCTGTTTATCAAGGTGTTTTATTGACGACTTTTATGGCCGAAGGTGGAGGTCGCGTTGAAATAGGAGAGGAATACAAAATCAATTCAGAGTTAATTGAACTTGATCCTGCAAATTTCGATCTCTCACAAAATGTTATGGTGCCGCCTAATTCTCTAAAGGCCGATGCTACCATGATTAAAGAGCGATTCCCAAAAGTTCATCGAGCTCTCAAAGACCTTGGATTGGATCAGGTCTTTGGTAATCGCGATTCTAAAATAGGACTTATTACCAGTGGTGCTGTTTTTGAAATCCTCAAGCATGTGCTAGATGATAATCATGCTTTGGATAGGTTCTCACTTTATAAAGTAGCGGCACCCTATCCGCTAATTTCTGAATTGATGATACCCTATTTAAAAAATCTTGAGACACTCATTGTTGTCGAAGAGAAAAGAGGATTCTTGGAGTCTGAACTCTATGAACTTTGCTCTCGATTTAATCTTAAACTTAAAATATATGGAAAAAAAATTGATGATGATGAGGGATTTCCCGTATATGGAGGTCTAAATTATGAGATTATTGTCGAGAAACTTTCTAAAATTTTCTTAAAGCTTGGTTTATCAGCTTGTCATGAAACCAAAGCAGGTTTGACTTTAAGTGAAGTTCTTCCTCGTCGACTTCCCACTTTTTGTCCAGGTTGTCCACATCGCGAAACCCTTTCACTTTTAAAAGATTTAAGAACTCATCTAAAAAAAGAAAATATAAATCTTATTTCTCACGGAGATGTTGGCTGTTATTCACTTTCTTTTTTAGAGCCTTTTAAAGAAATGCATAATCTCTCTGCAATGGGGCAAGGAGGAGCGCTCGGCGCAGGTGTGGATCTCTTTACTACCAATCCTTCAGTTGTTTTGATGGGGGACTCTACTTTTTTTCACTCCGGAGTCACCGATATCTCCAATTCGGTACAAATGAATCATGACATTACTTATATCCTTTTAGACAACGACAATACTGCAATGACCGGCCATCAATTCACTCCTCGCACAGGTGAATCGGTTGAGGGTTTTAAACGCCCTTCTCAAGACATGCTTAATATGGTGAAAGCGCTTGGAGTAAGTGAAGCGATTGAGGTAAATCCAAGTGATCGCTATTTTTATAAAAATCTTTTAAGAGAGATTGTTTTCAAGAAAGGTACTAAGGTTATTATTTCTAATAAAGAGTGTGGATTAACATTTCATGGCCGAAAAAAAGCCGATGAAAGAAAACTCTTTGCTAAAAATGAATCTCTCGAAGTTGCTCGCTTTTATCAAATCAATACTGATACCTGCGAGGACTGTCGCGAGTGTGTTGAAATGACAGGTTGTCCAGGTTTATCTCAAACTTTCGATGCTTATGGCACCAAAGTTAGTATTGATCCTCAGATATGTGTTGCAGATTCATATTGTACTAAGATAAAAGTATGTCCTAGTTTTGAGTTGGTAGAAGTATTTAATTTTCATCCATCCAAATATAAAAAAACTAACAAAGAATCAAATCGTTCTTCAGTCTCACTTCCATTGCCAATCTTAAAGAAGTCTCTTGGAGACATTGCAAAAGGCTCTGACTATCGCTTGGTTGTCACTGGCGTTGGTGGTTCAGGGGTTACGACCATTTCTCGAGTTTTAGCAGAAGCTGCAAAAGATATGGGCGGCAGGCACGACATCGATTTTAAATTTGTAGATCAAAAAGGATTGGCGCAAAGAAATGGAAATGTCACAAGTCACTTGGCACTTTTTCAGATGGGCAAGTCGCACTCTCAGGTGACACCTCTAGGAGGTGCTGATCTTTTACTTTCACCTGATTTATTGGATGGATCTTTACATCTGTCTTTTTTAAATGGAAGTGGTTCAGTAATTCTTGATAAAAAATTCCAAGTTCCGCTTTCAATCTTGCTTGATCGTGCCGAGCTTAAAGAGGCTCTGGGGCAGGAGGACTTGCAAGCTAAATTAACGACACTTTTAGGAGATCGTTTAATACTCATTTCAATGAAGGACATCTGTGAACGAGTTCTTGGAAAAAGCGTTTACGCATCTGCAATGATCTTGGGAGTGGCTTTTCAAAAGGGTCTTCTTCCATTTGAATTAATCGATCTAGAGGCTGCTTTTGCTCGCACAATGAAAGCAAATGAATTAGATAACAATTTATGGGCCTTTACACTAGGAAGGCAATCTGCACTAAGTGATTTTGAGATGATTGAATCTAAATCTAATTCAACTCACATTGATTTGCTGACTCAGTCAATTGTGGAAAGCTCATTTTTGAAAAATGCTGAAATACTTTCACTTTTTTCAACTAAACTCAATGAACTTAAAATCCTTTTTCCAAATTTAGTTGAAGCTCATTTAGCTCAATATTTACATGACTTGATTATTTATGATCGAGGCTTATTTTTAAATGAATTTTTAGCAGAATCTAAAATCATTAAAGACCTTTACAGTGAAAAGCTTCAGTTAATGGCAATACGTATTTTGGCAAAAACTTATTTTGTTAAAGATGAAGTGTTTGTTGCCCATCAGATGATTTCTCCAATGAGAAGAAAAAATGATTCAAATCTTTATAGTGATATTGGAACTGAGACCCGAAAAACATTTATCAATAGACCAAGCTTTGATATTGGCAGTAAGAAATTTGAGTTCGATTTCTCTCCTGGTCCTTGGATGTTAAAACTCATGAGACAGGCCCGCTTTTTAAGAGACGTTTTACCCGAGTGGCACAAAAAAGAGCGTCTGATCTCGCTAGAGATTAGGCGCAAGCTGTTGTCGCAAGGGCTTGATTATTCGAATCTTAAGAAGCTCGAAAATATAAAGGGTTATCGCGACGTACGATATCAAAATGCGCAGAGTCTTTTGTAGGCGTTTTATGGTATTATTAGCGCTGAGGATTCCTTCATGATTTTAAGGCCATTAATTGTACTTTTTTGTTTTTTAAATTGCACATTTTTGATTGCAGATGATTGCGGCCAACTTTTAAACGCTGTGATAAAGCTAGATCCGCAAAACGAAAAAGCCTCACTTTCTGATTTTTCAATTATTAATGAACCATTTTGTGACTTAGGCACTAATGAGCTGAATGCTAATTTTGATATACAAATTTTTTCCCAAAATAATAAGCTGGTACTGACAAAATCAATTTTTTTAAATTTGTTAACTGTTTATGAATCTCTCGATGCAAAGAACCTCAATCGTTTTGGGAAAAATAAGGTATTGGCCTCTGTGCTTGTAAAAAATATTAAGTTTTCTATTAAGATGCCGCTTACTAATTTAGAAAAATATAAAATAATTCTAAAAACTAATCATAAAGTTTTTGGAGAAGGAGATATAAAATGAAAATCTTGGGATTACATTTATTCCTTATAATCTTTTTTATCACTTATATGACTTCTGCCTACGGGTATAAATTTTCAATTTATACCGATGAGACTAACAATAAAAAAGCTGATGAAGTTATCAACGCATTCAAAACAACTTATCCTTTTAATCAGTTTTCTTTAGAGTTTGAGGTAAAAAAAGTTGAGCCTAGTAAGTTGAATTGTGCACCTCGGTTGGGGATTGATAGATTATTAGGATGTGATACTGAAGATATCGCTCGCGATGCTGCCAAAAGAGGAGTCGATCAAGTTTTTATTGTTAAAGACAGTCCTAAATATGGCGGAAGTGGTGGTGGTATTCCAGTAATGTCTTCGAGCTCTCCGACCTCAATGTTAATTCATGAATACTTACATACGCTCGGTCTATGCGACGAATATGAATATTCCAAAGAAGAAGCAAGTATTTATTGTGTGGCCAATGGTGCGAATTTGGCGCTTATTAATCCCGATCCAAAGGGGTATAAATCAGATTCAGAGGCCCGTTCAAAACATATGGGCAACATTCCCTGGGCGGGGATCATTAAACCACAGACTTTAATTACGAACATCCCCAACTTAGGCACTGCATCGGTTGACCATTCCACACTTGCAACTCCTAATTCCGGAAATTCGGTCAGTCCTTTAGTTTCGGTAGTTGGGCTTTATCGAGGCAAGACTTGCGATAATGCAGTGATACCTAAAGTCTCCTGGAACCCCGGTAGAGAAGCCAGTATTATGCAATATTTAGAGGCCGGCATTGGAGCTGGCAACGAGCAAATTGTTGCGCGAATTTTAGACTCTAAGGGTGTTCCTCGTAAGTTAAATGCGCCTCCTCCACTATCTAAATCGATCAATGATTCAAATCGAGAATCCAAGCCCGTTGAAAATTTAGAAATCAGTAATGCTGCTTCAGGATCAATCCCCAGATAATTCATTGGAACCAATATGCGCGAATCAGTTTCTGCCGTCTTTGTCACTAATCAAGAAGTCTATTTTATAAAAAGACAAAACTATCTTTCTATTTTTCCTGGTTATTACGCAACTCCTGGCGGAAAAGTTGATAAAGCAGACAGTGAGGAAGTTTTGACTGGTCTTCAATGGCCTCAAGATGTTCCCCCTAGGGTATTACATGCCTTGATCCGCGAGTTGAAAGAAGAGCTCAATTACGATTTGATTCAGGGGATAGCTGAAAAGGAAGTATTAAGTATCGATTTTATCGGATTGGCCATAACTCCTGAATTTAACCCCTATAGATTTAAAAATTATTATTTTAAAGTAACACTCACTCATACCAAGGAATTTGCAATTGATTTGAACGAAGCTGAATTTGGTCTATGGCAGACACCTAGAGACCTCCTTAGCAAATACTATCGAGGAGAAATTCTCGCGGTACCTCCGGCAATTGTTTTATTAAAAACTTTTGCCGATAACTTGGGACACAAAATTCCAATCAATATGAGTCTTCCTCACGATCCGGAATCAGAAGTCCCGATGATTGAATCAATTTATGGAGTAAGACAATTTCTTCCGCTTTCTAATACTTTTCCTCCGGCCAATCGAACAAATTCTTTTATTATAGGTGATGAAGGGCATCCCAAATATCTAATTGATCCTTCTCCAAAAGATAAACTTGAACTTGAAAAATTTTTAAAATCTGTCGATAAAATAGGTTTTGATCGCATTCTTCTTACTCATCATCACCCAGATCATTATGAGTTTTCGGCCGATATTGCAAAAAAATATAATGTTGGTATTGAGCTTTCTCAAGATTGCTACGATCGTATCGGAACCCAATACTTTTCTGGAATTGCCATCACGATTAGAAAAGAAGGCGACGTTATAACCAAGAGCCTAGGAAGTGACGTTTTAGTCTATGAAGTTCCAGGTCACGATGAGGGGCAATTGGCCCTGGCCCCAAAATCTCTTAATTGGTTTTTAGCTGGAGATTTGATCCAAACTATTGGCACTGTGGCGATTCTCGCCCCAGAGGGAAATATGAAGAAATATTTTAGTTCTCTCGAAAAAGTCATTGCGCTCAATCCTCAAACCATTATCCCTAGTCATGGGATTATAGTTGGAGGAATTAATAAAATTGAGGAAACACTTAAACACAGAATTTTAAGAGAAAATCAGGTAAAAGCTTTACTGATTGAGGGCAAAAATATCGACGAGATGGTCGATCACATTTACGTTGGCCTAGAATCTCGTCTTATTCCCTATGCTAAAAAAACTATTGAGGCTCACCTTGAAAAAATTTATTCAGAATCTCCTCAAGGCTCAACTTACTAGTCCTTTTAATTATTTTTTGTTTTAATAATCTGCTCGACGCATTCAGGATTGAGTAGGGTAGATGTGTCACCAATATTGGCCAAATCATTTTCAACAATTTTTCGTAAAATCCTTCTCATAATTTTTCCAGAGCGAGTTTTGGGTAAAGCTTTTACTATTTGGATTTGATCAGGTTTGGCAATTGGACCAATAATTTTTTGAACAATATCTCGAATTTCTTTTTTTAGAATTTCATGATCGGCAGAAGATTTCATTGGAGTAACGAAGGCATAAATGCCTTGACCTTTTATGTCGTGAGAAAAACCTACAACCGCTGACTCTGTAATATTTGGATGCTCATTTATGGCATCTTCAACTTCTGCCGTACCAATTCGATGTCCAGAGACATTGATGACATCATCGACCCTTCCAGTAATTCTAAAAAATGAGTCGTGATCTCTCCTTGCACCGTCTCCAGTAAAATATAAACCCTTATAGGTTTGGAAATATGTTTGCTTAAAGCGTTCGTGATCACCAAAAATACTACGTGCCATGGAAGGCCAAGGCCACTTGATGCATAAATTTCCTTCAGCTACGGTTTCATGAATCTCATTACCTTTTTCGTCAACCAGGATTGGTAATACTCCTTCCAAAGGCAGTGATGCATGGGCGGGCTTTAATTTAGTAATTCCAGCTTTTGCAGAAATCATGATGCCTCCCGTTTCCGTTTGCCACCAAGTATCAACGATCGGGCAACGTTGTTTACCTACATATTTATGATACCAATGCCAAGCTTCCTCATTGATAGGTTCTCCGACAGAACCTAAAACCTTTAGGGAGCTCATGTTAAATTTTTCGGGAATATCATTGCCAAATTTTTCTAAAGATCTAATGGCAGTAGGAGCAGTGTAGAGATGAGTTATATGGTGCTTTTCGATGACCTCCCAAAATCTAGCAGGAGAGGGATAGGTTGGAATACCTTCAAAGATGACTGTAGTTGTTCCATTTAATAGAGGTCCATAAGTAATATATGAGTGTCCAGTGATCCAACCAATATCGGCCGTACACCAAAAAATATCATTTTCCTTAATTTGAAATACTTCCTTGAAACTATTTCCCACATGAACCATATAGCCGGCGGTTGTGTGTAATAAGCCTTTTGGTTTTCCAGTTGAGCCCGAAGTGTAAAGAATGAAAAGGGGATCTTCTGCTTCGACAGACGTTGCTGGACAATAAATATCGCAATCTTTTATGAGAGTCTCATAAAAGTAATCTCTTCCTGGCTTCATCTGAATTTCTGATTGAGTTCGTTTTACAACTAAAACTTTTTCAACTGCAAGTTCACCAATTTGTTGAAAGTTTTCTAAAGCTTCATCAACCATAGACTTCAACCCAACAATTTTATCTCCACGAAATGAACCATCATGCGTGACGACCATTTTAGCTTTTGAATCTAGAAGTCGTCCGTGCAACGATTGGGAAGAAAATCCTCCAAAAACAACAGTGTGTACTATACCCAGTCTCGCACATGCCAAGAGTCCGATTAAAAGTTCTGGTGTCATTCCCATATAAAAGCAAACGACATCTCCTTTTTTTAGACCTTGTTTGATTAAAAGATTAGCGAAACGACATACGCTCACATGAAGTTCACCATAGGTCAGAAAGCTAGTGGCTTCTTGTGGATTATTGGGTTCGAAAATAACAGCTTTTTTGTTACGACGTTTTTCCAAATGCCGATCTAGACAATTTTCTGTTATGTTGAGTTTTGCTCCTTGAAACCATTCTATGTTAACTTGTTCAAAGTCTCCGGTCTGCAGCTGATCCCACTTCTTTTTCCATTGATAGGTGTTAGCAACTTCAGTCCAATAGTTATGTAAATCATCTGGTAATAGGCTTTTGTTCTTCATGGCAATTAACCTTGGTGTAGTGAGTGAGAATTATAATTTCTTTCAGTTTAATAGAATTTAAAAAGTGTGCCAAAAAAATTTGGCAATTAAAATGTTGAGTTTTAAAGGCTTGTTTGGCTAAGCACCTTAAATGTCGAATATGATTCTAAAACATCGCTTTTTCCTCAAGTATGTCTTTTGAATAACGATAAGATAGTTTAATAAGAGGTCGATCCATGAAAAAGATAACATTTATTATTTTTGCTTTAACTTATGTGGTGGCCAATGCACCCGCCTCGGCCGATGATATTAATTTCTTGGGATTAAAGACTCCCCGAACTTTGAGTTCCCCGCTTTTACAAAAATATAATTTTGACAGCAATTCATATTTGAAACCTATATCTTTAGGAATTCATTATGCATCTCCAGATTGCCATGCGAATTTCGAACCAATATCGCTTGGAGGGTTTAGTCAAACTGCTCACGAATCTATCGATGCAGTTTCTATACTTCAATGTTCGGGAGTAAGAACTACTAAAGAAGAAAGATTTTCAAAAAACTATTGCAATATGTATGAGCAATGCGCCAGTTCTAAGAAAGCTAATAATTTTCTTGGGCCAATGTCCATTCCTAGTCTTATCTCGGAGGAAGTCGCAGCATACAAATTAGAATCGACAATTAGCAGATTAGAGAATATCGAAAAACTTAGAAAGTTTGCAGAAAAAAAATATGGAGCGAAATTTTCAGATGCCTGTCCTTCGCCCTTCAATTTTGACAGTGCCAATAAAGAGGAGTTGAAAAAATCTTGTGACATGTCAATTGTAGAAAAGGCTTTTAGTAAAATTCAGGAAAATTGTAAAAATAATGATTCTTGCTATAGTTCAAGCAATAATTCTTCAAAAGATTTTAAAGATTATGCCAAAAACTTCAAACTTGATGATAAAAATCCCCAGAGTTTAATTAATTCTTTTTTTAAAGAAAAAACTGATGATGATATAACCAATGTTCTGGCAAATGACACGGCAATGATTGAAACATTGGCGAATATTTTAATTTCAAAAGATAGTCCTGCCGATAAACAAAAAAATTTAATAGCAAAACTCAGAGAGTTTAAACGAGACAATAAACTTGATCCAGTTTTTGCTAATACCATTAAGTGGATAGATCTTCATAATCATGAAGTCTCGTCACAGTTTTTGGAGTTTTGCAATTTAAAAGACTTAACTTTAGAAAGAGCTAAGGCGTTTCTTGAGAATACTCGTAAAGAAATTGCTGAACAAACCTTAAATAAGTTTTGTCCCAATCAAAAAAGCTTAGTCGCTATTTGCAATGAAGCGACAGAAATTAAAAATAATAAAAAACTTTGCGGTCTTAAAGATGCTAAAAATATTGCTGATTTTCTAAAAAGCACTTACCCAAACCATGAGGGCTATTCCATTTCATATAATAGCGGTTACAAAGATTCCAGCGATTTTGGAATTGTTCTAGAAGCTCAGCGATGTAGAGCTCTTGGGGTTACTGACCCAAATTATAATAATTTTTCTTTTTATGACACAAATAAGAAAGTCGATGCGACCACTTTTATGTTTTCTTCTGAAAGTACTGGGTGTGAGGATGGCACCAAGACTAAAGAAATTGAAGAAGAAGCTGAAACAACAAAAGAATTTGAAAAAGGTAATATCAAGATAAGCTCTTCAAATGTTAAAACTAGTATAATGAGCTATGACAGCTCTTTTGGAACTAGTAACATCACTAATCAAAGTAGTAAAAATCAATCTGATAAAGATATAGCTATTAGTTCGGCCAGTGATAGAAATGACTATGCTAGCACAGTATCTGAAGATTTAGCAAAAACAGCTAATGAAAATTCTGCTTCAAATAGCTCATCAACTAATGCCAATAACATTCCCGGCATTATTAAACCATCAACTACTTTTATAACTCCCGATGCTGTCAATAATGTTATTGATAATGCTGCTGTAAGTAGTCCTAAAATAGAGGATAAGGCTTCAAGTTCGTTGTCTGAAAAAGTTTCTGAATTGACTCAAAAGCTTAGTGATGCTGAAAATAATATTGAAAAAATGAAAGCTGATAAAAAAGCAGCAGATTTAGATATTGAAAATCAAAAAAAGATGGATGAAGAAAATAAAACCATCGCTGATTTGAAAACCCAAATAAGTAATTTGAAAAACGAAAAATCGAATGCATCCAATAATAATGCCTCTGCAATGCAAAATAAAGTTGAGCCGTCAGTACCTTTTAATAATTGGACAAATAACAACCAAAATTATGACAAATATAACAATAATAACAACCCCAATAATGACTCTAAGCAAGCTTCAAATGTAAGCAATTCAGCAATGACATCCGGGGCAAGTATTGAGTCGGCTGCCGGAGCTGGGCGTGTTTCATCTTCTGCTTCTGGAGGATCAAATTCGGCCTCAGCAAACTCTAAATCTGCGTTAGTTTTAACAAAGGTAGATGGATTAACAACTGAAAAAGTGGCAGAAACAATTTACGACAAAATTAAAGAAAGTAATGGGGCGCCCTTTTTAATTGAAGAAGGAGGTATGGTAAAAGAAATCATACCTTTGATAAAAAATGGTAAAGTATTGGTCGATGATTCTGGTAAGCCCATGTATGAAAAAATCATAAAAGGCAAGGTCGGTGAAGGAAAATACGCTGTAACTGAGCAAAAAAAGACTAAAGTCGTGGCGCCAATAGAATCCAAAGCCGATTTGTTACATGATCAGGAAGAAAAATTAAAACGAGAGCGTGCTGAGTATTTGAAACTTAAAAAGATTACTACAGATATCTTCGTTACAAAATAAGCCTAGATCAACGCCAAATGACTTGCTACTAGGCTTTAAAATTCTTAAACTAATAAGGCAAATTAACACTTGTTTGTTTAAGAGGATTCCATGGATATAATTGAGTCACATATTGACATCAACTCTTCTGATTTCAAAAACAATAAAGCTTATCACCTCGCACTTTTAGCCGAACTTCGTTTAAAATTAAAAGCTGTTAAAGAAAGTGGAGGAGTGGACTCAGTCAAACGTCATCATTCTCGTGGTAAATTTCTTGCGAGAGAACGTATTGAAAAAATATTAGATGAAGGTTCTGCCTTTATCGAGCTATCGAGTCTGGCAGCCTACAAACTTTATGAAGATGATGTTCCCTCCGCAGGTATAGTCACTGGCATTGGAAGAGTTCATGGAATTGAGTGCTTATTTGTGGCCAACGATGCTACCGTCAAAGGAGGAACTTATTTTCCGATGACTGTAAAAAAGCATCTTCGGGCGCAAGAAATTGCCTTGGAAAATCATTTACCTTGCATTTATTTGGTGGACAGCGGCGGAGCTTTTTTGCCTAAGCAAGATGAAGTTTTTCCGGACAAAGATCATTTTGGTAGAATTTTTTATAATCAAGCTCAAATGTCTTCTAGGGCTATCCCTCAGATTGCAGTTGTATTGGGTTCTTGTACCGCAGGGGGAGCATACGTACCTGCGATGAGTGATGAAACGGTTATAGTAAAGAATAATGGAACTATTTTTCTTGGAGGTCCACCTTTAGTAAAAGCTGCAACAGGAGAAGAAGTCAGTGCAGAGAATTTAGGTGGTGCTGATGTTCACACCAGAATTAGTGGTGTCAGTGACCATTTTGCCAACGATGAAGAAGAAGCTTTTATGATAACTCGTAATATTGTAGAAAATTTAAATTTTAAATCTCCAGGCAAACTTCAAGGGTTGCGGTCAGAAACAAAAGCAGTAAAAAAACCTCTTTATCCTGCCGAAGATATATATGGCATTATCCCCATGGATACGCGAAAACCATTTGATGTTAGAGAAATTATTTCTCGCTTAGTCGATGGAAGTGAATTTCATGAATTCAAAGAGCGTTACGGTCATACTCTTGTTACGGGTTTTGCCCGCATTCACGGTCAAAGCATTGGTATAGTTGCCAATAATGGAATTCTTTTTTCTGAAAGTGCTCAAAAAGGTGCACATTTTATCGAGCTTTGTGGTCAGCGAAAAATCCCTTTATTGTTTCTTCAAAATATCACTGGATTTATGGTTGGACGACAGTATGAAAATGAAGGTATCGCCAAACATGGTGCTAAGATGGTAACTGCAGTTTCTACTGTTCAGGTTCCAAAATTCACTGTCATTATTGGTGGATCATTTGGGGCAGGCAATTACGGTATGTGTGGACGGGCCTATTCTCCACGCTTTCTGTGGACTTGGCCCAATTCGCGCATTTCTGTCATGGGTGGTGAACAGGCAGCAAAGGTTTTATCTACTGTCAAAAATCAGGGTTTATTAGCTTCTGGTAAGAGTGAAATGAATGCTGATGAAGTTGCGGCATTTGAAAAACCAATCTTGGATAAATATGAAATTGAGGGCAGTCCATACTATTCAACGGCAAGATTGTGGGATGACGGAGTTATTGATCCTGCTGATACTCGCGATCTTTTAGGGCTAGCGATTGCAACTTCGCTCAATAAAGAAATAGGTGAAAGTAAGTTTGGTGTCTTTAGAATGTAGTAAAAAAAATTAGGATAGAGAACATATGCTTTATAAATTACAAAAAGATCATAGAGGAGTTGCAACCGTGACGTTAAACCGTCCTGAATTGCACAATGCCTTTAATGATGAGCTTATTCTTGAACTTATCTCTTGTTTTAATCAATTAGACATAGATGATTCTATTCGTTTAGTTGTTTTGACTGGCGAGGGGAAATCATTTTGTGCTGGAGCTGACCTCAATTGGATGAAGCGAATGAAAAACTATTCATTTGAAGAAAATGTCAAAGACTCACAGCAGTTAGCACAATTATTTTCGGTCATTAATCGTTTTGCCAAGCCGGTTATTGCCAAAGTTAATGGTTCCGCTCTAGGTGGTGGTGCCGGTTTACTTGCTTGTTGTGATTATGTAATCGCACTTGATACAGTTTCCATTGGATTTACGGAGGTGCGTTTGGGGCTGGTGCCTGCAGTCATATCTCCGTTTGTCATTGCCAAGATAGGTGAAAGTCACGCTCGTGCTAGTTTTATTAGTGGATCGCGCTTTAATGCTCAAAAGGCATTAGCGATCGGTCTTGTTCACCAAATAAGTTCATTTGATAAAGTTGATGAGGATTTAGACGTTCTTATAAATGAGTTTCTTCTTGCTGCTCCTTCAGCTACTAAGTTTGCTAAGAAACTTATTGCTACAGTTGTTGAAAAAAAATCACCAGAAAATGCTCGTCAATTCACCTGTGAATTAATTGCTCAGTTACGCAATAGTTCGGAGGGACAAGAGGGAATGAATTCATTACTTGAAAAACGAAAGGCGAATTGGTTATGACAAATATGAAACAAATAAAAAAAATATTTATCGCTAATCGGGGTGAAATAGCTCTAAGAATTATCAAAACTTGTAAAGAAATGGGTATTAAAACAGTTACCATTTATACTGATGAAGAAAAAAATCTACCCCACTCACTTGCTGGCGATGAATCCTATTGTCTTGGTTCTGGACCCTTAAGCGAAACTTACCTCAATCAAGACAAATTGATTACCATTGCTAAAAAAGCCCAAGCCGATGCCATCCATCCCGGTTATGGCTTTCTCTCTGAAAAAGCAATTTTCGCCAAAAAAGTAGAAAGTAATGGTCTCATTTTTATAGGACCTGATTCGTTGTCCATAGAATTGATGGGTGATAAAAAAACCTCAAAAATTAAAATACAAGAATTGGGAGTACCTTCTATTCCTGGCTATCATGGCGACAATCAAGAATTGTCTAACTTGAAAAATGAAGCAACAAAGATAGGCTATCCTTTATTGATAAAAGCTTCTGCCGGTGGCGGTGGAAAAGGTATGAGAATTGTCGAGCAAGAGTCGGAATTTCAATCGGCACTTGAAGCGGCTAAGCGCGAATCCCTAAATGCTTTTGGTGATGATACGGTCTTATTAGAAAAATATATCACAAGTCCTCGTCACATTGAAATTCAAGTCATGAGTGATACCCATGGCCAGCATTTTCATTTATTTGAACGTGAGTGCTCTATCCAGCGGCGTTATCAGAAAATAGTTGAAGAATCACCAAGCCCATCAGTTAATGCCGAACTTCGAGAAAAAATGACTGCTGCTGCAATAGCAATTACGAGAGGAATCAATTACCGGGGTGCAGGTACTATTGAATTAATTCTCGATACCGATGGTTCATTTTATTTTTTAGAAATGAATACCCGTCTTCAAGTTGAACATCCCGTTACTGAAATGGTTATTGGACTTGATTTAGTAAAACTTCAAATCCTTGTGGCCCAAGGTGATAAACTTCCCTTTAAACAAGAAGATTTAAAACAAAATGGTCACGCAATTGAAGTTCGGTTGTATGCAGAAGATCCGGATAATAATTTTTTACCTAGTACTGGTATCATTAAATCAATCGGAGAGACTTCTGTGCTCCACACTAGACTAGATTGTGGATATGTTGATGGAAATGAAGTAAGTATTTCATTTGATCCTATGCTGGCTAAGCTGATAGCCTGGGGAGAAAATAGAAATGTTGCAGCTAAAAGTCTGGCACTCGCCTTAGATGAAGTCCTTTTTTTAGGAGTTCAAACCAATCGAGATTATTTAAAACGCATTCTTACTTTACCTGAATATTTAGAAGGAAAAACTTATACTCATTTTGTTAAAACTTATGAAAATAAATTAAGGCCTCAAGAAAAGTCAAAAGAAGCTAAGGCTTTAGCCATTGCAGCGTTTCTATTTAGTCAAAAAAAATCTTCAAATGAAGATGTTTCGATAAACAATAAAACAGATGTATGGGCCGCACTGTCTGGATTTAGGAATATATAATGAAAAAACAATTTGTTTTAGATAATGAAATTATCGATGTAGATGTTATCGAAGAAAATCCAAGTTTTGTCCTTTTTAATTTCAATGGAGAGGAGTATTCAGTGAGTCTTGGTGGAGCCAATCAGGGCAAGATGGTGCTAAATCTAAAAGGAAAAAATCGACCAATTATCCTGGCTGACAAGCATTATGTAGTTGATGGGCGAGAGTTTATTATTGAAGCTCCGATGAGAAGTCGAAGTAAAACTCGAGGTCCCGATCTTGGGCAAATGAAATCTCCCATGCCTGGAAAGATTCTTAAAATATTTGTGAAAGTTGGAGATACCATATCAATCGGTTCCCCACTGTTGGTTATGGAGGCAATGAAAATGGAGCATACAATAAAATCTTCTAAGGAAGGAAAAATTGAAGCCATTTTGTACAAAGAAGGTGATCAAGTGGCCGGAGGAGTGGAGCTCATTAAATTATGTTAAAGCATTTGCCTCAAAGTATTCGCTTAGTAGAGGTTGGTCCTCGAGATGGTTTACAAAACGAAAAAACCATTATTAACCTTGAAGATAAATTTAACTTTATCAAAAATTTAGCAGCTGCTGGCTTGAAAGAAATAGAAGCTTCAAGCTTTGTTCGCGCTGAAAAAATACCTCAAATGCAAGATAGTGCTCAATTATTTGATCGACTCATTGCCGAGCCAAGCCTAAAGAATACTCATCTTATATCTTTAGTTCCAAACTTAATAGGCATGAAAGAAGCCCTGGTTCATGGAGTTAAAGACATAGCCGTTTTTACTTCAACTTCAAATTCGTTTAATAAAAAAAATATTAATTCAACTATTGATGAATCACTTTTAAAAATCGAAGAAGTTTTATCTGTGGCCAAAACTCAGCATATTCGAACTCGTGGATATATTTCGACTGTTTTTGGTTGTCCCTATGAAGGAAAGACAAGCCTTACTGAGCTCAAGCGCATTGCTTTAAGACTAAAAGAACTAGGAGTCTATGAAATCTCGTTGGGAGATACTATTGGCATTGCTAATCCAAAACAAGTTCAAGAAGTGATTGAATTTTTATCAGTTGATTTTCCATTAGATTTTTTCTCAATGCATTTTCATGATACTCGAGGTATGGCAATCGCCAATGTACTTACTTCTTTAGAGCTTGGTATTGGTTCATTTGATTCTTCAGCTGGTGGTTTAGGGGGTTGTCCCTATGCCGTTGGTGCTTCTGGCAATGTGGCAACTGAGGACTTAGTATATCTGTTTGAATCAATGGGAATTAAAACTGGAGTAGATCTAGACAAACTCATTTACGCTTCAGAATTAATTTTAGCAAAATTGGGCAATATAAGTCTCTCTAAAAGTCATACCGCTTACGTGGCGGCCAAAAAATAATTTAATTCTTTAGTGGAGTTTTTATGAGTTTTTACCAAAAAGATTTTGCTCATTTAAGTTTGACAGTTAAAAACTCTCACCAACTTTGGGTTTCGTTAAATAATCCAGATCAAATGAATGCCATTACAACTGAAATGATTGAGTCCCTTGTTTCCGTTTTAAAATTTGCAGATTTTGACAAAAATATTCGTGTGATAGTTATTACTGGATTAGGAAAATCGTTTTGTGCTGGCGGCGACATTAAGGCAATGGAAGATAAATCTGGTATGTTTGAAGGAGAGAGCAATGAACTACGGATGCGCTATATGCATGGTATTCAGCAAATTCCTCGTACCATTGAAGATATTTCGACTCCTATATTGGCCATGGTTAATGGAGCGGCTATTGGGGCAGGTTGTGACTTGGCCATGATGTGTGACCTCAGAGTTGGAAGTTCAGAATCTAAATTTGGCGAAACGTTTACCAAGATGGGACTTGTCCCAGGCGATGGTGGAACTTTTTTTCTTAGCAGAGTCATCGGTTACTCAAAAGCGATGCAAATGTTTTTAACCGCTGATATTTTTCAAGGACAATCTGCACTCGATTTTGGATTGCTAAATTTTCTCTTTGATCAAAATGACCTTGTAGCAGAAACTGAAAAACTAGCTGATAAAATTGCTTCATTAGCTCCCATTGCCCAGGCGATGACTAAAAAAGCCATGAAAATTTCTTATCTGACAGATCTCCATTCTTCACTAGATACACTTGCAAGTTTTCAAGGTATCACTCAGCGGAGTAAAGATCACTTCGAAGCACTAAATGCTTTTAAAGAAAAACGCAAAGCTCATTTCAAATCAGAATAGTTGTTCACTTCAATTTTTTAATGTGTTGACATAATAAATTGAATCGATGGACAATTTATTATTAAGTAAATTTCAATGGAGTTTGAATGAACTGGACTACAATTTGTGGTGTTTGTTTCATCACAACTTCAATCGTCTTTTTTTCTAGTTGCACTCATCTCGAGTTTGCAGCTAACGGAATAACTCCTTTTAATATTTCGGCCGGACCTGGTAGTGAGAGAATTCAAGAAATTGAAGGCACTGGTGATTTTTATTTTTGGGGACAATCTCCACCTAAATTCAAGGTTGATTTAGAAGACATGGCCCAAAATCTTGGACTCATTGAACCTTCTTATGTCTCCATTGAGCAGTATATTGGGTTTAAGAGTTTTATTTTTACAGCTTTTACTTTGGGGGTTTACTGTCCTGTTGATTACCGAATTAAAGTTTTAACTAAAGAGTCAGGGCACCGATGAGAATAAATGTATTAACCCTGTTGGTAATTATCTTTTTACTTAATGGCTGTGGCTCTCTCATGATTTCTCCCCAGAATTGCAAAACCCAAAATGGTGTCTGGAATAATTCTAAAATTGAATTAAAAAGTACGAGTGAAAAAAGTCTTACTCAATCTTATGACGTTTACTTCAATGACAAAACAATTAAGCTACGTGATTTTTTTAAGGATCACGGATTAGATTGTGGACAAATAAAAAAGCTGAGATTGGATCTCGCCTCCACATTTTTATGGAGAAGAGATTTAACAGTTTATTATGAGCAATAATTTTCAGGGATGAATGAATAAAAGCCAGGATCGGCGCCAAGGATGGGCTTGATTCATGAAGAGTGATGGGGCCAAGGATGGCCCTTTTTTATTAATCATTAGTCCTTTTTTGTTTGAAATTGCCCTATAGTTTTGGCACTAGCGACCAAATTTAAGACAATTTTATTGAGCTAGATTTGTTATAAGTTTTTGAAGAATTCTTTTTCATATTCATTAGTTGATTAATTTCAAGCATTTCCACTGAATTTATAAAAAAATTAACAATCCGCATTGTTTTTGTCAACAATTAGCCACAGCTTGTGATAATATTGTTAACACAAAGCGTTACTGTTTGTATGTTTATTAAACACAGACCAAAAAGAAGTGAATAAATGTTTAACAAGAAAAGCGACATTAAGTTTAAAAAAGTTGGGAAAATGATCTCCTTTTCGATGCTTTCAGGGTTATTGGTTTCACCAATTGGTGCTAGTGTAAACTCCTCAGTAAACCTAGCTTTAAAAGCAGTAATACAAGAAAAAGTTTCTTTGTCATTGGCCAATATCAATTCTGCCAACCAGATCAATTTAAATATAAGTCAAAATGATATTCCAGTTGCTCGATTTGTAGAGTTTTCTAATTCGTCTCAAGGTTATTTGTTAAAAGCAAGATCAGAAAATGATGGGAAAATTAAAAATTTTACCAACAATAACTTTATTCCGTATTACATCCGTTTTAACGGCGGTCATGAATTGCAACTATCAGAATTAGACCAAGTTTTAAACGAACAGCAAAATGGAGATTTAAGGCAAGCTGCCAATAGAAGTATAACAATTAGCCATCAAGCGGTAGCTTCGGCAAATTTAAAATCGGGTTCATACGAAGACATCATCATATTAACAGTAGAGAGTAAATAACATTAATTTTTTGGAGGATTTACCATGAAAACAAAACTATTCACCCTTTTATCACTTTCTTTCATTAGCACTTTCTCAGCAGCTTATGCAGCTTCGGCCAATCAAACATTAACATTGAGTGGAGCAATTGCGGACTCAGTAAGTATTTCAGTCACTCCTTCTGCCAGTGCCAGCAATTTAACTCTTACTTCTTCCGCTTCAGATGTAAGTGTTGCCACTGTTTCAGAATCAAGTAACTCTCCTGCTGGTTACATAGTTTTAGCAAAATCAAGTAATGCAGGTAAGTTAGTTCACTCGAGCGATAGCTCACAAAGTATTGCATACACCGTAAAATATGCTAGTGGATCTGCCCTTTCGTTAACTTCAGTGGATCAAACTGTAAAAACTCAATCTTCTGGGGGGTTGTATTCTTCAGTATCATCTGGTTTATCAATCAGCTTTACTGGAGTAGCTGCAGCTTCAAAACTTGCAGGTACTTATTCAGACGTGATTACTTTGACTGTACAAGGTCAATAATTAAAAAACATCTGACCGGTATCAACCTCTAAAGTTGGTACCGGTTTTTTTTGTTTTTATGCCTAAAGATTCTTAGACGGGGCAATTCATAAAGTGTTAAGATTGACCAATATTAGTTAATTTCCAGGAAAATGATCAATGAACTTCGGTCTTAGTATTAGTGCAAAATTTTGTTTATTTTTCTTTTTCATGATTCAATCAGCTTTCGCACATTTTGAATTCTCTCCCATCACCATTTCCATGACCACATCTGGAAAAAGTTCTCATTCCATTGCACAAGTGATCAACCGTAGTAATGAAACTCTGCCCATTATCATTAAAGTGACAGAGAGGAAATTGCTCGAAAATGGTAATGAAGATCGTCCAGAAACGAAAGAGCTTACTGTTTTTCCAAATCAATTTTTACTTGCACCTAAAGAAACAAAAATGATAAAGATTTCGTGGCAAGGTAATCAAAAAATCCCAAACGAGCAATCCTATCGAATCATAGTAGAAGAAGTTCCAGTCGAGTTTTCCCCAAGTGCCCAGGGACGTGGCTCCGTACGTATTATGATAAATTATGTTGGATCCATTTATGTCAATTCTGATTCAACGACTCCCAAATTAAACTTAGATAAAATTGAAATTTTAAAAAATGAACATGATAAATTGTCTCTACTTTTTAATAATGTGGGAACTTCTCACGCCATTATTAAAAATCCAGTCATAGAATTAACTGCTAAAAAGTTAAGTCAAAATTTGGTGAAAAAGATAACTTTGGAAAAAAAGCAATTAGAATTGATCAATGGTAAAAATGTCTTGGCCAAATCCTTGCTTCGGATTAATATTCCAATCCCCAACGAGTTGATCGGCTATGACGGTTTTGAATGGAATTTCACGTACGAAAAATAGGATTGGTAAGTAATGAAAACTATTTTTAGATTATTAATTTCAGCTTTATCGTTGCTCCACTTTTCACAAATTGCTCAAGGCGCTGATACTTATTCCTTAACGGCATCAAATAATACCAATATCAATATTACATCCACTCAATCAAATCTAACAGTTGCGACTATCGGTCTAGTGGATGACACTAGTAACTCTGTAAGAACCTACAGCGTTTCAGTCACAAGTCAAAATGGTGGACTTTTAAATTCAACTGCAAAAACCAATAGCGGTTCGGCCGGAAATTATTTAAAGAATTATTCGATTGGTTTTAGTTTAACCACCGGAGCGGCCCTTACGCCTGCAAGTCCATCTTTGAGCATGGCGACCATCGGTACTGTTAAGACTCTTTTTTTTATAGGAGGTGAGCAGTCTAAAAGTATTGGTCTTGCCGGCACAATTCTTTTTAGTTTGACTGGTACTCCTGCCGCACAACTTTATAGTGGAACTTATAGTGATGTTTTAACTTTTGAATTCACCAGATCCGGTGGAACAACCCAAAGCTTTACGCTTAATCTAACTGCTGCGATCATCGCAGATACGATAACTTTATCTGTGGTTCCCACAGCAGCCGCTTCAAATTTACCACTCAATACCACTCAAACTAACCTTAATGTAGGTTCAATTAGCATAACTGCGAATTGTCAAAATGGATATTTGTTGAAAGTCAGCAGTTCTAATGGAGGTTTACTTCAAAACACAACAGCTGTTGCACCTGTCTTAAGCACTGATCAAATTTCTTATGGATTAAGTTTTGCGGGTAGTGCGCTCACACTTTCAAAAACAGCGACAACTTTTAAAACAGTTTCTACGGCCACTCTTTACGCGACGAGCACGCTGCTGGGAAGTTTAACAATGAATTATTCTGGTGTTAGTAACTCGAGTCGAAGGGCGGGCACTTATCAGGATGTTTTAACATTTACTCTTCAATCCCAATAAGAAATCTAAAGTTATGCAATTAAAGATTTTACTTTTATTGATTCTTTATTCTTTTAGCGGATACTCCGCAGAGGTTCTTAAATCTCTAAATCAATTTCAAAAAAAAATTCTTCCTGAACAGAAAGTGACTCTTTCTCTTTATAATAATAAAAATTATCTTGGTGAATTCAATGCGTTTGTTACTTCTTCAGGGGAAATAAAGACTATTGAAAAAAAATCCTATCAGGTGATTTTAGAATTATATCTACTAAGTTTTAAGTTTACTGAGTTTCAAAATACGTTCAAGGAAAGTGAATTTCTTACTCCCCATCAATTGGATATATTTGGGCTGAATCAAACCTATGACATTAATAATTTTAAAGTAGATTTGAAAGTGCCTGAATCTTTTTTAAATCCAAGTCACATTTCAATTTCACAGCAAACAATTGATCAAAGTGATGTAAATATTTACCCTTCTCATTTTTCCTCTTATATGAATTATTCTTTTAATGAGCAACTTACTCAAGATGATTTACATGCTACGATTCGCCAATCGCGTTTAACGGGAAGCTTAGATCCTGTTGTAAGTTTTGCAGGCAATGTTTTTGAAAGCCATCATCTTTTAGATGCTAGTGGTGATTGGATGCGTTCAGGTTCGACTGTTTCTAGGGATTTAGTAAATCAAAAGATGAGAGTGAGTGTTGGCGATTTAAATTATCTGCCACGCTATTTTCAGTCTAACTATCACTACGCTGGATTAAAAGTTAGCACTGCCTTTGACATTTCACCTTATACTATTACTACTTCAACTGGCGAAAAAGAAATTTTCTTAGATTCACCATCGATTGTTGAAGTTTTTATCAATGGTTTTCTTTTACAATCTCTAACCTTAGAAGCTGGAAAACATATCCTTGAAGATATTCCACTTTCTCAAGGAATTAATGTCATTACAGTTAAAATTACTGATAGTTCTGGAAAAATTCGTTTTTTATATTTTGAACATACTGGCAGTGAAGCGATGTTAAAAAAAGGCATCCATGACTTTTCCTATGACTTTGGGACCCTCAGTGATTTTAACAAAAAAAATATTCATTATAACAGCAACCCCATCATAAGTTTCTATCATCGTTATGGTATGAATAACTTTTGGACAACTGGAATCAATTCTCAACTAATGAGAAATCATTTTATTCTCGGTGCAGAAAATCAAATTGGTGCACCCATTGGTCTTCTTGTTAATGATTTATCTTTTTCTCAGTCTTCGCACCATGATCTAGGTGCAGCGATGAAGTTTAGCTATGTATGGACTCATCCAACTGGAACAAATGAGCAGTTGAGCCGTCTTGCCATTTCTCAAGAATATCAATCACCCCATTATCTTGCCAATATAACTTCCAGTTTATTTTCTCTTAATAATACAAGGCACTCAACCCAAATTTCTTTTAGCCGCAAAATTAATGATCAAATTTCAGGAATTTTTCAATCCACTTTGGGGGCATTGATTTTTTCTAAGTTTGATCTTTTCCAATATAACTTAGGCTTCAATTACCGATTAAATACTAATCTATCTACTAATTTTTATTGGACTAAGACCATTAATGAAAAAATTGTTCCTCATGAAACTAGCGACTCTATTTTATTTCAATTAAGTTACAATTTTAGTGATGGTAAAAAAAATCTTATAGGTTCCGTTAATAAATCTAATAATAGCAATAATGGCCAAGTTGAGTATTCTTATAATTCCAATAAAGCAGTTTATAATAGTATTTACCGTGCCCGCGTAGCTTCAAGTGAAGCTGATAAAAGTGCCTATATTTCAAATTATTTTAATACTCAATACAATGAACTTACTTCGAGTTTTGAATATCTTAATCAGTCTAAACGCAAAGAAGTAAATATAAATCCAACGGGTGCACTTACTTTTGTAAACGGTAAATTTGCGTTGGGGCAAAGAGTTAATCAGTCTTTTATTGTCGTTGAAAATGACTACACCGATGCTGTTTTAATCAACGGAGATCAAGATAATTATGAAGCACTAATTCAACCCAATCACCGAAGTGTCTTAACTGGTGTTCAGCCTTATGTTGCTAAAAAAATTGCAACCATTACTGATGACAACTCTATGTATGGATTTTCTAATAATGATTTTAGAGTCATGTCATATTATAAGAGTGGATCATATTTGAAATTAAGCAAACCTCATAACTACTCAGTTGAGGGTACTCTGCTAAATGAAAATGGCTCTCCATTGGCTTTGGTTGGTGCAAAGTTAGTATTGGTCTCTTCCGGTGAAGAAATCCCTTTTTTTACAGGTAGAGAAGGAAACTTCATTATTGATAATGTTTTAGCGGATTCTTATCAGATATTTATTTTTGATAAACAAAAAGTAAGATCAGTGAATATCGATTTATCTAAAATGTTAAAAAATGAGCGTAATTTTATCGGAAAAATCATAGTAAAATAAATTTATTCTTCACCCAGTGAACCTAGTAAATTAGAGAAAAAACTTTTTTTGTAATCTTTAGCCTCTTCTTCACTCATGTGACCAAAAGTCGTACGGTCTTGTTCAATGAACAAATTTTTATCGATTAAGTCGTTGAGAAATCTAGATTTACTGCGAGGAAGGTCTTTTCCATAAATTTTTCTTTGTTTACAGTAAGTCATTATAAGGGTTTCCTGGGCCCTAGTTATACCTACATAACAAAGCCTTCTTTCTTCACTAATGTCTTCTCCCATCGTAATTGTTTTTTTATGAGGTAGTGTTTCTTCTTCTATGCCTACTAAAAATACCTTTCTAAATTCCAAGCCTTTGGATGAATGCAATGTCATTAGCGTAACTTCATTTTTCCTGACATCGCTATCTTCGTCGTCTTCAAGTTTATCTTTGTCTTGAGAGTCTTGTAACAGCAGTCTTTCGACAAAGTTTTTCAAGTTTGCATTGTCTTTATAGTAATTGGTAAATCGATTAGCCGATTCTATAAAATGCATCACGTCATTTCTTCTTCGCTCAACTTGCTTGGAATTGTCGTATTGCTTATCTATAAAATTGAGGTAGTCAATATCTTCAATCAGTAGTGAAATATTCTCTGATAAGGTTGAAGTTTGAAATTTTTTTTTGTATTTATTTATCAGTTGAACAAATGTTTTTATTCCTGTTGCGCGGGCAGGATCAATGTCGGGATATTTTTCTAAGACAGAAAAAAGCGGCAAATTTTCTTCTTCTGATTTTTTTAAATATTTTTCCAGTGTTGCATTACCAATTCCACGATGGGGAATGTTGAGAATTCTTCTTAATGCCATCTGGTCACTTGGATTTAAAATAACAAAAAGATAACTCATCAAATCTTTTACTTCTTTTTTATCATAGAATTTTTGTCCTCCAATTATTTGATAGGGAACTTGTGAGAGTCGAAGTTGATCTTCGATTGGAGGAGCCTGAGTGTTACTTCGATACAATATGGCCATATCACCTAAATGACCACCATTGCCTTGATGGCGAACCACTTCTTCGACGATTACTTCAGCTTCATGATCTGTATCACCCATCGCCCAAAGGATCGGTTTATGCTCACTGGGCTTTTGGCTCCAGAGTGTTTTTTCTCGCCGCTTTTTATTTTCCTTTATAACATTGTTGGCAAGTTCTAAAATGGGCGTGACTGATCGGTAATTTTCCTCAAGCTTTATGACTTTTGCCTCCGGAAAGCTTTTTTCGAAATCTAATATATTTCTGACATCTGCTCCTCTAAAGGCATAGATCGATTGGTCGTCATCCCCAACAACACAAAGGTTATTGTGGGTTTTGGTAAGGTGAGTAATCAATTCAAACTGAAGGGGATTTGTGTCTTGATATTCATCAACCATGATGTACTTAAATTTTTCAGAATAAGATTTTGCGACTTCAGGGTTTTGACGAAATAATTTTAAAGTTAAAAATAAAATATCATCGAAATCGATGGCATTAAAAAATTTCAATTTTTCTTGGTAAAAGCGATAAGCATATTCGGTGGCATGATCGTATGGGTCATCTGGTTTGAAGTGGTGTGAATCTGCAAAGTCCATTTCTGTAATACCGGCATTTTTAAGCATTGATATTTTTGCCATGACTTCTTTTTGATCGAATTTTTTTTCTGCGTGATATAGTTTTAACGCTTCTCTAACGATTGAAATTTGGTCTGATTGATCATAAATGGAGAAATTTTCTTGGTAACCAAGTTTCGTGATTTCCTTTTTTAATATCCTAACCCCCAGTGAGTGGAAGGTAAGAAGTGATATAGAACGGGACTTACGAGATCCCAACAAGGTATGTACCCGTTCACGCATTTCTTTTGCTGCTTTGTTGGTAAAGCTGACTCCTAGAATCGAATCTCCTTTAATTGCCAAATTATCAACCATGTGGGCTATACGATAAGTTATGGTTCGAGTTTTACCTGAGCCTGCTCCGGCCAGGATTAAAACTGGACCCTCAACCTGTTCGGCCGCTTCGCGCTGTTTGTCATTAAGTCCACTTAAAGAGATCATAGGGAAAAACAGTACTAAATCTAGAGGACTCTTGCTATAATTTTTCCGTTCAGATACCCGACATTTAATTTCATTTCATATACTTGGAGAAACACCATGGCGCTAAAAAAGAAAATAAGTAAAAAAGCAGTGAAAAAATCTGCGCCCAAAAAATCTAATCAACTTGAGGATTCTTTGATTGAGCTCATCAAAAATACTTCGGCCGTGCTTCCAGATGATGTTCAAAAAGTAATTTTGCAGGCACTGGCTCGAGAAGAAAAACATACGACTGCTGAATATGCTATGAACATTATCAAGGCCAATATTGAACTGGCCAAGAAAAAGTCTCAACCTCTCTGTCAGGATACTGGGACTGTTTTATTTTATGTCAATCATCCCGTTGGGCTTGATCAAATTGAATTTACCAAATGGATTCATAAGGCCGTGGTAAAATCCACTAAGTTAGGTTATCTCCGACAAAATTCAGTTGACTCTTTATCAGGCGCCAATTCAGGTACTAATATTGGGCCTGGTCATCCATCAATACATTTTCACCAGCATAAAAAAAAGAATATTGAAATTCGCCTTATGCTAAAAGGAGGTGGTTGTGAAAATGTGGGTGCACAGTACTCTCTTCCATACACTCCACTTGATGCTGGCCGAGATCTTGATGGGGTAAGAAAAGTTATTCTTGATGCTGTTTTAAAAGCTCAAGGTCGAGGTTGTGGTCCTGGTGTTCTCGGTGTTTGTATTGGCGGAGATCGTGGCGCTGGCTACATTGAGAGTAAAGAGCAATTGCTTCGTTTTCTTGATGATAAAAATTCCAATAAAGATTTGGCACAATTAGAAACTGAAATCGTCAACACGTCAAATAAGCTTGGAATTGGCCCGATGGGCTTTGGTGGAAAAACGACATTGCTTGGATGCAAAATTGGTGTCCAAAATCGTCTTCCAGCATCGTTTTTTGTCTCCATCTCCTATATGTGTTGGGCCTATCGTCGACAAGGAATAGAGTTGGGAACTAATAAACAAATAAAAAAATGGCTTTACTAAATTTTTTTAAGGATATCAAAATATGAAAAAATTAAATTATCCCTTTAGTCATGAACAAGTTAAAGAACTAAAAGTTGGAGATATGGTTTTAATCACCGGCAAGCTTTTCACCGGAAGAGATGCTGTCCATAAGCGATTGCATGATGGAGTGAAGCCTCCTGTAAATCTTCAAAATCAAATAATCTATCACTGTGGACCTGTTATACTTCAAGATAAAAAAACTGGTAAGTACCAAGTAACAGCGGCTGGTCCAACCACTTCCATTAGAGAAGAACCCTATGAAGCTGATGTCATGCGAGATTATGGAATTGTAGGCGTTATCGGAAAAGGGGGAATGGGCCCAAAAACTCTTAAGGGCTGCAAAGATTATGGTTGTGTTTACTTCCATGCCGTTGGTGGAGCAGCTCAAGTTTTAGCAGAAAAAATTAATTCAGTCGAAGCCGTTCATTGGCTTGATCTTGGTTCTCCAGAAGCAATTTGGGAATTGTCTGTAACAGATTTTCCAGTCGTTGTGACGATGGATGCACATGGAAATTCACTACACGCAGATGTACAAGCAAGTTCAGAAGCTGAATTTAAAAAAGTATTATAAATAATTTATTGGGAGTTAGTTCATGGCCGGATTTGATAAAGTTGTAACGTCCTATGATGATGCACTTAGCGGACTTAAAGATAACATGACTGTGATGGTTGGTGGTTTTGGGCTTTGTGGTATTCCAGAGGGGTTAATAAAAAAGATGTACGAGATGAATGTGCAAAACATTACTTGTATATCTAATAATGCCGGAGTCGATGGTTTTGGGCTCGGTATTTTACTTGAAAGAAATCAAATAAAAACAATGATTGGCTCATATGTTGGAGAAAATGCTTTGTTTGAAAAACAATTTTTAAATGGAGACATGAAAGTCATCTTAACTCCCCAAGGAACTCTGGCCGAGAAAATTCGTGCAGGGGGTGCCGGTATCCCTGGGTTTTATACAGCTACTGGTTATGGAACACCAATTGCTGATGGCAAAGAAGTAAAAGAGTTCAATGGTCGTAAATATATTTTAGAAGAATCCTACACTTCTGATTTTTCACTTATTAGGGCTTGGAAAGCTGATCGCTATGGTAACTTAATTTATAGAAAAACCGCTGCTAACTTTAATCCTATGATGGCCACTGCTGGCAAAATCACAGTTGCTGAAGTTGAAGAAATTGTTGAGCCTGGGCAATTAGATCCAAATTTTATTCATACTCCTGGGATCTTTGTTCAAAGAGTAATCTTAGGTAATTTTGAAAAACGAATTGAGCAAAGAACAGTAAAAAAATAAATTAATCTTGGAGTTTTTATATGGGTCTATCTAGAGAGCAAATAGCTCAAAGAATTGCACAGGAAATGAAAGATGGGTACTACGTCAATTTAGGCATCGGTATTCCGACTTTGGTGGCCAACTACATACCGGCCGGAATGCAGGTGATGTTGCAGTCAGAAAATGGTATTTTAGGAATGGGAGAGTTTCCAACTGATGAATTGGTTGATCCCGATCTGATCAACGCTGGAAAGCAAACTGTCACTGTGGTGAAGGGGGCAGCATTTTTTAATTCTGCGGATAGTTTTGCCATGATTCGTGGTGGGCATGTGGACTTGACTGTACTGGGTGCCTTTGAAGTAGATCAAGACGGAAGTATTGCCTCTTGGATGGTACCTGGTAAGTTAGTTAAGGGCATGGGGGGAGCTATGGATTTAGTGGCCGGTGCCCGAAATATTGTGGTTGCCATGGCCCATTCAAATAAAGGTGAATCTAAAATTTTAACTAAGTGCAAACTTCCTTTAACTGGAGTGAGCTGTATCAAAAAAGTGGTCACCGATTTAGCCGTTCTTGAAATCAAAGATGGAGCTTTTTATTTATTAGAGCGTGCTCCTGGAGTTTCGGTTGAAGAAATTGTGAGCTTGACTGAGGGGAAGTTAATTGTTGCATCTCATGTTCCAGAGATGAAAATATTTTAGTCTATAAACTCAATCAAAACGACTCCATTAATTTTAGGCCGTAATGTCGATGTCATTATTTGTATAAATTTATCTTAATTTTTCTCTTCACATTTCGTGACTCGTTGAGAATAATATAATGAGTTTTAATAAAGCGCCTAAAGGGGGAAAAATGAGTTTTCTTAAGAGATCTTTTCTAGTGGTAGGCATAGTTGTCTTTTCATTTAGTCAATTGGCCCAAGCTAGCTTCTTAATAGAACCTCATTTCGGCTATAACTTAAGCGGTTCTGGCACTACGGGAACCGGAACAACAGCTTCTGAGTTCAAATACACAGGTGTTCAATATGGTTTGAGAGCGGGTTATCAATACTTGGGCTTCATGGGCGGTTTGGCGTACAATCGATCTAATTATGTTTGGAAACTTAGCACTTCTCAATTAACTCCTACCATTAATACAAATTACGAAGATAGCTTCACACGCAATGAAGTTGGACTTTTTTTAGGATATCAGTTTCCAATATTCTTTAGATTGTGGGGTGCTTATTACTTCACCAATACGGCCGAAGATGTAGATACAACTCACAGTGTTATTTCAATCGCTGGTGCTATGCCTGATTTTTATCCCACTGGTTATCAATTTAAAGGTAATACCAAAGAATTGGGAGTTGGCTACACTGGTTTGCCATTTGTTAGTATAAATTTAAGTTTTAGAAATGTTGTTCACGATAATTCAACAACTGGTCTCGTTGGCATTTCTAATAACGAATATGTGATTGGTATAAGCGCACCATTTAGCGTGTTGTAATACCACTAGTATTCATGATGGGCAGGGCGATCCCTGCCTCGGTTTTTCTGTAATTTTCATGAACAGTTCGATCCCATGTTTCAATCACTAATCCAGTCTCTGAATTTACTAGTGCCCGATAGCTATTTTTATTGCCATTTTTAAACATGTAGGTAATGAGTACTTGTTCTAGATATATTCCTTTCCCATCTATGATTTTTATAACTGGAAATTCTTCTTTAACCATTACCTTAGTATCATCGTGTTGAAAGCGCAGAAGTTCAGAACCCAAAATTTCTTTCCAGTTATTGTTGGGAACATTATTCATCTCAAGTTCTATATTTTCATCTTGATAATTTCTTTTTTGTATATCACCAATTAATACCCGATTTTCTCTCATTAAAAAATTTGAAGAATTTGGCAAGACATTTGATGAATCTTCGCCGGAGAGGTCTTTTTCAGGCTTTTGTTCTTGGGCAATAGCGCGTTTAGTTGTTGGAATATGGGCTTCCTGCATTTCTATATTGGTTGTTTTATGAGAAATAATTTCTTGGTTTGAATTTTTTTCAAATGTCTTCCATTGATTTTTATTTTTACTCACAAAGAAATTGTTCGCTTTTTTACTGTAGATTTCTATAGTAAAAGCAATCAGGACTGAAATTGAAAAAAGCCAAAATTTCTTCATATTTTAATCTGTAATCGGTATTTGCAAATGGATAATCTTAAATGGCTTCGGCCCATTATACTCAGAGTCTTTAAAGTCATTATTATTCTTGTCTTTGTCGTGATAACAATCTTCACAATTAGTAAAGCGTACTCTCATCCGGCAATCAATGACTGTTCCAGGCGGAATGTGTTTAGAAATTTCAAATAGCATTAAATTTCCCCAATACAACGAAGGAGCTTTTCCCGTTGTTGGATCTGCAAGCGTTTTTCCCCATGTTGAAGTTGGATTAATTTTAGAAAAATAGGCTTGGTCTGCCCCTTTTATCGCCCTTATAAAGCAGTCCTTATCATCTGTACTATCTAGACAAAAAGAATTATCGAGCGCCATTTTGTTTCTAAATTCTTTTTGAGAAACCCATTTTGTAGCAGTGGCTTCATTTAATTGCATAAAACAAACAGGAGCGAAGTTAGAGGATGCATCTGCTTTGATATCGCTACAAGGAACTCCACCTTCTGACTTAAGAGGCCATGTATCGTTGGTTAATTTTGAGTCAAATTGGCAAGGCTTACCGGTTGCATCGGCTTGATTCCAATCATTGGCAAGGACTTGGACTCCTCCAATTGTAGAATTTGATTTATTGTAGAGGTTAAGTGCGAGAGCAACAACTTCGCCTGGAGAAATTTTACCATTATTGTTATTAAAACCTAAATCACTTGGAGTTTGAGGGGAGAGTGAACCGATTGTTCCTATGGATTGCAAAGAATTAATTCCTTCTTTAATTTGATCTTTATTATCTATAACAAAGGCAATACTAGCATTGGGAGTTGGATCCAAAATGATTTGATCTTTTGATATGAGTTGAGACTTCTTGCGATTGATCGGATTTACTGGAGTATTAACTCCAGTTAATAAATTTCTATTTTCATTATATGTTCTAAAAAGTAAAAGACCATATTGATCAATGAGAGATTCAAGTTGATCATTGGTATAAGTTGCTCCGCTACAGTGATTTATGTTTACCGTATTTTTTAAATTTTTGGCAAAGGTTTGAGTAAAGGAGCGAAAGTTGATGGGATTAACTTTATTAAACCAATCGCTGGCATAGAGCTTACTTAAATTTATTTTTGGACTTCCTGAGGTATTTCTTTCTGTTCCTTTAGTTGTTAAATCACCTAATTCCGCCAAGCTTTCGCTAATGAGTTGAACTACATAATCACTTGATTCGCGTTTAGTTAGATTGCATTTATCCTGTAAGTCCTGAACTAGCGCTACTAAATAATGGGAGATGATCATTCCAGATAAGTGAATATCTTCCGAGGGTATAGAAGGATTATTTGGATTATAGTCAATGTATTGAGGATAGCTAAGCCGTTTATCTACATCAGTGCCAAGACCTGGCGCATGTAGGGGGTCACTTTCAATCATGGGTCTAGACGCTTGTAAAAATCTTCCGGCGCCCCATTCTGAAAAATGAGTTCGACCATTTACATAAAAACTATAAAAATCAGAAAGTCCTTCTCCAATGGAACCTGCCTCATCATAATAAATATTTCCCATATCTGATTTTTGCAAGATTGTTCCGTCAGCGAAATTTCTAAAGTTTAGTTGCAATTTTTGAAAGAAGTGACCAGTTTCATGGTAAATCGCCGAACTATCTTGTGCCCACTTTACGTTGGGATGAGCATTTATATAGCCAAAGCAAAGGGTCTGAGTAGCACGATCAAAATAGGCATTATCTGGTTGATCGCAATCGGCATAGGCAATTAATGGAGAACCACCCATTTTATATTTTTGGGTAATACTATCTTTTAGGTCTAGGGGAATAGCAGTATCATATTGAGTGTTATTGGCGCCATCGTAAGCTGAAAAGAAAAGCGAAGTCAGGTTTTTATAAAACATATCTGAAATTGAATTGAGGTGATAGAAAGTATTTACTTGTAAAAACTCGGGCGTATTTGCATTAAAGGCCCATTTGCCATCAACGGTCTGTAGAGCGGATGGAGCATCCTTGTTTTGTCTAACTTCAAAGCAGTAATTAAGTCCAAAGCAAGACTCATTTCCTTTTAAAAAAGAATTAGTGGTTATGGTGGCCGTAGACATAAGTTTGTTGAGATCAAAAGTATCGGGCAGCTCGCTATTTTTTGAAAGTATTATGGGGTTATCGGCTAGAATTTTCCCTTGATAAATAGCTACATTTGATGATCCAGATGATAGACCAGAGCTCTCGCGCGAGCGCATATTTGATCCCACACTTGGGACACATGATGAAAAAAGAGTCGCAGTGAAAACCGCTACGCTTACAAGACAAGTTGAATTGTTTCTTTTTATCACCATTAACTATCTTACCTTGCTGTTCCTAAAACTTTTTGGTCAAAGCCTGACGGTAAATCAAATAATCCCGGAGCATTTTTGGATAAAGCACTATTGCTTTGGGAATCACAGGCACCATTCATTTGTTGACCGATCTTTTTTAACTCAGCTACCTTGGAACTATCAGATCTAGGGTCTTCTGCGGAGTTCAAATCACTTAAGTCATCTACTAAAATGGTCTTGAGTTCTTCCGCTGATTTTTTATCATCGGCAGAAGTTGAATCACCAATTCTGGTTTTTATTTTGAGACATACTGCACCTCCCTCCGGTTTTACCTTGGAGACATAGTCTTTTATGTCACTGAAAAAATCATTGTCGACGATATTTTTTTCAGCAATTTTGGCGATAACATCATCTAAAGTTTCGATATCTTTAAGTGACTCTTTGGCATTGTTAGGAAAATATTTTTTGACGACATTAGCGATAAAGTCTTTATCAGAAGTTTCGCCTTTACAAAATTCAGATAACTTTGGTTCTTTAGTTTTTTTGTTTTTCCCTAAAGCCGCTTTTACTTGCTGATTGCATAATGCCTTATCTTTTCCTTCTAGTTCACTGCAGTCTCTATCGGCAGAATTGTTTTTTTCGTTCATAAAGCCATCGCAAGCTGAGGCATACTGTTCGGCAAGAGTTGAAGCGCTTCCAGTTATCCTTGTGGATATGGAATCAGAAATTTCAGCTAAATCTTTTGCTTTAGAGCAACCCCCTACAGGGTTTTGTGAAATGCTGTTATATTTTTTGCAAAACTTTGCGACGTTTTTATCTTCTTCCGCTTGTCTTTTTTGTCCTTCAGCATTCATTTTAGCAATTTCTGCAGATGATTGATTGATGAAGTTTTTACATTGACCGGCCAATTTATCCCACTTGGCTTTTTGATCGTTCATTGCTCGTTCTTGTAGGGCAATATAGTCTTTGATGGAATTATCAACTTCATCTTTTTGAAGTTTAAACATTTCTTTTAGCTTATCAATTTTATTAGGCATCGAATCTGCACCATCGAGAAAGGATGCAAGATTGCCATCAGCGGCCATTTCAACACCGTAGGTGTCTTTTTTAAGTTCTGGCATTTTGACAAACATATCTTCAGGAATGTTGAAATTTGTTCCTGGAAATCTACTTTGAATTAACTTTGTCATGTTAGTAACGGCAGATTTTTGCTGTTCGTACAGTGCATTTGAGCGCGCAATCATTGAAGCCACGTTGGTATTAAAAGCTTTTGCCAAATTTTCCATTTTTGTTTTTCTCGTTTGAACTTGAGAATTTGCTTCAGCATAGCAGCCTTGAATTTCGTTTGCACACTGAGCACCTGAAGCTATACAGAAATTGCTTTTACTTGTATCTAAACTTGTCTCATTACAATTTCCTGATTTCGGAGTTGAACCGCCGCAATCTAATACTTGTGACAAAATAGACTGAGTTATTTTAGAAGAAAAGCCATCACTTAAATTTTTAAGTTCTTGCAGAGCTGACTTGGCCCGATCAACTTTCTTTTGATAAGAAACACTAGTCGTTCCCTTAGCTCCACCTGCGGTAAAAGTATCATCTTGAGAAAAACGTTGCTCGCACTTAGAAATGGTCTTCATAAAAAGACCATAGGGCGTTTCGGTAATGCGTTTTTGAGTACTGTCCTTGTAGGTAAG
Organism: Bacteriovoracaceae bacterium; assembly: GCA_947450475.1. Classification (GTDB taxonomy): domain Bacteria; phylum Bdellovibrionota; class Bacteriovoracia; order Bacteriovoracales; family Bacteriovoracaceae; genus Bacteriovorax. The sequence continues at coordinate 268,890 of CANFVK010000003.1, read as the reverse complement.
TGTGATGTCAGGGAAACTTCCTTCAAGCGCTTTGATTTCTTGCATTTTGTCTTCGATCATAGCATCTGAATCAAGTATCTTTTTTAAGGCAACTCGATAATCATTGCGTGCCGTCCCCTGACTCCCTGTGCTTTTTTGCTGAAGAGATTTCAGCACATCATCGACAGGAATAGCGATACCTTTATCTGCTCCAGTAACACAATCGTTAATGTATTTTTTCTTAAAGAACTCATTGGAGCCTGCCATAAAATCTTCAAGATCTACTGAAAAAGATTTATCAAGAGCTGGAGGTGTGTAACCGACTTCGCTTAACGTTTTATCAATTCTTGCTTTCGCTGTTTCAAATTCCTTTTTTTGTTTTACTAGTTGATCAGAGATGGCACCAAACGTTTTGAAGTTTTCATTGTTTTGAGCAATATACCCATTGGTCAAGAAATCTCCAACACCATTTTTTGCAATGGTCTCTGCGATTTTGTTGGTTTCATTGCGGATATCATTTTCAATTGAGGCTTTATTCAAATTAAAATCACCTGCCGCTTTATTGACAGTTGTTAAGTTTTGAAAAATACCATTTAGACCGTCTTTGCTTGCCGATTTTAGAACGTCCTTTCCAATAACAGACTGACAACTTTGAGAAAAGAATTTTGCAAAGTCTGTCGTTTTATTTTTCAGGTCACCCTTATTTGTACCAAAAAGTTCAGCGTTAGCCGCATTCATATCCTCAAGAAGCTTTTTGTTATTATCTCTAAAAATTTGTTTGTCTTGATTAAGACGGTCTTTAAGTCTTTGCAGTGAATTGCTCATCTCCGTGATCTGAGAATCCAATGCTTTTTGCTTGTCTTCTAAACATCTTAAACCAGTTGGAGCAGCGGCATTTGAAGCGCGATTCATACTTTGTTCATAATAATTAGACCAGCTCTCTGAAATGGCTTCATAGGTGATCATCGAACTTATCTGACTTGGATCAGGGGTAGCGTTGGAGCATACATTTTGTGGCATCATGGACATAGATGCTGGAAGAGAACATTCTGGAAAAAATTTGCCCGAGGTGGCGTAGCAAGGCGTTCCGTCTGGTTTTTTGCAATTAGGACTCATTTGATTCATGAGTTTTTGATTATTAGCAGCTGAAATTTGCTGCTGAATCATCTGTTGCTTTTGACCTAAATATTTTCCGTAAAAATTTAGAGCACCATCAGCTAATGTAAAAATATCTTTAGCGGTAATATCGCTGGATTTTTTATCATTATCGGCGGCAAAGGCTTGATCTAAAAATGGGTTTTGTAAAAGCGAAACGATTGTCAATTGAAGTATGACGGCTTTTACCAACTTTAAGAGTGTTAATCTTTTTTTCATTTTATAATCCATTCGTTTGAAAACTAATCCTTAGTCTTTTCGGTTTAATAATTAAAAACAGTAATACTAATGGTTATTTTAATACCTGATTTAATTAATCAATTCCCTTTTTTCAGGGCAGAGGTTGCTTAGTAAATGTTTCCAAGAGGAAGACTTTGATTTTGGGGGGTTAGCTTTTGGTTGTTAAAAATAATAGTTGAGATTTATAAACTATAAATTGCCTTAAATTGTGGGCACTTTTCAAGAAGACCTATCGAAGCCAGAAAAAGTAGTAAATCAATCCAAGTGCAATTCGGTAGAGGGCAAACGGGGTAAGACTCAACTTCTTTAAAATGGTCAAAAAGCCTTTTACTGCGGCTACGGCCACTAGAAATGAGACGACAAACCCAGCAAACAGTTGAAGGGAGTCGGCAGCGTTAAAGCTTCTATAGACCTTTAAAAATTCATAAACAGTTGCAATAGTGATGACTGGAACTGAAATAAGAAATGAAAAATCGGCAGATGTTTTTACATCAATTTTTCTCATCATGGCGGTAAGCATAGTGGCTCCCGAACGAGAAACTCCGGGAATAAGTGCCCAACACTGACCAAGACCGATAATGAAAGCATCTTTGTAGGTGATTTCATCGACATCACTGACTTGAGCTTTAGGTTTAATTTTTTCAACGATGATCATTATCACACCAACCACAATAAGGGATTTAACAACCACATGAGGATTAAAAAGATGAGTTTTTATAAAATGTCTTGAGACAAATCCGATGGCAAGGGCTGGAATAATTGCAATACCAATATGAATAAGATTTAATTTTTTTTGTTGAAATGTTCTTGGTAAATTTTTAATTGAATTTGCATTACATAAATCTAAAAATTTTTTATGATAAAGATAAACTACCGCCAAGATAGCACCTAGTTGAATTATAATATTAAAAGAAGCATATTTTTCTTGATTGAGATGTAAAAGATCACTTACTATGATGAGATGACCAGTAGATGAAACTGGTAGAAATTCAGTTAGTCCTTCAATTAAACCTAGAATAACTGCAGTTATAAGTGCTTCCATGAATAATCCCGTTAATTGTTTTTATTAAGATAAATTATGAAAAAATTCTTAATGAATGTAAAGGACTCTAATTGCCACAACTAATAATGGTGAGATCTTGTGAGTTTCCGGATGAACTTCCGGTAGGGTAACAGTAAGCATGGGTATTTAGTTTTAATCCGTTATTAAAAAGTGTTAGCAATCCATTGTCATCATCGATGGAACTATTTTCTAAGAATCGGAAGTATTTTTGTTGAATTGTTTCTTGTCCTGGTGTTTTTAATTTAGAAATGAGCACTCCATAGGCTAATTTACCAGATGCACACATTCTTTTTTCACAAGCTAATTGGGCCACATATGATGGATCTTTAATAAATCCTGACGAGTCAAAAAGTGCCGGAGATAATTTTTTAGCTTCTGAAGAAACATAGCGGTTAGTGTAAACACTGACATCTATAAAATCTTGCAATTGACATTTATTATTTTGAGCATTGATAAATCCTGTACAACATAAACTCGCATCTGCACCGACTGCCATGGTTGTGCCTGCAGGATAACAGCCAATGACTTCGTCTGATGAAAAAATTTGTTTCATATTTTGAAAATTATCTTTATCAACTCCAGAAAATAATTTTTTTCCGTTAGCATCTTGATATTCAGCAACCGCTGTATTTGTGAAAAGTTGAGTTGGGTATGCATATTTAGTGGAGTCAGGATTTACTGGCGTACATGACGCTGGGTCGGGATGGCCTGGATAACATCCATTTTGATTAGTGGGATAGGATCTACAGGACAAGTCTCCTTCAGTAGAGTCATTAAAAAATTCACCTGATTCCATGGCAATTTGGGGAATTCCCATAAGTTCTAATCGACCAAGATAGCTAAAGATTGCTTTTGCTTTACCTGAGTATGGAGAAGTCTGCAACAATGAGCAGCTAGGATCATCTTGTTCAAGTCCAGAGCATGACCAACCAGAGTTACTTGGAAGCCAGTTCATACATCTAAACATTTCAGGATTGAAAGATTGAAAACGTACTTTATCCCATTTATGAGTTTTATCCAAAAAGATACGAACCCAATCTCCCGAACAACTGGTTCGTTCTGCAAAGGCAGAAAAGGTTTTAAATTGATTGGGTAAAATTGTTGAAGTGGCGCAACCACCGGCCAATGAACATTGATTTTTAGCAGCTACTTGTAACGCAGGAAAATTGAGAGGATCCGTTTTTTGATCTTTGATAAGCGTTGCCAACCTAGAGTAGCGATTTTTATCATTCATTGCGAGCTCAACACCAGCTATTTTAGTCATTTCTAAAAGGTTACTCGCGTCTGCAGAGGGTAGCGAAATGATTTTACCTACGTCGCGACAGCAACGATTATTTGCAGAGGTATAAGTTGGATCACTCTTGGGCGTAACTTGTGAACAAATGAGTTCTTCTTGCCAAAATTTAATTTCATATGAATTGAGAATATTAACCAAGCTAGTATCTCCAGCAGTAATCATTTTTATTCGATTCGCCAGAGTTATTGATGGAGCACAGTCTAGGTCACTAAAGCAACTTGCTCCGGGAGCTCGCATACATCGATTTTCAGTAAAAGTTTGAGACTTTATAACGGAAGTATTATTAGAATAAAGACCAAAGTTAAGTCCTTTATTGGAAAAGATGGAGTTAAAGATATTGAGTGCATTGGTTGAAATCGCCTGGGCAGATGAATTTATGATCAATGCATTGTTGGCCGCATTGGCAGAGCTTGGAGACGAAGAAGTACTTGCGTAAAAATAATTTTTTGTATCATCAAAAACGGGACACGAAGCCAGGTATGTTGAAACCGGAAGCACTGTACTTTTTTTATAAGTCATTCCCATGCCTAAAATTTTATCACCTAAAAATTCATTGGCAGGCTGATTTGTGTTTTGATTGATAAAGCTGGTGCTTTCAGGATCTCTTCCTGGAATGCAAAGCCCAGCGATTTTATTGCTGTTTAAATTTCTTGCCGTTTCAGAGCGGATCGTTTCAACAGCGTTGTATTCCATAGGTCTACCCGGAACTTTAGTACCTAGACCATAACTGTCTGAATCAGGATCGGATCTAACTTTTCCATATCGAGAAATTCGATTATTGAATTTTGCAGTCAAAGCGCTGTTGCTGTATAAAGATTGGCAATAGTTATTTGTACTACAGGTATGTAACGCCGGAGATTGGGCCTGATTAAAAGTTGAATTGATATTAATCGCCTCGTAATTTTGAGTGCAGGCTGAGCCTCTCCCCCTATAGACACATCTTTTTCCGGTTGTTGATAGTCCAAGTATACTTATGAATCGATTGTCATCTCTCATCGCATCTGGGATTTCTTTTGAGTTATCATCAAATCTAGGCCATGAGGTTGTGATGTCATTTACACTTGAACAAGTGTAGTCCCAGCCCAGGGTTGTGGCACAATCATTATCAGTCGTGCATTGATGAAACTTCTGGCATTGAGCTCCGTCAGATTCTATATCACTAGTCACCATATTGGTTCCAACTGGATTTAGAGCAGCGTCATTAATAGTAACTGCAAAAGTACTTTCAAGTGCTAGATCTCCAAAAGGACCATTGACTGCAATGAAGAGTTTATTGGAGTCTGCTTTTATTCTTCTATTTGTTCCAATGGCAAACCATCTCACTCCATCAAATGATCCTATAACTGCTCCGTAGTCAAAGCCGTACCAATCGTGTTGATACCCATTGGCATATAACAAATGTTGGGCGCGTAATCTATTTTGTCGTTGTTCTTGTGGATCCGATGAAATGGCATGAGAAAATGGGATCATAGACGCTGGTACAAGGCAGGCGCGGCCAAAACTTAAATCGTCTGCGGAAATACCGTTTGATTGATTGCGGTCAGTTCTAGATTGAAGAGGAACAATTCCACCAGCAAACTGAGTTAATGGAAAAAGTTTTGTTAATTGTGAGTTGTAGTCGTTTCCACACTGAACGCAATTAGAATAAGTACCACCATCAACGTATATGTCGTAAGTTTTACCTTTGGCGACACTTATTTCTTTTGCAGGTTTTGCAGAACTATTTGTATAAGATAGTGAGCCATATATTTCGTTAAAGCCAACATAATTATCTTCACCAAAAACATTGTTGGTAATGTCTGGCATATTGTTGGGATTTAGTAGATTATCTTTTCGATATAAAAAGGCAATTCCTTCTTGAGCAAGAGTGTCTCCTGTAACAGCTGGTTTAGATGAGCCAGTTGTATCAAAATATCTTACTGGAACATTTTTGGAGCTTAAGTATATCTTTTGAGATACTGGAGGCTCAATGGGATTGGGGTCAGGATAGACGCAAGAGTAGTCATTGATTTGGCCAAGTGGATTTTTTACTGGCGCAAGCGAGCAATCAAGAGTTGCGCAGTGACAAATTTGTTGAATTTTAGCAAGAGCTTCAAGCTTTGAATCCATGACATGATTTACATTAAGATCAACAAAAAAAGTTATTTTTACTTTTTGAGAATCGAAAACTTTTAAGCCATTATTTGAAGAAAAAAACTCGATACTAGCTGGACTTGTTGCATTTAATTGCCAATCTGAATCTTGCTTTTGAAGAATTCCATCGACTTCTACTCTGATGGTTTTATCAGTGCTGGCGTAAATAGGGAGCTTGAATATATTAGATGCTGGGTAATGATCTGTTACTCGACCTCTTCTATTTTGTGCAAGAGTATCTCCACTTTTTTGCTGGCCCTGAATATAGTATTTTTCACACTTTCCTAGAAGGCTATTTATTTGAACGCAACTAGCGTCCGTTCTATATTTAATGACGAGATCTTTTGACACGACTCCGGGAACAGATAGATCAGTTAATGTGACACTAGTTCCGGATGCACTATCATCATTATGATGACCATTGAGAGTTAGATAGTTCGAAACGACCAATGGGTCTGGTCTAATAATCGCATCAGAAAGTATTTGATCATATTTAAACAAAATAACTTCCCCATATGAAACCTCTTCAATGCTACTTAGTTCTTCTTTTTCTGTTGGGGTATAGCTGTTAGATGGTAAGTTGGTGTAGGTACCAGAAAAACTTTTGTCATCTCTTCCTGCACTATAAGTTGAATTGACGATTGGATTTGAAATAGTTTTTGTACATATACCTAATTCACCTTCGATTTTAGTTGTACAATTATAAAGATCAGCAAGATTTTTTAATCTAGTGACGGCGTCATTACTAGGACTCGTCGGTGTTGTTGGATTACTAGGTAAAACTACCGTCGTAGAACAAATAAAATAATATTGAGGATAATTATAAACATGGCTTGGGTTATTTAAAATATCTTGGAGTGCTTGTATGTAATTGGCTGAACTCGGATCGACTCCTGGTTTAAGAGTTAAATCTTTTACACATTGACCTAAAGAGCAGCAATCATAACCCTGAGCCTTGCATTCATTACCCGTTGTGCATGCGTTGCCAATGGGTGATGAAATATTTGGTTTATTAGAAAGTGTGTAGTTAAGTTGTGTAGTTGTAACTTGAGAGAGCAGAGTTCCGGTTTGAGAAAAAAGTTGTAATGGTTGGCTAGTAAAATATGAACTGACACATAGACCAGATGGGCATAAATCTGAAAATTTGAATTTGGGAGTGAGCGCAGGATTCAAGGCAAAGAGACTATTTATTAAGCCAGATTTTTGACAAAAGTTTTTGTTCGTGACTTCATCGCTGGGGGATACGCTATAATAATATTCTAGTGTTTGATTGGTGAAATTGTAAACGGAGTGGGCAATTGCCGCCAGAATGTTTATTTGATTTACGGTGTTATCAGTAAAACGAGCTGTTAAACATGAAATATTTTGAGTTCCATTCTTACGAATATAATTATCTACATCTTTGCCTCTTAGTTGAAACGAGTCTGTGAAGCCTATATCAAGCAAGATAGAAGAAGAAAAAACAGTTCCACCGTTTTGAACAAAATTATTTCCCTCAGTAAAATCCGGTAAGTTTGGCGAAGCTTTGGTTGGTGTTGTAGATGAAGAACTGCTAAGAAGTGCACGCCTAGTATTTGAAGGCGCTTGGATGCAAGATTGTACGACGAAGATCATCGTCAACATTATCGTTGTTGATAATGACTTAAAAAAAATCACCTTGAATTTTTTTTTAGTATTCATATGCCTTACTCTTTCAATCCCTGATATTGAGGCAACTCATCTATCGGAATATAAAAGCGTTTTATTGATTTTATTTTACTGTCTGTTCATGGGGGGAATATTTTAATCGATTGAGCTGGTTGTCTTTCAAGTGCTTAGATAATGGAGATTAAAAACAATTGTAGTTAACTATGCCTATTTTATAAGGCAAACCTTAGGAAATGAATTTAACAGAGTATATGGGAAGGTTATTGAAATTATAAAATTGAAGTCAATTTTTCAAGAACGAATTTAAGAAATATCAATCAAAGACCGATAATGATAGTCAGGTATCTTGTGTTACAGCTGGGGAGTTGATAGACATGAAAATCAATCTTTATTCTTTTGGCTTTTTGTTTTTTATGACGAGTGCTTCGTTTATCAGCCTGGCCCAGGATGATGCCGAAACAGAATACAAAACGATGGATCAAATGTTGGGTTCTGTGAAACTTGAAAAAAAGCAAATCGAAAGCATGGTTGATAATTTAGTTAGTAGTGGAAGAATTAAGCCAGAAGAAGCACAAGATGCGAAAAGGGCCCTTGCAAGCATGAACGAGAGCGATCTTGAAGAATTAAAAAATGCTGCAGTTTCTGAAATTAAAAGTAAAAAATTACTAGATCATTGATCTAATTTTTCATTTATCATTTCTAACAATATTAATAAAGCAGTATCAGAGAATCGCTCTTTTCTTCTTATGCGATCTCCGGGCATTTGAAACATTTTTGCTCCGCTGTGAAGCTCATTTGCAAATCCGATATAGACCAATCCAAGGGGTTTGTCTTTGGTCTGTCCAGTTGGTCCAGCTATTCCTGTTATGGAAATAGCGTAATCTGTTTTAAATTTTTTCCTTACTCCTTCTGCCATTTGTTTGGCGACTTCAGCACTGACTGCTCCGTGAACTTCTAGAGTCTGAGGGCTTACACCGAGTAAGTCTATTTTGGCTTGATTTGAATAAGTAATGACACCTCCCATGTAAAACTGAGATGAGCCAGAGAGATCTGTAATCTTTGAAGAGGTTAATCCTCCAGTGCAAGATTCAGCAATTGAAAAAGTTTTATTTCGCAATCGTGAGCTTGCAAGGATTAATTCGTTAAGGGAGTTATTTCCATATTGCCAAACATACTGAGCAAGAAGTGAGTTCTCAATAAAATTTTTTATTTGTTGCTGATTTTCTAAATGAATGCTTTCGCTGCCATGATAGCTGACAACAATATCAATTCCAATGGTGTGAGGCAGAGAACTAACTTTTCCAAATGCTTCTAAGTCTTGCCAAAGAGTGGGGCAGAGTTCAAAAAAAATTTTTTCTTCCGGTACTCCCTTAGTTCTAATTACCGTTTGATAATTTTCTTTGAATTGATTGTTAAAATATTTCTTTATTATAGGAAAAAATTCTAATTCAACAATTTCGGTAAATTCTCGAGGAACTCCAGGTCCTGCCATTATGAGTTTATTTAAAGACTGTTCAAAAAAGACAAGTCCTGGAGCTAGACCACGAGGATTGTTTGTAGCAATAAATTCCTCCGGAAAAAAATGGTAGTGATTGTGATCTGGAGTCCAACTTCTTCCAAATTGAACATAATTTTGGGTCACAATTCTCGCAACATCTTCTCTTTCGGTAATCCGTTTGCCAAAAAATGAAGCTAAGGCGTTTTTTGTTTTATCATCAATCGTCGGACCAATTCCACCAGAGGTGATGACAATTTCACTTTCATTTAGTGATAGTTTTAACGCTTGATCTATTTCTTTAGAATCATCTCGTATGAATCTTAAGGACTTTAAGTTAAGGCCTTTTTTAAATAAAAATTTAGAGAGCCAGCTTCCATTTAAATCAGTTGTTCTGCCATTTAAAATTTCATCGCCTATGACGATCATTGAAACATTGAGAGAGTTACTCATTTTTAGCCTTCTCCTGTAGTCCTATTTACTAGAAATTTTGGCATATTTTGGTTAAACTTTATACTTAGAATATTTAAAGTAAAACAGATGACCAAAAAAATACAATTCACACTCGAGTATAATCAAGATATCAACGAATATTTGGATCAACATCATCCAGAAATTTGCGATTTTAGAATCCTTAATCAAGCCTTAGATGCTCGCGGTGCTAATCGCGGTAAAATTCCCAGATACACCTATTATGTTGAATTATTGTCACCCGGAGAACAGTTTGAGGCATTGAGAGAAGTGTGCCCTCAAGTAGGAGAATTTGACCATAAGCCAATTATTATAGGGGCCGGTCCTGCAGGCTTATTTTGCGCTCTAAGACTAGCAGATTATGGTGTTTCTAGCGTTGTGATTGAAAGAGGCGATCGAGCACACTCTCGAATGATTCATATTGCTAAATTTTGGAGATACGGACAATTCGATGATAACAATAATGTTTGTTACGGTGAAGGAGGGGCAGGGTTATTTTCTGATGGAAAACTTATCACTCGAATAAAATCTCCTTTCGTTCAATATGTCATGAATCGCTTCGTGGATTTTGGTGCTCCCAAAGAAACGGCATATATCTCAAATCCCCACTTGGGTTCAAATAAGATTCGTGCGCTAATTAATCAGATGACTGAGTATCTTCGCGCAAAAGGTTGCGTTGTTCGTTATAATACCCGAGTGGATAGATTGATTGTTGATAGCGGTAAAGTTGTCGGCGTTGAGTTAAATAATGGTGAAAAGCTTTTTTCTAAATATGTCGTACTTGCAACAGGTCACTCTGCTCAAGAAATGTATCGACACTTGCATCATATCGGTGTCGAGATGAAGCAAAAAGATTTTGCGGTCGGAGTGAGAATTGAACATCCAAGAGAATTAATTGATTCAATTCAATATGGAAAATTTGCTGGACTTGACTTAGGTGCCGCTCGTTATCGATTAAGTTACGAAGATGCTAAAACTAAAAAGGGTACCTATAGTTTTTGCATGTGTCCTGGTGGGTACGTGCTTTCTTCTGGCACTGAAGCTAACGCAATTGTGGTAAATGGCATGAGCAATTACGCAAGAAATTCTCGATGGTCCAATGCTGCGCTGGTAGTCAGTGTGAAGGCGGGCGAAGATTTTGCCCAAGAAAATCTTTTAGCAGGACTAGATTTTCAACATCAAATTGAGTCAAAAGCATTTGAAGTTTCCAAGTCTTTGGCCAGCGGTAAAGAATTGCCCTCTCAAACTCTTAAAGAATTCATGGAAAATCGACTCAATCCGCAATTAGATAAAATCAAAACATCTACTCCTTCAGGTATTGTAAAAGCTTCAATCAGAGATATATTACCATCATTTGTGACTAAACATTTAGAGAATGCTCTGCTAAAATTTGATGAAAGCCTAAAAGGATTTGTTTCAGATAACGCATTATTGATTGCACCTGAAACTAGGACAAGTGCTCCCGTAACAATTGTTCGTGATAAAGAATCGTTAGAATCCACTAGTCATTCTGGACTTTATCCATGTGGAGAAGGTGCAGGTCATGCTGGAGGAATAACTTCCGCAGCTGTTGATGGTGTTAGAGTTGCGATGACTTTACTTAGAAATGAAAAAGGAATTTAGCATGTTTCGTTTACTGATAATATTAGCTACGATCTTTTGGTCAAATTTTTTATTGGCAACATTACCTGATTATAATCCTGCTGAAATTTTAGCACGCGCCAATATTAATGATGGCTTTAACTTACCTCCGATGTCTTTTTTAGATAATACTTCACCTGTCATTAATAATAATGGTGATATCGCATTTAAAGTCATGGCCGTTGAGGGCGTAAATAATCAAGCGCTTTGGGTAAAATCGTCAAAAGAAAAGTCTGGCAAAATAATTTACACGGCTCCTGATGCTAGATTTATTACTGATCCTTCTATCAATGATACAGGTTACATTGCTTTTAATCTTTTTGATGAAGGAGTTACTGATGGATTATTTTTATTTGAAATGCAAACTCAAAAAGTTGAACAAGTTCTAGATCCAGTTAATCTAAAAATTCAACATTATACCTATCCACTTGTTCAGGACAATAATCATATATTTTTTAGGGCCACTAATGATTCAAATGATCGACTTATTTATGAGTATACTGGTTCCAAATTGTTAAAAATTATAGCTGAAGGAACAGATACTCTAGGTCTAAAGGCTTCTTATCTTTTTAAACCAGCAGCAAATCTTCAAGGACAAGTTGCATTTAAAGCTCGCTTTGGAGAAAAAGGACAATGGGATGAAAATAATCCAGATTCAATTGTTTTATGGTCTCCTAACATCCTCGCTGGACCAAAAGGTCAAGAGAGTAAATATCAGTTGATAGCAGTTGATCGAGATGTTGATCAAAAGTCTGATTTTATAAGTTTTGGCAACTCCGTCTCGCTTTCACATAATGGTTATATATCCTTCATGGCAACACTCGCTGATTCTAAAAAGGCGATAGTTCTCTTTAAAGACAATCAACTAAAGACCATTGCGAAGGAGGGAGAAAATCAAATTTTTGAATTGGAAATGTTTTCTTCAAAAGTTAATGATTCTGGAAAAATTCTTTTTAGAGCAAAAGATATGAATGGAAACCGTGGACTTTATCTTGCTGATGAAAATCAAATCAAAAAAATAATTGGTGAAGGTGATGTTGTCATGACAGATTTAGGTGAAGGTAAAATTTTATCTAATCCTAATTATCCTGGTTTTGGAGGCGAGATAGACTTCAACGACAAAGGAGATATCGTCTTTTATTGTATAGTCGTTAATGCTCAAGATAATTCAGAATATGGCTCTGCCATTTTTAAGGTTTCACCAAAAAACTAATATGCTTTATTCTTCAAAACAAAAAATTGAAAAGTCTTATGATGTCATAGTTATTGGTGCAGGTCTGGCCGGAATGACTTTGGCCAATAAAATGGCCCGCGATGGCAGAAGTGTCCTTTTACTTGAATCTCATAATAAACTAGGGGGCTTTGCCACTTGGTTTAAAAGAAAAGACGGTGAACACATTTTCGATGTTTCTCTTCATGGTTTTCCAGCAGGTATGATAAAAACTTGTCGCAAATATTGGAACAAAGAAATTGCTGATAAAATCCATCAACTAAAGTCCGTTCGCTATATCAATCCCCAGTTTCAAGTTGAAACTGATTTTACTAAAGAGCATTTTATCAAAGTGCTCAATCAGAATTTTGGCGTTTCTTTAGAGGTTGTAGAAGCTTTTTTTAGTGAACTTGCCAACATGAATTTTTACGACAATTCTCAGATAAACAATGGAGAATTATTTGAAAAATATTTTCCAGGTAGAAACGACATAACTCGCTTTTTACTTGAGCCCATTGTTTACGCTAATGGCTCTAACTTAGAAGATCCAGCGATAAGTTATGGTATTGTTTTTTCAAATTTTATGAGCAAAGGTGTATATATTTTTCAAGGAGGAACTGATCAAATGATTTCTCTTATGAAAGATGAACTTTTAAAAAATGGCGTCGATATACAATTGCAGGCAAAAGTTGAAAAAATCTTAATTGAAAATAAGTGCACTGCCGGAGTGGTTGTCAAAGGTTATCAAATTCATTGTCGAAGTGTGGTTTCTAATTCGAATTTAAAGACAACGATTCACAAGATGGTTGGAGATCATCATTTTTCATCTGAATTTTTAGATAAAGCCAAAAAAGTTCGTCTCAATACATCATCGTGCCAGGTTTACATGGGGATAAAAAAAGGTGAAACCATTCCTTTTGTTGGTGATTTAGTTTTTACGTCTGACGACATTGCTTTTTCTACTGATTTGATTCTTTCACCAAAAATCGGGAGTCAAACTTTTTCAATTTATTACCCAGATACTCGCCCACACTTAGAACCAAAATTTGCCATAGTATCTTCATCAAATGCTCGATACGAAGATTGGAAGAACCTCACTGCGCAAGAGTATGAAGCAAGAAAAGCGTTTTTGATTGAACGATCTTTGTCGGGAATTGAAAAAATTATTCCTGGCGTTCGTTCAAAAATTGATTTTGTAGATGCTGCTACTCCATTAACAGTAGAGCGCTATACGCTTCATGAACAAGGTGCCAGCTTTGGTACCAAATTTGAAGGTCTTGAAGTATCCATGTCCATGCATAAAGAAATAAATGGACTTTTTCACGCGGGCTCAGTCGGAATCATTATGTCTGGTTGGCTAGGAGCAGCCAATTACGGCGTCATTCAAGCTCATGAAGTAGATAATTATCTTAGTCGTTTAGATAAAGCAATTAGATGAGAACTATTTTTGTCAGTTGCTATGAGATTGCAATCTCATTATCTTTTTAACTGCTTAAATTAACAACGCTTTCCTGCTTCTTTTTATCCATCTTGTATATAGTTTCTATTCATCAGATAATCAGATATGGCAAAAATTTTGTGTTCCGCTATTTATTTTATTTTATTAATCAGCGAGGTATTTTCGCAAGATTTTTATTATTTAAATTCTTCTAAAAATTGTTCAATTAGGTTTTTTAATAATGGAAATCTTCAAGCGGTTTCAGACAAAGACTTTTTAGATAAGCCTTATAATATTAAGTCCATGTCTAAAAACTCTAAGCTCGTAGCATTCAAGCAGTCTGAAAAAGTCTATGTTACGGATTCAGATTGTATGATCAATGCAACTGATTATTTTGCAATATTAAAAAGCAATAATAAAATCAGCACGCCAAAAGTTAAGCACAATACTTTTTATGTCGAATTGGAAGCAGGTTTTTTATTTCTGCCTGATCGAAGTCCGGTGGTTGAAGATTACAATCTAGTTTTACCAAATACTACTGCATCCAAGTGGCTTCCTACTTCCAAACATAGTTATAATGCCAATTCCGCAATAACTATCGGAGTTGGATATAAGTTCAAAGATAAGCAGTATATTGTTTTTAAATACAAATCTATTTATGGAAAAAAAACGGATCAATTATCAGTTTATGATATTGCTACTTCAACTTCTCAAGCGGGGAGCTGGGTTTACAGTGATAGTTTTCAAAATTATTATTTAGGCTATCGTAAATTTTTTAATTTATATTTTTTTAATGTAAATTTTAAAACATCCTGGGCCACTTTGTTGGGCTATTCATTCCAAAACTCGACTCTATCGGATTCAAATCGAGAATTTAATTTAACTTCAGCAAATCCGAGTTTTTTGGCAGAGATTGGTGTAGAATACATAATTTCTCATCATTTTAGCCTATGTTTAGATTTAGGCTTTGAATATTTAGGAACTCGAAATTTAAAATTTGCAGAAGCTGGCAATCACAAAGATTTTAAGTCAAATTTTTCATATAATAATTTTTATCAATCCATGGGAATGAAACTATATTTTTAAGAGTTTTAAATGAAGATTTATTTTATATTATTTTTATTAATAGCAGCTTGTAAGCCTGAACCAATTGTTAAAGGTGGCGGTTTCACAATCAATCAACCTGGAAATGAACCCATAGCCCCAACTACTGGAACTTCTTTTACGCTTATGAGTCCAGCGAGTACTCCAGGGAATAATTCTACCATTTCATTTTCTATAAATGGTGTAGTCAGTGGTGAAACTATTAATGTCTATTCTGATTCGGCATGCAGTGTTCTAGTCAAGTCTGAGTTAGCCGCCAATACATCTGTGTCCATTTCCATAAGTTCATTAACCGTTGGTGCCCATAGTTTTTATACTAACTCTACCAATAACTTAAAAACAAGCAATTGCTCCACCACTCATTTGTCCTATAATTATTTGGGGATTGCTCCAACTCGGGCAACTGCTATCGCACTTTATAATCCGGTTTCATCTCCTGGAATCATTTCAACGCCTACTTTTTTAATTTCTGGAGTTGTATCAGGAGAAACTATTTCGCTTTTTATTGATTCAAGTTGTATTCATTCAGTAGGAAGTACTCTTGCCACTGGAACTAGCGTACAAGTTACATCTTCAGCATTGGCACCTGGGAATTATTCATTTTATACTTCAAGTTCAAACTCAGCAGGCACCAGTTCTTGTTCTGGATTTAATGCCACTTACTCCTTTTCAGGTGTTATTCCCAGCTCTGCAACATCGATTATTTTGATAACTCCTTCTTCTTCGCCAAATTATGCAACTCGTCCTGTTTTTCGAATTTCTGGTGGAGTTGCACCTGGAGATGAGGTAGGGCTTTACACTAACTCAACTTGTTCAATTTCAGTTGGAAGTGCAGTCGCAACGGGATCGAGTGTGGATATCACCATCACTGCACTAGTAAGTAGTGGCGTTTATCAATTTTATACAAAATCAATTTCTATTGCTGGGGTTAGTTCCTGCTCCAATGCTCTTGCAAATTACAATTACTTGGGTGCTGCACCAGTTATTCAAGTTTCTTGGCTTACAAACAAAGAAAAAGGTGTGAATCAACTGGGTGGTGGATATAGAGTTTACTATAGCACATCACCAGGAATTGATACAACTTCGCCCTCAGCAACATTTGTTAATGTTCCTTATGTCTCAGGTGCAAATACTCCAACTTCAATTACATTTAATAATTTTTTAGTAGGAAGTTATCATTTTAAAATTGTAGCTTATTCCAACATTAGTTCCTATGGCGCAACTGGCGGAACAACGAGTGAGCCTTCTTCTGAATTTTCAGTGAGTTTACCATGAAGAAAATATTAACTTTATTGACTCTTATTTATTTAATAAAAAGTCCTTGTGTCTTTGCGGAACACATTAAACGAAAAGGTTATGTTGCCAATGAAATTATCATAAAATACAAAAGTCATGTGAGTTCACTTTCTCAAAAAAACTCTATTGAAAAAATTGGAGCATTACAAGTTAAGAAACTGATGCAATCTGGGTTATCTAAAATTAAAATTTCAAATGATAAAGATTTACAGACTTCAATTAATGATTTACGCCAAGATCCTGAAGTTGAATTTGCTCAACCCAATTACATCTATTCAATTTCTAATTCTCCCAATGATCCATTTTACAGCAAAGAATGGGGGTTAAAAAATACTGGCCAAACAGTCACTAATGCAGGTTTAGGTGGCCCAGATTTTCAATTAATTACCAACAACCCAGGTACATCTGGTTTTGATATGAGAATGGAAAAAGCATGGGACACAATCACTGATTGTAGCAGTACGATTGTAGCCGTTTTAGATACTGGAATTAATTATAACCATCAAGACCTATCTTCTAATATGTGGGATGGTGGGGTGAGCTATCCTAAACATGGATATGATTTCATAACAAGTACAAATGATCCCATGGATAGAAACGGACACGGCACTCACGTTGCAGGAACAATCGGAGCAATTGGCAATAACGGAATCGGTTCAACTGGCGTTTGTTGGAAAGTAAAATTAATGGCCATAAGAGTTCTCGATGCGAGTGGAAATGGAACTTCAGATTCAATCATTAATGGAATTGATTTTGCTAGAACTCATGGGGCAAAGGTTATTAACTTAAGTCTTGGCGGTGATTCATACGATGCCCTTGAAAATGATGCCATCGTAAGAGCAAAAAATAGTGGAGTCTTAGTGGTAGCGGCGGCCGGCAATGACGGTGCTGATGTCGATAGTACCTCCACTCCAAATCCAGTTTATCCCTGCCAGTTTAATCAGGAAAATATTTTATGTATCGCTGCACTTGATCAAAAATATACCCTTGCAGATTTCTCCAACTATGGAGCCAATAGTGTTGATGTCGCCGCTCCTGGTGTCAACATCGTAAGTCCATGGCCTGGAACCCATACAACAATTAATGAAAGTCTTGCCTCTACTTCACCATGGAATATTTCAGGAAGTTGGGGATATAAATCTCTCAATTTTGGGACGAATGTTAATACGCTGGTTAGTCCTAGCAATTACAATCACAGCAATTCTACTTCTTACTCTAATAATGCCGACAATCGGATCTGGAAGTCTTTTAATCTTTCTGGCGCCACGACTGCAATTTTAGATTTTTATATTATGTGGGATACCGAAGCTGATGCTGATTTTGTCAGAGCGCGCGCTAGCACTTCAACAGGTGATCCTACCGCAAGTGGAGCTCTGCTAGAGCAATTCACTGGCTCATCTGACGGAAGTAGAGAAGGGCGCAGTTATGATATTAGCAATTACATTAGTGCTAATACGACGATCGGATTTAACCTAACTTCCAATGCTACAAATGTGTCTTATGGCACTAATATATCTAATTTTTCCATAACAAGTTTAGTGCTTAATAACTCTACTTACAACGTTATTAGCGGGACTTCAATGGCAACTCCAAATGTTTCTGGAGTCGCTGCAATGTTATTTGCTTTTAATCCCAATTTTGGTTACCAGCAGGTTATAAATGCCATAAAAAATGGCGGTGATAGTTATGCTTGGCTTGCTGGAAAAACGTCTACCGGTAAAGCTGTAAATGCAGCCAATGCTCTATCCTATATTAATGCTCCGACAGGGGGCGCTGCTGTTAAATTGCCTTAAAATTTAACTTCTCAAAGATTTATTATCTAGTTAGAATTGCATCCAATTGTTCAAAAGGATAAAACCATGAAATTTGATAATCAAACGGCAATTGTCACTGGTGGCACCAGAGGCATAGGACGAGGTATCGTAGAAGCTTTTTTAAAAGAAGGAGCTACCGTTATTGCGACATATGCCGGCAATGATGAAGCTGCACAAAACTGTCTTAACGAACTATCCGAATTTCAAAGTCGTTTAGTAATAAAAAAATGCGACGTACGTGATGAGAATGCAGTTAAAGAATTATTTCATATGCTAGATACAACGCATCCCAAATTAGACATCTTGATAAATAATTCTGGAATTAGAAAAGATCAAGTTACGGCCATGATGAGCTTGGACGAATGGAATGATGTTATTGAAACTAATCTTACGGGTAGTTTTTTAATGAGCAAGTACGCGGTATTAAATTTTATGGGAAATAGATACGGCAGAATCATTAATATATCTTCCATCGGTGGAAAACTAGGATTGCCGGGGCAGGCAAATTATGCAGCTTCAAAAGCAGGGCAAATTGCAATATCTAAATCACTTTCCAAAGAAGTCGCCAAACGTGGAATTACTGTTAACAATATTTGCCCGGGTTTTATCGATACAGATCTTCTTGCTGATCTTCCACCGGAACAGCGAAAGGAATACATTAAGGATGTTCCAATGAAACGCTTTGGTAGAGTAGATGAAGTTGCCTCAGCAGTGTTGTTCTTGGCCAGCAAGGAAGCCTCCTATATAACAGGTGCAACGCTAGAAATTGCCGGCGGACTTTAAAAAATTGTTAGGATAAATAATGAATCAAGAAATTACTGATCTCATTCCACAAAGACCTCCATTTTTATTTGTTGATAAAATTGTTGATCGGTCTGATAAATGGATTAAAACTTCTTTAAAACTTTCGGGTCATGAAGATTTCTTTAAAGGTCATTTTCCAGGTAACCCAATAATGCCTGGTGTCCTTTTGCAAGAAGCGCTCTTTCAGTCAGGTGCTGCTCTCATGTCAGGAATAAAAGACTCTGGTCTTGGAGTTGTTACTAGAGTTCAAAATGCAAAATTTAAATCAATGGTTCGCCCTGGGGATGAATTATTGATGGAGGTTGAACTTGTGGAATCACTTTCTAATGCTCATTATATGAAAGGAACTACAAAAGTTTTAGGTAAAACTATTCTAGTTTTAGAATTTACAGTTGCGAGTGTTTAAGATGAGTTTTTTAAATCTAGAAAACAAAAAATTTTTAATAACTGGTGTAGCTAATAAAAAATCCGTTGCCTATTTTTGCGCAAAAATATTAATTGAAAATGGGGCCGATGTCATATTCACAGTTCAAAATCAGGATAATAAAGACAAAGTTGTTAAACTTTTTCCCGATAGATTGGTTTTCATTTTAGATGTTGAACTTGAAAGTGCGATTGATGATTTTGGAAAGCTTCTAATCGATTTGCAAATTAGATTGGATGGAATGCTTCATTCAATAGCATTTGCTAACTATTCTGAAGGTATAAAGCCTTTCCATGAAACCAAGCTTAAAGACTACCTTCAAGCAACTAATATTTCCTGTTTTTCTCTTGTTTCACTTTCGCATTCTCTAAAAAATTCTCTGGTATCTGACGCTTCCGTTGTCACTATTTCAATTTCTAATACTAAAGCGACCAACTATGGATATATGGGACCTATCAAAGCTTCCCTTGATTCAAGCGTTGCTTTTTTAGCAAAATCATTTTCAACTTTTTCACGAGTTCGTTTTAATGCTGTCTGCTCGGGCCCTTTAAAAACATCAGCTTCTGCTGGAATTCCAGGATATATTGAAAATTATCTTTATGCTGAGCAATTGTGTTTGAGGAAAGAAGCCTTGAAAACAGAAGAAGTTGCAAACGCCGTGGTTTTTTTATTAAGTTCGGCTTCAAAAGGAATAAATGGCACGGGGGTGCTGGTTGATGCTGGAATGAGTGTAAATTATTTTGATGAAAAAGTTGTAGAAAATTATTCAAAAAATTCTTAAGTCATTTTTTTAAAGATTACAATGAAAATGGCAATTAAATAAATAAAGATTGCTGAAAATACCATTATCAAAAAATTTTCGCCACTTTGTGATTTTGCATCAATTGATTCGTTGTAAAGTCGATTGATGAGGTTAATGTCTTCACTGATCGAATTATCTTTATTAAAGGTATCGCTGATCGAATCTATTTCTTTGGTTCTTTTTAAAATAACATCAATGTGATTTGCAAATTTTAAAATAATAGGATTTGGCTTTGATGAATAATTTAAAATTTGACCAAGAATTTTTCTATCCTCAACTAACTTATTTTCATAAAAATTACTTGAAAAAGATAAGTACATAAGCGCATCAACGACGCACTCTCGATAAAAATCTCTTTTATCAAGCGAAAATTTAACCTTGTTTTTTTCAAGTTCAAAGTAGGTTGGGTTTAAAGCTTGAGTAGAAACTTTTAATTCCTGCAAAGCATGATTAAATATTGAGATTTGACCCATTTTTTTATCAAAATACGTCTTTATGTTAATGATTGCTTTATTTAAATCCTCATTGCTCTTATTGAGATCACCCAGAATGTTTAGTAATTCTTTCACTCTGGCAATTTGATCCTCGAGAATGGAACTATCGGCATTTAAGTTTTTTCTAAGCATGGATATTGTAGAATTTATTTTCAAATCAATTGAATGAAGTTCATCTATATCCATTCTTCCGGTTCGCTGATTAGTCTCAATTGCAAATAAATTTTTATAAAATAGCAGTCCACTACTTAAGGTCAAAAGTAAAAGTGAAAAGATAATAATAATAAACTGGTTGCCTTTCATTTAAACTATTCTAGCAGGTTAGCAAGCCATGAGAAATATTTATGGCACTTTATTACAAATTTTTGTGAGTCAACTTGTTAAAACTAAAAAGATCAAGATTTCTCTGAGCTGAACCGACAAGTACTTATAAAATGGCATTCAAATGATAAAATTTAAAATGAAACTTATTCATATTCAAATAATTTTGCTTTTTTTTATTTTTGGTTTTAGTACCAATGCGTCTTCATCTAATTTTTTACTAAAAAGTGAACTCATCGATGTAATTGCTCCTCAAGGACTAGGTCAAAGTGATATATATCAAAAGATACTTGAAGAGATGAATTCTCAATATCAACAAATTGGTTTACGAGAAGCTAAAAAAGTCCTTGGAAATCGAGATTTTAGCTTAAGTGGTGGATTAAATAGTATTGGATTTTCTTATCAAAGACCCTTTATTGATTTTTCATTAAGCGTTGATAGAAACTTAGCTCCAGATCTTTTTGATGATAAGCGATGGATTGTTACAGATACTTGTACACTTTTTATTGATGCATCTAAACTTCTTTCAAATCTGAAAAATCAAAAAATTATTGATATTAGTGAAATTAATTTAGCTGCTTTTGCAGGCATTGTGTATAAGCGAACATTTACCTGGGTACACTACGCTGCTAACTACGAAGAAGGTTTAACAACTCATTTTGAAAAACTGTTTTTCCCCTTTGCTTCAATGAATGTTTTCAATATTTCTCATTTAGAAAAAAATGAAATGGTTTTTAAAGAAGACTCCATTTCTATAAAAGCTGGAGGGTTAGTCTCTGCTCCTCTCTATCCAGGTATATTTGCTAAGGCCGGCGCTCTTGCTAAATTTGAAAAAATTTCAAGAATAGAAGTTATTTCTTTTCCACACTTAACTGATGAAGGTAGCGATATACATTTTTCCTCAGAAAAATCAAGTACTTCATCAGCTGCTTTCAATGTGGGGATTCAAGCAGAATTTTTAAAAATACTAAAGTTGACTCTTTTGTCATATGATTTTTCATTCGAGTTAAGTCAAAGCTATAAAATATATTTGAATCTATCTCAGCTTGATTTATTGGAAATGAATGCTGGTTCACCTATTGCAAAAGAAGTTAAAAATATATTAACTAACAAAGATGCAAATCTTTTGATCCTTTCACCATTTCTCATTTCAGAGGAAAAGAAGTTGGCACAAGCTATTTCTCACAAGTATAATTTTTTTCTTTTGGGTGGAACAAAAGTTGCTAAGACTCAACAAATTCAAATTACTTCCGACGGAAAAGTGAAAAATTTCTTCAGACACTATTTTGAAAAAATAAAATATACAGAAGATGTTGCTTCTAAAATTTTCGCAAGTGTTATTTACGCTATAACAAACACTGATCCAAGTGTGGCATCTTTGGCAAGTGATACAAATAGGGTGACACTGGAATACGATAGTGAAAAAAACTTGCTAGATATAAAGGAGAATTTGCTTTTAGGAAAAACTGAGCAGATGTTGTCGCTTACTTTTTCTGCTGAATATATGACAAAAAAGTCTAGTGGCTTTTTTGGTAAAAAATATCGAGATAAAGCGATTTATTTGCTGGAGCGCTTCTCCGCTGTTGATCCGCTAGTCATCAAGATGGTAGAAAACGATGAATTGAAAGCTCCTTATCATATTTCTGGTCGATATCAAGTCAATGCTGAAGGCATCAGCTATTTAAACGCATTATCGCTCACCAATGTCTTTGATCAAATTGGTAGTATTTGCGATGAGTATCCCAAAACGGGGTTTGTTAATTTTAGGAATTTATTTGATCATTGCAAAAACTCACTTCAGAATGATTATTTTAATTATAGAATAGATTTAACTCATGACAAAATTACCTCACAAAATATTAAAGATTGTGAATCGAAAAGTTTTAGATTTTTTTTCTCTTCAGCGAAAAAAAGAGCATTTATAAAAAATTGTTTATCAGAAGTTTCAAGAAAAGATCCTGATAAATTCCAGGCTATTCCTCTTTGGAGTTTGAAAAACTTTGCCAATAACTTATCCAGCAATGTTTCAAGCAAAGTTCATTATTATAATCTTTTTGGAATATCTAATGTTTTTTTCTTTGGAAATTTCACAGCTTTAACGTCCAATAATTTTAATTTTGATATTTCATTTCACGAAGGAGATTTTAAAGGGCTTGGAGTAGTTGATGGTTATATGAGAAATGAGAATTTAAGAGCGCCATCATCAGTAGTTATTGATCAATAGTTTTTTCGAAAAGTCTTTTTAATCCTTCTTCTATTGAAATTTCAGGCGTGAATCCCAAATCATTTTCTAAATTATAGTGATTGAAATAATGTGTCGTACCCAACTGAAGTGCTATAAATCGAGTCATCGGAGGATGAATGTTATATAAGCGAAAAGTTTTTAAAAAAATTTCAACAAGAAATCCTAAGATGTAAGCTTTCCAGAGTGCTATTTTTTTATTTATTGGTTTCATACCAGATTTTATTAGAATTGAATTTGTAAAATCCCACAGATTAACAGGACCTTGACCTAAGAAATATGCTTTTCCACAGATGGGACTGCCTAATTCTAATTTCTCTAAAGCCATGACATGTGCTCTTGCGGCATTTTCTACAAAGGTAACATCAACTAAATTCTTACCATCCCCGATAATTTTTAATCGTCCTTTTTTATGGCTTTCAATTAATCGTGGAATTAAGTTTAAATCACCAGGCCCAAATATTAAATGTGGCCTAAGTGCAGTTGTGTGGAAATGTTCATCATTTGCCATAAGTACTTTTTGTTCGGCCATTGATTTTGTTTTAGCATAAAATGATAAGTATTTTTTTGGGTATGGCGTTTTTTCATCAACGCCGATTAAACTTTTGTTACCAAAAGCGACACTGGGAGTGCTAGTGTAAACTAGTTTGGTTACATTTTGTCTCTTCATCGAATTTATAAGATTTTGAGTTCCCAAAACATTAACTTCATAGAAATCGTTATACTTTCCCCACATCCCGACAAGTGATGCTGAATGTATAACCGCATCCATACCCATTACAGCATTTTCTACATCAATTTGATTTCTGAGGTCTCCATTTATTTGGTTAATCCCAAGTTTATTTAAATCGATTGAGGTTTTTCTGGAAAAACTATATATTTCGTATCGATTATTTTTACGCAATTCTTCGATAATATATCTACCTAAAAAACCATTGCCTCCTGTTATTAATACTTTAATTAATTTCATTGTTCTCTATTTCTTCTTTTAATTTTAGGCGATCAATTTTTATATTGTGCCTTATGTCGACAGGTAAGGATTTGCTTAGGTATATCTTGTTAATGCTTTGGGTATGTGGAAATTTTCTCGCTAAAGAAAATAATTCACTTTCAAATATTGATCGTGATTTCCCTGATAAATATAATTGATCTTTTCTTTCAATCACAATAACTGGTGTTTGATCTCCTTTTGGTCCAATGCCGACAAGTGCCGATCGCTTGACAGCTGGATGGTTGTTGAAAATGGCTTCGCAGGATATTGGATATAATTGCTGATTTCTAGTAACTACTAGATGAGATTTTCTACCACAAAACCATAGCAACCCTTCTTTATCTAAATATCCCAGATCACCCATGCGATGCCAGAATGCGCCTGATTCTTCATATATTTTTGATTCTTTTGTTTTTTCAGGGAGACTCATATATTGGCCGGATACAATTTTTCCCTTTACAATTATTTCTCCAATTTCGTAAGCCTTCAATTCCAAGTTTTCATCAAAGTACTCGATTGATTGTTCTTTTACTTTTATGATTTTAATTTCTACACCTTCAACTGGATTGCCAATGCATGTTCCACGACCTTCTTCGCTAAGTTGAGCTGTATTTTTTAAAATATATTCCCCTGAAATATTACTAATTGGTAAAGCTTCTGTTGCACCATAGGGAGTATAAGTTGTTCCATTAGGCAGAATATTTTTAAATTTTCTATGAATCTTGGTTGAAACAGGAGCTCCAAACATAACTACATATTTAATTGATGGCAGAGTTAGCGAATTCTCAATACAATAATCCGCAACTCTCTCCCAAATCGCTGGCGATCCTGCAACGAACGTTGGTTTTTGGTCCCTTATGTTTTTATAAAGTTTGCTCGGATCACATAATCCTGGCTTTGATGGATCCATATCTGGAATACAACTAGTCATTCCCATTGAAATAGTAAAAAGTGAAAATAGGGGAAATCCTGGCAGATCAATTTCGAATTCATTTAAATTAAATAAATTTTTTAGCATAATGGTCTGCTGATTGAAAAGTTCTTGAGTGTAAACAACTCCTTTTGGAGTACCTGTCCCTCCAGATGTAAATAAAATAGCAGCAGTATCATCTGGATTCATATTTTCTGCTTTAAAAATTTGAATTTTTTCCTGCTTCATTTTTTTAAAACTTGTCATTTTTCCAAAAATTAATTGACCAGTTGTCACATTAAACTTAACTGTCTTAAAAATAATTGGATGCAGGAACTTTAAATAATGAACTTCAGATTCTGCAATTAAAGCTTTGGGCGCAGTATCCTTAATGCATTTTAGAAGATTTTTTTTGCCCATACCTGGATCTAGAAAAACAGGAATGATTCCTACTTTGAAGAGAGCAAAAATTAGAGCTGAATAGTCTAGGCTAGGTCTTAAAAAGATGAGGGCCTTATCTCCCTTAGAGAGTCCTAAGTTTACTAAGCTTTGTGCAAATTTATTTGATAGAATATCCAACTCTTTAAAGCTAAGAGATTGATAATGATATTGGTCAACTTTCTTATTGTAAATTGGATGCACTATCGCTTTTTTATCTGGCTGAATTGAAGCAAACTCATTTAATCGAAAAGCTATATTCACAAATTAGTCCTTTAGGAAATGTTCTATTTCATTAGTTACTGAATTTAATTCATCTTCGATAATATAGTGGCCGGCATCTGGATAAGTTACGGTTTTTGCATTTGGAAAAAACTCAACCCATTTTTTTTGAAAATTCATTGTGAAGCAAAAATCTTTTTCTCCCCAAAGAATTAACACTGGAACTTTAAGCTGATGCAGTTTATTTTCTATTCCAATTAATGTTTCGTATGCTGGATCAGTATTTTTTAATGGTATATCGCGTACAAATTTTGCAGTTGCAATACGAGATGAATAATCATGATAAGGAAGTATAAAACCTTTTTTTATAATTGAACTTAGCCCTTTCTTTGATGCCATTATTGTTGCTGGAAACGCAAAACCATTAAATTGTCTAATAAACCATTCACCTAAATTGTTTCGTAAAATATTTATTCTAAATGGTATTTCAGTTGATCTAAATGCCGCAGTATTCATGACAATCAATTTTTTTACTAATTGAGGATATCGAGTAGCAAAGCCTAATCCAATTGCTCCGCCCCAATCGTGAACGATTAAAGTTATATCTTTGAGATCTAGTCTTTCAACAAGTTCACAAACGTTATTAACATGGGCTTCTAGTGTGTAATTATAATCTTGTGGTTTATCAGATAAGCCGCACCCCATATGATCAGGAATTACTGTACGAAAATTTTTTGAAAAATATTTTGCCAAGTTCCGATAAAAAAATGACCAAGTTGGGTTCCCGTGCAACATCAGTATAACTTCACCTTGTCCTTCATCAATATAGTGAAGTTGATTGAGTTTAATTTTTATAAAATGCGAGGTGAAAGGGTATTCAGTTTTAAGTTCTTGAGGAATGATCACCATTGAACTCCTAGCATGATTGAGCTTAGTCCGGAGCCAATTCCTAACAAGGCAATTTTATCACCTTTGGAAATTAGATCAGATTCTGCTGCCATCATTAATGTTATAGGCAAAGCACTTGAGCCAGTATTACCTAGGGATGGGTATGTCTTATAAGTTTTTATGTGAGACATGTTTACTATTTCTAGTGATAATTTTTCGTGAGCGGTACCAACTTGATGTGTAAGTACAATATCTGGTGTATCGCTTGTCCAATTAAGGTCCTGACAAAATTTTATCCAATTTGATTTCGCTAAAATAATTCCATGTTTGAGCAATTCCTCAGAATCTGTTTGCATTATTAATTCATTTGAATTCCCATCTCCTCTGCAAAGATGATTTGCACTGGAGTCTGTTTCTATTGAACCCCCGATTAATTTTGGAGAATCGGGGCATAAATTCTCGTGAGTAAGCATGATGGCAGTTGCAGCGGAGCCTATTGTTAAATTTGCAATGTATTTTTTTATTGTTTGCCTAGAAATTGAATGATCGAGAAGTAATTCATTGATAGTTGATTCCAGTAATGGTGTACCGTTTTCACCTGAAACAATTAAAGCAGTTTTTATTTGACCGTTGTCGATCATATTCGCAGCAACAACAATGGCGTTTATAACACCAAGGCATGCATTTGATAAATCGAAAATCATGCAATGCTTTGCTAGCAACAGATTAGCATGAACTACAGATGCGGTTGCTGGTTCTAAAAAGTCTCGGCAAACAGAAGCATGGATCAAAAGGTCAACCTCTTCTTTTTTTATAAGAGATTTAGAAAATAATTTTTCTGCCGCAGCTGTAGCAATTGTGCTTGGCTTTGTTCCTAAAGGCCAATTTCTTCTTTCTTTTATGCCTGTCATTAATTCCAGTCGACCTTCATGCAATTTGAGCTTTTGATATATTGGCTCTAGCTTTTGTTCGATTTGCAGCGATGTGATTTTTTCTTCTGGCAAAAAATAGGCAAATGATTCAATGACGGTATTTTTAAATTTCAACTTAAACCGCCGGAATTTTGTGGTGAAAGTACGTGCAGATTGGCCATTGATATTCCAGATAACATAGAACCGACTATACCTAAAAATCCTTGGTCTGTTCCACAAATATATAGGCCATTTATAGGAGTTGTTCCATTTCTTGATTTATCAATTGAGCCATAGACTACTCCATTTTGATGACCGGTATATCGTTTGATGGTCGTTGGTGTAAAAATATCTTTAAAGATTACTTCATGGGATGAGTTAAGCCCGCATTTTTCTAAAATCAATCTACTCTGTTTGTAGACTTCTTCTTTTTTATCTTTATAGGCTTGTTTTGATAAATTTAATTCTTTATTCCACAAATCAAAATTCGCAATATTTGTTATTCTTAAAATTCCTTCATTGAACTCATCATGATCAAAGTTATTTGGCATGCAAACTACTGCACTCTCACTGTCAAAAAAAGTTTGTGGTTTTTGATATAGATATTTTGGTCGATTATTATAAAAAATAATTGTAGCATCGATGCCTAAAACTTTTGGTTTCAGATCAGTCATTAATATACTTTCACAAAATGATAAATTTCCAACTCTGGGTTTATGATTGCTGTTTTCTAGATTGTCTATAATTTCAAAAGTTTCAGGTAATCCAATTGAAGAAAGTATGGTTTGACAATTGATAATTTCATTACTGTTGACTTCTACAGATTCAATACGATTATTTTTTGAATTAACTCTAGTTACTTCACAATTAAACTTTATCTCTCCACCGCATTCTTCAAATCGTTTGAGAAGAATGTTGATTATAGTTCTTACTCCGCCTTCTGGACGTGAAAATCCTTCTAAGTAGATACTCTTAAACATAATAACAAACTGAGATATGTCCATGTCATTTTCCCAAGCACTTCCATAAATAAGAAGAGGCGTGAAGATCATTTCAAGTAGACTCTCGTTATTTATGAAGCTTTTAACAACTGGTTTGGCCATCTGGGTTTGATTTGATAAATTGACTTCATCAAATGTTTTAATAAAATCTAATAACTTTAGAAAACCATCAGTTTCCTCTGGGAAGTTTGTATTGATTTCTTCAATAAATAATTGGATTTCATTATTAAATCTCAATTCTTTTTCTGGAAATTTTATAAGAGAATACTTCTGGGGATGGAGTTTAAAATCTTCGTAGGGGATTCGAAGTTGTTTTATTAATTTGTTGAAAGGTTTTCCTCTTTCTTGAGCCGTAACAAAGTTAGTCATGGCATGTAATCCAACATCAAATTTTCTTTTTCCTCTAGAGTAATAAGAATTTAGTCCGCCAGAAATGCTATGCTTTTCCACGATGATAACTTTCTTATCAAACATTGCAAGCCTAATACCTGCAGCAAGGCCAGACATGCCTGCACCAATAATGACACAATCATATGAAGAAGACATTTATTAAGCGTTGAATTTTGGAGCTAAATAATCCACACAAGATTGCATTGAAGCAAGGTGACTATAGTCTTCTTGGGGTACTTCAATTTTGTGTCTCTTTTTAAGTTCCATTACTATGTCTAAGAAATCCATTGAGTCTAGTTCAAGTTGATCTCTTAATGCAATATCATCTTTAATGGTAGTGACATCATCATCTAGAGCGATGTCTGCGATGATATCTAATACTTTTGATCTTACTTCTTCATTAGTTAACATGATAATCTCCTTTTTATTGGTATTTTTTTATGATTAAGGTTGAATTTATTCCAAGCATTCCGAATGAATTATTTAATATGATCTTAACGTCATGAGAGATCTTTTCTCCATTTACAAGACCTGGGATATTGCATTGAGGATCAAGATTTTCAATTTTTTTGCAGGGGTGAATATACCCATCAACAAAACTAGGAATGTTTCCAGCTAATTCTAATGCTCCAGCAGCACCCATCGCATGACCAATGAATCCTTTAGTTGCATTAATATGTACATTTTTGAATTCACCAAAAATTTCCTTCACTGCAATACATTCTTGAATGTCACCTTGCTGTGTTCCTGTTGCATGCATACTTACAATATCAATTTCTTTTTCTTCGATACCAGCTTTCTTAATTGCCATTTTCATACATTCAATTTGTCTTTGGGTATTTGGCAAAACAAAATCACTTGCATCACTATTTGAATGATATCCAATAATTTCAGCGTATATGTGAGCGTTTCTTTTTTTGGCATCGCTTAATCTTTCTAGAACATAGACCGCTCCACCCTCGGAAACCACAATGCCATTGCGGTTGCTGTCGAGAGGACGTGTGGCAAGTGCCGGGTCATCGTGATGACCTAAAGCTCCTTGAGCCTTAAAAGCTGCAAAAATGCCAAATGTTTGTGTTGATTCTGAAATTCCTCCAGCTAATGCCAGATCTACTTCATTCAAAAGTAATTGTTGAACACCTTGGATGATCCCGAGATTTCCTGCGGCACATGCAGCCCCAATTGTGTAATGTGGTCCTGTGATTGATAAATTTAGGGTAACTTCACCTGCAGCATTATTGGCAACAGTTCTTGGGTTGTGATGATGCGACCAAAAAGATGCATCTAGATTATGGGTGTTATATAGATCATGAATTTCATTTTCGGTTTCTACATTTCCATGCTCAGTAATTCCAAGATAAACTCCCACTCGATTTTTATCAACAGAATCAAAATGAATTTTAGAATCCAGTAATGCTTCATTTGCACAAAAGATGGAAATTGCACCCGCTCTTGTTCCACGTTTGCGCATTTTTTTTGGCTGATATTTGTATTCATCAAATGTGCAAATCCCAGCGGCCACTACTCCCATATGTCGGATTTCCATGTGAGTAATACCAGTACCGTTGTTAAGAAGACCATCACGAAATTCTTTTAAGTTATTACCCATTGGTGAAGTAAGACCAATTCCTGTAATAACTATTCTTTCTCGATCGGATTTCATTTTAGAGTATTCCTTTAAAATTATTTTTTAATCTTTCTGCTAGGTTTTCTTTAATTGATATAGTCAATTCAGATATGGGAGCCGCACTGCTTGCAATTAGGTCGAGAGCCTTGGGTAAACGTTTAACTATTGCTTCATAGTGAGTAGAGTAGAGATCAGTACTTTCACGTGATTTGTTTTGTGCTATGGTAATGACAAAATTCATAACTGATTCAGCAATGTCACAAGTAGAAACAATGGACTGCATCCTTTTTCTTCTTGCTTCATTGGCCGGTCCTTGAGAGCGTTCCAGCACTCTTTTTGCCATTAATTTGAAATCATTTACATACTCTTCTTCTCGTTTTCTAAAAACAGAAGCAACAATGTTTAGTGAATCCTCTTTAGCAGTATGAACTTTGGCTTTGGAGTTTTCTCTTAGGTCTCTCGTTTCAATCGCTCCAAAATGAGCTAGTGATTTCAAAGAAAGAGACACTGCACTTTGAGATAATTTGAGAGTTTCTTCTATTTCTTCAGAGGTTAGTGGTTTTTGTGCTAAAACTAAAAGACCATAGACTGATCCATCAATTCTTTTAAAGCCAATACGACTAAAAAACATCTCAAAATGGGGTAATTCTTTGAGAAAATCCGTTTCAACCAACATAAAGACCCACTCTATTATTACAAAAATATAATATATAGAATATTTGCGATTTATCGACAAATGTCTACAAGATTATTAACATTTAGCTGAAATAAGTTTAATATAAAGAGATAATCGGAGGTATTTATGGATTCAAAAAGTTTATTTCTTGCAGCAGCTCTTTCAGGGCTAGCTCTTTCTGCTCAAGCCGTTGAGGGGGCAAAAAATTCTAGTAAGGAAGTGGAAGTATCAAAAGGTCAATGTTTAGGTATCAATTCTTGCAAGGGAACTTCGGCTTGCCATAGCGAAAAAAACTCTTGTGCCGGTACAAACTCATGTAAAGGACAGGGTTGGTTAAAAACCTCTGAAAAAGAATGCAAAGATAAAAAGGGTACTTTTAAATCTAAAAAGGCTTAATTATCCATCGTATTCTTCAACGTCTGATACACCTGATGAATCGCTTTCATCAATGATCACTGGTGGGGCCGAGTTCATGTTATTAGTTGAAGGAAGTGCAACTTCTTCTTCGTTATTTTCTTCCTGAGCTTTGACTTTTATGGGGTACAATGAGCTTCCCAAAGCAAGTATAGAAGCCAGGGTAAGGATTGAAAGCTTTGAGGGTTTTGGTTGGTTTTTCATATTATTCCTTAGATACCGTTTATTTCCTAAAATTGAGTATAACATCCACTACTTCGGTAATAAACCTGAAAAATTTCACCAAATTCTTGAATTTCTAGTGATTAATCTTAAAAAATTAGTCTAAAATGGTATTTAGAAAAATTCATGACTTTTTTACAGGGGATTATCAGAATATGAGCGGATTCAAAGATGAAATTGACGATCTAGAAGAAGAACTCGATATTGATGATACAGATGGATCTGATGAGGATTATGGCTTTGATGACGATGAAGAAGGCGGCTCTAAATCTAGTGGCAAAAAAAACAAATCTGATTCAGGTGGTTTCAATAGAGAAAACTACTATATTTATAAAGACAAATTAGTTCAACTTTCTGGAACTATTAAACCAAAAGAAAGATCTAAAGATGGCAAAGTGATTTCTTTAGATTTCAAAACTGATGATAAAATATATAGCGTGGTTATGGATGACATGGGCCGAAAACTAGTGACTTCTTGTTTTCAAGAGCTATTGGTTACCGGATTGGTTAGCAAGATTACTGAAAAGGAATATACCATAGCTATTAAAACTTATATATAAACGAATCAAAATGATGGAAATTGGGCCTTGTATCACAATGAACGAGTGCCCAGTAACTTAATTTTTCATTTTTATCTTTTATCACACACGAAATTCCGACATGGTTTTGTTGATTTTTACTTAAAAAATTTTCTGGGAATTGGCCCTTTTTAATATCTGCAAAAAGTAAATAATGATCATTTGATAAAAGTATGTCCAGTTTAGGCATTTGCATTTGATTCAGGGGCATTAATTGATCACCTTTTTTGTTAAAATAAAAGCAGTTCCATTCAAAATTTGGCGAAAAATTAAACTCCAAATATGAATCATTTTCATTTTTTATAAAAAGCTCAAAACATGTCTTTTCCCACAATTTAAGCAATCTGTTTTTATTTGGAGAGGGTGATCCTAGATCAACATTTTCTAGCCCCAAATTAATTCTATAGCTAATAAAAAAACTTTCTTCATTTTGATTGATTTCAACTTCTATTAAAATATCTGGGGCTTTCAATTTATCAAAAGGAATGAGGGAAAATTTTGCCATTTTTATACCAAAGTAAAATATTAAGGATTCTTTAAAATTTCGATAAAAAATTCCGAAACGCAATACATGAATTTTTTATCAATTATTACTATTATGATCCTTTTGTCTTTCAAGCTCAATGCTCTAGAAGGAATTAATCAAAATGATCCAAAATTAAAAGAGATTGCGGATTTTATAAAAAAAGCGAAAGACCCCAAAGAATATGAATTTTCACCATATTATCATTTAATCAAAGAAGAAGAATTAAGAAATGATCGCATTTGTTCGCACTGTCCTAAATATTTACTTTTAACAGAAAAAATTAATAAGGTTGTTGAGAAAATGGCAGCTGATCCTGGTCTATCTAGAAATGCTCAACTGCCAGTAAAAATAAATAAGTTAAAATTTATGTTTTACACCCAGTTCCTACAAAATCAAAATGGTGAAATACAATGCAAAAGATATATGGATATAACTCCCGATTTGAAGCCAACAAAGTTTGATGGTCAATTTATATTAATGGCAGAGGATGTTTTGAAGTTTAGCGAAGTCACAGAAATACAATATATGAATCCTGAATTAAAAGAAATGGTCTACTATTTCAGAGGAGAAGGAGCAGATAAAAATATTATTGTGCAAGCTATTCTTAACCAAACTGGAGGTCGATTTAAGTATTATCAATACACGCCTTCAGAACGAGAAAGTAATCCTTATAATTTACCAGACCTTGGAGCTAAACCAGATGACTCGTCAAAATCTGAAGTTGGTTTGACCGATTATAAACAAGATAAGATCGATTCTGGTAACCAAGGTTTAAAGGCTAACGAGGGATACTCGATAAAATTTAAAACTGAAGTCGAAAAAAGAAATAAATATATTCCTAAGAATGTTCACTTTGTTGATGCTCAGTTAGATCAGGAAATTTCAGATGGTATTAAGCTAAAAGCAAACTCGGATACTTCCCTTAAAGGAAATGAGGCTAACTTAGCTATAAAAAATGGTGATAAAGACTTGGTAAAAGTTTATCTTCATACTAAATTAAATGGCGAAACTGATCATGAGGTTAGAGTTCCTTATGCTATAAGAGTTTCAGAACAAACGGGTTCAATTGGCGTAAAGGGCGAGGTTGCAAAAATAAATCAAAATGATGTTTTATCTATGGTCCTAACTGACAATATTCAGGATTTCGTAAGAGCAGAATTTCGAAAGAATAATGATACAAGTCGAACCAGTTATGTTTTTTCCAAAGATATTAAATTTGATGGTAAAGAAACCTTAAGCCTTCAATTAGGTAAGGGGGAAGATGATAAAAGATATGCCTCGCTTAAGCATATGAAGAGTATTAAAGACAATACAACTATGGTTTTAGAAGTTCGAGTTGATCAAGACAAGAGAGCGACTTTATTTTATCAACTCAATTCACGGTTCTAAACTTTTAATTCTAGCATTATTGGGCAATGGTCACTTCCTTGAATTTCTATTTTATGCTCCATATTGATTATTCGTTTAATTATACCTTTAGTGCTAAAAAAATAATCGAGTCTCCAACCTATATTTCTGGATCTACAGTCTCCTCGATAAGTCCACCAAGTATATTGGTTTGGCTTATCTGGGTTTAGATACCTAAAGATATCAACAAATCCATCTTCAATCATGGAGTCGATAAAAGCTCGCTCAATGGGAAGAAAGCCAGTAGTTTTTGTATTGGCCTTAGGATTGGCAAGATCAATTTCTGTGTGCGCAGTATTGATATCTCCACATATAATGACTTCTTTATTTTTCTTTTTTTGAAGCTCTAGGGAAAATTCGACTAAGTGTTTGGAGAACTCAAGCTTGAAACTCACTCTCGAGTGGTCTCTTTGGCCATTGGGAACGTAAGTATTTATTATGATAAATGAATCATACTCGGCCCAAATCAAGCGTCCTTCTTGGTCAAATTTATCAATCCCCAAACCCAAATGAATTGATAATGGGCGTATGGTTGAAGATTTTTTAATCAATAAGGCCGTACCTGAGTAACCTTTTTTATGGGCCGGGTGAAGAAAAACATCATAACGCAGCTTGATATTATTAAGAAGCGCACCTAAATCTTGTTCCTGCGCCTTTATTTCTTGAAGACCTACAATATCGGGAGAGTCTTTATTTAGCCATTCTTCAAAGCCCTTGCTAAAAATTGAGCGTAATCCATTCACATTCCAACTTGCTATGACAATTTTATGCATCGTATTACTCGCTTGTATGAGCTTTGTTTATAAATTATAAATTTAAAAATTAAAACTTTAATGTTAAGGTATTCTATAGATTAGAAGCATAATATATTGTATTTATTTTTTTCTTATTATTAATTTAGGAGATTCATCAATGAGATCGTTTAAAAATATTGCTAGTTTAATCCGCACGAAAAGAATTGGACATCCACAAAATTATTCTCAATCAGATCTCTCTCTTCTTTTAGGTTATAAAAATGGACAATTTATTTCAAATGTAGAACGTGGTCTTTGCAATGTTCCACTTAAAATGATGAAAAAAATTTCCGAAGTTCTCGATATCAATCCTGATGATTTGAAATCTGCCATTTTAAAAGACCACGAAGAAACACTTACAAATTATTTCAATAAAGCAGCAGCTGCTAAAAGTTCATCGAATAGGGCTTCAACAAGCGCTGAAGCACTTTAGTTAATTTAAATTTTTATATTTTAAGTAATCCTCTATCGAGCCCATACTTTCTTCATTATCTGAAGAATAATCTGCCAATTTTTGGGTTAGCAGAAAATGGGGATCGGCCCATTGGCTTTCGTCTGGAGGAAGGCTTCCTTCGATGGGAATCATGTGGTTGGATGTATAAATATTATCTGGTTTTAGACCGTTATTTCTTTTCTCAAATAATTCTCTAGCCTCTGGAGCTAATTTACTTTCAAAATCTCTGATGTCATTTAACGTATTATAAAAATTTCGTTCAAGTTTATTTTTCTGGCCAGGATCGGCACGATAAAAGAGATCGTGATATTTTCTACGAGCGATCAAATGCTGATCTAATAAATTCAAATATTTTTCATAAATGCGTTCTATGTTAATGCCACCTTGCCCATGGTGTGAGGGGGTTGAAGTTTGAGGACCTCTAGGTCGATTAGGATTATTTCCTTTAAATCTTCTTCTTTGACCTTGTCCTGGTCCTTGTCCTTGATTTTGGGACTGGCCATGTGGCTGAGCCTGAGGTGAGGCTGAAGATTGCTGTCCTGGTTGGGTCGCTGAGTTGGGCTTTGGGTGATGTCGCTTTCGATTGTGGTGTCTGCGTTGGTTATTGCTTTTATTTCCACCACTATTGTTATTTGGGGGTGCTTGATCGCTCATAGTTTATCCTAAATTTATTCTTACAGAAGCTACATTCCCATTATTGATTAAAAGTATTTGAAGTCAATTCACAGGACGTAAATTGATCTAAAAATTTTTGTAAAATCTATGTTTTGCCTTGTTTACCAAGGATATTCTTTTAGCTAAGATCGTTTTTAGAATTTAATTGACTGTTAAGGGAGAAATATATGATTGCTAAAAATCGCGTGAAAGTTGCTGTTACCGGTGCTGCTGGACAAATTGGATATGCATTACTTTTTAGAATCGCTTCAGGGCAAATGTTTGGACCTGAAACAGAAGTTGAACTACAGCTTATTGAACTTGAACAAGCCTTGGGGGCCCTTAAAGGCGTAGCAATGGAATTAGAAGACTGCGCGTTTCCATTACTTAAAAAAACAACCTGCACAAGTGATTATTCAATTGGCTTTAAAGACGTAAATTGGGCGATTTTGGTAGGTTCCGTTCCGAGAAAGGACGGTATGGAGCGCGCTGATTTATTAAAAATTAATGGAGGTATTTTTACAACACAAGGTCAAGCGATAGCTGCTAACGCTTCACAAGATGTTAGAGTTTTTGTTGTTGGAAATCCATGCAATACCAATGCACTTATCTGTATGAATGCAGCTAAAGGGGTACCAGCTGATAGATTTTTTGCAATGACAACTTTAGATGAAAATAGGGCAAAAACGCAACTTGCTCAAAAAGCGGGTGTCGATGTTACTGCAATATCTAATATGACTATTTGGGGAAATCATTCGGCAACACAATATCCTGATTTTTATAATGCAAAAATTGGCGGGAAGTTTGCTCATGAAGTAATCGCAGACAATGAATGGCTAAAAACAACTTTCATAGAAACTGTTCAAAAACGTGGAGCTGCAGTAATTAAAGCGCGAGGTCTATCATCTGCTGCTTCTGCTGCCAACGCAGTTGTAGATGGGATTTATAATTTAACTCATGATACGAAATCTTCCGATACATATTCGATGTGTAAAGCAAGCAATGGTGAATATGGTGTTGATAATGGTCTTATATTTTCTTTCCCATGTAAGACTGTAAATGGAAGATTGATAGTCGTTGAGGGAATAAAACAAAATGATTTTGGCACAGAAAAATTTAATTTAACCCTAGCGGAATTAAAATCAGAAAGGGATTCAGTAAAAGAGCTTGGTCTAATTTAACAGATGTGGCATTTATAAAAATGCCACAATATTTATTTCTTTTTAGCTGGACGATTCTCAATTAATTTATGAATTCGAGTTTGCTCAGATATAGAGAGTGGTTTAACTGAATCAACATTTTTTTTACGTATACCTCTGGATCTGATAATTTCATCGGCAGCTCTAACTTTCCTAGCTAATTGTTCTCCTAATGTTCTAAGCCATGGGGGAATGTGCTTGTTTAAGATTTCAACTCGAATTTTTATAAATTCAGAGTTTTCTGTGCAGATGATGCTGGCACTTCTATTTTTTCTTTCGAAGAAAGAAAGCTCACCGATATATTCTCCTTCTCCAAGAAAAGCGATTGGGGTTATTTGAGAAGCATTTTGTACAAAAACCATGACCTGACCTTTCTTGACGATATAAAGATCATTTTCAATATCTCCCGCCAAGAATAAAAATTCGTCTTTTTTCAATGAAAGAACTTCTGTTTCATCTAAGCCACTCGTCATTTTAATTCTCCTTACTTTAATTTTTTATACTTAAAATTTTCTTAATAGTTTCCTCTAATTCTTGAATAACAGAATAGTAAAACAGTGTTTGGGGAAAAATTTCATCATTAAAAAGCCCTTCTTTTGAAAGTGATGCTGACATGAATTGATCGAAATCGATAATATGAACAAACTGTTTGCCGCCTTCTTTTTTTATTATAGCGTTATATACTGCATTGCCTCTCCAGTGAGAACAGTCAAAAACGGTAGATTTTTGAAATGCTTCTCGAGCCATTTTGGTTTTTCCTAGTCCCAGCGCAGATTGTCCAAGTTGAAAAAACGAAAGAGCATTGCCAAAAGTTTCATTGCTGAGTGCAAATGCCTTAGGATAAGATTCTTTGTATTTTCCTTGCTGATTTAAGTCATCAATTTCTTGCTGAAGTTCGATTATGTCGTTGGATGTTGAGTGAGAGCACACTTCTTTTGGGCGAATCTCTAGGTTCAGAGGTGTTGTCATGAGAATAAGATTACTTTTTTTGTCTTTAATGAACGCGATGAGCTCTCTTAATTGATACGTGTAAAGTTTAAAAGACAATTCAGATTCAACTAATTTTTCGTGTCCTGGCAATTTGCTGTTATATTCCGTTAATTTTTCTAGCACATAGTAATTCATTTTTTGATAAAGAATTTTTGAAAGCCAGGGAAAAGTAATAATCATTGAAATGAGTTTTTCATTATCATAAGTCCTAAAGTTTTCAATAATGGCATCCTTATCGTCAATCGCAAATGTCTTCTCGCTCAATTCTGTACTGGCACCATGATAAATTACAAGAGGAGGTATTTTTTTTAATGATTTAAGCTTAAAAAGTGTTCGGTATAAACCTTCATTTGTTTTGGACCAATTATAAAATTTTGGTGGTACTTTGAAAATTTTAGACAAATTTTCATTTATTTTGGGTACATAATTATCTAAAGCTTGGCCCATGCGATCACCAACTATCAAAATTTTTGCTTCCTCAGCTTTGGGAATTTCTAGTTTTAATTCCTCAAGGGCATTTGGGCCAAAAGAGTAGGTGTATGGTGTAATGAGTGTTTTTTTGGAATTAAATTCAAAATAGAGGTAAACTCCGGCCGATAAGCCTAAAATAGTTAAAGATAGTAAAATCTTTTTGATCATTCTTTGATTGTATTCAAAAAATTTGGTATCTAAAAGACTAATTTAAAAAGGAAAAAAGGGTTGTATTTGTGAATCACTGGACACCGGAACTATTATCTCCTGCTGGGAGTTTAGAGAAACTAAAAATTGCGGTCCTATATGGTGCGAATGCCGTTTATCTAGGTGGTCAAAAATTTGGCCTACGTCAAGCCTCGGATAATTTTACTTTAGAAGAATTGGTCGAAGGAGTAGCGTTTGCTCACGATAGGGGAGCGAAAGTATACGTTGTCATTAATAGTTTTCTGCACGATAAAGATCTGGAAGAGCTTCCAGAATTTTTAAAATTTCTTGAAGCTTTAATGGTTGATGCACTCATTGTTTCTGACTTAGGCGTCATCGCGACTATCAAAAATCACTGCGATTTAGTCATCCATTTGTCCACTCAAGCGAGCTGTCTGAATATAGAAGCAGCAATGCTCTGGAAGTCAATGGGTGTTCAAAGAATAGTTTTAGGCAGAGAAGTAACTATTGCTGAGGCCGGAAAAATAAAAAAGGCATCGGGACTTGAAATTGAAATGTTTGTTCATGGTTCTATGTGTATGTCATATTCTGGCAATTGTGTCATATCTAATTATACTCAGGGGAGAGATTCAAACCGTGGAGGATGTGCTCATTCCTGTAGATTTGAATATTCAATTGATTTTAAAAATACTGAAAAAGAAAGCTTGAAATCATATTTCATGAGTTCAAAGGATTTGGAGGGGATAAGATTATTGCCTGAATTCATTGATGCAGGAATTGATTCTTTAAAAGTTGAAGGTAGAAATAAAAGCCATCACTATGCTGGAACTATTTCTAAGGTATATTCAGATGCATTAAATTTCTATAAAAGCCATGGTCATTTTTTATCAAGTGATATGCTCATGTGGGAAGATGAACTTCGCAAAATTAGTCACCGTGATTACACTACTGGAAGTTTAGTTGAATATGCAGATGAAAATTCAATATATAATCAGCGCGAGCATGACGATAATGAATACACGATAGCTGGCATAGTACTAGAATCTAGGAAAAATCAATATTTATTAGTTGATGTTAAAAGTGCCTTTCTCCTAAATGATAATTTAGAGATAATGCCCTTTAATGGTAAAATTTCAACCCTAAGTTTGAAATTTCTTAAAACTATTTCCGGAATAGATATTATAAAGTCTAAGCCGGGAAGTGTTGTGAAAATTCCATATGCCGAAGGGGTAGAAAGATTTAATTTAATTAGAAAGTGCATTAAAAATGACGTAGCTGGCTTTGTATGAAACTTATTATTTATATAGAAACAACTAAAGAATTTGATTTATTTTTAAATGAGTTCGACAATCAATTTGAATGTGAAGTTGTTTTGGGTTGCATAGAACTTTCAAGATATACCAAAACGTCATTTGAAGATTTGTTAATTCTCATAAATATCGCAAATAAAAAAAAGATACCTGTTGTTCTAGATTGGGACATTTTAAATCTTGAATCAAGATTTAAAAAATCAATTGCAGTTTTAGAAAAAATTCCTTTGCATGACTTTAAGGCGATTCGTCTCCAGGACCCTGGTGCCATTGAATATATTAAGCGAACATATCCATGGCTTAAAGTTCAACTAATTTTAGAAAATGGAAATCATAATCTTGTCGGCTTGAAAAGTTGGAGAAACTATTTAGGTGAACAGTGTGACAAATTAATTTTATCTAATGAATTATCGAAAGATCATTTGAGGCAATACGCAAGCTCTTTAGATGTTCCAATCGAAATTCAAGTTTTAGGGAGAATATTGTTATTCTACACACCTCGACTTTTGCTTTCACCCTTAGATAAAAAAAATTCTGAAGCAGCCTTCTTGGAAGCGTATGGCTCAAGTGAGGAAAGTCCTCATAATGGCTTTCCATTAATAGAAAACCAGCATGGTACATTCATGTTCAACGTGAAAGATCTTTACCTCCTGGATCATTTAAATGAGTTGAGTGAAGCGAATATAACTAATGTTCGGCTTGATTTGCGTTTTGACTCTTTATTTGAAAATCATGTAAAAGATTTAATACGTTTTTTTAAAAAAGATATATCAGAAAAAGAATTAAAAATAAAAAATGACCACATTCGCCCAATGATAAAAGGGTTTTATAATGTCAACAAAACAGACATTCTTTTTACAAAGTTAAAAAATAAAAGAATTCAACGTAATGATGAGTATTACCTTGGTGAAGTTGTCGATGTTGAACGCAATAATCAAATTGCTTTATTAGTAAAAAGAGATGGAGAAATAAAAGAAAATATAAAAAAGCTTAAGCTCGTAACACCTGAAGGAAAAATTAAAGAGATTGAACTAAAGTGGATACGAAATTCACAACATGAAGAAGTTAATAGTTTTACAAAAAATGAAATTATTTTGATTCCTTTTTTTAGAGGAGTGACTGTGAAAACCCAAGTTTATTTAAGTTCTACGACATAAAAGCAAACATCAATTCCTCCGTTCTGAAAAAATTTTTTAGACAAAATTGAAAATTCTTTTTCAGAAGGATTAAAAGAAAATTCAATAGGAATAATAATGGCCAATAACTTTGGAGAAAATTTATTTCTAATGGCGGTGATAATCTTAATATAATAATCACTGTTTATATTTGAACCAATTCTTATACCGTAGGGTGGGTTAACTATAACGATTGAATTTTCTCGTTGTTGTTTTTTTGAAAAAAAGAGATCTTCAATAAAAATTTCTAAATTTCCAATGTTTTGTTTTGCTAGTTTTACGACGTCAGCATTAATGTCAAAACCAATGTGGGTTTGTACTCTCAAGTTCTTTGAGCTTTGAAGCTTAGGCAATAATATTTTGTCTTCCATAAATATAGGCAAGTAATTAAAAGAAAAATCTCGGTTCATTGAAATAGAGTATG
Organism: Bacteriovoracaceae bacterium; assembly: GCA_947450475.1. GTDB lineage: Bacteria > Bdellovibrionota > Bacteriovoracia > Bacteriovoracales > Bacteriovoracaceae > Bacteriovorax. The sequence goes on along the minus strand of CANFVK010000003.1, from coordinate 226,980 downwards.
TGCTTAAAGATTCATATAGAAAAGTACCAGAACCACACATCGGATCTATTAAAGTATATGGGAAATCGATGATGTACTGATTTAATTCAATAAGTAATAATGCTGCTAAATTCTCTCTGATTGGCGCAAGTGCATTAAGTTTTTTTTCTCCTCTAAGATGTAGTCTCTCGCCAGTTGTATCGATACTTAAAGTGCAATTGTCATCTACTACCCTAAAATAAATTTTGGGTAATAGATCTTTATTTGAGTCGATGAGTTTATCTAAGTATTTTTTTTTTATTGGTCGGTGCCGATAAGATGATAGTATTCCATCTTGAATTGCCTTTTCAATTTTTCGAGAATCAAACATTCTTGAATTTTTTGAAGAAGCCAATACTTCTGGATTTTGTCCAATCATCCATTGAGACCAATTAAGTTTTGATATTTTATTAAAAAGTTTAGGAAAATCACGACATTTAAATTCTGTAATTCTGAGCAAAATTCTGGTTGGAGTTCGAAGAATATAATTTAAGGAAAATCCCATTCTCAAAGAGCATTCTATTTCAATTCCGCCGTTAACCAAGCTTAAAATTTGGCAGGGTTCATCTGATAAAAAAAACGCATGTTTTTCTTTAAGCTCGGCTAATCCCAAAGATTCCAAGTTTAAAGGTAATACGATAAAGAATTTAAATAGTAATTTTTCTTGCATCTATTATTTATCAGTTTAATTTATCAACTTGTCATTTAAAATGTTGAATATATCACTTTCTTATGATTTATTTTGCTGGACCAAATAGGAGAAAAAAATGAAGATATTTTCTGGTCTCATTACTTTAATTTTTTATTCAAATTTATATGCAACTAATCCTAATTTAGGTTCTCATGATCACGGCATTGTGAAGTTGTCTATTTCAGTAGAAAATAAAAATATTATTATTGAATTAGACTCACCAGCAGTCTCTGTTTTAGGATTTGAATACTTACCAAAATCTCCTCTGGATTCAAAAGTATTCAAAGATGCCAAGCAGCTTTGGACTAAAGATATTTTTCAATTAATAGAGTTAGATAAAAATCGATATTGTTCAATTGTTTCTGCAACATTTGTACAGGTTGTTGATGAAAAAGAGACAAATGAATCACAAAAACTAATCAAAGATTTAAACAAAAAAAATTCAGGAGTGCATAGTGATATTCAGGCTCGGGCTTCGCTAAAGTGCTTGCAAAACCCAGAAGCAAGTTCAGTGCAGTTAAATTTATTTAAGTACTTTAAGTTTATTAAAAGCATAATTCTCGAAGTTAATAGTACTCAGATGAAATCCTATAAAATATCTATGACTCCATTTAAATTAACTATTTAGCATTTTTATTCACTCTATAAGTTTTACCTGCAAAAGATTCTTATGGCATGTTTTATGCCATGATTTGGTAAATTATTTACTTGGATTTAAATCAAATGCCATACGGTAAACTTATTCTCATACCGACACCTTTGTCTGAGTCAGGTGTCCTAGAACCAGTTGCTTTCGCCATTTTAAACGAAGCATCCACTTCTTTTGTTGAAAGTTCTGTATTTGTGATAGAGGATTTAAAGCCTGGTCGAAAGCGCTGGTTAGAATTTGGACTTCCAAGGCATATTGTTGATCATTTTTTTTTATACAACGAACACAACGCTCTAGAGTCTTCAAAGTTACTTTTGGACGAAATAAAAATAGGTAAAACTGTTTATCTTATGAGTGATGGTGGATTGCCTGCTTTTTATGACCCAGGTATCGAACTTGTTCGATTATGTCATCAACATAAAATTAAAGTCACTTCAACTCCTTTTTTTAATTCAGTTGTTTTAGCCTTAGCACTTTCTGGTTTTAATCATAGAAAATTTTGGTTCGAGGGTTTTTTACCCTTAGATCAAGTTGACAGAAAGTCAGTAATTAAAAAATTACTAATTTCAAAAGAGACCAGCATCTTGATGGATACACCCTATCGGCTTAAAAGAGTGCTTGAAGAAATTAGTGAGGTAGCCTCACAGAGCGGATTTAAGAAAAAACTTTTCTTGGCCCTAGATCTTGGTAAAAGTAACGAAGAATTGATTTTAGGTACCTCAAGCGAAATGCTTGAAGTCATAAAAGATTTCAAACGAGAATTTGTTCTCCTTTTTTCTGAATAAAATTAAGTGCTTATTGTTTGAAAAAGACATGACGAGCCGTAGTATTTATGATAACTAAAGGGCCATATGCAAGAAGATAGAAAATTAGACCATATTGAGTTAGCTCAAAAGGCTCAAACTGCTAAGTCTGAAGTGGATTCTCGCTTTTTTTATGAGCCCATGCTTGCAGCTCATCCTCAAAACAATTTCGATCTTTCAATGACTTTTTTAGATAAAAATTTAAAAGCGCCTCTATGGGTTTCAAGCATGACAGGAGGTGTGGGGCCAGCTAGACATATCAATCAAAATTTAGCCCGTCTGTGTGCTGAGTTTGGATTAGGTATGGGGCTTGGATCATGCCGATCTTTATTGGACGACAACAAGTACTTTAAAGATTTTAATTTGAGACCAATTCTCGGAAATGAATTGCCATTTTATGCCAATTTAGGGATTGCTCAAATTGAACAACTATTACTTAAAAATAATGCCAACAAAATAAGTGATTTACTAGAGAGTCTTCAAGTGGATGGACTTATTGTTCACGTAAATCCACTTCAAGAATGGTTCCAGTCAGAAGGCGATCGCTTACTTTTCTCTCCACTAGAAACGATCGAAAAACTTTGCTCAATTTTAAAAATAAACATAATCGTTAAAGAAGTAGGTCAAGGTATGGGGCCTGCTAGTTTAAAAGCTTTACTAGGTTTACCTATAACTGCAATTGAGCTAGGAGCCTTTGGGGGAACCAATTTTTCAGTCCTTGAACAATTGAGAAATAAAGATACTGCATTAAACAATACTTCGATGACATCATTGTCTAAGGTCGGTCATACTGCCCTAGAAATGATAGATATGTTAAACTTACTCAAGAGCGAAGTACCCTTGGGACACACAAAACAAATTATTATTTCAGGTGGTGTTAAGGACATGCTAGAAGGGTTTCATCTTCACCAAAGATTGAAGTTTATTTCAGTTATTGGACAAGCTAAAAACTTTCTTATTTATGCAGAAAATTATGAAGAATTAAAAAAATTTGTAATCAAGGAATTATCTGTACTAAAAATGGCATTTAGTTATTTAAAGTTAAAAGAGAAGGGGATGCCCTTATGAGCCAGTCTCAAACTAATATTCTTAAAGGATTTTCTAAGTTATCAAAATTAGAAAAGTTAGATCTAGTTGTAAAACATTATTTTTCAGACTCAGACGCAGCCAAAAAACTTTTCAAAAAATTTTGGCATGTCGATAGCAGTTTACAGCAAACTATTGATGAATTTAGTGAAAATTCTATAACTAATTTTCTTTTCCCAATGGGGGTCGTTCCAAACGTTTTGCTCAATGGAGAAATATTTTGCGTTCCAATGGTTATTGAAGAAAGTTCAGTTGTTGCAGCCTCAGCTCGATCCGCAAATTTCTGGTTATCTCGTGGGGGATTTCATTCGCAAGTGATATCTACAACTAAAGTTGGACAAGTACATTTTATTTGGAGTGGTGATTCAAATAAATTAAAAATTTTCTTTGAATTAGTTAAAGATCAATTAATCGATAGTACCAAATATCTAACTGCCAATATGGTTAAAAGGGGCGGAGGCATGACCTCCTTACATTTGGTTGATCGAACATCTGATGAACCTGGCTATTATCAACTCCATGTTGAATTTGAAACTTGTGATGCAATGGGCGCCAATTTTATTAATTCTATTCTTGAACAATTAGCAAAAAGTCTTAAGAATCTCATCGCAACTCAAACTGTCTTCAATGATAAAGAAAAAGAATTGCAAATTATTATGGCCATATTATCCAACTATACGCCAACTTGCTTAGTTAGAAGCTGGGTTGAATGTAATATTTCAGAACTTGAGGACCCAAGCTTAGGGATGAGTTCAATAGAATTTTCTGAAAAATTCGCAAGAGCTATAAGAATTTCAAAAATTGATATTTCTAGGGCGACAACCCATAATAAGGGCATTTTCAATGGAGTCGATGCTGTAGTCGTTGCAACTGGTAATGATTATAGGGCAGTTGAAGCGTGTGGACACGCCTATGCTTGCCGAGACGGTAAGTATCGAGGTCTAACTGATGTTTCCATTGAAAATGGTAAATTTAGATTTTCAATTGAGATACCCTTGGCGATAGGAACAGTAGGTGGTTTGACTTCGCTTCATCCACTTTCAAAACTATCACTTGATTTACTAAATAGACCTTCAGCTAACGATTTGATGAAAATAATAGCCACGATGGGACTTGCCCAAAATTTTGCCGCAATAAGGTCTCTTGTTACTTCTGGTATACAAAAAGGTCACATGAAAATGCATCTAATGAATATTCTCAATCACTTGGAAAGTAGTGAATTAGAACGTGAGAAAGCAAAAAAATATTTTGAAAATGAAGTTATTTCTTTTACTGCAGTTAGAGAGTTTATTTCAACTTTAAGGAATTATGAATAATGAATGAATTACATTTAAGCCAAATTAACACTGATTTGAAAAAAACTTGTACAGAGAAAAATCAATATTATTTCGGACATGGGAAGTTACTTCTATCCGGTGAGTATTTCGTCTTAGACGGAGCCATGTCATTAGCATTGCCAACGAAGGTAGGTCAGTCGCTATCAGTTAATTATTCGCCCTCATTCTCGCCTACATTAAGTTGGAAGTCATTTGATGTTAATGGTAATTGCTGGTTTGATAGTAAGTTTGAATTCTGGCATTTTAAATGTCTCGATGAAAAGCCATCCGAGGATGCACTATTTCTTCAAAAAATTCTTCAACAAGTTAGAAAACAAAATACTCATTTTTTAAGAGATGATGTTGATGTTAAAGTTGAATCTCGCCTCGGCTTTCCCATCTCATGGGGATTAGGGAGTAGTTCATCGCTTGTTTACAATATTGCGCAATGGGCATACGTTTCTCCCTTTGAATTACTTTTTAAAACGCTCGGGGGTTCAGGCTATGATATAGCATGCGCCCAATCCGATGGACCTATAACCTACAAAAAGACAACCGGTGGACCTAACTGGTCGCCGATATATTTTCACCCATCTTTTGCAGAAAATTTATATTTTGTCTATTTGGGGAAAAAACAAAATTCAAGAGAAGCTGTGAAAGACTATGCAAAGAAGCGACCTTTTTCTCCTACATTAATTACAAAAATAACTGAACTCACTCAGGATTTTTTAAATTCTCAAACTTTAAAACAATTTCAACTTTCGATGACTGTTCATGAACAATTAGTTGGAGATGCACTTGGCTTGGTTCCAGTAAAAGATAAATTATTTTCTGATTTTTCTGGAGCGATTAAATCGCTTGGCGCCTGGGGCGGTGACTTTGTATTAGTCGCCAGTGATGATTCATACAACAATATAAAAAGCTATTTTGAGAGTAAGGGATTAGATGTCATGTACAAATATAATGAACTAATTACTCGCCCAATTGAATCCCTTTCAAAAGATTCGATGAAAATGGGATTTTCAAATCATTTGATTCATTGATCTCAATTTTGGTTATTTTATGAAAGTATCTTGGACTTCCCCCTCAAATATTGCACTAATAAAGTACTGGGGGAAGTATGGTAATCAGCTTCCATGTAATCCTTCCTTAAGTTTTTCTCTTGAACATTCCTCCACCACCCTTTCAATTGAAACACATAATAAATCGACAAATGTAGCTTCATCATTTTTATTTGAAGGCAAGGCAAATGATAAATTCGGCGATAAAATATTTAAATTTCTAAATACCGTTAAATTTCAACTTCCTTGGATTGATGACTACAGTTTTTCAATTGAATCAAGCAACACTTTTCCGCATTCATCGGGGATTGCTTCTTCGGCTTCTTCAATGAGTTCACTCGCACTTTGTCTATTGTCTTTAGATGAAATGATTACTGGAAATCGAGAACTTGAAACTGATTTTTTAAAACGAGCTTCAAGTCTTGCAAGATTAGCTTCAGGTTCTGCCTCTAGGTCAGTATATCCTCAATTTTCTCTTTGGGGGAAAGTTGATCGTATAGATACAAGTTCTAATGATTTTGCAATTCCTCTGCTATTTCAAAATAATTTTTTTTCTGATTATTGTGATTCCATTTTAATCATAAATTCTTTAGAGAAATCAGTGTCTAGCAGTGAAGGTCATAACTTAATGATTAATCATCCCTTCAAAGAGCAAAGATATGATCGCGCTAGGTTTAATCTTAATAGATTGCTAGATGCGATTGACTCTATTGATATTTCAGTATTTATTGAAGTTGTAGAAGAAGAAGCTTTAATGTTACATGCATTGATGATGACCTCACAACCCTCATATATTCTCTTAAGACCACAGAGTTTATTTTTAATTGATAAAATAAGAAGCTTTCGAAATGAAACATCTATACCTGTTTGTTTTACGATTGATGCTGGCCCAAACATTCATCTTTTATACCCACAGAAATATATTTTGGAAGTAAAACGCTGGATCGAATCTGATTTAAAAAATGAATTAATTGGATTGATTTGGATTCATGACAAAGTGGGAAATGGACCAAGTAAAAATTTGGGGCATACTAATTGAGTAATTATCAAATCGAGAAAAAATTCTTTTCAAAAATAATACTTTTCGGTGAATACAGCGTTATCCAAAATTCTATGGCGCTTCTTATCCCTTATTCACTTTTCGAAGGTAGATTGTCTTTTAGAAGAGATAACACTTCGGTAATAGACTCAGAATTAAAAGCCTTCTCATTATATTTAAAACAATTAATAAATACCAATCAACTTAATTTCCAATTTGATTTAACTTCTTTTGAGTTTGATATATCCCATGGTCTTTATTTTGATTCAACAATACCCCAAGGTTATGGCGTAGGTAGTTCTGGGGCTTTAGTTGCGGCTATTTTTGATCGGTATCATCAAGAAATAAATTTGGATCAAGATATTAATAATTTAAAAAATATTTTTTCTCAGTTAGAGTCTCATTTTCATGGCGCAAGTTCTGGAGTTGATCCTTTGATTAGCTATTTAAATTCACCTATTTTAATAAAAGGAAAAAATAAGCTTGGTCCCGTTTCCATACCAAATTTTTCCAAAGGTAAAGGTGGTATTTTTCTTTTAAATACAAAACGATCCAGGAAAACAGAACCTTTGGTAAATTTATTTTTGGAAAAATCTCGTAATGAACATTTTTATAATTTATGTGAAGATGTTTTAAAACCCATTACAAATCATTGTATAGATAATTTTCTTACTGTTAATATTGATTTATTGCTAAAGAACTTTAAATTACTTTCAGCTTTTCAGCATGAGCATTTTTCTCCAATGATACCAAAGCTTTACCGTGAGCTTTGGGCTCAAGGTTTAAGCTCTAACGAATACTCATTAAAACTTTGTGGAGCAGGTGGTGGAGGCTTTTTAATGGGAATAACTCATGATTTTCAAAAAATTAAAAATGTTCTACAAAATCATGAGTTAAGATTGTTGCTTAGTTTTTAATTGTTGAGTTCGCTAGTATTTTCTTTAAATTCATTGATTGTCATAAAATTTGAATCTTTTTTGTAATCTTCAGATACTAACACAGCATTGAATAATTTTTTTTCAATTTCGGATTCTTCTTGGTCAACAGATTGTTTGATTCCATACAATCCTCGCTTAGCCTGCATTCTTGCAATTGGAGCTTGCTTGAAAATATTTTCAAGAATAACTTCAGATTTAGATTCAAATTCGCACCATCCACCAAGTGCAATGAGTGATTCTTTATTAAAAACTACACCTGACATAAGAAGTGAACGTAAAACGTTTTGATTCAAGTAATTTCTCAAGAACGAGAAGATGCCGCAGGTTGGAGTTAATCCTTGATAAAGTTGATCAAAGCAGAAAGTAGCGTTGGCTTCTGCAACTCTGATATCTGCAGCTAAACTTAATTCTAAACCCACGCCTCTTGTGCCTTTTTTAAGATCAACTACTATGGTTTGTGGTAGGCAAAGAAAGGATTCAGCGATGGTGCTTATTTTTTGAAATTGTTTTTTTAATTTTTCAGGAGCTAGTTTTTTTATTTCTTCTGGATCAAATCCCTGTATGAATTCATCGCCGAAGCTTGTTAGCAAAAGGCTTTGAACTTCGTTGTGAGTTGCAGACCACGCTAAAATAGACTCTAACTCGAAAAGTGTTTCGGCCGTAAGAAATTTATTTCTAAACTTTATTTCCAACGACTTAGTTGGTATTAACAACGTTGTCGATAGGGTACTGTAGTTAAATATTGGAACTCTTGTGAGTGCTTTCATGAACCTTCCTTGGTTTTTTAACACTATTTGGGAAAAATCCTGTCTTCCCTTAATTCAATTGTTTCAAACTTTGGAATTGTATGTCAAAGAAGTAGTTTTAAAATTATTCAAATATTATAAAAAGTTAGATTTTTGACTTTTGAGGGTGCTAAAACGACATTGCCCGACTCGTTTAATCGGCTTCGGGCAATGATTATCTACTTATCGTGTAGTGCTTCTAGATATCGCTCGGCCCTAATTGCGGCCTGGCAACCAGATCCAGCAGCAGAAATAGCCTGTCTGTAATACGGATCTTGAACATCTCCACAGGCAAAAACTCCAGGTACTGATGTGTCAGGGTGAGTGCCAGCTGTTTTAATATAGCCATGTTCATCAAGCGCTAATTGACCCTTTAAAAACTTAGTATTTGGTTCGTGGCCTATTCCTAAGAAAAAACCATCTGTTGATCTTTCTGTCATTTCATTAGTTAAATTATTGTGAACTCTAATTCCTGTGACCCCGTGTTCATTAAAAAGAATTTCTTTTACGTCAGTGTTCCATATAATTTCTATTTTTGGGTTATTGAAAGTTCTATCTTGCATCGGTTTACTTGCTCTGAAAGAATCACGGCGATGTACTAAATATACTTTTGAAGCAAATCTTGTAAGAAAATTTGCCTCTTCAAGGGCCGTGTCTCCACCTCCGACCACATGAACAACTTTATTTCTGTAGAAAAACCCATCACAGGTTGCACAAGCAGAAACACCCTTGCCTATAAGTTGCATTTCATTAGCTAAACCTAGGTACTTGGCGCTGGCACCAGTTGAAATAATTAGTGATTCAGCTAAAAATTCCTGACCATTTTCACATTTCAAATGGAATGGCCTTTGACTTAAATTTACATCAATAACTTTAGTGGACAAAAATTCTGTTCCAAATTTCTTGACCTGATTTTTCATATTTGACATGAGTTCAGGACCTTGTATTCCCTCTGGAAATCCTGGGAAATTTTCAACATCGGTAGTAGTTGTCAGTTGCCCCCCAGGTTCGTGGCCTTCTATGACGATTGGTTTAAGACCGGCGCGTGCTGAATAAAGCGCTGCAGTATAGCCTGCTGGGCCTGAACCAATAATGATAACTTGTTTTGTTTCCATAAGTTAGTCCTTAAAATATATAATGGGCAACGAAATTATTCGGTTAATTCTTTAAGTGCAGCCTCTTGCTCTTCTTGAATCTTAACTTTTATTTTAATTTCAGCAGGACGATCATCTTTTTCGGGATGAAGTTGGTAATATGCACTTACAGTCGTAAGGTCCTCTGGGCTTTTAGCTTCGCTAGTTGTTTTAAAAATCTCACCAGTAATGGTGCATTCATACTTATAAATTTTTTTAAGTTTCTTTTTACTCATAAATCCTCAAGCTAGGAACAGGTATAAATTACCATTATGTTATAGAAAAATAATCTCAGTGAAGCAAGGAATTCCCTTATATATGCATAGCGTATAGTCGTGATAAAATGAATATATGGTGATTTATGAAAAATAAGTTAAAAATTGCACTAATAAGTGCCCTGTTTTTCTGTAGTTTCTTCCCTAATATAAAGGCCGCTGGGCTTCAGGACGTTGTTATTAATGACCTGAGTTCTTCTCAAAATAGTTTCTCACTTGATTACGGAACATTGGATAAATACTCAGAAGGAATTTATGCAAAGTTTTTTATTCAAACTCAAGGTTATCAATACCCGAAAATATTTTTAGTGGCCGAAGGCAAGTTGGTAAAAAGTTTTCCTAGGAAGTCTTACTGGTACCTTAAAAAAATTTATCTACCAAGATTTGTCGTTAATCAAACTCACTTACTTATGCTTACTAGTACTGATGTGAGAAGTGGTAGAGATTTCGTGGCAAAAAAGAAGCATATATTAATTCCCTCAAGGGAATATGAAAGTGCTGAGGATTTTAACGAAAAAAATAAAAACATGGTGCCTGATCGATTAAATCTTTCTGGTAAAGATTATGAGAAATCAGGAAATTTATTCGAAACCAATAAAATCTTGGAGTCAGATTTAGAGGTCGAAATTGTTCAAGGTTATAAAAAAAAATCAGGTTATCATCTGAGCGATGAGTACAACGATCAAAGCGAAGAAAAATATTTTATCAATGATAAAGAAGTTGAGTTAGCCGATCTGCGCTTAGATGAAGATAAAAAATTGCTTGATGCCATGACAGAAGATCTGGTTAATAAAATCAACTCTCAAAAAGTAAAACTTTCAAATGGGATTTATAGAGAACAAGAGAAAGATGAAAGAGAAAAAGAAATAAATAAAAAAATAAGCATTGTTTCCGTCTATGATTCAATTCGTGAGGAAAAAAAAGAAAAAGAACAAATTTCACCATATGCCTTGGCTAAAATAAAGCGTGATGAAGATCTTTGGAGTGCCGACATGGAAGACAAAGATTTGCGTAGATATTTTATTACTTCAGGTATAGAAAAAGAAAAAAGGCGTAGAGATATAGCCTTGAATGAGCTGGATGGAAATGAAATAATGTTCCATTATGCAGGTGCTTTGATCTCGCATGGTCAAAGTTACGATCAAAATTATCAAAACTTAGGCTTTAGTCTTGGTTTAGCTTATGATTTTCATCTTTCGCGTGCAACTTCGAATATTAAAGATTGGTCAATCGAGTTTTTATTAGAAACTGGAAAAGGTGATTATGACATCGGTTCACTTAATGCTAGATTTACAGAAAATTATTTAGGCATTTATGCTAATTATTATTTTTACAATAATCCACTAACTCTAAATTCATTAATCATTTTAGGTGGCTTGGGCTTAAAAGCTGGATCAGCGAGTGCTTCAGCTATTGATCTTACCAAAGAATATTCTTATCAAGTTTTAACATTGCCAGCACTGCAATTAATTTCTAAATACAGATTTCGAAGTGGTGACACAAAAGAAGAAACTCTTAACGTGGGTTTAAGCTTAAATGCGGGTATATCTTTAGATTTTAAGCGCATGAGTGTATTAGATTCTATCAATAAAGATGATATGATAAATGGAAAAATAAATTATAGTGATTTGAAATATTTAATTGGTATGAGTTTATATTTTTAGGAGAAAATTGATGAAGCATATATTAATGTTGTCATTGATGATAATAAGTTTTTTTCAACCAGTATTTGCCCTTGAAATTGATGAAAAATTGACTTTACGTTTTTTGAAAGTTTCAAATTCAAAAAAAACTATTTTGATCAACAGAGGGGCGGAAGATGGTTTGGTTGTAGGTGACCATGCTAAGTTTTTTATTACTTCTGGAGTTATTGCTCGAGGATTGGTTGAAAAGGTTTCACCATCTCGCTCAATTTGGTCACTTTATAGAGTCGTTGATAATAACGAAATCATTGAAGGTAAGGTCCTTAATTTAAAAATTGCAAGCCCAGTAAAGATAACGAATGATCCTACCAAGAGCATGAAAGATGAAGAAGTGGCTGTCGCTTCAGAAAAGATGAGCCTTACTGAAGATTCAAAAAATTCTGATAGTTCTAAAGCCTTAGCGCCGTCTGATATTAAGGAATTAGAAGAGATGGGGATTAAAAATGACGAACCTAAATCTCGTCCCAATAAAGATTCATCTAAAAAAACTAAAGAATCTACTGATGTTAGTGAATTTGATCAATCTTCAATAAATATTTCCGAAAAAAATTGGGAAATATGGAGCTCTATCAATTTCAATTCTCTTTCAGGGTCTTATAGTAGTTATGAAATTGATGGTGTCAAAGGTAATTCTAATACTGAATCACTTTCTTCAAACGTGGAACTGATTTCTGGAATTGAACGTTTTTTTTCAGGTTCAAACGAATTCTTTGATAGCGTTTCAATTAATGCTTTCATATATTATAAATCTAGCAAAAATGATGTCCTATCACCTGATTTAAAATTTACGTCAAGTCTTTTGGGTTTTGGAGGTGGAGCCAGATATCATTTTTATAATTTAGCAAATCAACCTAATAAAATAATTCTTTTTGGTGATGTAAGCATTGGTAGTGGAAGTGCATCGATATCTCAGGGGCAAGTTGTTACCGCCATTAGTTCAACACAATCAGGAACTCTTAAAAACTCTTTTTTTACTTTTGGCCTTGGAGCAAAATACTTCCTTAAAAATGGTTTTGGTGTTCGTGTACTCGCAGATTACTTTATTTCTAATGATACCTTTGATATTACATATTCCAATTCAAGCAAGTCGCTTTCCGCGGCCCGTACTTTGTCTGGTCCAAGAATACAAACGGGTTTTTCTTATCGATTTTAAATAAGATGAGGAGTGCTTTCTCTTGAGACACTCCTCTGGTGCTCCCTAATTATTCTTCATTGTAAGGCAAAACCTTTTTGAAGTTTTCGGTCATCCAGTAATTTTGTCTGCCGCTACTATCAGTAAATTGATTGAAATGTTCAAAGCTTAATCGATTATTATTTAACAACTTTAATGTTGTACCAATTTTTTTAAAATTCAGATTAAAATGTCCAACTGCTACTTTGTGATTAAGGTCTGAAACATTATTTCCAAAAGTTATAAGACTTGTTGTTCCATTGTCACATGGAGTTGGAGTACAGGCGCCATACATCCTCATTATAGGTCCTGGGGTAATAATAAGTTTAACTATTCCTCTGGTATTAGGATTTAAGTTTTTCCAAGTTCCAATAAAATTTGTGGGATAAGCAAATGCATAGTTAGATGAAAGGGCAAACAACACAAAAAAACAGGTGTTCTTTAAAATTAATTTCATAATGATTTTCCTCCTGAGATGAGGTGCTTAAGGCACCTAAAGTCAGAAGTGAATGTAAACCATTATTGAGAATTTTTTAAATATATAAAAACTATAGCGAATATTTAAAGAAAGGACTTTATATCATCAGCGGTCATTTTTATATACTTGCTTAGTTCTAATAAATTTGCAGAAAAATACTGATCGAAGTTGGTCTCTGGAGCTCTTAGTTGCCACATTCTTCTATTGCTTATTGATAATCTTCTTTGAACTAAGTCTTGAAATGTAGTAGGAAATTCCTTTTTACATATTGTGATTAATTCTTCTTGAGTTGGTAGCTTCCAATTAAATGGTAATACAATAGATTTTTGTCTAAGTGGATTTAAGGATAAGTCTTCATTGTAGGCTATTCCATGTTTGTGACATATTTCTTTCGTGATTTCGACTCCCATGATTCGAAATGTTGTGTATTTACCACCTGCTATGACATAAGTTTGCTCAAGTGGCTGAAATATTTTATGTTCTCTCGAGGTTTTTCCTCTATCTGCTCCATCTTCTTTTATTAAAGGTCTAATGCCTGCAAAGGTTGATATGATGTGAGATCTGTCTAGATTTAGTGTTGGAAAATAATCCTGGATTGCCTGTAGTAAGTAATTTATTTCGCTTTCACTTGCAATAACATTGTCAAAATCTCCATCCATTTCAACTTCAGTTGTACCTACGAGAACAAAGTCTTCATGAGGGATGACAAAAATTACCCTATTATCTTTTGTCGTAATTACAATTGGAAATTTAATAGGTAGATCTCTTGAAGCAATCCATAAATGAGATCCCTTGGATGGAAGAAGGACATTTTGCCAACGATATACGGCGATCTTTTTTAAAAAAGCATCTGTATGTGGTCCAAGAGCATAGATTATTTGGTCGCAGCTAATTTGTTCAATTGTATTGTTGGTGATGTCTCTAACTTTTAAAATATTTAGACCTTCAGAAATGTTTACATCTAATAATTCCATATAGCTTTTTGCTTCGGCATTTTTTTCAAATAATCCATCGTAGATAACTTCTAGCGTTATTTTAGCATCATCCATAATACCATCAAAATAGACACCGGATCCCCTCAGATCAATTGCTTTTAATTGTGGAATAGATTCCAGTGTTTCATGAGCATTTTTAATTTTAAAAGGGGAGTTTTTGAATTTGGAAAGTAGATCATATATAAATAATCCTACATGGATCATCCACAATGGTCTTTTAGAATCTTTGTAAACAGGTAGGTGTAATGGCACTTCTCTAGTTAGGTGAGGCGTCATTTTTAGCCAAATATTCTTTTCGTGTAATGCTTCAAAAACAAGTTTAAAGTCCATATTTTCCAGATATCGGATCCCACCATGAAGCATTTTTGAACTTTTTTGGCTTGTTTGAGATGAGAAATCATTTTTATCGATAAGAAGAGTATTGATTCCGTGAAGACTTAGGTCTCGAAATATTCCTGCTCCAACAATTCCGCCTCCTACCACTACCGCTTGATAATGTTTCATCTTTCTCTTACCGATGCTAGAGTCGCACTACAAATAATTTGATATACGGCCTGATCATTATCTTTTTTGTTAATTGGAAGATGTGCTATTTGATAATTTATTCCTAATAGTGCATTGGCATTTTCTTTTTGGGCCTTATGTTTAAGTTGGTCAAGTAGGTCTATGAATAGAATATCAAAAGATTTATGAAAATCATTGAAGGCATCAAGAGTCACATCTGGGAGTGATGTATATTGCTCAATTAGGTCACTTTCAAGAGGATATAGTTCTGAGTTATTTCTTATTGTTTTCTGAACATATTTTAAGCGCTCAAGTTCATTTTCTTCTACTAGGGTCATGCAAGTTTGCACACCATGATATCTTATGATGTCATAGCCTTCTAACGATGGCATTGTAGAGGTGATGATCTCTGTTAGTGAATGAGTATTGCTTTCTTTCTTGTAAGAATCTTTGCGGTTTTGATAAAGGCTCTCTTTTTTAGATAGACCTTTTGGGTTACTTTCGCCAGAACGAGAAGGGTGAACTTCATCTGAAAGCCCTATTTCGATATCACAATCAAATCGTCGAAATTTATGAGTAAGTATAATTGCAGTATATTCACTTATCTGCGGTATGAGCAAGGATCCTAACTCTAATGCTTTCTCCGTTTCTGCCAAGTTGTTATCATTAACTATAGAAAATTCTTTTAAAAATGAAAGAATACTTTGAGCGTCTTCTTTATATTTAATATTTCTAACGATGACACTGAATGGAGGGTTGCCTGAAGCATTTACTTGCCCATAAGAAAAATTTTGTGCGAAATTTTTTACATCATCAAGTTTTTCTGATTTTAATTCTTCATTGAAGAATTTGTCTTGATTTACTTCGTCTGTGCTGTTTAAAAATTCACTGGAATCGTCATTAGCATTTGATTGAAAGTCGTTATTTGATTGATGAAAATCATTTTGAGTTATATTTTCTTTTTCAATTTCATTATTTTCACTAATAAGTATGTCAGAAGAAAAATCTGAATTAATTAATTCATCTGAAATATAACTTCCAGAGAAATTTTCGTTCGAGATATCTTCATTTTCTAAATTATTTTCAGTGGAAGGATCGTCGTAAACAAATGAATTTTCTTCACCGTTGGAGCCAAAATCAGTTGAAGTTGTAAAATCCTCTGCAAAAGTATCGATCTCACCTGGTAAATCTTCTGAAAGTTCTTGAGCTTCGTGAGGTAGACTGGGTAACTCATCTATTTCATTTAAGTCCAAAGCACCATTTAAGCTGGTATTTGATTCTTGAGTGTTGGAACTAGGAGGTGTCAAGTTAACGAAGCGCGATTCAACTTCTGGATCTTCATGATGAAGAAATTCGGAAAGATCTTCGATGCGAGTTAGGTCTTTTCGATCATCATCATCTTCATTTTCGTAGTCATGATTGTTGCTCATTAAGCTTCTACTCCATGGCATTGCTTATATTTTTTACCAGATCCGCATGGACATGGATCATTGCGCCCAACTTTTGGATTTCCTCGTTTAATAGCTTTTGCTTCTTCTTTTTTACTTTCCTGTGCAATTAAGTTTTTGTGAGCTTCTAATTGAGCTTCCAGTTCTTCCTGGTGCCTTTTTTGCAGTTCTTCAATTTCCTCTTTTGAATAGAGTCTAACCGTAAATAAATTACTAACGATTGATTTTTTAACTTGTCCTTTCATTGTTTCAAACAATGTAAATGATTCTTTTTTGTATTCAGTAAGCGGGTCTTTCTGAGCATATGCTCTAAGATTAATGCCTTCTTTTACATGATCCATTTGCAAGAGATGATCTTTCCAGTGTTGATCAAATGCTGAAAGTAGTATTTCTTTCAGTGCGTACTTAACTTGCTCAGGATCATATTGAGAGAATTTTTTTTCTAAAATATTTTTTGCAATATCTGCAAAATAACGTTCTATTTCGCCATCGTATGCTTGAATACATTCATCAGACTTCATTTCATACTCAGTATTAAAGGTATGACTAAAGCCTTTTTTCATTTCAGCCCAGTCCCATGATTCAACTTGAATCTTTTTTTCTGGGCGATAAATCTCAAGCAACTCTATAGCAACATCTTCAATCATTTCCTGAACGAAACCAATATTGTCCTGGTCATTTAGGATATCTCGACGAATTTTATAAATAATTCTTCGCTGTTCATTCATAACATTGTCGTATTCTAGAAGATGCTTTCTAATATCAAAATTATGGGCCTCTACTTTTTTCTGTGCTTTTGCAATCGCATTTGAAATCATTTTGTGTTCGATTGGTTCATCTTCTTTCATGCCCAAGGTATTCATCAATCCAGAAATCTTGTCAGATCCAAAAATTCTCATGAGATCATCCTCAAGTGATAGAAAGAACTTTGAATTCCCAGGATCTCCTTGACGGCCAGAACGACCTCTCAATTGATTATCTATTCTTCTTGATTCATGTCTTTCAGTTCCGAGAATATATAATCCTCCAAGAGATTTAGTTTCATCTGTTAATTTGATGTCGGTTCCGCGACCGGCCATATTGGTGGCAATCGTAACACTACCTTTTTGACCTGCATTTTTTACAATTTCAGCTTCTCTTTCATGTTGCTTGGCATTTAGGACCTCGTGAGGAACTCCTTCTTGTTTTAAATAATTAGAGATTAATTCACTGGTTTCAATTGCGATGGTACCAACAAGAACCGGTTGGCCTTTTTTGTGCAATGTTTTAATTAATTCAGCAACTGCTTTATATTTAGCTGCTTTATTTTTGTAAATGATGTCAGCTTCATCATTTCTTCTCATCGGAAGATTGGTAGGAATAACCACAACGTCTAAATTATAAATTTTTTGAAATTCTTCGGCTTCAGTATCAGCAGTTCCAGTCATCCCTGATAATTTTTTATATAATTTAAAATAATTTTGAAATGTAATTGATGCTAGTGTTTGGTTTTCAGATTTTATCTGAACGCCTTCTTTTGCTTCGACTGATTGATGTAATCCATCAGACCACCTAGATCCTTCTTTTAATCTTCCTGTAAATTCGTCAACTATGATGATTTGTCCATCTCTATTAACATAGTCAACGTCTATCTTAAAAAGGCTGTGTGCCTTAAGCGCTTGGTTTAGGTGATGAAGTAGGTTGGAGTGTTCGACTTTGAAAAGATTTTCAATGTTTAATATTTCTTGTACTCTAACAATCCCATCATCAGTAAATGTCGCACTTCTTGCTTTTTCATCAACATTGAAATGAATTGTCTTTGCTAGCTTTGGAATGATGTCATTTGCAACGTAATAAAGTGAAGGATCTCCCTCGCTGGGACCTGAGATTAATAATGGTGTTCTTGCCTCGTCAATTAAAATAGAATCAACTTCATCAACGATACAAAAGTGATGATCACGCTGAACATATTCTTCTAATGAAAACTTCATATTATCTCTAAGATAATCAAATGCGAACTCGTTATTTGTTCCATATGTAATATCGGCCCTATAAGCAACTTGCCTCTCTTCATCAGACATTTGTGATAAAATACAACCAACACTGAGTCCTAGCCAATTATATAGTACTCCCATTTCAGTAGCATCACGTTTAGCCAGATAATCATTTACTGTAACAACATGAGCTCCTTTTCCCTCAAGAGCGATAAGATAGAGTGGAAGTGTCGCAGTAAGTGTTTTTCCTTCACCCGTCTTCATTTCCGAAATAGAGCCATTGTACAATGCTATTCCGCCCATAAGCTGAACGTCAAAGTGACGCATGTTCATTACTCTTTTAGAAGCTTCTCTGATTGTTGCAAAAGCCTCTGGTATTAGTTCAGCAGTTGGTGTTCCCTTTGCTATAAGTTCTTTGAGTTTAGGAGTTTGAGCTTTTAATTGATCGTCACTTAATTTTTGCATTTCAGATTCAAGAACGTTTATTTTTTCAACAAAAGGTCTTAGTTTTTTCAAATCACGGTCGTATTTTGTACCGAAAATTAATTGTAATGGATTCATAAATGTAGGGCTCCTCGGCCAAAAAAATATTTTTAGATTAAATAAAATTTAGTTTAGAACATAATAAAGTGGATCGACAGGTGTTCCGTTTACTCTAACTTCATAGTGAACATGTGGCCCTGTTGAATATCCAGTATTGCCAACCGTTGCAATTTTATCACCCCGGATAACTTTTTGACCTTTTTTAACTGAGAGAGTAGAGGCGTGTCCAAAAATTGTTTCAACACCATAACCATGGTCAATTTGTACAAAATTGCCAAATCCTGGCTTTGGTCCTGAAAAAGTCACTACGCCGTCTGCAGGAGAAACAATTGGAGTACCAATTGGAGCCCCAACGTCTAGACCTTCGTGCATTTTTATTCTGCCTGCATACGGACTCATTCTTGGCCCATAACCTGAAGTTAGATGGCCTTGAGCAGGCATCAAGGTTGGCGTTGACCTTAAAAATGAGTCCTTATCCATCAAGTGTTGATCAAGTTGATGAACTCTAACTTCAATCTCTTTTAGAAAGTTAACAACTACATCATACTTAAAATCAAACTCAGCATACATTGGTGCCATTGATAAACTTTGCCGAGTTAGAAAAGACCATTCTTTACTATAAGCAAAGCCTTCGCTCTGCCCGAAAGAATTAGCAATTTTTTCTTCATAATCTTTTTTAGTATCGATATATTTTTTATCATCTTCAAATTGTGTTAGCTTTTCTGATGCTAATTTTGGAGATGATTTGAAAACCTTAATCATTGAACCAGGAAAATAATCTCTATCTGGTTCTGAGATTGGAGCAGAATCTCTTTTTACGATTGGATTTGAAATATCGTTAATATTTCCTGAATCAACAGTTGTTGCTTTAATAGCTTCAAGGCCAGTAATAGATCTCAATTTTCTTTCAAAGACATTTATGCGCTCTAAGTCTTCAGTAATTGAATTGAGCTTCATTTGGAATAATTGAACTTGTTCTTTTAATTGTCTATTTTCCGCTAATAAGTGCTTATTCTCATAAACTTGGCTTAAAACATTCCAATAGTCGTATGTTAAAATTCCGAGCAATACAATAAAAGTAATGAAAAGAAAAACTAAGCTTTTAAAAAGTATTCGGGGAATTTTAATAGATCTTACTTCTTTATTTTTTTCTGGAATAATCATCAACGTGTAATAGCGATCCAAAGATATTCTCCGGCTATATAATATATAATGGTCTGAGTTAAATTGTAGTTTTTCAAAGGGTAGTTGGCAACAATTTATTGGGCAATAACAACAATTGCCGTGATGTTATCCTGACCGCCATTTTCATTGGCTTGTGCAATAAGTGATTTAATTAAAAGATCGGCGGAAGTGGTGTTTGCAACAGAGGGATCAGGTATTATTTTATTTGCCAGATAGAGTATATCTTCATCGCTGACTTTTCCGTGGAGTCCATCAGAGCAGCAAAGAAATATATCGTTCTTGTTGACTTTATAGACAAACACATCAACATCAACATCATCATCAAATCCGACTGTTCGAACGAGTACATTTTTTTGAGGATCATTGGCCGCTTGCTCACGATTATAAATGCCATAATTAAGTTTTTCTTGGACCAAGGAATGATCTCTTGAAAGCTGAAAAATTTTTTTTTGATTTATTAAATATGCTCTTGAGTCTCCAACATTGCCGATATAAATATTTTGACCTCGAAAAAAAAGACTTACAACAGTTGTTCCCATCCCAACCAACTCAGGATGTTTTTCACCAAAAGACTTTATTGATCGATTCGTTTCTTTGATTGATCCAGTTACAAGATGTATGGGGTCCATGCTATAATTTTTAATTAAGTAGTCTGGATAGGCTTTTACGGCGATCTGCGAAGCGATATCACCCCCATTATGTCCACCCATTCCATCCGCGACGACAAAGAGTTTGTGCTCAATACTTACGTAAAACGAATCTTGATTCGTTTTACGTTTTCTGCCAATATCGGTATTGCCTGAGGCAATTAGTCCCATTTTATTTTCCAAATTGATAAAAATCTATCTTATTCATTTTCAATGTCTCTTAAATTTTTGTCAACTTTGTTTTCTGTTTAAGCAATTTTGTCGGATTTATTAATTGTGATAATTTTTTTTTTCTATGTCATAATTATTCTTAAATTGACTTAAAATTTCAGGGGGACAAATGCCAAAAATAGATATCAATAGTTTTATGGATCAGAATTATAAGATTTCTGATTTTTCTCATCTTCATTGGAACGGATCATTTCAACAATACTTGGATTTAGTAGCAGAGAATCCTCGTATTACGCGTAATGCTTTTCAACGTGTTCATGACATGATCATTAGCTATGGATCAACTACCTATTCTGAATATAAAAAAGATGTAGTTCGTTACCACTTTTTTGATGATCCAATTCAAAATGGTAAAGATGCAGTTTTTGGAATTGATGTCCATTTGATGAAGTTAGTTAATTTCTTTAAATCAGCGGCAGCTGGTTACGGAACTGAAAAAAGAGTTTTATTGCTTCATGGGCCTGTAGGATCTGCAAAATCTTCAATTTCTAGGATGATAAAAAAAGGTTTGGAACATTATTCAAGGACTGATTCCGGAGCACTTTACACTTTTGAATGGTTTGACGATCATGATTCTGATATTTTAGGAGGCCAGAAGCTTTTTCCATCTCCCATGCATGAAGAGCCCTTAAAGCTTTTGCCAATTGATGTTAGAAAAGCATTTTTGGAGGAATTAAATAAAGGCAAAAAAGATGGACACAAGATTAACATAAAGGCAGAAGTTTGTCCTGCTGATAGGTATATTCTTGGTGCTTATTTACAAAAATATAATGGTGATTGGAAAAAAGTTCTAAATCATGTTCGTGTTAAAAGATTATTACTATCTGAAAAAGATCGTATTGGAATTGGTACTTTTCAACCTAAGGACGAAAAAAACCAGGATTCTACTGAATTAACTGGTGATATAAATTATCGCAAAATTGCACAATATGGATCTGATTCTGATCCTCGTGCATTTAATTTTGATGGTGAATTTAATATTGCCAATAGAGGAATTGTTGAATTTATTGAAATGTTAAAGCTTGATGTTGCTTTTTTGTATGATTTACTTGGAGCTTCTCAAGAACAATCGATAAAACCTAAAAAATTCGCGCAGACCGATATTGATGAGGTTATCTTAGGCCATACTAATGAACCTGAATTTAGAAAACTGCAGTCGAATGAATTTATGGAAGCCCTACGTGATCGTACTGTTAAAATTGATGTGCCCTACATTACTAGATTAGATCAGGAAGTTAAGATCTATCAGAAAGATTTTAACCCAGAGAAGATTCCTCATGTTCATATTGCTCCTCATACAATTGAAATGGCATCTACATGGTCAATTTTAACAAGATTAGAAGAGCCTAAAAAATCAGATCTCACAAAGTTACAAAAATTAAAGCTTTACAATGGTAAGACTTTACCTGGTTACAATGAAGACAACGTTAAAGAACTTAGAAAAGAGGCGATTCGCGAAGGTTTAGAGGGTATTTCTCCCCGATATATTCAAGATAAACTTTCAAACTCTTTAGTTAAGCATGGTCATGTAGGTTGCTTAAATCCTTTTATGGTTTTTAATGAATTAGAGTCAGGTTTAAAGCATCATGGTCTTATTAATTCTGCTGATCAATTAGATCATTACAAAGAAATGTTAGCGATCGCTCGTCAAGAATATGAAGATATTGTAAAAAATGATGTACAAAAAGCTATTTCAGTTGATGAATCAGCAATTCAAACTTTATGTGCAAATTACATCGATAACGTTAAGGCTTATACTCAAAAAGAAAAAATTAGAAATAAATATTCTAACAAATTAGAAGATTCTGATGAACGATTTATGAGAAGCATAGAAGAAAAAATTGATGTTGCAGAATCTCGTAAAGACGACTTTAGAAGAGAAATAATGAATTACATTGGAGCGCTTGCAATTGAAGGAAAAGTTTTTGATTATAAGATGAACGAAAGGCTTCATCGCGCTTTAGAATTAAAGCTTTTCGAAGATCAAAAAGATTCTATAAAATTAACTACTATTATATCTAAAGTTGTAGATAAGGAAACTCAAGAAAAGATTGATGTCGTAAAATCGCGTCTTATTAAAAATCATGGTTATTGTGAAATTTGTGCAACAGATGCATTGAACTTTGTTGCAAGTATTTTTGCAAAAGGCGATTCAGTAAAGTCATAGTTTAGGTTTTAAGGAAATTAGATGGATCACCCAATTAAAAGAGATCATGCAAGGTTTAGAAAAATTGTTAAGGGAAGAATCCGTGACAATCTTCGTAAGTATGTATCCAAAGGTGAAATGCCTACTCCTAAAGGAGATGGTACTTTCAAAATTCCTATGCCATCGATTGATACTCCCCGTTTTAAATTTGGTGATCGCAATCAAGGTGGAATGGGACAAGGTAATGGTGATTCGGGCGATCCAATTGATGGTCAAGAAGGAGAGGGTCCAGGTCAGGGTGGTGAAGTTGGAAATTCTTCTGGCAACAAAGAACTAGAAGTTGATTTAACATTGGATGAATTGGCGAGCATTCTTGGTGAAGAACTTGCCCTTCCCCGTATTGAGCCTAAAGGAAAAAAGGCGATGCCCTCTGTAACGAATAAGTATACATCTATTGGTATGACGGGGCCGAACTCTCTTAAACATTTTAAACGTACCTACAGGGAAGCAATGAAGAGGCAAATTGCATCAGGTACTTATGACTTTTTTGATCCAAGAGTCATTCCAGTCAAACGAGATTTTCGTTATAGAGCTTCAGATGCCAAAATAGAATTTGAAAATTCAGCAGTCGTAATCTACATGATGGATGTATCTGGTTCAATGGGTGATGAGCAAAAAGAAATTGTTAGGACTGAAAGTTTCTGGATTAATCTTTGGTTAAAGAGTCAGTATAAAGACATTGAGGTTCGATATATCATACATGATGCTACTGCAAAAGAAGTTGATGAGGAAACCTTTTTCAAAACTAGAGAAAGTGGAGGGACTTTAATATCTAGCGCTCTTAAGTTATGTAGAGAAATTATACAAAGTGATTACGACCCCAATGAATGGAATATTTATCCATTTCATTTTTCTGATGGAGATAATTGGTCTGCAGATGATACAAAATTGTGTTTAGAAATTCTTGATCAAGATTTATTGCCTTCTTCCAATGTGTTTTGTTACGGGCAAGTTGAAAGTCGCTATGGTTCGGGGCAATTTTATAAGGATCTCGCTTCTCGATATGGAGAGGATGATCCAAAAGTCATACTTTCCAAAATTAAAAATAAGGATGCGATTCTTGATTCGATAAAAGACTTTTTAGGAAAAGGAAAATAATATAATGGCCGATAGAACAAGACCACTCGATGGAGAACTTTTAAGAATTCGCGAAGAAATTCATTCATATGCAATTGAATTTGGTTTAGATTTCTACCCTGTTCGTTTTGAAGTTTGCGATTATGACACTATAAATATTTTAGCTGCTCAGGGAGGGTTTCCATCTCGTTATCCCCATTGGCGATTTGGAATGGACTATGATCAACTTTCAAAAGGCTATGCTTATGGACTTCAAAAAATTTATGAAATGGTTATTAATACTAATCCTTGTTATGCCTATTTGTTAAATGCAAATCATATAGTTGATCAAAAAATTGTAATGGCGCATGTTTATGGCCATGCAGATTTTTTTAAAAATAATGCTTGGTTTTCTACAACAGATAGGAACATGATGGCCGTTATGGCAAATCACGGTACTAAAATAAGAAGATATATGGAGCGTTTTGGTCAAAATAAGGTTGAGGAATTCATAGATAGAGTTTTATCAATTGAAAATTTAATTGATGTTGGAATTCTTTTTGAAACATCCGATTTAAAAAGGCAGCGCGAAGAAAGATTAAAAACTGCTAATGATGAAATAGCCAACGAGCTGGATGAGCGATCAAATGCATTGAAATCTTTCATGCGATCAAAAGAAAAATCAGAAAAAATATTAGAAGTAATTAAGCCTGAAACTTCAGATCTTCGTGATAAGAAAATTAATGCCCCCAGAGACGTTATGTTTTATCTTTTAGAAAATGCACCACTAGAAGATTGGGAATCTGATATTTTGGGCATCCTAAGGGATGAAGCTTATTATTTTTTACCTCAAAGACTTACCAAAATAATGAATGAAGGTTGGGCAAGTTATTGGCATTCGCATATTATGACCAATCGTGCTTTAAAGGCTTCTGAAATTATTGACTATGCAGATCATCATGCTGGTGTAATGGCCATGAGTAAACAAAACATTAATCCCTATAAAATTGGCATTGAACTCTACAGAGACATAGAATTTAGATGGAATTCTGGTCGTTTTGGAAAAGAATATAATACTTGTGATGATATGCATGCAAAATTAAATTGGAATAAAAATTTAGGTCTTGGTAGATCAAAAATTTTCGAGGTTAGGAAAACTCACAACGATGTTAGTTTTATTGATGAATTTTTCACACCAGAATTTTGTGAGCGTCAACAATTGTTTACTTATAAGTATAATCCAAGAACCGGCAGAAACGAAATTGAGACGAGGGACTTTAGCGATATAAAAGGAAAACTTTTGGGGCAATTATCTAATTTTGGTTCTCCTATTATCGAAGTTGAAAGTGGTAACTACCAAAACCGAGGAGAGTTATTGCTTGTCCATAAACACCTTGGAATAGATTTAGACTTTGGTTATGCATCAGATACACTTAGAAATCTTTTTGCAATTTGGAAAAGACCAGTAAATATTTTAAGTAAGCAAGAAGAACAAAATACAATTTTAACTTTCGATGGTCGCGATTTCAAGCAATCAAAATAGGTTTGTAATCATGAAAGGATGTCATGAAATATTTTAATTTTTTAGCATTTTTTATTTCTTCAATATGGACCATAACTTCATTTGGTTCAACTTCTATTTATATTGCCGAGATTGTTAAATTGAAGGGCTCTGTTTCCCAGTTATCTCCTGGAGCGCATCAAGCTAGATATTTGTCAGCTGGAGATAAGTTAGTAGAGGATACATCAGTTTTAACTGGTCCAAAAAGTTTTGCAAAAATTAAATTATTAGATGATTCTGAAATTACAATTGGTCCTGAAAGCAAAATTATTCTGACAGATCTAAAGAAAAATTCACCTGGGATTATATCACTTCTTAAAGGTCGAATAAGAAGTGAAATTAAGAAAGATTCATCTATCGGAAATCAAAATAAATTTTTTATAAAAACTCGCACGGCTGCACTGGGAGTAAGAGGGACTGACTTTCAAACGATTTATACTCCTGAGAATAAAGTGACCTCTTTATTAACATTTTCTGGAGAAGTGGCATTTTCGAAATTCACTGAAGCTGAAAGAGCCAAGTTAGAATCTTCTGATTTGCAAGAGGTTCAAAGAAACGAGATTTCAAAAACGATAAATATAAAGAAAATTCCAGCAAAAAAGCTTGATGAAATACAACAACTTAATAAAATTCTTCAATCTCATGAAACGGTCTTGGTACCTCCTGGTCAAAATTCAATTATTTCAGACAATTTGAGAAGAGCTTCATTGCCTGTTAAAATTTCCCCCATTCAGTTTGATGTTCTCTACAAAAATAAGAGTTTTGATTCAAAAGCAGTTGCAGATGTCAAAGAAGTCGGGGATTTTGATTTTTCTAAAGTTCAAGTTTCGGCCGCTGAACAAAAGTCACCTGCAGAAGGTTTTTATAATTCAGAATCAGGAGAGTTTGCGCCTAAGTCGGGAGGTTTTGTAGATTTGAACACTGGGTTGTATATTGCTCCAACAAAAGAATCTGAATTTGACCCAAAGTCTGGAGTTTTTGTTTCTAAAAAAATTGGTAGTATTGATGAGGAAACTGGACAATATATTCCTCCTAAAGGTTTAATCTTGGATGCTTATAAAGGCTTTGTTGCATCTGATGATATAAAATCTCCAGAAATTATTTCACTCAGACAGGATTTAAATGAAAGTATATCTAAAAACTTAGTAGTTAATGCAACAAGTACTGAAATTGAGAAATCGTTTGATCTCAATGAGAAGTTCATTCGAAATAAGATTTCATTTGCCTTCTCTGGAAATAATCAAAAAATAAAATTAAATTCTGGTTTAGATCATTCAATTTTTGCCAACATAGACACCAGTAAAGCCCTTAATTGGTCTTTGGATTGGCAATTTTCTTCCTTAAGTCGCTTTGCTCCTATTTTTGGAATCGAATATAAAGATTTTGATTTTACTAAAAATAATAATCAAATTTCACAAATTTCTACCAAATCATTAAATGCAAATATGGGTTTTCTATATTCGCTTAATGAAAATTTTAACTTATTTTCCAAAATTGGTCTGTATCAAGAGCAATTTTTAAATCAAGTTTCTGTTGCTTATCCCGTGAATTATAGCCTTGAAAAAATTGTAATTTCCAGAATTGATTTTGGTTCTAGTTTTGAGCTATGGAAAGATCGAAAGATTTCATTTGATGGAAAATTTAGTGGCCTTTTCTCTTTTAGAAAGAGAATCAATAGTTTTGTAGTAAATGAAGGTGCTGGTTTATCATTTAGTTTACTTCCAAAGTATAAATGGGATTCTAAAAAATGGATTGGTTTAGCTTTTAAATATGAAAATCAATCACAAAAATTTAGAAATTCCTTTATTGAAAACCGAGAAAATCGACAGACTCGTGGGGTTGAGTTAAATTCATCTTTAGAGTTTTAATTTATTTAGTTGGAGCTATCTTGATTTTTTCACCATCGAGCTCTTCTATGTCTCTTTGATCAATTGTAATTTGCTCTTTTAGAGGAACAATGGATTTTTTCTCTTTTAAAGATTCAATAGTTATATCTTTATCACTGAAAATATCATCATCTCTTTTAATTGTTTTTCCAATATTGTCCCATTGGCTTATTTGAAGTGAAATCCAGCAGCTTATACCATCAAAAGCTTTACACGATTTTTCAGTGTTTTCTTCAATTTTTCTTTTATCATATTTTTTATCTTGTCCACCCATTAGAATTGAAACATAACTATCCATGATACTAACCTCAGATGGTGGCTGATTCTTGAAATCACTTTTAAGAAAAATTAATTCTTTTTCGGCATCTTTTATTTTTTTATCTCGAATTAAAAAAGCAATTCTCACTGCTTTTTTATTTCTAGGATCAATTGATTTACTTGTTTTTTTATCAATCATATCGATTCCGTCTTTCCATTGATTTAAAATCCAAGCAAGTGGAATTGCTCTTTCAAGTGAATTGTTTGAATCTTGTTTTTTGGAGAGCGCCAGTCTAAAATGACCAAATGCTAGTTCAAATTCCTTGTTTTTTAAGTTGATATTGCCTTTAATATTTTCAGCATTTGCTGAGTCAACATCATCTATAAAGGATAGAGCTTTCTTTACATCTCCTGGCTTATTTGATCTCATATACATAAATGCCACGATTTCTCTTAATCTTTTTGATTGAAAGGAAGATTCTGGAAGCTCTGATAATAAATCTAGTAGATCTTTTTCTTTGTTTAAATATAATCCAGTTTTTAGCCATAGTCTTGATGTTTCATCATCAGTTAGTGTATAGCTTATATCAGTGATGAGGTTTTTCTTAACTCCATATTCATCTTTAGTTTTTAATTTAATCATTGTATCAAGCCAAAATTGATCATTTTTAGAATATTTTGCAGTGTAAGCAATGCAACCATCTTTTTCTTTTTTGATAGTTTCAATATCATTTAACGCCATTAGGTCGATCATTTTTAATAAACATATTTGTGGATACCAGGTGTTCTCATAAAATCTTTTGTCATTTAATATTTTAAGTGAATTTATGAAATCACCTTCAATAAAAGAAATAGTTGCTTCGTATCTTTTTTTAATTATGCTGATTTGTGATTTATCATCTTCGATTCTGGCCAAGTAAAACTTTGCATTTTTAATATTTCCATTTATGAGATTAAATTTAGCTCGGTATAATTGATCTAATGCGCTTCCTCTTTTAAAAGTTTCTTCACCTAATTCACTTTCAACAAGGGCCATTCTTGAATATACATCATTTTCAAGAAATATTTCTGGTAGGATTGCCTCTTTCATAATTTGGTTTTCTTGGGCGACTACTACTTCTAGTAAAACAAAGTTGACCATGATTGTTAGGTATATTGATATGTATGTACTTACTTTCATATTCAATTTTTCGGCTTACTTCCCGATAACTTAAATATCTATTTAAAGGACCTTCATGCTTAAAGCTATTTTTACATATTTTTGTTTAAGTCTTTTTTTTATTTCTACTTGCAGTAGTCTAGAGCCCATCGAAAGTTTGGTTCTTGGAAATTTTGCTGAAAATTACTCCGAGAGTGATGTTGATCCTTTGAATTACGTTTTTCTTCGTGACAAAAATGAGAAAACGACTAATCAAATTTATAAACATGAACTGGCAATTTATCGTGGATTTTATGAAGAAGGGAAAAATATTATTAATTACTGCAAAGTGAGTCATCCCATTCGCTACTCCACGGATTGGGAAAAACTACAAGTTATGAGATCCATTTTTGCAGAGACTCAATACATTGGATTGGATCTAATTTCTAGAGCGCTTCCTCTTTATGCAAAGCAATTAGAGTTTTCAAGTTCTGAGTATACAAATTTAATTGAAAATTTAGTTGGCAATTATTGTTCTGCAAATCTTTCAGTTATAAGTAGAAAAGAACTTAAAAACAATATGATTATTAAATTTGAAAAAGACAATAATTTCAAACTCCCAAGTATAAAAAATAATCCTTTTTTTCCAGAAAATATGGATAAGTATTTACCGCCTAAAATTGCAACAGAACAGGAATTCAAATATACCATTAAGCTTTTTCAGTCCCTTTGTTCTTGGGATGGAAATCCTTCAAATCCTGGATTGATGGTTCCTATTCTCAAAAATCCTACGCTGATGACTTTTATTTTTCGACAGTTAAATAATCAAACAATCGATTGGAAGGAATCGGATAATACCCTTTATATTAATGAAGACAAAAACACTGTGCTTGTTTGGTGTGATAATTTAATTTGCAGAAAAATGGATAAAACTAATTTTAATTTGAAAGTTTTATTTTCAGTTGGAAGCACAAATTTATCAGAAGATTTAAAAAAATTGTATTGTGAGGAATTCAGAATTCTCGATTATAAGTCAAAAGATGGTGATGAAAGAATCGCTAAAATTATTAAGTCTAGATCTTTTGATGAAGAAAATTTTATCAATTCACAGTTTATAGCATTAATTACAGGGGTGCCTGATTTTTTATTGCGAGCTAGTAAGTTCAGTCAAGGTGAAGATATACTTCGATCTTCGGTTGACTTTATTTGGGACAAATGGGCTAAAACACAAACAGAAAATTTGAATAGAGAAATGTTTTTCGAAGAGCCAATTACTATTGAGTTAGTAGCGAGATCTTTTTATTTCAACCCATTACGGCCAAAGTATCAAATTATTTTTGATATAAATCTTGGAGAGTTTGATCGTATAAATCAAAAAATTGGAAAGGTGAAGGTTGGTTTTAACCTGAATATACAACGAAGTTTTTTGCGCTTTTATCGAAATTCACTAGCTAATTTAGCACAAGAAAACTTAACTGAAAGAAATCGTTTGTTAAAACGACTGAAGTTACAAATTGTTGCAGATATTAATAAGGCTCGAGAAAAATTTATCATACCTCCATGGAAAGGTGACCTAGAAGGCATTATAGCTTCTGAGATAACCTCTCAGCTAGAAGCAGTTGCTGATAAAAACTTTTCAATGGATTCTTCAGGATTTGAAGTGATACCTGTTGATTTAAATTATGGACTTTTTGCTTTGAAATATATTAATAATCAACAAATTATTTCTAAAAAAGTTAATAATGATTCTAATTTAGATGCTTCGATGACAAAGGCTATCCATTAGGTTAAAATTCGACAATGGCAAAAAAAATTAAAAAATCAGATTCATTATTACCTGTCGTTAACTTCGATAAAGCAGTTCCGGTAAAATCTTCTGCCTCAACTGATCCTCTTAGTCAGTACGTTCGAGAAATTAGTCGCTATAAACTTTTGAGTCTAGAAGAAGAAGATGCTCTTTTAAAAGAGCTTCATTCAACCGGAGATATTGAAGTCGCTAAAAAGTTAGTTTTGGCAAATCTTAGACTCGTAGTTAAGATTGCTTTAGAGTATCGTTCTGCTTGGCAAAATGTTATGGATTTAATTCAAGAAGGCAATATTGGATTGATGAAAGCCGTTTCAAAGTACGATTCCTCTAAAGGCGCCAAGCTTTCGTATTATGCGAGTTGGTGGATACGCTCTTATATTTTAAAATATATTTTGGATAATTTTAGATTAGTGAAAATTGGTACTACGAATGACCAAAAAAAATTATTTTTTAATTTACTTAAAGAAAAAGACAGATTGATAGGAATGGGAATCAATCCAGATAGTAAGCTTATTTCAAGCAACCTAGGGGTTTCCGAGAAGTCTGTCGCCATCATGGAAAACCGACTAGGAACTGGCTCAAGTGATCTCTCCATTGAATCAAGAAATAACGACGAAGGTCCCAATCTTGGAGACATATTAACAAATCAAGATGAAGTTGGTGTCGATGACCGTCTTGCTGATTTGCAAGGGGTTGAAATCTTGAAAGAACACCTACAAAGCTTCCTGACAGATCTTAAGGAGCGCGATCGAGAGATCTTTGAAAAGCGTCTTTTGTCTGAAGTTCCTGCATCGCTTCAAAGTATAGCTGATCAATATGGTGTTTCAAGAGAGAGAATTAGGCAAATTGAGGAGCGATTGATCAATAATTTAAAGGTTTACATGTCTGAATTTATCCGCTAAAACACTAAAACTATTATTAAACACCTTTTTCTCGGTATAAGTTTGTTATTTCTGGGGAATTGGCGAGGAGAATTTATGATTACTACAGCAGAATCAAAAAAAATCGTTTCAGAGTTCGGGAAAGAATTCGGTTCATCGGAAAGTGACAGTGGTTGTACCGCAGTTCAGGTTGCTTTAGTTACGGCACGTATCAATAATCTGGCTCCGCACTTCGCAAACCACAAGCACGATTACTCTGGCAACAGAGGTTTATTGAAATTAATTGGTCAAAGAAAAAGACTACTTTCTTATCTTTCTAAAACAGATGAAAAGAAGTACCAAGCACTAATTAAAAAGCTTGGATTAAGAAAATAAATAAATAAGTAAACAAATAAGGAACCTTCGGGTTCCTTTTTTGTTTTAAAAGGTTAAAATATTTTATTGGAAAGTTATTGTTGTTTTTGCTTTGGAATTTGAGGGATATTTGAAAAATGTGATTACACTTTTTTGAAATATCTTTTAAGTCTAGATGATTACTTCAATATCTTTCCATCTAACTTTTATAATAGATGGAGATCTAAAAAATGAACGAGAACAAAAAAGAGTATACCCTCAATTACGGGGGTAAAGTTGTTACTATTGAAACCGGAAGACTTGCAAAACAAGCTGATGGCGCAGTGCTGGTGAGTTGTAATGGCACCCAGGTGTTGGTTGCGGTGTGCTCTGCCAGAGAACTAAAAGATGGACAGGATTTTTTTCCACTTTTGGTTGAGTATCAAGAAAAGTTTTATGGAGCTGGTAAATTTCTTGGTGGCTTCATTAAAAGAGAAAATCGCCCTTCTACTGCTGAAATCCTTACCTGTAGAATTATTGACAGAGGGCTTCGCCCAATGTTTCCTAGTGATTACATGTTCGATACGGTTGTCACTTGTTCTGTGCTTTCATACAATCCAGCGGGTGATCCTGAAGTGCTTGCAGGACTTGGTGCGAGCGCTGCCATAGCAATTTCTGACATTCCGTTTTCAGCTTCACTTGGAACGTGCAAGGTCGCTAGAATTGAAGGCAAGCTCCTGGTGAATCCTAATTTAGAAGAGTGGTCAAAGTCAGATCTTGAAATTGCAATCACAGCTTCTAAAGATGCTATTTTAATGGTTGAGGGTGAAGCTCATATTGTTCCAGAAAAAGATATGCTAGCAGCAATTAATTTTGGGCATGATCAAATAAAAACTTTCTGTGATCTTGTAGATAAGATGCAAAAAGAAGTAGGTAAGAAAAAGCGTTCTTATATTTCTGCTACATCAAATACTATTTTAAGCGAAAAAATAAAATCTACTTTTACATCAACAGCAAGAGCGGCACTTGCTGTAAGTGATAAGATGCAACGTCAAGATGCAGTCAGGGCCCTTACTAAAGCTGCTTCTGAAGCAATTAAAGCTGATCCGTCTGCATTTGGTCTAAAAGATGATAAATCTGCTTCAAAAGAGGCATTCAAGGGTATTGACGAGCTTCTTTATAATATGATGAGGAACGATATTTTGGTTGAAGGCAAAAGAATTGCTGGAAGAAAGCTTGATGAAGTTAGAAAGATCGAAACCGAAGTTGGTATTCTTTCAGCTCCTCATGGATCTTCATTATTTACTCGTGGTGAAACTCAAGTTATGGCCACTGTTACTGTTGGTGGTTCATTAGGCGATCAAATGCAAGATCGAATAACTGGTCTTACTTATAGTAAATTCTATCTTCATTACAATTTTCCTGGTTTTTCAGTAGGTGAAGCTAAGGGTTCTCGTGGAGCAGGAAGAAGAGAGCTAGGACATGGAAACTTAGCGGAGAGAGCATTGAAGGCTGTCATGCCACCACAGGAAACTTTTTCATATACAACTCGTGTTGTTTGTGAAGTTTTAGAATCCAATGGATCAAGTTCAATGGGCTCAGTGTGCTCAGGTTCGTTGGCGTTGATGGATGCTGGAGTTCCAATAATTGCTCCTGTTGCTGGAATTGCAATGGGATTAATTACTGACGGAGCTAATTATAAAATTTTAACTGATATTTTGGGAGATGAAGATCACCTTGGTGATCTAGATTTTAAAGTTGCTGGTACAAAAGATGGTGTAACGGCGATTCAGATGGACATTAAGATCACAGGTCTAACCCCACAAATTATAGAAGATGCAATCAATCAAGCTTATAAAGGCAGAATGCATATCTTAGGCGAAATGGAAAAGACAATGAAAGAGCCTAGAACTGGATTTAAGCCAGGGGTTCCAACAATCATGACTGTTATGATTCCAACTGATAAAATCGGAGCCTTGATTGGTCCTGGTGGAAAAAATATCAAAAAACTTCAGGAAGAATTTAAAGTAACGATTGAAATCACTGAAGAGGGCATGGTTAAAGTCCTAGGATCTGACACTGAAATTTTAAAAATAGCTATTAATACTATTAATCTTCAAATCAATGGTCCAGAAATAGGTGCCATTTACGAAGCAAGAGTTGACTCAATTAAAGAGTATGGAGCTTTTGTTGAAATTGGTTCAGGAGTTTCAGGCTTAGTTCATGTGTCTGAACTTTCTGATGATCGCGTTCAAAATGTAAATGAATATATTTCTGAAGGTGAGATGATAAAAGTAAAAGTTTTAGAGATTGATAAGATGGGAAGAATTAAGCTTTCTGCAAAAGCAATTCAATCTATAAAGAAAAAAGAGACAAAGTAATGATCGTCGTTAAAGTTGTTACTCTAGCTCATTATGATGCAAGCTTTTCTTTGCCATGTTATGAAACTGCTGGTGCTGCGGGTGCAGATGTAAGAGCAAGTCTAGGCATTGGCGAAAAATTAATTATTAAGCCAGGGGAACGAATTCTCGTTCCTACTGGTCTTTCAATGGAAATACCTTTTGGGTATGAAATTCAAGTGCGACCGCGATCAGGGCTTTCTTTTAAAACAGGTCTAATGGTTTTAAATAGTCCCGGAACGATTGATTCTGATTATCGAGGTGAAGTAAAAATCATTATTGGTAATTTAGGAACAGTTGATGAAATAATTAATCATGGAGAAAGGGTAGCTCAATTGGTACTTGCCCCAGTAATTCAAGCACACTATCAGCTAAGCACTCAAGGTCTTTCTGAAACTCAAAGAGGTTCTGGTGGTTTTGGCTCCACTGGAAAAAATTAATGAGCCTGAAAATTAATTATCACAAGGCGTCTTCATCTCAGGACGCTTTTAATAAAGTAAAATCAATTATAACTCCAGAATACATAGAAAAGTTTCAAGTTAAAGCTGATATTTCTTACGATGAAAATAATCGTAAGGTTATTGCCTCAGGGACTGGGTTTACTTTGGAATTAAAGTTTTTAGAAAATCATTGTGATGTTGATCTTGATTTGTCATTTCTTCTACGTCCACTGAAGGGCAAAATTCTAGAAAAGATTGAAGGACAAATTAAAAAAAATTTATAAATAAGGATATCTTTGCTATGAAACATAAAATAACTTTAAAACCTTCGGGTAATGTCGTTGAAGTTGAGGAGGGAGTTAATCTACTTGAAGCTTTGCGAAGTGAAAATGTTTATATCAAATCAAGTTGTGGCGGTGTCGCAAGTTGCTCAGATTGTATCGTTAAAATAGTTTCGGGTGAAGATTACATTACGCCTCCTCCGTTTGAGGAATTAAAACTTCTTGGAAATGTTTTTCATATTACCAAAGAACGACTTGCATGTCAGACATCGGTAACAGGTGATGTGTCTATTGATATTTCTAGACATGACAAAGTTAAGGATGAAAATCGACTTAAGAATAAAACGACTTCATTTACTCAGAAAAAACAAATTAAAATAAGAAAAGAAAATGATATCCAGAAAATAAGAGATGAGAAAATACAAGAGAGTATTCAATACGACCAAGAAAAGAAAAGTAAGGCTGAAAACTGGCAAAAGCACTGGGAGAAGGATCAATCTTCTGATTCTCCTAAAAAATTAGCAGGAGGAAAGCGGCCGAAGTTTTTTGATACTGACAAAGTAGATTATGAAAAAAGAGATTTTACTCGCCCTCTGTCCCCTGAAAAAAGGGTAGAAAAAGAATCAAAAAACGAAAATTTGGATAAAGATTCATTACCATTAAAAGAATATAAAAAATTTAGAAATTAATAGCTTTCTAAGAGTGATTTTATTTTTATTAAGTCTGCTTTTCTGGAGTGTCGATCAATTGTAATTGATTTTGAGTTAGAAATAGCTTTGAGTTCGAAATATCCTCTATTTTCAAATAGTTTTAATTCTGACTTGTTGTATATCTTTGCCATATTTGGTGAATCCATAAAATGAATAATTTCTAATGATTCATTTGAATCAAGATTTATTTTTTTGCTAAAAATTTTTAAAAAAAATAATTTATGAACAATTATTAATTTATTTTTGTGTTTATGAATTTGTTTTTCATAAAAAAAGAAACCTAGGAGAATGATTGGAGTAATAATCAAAGAAAAATAGACTAGATATGCAAGTGCTGCGAGTCCCGTATCGCCATAAGAAAGCAATTTATCTATTACGGATCTTGAAGCCACCCACATAGAGGCCAATACTATAAATGACGAAGCTAGGTATCCCCAAAATATCATAGGTAAACCGTAGGTCTTTAGTATGATATATTCTTTCTTCTCCGTTGCTACTTGAATTAATTCAATTCGTTCATTTTCTTCTAATGAAACTGGAAAAACATACATTAGGCCCATGGCGTTTTTGTCCTCATATTCATCTTTTTTTAATCATGAATTATCATAAAGGGAGAGTTAACAAAAAGAAAATTCTTTTTCCATAGGGTATTAGACCATGTGCTTGCTTAAAAAACTTCTTATCTTCTTTTCATTGTTCTCATATTCCCTGGCGTTTTCTAAAACGATAGTGATTTCTGATATTGATGACACTTTAAAGCAAGCTAACTCGGTAGGGAAGCCAGCTGAACAAGTTTATCATTTTTTAAAAAAACTTCCATATATTGAAATGAGAGATTTGTTTTTAGAAATTAAGCAAGATGCGAAGCAGAGAAATGATGGCATTGGTTTTTTCTACATTTCTGCAGCATATTCTTTTACCTTTAAGGCCGATAAATGGATCAGTAAAAATAATTTTCCTTCTGGAAGGACGGTTTTGAAAAATTTGAAAGAAAAAATCCCTACCTATGATTTTAAACACAAAATTATAAATGATATTTTGGTACAAGAATTAAAAAATTTAGATAGTGAAAGTAATGAGGAACTTACAGTCTATATGTTTGGTGATAATGCTCAATTTGATGCTCAAGTTTATAGCGATTTATCTAAAGAATTAAAACTTAAAACTCATATTTTTATTAGAGATGTAAAGGCAGAAGCTACTTATTTTGATTCATCAATTCCAACTGTAAAATTGCCTGGAGTTAATTATTTTTTTTCGGAAATTGAATTATTTCATATGCCAGAATTTTCATTTATTTCATCACGATTAATGAATCAGATGATTACATCTTATAAAGATCAAAGTTTAATTCCTTCATATACTTTTAAAACTCTTGAAAGAAAAATTTTAAAATCAACGGATGATAGAGCTCAAGCCAGACAATATGCACTTAATTTTTGGAATGATTACTATACAAGGTTCTAGGCTTCAAAACATGCAACCATTCTATTTTTTTTAATTTCTAATTCAGGAATAAAACTTTTACATTTCTCAGTAGCTATTGGACATCTAGGAGCAAATGCACATCCTATTGGAAGGTTTAGTGCAGATGGAAGTTCTCCTTTTAGTATATTTGCTGAAGTTTCTTTACCTTTTTGTGGTTTAGGTGCACTTTCTAGCAAAGCTTTTGTGTAGGGGTGTTGAGGGTTGTTGAAAACTTCGTCACGGGTGCCATATTCAACAATTCTTCCCAGATACATAACAATTATTCTGTCTGACATGTGCTGAATGACTGAAAGATCATGTGATATGAATAGATAAGACAATGAAAATTCATTTTGCAATTCTAAAAGTAGATTAAGTACTTGTGCTCCAATAGAAACATCAAGTGCCGACACTGGTTCATCTAATATTAAAACTTCAGGCCTTAGCATTAGCGCTCTGGCAATTCCTATTCTCTGCCTCTGTCCCCCGC
Organism: Bacteriovoracaceae bacterium; assembly: GCA_947450475.1. Taxonomy (GTDB): domain Bacteria; phylum Bdellovibrionota; class Bacteriovoracia; order Bacteriovoracales; family Bacteriovoracaceae; genus Bacteriovorax. The sequence goes on along the minus strand of CANFVK010000003.1, from coordinate 189,395 downwards.
TAAAATGATGTGGATATCTTGAAGCAAATTCTTCACGTAGTCCTACTTTGCGCAGCATCTCATGAACTTTTAATGAGATCTCTTTTTCATTCAATTCAGAATTAATCCTCAAAGGGGCAGCGATGATATCGAAAGCTTTTTTGCGAGGATTTAGGGATTGGTAGGGGTCTTGAAAAACCATTTGTATAAATGAATGAAATTCATGTGCAGAAAGTGTATTGAAATTTTTTCCCCTAAAATTAATTTCACCTGATGATATGTTTTCAAGTTTAGTTAATACTTTTGCCAGAGTACTTTTTCCACAACCTGATTCTCCAACTATCCCTAAAGTTTCTTTTTTTGCTAAATGAAAAGAAATATTTGTTAATGCCTTTAATTCAATAGTCTCTTTAAAAATTTTTTTAATTGGATAAGTTTTGTCTAAAGCTTCAACATTTAAAATGATGCTCATAAATTTACTCCATTGGTTAACGGATGAATGCAACGACAACCATTGAGTAAAGAAATTTTTTGATTTATACAATCTGATTGAGTAAAATTGCATCTGGGATGAAATTGGCACCCCTGAGGTCTTTGGTTGAAAGAGGGAACAATTCCACTTATTGATGGCAAGATTGTTTTTGCTTTCCTAATAACTGCACCTGGTCTCGAATTTAAGAGTGCTGAAGTATAAGGATGCTGAGGGGCGTTTATAATTTCTTCAGTTTTGCCCGCTTCGACCACTTCACCAGCGTACATCACTTGTACTTTTTCGCTAAACTCGCCAATTACACCTAAGTCATGAGTTACAAGTATTATGGACATATTTTTTTTATTTTGCAGTGACTTTAATAAAGTCAAGATCTGCTTTTGAATTGTGACATCTAATGCAGTTGTAGGTTCATCTGCAATAAGTAGTTTAGGATCACTTGATATTGCCATCGCAATCATCACCCTTTGGGCCATTCCACCAGATAACTCAAAAGGAAAAGAACTTAGTCTTTCTTTTGGAGAGGCTATTCCCACTTGATCTAGTAAGTCTAAGCTTAGTTCACGGGCTTCTTTTTTTGAAAGTCCTTTGTGTGCTTTGATTGTTTCAATCATTTGAAATTCGACACTAAGAAATGGATTTAATGCACTCATCGGATCTTGAAATATCATAGATATTTCTCCGCCACGAATTTTTTGCCATGTTGTATCTTTTAATTCTAAGAGAGCATTTTTGTTAAAGACAAATTCTTTAGCAGAAACAATTGCTGTCTCAGGCAAAAGCCCCATTATAGCTAGGTTGGTTATACTTTTGCCTGAGCCAGATTCTCCTACAACGCCTAACATTTCTCCCTGATCAATTGAAAATGATAAATCACGGACTGCGTGAATAGGAGTTAGATTTTTATCTGATTTAAAAAAAATATTTAAATCTTGAACTGATAGTAAGTGATTGCTCATTTTTTAATTCTGCTTTTTTAAGCGAGGATCAAGTGCATCTCTTAATCCATCTCCTAGAAGGTTAAAGGAAAGTACAGTTAATAGGATACAAATTCCTGGAAGTGTTACCATCCATGGAGAGCTTTCAATATAACTTCTCGCATCTGAAAGCATTGTACCCCATTCGGACATTGGGGCCTGAGCTCCCAATCCTAAAAATCCAAGTGCCGCGCAATTGAGAATTCCGTCACTAAAGCCTAAAGTTGCTTGAACAATAAGTGGAGCCATACAATTTGGAAGGATTTCATTAAACATTAATTTGAAATTTGATGCTCCAAAAAGTTTTGCAGCTTGAACATATTGTCTATTTTTTTCAAAAAGAACTTGAGCTCGTATGATTCTAATGAAGTTTGGAACAGCGACTACGCTTACTGCAAATATGGCATTACTTATTCCTGGGCCCAGTACTGCAACAATGACTATTGCAAACAATATACTCGGTAGTGACATAATAAGATCTGTTAGTCTCATTATAAATCGATCAATCAATCCCCCATAAAAGCCCGCTACTACGCCTAGGATTGTTCCGGTTATCAAGGAGAGTATTACTACACTAAAGCCAACGGAGAGAGAAATTCTTGAGCCGTATATCAAGCGACTCATGATATCCCTTCCTATATCATCCGTTCCAAAAAAGAATTGATTTTGACCTCCTGATAAAAAAGAAGGGGGAATTCTCAGTGCATTCGGAAATACTTCAGCTGGATTGTGAGGGGAAAGAATCGGTGCAAAAATTGAAATAAATAAACTAATTCCGATAATAAATAGCCCAACCATAGAGCCTTTATTTTTTTTTAATTCAAAATATAATTCAATCCAAAAAATTTTCATATTTAATTTCTCATTTTCGGATTAAGAATATAGTAAATAAGATCAACGGTTATATTTGTGAAAATAATTATGAAAGAGATGATTAGCACTCCTCCTTGAATCACTGGATAATCCCTTGAACTAATGCTTTGAACAATCCATTTGCCTATCCCGGGCCAAGCGAAAATTGTTTCGGTTAAAATAGCGCCTGTGATGATTGAGCCAAACAGCAGTGCTAAGGTTGTAATTATAGGAATTAAAGCATTTCGAAGAGCGTGAATATAAACGATTCTTTTTTTGCTCATACCTTTGGCTTTAGCAGTTCTAATGTAATCTTCACCTAATACTTCAAGCATAGATGATCTTGTCATCCGGGCAATAACTGCTAAAGGAATTGTTCCCAAAGCTATTGCAGGTAATACTAAATGTGAAACTGCACTAAAAAATGGTTTTAACCCTTCGGCATTTAATACAGATTTTTGTAGTGTATCAATGAGGTAAAGACCACTAAATGTTGGAACTTCATACAAAAGATCAATCCTCCCAGAAACCGGGGTTAAGCCTAGTTTAACTGAAAAAATAAGAATAAGAATAAGACCCCACCAAAAAATAGGCATTGAGTATCCGATAAGAGAGGCACTCATTAGAAAATAATCAAAGAAGCTATTTCTTTTTAGAGCAGCATAGATTCCTAAAGGTATTCCGATTATAGTAGAAAAAATTAGGGCGATTAGCCCTAACTCGAGAGTAGCGGGAAATCTTTCTATAAACTCAGACCATACTGAATTGTTAGAAACAATACTTGTGCCAAGATTTCCTTGTATTACTTTTTTTAAAAAAATCCAAAATTGCTCTAAAATTGGCAAATCAAGACCTAGCGTTTTTTTCATCTCTAGATATTTAACTGGATCAAGTCCTCTTTCCCCGACAAGATTGAGAACAGGATCCCCTGGAATTAATCTAATGAGAAAAAAACATATAAGACTAATTCCCAAAAGTGTCGGGATGAGATCAAAAAATTTTTTTAAAATAAATTTCATTCAACATTCACTAAAGTAAATATGTCATGTCCAAGAGGATCTATTTTGTATCCTTGTATATTTTTGGACATGGCCTTGAAGACAACTGAGTGGGCAATCGTTACCCAAGGAGCTTGCTCTTTAAAAATTTTTTGAGCTTCTTTGTAAAGAGCCGTTCGCTTTTTAACATCTGGTGTATTTTTTGCTTCTGTTACAAGCTGATCAAATTTTTTGTCACACCATTTTGAGTAGTTGCTTCCGCTTGTTACAGCAGAACATCCAAGTAAGGTGTGAAGAAAATTATCAGGATCTCCATTGTCTCCAGTCCATCCCATTTGCAACATCTGTTGCTCACCTTGAGATGCTTTCTTTAAATAGGTTGGCCAATCAAAGGAAACCAATTTTACTTTGATTCCAACTTTTGCAAGATCTGCTTGCATTAATTCACCCATTTTCTTTCCGTTTGGGTTGTATGGTCTGGCCACAGGCAATGTCCACATTTCGGCTTCAAATCCATTTGCAAAGCCAGCTTTCTTTAGGAGTTCTTTAGCTTTTGTTATATTGTAGTCATAATCTTTAATAGTTTCGTTGTATGACCAAATAGTTGGTGGAATTGGATTTTTTGCTATTTTAGCATTTCCTAGATAAATAGCCTCTATATACGACGGTTTATTTAAAGCCAAATTAACAGCTTGTCGAACGAGAAGATTATCAAAAGGTTTTTTTGTTACATTCATTGCAAGGTAGCCGACATTTAAGCCTGCATCTTGCAAAACTGTTAATTTTGAATTCTTTTTCATTTCAACAATGTCAGCTGGACTGGGTTCGTTTACAAATTGGCATTCACCTGTTTTTAATTTTTGATGGCGAACACTTGCATCAGGAGTGATTGCAAAAATAAGTTTGTCTATATTGCCGTGCTTTCCCCAGTAAGATGGGTTATTGCTAAATTTGATTACGCTATCTTTCAAATAAGATTGAAAAATGAATGGACCAGTTCCTACTGGGTTGTTATCTAGATCATTCATTTTTCCGGTCATTTGTAGTTTATGTGCATATTCTTCAGATAAGATGCTCATGAAACTCATTGCAATATTTGCCAAAAATGGAGCCTCGGGTGAATTAAGTGTAATTTGAACTTTGTAGGGATCAAGTACTTTAACATCTTTAATTATTTTTCCCATTTCCATGCCATCAAAGTATTCATATTTTCCGCCACTGATGTTGTGGAATGGATGATCTTTGAGTCTTTGACGATCAAAAGAGAAGAGTACGTCATTTGCATTAAAGTCACGAGTCGGAGTAAATGATTTTGTCGTGTGAAATTTAACCCCTTTTCTTAAATTAAAAGTATAAGTTAATTTGTCTTTAGAGATTTCCCATGATTGTGCAAGTGAAGGAATAATTTTCGTAGTTCCATATTCAAAATCAACCAATCTCTCAAAGATAGTTGCAGCAGTCGCATTTACTGAGGTTCCGTCAGTAACAATTTGGGGATTAAATGAACTCGGGGATCCCTCTGAGCAATAAACCAAATTTTTTGCCTGAGCATTTGAAGAAAATAAAATTACAAAAATACAATAAATAACCAATTTCATAAAGAGACCTCGACAAGAATGAAAAAAATGATAACAAATTCTTTAATATCTTGAGCCATTTGACAATTGTTCTTTAAAAAATATCAAATAAAAAAGCCTCCTTTATGGAGGCTTTTATTAGCTTTGAACAGGTTGAGTTTTTTTCTTGGCAGCATCGGCTAGATAATTTTTTGTTGCCTCTGGTATGTCTTTCCACATCTTGATTGCGAAATATAATCCTATTAGGGTAAATGGCAATAAAAATACTGGCCAGTAATTCCAACTTTTAGTTGTCAAAATGCCAAGTGCAAAGGACTGCACCGCGCTTCCGGCATATGAAAAAGCATCAGCAATACCTGTAGCTGTGGCAGAAGCTTTTTTTCCACCAAAATCTGCAGTTGCGGTCCCTGACATAATTGAGTGAACACCTATAACTGCACTTATCATAACAATTGAAGCGATTCCAACAACCATAGAACTTTTTGTGATAAATAGAACCATTAAACTTGTACAGGCTAGCATAATTACCTGCATGACACCTGCAGAAGGTGCTCTTCTTGAGTGAAATAAATGATCACTGATCCACCCAGCAGAAAATCCGCCAATGATACCAGTTACACAGCCCCAGAATCCCCAGTTTGAAGTGATGTGCTCAACACCCATTCCAGTATCTTTTGCAAAAACTTTATACCATTGCAAAACACCATTTCTAAGAATACCTGAAGTAAATTCAATAATACCAATTGTCCAAATGATTTTATTAGAGAATATTTTCGCCATCAATTCTTTATAACTATATCGAGATTCACCTTCGCCATGAGAAGCATCATGGGTATCTAAAGTATCAAACCCTGCATCATCTGGTGAATCCTTTAGAAGAATGACATCAATTAACGCCCAAAAGATTAATATAATTGCAGGAATGTAAAAAATAAGCCAAAGCGCAGGTACAGTTCTTCCTTCTAGCGCCATTGTAGAATTTAAAAAATTATATAGTGCATTGTGTTCTGTTCCTTGATTAATTTTTACGGCATTGGCAATAGCTTCTCCCCAGTCAAAAGCAAAATAAACTCCTAGTGAAATAAGAGTACCGAAAATAGCACCAAAGGTACCTCGTTCTCTTACGTGAAACCAAAATGATTTAACCTTAATCGTTGAAACTGCTCCAAAACTTTGAAACAACATATTGAGACCATAGACAATAGAAAATGCAGTTACAAGGCTGAAGGGAAATCGATTATTTAAATAAAGATAAAGAATCCATCCAAGAAGTCCGTTCATGATGGCCGAACCAATGCTTCCGATTAAAATTCCTCTTTTTCCGCCGATACGATCAACTACTGGCCCTATAAAGAATAGCGATACTGCGTAAACTGTAAAACCAACCCCTCCGATAAATCCAAATTGTTCTTTGGTCATCAAATCACCTAGAGCGTTTTTGGCAACATTTAGGTTATATCGGCCCATATACATAAAGGCGTAAGTCATCCCGAGTGGAAACCAATTTAGGAATCTTTTCCACATAAATTTCTTTGTATGCTTTAGGGGATTTGAAATAAAGTAAAAGACAATGATGTACGTAAGGGCAAGTGAGACTAAAAACAATTGCATCAGATACCTCGCGTTTGGTAAAACATTTTATGAATGACTGAATTTTTTAATAAATAACTTAGTAGCATAAAATAGTCAGGTTTGTTAATTTAGTTTTAAAAAATTTGCTCATAACACGTAATAATTTGTTCTTTGGGAGTTTTGCAGTGGGTTGTTTCAATGTGTTTCTAGTTACTTTAGTCATATTTTCAGGTCTTGAAGTAAAAGCTGAAATTTCTGAATATCAATCAACTGATAACTTGGGCCTTAATAAGAAAGAAAGAATCGATTCGGTTGAAAAATTTCTTACAGATGCTTCAAGTTCTATCAAAAAAATAGAAAGCAAAATGGACACTCAGGATTCCAAAATTAAAAACTTAGAAGAAGAAATCGAAAAATTCAAAGAAAAAATAAAAAAACTTGAATCGTTATTACCTCCAGTTGGCAATGGAGATGACGTTAAATCCAAAGATGGTGAAAAAAGAGAAGCAACGGAATTAGAAAAAATCAAAGCCGATATCTTGTCGCTTAAGAATCAAGATATAGAAAAAATAAAATTAGATCTACAAGAACTAAAAGATAGCGCTAAAAAATTGCATAAGTAATCTCTTAATACGCATAAATAATATCAACGATATCCATTCGAGGCACAATTAAATTTTTTGTTGTTAGATGCAATAGAGTTTTTGGGATTTTTGATTCAAAATTATAAATATCTCTTAATTTGTTATTCACAATCATTGCCTGCTGAGTAGACGATGTTCTATTTAATACTTTTTCAAGTCTGGCAATAAAAAGCAAACAGTGGTCATTTAAATTTTGTGGTAGTGCGTCCTGAAATCTTTTAAAATCACTCAACAAATTAGATAATACTTTCTCATGATTTTCATAAATGTATTGAGCAACTAAAAAAAAGAAATGAGCTATTTCTTTTTCTGGTTGAGATTCTAGATGATCGATTGCAAATTGCAAATGGTGGTAGATAAGCTGTGGATCATGTAAATCGAATCCTTTTTGTGCTTTCATGATCGAAGACAAACCAAAGAAGTAGTCTTGACTTACGCTCTTTTGATTTTTTTTCAATTTAACTTCTCTTGCCACGGGATGTGAAAAACAATTCTCGATTGAAATGACGTTCTCGCGAAATAATTTGGGTGCTTCACCTGTTAAATATAAAGACTTTGCTGCTGTCGTATTTAACGTCATGACAGATAAACTCGATGGCGTAATATTATCCATATTATAATGTTTTATTTTGTCTAAAGTGTTTAGTTTTTGATTATAGGGTGTTGCCATTAATTTCATTAATTCGATATCACTTCTGTCTTTTTTTCCAAGGAATTGAGTTATTTTTTTTTGTGCAATAACTTCTCTCATGAGATTATATTGATGAAATCCCGAAGGAAGATAGTCATGTTGGTTAAGCGCTTTATTTTCAAGATGATTGCAAAAATAAAGTACGCCATTTTCTGGTAATTGCATTTCATTAAAAAAAAGATCATCGCCCATAATATCAGCTGCTAATATATCGCCATTTTTAAATGACATATACAAACACCAGGTTGTTATACTTTTGTGAGATTTCAAAAATTCAATAACGGATTTTTTATCACTTGCATTCTTGATGAGCTTAAAAATGAGTTCAAAAATGGAAATGCCATCTTTATTAAAAACATTAGTAAATTTTTGATGAAGGGCCAATGTCATCCCATCCTCAGTCATAAGTGTAATCGAAGGATAGGGGATGCCGCTTGATCCAAACCCTAAGGTTTTTGGCATTCCATTTAAATCATATAATATTGCACGCTCAAAAAGATCATATGAGCCATGCAAAGGAAAATCTAATATCCTCCCATGAATAATCTCTTGATTTTCATTTCTCATAAAAAAACTAGAACAACCAAGATTTCCTTTCATAAAGCTCGGAGCCCACTTACTTATACAGCTCACGAATTCCGGAACCAGCATGACATAAGCAGCTTCTTCAATTTTTATTCCTAATCCATCGCTGTAACTCTTTAGATGATTGTAATAATCTGTTTTTTTAAGCAAAGAATTTTTTAAGATGACTTTTGCAACTTCTTCAATTCCCTGATTTACAGCTTTCCAGGGGGTACTTAGCATGAGTTTTACATCGTTATGAACAAATTTTGCCTGTTCTTTATCTTTTAAACCAAGTTGATAAAAATTTTCATCAATATCGCCGATAAGAGAAAGGAGTTCCATAGATAAACCTATTTTTGAGGTGATTATGATCGATAGTATAATTTCTTTTAATGGTACAAGCAATCAATGGTTGAATATTGCAATGTTGTTGTTGGCATTATTGAGAGTATATTTAGAAATAATAAAATTTGATTTTACAAAGTTGCCAGCAACACAAGCAATGTTTAAAACAAAAAATGAGGCAATAAAGTTTCATCGAACAGGACTTTACTTTTGTCTAGGCTACATTGTTTTATCTGCACCATTTACGTTATTTGCCTGAATCCTCATCATTTCAAATTCTTTTTGATATAGACCATCATACATTTCAATCAGACCGATTAAATTCGTCTGCTTCTGAAAATCTTTCGAGCATTCAATTGCATCATCTTTGAATCGTTTTCTGATGTAAATTTTTATATTAGGCTTTTTGGCATTTTTCTCTTTTCTTTTTCTGGTAAGTAAATTATCGAGTTGATAAATTTTATTTAAAAATTGAGAGTTTTGCTTTTTCTTAAGTTGAAAGCTGTCATCTTCTTTAATACTATTCCATATTACCCAGGGATCAATGTCTTCAGTTAAGATTTTAGCAAGTGTTAGGTAAATGATGGGATCAGATTCAAAATTATCACCCATTAATACTAAATCATCAGGAATTCCTGCAATAAGAAGAATATCCAAGAGGTGGTTGAGTTTATATAGCCCTTGAAACTTTAAATCCTTAGTTGTTAGATCTCCCTCTAAAAATGAAAAAAAATGCCGGTAATCTTTTAAAAATATACCCGCTGAAAAAATATTGTTTTTGTAAAGCCAGTCTCGAATCGAATCTTCATAAAAATGAGGAGAAGCAGATAATATAAACGGATGATGACCTTTGTTGATATATCGATGAAGGATATTTACGCTTGAAGTGACTGTTGGGTTATCGTCAATAGGCCGAGTAAGCGAACGATAAACTTCCTTAGTTGTAGAATATTTGGTGTCCACTAGAGTCTTATCGAAATCGCATATAATAATTTTTTTTGGAGAATATATGTGCAAGGGGATATAGGTTCCAAGATGTAATTCTAATCCTGGTCTTTTTCTCAACTCATAAATCTGTAAAATTTCAATTTGTTCACGTTCTTTAGTTAATGGTATTTTGAAATTAAAATTTCCAAAAGAATCTGATTCAAAAGATTTTTTGTAAATTTCTTTTTGATCTTTGGTTAAGCCCACAATTTTCATCGTGAATTGATATGCATTTAAAAGTCTTAGGGCTTGAATAGGAAAAGTTGGCGTTGGTATATCTAAATCAAGATTTTTCGCGATAACATTTTCTTTTAAAGTGATACTTGCCTTAATATTTAGAGAATCATCAGTAATGAGCGCTAAAAAATGAACAAGTTGTGGTCTTTTCATAAAATGGAATTTAATCTTATAATAGAGGTCTGGTTAACTTATATTATTATATCAAATTCAAATTTGAGATTAAAGTAATAAAAAGGATTATTAAATGGTTGCAGCAGAGACGGTTTTTATTGAACATTTGGGGCAGGTTGATGCTTATCTTGGAATGGGGATTAAGATCGTGACCGGATTAATCTTGGGAAGTCTTGTAGGCTATGATCGTGAGCAAAAGATGAAGAATGCTGGGATAAAAACAAATGTACTAATCTGTCTTGGCTCAACTCTTTATACCGCCGTGTCAATGCTGGGCCATGAAACGGGACCCTTGGTACTAGATCCAGCTCGCATCCCTGCTCAGATTGTATCGGGAATCGGCTTTTTGGGCGCTGGGGCCATTATGCAGGATAGAGGAAATATTATCGGTTTGACTACAGCTGCAACTATTTGGGTTGTAGCGGCAATTGGTATAACTATTGGTTACGGTTTTCCCGTGGTCGCAACAATTTTCACTTTAACTATTTTATCGGTTCTTAGGCTTCTAGGTCCTATTTATCAAGGTTTTGAATCAACAAAAAATCATCGGTATTATCATATTGAAGTACTTGCACACGGTGACATAAAAAATTATGTTAAGGAAATTGTTTTCAATATTACTGATCGTATTGATGAATTACATGAAGAGATTGTCGATAAAGAAAAAAATATTAGACATCTAGATTTTTATGTTTATCTGCATCCTAAAAAAATGAGAATAATGGGTGATGAATTGAGAGATATTGTTCAGGTCGATAAGTTGCATTACCATCAAATTGAAAGTAAGGCATTTAATAAAAAGTACGAGGAATAGTTTTACTATTTTTTTGCAATTTTAATACTCAAAATACCATTCTCATATTTTTGAGAGATGGCCTTAGGGTTAAGTATATCTTTAGAAGCAATTTCTTTGGTGAAAAGCTCTGAGCGGCTAGATTTGTTGTTGCTTCCATCCTTATCCTCAAAACTCTCACTAAACTTTCTAGAAAGTGTCATGTAAATGTTACGATCATGTACAGATACAAGAAGATTTTCTTTTTCGTGCTCTGCTACTGGCAAGACTAATATAATTTCTTTTTCATTATCAATCAATTTAGGGGAAAGTGTTTGGATACGATAAAATTGATCTTCGTTTTTATTTGATATTAATTGTTTCTTTGAAGCATTATCTGAAAGCACTTTTTGTACGTCTGCCTCAAAATGGCTATTTAATTCTTTTATAATTTCATCATTTTCTTTAACTAGCTTCTCATATCTTATCTTAAAGTCATTTTGCTTTTGGTTGATAGTATTTTTTAAGTGCTTGTCTAGAAAGCTCAATTCGTTATCATTTGCCTTAGAGGTCTCTTGTTGAATTCTATTTTGATTTTCAGCTGTTCTTTGAAATGATTGCTTAAAATTGTTTTTTTGTAAATTTAGATTTTCATTATGGATTTTAGAATCAGATTCCAGTTCTATGTTATATCGCAAATCTTCTTTAGAGATTTGATCACTAAGTTTTGTAGATAATGTTGTAAGTTCTTCCTTTGATTTTTCTTGAAGCTTATTTTTTTGTTGGCGAAAGTCGCTTTCTAAACCTAGCATATTTGATCTAAATTGATTTTGAATATTATCTTCGGTTTCTTTTCCCTTAAGATACTGATCGAGGACTTTGGTTTTATTTATGTTTTTTTGATTTTCAATAGTTTGGGTATGATTTAGACTTAATTCATTTTCTTCCTTATCAATGTCTTTTTTAACTTTTTCGATATTATTTTTTAGAAAAGTTAGTTTATCTTCATAGTTTTTAGAAGCATTTAGTAAACGATCTTCATTAAGTTTGATATGTTGATTAAATCTTTCTTCTCCATAGGCTTTTGCATTCTCAATATTTTTATCACTTATTTGATTAATTTTTTCAAGTTCTGCTTCTTTTAACAACTTTTTGGCTTGATATTTTTTATCAAGATCTTTGAGATATTCATTAGATTGAGCAGCTTGTTCACTAACTTTCAAGGTTTAGCCTCAGTTTTAGTTTCAAGTTCTTTTCCATCAGAAATAGAACATACTTGTAATCGCGAAGTATTGCCCATGCATTGCCAAGATCTTAGCAAATTAATTTCTATTGAGTCTTTTCCACCATGATAGGCGAGGTAGCTTATTGGGTTAAGGGTCGATGTTACTATTTCTGAATTATTATTAATCAAATTCTGTACTTTTGATTTGATGTAATACTGATAGACTCTGTATTCACAACATGCAAAGGGGAGATAGAGTGATGTCATAACAAAAGATAGTAATTTAATTATATCTAATGTAGTTCTGGTTTTTGATCTAATATTCTACCTTCTACTAATTTAAAGAAAGCTTTCATAAATATTTTTCTATCATTGTCTTCCATTGATATTAAAACAGTTTTTTTATGTTCTAATTTTCTGTGCTTTGAAACAATCTGAAATAATTTTTTAGCTCTAGCTCTTTCAATTCCTGTTATTTTTAAAAAACGTTTGTCGCCAAGCTCTGGATCGCTAAGCCAACATTCATGAAATAATGGAAAATGCCCAAATGTCCCTAAGTGTATTAGTGCTTTCATTGATTGTTCCGGGCGGTATTGAATATCCAAGTCTTCCTCCTAATATAGATCCACATAGATTATGTTAATAGGTAATGTGACCTTCTTAGGAGAGGGTAAGACTTTCCATTTATGCAATATTTCAATATTACAGATATTTATAATAAAAAAATAAACCAATCGATTCTGTCGGGTTAATCTCGTGCTTACTTTTTTATCTTTTTGAGGTTATTCTGTATGTATAAAAAGAGATTCATGATGAATTTCTTATAATTTTGACTAGGATTGGGTCAGTATGAAAAATTTGATTTTATTATTTTTAATGATTCTATCAACAAACTGTTTTGCTCTTGTAGACTATACTGAGCACGGACAAGATCAAAAATCACTTTCTAAAACATCTACATTAAATCTAAGTTCAAAAAATAGTGATTCGCGCTCACTTTCTTGGAAGTCAGATTTGTCATTTGACACTAACTACGAGGTTAGTGAAATTGATTCTGATAAAATAGGTTTTTTAAATATAAACGCTCATGTTCAAACACCGGTAAATATCTTTGTGGATATTTCCTATTGGAATGCAAATAATAACCATGGAAATCAAAATGGGAATACAAAGGCTATTTTGGGTTTTAATTGGTTAAGATTTGGTTCTCCAAATGATGAGGCAAAATTTGATATATTTGGTGGAGGGCGCTTTGCTAGCAATAGTGAATTGGCTTCATCAAAAACTGATAAGATTTTTGGATTTGAAACCACTAAAAGATTTGGAAGTTTTGGTCTTGGAATTGGATTTGATCTCACTCTTGTAGGTCTGCCGAAAAAAGAAACTGAAATGAGTACGGGAAATATACAGCGTATTAGTGTTAGTAGCGGTTGGATGGTTTCAAATGATATTCAGTTTGAACTTGAAATAGAAAATTTTAAAATCCAAAATTCTTCAGATTCTAGGGAAAATCATTTATTAAATTCAGTTAGTTTTTCTTCTTTATCGCCTAAATTAAATCTTTCGATCGCTCCTGCGGTCAATCTGGAGCTTGGTGCCAGATATCGCACCAATAAGGCCAAGAGCAGCCAGGATTTGAAATTGGCAAAACTTTATGAACTACATGGAATTTATTCCAATTCTCTTTTCACTGGTCTTAATATTAGCCTTTGATGAAATTTTCAAATCCTCTCTATTATTGTATTGAATGCAAAAAAGTTGTTTCATCTTTAGATAATTTATTATTTGTTGAAGAGAATACAACTAAGGGATTTTGTTCTGAGCTTTGCATTGAGGACTTTTATAACCCAATAACTTTTCATTTCGAAGATATGGAAAAAAGACTTCGTAAAAATTTGAGCTTAGAATATGAATTAATAAAAAATCATTCAGATGATAAGCAATTAATCGAAGAAATTATTTCATTACCTAGTGAAATTTGGACAAACAAAAATGACCTAGATGAAGTTCTAACTACTTTTATTCGCCACTACGACACTTTTAGTGCTTTAGTTGTTTGTTTTGTATATAAAAAAGAAGTTTCATTTGTATTTCTTTTAACTAAAACTCAATCGCAAGAGTTTCTAAATGAATTTCGGATAAAAAAATCAAATATCGATTCAGTCGATGGTGATAGGGTTGGAGATGGAGAAAAGTTCAATGAAGAAGATTTTATATTTATGCAATTGCTAGAAAATAAAAAATCAAAACTTCTAGCGGAACTCTTAATAAAAAGAAAAGAAAGTGATATATCATTCGAGGATTTTTCAAAATATGAATTCTGCTTTGAAGATTGTCTAGAGTCCCCAGACGAGGTTTTTGAAACTAAAGACAATGAAGGCGATGTCTTCTTTGTTTATATAAAATCATTTTCTGAATCAAAAACCAATTTCTTTTATATTATATCATGCCTAAGAAGATCAAAGAATGATCAAACGGAAGAAATTAATGTTTTTCCAGTTCTTGCTTTTCCAACTAATGATCTTGCAATCTATTCTGAGTTCAGTTCAGGTCTAAGAGTAGCTGGTCCACTTAGAAATTAATTTACCTAGTATTGACGGTAAATATATTGACCAACTTGCTTAAAGGCTTGGCAGTAAGAAGAATTTCCATAAGCGAGCATGTTCATACATGTCTTGTAAGCATCTAATGTCATCATATAACTATTGAATACTGGATAGTACCAACTAAGATCCTTGAAAAAGATTACACCGTTTATAGTGGCATTGGCGTATTGGGCGTATTTAATAAAGTTTATTTTGCGTACTGCTTTTGGATCTTTGAAATATCCACACATCGGATTTCCAACATATATTGAGCTAGAGCCACTGCTTGTAGTAGGTATAAAGCAAATACTTACATCACCATTGCTATTAGTAGGAGAGGTCTTAAGTTGAAAATAAAATGCATTTTTGTCGCTCGAGCTTTGACATAACGTATAGGCTCCTAGATGTGAACTTTCTGACTCGAATCCTGATGCACCATCAGCAGCGAATTTACATTGAGTAGCATCGCTTGGAATAACCGGAGTAGTAGTTGTGGTAGTTGATGAATTGTTTGATTCATGGCCACCTGATCCATTATCAAGGTTAACTGTTGAAGCATTGTTCGTTTGCAAATTATTATAACTGCTATTTAGCGCCCTCTGGCTACGAGGCGAATCACAGGCAGAAAGTATGAAGATCAGAGTGAGGAATAAAATGTTAGTTTTCATAAAACAGCCTTATGGTAATACTCATTTTCATTGAACTTATCGGCTATTTCAATTAATAGTTGAGGATTATAAATGTAAATAAATTCGCTAAAATTCTTAGTAAAAGCTTAAACTTAGCTTAATTTTGATAATTTATTACCCGATAATACAGCATGTACAAAAAAGCTCTTATCTTAACGACTGCACTACTTTTAGTGATTTCTGGCGTTCTGCTAGTTATTGTAGCTCCTTACCATATTTATACTTTGACACTTACAGAAGGAGTAACGACTAAATTTCTTGTAATGAACCCGAGTCCTCCTTCTTTTTACGATGGTAATGAATTCTTTTATTCAAAGGACATTAACAAAAATATTGATGAAAGTAAGCTCTTTGAGTTATTTCATTTTTCTCACTTTCTTCTGCCTTTTCCCCTGAGTAGTTCATTGCTTCAATTTATCCCCATCATTAAAATCGAAGGTTCTGGACCACGTTTGGGGGCCAGCTTTTTTGATGGGAAAAAAATTGAGTTGTTTTCATTTATGCTTGAAAAAGCAATAAAGCTTGAAACAACAACTGGTAATCAGAAATTGTTCTTGTTGCCAGTTTTTAATAATCACATCTCTAGAAAAACAGAAGCTGATCTTTGGAGAGATCTTTTTTCAAAAAAACTTTCTCTTCCTTCGAATGTAGGAAAAAGTTTTTTTACAACTCTTATGACTCTTAAAAGTGTTACTTATAATGATTTAGTTTATAATTTGTTTGTTCTCTATAATAGAGATTTTATTTTTCCAGTCAACACCAAGCGCATATCATTTGATTCGAAAACCAATCGTGGAATGATTGAAATTCCTAGTGATAATCCCAGATACAGAAAAGAGATTCTGTTCTACGTAGATAGGGGAATCATTTATTCGATTTCGTTTAAAACGCTTATAAATGATCAAACGGCAGAAAGTTATCGCAATAAATTTGTTAGGGAGTTAAGCTTCAAAGACAGTTCCACCGATTCTTCAATAGACATCTATGCTCACTATAAAAACATTGCCTTTTCTGGTCGGGTTGAGCAAATGGGAATGCTTTATTTATTTTCAGCTTGGTCTCATGATTTAACTAATAAAGAATTTGTCAGAGTAATTATTTATTTTCTAGAAAAGGGAAAATCAAATCTAAAATATTTGAAACCTTTTTATGAATTCGCTTACAAGAAATTTGGATCAACGTTCTCTACAGAAAGTGATAATTTGATTGAATCCGCTCAAGAGAAAATACGTAGAAAGACCAAAGAAGAACTTGAAAATGAAGTTAAAGGAGAAGAGCAAAAGACTAATCCTAAATTTGAAGGAAATTTTAGTTCACCTGAAGAAAAAGTAAAATATCTTCTACAAAAAGCAAAAGATACAAAAATAAACACTGACGAAAATGCGAAGGTACTTTTAGAGGAATAGCATAGTCATTTCATATTTCGATAGCTAGGCCAAGTGCTAGATTTACGCTTTTGACCGATTTAATACCATTTATTTTAGTATCATTTTTATCTAAAAGCGTCTTGGTATTTTGTACGCCATAATCTCTTAATCCCAATGCTAAATGTGCGTGGTATGCTTGATTAGGAAAGAACACTAAACGTGCATTTAGTTGTGAACCCCAAAAAAAGGGAGTTGGTTCCGTACTGAAATTGTTTTTGATATCTAGTTTGCTGAAAAGTGAAAAATCAAAAGAGTAAATCAGGTCAAGTAAAAATAAGGAATTTTTAATTGGTGTATACCCAATTGCTGGACTTAAAATATATAAGTCGAGTTTTATATTTTCACTTGAAATGTAGTCATATTCATATCCCGCCCCCCAGATTAATCTTCCAGTCGATTGACGATGAAGTAAGGCGATTCCGACTCCAAGAAAATTGTCTCGTGCAACACCATCAACTGTGTTAAATAAATTTTTTGTGTCACTTCCAGATCCAAATTGCTGTAGATTGAAATAGGCTGAGTTGTTTTCAGATAGTCTCTCTTCTGGTTTAATAATCATGATATCTACATTATGTTCTCTTGTAACTCCACGTTTTAAATTCAGTTCATCTTGTGAAGAGTCTTCTAATTGGATGTTACTAGATTCTATATAAGCAATTCTGCCGTAAACAATGAGAGGATAAACGTCTAGATTTTTTTTTCGAGGATTTCCAACGGTAATTGTTTTACCATTCGTGATATAGCCAAGAGGTGTGTTTAATATTTCATCAGCATAAATAATTGCCTTTGGCGTAATAATTCTTGCAGTGTGCATAGTTGACATTGTCTCATTATCAAAAGAATTGCTTTCACCAAATGCCAATAAAGGGGTGACGAAGAATAAAAGACAACTTAAAATAAAGGCATTAAATTTTATATGCATTAAAAAAATTATAAGGGGCATTCTTTGAAATTTCCAGGTAAAAGAAAGACTAAGCATTACTTCCCTGTAACTGAAGCTGGTCGGATTCCATTTGATTTAGATTTTTCCGAAAGAGGGGCCGTATATGTAGTTGGTATCGATCAATTGATTGTTGATATCGAGGCACATGTTAGTTTTGATTTTCTTGATCATTTCGGGATTAAAAAAGGTGAATCGGTTGTCCTGAAAGATGAGATTGTTGAGAGTATTTATCAGGAACTTAAACTGAACACTTTAATTATTGGTGAATACGCTGGAGGGGCCATTGGAAATACTCTTCATAATTACAGCGTACTGTCTGATTCCAGATCGGTTGCTTTAGGTGCAATATCAAAAAATATATCAGTAGGCGATTACGCCTTTAAGTACATCTGCACGACTAATTCTTTTGTAGATTTTTCATACCTAAAGCCAGTAGATGGTCATATGGGTAGAGCGTTGTGTTTGTTAACTCCAGACCATGAGCGTTCTTTTGCTATTGGCAAAGGAATAATGAATGAATTAAGTGAAGATTATATTCCGGAAGAACTTATAAAGGGTGCTGCAGTACTTTTAGTTTCAGCTTATTCTCTAAGAGATGACAGTTCGACAATGTTTCAAGCAAATATAAAAGCTTGTAAACTTGCATTAAAATACAATGTGCCAGTTGTATTGTCGTTAGGAACAAGTGCCTTGATTAAGGCTAAAAAAGAATTCTTTCTAGATTTTATAAAAAATTATGTAACGATTTGTGCTATGAATGAGGATGAGGCTAAGGCGCTCATTGACGTATCAGATCCTTTGATTTCATGTGAGAAAATTCTAGATTTATGCGACATGGTTCTTTTGACTGTTGGTTCAAGAGGTTTATATGTTGCTGCTTATGTGGATGATGAATATAAACGTGAAACAAAAGACATGATTCATTCAAAATCAATTAGCGAATATAACAAGTACGAGTATTCAAGAGCAATGAAGAAGTGTGATTGCAAACGTCCAGTTAAAATTTATACTCATATCAATCCATATATGGGCGGACCTGGTGTTATAAAAAATACAAATGGGGCCGGAGATGCCGCTCTTTCTGCTGTACTTCATGATATTTCTGCTAATTCTTATCATCGCCAAGTGACACCAAATTCACCAAAGCACCAGATACGTTTTTTGACTTATTCTTCTATTCACCAAGTTAGCAAATACAGTAATCGTGCCAGTTTTGAAGTTTTAAAGCAAAATTCACCAAGGTTGATAAAAGGTCTACCAAATCGTGAGGAGAGTCTCGAGGATGCTTATTGGGACACTTAAAGAAATTTTTAACTTAATAATTCGATAATTCTTGCATTTAAATTAGTACTTTTGGTAAGAGATCGGCCAATTACTAGATAATCTGCACCTAAGTCTATAGCGTTTTGGGGAGTTGAAACCCTTTTCTGATCTTGAAGAATGTTGTTTTGAATTTCATCTTCAAAGCGAATTCCTGGAGTAACGCCAATTAGATTTGGAAATTCATTTTTTAATAATTTTAATTCAAGAGGGGAGCAAACCACGCCATCAAGATGAGCATTGTGTGCAATTTGAAATAGAGCTCGAAAAGCATCAGTTGAATTTTCTATACCAAAAATATTTTTTAAGTCAGAGGTTTCTAAAGAGGTAAGAAAACTAACACCAAGAACTTTAGTATTTGGAAGACTTTTTCTTGATTGAGCGATTGCAGATTTTGCCATTTCTAACCCACCTGTCAAATGAATGCTTAGAAATTTAATAGGTAAGTTTTCAAGAGAATAAATAGCCTTTTCTACTGTAATTGGAATGTCATGAAGTTTTAGGTCTAAGAAAATGTTTTTGTTGTATTTAGAATTAATTTCAGAAACAAATGCTGGGCCATATTTAAGAAACAATTCAAGCCCAATTTTAACATTTTCTAATTGGTTATTTGGCAGTGTTAAAAAATAATCGATCTCACTTAAAGTCAATTGGTCTAGTGCAACTATGACTTGATCAATTTTCACCGCTAATCTCCTTGATTATTTTTATATCCTGTAAGGCCAAGGGGGAAATCTTTTGAGTATGTGTACCAATTAAAGATTCAGCAACAGCTTTTATGTTTTCGAGTCTTGTAAAGCAAGGAATGGCGTACTGTATTGCTGAGTTACGTATATGTTCACCATCGTTTTGAGATTTTCCTTGGTTTTGAGGAGTATTAAAAACCAGTCTCATCTTTTCGTCTTTGAGTACTTCGAGTATCGTTAATCCACCTTCGTCGATGCGTTTTACTAATTCACATGGGATGTTATGTTTCTTTAAAAAATCACAAGTGCCTTGAGTAGCAACAAAAACAAAGCCAATATCAAACAAAGATTTGATATAAGGTGTGAGGATTTCCTTGGTTTGATCAGCAAGACTTAGAAGGATTTTACCTTTTTCACCTAAATTTGGATAATTTCCTTGATATGACTTCAATATTGCCATTTGTTTGTTTTGATCGATCCCCATTGTTTCACCAGTTGATCTCATCTTTGGTCCAAGGAGTATATTGTCATGAATAAAACGATCAAAAGGAAAAGTAGATTGCTTCACGCTATAAAAATTAGTTTTAGGTTGGTCAAGATTTTCAATTTCTTCACCAAGCATGGCATCTGTTGCAATCATTGGCATTGAAAAACTATAAGCCTTACTAACAAATGGCAAAGTTCTAGAGCCCCTTGGATTGGCTTCGATGCAATAAATATTTCCATTCTTTATGGCAAATTGAAAATTAATTGGACCGACTATTTTTAGAATGTTTGCTAATTTGCATGAAATATTTTTTAATTCAGAGTATTCATTCTCGGACAGAATAACTGGAGGTGTTATCATGCCAGAGTCACCTGAATGCACGCCCGCAAATTCAATATGTTCGCATACTGTAAATACAAAATTTCCAAATTGATCTCTAACCAAATCTACATCATACTCAATTGCATTCTCAATATAGTTTTCAACTTGAAAAATGACCGAACCATCTTGTAATAAATCTTTTAGGGACTTTGGCAAATCCTTTAAATCATCAAGTGAGTTAAAAATGTACATTGATTCACCACCAATAACAAAAGAAGGTCTTATGATAACGGGTAAGCCAATTTCAACCATCGCATTTATGAGATTTTTTTTGCCCTTAATTTCTTTTGAAGATGTATGAGAAAGCTGTGTCTCTTTAGTGAGCTGACTGAAAAGCTTTCGATCTTCGGTCAATTGTAGAATTTCCCAAGTAGGGCCGAGGAAGTTTATTTTAAAAAAATCTTGTCTAAAACTTTTTTCGAGATGTTCTCTTAGTTGTATACCAGTCTGGCCACTGAAAGAGGTAATAACGCCAAAAGGCTTTTCATTAATAAGAATGTCAAATAAATCCTCTGAGTATAGTGGAGACAAGTAAAGCCTGTTTGAACTATCGTAGTCGGTTGAGACAGTTTCGGGGTTAGAATTAATCATTATCGATTGAATTCCCTTTTCTTTTAAACGCTCACTAGATTTTACACAAGAATAATCAAATTCTATTCCTTGTCCAATTCTGTTTGGTCCTGATCCTATAATTGCGATTGACTTTCCTTTTCGGCTAAGAGGTTTTGACTCATTTTCATCGGCATAAGTTGAATAAAAATAGGGAGTTTCTGCAGAGAATTCACCTGAACAAGTATCTACTGCTTTGTAAACAGGGAAAACTTTATTTTTAAATCGAAAATCTAAAATGTCTTTTTGAAGTTTGTTTGACAATAAAGCAATATGTTTGTCTGAAAGTCCAATCTTTTTAAAATCGATAAAAGCGTTAACGTCTTCAAAGATATTCTTAGAATTTTTAATTTTTACTTCAGAATCAACAATTACTTTCATTTGTTCAATGAACCATGGTGTTATCTTAGAATAAGAGTGAATATCTTCAACGCTTATACCAAAACGAATTGCCTCAATAACTGTAAGAATCGATAACTCACTAGCTGATTTCAAGCGTTTTGTTAAATATTCTAGATCCATTTCTACTGGAGTACTTTTTAACTGAGATAGACTTGGAATTTCAAGACCCATTTCAAGTGATCTTAAAGCCTTTAGAAATGCTTCTGAAAAACTTCCACCTAACGCAAGAACTTCTCCAACTGATCGCATTTGTGGCCCAAGTAGTTTAGATGAACTTGGAAATTTGTTAAAAGGAAATATAGGTATTTTAATAGCTACATAGTCTAGTGATGGTTCAAAGGATACTGGAGTCACCTTCGTTATATCATTTAATATTTCTTTTAGTGTGTATCCAATTGCTAAAAGAGCAGAGATTTTTGCTATTGGATAGCCAGTTGCTTTTGAAGCCAAAGCACTTGATCGAGAAACCCTAGGGTTCATTTCTATAACGGTTATATCATCTTCATTTTCAGGATTTATTGCAAATTGTACATTGGCTCCACCTGCAACAACCCCCATATGTTTGGCAATTGAAAGAGTCATGTTGCGCAATTGCTGCATGCATCGGTCACTTATGGTCATTGCAGGTGCAACTGTAATTGAATCACCAGTATGTATACCACAAGGATCAATATTTTCAATAGAGCATACAATGACTCCATTTTGTTCACAGTCTACCATTACTTCTAGTTCAATTTCTTTTTGTCCTACAAGTGATTTTTCCATTGTAACTGGAAACTTTATATCAGAAGTAAAAACGTCTTTTAATTCTTCAAGGTTGTAAACAAGCGCAGCCCCTTTTCCACCTAAAGCAAAATCACGACGAATGATGAGTGGGAAATGCACTCTTTCCTTTGCCATAATAAGTGCGTCGGTTTCATTTAAAGCTGTAAATCGTTTACCTGTTTGGTATCCAAGTTTTTCTAATTCTTCAGCAAAAAGTGCCCTGTCTTCCGTTTTTTTTATGGTGTCTACGTTAGCACCTAAAAGTGCAACATTGTTTTGCTTCAAAAAATTTTCTTCTTCTAACTCAACACAAAGATTTAAAGCGGTTTGACCACCCATGGTTGAAAGAACGGCATCAACTTTTTCTTTTAATATAATTTTTTTTATTGTTTCCTTCGTTATTGGTTCCACGTATGTTCTCGAACACATATTTGGATCAGTCATGATAGTTGCTGGATTAGAATTTAGGAGTACCGCTTCAATGCCCTCTTCCTTTAAAGCTTTTAGCGCTTGAGTACCAGAGTAATCAAACTCTGATGCCTGACCTATTTTTATAGGGCCAGATCCTATGAGTAATATTTTTTTAAAGGGCGTTATTTTTTTTAAGCGTGTAGTTAATTGCTTAAAGAGAAACATTTTAGAAAGATCAATATTGTTCTTTAGTTTTCCATCTAAAAAATTCTTAATCTCTGCAAAAAAATCAAAAGCATCATGAGGGCCAGGACTAGCTTCAGGATGAAATTGAACTGATCGTAGAAAATGGTCAACGCTTGCGATACCTTCAATCGAATCATCAAACAAAGACGTATGGCTAATAAAAAGATTTTTAGTTAAAATATTATTTTCTTTTATTAAATTAAAAGATTCAGTGTCGATTGCATATCCATGATTTTGTGATGTAATAAGAATTTTATTGCTTATATGATCAATGACTGGATGGTTTGTGCCTCTTTGTCCAAAAGGTAGTTTAATTACCTTAATTCCTAGCGCTGCTGCTATTAATTGATGACCTAAGCATATTGCTCGAATCGGGATATTTAAATCTAATATATCTTGAACTACTTTTATTTCACTTTGAAAATTTCGAGGATCACCAGGCCCATTTGATAAAAATATCAATCTTGGATTTAGAGATTCAATTTCTTGAGAGGTTGCAAAAAAAGGTAGTGAGACGACTGGATAACCAAGAGAAAGTACTTGGTCCAAGATTGCTTTTTTTATTCCATAGTTAATTATGACTATTGGGTTTAATCCATCTCGATGTACTATTTTAGTTTTTTGAGATACCAAAGAGAGGTCATCAGTGATCAACTTAGAAGATGCAAATTCTTCTTTAGTTGGAGTATTTGAATTGGTTGTAAGAACAGATTTGTGAGAAGTATTTTTGCGAGTGGAAAGATATCTTACAAGTCTACGAGAATCAATTCTTGAAAAAAGAGGTATATTTAATTTATCAAGGAAGCTATTCTTGGAAAAGTTTCTTGCAACAACGCATGTGGCATAACTTTTAGTTGATTGAGATACTTCAAAATTTGGATTAGGTTCATAATTGCCAATATGAGAATGCGAAAAAATTATGTGCTGTCCTAAGAAAGAAGGGTCTGTGATTGTTTCTTGGTAACCACTCATCCCTGTTGTAAATGCAGCTTCACCCCAGATGCCTTTTTTTAATTCATTGTCATCTAAAGATCGATTAACTATCCCCTTAAAAGTTGTTCCATCTTCAAAATGTAGAAAGGCAATCGTCTTGTCAGAGTTAAAATTTTTCACCATTGATTATTCCAATATTTTTATCGTTATTTGAAAGCATTGATTTGATTATGGCCATTCTAACAGGAACAGAGTTTTTTACTTGATTATATCCTTGGTATAAAGAAGATTTTATTAATTCATGGTCAAGTTCTATTCCAATATTTGCAGGCCCGGGGTGAAATATGGGAATTAATTTATTTAGGTGTTTCAAGTGACTTAGTTTTATTCCATAATCATGATGATAATCATTGCTGTGAGTATTTTGAAATTGATTCTCGCTATGACGCTCTTGTTGTATTCTTAATAAGTATAAAAAATCCGAGGCCATTATTGCTTCGTCTCTGTTTTGTGTCACTTTGATATCTTTTGAAATCGTAGAAAATTCAGGCATGAAGTATTTGGGACCACATAAAATTATTTTTAATCCAAAATGAGGCAGTAATTTAAGTAGGGAATGCGTCACTCTTGAATGAATAATATCTCCAAAAATTGCAATCGTCTTTCCATGAAGCTCTTTAGAAAATTCAAGAAGTGTAAAAAGGTCTAAAAGCGCTTGAGTTGGGTGCTCATTTGTGCCATCACCTCCATTAATAATTTTAATGGGAGGCGATTTTTTAAATTTAGCCAATTGATTTGAGACACTGGAGCGAAAAATACACAAATCAACGCCCTGATTATAAAGCGTTAAAAATGTTTCTTCTAGGCTTTCTCCTTTTTTAAGACTGGAGGTTTCTGCATTAAAATCAATATAGATTGATCCTAGACGTTGAATAGCAATAGCAAAAGAGTGCTTGGTCCTTGTTGAGTTTTCCAGAAAAGATGTTGCAATCACAGGTTGAAGGTAATTAGGAGGTCCGGGAGTAGGCTTGTTATGTAGAAAATGGGTAGAAAGGGTCAGTAATTCTTCGATTTGAATTTTGCTCAAGTCGTCAATACTTTCAAGTAATGAAGGAAATGAATTCATTTTCTTCCTTGATATGCTTTTGCTACAATGATCCTAATAATGGATTTCTTTTAAAATAGTCTAGATAGAACCTCACTATTTGAAAAGACATAAATGAAGAATTTATCTTAAATAATGAAAAATATTGATTATAATAATTTAATTCAAAAAGAAGCCTTGTTAAATGAGTGTAAAGGCAATCTTTTCGAATTTTTGGTAACTCAAAACCTAGCAATTCATTCACAAATAGAGTCTCAATTTTTATTTTCTTTACCAAGTGATTTTAAAAATAGGCTAATTGAATATGAGCAGATCATCCGAGATAATGACTTAAGGTTATTAGTCTCACTTCCAGAACTTGCTTCAAAAGTTGCTCATTTTTTTTTTGAAAAAACCACGATTGACCCTTTACTTTTTTATCAATGGAATGTTTTAGGTAAGTTAGTTTCTTCAGACCATTCTGGTTTGTGGAATGAAACTGATGTTGTTGGCTTTTATAATGATCCTTTTGGTAAACACCAAAAAGTTGAATTAAGTTTAAAGCTTGTTAAGGAAAATTCCTTTGTAAATACGAAAAGTGCTGGCGTAAAGAGTTTTATTAGTCGATACTTTTCATCTTACGGCCAACTGTCATTAGATTATCAGTCTTTATTAAATATTGAAGTAGAGGATTCTTTTTTTAAAATGGGTCATCGGCTTTATCAAGAAATAGATAAGGATTTTAGTGGCACTTTTGATCAGAATTGGAAATCTAACTATACAGAATTACCTGGAGAGCTTCCCGAAGATTTGAGCATTATTGTTTTTGAAAATTATTTTTCAATTGCCAAAAAACTTCATAGTTTTTTGCAGGAGTTGTATCTTCTTGATCAAAATCTTTTTATGAATTCACTTGCATCACTTTGCGGGTTCGGTAATCCTGATATCATTCAGCTCAATTGCTATCATCAGGCTTACGAGATACGTTCTATTGAAATTAAAAGGGTTTTTGATTTATTTCCTGAAAATGGCACTCAATTTAAAATTTTACCACTCAAGGATCGCTCCAGTTCAATTGAAATCGAAGTTAGTCATTATCTTTTACAACTCAGAATCAAACCAATGAATAAGTTCACTACAGCTGCCTACAAAATTAATTGTTCAATTAAGGAGAAGAAATGATGCAAAAAGCCTTATTTCTCGATCGTGATGGTGTATTGAATGTAGACAAGGGATATGTTTATAAATTTTCTGATATTGAATGGAATAAGGATATTTTTGATATTATCAAATTTGCTAATTTAAATAATTTTCTTGTTATAATTTTGACAAATCAGTCAGGTGTTGCAAAAGGAATGTATAAAGAGTCTGATGTAATCAAGTTACACAATGAAATGAATATTTTTTTAAGCAACTTAGAACTGAAGATTGATGATTGGTATTATTGTATTGAAGATTCTGGCCCAAGAAGAAAGCCTGGGCCCGGCATGCTGCTTGAAGCATGTCGCAAATATGATATCGATCTTACTCAATCATTCATGATTGGTGACAAGATGTCTGATATCTTAAACGTCGATGGAGTAACAACCTTTCTTGTACAAGGCCGTTATCCTTTAAACATTGACAATATTGATAGAGATAATGTTGAATTTTTTTCTTGTTTAAAAGATATTATGACCAGATTAACTAAGAATGAAAAGTAATTTTGCTGACAGCTTTAGTCGTTTAAAGTTTAAAATAAATTTAGTGCTTGTTTCACTATTGTTCTTTATGACTTTTTATTTTTCAATTCCTCTTATAAAAGTAATTCGTAATATTCACTTATCTCAAAATAGCTTCTATGAGATTATTCAATTTGACGGACATGTTGAATATAAGAGAGTTGATTCTTTGCCACCAAATTGGGTAACCTTAGATAAAATTTCAAATAAGCTTCAAGGCGCAATTATTGCTAGTGAAGATGGTAAGTTTTTCTTTCATCCTGGTTATGATATCGAACAATTGCAAAAAGTTATTGATGACAACTTTGTTCAAAAGAAAAAAAAATTAAGGGGCGCTTCAACAATAACACAGCAGCTGGTTAAGAATCTTTTTTTAAACAAGGATCGTACTTTTTTACGTAAATCAAAAGAATTGTTTTACGCAATTATGATTGAAAAATATGTAAATAAGAAAAAGATTTTAGAAATTTATTTAAATATAATCGAGTATGGTGAAAACTTATACGGGATAAAACAAGCATCTAATTTTTACTTTAAAAAAGACCCCCTTTCTCTTTCTGCGAGGGAGTCAGCTTTTTTGGCCATGCTTCTTCCATCGCCTAAGAAATATTCCAAATCTTTTAAACTAAAAATATTAACCCCTTTTGCTTCAAATATGATAGATTCAATTTTGCTTAAGATGAAACAGAATGGAATTATTGGCGAAGAAGAATATCTTGGTCAGTTAACGGCTTCATTTAGCTGGGAAAATCCATATTCCTCATCTGATGATTTTAAAAAATTACACGATGAAAATTTGTTTGAGGATAATTAAATATGAGTAAAACTAAACTTCGAGTTTTAATTTCAGAAACTTTTGATCCTTGGTTTAACATAGCAACAGAGGATTTTATTTTCAGAGATTTGTTGCTAGAGCATGAACTGGAAAATACTAAGATACTTTTTATTTGGCGTAACGATAACACTGTCGTTATTGGCCGTTTTCAAAATCCGTGGAAAGAATGCAATACAAATAAAATGGAAATTGATGGGATTAAGTTAGCTCGTAGACAGAGTGGAGGAGGAGCCGTATTTCATGACTTGGGTAATACGAATTTTACATTTCTTTCTGGCAAAAAAACTTTTGATAAAAGCATAAATAATAAGATCATATTAAATGCCGTAAATTCTTTTGGTCTAAATGGTTATACTTCAGGGCGCAATGATTTGTTAGTTTCAACAATAGAAGGTGAAAAAAAGTTTTCTGGAAGCGCATTTAAAGAAACAAAGGATAGATCATTTCATCATGGAACCTTATTGATAAATACAAATCTTGATAAACTTTCTCACTATCTTAATCCAGATAAAAAGAAGCTAGACTCAAAAGGGATCGTATCCGTTCGCTCAAGGGTTGTTAATTTAAATGAATTAAATTTAAAGATTACTCATGAATCAATTCAATCTCAAATTATTTCAGAATTTTTTAATCATTACCAATCTGATTGTCCAATAGAAATATTGGATCATGGATTTTTACTAAATCAACCAAAATTAAACTCTCATTTTCTTAAGATGAGCGATTGGAGTTGGCGTTTTGGAGAATCACCTCATTTTTCGCATTTGCTTGATCATCGTTTTGCTTGGGGAAATATGGAAGTTCATCTCAATATCGAGAATGCTATTGTAAAAAAAGCTGTTATTTTTTCTGATTCTCTCCACCCCGAAATGATTGAGTGCTTAATGATTAATTTAGAAAATATCCCCTACAATAAAGAATCATTTAACAGTGCTATAGATGTCGTAATTTTTCAGATTCCAATGATTGAGGAGTATTTGCTTGAGTTTAAAAATTGGATTTTAAACGAAATAAATTAAATCATGAATATAACAAACCATTCAAGATTACTCTGGAAAAACTTTCTTCTTAATCGCTGGCCTATTTATTTATGGGGTGCTTTTTCTGTTTTAATGACTAACTTTATGCAGGTTTTAGCACCAAAAAATATTGGATGGATAGTTGATTTTTTTAATCATAAGCCGATACCAAAATTTTTCGTTGAATCGGATCAAAAGCAAACTTTTTTAAATTTATTTTTTGTTTTAGTTCTTTCACGTATTATTATAAATATTTTTCGTTTTTTCTGGCGCATAACTTTGGGAAGGCAAACTCATTATGCATGCGCAATGCTTAGGCGCGATGTGTGGGATCATGTGCGTTTTTTTAAAAAGTCTGACCTTGACTCAAAGTATACCAAAGGTTCATTGATGAATGCTGAAGCTAGTGACACTAACAGTGCTCGTTTTATCTTTGGTTTTACTCTAGTCGCAATAACAGACGTTGCATTTCTCGGTTTTTTTACTTTTGCCACAATGCTTCTAATAAATTCATCTATGGCGATTCTTTCTTTCTTTGTATTACTTTTTATTCCTTTCATGGTTCGTAAGCTTTCCTCGAAAGAAGTTGAGCAGTATCGTATTATTCAAGATACTCTTTCCAGTTTTAATGACCTTTCCTCTCAAGCTGTCTCCACTCTAAAGCTTCAACGATTGACTCAAACCGGCTCCTTTTGGGAAAAAAGGTTAATGAATATTGCTGAAAATCACCGGATGCAAAAATTAAAAGGTATTAATTTATCTTTGATGTACATACCCGTTATGGGAATCGCTACAATTGTCTCATACGTTATACTTTTTGTATTTGGTATCATTTTTACATTTAATGGTAAAATGAGTGTGGGTGATTTTATCTCGATGCAAGGATTAATTTTTCTTTTACATGATCCTCTGATGTCTTTAGGGTTTATTGTATCAGAGTGGAAGAAGGGCTTTGCAGCTTTAGATAGGCTTACAGATATTTTTACTAATCCAAAGGACCCTAATCTTATTTCAGATATTGGTCACACTATTCCCATTTCCTGTGAACACGTTTTAAGCGTTAATAATCTTGCTTTTTCATTTGATAATCAAGATATACCACTTTTTGAAAATATTTCATTTTCACTTTCTAAAGGTGATCGTCTTGGTATTTGCGGGGCGATTGGATCTGGTAAAAGTACATTAATTTCATTGCTATGTGGTCTTGAAAGAAAAGTATTGCGTGGAAAAATTAAATTTTGCGATCAAGATTTTTCATTCTTTTCTCACGAGTTTCTTCGCAATCAAATAGGTATAGTTCCACAAAAGCCATTTTTGTTTGCTGACTCCATCAAAGAAAATGTTTCCATGGGACAGCTTTTGTCTGATGAAGATATATGGTTTTTTTTAGAGCTTGCGGGACTTAGAGATGATGTTGAACTATTTCCAGATAAATTAGAAACTCAACTTGGCGAATGGGGGATTAATCTTTCCGGTGGTCAAAAGCAACGTTTGACCTTAGCTCGTGCATTGGCAAAGAAGCCCAATCTGCTTTTTCTTGATGATTGCTTGAGTGCCGTGGATACATTGACAGAGGAAAAGATTTTAAAAAATTTAGATCAATTTTTAAATGATGTAACTCTTGTTTGGGTTGCTCATCGCAAATCAACACTTAAGTATTGCCATCGTGTTTTAGAGTTAAATAATTTCTCGGAGTCTCCAATTGCCTAAATTTAAATTTAAATTTACAAAGCAGAATAACTCAATAGATTCTAAACTGGCTAATACACTGGTTAGCTTCGACAAAAGTCAAGACTATTTAATGATTGATGATCAGGATGATTCTAAATTCAGCAAATCTGAATTTGGGGATTTTGGTTTTATAAAAATATTATTCAAATATGCGAAACCATTTCATTTTCAAATATGTTTTGCTTTAGGTTTCATTTTTATAAGTTCTCTTTCTGCTATTCTTTCATCTAAACTTTTGGGGGATCTTTTAGAGAAAGGTTTAATGGCTAAAAATCTAAGGATTTCACTTTTTTACAGTGTTATCATTATTTCCTTAGAAATAGGCAGCATCTTTTTTATTTGGAGAGGTCGAAACCTACTCGCGATTTCTTCTTCAAAAGTTATTTTTTCTGTAAGGAAAAGATTGTTCGCGAAACTGCAAGAGCTCCCATTGATCTATTTTGACAGGCAGCCACAAGGTCGAATTGTTACCAGAATTACTCATGACGTAGAAGGTATTGAAGAGTTTTTTACTTCAAGTTTGGGTAACTTAATTTCAGCTTCGATGATGACTTTTTTGGCAGTTCTAGCAATGATTTTAACCAATTTTAAACTAGGCTTTTTCATGGTTCTTTCTATTGTTCCCTCAATACTATTAATGGTTAAGACTAAAGATTATTTGCGTAATTCAAATCGAAGAGTTTCAAAATATTCATCTGCAATTAATTCAAAGTTGTCTGAATATTTAAATGGTCTAGATGTAATTAGGAGTTTTGGTTTGGAGAAATGGTCAATGTCTAAGTTTGACAGAACTGTCGATGACTATCTACAAGCTCAATTAAATGGTAATTTTCTTTTTGCTTGGAGTATGCCGCTAGTTTCTTTTTTTGCAACTCTTCCACTGATCGGCCTAGTTTGGTATGGGGGTTTTGGAGTTATTAAAGGATTATTTAGTGTCGGTCTTTTTATTTCCTTTGTACGTTATTACGAACGTTTCTTTAATCCACTAATGCTTTTAGCAAGGGAAGTTCACGTCGTTCAGCAAGCCTTCACAAGTACTGAAAGAGTAATGAATTTTATTAATGAACCTGATGAAGAAGTTACCTTAATTAATAATGGTAAGCTCGTTTTTAGCAGGCTTGATGGAGATATAAAATTTTTAAATTTATCTATGTATTATAAATCAGAGAATTGGATATTGAGAAATTTAAATTTCCATATTCAAGCTGGTCAGAAAATTGGTTTTGTAGGCAAAACAGGTTGTGGAAAAAGTTCAACTGTTTCACTGCTGGCGAGACTGTATGAGTTTCAAGAAGGAGAAATAAAAATTGACGATATACCGATTCGAAACTTTGATCGCCACTCTTTAAGAAATCATATTGGATTTGTTTCTCAAGATGCAATTCTTTTTAAAGGAACTTTGCGAGAAAATCTTAGTTGTAATGAATCCATGTCAGATTTTCAAATATTTGATGCTTCAAAATCAACTGGTCTTGTAAAGGCACTTGCTAAAGAGGGTTTTGATTTGGATATGGTCATTTATGATAATGGAATAAACTTAAGTGTTGGCCAGAGACAATTAATTAGTCTTACGAGGGTTTTGCTCAAAGATCCTTCGATACTTGTTCTCGATGAGGCTACTGCCAATATAGATCCATTTTATGAAAATATAATTCATGAAGCTGTTTTAACAGTTATGAAAAATAGAACCTGTTTAATTATTGCTCATAGGTTAGAAACTCTCAAACAATGCGACAAGGTTTTTGTTTTTAATAATGGTGAAATGGTTGAACAAGGGACTTTACAAGAGTTGTTATTATTAAAAAATTATTTTTATCGACTTCACAATGCGCAATCTCTTCATTGAGTATTTATTTTTTTACATTATATAAAAAGGCTTTTTTGCGAATATCTATTACATTTTTATATGTTGGTTTGTTTTTTTTGTGCAATTTTTTATTTCCTATTTTTTCCAAATACATTGCTGAGAGTGATTTCCCAATTGCATGTCCTAAAAGGGGTGGGACGGCATTTCCGATTTGCTTCCATTGTGCTGATATCGGTCCTGTAAAAATAAAATGGTTTGGAAAACTTTGAATTGCTGCAGCTTCTCTCTGTGTAAGATACCTATTTTCGGTGGGATGATAATAATTGTGTCGATGTGTCATTATAGTTGGGCTAGGTTTTTTTCGATCTAGTCTTTGGTATTTTGTTTGTCTGAATCTACCTTCTTTTAAATTATTCCAGTTAATTCCTAGTTTTAGTTTTTTAGGAAAAAAACTTATTTCATCTTCTTCATAGCGAATACCTTCGCCTTCTGGAATACACATTATTCTTTTTTGATCAATTTTTGATTTAATTTGTGCTTGCTCAATGTCATGATTATGTATTTTTCCCTTTTTGTCTTTAAGATTTTGTAAGGCCATTCCTACTGTGACTGGTGTAGAACTTGTTTTTTGAGGGAAAGTAATTATTGAATTGATCCTAGATCCAATTATTATTGTTCTTCTTCTTTTTTCAGGGACTCCATAATCCTCTGCTGACATGATTTGAATATCGAGATTGTATCCCATTTTTTGAAATAATTTTAAAATTGATTCAAGTGTTTTTGCATTTTTTTTTGCAATTAGGCCAGTTACATTTTCGATTACAATAAATAAGGGAGTTGTTATTTTTACAATCCTAACAAATTCTTTAAAAAGATTATTTCTTTCATCATTAGGATTTCCTAAGCCCACAGTTGAAAATCCTTGACATGGAGGTCCTCCAACTACTGCATGGATTTTTTTATTAGCTGTAAGCTCTTTTAATTTTGGAATAGTTAATTTCTTTACAGAGTCGCAAAAAACATTGGCACTTTTGTGATTTTCTTTAAATGTATTAATTGCATTTTTATCCATATCGATACCTAGAAGGCATGTATGTCCAGCTTTTTCTAAGCCATGTGAAAGTCCTCCGGCTCCTGAGAAAACATCAATGAAATTTAAATTTATTTTACTTTTTTTCTTCATATTCAATATGAATATTATCTTAATTGATCAATCTGTCTGTCAATATTGTAAGATCATGCAGCAAGTTTTTTATTTTGATGTTTTTTTGTTGTATGGAGTAGAATATTGTTTTTATTTGTTTGATTGGTTTGAAAGCTATAATCTTTTTGTCTCAAAACTTGGTGTTGCACATGTTCCATCCATAATTCTGTTCGATTTGAAAAAATAAAAACATTTATTTTATGACGTTCAATTTGTTCTTTTAAAGCTTCAGTAAAAAGCAATAGGCTTTCTTCATCTAATAATTTTTCTGGTTCTTCTAAGAAAATAAATTGTCCTTCAAAAATTAACGATTTTATTAGAGTCGCAATTTTTTTCATCTGCGAATTGGTTTGATAGGTAAGTTGATGGGGTGTAATGATTTTTTTATAAAGATTTTCAAGATGTCTGTTTGGTTGCTCTTTGAGATATTCTTGAAATTGGTTTTCACGGTCTGCTGTTAATGAATTAGGTGAAAAATCCATGAGAATATTTTCATTTATTGTTAAATCGGGAATTAGTCCATCTCCTCTTCCAACATATGAAAATTTATAAAATAAATTTACTCGATTATATTTTAAATACGAAATAAATTCATTCAATTTGGAATAAGTTGTCTCGTTCTGAGTCTCAGTAAATAAGTATATTTCATAATTATCATCAAAATTTGCTTTTTCATTCATTATTTTCTTTTCGTCATTATGGTCCTATAACTTAAGTTTTTCCTTTTCCGAATTGGCTTGTCGGTTACTTGTTTAATTAATGGCTTAAAAAGTACTATAAATTTTTTTTTTAAAGGCGATAATAGCATTATGAAAGACAAAATTTCTGAAAAAACGGTTCTTATCGCTATGACTGGAGGCCTTGAGTCCACTGTTTCTGCCTATTTGTTAAAAAAACAAGGATATCGCTGTATTGGCATAGGTCTCCAGTTTTTTGATGTTGGTAAAGGTCTTGGACCATTTGCAGATGTAATTGTTAGCGATTTAAATAAGGTTAAAGCGATTTGTACGTATCTCGATATTCCATTTTATGCTGTTAATGCTGCTGAGGTTTTTACACATTTTGTTGTTGATCCCATGGTTGGTAGAGTTTTAAGTGGCCATACTTTTGAACCTTTGGTTTTTCTTAATCAGATTTTAGTTGAAACTCTTTTAGAAAAAACGAAAAAATTTGGTGCTAACTATGTGGCAACAGGTCACTATGCAAAGGTTTTGATCAATCATAAAACGCGATCTTATGAATTAACAGTTGCAAATGATTTTGAACATGATCAATCTTATTTTTTATCTAGACTAAATCAACACCATCTTGAGCATCTTATGTTGCCACTTTCAGAAATTCGTAAAAAGGAAGTTCAAAAAATTGGCGAACTTATTAAAGTTGAATATATATCTCGACCTAAATCTCACGTTGAGCACATCATGCATGATCCCAGAATGATCCAATTTGTTGAGGAACGTTCTTCCGTTGACTTAAGGAGGACTGGTAATATTTATGATTATCGGCTGACATCTTCTTTAACTGAACATTCTGGCATTCATCAGTATTTTGTAGGTCAAAACAATATTCCATGTAAGCCAATCGATCCGATAGATCCTGCTAAAGTTGTTATATCTATTGTTCCATTTAAAGGAAATATTTTTATTGATTATCCTGATAGTCTTAAATATTCGCATGCCTTTGTGAGTCGCTTCCAACCCTCTGCTCATCTTGATATGACTCAACCAATTTCTGCCTATGTTAAAATGTCGCCCAAAGGTGAGAAAATTCCATGTCGTTTATTTTTTAAAAACAATCATTCTTGCTTGGTTGATTTTGAAGGAGAAAGACCTGGGATGATCGTTGCGGGTCAATATTTTGTATTTTATAGTCGTCCAAATGAAAAAGGTAAAGTATTAGGAAGTGCCTTTGCCGAAGTTGGGGGGATTTTTGAAAATGGTGATTTAGTAAGTTTGCCTATCTATCAAAAGGAAAATAATGAAGAAAATATTAAACCCAAAGTTGTTGAAAAAGTTAATTTTTAGTCTTTTTTATGTTTTTAATTTATCTAATCTAGGTGCATTTGAAATTAAAAATTATGAAAAAAATATAAAAACCAGTTTTAGTATAAAAAATGTAACTGAAAAAATTTCGAGAGATTATCTTGAAAAAAATCTAAGAGATTTTGTAGCAAGTGGACGACCTTCACGCTTTGTTGGTTCAGTCGGTCACAAAATGACAATTGATTTTTTAGAAAACACATTGAAAAAATTTAATTCACCTGGTTCAGTTTTTACAAAACAAGAATTTGTTCCAGATATTGAAAGAGCTGGAAAGTTTTATTCTGATGACTTTCAAAAAGAAATAGTAGCTAAAATTCCACGAACAGATCCTAATTACGACCATTGGAAAGCCTTCACTCTCTCGATGTTAAAGACGCTTGATAGTGTCAAAGATATAAAAGGAGTTAATTTTATTTGGGAAAAAAAAGGTTCTAAGAAACCTGATGAAGTGATAATTCTAGGTGCTAACTATGACACATTATTAAATGACCCGAAAAGTTTAATTGTTGATTCAAAAAATTCCATGCCTGGTGCAGACAACAATGGAACCGGAGTAGCTGCTTTAATTTCGATGGTTGAACTTTTAGACAAGCTCGACTTACCCAGAACTGTGAGAATTGTTTTTTTTGATTTTGAAGAGTTGGGATTTCTTGGATCTCATGCCTATGTTGATAAAATGCTCTCAAGTATGAGTAATGATAAAGTTGTTGGATACGTAAATCTTGTTATGCTCGGCAACGATTCCAAAAGGGATGACAAGGAAAAAAAATTTAGCAATATGAAAGTTTACCTTAGAAATCCAACTGAAAAAAATAGTTCAGATGATTTAAAATTATTAAAATTAATTACTGAAAGTGGAAATAGACTTTATGGAACGATTGAATTCAAACCTGAAGCCAATAGTATGAATTCGAGTTCTCATATAAGTTTTTGGGAGGCTGGCTTACCTGCTATTTGTTTTAGTCAGAACTGGGAAAGCGATTTTAATCCTCGCTTTCATACTT
The DNA here is from genome assembly GCA_947450475.1 of Bacteriovoracaceae bacterium. Lineage (GTDB taxonomy): Bacteria > Bdellovibrionota > Bacteriovoracia > Bacteriovoracales > Bacteriovoracaceae > Bacteriovorax. Next base: position 152,977 of record CANFVK010000003.1, on the reverse strand, counting down.
CCAATGACTTCGTTGAGACTTTAAATATGAACACTTACATTCAAGCTTTTCGATATATTACAGGCTCTATATTAGCTTGGAACTATGACGTGGCAAAGTAGTTTTTTTCTGCTATAAGCTCTCTATGGAATCTTTAGAAGTGACAAAGCCTATTCATGAGACATTGGTCATTGTTGGAATGTCCGGAGGAGTTGATTCCTCTGTTTGTGCTGCTATTTTAAAGGAGCAAGGCTACAAGGTTATTGGTCTTTTCATGAAAAATTGGGAAGAACTTGATGAACATGGTGTCTGTCAATCGTCAAAAGAGTATCAGGATGTAATTGATGTTTGTAATAAACTTGATATTTCTTATTATTCTGTAGATTTTGTAGAAGAATATAGGAATCAAGTTTTTAATCAGTTCATCGAAGAATATAAACTTGGATTTACTCCAAATCCTGACGTACTTTGTAATCGAGAAATTAAATTCAAAGTATTTTATGAGAAAGCGATCGAACTTGGCGCTGACTTTTTAGCCACTGGTCATTATTGTCAAAATCGATTAATCCTCAATCGTCATTTTCTTGCCAAAGGTGCAGATCCACTTAAAGATCAATCTTATTTTTTATATACTATAAAAGAAGATATTTTAAAAAATGTTCTCTTTCCTGTTGGAAATCTTCCAAAAACAGAGGTACGTCGATTGGCCGCAAAATATGATCTTTCGACAAAAGACAAAAAAGATTCAACTGGGATTTGTTTTATTGGTGAGCGCAATTTTAAAAAATTTTTATCAAACTACGTTACTTTCAATGAAGGAAATTTTGAAACATTAGCTGGTGAAGTTGTTGGTAAACATACGGGTGCAGTTTATTACACTCTAGGGCAACGCAAAGGTCTAGGACTAGGCGGTCAAGGTGAGCCATGGTTTGTTGTTAGCAAAGATATGTTGCGAAATGTTGTTGTCGTCGAAAGAGGTGAATTTCATCCTGCATTGTATGCTGATAGTTTGGTTGCAACCGATCTTTCGTTTGTAGATGGCCACTTCAATTATGAATTACCATTCAAATGCAAGGCAAAAATAAGGTATCGTCAAAAAGATCAAAATTGCTGCATTGTTAAAGTTGAAAATAACAAAATCTATGTTGAATTTGATCAACCTCAAAGGGCGATAACTCCGAGACAATCTATTGTTTTTTACGATGGGGAGATCTGCTTTGGTGGGGCAATGATTGAAAGTTCTGGTCCTTCATATTTTGAAATGAAAAAAGTTCTTAATTCCCCCAATATTTTGGATCATTGAAATCCTTCGCTTTATCATCCGGTTCTTCATTTCTCTTAATTTTTTCTTCAAAAGAATTGCAATCATGTCCGGTTGATTGCCTCACTAGGACTGAGGGCATTGTTGCAGATTTGAATTGATAAAGTTTACATCCTCTTGGAGCTTGAGGATCAAATGTTACTTGATAGTGAATACATCTCATGCAAGGGATTCGGTTATTTTCCATATAGATCTCCACTGCTTTTATTATAAAGCATTTTGGCAAAAGGTCAGCTAATACCGTCTAATAATTTATCAGTCCTGGCTTAACTGTTCATTAATTTTACATGCTCTTGAGCTAATTAATTAAAATTAGGTAAAAAAAGTGGGCATTTAATATGCAAAGATCAATTTGGATAAAGGCATGACTTAAATTTAAAGGGATTTTATGAAATCAAATTCGCACAATGGTTTTAGTGATGAAAACTTGGTTTACTTTCCTTCGTCTAAAAATTTTAAAATAGACTATGCAAGTTACCAAGGCCACTTTGATCTGAATGATCCTTTGGAAGAATTAATTTATGAGTTCTCTCACATTAATGAGGAGAACTTACCTGATTATAATGATGAACGATTTGAAGACTCATTTGATGCTAATGACAGTTTAGATGTTTTTTATAGTCTTGATGCTTTTATGAATCGTCATCAGATTGGTGAAAGGCAGCATCCCGATGATAAACTGATAGAAATGATTAATGAGCGAATAGACGCTATTAGAGAAGCCAAAGAGCGTATTAAATTCTATCTCGATGAAATAGATATGTTTACGCCCAATAGAAAAAAGTAAAAATCATATTTTTCTTGCCAATAAATTACGAGATACTTATTATCTGGGAGACTCTTCTTAATTTCGCGCTGGTGGTGAAATGGCAGACACACTACCTTGAGGTGGTAGCGCCGCGAGGCATGGGGGTTCAAGTCCCTTCCAGCGCACCAATATGACTTTATTTTTTAAAATTATTCTTTATGGAAAATAAATCGTTAAAACTTTTAAGTGAAATTGTTGAATATTTACCTTGTATGCTTTTTGCAAAGTCAGTAAAGAAGGATTTTCAGTACGTGTTTTGGAATAAACAAGCTGAAATCATTACTGGAATTTCAAAAAGTGAAGCTCTTGGAAAAAATGATTACGATTTTTTTTCAGTACGAGATGCTGATTTTTTTCGCTTAAAAGATCTTGAAACTTTTACCATTAAAGATGTTGTAGAAATCCCTGAAGAAATGCTTCTGTCTCCAACCCTTGGAGAGCGTTGGTTGCGGACATGGAAAGTTCCCCTTTATGATGATGCAGGGAACCCTGATATTTTATTGGGTATTTCATTGGATATTACTGAATCTAAATTAATGCAAAAAAATATTGAAATGCAAAAGCTTGAACTTTTGAACTCTTCAAAATTATCTGCTTTGGGAGAAATGGCGGCGGGGATTGCTCATGAAATAAATAACCCTCTGACTATAATCCTTACCAAAGCGACTCAAATAAAAAGAGAGCTCCATAACCCCCTTCCTGATAATGTTTTCTTAATTGAGTCTGCTGATAAAATCGTCACTACCTCGCAGAGGATCGCTAAAATTATAAAAGGAATGAATTCAGCAGTTCGAGATTCTGAGAATGACGAGTTTAGAAATTGTAAGATCGTAGAAGTTGTAAATGAAACTTTAAGCCTTTGCAATGAACGTTTTCGTTTTAATAATGTAATTATCAGCTCTCATTTTTCTTCAGATAAAGATATTCAAATTCGAGGAAATCAATCTCAAATGGTTCAAGTTTTACTAAATTTACTAAATAATGCATTTGATGCTATATGTGGCTTGCCTGAAAAGTGGATTAAAATTTCTGTCGATGAGTCTAATGGAATGGCCGAATTAAAAATTATAGATTCTGGATCAGAGATACCAAACAAGATAAAAGAGAAGCTCTTTCAGCCTTTTTTTACAACTAAAGATGTTGGTAAGGGTACAGGATTAGGACTTAGTATTTCAAGAAATATTATTAACCAACATAAAGGTGAAATCTTTCTCGATGCCAATTCATCTCATACCACATTTGTCATTACTTTACCGATTTCTAGCACTTGATTTTTTTATTTTCCGGATCAAATAAAGGTCTAATTGATACACTTGCCGAGAATCTTTTTTCTGCAATTTCAACTTCCCATTTTCCTTCATTGATGTATTGAGCATTAATGACTTCTCCGGCTTCAATCATAACAAGCCCCACTGCTCCCCCTAGGGTATGACCATAGGAACCTGCTCTCACATATCCCACTGCTTTTCCATTTCTGAGAACTACCTCTGCATGATATAGAAGTGCTGCTGGGTCATTAACAAAAACCTGTAATAATTTTCGCTTATATGGTGCTTCTGCTTTTTGTTGTAAGGCGATCTCACGACCAATAAAACCATGTGGCTTATTAAAATCAACTGCAAATCCTAAACCTGCCTCAAAAACATTATCAGTGTTGTCAATATCATGACCATAATCACGATATCCTTTTTCCATTCTCAAGCTTGCAAGAGCCTTCAGACCAGCATGTTTTAATCCAAATCGACTACCAGCTTCAATTATTTGATCATAAACATGGGTAGCTTGCTCCGCTGGTATATAAAGTTCAAAACCCAGTTCACCTAAGTAAGTTATTCGAATGCAAAGCACGCGAGCAAACCCAATATCAATTTCTTTTGCTGTCCTGAACGGAAAAGCTTCATTTGATAAGTCGGCGCTTGTTAATGATTGTAAAAGTTCACGGGATTTAGGACCCTGTAGGTTTAATTGACCAAAGCCAGAAGTAACATCTGTGACAAAGGCATGAGCATCATGAGCGATATTACGTTTCATCCATGTTTCAGCATGTCGATGCATCGTATCTGTTACAACGACTAGATATTTTTCTTCATTAAGTTTTGTAACAGTCAAATCAGCTTCAATTTTACCTGAAGAATTTAGCCATTGAGTATAGGTAATCATACCAGAATCACCATCAACATTGTTGGCAGATATATAATTAAGAGATTTTCCAGCATCACGCCCCTGTACTAGAAATTTACTCATGAAAGACATGTCCATCAAGATTACATCTTCTCTTGCTGCCTTATGTTCTGCCTCCCAAAATGGAAACCAATTCATTCTTCCCCAGGAGAGTTTCTCTACCTCGGGTTTATGTCCAGCCGGAGCAAACCAATCGGCACCTTCCCAGCCACTTACATCTTTGAAATAGGCTCCAGCTGCCTTTAAACGATCGTGGAAAGGTGATTTTTTAGCACCCCTAGCTGTTTCGGGAGATTTGGTTGGATAGTGACACTTGTAAACCATTCCTAGGGATTCTACTGTTCTGGTTTTTCGATATTCAGGATTGTTCTGGTAGACATGAAGACGATCAATATTAAATCCAGTTACATCAACGTCAGGCTGACCAGTAATGATCCAGTGGGCGAGAACTCGTCCAAGGCCACCACCGGTTAATATACCTATTGAATTTAGTCCTGCTGCTACAAAGTAGTTTTTTAATTCAGGTGCTTCACCAACAATTGGCCGTAAATCAGGCGTAAAGCTCTCAGGTCCACAGAAAAACTTTTTTACACCAATATTTAGAGATAGCGGAACACGTGACATAGCCTTCTCTAAATAAGGGGCCATTCGATCCCAGTCGGGATTAATTTCACCAAAATTAAAATCTTGGGGGATACGTCCGACATTCCATGGAGCACAGACAGGTTCAAAAAGCCCGATCATTAAACCTCCAACTTCTTCTCTAAAATATCCGTAAGAAGAGGGGTCCTCTAGTATTGGTAAATCAGGAGTCATTTCTTTCATATCTTCAGTTATGAGATAATAATGTTCAGCTGCTTGATTTGGAATATTGACACCTGCCATTTCTCCAAATTGTCTTGCCCACATTCCAGCTGTATTGACCACAAATTCAGATTGAATATCGCCAATCGAGGTTCGAACTCCCGTGACTACACCGTTTTTCTGAAGAATTCCCGTTGCAGAAACTTCCTCAAACACCTTTACACCCATCATTCGAGCTCCCTTGGCCATGGACATGGTTACGTCTACTGGGTTAACCCGTCCATCTTCTTTTACGTAGAAGCCTGCAAGAATATCGTCTACTTTTGCCAACGGAAAAAGATTTTTGACCTCAGCTGGTGAAATTTCTTGTACGTCAACACCACAGAAGCGATTGAACGCAGAAACTCTTCGATATTCTTCTAATCTATCTAGATCTGTTGCAACTTCGATAAATCCGACAGGTTTAAATCCCGTTGCCAAGCCTGTTTCAATTTCTAATTTGCTATAAAGATCTCTGGTGTATTTTCGCATCTCTGTAGATGTTTCAGAGGTTGAACCAAATGTTACCATAAGTCCGGCAGCATGCCAGGTTGTGCCGGAGGTCAACTGATGACGTTCAATGAGTACAATTTCATTCCAACCCATTTTTGCCAGATGGTAAGCAACTGAAGTTCCAATAATACCACCACCTACGACCACAACTCTGGCATGCTTAGGTAAAGTTTGAGTGTTCATAAAACTCTATCTCCCAATGAAATTGCATTAAATTCAAATGATTTTGAACTTTAATGTTTAAGCTTAAAAGAGTCAAGATTCTTAAGGAAGTTTCATTAATATGGATATGAGAAAGTCTGTAAAAAATTCCAGCTTTGACCATTAACTATGAAAAAGGAATATGATCTAAAAATGAAATATTTAATAATTTTGTCTTTAAGTTTTGTCATAAATTTATCTTCTGCGTTTTCTTCAGAAGATTGTCATCGCTATATTGGAACTTGTGATTATTATCTTTGCCGAGAAAAAAATAAAAATTGTAATGAGAATGGGTACTTTATCGGATTTGGATATAAATACTGTCAGGCAAGCTTAACTAAATTGATTAATAATGTGAGCCCTAATGCTAAAAGTTGGTTGCTTAAAACTGCTACATGTCTTCAAAAGCAACTTGATCAGCTTGATGATTCTTTGACCTGTAGTGAAATTCAAGAGAAGGCAATAGAAGGACATGACTCTTGTTATCAAGAAGTCAACTTTTGCGGATTGAGCATTGAAGATAAAGCTAAAATTATAAAAATGCTTTTACCTGCACTGCAAGTTAAAGGTGTCGTCCATGAAGGATTCCAAGTTATTTATCATTGTGTTGAAAATCTTTAATTGCTTCTATGAAATCAAAGAAATAAGATAATCATTATAAAAAATAATGAGGTATTTTATGTCATCAGCACAAATCCATCTAGCTCTTAACCATTTTCCAATTGCAGGGATGATTATTTCACTGATCGTACTTTTATGGGGTTTATTAACTAAAATAGACGATATAAAAACAGTTGGTGTCACTTTAATGCTACTTAGCTCTGTTCTTGGATTTGTAGTTGCTCAAACCGGAGATGGTGCTGAAGAAATCGTTGAGCACAAACCCTTGGTAACTGAAAAATACATTCATGAGCATGAGCAAGCTGCTGACAATGCGATGGTTGTTATTGATTTTTCAGCATTTCTAGGAGTTGCTTGGTTTATTTTAAGATGGCGAAAAAATATTCACTTGGAAAAGTTGTTTTATCTGATCACACTTTCAGTATGTTTTAGTTCAATCTTAATTGCAAATGCTGCTCATAAGGGGGGCCAAATAAGGCACGATGAAATTAGATTGGATAGTTTGGTAAAAGTTAAATAATTATTTTAGGAGAAATACATGTCTAGTATTGCAATTATCGTTTTGCTATTTATTCCACTTTTTTTAATAATGGGGCCCTTTGTTACTGTTGCTCAGGGGACTGTTGCTGTCATTACTGTTTTTGGAAAGTATCGTAGGATTATGTTACCTGGTTTAAATATTCGTATTCCTTTTGTCGAAAATGTCTCTCGGAGAATTTCGATACAGAATCAATCGGTTGAAATGAATTTCCAGGCCATAACTTTAGATCAAGCCAATGTACATTTCAAGGCAATGTTACTTTACTCCGTTGTCAATCATGAAGAAGAAACAATTAAAAACGTTGCATTTAAATTTATTGATCAAAATAGTCTTATGACGGCTTTAGTGAGAACGGTTGAGGGTTGCGCTCGTAGTTTTGTTGCAACAAAAAAACAAGCAGAAATTTTACTTTTAAGAAGAGATATTGTTGAAGCAGTTAAAACTCAGCTTGATCATAGTTTGGAGAGTTGGGGATATCATTTGATTGATTTACAAATGAATGATGTCAGTTTTGATCCTGAAATTATTCAATCTATGGCGAAAGTCGTGGCATCGAGTAATTTAAGAGCAGCTGCAGAAAATGAGGGGCAGGCATTATTGATTACTAAAACTAAGCAGGCCGAGGCAGAGGGGCGAGCTATCAAAATTGCAGCTGAAGCTGAAAAGGAAGCTGCTCAATTAAGAGGTCAAGGCGTTGCCTTGTTTCGCGAAGAAGTTGCTAGAGGAATGCGACATGCTGCCGATGAAATGAAACATTCTGGAATGGATGCATCAGTTATGCTCTTTTCAATGTGGACCGATGCAATTAAACACTTTGCCGAAAATGGTAAAGGAAATACTATTTTTCTAGACGGTTCATCTGAAGGAATGGAGCGTACTCTAAAGCAGATGATGAGTCTTCAGCAGATTAAAAATAATGATTCAAGCATAACTAAAGGCTAAAAAAACTTAACACAGCAAGTCTTTGGTGTGAAAAACTTATATGTAAATTTTCTATTTATAGAAAAAAATTGCCAACTCACGCTTGAGTTAGTAGTTTCGCTTACTATTTATAAATTAGGAGATACCTATGAAAATGTTAAGTTTTTTCGTACTTTTATCAACACTTTTGTTGAGTTACTCAATCTTAGCGCAAGAAAAATACGCAGCGAGACCAGCCGATAGAATTAACTGCAGTCATGAAAATAATCCAGTTGTATCGCAATTATATAAATTCAGTGTACTTAATGATCAACAGACAATTAAGCTAGCAATTGTTTGGAATGTTGGTCATTGTAAAGATATTATCGAAGACAGAGGTCACACTTCAAGATTTATGAATAAAGCAAAATTCTTTCAAAATGATGATGAAGAAATTGAAGGGTTGAAAATATCATCTTCAAAGATTGAAAATGGTAAATATATGCTAACAGAAATTGAAATTCCAGTTTCTACACTTGAAAGAGGAAATCACTTCTCTCTTCATTTATCCACTGGTTTATTTTTTGGAGCTTCTAAGTGGAATCTCGAGATTAATGAAGAAATAAAAAACAATAAAACGAAATATACAATAAATTATTAGCTGAAATTAAATAAAAGTTGGGTGTTTATAAGAAATAAATATAAATACTCAACTTAAAATATTAATTCGTCCCTTATATTTTCACTAAATAATTTTTCTACCTTGTTCTTTGTTTTATTGTTTATTTAGTTTTTAATTGGACATCAATATGAGAACATTACTTAAACTAGCATTGTTGCTATTGTTTGCCTCCTGTTCTACTCCATCTATCCTTGAATATAAAAATGATAAACCATACTTTAAATTTGAAGAATTTTTCAATGGCAAGCTTATCGCACATGGTGTTTTTAAAGACAGAAATAACAAGGTAACAAAACGCTTTATTGTGCACATGAGAGCATTCTGGAAAGACAATAATGGTATCATTGAAGAAGATTATTCTTATTTAGATGGTTCAAAATCTCGAAGAGTTTGGTCTTTTGCAAAATTGACAAATGGCGAATATCACGCCAGTGCATCTGACACTGTGGGTTTTTCTAATGCAAAAGTCATTGGTAGTACCTTTTTTAGCACTTATGTTTTAAAACTTGGAGAAAATAAGAATTATATGAATGTAAATGTAGAAAATTGGATGTATTTAATTGATGAAACAACAATAATTAATCAATCTTACTTGTCTAAATTTAATGTAAACTTGGGGCAATTTGTTATGAGTATTCAAAAAATAAAATGAAATTATTAATACTATTTTTCTTTTTTTTCTCATTTGAGCTTTTTTCCGGTGAAATCACAGGTAAAGCTTTTTTTAAGGACCGTCTTATATATACAGAAAAGCACTTCTATGAGCTTGATGATCTGGGATTGTATAAAAAACTCACAACGGAATATTACGATAATAGCAATAAAGTTTTTGCTAAAATAAGCTCAAACTTTGAAAAAAACAAAGTAATTCCTGATTATATTTTTGAAGATTTTAGGTTTTTGTTCAAAGAGTCTGTTATCTTCGATGAGTCTAAGAATAAAGTTTTTATAGATAAAGTAACTCTAGGCAAATCACAAAAAACTGAGTTACGGGTAAACCCTAATGCCATTTTGAGTCAGGGCTTTCATAACTTTATTCTTACCAATTTTGAAAAAATTATTCTTGGTAAGCTGGAGGTTTCAATTGTAGTCACAAGCAAAAGCGATCAATATCGCTTTTATGTTGAAACTGAGAAAGCTCAAAATAATCGTATAAAAATTAACATTACACCAGTGAACTTTTTTTTAAAAGCAGTCATGTCTCCAATAAAGCTAGAGTATGAAATCTCTTCAAAGCGTCTTTTGAGTTTTCAAGGCTTAACAAATATTGACAATGAAAAAGGCGATTCACAGTCAGCGATTATTACGTACACTTATAGATAAACTTTATCTTTGAGGGGATACGCTTACTAGAAAAAACAAAAGAAAAAGACAAAAAATAACGTAATCTGTTTTAGTGAAATTTTCTTTAATTAATATTTTAATTTTTGAGACCATTACAATTCTCCCTGTTCGTTAAGCTTTATATTTTTTCCTAAGTAGCCAAAAAAAAGCCAGTATATTCTGTCCGCCATACCGCCGAGTGAAAAGTGAGCATGATATATTAAGAAAACTGGTAAATGAGAGATTAGAAACAAGCCAATTAATTGTTTTTCAACCATGGAGGATTGCAAGCTTCTCAATGAACCTATTAGCAAAATTAAAAAAGCTAAAAGTGAAAATATAAGCAATGGATATCCTCCGATAACTGCCGATGAAACAAATAAGTTGTGTGGGTCCTTGAATGAATTATAACTTTCAACTTCAATACCTTCTTTAGAGTTATTAAAAAACTTATATAGCAATCCTTGCCCAAAGAAAGGACTTTTTTCAAACATTTTTTCGCCTCTTCTGATTTCGTCTAGTCTTGATTCAATGCCGTTTTGTGCTCTTCTTGAGCCGAAGCTTGTTTTCCCTGTAGCAATTTCTATAATAAAATGTGAGGCCGGATATCCAACCAGCAAGATTGAAATAACAATGGATGATAAAAAACAAAATTTAAAAAGTCTTATTTGTTTTTTCTTAGAACCAAAGATAATAAAGCCAATAATTGTCGCTGTCGAAATGGTGAAGATCGCCGCTTTTGTGAAAGTTAAGATAACCGCAACACCAAGAAAGATTTGTATAATAACCTTTATAAATATGTTGTCTTTTAATGATGGTCTTTTAATTGAAAAAAGTTCCGGAATATGAAGTATATATGCACATGTTGAAGCAGTCACCATATGCGGAATGTGTTTAAATACCCCAATAAATCTTCCGCCTTTGAACATGTCAGTATAGGCAAAGGGAAAAACGAATAAACTTATACCAACAAAGTATAGACTGTATTTCTTAAGGCTTCTTAAGAACATCTCAATTGATAGTACAGATGGAATTATTATTCCGTAAAAGATGATTAATAGCGCCGCCATAGCAAAACCAGCGATTTGAATTATTGTTGATTGGTTTATGTTAATTAAGAAAATTTGAAATATTGTTTGTACAAAAAGTATGAAGGTCAGAGTACTCATACATAGTGAAGTGATTTTAAATTGCGAATTCTTTTTTTTTCTGATTTGTATGACTAGATGAGAAATTATTATAAAAATTATAAATTGTATTCCAAAGTTAACATAAGGGTGAAGCCCATGTTGGAATATAATTGGTGAAATACTTTTAGGAAAAACCTTTGTCCACTTAAAAGAGAGCTTAGATAAGAATATTGTTACTAAAAGATATTTGCATAGATTGATTGTATAATTTTCAGATATACTTAATTTTTTCATTTACTAGTTCGATCTTTTATAATTATTGCCGTTAGAATCGTTGTTAGAATCACTGATGCCATTGATGCCGCTCTGAATGAGTCATTGCTAATAATGTTTGTTTTGTTTTTAACCAAAACAATATCATCCGGGTAGAGATTGCTATCTGTTTTATTTTGGTTTTGCAATATATCTTCTAAATCAATTTTTCTATTTTTTGATTCGTTTTTTTGATTATTGTCATTTGCAATTAATATATTTTCTAAATCAGCTTCTGGAGTGGTGCCGCCGGCAAGGGCCAGTAGAGTTGTAAGTTTCATGTTACTTGGAATGTGATATAAACCAGAGTTTTTAACTGATCCTATAAGTCGAATAGGAATAAGCTCTTGATTGGGATATGACTCAAAAATATATTCTGAAGAAAGATTGATATTTTTTTTCAAATCTTTTTTTTCTTCAATAATTGCACCAAAGCTTTGACTTATTAGAATTGAATAAAGTAATAAAGCATTTATTGTTCTTCTCATTGCGGAACTCCTGTTCATTTGCATTTTTAAAGGGTTTTTATGAATCAAAGTGATGATTTTAATCTTAATCAGTTGTTATTAATTTTTTCAAAACAGTGGAGATATTTTCTTGTTGTCTCTTTAGCTTGTCTTTTAGGTGCAATGATCAAGCACAAATATTTCCCACAGTATCCTGGAAGCGGAAAACTAATTATTAAAGATATTAGAAATAGTCAACTGCAATCAGTTATTGGTCATCTAACTGGACTTGATGGAGAACCGCTTGTTGCTGAAAATAGAGGTGATGATATTGTTAGCAATGCAGAAGCTATGTTGGATATACATGAATTCTATGTATTGATTGCAGAGAATTTAATTAAATTAAACAAACAATCTAACTATCCTGCTATTGCTGGTTTTTTTAAAACTTTTTCAACTGATTCTTCCAGCCCAGAGTTTGTTCACGAAGTAGCAATAAAGCTTTCAAAGATGATTACATTTAATTCTGGCAAAGCAAATGTTTTAACCGTTGAGGTTAAGTCAGACTTTCGTGAATTAACAGTATTGCTTGTTAATCAAACATTAGTTCTTGCAAAGAGGAAAATAATTAGCAAAGAATTAGAAGATTTGAATCAGGCCGAGATTTTCTTTTTGCATGAAGTTGAAAAAGAAAGAACTGAGTTAAATTCTATTGAAATGGTTACTCTTGAAAAAATGCAAAAAAATCAAATTTTTTCAATTGATCAGGAGAAAGGTGATTCTATTCAAAATATTAATGATCTCAAAAAAAATATTAATGAAATTAATATTCAAATTACCAACAATCAAAGTAAGATTATTCAATTGCAAAAAAATGAACCTTTTGCAAACTACAAGGTTATAAATTTATCAAAGTTCGATCATGCTTACCAAATAAAAACCTTAGTTGATGAAAACAAGGAGTTGGCTTTAAAGCTTTCTACTTTTAATTCTTATTTAAAAAACTTTGTCACTCAGAAAAAATATCAAGCACCTTTACATTTTGAGTTAGAAAAAATGAACTCAAATCATGACTTTGTTTATAAGGTTATTGCTTCCTATAAAGACTCATTGGCGAGGATTGGATTACAGAAAACATATGTACTAAATAAAGTTGAAATTCTCGAGTACGAACGTTTTTCACGGGTACACTCCAATCCAACACTTTTGATTTTTATTCTATTGTCTTTAACATTGGCTTTTTCTTTTAGTGTTTTTAGTATTTATGTTTTTGAGTTATTTAAACCTACTGATTTTAATAATTTTTCTTGATTTCATAAAAATATTATTTCATTATAAAGCTATGAATAATTGTTCACTTATAAGTAAAGATAACTCAGGTTGGGAGCAAACTATTGTTTTGATATGTTCAACTTGTTCAAGGCAATTCGAGGGTACTTCATTTGAGTCGTGTTCTGATAAATTGAAATCTAGTCTCAAGATTCTTACAAAAAATAAATTTGGACGAGACGTTAGAGTTGTTACAACTTCTTGTCAAAACATCTGTCCCAAAGATAAAATTATTGTAACTAAAATTACCTCAAATGAAACTGATGTATTTGCATTCTATGAAGTTGCTCCTGATATTTCATCTGATGAATTATTTCAAGATCTATTTAAGATTTAAATCTTGCGAATTTTTCCATTTTTTCTTCGATACCAAGTTCAATTATTATACTTTCTATTTTTGCGAGTATTTTCTCTGACGGCGCATTTTTTAATTCAGCTACGATAAGTTCATTTTTTAATGAATGTTCCCATCCGACTAGTTCTGTTACCATGACTTGATATCCATGCGCCTCTAATTGCAAACATCTTAAAACATTTGTAATATGGCTACCAAACTCCCTTGTGTGGATGGGATGTCTCCATATTTCAGTCAAAGCAAATCTACCTAAGTTTTTATTTTTATTTTTCCTAAATATAGCTGCAATTTCAGCCTGGCAACATGGAACCAAAACTATATACTTTGATTTTTTTTTCAGAGCAAATTCGATAGCATCATCTGTAGCGGTGTCGCAAGCGTGTAGCGCTGTAACAATATCGACTTGTTCGGGAATTTTATTTGATTGGATTGACTCTGAAACCGTTAAGTTTAAAAAATTCATCTGTGTAAATCCTAAACGGTTTGACAGTGCCATTGATTTAGCTATGAGCTCAGGTCTGTTTTCAATTCCAAAAACTCTTGCTAGTGGTTTTTTACCTTTTATAAATAAATCAAAAAGTATAAATCCTAAATAAGATTTTCCAGCTCCATGATCTACGATCACCACTTCTTCTCGAGTTTTTTTTATAAGTGGTTCAATGAACTGACAAAGGTGATTGACTTGTTTAAGTTTCCTACGACTATCCTGATTTAATACACCGTCTCTTGTTAGAATATGCAATTCTTTTAGTAATTCAATTGATTGTCCATTATTTATTTCATTCATTTGATTTTTCCTTTTTTAAGTTGCCTGGTTAAAGCCTGGAAAGTGGAGGGGCTGATTGCATCACGAATTTCTTAATACCTTTCAATGATAAAATATTTCCAATAAGACAAAAAATAATACCCATTATAAATAATGGTGTTATTTGTAAATTTTCAAATATCCCAGAAACAATGACCGCTACAACAAGGGCACTAATACTTGAATATGCTGCTCGATCTGCGCCAATTGACCCCAGCAAAGTTTGATATGCCCAAAAGGCAGTTATTGTTCCAAGCAAAGTTAAGTACGCCAAAGATGAAATAAAATGGTAAGTAATTGGAAATTGGAAGCTCTCCTTCATACATATTGAAATTAAGAAGCTACATATGGCTCCATAAAACATTCCGTATGAGTTGAAAACGAGAACAGGGATTTTTAGTTGATGGTTTTTGAACGCAAACATATTTCCAATAGATGCAAAAACTGTTGCGATAATTCCATACGATAAACCTTTAATCTCTTCAATATTTCCTTGAAATGAAATGATTTGTTTCCAAAAAATAATGATTATTCCAAGAGCTCCAAAAGTTGCACCCAGAAATACGTTAGACGTGATTGTTTTTTTAAAAAAAATTCTTAGTCCAATCATGTTGAAATAAATAATTGAAGTAAAAGTTAAGGCTACTATTGCTGAATTTAATTTAGATTCCGCTTGATACGTTAATATATAATTTAGACAAAAGTTAAATAAACCCTGGCAAAAAAATAATAAATGATTTTTTAGTGGATATTTTAAAGTATATTTGGTGCATATTTTTGTTAGTGGGAACATGAATAAGGCTGCAAATAAAAAACGATAAAAGACACCAATGGATGGACTAACCGCTGCTAATTGATATTTAATGATTAGCCAGGTTGTTCCCCATATCACGGTACATAATATAAATAATAAATTATTTCTCGCCATCAACCTGATATGCCTTATTGAAATCCAATGTATACAAGCTATTAGCCTACATTTAATTAATTAATTGGTAAACTTAAAATAGTCGAATCCTCTTTGTCTAAACAGAGTCTCATGCCAAATGATAAGTTTTTAGTTAAAATGTAAGCTATGAAAAATTTATTTGATGAAGATTTTTTCCAAAAAACTCTTAAGTATGCCGGTATTTATAATATTTTATGGGGGGCATTTATAGTCTTATTCCCAAATGCTGTTTTTGATTTTCTTCACATCCCTCGACCCAATTATGTAGAAATTTGGCAATGTATTGGAATGATCGTCGGTGTTTATGGTATTGGATATTTTATTGCCTCTAAAGATCCAGTTATTCACTGGCCAATAGTTTTGGTTGGATTCTTGGGTAAAATATTCGGTATTGTTGGTTTTTTTCAGGCCGTCTTGATTGGTTCTTTTCCTCTAAAGTTTATTCCTGTGATCCTATTTAATGATATCATCTGGATTTTGCCTTTTTACTATGCACTTATTTATGCCTATGAATCTCATTCCGCAGATATAAGTGCACCTAAGAAGTTCAGCGATCTAATAAAGTATATTAAAACAAACCAAGGTGACACGCTGTTTGAATTATCTAAGGACAAAAAGGTTTTATTAATTTTTGTTCGTCATTTAGGCTGTACATTTTGTCGTGAGACAGTATCCGAAATAGCTAAGTTAGAAGAAAACTTAAAAGGTAAAAACCTAACATCTGTTTTTGTCCATATGAGCGATCCTTCTTTTGGCGATGAGTTTTTTGCTAAGTATTTTGATCATAAAATTTCACATATTTCTGATCCCCAAAGGTTATTGTACAGAAGTTTAAACCTCAATAGAGGATCTTTCTTTCAAATATTCGGCATTCGCACTTTCTTCAGAGGTGTCTGGGCCGGTCTTTTTAAAGGTCACGGTATCGGCCAACTCGAAGGTGATCCTTTACAACTTGGGGGAGTATTTATTTTAGCTAATGGTCATATTGTATTTGAGCATAAGAATGCTAATGCATCTGACTTTTTTAAACTCAATATTTTACCTGAAATTTAATCATTATGGTACACTTTTAATCGCAGAACCCTTTTTGGGGATTTGCTTTTATTTCTGTTAAGGGGTGTATCTGATGTGCGGCTTTGTTGTTATAGAAGGTTCATTTGACTCTTCTAATGAGTCTTTATTAATTAATCAATTTCAAAAATTAAACCACCGCGGTCCCGATGACCATCAGTTTGTTTTATTTCCAAAAGGGGCGATTGGTTTTCACCGTTTGGCCATAATGGATCTTTCTGATCTTGGACGCCAGCCATTTATTTCTTCCCATCAAAATTATCTTGTTTGTAACGGTGAAATTTATAATTATATAGATTTAAAAAGTCAGTGTTTGTCTCACCGCTTTATTTCTCATTCTGATTGTGAAGTTTTACTTCCACTTTATGAACAATGGGGGATAGATAAATTAGTTAAAAACCTTGATGCTGAATTTTCTCTCGTCATTTGGGATAATAAAAAACAAAAGTTGTTAGCGGCTCGTGATCCAATGGGTATTCGTCCATTATTTTTTGGTAAGACTAAAGATAATACACTGGCATTTGCATCTGAGGTAAAAGCTTTACTTGAATTTTGCATTGAAATTAAACCTGTTCTACCAGGTCATTACTATGACGGTGACAAATTTGTTTGCTATCTTGATCTTGGTTTACAAACTGGCCTGCTAAATAATGAAATGGATAAAATTTTAAATGGTATTAATACAAAATTAAATGATGCTGTTAAAAAAAGACTTCAGTCAGATGCTGAAGTTGGTTTCCTTTTAAGTGGTGGACTGGATTCTAGCCTCGTTTGTTCTCTGGCCCAAAAATTAAATCCAAATAAACCTATTAGAACTTTTTCTATTGGGATGACAGATGATGCAATTGATTCCAAGTATGCTCAAGAGGTTGCTGACTTTATCAAAGCAGATCACACCAATGTTACTATAACTAAAAATGATGTTCTCTCTGTACTTAAAGATGTTATTTATCACTTAGAGACCTGGGATATAACGACAATAAGGGCATCGATTGCAATGTATTTGGTTTGTAAATTTATAAAAGAAAATACCAATATAAAGGTACTTCTCTCCGGTGAAGTTAGCGATGAACTTTTTGGATATAAGTATACTGATTTTGCTCCAAATGCCGTTGAGTTTCAAAATGAAGCTCAAAAAAGAATTAGGGAGCTTTATCTTTATGATGTATTAAGAGCGGATCGATGTATTTCTGCACATTCATTGGAAGCCAGAGTGCCTTTTAGTGATAAAGATTTTGTTTCTTTTGTAATGGCAGTTGATCCAACTAAAAAAATGAATACTTCTGGAGTCGGAAAATTTCTTTTAAGAGAAGCCTTTAAAAACGAAAATCTTTTACCAGACTCGATTTTATGGAGAGAAAAAGCTGCATTTTCAGATGCCGTCGGTCATAGTATGGTCGATGAGCTTAAGGCATTTGCTGAATCATCATATGATGACCAAGATCTGATCAATGCTCAGTCAAAGTATCCATACAAATCTCCTTTTACTAAAGAATCACTTCTCTATAGAGATATTTTTGAGTCTTATTTCCCTAAAAGAGCAGAATTAATCCCAGATTTCTGGATGCCAAATCCTAATTGGGAAAACTGCAGAGTCTCTGATCCAAGTGCTAGAGTTTTACCAAATTATGGAAAGAGTGGTAAATGACCTATAAGATAGTTTTTGAAAACAATCATTTCATTGTCGTTGATAAATCACCAAATGTTTTAAGCGTACCAAGTCGCCAGGGATTTAAAGATAATCGCCCTTGTCTTGGGATATTATTGGAAGTGGATTTAAACAAAAAAATATTTCCGGTACATCGCTTGGATTATGAGGTTCAAGGTTTAATACTTTTTGCATTTACTCCTGAGGCTCATAAAGCTGGTAATGCTTGGTTTGAGAAAAAAAGCATAATAAAAACTTATTCGGCATTAACCCAAAGTCTAAAAACTGGTCCTACCGAATTTAATTGTGAAGAAGAGCTTGTTTGGAAGTGCAAGTTGTTGCGTGGAAAAAAAAGAGCCTATGAAGCTGATCATGGTAAAGAAAGTTTAACTAAGGCAAGGCTAATTCGATTTGATAACGATGGCATTTTTCATTGGGAACTAGAACCTATTACAGGCAGAAGTCATCAATTGCGTTATGAACTTTTTCGTCACCATCATCCAATTTTAGGAGATTCTCTTTATGGATCTTCTGGAGTATTTCAACAAGAAGGGATTGCTCTGAGAGCCTTTAAAATTGATTTCTCAAAAATTGAAGAAAGAGAAAAATTTAATTTACCAGAAATAATTATATCAGAGAGTCTTTAAATTATTTGCCATCGTGTTAAAAATATCTTTATACTTAAATTACTATGATATTTTTTTTACTATGAGGGTGAAAAATGGTTAACGTTAAAGACTTTTTCTTAAAGCAGTTTTCCTATCTGGTTATTTTATCTTTATTCAATTGTCCATCTTACGTTTTCGCATCTATTAATGGTATGCCTCAAATGATTAATTTGAATATGCAGTTTAAAGCTAAGCATAAGACTGTTAAATCTGATTTAGTCATGCCTTTTTATCAAACAGCAGAGCTAGAAAAAAAAATTGATAATAAATCAATGCTTATTGAGGTAAATCCAAGACGTGGAAAAAATTTAAATGAAGTAGCAATCGAAATGCGTTTTTATAAATCTAGCGGATCTAAGGTTTTTGCCAAAAAAGAGATACTGGCAAAAATTGGAGAGGAGAGTATGGTTTCTATCAAGGGAATAACGATAAAGGTAACTCCCGTTCTATAATTAATTAAAAAATTTTTTGATATGTTCAAAAAGAGGAATTAGTTCAAGGCTGATTATCACAATTATAGTCAACTCTAGCATATGACTTTTGCGATGATTTATATTATCCAGTAGCAACTTACTTAGATCCGCGAGATTATCTAATTTATTATCAATACTACTTTGCCAGTCCGTAAATCTGAATTTCTTTGAAGCCATTCTAAATACTACAGAATGATATAGGTCTCCTATAACTTTTAAGGAATTTTCTACTGATTCAACAATTTCTGCTATTTCAATATATTTTTGTCCAGCTTCAAGCGCTAGGTCGCTATAGCGAGACGAGAATAAACTCATTTCTTTGAGTTCAATGGCCGAATATAATTCCCGTAATTTTTTATCTAATAGATCATCATAATAACGCATTTCAAGTAATTGGTTTAACGCAAATTCGATAACATCAGGAATATCCATGGAACCCGATGGTTCTATGATTAAGCCACTGTTCCAGTCGATAAGTGCAAGATCATTGCGATAATATTGTAATTTCGATTCATAAATTCTTTCTCTAATTTGAGGGGCGAGTAAAGCTTTGTCTTCATTTAAAATGAGTGCTGCGACATCTTCTTGCTCTAAAATAGTCGAAGCATCATCGTACTGTTGTTCAAATTTTTCAATGAAGTACAAGATATAATCTTCATTTACTTCCCATTCATTGATCTTTCCCATGGCGGATTGAATTTGATGAGAAAGTTCGTTTGCTTTAGTTCTTGCGAAAGAATCTAGATCATCATTTTCTTGAATTACTGCTGAAAAAGTTTTTAATTCATCAAGGCTTGACCCTTCTTTTATCGGAAATTCAAAAGTCAAAGAAAGGGTACCGAAATCCCATAATTTTGCTGATATTTCTGCACTATAATCGATATTGTTGTCATTAAAATGGAAGGTACCTAAAGATATGCTTAACGGATCATTTGAGACAATGACAGCCTGACGATTAATTTTTTTTAGCCTAAATTTTGATCTTCCGGTAGTGGTTTCGGCCAATGCTTTCTCGGCCTTTTCCAAATTAACTTCTTCACCAATATCGAAAACTCGATAGACTAAAATTTTTCCTTTTGAAATAGTATTTCTTTTATAATTCATATAGCCATTCTAACATGTTCAGTTATTTTAGAAATCAGAGAATTATTGTAGCGTAAGACTTGTCATGATATATATAAGTTATTAACTCAGATATTGCCAGGGTAAATATGATTACTGATCGCATAGCGAAGATCAAAAATGAATTTCTGCAATTTCCCGACTGGGAAAGTCGGTATAAGCACCTCATAGATTTAGGTAAAAAGCTTAATCCGATCAATGAGGAGTTAAAAATTGAAGCTAATAAAATAAAAGGTTGCCAGTCACAAGTTTGGTTAAGTGCCGAGTTAAAAGATGGTAAAATTATTTTTTGTGCTGATAGTGATGCATCTATTGTTAAGGGAATTATTGCTCTTTTAGTTTTTGTCTATTCGGATTCAACTCCAGATGAGGTGTTGTCTACAAAGCCAAATTTTTTGGAAGATATTGGATTACGTGATCATCTTTCAATGAGTCGTGCAAATGGACTATCTTCGATGTTAAAACAAATTTCATTTTATGCTATGGCTTTTAAAGCTCAATTATTGATGAATAGAAAATAATATTAAAGAGGATCATATGTTAAATATTTCAAGACCTAGAAGAAATAGATTAAATCCAGCTATTAGAAAATTAGTTAGGGAGTCGAATTTATCCACTCATGACTTGATTGCTCCACTTTTTGTCATCGAAGGAAAAAATGTTAATCAACCCATCCATTCAATGCCCGGAATTTCTAGACTTTCAATAGATTTATTAGTCAATGAATGCAGAGTGCTTCATCAGTTAGGAGTTCCTTGCGTTGCTCTTTTTCCTGCAATAGATGAAAAGTTTAAAAATTCTAAAGCTTCTGAAGCTTATAACCCCGATGGGCTTTATCAACGTGCCATTAAGGAAGTTAAAAATGCCATTCCAGAGCTTCTGGTAATGTCTGATGTCGCTCTAGATCCTTATTCAAGCGATGGACATGATGGTCTCGTTGACTCTAAAACGGGAGAAATATTAAACGACGCCACTCTTGAGATTTTGGCGAAAATGTCAATTGTTCAAGCTAAATCCGGAACAGATATTTTAGGTCCATCAGATATGATGGATGGAAGAGTTGGGTTTATCAGAGACGCACTTGATGAAGAGAATTTCATCAATACTTCAATCATGTCATACGCTGCTAAATATGCTTCTGCTTTTTACGGACCTTTTAGAGATGCTCTAAATTCTGCCCCAAAACGGGGAGATAAGAAAACTTACCAAATGGATTATGCCAATGTGCGTGAGGCCCTTCGTGAGGCATATTTGGACGAATCTGAAGGTGCTGATGTACTTATGGTTAAGCCTGGTTTGCCTTATTTAGATGTCATTAAAACTCTTAGAGACAATACGACATTACCAATAGCTGCTTATAATGTTAGTGGTGAATACGCCATGGTGAAAGCTGCTAGTGAAAAAGGCTGGATTGACGGCGATAAGGTCATGATCGAAATGCTTTGGAGTTTTAAGCGAGCTGGAGCGGACATGATACTTACTTATTTTGCAAAAGATGCTGCCAAAATTTTAAACTCGAATTAAATACCTGGTACCTTCGTGATCCTCATCACTTTTTCGTAAGAATTATGGTGACTATTGGATAGATGCTTAGATTTCATACATTTTTGTTCTTCATCATAAATAAAATCTTCTGCACCTTGAATAAGGATTCCCTCTACTTTTCCTGTATTTTGGTTGAAAACAGGGGATCCAGAATTTCCAGCATAGACGTCAAGATTGGCATTAAAATAGTTTGCTCTTAGAAAAATAGACTTTAAAGGATTTAGCATTTCTTTATCATTGAATAAAGTAACTCGGCCTCCGTTTACAGCCTTCATCGGCAATCCCATTGGATGACCAATAACAACCAACGCTGTATTTGGTAAGACTGTACCCATATGCCTTCTAGATAATGGAACGCGGCTTTCAACAGAGCGATCTAATTCGACAACTGCATAGTCATTAACTTCAGATTCATTATAGTTTAATTTTTGAGCAATAATTTTTTTACAACTATAAACATCTGACTTTTGAAATTGATTAATGCCCTTAGTATATCCAAATATCCATTTATTTTTTGAACATTCAGATTCGCTCTTCATACAATGCCCTGCTGTTACTAAAATATTTGGAGCAACAAGAAAACCAGAACAATCTCCAACACTGTATTGATCAATATATTTTTCATCTGAACAAATCAGAGGCATGAGTTGACTAAGTTTTCTTGCCTGAAAGTTAATTAGGCTGGAATCATCACGATCTTCGAGAAGACGTCTAGAAGGTACTCGCATTGCAACCGATTGCGCCTTATCGATAAAAGAATTATCAGGATATTCATATATTTCATATCGATCATCATTACCGTAAATAAGCTGAGTCCCTTCAATTTTATGTAGTGGAAGTGCATGGACTTCGAATATGAAAATGGTGAGAAAATAAAATGCCAAAGCAGTTTTCATGGCATCAGTTTAGCACTTTATATAAGATATCTTTGGAAAGAATCCAAATCTTGAAAAATTTACTGACTCAATTAGAACCAAAATGAAACACTTGAAGAGACCTTAAAACCTTCAGAATTAGCATTATAAACTCCTGGAATGTAGGAGAGATCTTTTATTCCATTTTTTTCGGCGATCTTTCTTTCATAACAAGCACCCGAAGTTATAAATGATGATTTTGATAATTTGTATTGGATTGCACTTTCGAACTTAAAGCTTGTAGAGTTAACAAGTTGGCCGCTTTTTTCAACGTATTTAGAGTCAGCTTTATAATAAATAGTTCCCACATTAAAAACACTAGTATAGTCATGTGCCCTGTCTTTAACAAAAAGCCATTCTGTGTTTGCGATGACACTCCAGAATTCATCGAAATGGTATTGGGAGCCCATTTGAATGAAATATTCATTTTTTGCAAGTGTTGTATACTGCTCAAATGGAGCTTTACTGGTAAAGCCGTATAGCATATCAATCCATAGTTCGTATTTATCGGTATCATGATTTATACCAAAATCGACTCCATAACTGGCCTCAGGTTGGAGCTTATTTTTATAAAATACCTGGCCGGCAGTTAATGTCCAATTATCAAATTTGTAATACTCTAATTTATTGGCAAAGCCTAATTGTTTGGAAGTGTTGAATGCCGTAACATTTTGCATGGAATAGGCACTGACGAATTTAGGAGAGACAAGTGTTCCTGTTCCCGAGCTTACAAAAAAAGGGTTTCCTTGTTCATCTGTTTGAATTTCAGAAGAGTCACCCCAAAAACTTACCGTATCGAGATAGCCTTTACTACGGTTTCCGTAAGTAGCACTAATAAAGGCCTTACCATTTACTTTGCGCCAGCTGTTTTCGGTTCCTAATATCGATCCACCATCTAAGTAACTATTTTCAACAGCTCCCCAATGAAGATTTTGAAACTTAACAACACCCTTACCAAGGGTGAATTTCCAATCTTTGATTCCTCTGTAACTTGCATATGCTTCTTCAAAAATAGTATTTTGAACAGCTAGATTACCATCGATATTTAGCTTAATGGCCGAACTTAGATTGTCTTGTTCCGCAAATACTTTTAAGTCTAAAACGGCAATACCTATTGAAGCACCGCCATCTTTATCTTGAATTTTTTCATAATTAAGGGCATCGAGAGCGATGAAGCCTTTTAATGAAGTGTCGAAGGCAAATGTTAAATTTGAAATAAAGAAAAATGCATAAAAAAGATTTTTCATTTGGTCCCGATTTTTAAAAATATAGGGGGATGTTTATCATTTTTGCGGTTCTTTTTCTAGACACTTTTCAACAGAATCAAAATAAGATTGATACTCTGGCTTGACTGAGTTCAAACAAGACTCGGTAGCTACAGAGCGTTGTGCACCTTCGTGATGAGAACAAGAGGCTAAAATAGTAAATAAAGTTGCGATAAGTAATGAGTATTTAAACAAGGTCTTCATCTGCCCCTCCCTAAAATCCATTATAGTCTCATTGGCCCACTGAATATAGAGAAGAAAATTTGCCTATCATTTTTTAGTTGTATTCTCAGTTTTAATTTCATTTTTCATGGAACATTGATCACAATTTTTTGAATTTTCTTTCTTCATCGTACATTGGGTATCACAGCAACTTTCACAATGTGACCAATGGGAACAAGAAGTAAGTGAAAGTATAACAGTTAGCATAGAAATTTTTACAATATTTTTCATAAATTCTCCAAAATATAGGAACTACTAAGCATTATAAAGCTAATTTAATTTAAAAACACAACTCAATTTTCTAGGCAGAAATTTTCTTGAAGTTTATCAAATGGTGGCGGTAAGAATTTTAAAGTATCGAGTCCATGATAGTTTTCTGAAATTCGCTGGCACAAAAATAGGTGAGCGTTTAAGGCGGACGTTGTTTCGTAGCTTGAACTGATGACGCAATTTAGTTTTAAAGCTTTTGCCTTTGTAATTATGTCATAAGAAGGGCTTATTCCAAGCAAAGAAGGTTTAATAATTAATGACTTAATCATTGGAAAGTCATTTTGAAATGATTTCATTTTATACGCAAGAGGAATTATTGATTCATCAATGGCAATTGGAATAGGATGATAATTTTTAAATAAAAAAATGTCATTGAAATTTATAAAGGGTTCCTCAATGTATTCTATATTTTTTATAAAATCAGCACCAATTATTTTTATAAAGTTATTGAAGAGGTCACAAAGTTCCATTAATGAAAAAGTTCTATTTCCATCAAAACGAATCTTCAAATTAGATTTTTTTGTCAATTGTATCTTTAAGAAATCAAACATTTCAGCGTTTACAATATTGATTGGTCTTATTTTAATTTTAATTACATCAACATTGATATCAAAATAATTATACCCAGAGAAAAGAGAGTTGGTTTTAATCACTTTTTGAGTATAAAAAACATAATTATGAAATGATAAAACCTTCAATAGGATACTTTCAACGATAAATAATAATTCGCCTTTGCAAAAAAGATCACATTGAACGACATTAAAAAATTTTTTGTTAAAATCAATATCTTCAAAATTTAAGGTAGCACTATTAAAAAAAAATTGTAGATAGTATTTCCAATTTTCTATTGAATAGTTGTGAAATCCTTGAAGTGCTGTCAATTCCAAAAAGCCCATCTCTTGATTGGTATCTAGATTTTTTATCAAAACATGAAGTGCAATATTTGAAGAAAGTTGATGATTAGACACAATAATCGGTTGTATATAATTAAATTGAGTTTGATAAAAACTTAGAGCTAGTTTCAATTCAGCAACCTCTACGAAAAAAAAAGTACTAAACTGATGAGTAAACAATAAAGTAGTAAATATTGAGCTGTTTTTGCTAAAGCATCGTTCATCTTTTTGTCGATATTCGCTTTAGCAATATGTAACCAGTTTTTTGTGAAAATAATAGGCAAAAAGAAAAGTGGAAGTAACCAGTAAATGTGAAATGATAAAGAAATAATTAAAGGTACAAACGTGGATAGAATAATGAACAACAAGCAAAGCTTTCGTTGAAAACCTTCTCCAAAGCGCACGGCTAAAGTTTTTTTATGAGTTTCTCGGTCAGTTTCGATATCTCGGAGGTTGTTAACTGCCAGAATTGTTGCCGATATAAATCCGGGGCCAAAGCTTAATATTAGTGTAAAAAAAGAAACATTGTGCGTTTGTAAATAAGTTGTTCCAGAAACTGCAATAACCCCAAAAAAAACAAAAGCTGCGACTTCTCCAAGCCCATTATAAGATAGTGGGTAAGGACCTCCTGTATAACCATAGGCAAAGTAAAGTGATAAAAATCCCATTACAATGATGACAATACCGCCATACCACATTAAGTAAAGGCCCAAGATAAAAGAAATCAATAAACTAGTAAACAGAGCTCTTTTCATAATTTTAGAAGAAATTAATCCCTTCTGAGTGACTCTAGTCGGGCCTAAACGATTTTCATTATCAACTCCTTTTTGAGAATCGAGGTAATCGTTGGCAAGGTTAGAAGCAATTTGGAGACTCAATGCACATAATAAAGTTAAAATGGAAACAGTTAAATTTATGTGATTTTGCTCAAAATAGGCAATAGATAGACCTAGAATAACAGGTGAGATTGAAGCAAAAAGAGTTTTAGGCCTTATGGCCATAATCCAGTTTTTCATAATTTTATAGTTTTGAGTTTTTCGTAAACTTCTTTGTTTATTTTGTTATCAACAAGAATCTCTAGTAAACAGTGAGTATTTTTATTTTTTAATTCTAGAACTGAATTTTTTAAATCTTGAATTTTATCGATTTGTACATAGTCTAAACCTGCCATTTCCGCTGAAAATTTAAAAGAGTTTTCATGTGGGCTTGTTATAATACTAACTACATCATCTTCATTGTTTATTGGCAGAAGTGTGAAAATTCCACCACCATGGTTGTTTATTAGAATTATTTTTAAGTTAAATGCTAGTGATTTTAAAAAATAAAGTGAATTGAGATCATGAATAAAACTCACATCTCCAATAACCAGGTAAACATCTTTTTCTGCTCCATCAATAAATCCACAGCTTGAAGCTATAAAGCCTTCGATTCCACTTACGCCTCTATTGGTAGCAATAGTTAGTTTCTTTTTAATTTGCCATGAAAAGTAAGCATCAAATGATCTTACTACGGTGCTGTTGCCTATATATAAAATTGAGTGTTCATCAAGATTATCGATAATAGTCTTTGAAATTGACGGGTAAGCCAATGGTCCATTTTCTATAATTTGAATTTTTTTATTTGTAAAAGTGTTGAAGTTTAAATCTAATGATTTTGCTAAAAGTGGTTTGGTTCCCAATGATTTTTGAACTAGTTCTAGGGTAGAGTTTATATCAGCATTAATTCTTATTTTTGTATGATGAGAAGGGTCCTCTTTCTCTTTATTTAAGCTCAAGGTAATAAGGTTTATTGACGGAACTTGTTTGAGAAATGAATAGTAATGCTTAGATGTTAATCTTCCACCAATATGAAATAGAGTCTGAGGTGGATTAGAAATCATGGCTTCTTGAACTTCTGGATGATCAAAAGTTGGAAGTGCATTATCTGACAAATTAAATTCAAATTTAAGTGAACTTGAAATATCAAAATAAACAGGCCAGTTGAGAAATTTTATGAAGTCTACTACTGGCTGAGTCAAGTCATAAGGGTTTAGACTTCCAATTACAACCAACCCGGAATTTGAAGTTTTAAGTATTGTTGCAATTTCTTCAATTTCAAATGGTCGCGGTGTTGTATTTGGGGCCATGTATCTAGTTGCCGGACCAATACGCTTGAATTGTTCATTTGAAAGTTTTAAATATTCATCTGGAATGAATTGCTTTGTAGCCTCCAGAGGTTCCCTGAATGCAATGTTAAAGTGGACAGGTCCTTTTTGTGGAAAAAATGCTTTATGAATTAAATTTGATAAAGAAGATGTCAAAGCCAAAGGACTAATTTCAAAATTAGGTGTCCCTAAAGATAATTCTCCTTGAACAAATTTACCGTAGAAATTAATTTGCTCTATTGTTTGATTCTCATCACAGTAAGTTAATTCGGGGGGTCTATCAGCGGATAATACGATTAATGGCATATTAGATTTTTTTGCTTCTATAATTGCCGGCATATAGTTTGCCATTGCTGTTCCTGAAGTACAGATTAAAACGCATGCCTTACCTGTTGATTTGGAAAAACCTAAAGCACGATATCCAGCGGCCCGTTCATCCATACAATTATAAATACAAATTTTCTTATTATCTTTTTGGGACTCCACAATAGCTGCAATTAGTGGCGCGTTTCTCATGCCAGGAGAAATGTAGAAGTGAGTGATGTGATTTTTTATAAACTCATCAATTATTAACGATGACCAAAGTCGATTGATATTTTGAGATAATAGTTTAGACATTGTTAACCACGCTAATAAATGGGTTCATTTTTATTCCAGTTTCATTCCATTCTTCAATTGCGTCTGATCCTTCAACGATTCCGGCTCCCCCAAAAACAGTCAAAGAATTATTTAAGAGATGAGCAGATCTTATTGCTACTGCAAATTCGGAGTTATGTTGATTGATGTATCCAAAAGGAGCTGCATAGTGTCCTCTTGGTTCCCCCTCAATTAATAAAATTTTTTCAATTGCTTTTTGTTTCGGTAGACCTCCTACCGCAGGTGTAGGGTGAAGGTAACTTAACAAGTCGAGGGGGCCAATGTTTTCGTTCATAGTTGCTTTAATTTCAATTACCCGATGCTGAATGTAGGGCAATTTCATTGTTTTTAACTCACCAATAAAAATATTTTCCATAATAGGTTTTAAATTGCCTAATATTTCATTTGTCACATATTCATGTTCTTTGATTAGTTTGTGAGAGTGATTTAAAAGATGCTCAAATTCAATATCTTCTTGTTCAGTTTTCCCCCGAGGAGCACTTGCGGCTAAAGAAACTGATTCAAAAACCTTATCAATTGTCGAAAAAAGTTTTTCAGGAGTAAAAGAAATGAAAGCATTTTTCAAGTTTTGTTGATAAAAAAGAGCATAGCAATGGTTTTGGGTAAAGTTTTTTTTGTGTAAATTAATAAAGAGTTCAGATGGTTCAACGGGGACTGAGTATTCAAAGATTTTTTTTCTTGAAATGACAACTTTTTCTAGCGTTTCGTTTTTGATATCATTTTTGATTTCCTTAATCATTTCTATCCAAATATCTTGTGTTGGCCGTTCTTCATAATTTACCCAAGGAGGAATAATAAATGGATCATTTGAAAATGTGACCTCTTTTTTGAAGAATAATTCTGGTGGAGATATTTTTTGATCTTTAGCTTCAGGATATATGATAAGTGTTGTTGAGTTATTTCTTTGAATAAATGTCCATTCGCCTAAGTAGAACATTTCAGATAAATCTTCGGTTGAATTTGAAAACTCGAATTTTGTTGGTGCGTTTATATATGCATTTTTGTTTTTATTAATAAACATTTTGATTTCAGAAAATGAATCAAACTTTCTTGAAAACCCCAAGCTTAGGAGAGAAAAAGAATTGTTTTTCGACTGAAAGTAGAAGATTTTTTCACAATAAGACTGTTCAAGAATCTCAATTAGATTTATATCTTGAAGATTGATGATAGCTGGTAAGTCTTTTTTTTTATTTTGTATCTCGAGGTATATCCGCTTAAACTTTTCGTAGAGATTTTCCCAGCTCATCTTAAAGCCTATTTTTTTTGTCGCCGATGTAGAGCATTGCGATTCCAAAAGTTAGTGGTTTATATTCAAGATTTACAAAGCCTGCATTTTTCATTAGTTGAAGGAAATCTTGTCCATAAGGAAAATCTTCGACACTTTTATTTAAGTATGTATAAGCATCTTTATGTTTTGATACTAAATTTCCAATTTTCGGAAGAAAATATCTGAAGTAAAAAAAATATAATGCTTTAATTATTTTATTGTTTGGGATTGCAAATTCCATGATCATTAATCTTCCATCTTTTTTTAAAACTCGATGTATGTCGTGTAGCGACTTTTGTGGGTCAGAGAAATTCCGGATTCCAAAAGAAATTGTCGTTAAGTCAAAGGTTTCATCAGCCGCCGGAATATTTACTCCATCACCAATCATTAAAAATATTTTTTTATCTAAGCCCTGTTTATTTACTTTTTTAATTCCTATGTCGACCATTCCTTTTGAGAGATCAAGTCCCGTAATTTTTTTTATACGTTGATCTTTTACTAAAGTCAGTGGGACATCCCCAGTTCCTGTTGCTAAATCAAGTGCGTTAATAGATTCCATGTCAGGGATATGTCTAAGGAGTTTATTTCGCCAGTAAATGTCTATTCCTAACGAGAGGGTATGGTTAAGAAAGTCGTAAGTTGATGCGATTTCATCAAAGATTTTATAAGAATCTTTTTTTCTTTGTCGTATTTCATCAGACATATTTTTACCTATTTCCTAGAGACCGTTTATCAAAAATATATCTATATTTCTACCTTAATAAGAAACCGACTAGCAAGAATTGGATTTACAAAAATGATTGATTTTGTTAAGTTCAATTGTTCTTTTCTTAGACAAATTCAGGGTAACCCATGATAAGTGATTTTCTTGACAGCATTCCCAAGGACGTTCTTAAAAGATCTCAAAGTCTTGATCTCAAAGTACGCTCTGTAAATGCCCACGAATCAATTGACCTTGTTCTTTCTCGTTCAGTTTTAAACGGTGGTAAAAGGTTGCGACCTTTATTGACTTTTTTAATGGCTAAATTATTCAAGGTTGATCTAGATATCGTTACTCCATTTGCTCGTGCCAGTGAGTTAGTTCATGCTGCTTCTTTATCTCATGACGATGTTATTGATAACGCAACTTCACGAAGAGGGTTACCCTCAATCAATATTGTTTCTTCTAATAAAAAAGCTATTTTAGCAGGAGATTATTTGCTTTCGACTGTAATTGTCGATCTTTGTTCTACTGGTAATCTTGATTTAGTAAAAGAAATGTCATTAGTTATTAAAGACCTCTCGGAAGGAGAATGGCTTCAATTAGATCTTATTGCCTCCAGAGATTATTCTCGTGAATCAATCAGGGAAGTCGCCCTTAAAAAAACATCTTCTGTCATGAGTTTTTGTACTTATTCGCCATCAGTTTTGGCCAGTATGCCTAGAGAGATCCAGAAGTATTCTTACGATTTAGGTGTAAATCTTGGTCTTGCTTTTCAATTAATGGATGATACTTTAGATTTTTCTCCAGAGTCATTAAAAGATCAAGATTTAGATCTTAAAAATGGAATCGTAAATTCTGTGGTCTTTGAGTTTTTAGATAGTCGCAAAGATTTAATGAATCGATTTAAAAAAGGTGATGATTTATCCGGTCTTTTAGAGTCAGAAAATTTGGGGTTAGCCATTGATATAGTCACTAAACTTGCTCAAGACCACTTAAGTCTGTCTCGAGCTGCCTTAAATAAAATTCAAGAGCATCTAGCTCTCAATATATATACAGAGGATAAAAAGAGTCTCAAAGCTGCTATATCACAAATAGAGACTGTCTTTACATATTTGGGTAGTCGAAAAAACTGACCTTAATCTACAAATACACAATTTTGGCCTTCAGAAACATCTCTCGCACAAGTTTCCATTGCCATCTGGCAAGCTCTGAATTTTGCTTCATCTAGATTAATTCCTTGAGTTTTTGCTATATAATTTTGTAAATAGATGCCGTGAGAATCAATTCTATTTACATTGCATTCTTGAGTTGTTGATTGATCTTGACCTGCATATCCTCTTATGAGGCATTGAAATGCATAAGGTACATTGGGTAATTCACCTAAACAGAAATGTGTTGATATGTTACATGCGTCATATTTGCTAGATCCTGGTGCTACATAAATTCTTAAAATTCTTCCAAAAATATCAACAAGATCTGTTCTGCAAGTATAAACAGTTGGTGGTATTGGATTAGTTGGTGTTGAACTTTTAACTACACATTGAGCATTTAAATAGTGACCATTCGATCTTGCTAGCGACAAGATTTTGTCACAATCAAAAAGCGCTAAGTCGCACGCTGATTCTCTTGAGTAAGATGATCGATTAAAAGTTTCATATTCGTCACCTGAAATTTTATCCTTAATAACAGAAGTGCAAAGCTCAGCGTTGGCAAGTGTCGTAAAAGTCAGTAGTAAAAAAATTAAGTATAGTTTCATGTAGCCTCACTTTTGATTCTTCTAATGATTATGGAATGAGTAAGTTGATAACTCGCTCTTTCCCGATTGTTCTTATAAATCCTGCAAGTTTTGGTCCCTTCTCAAGATTAATGAGTTTTTTGTAAAGGAGAGTAAATATTTCCATCGGCTCAAGTTCTAAAGAATGAATCATTTCATACATCTTTTCATGGAGAGCTTTGTCATCTTCAATAGTTTCCCACTGGGAATTCAAAAACTCATGAAGGTTTAACATAAATGATTTTTGCTTTTCGTTTAATGGTAATTTTACTACTTGCTTATTTAGTGAAAATTTAAACTCATCTGGCGCAGAGTTCTCAATCCAGTAGGCTGCTCGCTGTGCTCTTTCTTGAAATCTCCTTTCATCTCTTTCGTTTTTTATGTCATTGTTGTAAAACGATCTTGCTTTTGAAATGTTGAGATCATTAATTTGAAGTACATTGCATAGGTGACGAAATGCCGGTTGAAAGGGCATTTCAGTTGGCGGATTTTCAATTTGAGAAAGTTCATAAACTCTTTTGGCCATCGCTATTTTTTTCTCATTCCCAGGCTCAATCCCATAAGCCATTCTTTCCATACGATCAAAATCTTCATAATTTTTTATTACATCTAGATCAAAACTTAATGCGAAATCAGTGTTTGTTTTGTAACTTGCAAAAATCCATCTAACCATTTCTGGTTCGTAGACCTCAAGAACATCGTTTACAGTTACAAGGTTTCCTTTGGAAGAGCTCATCTTGCCCCCCATTCCTTTTATTGAAACAAAGTCATATTGAAGATACATTGGCGCTTTCCATTCATACACCTGAGATACAATATCCTTTGCTGTTGTAAAAGATCCTCCTTCACTTGAATGATCCTTTCCTCCTGGTTCAAAATCTACTTTTTCAAATGCCCATCTCATTGGCCAATCCATTCTCCAAGGAAGCTTTGTTCTCGTTGTCGTGTTAAGGTTTTCACTTGAAACATTTTTGCAATCTTCAAAGTCGCATTGATAGGTGAGAATTGAGTCTCCATCAAATGTTAATACTGTAGTTTTATCTCTGTTGCATTTTTCACAATATATTGAAACAGGCTGCCAGGAATCTTCAAGTGGAGCAGATCGCCACTTATTCAATATGTTTGCAATCGTTTCTTTATGTAAAAGTGTTTTTTTTATTTGTTCACGGTATTCACCGTTGCGGTATTTTTTTGATTGATATAATGGTTCTACAATGATTCCCATTTTAGCAATTTGGCTTTCGAAATTTTTTTCATGGTGAGCAGCATATGATTCATGTTCTCCAAAAGGATCTGGGGTATCAACAATTGGATTGAACAGATATTTGGCCAGTTCATCTTGTTTTGGAAGATTTAGTGGAACTTTACGAAATGTATCGTAATCGTCCCATGAAAAAATAAAACGAACTTTCTTACCTTTTTTTCTAAGGGCCCTTGCCACAAGATCTACCGTTATAACTTCTCGGAAATTTCCAAAATGAACGACTCCTGAAGGTGTAATCCCAGAAGCTAAGGTGTAGGAATCCTTGTCTTGATTTGCTCTGATTAGTTTATCTGCTGTTAAGTCTGCCCAGTGAACTGCATCGTTTAGTGCTTGAGACATAATTGTTTTCCTTTATTCAATTCCTAGCATTGCCAAGAGTTGATCTTTTGTAATTGTACCTTTTTCGACTTCAAGATTTACTACAATCAGAGCTTTTTGGTACATCGGTCGATCTTGAGCACTACATAATGTTAGATCAATATGTTTTTGATTTTTGACTTCAGAAAATTTGACAGTTTTTTTTAATAGATGGAGAGCTTCATCAAAAGATAGAGTCATAAATAATGTCCTCAATTTGTTAAATGAATTTAGTGGCCTAAATAAGCCTTTTTAATTTCAGGATTTGATAATAATTCACTAGAAAGACCTTGCAAAGCGATTTCACCATTCTTTAGGACATAAGCTCGGTTTGAAATATTTAGCGCAAGATAGGCGTTTTGTTCAACAAGAAGTATGCTCATTCCTTGGGAATTTATTTCTTTAATTGCTCTAAAGATCGATCCTACTAAGATTGGTGCGATTCCAAGCGAAGGTTCATCTAGAAGCAGTAACTTTGGGCGAGACATATAGGCTCGAGCAATAGCTAACATTTGTTGTTCACCGCCTGAAAGGGTTTGCGCCAACTGAGAGCTTCTTTCTTTCAACTTAGGAAATAATGAATATACAAAATCAAAATCATTATTAATTTGCTGTTTATCCTTGCGTAAATAAGCTCCCATCTCTAGATTTTCTTTTATACTTAAATTAGCAAATACTTGCCTACCTTCTGGAGATTGGGCCAATCCCAATCCTGTAATCTTGTGTGCGGCTAATTTCTCAATGGCTTTATTGTTAAATAGAATTTCACCTTTTTTGGGGTGGAGTAAGCCTGAAATCGTGTGAAGAATTGTTGTTTTTCCTGCACCATTACTGCCGAGGAGAGTTACTATTTCACCTTTATAGATTTGAAGACTCACATCTTTGATGGCGTTAATTTCGCCATAACTTGTGTGGATATTTTTTAATTCAAGGATTGTTTCAGTTTTACTTTCAGTGCTCATTAAATACCTTCAATTTCACTTCCCAAGTAGGCTTCTATAACTCGCTTATCATTTTGAATTTCTTTGGCGGAACCCTTGGCAATGAGGTTGCCGTAATCTAAAACAAAAATTTTTTCAGCAATTTCCATGACCAATCGCATATCGTGTTCGATTAAAACAATTGCGATGTTGAAATGATCTCTAATAAAATGTATGAGTTCAGTAAGCTCTTTGGTTTCAGTGGGATTCATACCTGCCGCTGGTTCGTCTAAAAGTAACAGCTTGGGTTCTGTCGCCAAAGCTCGAGCCATTTCTAATTTTCTTTGCTCTCCATAAGGCAGATTTTTGGCAAGCATTTCACTTTTGTCTTCCATATTAAAAAGTTTAAGAAGCTTTAATGAATCCTCTTTAATTCGCTTTTCTTCCTCAAGAAATTCTTTATCTCTTAAGATGCTTGATAAAAAGCCATAACGTATTCTCGTATGTTTTGCCAAACGAATATTATCGAGAACGGTGGAGTTTTTAAACAAGCGTATGTTTTGAAATGTTCGAGCTATGCCAAGCTCTGCAATATCACTTGATTTGATATTTTTTAAATCAAAACCATTAAAAGTAACTTTTCCCAAAGTAGGTGGGTA
Source organism: Bacteriovoracaceae bacterium (assembly GCA_947450475.1). Taxonomy (GTDB): domain Bacteria; phylum Bdellovibrionota; class Bacteriovoracia; order Bacteriovoracales; family Bacteriovoracaceae; genus Bacteriovorax. The sequence continues at coordinate 117,903 of CANFVK010000003.1, read as the reverse complement.
AATCCCAGTGATAGTATTAAACAAAGTTGTTTTCCCTGCTCCATTTGGGCCTATTATGGCAGCAAGATCTCTTTCCTGTATTTCAAGGCATACGTCACTGACAGCTGTTAATCCACCAAATTTAACAGTCACATTATCTAATTTTAAAAGTGTTTTGCCGCTCATATTTGTTTTCCGTTTTTTTCTAGAAACTCTCTTGTTCCAAAAACACCTTCAGGCCTAGCGAGCATAAGAACAATCAAGAGGATTGGAAAAATGGTCATTCGCCATTCAGCAATGGTTCCGCCTGCAAAACGAAGAACTTCTGGAATGATAGTAAGAAAAATCGCACCTATAATTGATCCAGAAATAGAGCCCATACCGCCAAAAATAACCATAACTAAAATTACGACACTCCAAGTGAATGTAAAATTACTCGGGTGAAGAAACTGTTGAGTGTGAGCAAAAAGTGCCCCAGCTATGCCCGCTAATCCGGCACCTACAGTGAAGGAGAATAACTTGTAGTAAAAGAGGTTTACACCCATATTTTCTGCAGCAATTTCATCTTCTCTTATTGCAATAATCGCCCTTCCGTATGCTGATTTTTTTAATCGAAGCATAAACAGGACGACTAAAGTTGCTATGGCATAAACCCAGAAAATGTTTGCCCAATGAGGAATATTTATAAATCCACGTGGACCACCAACAAGTTCAGTGTTCATAATAATAATTCTTAATATTTCTCCAAATCCCAAGGTTGCAATTGCCAGATAGTCACCTCTTAATCGTAAGCAAGGTACACCTATAACAATTCCACACATTGCTGATGATAAAAAGCCAATTACTAGAGCAACAAGCATATTGATTGGTGCGGGCAATCCTAGTGGGTGAAAAACGGTGAAGATGGCAGATGAATAAGCACCAACCCCCCAAAAGCCTGCATGGCCCAGAGAAAATTGCCCACAGAAGCCATTGATTAAGTTTAGACTCAAGCTTAATGTGATAAAGATTCCAACTAACAGAAGTATTTGTAAATAATAGTCCATACTTTTAAACCTTCTCTTTGGTATTTTTCCCCAAGAGACCTGAGGGTTTAATTAAGAGAATTAAGATCAGAATGAAAAAAGAGACACCATCGCGGTAACTTGATTTATAGAGACCTGCTACCATATTTTCAGCTATACCTAATATATATCCACCAAGGGCAGCTCCTGGAATAATTCCGATTCCACCGACAACGGCTGAAACAAATGCTTTAGTTCCTAGGTTCATGCCCATTAGTGGTTCAACTGACATCGTGTAGCCCATAAGCATTCCACCAAGTCCAGCGATGGCAGCGCCCAAGAAAAATGTAAATGAAATAATTTGATTGGTATTAATGCCCATCAATTCGGCCGCAGGCAAATTATAACTTGTAGCTCTCATGGCTTTACCCATTTTTGTGAAATGAGTAAGCCACCATAAGAAGAACAGTACAAATAAAGTGATAAGTAAAATTCCGATTTGCAAATTTGAAATTGTTATTTCACCAAAAGTGTAAATTTTTTCAACCATAAATGGGGGAATTGTTTTCGGATCTGCTCCAAAAGTGAGCTGACCAAAATATTGAAAAAATAAAGATGTACCAATGGCCGTAATGAGCGCTGGAATTCTACCTGATTTTCTAATAGGTCTATAAACGACTCTTTCCACTATTATTGCAATTATACCAGATGAAAGCATGGCCAGTATAATAGCTACACCCATTGGTTGATTTGCCCTAATGGCATAAAATCCACACATGGCACCTATCATAAGAAATTCACCATGAGCAAAATTAACCAAACGAATAATCCCATAAACCATGGTATATCCCAAGGCCACTAATGCGTATAGAGAGCCTTGGGTAATTCCATTTATTAGGTATTGAAGACAATCCCAAAGGTAAAAGATAGTCTGTTGACTCATTTTAAGGGTTAACCTTGTTTTTAAAAATAAATTCTTTTGCCGTAGTTTCTAAAACCACCGCTGCTTTTTTAGAATTTCTATTTTCATCAATTGATATCAATCCAGTAACACCTGGATAGTTTTTTGTTGCTAACAATGCAGCATTAATATCTTCAGACTTGCTGCTTTTTGCGCGATGAATTGCATCTACGACTATTCCAAGCGCATCATAGCCCAGTGCTGCCATCGCCCCTGGCTTTACCTTGTAAGTTTTTTCATAATCTTTTACGAAAGCCTGAACTTTTGGATCTTTGTCATCTGGAGCAAAATGTGAAGAAATATAATTTCCTGCAATTGCTGGACCTGCGATTTCAAAAAGTTTTGGAGAGTCCCAACCATCACCACCTAGAAATGGAGCAGTTATGCCAAGTGCTCGTGCTCCTTTGATTATGAGTCCAACTTCTTGGTAGTAACCTGGCAAGAAAATGACGTCAGGATTAGCCCTTTTTATTTTTCTTAAAAGGGATTGAAAGTCAGTATCTTTTTGAACGTAAGTAAGATTTTCTTCACTTGCTAATTTTCCGCCATTCTTCAAAAACTCAGCTTTAAAAGCTGAAGCTAGACCTTTAGAATAATCATTTGAGTTGTCGATGACGATCAAACCATTTTTCTTTTTCAGTGTATCAATTGCAAACTTCGCCATGACGACGCCTTGAAAATCATCAGTGAAGCAAGCTCTTGAAATAAAATTTCCAATTTGAGTAACTTTTACATTTGTAGCTGCTGGAGAAAAGAGGGGAACTTTATTTTCTTGAGCGATAGGTGCCATGGCAAGAGTGTTAGATGATGTGACTTCTCCGATCACAATATTAACTTTATCTACATTTAGTAGTTTTCTGATGGCATTTGTGGCTTCAATGGCTTCAGATTTATCATCTTCAACAATTAGAGAAAATTTTTGTTTAGATGTTTTTTGAATTTTTGACATTGCCATTTTAACACCATTGATATTTTCTTGACCAAAGGTCGCAGTCGGACCCGAATTTGGGACAACTACGCCAATTTTAATATCTGCCATGACAGCAGTTGTTAGTAATAAAGATGTCAAAAATGCCAATAATTTGTGGGATGGCCCTGTATAATTCATGACGAACTCCTTTGTAAAATGAAGATGATAGAATTGTGTTTTATAAATATTTCAGTAAATACAGTAACATTAGAGATCATTCTGTAAAGTGATTTAGCCGTGATTCCTCAATTTGTTTAACTCATTAAGATTTCATGATTTAGGTAAATGTTTTTGAATCTAGTTAATCAAATCATATAATCTCTAAAAGATGTTCCACGCATTTTCAATGAGTGGCGAATCCAGGAGTAAGAATGACTACAGATGATTTTAAGCAAACCTTGATTAATCAGTATTCCGCCGTCATTGAAGGCCTTATTGTTGAAAGTGAGACCGTTTATCGTTCTCACATAGATTATGCAGAACTCGATTTTAAAATTCGGACGCTCATTAAAGCGGCAAAAGTCGACGGTCTTGAAGAAACTGTGATCTGGGAAATCTTGCAGCATCGATTACCATCTTATATGGATTATCTATCTGGAGGAAAAATTGCTGCTTAGTTAGTACAAAAGAATGTTTTCTCTTTCGTTTTTAAATTTTTCATAACCTTGGTTTTCTATTTTTTTTAATTCGGTATAGTTCCCAAGGTTATCAACCCAGTGGCGAATTTCTTCACAGCCGTTAATTAGGTCGATGGCCAGTTTATGAAATTCGTATTCATAGGGTTTGCTGTGAAACTCGAATGCGTCTCCAAGTTCTCTTTTGAATTCTCGACAGAGCATTTGCGAGACGCTCCAAGATTGAAAAGTTCTATTGTTTGTAGAGTGTATATGAACTCCTCCGCAGTTTTTTCCCTGATGCTTTTGAAACGTAGGTAAAAATATTATCGGCCTTAATTCAAAACCCTCATTCAATCCCTCATTATGAAATCGATTCATGACTTTTTCACAAAAAGAGAATGATTCTATTCCAGGGTATCCTGCAATTTCTAAGGCCCTAGTCGTTCCTCTTCCCTCTGAGATATTGGTACCTTCAAATAATACAGTGCCAACGAAAGTCAAAGCACCCTCTGGAGTAGGGAGATTAGGAGAGGGAAGGACCCAGGGGAGCAATGTATCGTTCCAATACATATCTCGTTTCCAGTTTTTCATGGTAACAACTTCAAGCTGACAATCGGTCCGAATAATTTTTTGCCCATACGTGCCAATTTCACCCATTGTTAATGAGTGACGTTGAGGAATTGGATATCTCCCAACAAAAGACTGAAATCCATCTTTTAAAATCGTGCCTTCAATCATTTCTCCGCCAACGGGATTAGGCCGATCGAGTACGACTATTTTTATATCTTTTTTCTGAACTTTTTCCATGAGCAAAGAAAGTGTAGAAATATAAGTATAAACTCGGGTACCAACATCTTGTAAATCAACAATTAACGTATCTAGACCTTCTAGCATTTCATCAGTTGGAGTTCTTGTTTCTGAGTACAGTGAATAAACTGGAATGTTAAAGTAGGGATGAATATAATGAGTAGTCTCTATCATATTATCTTGAACATCTGTCACAAATCCGTGCTGAGGTCCAAAAAGCTTTACTAATCTTTTTCCAAAAAGATTTTTAAGTAAGACTGCACCAGAATGAAAATGAGAATCTATTGAAGCACTATGGCAGAGGTAACCAATATTTCCCTTAATTGAATCTTGAACACTTTTTTCTACAACAAGGCGCTCTAGTCCGGTTATAACTTTATTCATAAATATTGATCCCTAAGATTATTATTTGAGTTCATTTTCATTCGAGGATATATTTTTGTAAAGCTTCACATTACTTAATGTATCTTCAGATATTCCTGAGGGTGTTAGCTCGAAACTACTTGCATTCTTCTTTCTTATTTTGAGAAAATAAATTAACTCTCTTTTACGAGGTCAATACAATGAAGCAATACCATCAATTAATGAAGCATGTACTAGAACACGGTACAAAAAAAGAAGATCGAACCAGTACTGGAACTCTTTCTGTTTTTGGTTATCAAGCTCGTTATAATTTAAAAGATGGTTTTCCTTTAGTAACAACTAAAAAGCTTCATCTTAAATCAATTGTTCATGAATTACTTTGGTTTCTTCAAGGCGATACCAATATAAAATATCTTAAAGACAACGGTGTATCAATCTGGAACGAGTGGGCCGATGAAGAAGGGAATTTAGGACCAGTTTATGGTTCTCAGTGGAGATCTTGGCATGGTGCTAATGGTGAAACAATCGACCAAATATCAAGTGTAGTTAATCAAATAAAAAAAAATCCAGATTCTCGAAGGTTAATCGTCTCAGCTTGGAACGTCGCTGAGATTGATAAAATGGCGCTTCCTCCATGTCATGCATTTTTTCAATTTTACGTCGCAGAAGGAAAACTTTCTTGTCAATTATATCAGAGATCTGCTGATATATTTTTGGGCGTACCATTTAATATTGCTAGTTATGCTTTATTAACAATGATGATGGCCCAAGTTACTGGATTAGATTTTGGTGATTTTGTCCATACTATGGGTGATGCTCACCTTTACACCAATCACATTGAACAAACAAAAATTCAATTATCTCGTGAGACTCGACCATTACCTAAGATGAAAATTAATCCACTTGTAAAGGATATCTTTGAATTTAAATTTTCTGATTTTGAATTAGAAGGTTACGATCCTCACCCGCATATAAAAGCTCCAGTGGCGATATAATCGTGTTGATCTCAATGATAGTGGCCATGGGCCCAAAAGGTGAAATTGGTTTAAATAATAAGTTACTTTGGCACCTTTCAGATGATTTGAAGAATTTTAAAAAGATCACAACTGGAAAAGTTGTCGTCATGGGACGAAAAACTTATGAATCAATCGGGAAAGCTCTGCCTAATAGAAAAAATATTGTTCTAACGAGAGATCAAAATTTTCAAGCTGATAATGTAGATATAATTCATGATCCGCTGATGGCTTTTGATCTTGCTCTAGAATTCAACGATAGCGAGCAAAGTGAATTGGTGATTATTGGAGGAGCTGAAATTTATAAAATCTATCTTCCATTCGTACAAAGAATTTATTTAACTTTAGTTGATTATCAAGGGCCTGCGGATGCTTTTTTTCCTCAATTAGCTCAAAATGATTGGAGAGAAGTTTCTTGTGAAAACTTCCCTCAATTCACATTCAAAATTTTAGAAAAAGTTAACTAGCTCAAAGAATTATAAAGATTGATGCGCTGTTAATATTTGGTTACAAACATCATTAACTTTCATTTTAGATAATTTAATAGGATCAATTATATTCGAATGAAGATTTGGAAGTGCATCTAATTCCTCCATGAATTGCAGAGTTTTATTGGCCTCAACCTCATTGACTTTTTTGACCGGTGTAAAGTGAGGAGCTGTTTTTAAGACTTCAGGTGTCTCATTTATCAAGTTAAGAATAGAGTTAACTACTTCAACAAACCGATCAAGCTCAAGCTTTGAATAACTTTCTGTTGGTTCAATCATTAACCCATAAATTTCAGGAAAAGCTACTGTCGGTGCATGCAAGCCAAAATCTAAAAAGAGTTTTCCTATTTTGGCAATTGCCTGAGCCTTGGGTGTTCCAGATTTTTCAATACGATCAAAAGTTTCTTTTGATATTGTAAGAATAAACTCATGCATGCGTGGCTCATTTTCGCATCCTTCAGGTAAGGATGGAAATGTTGGCTTTAATTTTTCAAATAAATACCTTGCTGCCAGTACTGCGACTGCAGACATTTCTTGTGTTCCAATTGACCCCAATGCTTTTAAATAAGTATAAGCTCTCACTTTATGTGCAAAATTTCCAAAATGGCGATGAAAAGATCCAATAGATTTAGAAGCCTTTAAAATGTCAAAATGACCATCACTTGATTTTGTTACTTGAATCCCTGGCAGATAATCAATTAGGCGGTGAGAAACAGCAACGATGGCATCTCCTGGTCCTCCTCCACCATGAGGAATCGTCCAAGTTTTGTGAAGATTATTGTGAACAGCATCGACACCCATTTTATTCAAGTCAATCCATCCAGCAATGGCGTTCATGTTGGCACCGTCCATATAGACGAGTCCACCGACTTCATGGATAAGTTCTGCCATTTCTTTGAAACAGGTTTCAAATATCCCTGATGTGTTTGGATTAGTAACCATTACACCTGCGATGCGCGTATTATATTGTTTAATTGCTGCTTTCATTTGATCGAAATCTATTTGTCCTCGATGATCAGCTTCAACTGTAATAATTCCACATTGCTCTCCATTGATAACTTTCGTCTCAAATCCGGCCATTGTAGCAGTTGCAGGATTGGTTCCGTGAGCTGATCGAGGTATCAGAAGGATATCTCGTCTTTGGTTGGCGTGTACATCTCTGTGATAGGCTTGAAATAGTTTCAATCCCACAAGTTCCCCTTGAGCTCCTGCTACAGGTTGAGTAGTTACTGCAGGTAAACCTGTAATGGATTTGAACATTTCCTGAATTTCATAAAGGACTTCTAAGCAACCTTGGACATCTTCTATTGGTGCTTGGGGGTGTATGTTAGTAAATCCTTTAAGAGAAGCAGCATAATCATTTATGTATGGATTGTACTTCATTGTACAAGATCCAAGTGGGTAAATGTTATCATCTGGGCTAACATTTAGGTTAGCAAGTTTTTGATAAAAATCTTTTATATCTGTTAATTCTAAGTTGGAGAGACCAACAGGTTTAGATCTTAAAAAATTTGCAGGTATTTCTGGAATAAACTCATCATTTTCTTCTGTTTCAAAATTTTCTTTAAAAAAGTTTTCTAATTTTTCAAGATCCTCATCAGAGTGAATATCGAAAAATGACAGTAATAATAAGTTTCGTTTTCCAGGAAGTCTTTCACTAACATCAACTCCTAGTTGAATATTTGAAAGAGTAGCTTTTGTTTGAAGATCTTTGACCTGAACTGGAAGCTCGAGAGTAAATTCATTAAAAAATGGTGTTGAGTCAAATGCTAATTTTACATTTTTAAATTGAGTTAATACTTGTGCCATCTGCAGCGCATAGTCTCGCCCTATCAATGCAGCTTCAGTCATTCCTGATTCCCCGCGAGCGACTATCGCAGCACCTGCAGCTGAAGCAACAAAGGATTGGTTGGAACAAATATTAGAGGTCGCTTTTTCTCTTCTGATGTGTTGTTCTCTGGTTGATAAAACCATGCATAAACAGTCTTTACCGTCTAAGTCTTTTGCTTTTCCAATAAATCTTCCTGCCGTAGATCGAATATCTAGTTTATTTTTTTCATTGTAGCGTATACCAAATATTCCAAGGCCTGGACCTCCAAAATTTGGACCGATTGCCAAATGTTGTCCCTCTCCAACGATCATATTTGCACCTTGACCAGCGCTACCGTAATCTGAAGGTGGGATCAGCCCGTCTGTAGCTAAAAGCATAGGGTCAATGAGAGCAATTGATTGAATTTTTAGCTCACTACATATGTCAGTGAACTGATGAATATCTTCCAAATTTCCAAAATTATTTACTTGAGGAAAGGCAATACATGAAAGCTTACTGCCTAATTCAATTGCCATCTTTTTTGCTAATTCAACATCAGTAATTCCAGTTACTGGATCGCAAGGAATAGTTTTAATAGTAAATCCAGTTTCTTCACTTAGGGTTTTTAAAACTTCAAGATCTCCAGGATATATAGATTCACAAACAAGTGCAGTGTCTGAATTTTTAGTAATTCTAAATGCCGTTTGTATGGCTTCAAATAAAGTTGTTGAACGATCATAAAAAGAAGCATTGATGGCCTCAAAGCCAGTAAGCATAGAAAGAGTAGAGGAGTAAACCCAAAGGGAATTAAGTGTGCCCTGGCTCCGTTCAGGTTGGTAAGGAGTATAGGCTGTAGTTAATCCTCTTAAACTACAAACAAATGGCACAATCTCTGGAACTTTATATTGCTTGAGCCCATCTCCTATAAAACTTGTTTTAATCAAATTTTTACTGGCAAGGAGTTCAACGTGACTAATAAGATCATTGTAATTTAATTCTTCACAAACGAATGGTGCTTTATTGAATTTTACATTTTCTGGGATGTGAGCATATAAATCTTTTAGTTCTTTAAATCCTAAAGTAGCCAGCATCAACTCTTGCTCCTTTGGGGTTGAAGAAATATAATGCCTGGTCAATTCTCTAGGTAATTTTTTTGGATCGTAAGGAAGATGATTGTAATTATTTTCAAATTGATTTTGCGTCATTTTTTTACATCCTTTATCTATGAATCTTTTAAAAGTATAATAGCCAAAGATGACTGCATTAATAAAGATAAAAATTAGCACTAATCAAAAGGATAACTGGCCAACATTTCTTTTGGAGGCAGTTTTAGATAAAGAACAATTTTGTATAGAAGTTGAATCAGATCAAAAATTATGTAATCTCTGTGATTATTTACATTTCTCTAATGGAAAACTTCATTTTCATTCTTCCTTACTTGGTAATATGAATTTCGATTTCGAAGAGATTTGGCATTACCACCAAAGAAAAAAATACTCTCTAACTAATGAGCCTTTAGCTAAAGCCCTAGGAATCAAAGGAATTGCCAAACCTCGAATATGGGATGCAACTTGCGGCAGTGGAAAAGATTCACTGCTCATACATTATTTTGGAGGTGTTTTAACTAGTTTTGAACGCAACCCTATTATTTTTTTGCTTCTTCAAGATGCACTAAGAAGGTTTTCATTGCCATTCAACATAGTGTTCGCAGATCCCTCTCGCTTTAATTTTAATCATTTTGCCCAAGTTGCACCAGATGTTATTTATTATGACCCTATGTATCCAGAAAAATCAGGCTCCAAGAAATCGGCGCTTCCTAGAAAAGAAATGAGAATATTTAAAGATTTAATCGGAGAAGACTTAGATTCAACAATTTTTTTTGATTGGGCAAAAAAAACGGCTTTAGAAAGAGTTGTCGTTAAGCGCTCCATCCAAGCAGATCCATTAATTCCCAATCCAACCGCTAGCTATCGAGGCAAAAGTACAAGGTATGATATGTATAAAATATTTTAACCACCGCTGCGTTTAGTTTTGAAATTATGTTTGATTAAAAAAGCCTCAACTTTATCCCTTTGATCACCTTGAAGTTCTATTTGGGGGGTTCCATTATTTTTATAAGTTCCACCAGTTCCGCAATGATTTTTAAGTTTTTTTGCTAGCTCCTCAAAAAAAGGAGGGTTGTAAGGGAGTTCGTGAATAACAGTCACTAATTTTCCACCCCTTTGGTTTTTTTCTAATTTAACTTTTAGAGTCGTTTTTTCTGGTTCAATAACTTTATAATTTTCAATTGATTTTTCACAAAGACAAGGAGATTCAGAGCAGATTTTGCAAAGTTTTAAATGAGAGCCATCACTAGAATAGACCAATCTTGTCTCAGAGCTTTTGGCAGGTTTATTTTGTTTCATTTTTAGCGTCTTTAAATTATTATTTCAATCCTATCTTTATTCAATTTTTAAAGGAAATAATTTGTTATGGCAAAGAAATATGATGTTTATGGAATTGGCAATGCTCTAGTTGATATGGAGTTTGAAGTAAGTGCTGAGTTTCTAGCTGGTGCATCCATCGAAAAAGGATTAATGACTTTAGTAGATGAAAATCGTCAAAACGAAATTATTGATAATTTGCATGGGATTCACCATAAAAGAACATGTGGTGGTTCGGCTGCCAATACTATGATTGCTATTTCCCAATTTGGAGGGAAGAGTTTTTATTCATGCAAAGTTGCCAGTGATGAAACTGGTGATTTTTATTTTAAAGACCTTATGGATAACGGTGTAGATACCAATCTTTCAACTAGTTCCCTTGAATCGGGAATTACAGGTAAATGTATTGTTTTAATTACCCCAGATGCAGATCGAACGATGAATACATTTCTGGGAATAACTCAAAATTTTTCTACAAAAGAGCTAATTGAAGAACATGTCAAAAATTCTAATTATTTATATATAGAAGGTTATTTGGTAGCTTCTCCATCTGGAAAAGAAGCGGCGATTAAGGCCAGAAAACTGGCCCAGGTCCACAATGTTAAAACCGCATTGACATTTTCTGATGTAAATATGGTCAATTTTTTCAGAGAAGGACTCGAGGAAATGATTGATAATTCAGTTGATTTACTTTTTTGTAATGAAGCTGAAGCACTTGCATTTACAAAAGCAAATACTGCACTTGAAGCCGCTGAAGTTCTTAAGAAATACGCAAAGACCTTCGCAATTACGCTAGGAAAAAAAGGCGCAATGGTTTTTGATGGTAAGAAAGAAATTCATGTAGTGACAATGCCTGTTGTAGCCGTAGATACGAATGGCGCTGGTGATTTATTCGCAGGAGCCTTTCTTTATGGAATCAATAACGGCTTAAATTTTGCTGAGTCGGCAAAATTGGGCTGTTTAGCTTCTTCCATTTTAGTTACTCAATTTGGAGCTCGTTTAAGAAAAGAGCAAGTATCAGAAGTAAAAAAAATATTATTATCCTAGGAAAAACTTATGTCTCGAATTGCAATTAAAAATATCATTCTCGAAAATATTATGGGAACTGAAGCTACTGTTAAAGGTTGGGTTCGCTCGGTTAGAAATTCAAAAAAATTTTCATTTATAGTTTTAAATGATGGTTCATGCCAAGACTCTCTTCAAATCATAGTTGATGATGTTTTATCAAATTATAGCGAAGTAGCTTCACTTCTAACTGGGAGCTCTGTCGCTATCTCTGGCAATCTCGTTCTTGGTGGTGGTAAAAATCAAAGCATTGAGATGCAGGCAACAAAAGTTGAAATATTAGGTAAAGTTGATGAATCTTATCCATTGCAAAAAAAATCAACTTCGCTTGAGTTTTTGCGGGATCAAGCCCACTTAAGAATAAGAACTAATACTTTTTCTGCAATCATGAGAGTCCGACATCACCTAGCTATGGCCACTCATGAGTTTTTTTCTAAAAAAGGTTTTTTCTATTTAAATTCTCCCATTATATCTAGTGTTGACGCCGAAGGCGCAGGTGAGATGTTCACAGTATCAACTCTGGCTTCTGATATTTCTAAAGCGCCAAAAACTAAAAGTGGAAATCTCGATTTTTCAAGAGACTATTTTGGAAAGGAAACTTTCTTGGCAGTAACAGGTCAACTCGAAGGAGAGTGTTATGCAATGGGGCTTGGTTCTGTTTATACTTTTGGTCCTACTTTTCGATCTGAAAATTCAAATACAACTCGACATCTTTCTGAGTTCTGGATGATAGAGCCTGAAGTTGCTTTTGCAGATTTAAATGAAATTGCATCCCTTGCAACAGATTATATTAAATTTCTTATCTCTTATGCTTTAACTCATGCTGAAAAAGAATTAAATTTCTTATTTTCTCGTGAAGATTCAACAGCTGTGAAAAATCATATGGAAATTTTAAAACATGTCCGCGACGCTGAATTTGTGAGAGTTACATATACAGATGCGCTTGAAATTCTATCTAAAGTTGATCCGAACGTTAAAAAATTTGAATACCCAACATCCTGGGGGAGCGAGCTTCAAACTGAACATGAACGTTACTTAGCTGAAGAGCATTTTAAATTGCCGGTCATTGTAACTGATTACCCAAAGCAATTTAAAGCATTTTATATGAAACAAAATGATGATGGAAAGACAGTAAGAGCGATGGATATTCTTGTCCCTGGAATTGGTGAAATAATTGGTGGTTCTCAACGTGAGGACAATTTAGAAAAATTAATCAATAGAATGGATGAGCTTGGCATGAATCAAGAACCGCTTTGGTGGTACTTAGATTTGAGAAGGTATGGCTCCGTTCCTCATGCTGGATTTGGACTTGGGTTTGAACGTGCTCTAATGTATATTACCGGAGTCAATAATATAAGGGATGTAATTCCCTTCCCTCGTACCCCAAAAAATTGCGATTTTTAAAGAAATAATCTCTTAAAAGAGACTATTTCTTTTTATGAGGATGTTGATGATGACTGCTTGAGTGAGACTTTTGTTGATTCGCATTTTTAAAACCATGGCCACCAGAACGATTGTTTTGATTTCGATGATTTTGCTGGTGCTGATCTTTGTTATGAACTCGATGATCCGCATTGCTTTTATTGTTTAAGGAATCTTCTTTGTCAAAATCTAATTCTTGAATGTCTTTGTTGTTTTTAATTTTATTTATATCAGTTTCATCAATAAATTTTTCGTTTGTTGAAATAATTTTGGCATCAATGAACTTATCAGAAATCGTTTGCTCTTCTTTATTGAGTCCAATTACCGATTGAGTCTCGTTAGTTATATTTTCAAAATATTCTGGAAATCTATAATCATTTCCAAGCTCTCCATCTTTAGGATTAAATTGATTTGAAAAATATCTTCTGCGAATACCTGTGTCCGTTAACATTTCAAATTGTTCAACTAATATATTTAATTTTTGAACTTTACCCCTGTCTCCATTTAGAGTGCGAATAAATGAGCCTTCTCGGGGCAGATTTTTTCTCTTGTCTAAGTAAACATCATCTTCGTATTTAATACAGCACTTTATCTGCCCACAAACACCGTTGAGTTTTGAAGGTATTAATGCAAGATTTTGGTTCTTCGCCATTTTAATTGATACGTTACCGTAATTTTTAAGAAAAGAAGAACAGCAGGTTTGAAGGCCACAAGCACCTACAGAGCCTAGAGCGGCTGCGCGATCACGAACAGAAATTTGTCTTAGTTCGATTCTCATTTTGAGGTCATAAACTAGATCCTTTACTAGATCTCTAAAGTCCACTCTGGCCGGAGCATTGAAGTAGAAGACAGCTTTTTTGCCAAATTGAGTAAATTCTACGTGAGTGAGGACCATGTCGAGTTGGTATTTTTCAATTAAGTGTAAACAAATAACTTCGGCTTTTTTCTCTGAGTCCCTAAACTCAATTTGAGCCCTTATATCTTCTTCTGAAGCTATTTTGGCTATCGATCTTAATGGAAGCATTGATTTGTTAAAAATGACATCATAGGGGAATGAATTGATATACCCAACAGTCATGCCTCTGTCGCTCATTGCAACTACTTTTTGACCATAAGCAAATTTTCTCTTGCCTACTAAAAAGGGAAATGACCTGGCATTGCCTGGAAATCGGACCCTAATCATCGATAGTTTTTCACCATCTTTAAAACGAGAATTCTCTTTTTCTTCTTGAAGTTTTTGAGCTTCATCTTCAGATTCCGATTGATTAAGAGGTGATGAATCTTCAATTATTTCAAAATCAAATTCATCTTGGTTTGATTGGTTATTATCATTTATATTGGATTGCATTAATTATTCCATTCATTAAGTTAAATACTAAATATTGTTTCGTTTTAATGCGATTTTGTCATCGCACAAAGCAATATGTTTATGGGAATAATTTGGAAATTTCCGAAAGTTTGGAGTTATGAAATGCGGAGGCATCTTTGATGCTTTTCAAATCCTTTAATAGTTCATCTATTTGAATATATGAGGTCGGATTGCAACTAATTTCACTTAACTTAATATTTATAACTGCTTCTACTAATTCTTTTTCAAGTAAATGGGCCTTATTTGGATTTTGCTTAAATAATTTAATTAATTCCTGAGGTGTTAAATTTGCGGATAATTTCTCTTCTGCAATGACGCTCGTTTCACTTAAATCTATTAACAATTTCACGGCACGACTTGCAATTGTTGGTAAAACCTGAGCATTTTGCGGAACCATTAGAAATATACAAGTTTTGTCATTTAACTCTTCTAAAATTTTTAATAGTTTATTTGAAACGGTAGTAGTTAATAGGTGAGCATCACTTAAAAAAACAAATTTTTTTGGTAATTTAAGTGGAGAGTAGCATAAGAAAGATAAAAACTTAGAGATATTAGGGGAATCAACCTTATAAAGTCTTTCGTCTTGATCAACTTCAATTTTTAAAATATCCGGATGATCGTTTATGGGCGTTATGGAGTTTATAAAACTCGTTACCCATTTATGCTGATCAATCTTTTTTGGATCATAATTCAATAAATAGAGGCTGGCTAAAGAATCGTCATTAAGTTTATTTTTTAACGTCTCAGCAAGATTTTTTTTCATTTTATTCGTCTATCTGATCAACTCTTGCGCTCAGTAAATTTTCAATCGTCTGTAGTATTTCTTGGTTGATATGATCAATATTTTTTTCGGCATCAATTTTAATGATACGATGAGGAAATAATTCGTGAATTAAGTCGTAGCCAATTATTAATTTTTTATAAAATTCGATTCCTTTAGCCTCAAAATAATCCTTAGGGGCATTTCTTATTTTTTGCCTTGCCTCAGAAGTCTCTACGCCTATCCGGAGGTAAAATGTTAAGTGCGGAACTAAGTTAAGTGGGAAAATATTGTGAATATCAAGCACTTCCGCTACACCTAAGCCTCGTGCATGACCTTGATAAACGAGGGAACTGTCGAGGTATCTATCACAGATTATAATGGTATTTGGTACCGCTAGCTCTTTTAATAGAACTTCAGAAATTAATTGTGATCTTGATGAGGCAAACAGGTGAGCCTCTGCCAGCGGTGTTATTTCAGTTTTTGTATCTAATATCGCCTGTCTTAGTTTTTCTCCAAAAGCCGTTCCACCTGGCTCTCTAAAGACCAGTACTCGATAATTTTTTTCAGTTTCTAGATATTTTTTTAAATTTGCTATTTGAGTTGATTTACCTGCACCTTCTATTCCTTCAAAGCTTAAAAAGAATGAACCTGGAAAAGCTGGTGCTCTAAAAGAACTTAATAGATCGTGGGTAATTTCTTTCATGTTAAAGCCTGTGAAGTAGTGTGTTATTTCTAATGCTATAAACTCTAACAATTTTTTGAGGTTTCAACAAGAAGCTTAGTCTGATACTTCCTGATTAAAGAGTGTCTCGACTGGAGGCGCAGGAGCCGAAATACCTTCATCACTGAAGTTTTCTTTGGAAATTTGTGCCCTTACTGGATCTAATTCCATAGGCTGAGCATTATCATAATAATAGGTAGAATCTTCAGGTCTATCGTTAGTTGGATTTATGTATTGATTATTTACATCAAGAAAACTCTGAGTATCCATAAATGATTTTTTCCGACTTGCTGGTCGAACTGGTGTTAAAGTACGATTATTAAATTTTGCTCCACGTTGCTGATCATTTATGCCGCCTTTTTGATAAGATTTATTATTGCCTTGAAAAGGTAATGTTTCTTCATTTTCAACAGGTGAAAGCATTTCGGCTTGCTCTCCAACGTTTTGTCCATCATTTTCTTTGAATGGTGAAGATAGGTTGGATTTAATATTCATTAGAAAATAAATAATACCAACAATGGAAAAAATCATCATCCATTTGTAAAAAGAAGTTGAGTGAGCTTTTTGTGCTAATTCATTTTTTAGAATTGACTGGTGATCGCGATCTATGGCGTTTCCTTTTTTCAAGTTTCCAAGATAGGCTAATGAAGTAAAGGCATCTGTTGTTTCCCCAACGCTGTTGTGGATTTCAATTGATTTGTTCATGATTTCATTTGATGGCATATCTGGGAGGTGCTCACTTTCTTTCAACGTTCGCCTGTCAAATCCATCAATTTGAAAAAGTTTTATCCAAGTATGACCAGCATTGAATGATACCATGTCAGTAAGTAATAATTCTTTATCTTCAACCAATGTAAGTAATTTATTTTTGTTATATGGCCCATGTTTTTGACCTTTATGTAGAATATAAAACTCTTGATCATCATTTTGAAAATTTTCTTGCGATATTATTTGTGGCTTTCTTCTTTGAAACAATGGGTGCTCAAAAACTGATACCCAATCTTCACTTGTGTAGTTTCGTACCCAGTAATTTATTGCTTCCTCTTCATGTTCTAGAACGTATGCTTTCAAATCATAAAGATAGATGAAGCCTAATGATACTAGGGCATCTTTGATTTCAAAAATATTTTTTTGATCTTCTACTTTTTCAATAATTTCTACTTCAGTTAGAATAATGTCTTTTAAATAGGTTTCTAAAACGGCTAAATTTTTTTGTCCCACAAAAGTTTCCTAGATAAATATGCATTTAAAATAAAAAAATGCGGTTGTTCTCTTTTGTACTTATCGGGATATTTTTGTGGATGTTGAGGCAGGTTGTTAATCAAAATTAGGTCGCCAATTCTTGAAATTGACGACCTAAGTACTTTGCTTGGTTTTTAAAGTGCTAAATCTACGTAAAGAGCGAGTTCGGGATATGCAACTTTTTCAGAAAATAGGCCCTTCCCGTCGTGGGCATGGAATACCTCAGATCCTGCTTCAAGTGTAAGTGTTGCTTTGGGGCCAAAAGAGTAACCGATTCCAGCATAATGCTCGAAATAGTCATCCTTAGGAGGTACCCCACTGAAAGCCTCAAGGTGGTAGTATTTAAACTGATAATAAGTATTAACTTTATCATTCCACTGGTAATTGAAATAGGCCAAGTTCATTTCATGAGATAGAGTTGTTTTATTGGGGTTAGTGTCTGATTTTGCCCAATTTAGATTGATGTCATCATTAAATAAATAAGAGAGTTTTTCAGTTAATTGAAGGTTTAGTGTAGGCACAAACTCTAATCCGTGCTCCCAAGTTGATTGACTCCATACTTTTGGATCATTTTTTAAATATTGAACAAAAATAGAGGCGTTATGCTTACCAAAAGTTTTAGTTAAAGTTGAGAAAGCTCGATAATTTCCTTTTTGAGTAGGAGCGACTCCTGTGTTGAAATCTCTGCGGCCTATACCAAAGTCAAATCCGATTCCATGGTCTTTTTCGTTTAGAATTCCTTTTCTTGTAATAGTAAAAAGTCCTCGGTAGTAATTATTCGGAAAAGCTGGATCAGGACTTACATCGCTATATTTAAATTCCGCAGTTGCTAGAAATTGCCAATTTTTATTGGGTTTATAAGTGACAGTAGGACTATGGAGCATTCTAAAGTCTTGAAGCTTTTTTTCTTCAGGATCAACACTTAATGAGTCTCTTCGTTGAAAATAAAATTCCCCATGGTAAGAAGCCGAGAAATGATCTTTCATATATTGAAAAGTTTTTAGCTCTCCAAGAGTTAGCGGCGCTATGAGTGCAGCTAGATCAACTGGTTTAGATTCTTCGGCGGGCTTAACGGCAACTGGTGCAACCACTTCTGTCGGAGCCGATGATTTTGTAGATGTTTTTGAGTCTTTCTTTTTTTTATTCTTTGTAGGCTGAGTTGTTGTCGTGGTTTGCGAGAATGATTGACCAGAAGCCAGTAGCGAAATGGTCATAAGTAAAATCTTTGCATCCATGGAATGAACTCCCCTTGAAAATATGCAGTTGTTTATTTTATTTCAAAAAATTACAGTAAATTGAAAGTGGTTATAATGATGTTTTTTACTCAAGAATTCAACGATCTTTTAAATAGTTGTCAAAAAAAATTGCAAATGTAAGAGAAAGTAAGAAAATTTAATAATCAAGCTTTTGGTGACAAGCGGCCACTTGTTTGCGAACTTATTATAATCATGTCGAGGACTTTGTTTATTTTTTTTTTGATACTTCTAAATATCATTCGATTACCATTATCTATTTGTTTAATTGTTTTAAAAAATTTCTTTCCTTTTTTGCGTAAACGTCTGGATTTTGAGCGTAAAAATTTTTCTGATGTTCATTCGATTTCTTTTTATCGAGAAAATTTGCAAGCAGATTATTGTTTTGAAATCTCTTCAGAAGGAGAACTCGAACAAGTACGACCATTGATTGAGTTTTTTCTTATGCAGTCAAAAAAGTTGGAAATTATTTTTTCCTCATGTTCTGTTGCATTAAAATGTGAATCACTAGCAAAAAAATATCCTGAAAATGTCAGAATTTTAAGGTTGCCCGTAGCAAGTGCATCATTCATTAATTTTCTTTATTTTAGATCATTATGGCAATGGGTAAGCGCTCCAGTTGTGTTGCTTTGTCGATATGATTTTTACCCTGAACTACTCACCCTTGGCTTTTCAAGAAAATTAATTTTACTTTCGGCGAGTCAAAAAAAATTTACTTGGTACAAAAAAGAATCGTACAATTTTTTTAAGATAATCATTTGTTCCAATCAAAGTGATGAAGTCTTTTTTAAACGACAATATCCTAAAATTAAAATTGACTCATTTGACTTCCGGATTCCCAGGATACTAGAACGTTTAAATTCTCGAGAGACCACGCTTAGTGAACACCAAGAGCTCAAAATGTATTTAGATTTTCTTGAAAATAGTCCTTCCGTGAATAAGCTCATTTTGGGAAGTGCTTGGATTAGTGATTTTAAAATTTTTTTAGGCGAAGATAGGTGGAATAAAAGTATTTTATCTGGCACACTTCATATGTTGATTGTACCTCATGATCTTTCGATTGATTCAATCTCTTTAATTCAAAAGCAACTATTTGATATTTTTCCTATGGTTCCCATTTATATTTTAAGTAAAAAATCTACTTTTAATATGGATGAATTTAAATCCAAACCAGGAATAATTATATTGAATATGAGTGGTATTCTCTGTGAACTTTATCATTATTTTAAAGTCTCTTATGTTGGAGGTGGCTTTGAGAGATCAATTCACTCAGTTTTAGAGCCGTTTCTAGCAGGTTCAACTGTTGTGGTTGGAGGCAATGTTCAAAGGTCTGCGGAATATGATTATATCAAGTCAATTGCACCAAGCGAGATAGATCTTCTCAACAATGAAGAAAGCTTTTATACTTTATTTAATTCATTAATTGAAAAAGATCCTCAAAAGGAGATCAGGCAAGCTATTTTCAATGATTGTTCGGATAAAATGGGAAAAATTATTAGTGAGATAACAACATGTTAAGTAATGATATCGATTTTGCTTTAGTTGGACACAATTACGTTACTTTTCTTCTTTCATTGGGGTTGTTGGAAAGAGGTAAAAAAGTTTTAATTTTGGATGATGATCGTTTTAATTATGGAGATTTTTTTACAAATTCTTTAACTCTTCTCGATATTGAATTCTTAAAATCATGGGGAGAGTTTTCAAAGTTAAATCCCCTCATTAATATTGAGAATTACTTAGAGCCTGAATCTCTTTACTTTCATATTGGCAAAAAACAGGTTGTTCTTGGTGACTCTCCTTTTAGAAACTACCGAGAATTGTCTAGAAAATTTCCTAATCTTTTTTTAAATGAAAGAAGTGGCTCACTTGCTTTTAATAATGAAGTTTCGAATTTCAATGATAAATATAAAGAATTTTGTTCGAAGGTATCATTGAGTTTGTTTCAAGAAAAAAAATCATCTAAAATGTCTAAACTTTTTGAAGAATTAATTCCTGAAGAAATACATTTTCACTTTCAGCATTTTTTTTCTTTTTTTTCTAAAAAAGATCAATTCAATGAAGCTCAAAAAGGCGAATTTAATGCTCTTATCTACTTGACCAGAGGTTTTTTTCAAAATCGTCTTTCGACGACTGGTAGTCGTTCGGAAATAACTCATTTGTTTTTTTCTCTTCTGTCCCCATATTTTAAACTCAATCATGATAAGTTAATTCATGACTTATTAAGTTTACACAAAGAATCAGGCGGTGATTTTAAGAAATTAAATTTATCTGACTTGCGTTTCCAGCGTGGAGTGGTCAAAAGCTTCGAACTTGAAAGTATTGAAGGCTTGATAAGACCAAATAAAATGGCTTTTATTGGTGGATACCCTGTTAGTTTGCCAATAAAGTTGAAAACATCAAGTTTTTCTTATAATTGCCTTAACGTCGATATGATTTTTCAAGCTCCATTACCTAAATTGCTTAGAAACAAAAAAATTATATTTTCTTCACCTATGAAAATAGGAACCGATCGTCCCTTCTGGGAAGTTACGTTTGGCTTTGACAGTGCGGTTTTCAATATTATCATTTCAAAAAGAGAAGGATCGAAAGTTGAATTTATTAAAGAAAGAATTATTGAAACTCTTTTTGATGATTTGAAATTTTTGTATCCAGAATTTTCTTTTGTTATAAAAAATGTAAATATGAAATATACATTAGATGTCTTTATTGAAGATAGAGATTTTGAATCTTACAAAAGAACGGATGTAACTTTTCGTAAAAAGATTATAGGGGTCTTTGAAGACAGTGCTCCTTTAATTTTTTCTAGATTGAAAAATGTACTTTATTTTGGTCCATATAATGAGGATGCATTGGGAACCTTCTCCTCACTAATTGAAATTAAAAGATGGAGGGATACTCTTTGAGATCAGTTAAAAGGCTCTGGGGTGACCAAGCTGGTCAAACGGTAGTGGAATATATTCTTCTTGTCGCCGTAATGGCGAGTCTCATAACCGCAACTTTAAGCTATATAAAAAACAAGTACTTAGGTGATTCTACTAAATGTGATCAGGCCAAATATAAATCAACTCTTCTTTGTAAAATCAGTGCAATAATAACTCCTGCTGAGACTGGAAAACGTTTTCAGTATTATCCATTTAAAAAATAGGTTTCATACCTTTTTCTCTGTAATATTTTCATACTTTAGCTAATTAAGATGTTTTTATTTTTGGACCTGTTATAAAAGGTGTGAAAACTTTTAACAGTATTAATTGTATTGGACGATGAAAGTTGTGTTTCATCGATCATATCTTAGGAGACTTTTTATGTTGAATTTAAATGAAAAAAAGAGACTTTCTTTCATGAGTTTGTTTCTAGCTACAGTTATGGTATCCGGAATCCAAATGCCCAAAGCTTTTGCCGAAACTGATTTATTAAATGACGTAGATGAGTCGTTAAATGCTGAAAGTTTAGATCAAGACAATTCAATTGTTGATGGCAAAAGTTCACCATCTGAAATTTTGAGAAAAAAGAGAGCGAACCTTGAAGAGAGAAATAAAGCGATGGTCGAAAAGAAAATCGAAGATATCCGAGTTAAGCATGAGATCGCTCTTACTAAGCAATTGCAAAAAGCATTCAATAAAAATTCTAACAGCAGAAACTTAAAAGAAGATAGAGTACAGGTTTCTCAAGCTGCTCCTGAAATGTCTTCCCAGAGTCTTTCAGCAAACAGTGATACAACTTTAGAGAAAAGTTTAAGCAATGTTAAATCTACTGATGGCTCAGAGGAAAGAAATATAAAAATTATTCCTTCTTTTGGAGTAGCATCTATTAAAGGCGATAAGATTGATTTTGAATCAAAGATAAATATTGGAGCTAGTGTTGAAACTAATATATACCCTCAATTAACCGTTGGTGTCGGTATTGGTTATACTGCTTTAGATGCAACAGATACGGCAAATGATTTTATCAGCAATACCTCAACCGTTGGTTCTATCTATTATAACACTTTTGGTCAAGGTCGAACGATGGCTTACGATAAGCTTTCGCTAGAAGCCAATACCAAATTTTTTATTTTGAATTCTACCTTGATCAAGCCTTTTGCTGGAGCTTCTGTAAGTTTTAACCGCTCTAACATTAAATATAATGATAATGGTAATGGCTATACGAATCCATATGGAATTTCTTACGGTAATGAAGCCTTTACCTCAAACTCCCTTGGAGCCTCTGCGAAGATTGGAGCAGAAGCAGATTTAGCTGGAAACGTAGGATTGAATATAGATTTATCATTTTCTAAAACATTAACTTCAGGAATCTCTAGCGTTGCAACTACTACATCTAATAATCCTGATCAGTTAAGATTACAAAATGTTACTCGAGCAATGGAGCAATCTGATATCGTAACTGTTCAAGGTGGCCTAGTCGTAAAATTTTAATTGCACTAATCTTTTTAATTAAATAAAAAGCAGGCATCTCTTTTAACGAGATGCCTGTTTGTTTTGGTCGCCTATTTCTTATTTCAAATCAAAATATTCCGTTCTTTCTTTAATCAACTTTATCCCTTAGAATTTGCTATATCCTTTTAAATTTATGGAGAAATTTATGTCAATGAAAGATGTGTATATTGTTGATGGTAAAAGAACACCTCAAGCTAAATCTGGTATGGATTTAAAAGATGTCCAGGCACCTTTTTTGGGAGCATATTTAGTAAAACATCTTATCGACAATACAAGTATTCCAACTGATAAAATTGATGAAGTCATCTTTGGCAATACTGGAACACCAGCTAAATATCCAAACGTTGGGAGAGTTATTGCTTTAGAGGCTGGTCTTCATAAAAAAACTTCAGGTTATTCTGTTCACCGAAATTGTGCTTCCGGAATGGAGGCAGTCGCTCAAGCTTACATAAAAATTGCAAGTGGAAGAAGTGATATTATTGTAGCAGGAGGAGTTGAGTCAATGTCTCAAATGCCACTTATGTACAATAAAGAAATGACTGAACTTTTTGCAAAATTATTCAAAGCAAAAACTATTGGCGAAAAAATTTCTGCAATGAGTGCATTTAGACCTAATTATTTAACTCCTATCGTAGCAATAGAGCAGGGGCTTACTGATCCATTTTGTGGATTAAACATGGGGCAAACGGCAGAGTTGTTGGCCCGAGAATTAAAAATTACTAGGGAAGAGCAAGATATTTATGCTAACAATTCTCACGCAAAAGCTGTCGAGGCGATGAAGTCTGGTAAATTTAAAGATGAAATTCTACCAATAACGATTGGTGGTAATTTAAATAAATTATTAACTGATGATGTAGGTCCAAGAGAAAATTCAACAGTCGAAGGTTTAGCTAAAATGAAGCCTTATTTTGACAAAAAATCAGGAACGGTTACCGTGGGAAATAGTTGTCCCATTACAGATGGTGGTTCTGCTCTGCTTTTTGCTTCAGAGGAAGCAGTGAAAAGATATAACTTAAATCCTATAGCGAAGTTAACGGATTATCATTTTCATGGATTAGAACCGGAAAGGATGGGTATGGGCCCGCTGTTGGCGATGGATGGAATAATGAGAAGAACTAATCTTAGTCTTTCTGATTTTGATCTTTTTGAAATTAATGAAGCATTTGCAGCTCAAATTCTTGCTGTATCTAAAGCGTTAAAGGATCAAACGATTGCAGCTAAATTTGATATAAGTAAAGCGTGGGGAGAACTAGATTTTACAAAACTTAACGTAAATGGAGGAGCAATTGCTCTGGGACATCCTGTTGGATCTACTGGATCTCGCTTAGTCATCACACTTATGCATGAATTGAAAAGACGAAAAGCAAAGTATGGATTAGCTTCGCTATGTATTGGTGGCGGTCAGGGTGGAGCAGTTATTATAGAAAATTTAAAACGATAAAGCGCATTATATATTATTGATAAGAGAGTTAAAAAATGACGTTTAAAAGAATTAGTTATGAAGTAAAGGATATACAAGTTGGACGAGTTGCTTATGTTGGATTTGGTTTTAATAATCAAAAATCAATGACTTCTCTTGATATAGAAACAATGAACGAACTTGCCTCAATTATCGAAGATTTGCATGGCAAAACTACAGAATTGAAGGGAGTTATCTTTTTTTCGCATAAAGAAAATTGTTTTCTAGCAGGAGCTGATATAAATCTAATTTCTTCCTTAACTACTGAATCAGAAGCTGCCGATAAAGCTGAGCAGGGTCAGAATATTTATAATCGGCTCGAAGATTTAAATCTTCCTAAAGTAGTTTGTGTAGATGGAATTTGTCTTGGAGGTGGATTAGAGTTTGCTTTAGCATGCAATGTGATTCTGGCTTCAAACTCACCTAAAACGTCTATCGGTCTGCCTGAAGTTAAATTGGGTTTTATACCGGGGTTTGGAGGGACTTACCGTCTGCCTCGCAAAATTGGATTACCCAATTCTTTAGACATGATTCTTACAGGAAAAACATTACGTGGTGATAAAGCAAAAAAACTCGGACTTGTAACTGAAGTTTTTCCAAGCGAAAATTTATTATCAATGGCTCCTAAATTTCTTGAATATAAATCAGTTCATCATTCTCTTTCTGATTCAGTAAAAGAATTAGCAACAGAAAATTTTGTCACAAGAAAAATTATTTTCCAAAAAGTTCGAGAAAGTGTTTTGAAAAAAACAAATGGTTTTTATCAGGCACCTCTGAAAATTCTTGATGTAATGGACTCTGGAATGATGAAAGGCAGAACGAGTTACCTTGCAGCCGAAGCTCAAGCATTTGGTGAATTGGCCATAAGTGAACAAAGTAAAAACTTACAGCATATCTATTTCATGTCAGAAGCCGTTAAGCGATACAATGGACCAAAATCATCTGGTGAAGTTCAGTTACTGAGTAGAGGTGCAGCGTTGGGTGCTGGTACCATGGGAGGAGGAATTGCTTGGCTGATGGCCGATGCAGGGATGCATCCTATTATGAAAGACTTAAGTACAGAGGCCCTGAATTTAGGACTTAAGCAATCTTCTCAAAATTTTTCAGGTCAACTAAAAAGGAAAAAAATTAATATTGATGAATTTGAGAGAAAGCAAAGATCAATAACAGCACAACTGGATTTCAGTGGTTTTCAAAAAGTAGATTTAGTAATCGAAGCCGTTGTTGAGAATATGGACATTAAGAAAAAAGTATTCGCCGAAGTTGAAAAATACGTTTCTAATACATGCATTTTAACAAGCAATACTTCTTCTCTTTCGATTGAAGAAATGTCAAAAGCTCTCGAGCATCCTGAGCGCTTTGCGGGCCTTCATTTTTTCAATCCTGTTCATTTAATGCCGTTAGTTGAGATTATCGTTCATAGTAAAGTAAAACCTGAAACAGTTGAAGCATTATATAAGTGGGTATTGAAGGTTAAAAAAACACCTGTGATTGTTAAGGATGGACCTGGCTTTTTAGTAAATAGAATCTTGATGCCTTACTTAAACGAAGCTGGGTATTTATTAGAAGAGGGCGTTTCCGTAAAGGATCTTGATCAGGCCGCTTTAAATTTTGGAATGCCAATGGGGCCTTGCCGATTGCTAGACGAAGTAGGAATCGATGTTGGTGTAAAAGTTGCGAAGGTTATGCATGATGGTCTAGGAGAGCGGGCTTTACCCTCTAAGTTTTCTACAAAGCTTTTAGAAAAGAATTTTCTTGGTAAAAAAAATCAAAAGGGTTTCTACCTTTACGATGAAAAAGGCAAAGTTCTTGGCCCTAATGATGAAGTCGATAAATTGTTACCTTTAACTAAGAAGAAGCTATCTGAAACAGAAATTCAATTAAGACTTTTTTTACCAATGATTAATGAAGCCGCAGAAATCCTAAAGGATGAGATTGTTAACACTGCTTCAGAAGTTGACTTAGGTCTTATTTTTGGTATTGGTTTTCCTCCTTTTAGGGGAGGTTTATTAAGATATGCCGATAGTGAAGGATTAGAAAAAATATTAAGTGCATTATTACAATTTTCACAAAGTGTAAGTGCTGATCGATATAAACCATCATTGTATCTTGAAGAATTAGTTAAAAATAAAACTACTTTTTACGAAAAAACGACAAAGTAACTAATCGTGTTTTTAACTTATTTAAAATATTTTGTTTTTTATATTTTATCTTCAAAAAATCGGCAAAGACTTCTTATTTTAGCAGTTATAGGTTTATTTTTGTCATCCTTTGCACTCATTGTTTTGCAAAGTACAATGGGTGGTCTTCAGCATAACTTAATGGAGCGATCGAAAAATATTGTAGGTCGCGCAACTATTTATTTCAAAGCTGGTGAAAACGATGAAAGGTTAATATCAATACAAAAGGTTTTGGAAAAAAACCAAATCAAGTATTCGCTAGAGTATGAAATTGAACTGCTTTTACGATATCAAACCTATATTACACCCGTCATTGTTCATGGAATAGACTTTGATCATTTTGTCCCGAGTTTTCTGAAAATAGATAAAAATACAGATGGCATAATGCCAACAGAATTAGCCTATAAAGTTGGAGTAGCTCCTCCTGAAGATTTACAAATTATTTCACCCTCTCATGTTGATTCCTTTTTGGGAGATATTCCCAGAAGTCAAACCATTAAGGTTGAAAGAACTTTTAGCTCTGATGTGCCAGAAATAGATACTTCCCATTTATGGGTTAGACTGCCTTTGATACAAAATTTAATTCAGGCAAAATATGTAAATCGAATCAGAATTTATTCATTAACTAACTTTAAAGAACTAGCATTTGCATTGCCAGAATGGGTTATTCTTAAAACATGGGAAGATGAAAATAGGACATTAGTCTGGGCACTTAATCTAGAAAGTAGTGTAATGGTTTTTTTATTTGCAGCAATGAGTTTACTTGTTTCATTATGCATATCGAGTGGTTTATTAATATTTTTTAATAAAATAAAAACGGACCTTGCTAGTTTCTGGATTTTAGGAGCTTCTTTTTATCAAATCAATAGATCTACAAAATGGTTTCTTCACTTAATGAGCTTTGCTTCCATTATTTCTGGAATAATTTTTGGGCTGCTCTTTCTTTATTTATTTGACCATTACGCTCCCGAAATAATGCCAGATGTTTTCGTTGATCGGAAAATTCCAATTTTAATCACGACCAAAGGATTGTTTGTTTCATTTATAGTACCGTATTGTATTTCATCATTGTTCATTTTCTTTGCGATTGTGCAATTTGAAAAAGAGCACAACCCACTAGAGCATGTACGAACAGTCAGTTAAAAAATATTTTTAAATCTTAAAGTTTTTTAAACCAGAAAATGCATTATTTTTTATTTCTTGTTGCTTTGGCAATAAATTCGTCTTGATATTTTTTTGATTATAACTTGATCCTGATGGATTCCCTGTATAATTGGCTTCGGCCCCTTTTTTAGCAGAAAGTGATATTCTTCCTCTCTCTCTATCTATTTCTATTACTTGGACTTTGACTTCCTGACCCACCTTAAGTGCATTCATGGCATTTTCAACAAAGCTATCAGAAATTTGCGATACATGAAGCAAACCATTTTCTTTGATTCCTATATCTACAAAGGCTCCAAATTGAGTAATGTTGGTAACTAGGCCTGGATACCATTCTCCGATTTTTAAATCAGAAATTTTTGAAATATCTTTTCTATATTCAAACGATTTAAACTCAGTTCTTGGGTCTTGAGAAGGTGCTTTTAATGATTTTACAATATCATCAAATGTAAATTCACCAACTTCATTTTTAAAATCATGATCTCGCTCTAATCTAGAAATCATTTCTTTGTTGTTGATTAAATCGGTAATTTCTAATTTATTTTTTTGGATCCAATTTTTAATAACTTCATATCTCTCTGGGTGAATAAAAGTGGCGTCAAGAGGCTCTTCACCGTTAAATATTCTAAGAAATCCAGCAGATTGTTCAAATATTTTTGCAGAAAATCTGGATATTTTTAAAATTTCTGCACGATTTTTAAAACCTTTATTTTGTTCACGATATTTTATTACATTTTGCGCTAAACCAGCACCAATGCCTGAGACGTAAGCTAACAATGGCGCTGAGGCAGTATTTAAATCTACTCCGACATAATTAACACATGATTCAACAACTCCCTCTAAAGACTTTTTCAATCTTGCTTGATTTACATCATGCTGATACTGACCGACTCCAATAGATTTAGGATCAATTTTTACTAATTCTGCTAAAGGATCTTGAAATCTTCTCGCAATTGAAATAGCTCCTCTAACCGTAGGATCTTTGTCAGGGAATTCTTCACGTGCAATTTCAGAGGCAGAGTAGACAGATGCACCTGCTTCAGAAATTAAAGTAGCTTTTACTTTGCTTTCTTTTACTTTTTTTACATTTTCTTGGATAAATGAAAGAGTCTCTCTACCATAAGTACCTGAACCAATTGCAATGTGTTCGACCTTAAATTGTTCAATAATAGCATCTAAAATTGTAGCAGATTCTTTTACTTGCATTCTTGGTTCATGAGGATAAATTACGCAATCAGCGAGAAATTTTCCAGTATTATCAACGATTACAATTTTACAGCCAGTTCTTACACCTGGATCTACTCCAATTACCGATTTAGGGCCAAGGTAAGGCTGCAATAAGAGATTTTTTAAATTTATACCGAAAACATTTATTGCAGTTTCATCCGAGATTTTTTTTAGTTCGGATTTTATCTCAAGGTCTAAGCTTGGATGAATGTAATTGTTGAATGCTTTTTTAGCTGCAAGATCTAATTCTGTATTCATTCCAAGGTTTGGATCTTTATAGAATTTATTTTTAATTAATCCTAATGCTATTACATCTTGAAAAACAATATCTACTTTTAATGTTTTCGAGGTCATACCTCTTCTCATTGCAAGAAATCGATGACTAGCTTTTGGATCTTTTAACTCAGAAACCTTCTGAGAAAATTCAAAATAATCTTTATATTTTAACCAGTCCTTATCTTCTTCTTCAGCTTTATCTCTTTTACTAGATTTTATGACTGCATCTTTCCAATAGTCTTTCCTCAGTGTCTCTTTTACTTCTGAATCATGGGCCATCATCTCAATAATAATATCAAAGGCTCCAGCTAAAGCGTCCGTAAAATTAAGGATTTTTAATTCAATATTGTTAAATTGATTACCGAAATGTTCTTCAAGTTCTTTTCTATTTTTATTTGTGCTTAAAATGAATAAAGCTAATGGTTCTAAACCAGCCTCTTTAGCGATCATCCCTTTTGTTTTCTTTTTTGCTTTAAATGGGGAATAAAGATCTTCCAACTGATTAATTGTATCTGCAGCTTTAATTTTTCTTTCTAGATCTGGAGTCAAGAGTTCCATTTTTTTAATTGCTTCTAATATGTATTCTCTTCTTTTTTCTCTTTCGAGATAATTTTCATATGATTCGTGTATGGCCCTGATTTGTACTTCATCTAATCCACCTGTTACTTCTTTTCGATATCGTGCAACAAAGGGTACGGTGCAATCTTCAGTGATTAATAAAGTCAAGACGCTTAAAACAGATCGAGCATTTAAATTTGTTTCTTGAGCTGCAAAAATAACTGCGCTTTGTTCAAGTGACATACATCAAGTCTCCTGGAATGTTTTATCGACATAATTATAGAAAGAAAACGATAAACATTTTAAAAACCATTGGCAATGAGTTAGCATGTAAAAAAAATGTTTTTTCATAATTTTGGTGATTTTTGTGGATTTTGATTTGGTAATTATTGGAAATGGTATTGCTGCCAAGACGTTACTTTTTGAGTTGTTTAAAACTTTAAAAGCTTCTGAAACTAATTGTCAGAATTTTTCTGTTGCACAAATTTTTTCCAATCAACATTTTCCTAATTGTTCTGAAAAATCAACTGCAACTATTTCTCTTAATGGTGTTGACGTGGGCGTAAGCACCCTTGGAGATCTTCTTGTCGAAGGTTATGATGAATTTTGTAATTTTGTTTATAATAATCAGCCAGATGGTATTGAGCTCGTTGATCAATATATAATTTCTACAGACGGCGATAATGATCAAAAACTTTCTCGACGTTTTAACCAATTAACTTCTTTAGATTTTAAGTTGCTTAAAAATTCTCATAAAGGAGTTTTACTTAAATCCTTTTTGTTAAGTCCTACTATTTTTAACAGTTGGATTGATTCAAGAAATTCTCTTCATTCTTTTTTGCAAATTGAAGATGTTGTAAAAGATGTAAAAACTATAAGTGCAGAGCATGTTTTAGTTGAACTTTTTGGTGGTAAATCTATCAAAAGTAAATATGTGGTTATTTGTTCTGGTGCGTACTTCAATATTTTAAAAAATTTTAATCAAGACAATCTTGAATTCTTTTCTGATTCAGTTGTTTCAGGAAGCTACTTAGTTAGAGATTTTTTTTATGATCAATCCTTTTTTCTTACTTTAAATGGTCACAACGTCTTTTACCGAAATCAAGATAATAAGTTAATTATTGGAAGTTCATCCCAAAAGGGCAATTTTATGCTTCCTCGTTCTAATGAACTTTGCGATATTTTAGATTATCTAACAAAGCATCTCAATCTTGATTTGGGTTCTCTAGATCAATTTAAAATGATCACTGGCTTAAGACATAAAGGTCCTAAAAGATTGCCAATTTGTGGTTTTGTTGATGAGAAAAAGAAAATATCTGTTATCAGTGGTCTTTACAAAAATGGTTATACTCTTTCTTTTTCAATGAGTAAAAAAATGATTAATTTATTGCTTAGTCAGCAGTGTTTTTCCCGCATGAACCTTGAGTAAAGCTTATACCAGCGCAACGAGCAAAGCATGAATTTGAATATGTCTTGCCATTTTTGCCACAGACTGGCATCCAAACTTCAACGCAAATACAGTTTTTTATGGACGTTTTCGTTGAACTCTCTTCTTTTGGTATCTCTTTTTTAGTTTGAGAATTTACTGCTTGGTGATTACAAGAAAATAAAATGATTGTTATAAAAAAAAGAATAAATTGAATTTTCATGTATGTTATTTTGGTGGCTTGGGGCAGAATCGAACTGCCCACCTATGGGTTATGAATCCATCGCTCTAACCAACTGAGCTACCAAGCCTAAAAAGTTTTGACTATCCTATAGTTTGGTGACTTTATCTGTCAAGATTTTATGTTTTAGAAGGGTTTATTCTTTGTTTTTTGCCATTGATCTT
The DNA here is from genome assembly GCA_947450475.1 of Bacteriovoracaceae bacterium. GTDB lineage: Bacteria > Bdellovibrionota > Bacteriovoracia > Bacteriovoracales > Bacteriovoracaceae > Bacteriovorax. Next base: position 86,508 of record CANFVK010000003.1, on the reverse strand, counting down.
CTCCTTCCATCTAAAAAATTCTATTATTTACAAATAAAGGTTTTGAAAAATGTATAAATCTAACTTATATAAAAAGCAATTTGCGAGTCATATTTCGGCATTCATTAAATCGAATTTACTTCACAATGTTAATAAGAAGATTGTGGTGGCAGTTTCTGGTGGAGTCGATTCTCTTGCCTTGCTTTATGTTTTAAATGAACTCTTCGAAGGCCAAGTTAAAGTTTTACATATCAATCACGGAACTAGAAAAGAATGTATTGATGAGGAAAATCTAGTCGTATCTCATTCCAACAAATGTGGTGTAGATGTTGATATTTTTAAGTTTAATTTAGATATTAATCAATCTAATTTTGAATCTATTGCTCGTAATTTTAGAGGTGAGGTTTATAAGCAATATCTTCAACAGGGTTATTGGGTTTATACCGCTCATCATCTCGATGATTCTTTTGAATGGAGTACCATTCAATCTTTTAAACAAAGTAATCTTGCATCTACTTTGGGTATTCCGGTATTTAATCGGGGTCTAATTAGACCATTTATGTGTGTCAGTAAAAATCATATTATTCGCTACGCAAATTCTTTGAATTTAAATTGGGCCGAAGATTCAAGTAATCGAAATCTACGCTTTGAAAGAAATTATTTTAGACTTAGTTTTTCAAAACTTATCGCTGAAAGATACCCAAATTATTTACGTCATTACGTATCAAGACAAAACCAACTTGCTTTCAAGCTTAAGGTGCATCGATTACAATCGATTACCAAAAAAGGCGATTCTCTTTTGCATGAAAAACGAGAAAAATCTGGCGCAACTGTTCTTAAATCCACTAATTTTAGTTTACATAAAGATCAAATCAAGGAGTGGATCTATTTTTTTTCTAAAAGTCATCGTGGTGAAATTGATTTTGAGTTAGATAAACTAATCTCTGCTCATATCAAAATATTAAATAACCCGAAAGAAAATAAAATCAAAGGTCCGTTTTCATTTTCAGGTGGAGTAAAAATATTTTTAATCTGCAATTATTTACTAATTATGCACAACTCTCATCTAGATTATTACCATAATCTAGATCAGCAATTACTCGATCATTTAGAGAAATTTGGTATAAAGAAGTTTTTGTCGCATAATGTTAATAGAGAATTTTCTTTTTTTCCTTTTATTTGCTTAATAGGCACTGCTTCTAAGTCAGATTGTTCTCGTTTAATCCATCCCTTATTACCAAAAAGTACTCACTGGTTAAAACGCAATGCTATTTCCTATAGCTTTTATCCACTAATTCAGACAAAAGGCAGACAAAAGCTTTCTCAAAGTGCTGTCTTGCTTGATTCTTCTCTGCTAGATTTATAGAATAGACCAAATAGTAATCGAACCATTTTATTTAAAAAGTAACTAAGGAATATTGATCAATGAAGCCTCAACAAAAGACACTAACATTATGGATTGTTGTTATATTACTTATGGCCTTAGTGGCAAAGGTAGCAACAGTAGATAAAACTAATCATAAATTTATAAAATATCCTGAATTTGTCAGATCAGTTCAAGAAAAAAATATTGATGAGGTAATCTTCAAAGGTAAAGACACTATCATGGGTAAATTTAAGTCCGGATACGAAGGTGGTGCGAGATTTTCATTAACTGGAAATACTGGTGATGCGACATTTAATATTTTGCGTGAAAATGGAATTATTCCCCAATATGAAGAGGAAGAAAAGCAAACATTTTTTACTTCTTTATTACTTAATTGGGGACCGATGATTTTGTTGATTGTCATCTTCTATTTTTTCTTGCGCCAAATACAAGCCGGTGGTGGCAAGGCCATGAGTTTTGGAAAATCTCGCGCTCGTATGCTCAATCCTCATGAAAAGAAAATAACTTTTGCTGACGTCTCAGGCGTGCAAGAAGCAAAAGAGGAACTAGAAGAGGTCGTCGACTTTTTGAAGGATCCCAAAAAATATACTGCCCTAGGTGGCAAAATACCAAAGGGCGTAATCCTCGTTGGTCCTCCTGGAACTGGTAAAACTTTACTTGCAAGGGCCGTTGCCGGAGAGGCTGACGTCCCATTTTTTTCAATATCTGGATCTGATTTTGTTGAAATGTTTGTCGGAGTCGGTGCAAGTCGGGTAAGAGATTTATTTGAACAAGGCAAAAAACATGCTCCTTGTATTATTTTTATCGATGAAATAGATGCCGTAGGACGCCACAGAGGCCAAGGTATGGGAGGTGGTCATGATGAGCGCGAACAAACTCTTAACCAACTTTTAGTAGAAATGGACGGATTTGAATCAAACGAAGGCGTTATCTTAATCGCAGCTACCAATAGAATTGATGTTCTAGATCCTGCTTTATTAAGACCTGGTCGTTTTGACAGAAGAGTTATGGTTGGTGCACCTGATGTTCGGGGGCGACTTGGTATATTAAAAGTTCATACTAAGAAAACTCCACTTGAAGATAATGTTGATTTAGAAATTATCGCCAAAGGAACTCCGGGTTTTACAGGAGCGGATTTAGCTAATCTTGTTAATGAAGCAGCTTTGAATGCGGCCAGACTCAACAAGAAAAAGCTTACTAATGAAGACTTTGAGCAAGCCAAAGACAAAGTTTTAATGGGGCCAGAAAGAAAATCTTTAGTTATCTCCGATAAAGAAAAACTTATGACAGCTTACCATGAAGCAGGCCATACATTAGTCGGTATGAATCTTCCTCACACAGATCCAATTCACAAAGTTTCGATCATGCCTCGTGGTGGTGCACTTGGAGTTACACAGACTTTGCCTAACGAGGACCTACTATCACTCACCAATGATCGAGCCGAAAATTTTATTTCTTTCTTGATGGGTGGAAGGTCCGCGGAAGAAATTGTTTATGGACAAATGACCTCTGGAGCTTCAAATGACATAGAACGAGCAACGAGCTTGGCGAGAAATATGGTTTGCAAATGGGGTATGTCTCCAAAAATGGGCCCAATCAATTATAACAAATCGGGTATGTCACCATTTAGCGGTATGGGCGAAAGTGTAGATTATTCAGAAAAAGTTGCTCAGGAAATTGATGAAGAAATAAATAGAATTGTTGAAAAGAATTATCGTCAAGCCATTAATATTTTAAAATCCAACAGAGACGGTCTCGATCGTTTGGCGCAGGCACTTGTTGCTTGGGAAACAATTGATTTTCAGCAAGTAAAAGATGTTATTGCAGGAATTGACATTGGAGTTCCACTAAAAACTGAAAAACCAGCAGTGATTGCTCCAGAAGAGACAAAAGCATCTGCCGATATTTCAGCAGTAAAAACCCCTGAGCCTTTACCTGTTTAGTTGATGCTTGCAAACTTTACTGCTTTAAATTCAATGGGAGTTATTAATATAACTCCCAATTCTTTTTCAGATGGCGGTAAAAATTTTAGTGAAGTTACTTTAAAAAAAACCTTAAATGATTTTTTATTACATCCTAATTTAATTTTAGATTTTGGCTTTGAATCCACAGCACCCATGAATTGTGCTATTTCTTATTCTGAAGAAAAAGATCGTTTTGATACTTTTTTTCTTGCTACCAAGGATTTTGATTTTCATAATAGATGGCTTTCTATCGATACATATAAAATTGAAAATTTTCATTATTACTTTAAGCAACTCAGATCGAGGTACCCTCAATGTGGAATTATTTTAAACGATGTGTCTGGGGTTAGAGACCAAATTCTCTTCGACTTATTAATGGAGTATCAATTTGATTCAAACTTTTACTACATTTTTAATAATACGCATATTCCTCACCGACATGATGTCGTCAAGCATATGTCTTTTGTAAAAGAAGATGAAATTATAGTTTCAACCATAAAAAATTTTGAAAATGCTTCTATTTGGTTTGATCAATTTCTACATTTAAAAAAGAGAGTCTTGTTTGATGTAGGATTTGGATTTTCAAAAAGTTTTGCTCAGAACTGGGCATTGATTAATAATCTTGAGCAAGTGATAAATAGTTTTTCAAATCATACTTGGGTAATAGGTCTATCTAAGAAATCATTTTTAAGAAATGGGTTTATTGATTCGAAAGATCCAATTGCCGAATCGGAAGTTCTTCATCTGGAATTAGTCAAAAATATAATGACACTATCTCGATCTCACATTATTTTCAGAGTTCATGATCCAAACATTGCTCTCAAGGCGTATTCACTAGTTAATTCTTTAGTTTAGCCAATACTTTTGTTAGAGATGTGTATTTTTTATAGGTCTTTTTCCAAAAGTAACATTTATTTCATTTGTTAGATATAATCCTCGAATGAAGTTGATTTTTTTATTCCTATTTTATATCTATTCATTCATTGCTTATAGTGATTCGATTATATTTAACAAGAATTTTCCCTTGCAAGTCAAAGGTATCTACGGCGAAGATAACCGACATTTAATTTCCCAATTACCTAGCAGTGAATCTGAATTAATTAATCTTTCACGTTCAATCTTAGCTCAAGTTCCAAAGTGGAGAGTTAGTAGTGAAAATGATAAGTTTATTGTGGTGAAAACCAAAAATCTGGAAGAAGGATTAAATTTTTGCTCTGATGAAAAGTTTTCAAAGCTGCCTATGGTTTCTAGCTGCAGTGCTTTTCTTATCAGTGAAGACTTAATGTTAACCGCTGGTCACTGCTTTAAAGATAAGTTTGATTGTCAAAAAAGTTTCTGGGTATCCGACTACGATGACGACTCTGGGTTTGCTTCTTCTGATCATGAAGTCGTTTTTAGTAAAACTCAGGTTTTTTCTTGTCAGCAACTTATTACTTGGTCAGATAATAACAAATTAGATTTTGCGTTGGTTAGGTTAGATAAAAAAATTAATGATCGTCCGTTTTTCAAATTGAGAAAGGTTGGTGTTATTAAAAATGACTCAACTCTTGCTGTAATTGGTCACCCCCTTGGTTTGCCAAAAATAGTAGCTGATAATGCTCAAATCCGAGAAAATGAATTGCCAAATTTCTTTAAAACGAATGCTGATACATATAGTGGAAATTCTGGCTCCCCCGTGATCGATACTCAAACTCTTTTAGTCGAAGGTATTTTGGTTAGGGGGGACGAAGATTTTAAAATGGATTTGGATGAATCCTGCAATCGTTCCTATCGTTGCGAAGGACTAGATTGTAAGGGTGAAACAGTTCAAAGATCGACTTCTTTGCCTCTTAGTACTTTTCCTAAATTTTAATCTATTGTTTTCTAATCCAAGTTCTCTTAACATTTAATGATGAATGATGAATTTGGATCAGTTTTTCTTTTCAGCCAGGATCGATTGAGACTATGCGATTTCTTGTCTGAAGTTTTAGATTTCGAATTAGATATTGAAAGCCAAAGAGCTTGTCGAGGTCCTTTTACATTCGATATAAAAGATAGCCTTAGTTCCCATCCTTCGACTGCAGCTTCTAGTGAGAGTATTGCATTTTCATTTCAGGTAAAAAGACTTGAAGATTTAGATATTTTTTCTAACAAATTTAATTTTTTTCTTTATCGAAAAGGCCAAAATTCTTCAATGGTAGAAAGGATAGAAGTTCAGTTGCTAAAAACTAAAAAAGTTCTGAATTTTTACGACATTGATAATCGACTCTGGCGTTTCGAAGCAATGATTCCATGTGAGAATCAATAGATGGCAATTGAGACTTTAGAGGCTAATTGTGTCACTTCACTTTGGGTAAAAAGAATTCAAATTCAATATGATACCCAAAACGGCATTATCACGAATGTTGGAACTCATTTAGTAACAAGGCAACATGTTACTCATTATTTTGGAGATGAATATTTACTTTTTCCTGGAATGGGGGATGTCCATATTCATGCCAGAGAAGATGTCAGTGGTAAGAATAACTATAAGGAAGATTTTGTCTCTACTGGGTTATCTGCTCTAAATGGAGGCTTAGTTCATGTTTCAGATATGCCAAATAATCCCATACCTCCAATAGATGATAGCAGTTACTTACAAAAATTTTTTCTTGCCCAAAAGAGTGCCATACCTATTCTTATGTACGCTGGCATTGGTCCAAATACTAAGCCACTCAGTTTTGAAGTACCTTACAAAGTTTATATGGGACCATCAGTTGGAGAGCTTTATTTTAAAAATAATATCGAACTAGAGATTGCACTAGAGCGATACCGAAATTGCTGGGTTAGTTTCCACTGCGAAGATCCTGAGATATTAGAAGAACACAAGACACAAGAAGATCATTTTACGAGAAGACCTCTGATTGCTGAATTAATGGCCACCGAGATGGCTTTAAAATTAATTGAGCGCTTCGGCCTAAAGGGGAAGTTGTGTCATTACAGCGCTAAGGAGGGATTAGTTCTCATTAAAGCCGCTAAAAGCAGGGGCCTTAATGTAAAATGCGAGGTAACACCACAGCACTTGTATTTTTGCGAAGAAGATATCAAGAAAATGCCAGCACTCACTCAGGTAAGCTTTCAGATAAACCCTCCTATTAGGCCTAGTGGTGATCGCGAAGCACTTTTAGAAGCCCTCAAAAACGGAGATGTTGACTTTTTGGCCACTGACCATGCGCCTCATAGTCCTTCTGAAAAACTCCATGGCACTTCGGGATTAACTGGTTTAGACACCTACGCTGCCTTTGTGACTTGGTTAATAGTCCAAAAATGTGTTGACCCTAAAATCATTGCCAAAATTGCCAGTGAAAATCCCGGTGATTTCTTTAATCAATTTTTGCCAACCCTAGTATCTAAGTACCCTAAATTTAATGTCTGGGGCAAAGGGGTGGGATATATTGAAGCTAACTATTCTGCATCTTTTACCATAATAAATCTTCAAAAGCCGACGACAATAACTGCTTCTAGTCTAAAGACCAAAGCTTGCTCATCGCCTTTTTTGGGTGTTACATTCCCAGGAAGTTTGGCCGCAGTTTTTTTGAAGGGACAAAGGCTTTGTCCTTGAGCCAGAGCAAGATTTGTCCAGCGTTGTAAGATTTTGTCAGTGTTAATCACAAGATAAATAGCATTTAATTATCCGAGCGCTGTTGTCAGTTAAAGGTGGTTTTTAAGTTAGTCCTAGGTTTTTTTATGAAGCGAATTTTAAGCTGTTTAATAATTTTTTGTTCCTTCAATATAAATGCAGATAGCCGCATTCGAATTGTTCCCAAAGTTATTTATGGTCAAGATGATCGATTGGATATTTTTGAAAGTTCAGATTCTTTAATGAAGACATTATCTCGTTCAACACTGGCCCAAGTCTTAAATAATAATCTAATTCAAGTTGATGATCATTTCGTTGTTAAATCTAGAACCTTGGTCGATATGGGCATTTGTGCTAGTGAGCGATTTGCTACACAAATGGCAGCTGCCAATTGTTCTGGTTTCTTAGTTTCGGAAGATACAATTGTAACTGCTGGACACTGTATAAATGTTGAAAGTGATTGCCAAAATCATTCTTGGGTCTTTGATTTTGCCAATGAGGAAAATGAAGAGAATTCTTTTGAATTAAGTAAAGATCAAGTTTTTCATTGCACCAAAATCTTAGCAAAAGAAAAAAATTCTCAAACTAAAAATGACTATGCAGTTCTTAAATTAGATAGACCGGTAAGAAATCGAACACCACTAAAATTCAGGAAAAGTGGGAAGGTTGCAGACGATGCAGTTTTTACAGTTATAGGTCATCCAACTGGGCTTCCATTAAAAATTACTCCTGCAGCAGATATGCGCGATAATTCAGATCCAATATATTTTTCTACAAATGCTGATACTTACGGTGGAAATTCTGGCTCAGCAGTCCTTGATTCAAGAACTGGAGTTGTCGAAGGTATTTTAGTAAGAGGAGATCAGGATTACCAAAAAAGTGATTCAGATTCGTGTTCTGTCTCTGTCCATAGAGATGAAAAAGGTGGACACGGTGAAGAAGTTACAAGAATCACTAATATTAAGTATCTAACCAAAAAATAAATATCAATTTAATTTTTATTGTTAACCCTCCCTATAAAATTTTCCCCCTTAAATGCAGAAATAATATTTTGTGCAGCCACAATAGACATCGATTTTCTTGCTTCAATCGATGCCGAGCCAATATGTGGAAGAACAAAAGAATTGCTTAGAGAAAACAATTCCGATTCTTTTGGAAGTGGTTCGGGATCTGTTACATCTAATCCTGCCGCAAAAATCATTTGGTTTTTTAGAACCTCTACTAATGCTTTTTGGTCGATCAGTTCTCCTCTTGATGTATTAATTAAAATAGCTGTTTTTTTCAAAAGTGAAAGCTGAGGTTTGCCGATAAAATTTCTAGTTATAGAATTCAAGGGAGCGTGAAGAGAAATGACGTCACACATACTTAGCAATTCATTTAAGGGCAGTCTCGTGGCATTACAATTATTTGATTTTTCATTAGGAGAGTTATAGTAAATTTCCATTTTAAATGCACTATATGCCATATCAGCTAATCTTTGTCCTATTCTACCAAAGCCTACAATGCCTAGCTTTTTACCATTTAAATTAAAGCCTAAATGTTCAGTGGGATGCCAGTTCTTCCATTTACCATCTTTTGCCCAACGGTTGGCAGATGTAAATTTTCGGGCCGCAGAAATCATTAATCCTAATGCAACTTCTGCTGTAGCCTCAGTCAGCACATCTGGTGTATTTCCAATCAAAATTCCAAGGCCTGAAGCGACTTTAATATCTATATTATTGAATCCAACAGCATAATTAGAAATGATTTTAAGGTGTTTGTTAGACATCAAGAATTCTTGATCGATGGTATCACTGAGCATGGTAATTAGGGCATCATAGTTTTTTGCCATTGCGATTAATTCTTCATAACTTAGCGGACGATCTAACGTATTTACAGAGACTTCATAACCATTTTGTTCTAATAATTTTTGGCCATCGTTTAGTATCGATCGTGTAATAAATACCTTTTTCTTCATATACTGCCTTTTTTGACTATGTTTATTTTTACATCATTAAAATTGTAATGCTTTTTTTCTATTCAAATAATTTTATAAGTGCTAGTTTCTGCGTCATTAATATTTCGAAGGAGACTTTGTGAAAATTTTAATCCCTTTTATTGCTCTTATACAAATGGGAACTGCCGGTGCTTCACTTGTAGCAGTAATGGATTCTGGAACAGATATATCTCACAAAGATTTAGCTTCGAAGGCTTGGATAAATTCTAAAGAAGTTGCAGGTAGTTCAATTGATCTAGACAAAGACGGCCTACCGGGTGATATCAATGGTTGGGATTACACTGCTAATTCTCCAAGAGTTTTTGATCCACAATATAACAATCTTATTACCGATGATGTTAAAACCTTCTATAACTATTACGGAAAATATGATCTAGGACTTTTAACTTCTGCTTCTCCTGAAATGGTTTGGCTAAGAACTCATACAAAAGATGCTGACCTTATGAATAAGGTCAATTTTGTTGGTGGTTATATTCACGGAACTCACGTAGCGGGTTTGTCTCTTCTTGGAAACAATAACGCAAAAGTTCTTTCAATGAAAATCATACCAACTGTCTATCAGGAATCAAAAACGAGTAAGCTAGCTTCAGAAGCTAATAAAAATGGGGACACTGCTCCAACTAAGACCTACGATGAATTTAAGGCCAATATTCTAGATGAAGCTAATGGGCAGATTGAAGAAATGGTGACGATGCACACCCTTTTAAATTTTCATAAAGTTGATGTGGTTAATCAATCTTTTGGAATCGGATTCGGAGATGCTGAAAACTTTATAAAGAATGAGTTTACTAATGATATGAAGAGAGAGCCTACAAAGGCGGAACTTGAAGATTTGGTAAGAAGTTATTTTAATAAACTTATGGTAGTTGGGCCAAAAATGTTTAATGTTGCTCCAAATACTCTTTTTGTCATTGCTGCTGGAAATGATAATTCTAATAATGATTTAAATCCAGATTATCCGGCCGACATTCAAGCTGAAAATAAAATCGTAGTAGCTGCAACTTTGGGTTACAAAAAACTCGCCGATTTTTCAAATTATGGAGCAACTAAAGTTGATGTAGCCGCACCGGGAGTAGGTATTTCTTCAACTGCTCCAACTAATACTTATATTGCTCTTAGTGGAACAAGCCAGGCAACTCCATTTGTTACCAATGTCATTGGCTTGATACGCGATATTAATCCAGCATTAACTGCCAGAGACATTAAAACCATTGTTTATGCAACTGTAGATGTAAAATCTTGGTTAAGAGGTAAAGTTAAGACTTCTGGAATTGTAAACAAGGATCGTGCGCTTAAGGCTGCGGAATTGTCAAAGTCTCAGTCGCTAGATAAGGCGATCTCAAATGCTAAAATTTCTGTGGCCGACGTTATCTCGCCAAAGTCTTTTAATGTGAACAAGTTTAGAGAAGATCTAAACTATAGGCCATATAGACCAAGTTTATTCATTAAATTATAGCCATTTTTCAATGCGGGTTGATATTTTAGGTATCAACCCATTCGCAGTAAGACTAAGTCAGAAATTAACATTAGACCACGGTTTGATTTGAAAGCCATAATCTAGGGATTACCAAAAACGGTATCCCTAGGAGTCAGCGATGACAAAAGTAAGTTTATTATGTGTTCTCATTTCTCTAATTTTCAAAACGGTAAGCGCTTCAACAATTGCAATTGTTGATTCTGGTAACGATTTTCAACACAAAGATCTAAAGTCAAAAGCTTGGATAAATCCATTGGAAATAGCAAACAATGATCGTGATGAAGACAAAAATGGTTATCCAGATGATGTAAATGGATGGAATTTTGCAGAAAGTAATAATTCATTAATAGATTATTCTTACGCTACATCTGATTCCCCAGATGCTCGTCGATTTTTTGATATTCAATTAAAATCTTTTCTTGGAACAATTACTCAAGCTGATAAGGATTGGGCACGAGAAAAGTTTAAAGATCCAGAATTCATTAAAAACCTACAAATTTTTGGAAATTGGATGCATGGAACTCATGTTACTGGTATCGCTCTAAAAAATTCACCTGACGCTAAGGCGATTGGGCTAAAGCTCATTCCTACCGAAGTTAAATTGCCAGGTCGTAAAATGGTTGACCAGATGCTAGTTGAAAAAGGTGGTCTCAAGGAAACGATTCTTAAAGCTGCATTAACTGCTCTGGCGCAACAGCAAACTAAAGTTTACACCGAAATCGGCAGCTATATTAATTCATCAAAAGCCGATGTTATGAATGGTTCTTTTGGAACTTCCTATGATGCTATTTCTGGCGTCATTGGTTCACTTTATAAAACTATTTTTAGAAAAGAGGCTACACCTGAAGAATTAAAATTATATACCCAACATTTTTTTGCAGTTAACCTTGAAGAAACTAAAAAGTTTTTAAGTGCTGCTCCTAATACTTTATTTGTATTCGCTGCAGGTAATGAAGGTTCAAATAATGACGAAGTACCTTCTTCACCTACGAATGTTGTTGCGGAAAATAAGATTTCTGTAGCGGCTACTTTAGGTGATCAGGCGCTTGCAACTTTTTCATGTTTTGGTGAACAAAATGTTGAAGTCGCAGCACCGGGAGTAGGCATTCTTTCTACTAGTCCTATGGATAAATACCTAGCGGTTAGTGGAACGAGCCAAGCTGCTCCATATGTTGCCAACATTGCTGGTGCAGTAAAAGATATAAATCCTAAATTAGGATTTAGAGAATTAAAGAAAATCATCATGGAAACTGTAGATGTTAAATCATGGTTGAAGGGAAAAGTTAAAACATCAGGCTTGGTTAATCGCCAAAGAGCGCTTAGAGCTGCTGAACTTTCAAGATCTCTCGATTTGAATAAAGCTATTGCACAATCAAAAATCGATATTCTTGATTCTACTCCAAATGATAAGTTAATGTCTCGAAAGTATTACCAAGTCTCCAGAGAGCTGGTAATGCCACTACCTTCACCAATTGTATTTATAAAATAAATTATTTTAAAGGCCAGTTATACTGGCCTTTTTTTATTCCATAATTTCAATTAATCCAGTTTCTCCATTAACCTTTAACTTCATACCGGATTTTATTTTTTTAGTAAGTCCTTTTATACCTACAATTGTAGGTAACCCCATCTCTCTTGCAACAATCGCCGAATGCGATAGTAATCCTCCACGTTCTACCAATAAAGCGCTTAAGGAAGGATAGAGTGGTATCCACCCTGGGTCAGTTCTGTCTGTAATAAGAATTTCACCATTTAGTACCATATCGTCATCAGGCCCTAGAATAATTTTTGCGATACCTATGACTTCTCCAGGAGAGCATGGTGTGCCTTTCATTTGATTTGGTAAAAGTGAAGTTAAGTCAATTGGTGATTCTTCTGCTCTATCAACGTGGGTGTTGTTCCAATAGACAGGACCTCTGGTCATGAAACGTGGAGCAGGTTCAATATCTTTATAACTTTCATACTCTTTTTTTCTTAATTCTATTATTTGTCGTAAATTTATAATTGAATTAGTTCCTTCAAACGTTCCTTTGAGTTCTTCAAAAGAAAGATAAAAAATGTCTTCCTTTTTATCGATAATATTTAACTTGGTGAAATCTTCACCAATTGCGTAAAACATAGAGCGAACTACACCATAAATTCTAGTTCGACAAAAACGAGTGTTCTCTCTGTTCATTACAGCTTTTCTTGCATGCTTAAGTGACCATTGATATATTATTTTTTTATATCCTTTAATGTTTTTATCAAGAAGTTTTTCTGCATTTTTTCGAATTTCTTTTTCTCTTCTTTCATATTCGGTGAGATCAGTTTGACCACAATTGATTAAATTTTTTAAAAAAATAAAAAATAAACCAGGTTCCTGATGTAAATCTTTTTGTTCTAGTTTCATTTCACTCATGCAGCGAAATCCATATTTATCAATATAGTCCAAGACTAAATGATAAAAATCTTGATGATTTGATTGAACCAATGCTTCCAGACAGTTTTCGTTCGATGTTGTTAGAATTAAATTTTTTAAATCAGGTTTTGAACAAACAATTCCTGAAAGAACAATAAGTCTCTTGGTTGGTTCTGCCGATTCTAAATTACCATTTCCAGCTAACAGATCATTGTAAAATGCATCGCCGAGGTGACTAAGCCATTTAGAAGTTAATTTTTTAAATGTGCCATAGTGAACCATGCAGAGAGTATCGTTAATTATAGGCGCGTGCCATTTCCTTAATATTTCAGCTTCTAAATTTTTAAAGTGATCATAAACTTTATCTGAACTCATTCTATTGTAGTCGATTTTTCTAAACTTTTCATAAACGATTTTAAATTCATCTTGGAAATCATCTACAACTTTTTGAATGTTAAGGTGAAAATAAAAAAACTTTATTCCAGTGACTAAATGTCGAAAAAATGACCCTATCCCATTTTGGAAATCGGATGGCTTCACTCGTTCAGCTACTTCATCATGTATAGCTTCGTTTGTTCCCATCATTGTTTCCATAAATGAACGATTATTTTTATAACCTGGCAATATTGAAATTAATTTATACCAATTAAGAAGATTGTAATAAATTCTTCCGTAAAAAAGCCCTAACATATTCTTTAGATATCCATCCATTTCTTTAATACTTTTTTGCGGAACTGATAAGACTTCGCAAAATTGAATATATACTTCATGATATACATAATGAGCAAATCCAAAAGTTAGTGGCATTGTCAATCCACCATAACTTTCTACTATGTTTGAGTTATCCCAAATATAAAGTGTTCCATTGCTGTTTTCTGTTTTTGTAGTCACTGGTCTTGATTGTAAAATATATATTTCATCATTTTTAATTGCCCACTCTATGTCTTGAGCTTTGCCATAAAAAAGTTCAATTTGTTTTGCGATTTCTGCAATCTTTAAAGTTTCTAGATCAGTTAATGAGTTGATATTTTGCTTATCAATTTCTACCGTGACTTCAACGCAATTTTGATTTTTCGAATCTCTTATTAATTTTCTGGATTTCTCAACAATGTTTCTTTCGATAAATTCATTATTTTTTTTATTAATGACAAACGTATCAGCATCTAATAAACCGGAAACTAAACCTTCTCCTACACCGTAAACAGCATTGATATAAATTTGATCATTTTTTCCATTGATGGGGTTGCAAGTAAAAATTACTCCACTTTTTTCTGGATCAATCATTTCTTGAAGAATGACAGAAACTTTAACATTTTTAATTTCTATTTTATTAATGGTTCGATAGTGTAATGATCTTTCTGAATAAGCAGATGCCCAACATTGCTTAATTGATATTTTTACTTTTTCAAAATCAGAGATATAGAGGAAACTACTCAACTGTCCTGCAAAAGAATGTATAGCACTGTCTTCATCATGGGCCGAGGATCTAATAGAAATTAATGATTTATTAAATTTTTGATAGATAACTTCAAGTTGACTTTCTAATTCTTTTGGTAGCTCATGATCAAGAATTTTGATCTTGATTTTTTCAGAAATTTCGAGAAGTGAGAGATGAGGATCTAAAAAAATATTTTCAATATAATCATCTATTTTTGTCACTTTTTTAAAATACTCAAAAAAATGTGGTGGGAGAGTCAAAAATGTAGGAACATTGAATTTATTTGATTTTAACAGATACAAATTAAAACCTTTTCCGCCACTTTCTTTTTTAGCAAAATGATAGGTACTATTTAAATCAACAACTAGTAGATCTCGGTATTCCATTAGCTAAACCCCATTCAAATTTGTGAACTGTTTTATTATCGGTTCATTTTATGTAAGTTTAAGATGTTTAACGAGATTATATATTCTATATCAAATAAGTTTGGTACATCCGAAATATATACTCTCTATGATTTTTTATTATTTTTTAATATTATATCAGTATGAATTGTATAGAACCGTTTTCAGTTGTTTCAAACGAAAATAAGCACAGCCTTGCTTTTGTAACTCCTTTTGGGAAAGAGTACACATTTTATGAACTGAGAGATAAAGCAAAACGAATGCAAAGTTCGTTCGCCTCTATGGGGTTAAAAACTGGCGATAACGTCTTAGTCGCAATTGATATTTCAATTGACCTATATGCTTGTACTATCGCTTTAATGGGGCTAGGTGCTACGGTAATTCTTGTTGAACCATGGATGCCAATAAAAAACATCTCTGAAGCATTGAAGATTGTAAAACCTAAATTTTTCGTAAGTTCAATTATTGGTAAATTTTGGGGTATGAGGGTTTCTGAGATCATCAAAATACCTAAATGGGTCAGTTTGAAGAGTTTACTTTCATCATCTCCACAAGAATTAATTGTGGAAGATTTACCTGATTATTCAAGGGGGATAATAACCTTTACTTCTGGGACAAGTGGTTTTCCTAAGGGTGTTGTTCGTGAACATGGTTATTTGTTAACTCAATTTTCTATATTAAATAAATCCCTCTGCCTTGATAATTTTAAAGGTGCAGATTTAAGTATTTTTGCTAATTGGACTTTGCTAAATCTTGCCCAAGGTAAAACTACAGTTTTTTGTCCAAGCCATTGGTCTGAGAAAAACTTGAAATGGATTATTGAATCTTCTAAAAAATTTAAACTTGAAACCATGACAACTGGTCCTGCCTTTGCGATGGCACTTTTTAAACAAGGAAAAATTGATTCATTAAAAGATATTCATATCGGAGGCGCGCTGACTCCCATATCATTTTTTGAAAATCTTATCATTCAACATCCGAATGCTTGTATAAAACAGATTTATGGCTCAAGTGAAGTTGAGCCAGTTTGTATAGTTAAGGCTCAAGAATCCATAGCATATTCCAAAGAAAAAAATTACTATCATTCTCTTTTTTTAGGAAAACCCATTTCGGATATCATTTTTAATAATGAGGATTCGGGGATGTGGGTAAGTGGACCTCATGTTTCGCCACTTTATCTAAATAATCAAAAAGATAATGATTTAAATAAAAGAATAGATCAACAAAATCGAATCTGGCATTTTATGGGTGATCAGATCACGATAAATGAAAATCAAGATTGGATTTATAGCGGAAGATCTTATTTTGAAAAGTCTGATTTCTTTTTAGAACAGGAAGTTTATAAAAAAATTGACCATGACAAAGCTTTTGTTTTTAGAAATATTAAAAATGAACTTGAGCTTGTTTGTGATGATCAAAATATATCATCGCATGATTTAAATATTACATTTCCTCAAATAACTAAGATTTACCAATCTAAAATTTTTAAGGATATTAGGCATCGATCGAGAATTGATCGCAAAAAGACTCTCTATAAATTAAACATTGGAATAAAAGAATGAAGAAATGGATTATTTTTTTCAAAGAACGTACACCTTTATTGAGCTATATTATTATTTGTCTAGGACCAAGTCTTTCGGCTTATTTTATAAACAATAAATCTTCGGTAAATATTATTTTTCTAACTTTTTTTGGTTTTTTTCTGTTTTTTATCGTTCTTAGAATGATGGATGAATTTAAAGATTATGAAAAAGACCTAGTGGCTCATTCGAATCGACCTTTGCCAAGAGGACTAATAAATCTTCTCACTTTTGAAAAAGCCATATTAGTGGGGGTGTCCTGTCTTATTTTTTTTGATATCATTTTATTCTTCTTAGGCTTTATATATTCTTTTTTTCTTTTTAGTTTAGTTATTTTACATCTTTGGCTAATGTATAAAGAATTTTATTTGGGTAAATGGTTAAGTGAAAAACCACTTTTTTATGCGATAACACATCAACTTATTCTTGTGACATTATGTTTTTTTGCACTTTCTTTAACTAGAAATAATTTAGGATTTCTAACTCCAATTAGTTTTCTATATTCTTTCTCCGTTCTATTTTCATTTTTTAGTTACGAGGTGTGCCGCAAACTAAATCCTTCATCTCATTTAGTGTTAAAAACATATCTACAAGTTTATAAGTTTAAAGGTGTATTAAAAATTACATCAATGTTGATACTTATGCATTTGTTGGTTATCCATTTTTCATTTAATTGGAATATCCTTCAGTTGATTTTTTATATACCATTAATCTTTCTATTTGGTTCGCTTATTTTTTTGGACAAAAATTTAATAAGTTTTAAATCTGTTGAGTTGATAGCAACCTTAAATTTGATATTCTTTTTATATTCGGGTGTCTTCTATGTCTACGCATTTAGAATTATATAGTAAAAGTAATGATCTAGATTTATTTAGAAGTGAGTTTCTTGGCTTTAGCAATGAGCTTTACAAAGATAAGCCTCACATCATGAAGTTGCCGGAATTCCTGGAATCTTTTTATTTCAAGATGTATCCGGGCAAACATGATTTTATTTTAATAAAAGATAATAATGATATTTTACTTCGTTCAATGATTTGTGTTACTTCTTTTGAAGATACTGCTTTTTTTGGTCTTTTTGATTTTAATCAACATTCCAAACTTCATGCTGAAGCCCTGGAGCATTTTAAAAGATTTCTAATCTTATGGCTTTCTGAAAATCAGTTAAAAAGGATTATTGGACCAATAAATTTTTCAACTTGGCTTCCCTATAGATTAATGAGTTCAATGGATGGAGGGCCCCTTTATTCTTTCGAGCCGAATCGTCCTACTGATTATTGTTCTAGGCTAAAAAATATTGGTTTTAAAAGTAATCAAATATATTCTTCAAAATGTTATAAAGAATTGAAAAAATTTACTGAATTAACTAAAAATCAATTTGATTCTGCCTTAAATGCTGGTTTTAAATTTGAATCAATGCCAAAGTGTTTGTCTGAATCTGACATATCCACCATTCATCAATTATCTCTTCGTTATTTTGAAAAAAGTTATTTAGCTACATCCATAGATTTTAGGACTTTTTCAACACTCTATGCAGCAAACTCAGGAAAAGATGACTATTCAAATTCTTTTTTTGTTTTATCTCCAACCGGTGAAAAAATCGGTTTTTTAATTAGTTTTTATGAACATAATTCAGTTGTAATAAAGACTGTTGGTATTAATGATGAGTATCGCGGATATGGACTTTCAAATGCATGCATATATTTATCTCTTATTAAGGCGCAAGAGCTAGGAATTGATTTGATGGTTGCGGCGATGGTGAAAGAAGGAGCACAAAGTGAATCCTATGGTCGTAAGATGACATTGCAATGGACGCATCTGTATGAAATTCTTGAGTTTAATTTAAATGTCTAAATATTAGATAGGTCTATACTTTTTACCGATTCTCCACCATTATTGCCACGAAAAGCTATGATTAGTTGAACTTCTATAGTTTTCGGAGACGTTATGCAAAACATATCAGTTTATTTAAATCAAAGGGCATCTAATGGATCAGATGACTGGCAAAAAAAAATTAACACAGCTTTATTCAGAAGCAATGTTTTGTATCAAACACCAGCTGATTTAAATGAACTTTATGCAAATCTAGATAATGATGTAGAAAATAAAGTTGATGCCGTTATGTCAGTTGGTGGTGATGGAACCGTAAATACAATTATACAAAGATTGGCCGGAACGGATGTTAGCTTGCTGGTTGTTCCTGGTGGGACGGCAAATGATTTTGCAAGGGTTCTAGGTACAAGTACCAATATTAAATTAATTGCGCAAACTATACGACAAAATAAAAAGAAAAAAATTGATTTGATTAACATTAATGGTCAGTTTATGGCAACCAATGGTGGATTGGGTTTTGTTTCAGATGTAGCAAGCGAGATTAATGATTTGCGAAAAAATTTTCCTCAATTTAAAAGTTTCATGAAACTATCTGGAAAAAATATTTATTCTCTTTTTCTGGCAAAACGACTTTTATCTAAAGACGTAAAAAGTTATAAATTTAGAATTCAATCAAGTGAATATTCTGATGATTTTACTTCACCGTTAATTTTGATTAATAATCAACCTGCACTTGGTGGAGACTTTATTGTTGCACCAACAACTAATCATCAAGATGGAAAAGTAAACATAACTATTTTTAAACATCAAAGCAGACTTGAATTAATTTCTTGTATCTTGAAAATTTTAAATGGTCATTTCCCCATCGATGATAAAAATATAATCAGTTTTGAAACACAGGTTGCTAAAATTGATTTATTGGAAGATAAGGTTATACCTTTTTTTGGAGATGGTGAAATATTTGGAAACTCAAATACTTGGCAAATAAAATGTCATCCACAACTCTTAAATGTCTTTTCCCCAAAAGATAATGACGAATTGACAAATTTATGTACCCAAGTTTCATTAACCTAGGTAGAAATGAAAATTTTTATAACAGGAGCGACTGGCTTTTTAGGGCAATACTTAGTTAATAATATTGCTCCGCTATTTGACGAAGTCTATTTATTAACTCGTAACTGTAATCAAGCTATTCTTAATAATCATCAAAATATCAAATGGATAAAAGGAGATATTACTAATCAAGAAGTTGTTGATGATCAGGATTTAAGAAAAGTTATACTTAATGAAATTGATGTTTTTTTGCACGCTGCTGCCCTCTATGATGTTCAAGCTTCATACAGCGACTGTTATTTGCAAAATGTACTCGGAACTCAAAATATTTTAAGATTAGCAAAAAGATCTAAAAGCCTGAAAGTATTCTATTATATTTCAACTATAGCAGTAGGCGATGATAATTGCTTTTTTCTCGAAGAAGACATCCTTCCAAGCAGATCTAATTTTACAGATCATTATTCAGAAACTAAATATCTTGCCGAAAAACTTGTAAGAGAGACCATGTTTAATTTTCCGACAAGAATTATTAGGCCTGGAATTATTGTGGGAGATAGTGAAAGTGGAGAGATGAGTAAGATTGATGGACCTTATTATTTCATGTTTACCATTAAAAAATATATTTCTATTTTAGAAAAATCTAGAGTCGTTCCATTGAGCTTTAACCCACAAACAAGACTTCCCATTATTCCGGTTGATCATTGTGCGAGATTTGTTTCATTGCTAATCCAAAGAGATAAGTATGAAGCTGGTATCAAAACCTATCATCTCATTTCTGAAGATATACCTTCCATAAAGAATTTTCTAGATGATTTAAACTTATATTTTGGATTAAAAGTACATTATTTACCCTTTTTCAAAAACACCTTTAGTAAAAACCTATTAAGTGTGTTGGGTATTCCCCCCCAAGTTTATCCATTCATGTTTTCTAAACTCTCTTACGATAAGAGTCGTACATTAGAAGAGTTGCCTGAGCTAAAAGAAAGTCGATATGGTACTTTCAAAGATAAAATATTTGGCATTCTTTAATTTTAAAAAATATGAAACATATCCTTTCGTTAGCTTTTGCCCAAGAGCAATATAATTTTGATGAAGAAATTGAATTTTTCAATGAAAAATATCGTATTACTCAATACTCTACTAATTTTGATGTAAAACTCACTGAAGAAATAATAAAAAAATATGATGGTGTTTGTGATGTTATTTGCATTTCGGGTCTTCCTCCAAAAATTAAATTTTCTAAAGGGTTTTTTTTGCATCCTGATGCTTACAAAATTAAAACATCAGCTAAGTTTACGACGATAGTTGATGGACAAATTATAAAAGATGTTTATATTCCACATGCCCTTCGATTATTTTATTTAAAAAATAATGGTGTTATTTCCAAAAAGAAAATCGGCTTTTATTCAGCTGCACTTCAAAAAAGCTTTGTTGAAGTTTTGGAAGATTTGGAGAATTCATTGGTAATGGCAGATCCTTATTTTCTTTTGAAGATTCCGGTGAATCTCTACTCAAGTAAAAGCTTAAACCAGTTTTTAAAACTGCTTTCTCCAGTTTTTAAAAAAATGAAAATAAAAAAAACAAATGTGCCTTCTTTTGATGACAAAAAACGAAAAATGAAAAAAGCACTAGATGAATTTTTGTCTTGTGAAGTTTTAGTTGGCAATGAGGCGAATATTAACTTCTTAGATCTTTCTCATCTGAAAGGTAAAACCCTTGTTATCGATATCCTTTCTCCAAACTTGGAAGAAAAATTGAAGAAAGCAGGTTTAAAAGACGCGATTATTTGTATGCCTCAATTATCACAATATTCAAAAATAAATTATTCAATTCTTGAAGGAATACTTCAAATTAAAAAAGGCTCAGGTTCGCCGATAAAAGACAATGATGTAATTGAATTAGTAGAGGAGCTTAAGCTTTCGCCAGAACTTAAAACATATAATTCAAATTTAGATGAAGTTGTTACTTTTTCATTCGTCATTCATCCCTTAAGTGGAGCTCAGGTCTTCAAGCATCCTCTTTTAAGGTTTATAAAACAAGATTATGCAAAATTGCTTCAAACTGGGGTTGAAGAACTTCTCTCACTTTCGCCAGGCCTGTTTTATGGAAAAATAAAAGGAATTAAAAGTGAGAAAAATGGCAGAGTTGTTGAGGGCTTAATTTATGCTGTTACTGAAACTCCGCGAAAGTTGATGGAAAAAGAACCCGATGTTATTTATCGAAAAATTTTAAAGTTGTGTGAAAAATCGGCCTTAGCAGGCAGTAAAATTATCGGCCTTGGCGCATATACAAAAATTGTAGGTGATGCTGGAGTAACCATCGATCGCCTAAGTCCCATCCCTGTTACTACAGGAAATTCGCTATCTTCAGCATCAACTTTATGGGCCGCCAAACTAGCAATTGAGCAGTTGGGTTTTGTTTCAAAAATAGGCAGCTATTTTCAAGGCACGGTAATGGTCATTGGCGCCACTGGTAGTATTGGCGCTGTATCCGCGAAGATTTTAGCCTTAAGCTGGGAAATAGTCATATTAGTTGCTCCTAGGGCCTATAAATTAATTGAATTAAAAGAAGAAATTCTAAAAATAAATCCGCTTGTAAAAATTATTGTATCAACCGATGCAAATTCTCATCTATCTTCAGCTGATTTGGTTATTACTACAACTTCCGGTCAAGGTAAAACGGTTCTTGATATAATGAAAGTAAAACCAGGATGTGTGATCTGTGATGTCTCTAGACCCTTTGATATAAGTGAAGAAGAAGCAATTCGAAGACCTGATGTATTAGTTATTGCTAGCGGGGAAGTGCAACTTCCGGGTGAACTTGAGATGAAAATTGACATTGGTTTAGAAGGAACAATCGTTTATGCCTGTTTGGCCGAAACTGCACTTTTAGCGATGGAGGGAAAGTTTGAATCTTTTACTCTGTCTCGAAATATCAATTATGAAAAAGTTTTAGAAATCGATAAACTTGCAAAAGAGCATGGCGTAAGATTATCACAAATCATGGGACATAATGGTTTTATTACTGATGAAGAGATTAATTTATGTCGAGAACATGCATTAAATAAAAGAAAAGAGAATCTTTCATGAGTACAAATTATTTTGAAGGTCTCAATTATACACTAGGCAATGAAGATACCACTCTTGAAGTAGAAATTGTCAAAAAAACAAATCCTAAAAAGATATTGGCCATTTGTGGCAGCGGAGGAAGATCACTTCCACTAATGTCTAAAGATACAGAACTTTTGACGATATTGGATTTATCGTTTGAACAATTATTTATTGCTCAATTAAGATTGGCGACCTATAAACAACTCAATTATGAACAATTTCTTTTATTTTGGGGATATTCCAATCTTCATTTAGGCGAAGTATTGGAAAGAAAGGAATTATTTCTAAAACTCAATTTAGATAATCAAGTAAAAAGATATTTTTCTCATATTTTTGAAAAAATCAATTTTTCATCACTGCTTTATCTCGGTAAATGGGAAAAGACGTTTCAAACTTTAGCAAAAGTTAATCGAATTATTTTAGGTTCTGACTTTGATCATATTTTTTCTTTCAATAATTTAGAACAGCAGCGAATTTATTATCGTGATCAATTCCCACTTTTTAGGTGGAAGTTAGTTTTATTTTTACTAGGAAATAGGACTCTTTTTAATGCTCTTCTTTATAAAGGAGATTTTATTGAAAAAAATTATTCTCAGACTCATTATCGCTACTATTTTAATGCTTTTGAAAATCTTTTTTTAAATAATATAGCTAAGGAAAGTTTTTTTTTACAACTTTGCTTTTTTGGTATGATTAAAAACGAAGCAGGATATCCCATTGAGGCGCGCTCAATTATTCACAAAACCATAGCCGCCAGTAAAACGCATATTGAATTTGTGAGTGAAGATTTTATTTCATTTCTTTCTAAAGGTTTAGTTCAATATGATTTTTTATCACTCAGTGATGTTCCGTCTTATTTTAAAGGAAATCTAGAAACTAATTTCATGCAAATGATAAAACCTGGATTAAATCCAGGAGCAATTATCGTTAACCGATATTACCTAAGAAAACCAGATTGCAACTTAGATGATTTTATTGATATTAGCAGCGAATTTCATGAGTTAATTAAAATTGAAAAAGTTCAAATGTACGACATAAAAATTTATCAATTTGATCCCAAAATTAATGATTAAAAGATAAAATATCCTAAACCAATTCCAAACCGATCAATAGTTAACTTGGTAGGCCCAGTTAAATTGTGGTGTTTATAGAAGGCATGAAACACATAAGGTGAGTTGTGTTTTTTTATATTAAAATACAATAGCTCTCGGTAGCCATTGAATTCATCAGAAGTTTTTAACGTGGAAGACGAACTGTAAAGAGTTTTTGAAACTGAAGCCTTTAAATAAATGCGATACCTGGTAAGTTTGAGGTTGTATCCCGCACCGGCCGTTAGATAAATAAAAGAATTTTGTCGAAAGGCTACGGGTTCAGCATTTTGAATCTCTACCATATTAAAAGTGGTTAATTTCTCATAGTCTAATCCTGCATATGGAGAAAATTGCGAGTAGGGTATAGAGTATTGGGTATAAAGAGTGGCACCATATTCATTGGGAATTGAGATTTTTCTTTGTTCTGTTTCGCCTGTGAGGGTTAATGTTCCTGAATTCAATGTTGCAAAATAAACTGAGGCTGGAATAACAAAATTAGATCCCGTTAGTTGAAATTGCGACATTGCACCAAAAGTTACTGGTGATACTTGGGATGATTTTGCAACGGAGGAAGTTTCAGTTAAGATTTCCTTAAAATTTCCCTGCGAAGCCGTATAATAAAAACCCATAGAGAGTTTTGGCTTTTTTAAGTTAATGCTCGGGATAAGAACAACTGTGCCTGACTTGATATTTTGCCAATCCGCCACTTGAGGATTAACTAACTTTAAGTCCTCGGCAAATTTTTTTGAATCGATATCATATTCAACGATCTCATTGCCTGAGTAATTTGTTTGGAAATAGGCTTTGAAAATATTTTCAATCCGATCTCCTTCTTTGGTTTTGTAATAGAAAATAGTGGAGTGTGCATTACTAAAGAGTAAGGCGAAAAAAAAGATGATAAGGAAATGAATTTTTGTCATAGCTTACTCTAGGCTAAGGCAAAAGCTCATAAGAATAAAGTAGAAATTTTATAGAATTGTCTTTATTTTGTTTTTAAAGCTTTTTCTATTCGATCTAAGCGTAGCTTCATTTCAGCATTTTCTTTTTCTGCTTTGACGATTTTAGCCTTTAGAGCTTCATTTTCTTTTTTAATTGCTGCAATGTCACGGTGTATGGCCGAGCTATCATCGGACCAACGATGAAAGAATTCTTGTATCGCCTTTATTATGGGAGAGATCAATTCAGTATAGCGGATCCCATATCGATCGCTATCTTTGTCATAATCTACAATAGGAGTTTCCTCTTTATTGGTAATAGTATGAAAATCTAATACCGTTTTTTCAGTTTCTTGAGCAATCAAACCATAGTGCAGATTAATATCGGCGCCTTTTTTCCAATTATATGAGACTGGTCTCAATTTATTAACAAATTCTAACCCCAAGTCAGACTCTTTAATGTTTTTCTTTTGTCTTACATCCGAAGTATTAATTACCCCAGTTTGTGCATAAACAGTAGTGAAGCGATAACTAGCTGATCCTAAAGTATTAGTAATATCAGTTGCTGGAGAAATAACACCTGCAACTTGAAAGGCGGTCTGAGGTGAAGTCGTTCCAATCCCAACATTACCAGATGTATCGATTAACATTCTTACTGAACCAACAGTTCCATCTCTTATGGCAAAAGCTCCCGTAGGTACACTCATGGTTGGTGTTTGTCCGCCAGCAACAAGATTGTATAGTTTACCACCAGTCGATGTGTTTGAAATATCAAATGATGTTTCCGCTATGCTCCCTGATGTAAATAAACTCACGTGATTTCCAGATCCAACTACATGCATTGGATAAAGTGGAGAAGCAACTCCAACTCCAATATTAGAGCCATTTATCGAAACCGGTGAAGCTGCAATGGTCATTGGACTAATGGCACTCACATAGGGAATATAGTTAGCTGTACCAGTACCTCTAACTGAACTTGTTGGTAGATCTGTAGGATCAATGGATCCAACAACCACACCGGTCACACTTCCTTTGATAAATTCCCCAGCTAAAGCAGTCTGCCAAACCGGATACCCCGTAGTGATGTTACTCATTAACACCCGAGGAGACGCGCCAGGAAGTGGTAATGCATTTATAGCATTTCCAGCATTTCCGTAGAGAAGTGCACCGGCCGTAAGCGAACTTACACCAGTACCACCGTTAGGAACATCAACTACGCCGGTTACATTTGTTGCGTTACCTGTTATTGGTCCAATAAAACTTGAAGCAGTCACACTTCCAGAAACAGTAACATTTCCAGAGTTAACACTTAAATTGCCAGATGAAACGCTCAATCCGCTTGAACTAGTTAAGCCAGTTGCAGATATCGCCCCACTGCTTGTTAATCCGGTTGTCGTAATTGCCGAGGAGTTAATCGTTCCGACTGAAATGGCTCCAGCACTAAAGCCACCTGAGCCATCACGCTTAACAAGCGTTGCGAAAGTATTAGTATTAGTTGCGGCCGTAACAGTAGTAACCGCGGTATTTATACTAGCAGCAGAAGAGCCACCAACTGATGCTACTGTGGCGGCGGCAGAACCAGCTCCAGAAGCAGTAACATCACCGGTTAGAGCAGTTATATAATTACCAGAAGCTTGATAACTTCCAGCATCTTGTTTGCCAGTGCTGAGAGCATTTAGTTGAGTTTGTATGTCTGAAGTCACAGCGGCTAAATAATCTAATTTAGTATTATTGATATTTCCAGAACCAATTTTGGTGGCATCAATTTTTGTTGCTCCTGCATTGACGATAGTCGCTACGTCATCTGGCACCCACTTACTGGTAACGTTGTCGAATTTTAAAACTTTTCCCGATGGAGAAGTAATATTCACATCACTGAGATCATTTAAACTTGATAATGGAATTTTGCCAGCAGTCTTTAAGGTTGCATAATCCGCTGGAATAAGAGTAATAACACCTTTTCTGCCGTTAAAGCTTGTTACATGTCCTCCTGAAAATGGGATTTTATCCCACTGAGTTCCGTCAGAAATTATCCAATCTCCAACAACATAAGCAATGCCATTTCCTATATAGGTACCAGCGACACTGACTAACCAATAATCTCCTGCGGCTCCAACGGTCGGTATAACTTGAGTTGTCGGATCCCATAAACCTTTATAGGTTTGGGATTCATTGTTGATATAGGCAGAAACCCAAGATGTTCCATTGAATTTTAAATACTGGCCAGAAGCTGCACCAGAAATGCTTAATTTAGCTGCGGTAACACTTCCTGAAGCTAATTTAGCAGCTGTGATAGCGCTATCGGTAATCTTTACTGTTGTAATGGCCGAATCGGCTAATTTGTCAGTTGTAACATTGCTGTTTAAGATTTTTGCAGTAGTAACACTATTATCGGTTAAGGTGAATTGAATCGGAAAAGTGGCATCACCAAAAGCATCTGATAGTACTAAATTATAAAGAGTTCCCATCACAAATGATGTCAGTTGTAATCCATTGGAAGTAATCTTAGAGGACGATGAAGATTCAACTACAAAACGAGAATCAAAACCAGTTCCTTTGACCCATATTTTTTTGACAAGATTTAAATTTGATCCATTGATGATTAATTGATTGTTTTCAATTGAGACGCCCGATACAGATACTTTGGAGATCTGCGATTGCACATTAATGCTAGTGGACGGAGTTTTTATTCCGGGTACACAACTCGCCAGCAACATTAAAGAAGCGGAGATTAACAAGCTTTTGATGGAAAATTCATTTGAATGTATTTGTTTTTCTGTCTTCATATTAAACATTTTCGGTATTACAAAAGAAAAACTCAAATATTTTATTTTTCTTGGCAGATATTTCCTACTTAGCAGGTTGCCGCTTCTAAATCATTTTGCCAATTTGCCCAGAATTTGAGGCTCTCTCATGACCTTGATAGGACTTTGCTAGAATCTTGCATATAATGATGCTAACATTATCCAAACTGATTTTAAGGAGTACTCATATGGATCATTTATCACCTTCTACTTTACTTGAATCCCTGCATTGGCGTTATGCTACTAAAAAATTTGATGCTTCTAAAAAAATTGATAAAAAAACTTGGTCAGCATTGGAAGAGGTTCTCATATTGAGCCCATCATCTTATGGACTTCAACCTTGGAAATTTATTATTATCGAAAATCAAGAGATCAAAGATAAATTGAAGTCAGTTTCTTGGAATCAATCTCAAGTAAGTGACTGCTCTCACCATGTTGTTTTTGCGGTTAAAGAAAAAATGGATGAAGCTCATATTGAACATTTCATTAAACAGATGGCCAAAGTTAGAGGAATCGATGCAACGAGCTTAGAGGGTTATAAAAAAATTATGGTAGGGGATTTAGTTAACGGTCCTCGTGGCCAGATGAGTGCTGAATGGGCCGCCCGCCAAGCCTATATTGCCCTTGGAAACTTTATGACTGCAGCAGCAGTGATCGGTATTGATACTTGTCCACTTGAAGGCATTGATACTGCAAAATATGATGAAATTTTAGAACTTAAGGGATCTGGTTGGAAAGTTGTGGTTGCTTGTCCGGCAGGATATCGTTCAATCGAAGACAAATATGCCGAAACAAAAAAAGTCAGATTTGATTCAAGCGATCTCATCATTCATAAATAATCATTAATTACCGGCCAATAGACAATTATTTCTGCTACTTTGCCATTGGCCGGTATCTAACTTAATTACTAAGTTATTATATTCTTAATGCTTTAATCACATTGCCGATAAGAAAACTAGAATAGTCACTAATGCCTACGAGGTTCTAGTTTATGAAAATTTATTGGTTACTTATTTTCATTTTGTTTACGCTTGGCGCTTGCGCCAATAAGGGAACAACTCCGGCAAAAGTTAAATTGAATCTAGCGGGAATAGTCAATCTCAACAATGGTATTGGAAGTGGTGGCGCCATTTTGTATGGTCAATCAGTCGAAGGAGACTCCTTTGGTAAAGTCATAAATAAAGACAGTGATAATTTAGAACTTCCTAATGGAAATTGGACCTTGTATGCATTTATGTGGGAAAGTCCAGATTTGACTGCAACTCCTGTTGATCAACAAACCATCATTGCCACTCCTAACTCTGGAATACTCACTGGTAGTACTAATTCATCAATTGTCACTGCTGCTATTTCAGCATCACCTATGAATGGTAATATTTTTTGTGGAAGTGATACTAAAAAATTAGATGGAACCAGTGCAAGCATCACTTTAAATTTAACTAATTCAAATTGCAATAAGGCTAGTTTGGGAAAAATTTATAATGATATCTCTGCAATTGGGGGCACATCTTCAACTAAAGTTCGATTTACAAATGTTTTCATAGAAGATTGTGATGTCGTAACATCTAAAACTGGCTTTACTTGTGGAGCTGGCAATAAAGGAAATGCCTTATCTTATCGAGTGGTGTTCAATAATTTTTCCAACAAAGGTAATGTGCAAGTTGGCACTGGACAACTGCTTTCTGCTTGTCAGTCCGTAAATAGAGATGTTGCTGGATCTCTTAATTCTGGCTTGCCGGTTAATTTTCCCCAAGGTGATGCGAGCACTTTTTTTCCAGTTAGTGTTGAAATGTTTTTTGGAAGTAATAACTGTGATAGTTCAGACCCGAAGGGATCGTACACTGCTGTTTTAAATAAAGGCTTTGCCAACGAAAATTTTTCAGCAGATCATCTAGTTCAATCAGGAGATTTTTGTCAGTTCAGTAGCGTTGATTTTGCAGGGAGCGATTTAAACGAAATTAGAAATAAATGCGAAAATGTATATGGTGCTTACGGCCCAACAATAAATGGCACTAACGCCCAATGTAGCCTTACCTCCATCCCTAAAACCATTACACTTTTTGCGCCCACTACAAGTTGTTCTTCTCATATTACAAGTGATTCATCATCACCAAAATTTCTTAAACATTTAATTTCCATTCCTTTTAATGCAATTTGTGACCGATATTTGAATCTTTCGAGTAAGTTGGGGAATCATCCTTTTTCGGCGGGTGATGGTTCAGTCGATAGGCCCTATAAAATATGTACAGAGTGGCAACTCAATCAAATTGGAGATGCTGCTGCACCTGAATCTTACAAGAGTTACAATTACAAATTATTAAATGATTTAGATATGAATAAAACGGATGGAATGATTGGTCCATATACAAAACCAAGTTGTGTTGGAACAAGTGGTTCGATATTAGATGAACATACTAATTTAAATTCTCTTGATAAATTGGCTAATTCTGATTGCTCTATACTCTTAGATACCAATGGCTTCAAAGGAGTATTTGATGGAAATAACAAAAATATTAATAATGCTCGAATCAATAGTAAGACTGACTCAATTAAAAACGTAGGATTTGTACGATCTTTAAAAGAAAGTGGAGTTATTAAAAATATTAATTTTAAAAATTTAGAAATATCTGGATCACAAAATGTGGGAGGTGTCGCCGGGTTCACTATCGGAACAAGCACAATTGCCAATATACACATGAGTAAAGCAAGTATTGATTTGAATGATTCTTCAAGTAACAATCAATTATCTCAAAGTGGATCTCAAAATTATATAAATTCCGTGCCCCAATCAATCGGGGGCATTGTCGGAGGTGCAGGTAATGGAACTATCCTACAAGATATAATTGTTGAAGATTCTCATATTAGAGGAAAAGATTATACTGGAGGTTTAGTTGGTTCTTCAAATGCGATGATAGAACGCTCTAGCTTCAGAGGAGACATTCAAACTCAAGGACAAAATTCAACTTCAAGCCACACAGGTGGGATTGCAGGGGTTTTGAATTTGGGTGGATCAATAAAAAGTTCTTTTTCTGAAGGTAGCATTTCAGCTAATGGTTACGCCGGTGGTATTGTCGGCATAAATAGTTCCGGAGTCATTAGTAAAGCCTATTCAACCATGGCTTTTTTTAGTGATCAAAAAAATAGTTATAATTATAATAACGGCAACACATCAATCACAAATTATTATGGCGGTATAGTTGCTAATAGTTATGGTGGATCAATTGATGATGTATACTTTTACGGATATTTTGATCCCTACCTTTATACAAATAATAATCAAGCTTTGGTTAAAGGTGTTGTTACATCATATCAATCTACTACCTTTAGTCATTGTTATGCTGCCAATCAAGCGGTTGCAACTGGAACCGAAGGTTGCCAGATGATTTTTCCAGGCTATATGAGAGATGCAAATCGTTCATTTACACCAGGAAGCTTTGGTCAAATCGCTGGATCACTGCCGCGACTTAGTTGGGAGAAAAGGCTTTGCTCTGATCCAGAAAACTTAAAAAGCTTGGGACTGCAATCAAGTTTGCGAGGCAAAGATGCTAAAAATCCCATGATTGTTTGTCATAAAGAGCAATTGCTTGAAATGAAGAATTTTTCTTCTGGTAATTATTTTAAATTAGGGGAAGATATCAATCTCTCAGAGCTTACGACTTCAGAAAATTTAGGTAATTTCAGTGGAAATCTTTCGGGAGAAAAAAGAAATTTATATGGCTTAAGTGTTACAAATAATACTTCACAGGAATACTTCGGATTATTTTCGGTCATTCAAAAAGATGCACAGGTTTCAAATCTTACTATTATGGGTGCAACATTGACTTCAGAATCTTCAACCTTGTCAGCAGGAATTTTGGCCGGAACCAACAAAGGAATTGTTTCTAAAATTTCGATTCAAGGATCAACTCTCAGTGCTCTAAATTCAGTTGGGGGTCTCGTTGGTGCAAACGAAGGGCAGATATCAGAAGTTAGGGTATCAAATCTCCAACTTAACGCTGTCTCAAATGCTGGTGGAATTGTTGGTGACACAACTTCCACAAGTAAGATTTCTAAAGTTGATGTAAATGCAAGTATAAGCACTGCTGCTTCTGGGTCGTCTAATTCCAAATTTGGAGGAATTGCCGGAACCAATATGGGGTCAATTGATCAGGCCCGATTTGGTGGAACGATTAATTATTCTTCAAGCAGTAGTGATATGGCAATGGTGGGCTTAATTTCTGGTTTAAACGTCGGAGAATCGGCCATAATCACGAATGCTTTAGTTGATAATTATTCATCTCTTTATACAGATAACTCCAATTATGTTGGTGGATTTATCGGGAAAAATAATTTCGGTAAAATTTCTAAATCTTTAAGTCTTGGCAAGGTTATATTCAAAGCTTATGATAGCAATGGACTTCCATTTACCACAGTCGCTTCAACTTTTGATCCTATGATAGGTTCAAATAACGCTGGAGATTCGTATGTTCAGGGCAATTTTTATCTTCAAAACAATGCTGGCATTTATCTAGGTCATAGCAGAACTTTTTCAGCCGCAACATCAAATTCAAATTCAAATTCAATTTTCATTGTCCCTTTAGTTTATGATCAATATAATTTTAACTTATCAAGTGGTTCAAGCGCAGATCTATTCACGGCAAATGATAATAACTACAATCGATCAATTACTTCACTGATACCTATGTTAGTTAGTGGGGCAAACCAATTTTCTTATTCTTCAGATGATTACGCTAACCCTATTGTTGCTTCAACTGATGTCGATATTTATAAAAGTGTTCCTAATTCTTATTCAGGACAAAAGAGAAAAACTTCAGATTTTTCTGATATAGGAACATTTTCAGGTCTTAATATTGGAACGTTTAAAAATCAAAACGATGTAGCAAAACTCATTGGTTTTTATTTGGCGATAATGAATGATCGTCCGGTACCCACGACTGCACCGATATGGGTTTTAGAAGATGGATATCCAAGTCTGTTACAACTTAATGTTAAATAAAAAAAGGGCCAGATATTCTGGCCCTTTTTTTAATGAAAGTTTCAATAGAATTTATGAACCACACATAACACATTCTTCTGGATTTTCCAGAGAACATACCATTGCTGCTTTTTCCTCTTCGACAGATTTCTTTACTGGCAATTCATTGTTTTTCACTGTGAACTGGACCGCATTTACTGCAGCACGAGTTCGTAAATAATACATTCCAGTTTTCAAACCTGCTTTCCATGCATAAAAGTGCATTGAGGAAAGTTTTCCAAAATTAGGGTCCTCCATAAAGACGTTGAGTGATTGGCCTTGGTCAATGTAAGGACCTCGCCCCTGAGACATATCAACAACAGCTTTCTGCTTAATTTCCCAAACTGTTTTATATAGTGATTTCAGTTCTTCTGGAATTGAGGCGATATTTTGAACGGAACCATTACAAGCAATGATTTCATTTCTCATTTTATCATTCCAAAGTCCAAGCTGAATCAGATCATTGACGAGATAACGATTAACAATAGCGAACTCTCCGGAGAGTACTCTTCTAACATAAATGTTTGAAGTTATCGGTTCGAAGCACTCGTTGTTTCCTAGAATTTGAGAAGTTGAAGCTGTTGGCATTGGAGCAACAAGTAGAGAATTTCTTACGCCATAATTTCTAACTTCATCTTTTAATTCATTCCAATCCCAATTGCCTGAAGTTGGAGTTACACCCCACATATCAAACTGAAAAATTCCTTCAGAAACAGGTGAACCTGCATAAGTTGAGTAAGCGCCATCTTTTTTAGCCGCATCTTTAGATGCGCTCATTGCCGCAAAGTATATTGTTTCGAAAATGTCGTTATTTAACTTCAGAGCTTCTTTTGATTCAAATGGAAGTCTCATTTCAAAAAAAGTATCTGCTAAGCCCTGGACTCCAAGTCCGATTGGACGGTGACGCATATTTGAATTTTTAGCCTCTTCCACTGGATAATAATTGATATCAATGATTCGATTAAGATTAACCGTCATTTGATAAACAACATCATAAAGCTTTTGATGATCGTACTTTGGTTTGCCATTTACTGTCTCAACAAAACGATTGAGTGCAACAGACGCTAAGTTACAAACAGCTACTTCATCAGGTGCGGTATACTCTAAAATTTCAGTACAAAGATTAGAAGATTTAATGGTGCCTAGATTTTTTTGATTTGATTTCTCATTGGCCGCATCTTTATAAAGCATATATGGTGAACCGGTTTCAATTTGCGATTCAAGAACTGCAAACCAA
Organism: Bacteriovoracaceae bacterium; assembly: GCA_947450475.1. Classification (GTDB taxonomy): domain Bacteria; phylum Bdellovibrionota; class Bacteriovoracia; order Bacteriovoracales; family Bacteriovoracaceae; genus Bacteriovorax. The sequence goes on along the minus strand of CANFVK010000003.1, from coordinate 53,213 downwards.
ATGTCTTGAGCACGAACAACTTTTTTCGCTAAGCCTTTTTCTTCATATGATCTATAAAGTTCTTCAAACTTTTTACCATAACAATCGGAAAGTCCTGGGGCTTCGTGAGGACAGAATAAAGACCACATACCATCTTCTTCAACTCTTTTCATGAAAAGATCAGGAATCCATAGTGCGTAGAAAAGATCTCTTGCACGTGCTTCTTCTTTTCCAGTATTTTTCTTCATTTCTAAAAAGTCGAAAATATCTGCGTGCCATGGTTCTAAATAGACTGCAAATGCTCCTTTTCTTTTACCACCACCCTGATCGACATATCGAGCTGTGTCGTTGAAAACTTTAAGCATAGGAACAATTCCGTTTGAGGTACCATTGGTACCTTTAATGAAAGAGCCTTTTGCTCTAATGTTATGAATTGATAAACCTATGCCTCCTGCTGATTGAGATATCAAAGCAGTTTGTTTTAGGGTTTCATAAATTCCTTCGATAGAATCGTCTTTCATTGTTAATAAAAAACATGATGAAAGTTGGGCCTTATTTGTTCCTGAATTAAAAAGGGTAGGAGAGGCGTGAGTGAAATACTTCTCAGACATAAGGTTATAGGTCTTGATAGCGTCATCAACATTTGTTGAATGGATACCAAGCGAAACACGCATAAGCATTTGCCCTGGGCGTTCAACTATTTTATTATTCATCTTTAAAAGATATGATTTTTCGAGGGTCTTAAAACCAAAGTAATCGTAATTGAAGTCTCTTCTATCAATGACTGCTTCATCTAGTTTATGTGCATTTGCGACAACAACTTCATACAATTCTTTTGATACTAATGGTGATGCTTCACCTGTAACTGGGTTATGGTAATGAAACATTGCTTTAATGTTTTCTGAAAAACAGCCACGGGTTTCTTTATGGAGATTACTAACTCCAATTCTTCCTGCAAGAGTAGCGTATTGTGGATGTTGCGTTGATAAATAAGCTGCAGTTTCTGCTGCCAGTTGATCCAATTCTTTGGTAGTTATTCCGTCATAAATTCCTTCAATGACTTTTTTAGCAATCTTCATTGGATCAATGAATGATCGATCTAAATCAAAACATAGCTGTTCGATTCTTTCAGTGATTTTGTCAAATTTAATTGGCTCTTTCTCGCCACTGCGTGTGATGACGTACATGTTAAAACTCCGCGTCTAATGTGAATGTGTGTGTATTTTTTTCTCCGAGAACACCAGGTCTTTGGTATTCGGAAACTCTCTTTTCAAAAAAATTAGTTTTACCTTCAAGTGAAATTAATTCCATCCACTCAAAAGGATTTTTTGTATTGTAATGAGCATCCGCACCAAGTTGCTTCAACCAGTGATCAGCAACAAACTCAATATATTGTGACATGGAATCAGAGTTCATTCCAATGAGAGAAACTGGTAGTGCTTCAAGGATAAATTCCTTTTCAATTTCTACTGCTTCTATAATGATTTGAGTGATAGTCGCAGCATCTATTTTTTCATCTTCACTTAAAAGTGAGTGCATTAGGCAAGCAAACTGGCAGTGAAGTCCTTCATCTCTTGAAATAAATTCGTTAGAAGTACAAAGACCGGCCATTAGACCTCTTTTTTTCAACCAGTAAATGGCACAAAAGGATCCTGAAAAGAAAATTCCTTCAATCGCTGCAAAAGCTACAAGTCTATGAGCAAATGATTTTTTAGATGAAATCCAATTAATGGCCCATTTTGATTTTTTTGCCACACAAGCTAGTTTTTCATTGGCATTAAAAAGTTTGTTTTTTTCTTTTGGATCTTTGATGTAAGTATCAATCAATAGGGAATAGGTTTCGCTGTGGATATTTTCCATTGCGATTTGGAAGCCGTAAAAACATCTAGCTTCAGGGATCTGAACATCCTTATAGAATCTTAGTGCAAGATTTTCATTCACGATTCCATCACTAGCTGCAAAAAAAGCAAGAACATGTGAAATGAAATGTTTTTCGTCTTTATTTAATTTATTTTCCCAGTCATTTAAATCTGGAACTAAATCAATTTCTTCAGCAGTCCAAAAAACGGCCATGTGTTTTTTATACATTTCCCATATTTGGTGATATTGAAGTGGAAAAAGTACAAAGCGAGAATCATTGGGTGCTAAAACGCCCGATTGAGCAGTATCTGTTGCTGCCATTGTGTGCCTCCTGAAGTGTCTCTGTTGTGTGTGTGTGTGTGTTAGTTCAAAAGTAATCTCATCATTCGAAGGCCGTTCAAAAATTAAATTACTTTTTTAAAAGATAACAAGAACCGCGAATTTTAAAAATAAAAAACTCTGCTTCACTTTTTTTCAAACCTGGCCACTAGGTCAGATTTACCTTTTCGGAGATGATATTAGTTCATTTAAATTCATATAATTAGAAGATTATTTATTGGTCCTACGGTAAAATTTTTTAACATCTAATTAAAACTTACAGCCAGCTTTTAAACGAAAAATGAGTACAAATAAGTTTTTTTTAAGGCTTGACACCACTATATATTGTGCAGAAGAGATATCCTCGTGTCATATATTTAGTGTTTTTCTTAAAAATTAAATAAAAAATCATTTCAATTGATATAGTTTTTCAGACACTTGACATAGGTTTAGTACAAGCGCATTTTAGAGTTAAACGTTCTTATTTCACTTATTTATAAATGAAAAACTTTTGTTTAAAGAAGTTTCAATCTAGGTGGCATTGTATATGTTTTTTGCGAAGTTAAAGCACTTTTTTATTGGTGATCCTCTAACTCTGGACAAGCTCGAAGAAGAGCAAATTCCAAAATGGAAAGCCCTTGCCGTGCTTTCTTCAGATGCACTCTCTTCAGTTGCTTATGCAACAGAAGAAGTGCTTATAGCTTTGCTAACCTTGTCTGCTGCGGCCATGGCATGGTCGATGCCTATGGCCTTAGGAGTTGCTGTACTTCTGCTTATAATTACTCTTTCCTATCAACAGACTATATCTGCTTATCCCCATGGAGGTGGAGCATATACGGTTGCTAAGGAGAATTTGGGTGAAACCGCCGGCCTTATTGCTGGTGCGGCTTTACTGATAGATTATATTTTGACTGTGTCGGTTTCTGTTTCTGCTGGAGTTGAAAACATTGGCTCAGCTTTTCCACTTATAGCTGAGCATAAAGTGATCATTGGCGTATTGATAGTTTTATTAATTATGTCACTTAACCTTAGGGGGATTCGCGAATCCTCAAATATTTTTGCCTATCCGACTTATTTTTTTATTTTTAGTATCATTTTAATGATAGCAGTCGGTACTTATAAGATTCTTTCTGGATCTGTGCTTCCTCATTCGCCCATACTTCATGAATCTTATCCAGAAGTTCCAATGTTTCTTCTTTTGAGAGCATTTGCTTCAGGTTGCTCAGCTTTAACTGGTATTGAGGCCATATCCAATGGAGTTCCAATTTTTAAAAAGCCCAGTCAAACCAATGCTAAAATCACTATGATATGGATGTCGGCGATACTAGGATTTTTCTTTTTGGGCATTTCACTTTTAGCGCACGTTTACGGCATTATACCTGAAAATGGTCAAACTGTTATGTCGCTATTATCTCGTTCGGTTTTTGGTAAGAATATATTATATTACGCCACCCAAGTCGCCGTTGCTTTAATTTTATTACTAGCTGCTAATACAAGTTACGCCGATTTTCCAAGACTATCTTCATTGCTGGCTAAAGATCGCTTTTTGCCTCGCCAGCTCTCAAGCATTGGAGATCGATTAGTTTTTTCAAATGGAATTATTGGATTAACACTTTCAGCTATTTTACTAATCATTTTGTTTAAGGGCTCAACCCATTTACTTATACCTTTATACGCTGTGGGTGTTTTTCTTTCATTTACACTTTCTCAAGCTGGCATGATAGTTCACCATCAAAAAATTAAAGAGCCGCACTGGAGAAAGGGTTTAGTGATCAATGCAATTGGAGCTGTCACTACCTTCATTGTTTTAATTGTTATAACAATTACTAAATTTATTCATGGTGCTTGGATTATTGTATTTTTGATTCCAAGTTTAGTTTTTTTCTTCAAGCAAATTAAAAGACATTACCTAGGTGTTGGGCACCAGTTGGCAAGAGATTCATATCATCAAAATATTGACCTCAATAATAAAAAGAAATACACAACAATAGTTCCTATATCTGGAATACACCCCGGCGTAGTTATGGCGGTACAATATGCTTTAACTATTTCTGATGATGTTAGAGTTTGTTACGTTGATGTTGATAAAGATGCGACTGAAAAAATGCTTAAAGTTTGGGAGAAATGGTCACAGGGACTTCCGCTAAATGTGTTAAATTCGCCATACAGATCTGTACTGGGACCTTTGCTTGATTATATTGACCAGGTTCACGTTGAATCAGGCAAAGATTTGGTTTCGGTTGTTGTGCCTGAATTTATTACCAGACACTGGTACCATCAATTTCTTCATAACCAAATGACCCTGGTATTGAGAACTGCCTTACGATTAAAGTCGGGCAAGGTTGTCACGTCAATTAGATATCATTTGTAGTTTCTTCATAGACATTTCAGCTCTTGCCTGAGAAATAAGTTTTTCAGGCACTTTTTTTAAGTCATTGGTTAATCCAATAAGTGAAAGGACTTTTATTAACCACTTAGTTGGATCAAAATGATACCATCGCACACCATTGCGATAATCACTTGGGAAATAATGATGATAATTATGATAGCCTTCGCCATAACTAAAAACGGCCATAATAAAGCTATCTCTGGCAGTGTTTGAATCGGTATATGGTCTTGAGCCCACAATGTGGCAAAGAGAATTAATAAAAAATGTACAGTGATGAACAAAGACAACGCGAGCGACTCCGGCCAGGGCTAAGCCACCTAGCGCAGATCCTAAAAAATGCCCAATTAAAGTCGGAAGTCCAAATCCAAATAAAACGGCTAACCATAAATAATTTCGGTCTTGCCACATGACTAGTTTGTCATTTAGCAAATCTTTTGGGTATTCAGGAGATTTGTTAGTTTCTTTGAAAAAAATCCAACCAATATGTGCCCATAAAAATCCTTTTTTAATATTGTAAGGATCTTCCTCATGATCGACATGACGATGATGGATTCGATGATCTGAACACCATTTAAGTGCAGAGTTTTCAAATGCGGCAGCACCAAAACATAAATAAATGAATTTAACCAAGTTTGAAGCTTTATAGGCCCGATGAGCAAATAGTCGGTGATATCCACCAGTGATAGACATCCCGGTTAGATAATAAAAAACAATTGCTAAAAGAATAATGGAAATTTGCAATCCGTGTTGTGAGAAATAAATCCAGGATAGAACGATTGCGACGATCGGAGTTAATGTTAAAAAAAGAGTATTAACCCAATCAATTTCATGTTTTTGGCTTTCTTGCAAGTAAGGTTGTTTCATGTGTTAGTTCTCCTTCCAATAGATTAACTCGTAGAAAAGCTAAGCTATGTAAAAGAACTGTCACAAATGTAGCTAACGAAGAAAATCCTCTAAAATTAAGGATGCCTCACTTTTATCATCGCGATATTTAACTATGATGGCACATTGAAGAGTTAGTCCAATCTCTTTTGCCCAAATATTGTCAGATTTTACCGGACGGTTTCCTGGAACAACTATGGCCCCTTCTGGAATTGGTTCACCCTTGTTTAATATGCGATTATGAACGAGGTCGTAAACAGGAATTCCCTTTGAAAGTATTACGCCTGGGGCAATGACGGCCCTTTTTTTAATTTGAATTCCTTCGACAATAATTGCCCCCGCACCAATAAAAGCTTCATCTTCAATAACAACTGGCGAGGCGCCGATGGGTTCGAGGACACCTCCAATTTGCACTGCCGTAGACAGATGCACTTTCTTGCCGATTTGGGCACAAGAACCGATCAAAACATGTGAATCAACCATCGTACCTTCATCTACATAGGCTCCAACATTTATATAACTAGGAGGCATTATGATCACGCCTTTAGCAATGTAGGATCCTCTTCGAACAGATGTTCCTCCTGGTACAATCCGAATGCCTCTTTCAACATTAAATTTTTGAGGCATGAGGTTGTGTTTATCAACGAAGCCATTTTCTTCTTTTAAGGTACCGGCTTTGAAAGCTTCTAGAATTTGAGTTTTAACTTCGGTATTTGCGACCCATCGACCATCTAAAAAATTAGCGGATCGAACTTTTCCACTTTCTAAGTCGATTAAAGTTTGTTCCCAATTAGAAATAAACATCATAAATTTTCCTTATACCAAATTGAGATAGCGTTGTTGGCTTCATTTAGCGGTGATTCGTCAATGAGATCTTTTTCAGACAAAGGAGATCTCATCGTGTCAGTTTTTATTTTGCCTTGAGTTTTCATTAGGTGTTTAACTGGAACAGGATTAGCTGCAATAAAAAGAGAATCGCAAGCTTTTGACCAAATAATAGCTTCTTCTTTGGTTAGTTTTCCTTCTAGTGTTTTGAGTACATAGGCTTTAGTTTCTTTCGGCCAGGCATTAGATGCAACAGAAACTAGACCTTTGCAGCCGTGAGGATAAAAATCAAAAAGTAATCCATCATCACCACTATAAACCCGCGCATTTGGATTGGATTCACTGTATTTTTTAAAATCTTCTACTGACCCTGATGCTTCTTTTATGGCCCAGAAATTTTTATGATGCGCCAAGTTTTTAACAGCATTAAAGCTCATCTTAACTCCAGTTCTTCCCGGAACATTGTAGAGCATGCACGGCTTGGTGGATGCATCCAAAATCTCCTTAAACCATTGTGTTTGTCCAAACTCTCCAGGTTTTGCATATAGAGGAGTTACGACAAGATAAGCATCGAGAGCGAGCGTATTTAGATAATGAACATATTCGAGAGTATCTTTTTGATTAAATCCTCCAATGCCTGTCATAAGTGGAACATTTAAATTAAGCGAAAGTCCAAATTCCAAAATTTTTTTGCATTCGGTTTTATCCAAGTTTAGCGCCTCACCGGTTGAACCCAAAATAACGATTGCATTTCCTGAAGCATCTTGTTCACGTAAAATTTTTTCAAACGAATCATAATCAACACTTGAATCAGAAAGCATGGGAGTTACGATAGCTGTCCAAAGTGGATATTTATTTAAATTTTTCATTTAATCGTTCCTTGATTTAAAACCCTTTGAACCACATCTTGAAACAAATGTAGTCCCGGGGCAATAGTTTTGTCGTTTAAAATTTTATCTGCTGCAAAAAGTGCTCCCTCTGCAAAAATTTTTCGATCCAACGCCGAATGTTTTAAATAAATTTCTTCATAAGGTGTAGATAATTTTAATTCGTGGATTCCTGTCACATCTCCAATTCTTTCAGAAGTAATATGAACATCACTATCAAGCCAAAGTTTCCAAGATAGAGCAGTACCAGATGGAGCATCTAATTTATTAATGTGATGTATTTCATGAAGTGAAAAATTAAAATCAGAGAAAATTTTAGAAGCCTCTTTCATTATTAATATCATTTGTTGAACCAAATTCATTCCAAGGCTGAAGTTTGTAGCATAAATCCACTTAATTTTTTTCGCTTTTAATTCTTGCGAAAGCGAGCTCGGAAAATCAAAACCTGTAGAACCGCAAATCAGAGGAATTTTGCTATCTAAACATAATTGAAAATATTGATTAAATACAACACCAGACAAAAAGCAAATCATAACATCATGTTCTTTTAGTTTTTCCAGGGTTGGTTGATTTGTTGAATCGAAAACAGTGTGCTCGATGCATCTTTCAACTAGCAGCTCTAAAACCTTTCCACCCGTTTTACCTTTACCTAAAAGTGCTACTTTCATTAGACATTTCCTATAAATACATCATGAAGCCGGTTAATGACATCAGCACCAGAATCTTCTGCAACTAAAAAACAAAAATTATGCTTACTCGCACCCAAACAAATCATTCGAACATTTATATCTGGGATGGTCTGAAAAATTTTATGGGCCAGCCCAGATGTATGATTAATATTATTTCCAATAAGACTGACCAATGCCAATTGCTCTTCGATTTGAACTTCTGCTATTTTTTCTAAATCAAAAATAAGTTCTTTGATTAGTAGGGTAGAGTCATCTAAAGTAAAAGAAACACTTATCTCACTAGTCGTGATGGCATCAATGCTAACTTTATGATCATTAAATATCTTAAAAATTTGATATAAAAAACCATGAGAATAGAGCATTTCAGGTGTAGAAAGGGTGACAAGGCTTTGTTTTTTCCTTAAGGCCATGGCCCTTACTAGAGGTGCTTGCTCAACATCTTTTTTGACCCATGTACCACCTTGTTCAGGATTAAAACTCGATCCAACAAATACTGGAATATGACTTCTAATTGCAGGTAATAGAGTCGCGGGATGTAGTATTTTGGCTCCAAAAGTTGCTAGCTCAGATGCTTCTTTGAAAGATATTTCTGAGATGGCCCGAGCGTCTTTACATATTCTTGGGTCAGTGGTGGCTATTCCAGGAACATCGGTCCATATTTCAAGGATGTCTGCACCAACAGCTTCGGCCAATATTGCAGCTGAGTAATCACTTCCGCCCCTTCCCAGTGTAGTTGTCATTCCATCTTTAGTTTTGCCAATAAAACCTTGAGTGATAAAGATTTGATCGTTGTGCCTTAAAGCTCCAAGGCGTTCCAAGCATTGAGCTTTGATTTCAGAGAGTAGGGGACGAGCCTTAGAGAATTGATTATCTGTTAACAATACCTCTCTAACATCAAGCCATTGAGCTTTTGATTCTGATTTGTGTTTTTCTAAAACTATATTCATAGCTTCTGTAAAAAGGATTGAAGAAAGCCGTTCACCTATACTTTGAATGGAATCTAGTGCCTTAAGTGAGCAATCTTTCAAAAGATGAACACCGCGAGACATCGACTCTAATTCTTCAAATAGCTGGTTAAGTGAATCTATTTTATCAGGAGACATATCTAAATCTCGGGCTATTTTTAAGTGTCTAATTTTAATTTTTGTCAAAATAGTTTGAGCATTTATCCAAGAGCTTTTTTCTGATGTAATTGCAAGTTCTATTAGATCATTTGTCGTTCCAGATGTTGCTGACACAACTACGACTTTAGCTTTTTGCTTTATTGCAACTTCTGCACTGCCAACCATCCTCGCCGCATCACCCATAGAAGTTCCACCAAATTTCGAAACTATAATTTTTTCTGACATAATAATCCTGAACAAAAATAATCCGTTTTACAAAACATTCTAAAAGAGAAAAAATAACGTGAAAACGAAAATAAAGTTAATTTGAGGTTTTTTATGATGAAGTTAGGGATTGTTGGATGGAGAGGAATGGTTGGTCAAGTTCTTATGGAGAGAATGAAAGCTGAGAATGATTTTTCTCATTTTGAAACCACTTTCTTTTCTACTTCTCAGAAGAATTTGCAAAATCCCCATCAATTGGAAAATAGCCATCCTTTACTTCAAGATGCCTACGACTTAGAAATACTGAAAAAAATGGATATTATTTTAACTTGCCAAGGTGGCGATTATACCAAATCAGTTCATGGTGAATTACGCAAAAAAGGTTTTAAAGGTTATTGGATTGATGCAGCTTCAACACTTCGTATGGAAAATTCTTCAGTTATAGTACTTGATCCGTTGAATTTAGATGTTATTCAAAAATCACTTCAGACGGGCTTAAAGGATTATATTGGCGGCAATTGTACTGTGTCTCTTATGATGCTCGCCCTCGGAGGTCTATTTAAAAATAAAAAAATAGATTGGATCACATCCATGACTTATCAAGCTGCTTCTGGTGCGGGGGCTCGACATATGAGTGAATTGCTCAGCCAGATGAAATTTGTCACAGATGATGTCTTAAAAGAAGGGCTTGATCTCTCTGAGAAAATTTTAATAATTGAAAAACGAGTAAAAAATCTTTTGAGTCATGCTTCTTTTCCTAAAAATCACTTTGGTCATCCCTTGGCTTTTAACCTCTTACCATGGATTGACTCTGAATTAGAAAATGGACAAAGTCGCGAAGAATGGAAAGCAGAAGTAGAAGCAAATAAAATTCTTCAATCACAAAAAATCATTCCGATAGATGGCACTTGTGTCAGAGTTGCTGCAATGAGATGTCACTCTCAAGGACTGACGATTAAACTCAATCAAAATATTCCATTAGATGAAATTGAAAGTATGATTCGTGAGCACAACTCTTGGGTTAAGTTGGTTCCAAATAACAAAAGTGATTCATTGAAATATTTAACACCTGAATATACCAGCGGAAATTTACAAATTCCCATTGGCCGCATCCGTAAAATGAACATAGGCCCTGAATTTGTCAATGCTTTCACTGTGGGGGACCAGCTACTCTGGGGAGCGGCTGAGCCTTTAAGAAGAATGCTTCATATTCTTTTGGCCCACTAAATACCCGATCAAAAGAATTTATTTCCTCCTAGAGGAAAACCAAGTTTTTCTCTAGAATAATAGTGTAAAAGCCGTCTTGATTTAAGAGGAAAAACTCATGTTTAAAAAACCAACTTCATTTATAGTCTTGTTATGCTTAGTTTTAAGTAGTTGCTCACTATGGAGATCTCGTCGGCCGGCATCAGAAAGAGAAACTATAGTTGCTGAAGCTAACCGAGATGCAATTTTAGCTTCCCAGTATATTGGCGTTGATTCACTAGAGTGCTCAAAAAATTTTAACAAACTTTATCAGAGATTATTAAATACTGCCGGCGTTTCGACCTACTTTGATACAACTGATATTAAATCGATTGATGAAGACATCCAAACTTCATTTGAAACTCGATTGGCGATCAAAGACTCATTTAAAAAGTTTAAAAATAATAAGATTGTGGACAATCAATGTTTAAGTGCAGCTCAGGATGTTTTAAGAGCTTTAAGATACATAGAAGATTACTTAGTAGAATTACATTTTGAAAAAGATGGCTCTTCAACTTCTGATTTTGTTAACCTAAAAGGAGAATTTCCCAATTTGTTAATAAATCCAAAATATGCGAGTGATTTTAAATCATATGAAGATTTAAAGTCTGGTGACGTTATACTTTCAAGAGGAAATGCTTATAGTTCAGCTGCGATTGCAAGAATTGCAGTAAGTGATTATCAATTTTCACATTTGAGCTTTGTATATCGTGAGCCAACCTCAACTCAAATGTTTACGACTGAAGCACATATTGAAATTGGAAGTGTTACTGCGCCTTTTAAAGATCATCTTGAGGAAAAAAATGTAAGAACTGTCGTTTTTCGTCATAAAGATCAAGCTTTGGCCAATGAAGCTTCAAAAGCTATTTTTAATAGAGTTAAAAAATATCAAGATTCTGGTAAGAATGTTGAATATGACTTTTCTATGAATTATAAAGATGATTCTCGACTTTACTGTTCTGAGATTATTTCAGCGGGCTTTAAGTTGGCCAATCCTCAAAGTGATTATATACCCAAATTTAAGTCTCATTTTTCTGAAGGGATGATTCCTTTTCTAAATACAATTGGAGTCCCCCTCAAAAAAGATTCTGTTGAAACTACTGATGTTTTTGCTCCAGGTGATATACAGCTAGATCCTGATTTTGAATTAGTTGCGGAATGGAGAAACCCAAAAAAACTTGAAGAATCTCGCTTTAAAGATTTCATCTTAACGAAGATTTTTGAGAAAATGGATCACGAAGGTTACCGTTTCGATGGTAATTTAAAGATGGATACCCAGTCAAAAGTGTATTGGTTACTTCGAAGATCTCCACTAATTAAAAAATTTATTGAAAAAAAATTTCCACTTAATATGGGCCCAACTCAACTTGAAGTTTTTATGGTACTAGATAAAATTGGTGAAACTATTTATAAAAATTTAGAATTACATTCAATTGAATATGATCATCCAATGACTCCAAAAGAGATATATGCAGTAATTGATGATTTCATAAGTAAAGACCTTGAGTTGTACAAAAACTATAAAAAAGGCTTAGAAACTCCAAAACCTTCCATTCACTTATTGTTTCATCCCTAGTATAACGATGGCATGAGTGAATTGATTTTTGAAATTTTAGAAGATTTAAAGGCTGGACATTTTATTCTGGTTACAGATGATGATGATAGAGAAAATGAAGCAGATCTTTTAATGGCCGCTACATTTGTTACAAAGGATAAAATCAATTTTTTAATCAATCATGCTAGGGGACTTATCACTAATCCTATAAGCAAGACTATTGCAGATAAACTAAAATTACCTCTTATGGTACCAGATAATGAGGGAACTTTTATTACCGCATTTACAGTAAGCATTGATGCGATTGAAGGCACGCACACTGGAATAAGTTCCAATGATAAAGTTGTAACGATGAAAAAATTGAGTGATCTCGATTCAGTAGCTTCTGACTTTGAAAGACCGGGGCATGTTTTTCCACTTATCGCCCATGATAAAGGTGTCCTGGTTAGGGCCGGTCATACTGAAGCGGCAATTGATTTATTAAAATTAGCAGGTCTTACAGAAGTCGGTGTTTTATGTGAAACTTTAAACGAATTTGGTGAGACTTTGAAAAAAGATGATCTTTTGGAATTTTCTAAAAAATATAAAATTAAAATAATTTCCGTGGCTGAAATTAAGAAATATGTTCAATCAGTTTTTAAAACTGTTTAAGTAAGCATGAATTGCTGGAATATCATTTTCTAGCATCGGTAAGGCTGGCATGACGGCCGTTTCTCTTTTTGGTTTATAGCCAGGAGGATAAGTTTTTCTCAAGATTCTAGCAGATAAAAGTTCAAATGATGAATTCGCCACATCAGGCCCGATACTTCCGCTTAGGCGAGGGTCAGGATTATGGCAAGCTATACAATTGGACATATAACTTGATTTGCCTCTGGCTTCTAATGCCGTTAGTGGTCTAGTTACTTCTTTATTACAGCTTATGATTAAAAATAAACAGAAAACAAAGAGCAATGAACTTGCTCTTTGTTTTCTGTTAGTTCGAACTAAGTGAGTCGATAAAATCATTTAGTCAAAGCCTCAATTAAGAAGTAAAGGATAAATGTTAAAACAACTCCCATATGAGTCACACCCATAATTGATGTAATTTTAAGATTATCTGTTTTACCCTTGAGTGCATTAAATTCTAATCCTCCAAGAATAAGCGCGATAGCAATGGCCAATCTCCAGCCATTAAAATCTGGATTTACTTGAGAAGGTAGGTGAGAAGCTGCTCCCATTAAAAAGAGCATAGGCAAAGAAAAAAGAGTATTGTGTCTTGAGGCCAAACCCGCTTTAGCCGCAGCACCGGCGGCTTCAGGTAGTGCAGCACCGCCACCAGCAACTTGTTTAGCAGAAGCTATTACAATTTTTTGATTTGGCCAGATGACAAGCCAAACATTTAAAAACATAACTGTACCAAAGGCAGCTCCTGTGGCGATATAGGCCCACCATGAAGTTGTAAACATTGCTGAGCCCATACCGTGACCCTTTAATCCCATAATAATCACACCTGAAACAAATGTAAAAAGAGCGCCATATCTAAACCAGGCCAGAGCCCTTGGAACAAGAGTTCTCACGGCAATTCCACGGGCCGATTTAATTTTTTCATCAGCATCTAATTCTTTAAACCATTCTCCCTGAACAAAGTTAAAATAATAAAGCATTCCGATCCAAATAACTCCAGCAAAGTAATGAATCCAGCGAAATAACATTTCTGCGCCAGGTAATGTGAAAAGAGCGAAATTCATGTTGAACCTCCAAATTTTGTTCAATTATAAGTTGCTAAAAACCTTTTGATCTATTGTAACAAGGGTTGTAGAAAATGTATCAAAATTTTGTCATTTTGGCGCAACGAAAGGTCTTTAAAAAGCTTAAAATCATCTACCCGATAATGGAAGTTATCTGGTAGAAGCTATTTGGATAGCGTTTTAACGTGGCGATCTAGTCCATAGATTAGTTTTTCTTCAAATTCATCATAATTGAAAGGCTTAATAATATGATCCTTAACGTTATATCGAAGTAAAGTCATAATATCGTCAACATCATCTCTTCCGGTAATAACCATGACTAAAGAATTAATCAAGCGTGTTCTGTCCGGATTTGATCGCAAAAATTCAATTAGATCAATACACGTTCCATCATCTAAATTCCAATCCAACAAAAAAAGATCAAAGTCATTTTTCATCAGAAGATTTTTAGCTTCTTTAATTGAAGTTGCCGACTTGAATCGATGATGATTCATCTGTTCGAGATGCCCTGTCATCAATTCAATTATCTCAGGGTTATTGTCGAGGATCATGACATTAAAATCTTCTGGTATGATTTGATTCATTTTTTTAGCAACGCTTTTCTTACAAGCTTGGGCAACCATTTCTTTAGCAATTGGTTTAGTTAAAATCATATCAATCTGCAAGGCCGAATATTGCAATGGAATCTGAGATTGATGAGAATCAGTTACGATAAAAATAGCAGATCTTCGATGTTTTTTACTGTTTCTTAATTTTTCAACAACATCAATTATTGATAAATTGATATAATTCCAATCTAAATAAAAACAATCAATAGTCATTGATTCAATCAGCTCGACGAATTGATCAAAGCTGTTAAGTTCATGGGTAATAAAATTTCTGGAGTAACGATCCATTTCTTCGGCCAGATCACTCGCCTCTTGTGCATTATTCATCAAAATCGCCACACTAATGGTGTTTTCAAACTTCAAGCTAGCTCTCCCCTTTTAGTTCATTTTTTCCTGCTTTCATTATATATGGAGTCTTGTAGAATAGTAGATAAATGAATCAAATTTTGAAAAAATCTCCAACAGAACTATCTATTTTAACTACAAAAAGTTCATTTAATTCCGAGCTTGAGTATGAATTTTTTCACAATTTTCAATCACCACATACTCGTAAATCATACCGTATTGACATTAATCAATTTTTTGAATTCTTAGGTGATCATTTTAAGCAGGTAAGTGGTTATTGCGATATTAAAAGAGTTCATATTGTAGCCTTTCGAAATTGGTTGACTGACTCAAACAACGCACCAAAAACTGTAAATAGAAAACTTGCGGCAAACTCTAGTTTTTTTGATTTTTTAGTTGAAAAGAATATACTTACTTTTAATCCATGCACTTCCATTAAGAGACCTCGTCAAGATGTCCTAAGTCCAACAAATGATCTTAGTGATGATCAAATTGCCCACCTTTTTAGCTTGCTAGAAGATTTAAAAGGACCGGGGCTGCTTCACCGTGCAGTGATTTACACCCTTTTTACCACTGGAATAAGAAAAGCGGAGTTAATTAACTTACGGCTTAAAAATTTTAAGGTTCAAGACGGTTTTAACCTTATTGAAATTCGTGCCAAAGGTGGCAAACAGCTTACTAAGGTTATTCATCCTAAATGTGCCCAAGTTATAAATGATTATCTAGATTATTTAAAGTCTACAGGTGATGAACTTCACCTAGAAGATTGGATTTTTAGACCTTCTAGAAATCCAATTGAGCCACAACATATCATCAAGCCTCTTAACCCTAAGTCAGTTGATTATATCGTAAAATCTTGGTGTAAAAAAGCTGGTATACATCAGAAAATCTCACCCCACTCAGCGCGTGCTAGTTATATCGGATCGGCCCTTGAAAACGGAATCGATCTCTATAAAATTTCTAAAGATGTCGGACATGCTTCAGTGAAAACCACGGAAGAATATAACAAACGTCGCCAAAAGCTTTCGGAGAGTCCAGTTTTTGGTTTAGGCTTCCTTAAAAAATCCAAAAAATAAATGCCACTATTATGTGGCATATACACTAATGAATTTTGGCAAAATTACAGTTTTTTTCGGATAAACCGACAAGTCTGATAAACTATTGGACGTATGATGAAGCCCATATATAGCTCGATTTTATCTTTCACTTTACTAATATCCAGCACTGCTTTTTGTGCCACCAAAGCCGAAGTTTATAATGAAATTAAGCAGGATGGAAACAATTCAGGTGCACTTGAAAAAATATTGACCATCAGTGGAGTCAATAAGCAATATCAAGACTGCAAGAGTAAGCTTCAAAATGATTTAAGCGCAATATCTAAATGTCTTTGGGATGGTGATTCTGCTAAGGGAATCGCTCCTTTGAGTGCTGATGATCGTAAAGAGGTTAAAAATCTCTATGCTCAAGAGGAAACCAAGCTTTCTCAAACTGGAAATACAAGTCGTTCTCCAGCAAGTCCTCAAGGTTCAGGTACATTGAATTTAACTAGTAAATCCAAACAACTTGGTGCTGATTACATGAGTGATCCAGCCGTTATTGAACTTTCCAAAGTTTTTCAAAAAAAATTAGATGAAGCACTTTACGGTGATGAAAAAGCTCAAAAAGATTCTAAAAGTGTGGCGCTAGTTGATCATGCTAAATTTAATGAACTTTATAAAACTGAATTAGGTAAGACGATTGTCAGTTCTTTTACCTCCTACTGCCTTGAAGTTGCACCAACATCAAATGGACTTGATTGTATTGATTCAAATGAAAAAAAATGTACTGATAGCAACAATAACCCAATGGCTTGCAAACTTTGCTTAATTGGTAAAGACGAATCTGAGTCAAAAAATAATATCGCTGAAAACGTAAAGTCTCTAAAATCGGCTAATCTAACAAATTCTACTGATAAAAATGTTAATACTGATTCAGCTAAATGGTCTCAGTGTATAGGGTCTATCAGTAGTGTCTGTTATGCCGCTGAAAGTGAGTTTGGTGAAAATAAAGACCAAATGTCGAGAAGTAAAACCAAAGCATGCCTAATAATGGATTATGTCAAATCTGCCCGAAAAAATCTTATTGCAACGGAAGAAATTTCAAAATTTTTCAACGACAAGGCTAATCGCAGTGTTGCGGGAATAGAAATTAAAAATGTTCGAAAAGTGACCATTACTGATAAAAATAATAATGATGCCACCACAACATTATCTTCGAGTGAAGTTGAATCCTCATATCAGAAAAAAAATGATGATTTAAATAAAGAAATGAAAAAGTGTTTAGATGATAATGACAAAATTGTGGATTCTGAAACATGCAAAAAATTTATTAGTACAGATTCAACTGAAAAAGAAAAAAATATGGCCGAATTTGCTCTACGCCAATATGCACTTGAGGAGACTTTAAATGATAAATTGAGTAATAAAGATGAAGTTGTCAAATACCTAAAGCAAGAGGGCTACGATGATTCAAAAATAAGTGTAATGACAAAAGACAAAAAATCACTAGACGAAGTAAAACTAGAAATTGCCAATCGTTATAAAAATGAACGTCAAGCCATCATCGATGATATGGCCCAAAAAATAGAAAATCATACATCTGTTAAAGACAATTCTGTTTCAACTCCAGACCAGACGAAACTAGCAAGTATACGAAATGAAATTGCCAGTCGCGCTGATGACTTAAAACAATTAGTTCATTTTAACAATATCGTTTCATCTTATCTTGAGATCGATAATGGCGGTTCTAGATCAAGAAACGTTGCTTCACTTTATCAGGAATTAAATAATGGAGCCAAAAATATCCAAAATGTTGATGCTGATGCGAATCGAGAAATACTAAAAAATGCCAAGAACGCTGGTTTGAAAGAAAATACTGGTGATTCAGGAACTGTACTTTCAGTTGAGACCTTAAATAAAATAATTAAATATTCTAATGAGAAATAAAACTTTGTTCAAAGTTTGAAAATTTGGTTGAGTCAGTACATACTTTTTGACCAGAAAATGACATATCCATACCTAAAATCTTACCATTTGTATAATCTACTTGAGTTAATACTTTAATTTTGTCTGCACTCTCAATTTTGTAAACATTTTCTGATTGCTTAGCGTAGTACTGTAGGTAATATCCATCCAATGTATCTCGAAAAAAAGTAATTTGTATTTTGTAATTGGCCTGTATTGCGGTATTGCTTATCACTTCGTTATTAAATATTTTTCGACAAATATTGGATAAATAGCCTGAAGAATCAGTTTGAACTTTTTTATAAAATTTTGAATTTGAAGATAAATTGGAAGGATCATAATATAAATTGGTTCCCGAATCTGATTTTAAGGTCGTACTTACGCTCTGAGTTTTTTTTGTATCTTGGCAATCAGTTCCATTTGTTTTAAATGAAAAATTAGTGCCTAAAAATTCAGATGTATTAAACTTTTTCGATTTTGATTGATAAGCGTAACAGATTCTAGTCGCAATAATTCTTTCAGTGTTATTGAGTGAGCGAGTCTGTGCAATAATGGCGGTAGTACTAAAACTTGTCGTAGCATCTTCTTGATTTTGTCCACAGCTAGACAAGATCAAAGTAAAGTATAATATTAAAAATAAACCAGAAGGTTTTTGCATAATATTTACTATCGGTTCGAGAGAAAAAAAATTGACAGAATTCACAGGCAAATTAGGAAACTATAAAATTATTGAAACAGAAGATTTGACAAAAACAGTTTGGTCGGAGTATTTCAATGAATCCTGTCACAATCTATCAGGTGCCTACGAAGAAACTCTTCATAATTATATACATGGTTGCAAAGTTCAAGAGCGTTTAAATCATAATATTAATTTTAATGTATTAGACGTTGGTTTTGGTGTAGGTATTGGGCTAAAAGCTTTAATGGATCAATTGGCCTCCAACACGAAATCAACATCGATAGTCAACTATTACTCAATTGAGATTGATGAAGATTTTTTGCTTTGGTCGCTGAAAAACACTTTCAACGGCCATAAATATCAAGTTCTGATTGAAAAATCTCTTACTTATTATCAGATCACCTCTGCCCAAAAATCAATTAATGCATTTATTTTTATTGGTGATGGTCGCAAAAGTTTGCCTAAAGCATTTCATTCAAATTTACTTAATATGGTAGATGTTATATTTCAAGATCCCTTTTCACCAAAAAAGAATCCTGACCTTTGGAGTGTGGAATGGTTTCAATTTTTAAAATCGATCTCCAACCAAAATGTTTCGCTTGCCACATACTCTTCCTCCATCAGCATCAGAAAATCTCTTGTGGCGGCGGGTTGGATTATTGAAAATGCTAAAGGTTTCGCCAATAAAAAAACAATGACAAAAGCTAGTTTGCTTGGAGAAATAGCGCCAGAATTAGCACAACAACTGTTGAGATCTCCCTCACTTGAAATACATGATAAATGATTTAATATAGTCATATGGGGTTTATTATATGGCGCAAGTAATCTTAATTGAGTCCAACAAAACATTGAATGATTTAATTTCAATTAATTTAACAACATATTTAGGTGTTGATTTAATTCATAGACACAATGCTGTTGATACCATCAACTTGTTATCAATTTTACCAACTGTTGATCTCATTGTGACGAATCAAGCTGTTAGAAATGAACCGACTGCACAGCTCATCGAAAATTACATCATTGCCAATAAATTAAATACTAATCTTATTGTCCTTGGCTCTAATGCTAAATCCTTTGATAATGTATTGCACATTTCTGATCCTAAAAACTGGGAACAAGTAGTAAAAATTACGGCAAAAATTTTGGGAATTAATGATTCTGTCATCGCTCGTAGAATCCTCCCCGATTATGTCCCTATTCCAGTTCGCTACTTTCTAAATTTAGATAATGTGAACTGCGACGTATTTATTCGAATTAAAAAATCACCAACTGAATATCAGTATATTAAACGTATTCACAATGGAGATAATTTCTCAAAAGATTCTATTCATCGATATATTCAGCAAGGCTTAGATGATCTCTATATTCCAAAAGATGCTAAGAATAATTTTGCAACTTACTTGTCAAATCAACTTGTTAATAAAATGGAGAACCCTCATTTAGAAATTAATCAAAAGATTCAGATCATGGGGGAATCTTACGATATTGCAGTCAGAGAAGTTTTAAAATTAGGTTTTACCTCAGAAACAATACAATTAACTGAAGTTATCATACAAAACATGGTAAAAAATTTTGAAAAATCACCAGAAATGTCTGGATTGTTGCATAAATTAATTAATTCAGATACTGGATTGTTATTTCAAAGAAGCCACATGAATTCTGTTGTGGCCAGCGAGATGGTAAAAAATTTAAAAATTAAAGATGACAAAGCTTTTGAGAAAATTGCTTACGCCTCTTTTTTTCACGATATATTTTTAACAGATGATGAGTTCTTATCTAAAATAAATTCTAATGAGGAACTTGAGCAAGCGGCACTACCGGATAAAGAATGGGATAAAGTATTTAATCATGCTCTTGATGCAGCTAATCTTCTTCGAAAACATCCTGAAGCTCCAACTGGATCTGACGAAATTATCAAAAATCATCATGGTGCTAGCAATGGAAATGGCTTTTCTAATTCAATTGATACACTTCCAATGCTTTCTAAAATATTTATAATCGCTCACAATTTTGTTCTAGAACTTATTCGTTTCAAAGAACTTGGTGGTGAACCAAAACCTATCACTGATGAATTATTTAAAAGATATCCAGGCCCCGAGATGTTCTTACTGATTAAATCTCTTGAGAATACTCTTAAGAAAAAGAATTTTTAAATATGAATAAAGTGACTTCACTTTTTAATATCCAATATCCCATTATTCAGGGCGGTATGGTTTGGGTATCCGGTGGAAAATTAGCTGCTGCCGTTTCCGAAAGTGGTGGTTTAGGATTAATTGGGGCAGGATCCATGAAGCCCGATTTATTAAAGTATCATATTTTAAAAGCACAAGGACTTACGAAAAAGCCTTTTGGTGTAAATATACCTCTTCTTTATGATAAAGCTGAAGATCAAATAAATTGCGCATTAGAATTAGGGATCAAAATATTTTTTACTTCAGCTGGTAGTCCCAAAAAATTTACAAACTTCTTAAAAGATAAGGGTGCTCTAGTTATTCATGTCACAAGCTCTCCAGAGCTGGCCATTAAGTGCCAGGAAGCAAATGTTGACGCTATTGTTGCAGAGGGCTTTGAAGCTGGAGGACATAACGGAAGGGATGAAATCACAACTTTTTCGCTTATTCCCCAGGTGCGTGATGCAATTAAAATTCCCCTTATCGCAGCAGGTGGCATAGTAGATGGACGTGGAGTTTTAGCTGCTATGGCATTAGGTGCTGATGGGGTTCAGATGGGCACTAGATTTTTATTAACTAAAGAATCCAGTGCCCATGATAATTTTAAACAGTTACTGTTAAATGCTAAATCAAATTCAACAAAAGTATTTATGAAAGCTACTATTCCTGTAAGACTTTTTGAAAATAATTTCTCACAAGAATTACAAGACATTGAAGATAAGTACTTAAATGAAGAATTAGTTCTAAAACTTAATGAACATTTAGGGAAATTTCGGGCAAAACTTGGCATGCTTGAAGGAGATACTGCCAATGGTGAATTAGAGGTAGGACAAGCGGTAAGCCAAATCAAGACGATTCCAAGTGTTGCAGAAGTTATGGACGAAATTTTAAATAGCTTTCAAGATAATAGAGATAAACTTCCTCTAAAACTTTAACTTAAATACTTTTTTTAAGGATCTCTATTCTTTCCTCTAGCGGGGGATGTGAAGAAAATATCCTTAATAATGATCCTTTTGAACTAATTTGCATTGATTTAAAATTTGGATCAGATTCAATTTTTGATTCTACCATTTCCGGGTAGGCATTTTTTAAAGCCTCTAAAGCGGCGATCATTTTAACTTTTCCTCCTAGGTCTGCTCCGCCTTTATCGGCGCGAAATTCTCGGTAACGAGAAAACCAAGCCACCAATGGAGCTGCTAGTATTCCGAAAATAATGTCAAAAAACAATACAAGTAGCATGTGTACCAATGGGTTTGGACCTTGCTCACGTTCGTCATTTCCTCTCATTGTTTGAGAAATGAAGAAAGCAAGGACTCTTGAGAAAAACATAACAAAGGCATTAACAATTCCCTGAATAAGGGTCATGGTCACCATGTCTCCGTTGGCAATGTGGGCAACTTCGTGTGAAAGTACTCCTTCTATTTCATCATCACTCATTCGGGCCATAAGACCTGAAGATACAGCGACAAGCGAATTATTTTTTGAGGGACCAGTTGCAAAAGCATTAAGTTCTGACGATTGATAAATTCCAACTTCTGGAAGTTCAGTTAGTCCTGCTCTTCGGGCCAATCGATGGACAGTCTCAACTAAATTACGATGCGGTCCCTGAAGAGTTACTAATTGTACGCCCATTAGCCATTTGGCCATAACTTTAGAAAGCATTAATGAAATAAAGGATCCACCCATACCCCAAATGAAACAAAACAACATGAGGCTTCCATACTGAATGCCAGCGTGAGCTATATAGTGGCCAATCCCGAGAAGTGAGGTCAGGATTGAGATCGAGGCAACAATTAAAACATTTACCATTAAAAATAAAAATAATCGCTTCATAAATCTTTCTCCGAAGAACTATTAACTTATACTTCTATTGTGATTTTAATATTTTCTCTGTCAAGTATTGCTTTAAAGCTTTATCCAACATTTTCCGATATCCAACCATATGATTAAAAAGCATCTCAATACGAAAGAATTTCTTTGGTTGGCCATTATTTTTTGGGCCGCTTGTTTCACAGCTATGGAAGCGCCTTTTAGTTTTGTTTTTAGAACCAAAATACAAAATTGGCAACTAGTCGTTGATTGTGTCATCTCGTTGCTATTTTTTGCAGATTTACTTTATCATTTGTACGATAAGAAAAAATTTAAAACTAAAAGAAATGAGAAATTATTTAAAGATGAATTCACCTTTTCTTCCACTGTGATGATTTTGGTTGATGTACTTTCATTTATTCCATTTGATTTATTATCTTATTTTTTTGGGGATCATCTTTTTTTTACTGCATTTCGTTTTATGAGAATGATTAGGGTCGTGAAGGTTTATTACTTACTCGAGCACATTACAATTGTTCCAAGACTTTTTCGTATTCAATCCATTTTTTTAGGTTTCCTTATGGTTGTAAATTGGATTTCATGTGGTTGGATATATATTTATCCCATAAGTAAGGACATAGATGTTACTAGTTACTATATAAAAGCTTTTTACTGGGCCTTGACAACTCTTACGACCATTGGTTATGGAGATATAACTCCCACTGACAATATCGGCCGAATTTTTACCTGTTTTATCATGATTATTGGTGTTGGTATGTATGGTGTTGTTATTGGAAATATTTCTAGAGTCTTGGTGAGTGCAGATCGACATAAAGAGCAATCAAGGGAAAAATTGAGTGATTTAATGATGTTTATGAAACATTATAAAATACCCGACAAGCTCCAAGATTCGGCCATTAATCACTACACCCATTTATATTCAAAACGCTTCAGCGACAACGAAGATAAGATTATTGCTGATCTACCCCATGCTCTTCAGCAAGAAATGCAAATCTATATGAAAATCAAATTAATTAGTTCACTTTCAATTTTTAAAAATTGTCCCCATGATTGTCTAAAAGAAGTAGCGACACATCTTGATCAAATTTACTCTTCTCCGGGTGACCTAATTATCAAAAATGGGGACATTGGTGAAGAGATGTTTATTTTGGCACATGGGAATGTGGATATTTATCTTGAAAGTGGAGAGCGTATTGCGACACTTCACGATGGTCAAATATTTGGAGAAATTGCGCTCATTAAAGAAACTAAAAGAACTGCAAATGTTCAATCATTAGGATATTGCGATCTTTATAAATTAACAAAAGAAAGTTTTTCAAAAGTAATCACACGCTACCCTATTTTATTAAGTAACATTGAAAGCAATACCAATAGAAGAAGTTCGGATCGACAAAACTCTTAAAAATGCTAATACCCGGCTTTTCTTTTGGCTTCAGCAATCATTTGATCGCGCATATTTGGATCTGCCCAGCGCTCTTGAGCTTCTTTAGAAAGCTTTCTTATTGGATCAAAATAAAAGAACACTTCTCCGGGCTTAACATTTGGAGCGCTCCAAACAGAAATGCCATTTTCTCGGTCGTAATATTCATAGGAAGCCACATGTCGCTTACCTCCACCGCCGGGAGCATCACATACAAAAGTGGGAGTATTAAAGCCTGCAGTCGTTCCCCTAACCGCTTTTTCAAGTGCTTCACTTTCAGCAATTGTCGTTCTAAAATGTTCGCATCCAGGAACCATGTCATGAATGTAGACATAATAGGGCTGAATATTCATATAGCTCATTTGCTTAATTAAAAGCACCATATCATTAATGTTGTCATTGACGCCCTCTTGAAGAACGGCTTGATTTCTTACAATAATTCCTTCTGCAAAAAGACGATCCATTGCCAACTTGGAAAACATTGTTACTTCTCTAGGTGAAGAAAAATGAGTATGAATTACAACCGATTTCCCCATAGACCTACCTTTTTTATGTAGGTCATTAAGGGCATTAAACCATTCGTGATCTGATGTTACTTTTTGAGGATAAATTGCAATGCCTTTCGTTGCGAATCTAAGCCTTCGGATATGAGGAATATTGAGAAGATTTTCACCTATAAAAGTCAGTTGTTTCGGAGTGAGCATAAAGGCATCCCCTCCGGAAATAACTACATCTTCAATTGAATCATGTTGTCTGATGTAATCAAAGGCGACGTCCATACGAGCTTGATTTACACCATAGGTCTCCTTTTCTACTGCTTCTGTTGAACCACCAATTAATCTGGAACGCGTGCAATAAGAACAGTAAACCGGACAAATAGTTGTTGGTAAAAATAAAACCTTATCATGGTAGCGATGTGTAATGGTTGGAACTGGAGAGTCAACATCTTCATGTAAAGAATCTGCTTTATAGTATGGATGATCTTCAAGAAATTGACTGCCGATAGGGAGGAATTGTTTCCTGATTGGATCATTTACAGGATCACTCCAATCTATCAACGCAAATATATAGGGAGTAATTCTGATGTTCATGGGAGTTTTGTGTTGGCCCGCAATCATGTCTTGATAAAACTCTTCTGAACACAAATCACCTAAAACAGTGCGAACTTGATCAACTTTTTTTATAGAATATTTCATTTGCCACATGTGATCCGAGAATTCTTCACGAGTTACATCTTTCCAGGCAGGAATAACTTTCCAAAATTCATCATCTCTAAAATACCGGTGCTGATCACCTTTAATCGTGAGTTGTAGATTACTTGAAGCGCTCATATTTAGATCCTTGAAATTTATGTATTTACATTATGCCTTATTTTTAAAAACTTTAAAGACAAAGGGCGAGATTAGCAAAAAACCTAAGAATATAACAAAATAATGAAAGTAATGTTTAATATCGAAATGAACAAACTGACCTAGATGATACGAAAGTCCAACAATACCTCCTACCCACAAAGTTGCTCCGGCAACATCAAAAATCAGGAAGCGAACGTAGTCCATCCGACTAGTCCCCGCTACAAAGGGTGCAAAGGTTCGCACGAAGGCTATAAATTTACAAAAGAGAATGGTTTTACCGCCATGTCGACCGTAATACTTATGGGCCATCTCTAGGTGCTTTTCTTCTAGATAAAATCTACTTATATTTTTTCTTACCGATTCCGAGTACTTGCGACCCAAAAAATAGCTAAAATTGTCACCCAGAACAGTTGCCAGGATTAATGAAGGGATCAAGATGGCAATATCAATATCGCCTTGAGAGGCAATTAATCCTAAGGTCAAAAGCAACGAGTCACCAGGAAGGAAAAATCCAAAAAGACCAGTTTCAGCAAACAAAATAAGAGAAAGACCAATATAGCCAAAAAATTGAAAAAAGCTTAATGGGTCAGTAGCTACCTGAAGAATGGGTTGAATGAATTCCATATGTGCCCGAAAGTGTATCAAAGTTGATGGGCGACTCCTAGTAAAAAATACAGGGTAAGATGCTTTTTTGGCGCCTTGCATCCTAGATCGATTAGTATGTTCAAAAGTCCATTCATTGATTATTAGGAAAAATTTTATGAAAAAATCTACCTTTGTACTTGCGCTTGTACTTACTTCACTAGGCTTTAACGCTCCTGTGGTAAAAGCAGATGGACTGAATGAACTTTTTGATCGCAAAGAAGCACAGAAAAAAGTTAAAGAAATTATCGCCAATCAAGATATAAATTTTGGAGCCAATCTTGGCGATATAAATTTAATTGATGGTGTTAATCTTTCTACAAAGTATAGCTACGATGTACAGTCTTCTTATATAAACAAATTTTACACTCGAATAGACAAATGGGATCTCAACGCAGGAATAAATGTCGGAGAAGTCCTGAAAGAATTGGTTGATATTCCATTTTCATTTTCAGTTAGTCGAAATAACAGTTTTTTCTTTGTTCGCCAATTTCCCACTAAAAAAGAGGCCATTCTCTCAATTCCATATACTCCATTAAAACTGCCATTGACTGCGAAGCTTGCCTTAAAGAATCTTAATAAAGGCGATTTTGTAAGCATGCCTGCCAATTTAAATATCGGAGTATCTCTATCTAATTCAACTTCATATGCACTACCTGTTATTGTAAATGCCAGTGCAAGCATTTACGGAGTTATTAGCGGTGAATTTACAATTCAAGTATTTAAATTAGATGATACCCATGTTCGATTGAAATTAATCACTCAGCGCTCCAGAGGCACTGGAAGTAATTACTCAATGGGAATGAATTTTGATTTCTGTGCTATCCAAATTATAAACAAGCAAATCGAAAAAGTATTTGAAAAAGACCTTATTAAATTGGGCTTCAGTAAAACACCACAGTCACAATTTATTCTCGACTATATCTTTGATTTAAGTGATCAAAAAGCTCAAGAGGCTTATGATCAAATTTTAAATTCGTCATTTAAGTTTAAAGACATTCTAGTGACGGAGCAAATTTTAAATGCAAAAGAATTAAAAGATAAGTTAATTTCAAGCTATGAAAAAGCTGATCAAATTGCAAATGAGGACAAAGATCTTGATCCTGTTAAAAAGAGAATCCAAAGAATCTTTAAAGGATTTAATAGTTCAACTGGCCATGCAAGACACATAAAGCTTTCACTTTTATTGTCAAGTTATCAAAAAGATAGCACCTACACTGAAAGCAAAGTAACTTTCATTGATAAAAATGAAAAAAACTTAGAGTTTTTCTACCCAACATACTCTCGCTACATGGAGACGCATTTAGGTCAGAAGTGGATTTTTGATCTCAAGGATCAATCATTTCAAAATAACTTTGGCTTGATCCCAAGATTTAATCTTGAAGATTCAAAAGAGAAAAATCCCGAAGTCGGTTTTACTTATGAAAGAAAAGATCGTTATTTTACGTCTTCAGAGCAAAAAGCTGTAGAAAAGTTTCTGCTAGGGCAGATACCAACAAGCATGCTTGGTGAAATTAATTTTGACGATTGGAGAGATGGCATCAAGAAAACTGACTCGCGAATATTCCTCCAACTCATTTTAAAAGCTCAAGGATTTCCTTTTTTAAAAAATATACCAGAAGAAGAATTGAGAAAAAAATTAATTGATTATGTCGACGAACGTCAACAGGTTCATGTTATTGACATGTCTAAAAGTGACACTGCTTTAGATAACTTGAAAGATTTCCTATTCATAAGTCGATTTATAAAAATTTCTCAATTAAATCTTCTAGCACGATCAATATCTAAGATTTTGAAAAATGAAGACAATAATGCTGAGACGATGCTCACGAAATTAGTTGGACTTAACGAGTTTGGACTTTTTGATAGAATTGGAGTTGGTTTTTTGATTTCTCTTTTACCAAAAGATAAATTAAATGAATTAGTATACGTAAAATTAGAAATGAGTGGCAAAGATTTAAATCCCATTAGTGTCGAAAAAGGTTCGTTGAATTACAGAGCGCTATACAAGGAATTGACTTCGATTCAAAGTCGTATTTCAAATAGATCGTACGATTTAAGAATAACTGACGAAGATCGTGAATTGGAAAATAAAGATATTGAGACAAATGAAAGCTTTTTACCATTGAATAATTAAAGCCCAAGGTTCAAATGCTTTATTTTTTTAAAATACTTACGACAACAATCTGGGTAGGATTTTCTTGCTTGATTGGAATTTGCGTCAGCGTGATACGTCCTTTTGATACTAGAAATATTAAAATCGCTACAAATATCCTAAGCTTTGGAAGACATTTCTTAGGAATTAAAATTGAATTGAGAAATAAAGATATCTTGGATAAGTATAGACCTTGTGTTTTTATAAGCAATCACCAGGACAACTTAGATATTTTTCCAGGCTCTTACACCGTTCCTCATTATACCGTTACAATTGGTAAGCGTTCAATTATTTACCTCCCCTTCTTTGGTCAATTTTTTTGGCTTACTGGAAATATTTTAATAGATAGATCAAATAAAAAAAAAGCTTTTGAAACAATGGATGAAGCTGCAAATGCCATAAAAAATAAAAAGCTATCAATATGGATTATGCCGGAGGGAACAAGATCTCGAGGTAGAGGTGTACTTCCTTTCAAAAAGGGTCCCTTTGTAACAGCAATCAAGGCACAGGTACCAATCATTCCTATAGCCTTTAGCCCCTATGGAAATAATATAAATCTGCACAAATGGAATTCGGGTAAAATTATCGTTGAAGTGTTAGATCCAATTCATACCCAAGGACTTACATTAGATAATGTAAATGAAATAAAAGATCAAGCTTTTCACATGATTGCTCAAGCCGTCAGCAGACTCGATCATGAATTAAAAAATGAATAAACGTAGATCAACACAAGGTAGAAGATGTCTTCGCTGTCGCATAAATAAAATATTATGTTTTTGTGAGGACATTATTGAGCATGAGACTAAGACCCGTGTATCAATTATCATGCACCATAGAGAAAAACACTTAACATCAAACACTGCAAAGCTTGCAACCTTAACACTGAAAAATGCCACAATTTTTCTAAGGGGATTAGAGCAAAGCCCTTTTAAAATAAGTGATTTGAATATTGAAAAAGATGTACATCCACTTTATCTTTTCCCAGATGAGGATGCTGAAGTACTTGACCGGCGTTTCATAGAGAACAATCCAGGTCCCTATCATTTAATCATACCAGATGGAACTTGGAATCAGGCAAAAAAAGTAAGAAGAAGGGAGCCTGGTTTATCAAGTTTAACTTGCGTAAAATTGCCTGACACAACAAAAGGTGAATATAGGTTACGTAGAGGAGTTCGAGAGGATGGAGTATGCACATTTGAAGCTATCGCATACGCATTGAAGATTCTGGATGATGAAATAATAGCTAATGATTTATTAAGAATATTTAGGATAATGAATAATCGAGTAGCAAAAAGCAGGTCAGCTTATGACAACTGACCTTCGTTAATTATTTTGAAAATTGAACTTGAAAGCAGTTTGATTTATAAATAAAGTTATCGACTGAAAAAACTTGTGAGGCAACTTCCTCTTTAAAATCAACCAAAAGGTTAAGAGACTTAATATAGGAATCCTTCGTAAAGAGGATAACTTGATCTACAGAATTAACACTTATATCTCCAGCTTCAAAATGTTGCCAAGTACCCTGGACCGGCACCTCTTCAAATATTTGAATAGAACCTTCAGCTTGTGCCTTTTGTGTTTGGAGCGAGATAAAGCCCTCTACCTTGTTATACTCATCAACCGTGAACATACCCTTTGCATCAAACTTATGGATCCCATCAATTTCAGCTGATTTGCATTGAATCGTGACAAATGAAGCATTTGCTAAAAACGGCACCATCGAAATCAAAGTAATTAGAATATATTTCATAAAAAATCCTTGCAAAATAAATTATTTTTTCTCAACTGGATTCACACCATTGCTTGGAGATTCAGTAAAATTAGATTTATTGGTAATGTCTTTTAAGTCTGGTCCATTTGAATGTTTTGCATGACGAAGATGTTTTTTCTTTTTTGCATTTTTAACGTAACGGCTTGATCTTTTGTGAGAATGTGACTTATTTTTTTTCTTTTTAGCTTTAGCTTCCAAAACAGGAGATGCAACGAGTAATAAAATAAATAACAAGGAAAATAATTTTTTCAACATAACAACCGCCTTTTTATATCAGGAATTGTCACGAACAACTAAGAAAGTGGCAAGAGTTTTTTTACGTATGAGCCATAATCCTTAGCGTTAATTCCTACTTTGTTTTTATGCACTATCAGTACTGTTATTGCTGAAACTAAAAGTCTTGTGATTGCCGAGATAATGAAAAGTTGCCTGTAAGTAATCTGAGCATCTATTAGATATGAGCCGGTTATTGCGCCTAAAATACCAAAAATATTCGTAAGTGCCATATGAACACCTAATATTTGTCTCGAATTATTATGACTGAAGTTTTGAATCATAAGAATTTGATTAAGTTCAAATCCACCCCATGCTATTCCAGAAATAAATTCTGCTATTAATAAAAATGTGAAGGAATTCGAAAGTGTCCAAACAATAGGTATAAATGAAATATAGAGCATTGTTAAAAGAACGCCATAAAAGGAATTATTCCCCATGCCAATCTTCCCCCATTTCTTAAAAAAAAAGGCCCTTCCTAAAAACGGAAAACTTGCCAATAAAGAATAATGCAGAAGTGAAAGTTTTAAATCGTCGATCATGTACGAAATAAAAAATGCACCACTCATCATGACAGCAAATCTAAAAAGAGAGGTCATAATTATAAAAATATAAATCAATTTTTTCAATTCTATTTTTTCTGAAGAAATTTTTTTAACTTTATTTTTAAGATCATATTCTTTAAGGCGATTAAACTTACCTTTAGTAATTAAAATTTGGATAAAAGATGAAATCAATCGAGCCATTGCACCAATTATAAAAACAAATTTTAATTCAAACCAAAAAGTCCTTTCACAAAGAAAAGCTAAGGAAATATAAAAAATGAGAATTAAATACCAAGTATAGCTACTTCGATTGGCAATATACTTTCGAAAATTTTTTTGTGGAATTATCCTAGATGCCCAATCAAACCACAAAGGAGCTGAAGTTAAACCACCAGAAAAATACAGGCAGGTAAAAAATAATAGAAGAAAATAATTATATTTAACAAAAGCAATATAAGACAAACCAAAAAGTCCTAGAAGTTGAATCAGCATAGTTAACACAACACTCATACCAACTTGAGATTCATTTACAAATCGGGGAATTATAAGTTGAGAAATTGCCCCCATAAAAAGAGGAAGGGTGCTCAAAAGTGCAAGTTGAAATGAATTTACTTGGTGCTTGACCGCAAAATAAAATAAAAAATTTTCGGCAGAAGCGACCATTAAAGCGT
This sequence comes from Bacteriovoracaceae bacterium, assembly GCA_947450475.1. GTDB lineage: Bacteria > Bdellovibrionota > Bacteriovoracia > Bacteriovoracales > Bacteriovoracaceae > Bacteriovorax. The sequence continues at coordinate 22,062 of CANFVK010000003.1, read as the reverse complement.
AAAAACCACCTTCAATATGACTCATCTTTACAGTTTGTTTAAAATTCACGATGCTATCTTTGATATGAATAAGTTAATATATATTATTTTTAATAAGCCCTATGGAATTTTAAGTCAATTTACTTCAGAAAATCCTGATGATTCTTTAGCAAATTTTAAACTACCAAAAGATGTCTATGCATGCGGCAGACTCGATAAAGACTCTGAAGGCTTGTTATTGTTAACTAATGATGGCGAACTAATCGAAGAATTGCTCAATCCTAAAAATGACAAAATCAAGACTTATTGGGTACAAGTTGAAAATATCCCTACGGCTAATGCAATTAGCAAACTTGAAGCAGGTGTAATAATTGGTGATTATAAAACCAAAAAATGCAAGGCTCATATCATCCATCCTAGTCCAGAAATTCCTGAAAGAACCCCACCAATACGTGCGAGAAAATCAATTCCAACGTGTTGGATTGAAGTTCAGATTTCTGAAGGAAAGAATCGTCAAGTTCGAAAAATGACGGCAGCAATAGGATATCCTACTTTGAGGTTAATTAGAAAAAAAATTGGAAAAATAGAACTAGGTGATTTAGCATCTGGTGAATTTAAATACATATCAAAAAAAGAAATTTTATAATGCTTACTTTTTACGATTTCTATACTCTTTAGAAAATGAGAGTCCGTCTGTTAATCCATATTTTTCTAAACTTCCTAATCTTTTAAATAATTCTTCATCAAAGAAAAAATCAGAAGTTGAAATAAGCTTCACATAAGACATTATTTTTTCTTTGAGTTCATCCCCTCTTTCATAAAGAGATTCAAAGCGAAAGGATGTAATTCCTAAATCTTTCATAGCAGGAATTAATTTAGCTGCAGACTGTGAAGTGGCATTAAACATTGTATTGCGGCATTCCTGATCAGCCTTAATTTGATGAAAATGTCCAAACTGATCTTTCAACTCAAGACGATGATGTTCGCAAGGCTTACCACAATCTCGATAACTTGAGCCATTACTTAAAAAAGCGGCAAAAACACAATGCTCCATGTGAAAAGAAGGCATATATTGATGAATTGTCACCTCTAATGAGTTTGGTCCCATTTCTTTTACAAGACTTGATAATTGATTAAAATTTAAATCATATGAGGGACATATAGATTTTAATTTTTTGCTTAACAAATATTTTCCTGTTAATGAATTAGTCACATTTAGGCTAAAGTCCCCTCGCAATTCAAAATTTTGATTTTTAAAATATTCCAATGCTCCGAGGTTTCTTATTAGAATAACATCGGGATGAGCACGCTCAATGACTTTAAAATTATAATACTCGTTGGGTTTTAGTATTCGAGTAGTTGCAATGCCTACTTTGAATTTTTGATCTTTTAGAATTTGTACCGATTCCAAATAATCTTTTCCAAACTCGTAATCTAAATAGACAACATCAATGAATGTTGCAATATTTTTACTGAAATTCAAAAATTCTTTAACTTGAATGATGTCTCGAAAAACTAGATTCAACATAAATGTTTTATCAAAATTTGTTGATTCAAGTGTAAGATTCTTGAAATGAGGTTTATCATTAATCACCCTCACTTGCACTTGGGTTCTAAGCTTAATGAGTTGATCAGTGAATTTGCGACGGAGTGCTTTTAATTGTTTATGATGTATAAAAAAATCATCCTCAGAATCAAGAGACAATTGATCGAGGTAAAAACAACTTGCACTAAGGGCCCCTAGTTCAGACCTTAAGTCAGAAATCGTTAAGGGTCTTGCTTTTGCTTTTTCTACAAAATCATCACTTTCAAGAAAAAGTTCATTTTCGCCGTCAAAAACAGTCAATCGAAGAAATGAGCCAATTACAGCTCTAATTTTTAATGAAAGGGGTATTTTTTTATGAAAATTTTTATCGGTATAACTTTTAGTTAAATTTTTTTCAACGAGAGAATCATGATTGAGATAAACTTTGTCACCTACTTTGATTTTAGTTAGATCGAAATCTCTAGAAAAAAATACATCTGTTAAATTTTTATTTTTTTTAACATAAAAAAGATGACCACCATTTTCAAGCTTTCGACCGTGATGAAAACTCGTTATCAATAGACCATCACCATTTTTTAGAACATGATTGGTTGAAATAGTTATATATTTCGAGCTCACTGAATCAACTTTACCTATTTCAATACCACGGTGAGATCCATATGTTGAATCGACTAACTGTTGGTGATCAACACCGTTTAACCAGCCTGAGAAAAAGCCACGCGAGTAAGTTAGTCCCATTTCATTCTTGGCTTCTGAAATCTCTGCTTCACTAAAAATCGTATCATTTAATTTATGATCGATTGCTTGACGATAGTTTTTAGCTGCTGATGCTACATACTCTGCCGTTTTTAATCTTCCTTCAACTTTAAAACTTGCAATACCTATATCAACCAACTCAGGAATCTGAGCAATACCGCATAGATCTTTAGGGGATACTAAATATTTTCTTTCTCCTAAATCTTTCTTAACTCCGTCTACCAATAAGTCATATTCTAGCCTGCAACTTTGGGCGCACTGACCTCTGTTGGCAGAACGACCTCCAAGGCTTTCAGATGTAAAACATTGACCTGAGTAAGCCACGCATAAAGCACCATGAACAAAAACTTCCAATTCTCTGTCAGTTTTATCTTTTATGGCCTTCATTTCATGAATACTAACTTCTCGCCCTAATACGAAGCGCTTTATATCTAAATCATTCAAAAGAGTCATAGCTTCATGGTTGGTAATCGTCATTTGGGTAGAACCATGAATTACTTGCTCTGGTAACATCTCTTTTATTAAACGAACCAATCCAATATCTTGAACGATAATAGCATCTGGGTTTAAGGCCAGGACCTCTTTGAGAAGTAATATAACTTGAGGTAATTCATCTTCAAAAATAACAACATTAAAGGCTAAATTAACTTTTACGCCATAAAGATGACAGGTATCTATCATTTCTTTTAATTCATCCAAACTGAAATCATTGGTTCTTCCACGAGCATTAAAGTTGGGCATACCGACATAAATTGCGTCTGCTCCGTTATGAATAGCCGCTAAGCACATTTTCATGTTTCCAACTGGCAACAATAGTTCACTTTTTGATTTCTTTATCATAAGTTAATACTATAATTTATTTTTTAGGAGTTCGCTTATGAAAAAATATTTTTCTAGAATTTTTTTACTACTGATCGTTTCCCTTTTCCTTAGCTCTTGTGGCATGCAAAGTATTCCTACGGCTGCAAATCAAGTAGAAGCAGATTGGGCAGAAGTTCAAAACCAATATAAAAGAAGATCTGACTTGATCCCAAATTTGGTAGAAGTCGTAAAGGGCTATGCTAAACATGAAGAGGAGACTTTGACTAAGGTTATTGAAGCAAGAGCAAGTGCGACTAAAGTCACATTTTCTGCCGATCAATTGACAGAAGAAAATATGAAATCATTCCAAAAGGCTCAGGCTCAAGTTTCTTCAGCTCTCTCAAGGCTCATGGTTAGCGTTGAAAAATACCCTGACCTAAAAGCTAATGAAAATTTTAGAGACTTACAAAATCAACTCGAGGGAACTGAAAACCGAATAACTGTTTCTAGAAATCGGTATATTTCTTCAATAAAGGAATTTAATAATCTTATTACTGTTCCGCCGACTTCTTGGTATAACGGAATATTTTTACATCTAAATAAAAAACCACAATTTCAAGTGGAAAACTTAGAAGAAGTTCAAAAAGCTCCTTCAGTTAAATTTTAATGTATAAAATTAAGTTTATTCTCTTCACATTATTGATATTTTTTAAAACTATCGTTTTTGCTTTAGACGTCCCAACTTTAACTGGACCTGTAATAGACCAAGCCCGATTTTTAAGTGAACCTGTCACTCGGGCCATATCTAATGCACTGATAGATTTGCAACAACGAGAAGGTGTTCAATTTCAAGTTCTTATTATCAATAAGCTTCAAGATGAAACTCTCGAAGGTTTTTCAATTAAGGTCGTCGATGATTGGAAACTTGGCAAAAAAGGTGATGACCGTGCTGCCTTATTTTTAATTTCCGTTGTTGATCATAAAATGAGAATAGAGGTCGCAAGAGGTCTCGAGGGATCTTTAACCGATTTTAAATCAAGAAAAATTCTGGATCAAGTTAAACCTCTCTTTAAGTCAGGTGACAATGACAATGGCGTGGCACTTGGTTTGGCGCTAATGGCGAAGACGGCCGGATACGAATTAAATTTTGATAAAAATGTAATTAGACCAAGACATAGTAGGCATATAAGTTCTAATTTTATTATCATCATATTAATGATCTTCATTTTCTTTTTACAATACGTGTTTCCCTCATCCATGAGAGGACCAGGAGGCTTCAGTGGAGGCTATGGTGGTGGTTTCGGTGGAGGATCAGGTAGCAGCAATGCAGGAAGCGATTGGTCAGGTGGTGGCGGTGGATTTGCGGGCGGTGGCTCTTCGGGAGATTGGTAAGATGTATATTACAAAAAAAGATAGATTACTTATAAAAACACTCATCAGCGAAGCTGAAAAAAAAACTAGAGCTGAAGTTGTGCCAATGATTATTCATCATAGTGACAATTACCCTGCTGCTCATTTTAGAGCTGCCATCATTGTCTCATTCATTTTTTCTCTTGCATTATACTACTCTCCCTTATCGGTGATAAACCCTATTTATTATCTATGGATACAAATTCCCGGTTTATTTTTTGGCTATTGGCTAGGCCATATCCCGATTTTCAAGAGCTTACTCATAACCAAAGATGAAATCGAACATGAAGTCACACAACGAGCCTACGTTGCTTTTTTTGACCATAATCTTCATCTAACTGAAAACCATAATGGCGTTTTAATTCTTATCTCTTTAATGGAAAAGAAAATTAAAATCATTACTGATAAAGGCATATCAAGCAAAGTGGATTCAAAAATCTGGAATGAAATTCTAGCAAATTTTTCGAATTCTGCAAAAAATGGAAATATAATAAAAGGTCTTACTGAAGTTATAACATCAGTAACGACTGTTTTGGAAAATTACTTTCCAAATGAAGACCAAAGTCAAAACAATGAATTGGCAAATGACCTAATCGTTGAAGCAGAATAATACCCGAGCGCATTACTCCTGATAGATAATTTGAGTGGTCGCATTCATTTAAATTTTATTATTATCTTTTGATGAGATTATTTTTCTTTGTTAATTTTTTAAACTTAATTCTTATAAATTTTGTTTTAGCAGAAAATATCCCGCGTAATAAAAATGAATTTTGTGCTCGCTATAGTAATCGAGATATCGATCTAGAAATTATACAAGATTTTTCATTAGATCCACAAAACCTTATGGCCTTTAAAAATGACGGTGGACTTTTTAATGGTGGGGTTTGCTGGTGGCACTCTCGCTTTCAACGCAATATTTTTTATCTTTCCATTTTTAAACCTAATTTGCCTAAATTAAGCAGTGATAAAATTAAAATATTAATTAATAAGATCAGATTGGGTAATGAAGTGGTTATCATTCCCGGCCATGAGAGTTTTTACGATTTTTCTAATGAAAACCATCAACTTATTCAAAATGAGCTAAGCAAATGGCAAATTTATGATGGCGTTTTTTTAGGTAAATGGATCGATGGACTTAGAGGAAGTAGCTTCATCAGCTCCGAAGAACTCGTCAAAAAGATGGAACAATTATTTGTCTATGTTCACATCATGAAAAAAATTGCATATGAAAAACTTCAAATAAAAGGAATCACCTCCCATGCTTGGCTAATTACAAATATAAAGCGAAACAAAAATGGATTTAATATTGGCTATCTCGACAGTAATTATCCTAATGCTTGCTTGAATTATACTTATCAAATTGGAGATACAAGTTTTTTTCTAAAAAATTATGGTAATTTTGTGCCTTATTTGGAGTTCACGAGAGAGGAGAGCAAGCTCTCCTCTGTTGCAAAAGCTTTTTGTGGCAAAGAACTTTTTTCTACACAAAATAATCTTAAGCAAATCGAAAATGCATATCAACAAGATCTTAGAGAAGCTAAGCAATCTTTCTAATCTGGCAAGCTTGCATCTAAGTTCGGCATAACAATTGTATGATTATCGTTACTGATATTTTTAATCGTAACAAGCCCACTTGCAGTATCACGAACTTGCTCTTCAAGAGATTGCCATATTTTATGTTTGGTATTTGTAGGACTTCTTAAGATATTTAATGTATATGGACTAATCCCCTCTGCACCTCGAACAATCCCCTCGGTAAAGGCAACAGAATAAAACTTAAATGGATTAATAGGCTTGCCGTTTATTAGCAAATGCTTAACTTTTATTCCATGCTCTGTCCGATTAAAATCCATCGTTATACCTGAAAAAGTAAGAGGCGAACCAAAATGAGTAAGTGCCTCAAAAACTAAACGCAACCATATACCTCTAATCTTTGTCGTATAAATATTCCAGCCAAATTTTTGAGTTAACTCAAAAACTCTTGGTATAGAATTGAATAAATCTCTTCTTGTAATTGAACCAACAGGAAAATTTTCGCCGTTCATGAATGGAGTATGGATGGCCACATCAGCACCTGATTTAACTCTAAGAGTGTCAGTAATAAAATAGGCCCATTTTCGATCTCCTTCTTTATCATCAGCTTGCAAATCTGAGAATCCAATAACTTCATTTAGCCAATCTTTTCCATAAGCTATATCCAATTCATTGTCAGCATTTTCAACCATGGATTTAATTCTATTATCTTCTGCAACTTGAACGATTGGTACGAGTTCATATTTAACAATTTTCAGAGGCTTTCCTTTGACTAAATCGACAACTAATCTACCTAAAAATTCTGTATGCATGCCTGCTTGAACAATTGGTACATTCTGTTTATTTTTGTTAGTCCCATAACTTGGTTCAAACAATGCCGTATGTGAATGACCGCCAATAATTAGGTCAATATTACTAGTTTTTTCAGCTAATTTAATATCATTAAGTACACCAATATGAGTAAGGGCTATGATATAATCATTATTTCTCTTTTTTAAGATATCTTCATAATGCTGAGCCGTTCGAAAGGGATTCAAAATGGATCCACCCTCAAGCCTCCATTTATAAAATATCTCATTTGTAGTTAACCCTAAGACTGCAATCTTGAAGCCATCAATGCTTAACTCCTTATATGGTTTTATTTTTTCATTTATATTCTTAAAATCAGGTGACATTGATATATTGGCAGCAACCATGGAGAAATTGAGATCGACTTCGCCTAAAATGGTGTCTAGTTCTTTTGAACCCATTAGGTAATCATGATTGCCTAATGCCCCAACGTCGTAACCAATTTCATTGTGAACTTCAAAAGATTTACGTCCACTACCTGCCATATAGTACATATTCCCTTCAGAGAAATCTCCCGCATCCATAACCAGGGTGTTTACTCCCTCAAGTTTCATTTTATTCTTATAAAAATCAATTAAACCTTTTAAGCGAGCCGATCCCCCCTTTAATCCTTCATGATCACTTCCACTTAAAAAAGAATGAGTATCATTTGTGTGAAGAATTTGAATAAGCTTGGCGTTTAGAACTCTTAGAGGAAATATGCAAAAGACAAGGAATAGAATTATTTTTAAAGGTTTATTCTTCATAGCTGCACCTCGTTTTTTAGACTTAGATACGCTTAATCGGATCAACAAAATTCATATTTAATTTAATGCACTCTTTCGCAAAACCAACCGGTTCAGACCGGAAAAAATTGCTGTCAACTGATGCTTTGTATGATAAATAATTAGTAACTTATCCAAAAAGAATCAGGAAAATTTACTATGCTCGTATCTGCCCAAAATGCTCAGAGATGCACATTTGCCATCATCTCTCACCCAGATGCTGGGAAAACGACCATGACCGAAAAACTGTTGTGGTTTGGACAGGTCATACGTGATGTAGGCAAGGTTAAGGCCAAGGATGGAAATTACGCCAAATCAGATTGGATGGAGTTAGAAAAAGAGCGAGGTATATCAATTAGCTCATCTGTTATGAGTTTCCCCTACTCAAATCGCGCCATGCATTTACTTGATACTCCTGGACATAAAGATTTCTCAGAAGATACCTATCGAACACTTACTGCAGTGGAATCTGTTCTCATGATGATAGATTCGGCCAAAGGAGTTGAAGCTCAAACTATAAAGCTTATGGAAGTTTGTAGAATGCGCGATACTCCAATCGTTACATTTATGAATAAATATGATCGAGAAGCAATGGACCCATTTGCTTTATTAGAAAATGTCGAGAAAATATTAAATATCCAATGCGTACCCATGACGTGGCCAATTGGCTCAGGAGTGGACTTTAAGGGAGTTTATGATCTAAGAACTCAGAAAATAATGAGTTTTAAAAATGCAACAGATCCTTTTAATCCAATCATCATTGATGCTAGCAATATAGACTCAAATGAAGTTGTCAGCTTCATTGGCAGAAATTTACTTGATACTTTAAAAGAAGAATTAGAAATGGTTTCTGAACTCATTAGTGATTTTAGTCATGAAGAATTTTTAGCTGGAATTCAAACACCTGTTTTTTTTGGTTCTGCTCTTAATAACTTTGGAGTTAAAGAAACTTTAGACATGGTCGCATTGAATGCTCCAGGTCCAAAAGCAAGAGAAGTACTATTGTCACCATTTGATTCTCTATCTAAAACTAAAATGGTTGAACCAAATACCAATGAAGAATTTACTGGTTTTATATTTAAAATCCAGGCCAATATGGATAAAAAGCACAGGGATAGAATTGCCTTTTTAAGAGTTTGCTCAGGAAAGTTTCAAAGAAATCAAAAAATTTATCATGTAAGAAGCGATAAAGAACTAAAAATAGCCACCCCCTTAATGTTTCAGGCGCAAGATAGAGAAATAACCGAGGAGGCACTTCCGGGAGATATTATTGGACTTCATGATAATGGCAAATTTCAAATCGGTGATACATTTACTGAAAAATCTAAATTACAATTTACAGGAATACCAAATTTTGCACCAGAAATTTTTAATAAAGTTATCTTAAAAGATCCGATGAAAGCCAAACAACTTGAAAAGGGTTTACAGCAACTCTCCGAAGAAGGAACCGTTCAACTTTTTACTAGGCATAGCACTGCTGAAAAAATTCTAGGTGCGGTCGGAGCACTACAATTTGAGGTTGTCAAATACCGACTCGAGGATGAATACAACGTCAATGCGGATTACGAAGGCTATTCTTTTGTAGGCATTAGATGGCTTAAATTTGAAAATGAAAAGGATCAGGAAAAATTTATTGCTTCGAACAGTTCCAATATTGTATATGACCATAAAAAAAGAATTTGTTTTTCTGTTAGATCTGAGTGGGATCTGAAACTTGTCATGGAAAAAAATCCGACTGTCATTTTTTATAAAAATTCGGATTATAAATGACCAAGAAATTATTAAATGAACATTTTGGCAATCCAATTGACTTTCTTGAAGAATTGTTTAGTAGGCTTAGCAGTATAGAGCTCTCATTAGATGCCTATGAACTCGATCATATTTGCTACAGGGTTGAGAGTTTAGAACAATATATTTCAAAAAAAAATGAGCTTTCACTTTTTGGAGATCTTCTCGCAGAGTCATTGGTGAGTGGAAGAAAAATTTCAACTTTCAAGCTTTTTGAACCGATTCTTTTTAGAGAAAGAACAATTAACATTATCGAATTACCTGCCCCTAAAAATGGCAATCAATATAGAAGTGGTTTCGAGCATGCCGAATTTGTAACTAAAATTCCACTTCATGAGATAGTAAAAAAATATCCACAATACGCCTTTGAAATTTATGGAATACATAAAAAAACAAATGCCGACATAACCCTAAAGCTTGGCGATTACTGTATACGCTTTCACAATCAAAGCTTAGAAGATGTTATAAATGAAGAAATTAAATATGGCCGATCAAAAAACAATACAAAATAGAATAGAGAAAAATTACAAGCATCGCCAAAAATGGGCGAAAAAAGAAGGAATTGAAGCCTTTCGTGTCTATGAAAGAGATATTCCTGAATTTCCTTTCATTGTAGATTTATACAAAGATTACGCACTCATATTTGAAAGACGTGACGATGAAATTGATGCAGATAAATTCAATCATTTCGAGTACATTATAAGCGCAGTCAAAAACATTATAAAAATTCCAGAAGAAAAAATTATTATAAAGACTCGATTTAAGCAAAAAGGAAGTACTCAGTACGAAAAGATTGATGAAAAAGGAGAATTTTTTTCAATCAGAGAATACGGCGCACAATTCTTAGTTAACTTACATGATTACCTAGACACAGGTCTATTTCTAGATCATCGCCCTATGAGACAAGTTATTTTGAAAGATTCAAAAGACAAAAAAGTTCTAAATTTATTTTCATATACAGGCTCAGTAAGTGTATCAGCGGCACTAGGACAAGCCAAACATGTCACTAGCGTTGATCTTTCGACAACATATCAAGAATGGGCAAAAAGAAACTTCGAACTTAATCAACTCTCTCTCAAAGATCATAACTTCATAACAGTCAGTGCCATTGACTACTTGAAAACGGCTCAAAATAAATTTGATATTATTTTTCTAGACCCCCCAACTTTTTCAAATTCAAAAAAAATGAGTGAAGATTTTGAAATTGAAAAAGACCATGTTTTTCTTGTAGAAAACTGCCTACGCTTACTTAATCCAAGTGGTGTTTTGTATTTCTCAAACAACAAAAGAAAATTTAAACTTTCTAATGAGATTGTCTCTATAGCAAATGTTATTGATATTACAGATAAGACAATCCCAATAGATTTTCGAGATAATAAAATTCATCACTGCTTTAAAATTACAAAGAAAATATAGATGATTAAAAAATTACTTGCACCAAGTATCCTCAAATCAATTGATGAAGAAAAAAACATCATAGATTTTACTGACATTCAAAAGTTGGTTATTCCTAAAATTCTTTCGGGCGAAAATATTATAGGCATTTCAGAAACCGGAAGCGGTAAAACGCTGTCGTTTGTTTTACCAATATTAACTCAAATTATTTTAACTTCTAAAAGGCCTACTCGGGTTTTAATAATAACCCCCACGAAAGAACTGAGTGATCAAATTCTAAAAGTTTTCAAACGTTTTGCACGTCACACTAGCTTGATAAGTATGTCGTTGTATGGTGGAGTTAGTTTTCAAGAACAATCAAAAGTTTTAGAAAAAGGCGTACACATTGTCGTAGCTTGCCCAGGCAGGCTCAAAGATCACATTGAGAAAGAGACAATAAACCTGAGTGGAATTGAGACCGTTGTTTTAGACGAAGCAGATCAACTAATGGATATGGGTTTTCTTCCTGACATAAATATTGCATTAGAAAAAACAAAAGGTCGTAAACAGTTACATCTTTTTTCTGCAACTTTTAGCCAGGAAGTCAAAGATTTAGTAAGCACCTTTCTTCCAATACATCATCTAATTGAATCTAATAACCTACGACCTAAAGAATCTATCGCTGAATTATTTTGTCCAATATCGCCTGAACTTAAATATCCATTTTTAAGATTTATCCTTAAATTTAAAAAAATTAAATCGGCATTGATTTTTACGAGAACTAAAGATGAAGCTAAAAATCTAGGAGAGCAGCTTCTTGCAGATCGATACCAAGCTTCAGTACTCATTGGAGATATGACAACTCATCAAAGGAAAAAATCACTAGAAGCAATTAAATCAAAAAATGCGATGCTTTTGATTGCAACTGACATAGCTTCACGAGGGATTGATATACCTCACGTTACACATGTTATAAATTATAATCCTCCAGAAAGCTATGAGTCCTATATTCATAGAATTGGCAGAACTGCACGACATTTAAATCAAGGAGAAGCCATTACCCTATTTACGCCTGATGAGTTATTTCAGCTAGAAAAATTAATGGGAGATAAAATCTTCAAAAAAACCAAATTTAAAGACTTCAACTACCAATTAAAAATTGAAAAGAGATTTTTAAAAATTTTCTAGTCTAAACTCTCTTCAATGAACCAAACCGACAACATTGATCAAGATTAATCCTAAAACAGGTCGAGAATCACCTATTAAGAACTTATTAAAAAGTATGCTATAATATTATTTAATGAGGACGTTGCTATTAGACTGCAACTATTTTCCGGTTAAAATAATCACCTGGCAAAAGGCGATGATTTTGTATTTATCTCACCGAGCAGAGGTGGTTGACGAATATGAAAATAAGCTTGTTCGAACGGTTTCCACCAGCTACAAGCTTCCAAGGATACTCAGGCTTTTTCAGACTCATAAGCTTTCAAGAAATGTAAAATTCACCAGAATGAATGTTTTTTATAGAGACAATTTTCAATGTCAATATTGCTCAATCAAATTACCTTCAACTGAACTTACTTTTGATCACGTTTTACCTGTGTCTCAAGATGGTAAAACCAACTGGGATAACGTAGTTACTTGTTGCAAGACATGCAATACCAAAAAAGGTTCTAAATCACTCCAAGAAGTCAATATGAAACTTTTAAGACCTCCACGTAAACCCCGATGGTCACCAGAACTATGCTTAAGGCTTTTAGATAATGATCCCATAGAATGGTGGAATTTTTTCCCAGAAAAACTAGCTTCTTAACTAACGCCAATAAAAATTGGCAATATTTATTGAAGAATTTTACAAAACATCTTCTCGGGTTTTATCTAAATAGTTAACTCAATTGAAGTATTAAATTTCTTCAGAGTCTCATACAATCAGATCTATAATAACCTATCATGATTATCGATAATAAATTAGATATGTTAAAATCTCAGTTAACCCAGACACGCCTTAGTAACAAAGGGGTCAGTACAAACATTGATCAATCAATGGTTACCTCAACAGAAAATAAAAACATCGACATGGAAATGTTTGAAGATCAGGCCGAAGCAGAAGCAAAAGCTAAAAAAAAGAAAAAAGAAATTTTAGAAAAAAAGAAGATTGATGAAGATAATGAAAAAAAATTGTCAAAAAAAATAGTCCGAGACCCAATGCTCCTCCTGAGATTAATTTAAAGGGTCAAATCATGAATTTTTGGTTAATGAAAAGCGAGCCTGATGTCTTTTCAATTAAAAATTTAAAAGCAAAAAATAAATCTGGCTGGGATGGGGTTAGAAATTATCAGGCCAGAAATTTTATGCGTGATAATATGAAACTTGGTGATCTCATCTTATTTTATCATTCAAGTTGTGACAATCCAGGCATCGCAGGGCTTGCTAAAATATCTAGAACCTCACATCCAGACCCAACTCAATTTGATAAAAAAAGCAATTATTACGACCCCAAAGCAACGCTAGATAATCCTAGATGGTTCATGGTTGAAGTCGAATTTGTTGAGGAATTTGACCAAATTATTTCTCTCCAGACCTTGAAAAACATCAAGGAACTTTCGGATTTACCTGTGGTTAAAAAAGGTAGTCGACTTTCAATAAACCCTGTAAAGGAAAAAGAGTATAATAAGATTTTAACGTTAAAATATTAAATACGTTTGGGATAAAAATTCATAGGTTGATAAACTTCAACCGTCTTTCCTCCAGATGGAGCAGGAAATTGTATGCCATGAAGCACATTTCTTATGCAGTCACGTACTTTATCTGAGGTAATTTCATCTGATGTAATTTCTGATTTTTGAACTTTACCAGACCCACCAATGATGAACTTGAAATTCATTCGACCTTGAAGACCCTCAGGATTTTTATTAATATCCAATTCATTCTGATAACAAAATCTAAATTGTGGAATATGTTCTCGAAGTAAACGCCTTATAGCATCAGGATCAATAGTTGATACAGAAATTTTTTCAACCGGAACCCCAGCAACCATAACAGTTCCTTTTTCGGCAAGACCAACAAAGCCTTTTGAAGTATCAATTTTACCTTTTGCCGAACCTGTTAAACTACCAACGTTATTTGCAACCTTTGCTAAATCCGTAGTGCCGGAAGTTGTGCCAGTAAAATGTCCATTACCCGAGGCACCTCCAATCCCGTCTCCCATGCCTCCGCCTTGACCTCCGCCTGCACCTGAGTCATCCGTAGAATTTGGATTTGTTTTAAGTCTTTTGAGCCCCTTACCCTTTTTCATTATTGAATTTGTTAAGTTGGTCATGTCTGTACCTTTATAGGTGTCTCCAGAGCCACCAGTTCTTCCATCGGTTGATTGCTTTTTACCATTTGCAGAACCATTGCCGACATCAGCTTTAGGTAATTTTCTAAAAGAATTTTTTGGATTAAAGGCAGATTTATTAGAAGATCGTGGATCTCCTTTTTGAACTTGCTGTTTTTTTTCAGCTAGAGTATTACCGACAACTTTGGAATTTTTAATGATTTGCTCTGTTCCATTTTTTATCTTTTTCGGTTCAACCGGCGGTAAAATCACTTCAGATTGTTCGGCCAATAACTTTTTTCGTAAAAGTGCATTTTTAGCTGCCGTAGTTATTAGTTCCATCTTAATTGGCTCGAGCTTAGGGTCATCCTTTAATTGATGAGTAAGTTCGAGATGAGGCAATTTTAATAAAAAGAAAAAAAGATGAATGATAAAGCTACCGATAAAAGCGCGTTTATTAAAACGCTTTGTCTCTTGCTCCATTTTACTTTCACCAGGAGAATACAATGGTTTTTTCAAAGCAGTCATATCAATTTTTCCCATATCATACTTAAAAACTATTTTTTCTTATTGGGATCTTCATCTGCAGCAATCGAAAAACTCTTGGCACCAGCTGTCTTGGCCATATCCATCAATTCAACCGCTTTACCAAGAAATGCTTTTGTATCACCTTCCAGGATGACAGACTCAGTTTTTAATTCTTTTAATGCCGCTGCAATTCTTGCAGGAACTTCTGCATCAAGAACTGTCTTACCTTGGATTGCAACTTTGCCTTCTCGATCAAGAGTAATTATAAGAATTTCATCCTGCTTTTTTTCGTTCGTAACTTGAGTTTTTGGTAACTCAATATCCATCCCCGACTCTAAAGCTGCAGTTGAGGTAACCATAAAAATAATTAAAAGAACTAACATGATATCAATCAAAGGTGTCATATTAATTTCTGCAACAATTTTATCATCGTCGTCAGAATTTTGATTCATATTTCCAATGGCCATAAGGCACTCCTTAAATTAAAAACCTATTTTTTTGCAGAATTAAATTCTTCTGCCATATCTCCAAGACCGTTTTTAAATTCAGTTAATGCTTCAGTAGCTTTAACTTGTAAAAAATTGTAAAAGATAACTGCAATAACTGCGACCAAAATACCAGCAGCAGTTGCAACGAGAGCTTCAGAAATAGTTCCTGCAACTACAGCAAAGCCGGATTTCCCAGCCACTCCAATTGCTTTAAAAGATCCCATGATTCCCCAAACAGTACCAAACAGACCTACAAATGGCGCTGAAGAGCCAATTGTACCGAGCATCCATAGATTTTTTTTCAATCCAAGAGAGGTCTCAGTAAGCCGACGCTGAATACGCGCTTCAAACTCCTCAGGTGATACAGATTCTTGAAAAATAGCAGAATGAGGTTTGGCAATAATTTCAGGACAATTGTTATATAACCATTCCATTTCATTAAATCTCTTAGATTTAATTATTCTCATAGCTTCATCATAAAAATACTTAGCTTGTTTTCTAAAATTAATAAAAAACCAAATCTTTTGAATAGCAACAGTCCATACAGCTACTGAAAAAACAAGTAGCGGATACATAATAAAGCCACCTTGCTTAAATACTTCCACTAAATTCATGATAAGACTCCTTTGTCTTTATATATTCTATTTTAAGATTACGTTTATATTATCTATTCGGATAAAAATTTATATTCTTTTAATATATTAGCCTACTTTTAAATTCTATCCAGAATATTTTAATCCGACACAAATGATCAAGAATAATTTGCCTTGGTCATTTTCACCATAAATAAATTAAAAACTTCACTATAATAAAAATTCGAAATAAGGTTTTCAAGATTGCAAAGTACCTTCGAAAGATATTTGGTACACAGACTATGACAAAAGTGGAGTTGTTTTTATAAAAAATGAATTTACAAACGATAGTGGCATCGATGCTTTTATTATAAAAAGATGCGGCTTTTTTAATTTATTAGATTTATCAACACTAGGAATATATGAAAAATTCTATCTTGATTTTTATTCTTTTCACAACCTTTAACTCGATCCCTTTTATTGTACATGCTTCTGATAGCTATGACGAAACTAAGATTAATCTACCTATCACTGATTCAAACGAAGAATTTCTGATGAATACAATCTGTAAAACAAAAGCAAATCTTGGATGGGACTTATGTTTTTCAAAATTTCAAAATGGTGACGAGAAAATGAAAAGCTTCACCTTTACCAATCTTGGTGAAAATAAAATTGTGCCAAAATCTGGATTTGGGATCGGTAGGGATTTTGAATTTATGTTTGAGGGTTTTGCAAGATCCGATTTAGGATTACTCATTTGGGATTCTCCAGATGAATTTGAAAGTCATGGGCACTTAAAACTCATGATGTTTTTTCCAAGAATTATACTTCCCTCCATACGCCTTGAAAAGCAAAGTAATAAGGACGTCTTAATTGTCACTCTGCCAACAAAAGAAGAGGTCATTTTTAATTATGAAACTAAAGAAATTATTGGTGGCATTTTGAGCGAAGCTCCAATCAGGCAAGATTCACAAGGCCGAGGACGAAACCCTGAAGTAAGCTACCAAGGAATTGGTGTTGTGGTTGAAGCAGATAGTTTAGCTGATTACCCGGTAGGCTTTCGCGCACAATCAAATAAGGCATATGCGACAATTTCCAAAAAGGGATTTAAATCATGCAAAATTCCTGTTAAAGATCTTTGGTACACTGATGAAAATAAGTCAGGAAATGTTTTTTTTAATAAGCAATATATTACTGACAACGCTTTTGATTCATTATTAAAATCAAAATGTCATTTTTCAATTTATTAATTTATAAAATTTGAAGGAATTATCATGAATCGATTGGATCAAATATCTTTGGGTAAAATTGTTGTAATTAGAGAAAAGCTTTTGGATGCTCAAAGAAATGGTAAAAAAATCTATCGATTTGAATCAGGTGATCCAAGTTTCGATATTCACCAGGATATAAAAATTGCAATTGAAAAAGCCCTTAAAGAAAACAAGACACATTACATACCTAACAACGGAATACCTGAATTGCGTGATGCTTTGGCAAAAAAACTAAATAATGAAAATGGATTGACTAAAATTTCAGATAAACACATATCAGTAACAAATGGAGCTATGCACGCGCTTTACGTTGTCTATCAATGTTTAGTCGATGAAGGAGATGAAATTATTTTTCCTGATCCAATGTGGACCGAAGCCGTAGAAAATGCAAGATTGGCCGGCGCAATTACGATCGGAGTTGAACTAAGACCAGAAGATGGCTACATTTATCTTGCTAAAAATATTGAATCTAAAATAACTTCAAAAACTAAGGCTATTTTTATTAATTCTCCTCATAATCCTACAGGTGCAATAGTCCCAAAAGATGAACTAATTAAAATTGCACAACTGGCAATAAAACATAATTTATGGTTAATAAGTGATGAAGCGTATGAACACGTTTTATATGACGGCGGAAAACATATTTCGATCGGATCATTGATTCCCGATTACGATAAAATGATTTCTGTTTATTCATTTTCAAAATCATTTGCAATGAGTGGATTAAGACTTGGATGCATCGCCTGCACCAATGAAACATTTAATCAAAGAACAGCTAAACTTTTAAGATGTACTGTAAACGGAATAAATAGTATCGCCCAATGGGGAGCTCTAGCGGCATTAACAACTCCTCCAGAGTGGATACTTGAGATGAATAATCAATATCGACTTAGAAGAGATTTATTACTTGAAGCCTTAGCAGGCCAAGACATATTGGTTCCCTTTATTCCAAAAGCAGCTTTTTACCTTTGGTGTAAGGTTAAAGAAGGAATTGATCCAAATCACCTATCAGAAGAAATGGCTAAAATTGGATTGGGAAATGCTCCAGGGGATTGTTTTGGAGAGTCCGCTTCAACCTTACAAGCAATTAGAATTGCATTTAGTTGCTCAACTCAAATGATTGAGCAAGGTGTTGGGCCTTTACAAGAATTTTTGAAGAATTTTAAATAATTAAATTGCACTCAATCCAAGAATAAAAAAACATATCCCTACGGATGCGAAGCCAAGACCAAAATACCAGAATAACTTTCGTCTGGTTAATACTGCAATTGCAGAAATGGCAATTGCCATTTGAAAAAAAGTAACACTTTTAGCAAAGGTTACATGTTTACTCAGATGATGATGAGATTCCTCTTGTTTAATTTTTGCCTCTTTTGAAATCTCTTCTTGTTCTTTTTTATAGTCTGCTATTTTATCCAAATCTTCTTTCTTGGGTGACTTTCCCATTGCCAAGAATAAATCATTTTTAGTTGTTAAGATTGAGCTTTTAATACTTTTGGACTGATAGTGTGCCCAAAAGTCAGATGATTCAATTTGAGATATAAGAGCTTCATTGGAATGATGACCTGCCAAAAGCGCGCAAATAGCGGCGATAACAGCAATCAAAGCCGTAGATAAAGCAACGTTACCGATCCATCCACCTTGATGAGCATGCTCATGAATATGTTCCTGTGATTGCTCAAGTGGTACTTCAATCTCTTCCATAATAAATGATCTCCAAATTTTATCTGAGTAAAATAGACTGGAAAAAAAACGCTTTTGATCAATATTAAATTATTTAATATAATTATGAAAGTGGTTTAAGTTCAAAAATGGATAAATAAATGACAAAATCTTATTTCTTACTAATCTTTGTTATTTTTTGCACTCATACTGCATTTGCTCAAATTGATTCAAAAATAGTTTCTAAGAAAGATTTTGCAATTATAGAGAACCGAGTTCAGCAAGAATTGAAAAATCCAGCACTCGACGACAATAAAAAATTCGTTCTATGTATAAAAACAGCTAGAGAATTATTTCAATATCGCTTTTATGATAAATCAATTCAATATTACCAACAAGCAATAGAATTAAAAGTATCTGAAAATAAATCAGAAGCTTTTATCAACCTCATTGCAATAGCTCTAACAACTAAAGATAAAAACTTAGTAAAACAAAGATATTTAAATGCTGTCAAATATTTTGAAAATAACAATTCATTCAAAACTAATGAAATAGCCTATTATTTAAAATCAATTGAGAATTATTTACCAGGTAAAAGTGATAATTCTAGTGAACTAGTTGAAGGGTTTTACGGAATGTTTGCACACGAAGAAAATCTTATTAATTTATTAAAAAATAAAGATTATCACAAAGCATTTGAATTATTAAGCCCCACAAGTCTTAGTGAATCAACAAATGATTTTAATATCATTGTTTACGACTCCCTTAATGTTTTTATAAATCATAAAAAAATAAAGAAACTTTTTTGTGATAAACAGTACCAGAAATATCCAAATTCTTTCTCGTACAGCACTTTGATTTGTGGACTCCTAAATGACTATCTTCAATTTGGAAAATTTAGTGATAAAAAAATTAAAATGGCAGATATTTATTTTAATCAAGAAAATAAAGATAAGAAATATCTTTATGACATAGTAAGAGAGATCAAATGAAAAAGAATCTTATAATCTACAATATTTTTATCATTTTGTTCGCAGGTTGTGATTCTCAAGTTGGCACAGCTGTTTCAGCTGCAATTTCAAATTTATTCACGGGAGATATGTTTTCGAATTCGACAAGTGATAAAGCCTATGAAGAGTTAAAAGCTAATACCATGTCAAATCAACCCTCAAATTTTTCAGGAAATTGTGGCAACGAATCTCTATCCCCTATCCTTGGTTCTGCTGAAGCTAATAATGTAAGTCGAATTAAAGATAAATTATGCACATGCCATGCATGGGGTACTTGTGATAAACTTTCATGTAGCTGTGAAAAACTATGTCCTGAAAATTTTGAAATACTAAATAAAAGTAAAAATATAACAAGTGATTCTGCAGAAGACTCACTTTCTTTTAACAATGGCGATCGAGATTTTTACACTAAATATAAAGACTATCAGGGCTTTTGCTGGGGCCATGCCGTTGTAACACAAAGATTTAATAGACTCGCAACATTTTATCCAGAAAAATCAAATAAATATTCTAATCCTGAAGATTATCTACAGAGAAGAAGAGAGTACAAAGACATTATTAAACATATTAATAATAATGAAACAGTTGAAATTCCAGGTTTTAAAAATCTTCTTGAATTTTCAAATGATCCAGAAGTTAAAGAGTTACTTGAAGAATCTGTTAAAGAGAATTGGGCCCAAAATGCAATGAGCTCTCAGGGACTCTCAATTGTTGCCTCAGCAAAACCCCAAGGAGCAAAATACTATAATGAATTGTTTGATGACATAGAGTTTCGTCTTAAGCACTATCAATCCCCTGCGATAGTATTCAACAGACGTGATTCTTCTGCCTATGCCCATACTGTTTTGGTTAGCGGATCTGGCGTCACTTCAGAAGGTTTAAGATATTTATGTATCCGAGATAATAATTATAATGTTCAAAACGATTTTAAATGCCCTCATAAAATGTATTTAAAATCAGATGGGACAGTTTCCTACGAACCTTGGTATCCTTCAGATGTCGGTCAAGTCCAGCTATCTTACACAGAAAATAGTAACACTCTTGAGCAGATTAAAAACCTTCACACAAAATGCAAAGGTGATAAAAATTGTGATAACAAGTCAAATTTCTAATTACAATCTATTGAGATAAGTCATGACTTCTGGAACTGAACCCAAATTTGTTTTAGCTTTGATTATTAAATTAACTGCATCTGCTTGCTTTAATTTTCCTTCAGCCATTTTTTGACAAACCAAAGGTTCAACCGGATCAGTGATTTCATAAATGCTTTTGTGTTGCGGCCACAGATTAGCAATATCATTTGAACCGCCTACACAAAGTGGAATAAAATGATCAATTTTAAAATCAATGCGATTCATTGATTCAATTTTAAAGCCGAGTTGAGTATCATATCTTTTGATTAAAAATTCTTTTGTTTCATATGAGACGTCTCTGATACAGTATGCGATATGTTCTGGATACCGATAAGATGATGGCTTGTCGCAAAGCTTACCTGGAGTGACCACTAAATTTGGACCGTCAGGAAAAAGAGGTCCAAAAGCAAAGGTATAATTCGTTAAAATAATAATAAGAAATAAAGAACTTGAAGCGAAACTTTTAACTCTCATTAGGAGCCTCAATGTATAAGTTCTTTATCTTTTATCATTTTTAGTGAATTTAACTAGAAGCCATAGAAATTTTACATGAAAAAGCCCTCCAAAATGGAGGGCCTTGTAAAACTAAATATTTTAGATGAGTTTAAAATCAGCCTAAAAGCTTTAAAGCTGCTTGTCCTTGAGAGTTAGCTTGAGACAAGACTGAAGTTCCAGCTTGAGTTAAGATGTTCATCTTAGTGTTCTTAGCGGCTTCAGATGCCATATCAGTGTCTCTTATTCGTGAGTTAGCAGCAGATAAGTTTTCTGAACTAGACTGAAGGTTGTTAATAGTAGACGTTAAACGATTCTGAACCGCTCCCAACTCTGCTCTTTGTCCTGAAACATTTTGAATAGCAGCATCAATCTTAGCAATTGAAGTCTGAGAAGATTCTTTTGAGCCAACTGAAAGTTCTGAAATTCCCAGAGCATCTAGGCCAGAGTTTTGTTTTGCAGCATCATATTTAATTCTATCTTGGAAATCATTGTTGTTGATACCAATTTGAAAATCATAATGATCACCTGAACCATCAAGTAATTTTTTACCGTTAAATTCAGTTACCTGAGAAATTCTTTCCATTTCTTGTTTTAAATTTTGATATTCAAGATCAGTAAATTTTCTTTCAGCATCACCTACAGTATCTGAAGCAGATTGAACCGCAAGTTCGCGAAGTCTAACCAAGATATTTGAGCTTTCATTCAAACCACCTTCTGCAGTTTGAATCATAGAAATACCGTCATTAGCGTTTCTTTCCGCCTGACCGACACCTCTAATTTGTGCTTT
>CANFVK010000002.1 GCA_947450475.1 Bacteriovoracaceae bacterium | reverse complement strand
GCGGGAGTAGAGATGGTAATGCCTGGAGATAACACAACTTTTAAAGTTGAGTTGATTTCTAAGGTAGCGATGGAAAAGTCACTTCGTTTCGCAATCCGTGAGGGTGGTAGAACGATTGGCGCTGGTACAGTTGCTGAAATTCTAGATTAATTTTTAAAAAAAGAAGTACGGTCTCTTGACAAGGGGCCGTATATAAAATAAAAAGTCAAAAACAAAAATATAAGGATCAACAAATATTATGAAAGCTAGTAGACTAAGAATCAAGTTGCGTGCCTATGATCATAAGCTTTTGGACACTTCTGTTAACGAAATCGTCCAAACTGCAAAGGAAACAGGAGCTCGTGTTGCTGGGCCAATTCCTCTACCGACTGAAATAAATAAATTTACAGTACTTCGTTCACCACATATTGATAAAAAATCAAGAGAGCAGTTCGAAATGAGAACTCATAAAAGATTGGTTGATATAATTGAGCCAACCCAACAGACAATTGATCAGCTTATGAAGCTTGATTTATCATCTGGTGTTGACGTAGAGATAAAGTACTAGTAAAACAATTAAACTTTTCTGATCTAAAAATAATAATAACCATGTACGCATCCCTTAGAGTAGGGTGATGCTGTGGAGGAAAAAATGTCTGATGCAAAGATCGCTTTAGACGCCGTATATGGCGTAAAGGCAGGAATGACTAGAGTTTTTGATGAAAACGGAAACCACATTCCAGTTACTGTAATTAAAATTATCCCTAATCTCATCACTCAGGTTAAGACTAGCGAAAAGGATGGCTATAATGCTTACCAGGTCGGCTATGGTGAAAAACGTGAGGCTCTTCTCAATAAACCTAATAAGGGAATACTGGCGAAAGCTGGTGTTTCACAAAACGTAACACATTTCTCTGAAGTAAAATCAGAAATAGTTGATACAGCTAATCTTGGAAAAGAAGTAGCGGTCGATACTTTTGCTGCTGGAACATATGTTGATGTTACAGGTGAGTCAAAGGGAAAAGGTTTTGCCGGGGTCATGAAGCGATACAATTTCCGTGGTGGACCAGCTTCTCATGGATCACATTTTCATAGAAGAGTGGGTTCAATTGGTAACAGAGCAACTCCTGGTCGGGTTTTCAAGAACAAGAAAATGCCAGGCCATATGGGTACTGATAATAAGACAGTTCAAAACATAGTTGTGGTTGAAGTAAATCTTGCAAAGGGATATCTCCTTCTAAAAGGATCTGTTCCTGGGGCTAAAGAAGGTTTTATTAAAATATCCAAAGCTCTTAAGAAGAAATAGTAGAGGTCTAAAATGACAGAAATAAATGTATTAAATAATAAATTTGAAAATAAAGAAAAAATTAAAGTTGAACTTGAATTTACTCCTGAGTCAATCAATGTTCCAGTTGTTCATCAGGTTGTCAAAGCAACCCTTGCTTCAAGAAGACAAGGTACTGCTAAAACTAAGGGAAAGTCTGAAGTTCGCGGTGGCGGTAAAAAGCCATTTAAGCAAAAGGGAACGGGTAATGCTCGTCAAGGTTCGACACGCTCGCCATTGATGCCTGGAGGGGGAACTGTTTTTGGTCCACAACCAAGATCATATGAGCAAAAAGTTAACAAAAAAGTTGTGCTGAATGCTCTACGTTCAGTCGTAGTTGATAAGCAACTGGCTGGAAAGTTGATTGTGGTCGATACTTTAACTTCAACTGGTAAAACAAAAGAAATATATAATCTTTTGGAGTCAAAAAACTTACTAAACTCGTTGATCGTCACTTCTGACGCTTCAAGTTTGGTAATTAGAGCTACAAAAAATCTTAGAACTGCAAAAGCGCTTTCTGTTGATAGCATGAGTGTTTATGAAGCAGTTAAATACGAGAACTTAATTATTGAAAAACAAGCTTTTGAAAAGCTTGCTAAAAAGTTGGTGTAATCATGTCTGCAATTAATGATGTAATAGTAAAACCTTTAATCACTGAAAAAGTTTCCGCTGATTCAGAAGCAAACAATAGATATGGATTTGTAGTTAATTTGAAGGCAAACAAAAACCAAATCAAGAATGCGATTGAATCATTTTATGATGTAAAGGTTGTAGCAATTAAAACTGCAATCATACCAGGTAAAACAAAAAGAACTTCAAAATCAACTAAGAAGTTGTCTTCTTATAAGAAAGCCCTTGTTCAATTAGCACAAGGACAAAAGATTGAGTTTTTTAAAGGAATTTAGTTAAGAAATTTTAAGGATAATATATGGGAATTAAAAAATTTAAACCAGTTACCCCTACTCTAAGAAAAAAACAAGTAATGGATAGTAAGGACCTTACAAAAGGTGTTCACATTCCTAGTAAACTTTTAGAAATCAAAAAAATTCAAGCCGGGCGTAATAACCACGGAAGAATTACTGTTCGTCATCAAGGTGGCGGAGTAAAACAAAAATATAGAATTATTGACTTCAAAAGAAATAAGCTTGAAATACCAGCAACCGTAAAAGCAATCTGCTACGATCCAAATCGTACCTGCAATTTGGCGCTAGTTGTTTATGCTGATGGTGCTACCAGTTTTATCCTTGCTCCTTTGGGACTTGTTGTTGGAGATGTTGTTATTTCTTCGACTACTGCAGATATCAAAGTTGGGAACTCAAAACTATTAAGCGATATACCCGTTGGTACATTAGTTCATAACGTAGAGTTGAGTCCTGGTGCCGGTGGACAAATTGCCAGATCAGCTGGTTCGTATGTACAAGTTATGGCAAAAGAGGGCGAAGTTGCTCTTTTGAGAATGCCATCCGGTGAATTAAGAAAAGTTAAAAGTAACTGCCGGGCGACAATCGGACAAGTTGGAAACCTTGACCATGAAAAAGTTAATCGTGGAAAAGCTGGTATCGTCAGAAAACTTGGCGTTAGACCAACGGTTCGTGGTGTTGTTATGAACCCAGTAGATCACCCGTTGGGGGGTGGTGAAGGCCGCACTTCTGGTGGTAGACATCCATGTACTCCTTGGGGAGTTCAAACGAGAGGCTTTAAAACTCGTAAGAATAAAAGAACAAATAAATTCATCGTTAAGAGAAGAAAATAATATAGGGAGTTTTTTTTATGGCTCGATCGCTTAAGAAAGGACCTTTCGTTGATACACATTTGCTTAAAAAGGTAATCGCGATTTCAAATGATTCCAATAAAGCTAGCAAAGTTATTAAGACCTGGTCTCGCCGTTCAACAGTTGTTCCAGAGTTTATTGGAATTACGTTTGCAGTACATAATGGAAAGAAATTTATTCCAGTTTATGTTACCGATAACATGATTGGGCATAAACTTGGAGAATTTGCATTAACAAGAACTTTCCATGGCCACGGCGCCGATAAGAAAGTTGCTAAGAAATAATTAATTTAGAGAGGGGCTTATGGCCATTAAAGTTAAAAATAGTAATGTTGGAATTGCACCAAGAAAAATCAGACAGGTTTGTGACTTGATAAGAAACAAAAAAGCTGCTGATGCAATTAAAATCTTAAGATTTTGCGAAAAAAAAGAAATCGCAATAGTTCTTACGAAATTAATTAATAGTGGACTTGCAATCGCAAATGAATCAAACAAGTACGATCTTGATAATATTGTAATTGGATCCATCTTCACAGATGAAGGGCCAATGCTAAAAAGAATTATGCCAAGAGCTCAAGGTCGCGCTTACAAGATTAGAAAAAGAACAAGTCACGTAACAGTTGTTTTAAAAGAAGCATAGGAAGGGATAAATGGGACAAAAAGTACATCCTTACGGTTTTAGATTAGGTTATATCAAGTCTTGGCACTCAAGCTGGTATGCAAAAGACAAATATGCAGATTTATTGCATGAAGATCTCAAAATGAGAGCTTATATTGAAAAAAATATGAAAAGTGCTGCAGTTGCAAGCATTGATATTTCAAGAACTTCAGACCAGGTTAAAGTAACCGTTAATACTGCGAAGCCGGGTATTGCTATTGGTAAAAAAGGAACTGGGATTGAGAAAATAAGAAATGATCTCAAGAAAATGACTTCTGGAACTTTGATTTTCAACATTGCTGAAGTCAAGAGACCAGATGCTGATGCAAAGCTGATTGCTGAAAATATTGCTCAGCAACTTGAAAAGCGCGTAGCCTTCAGAAGAGCTATGAAAAAAGTTATGCAGTCGGCTTTTAGAGCTGGTGTAAAGGGAATAAAGGTAAGAACATCAGGTCGTCTTGGTGGAGCAGAAATGGCGAGAACTGAGGGGTATGCTGAAAGAAAGGTTCCCCTGCATACACTTAGAGCAGATATCGATTATAACACAGCTGAAGCTATGACGACATATGGTCTTATTGGTGTAAAAGTATGGGTTTATAAGGGCGAAATCTACAAATAGATTTTAAGTAAATTTTTATATTATTAGAGGTTTCTCATGTTAAGTCCTAAAAGAGTAAGATTTAGAAAACAGCAAAAAGGTAGAATGATGGGTGCTGCTACTCGCGGTAACAAAATCAGCCTTGGTGAATACGGTCTTCAAGCAACAACTTGTGGTTATATTACAAATAGACAAATTGAAGCAGCCAGAATTGCGATTTCAAGAAAAATGAAACGCGGTGGAAATCTTTGGATCAAAATATTTCCAGATAAATCCCTTTCAAGAAAGCCTGCAGAGGTAAGAATGGGTGGAGGTAAAGGTTCTCCTGAAACTTGGGTTGCAGTAATTAGACCAGGGAGAATATTATTTGAAGTTGGTGGGCTTGATGCTGACATTAGTTTAGAGGCACTTAGGTTGGCAATGTATAAATTACCTATAAAAACTAAAGTAGTTAAAAAAGAAACCTTGTCGAATTAATAAAAAAATGTAATAAGGCGCAAGCCTATAAATTATTTTGGATAGTATAACAATGATCACAATTGATGATATAAAAAAATTAAATGAAAAAGAAGTTGCAAAAAAACTGATTGAAATGAGAAAGGATCTTTTGACTCTCAAAATTCAATCTTCAGTTTCTGGGAGTGAAAAACCCCACAGAAAGCAACAAATAAAAAAAGACATTGCTAGAATAATGACTTTTAGCAAGCAGCTTAAAAAATAGGATATTGGATTATGAATCAGGAAAAAGCTTTTAAGAAAACACTTGATGGAATCGTTGTTAGTGACAAAAACGAAAAGACAATCGTTGTTAAGGTAACAAGAAGATTTAAAGATGCAGTCTATAGTAAATTCGTTAGTACATCGAAAAAATATCATGTTCATGACGAGTCATCTAAGGCAAAAGTTGGTGATACTGTAACAATTATTGAATCGAGACCATTTTCGAAGTTAAAGAAATGGGAATTATTTAAAGTAAACTAAGGGATAATTATATGATCCAAATGCAAAGTAATCTAGATGTTGCTGATAACTCTGGAGCGAAAGTCGTAACATGTATCAAGGTCCTTGGGGGTTCTAAAAGAACATCTGCGGGCGTTGGAGATATTATCGTAGTCGCTGTTCAGCAAGCGATGACTGGTGGAAAAATTAAAAAAGGTGACGTTAAAAAAGCAGTTATCGTGAGAACAGTTTATCCTGTAAGAAGAGAGGATGGTTCATACATTCAATTCGATACAAATAGTGCTGTAATCATCAATAATGCTAATGAACCAATAGGGACACGTATTTTTGGGCCAGTAGCTAGAGAGTTGAGAGCAAAAAACTTTACAAAAATCTGCTCGCTTGCTCCTGAAGTATTATAAAGAATTAAGGTAAATGGTTATGAAAAAATTAAAAGTAAATGATGAAGTAGTTGTTACAACCGGAAAAAATGCTGGCAAAGTTGGAAAAGTTGTTTCGATCAACAGAAAAACAAATAAGATTACTGTTGATGGTGTTAATGAAGTTAAGAGAGCAATTAAGCCTAGTCAAACTAATCCAGAAGGAGGGTTTGTAACTAAGAATTTGCCAATCGACTCTAGCAATGTTTCTTTAATTAGTCCTAAAACTAAAAAACCAACCAAAGTTAAGTTCGTTATGGGAAAAGACAATAAGAAAGCTAGAACTTCTAAAAAATGTGGTTCAGTAATTTAAGGGTGATTTATGAGTAGAATGAAAGAGATATACAAAAGTGAAGTTGTGCCAGCCCTCGTTAAGAAGTTTGGCTATTCTAATGTTCACATGATTCCAAAAATTGAGAAAGTTGTTGTGAATTGTGTAACAAAAGACTCAGTTTCAAATTCAAAAGTTGTTGATTCAATTGTCAATGATTTGGCAGCTATAACTGGTCAAAAGCCAGTTGTCGCAAGAGCAAAAACTTCAATTGCTTCTTTTAAAGTACGTGCAGGGATGCCTTTGGGTGCATCGGTAACTTTAAGAGGAGAAAAAATGTATGAGTTTTTAGATAGATTGATTTCCATCTCCCTGCCACGAGTAAGAGACTTCAGAGGTGTTTCTTCTAAGGGCTTCGATGGCAAGGGAAATTATACTTTGGGCTTAAAGGAACAAATTATTTTTCCGGAAATCAATTACGATAAAATTGATAAAGTTAGAGGCCTTGGTATTTCTATAGTAACAACGGCTAATACAAATGATGAAGGAAGAGAGTTGCTAACACTGATTGGAATGCCTTTTAGAAAATAACGGAGAAGTTAAATGGCTAGATTAGCTAAAATTATTGCGAATAATAAAAAACCTAAATTTAAAGTTAGACATAGAAACAGATGTGAACATTGTGGTAGACCAAGAGCTTTTATTGGAATGTTTAAATTATGTAGAGTGTGTTTTAGAACTTTATCCTTAAAGGGGATGGTTCCAGGTGTAACGAAATCGAGCTGGTAGTAAGGATTAAGAGGACGATATATGCAAACAGATCCAATTTCAAACATGTTAACAGTCATTAGAAACGGTGTAAGTGCTGGGCACGAGAAAGTAGAATTTCCTGCAAGTAAGATACAAGCTGCAATCTGCAAGGTTTTAAAAGATGAAGGTTTTATAAAGTCTTTTAAGATTATCGCAAAAGCACCAAATGACATAAAAATTAAAGTTGTTCTAAAAGAAGGCGCTCTCGTAGGCCTAAGTCGAGTTTCTAGACCTGGCTTAAGAAGATATAATAGCTATGATTCATTTGCGAGAGTGATGAGTGGGTTAGGTGTTTCAATCGTCTCTACTTCTAAGGGAGTAATGTCTTCTAGAGAAGCAAAGAAAAATAAAGTTGGCGGAGAAGTTCTCTGCAACGTTTGGTAGTTAGGAGATTAGGTCATGTCACGTATTGGAAAAGTACCTGTAAATATACCAGAAAAAGTTGAAGTTAAAATTACTGATGGCGTTGTTACTGTTAAGGGGGCAAAGGGTACTTTGACCGCAAAACTAAACGATCAAGTTGTAGCTGAAATCGTTGGTAAGCAAATTAATGTAAAGCCAATTAATGATTCTACCATCGCTAGGTCTCAATGGGGAACAGCAAGAACTCAAATCAACAACATGGTTGTAGGTGTGAGCACAGGATTTGTAAAATCACTTGAATTCAATGGTGTTGGTTACAAAGCAGCTGTGTCAGGAACCACACTTAATTTAAGTTTAGGTTATTCTCATCCAATTGATTACATTTTGCCTGTAGGTATTACGGCTAAAGTGACAAAAAACCAAATAGATATCGAAGGTTCAAACAAGGAGCTTGTTGGACAGGTAGCTGCTAAAGTTAGATCATTTCGAAAACCAGAGCCGTATAAAGGCAAAGGTGTTAAGTATACTGATGAAACAATTATTAGAAAAGCTGGTAAGGCTGGCGGTAAAGGTAAATAGTTATGAGAAAGCAATACGGAAAAGTAAAAAATAAGAAAGATCAACAAAGACAAAAAAGACGTCTTACGATCAGAAATAAAATAAGTGGTACAACTGAAAGGCCAAGAATTTGTGCAACTAAATCCAATAAGCACATAACAGTACAAATCATTGATGATACAAAATCAGTTAGTTTGTTTACCGTAAGTACTTTCGGAAAAGCTGCTGCAGCTGAAAGCTGTAACATTGAAGGTGCTAAAAAAGTTGGAACTAAAATTGCCACGATAATGAAACAAAAAAACTTAAGCAGTGCAGTTTTTGATAGAGCCGGTTATAAATATACCGGAGTTATAGCGGCGCTTGTTCAAAGTATTAGAGAAAGCGGAATACAGGTTTAGGAGATCATATGTCTGAAGAAATTTCTGTAATTGAAGAGTTTGAATCTGAGGCAGCCGATGCTAAAAAAGGCCCTCGAAGAAAAGGACCACCTCCCCCAAAGAAAAAAGCACCTGCACAAGGTGGAGAACTCGAAGAACGCGTTGTCGCGGTAAACAGAGTTGCAAAAGTTGTTAAGGGTGGTAGAAGATTTTCTTTTTCTGCACTAATGATCGTAGGCGATAAAAAAGGAAAAGTAGGATACGGACTAGGCAAAGCCAAAGAAGTACCTGAAGCAATAAGAAAAGCTACGCAAGAAGCTTATAAGAACATGATCACAGTTCCCTTGGAAAATGGAACAATCCCTCATGAAATTCTAGGGGAATTTGACGCTGGAAAAATTCTTTTCAAACCAGCCTCTAACGGTACCGGGGTTAAGGCTGCGGGAGCTTGCCGTTCAATTCTTGAGCTTGCTGGCGTGCACAACATCTTGACCAAGTCACTTCGTGGAAACAATCCTCACAATGTTGTAAAAGCAACATTTAAAGCGCTAAAGGGCTTGAGATCTCTAGATCAGATAGCACAAAGCAGAGATAAAAATGTAAAAGGTTTAAGAGTAAAAAACTAATAGCGAGAATTTTATGGCCAAAACATCATCGAAAATAAAAATAAAATTAATCAAAGGCCTTGCTGGTACAACTGAGAAAGTAAAAAGCAATGTTAGAGGTTTAGGGTTAAGAAAAGTTGGTCAATCTTCTGAGCTGGAAAACACTCCTAGCGTAAGAGGAATGATCAAAAAAATTATCTACATGCTTGAAGTTAGAGAGTAAGAACTTCGAATTTTGAATATTTATAAGGAAAGTAATCATGTTAACTTTAAATAATTTACAAAGCCCAAAAGGTGCAAATAAAGCAACGAAAAGACTTGGAAGAGGTCAGGGATCTGGACAAGGTACTCAGGCCGGTAAGGGACACAAGGGGCAAAAAGCTAGAAAGAGTGGACACGTTAGAACCGGGTTTGAAGGTAACAACCTTCCTCTGTATATGAGACTTCCGAAAAGAGGATTTAACAACACGAGATTTGCAGTTCCATTTGCTGTTGTAACTCTTGAAAATATTGAATTGAAATTTAACAAATCAGAAACAGTAAATAGAGAATCTCTTATCGCAAAAGGACTTCTTTCTGGAATAGATAAGAGTTTAAATATTAAGGTTATTGGTTGTATTGCTTTAACAAAGGCACTAAGCTTTGAGGGCGTTTCAAAGTTTTCAAAAAAAGCTTTAGAATCAATTACAAATAGTTCTGGAACTGTTAAATAGTTTTAAGGAAATAGGGCTTTCAATGTCAACGTCTCAAGGAAAAATAGAAGAACTTAAAAAAAGAATTTTTTATACGTTTTTGCTCCTTTTGGTGTATCGCTTAGCAGCCCAGGTTCCCGTTCCAGGTGTTAATGCATCTGCAATTGCATCTTATTTTTCAGAGTCTGGCGGCGGCGGAATTTTTGATCTCGTAAACACTTTCAGTGGTGGAGCTTTTAAACGATTTTCCGTACTAGCTCTTGGGATTATGCCTTATATTACTACCTCAATTATTTTCAGCCTTCTTGGTGAGGTTATTCCACAAATTCAAGAGCTTCAAGAAGATAGTGAAGGTTATAAAAAAATACAAAAATGGACACGCTATGCTTCAGTTTTGCTCTGTTGTGTACAAGGTTATGGAATGGCTGCCGTTTTTGAAAGCTTTAAAAGCCCTTCAGGGGTTCCAGTTATAAATGACCCAGGTTTGTTGTTTCGTTTAACGACCATGATCACTCTTGCTGGTGGAACCATGTTTCTGCTTTGGTTGGGTGAAAGAATTACTGAGTTTGGCTTAGAAAATGGTGTTTCACTTATTATTTTTACTGGTATCGCAGTGGAGCTTCCGGCCGAGTTGTTTCAAAAAGTTACACTTTTTAGAAATGGTGAATTGTCTGGAATGAGTTTATTTATTGGTCTTATAATAATTTGCCTGTCTCTTTATATCGTATCATTTATTGAAAGTTCATTTCGAAATATTCCAGTTCAATATGCAAAGAAAGTTGTTAATAATAAAGTCTACGGTGGTTCTCAAAATCTTCCACTTAGATTAGATACTGGCGGAGTAATGCCACCAATTTTAGCAAGTTCGCTTTTAGCTGCGCCTGCAACTATCGCCAATTTTGTTCCAAAGACCAGTGCACTGAAGCCTTTTGTAGATCAAA
The DNA here is from genome assembly GCA_947450475.1 of Bacteriovoracaceae bacterium. Taxonomy (GTDB): domain Bacteria; phylum Bdellovibrionota; class Bacteriovoracia; order Bacteriovoracales; family Bacteriovoracaceae; genus Bacteriovorax. Next base: position 597,953 of record CANFVK010000002.1, on the reverse strand, counting down.
TTCACCAGTCTTTAATGCCGGGCCAGCTTTTGTTTAATTTGCTTTTTGCATTTCTAATTTTTTATATGTCCTTTTTCTATGCTCCGATCCAGTTTAAGACCAAAAAAGTATCAGAAATGCTTCAAAAAAATAACGCCTTTGTCCCCGGAATCAGACCTGGTCAAAAAACTCAGGACTACCTAGATTTTGTATTAAATCGGGTTACTTTTTTCGGTGCTTTGTTTTTAATTGTTGTGTGTATTCTTCCTTCAGTTATCACTGGGAGCCATAGCCGTTTTGAAGGAACTTCGTTGTTGATTATGGTAAGTGTTGCAATGAGGGTTATGTTAAACGTTCAAACGTTTATGTACTCTGACAAGTATGAGACGGCTTTTAAGAGTAAGGGAAAGTACAACGGCCCTAATAGAAGATTTTAATGAAACCGCATTTGATAATATTGGGAGCACCAGGCTCCGGCAAAGGAACTCAGGCTGCAAGGCTCGTAGAAAAAGGTTTTACTCATATTTCTACTGGGGATCTTTTGAGAAGAGAAATTGCTAAGGGTAGTGAGCTTGGCCAAAAAGTTTCTGGAATAATGACCAGGGGTGATTTGGTAGATGATAATACAGTTATGGCCCTCCTAAAAGCTAACTGCGACGTAGACAAAGTTAGCTATATTTTTGATGGGTTCCCTCGTAACATAGCCCAAGCAGAAATGCTTCAGGCTGAATTGCTAAGTGAGAGTAAGACACTTGCTGTGTATTTTAAAATTGACCTTGGAATATTAATAAACCGAGTCGTCAACAGAAGAACATGTGGAAACTGCGGTGAGATTTATAATTTGACCACCAAGCCTCCTCGTGTTGCAGAGGTCTGCGATAAATGTGGTGCCCATGGCGCTCTCAAGCAAAGAAAAGATGACACTGAAGAAGTGATATCGAATCGCTTGAAAATTTTTGCAGACTCGGTCGATCCAATGCTAGCTTTTTATAAATCAAAAAGTGCGCTTGTAGAGATTGATGCTTCAATGCCAGAGAATGTTGTCTTCAGTGCATTAGAAAAAGTTATTTGTTAACATAATACGACCTAAATAGCTCTTGCTTTATAGAACTATTTTAGGATATACATCCTGCTTTAGGAGAATATGAGCGATAAAGATATTATTGAAGTAGAGGGTGAAGTGACTGAACTTCTTCCCAATACAAAGTTTCGTGTGAAGCTACCAAATGGGCATATTATAATTGCACATATTAGCGGGAAGATGAGAATGCATTTTATTAAGATTTTGCCAGGAGACAAAGTTCTGGTTGAAATAAGTAAATATGATTTAACTAAAGGTAGAATAACTTACAGAAGTAAGTAGTTGTGGAGTCTGGAAATGAAAGTAAGAGCTTCGGTGAAAGTAATTTGTAAAGATTGTAAAGTAATTAAACGTAAGGGCGTTTTACGAGTTGTTTGTAAAAGCAGTCCAAAACATAAACAAAGACAAGGTTAAGATTTAGGTAGGTGATTATATGGCTAGAATTTTAGGGGTAGACATACCAAGAAATAAAGCAATGAGAATTGCACTCCAGTCTCTTTATGGAGTAGGTCCAAAGGTAGCAATGGACGTATTAACTAAATCTGGAATTAATCCAGAGAAAAGTTCAAATGAAATAAGTGAAGAGGAAGTTCAAACAATAAGAAAGCACCTCGAAGAAGGTCATGTCGTAGAAGGTGATCTTCGTAGAGAAATTGGGCTCAATATAAAAAGACTCAAGGACATGGCTTGTTACAGAGGTGTTCGTCATAGAAGAAGTTTACCTGTTAGAGGTCAGCGAACTCATACGAACGCTCGAACAAGAAAAGGTCCAGCTGTTGCAATTGCTGGTAAAAAATCAATCAAGTCTCTCAAATAATATTTTAAGGTAATTTATATGGTAAAAAAAGTTGTTAAGAAAAAAGCAAAAAAGAATGTATCGCATGGTATTTGTCATATTCAAGCGTCATTTAACAATACAATCGTAACTTTTACTGATCCTCAGGGAAACGCTCTTGCTTGGGCAAGTGCTGGTCAGTTGGGATTTAGAGGATCTAAAAAATCAACTCCGTTTGCTGCTCAAACTGCTTCTCTTGAAGCTGCGAAAAGAGCATCTGAGCATGGCTTAAACTCTGTTGAAGTAAGAGTAAAAGGACCAGGAGCAGGTAGAGAAAACGCAATAAGAGCACTTTTGGGTGCTGGTATTCGAATTATTTCTGTTTCTGACAGAAGCCCAATACCTCATAATGGATGTAGAGCACCAAAGAGAAGAAGAGTCTAATTTAATTTCTATTTATGGAGATCGTTAAAATGGATAATTTTACAGCTAAAAACTGGAACAGCATGATTAGACCAGTTGCCCTAGAGGCAGAAGGCGATAGTTTAAGAAATGACTACGGAAAATTCGTAGCAAAACCTCTTGAAAGAGGATACGGGCAAACACTTGGGAATTCACTTCGTAGAGTTTTGCTTTCTTCACTTCAGGGTGCGGGAATAGTTGCAATTAGAGTTGAGGGAGTTGAACACGAATTCGGCACAATCAATAACGTTAAAGAAGAAGTATCGGAAATTATCTTAAACTTAAAAGAAGTAAGATTAAAAATGTCCGTGAAAGAAGATACTGTTCTTGTCCTTGAAAAAAGCGGTGAAGGTCCAGTTCGGGCTTCTGACATTTCGGCCAGTGCCAATGTTGAAATACTAAATCCTAACCACGTAATCGCGAATATCTCGTCTGGTGGATCTTTAAAAATTGAACTTAAAGTGGCTAGAGGAAAAGGATACGTAACAGCTGTTGATAACAAAGAAGAATATGATCTTCCTGTTGGTTGGATTTATGTAGACAGCCTTTTTTCTCCTGTTTATAGAGTAAACTATTCTGTTACTAACACTCGCGTTGGTAAAAGAACAGATTTTGATAAATTAACTTTTGAAGTTTGGACAAATTCAGGAATAAATCCTTCGGATTCAATTGCCTATGCTGCAAAAATTTTAAGAGATCAACTTGCTGTATTTTTAACTTTTGAAGATGAAGAGCAAGTTGTAAAACACGACTCTAAGCCAATTGCTGTTTCTTCTCCAACCAACAATGCACTTTTGAAGCCAGTATCAGAGCTTGAGCTATCTGTTCGTTCAGCAAACTGTTTGCAAAATGCAAACATTAAATATATCTACGAACTCGTTTCAAAAACTGAAGGTGAAATGCTTAGAACTAAAAACTTTGGTAGAAAGTCTTTAAATGAAATTAAAGAAATTCTGACAAGCATGGGACTTGGGCTTGGAATGAAAGTTGATAGCTTAATGAAAGATATGCAAGACGGTAAAAAACTGTAGTTAAAAACTAAATTTAGGTGGAATTATGAGACATGGAAATCACAAATATACTTTAGGCGTAAAGCCAGCTCACAGAACAGCAATCATTAAAAATTTAGCGATTGAAGTTTTTGATCATGGACAAATAAAAACGACTCACGCTAGATGTATGGCGCTAAGAAGTTATGTTGAAAAATTAATCACACTTGCTAAAGAAGATACGGTTCATAATAGAAGAACTGCGTACACAAAATTGAATAACAAAGATGCCGTAAACAATCTTTTTACAAAAGTAGCACCAAAGTTTAAAACAAGAAATGGTGGATATACTCGAGTTATTAAAATTGCAGATGGACGTGTTGGCGATAGCGCTAAAATGAGTTATTTTTCACTAGTAGATTAAAATTTAACAAGCCTCCTTCGGGAGGCTTTTTTTTGTAGTTATGCGAATGCATTCATTTTTCAAAACATTGATCACTATTTTAATTGTCGTTTCTTTAACCTACACCTACGGACTGTACCAAAGAAAAAAATATTACATTTACGATGGCAATGGCCTTAACGAATTAGTGCTTAAAAAGCTTCCACTCGTTACAACTCAAGATGTTTATACTGGGCTTGATGTGGTAAGCAGCAACCTGCTTTCTGGCAGCAATGGATTATTTGTTCATATTTGGGGATCTTGGTGTGCCCCTTGTGAAAAAGAAATGCCTGAGTTTTTGAATTATGCTCGTATTTTGGAACCTCAAGGCCTTAAATTTTTATTAATTGCGGTCAATGATGAGGAGTTTAAGGTTAAAAAGTTTATGGCAAGATTTGGTATTCTGCCAAAAAACGTTATTATAGCTTTAGATAAAGAAAATAAGGTGATGGATTTGTTTGGATCAATGAAAGTACCGGAAACTTTTTTATTTGAAACCTCTGGAAGACACGTAAATAAATTTATTGGTCCTCAAGGCTGGAGTGAACCATCATATATCACGAGGCTAAATACTTGGCTAAATCTCTCGGGCATGCAAGTGCGTAAAATTGAAACACACTAATTCTGCCTAGCTGTAAATTATTTTTTCATTCGTTTAAAGAAAACTAAGAAATTGCCGAAAAGTTATACAAATAAGTGTCCTAAGTACAGGAACGACGGAGAGTTGTATGATTAAATGGCAAGACGTAGGTAAACTTCATGTTATCTCTAAACTAGAAGGAATTCTGGGGAAGTGGTTTGATGTAGAAATGTTTTACACCGACTCCCACGCCAAACTTTGGTCTGATCACGATAAAAAAGAATACGCTTTTAAAAGTCATTTCATGAAAGTCCAAATGCAATCGGTGTATGGCCAGGAGTATTTAGCAGACGATATTGAAAAAATGGTCGAAAAATTATCTTCAGGTTCAGATGAAGTGGTTGTGCTTGATTCACAATTTAAACACGTAAAGGGTTTGGCATTTCCAATCAAATACGAAGGAGAGTTTGCAGGTGCTTTGTTTGTGTATCCATTTGTGTTTGACACAACAACGACAGCGGAAATTCAAGAATTAAAAAAGCAAATGATTGCCTGCGGGTCTAGTGAGGCAGATGCGACTGCCGCTTGCGATAAAATGAAAAAAATGTGGCCAAGGGAAGTTGATTATGTAAAACAACTTATGGGTTTATTAGCTGAAGAGATGGTGAGTTTTACCAGCGAAATCGATAAGCGTGATGACCGAATAAAAGATTTAACTAATGAGTTGGCACAAAAGCATCGCTACAAAGATATGATTGGTAAATCCAAAAAGATGCAAGCGATCTACGCCTTACTTGAAAAAATTTCAAGTTCAGAGTCTTCTGTTATGATTCAAGGTGAAAATGGTACAGGTAAAGAGTTAGTCGCTAAAGCAATTCATTATTATTCACCAAGAAAAGAGAAAACATTTTTGGCCGTAAACTGTTCGGCATTTAATGATAATTTGCTTGATTCAGAATTGTTTGGTCACGTGAAAGGTTCATTTACAGGAGCCGTTAAAGATAAAAAAGGACTCTTTGAAACTGCTGACGGAGGAACACTGTTTCTCGATGAAATAGGAGATACTTCACTTTCGATGCAGGTTAAGCTTTTGCGTGTGCTTCAAGAGGGAACCTATCTTCCTGTTGGTGCTACTTCACCTAAAAAAGTTGATGTGAGAATTGTCGCTGCTACCAATAAAAATCTGAAAGAAATGATGGCAAAGGGGGAGTTCCGTGAAGATCTTTATTACCGAATTAATGTCATCAATGTTAATTTGCCAGCCCTGCGTGAGCGTCATGAAGATATTCCACTTCTAATGGATTTTTTCATGAAAAAAAGATGTGAAGAATCTGGTAAACCAATGAAGACCTACTCCAAAAAGTGCATGGAAAAAATGTTAGAATATCCATGGCCTGGAAATGTTCGGGAACTTGAAAATGAAGTTGAACGATTAGTGGTTTTAGCTGGAGATGAAAAAAATGTGGGGCCAGAAAACTTGAGTCCAAGAATCCTAGACTGGGGTGCATCCGCAGAGCCAGCTTTTAAAGGTGTAAACACAGAAGGGACATTGAGAGACGCGCTAGAGCAACTTGAAATTATGATGATCAAGGAAGGATTGAAGCGCTGCAATTTTAATAAATCAAAACTTTCAAAAGAGCTTGATATTTCTCGGGCCAGTTTGATTATGAAAGTTGAAAAGTATGGCCTAGATAAAAGAACCAAAGCAGCATAATATTTTTTAAATATTGACGCAGTATAAGTAGCCTCCTCAAGAATGACAGTATAAAATGCGGCATTCTTTAGGAGGTATTTTATGTCTCAAACTCAATCCCTTGAGGGAAAGCGCGAGCTTTTGCTTAAACTTAGACACGAATCAGAGCTAGGTGGTGGCGAAACCAGAGTTAAAAAACAACATGAACAAGGTAAATATACAGCTCGAGAAAGAATTGAGCGTCTCATTGATCCTGGATCTTTTTTAGAATTCGATCGTTTCGTAATTAGTAAGCAGGCGATGCTTGGAAAAGGTGACTCTTTTTTAGGTGATGGGGTTGTAACTGGTGTAGCGACTATTAACGGTCAAAAAGTAGCCTTATACTCACAAGATTTCACTTGCTTTGGTGGATCATTAGGAGCTGCTCACGCTAAAAAAATATGCAAAATTATGGATTTTGCTCTTGAAAATAGAATCCCGATGATCGGAATAAATGATTCAGGTGGAGCTCGTATTCAAGAAGGTGTAGAGGGGCTCGCTGGTTACGGGGAGATCTTTTATCGAAATGTAAAATGCTCTGGCGTTATTCCGCAAATTTCTTTAATTCTTGGTCCATGTGCAGGTGGAGCTGTTTATTCTCCTGCGCTTACTGACTTTATTTTCATGGTAGATAAAACGTCTTATATGTTTGTTACTGGACCTGACGTAATTAAAACTGTGACCCATGAAGATGTGACTAAGGATCAACTTGGTGGTGCACAAACTCACTCCGAAACCTCTGGAGTAGCACAATTTAAAGTGGCAAGTGAAGATGAGTGTTTCGAACGAGTCAGAGAGCTGTTGAGCTACATTCCTCCTGCTAACTTTACTAAAGGTACGTCAAAGTACACCTCCGATATTGTTTATCGAGACAACATTAAAATAAAAGAAACAGTTCCAGCAAATCCTAAAAAGCCATATGATATGAAGGAGATCATCTTTGATATCGTCGATGATTCTCAGTTTTTAGAAGTCCATAAAGATTACGCAAAAAACATTATTGTAGGCTTTGCTTCAATTGGTGGAATTAAAATTGGTATAGTTGCCAATCAACCAGCGATTTTGGCCGGAGTTCTAGATATCGCAAGTTCAGAAAAAGCAGCTCGCTTTGTTCGTTTTTGTGATGCTTTCGATATTCCAATCCTTACCCTCGTTGATGTACCAGGATTTTTACCTGGTACGGTACAAGAGTATGGTGGAATTATTAAGCACGGATCAAAATTGCTCTACGCTTACTCAGAAGCAACAGTGCCAATGATTTCAATAATTACACGTAAATCATACGGAGGGGCTTATCTGGTCATGGCCTCTAAACACATTAGAACCGATGTGAATCTCTCTTACCCAACTGGGGAAATTGCAGTTATGGGGGCAGAAGGTGCGATCAATATAGTTTATCGTCACGAATTAGAGGGTTTAACCGGTAAAGCTTATGATGATAAAAAAGCTGATCTAGTTAATAAATATGATCAAGAGTTCGCCAATCCGTATAGAGCTGCGGAGCTTGGCTTTTTAGATGCAGTTATTTTACCTGAAGAAACTCGCAAAAGAGTTTATGAGTATTTGATTGCTCTTAAAAATAAAAAACAAGAAAAACCAAAACGCAAGCACGGCAATATTCAATTATAAGTGAGGCTTACGATGAGTACACAAAAAAGAATTCTTATAATGAACCGCGGAGAAATCGCTGCTCGTATTGCTAAAGCCTGCAGAGAGCTCGGGCATACCGCAGTTGGTGTTTGGACGGATAATGAAGTTCAAGCCAAACATCTCGAAGTTTGTGATGAGTGGGTCCACTTAAAGGGTTCAAATAATCAAGAGACTTATTTAAATATTCCAAAAATATTAGAACTATGTAGAGAGTACAAAATTGATGGAGTTCACCCTGGATACGGATTTCTATCAGAAAATACTGAGTTTTCTCAAACTCTAGTAAAAAATGGTATAACTTGGATCGGTCCGCACCCTGAAGCCGTTAGGGTTATGGGGGACAAAGCTGTTTCGAAAGAATTCGCTCAAAAGAACGGTATCCCTGTTGTGCCAGGATCAACGGGAGCAATTCCCACGATTGAAGAAGCCATCAAAATTGCAAATCAAATAAAATATCCCATTTTACTTAAAGCCGTTGCTGGTGGAGGTGGACGTGGGATGCGAGTTTGTCAAAATGATCAAGATATAAGAAATAATTTTGAAGCAGTTCAGAGAGAATCAGCAGCAGCTTTTAAAAATGGTGACTTGTTGGTTGAAAAATACATTGTTAACCCTCACCATATTGAAGTTCAAATTCTTGCAGATAAAAAAGGTAACGTTTTTCATTTTTTTGAAAGAGAGTGCTCAATTCAGCGTCGCCATCAAAAAATTGTTGAAGAGGCACCTTCACCATTTATTGGTGAAGATGAAAATCTTCGTCAAAGAGTTTGTCAGTCTGCCGTGCAATTAGCCAAAGCTATTAATTACGATTCTGCCGGTACTGTTGAACTTATTATGGGTGAAGATAAAGAATTCTACTTTTTAGAAATGAATACTCGAATTCAAGTTGAGCATCCTATTACTGAAGAAATTACAGGAATTGATTTAATTGTTTGTATGATTCAATCGGCTTTTGGTGATGATTTGGGAATTCCTTCACAGGAATGGATTAAGAGAACTGGTCATGCGATCGAGTGCAGAATTTGCGCTGAAGATCCAATAACAATGCTTCCCGCTCCTGGATTCGTTACAGGTTGTGAAACTAATTTTCCTCAAGGAATACGTTTCGATAATTGTTTGTATAAGGGGCTCAATGTAACACCAGATTTCGACCCAATGGTAGGAAAGCTCGTGGCAAAAGGAATCGTGCGAGATGTAGCGATTAGAAAAATGCGAGCAGCACTAGATGGACTTCTGATAGAAGGCTTAAAAACAAATATACCGCTTCATAAAGTTATCATGAATGAAGAAACTTTTATTAAAGGCAAGTATTCAACTGCATATATTACAACGATTAAGCCTCAGGAAAAAGTTAATCTTAGTATGGATTACACATCTATTTATAAAAAAATTGCTGGAGTCGAAGCCAGAAGAATGGGGTTGTAGGCATGAGAACTTATTTAATAGATAGCGATAAAAATGAATATATTGTCGATCTTACCAAAACGAGAGCTCATTCGGCAGAAATGGTGGAGTTTGAATTTAGAACGATTAAAGATAATCAAGAATTAAATAAAGAAACTGTCTTTATAAGAAAGTTAGCTGACCAATACTTTGCTTCTACAGATGGAGTGAAGTGGAACAAGCTTGCTAGGCAAGATTCGCCTTCAATATTGTTGAATGTCGATAGAGTTTTTAAGCTTTATCGAGGCTATAAGCCATCAACTCTTGGAGGAGATAACGTTGGCGGCTTATTCACCCAAATGCCTGGCAAGGTCGTTAAGATTATGGCACAGGTTGGTGAGAAAGTTGCCAAAGGTCAAACTCTATTGATTTTAGAAGCCATGAAAATGGAAAATGAAATTAAGTCCGGCCTAGATGGAGTTGTAAAAGCAATTCACGTTAAATCAGGAGATGCGCTGGAAAATGGTATACTAATGATGGAAGTAGAAGAAGCATAAATCTACCGAAGGCCCCAATGGGGCCTTTATAATTTAGTGCCAATTAAACGACTAATCATTGCATTCTTAAACATCTCAAAGGGATGAATTTCACCATAGAAGTCATTTGATTCCCAAATATTTTCTTCGCGATTAAAATCAAACCACGGTGAAACACCACATATTATATTGATTCGATCTTGATCATTGAGTTCTTTACAAAACGGTCGATGAAATTTTTGAGTATTGTAGATATAAGCATGGCCAGGGGTTAAGGTGAATTCCGAAATGCCAGTTTCAGATTGTTCATCTTCTATAAACTGAATGACATAATTTTCATTGGATATAATGGGAATATTAACTCTTAGATTTAGAAAGATTGATTCATCCTGATGCCATAAATATTTTAACTCCATACTTTCCTTGGCATTTGCTTTAATTAAGGAAATTCTTGAACGAATCAGAGTGCGTTGAAATGATTCGATTAGTTGATGAATGGCTATTTCGGAACAAATAGTATTGAGCGTGTTGAAAGAATAAGTATCAGCATAACTATTTTTTAAAGCATCACGAGACTCATAATCCATTGAACTTCCACTTTCATAAAGGCTTGAGCCTAAGGCACTTTGATGAGGATTGCTTGAAAGAGCATCAATGGCTTTTGGATTGCTTGTTAGCGAAGTTGATCTATAGCTTTCAAATTTGTTCTCCCTTTTAAAATATTCAAAACTGAAATTCCCATAATGCTCCATGAGCTTTTTTATTTGAGATTGGGCATTTTTGATATCGAAGTGAAGAATTTCTTTTTGATAATCTGGATAAGAATTTTTATTGAAAATGTCGATGTAATGATTGATATCAGTGTTTAATCGAATATATTTTTCAACTGTCTGGTTTTCGGGAATTTTATCAACATCAATAATCCATTTCTTTTTCATAATGTTCTAATAGTAGCGAGATGTTCGTTCAATAATTTTATTAAAAAAATAATAGAGCACAAAACCTATGATCGAAAGCGTAAGAACTCCAGAATAGACATCTATGACTTTGAATTGATCCCAAGATTTCCAAATGAAATAACCAATGCCATTATTACTTGCGGTTAATTCGCTTACCACTACCAGTGTAAGGCCATAATTTAGCGCTAGTTTTAGTCCTGTTAATATCTCTTGCAAAGATCCTTTCATTAAAAAATAAAAAAAATAATGAAAACGAGTGACTGGATAAATCTTGATAATGTCCATGAGTTGAGAATTTCTCAATCGAAGAAATCCTATTCTGAAGTTAATGAATAATAAATAAAAAATCCCAACGGCAATCAGTGCTACTTTAGAGTAATTATCTATTCCCAAAAGTAGAAGAAGCAAGGGGTAAATCGCCACTTTGGGTAAGGGAAAACTAAAGGCAATCACTGGATTTAATATTTGATCAATCAGTTTAAAGTGAGCACATAAAAGTGACAGAATTAGTGCCAGTGGAAGTGAGAAAATAAAAGCAATGACAAGTCTGAATAAGCTAGATGATAAATGAAAGATCAATTGATTATTATTAAGTAAAAGAAGAGTGTTCTTAAAAACAACGAGCGGCGATGGAAAAAAAGTATGATCAATAAATGGAAGTCGAAAAAAAATCTCCAAAAAAATGAACCATATTAAAAAAAACACTAACTGTTTTTTCACGTCAAATCCTCTTTTAATAATCCAAGTAGTTTCTCGAAAAGTTGGTAGTTACCGTTGTCTTGGCGGGATTTTGCCAAAGTAACTTGGGGTATCTCTTCGTAAGGTCTGATGTCAAAGCTGTTGGAAATGTGCTTACTCTTTAGTGAGAGAAAGGAAATTGAATGTGAAAGCAATAGTACTTCATCAATGTCGTGACTTACAATAAGTAAAGTAGGTCGATAGCCTTGCCATAGAAGAATCAACGTTTTGTATAGGTCTTCTTTTTGAACAATATCTAAATGAGAAAAAGGCTCATCGAGTAAAATAATTTTTGATTTTTTGGCAAATGCTCTTACTAATGCAAATTTTTGAAGGGTACCTCCTGAGAGTTCTTTCGGATGTGATTCTAAAAATAAACTCAGATTAAGTTGAGCCAGGGCTTGGTTAAATTCTTTGGAGAACTCACCAAGGGAGCATTTGAGATTTTCTTGCATGGTAAGCCATGGTAGAAATGAGTTTTGCTGGAAAACAAATGAGATATCATTGCTAGTCGTTGCTACTTTGCCTGTTTGGATGGGCATTAGTCCAGCAATCAATTTCAACGTAAGTGTTTTTCCAGCTCCAGTAGTCCCAATTAATGAATGAATAATGCCTTCAGGTACATTTAAGTGGAGGCTTTTTAGTACCTGCCTTGAATCAAAATGATAATCAAGTCCAGATATTGAAATCATTTTTTTAAACTCTCTTGAGCAAATTGGGTAAATGACTCATCAATGATTAATTCCGGATTAAGTGGCTTTTTTACATATTTATTTTCATACCATTTAATATCTATTTTTAGTTCTTGTGTATTTAGTTTACCAAATGGGTTAAGTCCCACAATGGCCATCTTTTGCCAAAGTTCATCATCATATTTAAAAACTTTTTTTAAATCTCCAATAACTTTTTCTTTGCCAATATTTTCAGTAAATGCCTTGTTATAATCTTGTATTCCCTTGGCATAAGCCACCATAAATTTTTTGGCTTCATTGGGATTATCTTTCATGAACGCTGGAGAATAGAGCAAAACTCCACTTTGTTGCTTGGGATATATCTCAGAGCCCCCTGCTACTTTTGTGGCAATACCATCTATTTGGGCCTTTGTTAAAAATGGTTCAATTTGAATGGTGGCATCAATGAATCCAGATTTTAAAGCGAGATTCATTTCTGCATAGGCTAATTTAACAAAAGTCACATCTTCAAGTTTTAGTCCTACTGATTGAAGGAATTTTTCTGTCAGAATTTCTTGAGAAACTCCTTCTAATGAAGTTAATCCCATCTTAAAACCTTTTAGATCTTTAATGCTCTTATATCTACCCGATTTCAAGTGCTCATTTCTAACAACCAAGGCCAGATAATCTTTGTTCTTATCGAGGCTTCCTTTGTCGGCAACTATTTTTAAGTTTTGACCTGAGGCAATGGCATTAAAGAGTCCTGCCGAAATATTACCAGCTCCTACATCGAGTTCACCTTTTGAAAGTAGTAGAGTCATTGGAGCTCCTGAATTGGCAAAATCCGTGATTTCTACATCTAAACCTTGTTCTTTGAAATAACCGCGCTCTTGAGCTAAGTAGAGTGCAGCGGAGCTTGTTACTGGAGAAGAACCTACTTTTATAATTTTAGCGTAACCCAAATTGGCAATGAGTAAAATCATGCAGCAAATAATTATTTTCATAATATTCCTAGTATTTAGCGTAGATAAAATCGGTATTAATAGCATTATTGCATAGAAGTGCAATCAAGAGAACAGCGGAAAGGAGCATCAATGTTCTAGAAAAAATTGAGCGCACCAAAAGAAAACTCATAAAACGTTCAAAAGTGATAAGGCTTTGTGCTATTTCTACAAGTGGGATGGAAAATAGCAATACGAACCACTGGAATCGATATTGGACAAAAACAAAAAAAGAAGACTTTAAGGGCATATGAGTTAGATTTATTAGGATTTTAATAAAGTGGGATAAAGAATCTGACCGAAAAAGTAGACCAGGTATTGAAATTAAAATTACATAAAACCATAGCCATTTTAATGGACGAATAATCTTTTTGGACCACTCTGTTTTAAAAGTGATCATTGTTGGGATGCGCTCCCATTTTGTAGCAGCAAAAATAAGCAAAAATTGAATTAGTCCGTAGCACAAGTGATTCCAACTTAGTTTATGCCAGAGAGCAAAAATGAGAAAGGTAATAGCTGTAATGACTTGAACCCCAAGGATGCTAAAAGGTGAAGTAATCATTGGATAAAAGACATATTCATTAATCCAGGATACTAATGAGATGTGCCAACGTCTCCAAAATTCTTTTATCGATGTCGTTGCAAAGGGTTGATTAAAGTTAATGGGCAATCTGATTCCAAAAATGTAAGCAACTCCTAAAGCTATATCAGAGAAGCCTGAGAAATTTGCAAAGATTTCATATTTGTTGAGCAAAAAAGGAAACAATAGATTCTGTTTCGATGAAACTTCAGAGTCAAAAAGTAAGCGAGTCATTGGCGCAATATTGTCAGCAATCACCATTTTCTTAAAGAGACCTACTATTATCAATGTGACAGCTGCCGTAAGGTTTGAGGTTTTGAAAATAAGTCTGTTGTTTTCTTGAGAATGAAAAGTAGTGAATTTCGCCACGGGGCCGGTGAGAAAATTCCCAATAAAAAAAGAATAGAGCAAATACTCACTTAGTTCAATCTCTTGCATTAGATCCAGACGACTTAAATCAATAATAAATGATATTTGATGAAAAATAAAAATAGAAAACCCAACTGGAAATAAAAAACTTCCCAGGTCGCCAAGAAATGAGAAACTAGAAGAAAGTTGTGTTAACAGTTTTATAAAAACTAAAGTTAGAATATTGAAAACAATTAAAGTATTTCGGAAAAACGGGTTTAACCTTAGATACTTAGTTGTGATAAAATTTATAAATGCAATGGAGCCAAAAAGTAATAAAGCATAGCTGTTTAAGATTGAGAGCAGGATCCAACAGGAGAAAATTAAAATCCAGGACCTATACTTTAGAGGAGAAAACCAACATAATACAAAAGTAGCAAAGACGATTATAAACAATGTAAGGCTATCGTTGCCCATGAAATAATTCCGAGGTTTTGTGCGAGATCTACAAAAAATACTAACAGAAATAGATAGAAGTAGTCTATCTTCAATTACGGAAGTAGAAACACATTTGGAATTAAGTGGCGAGGAGTTCCGCAAGCAAATAAAAGGGCAGGTTGAAATCTTTAGCCATGTTTATAAACTAGAGCCTGGCCATAGTGTTCTGCTAAAAAAAGCAAACAGCATAAGTTTTTTTGTCGACTTTCTAGCTCTCTATTTTTTAGGGATTGCCGCTGTTCCAATTGATCCTAATTTAAAAGAGTTTGAAATAGAAAAAATCATCAATGCAATTGCTCCTTCACTTTTAATTGAAGATAAATTGACTCGCAAGTTTTACAATTCTCCTAAAGCCGAATTTATTGGAATGGCACTAATTCTATTTACTTCAGGAACAACTAGTGACCCTAAGGGAGTTCTTATAAGTCGTCAGGCCCTAGAAAAGAAGTTCGACGTTTTGCAGAATTATATCGACCAAAATGAAATTGAGCGAACCTTGTGTTTTGTTCCTACTTTTTTTGGACATGGACTTATTTGCAATTCACTTTTCCCCATTTTTAGGGGCCAGCATTTTTTTATTGCACAAAAAATGACTATTGAGCTAGCACAAAAATTGGGAACTATTCTTGATAGTTATAGAATTAGTTTTTTTAGTAGTGTTCCAAGTCACTGGGAAGTTATTTTTGAATTTGGCCATAAACCTCAAAAAAACTTTTTACGGCGAGTTCACACCGCCAGTTCTCCACTCGTTGATAATTTAGCACAAAAAATCAAATCATGGTCGGGGATTGAAAATCTTTATGATGTATATGGAGCCACTGAAATGTTGGGGTGGTTTGCAAGTCGAAGGATTCTTTTAGGTCAATCACTTGGACGATTTGATGAAATGTGGCAGGTTGAAGCGCAGACAAATCAAGAAAGCGAACTTCTTTTAAGTTCAGATTATATGTTTAGTGGTTATTGGGAGAATCATCTTTTTGTAAAAAAAAGCTTATTTTATTCAGGAGATGTTTTTATCGATGGATACATTAAAGGTAGGATTAAAAATACGATTAATAAAAATGGTGTAAAGATTTTTGCGGAAGATATTTCAAATGCATTACTCAAGTCCGAAATTGTTTCTGAAGCCATTGTGTTCCCTGTTGAGGATGTCTTTAGTGGGCAGCGAGCTGTTGCTTATGTTGTTTTGGCAGGTCAACAAACCTTAGAAGATTTGTGGCAATATTGCTTGCATAATCTTTCAGATGTTATGACTCCCTCCGAATTGATAAGCGTAGATAATATCCCCAAAAACGCCCGAGGCAAAGTTTCTCAGGTTGAGTTGAGCCAAAGGCATGACCCAGCTTCAGAATTTATTCAGGATGAACTCTTGGCAGTATTTAACCAGGTTTTTCATTTAAAATACAAAAAGATTGATATAGAAAGATCCCTTTTACCGCAGTGGGATTCTATACGGCATGCGGAATTAATTATTGCGATTCAGAATAAATTTAAAATAAAATTTTCAGTAAAAGATATAGTTCATCTTAAAAACCTAAAGCAATTTGAAAAATTAATTATTGATGCTCGTTTAAAGATTTTACAACAATCTTAGTGAACTTCTTGGCACTATCTTGGTGCAGATGATTGATGTCAACAAAATCATTAATATTCATGTGGTAATTAGTCTCATCAGGAGAAATAAATTTCAAACCTTGCAGATTTATTTTACTCAAAAATTCAGAAACCTGCTGGCGATAGACTGGATAGCTTTGCGCCAATTCTGGCAATGGAGCCAGGGGGGCGCCAATAAAATAAAGCGCGACGTGGTGCTCTTTGGCATACTCAATGACCTTTGATAGGTAAAAAAGTTCTGATGATGGAGTACCATTAATATTTTTCTTGAAACTTTTTCCCCAAGAAGAAATGAGCTCTTGGTGATTGGTTAAAGAAGAGCTCGGAGAGGCGTAGTGGCCATTATTTTTTGTAATAAATTCTTCAAAATAATGTATTTTTTTTTCATTATCGCTCTCCAAAAATGTTTTTAAAAATTCAATAAATTCGTTGAAAGAGTGAGACGTTAGGTAGAACTTGGAAAAATAATATTTTGTTGTAAGAAAAAGTTTTTGATTAAACGAACAAGATCTAGTCGAATGTAGACAAAACATATCTACTATTTCTGAGAGATGAAGTTGATTCGTGGGAACCATTATCTCCCATAAATCTTCTTGATAATGTTTTTGAGTGAAAGTTTGACCAATAATAATTCCTCTGGTGATCACGATTTGGTTGAGAGACTTAAGCGTTTTATAACTGCTATATACACTAGCTGCTAGGTTGCTTGCTGAAAATGACAGAGGTGAAATTTCTTTGGGATTTAGGCTGTAAAGAGCACTTGAGTCACCAATGATTAGGTAATCAACGATTTTTGGTATAGCTTCACGATTATAGCGAGATTTAATCAAGGTTCTGGCCGAAAAAACATTGTAATGGGGATAAACCCATTGATTCAAAAGGATGAAATAGATTGCATACAAAAGTGTAATTGGGGCAAGCGTCAGGCTAAGGAGACGAAATCGACGTTGGAAGTTCATCATATCCTTCAATTTAAATGATTTGCTCCGCTTTTAGAAGCTCGTGGCTGCAAAAGTGAGCAATATATTAAAATGACTATTATTTTTGGCATTACTTATCCAATTTTCGTTATTGATAAGAATCCATTTAACGGCAACAAAGCCGCTTAAGTAACTATTTTTTAAGCACCAGTATTCACCAAAAGCAACGTCTTAATTGCATATTTAGGTAAATGATTTAGAATAGATATCATCTATAAATTGAGGAGAGAGTCCATGAAATTGTGTTTGGTAACCGTTGCCTTTTCTATGCTTATGTTGGAGAGTTTTGCTGGAACTAATCCTCAGCCAAAAGCTTTAGTTGCACCAAATCCAAAACTTGCTCCCCAAAACACTGTTATGGTGAAGCCACATATAAAGAAAAAATTAAAATGGGTACTTGCTCACGAGCCTATTGACCTATTTTTACCTGCTGCCAAGAGTTTTTCCGATGAAGTGGCTAAAAAGTCCAATGGGGAACTTACGGTTGAAGTCATGTCACTTAATGATTATTCAAAAAAATATAAAGGTGGTAAAGCTTTTACTGCCTCTGATGTAAGCTCGCTTGTTAGAAGCGGTGATGTTGATTTAAGTCAAACATATTCTTCTACATTGGCGATGGGCTATAGCTCGTTACACGCGCTTGATTTGCCTTTTATTTTTAGAGATCATGACCATGCTACCAGAGTACTTGATGGTCAAATTGGTAAAGTTTTGCTAGATGGTATTGGATTGATTGATTTGAAAGGCCTAGCTTTTACCTATAGCGGGGGATACCGAATTCTTCCAGGACGGAAGGCATTAAATAAACTTGAAGACTTTAAAAATTTAAATGTTTCAACTTCAATGAGTCCCGTTGCTCATGATACGTTGTTGGCTTTAGGGGCTTCTCCTATGACAGGGATAGCGACAAGGGAATTCTCTGGAATTTTTGTGGAAAAATCTCTAGATCTTGCGGAGCTTACTTATGCTCGTTACTTTGCTATTCAAAAATTATATTCTGCTAATGATATTCGTTTTGTAAATGAAACCAACCACAGCTTGTTTCTAACCGTGATCGTGATGAACAATAGATTATGGAATGAAATGCCAGATGAACAAAGGGCAATTATCCAAAATGCAGCGAGATCAGCGGCCGCTTTAGAGAGAAAAAACTCGATTGAGTCTAATGCAAGCTCTATGAATAAGTTAGAAAAAGCTGGTTTTAAAATTGTTAAAATGAAAACTGAAGAAGTTAATAAAATGAAAGCGGCGCTTAAGCCTGTTTATGAAAAGTACAGCCGACTTTTAGGTAAGGAACTTATTCAGTCGATCATGGCACAATAGTTATTGAATTAATCCTTAAAAAGTGTTTTGGAAATTTCATGAGCGGCTTGTAAAGCCGATATCTTTTCTTGTCCAATTTCTTCTATCAATTCCATAAAGCGTGAGTTTGTGCTTTTGTTAGACTTTATTTTAGCTAAGATGATTTCTTTTATAAGAGAATTAAACCATTCTAAATTCTGATTTTGACGTTTCTTAAACCAGTTTTGATTAATTTTAGCGATGGTTTGGTAGTCAGTTAACATTTTTAAAAGAGTTTCAAGATTGTCGCTATTTAAAGAAGAGTTAATTAGAACCTGAGTCTCCCAAAAGCTAGTATGTGAAGTTATTTGAAGAGCTGATTTGTATTGAGCTTGAGTTTGTATAGCTTGATTGAGGCGCTCTCCATCAGCTTTGTTGATGAGAATCAAATCGGCTAATTCTAATATACCTTTTTTGATTCCTTGAAGTTCATCACCACCATTTGGCAAAATCATCAACATGAAAAAATCTACCATATTGGCGACTTCGAATTCTGATTGTCCAACACCAACAGTTTCAACAATAATAAAATCAAAACCAGCTGCTTCACAAAGTAAAATTGATTCGCGAGTTTGTTGAGCTACCCCTCCAAGTGCTCCACTTGATGGAGTTGGACGAATAAATGCATTGGGTTCATTTGCTAGTTTTTCCATGCGAGTTTTATCGCCTAAAATACTTCCCCCGGACGTAGGGGAACTTGGATCAATCGCCAGTACGGCCACTTTAAAATTTTTAGCAATGAGAAAGCAGCCAAAATTTTCAATAAAAGTTGACTTTCCCACCCCTGGTGAACCCGTAACTCCTAATCGAAAACTCTTGTTATCATTTTTAAGAATACTATTTAATAGTTTTTGAGCTTCGATTTGATCTTCGGCTTTGGTTGATTCAACCAGTGTAATAGCTTTAGCTAGTGTTCTTCGATCGCCAGATTTTAGTTTCTCGAGATCAATCATTTTAAATTTTCCTCAATAGCATTAATGACCTCTTGTGCTGAAATAGATATTGGAGTACCTGGACCAAAGATCCCCTTTACGCCTGCAGCCTTTAAGAAGTCATAGTCTTGCTTTGGAATGACTCCACCACAAACGACAATAATGTCTTTAGCTCCAAAGTTGTTTAATTCAGCTATTAATTCAGGAATAAGCGTTTTGTGACCTGCTGCCTGGGAGGATACACCGACGACATGAACGTCATTTTCAATTGCTTGCTTAGCGACTTCTTTGGGGGTCGAAAATAATGGCGCCAGATCTATGTCAAAACCTAGGTCGGCAAATGAAGTTGCGATAACTTTAGCACCGCGATCGTGTCCATCTTGTCCCATTTTCGCAACAAGCATGCGAGGTCGTCTGCCATATTTCTCAATAAATTTATTGATTTGTGCCTGAATCATTATCCATCCCTCATCGTGTTCAAAAGATTGAGCATAAACTCCAGAAACTGTTTGAGTTTTAGCGTTATATCTTCCCCAAACTTTTTCGAGTGCGTAGGTAATTTCACCAACGCTGGCACGAAGGCGAGCAGCTTTAACTGCTAAATCTAAACCATTTCCGATTCCCGTCTGAGCATAATTGGTAAGAGCTTGCAGGGATTGCATCATTAAATTATCATCGCGATTTTGGCGAAGATTATCGAGTCGTACTAATTGAGATTGTCTTACTTTTTCGTTATCAATTTCCAGGATATCAATTTGCTCTTCGCTTTTTAATTTATATTTATTCACACCAACAATAACATCTAAGCCTTTATCAATTCTTGCTTGTTTGGCGGCAGCCGATCTTTCAATGTTAAGTTTAGGAATTCCTGTTTCAATAGCTTTTGCCATGCCACCAAGTTTTTCAACCTCAATAATAATTTCCCAAGCTTTGTCTGCCATGTCTTGAGTTAGGCTTTCCATCAAGTACGAGCCTCCCCAAGGATCAATAACCTTTGTGATATTTGTTTCTTCTTGTAAAACAATTTGAGTATTGCGGGCAATGCGAGCAGAAAATTCTGTTGGCAAAGCAATCGCTTCATCAAATGCATTGGTGTGAAGCGATTGAGTACCACCAAAAATTGCGGCCATTGCTTCAATCGTGGTTCTCATTACATTATTATAAGGATCCTGTTCTGTGAGTGACCAGCCAGATGTTTGGCAATGAGTTCGAAGTATCTTAGAGTTTTTGTCTTTAGGGTTGTAGCCAGCAACAATACGATCCC
Source organism: Bacteriovoracaceae bacterium (assembly GCA_947450475.1). Lineage (GTDB taxonomy): Bacteria > Bdellovibrionota > Bacteriovoracia > Bacteriovoracales > Bacteriovoracaceae > Bacteriovorax. Next base: position 577,418 of record CANFVK010000002.1, on the reverse strand, counting down.
AAAGCAAACGAGCCGCTCTCAATTTGGCAATTTCCATATAAAAATTCATCCCAACGCCAAAAAAGAACGATAGGCGTGGAGCGAATTCATCTATATTCAATCCAGAATTAATCGCAGTATCAATATATTCTTTACCGTCAGCAAGAGTATAGGCTAATTCCAAAACAGCATCTGCACCTGCTTCTTGCATATGGTAACCAGAAATACTAATAGAATTAAATTTGGGCATATGTTTTGAAGTGTACGCAAAAATATCGGCAATAATTCTCATCGAAGGAGTTGGTGGATAAATATAAGTATTTCTCACCATGAATTCTTTGAGAATATCATTCTGGATTGTGCCTGATAATTTATCGAGGGGTACCCCTTGCTCTTCAGCGGCGACAATGTAATTGGCCAAAATTGGCAAAACAGCTCCATTCATGGTCATCGAAACAGAAACTTTATCAAGAGGAATGTTTTCGAAAAGTATTTTCATATCCTCGACTGAATCTATAGCAACCCCAGCTTTTCCAACATCTCCTGTAACTCTGGGATGGTCAGAATCATAACCTCGATGAGTTGCGAGATCAAAGGCAACAGAGACCCCCTGAGCTCCGGCAGCTAGAGCTTTTCGGTAAAAGGCATTTGATTCTTCAGCTGTAGAAAATCCGGCATATTGCCTAATTGTCCAGGGCTTACCTGTATACATTGTTGCCTTGGGACCCCTAATAAAAGGCTCAAGTCCTGGCATGGTATCAACATATTTTAAGTTTTCTAAATCACTTTTGGAATAAAGTGGCTTGACGGTGATCCCCTCGGGACTATTCCAAGATAAATCTTCAACACTCTTTCCTTTGGACTCAAGGCTTGCCAATTTTGCCCAGTCGTCAACTTTGGCTGACCTTGGTTCATAAGTATTGCCCATATTTGCTTCCTCAAGGTTAAAACGGGAATTTATTACCTGGATTTTAGAGTGAAATGAGAATGAAGTAAAATCTAATATGATAAGTGTGTATTTGCACCTCTGGAGGTGAGCTTAACATGTCAGAAAATACCAAAATTGTGTTAGAAACCAGTCTCCAAGTATTTTTCTTTGATCATCTTCAAGAATTTAATAAAAAATCAATAACTCCGCTCACCAATGAAACTATCTACTATTCAAGTATTGTGATGAATAATTTTAGTGAATCCTCAAGACTTTTTGAGCAAGTAGAAAATAAATCAAGGGAAAAACTTTTAGGTATAAAACTCCTTGAATCCAGTCAATATTCAAAAGAAAAACAAAAAAGCATACTAAAGGATATTGCCGAAACATCATTGTTTGTCTGTGGATTTTTTGCAGACTCCCTGAATAAAAAAATTATTGATCAGAAATATTATGAAGATTTAGGGAAGATTGCCTATCAGAGATTAAATGCTTTTTCGCCAAGCTATTACGATATCCCATCCTTCTATAATAAAATGGCCCGTCACTTTAGCGATGTAACACTTTTGATGAGTTTGGTTTCAAAAAAATACTCAGCGGATTCCGATCCTGCAATGCCATGGCTCATTGTGCAAAATAGAAAAGTTTCTTAATAACTAAGCTTCAACCTCACGACCTACGATAATAGTGTTCCATTTTTGAGTCAGATGTTTTTTTATGTTTTTTTGAAAATCTTCATATTTCAAATCTTCTACTTCTTTATTTCCTAAGTAGTAATAATCCAGACCCTGAGCCTGAAGAACTGGTACGGAATAAATACTTGCAAAATCATCATTGGTTTGGATGCGAATTAAATTTTGACCTTTCATCATTGTTTTAATTCGATCAAAATCTTCTTCTGGTAAGCCATGCTCTTTAATTTTGTTAATGAGGTTTTTAATCGCTGCAATCGCCGGTTTAACTTTATCAAAACCCGAAGCCATATAAATACCAAAATAACCACCTTCAATTGCTGCAAAATGGACGGGCTGAGCAGAGTAGCAAAGTCCCTGACGATCACGAACTTCAACAAACAATTCAGAGGACTGGCCAGAAAGATGGGAAGTTAACATTTTAAAATAAAGATTTTCGGGAGAACCCATTTTACCACAGGGAATTCCGTAAAAGATTTGAGTTTGCTCACGATTAAAAGGAATGAATCTTTCAACTCCAGTTGTGGATTTATATTTCTTAAAAGTTAATGATTTAGATTTTCTTGGTGGTATTTTATCAAAAAGAGGCTGCAGTGTTGCCATAACCTCATGAAGTTCAGAATCACCACAATAGGTTATGAGAATTTCTTGGTTTTTTAAGTTAGTCTTATGAGTTGCTAAAAGGCTTTTTTGAGTTAGTCCTTTTATCGATTTTTCTGTTCCAACTGAATTTAGTGCATAGGGATGAGTTCCAAAAAAGAGACTTTGTGCCTCTTTGAAACATTGTTTTACCGGATCCTCTTTTTGATTAATTAAAGAGCGAAGTGATAATTTCTTTTCGTGATTCAAATATTTTTGTGGCATGTCTGGATTAAGAAGTGCGCCAGAGAAAAAAGGAAAAAGATCTTGGAGGTTCTCACTAAGTCCGTGCATAAGGAGTCCGTAGGCATTTTTTCCGGAAAATCCTGAGATGCTAGATGATTTTTCTTCGAGGGTTTTTTTTATTTTATCATAACTAATTTTGTCGTGACCTTTTGTAAGCAATGAACTGATTAAATTGTATGTTCCATTGTTTTTGCCATTCTCTTCAGTCAGTCCTCCGCGCAAGTAAGCGTGCAAAACAAAAGTTGGAGTCATTTGGTTTTGACGATAGATAAGCGATACACCAGGCTTTATCTTGATGTGCTGAACTTGTTGGTCGTAGTTCGATTTTTCGATTTTTAGTTTTGCAACAGCTGGAATTGCCAAATTCTTTTTCAAATCTTTTAATTTTTTTTGAAGCAATTGAAGTTCTTTTTTGGCTTTGCTGATGTCAGCTTCCATTGGAAGCTGAAGGCTTAAGTGTGAATCTCGCGCAAAGATTTGCTTAACGGAGAGATTAACCGATGAAGAGTGAGTACTTTTTATTCGGTCTATAAATTCTTCTTCACATTTGATGTCACCATTTTGAGCGTAGCTGTGACCAAGAGAAAATGAAAAAGACTCGATGCTTTCTCGTTCATAAATTTTTGAAGACAAATATTGATTTTTAATTTTTTGAATCTCATCATTTGAAAAACCATTTTCAATGGACTCTTCGATAGTGGACAAGAATTTTTTTAAAAGTTCATTCATGTTTTTATGAGGAAAAACAAGTCTAATGAAATGAGCCCCGCCTTTCGTCATGAACATCGTTGAAGCGGAGGCAACATTTGCCAAAGTTTTATTAAGAACAAGTGAATCATAAAGTCGAGAGGTCTCTCCGAATCCGAGGCAATTGATGGCAAGGTCTTCGCTCGATGCTTCTCGATCAGAGTATTGAGGCGCTTTCATCACCATGGTCAATGTTGCCATGCCAACTTCTTTTTGATGAATATCAATTGAGGCCTTGTCCCTTAGTTCAAACAGTGGGAAAGTAGATTCTGGTCCTGAAGGTAAGTTATACTTTTGGATTGTATCAATAAGTAAATCTTTTTGTGAAACGTCTCCCGCTACGATAAAAAGAGCGTTTGATAAATTGTAAAAATTATTTCTGAAAAAATGCAATTGTTCTTGAGAGAAATTTTTAATAGTTTCTTCTCTTCCTAAAATCTGATGAGAGTAGCTTCCGTCAAACGCAGAAGCCTGCAGCTTGGCAAACGCAAATTGGTTTGGACTATCGATGGAACGTCGAAATTCTTCGAATACGACGCCTCTTTCTGGCTCGAGGTCGTCTTGTTTAAAAAGTGGATTAGAGACCATGTCTAATAAAATATTAATAGATTCAAATAGCTTGGTATTTGGAGTGTTTATATAATAACAAGTATAATCAAATGAAGTGAAGGCATTTATTTCGCCACCAAACGACTCTACGTCGTGAGCAATTTTAGCACCAGGTCTAGTTTGCGTTCCCTTAAAAAACATATGCTCAAGAAAGTGAGCAATTCCTTCATGATCTTCTTTTTCTAATGCACTTCCGGCACGAAACCAAATTTGCACCGTCGCTGCGGTTGACCCTGGAGAGTGAACAAAGAGGGTCTTTAGATTGTTTTTTAAAGTAGATAATTCGTATTGCATAGGTGGGCTTCCTGATTTGCTTTTAATAATGATCGAGACAACATATTATACCTTTAAGCACAATTCTCTAAGAATAAAAAAGTAAGTCCTATGAAAAAAATTGAATCACTTTATTTGCATTTTCCGTTTTGCAAACATTTATGCAATTATTGCGACTTTTTCAAGAAAGTCCCACAAAATCGCGAGCAAGACTTGGCCGGATTTCATCTTTACCTCGAGCAAGCTTTTGTTGAGCACCAAAAGTTGATTGAAAAGTACGGCTACTCTTGGGCGCCGCTAAAAACTCTTTATATTGGTGGTGGAACACCTTCATTGTGGGGAAAAGAGGGAAAAATATTTTTAGAATCATTTCTCCACAGGCATCAAATAATATTAGACAAGCAATGCGAATTTACGCTTGAAGTAAATCCCGGAAGTTGGACTCCGGAAATTTTGAAAGATTGGGAGGAACTTGGCGTCAACCGTTATTCACTTGGAATTCAATCGCTAAGGCCTGAATTCATAAAAAATTTGGATAGAGTTCATAGCATTGAAGATGTTTATGAAACACTTGAATATTTTAAATCACAAAAAGCTAATTTTTCTGTTGATTTTATGTTAGGTCTTCCCTTTTCAAATGAAAATAAAAGAGATGTTATCGCAGAACTCAACTTAGCACTTGCTTACAAGCCAAATCATTTTAGTGTTTATATACTGACAGTTAAAAATAACTACACGCACTTTCATCAATTACCAAGTGAAGAATGGATTGAAGATGAATATCTCAAAGTTGCGCAACACTTATTAAGTCGGGGCTATTCTCATTACGAAGTTTCTAATTTTTCTTTAATTGGCAAAGAATCAAAACATAATTTAAATTATTGGAATTCGTTGACGGTTGCGGCTCTCGGGCCATCAGCAACGGGGTTTTTAGCAGAAGATAAGACTCGTTATAAATGGAAACCTCATTCGCCTGTTTTAGAGCTTGAGACATTAAGTGATACTGAATTTAACTTAGAAAAAATTTATATGTCTCTTCGTTCTCGAGAAGGTCTTGATCTCAAAATCTTATCGTCTTCGAGCGATTTGATAGACTTATTTGTTAATCGCTGGATTCAATCGGGGTATGCAACTTTAGAAAATGATAAAAAAATTATTTTAACCAGCAAGGGGTTTTTGATACTTGATTCATTAATGGATGAATTTTTTAGATTAAAACTCATTTGAAAAAAAATTGCATTATTTTTTATAGGCATCAGCGATGAGATGAAAACGATCGTGCTGAGATTGATTAATGGCCCGATGTAGGCGGCCAACGTTGATTAAGTAAACAGATCCATCAGCTACCAAAGAATGACGCTCATCTTTGTAGTCAAAAAAGCATTGATCATTGGTTATAATCGGTACATGAAGCCGGAAGCTGTCGCGACCATCACTATCTTGGTGCCAATACGCCTCCTCTTCGGGGTGAGGTTTTAAGAGCGCAATGCGGATTCTAGAAAGATTGATGTCGGGAATAAGAGAAGTAAGCGAAGACATTAAATCAGCAAAATCATTATTATAAAGTTTCGTTTTTTTGTTAAAATTATTTTGTAAAAAGTAATCGACAATCGCTTTTTTGTCTACCTCGGAAGTTGATGCCGCATAGGCTTTTTCTCCTGTTTGCCATCCATCATAAATCTCTCCACTGGTCGACGTGATTGACCAGCCACCCCAAGGGCCATTTTTTTTCATAAATGGAGGGCAAATTGATTTTACCCACCCTAGGTAGGAGCGAAGGTGATCGATATCTATTTTTTGCTCGAGTTTGATGATCATTGATTTTTCGCCACATAAAAAATTATTTCATGTTGAAGAGATAAAGCCATCATCTTCACAATTTTAAATTTATTCTTAATAAACTTCTCATCTGTTTTGGAAAAAGTCACTCTTGCCCCACGGGCCAAGAAAGTGTTTAAAACGATGCAGTTTAATTTTATCTGACCAGCATCTTCAATGATAATTTCCCAGTTGTTAAGATTTGATTTTTTAAATACCTGGCTAAAGTTAAACTCCTTAGTCGTCTCAAATTTATCCTGATGATTTCTCGACAAAAAACAAAAAAAACGATCATTTGGTTTTAGTTTATTAATTTGCTTTTGTTTGTCTGGAGTAAAACTAGATATGTAAATTAAGCGTTGGGTCGGCCTCTTGCCACTTTTGATTTTGGCGTTAAGATCAAAGTAAAGAAGTCCTTTTTGACTAGAGTCAAAGAGGGAAATATGTTGAAGCTTTTTATTTGCCTTCAAGAATTCGGACAATTCATCACCTAGGTTATAGCCGGTATCAATTAACGATTGCACGCTAACAAGATCTTTAAGAGGACAATAGTTTTTTTTAATCTGCATTTGCATAATTAATTTTTCCAAAATGATTCATAAAAAAATTCGTATTGATCCAATGAGACTTCGTCGGAGTTAAGCATTTGCAGTGAAAGATTGATAAATTGATTAGAAAATCCTTTAAAAGTTGAACATGGTTTTTCGAGTAACTTATAATATTGCTTTGAAATAGATTCAATAGAATACTTTTGAACATAAGCTTTGACTGCTTTTTGACTCAAGGTTTTGCTTTTGATTGCTTCAGATAATGCGATCAAGGCTTTTTCCTGGTCTATGATCAAGCTCGATTTGTTAAAAGTTACTCCAATATATTTTACATCCTTACTTTGTGAAGAAATCTTAAGCTTGAGATCTCGATATCCACCCCATTGAGTTACGAGTACGGGGGTTCCACACAACAGCGATTCCAGTGGTGAATAACCGTAATCTTCATCATGATATAGGCTCATGCTAATAAATAGATCACTGCCGCAATAGGCTTGTTTTAACGATTTATGATCAGCTCTTGGTATAAAATGCAGATATTGATTGTTGGCATCGTTAATATATTTTTTTATTCTTTGAAAATAATCACCTGGCTTTAATTTTTCTTGATAAAAAGTAGGGGACTCAAAATCATCAATGTTTCCAAAAAGAAAAAGATGTTTTTTTTTGTGTAATAAAAGCGAATTATTAAATTTTAAAAATGTATCGATTAATAACTCTACATTCTTTTGTGGAGAGAGACGGCCAGTGTAAAGTAAGGCACGCTCATCTTTTTTAAGTCCATATAGTTTTCGAAATTGATTTCGTGATGATTGGCTTCTTTTAAATATCGTAGTCTCTATAGGAAAAGGAATGAGGGCCAATGTCCTGTTTGAGTTTAGGCATTTAGAAAGAAGTTTTTTGTAACTTGAAGAAGCTGCAATGAAGTGGACTTTTTTATCGATTAGTAATTCATTCAGGGCAAGGTAATTTGCACTTTTTCTTACAAAGTCGCCGTAAATAAAAAAGATCAGTAATGTCTTATTTGAATTAACAGAACTTAAAAGGGATTTTAGATTCTCTGAAAAAACAACCATGGGATGAATAATGGCAATAAATTGAAATTCCTCAAGGTCAAAGTGAAGGTCGTTGAAATTTTCAATCATCAAGTATTGAGAGCTTATTTGGGGGATTTGTTTGAAGGCAGATGAAATATTCTTTGAAATCGTGGTAACACTATCTTGTTCGGAGAAATGTGAACTTACCAGTAAGATTTTTTTCATGATCCCATTTTATAAAGATTAACTTTCTTTAGAGGCTTGCTGGGCAGATTCATAAAAGGTAATAAGATTGTGTCGTTCGAGTTCAATGATGAGCCATTCTATATCAGATTCAAATTCTCCTGATGCTAAATTTTGCTCTTTTTCAAATTCTAAAACACTTTGTGCCAAAGAGTACTCACCGGTAAATTTTTTACAAAGAAGTGCAGCGAATCCATCAATTGAAAAACCTTTATTGGTATTGGTATTGAAGAGGAAATACTCCTCTACATTGTTGGGGCTATTAAAGATTTGAGCTGAAATTTTAGGGAATAATTCATTTTGTTTCATAGACTAATAACAAGCACTGGCGCCAACTGGCGATGAAGGCACAATTAGGCTGATAATTTGAATTGCAGTCAACGGTTTTAAGCCACCAAACGACTTTTTATTGTCATTTTTTGGTTTAGATTGATTAATGTCATTGGGTGCTAGCTGCTCTTCATCTCGCGGCTTGCCCTTGTTCTCGCTCATAGTTATTGACCTCTATATAGTTTAATTTAATACATAATCCATTTAAATGCCATGACAAATTACGCAACCATCTGGAAATCAAGCACTTAGGGCGTTTGCTAATGGTTAGGCATTTTTTTTACTAACTACAATTAAAGGCACTTTTAACAAAAACGCCTTATTTTTACGAATCCTTAGCGAACTGCATTGCAGGAGGTTGGTTACAATACGGAAAATCCCATTCATAATAATAGCTTATAAATGCAGGGGGACAGGTGAAGTTACTAATTGTTAAAAGCGCAGTTGAGTCAAGATGGGGCAGCTGCAAAGTTATTTCCCCAAATTTGCATCAACTCTACCTTGAACTAGGGCCAGCATTTAAACTGGATTGGTTTGATTTGCCTGAAGATTTGATGAAATCTGAATTACAAACGACTCATTCTTCAATTGTTGCTCTTTTAAAGCATATTGAATCAACCAAGCCAGAACGCATCGTATTTGTCGATCACTTGCCACCACCACCAAGGGTTTTGGCTTATTTATCAATGCTAATAAATTTAAAAAAATTACCTCCAATTTTTTTTCACCTCTATGGTGACTTTACATATTTTTCAAGGGAGTGGAGTTTTATTAATGAGGTTTACGATGGACATCCAACTCGTTTTATCGTTGCATCTCATTCTCAAAAAAAATTAGTCAGCTCTTTTTTAGAAAAGTCTGATGATCAAGACATCGGAATTGATGAGATGTGTTTTCCGGTGAATTCAAGTGATTATTTTTTTAATCCAACTGAACGTCATCAATTGCGCCAAGAAATGAATATTGGAGAAAATGATGTCATTGTCTTGTATTCCGGTCGCATTAGTTTGCAAAAGAATGTTGAACTTTTGATATCAGATTTTTTAAAACTAGTTGAAACGGAAAAAAAGTATCATCTTTGGATTGTCGGTGCATTTGATGACGTAGGTGCTGATTTTATTGGATATGAGTCTTACCAAGGCTATATGTTTTCTAAAATTCAAGCTGTAATGGAAGAAGCCAGTCCAGAACAAAGAGAGAGAATCAAGTTTTGGGGTCAACAAAAAAAGACGGAGTTAAGAAAAATCAAATCGGCTTGTGATCTTTTTGTGAGCTTAAGTCTTTATCATGATGAAGATTATGGCATGTCTCCCGCAGAAGCCCTCGCCACGGGTTTGCCGTCACTATTAACAGATTGGGGAGGATACTCTTCGTTCGCCGATAGTCAAGAGTGGGACTGCCAGTTGGTTCCGGTTTCTTTGTCTGAATTTGGTTTTGAAATTGACATGCACTTTTTTCGAAGCGAACTCGAGCGAATGACAAAAAATATACTCGATTTAAATTCGCGACAAAGAAGATCCGAAGCCTTTTTGAGTAAGTTTTCAATCAAGAGTAATATATCTACTTTGACTAAAATTTTAGAAACGCCACCAGTTGCGTTTAAAAAGTTTAATTGGCTTCTAGACCAATATGGAAATGCGCTAAGTTTGAATTGGTCAAAATCTAAATTTAATAAGTTTTTATCTCCTAATCATCGGGGTTATTACTTCGATATTTACAAAAATTATATTTCGAAAATTAATAAGGACAGTATTAATGAAAAATAAAGAACCCAATGAAGTTGTGCAGTGGAGCTATGATTTCATTAAGAGCTTCTATTTAAATAACAACGAAATCCTAACTGCTGAGGAAAAAATCTACCATCACTATCTTTATCCTTTTGCTGAGAAATATTATTCTTCATTAAATCCATTTATGCTCTTTGGAGGTGCCGATGTTGGCCAACTTCTTAAAAAAGATTTTTGGATGATCAGAGATGGACTCATTCCTCTTAGTTTTTTCTTTAAAGAAGCATCCGAGGACTTGATCAAGGGTAAAAGAAAAATTATTATTCACAAAGATTTTTGGTCCTTAGTTCCAGACAATTGGCGAAAAAATGTGCTTTTTTATGATATTAAATCACATCAGACCTTCGATAAAAAAAATATACCAGAGCAATTAATCTTATGTGGATTGGCTAATGAAACCTTGGCAGACCCAGTAGAATTTGTTGAAGACCTTAAGGCGATCGGGTCCATTTTTTCCGAAAAGGATTTAGAGAAAATGAAAATTTTAGCCTATTTCCCAAACAAGAGAACAGATCTCTGGGGGAGGTGGCAAGATGAGAATATTTTTAAATATGCCCGAGCACTTTTTGAAAATTTAAAAATGGATATTGAGTTTCCGGAATGGGATGTTCTAAAGTCGACGATGGATTTCAAAAATTCGTTGTATGTTGAAATCAATCGGGGTGTTTTAGTGAAAGACTCATTTGTTCAACAAATGTTTCTCTCTCGTGGTGCAGGGCTGCTCAAAACGGAAGAAAATATTGAGAATTTTACTCTGGTAAAAAAGGTTCCACTTAGTCTTTATCACTCTGCAGAAGTGTTTGAGTGTGATTATTCAAAGCTTAAAGCATATAAAAATCCACTTGATGGAGATCTCATGCCTTATTTTAAGAAAATTATTGAGAAGGGAACATCTCCCCGGGTTTTATCAGAGGGATGGGAGAAATGGTACGGAAGTTATGTTAAAAAGTATTATAAAGCTCAAGGATTAATTTAATTTCATTATGGCAAAGTTATCGCTAGAATCAATTTATGAATAATGAAGATAATGTAAATGACTTAGCCGAGTTCGAATTTGGTGAATTTGAAGATGCCAGTGTGCAAACCGGTGTCGTTAATGGAAATGTACCATCGAAGCTTTTTCAACAAATACCTTGCACAATTGCATTTACCTATACTCGATTTGAAGCTGATGGATCTGTAAAGCCCTGTTGTGTATCTCCTTTTTCACTTGGAAATGTGAATTCGAAAAGCTTTGAAGATGTCTGGCATTCGGCAGAGTACAATGCTTGGCGTGCCAAGTTTCTTACGATTCACAAGAAAAAATTTCATTTGCATGATGCTGAATTTTCATTTTGCCAAATGTGTCCACATATTCCTCTTAATGTTAACACCGCAAAAAATATTTCAGAAAATTGGGAAGACGAAAAAGGAGTATGACGAATTCAGCTAGAAAACTGGATTTTTTTGTCGAAGAAACTGAAAAGTTTAAAATCTCTTTTCACTTAAGTAATATTGAACAAAAACATTTGCATGATCTTTATGCGGTCAAGCCATCTTTGAATGGAGAGGAGTCATTTCTCTTTGCTACATTGACATATCCTCTTCAGGATACTTTTCACCCAGTCTTTCATTCTCGATACAATGAGGCACAAAATCGTTATCTATTAGATAAAAACTTTTATAATTTTGAGCAAGGATTTGTCCACGCCCGAAATTATTTACAAGACCATTTTAATTCAAAAGAAAATCTAGATATTATTATCTTTGACCATGGTTATGACCTACCACCTTTTCCTGGTGGAAAAATTAAATATTTTAAAAGCACAGGAATAGATTTTATCGATGCCAGCGATGAATTTTACTATCCAGCTTCTTTTGTTTTTGGAGGCTGTTCAGGTGATTGGGATGGGGATGGTTGTCCTGAAGTTTTAATGTTTGACCTCGCGGATGCACTTGACCCAGTTATGCTGGCCAAAATTGGCAATAAGTTTAAGGTCCAGCCAAAGCGTATGCCTTCGTTGATTAATAATCATCAATTTCGATCTTTATCAGGAACTAAGTTCTATGACAAAAAAGGAAAACTCCATTTGGCGCTGGGGGCAATTGGTAACGATTCTATTGCAGCAAACGATGTCTATTTAATAAATGATTCAAAAGGAAATTTTTCAGAAGATAGCGTTCGACTATTGCCGCTCAGAAGAGGTGGGGATAATTGGGCCTGTGTACAGATGATGAATGTCCGCTTTGAGGGAGATGAAACTGATAATATTTTAGCCGTTTATCACGACGCCAGGGTTCAGCATGGAATTGTGGATCTCTATGTCCAAAAAGATGAATTAGAATTTGATTATTTCTATAAAAATAAACCCCTAATAGAGGAAAAAGATAGTTGGTTTTATCGAGTTGAGTTAGTTAAGTTAAACAAGTCGAGCCAGTTGCCAGATTCCTTGGTAGCGTTGAAGTCACGAGGATTACAGAATTTTGTGAAAAAAGAATATAATTTTTCTCTTCAAATAAAAAATGGGGATGCATTTGTTGATGTCTCTTACTATTTGGCACCTTTAAAAAACAAAGAATTTATGGGCATAGCTAAAAAGTTCAATAAAACATCAGGATTACATGATTTATTGTTTTTTGATGATCATGGAAATTATTTTTACTGCCAGACTAAGGAATAAGAACGATGAAAAAAGATATAATTGATCAATATAAAGAGACCAAAGAAAACCTAAATTTAGTTTCTGATTCCTTTTGTTTAGCTAAGTGGTTTCAAGTGACTTTGCATTTGCAAAACGGGCAAAACCACTCATGTCATCATCCAAATACTCATCAAGCAACGATGGAGGAACTCAAAGCAACTCCTTCAGCTTTACATAATACAAAATTTAAAAAAATCATGCGCAAAATGATGCTCAATGGAGTTCGACCTAAAGAATGCGAATATTGTTGGAAGATAGAAGATACTCCCGGCGAACATTATAGTGATCGTCATGTAAAAAGTAATGACGATTGGGCTAAACCTTATTTCGATGAAGCTATAAAGGCTGGTGATACCGAAAATATTAACCCAAAATACCTTGAAGTAAGTTTCAGTAATTCATGCAATTTTAAATGCTCATACTGCCTGCCTCATATCTCTAGTAGTTGGATGAAAGAATTGAAACAATTTGGAAATTATCCAACCCACTCTGTGCATCATAATTATCCGATAGAAGAAAAAATACCTATTACTGATTCTACGGCTAATCCCTATGTGAAAATTTTTTGGGAGTGGTGGCCCTCACTCTACAAAGACTTAAGAGTTTTGAGAGTTACGGGGGGAGAACCATTGATGGTTCCTGATACTTTTAAGATTCTTGATTACGTTATTGAAAATCCCAACAAGGATTTGAGCTTGGCGATCAACACCAACCTTGGAGTTGATCCAAAATTTGTAGAAAAAGCTGTAGAAAAAATTAATAAAATACAAAATGCTGGACACCTTAACGACATAACCATTTTCACCAGTCTAGACACTTGGGGAAAACAAGCCGAGTATATAAGGCATGGTCTCGATCTTGTTTTGTTCAAAAAAAATCTGATTCATCTCTTAGAGAAAGCTCCTAAAGTCAGAGTTTCATTTATGTGTACCTACAACATACTTTCGGTAGCGAATTTTAGAGAGTTTTTAGAATTTATTTTAGAATTAAAAAACAACTATAAGATTGCAAATGATCCTTTTAACTCCAGAATCATTCTGGATATTTCTTATTTAAAAGATCCTCATTTTATGTGTGCTAATCTGGCCGAAGCAGAACTGCTCGAGAGAATGAAATCTGATCTCAATTTTATGAAAGCTCATTCTGTTAAAAATAAAACAGCAGGTCAGATGGGATTTGATGATTACGAGCTAAATAAAATGGAAAGACTCGTAGGTTTTGCTTCTTTAGGAGTGCAAGAAAATTTCAAGTTGCTTCAATTGCTGGATCTGTACAAATTTTTCAACGAGCATGATCGGCGCAGAGGAACAAATTTTCAAGATATTTTTCCCGAATATCAACCGATGTGGAACTTCGGAAAAATGCTCGCCGAAAGTGAGAAGCAAATATGAAGCGGTTACTCATAATACGCTCTTCTCGACAATCTTTTTGGGGTAGTTGCAGAGTTATTTCACCGAACCTACAAAACTCCTATCAGTTGCTAGCGTCTCCTGAATGTGAAATTAAATTTTTTGATATCTCGGATCTGTTTCTAAAAGATGACGCTCTTAAAGATGGAAATTACATAACTGATTTAGCCCAGACCTTGCGTGATTATAATCCAACCGAAATTATCTTTACTGACCATCGACCACATCCGTATGAGATTCTCATATTTCTTAGTATGCATTATCCTCTCAAAGACTTACCACCATTGGTTTTTCACCTTTATGGTGATTTTACCTTTTTTGCACAAAGTTGGGCCTTGATTGGTGAGAAACTCAAGGGTCATAAAATAAAACTGATTGTTGCTTCAGAATCGCAATATAAGTTAGTTAAAAATTTCTCTAATAGTGAAGTCAATATCGAGACTTTTATTTTTCCTGTTGATGAAAAGGATTATTACTATGATCACGACGAAAGGCTAGAAACAAGAAGACAATTTCAAATTCGCGATTACGAACAAGTAATCTTATATAGTGGAAGAATTAGTCTACAAAAAAATGTAGACATACTCATTAGCGAGTATGCAGAAATCTTTAAGAATTCAGTCTTTCCAACGAAGCTTTGGATTGTCGGGGCTTTCGATGATCACGGAGCAAATTTTCAAGGTGTGGTTAACTATGAAGGTTTTATGTACGCCAAAATTCATCAATTATTGGAATCGCTGCCCAAAGAAATTGCATCAAGCATTCGTCTCTGGGGCCTTCAACCTAAAGAAACTTTGCGAAAATTAAAAAATGCAGCAGACATGTTTATGAGCCTAAGTTTGTATCACGATGAGGATTTCGGTATGTCGCCAGCTGAAGCGCTTTCATGTGGTTTGCCTACTTTATTAACGGATTGGGGAGGATATTCATCATTCACCTCAAAGCGCTGGTTTTGTAATCTCATTCCTGTTGAACTGACCAAATATGGTCATCAATTAAAAGTTTCAAAAATGCAGGAATTTTTTGAAATGTTTAATCTGGCATTTATTAATCAACATGATCGAACTAAGTGGTCACAAGAATTTTTAAAAGAATTTTCAATACGATCTTCTTCACAAAAACTAAAAGCAATATTGGATAAAGATTATCTCGAATTTCAAGGTTTTAATTGGAACCTGGCTTACTACTCAAACGTTTATTGGACCTTGCTTCATGGTAGGCAGCTCAGTATTCATTTAAACCCTTCAAGTGATAATTTTTATGCTCAAATTTATCAACATTACATTTCTGGAAAAAATATTTAAAGAGAGTTTTAAAAATGAGTAATAACGAAAAAAAAGAAATTATACAATGGGGATATGAATTAATAAAAAATGCATATTTAAATAAGGTGCAAGAGCCTGATTTGCAGGATGAGTTGTATCTGAATTACCTTTTTCCGTTTTCTAAAGAAATATATAGTCTAGGGCACTCCGTTTTGTTGTTCGGAGGCCACTCGTTTAAGACCTTTAATCAAAAGCCATTTATTACGGTTAGAGATGGCATTATTCCATTAACTATTTTCTTTGGTGAAATGCGGCCAGATGAATTTAAGTTGGATATTTATATTCCCAAAGATCTTTGGTTTATTGTTCCAGATGAATGGAGAGGGAAAGTTCGTTTTTATGAAATTAAATCAGATGAAATATATTCAGCTCATAAACTACCAGAGAAAATTTTTGTTTCAGGGATTTTGAATTCGACACTTGCAGATCCAGATCAATTTGAAGCTAGCATAAAAAGGCTTGCCGATGGTATTGGAAAAGAAAACCTTAAGAATATTGAAGTCATCGCCTATTTTCCAGATAAAAGAAATGATTTGTGGGGGTCATGGGAAGAAGAAAATGTTTTGAGTTATTCATCTGCTATTTTTAGACACCTCGGTCTTGAACTTAAAACTCCAAGATGGGGAGATCTCAAGAATGAAATGAACTTTAGGAATTGTCTCTATCATGAAGTAAACTCAGGACTTTTTATTAAGGACAGTTACCTGAGTCATTTTGCTCTTTCTCGTGGGGCTGGCCTACTTGCTGAAGAACCAAAGCCAGAAGAGGATAATTTTAATTTTCTATTTGAGTTAAGAAATTCTCTTTATCATAAATACAATTTTTATGAATTCGATTATTCAAAAGTAGAAAAATTCTCAGATCCACTGAAATCAAATCAATTTACATATTTTAAAAGATTAATTGAGTTTCAAAACAAAGACGTTCGACTTAATTTTGAATGGGAAAAATGGTACGCAAGTTATATAAAACGATTCTACAAAAACAATAAGCCGACAAGTCGTTCATCTTTTAATATTTAAAGTTAAGCAATCAAGTTAAAAGAAATTGAATGTTATTACTTAAGTTCTGAAATTCTTTTTTTAGATCTTGAAGTTCAATTATTTCATTTATGAAATCCATGATGTTTTTTAAGTGTTCGAAAGTATTTTGGTGCTCATGGAAGAGCCAGGGCTGTGTCATCATTGCCCAAAGCTCCCATTCCAATTGATAGCGAATAATCTCTAACTGAACAGGAGAAAATTTAATTGGAGTACGAGATTTAGCAAAACAAAATTGATGAGGCAAAAGGCACATAAACTCTTCTTGGTAGCTCGTCGATTCAAAAATAATATGAGCAGGTAAGCCCCTAAGAAGGTTGTTATCAAGTTCGATTAAAGCTTGCAAGTAAACATTAAACTTATCATTGCAATGTTTTTTTAATATTAAGGTAAGTAACTCCTCATAAGTGTGAAAGTCTTCTTGGTTTATTTTATTTACTTGAGTTCTCGAAAGATGATAGATCCATTTCTTTTTAGAGCGATTACTCAACGTAGCATTAAGATTATCTGCTTCGGAAAAAAACATTCGAAGTAAGTAAGTTAATTGCGCCGCAGATGAAGTGGTGGTAGTTAGTGAGGTCGTTACATATTTTGGGGACAAGTATCGATCTCGGCTCAACTCGTAAGGATTAATATATTTTATTGCGGCCGAAGATATTAGTGGATAATAAAAATTTATCTCTTTAATAACTATAAAATAACGACTAATTTTTCTAAGTCTATTAACCTTTTGTAAAAGAGCATCGTTGCTTTCAAACCAAATCGTCACGTCGAGGTCAGATCTTAAAAATGAAAAATAATCTTCAAAAATACTATTGCGATACCAAAGACTAAAAGTTCCTTTGGTCATTGCTTTTGCCACAAGAACATAAAGCAAAAAAATAATTTTATAGACGATTTTTCCGGGTGTCATGATCAACTAACCAAGACTGCTATCATCTATAATGGCGTCGAGGAATTCTTGGGCGTACAGGTCGACATTTAATTTTTTTGCCAGTGCAACTGTTTGCGCGACAGTATCGCGAAAGTCAGCATAACTTTCTTTGGGAATTGCATATTTTTTATGAATTTCATTATGAATTTCAAGTGGCTTTAGCCACACATCGGCCATTAATTTACCGGCCATTTCAACCATCTGGGGCATTTCTTTATAATTGAGTACGTTGATAACATGCAAGTGAGTCATTCTTATGCCGTAACCATCTCTTCTTTTTAGATTGGCAGCATAGGCAAGATTAATCATAACCCGTTCAAAAACTTCTTTGGACTGTCTTGGACGTACTTGGCAGTAGGTTTCAACGGTTGAAGCGGAAATATTGATAAAAAAAGCTAATGTCGCTTTTCCTCGCGCCAATTCATGTAACTTTTCAATTTCAATTAAGGAGGGGTATTCGAAGTTTGAAAGTACTTCAGTTTTAAATCCTCTGGATCTCCATGCAGATAAAATGTCTAGCCAGTGAGGATGAGTGAGAGGATCACCCGCACCTCCGAGTTGAACACTTGTCACGGTTTCAGGAATTTGCTCAATTATTGAAAGCGCTTTATCAACAGGTAATTGTTGATTCATGAAGGTTTTTGTTTCCGGTGTAAGAGTTCCACCTTGTTGAAGCTTTAATGCATCAATAAAATCTGGACCCCAGAGTCCACAAAAAACGCAAGAGTGAGTACATTTGTTAGACAAATCCATGTGGACATTTTTTAGTCCTGAAAAAGTATTAAATGTTTTAGCACTCCACTTGTCATTGTTGGGTGAATTAAATAAAAAATATAAGGTCTTGCGAAAACCGCGAAGACGTAAATATTCGAAAGCTTCGCGAAGTGTAATGATCATTTCGTTAGGATCGTCGGAGGAAGGATCTATAAAGGCGAAGTCCAAATTGTATTTTTCGAAGAATTTAAAAATAGTCGGGCCTAATTGGTATCGGTTTTTTACTGGATGAAAGGCGGGTATGAGCTTCTCTTTATTGGTAAAAGATTTTTTATGATTTTCAAAATTAATGAAGCTATTGTTGTCAATGTTGGAATAAATTCGAGCGGCATCCTGAGCTTCACCAGACCCAACATCAATGGACAATCCAATCCAACGAACTGTATCAATGCGATCAAATCCGTAAAGAAATAATAAGCTGGGGTTGGCAGAGCCCAAATAAAGAAAAAATCTGCTAGTTGCGCTTGATAATGTGCGAACACCTTCAATCGCATTGGTGTTTTCTCCAATGAGTTCAGCATCGCGTAGCTCTAAAAATGTAAATTCATTTTTTTGAATTAATTTTTTAGTTTCTTGGTGGTCAATGGAAAAATCTACAACATACATGGCGATATTATATATTGCGAAAATTTATACTAGCAAGAATATTCCATAATAGTGTGCTATTATTAATTTATTATTTTAACTCAGCATTTTCCGCTTTTGGGGAGGCTTTTTTTGAGTAGCATGCAATTGTCTATTTCGGGAATTGAAATACGGATCGAATCAGACTGGCCTGAAATAATCGAGATCTTAACTAAAGATTTTTGGTCTTTTCTTAATCCTGGCAATTTTTCTTCCGGGCCCATTGATATAAGTATCAAAATTGAGAAAGTTAATCCTAGCTTAGATATTCCTTTAGAATCGATTGCTGTAATGCAAACTCTCAATGCCATTAGTTATGATCAAGATAGTAAAAGATATTGTGATTATTACGGAAGTGCTGGATCTCGTATCGATTTTGCCTCAAACGACATATTAATCCAAGGATGTGATTTTGATAAAATTCACGAAATGGCTTATCTCATTATTTTATCTCGCTCCGGAAAAATGCTCGACCTAAAAGGTTTTCACAAGCTTCATGCCATGGCGATTTCTTTTGAAGGCCATGCGTTTGTATGCATGATGCCGTCAAAAGGGGGCAAAAGCACTTTGTTGGCCGAATTGCTCAAGGACCCTAGAGTCAAGATGATATCAGATGATATTCCGTTGATTGATACTCTTGGTCGCGTTCATCCATTTCCTCTAAAAATCGGATTGAATGAAATTCCCATTGAAATATCAATAGATAACCCTGAGCAAAATATTTATGAAATGAAGAGAGAAATTTATGGGACCAAAACCCTTATTTCCACTAGGGGATTGGATTCTAAGATTGAAACTGGCACCATTTTTAAAAAAGTCTTTTTAGCTGAGGGGTTTAGATATAATTCAGATTCTTCTAAAATTGTAGAATCAACTTGGTTGCAAACCTTTAAGGGACTTTTTAAACACGGGGTTATTGGTATAGGCTCACCCATCGTGATTGAATATTTTTGGCAAATGGGCGTTGCCGATTTTTTTATCAAAACGCGCATTTTTTTTCAAAGACTTTTCGCGTTTTACATATTGAGTCTTAGGGCCAGGAAAGTAAAAATTTATTCCGGTAGCAATCCTCAAAAAACGGCTCTGGAAATCATAAGATATTTGGAGAAGTTTTGTCTTCAATAAGTATTTTTCAAACGAGAACCTACAAAATTTTGATTCTGATTCTAGGATTATTATTATTAGTTTATCTTTATAAATATAATGCACCTAAAGATAAAGTTGATAATGTTTATGAGTCTCAACGCTTTGATCACGCCCCATTTTCACATATTCATTTTGCCGATCGTTCAAACAATGTTGGAGTTAATTATACTCATCATGTTTTTTCAACAGGAAGAAAGAACAAAGAAGACCTCGAACTTTTGGTTGAACCCATTGCTCCTTCTACTTCTGTTGTAGATATAAATCATGATGGCTTTATGGATATTTATATTACAACTGGTAAAGGATCACCAAACCTTTTGTATATTAATCATCATGGACTTTATTTTAGCGAAGAAGCAAAAAAATATGGTCTTGCCAATCTCAATCAGGAATACGATCCAAGTTATGCTTTTTGGGGAGATTTTAACGGCGATGGAATGATTGATTTGGTCTTGGCCCGTTATGGCTGCCACAGTTTATTTCTAGGTCAAAAAGATAATACCTTTAAAGAGAGAAAAGAATGGTTTAATGGCTATTGCTCTAAGCCCAATGGAGTTAATGGTGCAGATTTTTATAATCACGGAAAGCTCGATTTAATATTTGCAAATTTTCTTCCAGGTCAACATGAGGATTGGGCGAATGTTTTGTGGATGGCCAATACTCGATATGACAATCAAACAGGTGGAGAAAACCACTTGCTAAAAAACATGGGAAGTTCTTTTAAAGTTGAAACAAAAGCCAATTTTATTACAAAATCCTATAGCCATAATGCAGGAGTCGCCGATATAAACCTCGATGGACTCAATGATATTTTTTTCGCAAACGACTATGCTCATGATGAGATGTTCTTAAATAAAGGTAATGGTGTTTTTGAAGATGTAACAAATACCTACATCCCGAAGGTTGTTCATGGCCTGGCAGGAATGAATACTGAATTCTTTGATTATGACAATGATGGATTGATTGATTTATATGTCACCAATATTTATAAACCTCCTTTTAATCGACATTTTAATTTGTTATGGAAAAAGAAGGATGATAATACCTTTGAAAATGTTTCAAATAAATTAGGCGTTGCTAAATGCGGTTTTTCTTGGGGAGCAAAGTTTGCAGACATAGACAACGACGGAGAGGTTGATTTACTTGTGATGAATGGAAGATCACGTGCAGCCGAAGTTACGTCACCTGAACTTGGGAAATCCATGTGGTTTGAAAGAAATGAAGTGTCACAAATACCAACTTTTTTAAAAGATCTCTATCGACCTAAAAAAACGCTTAAGGGGAGATTTATTTCAGCATTTGAAAGAAAATGTTTATTTATCCAAAAAAATGGAAGATTCTACGATGTTGCACCAATGGCAGGGTTTGATGATCGAGAAGAAAATAGAGGCATTGCTCTAGTTGACTATGATAACGATGGAAAAATGGATGTAATTACCTCTGGCCCTATGGCCAAACTGAAATTAATGCACAATGAATCTGTAATTAGTCATGACAACAGTTGGATTGGATTTTCACTAAAAGATAGTTTGGGAAATACGATCCCTCATGGAGCCAGAGTCGTACTGAAGATCAATGATCATTCTATTTTAAGAGAATTGTATCCTGCAAATGGATATAAAGGTTTTAATGATTCTAGAGTTCATATTGGATTAGGGAAAGTGACCAAGTTGAGCTACGTTGATGTGTTTTGGCCTGTCTCTAAAAAAACTAAACGCTATAGAAAAATTGAAATCAATCAATACAATGAAATAAATGAGAATGATTCAGATGAAGTTCTTCCATAAAATAAAAAATAGAGATATTGATGGGCGTTGGTTTTTAGGCGGAAGTCATTTTCTGCTAGTTTTAATTTCGTTACTAGTTTTTAACTTGCAAAGATCCTTTTCACAGATTGCCTTTGGTTACATTGTCGGATTCATGACAGAGTATTTTTGGTTTTCACGCTCTGAAAAATATAAAGATATTAATTTTTTTGATCGCGCCTTTTCTGCCGCAACAGAAACGGCGGGATTGCTTGTTTTACTAAAATCCCACATCTGGTGGTTTTATGGATTTTTGTCATTTATTGCGGTTAGTTCAAAATACCTTTTGCGCAAAGATAATACCCGGCATATTTTTAACCCAACAAACTTTGCCATTACTTTTAGTCTAATTATCCTTCCAATTCACTGGTTTGGTGCTTGGCCAGATGAATTTATGATGTCCCCCTATCCTATGATTCAAGTAACTATTATGGGAATGATCGCCACATGGCTTGGACGAACTTATATCGTTTCTGTGTCCTATGTCTTAAGTCTCGTTTTATGGTGTTTTGTTTTTTTTCCAATCCACAGTTCTACTGAAGCCGTTTATGCCCTAGGTCCGGAATTTGGTGCCATTGGCTTAATTTATCTTTTTCTCATGATCACTGATCCTAAAACAGCACCTAAAAACTATTTACATCAAGTGCTCTACGGGTCCTCGATTTCTTTTGTTCATATTTACTTGAGAACAATGCAACTGCTTTATTCGAGATACATTGCCTTGTTTTTCATCACTTTAGTCTACTTTGGGCTGCAAACTTTAAGTGCACTGCGGACTCAAAAGTCTGAAACCACGCCGACAGCTTAAACCTTTTTGGGTTTGTTTGTTTTTGAGAGCACATCAGGGTAAAATATGAACTACAGTGTAGGTAAATAGTAGATGGATTGGCTAAGGATTCACGTATCGAATTTATGCAATTTTAAGTGCCCAAACTGCCATGTGTTTGAGCTAGGTGAAAATAATCTTCCAAGTAGAGTTATGGGCCAAGAAGTTTTTAATAAAACTCTTGATCAATACTTGCAAGTCCTAAACAACAGCAATCACGACGAGACGATGATCTCCATTTATGGTGGAGAGACTTTGGCCAATAAGAAAGTCATCAAGGAAGGGCTGGTTCGTTATGGTAAATTTTCTAAAGGAATAAAATTAAACTGGATTGTTAATACCAACGGTAGTCTTTTAAAGGAAGAAGATGTTCTCTTTTTTAAAGAGTACGATGTTGAAATTCATATTAGTGTAGATGGTGAAGAGGATATCCATAATTTGTCTCGTCCAACTCACAAAGGCAAAGGGACCTTCCATATGGTTGTTCCAGCTCTTGAGTTAATAAAAAAGCATAATTGCCAAGCTCAAATTAACTCTTACATGATGCCCTCTAATTATCAGCACCTTTTGGGTATTGTGGATATCGCAGAAAAGTATGGCATAAAAAAAATCTATCTCGATCAATTTTATAATCTAGACATGATATCCCATAATGTCGGAATGGAGCGATATCGTGAAGTTTTTTATTATGCCTTAAGCAAAGGCATTAGAATAAGTGGTCCATGGGAAAGAGTCGTTAAACGTCATGAAAAATTTATTAAAAGATCTGATCAATTAAAAGATCAGTTTTCGATTGATGTGAATATTGATGGCACTGTGTATTTTCCGATATTAAGTGAAACCAAGAAAGAAACTTTAATGATTGATGATTTAGTTACGTTTTTTCTTCAAGATGGATGGCCTAACGTCACCGAAAGAGCGAAGAAAAGCAATGAGGAAAAGTGTGATAATTGTTCAATTAAAGACCAGTGCTTTGGAACAGCGATAGAGCAGGTTCAATATCACGTCGGCTTAGAAGCCGATACTGAAGTGAGTTGCAATTTTTTTAGAGATTGGTGCAACTTTCTTTTTCGTCCCGTTTATTTTAAAAGGTTTAAGAAAATTGACGTAATATCAATGATTGAAATTCAAAAAATTGAGCCCATGGTGCTTAAAATTTCTGAAGAAGTCACTCGCCTTGAAGGCAGACTATGGGAACTTCCTTCAAGCGTAGTCATTAATATTTCTGAATTTCATGAAGAGTTTTCGGCTTCCAGCGGTCAGTATAATCTTCCAGGTTGGGTGAAAGCAGTGACCGTGGGTGAAAAAATGCTCTTTCATCTTGGCAGTGACTTAACACCTGCAATCATCCACGAATTGGTTCATCTTTTTATTATGCAGAAGAATCTTCAACTTCCAGCTTGGTTCATTGAGGGAGTGTGCGAGTGGATTCAGGATCAGCGAATTGATAGAGAGATGCTTAAGAATGCGTTAGCTAAAAATAATCTTTTTAAGCAGCTTGAGGTTTTACCAGCTAGCGGTCATACATTAGCTTTTTTGAATCTTGATAAAAATATTCCTAGCAAGAATCCCTATTATACTCAGGCTAAAGCCTTTGTTGGATTTTTAGAGACAGAGTGGGGATGGGATGGTTTATTGTCCTTTCTAAGAAAAACAAATGAGTGCACCTTTGAAGAAGCTTTTAAGCTAGAAGGAAGAATGCCATTGGAGTACTACGTAGTCAGTTTTGAGGAATTAACTCTACGATCTTAAAAGATGTGAAATAAAAAAATGCATACAAAATATAATTTACATTTAACAGATACTCAGGGGACAAGAATCGCAGTCTATGATCCTTATTCATCTAAATTATTCTGGAAAGACAATGGTGAAGACCTAATTGTCCCAGAGGCTTTAGATTACAAGGAAGTTGAAAAAGTTAGTCCAACTTCTCCTGTCGGCAAAGTAAAGAATCTTCAAAAAATAAAAATTCAGATGGGGTTTGCATGCAATTATTCTTGCACCTACTGCAGTCAAAATAATCAAAGAGCATTGCAAAAAGATACAGCACAAGAAACCTTGGCAAAGGTTCCTAGTTTTCTAATGAAACTCGATCAATGGTTCGATGGTGGCACAGATGCATTAGGTTCTGGTGTGCATTTAGAATTTTGGGGGGGGGAAACGTTATTGTATTGGGATGCGGTTGAGAAGTTGGCTAGAGCATTGCGTTTGCGTTTTCCTAAAATTAAGCTAGCTCTTTTTACGAATGGCTCATTGGTCACTAAAGAAATGACGGAAGCAGCTGCGGAAATTGCGTTGCATTTTATTGTCTCGCACGATGGTCCAACCTTTAATCAGGATCGGGCCAAAGATCCTTTTGAAATTCCCGTTCAAAGTGATAATTTAAAGCATCTTTTTAATCGCTTAAACCCACTTAAGTTGATTTCCTTTAACGCCACCATATCTCCTAAAAATTATTCTTTTATAAAAATAAGAAAGTACATTGCAGACAAGCTTGGGGTTGATCCCAAGTTAGTAGTATTAACCCATGATCTCGCTACGCCTTATGATTCTGCAGGTATGAACTACGTGGCCAATCCTCTTTTGAGAAGAGAACTTGTTAATGATATTTTTGCAGATATGCTCAAGCAATATCCATTTGAACTAGGTGTTGGAAAAGTTGATGTAATATTGCACGATTTTTTTGAATCACTTAGAACCAATCGTTCCTCAAGTGGAGTTGGTCAGAAATGCTCAATGGATCTTCCAACTTCAATAGCGGTTGATATAGATGGCAATGTTTTGACCTGTCAAAACGTCACAGCTAAAGGTGGGCATAAAATTGGCCATATCGATCAGTTTCATGACGTAAAACTCAACACGGCTTTTCATTTCAGCCAACGCCAAGAGTGTGTTCAGTGTCCAGTCGTGCAGATTTGCAAAGGCTCATGCATGTTTTTGACTGACAAATTGTGGGAAGGGGCCTGCGATCAGCACTTCACTTGGGGGCTTGCCTACTTGGCACTTGCTTTTTATTTGCAAACGAATTGTTACTTAACTAAGATTGAGGGAAATGCTATTCGAAGACCAGGGGAGACCATCATTGAAGTCATTAGGCTTGAATCTTAAATCAATAATGGTCATTTTTTTGCATCACTTCAAATTGCGATTAGAGGTTTGACGTGGAGATTTTAAAAAATCTGCAATTAATAAAAATTCTCACTTTTGCCAATTTAAAATCCAGATATAGAAATACTTTTTACGGATTCTTATGGGTTCTTATTAATCCAATCCTCACTTATGCAGTTCAGGTTTTTGCTTTCACGACAATCTTTCAAGTTAATACTGTTAATTATCCATTATATTTATTGGCAGGATTGTTTCCATGGCTTTTTATCCAACAATCTATAGATATGTGTACTGGCATCTTTATCCATAATGGCAATATTGTAAAAAATATTCCCATTCCGCCGATGATCCTTGTACTCGTGCAAATTCTCGATAACTTTATTAATTTTATAAGCGCTTATTTAATTATCATTTTATATTTTTCAATTTTTCATTCTTTAAATATATTTACTGCAATCTATATACTTCTGCCAACCATACCATTGCTAGTAGCCGTCACGTCGATGTGTCTAGTTTTTTCACTTTATAATGTGAAATTTAGAGATTTGAAATTCATGGTGACCTTTGTTTTTTCATTACTTTTTTATCTAACTCCAATTTTTTATAATATTCGACTTGTGCCGGAGAAGTTAAAGTTCATCATTTCAAATAATCCAATTTATTATTTAATTAGGCCTTTTCAAGAAATATTACTTGCCAATGAGATTCGTCAGATTTCATATAGCTTACTTTACTCTTTTTCATTCTCAATTCTGTTGCTTTTTCTGGCTTATCTATCTTGGAAAAAAATGAGAAAATACTTGGTGTTTTATGTCTAGTGATAATTTAATGATCGAAGTTAAGAATTTGGATTTAGCTTTTCCCTTGAAGACCTTCACCGAAAATTCATTCAAGGAAACTTTTATCTCACTCGTTAAAAATCCTTTTTCTGTTTTCAGTGAAAAACGATCTTTCTTTGCGCTTAAAGATATTTGTTTTAAAGCGCAAAGAGGAGATCGGATAGGTTTACTTGGTTTAAATGGGGCCGGGAAGTCAACCTTGTGTCGATGTCTATCTGGATTTTACACCCCACCTAGAGGGGAAGTTCTTTTAAAAGGAAAAGTTAGAGCTCTTTTTGATCCATCACTTTCTATTTTTCCGGAACTTAGCGGTAGAGAAAATGTAAAAGTCCTAGCACAAATTTTTTACGACAATAAAACAAATGATATCGAAAAAATTATTCAAGAAAGCATTGAATTTAGTGAACTCGGCGAGTTTATCGATGTTCCCATTAAAGCCTACAGCAAAGGTATGCTTTTGAGACTTTCGCTTTCATTGTTATCGGCTACTCCTGCAGATATTTTGATTCTTGATGAAGTCTTTGATGGAGCTGATGAATTCTTTAGAGAAAAATTATCTCAGAGGATAAAAAAATTAATTAACGAATCCGGAGTTGTCATTTTTGTCAGTCACCAGGGAGATCAGTTGATTGAGGTGTGTAATCGCTCGCTACTTTTAAACCGAGGTAAGATCGTTTTTGATGGCCCACCACAAGAATCACTTCGAATCTATCGTCAAAATTACTCAGTGCAGAAACCACCAACCTTTTAGTTGCTTTTATCATAAACTATATATTGTTTTCAGTTACTTACATCAAGACACGGAAAAAACTTTCCACTTAATATTGACACTTATATATTTGTTCCCATTTTAGGGGTAAGAACAAATAATTTTTTTAAAAGGTCAATTATGAGCGAAGTTGAAAATGAAGAAATCATTATAGAAAGTGAAGTTAAAGATGTAATTGAAGAAGAGTTGAAGGCTCATGAGATTCCTAAGAAGGAAGAGGATTTTAAAGCCAAGTATTACTATCTAGCTGCTGAAGTTGAGAACATGAGAAAGCGGTTCGAGCGAGAGAAAGAAAGTTTACTCAAATACGGCAATGAGAAGGTTTTATCAAATTTAATTGAAGTCGTTGATAATTTCGACCTTACTGTTAATTCATTAAAAAATGATAATGATGATAAGGTTCAAAACATCATGAAAGGCATTGAGATGATACGTTCACAGTTCATTAATGTCTTAAAGCAAAATGGATTAACTCCCGTTGAATCTCTTGGTAAGCCCTTTGATCCCAATTTTCATGAAGCTGTTGCTCAAGCTCCAGCTGAAGGAAAAGAGGACCAAGAAGTAATCACTGAATACCAGCGTGGGTACTTATTAAATGGAAGACTACTTCGAGCATCGAAAGTCGTCGTAGCAAATAACAAATAAAGAATAGTCGAAAAATATTAATTAAGGAGATTTATATGGGAAAAATTATCGGAATCGATTTAGGAACAACGAACTCATGTGTCGCGGTATTGGAAAATGGAACTTATAAAGTTATCGCAAATGCCGAAGGACACAATACCACTCCTTCTATCGTTGGCTTTGCCAATAACGGCGAAATTCTTGTCGGTCAAGTTGCTAAGAGACAATCAGTTACCAATCCAAAGAAAACACTTTTTGGGATTAAAAGACTCATCGGAAGAAAGGCAGATGCGCCGGAAGTTGCAAAATTTAAAGCTGTGGCTCCATTTGAAATTATTGCCAATAAAAATGGTGATGCTTGGGTAAAGGTTGATGGAAAAGAAATGTCACCTCAGGAAGTTTCAGCTCGTATTCTTGAGAAATTAAAAAAAGCTGCAGAAGACTACTTGGGACAACCGGTTACTGAAGCTGTCATTACGGTTCCTGCTTATTTTAACGATGCTCAAAGACAAGCAACAAAAGACGCGGGAAGAATCGCTGGACTTGATGTTAAGAGAATTATAAATGAACCAACTGCAGCAGCGCTTGCTTATGGTTTAGAGTCTAAAAAAGATAAAAACATCGCGGTCTTTGACCTTGGTGGTGGTACTTTCGATATTTCAATTCTTGAAATTACTTCTGATGGAGTATTTGAGGTCAAGGCTACAAATGGTGACACTTTCCTAGGTGGAGAAGATTTTGATTATAGAATCATTAACTATCTATCAGATGAATTCAAAAAAGAATCTGGTATTGATTTAAAGAACGACACTATGGCGCTTCAGAGATTGAAAGAAGCTGCTGAAAAAGCTAAGCATGAACTTTCTAACGTTAGCCAGACAGAGGTCAATCTTCCATTTATCACCGCCGATGCTTCTGGACCAAAGCATTTAAACGTAAGTATTACTAGAGCTAAGTTTGAGCAATTAATTGCTGACTTGGTAGAGAAGTTAATTATACCTTGTACGACTTGTATAAAAGACTCTGGACTTTCATTGAGCGAAATCAACGAAGTCGTTTTAGTCGGTGGATCGATAAGAGTTCCAATCGTTCAACAAAAAGTAAAAGAAATTTTTGGAAAAGAGCCTTCGAAGGGCGTTAACCCGGACGAAGTTGTAGCCGCTGGAGCTGCGATTCAAGGTGGGGTTTTGGCAGGAGACGTAAAAGACGTTCTACTTCTAGATGTCACTCCTCTTTCATTGGGAATTGAGACTCTTGGCGGAGTATTCACAAAGATGATCGAAAAAAATACGACTATCCCTACTAAGAAATCGCAAACCTACTCAACTGCTCAAGACAACCAACCAGCTGTTTCTATCCATGTACTTCAAGGTGAGAGAGAGTTTGCAAAAGATAACAAAACGCTTGGCAAGTTTGACTTAACAGGTATCGCTCCTGCGCCAAGAGGCGTTCCGCAAATTGAGGTTACATTTGATATAGATGCAAACGGAATCGTACATGTTTCGGCCCAGGATAAAGCTACCGGTAAATCTCAGGACATCCGTATTACTGGTGGATCCGGATTAACAGAAGATGAAATACAAAGAATGGTTAAGGACGCAGAAGCCAACAGAACTGCTGATCTTGAAAGAAGACAAATTGTCGATAGCCGAAACAGTCTTGATGGTTTGATTTTCCAAACAGAAAAAATGATTAAAGATGGTGAAGGAAAAATTTCTGGCCAATCTAAGGGGGAATTAGAAGCTGCAGTGGTTGAAGCAAAGACCAAGGTGAGCAGTGAATCTCTTGATGAGTTAAAAGCTGCGATTGAAAGATTACAAAATGTATCTCACAAAGTAGCTACTGAAATGTATCAAGCCGGTGGTGCACCAGGGGCTGAACAAGCTTCTCAAGGTCAAGGCTCAGCTGATGCAGGATCTGCTAAATCAGAAGATGATGTGGTTGATGCAGATTACAAGGAAGTTTAATTTAGACCTAAAAATTTAAATATGAAAGTCTCTCCTGGTGGGAGACTTTTTTATTGAACCTTGGAAGCGGATTTTTTATGAGCAATAAAAGAGATTATTACGATGTCCTTGGTGTCCAAAAAGGGACAAGCAAGGATGAAATAAAGAAAGCTTATCGCAAGCTGGCGATGCAATATCATCCAGACAGAAATCCGGACAATAAAGAAGCTGAAGCTAAATTTAAAGAGGCTTCAGAAGCTGCAGATGTATTACTAGATGACGAGAAAAAATCTCGCTATGATCAATTTGGTCATGCGGGTGTCAACGGCCAAGGTGGACCAGGTGGTGGCTTCCAGGGTGATTTTGGTGATTTTGGTGATATCTTTGGCGATATTTTCGGCGACATGCTTGGTGGAGGTAGACGTCGAGGGGGTGCATCTCGCTCAAGAGGTCGACCGGGTGATGATTTGCAGATGGGACTTGATATTAATTTTTCAGAAGCCGCTTTTGGTTGTGAAAAAACCATCTCTTTAACCAAAAATGTTAAATGTGAAACCTGTGTCGGTACTGGCGCTAAGCCGGGATCTAGTGCATCAACTTGTGACTATTGTAATGGCCACGGAGAAGTTAGACGCCAACAAGGATTCTTTACCGTTTCTTCCACTTGTCCGAAGTGTAATGGTTCTGGGCAAATGATCAAAGACCCTTGCATGAGTTGTAGTGGTGCGGGGAAAAAGAAAAAGAAAATTGATCTTCAGGTAAAAGTTCCAGCAGGAATAGATCAAGGTCAGCGCTTAAAATTATCTCAAGAGGGCGACGCTGGAGCTCAAGGCGGACCTAATGGTGATCTATATGTAGTCATTAACATTAAACCTCATCAAATATTTGAACGTGAGGAATTTGATGTTCATTGCACAGTCCCTATAAGTTTTTCTCAAGCGGCTTTAGGTGCAGAGATGGAAGTACCTACGCTTGGAGGAAAAGTAGCACTTAAGATACCGGCCGGAACTCAATCTGGTGTAAAGATGAGATTGAAAGGTAAGGGGATTCAGCGCCTCGGTGGTTACGGACAAGGTGATCAGATTGTTACAGTCCATGTTGAAACTCCAACTAAATTATCAAATGAACAAAAAGAACTTCTGAAAAGACTTTCAGAAGTTGATCAACATTCGAATCCAATGAGTCGCGGGTTCTTTGATAAAGTAAAAGATTTATTTCATTAAAATCAGGGAGGATGTAGATCATCCTCCTTTATTTTCTAGTAATAATGTAATGCTGACCAGCTAACATCTTTTTGCGAATGATTGTCGGCTCTCCAGTTATCCATTTCACTTCGACAGCCTCAACTTGATTCACATCAGCCAATCCAAAATGGATTACATTGGTGTCATATGAACCGAAACCACCTCCTGATTTTAGCTCTCTCAATTGCTTTTTTTCAACACCATTTTCTATGTACGTAATGATGACTTTAGCTCCGACTCCGGCACGATTGCCCTTAAAATCATTTAGTAAAAAAGTAATAGATTTATTTTTTTGCTCATTATTTCTAAACACCCGAATCGGTGACATAAACCCTTGGGATATAATGTCTATATCGCCATCAAAATCAAAATCATTATAAGTATAATTTGAAGTGTCTGCGTAGTCAGTTAGGCCAAAGGTTTGAGTATCTTTTTTGAAGACCTTACCTTTCATATTGTGAAAAAAGACATTGGTTGAAATTTCAGAAATTTTAAATCTGCCATTAGATGCATATACATCTTGCCAACCATCATTGTCGAGGTCGGCGAACTTTGAATTCCATCCCCAATGAGAGTCAGTTATTTTATACTTGTCCGCAACATTTTTAAATTTTCCATTTTTGTCCTGCTTCAAGAGAACATTTTTTTGGACTTGTTTGATGTCTGTGCCAGGATCGTAGGAACTGTAATTGTTTTCTTTAAGTACATTTTTACAAATAAATCGAGACACATACATACTTTCAGGAATAAGTGAACAAAGCTTAGTATCATTAAAGCGAAGTGCAACGAAGCGAATGGCAGCGCCATAGCAATTGACCTTCTCCAGCGGATCTATGAAAGTATTGCAGGCGTTAAAATTGAGATTTTTTATGGAATCATCAATGTTAAACAACTTATCACAAAAAACTTTTTCGTTTCCTGTGAATTGTGAGCAATAATTGGTTGAAATAAAATCTCCTCTGGTCATATCGATTGAAAGCGTTTCGAGTTTTAAATCATTATCGATATCTGCGGTGTCATAACTCATGGTAGCCTTGGAAACTTCTGGGATGATGTAATCGTCAGGCAGAACTTCTTTTAATTGCTTCCCATTACCAAAATAGAATTTATCTGAAACCTCAAAATCATTGCCTTGAACCAAATCTAAAAAGCCATCATTGTTGATGTCAGAAGCTAGTACCGATAATGTTGCACCTCGATTGTCTGGAAGTCTTTTAAGTTGAAAGCCATCTTTGAAATTGAGATAGAGTTCATTTTGATTACTTTCAAAAGATGTGTGAGAGATCAAAAGAAAACTATCTTGGATTCCGCCGTGATCATTGCCCAAATACAGATCGAGCAATCCATTCCCATCAAAATCTCCAAAAGTCGCTGAAATGCCCCACCCTCTCTTTGTTAATGGGAGCACAATAATGTCGGGATCCCTAAAATTGTGCTTGTCATTGATAATGAAAAAAACATTTCGATCATAATTTGAAACAAAGAGATCCGGCCAACCATCATTATTTATATCAACAAGCGCAAGGTTAATAGGCGAAAGATTTATTTTGTGTTCTCGGTATAGCTTTTCTTTGAACATAATTGGAATTTTTTGAAATGATCCTCCGGTATTAATATACATATTAATATCTTGAAAAGAGCCAATGATGAAATCTTGCCAGTGGTCATTGTTGATGTCTCCAGACGTCACGCCATAACCTCTGAAGAAAATTTCCACATCATCAATAAACGTCTTGGGCCGATTAAGACCAAAAGCCTCACCAAAAGATTTAGTAAATTGGCCATCACCTTTGTTTCTTGGTTGGTGAGCAATGACGTCGACTGAAAATTTTTCAGAATTTAAAAAAGGTTTAGAAAGTAATGGAGGAATGTCTTTTGGCAATTCAGCGTTGGCTAAGTTTTCTTTAGGTAAATTTTCTAAATCAATAGTATCGAAAGAATTGATCTTACCCATACTGCTAAGAAGCCGAAGATTGGATTGAAGCTCAAAGTCATTAAATTCATCAAGACATTGCTTTTGTAGTTCATTGCCGGGAAACTTCGAGCATTGGTTTTCATCCATCTGAATTCCATCAGACCTAAGCGCCGCAAAGAATTTACATTTGTTTAGATTTTGCTCTGTCTTAAAATTTTCGGAACGACACCAATGAGAATCTCCTAAAAATCCCGCCAAGCGAACATAGCACATCTCTTTTTCTTCTTGATCTTTAATCTGAGAGCATTTTTCAAAGTTATGGTATCTATATTTTTTAAAATCCCGATTGAATTTAACCATTGTTAAAGTCACAAGTGAATAACACTTATCCCTGATGTCATCATTGTGAATAAGTGGGCAGCGGTCATCGCGAATAAAGCGTGAAGTGGTGATAAGATTGTTTAGGTCACGACATAGTGAATCGCTATTATAGCCCTTGTCTTCGCAAGGCAGTCGTTCATGGAAACGATGCTTGGATAAAATGGTAATCATTTTAGAAATACATTCTTTGGGTTGTTCAAAGGTGTTGCACTTTTCATAATCAAGCCCAAGTTTGGAAACCCGATGTGTGAAAATGCAATCTTGGCGAGTTGATTGATCAGCAATTTTTTGGCACAGCTCAACTTTATCTGTTTCTAGTACTTCAAGAAAAATGAATTTTTTAATGCAGGACTCTTCATCCTTTCTGTTTTTGCAATTTTTATCAATAGCATGAGTGATATATTTTAAAGGGTCCTTTTGGTAATTGCTGGTAGGTAATTTAGCCAAGAGTCCCAAGTCGGAGATGTGCATGTAGGCTCCTGCTAAAATGCCCGCAATCCAAACTGAGGAGAAAATAGCCGCTGCTATTTTGGGAGAAAAATTTTTCCAAAACATCATGAAAGGGTAAATGCTAAAAATGCCTAAAGTGCATAAGAGAGCACTGACATAACTTATATTGGTTTGAGCCGCCATTAATTTTTGGGAAAAAATAACATCGAAAGTCATCGGCACCGGCAAAAGTGTTCCTACTCCAGAAATGATAATAAGTTTAAACCATGAAAAATGTTGGCCAGCTAAAAAATCTAGGTTCACGAATTCGAAAATGAAAGAGCCCAATAGCCCAGCCAGCAACATCAGTGGCAGGGTAGTTCTAGCAATAAACCAGAGACTTTTAAACAAAGAGGTACAAAATAGTGAAAAATTCTTGCTCATTTCATGAGGAGTATTAGGGGGAGGATAAAGACAGTTAACTTCTTCAGTTTCCTTAATACTTTTTGACCTTAAGAAATAAACAATGATTGGCACAAGAATGACGATGATAAATAGTGATGAAAAAAGTTTTAGTGCTATAAGGTTGCGTGGAAAGTTATTAAACAAAATACTAAGCGCAATAATGTTTAGGGTTGGAGAGCTGAGCGTAATGGCCAGAGCTGTTTCATCATTTCCCCCACTAGATTTAAATCCATGAGTTATGGGAGTGGCGCAGTTGGCGCAAACACCTAAAGGGGCTCCAATAAATGCACCGACTATGGCACGCAGCCATTTTATTTTTATATTAGGAATTGGAACAAAAGAAAAAAGTGACATTATGAGAGTCGAAAGAATAAATCCGAATGTCATTCCTTTCCAGTTTGTATAATACCAATTGACAGTGCCGGCCGCGATTTTTTTTAGGGTTGAAGCATTCTCTTTAACGGGCAAAATATTATCAAAGGAAATTCCAGTAAGTGCGTTACGTGCCCCCATGAACATTTTATTATCTAAAGCGGGATAACGAGATTGCGTCCAGAAGTAATAAAGTGTTAAGAGTATTAATATGAGGTGAATTGAAATAATAAAATTGTTTTTTTCTTTGAAAAAAGACTTCATCGCAATCCCTTTGATGTAAGTGGTGGTTTAAGTTTAAGTGAAATATTTTTGCTCACAAGGAAAAAAATTGTAATTATATGGTTGTAAATGTCTGACTTTGGAACTTGGTTAAGATAATCCCCCTTTTATAAAATGATCTTCGTTGGTAGAATACTTTAAATGACTTTAAAGGAAATGATATGAAATTTACTCACGTATTGATTTTAGCTACTTTAATTACTTCTTGTTCGGCCATAAAAATGATTAAGCCTGACCGTCAAGTGGCAGAGAAAATCGATATTTCAAAATTGTACTCCCAAAAATTTTTGACAAAGATCAATGAGATTAAAGATAAGTTTCGTCAGGGAAAATCAGATCAGGCCTTAAAAGAGCTTAATTTGATGAAGGAAGAAGGACTGAGTGCTTCCGAACGAGCAACTCGTAAAAACTTAATGGGAGTTATCAATTTCGCGGCAAAAAAGAATTATGAAGCTGCCGCTAAACATTTTGAAGTTGCTTCGGGACTGGCTAAAGATGATCCTGCACTTGAATCCCAAGTCTATCTCAACCTTGGGAGCGCTTATTATAAGTTGAATCAAAATGAAAAAGCCTTAGCAGCATTATCTCTAGGGGATTTTAGAAACTTGCAAGATTCTGAAGCTAAAAAATATCATCAACTCCACGCTCATTTATCTCAATTGCTTGGGAAAAAAGATCAAGGATTAGCGTCAGTCATTCGCTCTTTGGAAGATAAGAAAAATTTAGCAGATTTAAAAAGTGATGCCCATTACACTCAAGCCGAAGAAGCGTTTCTGAAGTTGTCGGCTTCAGAGCGAGTGAGGCTTTTAGAAGATTTCGATTCGGAGAAAAATTTAGCGATAGCTTATTTGGCTTATAAAGAAGCGGAAGCAGCTTTTAAGCAAGGAGATAAGACCAAGGTGTCTGATTTCTCAGAGTGGCTAGAAAAAAGATACGGAAGTAATGTCGAAATATCTAATTTAATAAAGGGTCTCGGTACTAGAAGTGGTAACGAAACCATAAAAATAGATTTGCGTACAATTGGTATTGCTCTTCCATTAAGTGGTGATAAAAAATCACTGGGTGAACGAGCTCTCAATGGTATTGACATCGCACTTGAAGAACTTTCCCTTGATCCCAATAAAAAATATAAAATTGAAATGAAAGATACTGAAGGATCTGCTGCAACTGCTGCTTTTGCAGTGAAAGATCTTATCGAAGTCAATAATGTATCGGCAGTCATTGGGGGATTAATGCCCAATTCCGCTACCAAAGAATACTTGGAAGCCAAAAAGCACGGAGTATTGTTTATATCACTTTCTCCGGTCTATTTGCCAAAAGAGGAAAAAGATCATTTGTTAATAGAGGTACCGGCCTCAATCGAATCTCAAGTTACTCATCTTTTCTCTCAGAAAATGATAGGAAAGCTCGGACAAAGACCAGCAATAATTTATCCTAAAACAGAATTGGGCGAAGCTTACGCCAATGAGTTTTGGAGGAGATCCAAAAAGTTAAATTTAGATGTAACTGGCCTGATTTCCTATGATCGCAATGCGAGTGATTTTAGAGAACCTGTTAAGAATTTATTGGGAATTAAATTTACCAGAGAGCGTGAAGAAGAATCAGTTATCGTTAATGACATTGCTAACTTAGAAAAAAACAAAAACATTAAACGACTTCAAAACCTCCAACCGCAAATTGATTTTGACTGGGTTTTTGTTCCCGGTTTGCCTAAAGAAGTTGTTCAGATACTGCCAAATTTTAATTATTTTGATGCCTTCAATCTCAGTTATGTTGGAGTTCCAAGTTGGAGATCTGAGTTGATGACCAATGAAGGCTACCGCTATGGTAACGTGTATTTTCTTGATGAAGTTTTAGAGAATGTAGAAACAGGTTTCACTCAAAAATTTTCAGCAAAATTTAACAAGGCCCCAAAGTACGTAGAGACCTACTCTTATGATTCACTCAAAATAGCATCCTCTATTATAGAATCTGATCCCAATATTGTTTCTCGTCGTGACTTAGACTTGTCCTTGGAAAAATTAGGAACATTCAAAGGAGAAAGTGGTAAGTGGAAATTGGATGAAGATGTTTGGTTAAAAGATTTATCCACTTTCAAAATAAAGCGTGATGGGGTTGAATCTTTGTAGTATTTTAAGGACTTGCCTCTTGTAACCAACTTAAAACGTCGGAAAACAAGAGGGACCTGTCAATTTTGAAATCTATTTTTTTGAAGCAACAATTTTCTTTTTAGCTCTAAGTTTCTTCTTGGTTTGAGCAACTTTTCTCTTCATCTTTAGTTCACTATTTTTTCTACCTTGGCCCATGATCTGTACTTCCTTTTTGGTCAGTTATTATTTAGGTTTTAAATATATCAAATCATCTAAGGAAATCTAGTATTTAATTGTTGTAAGCGATTGAGTGAAATGATAAATTTTATGTTAAACGATTTAATTTAAAAAAGTTCTGGGTCTAACAATGGGTGTTGAGAAAAAAACCGCGTTAAAAAAAGCGACGCAAAAGAAGTCGCGAGAAAGTGCGCAGGCTAAATTGAGTGCCAAGCACCGAGTTGAAGTTCTTAAGGAAATTGAGGAACTTAAAGAGAAATTGCGCTCTCGTAGAATTCATGGAAATGACGAAAAGAGAAAAATTGCTCAAGATATGCTTGAGAGATACACAGGTCATGAATTAAAAGATTTTCAAAAACAAATAATTCTCACCAATTTTCATTATTACGTAGAAAGATTTAATGTTCTATTGCCTGACGCTGTATATACCAAAGGCTCTGCTTTTAAAGCCTCTTCTTCCAAAGAAGCCCAAGTGACAATTATTGAATTTGGCGTGGGTTCTGCAATGGCAGCGCTAATAGGTGAGTTACTTTCTGTGGTCGAGCCTAAAGCCGTTTTGTTTTTAGGACTCGCTGGAGGGGTACATCCATCTCTGGAAGTTGGAGATTTTGTCTTGCCGATCGCATCGATAAGAGGTGAGGGCGTCACCCAGCATTTTTTGCCAGCACAAGTACCAGCATTGCCAACTTTTAAAGTTCAAAAATTTGTTTCCCAAATATTAGTTGAACATGGACTTGAATATAGAACTGGGACTATACATTCCACTGATTATCGCTTTTGGGAATTTGATGACCGATTTAAATTAAATTTGCTCGAAGAGCGAGTGCTTGCTGTTGAGATGGAAACAGCTGCACTATTTGTTTCTTGTTTTGTCAGTAAGGTAAATATTGGTGCACTTTTACTTATTTCTGATCATCCGCTCAAGCGTGGTGGAATCAAAACGAAGAAATCTGCCAAGGCAGTATTTAGAAAATTTACCGACGTTCACATCGAACTCGGGATTGAAGCGATGGCCGACATAGCAGAGAGAGGAGAAGCCATCAGACATTATCAATGGTAAAAACTTAGTAAGGAATATGAACAATGTTTAAGAAAGTTTTAGACTGGTTTTCAAATGATTTAGCAATTGACCTTGGAACGGCTAATTGCTTAGTTTACGCTAAAGATAGAGGGATAATTGTCAATGAGCCGTCTGTCGTTGCAGTTCATCAGGGGCCCAAAGGTCAAAATAGAGTTTTAGCTGTAGGTAAAGAAGCCAAAGATATGCTTGGTCGTACGCCCGGTTCAATTAAAGCCATTCGCCCAGTTAAAGATGGAGTTATTGCAGACTTTGAAGTCACTCAAGCAATGATTAGATATTTTATCCAAAAATCATTAACGGGCTCAAAATTAATTAAACCAAGAATAGTCATCTGTATCCCTTTTGGTATCACTCAAGTAGAAAAGCGTGCCGTTAAGGAATCTGCTGAACAGGCCGGTGCTCGCGAAGTCTATTTGATTGAAGAACCAATGGCCGCGGCGATTGGTGCTGGTCTTCCTATTACGGAGCCATCGGGTAACATGATCGTAGACATTGGCGGAGGTACTACCGAAGTTGCTGTTATTTCTCTTGGTGGAATTGTCTATTCGAAATCAGTTCGAGTCGCAGGAGATAAATTCGACGAAGCGATAGCTTCCTATATTAAGAAAAAGTATTCACTTCTTATTGGAGAGCGTACAGCAGAAGCCATCAAGATTGCCATTGGCAACGCCTATCCATTTGACGACGAAGTTAAAACTTATGAAGTAAAAGGTCGAGACCTCATTGCAGGTGCGCCTAAAATTATTGAAGTGACTAGTGATGAAATTAGAGACGCATTAGCTGATCCAGTTTCTGAAGTGGTTGAGGCAATTAAAATTTCCTTAGAAAAAACTCCCCCAGAATTAGCGGCAGATATTGTTGATAATGGTATTATTCTCGCAGGCGGAGGAGCACTCTTGGCCAATCTTGATGTTCTCATTAAAGAAAAAACAGGACTTCCGGTCTCTATTGCCGAAGATCCACTTACTTGTGTAGTAAGAGGATGTGGCAAGGTTTTAGAGTCACTTGAACTCTTAAGACAAGTAACAATTAGCTAACAAGGTGCTTTCATGGTGGAAAGCTCAAAAGCCAAAATAAATTTCATAAAACTTAATTCTCAAGAGCTATCGACCAAGATAGCTCTTTTAGTTTCGAATCGTGCGCGAGTCGTTTTTTGGAAAATATCACCTCGCTATTTTGAGGGGGCAGCTGCTTCATTCCAGGTTCACAACAAGATAAGATTAAATCTGGATAAGTTACAAGTTCCTGTAAAATTGATTAGCGAAAATATTTGTTTAAATTTTACCCTAAACGGAATTGATTATTTTTTGCGTGGAAAAGTGCTTGAGCAAGATCAAGAGCAAACGCATATGTCTATCGAACTTGGTGAAGAGTGCTTTCGAGTAGAAAAGAGAACCCGCGAGCGTCTCATCGCTTTTCCTGTTTATAATGTTTACGTCTATTTTAAATTTCCCAAAAAAGAAAATCCAAATATTATTTTTTTGAACAAGAAAGAGCAAAAAAACATTGATTTTTTTGCTGAAATTGATAATTTACAAAAAAATCAATTAGCACAGCTAGGTCAAGATCTTCAACTTTCAGAAAATGAAGATATTGTTGGTTTTCGAGTCGAGGATATTTCCTCCAATGGACTTAGCTTTTTTGCCAATCCTAAAGAAAATGAGCTCGTGCTTGAATCACTTGAAAATGATTCGTTTAGTTTAATATTAGTGTTTGAAAAACAGGTATTTCACTTAGAAGATGCTTCATTTGTTTATAAGATTAACTATATCAATGCTCAGTTTGCAGGTATTTCAATGTTAAAAATTGGAATCAATTTCAAACTTAACATGGGGCTTAAAAGAATTATTGAAGATGTTTCAGGAATAACGATAGACCTCGTTAATTATCAAAAAGAATTTGAAGAGTTCATAAAAAATGAATAGAAATGTGTTTGGATTTATTATAATCCTTTTAAGCATTTCGGCCTGCTCCACTTCAACAAGTAAGAATGCAAAAAAAGACCTTATTCGCCCAGAAGAATCTTTTTCTTATCGAGATAAAAATGGACAATATGTCGTTAAATTAACGTCTGGTTTTAACAAAAAAGACAATTCATTTTTTACAAAAAAATCCTTAGAAATCATTAACAAAAAAGAAAATAATGCTCTTGAACAAAGTGTAACGATTTCCGATTATGGCTCGATCAAGAAAAAACAAGTTATTTTAAGGCCCAAGTTGTCACAGTACAGCGTTTGGTTTGATGGTAAAAAATATTTCTCAGAAATTAAAATGAATAAGCTAAAAAAATTGCTTGAGCTAAAAATGATTAGTCCTGAGTCTCAATGGAATGGTCAAAAAGATATCAAGCTCCCAACCTCAAAGGCGATGTACTGCTTTTTTTCACAAGTTATAGAATGTGCAAAAACATATGGTTTTTTTTCTAGAGCTAATAAAAAAGATTCTACGACAATGAGTTTTTATATTATTTGGGAAGGCTATCCTTATCTCAACGAGACCATAAGCGATTTTCCTTCCGAATTGATATCTAGGGCGGAGTTAGAATTTGACGGATTCACAGAAGAAAAAGAGAGACGATTTAATTTAAAAGTTGCCGGACAATCCATTTTTTACGTTGTGGACAATCAAGAAAAAATGAGAAAAATGTTTTGGGTTTCACAGGGAATTTCGATGGTTAGCCTCAGCTCAAAAGCTAGTTTAGGTACCAAGCTTAAATCCCATTTAAATGCCACTGAAACTCAAGTTGAATCTGAAGCTGAGGTTGGAGCCGGAGAATCTAATTGATTAAAATCGTCCAAAAACTTCTTTATGCCCTTCTAACGATTTTAGTCGCACTATCCTTACTCTTTTTTATTATCCGCCTGTCCCCTGGTGATCCGGTTGAAACAATTTTAGGCCAAAAAGCTAGCTTCGATGACATAACTAAATTAAGAAGCCAACTCGGACTTAATTTGCCAATTCTTACCCAGTATAAAATCTATCTGAAAGGTCTTATTAAAGGTGATCTAGGAAAAAGTATTTTTAGCGGAAAATCCATTTCCGTATTGTTAAAAGAAAGGATGGGACCAACGATGGTGCTGGCATCTCTATCTGTTTCGATATCAGCATTTCTTGGTATGTTTTTAGGAATTATTGCAGGCTATAAAAAAAATAAAAACGTTGATAAAGTGGCTAGGTTAATTTCACTTTTGGCGCTTTCCTTTCCTATTTTTTCACTTGCTCCGTTAATGGTTTTACTTTTTTCGATTAAGCTCAATCTTTTCCCAGTGTCTGAATGGGGAGATGTTAAGCATATTTTCCTACCAGTTTTGACCTTAATAATTCCCTTGAGCGCAGTTATAATGCGAGTCACTCGCAATAAATATCTTGAAGAGGCTTACTCCCCATGGGTTGTCGTTTGCCGATCAAAAGGCTTGTCGGAATATGCAATTTTGCTTCGTGTCCTTAAAATATGTCTTCCTACAATCTTGAATGTTGTGTCGATTCAATTGTCCGTTGTGATTGCTGGAACAATGATAACTGAAACTATTTTTGATATACCGGGAATGGGGGCCTTACTTTTTGACGGAATTCAAAACAGGGATTACCCAATCGTTCAAGGAGTTATTGCCTATTCAACTTCTATGTATATGTTCATTTATTTTATAATTGATTTTATTAACGAAAAAATTGATCCAAGAACTCAAAATTAATTAAGGATTAATGATGGCCAAGAAAACAACAAGTGAAATGCGATGGGGAATAGCAATCCTATTTTGTTATATTCTATGGGCGCTAGCTTGGTATTTTTATAAATTTTTGATTAAAGGAACACTGCTTTTACCATATAAACCAATTATTGAGATGCAAAATGAATTGGCGAGACCTCTTACCCATCATTTGATTTTTGGAGCAGATTTACTTGGTCGGTCGCTTTTGGAAGTTCTGTCTGCGGGACTATCTTATTCTTTGAGTGTCTCATTGGTGGTTACCTTGACGACTGCTTCATTTGGCATATTAATAGGGTATTTGGCAATCAAGGCACCAGGATGGCTAAAATATCTTTTTGATTTATTGATAAATTTAGTTTTTGTTTTTCCAAGTATTTTAATCGCCATAATGATCATGGCGGTGACAGGTCAGTCGATGGGGGGTTTGATTTTAGCTTTAGTCGTTACGGGGTGGCCTGGTTATGCGAAAATAGCAAGAGGTGAAAGTAAAAGAGTACTTGCATTATCGTATGTCGAGGGAGCTCGTGCTGTTGGAATTGGAGAATGGCGCTTATTTTTTCGAATCATTATTCCTGCTATTTTACCTGTAATGGTGGTAAATATGGTTTTAGGAATAAGTGGAGTTATAATTAGTGAAGCTGCACTAGGATTTTTAGGTCTAGGGGCTAGTCCTTACTCTTGGGGAGCGCTGCTGTCTTCAGCTAAAACAGTTTTATTAGAGGCTCCACATGTGGCAATGATTTTAAGCTTGACCATGTCGGGTCTTATCGTAGGATTAAATTTATTAGGTGATGGTCTAAGGGATTACCTAGATCCAAACCAGAGCTAGGAGCATCGAAATATGAATCAGCTAGGACAACTAGTTTTTACGGGATTAAGTGGAAAGACACTTACAGACGCCGAAAAAAAATTTATAGAAAAAGAAAATATTGGCGGAGTCATTCTCTTTACTAAGAATTATGAATCTCCTGCTCAGTTAGCTGAATTAGTTAACAGTATCCAGCTTTTAAGAAAAGAATATCCTCTCTTTATTGCAACAGACCATGAAGGAGGTCGTGTCATAAGATTTAAAAGTCATTTTACTCAATTTCCACCAATGCTTGAAATTGCTAAACTTGATTCTCCAAAATTATTCTTTGAAGTTGCTACAATAATGTCTGAAGAACTTTTAGCTTGCGGTGTGAATCTCAACCTAGCACCAGTTTGTGATATCTGGAATAATGATCAAAACAAAGTAATATGGGATAGAGCTTTTGGAACAGATCATGAATCAGTTTCTAAATTTATTTCATCCATGATTCGCGGTTTTCAAACAAATGGGTTACTTTCTTGCGCTAAACATTTTCCTGGTCATGGAAATACTCTCAAGGATTCTCATGTCGATTTACCAATAGTGAAAAAATCTCTAGATCAAATTAGGGCAGAAGAACTTCAGCCATTTATAAAAGCAGTTAAGGCCAGGGTCGATATGGTTATGATGGCGCATATAATAGTTGAAGACATCGATCCGGAATTGCCCTGCTCACTATCCCCGATTGCTCACGAAATTCTTAGGAATGATTTAAAATACAAGGGACTCATTTTATCTGATGATATGCAGATGAAAGCGATCACTGATCATAGGGGCACTGGCGAAGCTGCAATGATGGCCATAAAGGCAGGAAGCGATTTAATTGAGTATCGAGATTTTGAAGAGGCTATTTTAGGTCTAGAGGGGCTCAAGAAAGCTCAAAAAGATAAAAGTATCAAGCCACAAGATTTCACTGATCGTATTGGACGAGTTTTAGAAAATAAAAAAAGATATTTTACAGACTTTAAACCCATTTATATTCCAGACCTGG
The DNA here is from genome assembly GCA_947450475.1 of Bacteriovoracaceae bacterium. Classification (GTDB taxonomy): domain Bacteria; phylum Bdellovibrionota; class Bacteriovoracia; order Bacteriovoracales; family Bacteriovoracaceae; genus Bacteriovorax. The sequence continues at coordinate 533,645 of CANFVK010000002.1, read as the reverse complement.
ATAAAAAATTTAACAAAAAATCTACCCAAATATTTGTAGAAGATTTAAAAAAGAAAATTGCTGATAAAAATAATCAGAATTAGAAGACTAGATAAATATTTCCTTATCTTATAAGCGAAGCTGAAAAATCACTTTATCTGATATCATAAAGTTATGATGGAGATAGAATGAGCAAGGTCCAAAATGGCTTGTTGCTTTTATTCCTTTTGTTTTTTGCCGGAATGCTAAAAGCAGTGGAATTTGAGGAACTCTCAACAGATAAAAAATTTGAAATCTATAAGGAATCTTGCGAACAAGGTCAAATGGCCAATTGTTATCAAGTTGCATTATGGTATAAAAAAAATCAACGTCTTGACCAAAGTGAAATTTCTAAATTTCGATCTTCCATTGATTCACTAAAGTTAAAACGAAAAACACTACGAGAAGAAGATGAGAAAGCTGATTTAGATTCTGAAGAAAAAAACCAATTGAATTTAGCCGCAGCTTCGCTCACAGAAGATTCTCAGAAAAAAAATGCCTCTCTTAGATATCGCGAGTATCTCGATCGAGCCTGCCGTGGAGGCGAGGATGTTGCTTGTAAAGAGCAATCTGGAAAAGCGATTTATGAGGGATCTGGAATATTGTATTACGCTTCATTGGGTTTAATATTTTTAGCAGTCTTTTTAATTGCTAAAACAATTTTCCAAGATGAAGATCAGTTTCAAGCCGCTGAGAAACTAGATGATAATAAGCAAAATGAAGATATTGCTAAACATGGCTTTATCCTTCGTTATTCAAAACCATTTTTCAAGCGATACTTCAGCCCCATTGTTGCAGGGATGAAGAGTCGAAAGAATTTAAAAGACAGGTACAAACGTTCTCTTGCAGCTGCAGGATTAACTAATGTTTTGTCACCGGAAGATTTTTTTGCATTTAAACTCTTTCTCATCATTGGATTTCCAATTGTTTTTGTCGTGTTGAGAGCTTTTTTAGAAGCAGATTGGGAAATGAGTTATATCCCAGTGATGGGCTTAGTCGGATTTTTTTATCCAGATTTATGGATCAGGGGCAAAATTCAACAAAGACAAAAAGATATCATCATGAATATGCCTTTTTGCGTTGATATGTTGGCTTTATCTGTTGAAGCTGGATTGGATTTTGTTGCTGCTATGGCGAAGGTTATAGAAAAAGCTAAAAAGAATCCACTAACTGAAGAGTTTGAAAACGTGATTAGAGAGATAAAAATTGGTTCAAGTCGAGCCGATGCACTTCGCAACTTAGCTTGGCGAATAGACTTAATTCAAGTTTCCTCTTTTGCCGCAACGTTAATTGCTGCTGATTCAGTTGGAGCTTCAATTGGTCCAATCTTGAAATCATTGGCACAGGAGATACGACAAAAAAAATCAGCAGAAGTGGAAAAAGCAGGTGCAACTGCTGCAACCAAGATTCTATTTCCCATGATGTTTCTCATCGTTCCCTCGGTTCTTTGTATCGTCTTCGCTCCTATTGTCGTGGAGATGATTAGTGGAAAATAAAAGATTGAGTATTAAAAATAAGAACGGAGTATTGATTGCTGGCAATGTATTGGTAGCTTCAAAAATCTTGGAGCGTATGAAGGGACTTATGTTTTCGTTGGATCTCCCTTCCTGTGATGGCTTGCTAATCAAGCAGTGCAATTCTATTCATACTTTTTTTATGCTTTATCCAATTGATATAATATTTCTCGATAAAGACTTTAAGGTAATCCGAACCATTTATAATATATCTCCTTGGAAAATGACCTGGGTTTATTTAAAAGCTAGTCAGGTTTTGGAAATGAAAGCTGGGACACTATCTACCAATATATCAGAAGGAGAAGTTCTTGAGGTCGTATGTTTAAATTAGTCGTAGTCGGTGGAAAATTAAGAGGCCAGGAGTTTGTCCTTAAACAAGGGGATAACGTTTTGGGAAGAGACGCTGAGTGTGACATCGTCTTTCAGGTTGATGGAGTTTCCAAAAAGCATGTAACGTTTTCAGTTGCAGATGATGTCGTATATATCCAGGATAACGGGAGTGCTAACGGAACTTTTTTAAACGGAAAGATTACAAAGCGAGCTTCAGTGAAAGGGACAGACAAGATTGGTCTACCCAACGCCATTTTACAATTAGTAAAAGTTCAAGAAAAGAAAGTTGTTGTAAAGAAAAAAATTGCATCCCCAAAAAAATTAAAAGAAGAGAGCTCTGAAGATTATTTAGCAGGAGGAGCCTCTCCCGATAATTTGGTAGGAAAAGTGTTTTGGCTTTTTAAGTATAAATTAATGCCAATGGTTCATGGGATCAATCAGGAATACGAGTGGCGTATTTTGCTGGCGATCCTCACCGCTATATTTGCTCTTGCCACGATTACACTAACCATTTTTCCTGTTTTGCAAGATTCTAAAAATGTCTTGATTGGTGAAATTGCTAATCGAGGAGCCCATTACGCAGAAGAGATTGGTCGAATGAATTCAGCGGCGCTTGAGCAGCGCAACTTGGAGAGAATTGATACTGCATTCCTGGATAAAGAAGAAGGGGTTGTCTCGTATGAACTTTTTGATCTTGAGGGGCGAATAGTCAGACCAATTACTCGCTTAAACGAATATACCAATGATCCTTTTTCAGTTCAGACGAGAGAGTGGGCGCAAAAAAATAAAGATAGCAACAAGGTAAAAAAGCAGTTGCTGGAAAATGGAGAAATTGGAATTGGAAAGGGTATTATGTCGTTTAATCCCAAGACCGGTAATCCAGAGACAGTTGGAGTTATTGCTATACGCTTTGCTCCGAGAACCTTAGTGATTGAAGCTTCAAAAAGTTCGAGGCTCTATTTTGAATCTTTGGTAACGTCATTTTTGGTAGCAATTCTTTTTTTTGGAGTCGTTTACTATTTAACATTGCGGCCGATTGAAGAAATTCGTTACAAACTTGAAGATGCACTACGAGGACGCAGAAGAGGAGTTGATAGTGACTTACTTTTTGAAGAGCTAAATCCAGTACGCAATGCCATTAATACAGGTCTGCAAAGATTGAGAGAATTGCAAAAGGATGAATCTGAAGCAGATCCAAATGATATAGAGAGCGATGAAGCTTACGTTAATACTTTAATTGAATTCATGAATGGAGCCCAAGGTCCCGTCATCGTACTTAACTCAAGTAAAAATCTAGTTAAATTAAATTCTTCAGCAGAAGACGTTTGCGGTATTCGATTATCCATGTCCGAAGGCATGAATATTTTAGACATTACCAAGGAAAGAGGTTTTGCCGCAACGTTAATTGAGTTGTGTGATAATTCTGCAAATAATGGCGGTACTTCCCAACAAGGCAGTTATGAATTGCAAGGTAAGCAATACGGCGTATTTGTAACGACGTTAATTGGTAAGGATGGCTTTGCAAAAGGGTTTTATATATCGTTTGTACTAGATAGCTAGTTGGAAAATAAATAGATGAGCAAGATTGCTAACGTAAAAATGACTAATGAGTTAAAAAACCCGACGGAGCCGGGTTCTCATCATCGTTTAGTTTGCATGACTGGGCCCAATAAAGGAAAAGTTTATTACTTGATTGGCAAAAGGGTTATTATTGGACGAGGTGAAACCGCAGATATTCAAATTGCTGATACAAAAATTTCCAGAGAGCATGCCGAACTTTCATTTGCCAATAATGGATATACCATCACAGACCTGGGAGCTCAAAATGGTATCATTGTAAACGATACTAAGATAAAGCAAAAAAAGCTGGAGGAAGGAGAAAAAATTGTTATTGGGCAGACCGTATTTAAATACAATATTTTTGAAATTGCCGCTCATGCAGTTGTCGCTATTGAAGATACAAAAATAGTTAACTCCGGAAGAGATCAGGCAACTAAAATTTCTAAGCCCAAGAGTATCTCTGCTAAAGCAAGCAATAGTTTTTCTTCAGGTGGTGATTCATTTTCAACCAGTAGAAATTCTTCTTCGACTTCTTCAGGGGGATCACAGCGAATGCTCATTATGGGTGCTGTGGTGGTCGTTGTTCTTTTTGTACTTTTTGATAAAGGTGATAAACCTCGTTCCAAGACGAGCAATGCAGCTTCACCCGAAGGAAAAGAGTTTACTGATACTTTCGTGGATAATTCCCCTAAAAAAATGAATAAAGAAGATGCAGAAATAAATAAAAAATTAAATAATTTGGTTCACAGTGGAAGGCGAGAGTTTAGTGAGGGTAATTATTTTCGTGCAATGGAAGATTTTCGGCTAGCGCTTTTGTTGAGTCCAAATAATGGACACGCTAGTTTTTATCTTTCTAAAGCTAAACAGAGGCTAGATGAAGATATCGAGAAAAATTTCTTGAAGGGTAAGCAGGAATACGAAGCAAAAAAACTTCAGGCATCAATTGTTTCGTATTGCTCTGTCGCTCAGCTCATACAGAATTATCCAGATGATGAAAGATATAAAAATGCAATGTTGAAAATAAGTGCCATTGAATCTGAACTAGGATTAGAGAAAGGTGAAATTAAGTGTTTCGAAGCGAAATCAGCAGATCAAAAAAATTGATCTAGGGTTAGATGTAATCGCTTCAGATTATTCAGATACTACATTTTTGGCCGGAAGGTCAAAAGATTGTAATATTCATCTCGATGATAAGCAGTTATCTCGAGAACATCTTCGCATCATTCACAATGGCGGAAAATGGTTTGTTGAAAAAATTGATCCAGAATATGTTGGATTATTAAACGGAGATGACTTCAGAAAGGTAGAGATTTCAGTTGGAGACAGTCTTGAAATTGGACCTTTTAATATAAATATTGAATCCAGTGATTCAAACATTAACGATGAAGTTGAAGCTCCGAGAGCTACCGATACGGTCAAAGAGATTCAAGCCGATTCGATTAGGAATACACCCGCGCAAAAATCAGAAGTGACTCAGCCGGAACCTGTGACGGAAGTCCCCCAAGAATTAACAAAGGAATTTGATTATCAGCCAACAACTCAATCAGAACCCGACAAAACAGAAAGGGTCTCTGACGCTACCACTGAAGTTGATTTGGGCGTAGGGCTTCGCGAATCAAAAGAATTTGAAGAAGTTCAAGCCCGCGATGATTTTACTTTTAGTGACGATGCTGAAAGTGAATCTCTTTTAGCTTCTAGTGAGCAGGAGGAAGAATCTTCAACTGAAGAAGATGGGGATAATGCTTACTCTTTAGAAAATATTGATAGTGGATTAGATGAAGAAGGTACTCGAATTCTGCAGTCTTTTGCCAAAGTTCAACTAGAGCTTTTTGGAGAAACGGCTCCTTATGATAAATATTTAGTTGAAAAAGAACTTACATATATCGGAAGAGATTCGGCAAAATGTCAGATCGTTTTAAACGATACAGAAGTTTCTTCGGTTCATGCGGTCATTCGAAAAAATAATATTATGATCACTTTAGAAGATCTGGGATCTTCAAATGGAACTATTTTAAACGGTGACAGAATAAATAAAGCCACTCTTAATCACGGTGATGAATTTGTTGTTGGGGGAGTAACCTTTACCATCAAATTTAAATCAGAGTTTTTAAATGAGGAGTCTTCAAACTTAATGCCGGTTGATGAGCACCAGACGGTAGAAGTTGAAGAGATTGTCGAAATTCAAGAAGACGAGGACGAAGAATTTGAAAGTGAAGAATTAAGTGGAGATGCGCTGGATGGTCAGCTCGGTGGATTTACCAAGCCACAAGCTGGTGAAAAGTCACTTATCAAGGGCATCTGGAAAGACGATGAAAAAAGAAAGAAGGCAATTTATGTAGTGGTGGGTCTTGTTGTAGCATGGGTTTTCTTTTCGGATGATGAACCTACGACTAAGGCACCAACTCCAAATACTTCAAAGTCTAATCCTAAAACTCCAGCTTTTAAGCTACCAAGTTTAAATAAGTTCACTGGAAAAAAACTAAGTGAGGAAGAGCGAAGATCGCTATCAGCTCGTTATGAAATAGGCAAGAATCATTATCAAAATGGTCGCTATCGGGAAGCACTTGAAGAGTTTCAAAAAATTGCAGCGATCGATCCCAATTTTAATGCCTCACTGCAGTCTCTTATAGCTCTTTCCAAAGAAGGATTGAGTAAACTTGAAGAGCAGGAAAGAAAAAGAATTGCTGAACAACAAGCAGCTGAAAAGAAGATAAAAATCAAAGAACTTTTACAAAAAGCAACTGAATATACTAAGGATCGTCGTATTGAATTGGCGCAAGAGGTATTTAATGAAATATCAAAAATAGATCCTGAGAATATTGAAATTTCTAAGATGAAAATGGAGCTGGATGATTGGCAAAAGGAAAAAGCTAGAAAAGAGCTTGAAGAAGTTACAAAGAAAAAAGCTCGAGAAGAAAAAGTCGAAAAATTAAAACCAGGTAAATCTCTCTATCTTCAAAAGGAATGGTTTAAATCAATTGCTAAGTTTGAAGATTTTCTAAAAACAAAAGATATGGATGAAGATTTAACTCAAGAAGCAACAACCATGCTTAAAACAGCTAGAGAAGAAGTTGGTTTTGCCGTTGCTCCTCTTTCTGGTAAGGCTAAATCTTTACTTGAAGGACAGGATCTTAAGGGCGCTTATGAAGTTTATCAGCAAATTTTAAAAATTGAACCATCTAATTTAGAAGCATTAAACCAGGTTGGAGATATTAAAGAGACACTTAATAATAAAGCGAGAAAGATTTATCGAGAAGCGATTATCTCTGAATCCTTGAGCCTTTTTCAGGATGCAAAAGAAAAATTCCAAGAAGTTCAGCAAATTTCTCCAGTGGATAGCGATTATTATAAAAAAGCAACTGACAAACTTAGAGATTATTTGGATTAGAAAATGATTGAATTAAAAAGCTACGGAATGCAGACCCATCAAGGTCCTTATCTCAATATAAATGAAGATTTGGTTGAAGTGGACTTGGTGAACAACCTCTTTATGGTGATTGATGGCTTCGGAGGCTCCAATGTCGGAGACAGGGCCTCAATGATTGTTCGGGATGCGGTAAAGCGCTCCTACACCAAAATTGCCAATGATCCAGATTCAACACTTCCCTTTTATTTTAGCCACAAATACCTGATTGAAGGAAACGCGTTGATTAATGCGATCAATTTGGCCCATAAAAACATGAATAAAGAAAATGAAAATAAAAGTCTAGATATTAGGGGAGGAGCCTCCGTTATCTGTGGCGCACTTGCCGAAAATATTTTAACAATCGTTTCAACCGGAAATTGCCAGGCTTATTTATATCGCAAAGGGCATCTGACCCTTGAGTTAGAGTCGGATTCCCTGAAGAGCTTGAGTCGCGATCGACTCTCTCATTTTCTGCATTCGGCCCCCATGAGTGGCATTGGTTTATTTGAAGATCTTCAGTATCAGGTAAAAGAATTAAAAATTACTTCCGGAGATTTAATTCTTTTGATGTCTGATGGCGTCTATACCAGATTAGAAGATGGTGAAATAAAATATATTATCGACCAACATCAACATAGTGAACTCGAAGTCATAAATGATTTATTTAAATTGGCAAATGAGCGAGGCAATCTCGATAATCAAACTGCACTGCTGCTTCATTTTTAATAAGAGACTAGAATAGTACGTTTTCTTGATAAAAATAGCATTGATTAAGACTTTGTTTTAGTTGAGAATAGTTGTAAGAGGAAATGGTATGACTTCAAGAGTTTTGGTTGCAGATGACAGTTTGACTATTCAAAAGGTAATTGGAATTACGCTAGCAAATAGTGGATATGAATTAGTTGAATGTCACAATGATAAAGATTTACTCAATAAAATTGCAAATGACCACTTTGATTTAGTGCTTCTGGACTTCACTCTTTCAGATACGAGTTCTGGTTATGATCTTGCTAAAAAAGTAAAAAATGCTCAGCCTGATGCTGCGATCATTGTTATGCTGGGTACATTTGATTCTATAGATGACTCACAATTTTTTGATTGTGGTATTTCAGATAAGATAATTAAACCCTTTGAAAGTTCAAAATTTATCAAAAAATGCCAAGAAGCCTTAGAAGTTGGCCGCAAAGTAGTTGCAGTTGAAAAAAAGACTGTCGATAAAGTTGAAGCTGAAGTTGAGGACAATCTTGATGACTGGAATCTCGATGCTCCTCGCATGTATTCCAGAGACGATAATGAAGAAGTTCCAGAGGCTGCACTCGATGATGATCTTTCGCTAGATCCTCTTAGTAGTGAAATGAAAGGTTGGGGCTTCACCCCAAGTATCAACCTTGAAGATAAATACAATAAAGTCTTTCCACCGGTTATAGATGAAGCGTCTGATCTTAATATTTTGGATCGCCTTACTTCATCTGCAGATTTTGCGCCAGAAGAAGAAATTAGTTTTAGTCATGAAGCGAAGTTAAATGATGCCATTGAGCTTGGTGATCTCGATGCTACTGATCCCTCATTTGAGATTCCACTAGATTTAAATAGAGACTTGCTAACTGAAATTGACGATGTTTCTGCAGATGATTTTTGGGCGGTTGATGGTGTGGTACCTGTTGGATCTGGAGATGTCGAGGATATCGCAGAGACAAACCTTGAGGAAGTAACGGCTGACTTGACGGAAAAAATCCAAGCCTTTAAAGAACATGAAAAAACCATTGCCCAGCCAGAAGACTTCATTGATAAGGCTCCATTTATTGCTCCAACTTTTTCTAGGCCAGTAGAAGCGGTGCCGGTCGTTGATCATGATGAATTAGTAGCAAAATTAAAACTTGCATTAATGCCAATGATTGAAGAAATGGTTAAAGAGCTTTGTCGCCAAAGTGCCGAAAAAGTTGCCTGGGAAGTTATTCCTGATCTCGCAGAAAATCTTATCCGAAAGGAAATTAAAAATATTTCAGATTCTTTATAAATTTATTCAATAATGGTGAGAGAGCTATTTATAAATGGTTTGACGTGAGAATTTTGTTCTACAAGTGCTTCGCCGTTTTCGCCAATTCCTTTAAAAATTCCAAGATGATCCACTCCTGCATCTAGAATAAAAACTTCTTTATTTAGGTGGTAGCATAGCTTATTGAATTCTTTTTTAAGTAAATCGTTATCCCGGAATCTCTCGCCTAGAATAAATTGATAGAGTTCATTTGAAATTTTTTCTTGATCAAGCGAAGTTATTTCCAGTTGTTGATCGACGCTACCAACGCTATAGCGGTATTCATGGTTGACGATCAATTCATGTTTTCCAAGATTAATTCCTAATCCAACAATCACGGTGCTTGAATCAATATATTGGCAGAGGATGCCCCCGCACTTTTTTCCATCTTTTGTAAGTAAGTCATTTGGCCATTTAAGAAACAATTCTTTATTAAAAATTTTACGAAAAAATTTTGCTGTAATCACCCCAATTTCAATTGGGGTAAGAGTCGCAACGATATTTGGAGTTATGGTAAAAGACATGGCCAGACTATTGGAATAATTATCCCATCTGTTGCCGCTTCTTCCAATTCCACCGGTTTGTTCAGAGCTGGAAATTAATATATCGTGAGAGTGGGCCAGGAGTTGCTCAAGATGATTTTTTAAGTAAATTTGGGTCGAATCTATTGTATTAAAATGTTGGTGATACATTGTTTTTAACCGTGTTCCAGTTTATGATTTCTCAAATCAATTATTAGCTCAAGGATTATGTAATGTCATCTTTAGATCATCTTATTGCACGGGGAACACCTAGACAGATTAACTATACGATAAATGCTAATCCCTATGCGAAGGGATCAGTTATTGCAGAGTGCGGAAACACAAAGGTTTATATCACGGTAACGGTAGAGGAAAGCGTTCCTCCTTTTCTAAAAGGCAAAGCAGAAGGATGGGTTACAGCTGAATACTCTATGCTTCCATCTGCAACTCACTCTCGCAACAAGCGAGAACGCAATGGTGCAAGTGGACGAACTCAAGAAATCCAACGACTCATAGGTCGCTCGATGCGTTCAGTAATAGACTTGAAGAAATTAGGTGAAAGAACCATTCAAATTGATTGTGATGTTATTGTCGCCGATGGTGGCACTCGTACAACTTCCATTTCTGGAGCTTATGTTGCTTTGGTGTTGGCGATAACAAAACTCACTCAAGAGGGTTTGCTTAAAGAAAATCCAATAACTGACCAATTAGCAGCTATCAGTGTTGGCATTACGAAGGAAGGAAAAATAATTGGTGACCTCAACTACGAAGAAGATTCTAGTTGTGGCACAGACATGAATATAGTCATGACCCATTCTGGAAAATTTGTCGAAGTTCAAGGCACAGCGGAGGGAGAGCCATTTAATCAAGAGCAAATGATGGCGCTACTTGAATGTGCAAAATCGTGCTTAAAAATAGTCTTTGCCAAACAAGCTGAGGCATTAGCGTGATAGATTTATTTTTAGCTTCCGGCAATGCTCATAAGGCTCTAGAGTTTTCAGAGCTATTTGATCCGAACTTCATTCGAATAAAAGCAGCACCTCAAAAACTCGAAGTGCTAGAAGATGGAAAAACGTTTCATGAGAACGCTTTTTTAAAAGCCCAAGCTTATTTTCAGATGCTAGGTCAACCTGTTATGGCCGATGATTCCGGTATTACGGTTTTGGCCTTACCTGATGAGTTAGGAATTCATTCAGCACGTTTTGGTGGAGAGTCTTTGTCTGACAAAGAGCGAGCGATGCTTTTATTAGAAAAATTGGAAGGAAAAATGGAGCGCAATGCCTTTTTTACCTGCGTGCTTTGCTTTTATCTAAACAAAAATGAAATTTTTTATTTTGAAGGTCGCATGAGCGGTAGGGTTGGATTTAAATATCGTGGCAACCAAGGCTTTGGCTATGACCCTATTTTTATTCCCCATGACCTCGAAAATGAGGCCACTTTGGCGGAGGCAGGTGATTGGAAAAATAAACATTCTCACCGGGCCCAGGCTTCAGTTTTGGCCCAAAAGTTTTTCTTAACAAGGGTTTAAAAGTCGTTGCCAACTGATCCCTTTTATCTTATAAAAGTGACCTATCTTTTTGTTTCAAGAATGTCGGAGCGTAGCGCAGTTTGGTAGCGCATCTGCTTTGGGAGCAGAGGGTCGGAGGTTCGAATCCTCTCGCTCCGACCACTTTTTTTAATTCTTAAAAATAAATTTTATTCTAAACTAATCAATAGAAATGAAAATTTTTATCATCACCACATTATTGCTTTTATCGTCTTGCTCAACTAAACCAATCAATGTTGAGTCTCAAAAATCGACGACACTAAATCAGCTAAGAGAGTTTGATTGGAATAAAATCAAAAAAACTCTCAAAGTCCGGATCAAAAATATTAAAGACCAAGGCAAAATTCCCATCATAGATGTTGAATCTTCCTACGGCGAAGTACCTTTCTATGCTAATAAAAAAACAGATTGGATAAAGAAGTTTTCAGAACTCGATAGGTATATCGACAATCTAGCTGTTGCCTTTATCGTTTTTTCACCTGAAAAAAAATCGCTCCGACAATTCAATTCGGCCGGAGATGGTTACGAGGATTGGGGAATGATTTGGGGAGATATCAATCATAAAATTTATGATTTGAATTATTCTTGGTTCATGCCCAGTGGAGTTGGATTTCAACCCGATCCCAAGCAAAATGCTGAGGATTATAGAAGTCATATGTTTGGTGAAATCTTACGTGATCACTATCCAATGATGGGAGAGTTTTTCTTTCGCCACTACCCAAGTAATCGTCAAATTATGGTGACTGAGCTTCAGGAAAAAGCTGATCTCACGACACCCATTGATGGCCCGGTAGGAGAAGAATTTTTTTCATTTTCTGCCAAGAATAATATTCCATTCCAGATTCATTACGAAATCGAGGATCCGCTGCTGGCACCTCTAGATAAAATGCTGAGTAAATATCCTAAGTCACAGGTTATCTGGGCGCATTTTGGCAGAACTAGAAAGCCAGAACTTTCAACTTTGTTTTCACCCGAGTGGGTCAATTCAATGCTCGATCGACATCCAAATCTTTATTTTGATTTATCTTGCTCAGATGTATCAGATGTCTATCCACCTGGAGATAACAGTCACGTGACAAGTCCACTTTGGGACAGAAAATCAAAACACTTGCTGAAAGCTTGGCATGATGTGGTGGCAAGACATCCGTGGCAATTTATGGCAGCGTTTGACTTAGGAAGTGATCGCATTGGGGCTAAAAAATTAATATCGGAAGTGGCAAATATGAGAACTTTATTTAAGGAGTTTTCTCCTGATATTGTAGATGTTTTAGCTTATAAATCTGCCTGGAAAATAATGTTTCACGAAGATATTTAGCGATGAAAAAAAAACTAATGAAATTGGCAGTCTTATTTTGGTTATCCATTATATTTTCATGCTCTTCTCCATCCAGGATTAGTGAGGAGACTCAGGTGAGATTTGATTGGGAAAAAATAAAATCCAATCTTCGAGCAAGAATTCAAAAAATTAAATCTCAAAATCAAATTCCCCTAATCGATGTAGAGTCTTCTTTTGGTGAAGTTCCTTTTTACGTCACCGACAAAACGGACTGGTTTACAAAATTAGAATTGATGAATGCTCACATGGATTCATTGCACATCGCTTTTATTGCCCTTTCGCCAGAAAAAAGATCACTTAAAATAAAAGATGAGAATGGTAAAGCAAATTTTGATTTTGGATTGAGCTGGGGAAAACTCAATCACAAAATTTATGATCTCGGCTATTCGTGGATTATGCCTAATGGAATTGGCTCACAACCCGAGCCCAAGTTCAATGCCCAAGAATACAGAAGTCATATGTTTGATGAAATCTTAAGAGATCACTACCCAATGATGGGGGAGTTTTTCTTTCGCCACTATCCAAGTCAGGACCAAATTCAAGTTAATAACATCAAAGATAAATCAGATTACAATACGCCAATTGATGGACCGATAGGAGAAGAGTTTTTTGCTTTTTCCGCTGCTCACGATATCCCTTTGCAAATTCACTATGAAATAGAAGACAAACTATTACCTGCTTTGGAAAATATTCTTGGTCGATATCCAAAAGCTAAAATCATCTGGGCACATTTAGCGAGAGTGAGAAAGCCTCAGCTCTCAACTATTTATGGAGCCAATTGGATTGAATCGATGATTTTAAAATATCCTAATTTATATTTTGATCTTTCTGCTTCTGCCATAGACAATGTTTATCCACCAGGCTCAGACACTTATATCAGTACTTTTTGGAATCGCCAGACCAGGCATTTGCAAGAAGATTGGAAAAAAGTAATTGCCAAATATCCGTGGAGATTCATGGTGGCTTTTGATTTGGGCAGTGATCGTTTTGGGGTAAGTAAACTGGTGGGCCAAGTCAATAATTCTCGAAAAATTTTACAGGAATTTCCACCTGAAATTGCCGAGATTTTAGCCTACAAAGCTGCCTGGAAATTAATTTTTAAAGAAGAGCTCACTTTTTAAGTCTTAAATGCTTTATTTCCCAATGAAAAAAACACTCTTACATTCTCTTAACTCACTATTTTTGTCGTGTACTCTTTGATTTGCTTATGACACAGTTAATAGGCAATTTCGAGACACACACACTAATAACACAGCAAAGGACAAGCTTGTGAAGTTAAAAAGACTTATTCTACAAGGTTTTAAATCGTTTAAAGACCGCACGGTCATTCATTTTGATGAAGGTATTACTGGAATCGTAGGCCCCAATGGCTGCGGAAAATCCAACGTGGTTGATGCCCTTTTTTGGGTCATGGGTGAGCAATCGGCAAAGCATCTTCGCGGAGCCACCATGAAAGATGTCATCTTTGCCGGTTCATCAAAATACACTCCAGCTTCGTTTGCAGAAGTTTCATTAGTTTTAGAAAACGATGAAGGCAAACACATTCACATTGGGCATCAAGTTTCTTCCCCCTCTGAAATTCAGTTAACCAGAAAGCTCTACCGAAATGGTGAAACAGAATATCGCATCAACGATGTTCCATGTCGATTAAGAGATATCCAAGAAGTTTTTATGGATACTGGGGCCGGAGCGAAATCGTATTCGATTATCGCCCAAGGAGAAATCAATCGACTGGTACAAGCTAAGCCAGAAGAACGTCGAGTTATGATCGAAGAAGTTGCAGGAATTACTAAATTTAAAGTACGCAAAAAAGAGTCGCTAAAGAAGATCGAGCAGACTGAACAAAACTTAGCTCGACTGAACGATCTTCAACAGGAGATTGAAAAGAATTTAAAGTCGCTTGAGCGCCAAGCGGAAAAAGCTGAACGGGCCAGAGAATTAAAGCAAAAAGTTGAAAAATATGATCTTGTCGTTCACTCTCATAAAGAATTCGATTTGTTGAAAAATTTTAAAGAAGGCAAGTCGCTGGTTGAGGCAAGATCAGAAGAAAATGAACGACTATTGGCCCAAAAAAATATTATTGAAATTGGTCTTGAGCAAGAGCGTTTCAGAAAAGATGAAGAAACAATTCAAATCGAAGAGCTTCAAAAAGAATACAACCAAATCTCCAAGGAATTAGCTGCTGCGGAAGAGCGCCTGGTTTATCTCTGCAAAACTCAATCTGAAAAGGAAAAATTGATAGAAACTCGTGAAGGAGAAATCAATACCGTTGAAACCGAACTCACTGGCCGATTATTAAAACTAGATACTCTCAACGCAGAATTGGAAAATTGGGAGAAAAAAGCTGATGAGGATAACGACTTTGCCTTATTAGAAGAAAAAGTTGAACACCTCAAAGAAGAATTAGATGATAAAACACAAAGCCTCAATGATTTGCGAGATGAACTTGAGGCAGAAAAAAATCAATTCAATAAAGTCGATCAGGATCTTTTTAGAAATACTTCCCGACTCGAAGAATACGCAGCCTCATTACAGGATCTCACTCAGGAAATTGAAGCGCTCGAGACACAGTACTCAGGTGTCAATGGTCAAATTGTCGGAGAAAGAGACGCAGTAGCGGTAGCCGAAAAGATTGCCCATGAGCTCAAAGAGAAAGAAACGGCGTTGCGAGCACAAATTGATCAATCTAATGGATTAGTCAGAGAGCTAGAGCAAAATTATGCTGCAAAATCTAAGTCACTCATTCAAACGGAATCTAAACTTCAGTCATTAATTGAAGTGAACCACTCGCTACAAGGTAAAAAAGAAGGTCTTTCGGATTTTTTAAAGGAGCACGCAGAAGGCTTTGCTTTATTGGGAACTCTGATTAAATGTGAAGAGAAGTACACCAAAGCAGTTCAGACCTTGCTAGCTGATTTCATGGAAACCTTAGTCGCTACTGCCAATATAGACAGTGATTTATTTTCTTGGATTGAAACACATGAAAAAAATCTCGATTACCTAAAGATGACTAATGCTGAAAAACTTTCAGGCGAAACCATCGCTAGACTTAAATTGACTCTTGGGGATGAGTTGATTGAATTGGCTGATGTCTTAGAAATGGATGAGCAATTAAAAATTAAAATGGCAGCATTTCTCGATGGCCATTTTATAGCTGAAAATCTACCTGCAGATATTATGTCTAGCCTTTCAGCAGATATTCGTTTTAAAGCAATTACTAATATTGATGGCTCTCGAAAAATCGCAAATATTGGTGGCGCAAAATTAGTTTCAGTTAAAAAATCTAGTGAAGAGGCTCAAGGTTTCGTAGCTAGAAATAATCAGATCGAAGAATTAAAATTTATCCTGGGAAATCTTCAGGCTGAAGTAGCGGGGCTAGAATCAGATTCAGTCAATAAAAGAGCTGAATTAGAAGCTAATAAAATAAGTTATGATTTGCTTCGTGATCAAGCAGCAGAAGCAAGAGCTCAGTTTTCCGCCAAAAAGTCGGCCCTAGAGGCAAAACTTTCTAGTTTTGAATCTGGTTTTACCCGCTTAGAAATTTTAAAAAATAGAAAACAAGAAATTTCAAAATCACGTTTAGACATGATTGAAAGCGAAGAAAAATTTTCTGATAAAAAAGAAGAGCTTCAATCCTCAATCAATGAAAAAATGTCTCGTTTTGAAGAATTGCAAGAAGAAGTTGAAATGCAAAAATCTTCTTTTGAGCAGGAGCGCCAAGAACTTCTGCAAAAGCAAGTCGAAGCTCGTTCGTTTGAATCTACTCTAAAGAGTTTAAACTCACAAATTGAAGACTTAAATGGACAAATTGAGCGTTTGAATCAGCGCCTTGAGTCCAATAAGACTCTGGTCTCAACTTACAATGCTGAAATTGATCAGATTATTGCTGAACTCGAAGAGCTCGAAGCGGCCAATAAAGAGACGTCTTTAGTACTTAGTGACAAAGAAGAAGTACTCAATCTTTTGAAGGATAGCTTAGGGCAATTGCTTCTTTCTATGAAGGATCGCGAGGACGAAGTCAAAACGATAACGGCAACTCTCAATAAAAATCAAAGAGAGATGGCCGAGTTAGAATTGAAGCTTTCACAATATGTGATTGAAGAAGAGCAAAATGAGAGAAATATTTTTGAGAAATATCAAATTGATTTGCGACAAGTACTGGGGAAATTCCTAGATTACCAAGGCAATGATTTTGAAGAACTTAAAGATGTCTCTTCAATGTACTCAATGGAAACCGAAGAAGGATTAAAAGAAATTGATGTAAAAGGTTTTGAATTTAATCGTCGCTACGGCCAGGATTTAAAAGATTGTAGCGAGAAACTTAAAAACTATAAACTTGAATTTTCTCGATTGGGTGACATTAATTGGCAAGCAATCGAAGATTATGAACGCCAAAAACTTCGCGCTGAATTTCTGAAAGTGCAAGAGGTAGAGCTCAAGTCTTCACTTGAAGATCTGCAAAAAGCGATTGCTCATATCGATGAAAAATCCAAAGCTCGCTTTCAAGCAGCCTACGATGAAGTTAATGTTCGATTCCAAAAAGTATTTCCAATTATTTTTGGTGGTGGATCTGCTGATTTAAAAATAGTAGGAGACATCAACGATGCTGAATGCGGAATTGATATTGTGGCACAGCCTCCTGGCAAAAAAATGCAAAATATCAACCTTATGTCGGGTGGTGAAAAAGCCATGACTGCGGTGAGTTTGATCTTCTCGATCTTTTTGGTTAAGCCTTCGCCGTTTTGTTTACTCGATGAGGTCGATGCGCCCCTTGATGATGCCAATGTTGGCCGCTTCAATGAGCTTTTAAGAGAAATGAGTTCAGATTCGCAATTTATTCTAATCACTCACAATAAAAAAACGATGGAGCTCAATGACACGCTTTACGGTGTGACAATGCAAGAGCCTGGGGTTTCAAAAGCAGTTTCGGTTCAACTTCACTAATATTGAGGTTCCAGCAGACTTTGAGGAGGCACCGCAGCTCCCCAAAGTCTGCTGGAACCTTAAAATGCCACTAATTATCATCATCTTAGCGTTTGTCGAGGCGATAAAAGTCGAGGTAAAGACTCGATATAATAAAGACTTAGCATATTAAGTTGAAAATTGCGCCCACCTCGGTGAGAATGAAAGCAATGAAATATTTAAGTTTTAAGTCTTCAAGGAGTTAACAATTACTCGTTATTTAAGAAATCATAAGGGTTTTACGTTAGTTGAAGTTTTGGTTGCCGTGGGAATCCTGGGGGTTTTGACTCTGGCCATGTTGCAGATGACGAAATCGCAATCGGATCAATCGGTGAATGCTAAAATCGCTACTGATATTTCGCAAATCAAAGTCCAAATTCAATCCATCATTACCAACCCCCCCCATTGCAATGCTAACTTCTTTGGTAAAACTGGCGCCTCTAGTGCAACCTCGGTTTATCAGTGTAGCACTTATACCGCTGGAGCCTGTCGCACAACCGGTTCGCCACAATCCAAAATTCCGGTTAATAGCTCAAGCTGGACAGGCACGGGAAGTTCGTCGGAAAGAGTGCGGGTTTCTTCTCTTAGTTTATCAGTTGTCTCGGTAGCAGTTCCAAGTGGACTTACTTCGGTCATGTCCACTGGAATGATCACAGCAACTTTTCAAACTAAAGCGCTTAACGGAAGAATCAAAACTGAAGATCCCATAACGTTTAATACTCCAGTGGTCATCAATTCAGCGGGGACAGTTCTAGGCTGCCCAAAATCTTGGAACTCAACTGAAGTCTATTAACGAGGTTGAATATTAATTTTGATTGTAAAAAAATTTTCCACCAAGAGCGAGGTTCGGCCATTGTCATGGTTTTGATCGCAACTGTCGCCCTAGGTGTACTCACGACTTATATCATTGCTCAAAAGAAAATTCTCATCAATCAACAAGTAAAGTTAAAAGCGGATCGAGATGTCGATCGCGCGGTGCAGATGGTATCTAGCTTGATTCTTAATCCTGCAAGCTGTAACGCTAACTTTTACGGCAAGAGTACTTCTGGTGGCTCTCTCGCCGATATTCAAAAATGCACAGTGGGCAAATGTCTTTCCACTGGTACAAAGACCACTGCATTGGCGCTAAATACCTATACGATGTTTTCCGGAGAAAATCCGGTCAAGGCGCAATTGATAAGTGCCACATACGCCATCACTCAACCTCAATACGCAGGAAAAAAAGCCGATGGAACACCATCTCCGGGCTCTTCCTATCCAGCGGTGCTGACGTTAACGTTGAAATTTCGAAAAACCACTGGATTAAATAACGGAGTGGTAACGAGCTCTACCACTAATCTCGATAGCACTTTAGGTTACGTTATTACTTTAAATGCCCTGGTGGTGACGGCAACTTTTGATTACACCGAGTGGAATGCATCGACCAATTTACCACAAGCAGGTCAGCCATGGCGTGGGTTAGTTCAGAGCGCTACTATTTTAGGATGCGTTCAAAATCCTTCTTCTACCGTTCCCTACGGACCGTAAGATTATTTCAATTGTTCAGTAAAATTTTTAAGGGTACTCAATCGAATAAGATCTTCACCGAGTTGTGGGTCATCGGGAAAGCGAGAAAGTCCTGCCTTTAGGGTTTGTTCTGCATTTTTAGCATCTAGTTTAAATAGATATTGCTCAAATAGCAGTGAATAAATAACGGGATGGGGCTTGTACTCAACGATTTCCTTATAGAGCAGAATGGGCTGATTGAATTTTAATCCGTAATCAATATTGAGCCCAAATAGCACCAGTAAATAGATCAGTAAGAAATGATATACATTTTTGCTTTTGCGATTTTTTAGATAAAGACCAAGGCAAATAATAAGTACTAAAATAAAATAATAGGTATAGCGATCAGAGACACTGGACCAATAGTAAAACGTGATGTTGGTAATTCCAAGGTAGGGCGCCAAAAAAGCCAAAGATAAAACGGGTATCAAGTACCATAATTTGTCTTTAAAATAAATGGCTAAAAATATTGGCAAAATAAAGATGCTCCAAATAGCAATTCCGTTTAACCAGATAGAATAGGGATGAGAGGGATAAATAAATTGCAAATTGATTGGCAGTAGAGTCTTGGATAGGTAGTGCCAGGGAGCTTGAGTAAATATTTTTTTTCGATCAAAAGTAGATGTGTCTCTTTTTAGTCTTTTATTAAACAGAAAATCATAATAAATTTTATCGCCATTGGTCTTTAGGGTATGCGCCGGAGGAGTATAGATTGTTCCAATACTTTTATCAAAGTAGTCCAGAAAAACCTGTCGAGCGATTGAAATTTTTTCTACCTTTTGATTTAGGGTGACCGAAGTACCATAAACATTAACGATGCCGATCACGACACTGGCGAAGATAAAAGGAAGAAAGCTAAAATAGTAATTCTTTTTGCTACTATGAGCATAAAAAAGTGAAAGGAAAAAAAGTGGCGAAAGAAGTGAAATGCTTTTGGTCCAAATAGAAAATAGAAAAAAGACAAAAGACAAAATTAAAAAACGGTATCTTTTAATATTGATGAAGTTAATCAGAAATAAAAAAGAAAGCAGGAAAAATGTAAAAGAGAGTATTGTCAAAAGTTGAAAAATCCAACTAACAGTCTCTACATGCAATGGGTGAATCAAAAAAACTAAAGCCAGCAGAAAAGGAAACGGGAAGTTGAATTTTTTTAATATGCGCTGAACTAAAAAGGCATTGATTCCATGAAAAAAAATATTGAGTGACTTGTAGAAAATAATACTTTGAAAAGGTGAATACTTTAATAAAAGCCAATAAAATGAAAAGCCCAAAGGCCAGCTTTTAAAAAATTCAGAGTTGAAGTTCCAGAAAGATAAAATATTGGGAGCTTGCAAAACAGTTGGACTTAAAAAAATAAATCGTTCATCATCCCAAAAGTAATTGAGATTGATAAAGCTTGGCCAAAAGACGAGAAACGAAATTAATATAAAATATAAAAACTGGGTGGTATTTTTTTTAGCAAGTTCTGAAAATTTCTCTCGCACATTCATATTGTACTTATTCTCACTTAGTAAGTGTCACTTTAGAAAGATGTCGTGGCTTATCGGGATTATTTCCTAGGTTACGAGAGAGTTCTTCCACCATGAGATAAAAACTTTGTATAGCGCAAATCCCATCAAGCTCTTCAGCATGAGCGCTTTGAATTTCCAAATCTTTATTTTTTACAAAGGGCGGAGCAGCTAAAATCACATTGGCTCCTCGGGTTTTCATTTCATCTGCCAACTCGAGCATAGAAAGCAGTGTTGGCCCTCTTTGAGCAAAAACCAGTAGTGGATAACCCTCTTCAATTAAAGCTTGTGGGCCATGTTTGATTTCTGCAGCACTAAAGGCTTCGGCTTGAATGGAGCAGGTCTCTTTTAATTTAAGAGCTGCCTCTAAGGCCAATGATAAACCATAGCCTCTACCTACCGTCATTATTTTCTTTGCGGTGGCAAGCTTTTGACAAGCATCACTCCAATCCAGGCGCTGAGCTTTTAGTAAATCATCAGGAAGATGATGTAGTCCTCGAGTGAGTTCCAAGTCATTTTTCCACGCAGCTATCAGCGATGCACTGGCCGAAAGTGAAGCAATAAAACTCTTGGTAGCAGCAACTGATTTTTCTGCACCCGCATGAAGAGGCACAGGCCATCTGACGGCTTTGGCAAGAGGAGAATCAATATCGTTAACTAGGGCAATGCTCATGGCCTGATGCTCTTTCATATAACTCATCGGTCCCACCACATCAGGACTTTGACCTGATTGCGAGATTGCGACTGCAACTGAATGACTAACATCAAGTGGGGCTTGATGCAAAGTCAGAGCTGACATCGAAAGCGAAGTGGTAAGCTTGCCCATTTTTACTGTTGTTAAAAAATTTAAATATTGAGCAGCATTGTCAGAGCTGCCTCTTGCGACAGAAACAAGTGAGTAAGGGGAACGTTGATTTAATTGCTGAGCGATTTCATCATAAATTTGCTGATTCTCGCTGAACTGTTCCTCGACTACACTTGCAGATTCAAGAGCTTCAAGTCGCATCAAGGTCGTCAAAGTAATTCTCCTTCAATAAAAATTTTGTTAAGTGAGTAATCACTGTTTAATACCAGAAGATCAGCAAAAGCATTTTCCTTGATAACTCCACGATCGCTCAATAAAAGTAATTCTGCCGGTATTTTGGACATTCGCAGACTAGCTTCTTCAAGACTTAATCCAATATTAAGTAAATTGGTAAGTGCCAGGTTCATAGTAAGTGCACTTCCGGCCAAAGTTCCATCGGCTAATTTTACTCCACCTAAACATTTATGAACGCGGTGAGATCCAAGTGCATATTCCCCGTCAGGCATTCCGGTAGCAGCAGTGGCATCTGTAACAAAATAAAGCTTGGGAATCGATCTAAGCGCTGCTTTAATCGCTCCAGGATGAACATGAAGTAAATCCGGAATGAGTTCGGCGTATTGAGCATGGGCCAGGGCCGCTCCGACCATTCCGGGAGAGCGGTGATGAAATCCGCTCATGGCATTAAAGAGATGGGTAAAACTTTTAGCTCCAAGAGATAATGCCTTTACCCCTTGATCATAAGTGCCATTTGAATGACCGATTTGTACCACAATGCCCATGTTCGTAAATTCAGATATAAGTTCCATATGATTAAAAAGTTCAGGTGCTAGAGTAAGAATTTTTATAGGTACGATGTCGTGAAGTTTTTTTATTTCTAATACAGTTGCCTCCCTGACAAAATCAGGTTGAGCGCCTAGTTTTTCAGAACTTATATAAGGTCCTTCAAGATGAACACCTAACATCCTTGCACCTTTAGGTGATCTAGTTGAAAAAGTCTTTTTCATTGCTGAAAAAGCATTTTCAAGTTGATCAAAAGGAGCAGTCATCGTCGTTGCAAGAAACGCAGTTGTTCCAAAATGGGCGTGAGCTTGAGAAATGATTTCAGCGGAAGTATGCGCTTCCATGATATCAGCGCCGCCTCCTCCATGAACATGAAGATCGATAAAGCCTGGAATGATATAGGGAAGATTTTTATTTTCTATACCCATGCGAGTGAGTTGAATAATTTTTTGATCAAATGTCATTTCTGCTTCAATGAAATGTGAATCAATTAAAAAATTGCCGTGAAGTTTTTTAGTCATTTTATTATTTTTCAATTAAGTGCAAAGCACCCATCATCGAATCTCCTAACGCAGATTGATGTCGTTGTTTAATATCAGAGGGTAAATAGTCAATCAGCGCCTCACCTAATCTTCCGCAAATAGAAAGTGGCAAAGCAGCTTGAGGATCAAGGGTGCGCACCATTTCTGCAATTTCATTTCCGGCCTTAATTAGAAGCTCGCGAGCGTCAGGATCAATTTTGGCATTTTGAAAAATAAGCGGCGCCAAAGAAGCAAAATGATTTTGTTGAGCTGTTCCTAGCCAATGAAGAAAATCCTCAGAGTTGGAGCCACAAAATTTTTTTATAGATTCTGTCAATGAACTCTCTGAACGTCTTTGATCAAATGTCTTCTGAGTGAGAGCACTCGCCCTAAGGCCTAACCAGGCACCGCTGGCTTCATCACCAGAGGGAAATCCCCAACCTGATACACTTTTTCTTTCGCCATTTGGAAGAAGGACCATTCCAACGCTACCAGTTCCCACTGCAACGATAACGCCAGGTTTTCCGTTATGAGCCCCCAAAAGCGTTGTATAGCCATCAGTATCGATAAAAATTTTTTTAAAGCCAGGATTGCGCAGATAGAATTCATTTTTCCATATGACATTATTAGCACCTGAAAGGCCTAAGCCTATCGCGCATTCTGAAAGCATTGGAACGGCCATTTTACCGTTGGCAAAAGCATGGGCAATCGCCACCATTATTGAGCGCCATGATCGCTCAATCCCCTGGCCCAGAGCAGATGGAGGTCCATCGGCACGTGCCAGTAGTTCGGTGCTATCGGGAATAGTTACGATAACTCTTGTCCCACTGCCGCCGCCATCGACTCCAATGAAATATTTAATATTTGATTTCATTCTTAAATTTTAAGGGGTAGCGGGAATTGAGTCAATGAAAGCAAACTTGAGCGATTTTGTTCTCAAAAAAAAGCCTCCTAGGAGGAGGCTTATTGAAGTTGAATTATTTTTTTATCGTCAAAGTGTTTTGAGCACTAAAGAGCGGTTGAGAATTATTGATAAGTGTTCCTTCAGGTAAATGAATATTCATTTCAACTTTTATCACATGCTTTTTACTATCGTTAAATCCACCTAGAAGTTTATCTAAATTGATTTTAACTGTGCTAAAACGGTCATTGATTTTTTCAAAGCTAAATTCTGATGGGCTTAAAGTACGATTAATGAGAGTTTCATCACTTTTTAACAAATGTCTTCTTTCTACAAATAAATTAAGAGAATAGTTTGCATTTCGAGATAGGTCTCCTGCTCTGAAAGTAAGTGTATGACCTTCCAATTGCATCTGTTCAATCCCACCATCGATCGGTGCAATTGTAGCGGCTGTATCTAGAACATTTAGTTGATACTGATAAAAACTAGTCACTGTACCAAATTGATCCATTTCAGATCGTTGCGAGTTTTTGGCCACAATTAGTTGATTTCTACAATCAGAACCAGTCTTGAGTACTTCACCCATTAAACTAAAGTTCATAGCACAATTTTCAATATTGGTTTGATTGGTGTTTCTATTAACATTAACCGAAATATTGGCGCGAACAGAATGATCATTAACTTCATAAGGAACTGTAACGGTATCATAGCAAGTATAAGAAACATTTCGGTATTGAGGTTCCTGGTGACATCTGAACTCTAGGCGAGATTGGCATTCTGAATGTGAAGCCCGGTTATCGTGACAAAAAACAACAGGAAAATATCCACAAACACTTCTGTACCCATCAAACTCGGTACGAAAGCAAGTTTTCGCAATGGTTTCTTGTCTATAAGCCGTTCTGGTTTGGATGGTTTGTAAAAGGAAGTTTTCTTCCGTTTCGATGCGGTTAAGCGGCAAAGAAAAATTGTCTACAGTAGAAGCAAAAACAGTGGAGGCAAATGCCAAGAGAATCGCTAAAATTAATTTCATTTTATTTCCTTGGTAATGAATAGATGTATTGGGCCGAATTTAGTTAAAATCAGGTGAGTTAGTCAACTATTAAAATAAATATTATCTACCTCTGGTGGCCCTTGAGCATTGAGATCCTATCGAATTTACGGCATGATAGAGCCCTAAGTGAATTTTCAAAGGAGTCAGTTTGAGATTAGTTTTGGTATTAATTTTTTTGAATATTTTTTCATGTGCCCATGCTGAATTTCTGCCAAAAGGTTTTGCTGCCAAATTCGAGCAGGAGTATGTCAGTATTTTAAAAGGTACTAGCAAAAAAGGAAATGGCTCCATTGATTATAAATACCCAAGCAATATTCGCTTTGAAACTCTAAAGCCTAGCCCCGTTATTTTTGTGAGCAATGGAGTGACCACTTGGTATTACCGAGCTCCTTTTATAGAAGGTGAGAAAGGGGAAGTGACTGAAAGTCCGGCCAAAGAATCTAGCAGTTCTTATGTGAAATTTTTTGATACCCTTAATAATGGTTTGATTTCTAATTCTTTTTACGAAGTTAAAAATGAGGGAAAAGGAATTCACACGCTCTCATTTAAAGACAAAGCTGCAAAAGAGTTAGGGATCAAAGAAGCTCATATTACTTTTAAAAAAGAAAACTCAAAAGACTTCTCTGATATTGCCCAAATGGATCTGCTTTTTTCAGATGGAAAAAAATCGACTCTTCGCTTTAGCGAATTAAAAATTAATCCTAATTTTGATGCCCAGAAATTTATTTTTGTCGCACCAACAGGGACTAAAAAAACAAACTAAAAGGGTTGAGAGAAAAAGTTTTTATCCATTTTAAAATCCATCCGAGAGTTTAATCTTTTGTAAGTAATAAAATTTCTAAAAACTAACTTAATATAGTTACGGGTTTCCTCATAGGGAATCATTTCTATGAATTCTAGGTAATCGCCATTGAAGCGCTCTTTCTCCCAGGTGGCAATGGCTTCTTCACTTGCGTTATAAGCAGCTACAGTCTGAGCAAATTTGCCATCATAGTGCTGGCGTAATTCTTTCAGTAACGCCGAACCCATTTCAATATTTATCCCTGGATTGTACAGATCATTCACGCCTTTAAATGGGATTTTATATTTAGCTGAAAATTGATGAGCTTTTTCTGGGATTAGTTGCATAAGTCCGAAGGCATCGGCCCAGGATCTTTCACTGGCCACAAAAGCAGATTCTTGACGTATAATGGCCCAGATAAGCTCGCTGGGAACTCCATATTTTTGATTAGCTTTTTGGACATTAGAAAGAAAAGCTTTAGGGAATATGACATCAATGTATTTTTGGGTAAGCGCCTGTCTAGATGAAGGTTTGAAATTATAAATTTGTCTCATGCCTCCTTGAAACCATTGAGTAAAAAAATAAAGAGGCATGGCTTTTTCCCTTTGGGCATAAGTTTTAAATTGAGAATCAATTTCTTTTAAATATTTTTGAGAAAACTCCACTTCGTCCAAAGCTAGCAGCCAGTCAAAAGTCATATAACCTGTATTTTGTTTTTCAAATTCTTGACGAGTAAGCGGAGCAAAAGCGGCAGCAAGTTCTATCCTGGAGATGATTCCGTAATAGCCGAATTCATCACTTTCCATCAATTTTTTCAGTAAAGAATTTGCTTCGGCTACTTTCTTGATTTTTAGAAGGGACTTGGCTTTCCAGAAGTTAAGCTTGGCCATGAAGTTTGGGTTAGTGGATTTTTTTAAAAACTTGTCAGCAGAAGACAGGACTTCGGCATATTTTTTAAGCAAATAAAAATTCCATACAATCGCCCACTGAATATTTTCATCGAGACTTGAGTCAGTAATTTTAAAATTAGCAGCTAGCCTATACTGCTTGAGGGCTTTTTGGTTTTCCTTATTTTCAATATAGAGTGATCCATATACGTAATGGGCCAGCGCCTTTTGATTGTCGTTGCCAAGTTTACTTTTTAATAATTCATCTAGAATCTTTCGCGCCTTAATATTTTGATGATCGGTCCATACTGCACGGGCCAGTGCAATTTTTGCTTCGGCCCAAGCTTCAATCGTCTTAAGATCATGAGGGTTTTGTTGCTTAAGTTTGTGTAAAAAACTTTCCATTTCAAATGTTTTTACTAAAAAAGATTTTAAATCTCGTTGGATTTTGTAACTGGTTCGATAGGAGTTGAAAGCTTTGACTTTGTCCGCCAGTGAAAACTCACCATTGATGATTTTCCAGTAAAGTTCACGGGCAGAATCAAATTTACGATTTACTTCTAAATCTTTTGCCACTGAAAAAATATTGTCATCATTTATTTCCTCTTGATATTGAGGTGATATGGTTTTGAGCTTTTCAATACAACGTTTGATTTGAGTTTTATCATTTTTCTTTTCGGCTAAATGAAGAGCTCTTTTTATTAATTTTAGTTTTTCAACTTGAGTTTTTTTAAAAGGGATCAACTCTATACTAAATTGAGCTTCTTCATCTTCGAGATCAAGACCGGCGGCTAGCTCCAAAGAATACTGTAGGTAAGATTCCTGAAGATATGCGGGAATATGTTGGTTGGCCCAAATTTCTTTTAATTCACTCTTGTTCAATGGGCAGTTCATCAGAGTGTGAACTAGAGCGGCTTCTTTTATCGGTAAAGCCGGTTCAGTGGAAAGGTCTTTAAAAAGATTACAAGCCTTGAGTTTGAGACCTTTTTTCTCCCAAGCAAGGGCTTGTAAATAGGTCTTAGCGAGCTTTTCAGCTTCATCATTAGGGTCTGCATCGGGGAGTTTGGCCATTTTATTGAAAGATGGGGGCGATAATAGTTTAATCGGTTTAGTGGCACATCCAGAGAGCGCTAAGGCCAGAAAAAGAAGAGAAGTCAGAATATTTTTCACATTACCACCAAGAACTTTGATTATTCGTCAATTCTATACTATCTACTGCTTAATTCAATTTTAGCGAACAAGGTTTTTTGTGGAAACATCATCAAAATTATTTAATGACAAAACAGTTTTTTTTACTTCACTAGGTTGTTCTAAAAACTTAGTCGATTCTCAGGTCATGTTAGGCTATATGGGACTTGACGGTTTCACTATTGCCACTCAACCTGAATCGGCCGAAGTTATTATCGTCAATACCTGCTCTTTTATTGAAGCTTCTAAGAAAGAATCAGTAGAAACTATTTTAGATATGGCCGACTTTAAAAATCCCGAAAATGGTCAATGCAAAGCTCTGGTTATTTCTGGATGTATGGCCCAAAGATACGCTCAACAACTTGAAGAAGAGATTCCAGAAGCCGATCTGATAATTGGCACTGGCGAGTATAATAAAATTACGTTGCTATTAAAAGCACTTGAAGATGGAAAACTCGAGCAGAAATCTTTTGTCGAGATTCCTAAATTTATTCACACTGAATATGATCCAAGATTAAACACATCGCCATTTTATACGGCTTGGTTAAAGATTTCAGAAGGATGCAACCGCAATTGTACTTTTTGTATTATTCCCAAGCTTCGTGGAAAACTTCGTTCGCGCACGGTTGAGTCTCTTGTAAAAGAAGCTGAGAATTTAGCTTCTACCGGGGTACGAGAGCTCAACCTTATTTCTCAAGACCTTTCTGACTACGGCGTAGATCTTGATGAAAACAACAAGCTTTTCAATTTATTGGAAGGGTTAGAAAAAGTTGAAAACATAGACTGGATACGACTATTTTATTTTTATCCAGATGAACTGACTGATGAAGTTATCGAAAAGATGGCCACTTCGACAAAAATCAACAAGTATCTCGATATGCCTGTTCAACATTTCTCAACCAATGTTTTAAAGCGGATGAATCGCAAAATCACTGGTGAAAAAATTCATGAACGCATTGAAAAGATTCGCACACGCATACCTGAAATTGTTTTAAGAACCTCAATCATCGTTGGTTTTCCCGGAGAAACCCAAGAGGATTTCGAGCAATTGCTTGAAGGAATAAAAAAAGCTCGCTTTAATCATCTCGGTATTTTTCGATATTCAGATGAAGAAGGTACTCCCGCTTTTAAACTACAGCCGAAAGTTGATCAAGACATTATCGAAGAGCGCTTTGATCGGTTGTTTGAAACTCAAAGAGAAATTGTTCGTGAACTCAACTCCTCCTATTTGGGGAAAACCATTACCGTTTTGGTTGAAGGAGAGCACGAAGAAACAGAACTTCTCATTCAGGGCCGTCACGAAGGTCAGGCACCCGATATTGATGGAAAAGTTATCATTAATGATTTAGCAGGCCACCAATTAGAAATCGGTGATCTCGCTTTAATCGAAATCACCGATGTTTTAGATTATGATTTAGTCGGCCGAGTTGTGTCTCTCAACTAGCTTAACTATAAACTTTGTCCTGGATAATCAAATTCGATTCCATCGGTCCAAGTGCCAGCTGCAGCAGTACAAGCGGTACTTGTAGTAGATGTGCCATCACTACAGACACCAGATTGTCCACAAACTCCAGAAATGTAATTGGCTTTACCTTTCCAAAATCCACCAGCGGCAGCACAGCCAAAAGCATTGTCTGGGCTTGGAGTTGGAGTGATGGCAGTCGTTCCATTAAGTGTAGTAGCACAATAACGAGGTTTCCATAATCCACCGAGGAATTGGCAATTGTATTCGTCTGTAACACCAGAGATTGAACATTTTCCTTTTCCGGCGTAATCGCTGTCCCAATCACCGTAAGTATTGAGTGGATAATCGAACTCATCAACTGTGCTAGCTTGAGGCGAGTTCGGAGTGTCCATCTCGGAGCCTGGATTATATTGGTCGATATTTGAACTAACTTTAAAGTCCTTATCCCATTCGCGAATAACTAAACGGATACGTGCCTTAATTTTTGTGGCAGCATCAAGACAGTTATAAACATAATACGGGTTGGAATTTCCAAGAGGTGAAGTCTGATTGGAAGTCACGAACGTTTTCTTGGTCCATGTATTAACATCTGCCACTTTTTCAGGATGACAATTGTTGGCCAAGTTACCGTTAGCAACTCGTAAGTTAGAGCCATCATTTTTACTCATTGGAGTAGTTGCAATTTCCCAAGATTGCGAAAATGCCGTAGTGGTAGTTGGATAAATAACACTTCTATCACCAAGTTTGAGTTTTTCGCCAGTAAGCAAATCAGTCACCGGACCACTGATACATTTATATTGGTCTCCACCGCAATCGACATTTGAATCAGATGTAGAATAAGTACAAGTGGTAGCTGGAGAAGGATCGGCCGTAGCCGTGACAGTCACAACATGAAAAGATCCGTTGTCGCAGTTTGGCCCTGGAACTGTGTTGGCTTCGTAATTATAAGTACACTGACCAGCTGTTGGCATAGAGCCATAAGTCGGAGCAACTCCTGTTCCTGGATCGGTGTAGAGATTGGTACATGTACTTGGACCTGCTTTCACATAAACGGTTTGTGATGTTTTTCCTGGTTTGTATTGCCAGAAATAGTAAGGAGCGTATTGAATATACTCACAAATTCCTGGACCTGATGAAGCTGAAAGCTTAATGGTCTTATAGTGAACATCTTGCTCTTGTCCTTCAAGATAACATCTTACATCAAGGTTACCTGCATTGGCGGTGATGTCGGCCGAATTGATTCGACAAGAACGGTTGGTTTGAGTTGTACCAACTTTATGTAAAAGAAATGATTGAGCATTACTGTCTTCAGTCAGTGAGAAATAATCTCTTATTTCCATTGAGAAAACATAAGAAACCTGCCCCACAAAATTAGTGGCAGTGAAAACATAATCTTTTCTAGGCATTGCCGCTTTTGCTGTCCCAGTAATCGTCCCGGAAGTCGAATTGAGAGTTAGTCCCGATGGTAAATCTGGTGAGATTGCGTAAGTGGTATTGCCCGATGAGGTTTTTCCCGCATTGAATGCCAGTGCTTTTCCTCGTTCACCCACTAACAATATGTCGTGAGAGACTTTGGCAATAGTGGTAGGGTCATCAGTATTGTTGGCAATAGCATCAGCACTAACGCTCTCAATAGGATAGATGGTATCACCGACAGCGAAACTAGGTTCATACCAGATGCTAGAAGCACTTTCGCAGCTGGTTTTAGAAAGTAGTGCTGGATTTGAGCATTTGCTAGGAGCAAAGCTTAGATCGCTAACGAAGATTTTTCTATTATCTCCCGCAACTGCCTCGTCAGCAATTTTATAAACGTAACCGCCAGATTTACCGCCAGTAAAAGTTGCATCTTTTCCCGTGACATCTGCACCGCTAACAAATCTTTTTACAGATCCAGAAAGATTGGGAGGTCCATTTTCTGCAAGAGTTAATTTTAAATAATTAGAGTCAATCGAAGCTATCGTTAATGTTCCAATTTGATTTTGATCATCTTTATAGATTGAATCCCCAACGCTAAAAGTATAAGCACTTGAGGCACTAAGAGCACTACCAGTGGTGTGAGATAAGTAAATTACATCTTTTTTGACTCCGGTAGGATTGTCATCAATTAAGATAAAGCTCACTACACCTTGAGCTGAAGTTAATTTATTTGTGCCGTTTAATACGCGAGTCGGCGACCAAACCTTGAGAGCATTTTCACATACCGATTGGGTGGTTAAAGTAGCATCAATGGTGCCATCGAGTGCAGACTTACAACTACCAATTGATATGGTTGGAGTCCAAGTTTGAACCGCAGCTTCGCATGTGGCTTTGCTGGTATTGGCAGGATCTGAACAAACCCCAGAGATTTGTCCGTTAAGTTTTAAAGCTAAAGAGTAGAAAACTTCACCGGTAGACCAAACATATCCAGCTTTTTCGCAAACTTCTTTTGAAGTGTTGTAATCGGTATTAACGCATGAATTGTCCGGTATAATAAAGGCTTTTTCACTTAAGTAAGTAGCACCACTATCTAGGCTCGCACCAGCTGAAAATTTACCACCAAATGTTTCAATCGCCATTTGATAGCCATTTATAATTTTTAAGATCGTGGCAGTTGCGGTGGTCGTTACAGGCCCACTTCCGGTACTCGTCGCCGATTGGCGAAGAGTCTCACCCACCGTAAAGAATGCAGTATTGCTTACAGTAATAATTTGTTTGGTTGTATAAGTTAAATCGGCCGGGGCGTCTGAAGCGAGTAGTTTAACAGTTGAACTAACACTCCCTAAGGGGTTTTTAGCCGTTACAGTAAAACTAGTTGATGCAAATGATTTTTTAAAATAACCACTGATAGCACCAGTGTCTTCATTGAAGGTCAAGCCATCTGGAAGTTTGGGAGAAATGGTAAACGCAATACTTGGATCGTCTTCAACGTCAAAAATAGGACTTAACGGTTTGATGATTTTTCCAACCATATAAGAACTAGAAGGAAGGCTCTTTAAAGTCATTTTTGAAGAAAAATATTGTTCGTCGTTATCGAGATCGAGTGTTTCTTCGGTGCTAAATAAACGTTTATCATCAATACTAAGAATTTTAGTCGTCTTTAAAGCAAGTCCTACTTTACTATTGGTGATCATATCATTGGCACTGAAATAACGTTCATCATCTGAAGCGTTTTCTAGATAGATGATATTGGTATTTTTAGTATCGATATCGACAATACGACCCAATTTTGTCGCGCCTGTTTTTACAAATTCGCCCTTATCAAACCCCGTCGAGTCAAGCAGTGTCATCTTTAGAACTCGCTTTATCCCAATGAGGCCTTGAGATGGGTAGATAAAATTGGCTATCCCTTGGTTGCCGTTTGTCGCCGTAATTTTATTAGCTGCTACATAGTCAGCAGAGCCAAGTACGGTTCTGACTGGAACAATATTTTTTAGCGTCGTAGTTGCACCAGCAGTTACGCTAAGGAGCAATTTTTCAGATTGAGTATAATTGAACTTATTGAGTTTGGAGTATACTCCAATGGTAGCCGTGGCAAAAATTTCATAAATACTACCGGCGCTATTTTTGTATCTTAATTTTATTCTGTAAGGGATGGCGTCTCCTTTGGCATACCACTTGTTATATCCTTCCTTGCAGTTTTTCTCGCCAGTGCTTGGATTAGTATAAAAATAATCAATCGCCGTACAAGCGTTAGTCGAAGAGTTCCATAGTGGAGCAGATTCACAGGCGGTTTGAGTCGAATACTGGGAATCTGAACAAAAGGGAGTCGTCACCGAAGTGTTCGCAGTTGGCTTTCCTAAAATAGTACAGTCATTGGCATCAATTTTTAATCCTGCTGGCAATTTAACAGGAGTAATATTTCCCGATTGCACGAGCGAGCATCCGACTAAAAATTTTGAAACAAGAGTTGAATCATTCAAAGTACCATCGATCAGAAATTTTACTCTGGTGTCAGCAGTCCCGATGGTTAAATTATTAGTTGCGCTAAAACTTTGATTATTAGTTCCGTACACGGCGTAAGTAGGGTGAGTAAAAGGCAATACAGTTCCCGATTCATCCACTACAGGTGCAACCACATCAGAAGAAACCGGCTTTTGTGGAGGGTCTTTCTTCCATTTCGTTAAACTATCAGGCAAACAACCTTGTAGTAAAAGGGTTAATATCAAAGGGGTTAAAAGTGTTAAATTTATCTTTTTCATACTTCTATTATCGTTAAAATTTAGGAAATATTTAGCAAAGGAAGAAAACAAAATAATTTCGGAATGTTATTTTATTTTGAGTAATTAGCTCGGTTTTTAAAATGTCACTATTTTGAGGCACGCTAGTAATTATTATAGGTTCGGCCTAAGTGGGTTGAAACCTTTGGGTCACTTCTATTAAGATGGCCAAATGAAGAAAATCCTCCTCAATCTATTGGTCGTAGAAGACGATTTGCTCTCGCGCTTAAGCCTTAAGGCCAGACTGGAGTGTTATGGGTGGGTGAATGAAGCCAGCAGCAAGAGCGAGGCCATAGCAGCCTTAGAAGTCCATCGCTTTGACTTGGCGTTTGTCGATTTAGACCTGGAACATCACTTGGCAGGTCTTGAGATTCTTAGCTCATTGAAAGCATTGGGCATCTACATCGTTATTTTAAGCGGACGCGAGGAAGAAAGTGTCGTAGAAAAAGCCTATCAATTAGGCGCCAATGATTTTTTGAATAAACCTTTCACCCAAACGGGATTAGAGCGAGTGTTGGCAAAATTTGAGGCCCATCTCAACCGAGATCAATCCCTGCAAAAGCTCAAGTTAGCTTTTCTAACCAATGACTCCTCAATGGAAGCAGAGCTAGCATCAGTTCATCAGGCCATGCTAAGTCAGCGTCCGATTTTGATTACTGGCGAAAGTGGAACCGGTAAAACCTATCTGGCAAAATTTATTCATCAGTTATCCCAACCTTTTTCTCAAGGTCCTTTTGTCCACTTAAATTGTGCGGAGTTTTCAGAAAGCTTAATTGAAGCAGAACTTTTTGGTCATGAAAAAGGAGCTTTTACTGGAGCCCATAAAAAGAAAAAAGGACTGCTGGAGTTGGCCCATGAGGGAATTTTGTTTCTCGATGAAATTGCCTGCATGCCCTTAGCAGTTCAAAAAAAATTATTAAAAGCGATAGAAGAAAAGTGCTTTTATCCGCTTGGGGCTGAAGTTGTTGTCCATTCAAATTTTCGTTTAATAAGCGCTACCTGTGAAGACTTATCTCAAAAAATGACCGATGGTGAGTTTAGATCAGACTTATTTTTTAGGATCGAAGGATTTAACCTTCATTTAAAACCTCTGCGAGAAAGACGAAGTGATCTTTCTTTATTGATTGCTCATTTTATGAAATTGGGCGAACGTCGAATCGCATTTGATTCTGATGCAAAGGAACTTTTAATGTCTTATCAGTGGCCTGGCAATGTAAGAGAATTGCAACGAGTGATAGAAGTTTTGCAAACAAAAGATTTTGGAATAGTTTCAGCTTTGGATCTACAGAGACTTCTTCAAAAATCAACAAAATCGGCCAAGACTGAAAGTTCAGTTTTGCCTAATGATGAGATTGCAGATCTGGGACTTAAAAACTATATTGAAAAAATGGAAGTAGATATCGTTAATAATGTACTGAAAAAAAATAATAATAAAGTCAGAAAAACCCTAACTGATTTAAAAATATCCAATAATTCTTTTTACCGCATTTTAGAAAATGCCAAAAAATTTGAGCGGCTTTAATGAAAAATATTAGTAGCGATGATCTTTGTCATGATATCAATTCCTCACTTTCGGCCCTTTTGTCTTCTTTAGAAATCATTAAAGAGGAGTGGAAGACTAATCCTGAATTAGTTGATCGACTATTACCTTTATCTGTTGAGAAAATTCATCAACTTCAAGCGCAGATGCAAAAATTCAATCAATCATTAAAATAAATTTTCCGTCTTCTCTTAATTCAACTTCATTATTAAACTAGAGTGATTAAAGTTTAAGGAGTGTAATTTGAGACTATCACTAATTTTTGTGCTCGCTTTATCTTTGCATATGTTGAATGCTCAAGAATCTTCGACTCGCTCACTTTCAATTATGGAAAAAATGCGACCGACATTGCTGAGTCTCTTAGGTGAAAAATGGACTTTGAAACT
Organism: Bacteriovoracaceae bacterium; assembly: GCA_947450475.1. Classification (GTDB taxonomy): domain Bacteria; phylum Bdellovibrionota; class Bacteriovoracia; order Bacteriovoracales; family Bacteriovoracaceae; genus Bacteriovorax. The sequence continues at coordinate 498,863 of CANFVK010000002.1, read as the reverse complement.
CATTGGTGAAGCGACCACTGCTCCAACTCCTGGTTCAAGTATAGCCCTGCCGGCCTTGCCTAAATTGATGGATGACGCTCGTTCAACGGCAGTCTTTGATAAAAAAGCTGAAAAGATTGTTTTAAAGCCAGAAATCGAGCAAAAGTTTTATTACGCTTATATTAGAGAAATCTTTGAGGCTACACGCCAGACAAAACCCAATGATGATGAAGTTGGAAAATTGATGAACGTGCTCTCGCAAGGCGGATCGCGAGAAGGTGTCTATCATTCTTTAGTCCTCGATTCGGTTTACGGTGGCATGGAAAATTATGACAAGCCGGTCAAAGGTAATGCTGCTGATTTTGCCGTTTATTTTTATGGAAAATATGTTGGGAAAAAAGTTGCTAAAGAAAATTTCAAAGGGATGAATGCATTTGTTTTGAAAAGATTAGTGGCCGATAAAGCACTCGATATCATCGATGGTTATGGCGATAATCGGGAAGATTTAGAAAAATGGTACGCTGTCATGTCCGGAGATCTTGCTTCCAAATTTCCGCAAGTCTGGAGTGGTAAGTTGAGAAAAAACACTTCATCGTTTGATCACAAATCTTGGGCGGCAAAAGTTCCAGTTCAGCATATAAAGTCTGAGACTCTCATAAAAATTCACTCGGCATTTAATTCGATGATGTAAATCTATCGCCAGAATGGATTTTCTATACCTGTAAGAACTTTTAAAAATCGCTCAACACCCAAAGCGATACCTGAGCATTCAGGAATCTTTCTTGCCAATGACTGATAAAGCACTTCAGGAGGGGGGAGTTCATAGCCATAAAGAATTTTTTTATCAATGGCTTGTTGGTTAAATCTCTTTTTTTGCTGATCCAGATCAGTTAACTCATTAAAGCAATTGCATAATTCAATACCATTGGCATAAATTTCAAAGCGCTCACAAACTCGCGGATCCTCTTTTTTTAAAGTTGATAATGCACTTAAGTGATAGGGAAACTCATAAAGCAACAGAAATGGATGATGGGCCAGGTGAGGCTCTATTTTATTGAGAAAAAGAAGGAAATAGTAATCATCCCAAGCCAGATCTTCCCCCATGACAGGCAATGGAACATCCTTAAAATCTTTTTCAATTAATTGTTTCAAATCTTTTTTTTCTAAAAAATTTAAAATATCAATTTGGGCATATTCCTCAAAAATATTTTGAATCGTCGCTCGTTCAAAAACACAATTTTTTAAATTGGTATTGATTTCATTATTTTTATCTTCTAAAAATTGCAGGCTGTAGCTAAAAAGCTCTTCGCAGTCCTTCATTAATTGCTCGTATCGCTGATGGATTCTATACCACTCAAGCATAATAAATTGTGGACGGTGATGAGGGGCTTCTGGTTCGTCTCTAAAAGCATAACTCAAGGTAAAAATATCCTTGAAACCTAATGATAGTAATTGCTTCATATGAAATTCAGGGGAAGTATGTAGATACCAAGGGGTAAATGTCGTTTTGAGAGCGCTGCCAATTTGAAAAGGATGGATGTGAGTTTCCATTCCAGGGTTTTCCACTAAAGGTGGGGTTAGAACATCGAGGAAATGGCGGCTATTGAAAAAAGTACGAATGGCCCAAAGCAAATCAAATTGAGCTTTTAATTTTAGTTTTTGATTATAAGTTGTCGCTTGCATTGAGCCGAACTTTATCTCAATAACAGGGCTCATCGCAAGTTGAAAAAGTCCATTTTATGACTTATCTTCTTTCCAGCTCGATTGAAACTTTTAGCTACAAAGGAAATTCATGGAATTCATTTATATTGCTCTCGCCTTGCTGGCCTTAGCCTTGGTTATCTTTTATCTCAATAAAAAAAGAAAGCCTCAAGGGCCTCAAGTCTCTAAAGTCGCACCATCATCGCCATTGGAGGCAGTGGCGCCAGTCGCTGAAAAGAAAGTAGAAAAACTTACTCTTCCTTTTAGCGAACGCTTAAAAAGTGGGCTTTCAAGATCGCGCCAAGAAGTATGGGGTAAGCTTACATCACTTTTTTCTGGTGGGCTTGATGACGATAAAATTGAAACTCTCGAAGAGCTTCTTTATGGAGCTGACATTGGAACTGCTACTGTTGCGGCATTAATGACCGAAGTCCATCAGCAAGCCAAGAGTTCGGCTTTCACTGAGGATAGTTTCAAGCATTTTCTTTTTGATTATTTAAAAAATAAAATGGTTCCGATTCAGTCTCTAATCGATCATTCCCTCTATCAATTTATTCCCGGCCAAGCTCAAGGTACAAAAGTCATTATGGTGGTTGGTGTCAATGGAGCTGGGAAAACCACCACAATTGGCAAACTTGCAACGAAACTTCGATCTCAGGGAGCCTCAGTAGTAGTTGGGGCCTGCGACACTTTTAGGGCCGCGGCCGTCGATCAATTACAGGTTTGGTGTGACCGAGCTGGTGCGACTATGATTCGTGCCAAAGAAGGGAGTAATCCATCTGGAGTAGGTTATGACTCGCTTCAAGCTGCTCTAAACCAAAAAGCTGATTACTGTATTCTCGACACCGCAGGTCGCTTACACACTAAAGAAAACTTAATGGACGAGCTTACAAAAAGTAAAAATGTTTTAAAAAAACTCGATCCAACTGCTCCTCATCAAATTCTTTTAGTAATTGACGCAATCACCGGCCAAAACGCTACCCGCCAAGCAGAGGAGTTTAATAAGGCATTGGGCCTAACTGGCTTAATCTTCACAAAATGTGATGGCTCTTCTAAGGCCGGCAGTGCGGTGTCGATTGTCGAACAGTTAAAATTGCCCATTGCTTACATTGGCGTTGGTGAATCGGCAGAAGATTTGGATGTTTTTGTGATTGATGATTACTTAAAAGCCCTCTTGGGAATGTAGTGTCGCAAGGCATTTTGTTTGACGATAATTCGCCTATCGTTTACTCTAAATGCAATGAATAACAAAAGAGAAGACACGATAAGCGATGAAGCGGTTTTTGAAGTTTTAGGTCAGAAACTCAAGCTCAAGAAAGATGAATTGCTTGAAGGAATTGGACCAAGTGATATTGTAAGTTTTGTGCAAACCGAAGCTTTCAAAATAATGAGTCAGTCACCACATTTAAGTCAAACTCAAGTCGCCGTTTTGGTGGCGATGAAATTTGCCGGTGAGAAATTGGCTTTAGAAAAAGAATATCGCGAAAATATCTATCAATTGCGCACTAGCGCGATTGATGCCCTTCAGTTTATCGAAGATGTCTCTCCTATGAATCGCTAAAGTGATGTCTAAGCAGCATTATCGCAGGTTGATGAAAGAGCAACTTTCTCGAATGGATAATAGCTCTCATCTCAATATGAGTTCTTTGCTATCAAAGAACCTATTGCAACTTCTAAGTGATCTTCATGTTATTCAGGAAAAAAAATGGATTGGCGCTTTTGCACCTCTGGCCAGTGAACCTATTTGGCACCTTGCGATGGGCAATAGTTTAGAGAATCGGCTGGCTTTTCCGGCCGAGGAAGTAAGAGATGGTGCATTGATTTTTAGAGCTTCAAGTCTACAAGATTTGAAACCTAAAAGGGATTTTGGAGTAGCAATTCCTGGACCTGATCTTGATAAGCCAAAGGTCGTTCCAGATGTGTTGCTGATCCCTGCGCTAGCTTTTAGCTTGGACGCAATGAGACTTGGGCGAGGAAAAGGTTATTACGATAAATATTTAGCTACATTTGTCGGAATAAAAATTGGTTTATGTTTTTCATTTCAGTTGCTCGATGAGTTGCCGTCTGAAAAACATGATCAGAAAGTTGATTTTATAGTTACGGAAAATGAAATATTAAATAGTCAAAAATGGGAGCCTCAAAAATGAATATAGCAGTAGTCTTGGCATCAGTACTCTTTGCCATCATCGGTGCTTTTATTGGCTTTATGGCCAAGAGCAATCAAGTCAAAAAAGAAATCGCAGAAAAGGAAGCTAAAGGAAACGACATTGTTGAAAAAGCCAAAAGATATGCTGACGAAATAAAATATAAAGCTCGTCAAGAATCTAAAGAAATCTCGCGCGAAGAAAAAGAAAGATCTGATCGTGAAATTGCCAACCGTACCAACGAAATTAAAAACCAAGAAAGAGAAGTAGCTAAGAAAGATGCTACTCTTGATCGCAAAATTGAAGAACACGAAAAAGAAGTCAAAGTTTTAAAAGAAAAAGAAATTGAATTTGAAGTTGCTCGCAAGCTGCATGAAGAAGAATCTTTGCGCATGAAAAATAAGCAAAACGAATTTAATGACAAACTGGCTCAAGTGGCTCAACTAACTAAGGAAGAAGCCAAGCAAGAACTTCTTCGTGCGATGGAAGAAGAAGCACGGGTTGATTTTGGAAAAGTGCTTCGACGAATCGAAGAAGAAACCAAGGAAGAAGCTGAGGCTAAGTCAAAACGAATTGTGGGAATTGCCATTCAGCGTTTTGCTGGAGAGTACGTTGGTGAGAAAACCATTGGTTCAGTAGAACTACCAAGTGATGATGTCAAAGGACGCCTGATTGGTCGTGAAGGTCGAAACATTAGAGCCTTCGAGCAAATCTGTGGAGTAGATTTAATAATTGATGACACTCCAGAGGTTGTTGTTATTTCTTCATTCAATGTTGTGAGAAAAGAAATTGCCCGAATGGTTATTCAAAAATTAATTGCTGATGGAAGAATTCATCCAGCTAAGATTGAAGAGTTTCATGATAAATCAAAAGCTGAAATGGAAAGACAGTTAAGAGACTTGGGTGAAAAAGCTCAGATGGAAATCGGTGTTCACGGAATCCATCCAGAAATTTTAAAATTAGTGGGCGCTCTCCAATGGAGAACTTCATATACTCAAAACCAGTACCAGCATGCGATTGAAGCTTCATTTATTTGTGGAGCCATGGCAGCGGAACTTGGCCTCAATGTTAAGCAGGCAAGACGAGCTGCACTTCTTCACGATATTGGAAAAGTTATAGATGCTTCGGCCGAAGGTTCACATGCTGTGATCGGTGCCGATTTTGCGAAAAAATATGGAGAGTCTCCAGATATCGTTCATGCCATTCGTGCTCACCACGATGATGAGAAACCAGAATCAGTTTTGGCCCATTTAGTGGCAGCTTCTGATGCATTGTCTGGAGCTCGTCCAGGGGCCCGCAAGGCGATGATGGAATCTTACGTCTCTCGCTTGACTGACATTGAAGAAATCGTCAACAGCTTTGCTGGCGTCTCTAAATCTTATGCTATCTCGGGTGGACGAGAAGTCAGAGTCTTTGTCGAAAATGATCGTGTAAATGATGAAGAAACAGTTTTACTTTCTCGTGATATTGCCAAGAAGATTGAAGAAGAAATGTCTTATCCAGGAACTATAAAAATAACCGTTCTTAGAGAGACTAAAGCTGTAGGTATTGCTAAGTAAATGAACGAAAAGCAGTTTGCATTAATTACTGGGACCTCTTCGGGCTTAGGCTTTGAAATGGCCCAGTCATTGCTGGATTTGGGTTTTGTTGTTATCGGAATAAGTCGTCGTGGAACGGCAATTGATCATCCAGATTTTATCGATATTCTCTGTGATATTCGCGAAGAATCCGCGGTAGAAGAAATGTATGAATTAGTCGCTAATCATTGTGAGCGACTACACTTGATTATCTTAAATGCCGCTATTTTTGAAATGACTCCGCTCGTGGAAACATCAACTAAAGAATTCAATGATCACTTAGCTACTAATACTCTTGGAGCTTTCCATATTCTTAAACATGCTAGCGATTTCATCATTGAAGACCACACTCACATTGTAACAATCTCTTCAATAGCTTCTAAAAAAGGGCTAGCTAATATTGCAGCCTATAGCGCTTCAAAGTTTGCTTTAAACGGCATGATCGAGTCCCTTCGTGAAGAATGGGCCCATCTAGGCGTTAGGTTTTCGACTCTTATGCCAGGGGCGATACTCACTCCCATTTGGGAAGCCAGTGAAGATGATCTTCCGAGAGAGGAGATGTTGGTTATTGAGGATTTTATGCACGTTTTTAATATGATCGTGACCAGCCCTGCTCAAATTCAATTTCCTGAAGTTGTATTCCTTCATAAAAAAGGAATCCTGAAATGAAAAAAATCTGGGACCGCCTTTCATCAATGAGTCACTATTACATTATTTCGATGATGAGTTTTATATTTTTTTTTAGCATCCTCAATTTTATCAATTTCGATTTTTTGAATGTATGTTTTTTTACTATGTCTTTTATCTGGCATTTTGCTTTGATGACTCCAGGCTTAACCGAATTAGTTTTGCATCGAAAAAATCGTTTATCTTTTTTAAGTGTGGTCGTAAGGGTAAATTATTATTTGCAATTATTTATCAGAGCAGACAAGATTCCATTTAAGGGATCAATGGTCCGTGCCATTTCTCCAGTTTTGTTTAGTTTTTTACTTATGGTCTTGACTGGAAATGGGAAAATTCTCTTTACGCTATTGGGTTCATTTTGCTTTGAGTCAGTTTACTTTTTGGCGATAAAAATGGGCTGGTTGCAAAACAATAATTTATTTAATCTCACTTCAACTTTGCCAGATGATCAAGAAATTCCCCCAACGATTCCGAGCGAAGAAAGCGCCCACGAATAGTTTCAAAGTCATCGTAGTCATCAAATAAATTTCGAGAAAATGATTTAAAGCGTTTTAAAATTAATTGGTCACTCCAGAGAACTTCTCTGTATTCCTTGAGAAGAGCAAAGAAGTATTCATCAAGATATTTTTTTCTTTCAAATAATAAAAAAGTTTCATCGATATGAGCATCTTCATTTACATACTCTTTATAGAGCTTTGCCAGCCATGGTGTCTTTAAGGCGCTACGACCAAACATAACTGAGTGGCACTGGGTTTGTTTGAAAATATTTTCGATATCCTCAACTATCCAAATGTCGCCATTGCCTATTAAGGGAATTTGTATTTCAGCTGCTGCTTGTTGTATATAGCTCCAATCGGCAACTCCTTTATAGAGTTGATCTCTGGTGCGGGCGTGTAGGGTAATAGCTTCTACACCTTCATCTTGAATGAGTTTCAATGAGTCTAGAAAGTTTCGGTCATCTCGATAACCTATTCGCATTTTGACAGTGAAATGACCGGTAAAATTTTGACGAATCGTTTTTAAGATTTCACTCAAGGCTTTGTGATCAGAGAGCAAATAAGCTCCTCCTAGATGAGAATTAACTTTTTTTGAAGGACAACCGAGGTTCAGATCGAGATGGTGCATTTTGAGTGATTCTAAAATGTCTACCACGTCTCTGGTTTGCGCTCTAGGTGTTGTGAGAATTTGAAAAGAATTTTTCCTTCGCCATTTTTCGTCGGCAAAAATTCGTGGACCATAGTGCTCCATAATCATTTTTTCATTTATTTTGCCAACAGTTGGAACTCGCAAAAAGTCAGTAAAAAACTGATCCCACTCGGGGAAGGTTTTGAGCATTGCAAGTCGATAGGGCTCATCAGTGATGCCTTCCATTGGAGCAAAGAGCAATGAATTTTTTGGAAACACGTCGAAATTACTCATCGCTCGTGTTAGTATCAAAGCTTCTTACATTTGGGTAGAAGGTATTGCAAAGGATGAAAAAAAATATTCTGGTGTCTATCGTGCTTTTTATGAAAGACCTAAGTCCGCTTGGATTCAAAGTTTGGGTACAGGAGCGGCTGGAAGAGGGCCCACTTTACGGCCTTTGGGAATTTCCTGGAGGTAAAATAGAAGCCAACGAAACTCCAGAGATAGCAGCACGAAGGGAGGTTTTAGAAGAAGTCGAAATAGAAATTCCCAAACACTCGCCATTGCCAATTTTTAAGCTTCAAAGCTATTCGTCAGAAACGAAAAATATTTGTTTATACGTTTTTCTTTCACCTTTTGACCAATTGCCGGCCGAGAAAGGGAAGTGGTTAGAGATTGATTATGTCCATAAATCAACTCCCTATCAAGGTCAAATTCCTCCGATAAACCATGTTATTCTTGATGAATTAGCGGTATATATACAATCTCAATTTAATGCTGGAATGATAAACTTCTTATGGAAAACATAAAAACAATCGCCGAATTTTTTTTGGTTTCTCTGGCTTGGTGTCTGACTCTTTTTTCACCACTAGCCTCTTGTGAATTAACCGGGAATGGATTCATTAAACTCATTTCAAATGTGGCAATTGGGGCCATCATTGTCTCTTTTATTTCCAGCTTTCAGACGGGATTGAACTGGGTTTTATTCCTTAAACTAGCCGCCTTGTTGGCATTGATCGCTATTAGTATTTTTCATCGCGACCAAAAGACAATGGGAATGTGGACGCTTTATTTGCTTATAGTGATTTTTTTAGGTGCTCGTTTGGTGCTCTTGGCTCCACATTTAAGCGATGCCCTCTTTTTACTTTCATCTTCACTTCTTTTGGGAGTTATAACTTACTCGATGCTTTTGGGGCATTGGTACCTGGTAGTCCCGAAATTAAGTGAAAGACCGTTGTTAAAAGCAGCCTTGCTGACATGGATGATTTTAGCCGGCAAAATGACTGGCAGTTTTTATTCAACTTATAAGCATTACGATTTTTTTGAAAGTCAAACAACTCTCGGATCTGGCTATGCCTTTAATTGGTTATTGCTTACCATGCGATTTTCATTTGGATATCTTGTTATATTGGGCATGAGCCTTTTTAATTGGAAATTGGTGCGTATCCGCTCCATACAAAGCTCTACTGGAATTCTCTATGCTATGACTTTTTTTATTTTTATTGGCGAGCTAATATCGACCTACCTCTTTTTTAGTTATGGATTATATATATGATGACAGTGCATTTTACCTGTAAAAATTGTGGTTCAGGAATTCATGTTTATCCCTCGCTTGAAGCCAATCGCATTCAGTGCGAGATTTGCCAAACGCAGCAAGAAGTTCACTTTGATCAAAATCACATGGAAGCTATTTTAAAAGATTGTCCGTGTTGTCAGCGTAAAGATTTTTATTCTCAAAAGGATTTTAATCGAAAACTTGGAGTTATTATTTTCGTCGTCGCCGCCATCATCTCAACCATTATGCTTTGGTACGGCCTTGGCCCTCAGTGGTATTTAAGTACGTTTATCGTTCTTTATGCAATGGATTTCTTGTTATTTCGCCGACTCAATATGATAGCTATATGCTATAAGTGCGCCACCATTTTTCGTAACGTTAGCAATATCGAGCAAGTACCTGGCTTCAATCACGAGATGAATGACCGCATTGTTTATGCTGACCACAATTTCGAGGGAAAGCCACTTGATCCGCATTAGATAGACCTTTGAAATTGTGTGATAATTGGACAAAAATTGGGGGAGGGTGTAAAATAGCATTAGCTTATAAATGACTCCTTTTATGGGTCATTCAAACAAGGATCCATCACATAGAACCCCCGCTAGTTACGCTCTCTAACTCTTCATTGGAATTTGAAATCGCATCCCTATTTGTCTGCTTTATTGCAACAGCATTTTTTTCTGCTGCAGAAGCGGCATTGCTCTCGATTGGGGCCGATCGTGCTCGGCAATTGATTGAAGAGGGAGGTCCAAAAGGTGAAGCCATGGCCTTTATGATCTTGCGACCGTCAGAGTTGCTTTCCACCATTTTAGTTGGAAATAGTATTGCAAATATTTTAGCAGGTTCGCTAACGACATCACTGACGGCCGCATACACCGGAAGCAATATTGTGGGCCTTGCTCTGGGAGCAACGACAATAATTATTATTCTTTTTGGTGAAATACTTCCAAAGACATTCGGTCGAAACCACGCCGAAAAATTATCAGTAGTGGCAATCAGAACCTTGCAAGTCATTTTTTATCTAATGTACCCAATAATTAAAACTATCGTTTGGTTTATTAATTCCATATTGGGCGATAGTGCTGAAGCCACGGGAAGAATGGTCACCAGTAATGACATTGAATTCATGATCAGTAAGGCCGAAAAAGAAAAAACGATGGACTCAAAACAAATTGATTTGCTCTCATCTATTTTAGAATTTCCCACCATTAAAGTTAAGGACATTATGATTCCTCGAATGAGAGTGAATTATCTTCAAAACAACTGGAACTTTGTTCAAATGATGGATTACGCTCGTGAGACCGGTAATAGCCGTTATCCCGTTTGTAAGGGAGAACTTGAAAATATTGCAGGTTTTCTTCACGTAAAAGATTTAGCTTTTGTTTCGGAAGCGGATAAAATTAATTTTAAAATTGAGAAATTATTAAAGCCGCCTTTTTTTGTGTATGAACACATGAAAATTCAATCGGTTTTTGATCACATGAATAGAAAGAAAGTTCACTTGGCGTTGGTGAAAGATGAGAACGGAACAGTGGTCGGGATTGTTACTCTTGAAGATATCATTGAAGAAATTTTTGGTGAAATTCACGATGAGCACGATGATGTTGAAGAGCAAGAAAAGCATTTACAAGAAGCTAATTTAGAAGATGGTATTGTGGTAGACGGAGATATGTCTCTGCGAGAACTCTACAACGATTATGATATTCGAATACCTCTCAATGATAACTACTCCACACTTTCTGGATTCTTGTTGGATATGCTCGGCAATACTTTTCCAGAGCAGGGCCAGATCATTGTTTGGGAAGGGTTATCTTTTGATCTGGAGGAAGTGTTCGACCATGTGATAAAGCAAGTGCGCATCAAAGATGTTGACGGTGAAAAACATATTTTTTCCAAAAAACAGCATGCTGAGCTGGTGGAACAAAGTGATAAAGAAGCCTCCAAGCAAATTCAAGATAAAGAGTGATCATATGAAAATTTACGATGTTGCCGTCATCGGCGGAGGATCAGCTGGCGTCATGAGCGCCATTCGCACTGTACTTAACAATGATGAATGTCTTTTTTTTCCGGGAAGTCCTTTGCATAAAAAACGTTCTCGTGCTTTTTGGGTGACGGGAGTTGAAAATATGCCGGCCCATCTTTCCTTTAAAAAAGGAATTGATGAGCCTAATAAAATCTCACTTGAATGGCTGACTAATGGACCTTTTGCCAGTAAATTTCATTGGAAAAAAAATCTGGGAGTTGAAAAAATATCTCAAGATAGTAATGGTGTTTTTACTCTGACTGATCAAAAAAATCAAAGTTATCAAGCTCGATTTGTCATCCTTGCAACTGGAGTTATGGATGTTCAACCAGTGATTGGAGATTCGATTGAGCCTATTTTTGATTATGCCAATGTTCAGTTGGCTGACTATTGTTTGCGTTGTGATGGTCATCATGTTTTTGGCAAAAAAACGGCCGTCATTGGTCATCAAAGTAGTGCCGCCTGGGTCGCCATAATGCTTCATGAAAGATATCAACCTCCCTCTATGGCAATTTTCACAAATGGTGAAACGCCACAATTTGATCAAGACACTCTTAACCTAATTGAAAAATATAAAATCGACATTCATCAAGAAAAAATCCAAGGCATCCAGGGAATAGCCAAAGAGAAAGTGCTTAAAGCATTTGTTTGTGCGGCTGAATTGATTGAAGTTGAAATCGTTTTTATTGCATTAGGAATGATTGTTTATAATAATCTGGCAAAAATGCTTGGAGCCTCACTTGATCAAAGAGGTTTTGTCATTGGTGATACTAAGGGAAAAACTTCAATTGACGGTCTCTATGTTGCGGGCGATTTAAAGGCAAATACAAAAAAGCAAATCTATACCGCCTGGGATACCGCAGTGGACTCGGCGGATGAAATCAATCAATTAATTCGTAGAAAAAAACGAATGAATTCATAAAAAATTTTATCACATTTATTTCGATTAGCGCTCTTGGCGAAGGGTAAATCAATCTCATCTTTCAAATGGGAAGGCTAGGAGTTTTTCCTGGTTGAAAGGTGGAGGTTAATCAATGAAGAGTCACAATTCAAAAGAAATGATGGAAGAAGCTTTAGAGGAACTGGAAAGAGTAGCACCAAAAAATTCTGAAATTGCAATCGATGTTAAGGAAGATCCAACTGGCTATTTCAGCACCTTCATTAAACTTCATGCTTGGAATAAAACATATATCGTTAAAAAAGAGGACATTTTCTTATACAAAAGTTTTAACAAAGCCGTTAAGGCTATTAAATCTCGAATTCAGAAAAAAAAAGTTAATCATGAAAGTATAAAATCTGAAAAATATTTTGTGGCTTGATCAACAAGGCTCGAACTTTGGTTTGGGCCTTGATTATTTATTTAGTCATTTTAGAGGTCGAAAAGTAAAGTCACCTAAAATTCTGACACGGCAAGAAAGGCGGATTATTTTTTGCGGGTGAGTTTTTTCCAGATGGGTGATAGTGTCTTTTTCCACTGGACTAGGAGAAGATAAGTTATCTTGTCCATCTAGAATTTCAATTCGGCATGATCCGCAGGAGCCGGCGAGACAGCCGTGAGGAAGAACGCGCCCAAGCTTTTCGATTTGATCAAAGAGTATTTCACCACTTGAGACTTCAAATAATTGATCTTTTTCATTGGGAGAAGATGCTTTTAGTAACACGGTGGGCATATTTATTTCATCCTTCAGCGAATATTATCTTCCAAATTGTAAAACACGATGCAAAATTATCCAACTCTAAAGTGAGGAGCACCAATGTTAAGTTTTGAAAAATTGTATTCAATGGGACACGAACAAGTTGTCTTTTTCTCCGACCCTACTTGTAACTTAAAAGCCATTGTTGCCATTCACAATACAACTCTCGGCCCAGCATTGGGTGGAACTAGAATGTGGCCTTACGCCAGCATTGACGAGGCTATCCAAGATGCTCTTCGCCTATCTCGAGGTATGACATATAAAAATTCTATTTCAGGATTACATCTTGGAGGCGGTAAAGCAGTTATCATTGGCGATCCTCAAAAAGATAAATCTGAAGCTCTGTTTAGATCATATGGACGTTTTGTTGAATCCCTAAACGGAAGATATATTACCGCAGAGGATGTCAATACTAACGTCGAAGACATGGAATATATTTTTGCAGAAACTGGAAATGTTACCGGTGTAGCTGAAATTCATGGTGGATCGGGAAATCCATCTCCTTGGACTGCTCGAGGTGTTTTCAGAGGTATGGAAGCTTCTTGTGTAAAAGTCTTTGGCGATCGATCTCTCAAAGGAAAAACAGTAGCCATTCAAGGTGCAGGTTCGGTTGGAACTCATCTTGGAAAATGGTTACTAGATGCTGGGGCTAAAGTTTTTGTTAATGATATTAGCGATGCTAACATCAAACGTTTTTTAGAATCAGTTCCAAATGCTGAAGTATTAAAGGGCGACGAAATTTATGATGTTAAAGCTGATATTTATGCTCCATGTGCATTGGGGGCCACTATCAATGATCAAACCATCGAGCGATTAAAAGTCAAAATCGTTTGTGGAGCAGCTAACAACCAATTACATGAAAATCGTCACGGTGATATTTTGAAAGAAAGAGGTATTTTATATGCACCAGATTATCTCATCAACGCTGGTGGGGTAATGAACGTCTCGATTGAATTCGAAGGTTGGTCAGCAGAGAAATCAACTAAAATGGTTGATAAAATTTTTGATACCACTCTTAAGATTTTCAAAATGTCTGATGAGCAAAATATTCCAGTATATAAAGCGACAGATTTATTAGCAGAGCAAAGAATTGATTCCATAAAAAAAATCAAAGGAAGTTACTTGGGTATTCATGCTCATCGATTTCCTGGAAGAAAATCAAGAAAATAGGTCTTTTTTTCTCTTTTAACAGTAGCTCCTTCTCCAAGGGAGGGAGCTACTAATTTGCCCGATATTTTTTCGTCTTAAATCCCCATAGAATATAGAGATGAAGAAGTCTTTTGGACTACTGTTTTTATTGTTTAGCCTTCAAGCTCACGCATTGAGTTTTGAAGATGCCATTTTTCCCGAATTGGCGACCAGTAGCCGAGCTCTTGCTATGGGCAATGCTTTCATTGCTAAAACCGATGATGCTGCTGCAGTCTTTTACAATCCCGCGGGTCTTGGCACCGTCCGATACCCTCATTTGCATTTATCCAATTTTACTTTTGAAAGCAATAAAGGGGCATTGCAAGCTGCTTCCGCAGGTTCTGGGTTATCAACCATTCCAAACGCTATCCAAATGTACTCGTTGGATGGAACCAGAAAAATTTTATTAGACAATGTTGGAAAACTCGCCCATTCACGTATCCACGCTTTGCCAAATTTTACCTCGCGCTATTTTTCGATGGGCTATTTGTTTGCTAAACGCACCCGAGCGATAGTCAATAGCGCAACATCTACAACTGGATTTGAATTTGCAGATCGCACTGATCACGGGCCTTATGTTGCTTTGAATTTGTCGCTTTTTGGCGGAGTGATAAAAGTTGGTGCTTCGGCCATTTATTTAAACCGTTCGGAGCTTGCTACCTCTGTAGATCCGGCGGTAACTTTTTCAGAAGACAATCATCCTTACTACAAGGGAAGCGCCATTGTCGTAACTGGAGGAGCGCGACTGACGCTGCCAATTTCTTTCTTGCCAACTTTTGCAGCAACACTACATAACGCCAGTGGAGTAAGCTTTACAGGAAGGGCCGCAGGCGCCCCGACATCGATTCCGCAAAGTATGGATGTTGCATTTTCACTCACTCCACAATTAGGTAACAGTACTAGAATACACCTCGAGGCAGATTATAAAGATCTGTCTGAAAAATTCGCCAATGTTGCGGCCACCAGACAGTTGCTATTGGGTTTAGAACTCGATATTTTGAGAGTTTTTTTCTTTAGACTTGGCTATGGTGATGGATTTGGAAGTGCCGGCCTTGGAGTCAAATCTAGAGGTTTAGAGTTTGACTTTACTACCTACGCAGTCGATACCACCAGCTCAGCTTTTCGAGGCAGTGAGGATCGTCGCTTTGTCATCGGTCTATCTAGTGGATTTTAGTTTTCAACTTACTTCTTTCGCTCTGCTGAAAAGTACCTGAACTCCTTAAAAATTTAGACAGTATTCATCTCTTTGAGGTAATCTCTTGTCGATCAATTAATGTAGAGGAATTATATGTTGGAAAAAACTAACAAGAGTAAAGCTATGGGTAAAGAAGTGAAATCAAATGTAAAAGCTAAACTTGATTTGGCAAAGAAGAATCTATTAGGCAAATCAGAAATGATTGAGATGCTCACCAATATTTATACTTCTCGAAAAGTTGACGATGCTGAAATTTCCATGAAGAAGCAATCTAAAGCCTTCTTTCAAATTTCTGGTGCAGGTCACGAAGGAATCCTCACTGCTGCTGCTCGAGTCTTAAAACCTAAGCACGATTGGTTTATCGGTTATTACCGCGACCGCGCCCTTTGTTTAGGCCTTGGAGTAACTCCATACGAAATGCTTTGTCAGGCTAATGGTAATACCGGTGACACTGCTTCCTATGGCCGCATGATGCCTGCTCATTGGGGAAATAAAAAACTAAACATCGTTAATAAATCCTCTTGTACTGGTACACAATTTCTTCAAGCTTGCGGTTTAGCCGAAGCAGGTCTTTGGTATAAACGACTTCATCAAGAATATAAAATCGATACAAAATCTCTTTATCATGACGATGAAATTATCTACGTCTCAACCGGAGATGGGACTATCGCTCAAGGTGAATTTTGGGAAGGACTTACAACGGCTTGTGTGAATTCACTTCCAGTGCTTTTTATGGTGGAAGATAATGGTTTTGCCATTTCTACGCCAACAGATGTTCAGTACCCAGAAGGTTCAATTTCAAAAACGCTAGCTCACTTTCCAAGTTTAAAAATATTTACTTGTGATGGATGTTGTCCAATCGAATCCTACGCTACCATGAATGAAGCCGTAACCTTTATGCGAAAGCATCGCAAACCTGCTTTAGTTCACGCTACGGTGACTCGTCCTTACTCTCACTCGCTATCTGATGATCATGGAATGTATAGAACAAAGGCAGAACTGGCGGAAGAAGGCTTGCGCGATGTATTCCACTCTTATCCAAAATTCTTAGTGGACGCAGGAGTTATAACCGAAAAAGAGAGAGAAGAAATTCTTAAAAAAGTTTCAGTAGACGTAAAAGCTGCTATGGATAAAGCGATAACAACTCAATGGCCATCGGTTGATACTGTTGAAAAACATTTATACTCTGAAGAAAGTGATATCTCCGGTGCCGCTTTCGATGTTGCTCCAACTTTTTCAGGAAAAGACGATGTCCCGATGGCCGCTGCGATTAATAAAGTTCTTCGAAGCGAGTTTGCAAAAAATCCACTTTTGAGAATGTGGGGAGAAGATGTTGCGGATTTTTTTGAAAAAGAACGACTCAATAATCCAGAACTCAAAGGCAAGGGAGGGGTCTTTAAGCTCACCGCCAATGTTCAGCGAGAATCACGCGACGGTCAGGTTTTCAATTCCCCATTAGCTGAAGCCAATGTTATTGGCCGAGCAATTGGAATGGCCATACGTGGAATCAAGCCGGTAGTCGAAATTCAATTTTTTGATTATATCTGGACTGCTTATATGCAGCTTAAAAACGAAATGGCGACTCTTCGCTATCGCTCCGGTGGAGACTTTAAGTGTCCAATGGTTGTGAGAGTTCCAATCGGAGGCTATTTAAAAGGTGGGGCAATCTATCACTCTCAGTGTGGAGAATCGCTTTTTACTCACGTTCCTGGAATAAGAGTGGCATTTCCTTCAAATTCAGCGGATGCTGCTGGATTGTTGAGAACGGCCATTCATGGTGATGATCCAGTAATGTTTTTAGAACACAAACATCTATACTACCAAGGCTACAATCGCGCCCAGGATGTGGGTGATGAATACATGATTCCTTTTGGTAAAGCTCGCATTGCCCGCGAAGGAAAAGACGCAACGATTGTTGCCTGGGGTGCTCTTGTTCAAAAATCAATTGAAGCTGCTAAGAAACTAGAAGCAGCTACGGGGAAAACGGTGGAAGTTATCGATCTCAGAACACTTGCTCCTTATGACTTTGATGCTATTAAAAAATCAATTACCAAGACATCGCGACTGATGATCGCTCACGAAGAGCACAAAACGTCTGGCTTTGCAGGCGAAATTGCAGCGAGAGTTAACGAAGAGTGTTTTGAGTTATTAGATGCACCGATTTTAAGAGTAGCAGCTTTAGATGTTCATTGTGCTTATAATCCAGCCTTGGAAGATGTGATCTTGCCTCAAGTCGGTCACGTCGAAGAAGTGCTTCGCAAACTTCTATCTTATTAGGAAAAGGTTCTCGAAAAGGTTCCAGCAGACTTGTGGTATGCGATGCCTCCCACAAATCTGCTGGAACCTTTCACCCAAACATTTATGATCAGTACAATTTTTCTTAGTTTACTTAGTCTTTCTAGTGCTTTTTTTCTTTCAAAAAATGATAACTTTTTTAAAACTTCCGAAAATAAATTATTGGCAGAGTTTGATTCTTTTTTTTCACACTCACCTAAAACGTTTGAATTAAACATTCCTCTAAGAAGAAACAATAAATACCAGCTTGAGTTTTTCTTGTTTGTTTTTGTGATGATTATATTTTTATTTATTAATGCCTTTGTTTCTCACATTATCATGAAGTTTTTTTCTTTCAATGGAGATGAAGTCGTTGAGAGTCTATTTAAAACTTTGTTAATTGAATTTATCATTATTATTAGTACGGCATTAGTGCTTAATAAATTCAAAGAAACGATTTTAAATCAAAAAAAAATAAGCTTGGGTGAGTTTTATCAAGCAATGGTTAGTGCTGATAAAATCTATGTTCCCTTTGTTACCCTTGAGGGAGCTGTTGCAACCGAATTGTCTAAAACCGCCAATACCTACTTGGCTATTCCCCTAAATGAAGTCAAAGAATTTTCAATAGAGCCTAGTAAAAGAGTGGTGACATTGAGAGGATACGCCTGGACTCCGCCCTATTACAAAATTCTGATCAATGAAAAAATATCTCCAATTTATGTTTTGCGCTCCTACTTTTTTGGTCACGAGCGATTATTCCTCGATCACTTTAGTTTTAAATTAAAAATCACTTTTAACGATAGTTTAAGAGATTAAGTTTATGAGTTATAAAGCGATTCATCAGCACTGTCTGAAGCTTAAAAATGATGAGAGGGCTTTAGGCTCCGCTCGATTTTTTAAAACTGGCGTTGGAGAGTATGGAGAGGGGGATGTCTTTTTTGGCATCAATGTCCCGCAGTCAAAAAGACTAGCAAAAGATCATATCGACTTAGACCAAGTAAACATAAAAAAACTTCTTCATTCAAAAATTCACGAAGAGCGAATCATTGGCGTGCACATCTTAAAGCTGCAATATGAGCGCGCCATAAAAAATAAAAAATCAAAAGAGCAAAAAAAGATTTATAAATTATTTTATCAATTGAAATCACGAGTCAACAACTGGGATCTAGTCGACTCATCAGCGCCCTATATTTCTGGTCATTATTATTTTCATTTTACTAAAAAAGATCTAACGACTTTATCTGAATCCAAAAGTCTTTGGGATCGGCGAATTGCCGTTGTATCCATGTTTTATTTTATCAGACAAAATGAACTCCATTTCGCACTAAGAGTGATAACGAATCACTTAGATGATCAGGAAGATTTAATGCATAAAGCAAGTGGCTGGATGTTGCGAGAAGTTGGTAAGAAAGATAAAAATCTACTTGTGAATTACTTAGAAAAATATTCAAGTCAAATGAGTCGAACGACTCTTAGGTACTCGATTGAAAAGTTCAATTCTAGAGAGCGAAGTTATTTTTTGAAAAAGGTTTAAAGCAGGCAGTGGATTTGATCTAAAGACGAAACTTCAAATGTTGGGCGATGAGGTGTTTGGTTTTTATCTCCATTCGGATTAAACCAGCATGAGTCAAGTCCCGCATTGATTGCGCCTAAAATATCAGTTTCAATTCGATCACCAATCATCAGGGCGCGAGTTTGAGAAAGGGGCTTTCCAATTAATTTAAAAGTGTGTTCGAAAATTCGTTTGTCAGGTTTGCTAAAACCACACTCTTCGGATATGACCATCAGGTCAATGAAATGCTTTAATCCTGATTTTTCAAGACGTAGATTTTGAACATAACCGATACCATTTGTAACAATGACTAATGGAATTTTTTGGTGAAGTTTTGCAAGGAAATCGTATGCACCATCAATTAAAAAAACTTTTTCGGGAAGTGCTCTAAGATAATCTTCACCCATCAACAAAGCATCACCTGCCAAGTTATTCTCTTCCAGAAAAAGACGAAAGCGTTCAGTTTTTAAAAGGTCTTTACTTAACAAACCCAATGCATGATTTTTCCAAAGTTCTTCATTGATTTTTTGATAGCTCGATTTCAGTAGAGTGCTTTCACTATCCAGGCCGTGCTGATTGAGCACTCTTTTTAGTGAATAGTTTTCAGATTGTTTAAAATCTAAAATGGTTTCATCGGCATCTAGCAAGATAATATCGTACTTCATGGAAAGTATTTGCCATGATAGATGTCATTAATCAACTAAAAGGTTCCAGCAGACTTTGGGGACGCCACGGGTCTTCAAAGTCTGCTGGAACCTATATAAAAATTACCGATACGAAGAGACACTTCAATCAGTGCTGTGTTAATAAATTTGAATGAAAGAATTAAACTTAGAAATCCCTTTGGCCGTAAAGGTACGAAAACAAATCACCCGCGGATTGAGCGAGTACCATATGATCAATCAGGGCGATAAGATCATGGTTGCCGTATCCGGCGGAAAAGACTCTACGGTCCTTTCATTGTTGCTTAAGGAAATTCAAAAAAAAGCTGAAATAGACTTTAGTTTTGAAGCAGTGATGCTCGATCAAAAACAGCCAGGATTTGATGCTCGCGCCTTTCAAGCCTTTATGGCCGACCAACAAATTAAATTAACGATCCTAGAAGAGGACACTTACTCAATTGTGAAAGAAAAAACGGCTGAAGGTGGGACCTATTGTTCGCTTTGCTCACGTCTTCGCAGAGGAATTCTTTACAATTATGCTCATAAACATCAGTTCAACAAGATTGCTCTTGGACATCACCGCGACGACATGATTCAGACCTTTTTGCTCAATATATTTTATTCAGGTAAGTTGGCCAGTATGCCTCCCAAATTGTATTCCAATGACCACCGTAATATCGTTATTCGTCCACTAACTTTTGTGGCAGAAAGCGATATTGTCGAGTTAGCCAGAGATTGGCAATTTCCCATTATTCCTTGTAATCTCTGCGGCTCTCAGGAAGGATTAAAACGTGAGCGCATGAAACAGTTATTAGACGATTTGGAGAAAGAGATTCCTGATATACGCAAATCCATGATCAATGCATTAACCAATATCGAACTTTCTCACCTATTAGATAAAAAGCTTTTTGATTTTTCTGGAGAGTCTAAACCTCTTGATTAATTGTTCCGATTAGCTGGTATGTCACAAATACTACTTATAGAAACTGATGAGTCACTTATCAAAATCCTTAAACTCAATATGGCGAGTACATTAGAGTGCGAAGTCTTTGATAAGGCCAATGGGAAAGATGCAATTTCGCTGATGAATTTAATTCCTATCGATCTCATTATTTGTCGCTGGGATCTATCCAAGGAAATTCTCAATCACCTAGAGAAATCTCAAGGTGAAGTTAAAATTTTAGTTGTTGGAAAAAAGAATTCGACCTATCCCCATTTTTATAATTTAGATTCTGAAATTAAATGGGAAAATATCATGGCCAAAGCGGCCAGAATCTTGGGAAAGGGGGGCGATGAGCCCGATCCGGCGGAAAGGGAATATATCGGTGTTAGCATTCAATATTTTTATATGATTCCTGCGATGAAGTTGAATTGTGATATTTTTATTAGAGTGAAAAAAAATGAAGTTGAGTATCAGTTCATTAAGCGCTTTCACGCTACAGAGGAATATACCAATGCTGAATTAGATAAGTATAAAGCTCAAGGACTTAAGCAGTTTTATTTGCAGAGAGATAAGTTTAAATATTTTGTTAACAAGTTTACCGATGAATTGAGCTCAAAAGTCGAAGATATGTCATTGCAGGGAACAGATCGAATCAAGGTGACAAGCCAGGCGTACGAGTTAGGGGTTGAGCGTCTGCATTCGATCGGAATTGATGAACATACTATTGATATTGTCGACAACAGTATCAAGTCAATGCATACGGCGCTTGGTGAAGAAAACGCAATGGCCAATTTTTTAAAATTGCTAAAGAAGAATAGTGTTTCTTATGCTTATTCTCATGCGTATTTAACCAGTTTAATCTTGCATAAAATTATTCAAAACTTTGATTGGGAATCAGGATTAATTAGAGAAAAATTAACTTATATTGCATTTTTTCATGACATCTCGCTAGCCGATAGCGAGTTAATGAAAATTAATCACCAAGAAGAACTTGATGAATCTGAAATCCAAATGGAAGAAAAAACAATTGTTTTTAATCATGCAATGAACTCTGCGAAAATGGTAGAAAAGTTTCCAAATGTTCCGGCGGGGGTAACGACGGTTATAAAAGAACATCACGGCACTAAAAATGGGGTAGGATTTGCGGATGGTTTAAATACAACTATTTCTCCTTTGAGCCAGATGTTTATTGTGGTTGAAGATTTTGTAGATTCTTTCTTAAAAAGTCCCAATCCAACCGGAAGTCAGATCGCAGAAATTTTTGAAAAACTAGAAGCTCGTTATAACAAATTAACATACCAGCAAACGCTTAAGGCTTTAATGTCGATGTTGCAGAATAAAAAACGCTAGGGGCAAGTGCACTTCCAGCGCAAAGAAAAAGAGTGATACAAATATATCTTTTTTTTTGTTTCAACAACAAAAGCCAGACCAACACAAAAATTAAAATTTTTGGCTCGCTTTCAAAGGAATGGGAGATTTTTGACATCTCTTTTATCAATGCCAAAAAATATTGGACCAACTTTTCAATCCAGTTGAACTCCAATCCTTTAAACGTTAATAAATATAAATATCCCAAGCTGATTAATAGTGAAGAAATGCCGATCAAAGGTAGAGATAAAATTAGAGCTAGCAGTGATAAATTCTTCTTCATGAAAAATGCTAAAAGCAGGTGGCCAGAAGCTAATCCCAGGATAAGGGTCATTTTTGAGTAATCTTTAAGTCCTATGAATGTACCTACAAAAAGATAACTCATCACAAAGCTCTGCGGTGATTGGAGAAAGTGACCAAGAATCAAAGAGAGAGCAAACGTCGCAAAAAAAATCATCTGGGTTGAAATTCTTAATTTGAATCGCTGTTTGAGATAAAAAAGTAGTTTAAAAATAACAACTCTTTTGATTGCCAGAAATGGCAAAGTATAAGCCGCCAAAGTTGTCAGCTTAATAAAGGGGGAAATTTTTTTAGAGTAAATACCTCTTTTTATCACTAGACCCAAAAGTGCTATAAATGCGCTCAAGTGAAGACCAGATGGGGAAAACAAATACCCAAGCTCAAGTTGATTGAAATCTTTAATTAATTGCTGGGAGACACCTTTTTTGTCTCCGGTTAGAAAACCCCAAAGGAGTCGGCCATTTTTGGCGTTGGTAAAACTTTCGATAAAATGGGTTTTATATTCAATTAGCCAAGAAGGTTTTGAAGTCTGGGACAAAGGGGGCTTTTTTGGTATGGGTGCTATCAAAATGAGCAACAGTGCGCTTGTGAGGGTAATGAAGGCAAAAAATTTCATGTCTAACATATTGAAAAGTTCTCGATGCTAAAAACTTCTTAACTCTTCGAGATTTCAGGGGTAGATAGTTAAGTTCGAGACAATTTTGTTCAGTAATGGACGAAAAATGAGAGGCAAAAAATGAATCTATTAGAAAAAAGTCTTCAAGATGATCTCCGTCGATTTTTTGAAGAGGATGATTTGCATGGTAATGCTTTCTATCTTAGAGAATTGCCAGCGACACCTGTGGAGTGCCTATTAAAAATTAAAAGTGATTTAACCATGTGTGGTTTGCCATTTTTTGTAGCAGCTTTTAATTTTCTTGGAGCAAAACTGGATTACCATAGCTTTAAAAAATACGAAGGTGTGAAAATGCATGAAGGAGATCTTATCGCATTTAATCTTCCCTTTGCTTTAGCCTTATCGGGTGAGCGAGTGGCTTTAAATTTGCTTCAACATGCTAGTGCCATTGCTAGTTTTACCCAAAAGTTTTCTGAATTGGCCAAGCCCCACGGGATTAAAATACTTGATACGAGAAAAACCGTTCCAGGAATGCGCTCGCTTGAAAAATATGCCGTTAGAGTAGGAGGCGGATACAATCATCGCTTTTCGCAATCCGATGTATGGATGATTAAGGATAATCATAAAAGTTATTTTGGAGGCCTTAAGCCCGCGTGGGATTTTTTTCAAAAAATGCATACTCACTACCAAAGCATTGTAGTTGAAATTCATTCACTTGATGAATTGGCGATGGCGATTGACTTAGGAGTAGAGCATGTAATGCTAGATAATTTTTCTTCTGCCATGATTGGCCAAGCCCTGAGTCTTAAAACAAAAGGCATGACCTATGAAATCTCTGGTGGCATAAATTTAGCAAATTGCACTGAATATTTTATAAAAGGAATTGATGCCTTGAGCATAGGGGCCCTGACTCATAGTGCTCCCCATGTGGATCTATCGCTTAAAATCAAGCCACTCGAAAATCGTATTAACCGAGATTCATATGAGTTTTGAATTTGATGTATTGATTGTTGGAACTGGAATTGCTGGATTGTCCTCCGCCGCCCGATTGGCAGAAGCGGGATTAAGTGTTGGGATTGTAACTAGAGAAAAAGATCCAAGTTTGACCAATACTTCTTGGGCCCAGGGAGGAATTATTTATGCCAAGGGCACTGAGCAATCATTAGTTGATGATATCTTAAAAGCCAGTGCTGATACCTCATCAGTTGAGGTAGCTCAATTGGTGGCAACTCGCTCCGCTGAGATTTTAGATGATTTGCTTATCACCAAAGCTCGCACTCAATTTGAAAGAGATGAAGATAATAATTTAAAATTTACCAAGGAAGCTGCTCACTCCAAAGAGCGTATTCTGTACAAGGGGGATTACACTGGAAAAGAAATTCAAATCACCCTTCTAAATTATTTAAAAACAAATTTCTCTAATGTAACTTTTTTTACTAAACATACCGCCATCGATTTACTGACTGCTCTTCATCATGGGCTCAGCATTCAACAACGCTATGAAGAAAATAAAGTGCTCGGAGCTTATGTCTTTAATCAAGAAACTAAAGTGGTTCACAAGATGTTGGCTAAATTTACCATTTTAGCAACAGGTGGAATTTCCGCACTCTATTTGCATCACTCTAATACCGAAGGTGCTAGAGGAGATGGCCATGCTATGGCCCGAAGAGCAGGAGCGGTTTTAACCGATATGGAATTTATCCAATTTCATCCCACCACGTTTTATGCTGGAGCCACTCAGCGCCGCTTTCTGATTAGCGAAGCCGTTAGGGGAGAAGGTGGTGTCTTGCTCAATGCTAGCGGTGAGCGCTTTATGAAAAAGTATCACGCTGATTTGGAATTAGCCCCTAGAGATGTCGTGGCCCGGGCAATCGCCGAGGAGTTAATTGAAACCAAAAGTGATTGTGTTTACCTAGATATTTCTCACAAGGAAGAAGGGTGGATTAAAAATAGATTTCCCACCATCTATCATCATTGTCTCAATCACGAGGTGGATATAAGTACCACGGCCATTCCGGTGGTACCAGCAGCTCACTATACTTGTGGCGGAGTAAAAACAAATTTAGTAGGCCTCACCACATTGCCAGGGCTATACGCTGTAGGAGAGGTGGCTTGTACTGGTTTACACGGCGCCAATCGCCTAGCCTCTACCTCCTTGCTGGAGGGAATGAGTTTTGGGACTTTTGCCGCCAACCATATTTTGGAAAAAATCTCAGTTGAAAAAAATTACCGGCCAGAGTGTATAAAAGACTGGGTTGATGGCACAGAAATGGTTGATACCGCTCTCATTCATCAAGACTGGCAAACCCTAAAACAAACGATGTGGAACTATGTCGGATTAACTCGCTCTCATCATCGCTTGGCCCGCGCCGAGGCGATGTTTCGCGAGCTCACTGATGAAATAAATCGCTTTTATAAAGACGCCTCGCTTGTTGATGGTTTGATTGGTTTGAGAAATGCAGTTGAAATTGGCCAACAAGTTCTGATTGCTTCTCGGCGAAATACTCAATCCATTGGGTGCTTTTATCGAAAAAGCTAAGCTTGATGGTGTGCAGGTCCGTCCATAAAATTGAACGAACCTGCACGCAGGATGGGATAAAAGCACTCTGAATTCATCATCCTGATGACATTCAAAGAAAAGACGTGACCCTCGACATGTTAGATGCCAAAAAATTAAGATCCTTGAGGGCTTAGGTGATGCTTAATGATTTAAATAGAGAGCGCCAAAAATTCTCCTAGGCTCATATAAGTCGACGCTGAAAGACTTCCGGTCGACTCAAAGGTAAAGAGCTTTTGGTCGGCCTGGGATTCGCTTTTGATATCTTGACTGGCCGACAATCCCCACAAGCAATTCTCCCATGATGTCAGTTCAAAATTGCAATCTGAAAACTTGGTAAATTGGAAGTTGCAATTAATAAACAAGCAGTTGAGAAAAAGGCAATGGTTGAAATGATTAGCGTAAAAAGTGCATTGATCAAAAATGACATCTTCAAATATCACTTCTTCAAAAAGACTTCCTGAAACTGTAACTTCGTTATATGTATTTGATACAATTGACTTTTTCTCTAAGTGTTGGTAAGGACTTGAACCTAGTTCGAAGCTATAAAGTTGATCGATAAAAAGTGTTAGCGTTTCCATTAATCCCCCGTTTAACTCAGGTTTTTCCTCAATCAGATTAACAAAAGTGACAGCTTGCGTCAAGTAATAAAATTGCATAAAGAAATATTTTTGCAATCCGATAATAGTTTAAAAGCTTTAGCGGTTTGGGGAAATCATGGCAGAGTTTAAAAAAGAACGAGTTGAAATGTTTTTAGGTGTGGTTCGCAAGTATATGCAGGTGCGAGGTGCAATGTCCCAAAAAGATTTGGCCGAACAGACCGATGTCGGTGTTTCGACCATGAGTCGTTTTCTTTCCCAAAAATCGACAGAATTAAATCCTCAGCTAATTGCTAAAATCACAGCAAAACTCAATATACCACTTCATGAAATGATCGATTTTGTCGAAGAGGACTTTGCAGATCGTTTTATTAGGCTGGTTAAATTTTATAAAGACGAATTAAACGAGGAAGAGCTCTACCAGAATGAGACTGTGACAAGTACGTCCAGGCCTATGGCGGCTACAGCGCAAGAGAAAAAAGGGGAAGAGTCGAATGCGCCCAAGAAGCCAACTGCAGTCAAAGAAGAGCCGGCTAAAGTAAGTGCGGAATTGAGTATTAGGGAAAAACTCGAAAGTTTAACCCCTAGACAAAGGGCCTTTATGACAGAGTTTTTAAATTTAAAATTAGAAGAGCGCGATCTTATTGTCGACTTGGGAAATAATATGTTTCAGTATTTTAAAATGAAGGGAATGGATCTTTGAAAAATATTTATATTTTATTTCTTATTCTCATTTTTTGCCAAAGCAGCTGGGCTACACCTGCTAAAATAGAAATGATTTTTTTATCGCCTCAAAAAGTTTCGATGCTTCTGGAGCTCTTAGATAAAAATCAAAATCAAAAAGCATTTAAAATGTTGGCTCAAAGTGAAAATGAAAAATGTATTCCCATGGGAGAAGGTTGTTTTCATCCTCAATATGGTTATATGGAAAAAGCTCCTATTGAAAAACCTAACGTTAAAAATGCCCCCTTGCCTGTAGCCAGTGATCCGGATTTAAAACTCAAAACGTTTAATGCAGTTGAAACGAACATGATCAATTGTGATAAAAATAATTATTTCGATATTTATTGTGGCAAAGAAAAAGCTAAGGGGCGAAATGCTGAAATTGAAATTTGGTTTGATGTCTCTTCTTCACTTCGCAATGTCGATTACAACAAAGATCCAGATTACTGCGCCCGCCGAACTTTTCTTACAAAAGTGATGGAAGGATGTAAGGATAAAGTTCGTGCATCAATCTACAATACTTCTCTCAAAGAAATCGGTGAAACTTCTAGTGCCTGCCTTTCATATGGCACCAACGATGAGTCAAAACTTATTCAATGGATGAAAGGCAGTGAAGCAAAAAAACTTTTAATCGTTACAGATGTGGATGAAATGTCTAGTGCAATGAAAGAGTTTTTAGATGAGCGAGGTGCTAAGTTGATTGGCGACGGTGTAAAACCTTTTAGCGCAAATGATTTAGTAGATTATGCCAGAGATTTTTCGAAATCTTGCAAGTAAGGGATTGTAAAGATGCTAAAAAAAATAATCATTAGTTTATGTTTGATTACCATAACGGCTTGGCCCATTAGGTTATTAGCCGCTAAAGAAGCAACAGAATCTCAAAGTGATTTTTTAGAATATTACTCCCTGAATAAAGATGTGCTTGATCCGGAAGCTCCGTTTGCAAATTCTATTGAGCATTTTGCCCAATATCACGATGCGCTTTTGCTAGTGATTGAAGCATTTGAAAAAGAGAGAGGCCATGAAACGAATTTTCCGGTAGAGGGAAAAATATCATCCGCTCAAAACATTCCAAAAGATATTCATCGTTTAGCATTTTTAATTAGCGAAGCTCTGGCCAAAGAGGGAGTTGATTTATGCTACTACGGAGGATGGCCTTCTAAAATGTCTTCTGGTAAATGCACGGCGCCTTGGAAAAATGCTGATGATGATGATTTAAAGAAAATGGGAATTACTTATGATCAACCTCATTACTGCGGAGGCAATAACCGCTTTCGTTGTAACCCTGCCTTCTTTGGACCAGGTGAATCAGGCAAGGGACTGTGTATCAGCTTTAAGTCAGTGGATGACATTTCTGAGAAATGTTTTATCGAATCAAGAGATCAAATCGAAAAGATTTATGCTGAATTTAAAAATAATAAAATCTTCAGACGTCAGTATCTCGAAAATGTCACTGCTATGAAAAAATTCTGTAGTGATCATCCCCAATATAAATCTTGTCCAGTGATTCAGATGCAAGTAAATCTAGTAGAGGCTCGAAGCTGTAATGAAAAAAGCGATCCTCTTGAGCAGTCTTTTTATAAGCAAATTGGAAGCTTAAATAGCAGTGTTAGAAAAATCATACCTGAAATTCCTCCAGCAAAAAAAGATCAAGCTGAAAAAAATAAAGTAGAAGAAAAAAAAGAACCCATCATTCAAGTTAATACGGAAAATGGAAAGATTTGCTCTCTTTATAAATCGTTTTTAGACAAAGGTGTACCCGAAGTGCCATTGCTTCAAGCGCTTACTTATTACAGCAATCGAAAATCATATTTTTCTAACGAGCGATATATTTCTATTGCTGATTATTCTCAGAACTCGAGAAAAGAGCGATTCTACCTTTTGGATTTAACTAACGGAGAGGTCTCAAAAGACAAAGTTAGTCATGGCTCTGGACGTTCGGAACGCGGAACTGAAGGCGATCAAAATCACGATGGAATGGTTGATAAATGCACCAATGCCGCGGGTTCCAGAAAAAATATGACTCGACCAGGATTTTTTAAAACTGGTGATTTAGAATTTTCTGAACACTTAGCCTCATCTGGTTCGCCAAGATTTTTTAAAGGAAAAAATTTCAATAAAATGACCTTGATTGGTTTATCTAGCACTAATGAAGATGCTCTCGGAAGCGGGGTGGTCATGCATGAGGCAAGTTACAATGAAGGGGGAGATGCCGTCATGGGAAGAAGTTATGGATGCCCAGCTTTTGTTCCTGGTAAGGGGGGGGCGATTGTGAAGAAAATTTCTCAGGGCAGTCTCTATTACAGCTATGTGCCAGTTTGCGCTAATGAAATGAAAAAAGTTTTGTCCGATGGGTTAGTGAAAAATTGGAATGGACTTTGTCATTAACCTCACTTTTAGTTAATATGTTGTCATGACAAAATCTCCTTTTGCTGAATTGGTTAAGTGGTCAAACCTGCAATACGCCTCGCTGCCTTGGCGTAAACATCGTTCTCTTTACACTACTCTCGTTTCCGAAATCATGCTGCAACAAACGACAGTGGGAACAGTTCTTAATCATTTTGAAAAGTTTTTGCAATCTTATCCCTCGATTGAGCATTTGGCTAAAGCCAGCGAAGAAGAAGTATGCATTTCGTGGAAAGGCTTAGGATATTATCGAAGAGCGCGTAACCTTAGAAATCTTGCCATTCAAATTGTTCAAAATCATCAAGGCAAAATTCCAGTTGAATCAGTTGTATTATTACAACTAAAAGGGATCGGACCCTATACGGCCAATGCCCTAGTTGCCATTGGTGCAAACAAGAGGGCTTTGGCAGTTGATGCTAATTTGGAAAGAGTGCTGGCGAGATTTTTTGGTTATAAGGACGTTAAAGGTATTAGATTGCAAAAAAAAATCAGTAATGATTTCAATAATAAAAAAATACTTAACGATATCGAAAAAATTGGCCCGCGAAAATTAAATGAATCATTAATGGATTTAGGTCGAGTTATTTGCCAAGCCAGAAAAGCCTCATGTGCTCTTTGCCCTTTGAAAGGGGATTGCGTTGCTTTTAGTAGCGGTAAACCGGAGAATTTTCCAACTATTTTAAATAAAAAAACAAGTTTAGAGCACACGCTAAAATTACTTAGAGTTGTCGTAAAAGAAAAAAACAAAATTCTTTTTTATCAAAAAAATCATGATGAGTGGCTCAGTGGTCAATGGGAATTGCCAAGCTTTATTTTAGAAACCAGTGATGACAGTTTAAAGCAATATCCTAAAATAGAATGGAATAAAAAATTTACAGAAACTCATATGATTAAAACTGGAATAACAAAATATTCAATTGAAAATCAAATTGTCGAGATGAACTTAATTGAATTTAAACGACTGACAAAAAGTATTGATATTGACTACATCTTTAAAATACCAAATGAAAAATTGAATTTATCAACGGCTTCGATTAAAGTCCTAAAAAGAATAAAATAAAACAGGAGAATTTCATGAACTTAGTCTATTTAATCATAGTGCTAGTAGCTGTGCAGTTTATTTTCTTTGGAATGATGGTAGGTAAGGCTCGTGAGCAATACAATATCAAAGCTCCGGCAATAACTGGCAACGAACATTTTGAGCGTTACTTTAGAGTGCACGCCAATACTCTAGAACAACTAATTATCTTCATTCCAGCATTACTCATCTCTGCTCAATTTTGGAATCCGGCGATTATGGCAGCGATTGGATTTATTTTCTTTATTGGCCGAATAATTTTTTACAAGAAGTATATTGCAGATCCAGCAAAACGCAGTTTGGGATTTGGTTTAACGATTATGCCAACAATGATTTTGTTGCTAGCGATTTTTGTTGGAATTCTTAAGTCATTTTTTTAAGAGATAAAACCGAGAAAAGGGGTAAGCCGGATCCTGTTTTCAACCATCATTCATCTAGGCCCACGATTGCTCGTGGGCTCAAGCACTCTACCCGCCTAGCATTGAGAGTGGTCCCCTCTAGTCTCTATTGCTAGAGACGCCTAGGCCTATTTGAGCTTGCACCACGTAGAGTTTACCTGATTTCACTACAGCCTTACCTGTACATCCTTTCTGTTGCACTTGTCCTCACCTCGCGATGGACGGGCGTTACCCGCTACGTTACCATGTGGTGTCCGGACTTTCCTCCCGTCAATGTATTGCTACACTGGCCAGCGATGATTCCCTCTTCTCGGTAGGTCACTTATCGGCTTTTGTCAGATAATCGTCAATAAATTTTCGCCGTTTCTGGAATTAAAAGTCGACCACAGGTCTGACAGGTTTCTATTGAGCGGCCTTCTTCTAAAGATAGCTTCAACATGGAGTCTTGAAGCATGTGGCACTGTGAACATTTTTTATCAACTAGGTAAGCAACCGCTCGCAGTGGTGGAGGAAATTTTTTTTCAATAGATTGATAAATCCCGGCCAAGCTTTTGTCTATCTGTTCAAAAAGTGAATGTATGCGAAGGTTATTTTGATGAATTCTTTCTTGATGCTTCTTAACTGTGATTTCAACTTCGCTGCCAATAGAATTGATGGTCGCTAGGGAGCCCGCAATAAATTGATTATGATCTTCTTTTTCTTGCTCAATTTCTTCTGATCGCTCCAGGTTTAAAAAGTAGTTTTCTTCCTGGACTTGTAATTCTTTTTCTAGCAAAGCAATTTGTCCTTCAAGAGCTTGTTGTTCTTTTTGAGAAGTTACAAGGTCCATTTGTGATTTCATGCGCTTTAGTTTGGCGTTAAAAGTTTCGATCTCTAGCTGTTTTTCAGTTAATTTTAAAGACCCAAAGTTTTGCTCAAGTGTTTCTAGTTCCTGAATTTTGGTCGCCCTTAGCCTCTCTAAATCGGATATTCTTTTGTTCTCTTTGGCAATCAGTCCGAGTTCATTCTGATTTTGAGCTTTTAATGCTTCAACCTCAATTAAATGGCGAAAGCTCTCTAAATACATATACGACTCTTCCTTGTATAAGCCTTAGGGCTTTGAGTATAATGCATACTATGCGTGGAAACAGCTTTGGTAAATTATTTTCTCTGACTACTTTTGGTGAATCCCATGGTGCTGCCATCGGAGTGGTCCTCGATGGTGTTCCCAGCGGACTCCATGTTAATCTAGATGATTTGCAAGCTCAACTCGATCGAAGGGCCCCTGGTAAAATTGCAGGTACGACTTCTCGAATAGAAGCTGATAAAGCGCAGGTGCTCTCTGGGATTTTTGAAGGAAAAACTTTGGGAACTCCCATTGCTGTTGTGGTTCACAATAATAATCAAAAAAGCCAGAACTACGATGCTCTCAAAGATCATTATCGACCAGGTCATGCAGATAAAAGTTATCAATTAAAATATGGCATTCGCGATCACCGCGGCGGAGGTAGAGCTTCTGGACGAGAGACACTTTCTCGCGTTGTCGCCGGCTACTTCGCTAGTCTGATTCTACCTCAAACCAAAGTGACTGCACTTATTACTCGATTGGGTCCGTTTGAAATTTTAAGTCAAGATTTTCCCAAAGACCTCAGTCGAGATTTTTCTCCCTACAACTTTGCTGATCCCCAGAAAAATGAAGAAATTAAAACGTTTCTTCAAAAATTACAAAAAGAGGGTGAATCAGTTGGAGGAAAAGTGCGTATTGTAATTGAGCAATGTCCAGTTGGTCTTGGGGAACCGGCATTTGATAAGCTGAAAGCGGATATGGCAAAGGCTTTAATGTCAATTGGCGCCATAGTCGCCTTTTCCTATGGGCTGGGTGAAGAAATGGCAGCTTTAATGGGAAGTGAGGTTTCCAAAAATAGTGATGCTTTCGGTGGAATGGAAGGCGGCATTTCTAATGGTGATCCGATCATCATGACAGTTACGTTTAAACCTACTTCGACAATTGGGGAAAAGGCGCGTGAAGGCCGCCATGACCCTTGCATCATGCCTAGAGCGATACCGGTCGTTGAAGCCATGGTCAAAATAGTCCTCGCTGATCATTTTTTAAGGCAACAAGCTTACAAGAACGACAATTAATTTGGATACGAAAATGAAAACTCAGATTAAAAACATCACTTTGCCAGATATCGTAGAAGAAATTTCTAGGCTGGAAACTGATACCGTTTTGTTGATTGTCGATCATAATGTTTGGAGCAAGTATTCTAAAGATTTGCCATTTGATAAAATTGAAAATAAAAAAATTATTTTCTGGAAATCTCCAGATGGTGAAAAAGTAAAAAATATTTTAGATTTTCAAAATGTAATAGAGTTTTTTTTAGAAAAAGGAATTCACCGCAATGCTCATCTCGTTGCAATTGGAGGGGGAGCCGTCTCTGATTTTGCAGGATTTGTTGCTGCTACTATTTTGCGAGGGATCTCTTGGAGTGTTATACCGACAACCTTGTTGGCCATGGTAGATGCCGGAATCGGAGGAAAAGTTGCGATTAATTCCAAAAATGGCAAAAACTTAATAGGTGCTTTTCATCTTCCAAATCATGTTTGGATATGCCCAACATTTTTAGATTCATTGCCTGATTTAGAGAGAAATAGTGGTATGGGAGAAATCTTAAAGTACTGCTTTTTAGAATATTCAATTTATGATCTTGCCGTTAAAAAAGCCCCTCTTGATCAAATCATCACAGCTTGTGCGCTTTATAAGCAAAAGCTGACGGAAGAAGATTTTAAAGAAACCGGTGCTAGGCGAATTCTCAACTTGGGTCATTCCTTTGGCCATGCTCTAGAATTCATTTACAATCTCCCCCATGGCGAAGCCATAATGTGGGGAATGATGTTGATTTTTAAAATTTTTGGTAATGAAAAAAATATTAATGACACCAAATTACTTAAAGCTGCCCTTGGGATTTCTGCCCAAACTCCACCATGGCATAATAAGGAATTTCCAATTGATAAAATTATGCACTTTTTATCAAAGGATAAAAAAATTTCTGCATTGAATTCAATTAATTTAGTATTGGTAAAAGATATTGGTAATGCCTATATTGAAAACATGAGTTTTGAAGCCATTCAAAATATTTTAGAAAACAATAAAGATGAACTCCGAAAATTCACATTATAAGGTTATTGAATCTCATTTTAATAAAGAAATGATTCTTCCTACCAGTAAGTCTCATGCTAATAGAGCATTGATTCTTGGCGCTCTTAAAGGCAATAATTTCAGAATCGATCATCTGCCTGAATCAAGTGATGTTCAAAATCTATTATCTTGCCTTAGCTCCATCGGCCTTAGGATTAAGAAAATAAATGATTCTGTTATTTTTCAAAATTCTTTTCCCGAATGCGAGTCGCTCTCCAATGGAAATGTAATTGATTTACACACAGGAGATGGCGGTACCACAAATCGTTTTTTGATTGCCTTGTTGGCCAGAGGGACAAAAACCTATCGACTTTTTCCTAGTGAAAAATTAGCCAGTCGACCGATAGATGATTTACTAACCCCCCTTCGCGCGTTGGGGGTTGTGTTCGAAAACTCCACGCAAGCTGCTTGGCTTAAACTAAGGGGACCTGCAAAATTCGGAGCCTCTCCTCTGGAAATTGACTGCAGTAAAAGCACTCAATTTGCTTCTGCTTTGATGTTGGCTTTCTCCAACACTAACCAGACTTTTCATTTAAATAAGATTAGTGCTTCTGAGACATACTTAAAATTAACAAGTCATTTGATTAAAGAGACAGCACATAAAAATTATTACAACACTCCCTTGGACTACAGTTGCCTGAGTTATCCATTAGCATTAGCGGTAATTAAAGGTAAAGTTTTGATTCGGAATTGTCACGATATTGATCCTTATCAAGCAGATTCAAAATTCATTGATATGTTAATCTCTAGCGGTGCGGATATAAAATGGAGTGAACTGGGGCTGGTGGTAACTTGCAATAAAAAGCTAAAGCCCTTTGAGGTTGATGGCAGAGAGTTTCCAGACCTTATTCCGACATTGGTTTACCTAGCGGCCAATATCAAAGGAACAAGTACGTTGAAGCACCTCAGCGTTTTACGTCATAAGGAAAGTGATCGCTTGGTCGAATTAATCGAGCTTCTGAAAATCTTTTTAGTTCCCTTTCATTTTGATGAGAGTCAGGATGAATTACGCATTACGGGAACAGAAATAAAACCAGGATCGTATGTTGTCAAACCCAAGCGCGATCATAGAATGGTTATGACGGCTTATCTTTTTCTTCGCACTTGTGGCGGAGGTCAGCTCGCGGAAGTGGATTGTATTGAGAAATCTTTTCCTCACTTTTTGCAGATAATGCAATAAGGAAGGAGCTGCTCTTTATTTTTGAATTTGAGCATTCATTAATCGAGCCAATTCAAAAGTATCATTGCATCTAAACCAATCATTACCTGCACCTCGTCCGACCGGTTTGAGTTTTGATGTAATGATTCGACCATTTTCTAAAATGTCTTCAGCTATATGCACTCGTACCACTTCACCTGTAATGAGCTGTCCAGCTCCTGGTTGATCTCCATAATCGAGGTGATCACGAAAGAGACATTCAAAATGGATAAGACTTTCTTGAATACGCTTTGCTTTAACAACTTCAGAATCAATTGGTGTGAGACCTGCATATTTGAATTCATCTTCACCGTAAGGAAGTTCAGTTGAGGTGAGGTTAATTTTTTCTACAATAGCTTCATGAACAATATTAATCACAAATTCTTTTTGACGAAGAATGTTTTTTGGAGTGTCTTTCATTTCACCAGTACTGGTGCGAATCATCGGACAAAAAGCAATAATCATTGGTCTTGCAGACACTGCAGTAAAAAAAGAAAATGGTGCTAGGTTATTACTACCATCGTCATTAAGTGTAGAAACCACGGCAATGGGGCGAGGAAGTATTGAACCGATAAGAAATTTATAATTATCAGCGAAAGCTCCATCTGTTTTAAAAGATTTCATTGTCATGGTTTTTCCTTTATCATGTTGTCACATCTTAGATTATACACAATTCTTTCCGAGGAAAGTAGATGAGATACTTAAAATATTTGCGAGGACTTCTAAAGTTGTGCCTTTTGGGCAGTGTCTTAGCTCTTTTTTCGATCGCTGCAATACTGACATTGGGACTTTTTGGCTTTAATTTTCATCGTGCTCGTCCTTGGTTGATAAAGTTGGTCTCTCTGGTTGGAAAAAGTTCACTCTTGATCTTAAATATAACATTAATTACCAACGCTAAAGAGTTACTGGATGAGAACAAAACTTTTCTCATTGTCTGTAACCATCTGTCATATTTGGATGTTCTTATCTTATGCAGTATCGCACCTACTTGCTTTGTAACATCAAATGAAATGAAAGAAACTTTTTTTTTAGGGCAACTTTGCCAATTGGGCGGCTGTTTATTTGTAGAACGAAGAAGAAAGAAAAATATTAGTAATGAAGTTCGGGAGCTAACAAATGCCTTAGTGGCAAATCAGCGTGTTACAATTTTTCCAGAAGCAACCAGCACCGATGGATCAGCCGTCATCAGCTTTAGGCGACCACTTTTTCAAGCTGCTGTTAACGCTCAAGTCGCAGTTTTACCTCTTTGCCTTAATTATCAATACCTAAATGAAAACATGGTAAGTCTTGAGAACCGTGATTTACTTTTTTGGCATGATGATACTTCGTTTATCGTTCATGCTTTCCGCCTCTTTTGCAATGGAAACATTGTCGTGAGACTGGATGAACTTCCATCGATCAGCTTTTCGCCAGATTTTGAAAAAGATAATCTTGCTCAGAGATCTCATGATCTAGTTAGTTCAGTTTATAAAAAAATAATCTAGTTACTCATCCAAGATTTCCAGTAATCTTTATTTTCATTCTTGGAAAACCACTCTGAAGTAATGAGGGGATTGCGAGCGTCGATCATCACTGCATATTCATCGGTATATGTCTTGGCATTGCTGTTTTTAAATGCTTTCGGATGGGGGCCATGATGGATTCCTTGAGGATGAAAAGTGAGTGCCCCCGCATCGATATTATCGCGCGAAAAGAAATTTCCCTGATGGTAAAAAAGAACTTCATCAAAATCAATATTAGAGTGATAAAAAGGAACTTTGAGCACGCCATGGGTTTCAGAGTCTTCGAGTGGTCGTTCCACAAAAGAGCAGACAACAAAATTTTTACACACAAAAGTGGTGTGAGCACTTGGCGGCATGTGATAGCGATGACTCATCACTGGACAAAAATCATAGATCGATAACTTGAAAGGATAGCACGATCCTTTCCAACCACTCACGCATAAGGGATTATGCGGATAAGTTACAGTGGTTATTTTTCCTAAACGTTTTATTTCGATTTTATACTCAGTTTTATCTTGCTCACTTCCGTGAGCAGCCTCTGGCGTTTTGATAGCTGTCTGATCATAGAGAGCATTCGGCCCTAAAAGTCCGCGTGAGGGTTGTTCGAATTCTGATGATGATTCCACTTTAAAGATTTTTGTAGGAGTCTGCAGGTAAAGTTTGTAAGTTACACCTCTAGGTATAACGACGTAATCTCCTTTGATATATTCAAGGTGTCCATAGCTAGTTTCAAATACTCCAGCGCCATCGTGAATAAAATACAATTCATCAAAGTCAGCATTTCGATAAAAGTTTTTAAATGATTGATTGAGGTTGGCAATGCTAATGATGACATCATGATTTGATAAAATAACTTCAAATTTATTTTTTACTAATTGCTCTTCAAACATAGGAGGTTGAGACTGTGGTTTAAGCTCCCCATCAATGTGAGTCCAAGCCACTGGAGGCTGCTGATGATAGAGGTGAGAAACTCTGCCAAAAAATCC
This sequence comes from Bacteriovoracaceae bacterium, assembly GCA_947450475.1. Taxonomy (GTDB): domain Bacteria; phylum Bdellovibrionota; class Bacteriovoracia; order Bacteriovoracales; family Bacteriovoracaceae; genus Bacteriovorax. The sequence goes on along the minus strand of CANFVK010000002.1, from coordinate 461,658 downwards.
TTTTCGGCCATGCTCTTCTTCAAAATGCCCTTGAGGTACTTTGACATGAGCTTGTTTAGTAAAGATTCCCGATGATTTAAAGTTGTCCATATAAAATGTACCTTATGTTTTTTTATTGCCTACTGTATTTCTTAATTTCCCAATGCCTTCTATTTCAAGTTCTAGAACGTCACCGGGTTTAATCCATTTGTCGAGCTCAAGTCCACAACCAGTGCCAACCGTACCTGAGCCAAAGAGATCACCCGCTAAGATCCATTCATCGCGAGAAGCATGCTCTATCATTTGGGCCCAACTAAAATGGATGTCACCTGAATGCCCTCGAGACCATTCGACTCCATTTACTTTGGCAGTCATTAGCAGATTGGGCTCAATACTATCAAATTCATCTAACGTTGTTATAACCGGCCCTATGATTGTACAAAAATCTTTAGCTTTGGCAGGTCCAAGACGTATCTGCATTTCTTTTTTTTGAATGTCTCGTGCAGAGATATCATTTAAAATTGTAAAACCAAAAATATGTCTATGAGCTTCTTTTTGGCGAACATTGTAGCCATCAAGTCCAATGATCATGCCAAGCTCTAGCTCGTAGTCCAATAAGTCAGTATAGGACGGCCAGAGGATTTCATCTTCTGTCCCGATAAATCCGGCAGTAGCTCCCTTGTAATATGCAGGAATTTCATACCAAGCAGCAGGTATAGTCTCGCCTCGCTTTTTAAATCCAGCGGCGACATGGCTCTCGTGAGCATAGAAGTCACGATAGGTTTCAATTTTATCCAGCGGAGCTGTTAAGCTTACTTTATTGATGGATAAATCAAGTAAATATTGAGTGCCATCTTTCAAGCAATATTGTCCGCACTTTTCTAAAAAAGCCATCAATCCAATTGCTTCTCTTAAAATTTCAAGCGGATTTTCCTTTAAACGAAGCAGTTGATTCAAGCTTGGGGGGCAGTAATTGTTAGCGCGCTCACGGGGATTGAAGCGATTTTCTCTTTCAAAATCACAAGCAAAGGCAAAGTTGGGATCGAGAATTGAACTATCATTGATTAGTATACCCAATCGCTTGTCACAACCTAATTGATGGCGGTGAAGATAGGTGACAACTTTCATACTTTAGGTCTCCCGAAACGTTTATTATACTCTGGCAAAATAATTTCCATTGCTTGAAAAAAATGTTTCATTTCGCTTTTTTTGCCTAAAGATACTCGAACATATTCAGGCATCTCGTTGGCTTTGAGCTGTCTGATAATTACTCCGTGATCTAAAAGGGCATCGAACATGTAACGAGAAGCTTCTTCCGAGCCGGTTTTAAAAGCAATAAAGTTAGCAACAGATTTGATGGGATTAAACTGATGCTTGGTAAGAAACTCAAAAGCTTCCAGATAGCGCCGTTCGTTGTTAACAATAGTTCTTCTCAAATGAGGCTTGTCAAAGATAGCACCCAACGCACCCATTTGAGCTATAACTCCCGGCTCGAAAGGAAGTTTCACCTTGGTAAGATTTGCAATAAGATCTTCGTGGCCAAAACCATAGCCGATACGAATTCCAGAAAGTCCGTAAGCCTTAGAAAAAGTTCTTAAAGTAATGACATTGTCATAACGATAATCCATCGAATTAGGATAGTCTTCTTTTCCTAGAGCAAACTCAAAGTATGCTTCATCTAAGATGACGAGCACGTGAGAGGGTACGTGAGTCATCAAAAAATCAAATTCACTTTTATTTATATATGTCCCAGTTGGATTATTAGGATTGCAAATATAAATGACTTTGGTTTTATTGTTGATGTTTTTGGCGAGTGCTTTTACGTCAAAGCGATAATCGCTGGTAAGAGGGACTGTTTTTAAATGAGCTCCTACACTACGAGCTATAATGCTAAAACCGATAAATGTATTTTCAGAGGTAAGTACCTCGTGGCCAGGTTGAACAAAGGCGCGGGCAATATACGCCATGATACCTTCCGAGCCATTACCTAGAATAATATTTTCTTTTTTTAATTTATAAAGCTTAGCGAGTGCGGATTTCAAGGCGTAAGCATTCATGTCGGGATAGCGATGCACATCCCAGAGTGCATTAGTCATCCTTTGAATGGCAAAAGGAGAAGGGCCCAGTGGATTTTCATTGCTAGCAAGTTTGGAAATTTTACTGAGTCCCCTTTCTCGGGTAAGCTCCTCAATAGGTTTTCCTGCCTGGTATATTTGTAGGTTACGAACATACTCAGGTACTAGGGTTTGAATCTGATCAGAAATTTCCGACATAATAATTTTCCATTTTACGCTAGAATATGGATGAATAACGTGAAAGCAGTGTACCCTTTTCTACACAAACAGGCAAAACTTCATGGGACAATTTGATGAGACTCATTTAAAAATTATTGCTGAAGGAGTACGCCTTTTTAACGCTCAGAAATACTGGGAATGCCACGAGGAATTAGAACACCATTGGTTAGAAGAACCAGGTCCAATTCGCAACGTGTACTGGGCCGTTATTCAGGTCGCAGCGGCGATGATTCACTACCGGGAGGCAAATCTCATCGGTGCTCGTGGATTGATCTTTAAGGCCAAGCAAAAATTTGAGCGTTGTGAACAATTTCAAATAGAAAGTGAGCTGCTCAATAATCAACTATCCTGGTTAGAGTTTAAGACGATGGCGCGCCAAGTCCCAGAGGAGCCGCAGTTGATTGATTTTAAAAATTTATTTGAATTTCGTTTTAAGGATCCAAGTTTATGGAAGTAAGTGAAGCTATTGAAATAAAAAAAATTCTGATTAAAGCTCCGGAGGGATTAGAGCAAGCATTTGCCATTTTTCCTTTTTTAACTTTAATTAATCAGGAATTTCCTGAAGCTGAATTATACATGATTAATGAAGAGAGTGATTCGCTAGCCTACTCATTTCTGCCATTTAAAATAAAAACTTTCGAGCGACCAAAAGACAAAAAAACCTTGCTTAAAACGCATCATTTTTGTGCAAACTTAAACGAGGTATTCAATATCGATTTATTCTTTGATTTAGAAAATAATTTCAATTCGTCCTTTATGGGTTTTAATTTTCGATCTACTCAAAGAGTTGGTTTTGAAACTGGATGGAATAAGGTTTTTCTAACTAAAAAATTTCGCAATGATCAAGCTGTTACTCTTGAAAAAAAGTGCATTAGACTCCTAGAGCTTTACACTGAAAAATATTTCTCAGACGTTCAAATTATCCATCCTCAAGAGGCGGGGCAAGAAGTTGCAGTTATTGAAAAATTATTTAAAGAGCCTAAACCACCTAATTTCATCTTAGTCATGCTCGATAAAATGGCTAATGTTACGAGACAAATAGATATCTGGAAAAAGTTTTTTGATTCTTTTCAAAACCAAAAATTTATTATTTGGAGTCTTCAAGACGAAGATTTGATCTCAGAGCTCTTTTCCAAAATAGATCTGGGGCACAACGAACTTTTCATGCATCGAGGTGTCAATAATCAAGAGTTGATTTATATCATGAATAAAGTGCAGGGAGTCGTTGTAAATAATGTGTGGGCAGAAGGATTGTGCACTTATTTAGGAAGCAATAGCGTCTCTTTTTTGAATCAATCTCCTGTTATGTTAGCTAGATATGATTATTATAAATATAAGCCGATGCGCTTTGTCTTTCTGGAAGACAAAAGTTCGATTAAGTACTCTTACCATGAAGAGGAAAAAGATTTTTCTGATTTAAATCAAATAGTCGATTTTTTGCATTTTCAATTTAAACTTTGAGTGTGTGTATGAATAAAGTAAATTGTTTTTTTCTCATGATTTTTTCTTTAATGCTCCAACCGCTTCAAGCTGCTAGTCATGGCTCAAGTTCAAGTATCAGCATCACTCCTCTCGTGGGACTTGAACGAATACAACGAGTGGTTCCGACTGCCAGTATGAAGACTCGGGCCCTACTGGGAGTAACCGTTACTTATAAATTAAGCATTGCCATGCTTGAAGCCCAATACACTCAAGGTCAGGATGAAACAACTGACAGCGCCACACAGTCAGTTTACAAATTTGAAGATAAAAAATATAAATTAGGATTAAGAGGCCAAGCATTTTTAGGTCCAGTTCTTTCAGCTTATATTCGAGGAGGTGGCCAACTTTCTCAGTCAACCCAAACTCGAAGCCTAGCTTCTGTGACAGTGACTAGTTCGACATCTTCAAGCGTGAACCCCTATGCGGGCATTGGAATTGCCATTCATCCAAGCCCATTTTTTGCCTTGAACTTTGATCTCACTGCCGTTTATATTCCTACAGATAATCCAGCGCTAGATTCCTATGAAATTCAGCCTAGCTTGGGATTAGCTTTAAGGTTTTAATAAAGGTTTAATAATAAAATGAATAAAAATGACTTCACTCATTCTTTTATGAAGATCAATGCTACCGGCAATGACTTTATAGTTATTGATAATCGCCAACAGCTCCAGCGCGCCGAAGATCGTGAACTTTGGGCCAGGCTTTGTCATTTAAAGTCTGGAATTGGAGCCGATGGCGTCTTGCTTTTAGAGGCTTCAGTCCGTGCAGATTTTAAAATGCGCTACATAAATGCTGATGGTGGAGAAGTTGAAATGTGTGGCAATGGAGCTCGTGCTATAACTGCATTTGCTCATAAGGCCCTAGCTCTCAATAAGGAAATATATACCTTCGAAACCATGAATGGAATTTACGAATGTGCGCTAGATAAGAATTATGGATATCGTTTAAAAATGACTGAACTCTATGATATCGACAAGGTTCAAACTCACTTTCCAAATATTGCTTCAAAATCGGCAATGTATCTTAACACCGGTGTTCCCCATTGTGTTTTTGAAGTCGAAAATTTGATGGATTTCCCCGTTTATGAAAAAGGAAGAATGGTTCGCTTTGATGAGCGATTTGAAAAAGGCTGTAATGCTAATTTTTTTGAAGTTCTTTTGCCTGGACACTTGCGTGTTCGAACTTATGAGCGAGGAGTTGAAAACGAAACGCTATCATGTGGGACAGGGATCACTGCCACGGCTATTGCCGCGGCTAAGTTTTATAAATGGAAGGAGGAAGTTTTGATTGATTCATTGGGGGGAAGGTTAGCCGTACAGTTTAACGAAGATTTTAGCACTGTGTATCTTTGTGGTCAGGTTCAGATAGTATTCGTAGGTAAGTTTTAAATTAACAATTCTTCAATTATCTTGTGAAAGAGTTTTCAGCTGAAGCAATCATTCTTAAACGTTTTTCAACTTTCACACTATACAAATTTTTATATTTTTTAGTGTGTGAATGGTAACGAGCAAACCACTGATTATCTTTTTTACCATGTCTGGACTTGAGAATAGTCAAGATCTCGGCCATTTTAGAAAGAGCATAGTTTTCATCTTTTTTAAGTCTTTTTGGATTTAATTTATCAAGACCCATTCTTTCAAATTCTTTATTCCATACAGTTGTGTTGATTTGTGCCATAGAAAGGTCACCAGTTGTTGAAACTTTGTTGTTTCTAAAATCACTTTCAGTACCGATGATAGCGATCATGATTTTTGGATCAACATTATATTTCTTGGTTGTCATATATAATGAATAAGCAATTCGATTTCTATTAACCTTGTCCAGGTCTGGTTGAACAACTTTAATCATTTTAGCGATAGAGTTGACGTTTGTTCTTGCAGAATCTTTTGCACTTTGACTCTTAGGCATTGCTGCGTTTGAGTATAAAGATAAACAAAGAATAAATGTCATAATAAATTGCTTTTTCATAATTGCCCCCACACCCTTTAAGTTGCACGTGGTATGCCAATTTCTTGCTGGTAACACCTCGAAATTGACTATGGAAATTGATGAAAGTTTTGATACTGACTAATATTTAAACGGCCATTCGTGCAATACTAATAGCTTGCTAAGCAAAGTCATTTTGGGGACTTATTAAAAATCCTCATTATCTCTTTTCAGTCTGGTCTGAATCTTTTAATCTTTTAAAGTTAATTCGTTGATAGGGGGTTATATGAAATCAGCATTTTTCTTAGTTTTTGTTCTATTTTCAGTAGCTAATGCAGCTGATCGCAATGCAGCTTATGAGCTCATTTGTAAACCCTTACCATTTGAAAGTGATCGCAAGAATTGCTTGGCAAAAATTCGTAATTATAAATACTTCGATGATCAGGCCTTAAATTTCTGTACTACTTTGCCATTTAATAACTCAAAAGTTGGTTGTTTAGATCTCATTGCTGATAAAACTTACGAGAGATTTGAAATGGAGACCTGTTTAAACGAGGTTTTTGAGAGTAAAAAGCTAGAATGCTTCAGAACTTCAGGGACTGTTATACCTCCAACTACTGGAACTTGCGTTGGTCGCGACGAAATCCTTTTGCAGCTTGGCTCTAGTTTAAGGGACTTAAGGATGGGCAACACTCAAGGGGCAGACTACAAAATTGCTAACCTCTATAATCGACTCAGCACTTGTCCTAGATAGATGTCTGATTTTTAGTGCCTTGTCTGTAATTTCTTTGATATCTAAATAGGTGATGAAGAAGAAAGTTAGCACCAAGGAAAATATCAAATACTTAATGGCCATGAAAGCAGTGGTCAGGATACATGTCAAAGGTATTCCCGATACTAATCCAGTTGCAATACTCGATCCTCGCATGGTCGAACATGAAGACTGGGTGGGCTCGGGATTTTTTATCAAGATAGGAAGCGAAGAAGGTTATATCTTAACCAACGCCCATGTGGCCAGAAACGCTATTCATATAGAAGTGCGTTCAGTGTTAACCAGCGACGAACCATTTAAGGTTAATGTTATTGGATTGGTTGAAACTCTTGAACCCGATGTTGCTCTCCTAAAGTTTTCAGAAGAAGAATTATCTCGATTTAAAAAAATAGCTAAATTAAAAACGATTCCATTTCTCGAATTTGCAAAATCTGAAGACATTAGTCGAGGCGAAGATATTAAGGCGATCGGTTATCCCATGGGGATGGTAGAGCCCAATATGTCAGGTGGAGAAATTTCCAATTTTATTTCAGGTTCGATCGATGCGGTCGAGCGCTTTGTTACCGATGCTGCGATTAATCCTGGCAACAGTGGTGGGCCGGCCATATTAAAAAACTCTAAAGTGGTAGGCCTCAATACCGCCATTATTTTAGAAGCGAGCAACATTGCCTTTATTACTCCCATTCATATTGTTAAGAGTATTCTTCCCCAACTTCAAGCTGGAAAAGAAGTTCGCATGTGTTCGCTGGGAGCCTATGTTCAAAAAAATTCTTCGATGAATTCTCATCATCTTAAACAAAAAGATGTCAAAGGGATTATCATCAATAAAGTTTTTTCTAAATCTTTAGCTAAAAGTGCAGGTCTCAAACACAACGATATTTTAGTTGCTATCAATGGAATCACGATTGATCGTCATGGCAATGTTATCGGCAGTCACTTCGCGAGACGAAAAAATATCTTTGATTTGCTTCACGAAGTATCGATCGGTGAAGAAGTTCAATTGAAAATCTGGAGAAATGGAGAGAGCAAAATTTTAACTACCCAATTGAAGGCTTATCCCATCAGCGGCATTCCAAATATTCCGGTGGTGAGCAAGCGCGAACATTACTCCTACGAGGGGCTAATTTTTCAAAAAGTTTGCACCGAAATTTTAAGTGCGTTGGAAGAAGTTTATGGTGTGGAGAGGGTAAGTCTTTTCAATGAATTCCTTGAAGCAAAATCGGAATTGATCATTACGACCGTAGAAGAAGATTCCCAAGCAGCCGAGTTAGATTTTCATGTCGCCGATTACATTACTCATGTTGATAATAAAAGAGTGCGGACCATTAAAGAATTTGATCGCGCCATTAAGAAATCCTCAAAATTAAAATCGAGAATTTTAATTAAGACTTCGGCCGGCTCTTTTGGTGTATTTGAAAGTCATCTAAAATAAGGTCCCAGCAAAATTTTTCGGAAGCTGAGCGACTTTTAAAGTCTGCTGGAACCTTTTATTGGTGGGTCAAACAGGACTTGAACCTGTGACCACCCGGTTATGAGCCGGGAGCTCTAACCAACTGAGCTATTGACCCGAATTGTCTGGCATTTTTGGTTAGCTACCTTTATAGCCTGAGCGAGCTTTTTTATCAATCACAAAAACTAATTATTGAACCAAAGTTCATTCTGTCCTAAACTTTTCCTATGCAAAAATGTCTTTTACTTTTCATAACTTCTCTCTTTTTAAGCTTACCGGTACAAGCTAAAATTGGCCTGAAGGTTAGTTTGATTTATAAAAAGGGTATCGGCAAAGGCTTCTTTCTTTCTACTGAGCAGCATTCTATTGAACAAGTAGATGAGCGCGAACAAGTGTTAATTCAAATGAAAAATGGCATAAAGACAGAATTATCGGCTTACTATATTCAAAGTGTAAAAGAGTACGGCCCTTCGGGTTTTGTCCGCGTTAAGGGCGAAATTTATAATCAGAATGGGAAAATGATTAAGACCTTAAACACACCTAATCTTGATATTTATCTAGGTGAAACAAAAACGATTTCTCATCAAGAGCACAACGAAGAGGAGATAGATTTAGTGATCACTCCGGTTTCACTTTAATCGTCATGAATAACATTAAGCGTGATCGAGTCGATAAAGTTTTAGTAGAGGCCGGTTTGGTTTCAACTAGATCTCAAGCAGCACTATTGATTGATGAGGGAGTTGTTTTTTATCAAAATCAAAAAGTAGAAAAGGCGTCCCAGCAGGTAGCTAAGGAAGGTTTAGAAGTGAGAAAAGATGTCATGTATGTTTCTCGAGGGGCCCATAAAATTGAAGGAGCACTCGCTCGTTTTCAAGTTGATGTAACTGACAAAATTGTTGCTGACGTCGGTGCCTCTACTGGTGGGTTTACCGATTTTGTTCTTCATTCAGGAGCTAAAAAAGTTTATTGCTTAGATGTTGGACATGATCAATTGGCAACTTCTCTTCGCAGCGATCCTCGTGTTGAAAACCACGAAGGAGTCAATATTAAATTTCCTTTTGAACTATCCGAGTTAGTAGATATTGCAGTGGTGGATCTTTCTTTTATTTCCTTAAAATTAGTCTTGAAAAATATTTTTGATTTAGTAAAGCCTGACGGTGTGATCGTGGCTTTAGTGAAGCCCCAATTTGAAGTTGGGCGTGATGGACTTGATGGCAATGGCATTGTTAAAAGTGAAGGTCACCGTTTGGTTATGCTTTCTGAATTAAAAGATTGGTGCAAAAAAAATCATTTTCCTTTAGTCTCTCAGTGTGATTCTCCACTTTTGGGCAAGAGTGGAAATAAAGAATATTTCTTTTATTTTGATAAAAAGTTAACTTAAATAAGGGCCTAATCATTGAAAAAACTTTGCGTCTTTTGTGGATCGGCTTCTGGCAATAATCCAGGTTATATAGAATTGGCCCGAACTCTGGGTAAGCTTATGGCAAAAGAGCAGGTTGCCTTAGTTTATGGTGGAGCTACTATTGGAGTCATGGGTGCTATGGCCGATGCGGTTATTGAGCACGGTGGAGTCGTTGTTGGAGTTATTCCAAAACATCTAGTTAATTATGAAATCGCACACAGGGGAATCACTGAGTTACATGTGGTCGAGGATATGCACCAAAGAAAAAAATTAATGTATGACCTATCTGATGCTTTTTTGAGTTTGCCAGGTGGTATGGGGACTCTGGATGAGATGTTTGAAATCCTTACTTGGTCTCAATTGAAGCTACACAATAAACCATGTTTTATTTATAATTTTCAAAATTTCTATGACTCATTGCTTGAGTATTTACGCCATTCCCATCGAGAAGGATTTATTCAAACCACTCACCTGGAATTGCTGAGGGAATTAACCAACCATGAGCAGCTTTTATCGCTGCTTAAAGCCTTATAAATTGCCAAAATTTGTCAAATCCGCTATTATTTAAAACTTAAAAACGATTCTTTTAATTTCATCTCAGGGCGGGAGAGTCCATGACAAGACTAATGATATTTTTAAGTGTTCTTACCTGTTTTATACTTATTTTGGTTCTCTACACTTTCAAATACCTTCCTGTTTCAAGCGACAGATTTGATTTCGAAAAAACCAAACACGCTTATGTAAATCACGAGGAATTGGTTAAAGAAGTTACAACTCCAAAAGAAGTTGAAAGTGGAGTCGAAGTCGTCGAAGTGGAGTATGCCCCAGTGGTCGATTTAAGCACTCCTCAACTCGTGGCAGGTCATAAAATTTTTAATCAATGTATTGCTTGTCATGGCAAAGGTGGCGAAGGTAAAGCTTCGCAAAAAGCTCCGCACATCGGAGGTCAGTATGATTGGTATATCGAAAAGCAATTAACTGATATGAAAGCTGGTGCTCGAATTAACGCTGCTATGATGCCAATTCTCAAAGGTCTTTCTCCTCAAGATATGAAAGATGTTGCTGCTTATGTAACCTTGCTTCCATGGAATAAAGAAGCTTGGATTGCGGCTCAAAAAGCAAAAAAATAATGTCAATTTATTCTTTCAAGGCAATTTCTCCACAGCTCGGAGCTGGTGTTTACATTGCTCCAAGTGCTGATGTTATCGGCAAAATTGTTTTCGAAGAAAACGTTAATATTTGGCATCAGTGCGTGGCCCGAGGCGATGTCAATTGGATCCGCGTAGGAAAAAATACCAATGTACAGGATCTTACCATGCTTCACGTGACTAAAGATTTTGCGCTCACGATCGGGGCCCAGGTCAGTATTGGTCACTCAGTGACTTTACATGGCTGCACTATTGGCAACCACTGCTTGATTGGCATGGGGGCCATCGTTATGGATGGTGCAGAAATTGGTGAACACTCAGTTGTTGCGGCCGGAAGTTTGGTTACTCCCGGAAAAAAATTTCCACCTTATAGTATGATTATGGGCAATCCGGCTATTTTGAAAAGATCACTCACCGCTGATGAGATTGAGCTTTTTGGCAATCATTACAAAGCCTACGTTATCTACAAAGATGAGTATCTCGATTCGAATGTAGTTAAAAAACTTTAGCCAAATGAGCTTTGGCCAAAGCTTCTCCTTCATGCATTTTAAGTGCTATGAGTTTTTGAATGCCTTCGAATTCTTCACGAGTGATATTTTCCTTAACATGAATTGGCTCTCCGATGACCATTACAACCTTACTAAATGGCTTAGGCATTCTAAATTGATCCCAGCTTTTTTCAAAAATCCAGGTGCGGTCTGAGTATGCAGCAGTCGGAAGAATAGGGCATTGGCATTGGCGGGCAATTTCTACGACTCCAGGCTTCACGATATAAACTGGTCCTTTAGGACCATCAACTGCCATGGCGCCGTAGCGACCTCTTTTGACGTTTTTAATAATTTCCATTAATGCTTTTTTGCCACCACGAGTGGAGCTACCGCGAGCTGGTAAATAACCAAATTTTTCACAAGTCACAGCGACCAATTCGCCATCTTTAGACTCAGAAATGACCATGGTAAATGGTTGGCCGATATGAGAGAGAATAGTGGCAACCAGGTTTTGGTGCCATACTGCATAGACAAACGTTTTGCTGGCATTGCTGTCGATAGCTTTCTGTTTATTTTCTAGACCGATGAATTCATAACGATAAGTAGAATTGAGAAGACGAATCAAAATATTAAGTGCGTGGGCAATGAGATTATTCATCATAGTTTTTATCTTATGGTCGTTCTAAGCCAGCCCGTAATGGAGTAGCGTTCGTTTTCAGTGGGAAGTACCTCATGATAAATTTGATTACTTAAAAAGCAAACTAAAGTTCCAGCACAAGGAGAAATATCAATTTCTTTTTCATCTGGATTTTCTTTTTTATAAAGGCGGAGTTCTCCCCCGACGAGGGGCGAATTAAGATAAGTTATCACACTTACTAGGCGCTCTTGATTGGATTTGAATTGGTCAAGATGTTTTTTATAAAATCCTGATGGTCGATAGTGAGCAAAGTGCCCTTCAAATTGCTTCAGCCCCAAGAAAAGTTCGCGATTGATAACATCCATTAGGCGATGAATTTTAGATAAGTACAATTGCTGAAATTCACTAAGGTTTTCATCGTTAAACCAACAAATGGTATCATTTCTTAATTCTTGGTTTAAGGCTCGTTTGGAACCTTGTCCAATATGAGCCGCGGTGAGCTCGCTTTGCTTTAATTGCGCAATCAACTTTTGGCATACTTCATCATCTATAAAGTTTGGACAAGTATACCAACCTCGATGAATGATGGATTCGATCAAATTTTCATTTTCCATATTGGAAAATTAACCTAGAATGTAAGGGAATTCAATCCTCGTTAATTCTTTAAGGAGTCTCCTTTGGTGCAACATTTATCATGGTGGATCGGTTTTCACTGTTTTGTTTTTTTCATGTTGGCATTGGACTTGGGTATTTTTAAACGCCACGAAAAAGAAATTTCAATCAAAGAATCCCTTACATGGACTTTTGTTTGGATTGGTTTGGCAATGATTTTTAATTTTGGTGTCTATAAGATCTTGGGTGAAACTCATGCTTATGAATTTCTTACCTGCTTTGTTCTAGAAAAAAGTTTAAGCATTGATAATATTTTTGTAATGACCATTATCTTTGGTTATTTTAAAGTTGGGGCTCACCTTCAGCATCGAGTTTTGTTCTGGGGAATCCTAGGGGCGCTCGTGATGAGAATTATTTTTATATTGGGCGGTGTAAGTTTAATCGAGCATTTTCACTTTATTCTTTATTTTTTTGGAGCCTTTCTCATATATACGGGAATCAAAATGCTCTTTGCCGGACATCAAGAAATTGATCCGGAGAAAGATTTTGTTTATCGGATGTCGAAAAAATATTTTAAGATGACACCTCACTTTTCAGGTGCCAATTTTTTTGTTAAGTTAGAAGGCGCTTGGCATATGACACCTTTATTTTTAGTACTCATGATTATAGAGTCAACTGATGTTATTTTTGCACTAGACTCGATTCCCGCAACGCTTTCTGTGACTAAAGATCCGTTTATAGCTTATACCTCCAATATTTTTGCCATACTTGGATTGCGATCGCTCTATTTTGCCTTTGCTGGAGTGGTTTCCTTATTTCGTTTTCTATCCTACGCTTTATCTTCAGTATTGGTTTTTATTGGACTTAAAATGTTGCTGGCCCATTATGTTGAAATTTCAACAGGAATGTCATTGGGAGTAGTTATTGGGGTCATTTCCATCTCAATTGTTGCTTCACTGGTCTTCCCAGAAAAATCGTAGTGAATAGTTAGGTTTTAAAATACATTCAATAAATCGAATAGTTCTATTTTTATTATCAATTTTATTTAAATAAATTTTTCGTAGAGAATTTATTCACATCCAAGATCCAAGGAGGGTTCGATGAATGAATTACTAAACTACGATATAAAGACCATTTCTGAAGTAAAAGGGGCTCCCATGGTCTCTATTTATGCATCAAAGAAAAGTGGCATACTCGACACTCGAAGTTTGAACGATTTATGGAAGGAGATTCTTCATAAAGTTGAATCTATTTTATTAAAAGATTTTACTCGCACTTTCGTTCACTCCTTCTTAGAGCCTCTGGCCATTGATAATCTGCTCGCAAAATGTGAGAGCATTGATAAAGGAATTGTTATTTTTTATAACTCAAAATTTCAAGGCTACGTTCGAGTTCAAACCGAAATTGATGATCTCATAATAGTCGCCGATTCATTCCACGTTAAGCCCCTGCTTAGAATCAAAAATAATGAAAGGGGCTTTGTCATTTTAACCATGAGTATGAAGACCATTGGTTTATTCACAGAAAAAGATGGCCATCTTTATAAATTAAAAGAATTCAAAAATACCGCAATCGATGCCAACGTTGATGTAGACACAAACAAGTATCCCCGAGAGCATCCCAAAGAATTTTTTTCTCAAATGGCTACAGAATTAAATAAAATCGTCAACTCTCTTCAATTGCCAGTAATTTTAGCTGGAGTCAAAGATCATCTAGGTCATATGAAAAAATTTTTAAATAGTCCATTGGTTGTCGAAGGGGCGATTGTGGGAAATGTGGAAAGATTGAAAATTAATGAACTACGTGAAAGGGCGTATAATATTGTAGTGCCCTATTATAAATTGAAAGAAAAGGAATCGCTGGTGGATTTAGATAAGGCCATAAACCAAAATCATGCTGTGACCTATATCGAAGATATCGCTTTAAGTGCAGTTCAAGGTAAAGTTAAAAAGCTTTACGTTGTTGAGAATCGCCATCTGTGGGGACGAGTTAATAAAATCACGGGAGAAGTTTTTATTTCACCCCGGCAAATCAATAGTCACGAGGACGACATTTTAGATGACTTGAGTCAGATCGTTTTACTCAAAGGTGGTGATGTCGTGGTTATAAAAAATGTCGAAAATATGAAAGGCTATTATGCGGCGGCGGTAGTGACAGATCGCTCTCATTTATATGATTTGAATGCAAGTACTTCCCTAGCTCATTAATAACAGGTGGGGAGAGGCACAATATGCCTCTCTCCGCTTGTGTTACATTTTTCATCTATAATTCTTGAACTTCTTTTTTTGGAGCAAGAGATGTATCGTACAAAGTTTATACTTGTTAGTTTATTGGTCTTATCAATTTCACCATTGGCTAAAGCTAATTTGAGTTTAAATATTAAAATTGGCCAGTTGGTCGCAGGTCAGTTAGTTGAGGTCAATAAAACAATCGCTGCAGATTACAATAAAGACATTTTTATAACAGCAGAAGGTCTTAAAAATAACTTTATTGTAAGTTTGAAAAAATTTAAAAATGTCGTTGTTAATGGAAAAAAAATCAATCCCGTTCAAATAGATATGAAGATTGTAAATCAAATGAATAAAATGATTGGAGAGCCCCAAACAGTAACTTCCTTTTTTAATCGCTCAGCTGAATTTGCCATGAGTAGCAATGGTGAATCGGTAAACGATATAAATCTTTCCGTTCACATTGAAGATGTTAATTAGTGGATAAGCTTTTTAAGATAATTTTCTATTCGATCAAAAACACTAACGGTTAATCTATCAGCTTTGTTCTTACAAATTTTTATTGCAAGACAATGTTCATCCTCGGCCAGTTTGTCTAAAAAATTGATGAGTGCTTTGTATCCAGATATATTGACTTGATAAATTTCTTTAATTTCTAAAATTCTTCCCAATTGCGGACAAGGTGAAATACTATAGCTGATAGTCCCTAGGCACTCTTCATTTTGAAAAACGCCAATTAACTTATTGGCCATCAACTGGTCGAATTGCTCATGCTTTAATGTGTATTCGTAAAAAGAAAGCGGATATTCTTTTTGATTTAGAATATTGTAGGCTTTTTCAAAGTCTTCCTTGACTGTGATCAATCTTATTTCCATTCTTTAATGTTAACGCTTGCCGAAAATTCTGCAAGTGGAAAACAATTGAGTTTTTTAGAACACTAACGCCACTCAACTGTGCCGGATCCCAAATGATAAAGAGCGTTTTGGATTTTTACTTCACCGGAGTCAACCAGCTTTTTTATGATCTCCGAGCGCTCAACTAAATCCTTTGCGACTCCTTCCACATTGGCCCAACTCTCTACGATAACTCCGTCTGTAGGAGTAAGTTCCGCAAATTTTTTCAAATGGGGATGAAGATCAGCTACCAGTTTGTTTAGCCAAACACTGCCTGCATCTGCTCCTTTTAAAGTTGCAAGTGCTGCTTTTACGGCTCCACAGGAATCATGCCCTAATACAACAATTAAATTACTTCCAAGGTGTGAAAGAGCATATTCAATACTGGCAATAGCTGCAGAATCAAGTGATTCACCTGCCGTTCTCACCACGAATACCTCACCTAATTTTTGATCAAAAACAATTTCTGGAGGAACTCGAGAATCGCTACAAGATAAAATGATAGTGTGAGGCTTTTGAGCACTGACTAATTTTTCTCTATCACTAGAAGATAGTCCGTCGGTGCGAAGATGATTGCTGGTAAATCGCTTATTACCAGACTTTAAGATCTCGAGCGCTTTTTTTGGAGCGACATCACCTTTTTTACGATGTTCTTCTTTGCAGAATACTGTGATTGAAAAAAGGATTGTGCAGGCAAGAAGCGTATATCTAAAAAAATTCATAAATACTCCCCATAGTCAGTGTGATAACTCAACATTTTAGAATTGCTTGTAAAGAATTCAAGTAGAAAAATTATTCTTTAGTCTATGAGTCAGTTGTTCTAGGACACTCAAGCTCGTGGCGGAGTGCGGTATTTGCATTTTTCATTGGTAAAATAGTAACTTTTAAGCATAAAATCTCCCTTTTAATTATTTAGAGGTTTCAACAGATGAAAGTAAAAATACCGGTCCAGACCTTAGTCTGCCAAAATTTTGTCAATGGTGAATTTGTCAGTGGATCTGGTGAGAAAATAAACATCATTAGTCCTTACAACGGTCAATTGATCGGAGAATTTGCATCGGCTACACCTTCTGAAGTAAATGCTGCGATCAATTCGGCTAAATCTGCACAATTAATTTGGGCCGAAATGCCAATGAAAGAGCGCACCAAGGTGATGTTTAATTTTCGTTCTATTTTGTTGCGCGATCTTGATGAGATTACTCATTTGAAATGTTCCGAGTCAGGAAAAAATTTTGATGAAGGCAAGGCGGGATTGTTGAAAGGAATAGAAGTTTTAGAATTTGCCATTGCCCTTCAAAATATGGACATTGGCGGACGGATTGAAGTCTCTCGAGGTGTTAGCTGTGAGTATCGTCGCGAACCGATAGGCGTAGTGGCCAATATCACTCCATTTAATTTTCCGGCGATGGTACCAATGTGGACCATACCGATTGCACTCACCCTGGGCAATGCTTATATTTGGAAACCGTCAGAAAAAACTCCTCTGACTTCAATGAGAATAGCTAGTGCACTAAAAGAGGCGGGACTACCAGATGGACTTTTTCAAGTGCTTCAAGGTGGAAAAGAAACGGTCGAAGCTATCATAGATCATTCATTGGTTAAGGCTGTGGGGTTTGTGGGGTCAACCAAAATTGCCAAAGCCGTCTATGAACGAGGTACTAAATTAGGAAAAAGAGTTCTCGCTCTTGGAGGAGCAAAAAATCACATTGTGCTCTTACCAGATGCCAATCCAGAATTAGCTGGTATCGGCATTAGTGATTCTTTTACTGGTTGTGCCGGTCAGCGCTGTATGGCCGCTTCCGTACTACTGGCAGTCGGTGATCCAAAAGATACTCAAAAGCATATAGAAAAAATCGTTGAGCGCGCGAGCTCATTAAAGTTAGGCACTGAGATGGGGGCCATTATCACCAAAGCACAAGTTGAATTTCTTCACGAAGCGATCGCTAGGGCCGAAAAAGCCGGCGCCAAGATATTGCTGGATGGAAGATTGGCCAAAGCGCCAGCAGGAATGGAGGAAGGAAACTGGATTGGGCCGACTATCATTGATCATGTAAGTGCTCAAACCGAAGCAGCGAGTGTGGAACTTTTTGGACCCATCATCAGCATTATTCGCTGTCATGATATTAGTGAGGCGATGAAAATAGAAAATAATGTTGAGTACGGAAACGCTTGCTCAGTCTTCACTTCTTCAGGAGCATTGGCCGAAAAAGTCGTCAAGCTGGCCAGCACTGGAATGGTTGGTGTCAATGTCGGGGTTCCCGTACCTCGAGAGCCGTTTTCTTTCGGAGGAATTAATGCTTCGAAGTTTGGTCATGGTGATATCACCGGACAACACTCATTAGATTTTTGGAGCAATATTAAAAAAGTAACTGTTAAGTGGGAAAAACAAAATGACAACAATTGGATGTCGTAGTTCCTGCGCTTATAAAAAAGGATTTCATTTATGACAAAAGAATTTAGTCGATCAGCTCATGTGATTCTAACATCGCATTCAAAGCAAGTCTTTAAACATAGCTTGCCGATTCACTGGGGAGCAAAGAGTCCTATCGAACGCGGACCAGTCATTGCTTCCTTAACTGATGTGAAAGAAAGAAATGCAATTGGAACTCACAGCGGAAGTTATGCTGTTTATCGAGCCCTTTCCATTGCTCAAGGCTCATATAAGCCAACCCATCGTCCAGATCTTCACAACACGGAATCTCCAGCTAAAATTGGTCCGTTTGAATCTTGGTTCGATCCAGATAAAATGGTGTCGATTGATCCTTGGGGACTTGATCCTCAAAAACATTTCAAGAAATATTTTGATGAAGGCTATGACATTCGTCCAACTATTGCTGTTACCCAAGCTCATCTTTTAATTCCAGAAATTGAATTAGCGATCAAGGCAGGTCGCTTGAAAATTGATGGAAAAATAATAAGAGAAAATGGTGATATCAAAGTTACGAAAGTGGCGCTTGAGCCTGTTTGGTATTTGCCAGGAATTGCCAAACGTTTGGGAGTAGAAGAAGGTGAACTGAGAAAAATACTTTTCCAAGAAACCGCAGGAATGTTCCCCGAGCTTGTGACTAGACCTGATTTAAAAGTGTTACTTCCGCCAATTGGAAGTACCACTGTTTATATTTTTGGAAATCCAGAAGATCTATCTAACACCAACGTTGAATTAACTTGTCGGGTTCACGATGAATGCAATGGCTCAGATGTTTTTGGTTCAGACATTTGCACCTGCCGACCTTATCTTATCTACGGAATTGAAGATGCTGCTCGCACCGCTCAACGAGGCGGAGTGGGGATCATCGCTTATTACCGCAAAGAGGGAAGAGCACTAGGCGAAGTGACAAAATTTTTAGTTTACAATGCTAGAAAACGCCAAGAGGGCGGAGACTCAGCAGCTACTTATTTTAGAAGAACTGAATGTGTTGCTGGAGTTGAAGATGCTCGCTTTCAAGAGTTAATGCCAGATATTTTACAATTCTTTGGAATTAAAAAAATTCACAATCTTCACTCTATGAGCAATATGAAATACGATGCCATCGTTAAAAGTGGAATTGAGGTAGTCAATCGTATTTCAATTCCTGCAGAACTTATACCGGCCGATGCTCAAGTTGAAATAGAAGCAAAAAAAGCTGCGGGATATTTTACAGCGGAAGAAGTTAAAAAAGGTGATGCTTTAGAAAAAGTAAAAGGGAGACCGATCGATGAGTAATTCATTTAATGAAAATGATATCGACTTTCTGCTTTCCCCCCTGGCAATTAGACAATCGGCGGAAGCTATTTTTGAACTGACACTAAAAGGTCACACTCATTTTACTTATCACCCAGAAAAATTTGATGAAACGATTGATTACGTGATTGAAGTTATAAAAGATAATTATCCCACACTTGAAATTCCCTTTCATTCGCGCTGGGGACACTTTCGAGTTGGAGGTATTAATCGCGTTTTAGAACTTGAGTCTCAATTAAAAGCAGCGGATAAATTAGAAGTGGCCCGAACTAAACTTGATCTGGTTATCACTTCTGTTTTGCTCGATGCTGGAGCTGGAGCAGAATGGCATTATTTTGAAAAAACTACAGGAAAAAGTTTTAATCGCTCAGAAGGTTTAGGCGTAGCTAGTTTTTATCTTTTTATGAGTTCAGCACTTTCGCATCAGGGAAAACTTCAAGCTACGGCTCAAGGATTGCAAAATCTCACGGTCGAAAAATTAAGTGAAGTCTTTCAAGTGAGTCCGGCTAATCCACTGATTGGAGTTGAAGGCAGATTGACCTTGTTGAAAAACTTAGGAGAAACTCTCGAGCGCAAAAAAGATATTTTTCCAGGAGCAAGACCTGGAAGTATGGTGGATTATTTGAAATCACGCTATGGAATGAGTTTTACCGGTGCCCAATTATTGCGAGCGGTACTCGATGGCCTTGGCGATATATGGCCAGGTCGATTAAAAATAGGCGAAGTAAACCTCGGTGATATATGGAGCTACAAAAATGTTCCAGGTCATATGGTGGCTTTTCATAAATTGTCTCAGTGGATGACCTATTCATTGATCGAACCGCTAATAGAAGCAGGATTTGAAGTTACAGAGGTAGATAAACTTACCGGGCTAGCTGAGTATCGCAACGGCGGATTACTTCTAGATCGAGGACTTCTTACCTTGAAAAATCCGCGTATGGCCGAACTTAGTCACCGACCAGATTCAGAACTCATTATAGAATGGCGGGCGCTCACCATCGCTCTTTTGGATCGAATGGCAGCAGCGATTCAACAAAAATTGCATAAATCATCAAGTGAGTTTCCGCTAGCAAAAGTGTTGGAGGGAGGAACTTGGTGGGCCGGAAGAAAAGCAGCGAAGGCATTGAGGACTGATAGTTCTCCTCCGTTGTTAATAGAAAGTGATGGAACCGTTTTTTAAATTTGGAGTAGCTTGTGAAAAATGTACACGTGATCGACCACCCTTTGCTTAGACATAAATTAGGTTATCTTCGCAATAAAAATACCAACTCAAGTGAATTTAGAGAGCTGGTAAAAGAGATTTCAAAAATATTAGCTTACGAAGCCATGAGAGATTGGACTCAAAACGAAAAAATTTCGATTGAAACTCCCATTGCAAAAACTCAAACCGAACGCATCATCAATCCTCCGGTTGTGGTGTCGATTATGAGAGCTGGAAATGGCATGCTCGATTCGGTTCTTTCCATGATTCCTATTTCAAGTGCAGGATATATTGGTATTTACCGAGATAAATTTATTCATAATACTGTAGAGTACTATTTTAAAATGCCAGAAAATATAAAAGGTAAAGATATTTTCATTTGTGACCCACTTATTGCAACTGCTGATACCATATTGGCAGCGATTGATCGCTTGAAGCAATATGAAGTCGGTAAGATAAAAGTACTGACGATCTTAGCAAGTCAATATGGCCTAGAAAAAGTTCATCACTTTCATCCAGATGTAGAAATTTATACCGTCAATATTGAAAAAGAAATAAACGAATTGGGCTATCTCGTCCCCGGATTAGGCGATGCTGGCGATCGATTGTTTCAAACTAAATAAAGTGAGAGTGTTATGATAAAGCCCTATATTATTGGAGTGGCCGGTGGCAGTGGATCGGGCAAAACTTATTTCGCTCAAGCTCTTCAAAAAGCTCTTGGAGAAGATGTTTGCTCGATATTATACCAGGATAATTATTATATAGATCAGTCTCATCGCTTTGATGGTGACGGGGGCTCGGTTAATTTTGATCATCCTAATAGTTTAGATTTTAAACTTCTCTCGCAAGGATTGGCGGCGCTTAAAAAAGGACAAAATATAGAAGTTCCTCTTTACGATTTTGCAACCCATAAACGCTTAGAAAAAACTATGCCCTTTAAACCAACCAAAGTTATATTGGTAGATGGTATACTTATTCTTGACTCTGAATTAGTCAGAGCACAACTCGACGAAGCTGTTTTTTTTGATACGCCTGAAGCTTTGCGTTTTGAGCGTCGCTTGCACCGTGACGTCAGTGAGCGAGGGCGAACGGCAGAGGGTGTGAAAAAACAATTTGAACTTCAAGTACGACCAATGCATGAACAGTTTGTGCAACCCTCGATGAAATATGCTCAAACCGTTATTCACGATAGCGGAGAATATTCAAAATATTTAGATCAATTTATTCACAAATTAAAAGTCGTTTAGCTTTTTGTGTTCAATTGTCCACAAGCCGCAAGAATATCATCGCCTTTTGTTCCACGAATCAAAGTAGGGATGTTGTAGGTATCTAGAATTTTTTTAAACTCAATGATTACTTGATTGTCGGGACGTTCATATCCTGATGAAGGAAAGGGATTAAAAGCAATTAGATTAATAATTGCCCGTTTTTCTTTCAACAATTCACCAACACCTCTGGCATCGAGTGGCGAATCATTTAAATTTTTAATTAGCAAATACTCGTAAATCACATATTGTTTTCTTGAAAGAGGAATGTCATCGATCAAGGTCAGGACTTGCTCAAGCGGATAGCGCTGATTTATGGGAATGAGCTCGTTGCGAATATGTTCAAAACTAGAATGAAGAGAGAGTGCTAAGTTAACTCGTGGCATTTCTTGCTTCCAACGCAAGAGCCCAGGGAGATGACCAGCGGTGGAGACAGTAATCTTTTGTAAACCAATGCTGGTTCCGTGCTGATCTAAGAAAATTTGGCAAGCTTTTTTTACTGCATCGAAGTTATGCAGGGGTTCACCTTGCCCCATAAAAACGATATTTTTAAGTTTTAAATTCTCACCTATATTTTCTATAAGCCATCGATCGGCCACTAAAAATTGACCGATCATTTCATCACAACTCAAGTGTCGCTTAAGTCCTTGAGTGCCAGTAAAACAAAAGGAACATTGCATAGCACAACCAACTTGGCTCGAAAGGCAAGCGGTGTATTTATTTTGAAAAGGTATGAGTACTGTTTCTACTTTTTGTCCGTCTGATAATCGCAAGAGTAATTTTACGGTTTGATCAAATGAGTGTTGAATCTCGATAATTTCAGGTAGATAAAAGTCAAAGTTCTCGGCCACAAATTGTTGGGTTGCAAGAGATAAATTGTCACGACAGGGAGTTAATTTTTTCTTTTTATAATGCCAATTAAAAAGTAAGCTGGCTCCCGAGGATGACAGAGCATTGAGCTCAAGCATAGTCATCAGTTCCAGATATGTGTATTGATAAAAGGAATTCTTCATAGGCCTTGCACTTTATCCTAGCTCACCATTCGTGGCAATAGGATGGATTAATGTGACATTGATCACCTGAAAAATATAGTTTTTTTCTTTAGTAATTTTTATTTGCAGGATAAAATATATTATGAAGAATTTATGGATATTGAGTATTGTTTTTATTTTTTGTTTGAGTGCTTGCTCCAAACCAGAAAAGCCCAAGCTCACTCTTGGTCAATACGCCAAACAAGTTAATACCGCCAAAGGTGTGATCAATAAAATAATGGCCGATCCCGACTTTAAGCGGATGCACATGATTGCTCTTGCAGTAGAAAGTGCTCGCGCCGTTTCTTGTATTACCGTAAGCGATGAGTGCAATCTTTATGGAAAAATTTTAAACCGCATAGTCTTTGCCACTCAAACTGGTCCTTTAAGTGATGAAGAGAAAATTTTGATCTATAAATGGATCAATGAAATGGATGGAGAAATTAAAAAGGGTGAAGAGATTTTGACACGACAATGGTCGGATTACATTCGTTCTCATTCTGAAGAAAAATAAAAGATATTAGAGAATTTAATTTTTGGATTTAGAGATTGGTTGTTTAAAAATTTCGTGAATTTCTATTTCTAGTGCCTCGGCCAGGCGGTGAACAGTATACAGATTAGGAGAATAACTGCCACTTTCTACTTTTTGAATAAAGCGCTCTGAAAATCCATAGTCAATCATATCAACTTGACGCAATTTTTTTCTAAGTCTTGCTCTTTTAACATTGCTCGCCAAATTCTGGAGCATTTGACTGTAATTCTTTTCAGTATTCCTCATAAATTAATGCTACTTAAAGACTATACCCCTAACCCGATATATTAAGTTCGTGATAGCGGTACATTTAATTCGTCTAGATAGCAGAAATGATTAGACCTGATCTAATTGAGTCGTCTATAATGAAGAATATTAAAATCTTATCGGTTTAGTTGATTAAAAAATTTATATTTATGAAAACTATTTTAATTGTAGATAATGATCCCGACATTTTAGATCTGCTATCTTCTTTTTTGTCGTCCGAAGCTTTTCATGTTCTAAAGGCCGATTCTGGCAATACTGCAATCGAGATTTTAAAAAAGCATTTGGTTGATTTGGTAATTTCAGATTTTCGCATGCCAGATGGCAACGGCATGTCTGTCTTGAACTTTGTAAAAACATTAAAACCAACACCTGTTTTTATTTTTATTTCCGCTCGGGCCGATCTGAGCCCCGAAGAGTGCCTGGCGGCAGGAGCCAGACACTATTTTCGAAAACCGTTTGATCTAGATGAAGTTATGGCCGCGGTGAATGCTGAATTAGTCGAATTAAAGAGTTAATTCACTGTAATCCAAACACCAAAAATTCCATTCTTTCTGGTGAGAATATTAAAAATTTTGGCATTATCGGGATGCAGCCGAATACAGCCATGACTGGCTTTAGTTCCCAGTCTTCCCCAGTTGCCTCTAGTCGTTCCGTGAATAGCATAACCACCGCTTACAAAAACGGCATAAGGCATATTGCCTAGACCATTGTAGTCGCCATCGGGGTAGCGTGTGGAAGTGTATCGATCATAGATTCGACCATCGGGGTGGCGGTCAAAATCCGGAGTGCTGTATCCCCATTTTCCTGTTGAGACTAGCCAGGTGTAAGCCAGAGCGCCGTCTACATAAAGATACAATCGCTGAGCATTTTTATCGATATCGGCCCAGATCGGACACATATTTCTGTAGCAGTTTAAGCGC
This sequence comes from Bacteriovoracaceae bacterium, assembly GCA_947450475.1. Lineage (GTDB taxonomy): Bacteria > Bdellovibrionota > Bacteriovoracia > Bacteriovoracales > Bacteriovoracaceae > Bacteriovorax. The sequence goes on along the minus strand of CANFVK010000002.1, from coordinate 437,410 downwards.
AACAGGGAATCTAGTTGATCGGCGAGCTCGCCAAAGGGATGAGCTGATTTTCCGGTAGTCATTTCATAATCTTCATCCATTTCTTTTAATATTTTTTTGATGTTTGGAGAACGTGGGTTGAGTTCATCGAGGGGGTTGTTGTTAGCTTTGGCAAAAATGAGAGGAGAGGATAATACAAAAATAATCAAAATCAAAAGTGCTTTCATGCTCTAGTCTCCGGTTAAGGTTATAGCTTTTTCAAGCAACAATTATTTGTAGCATTTTTAAATGAGTCCCTCGCATATATAAATTCAATGAATGTAATGGTGGACTTTTTTAGATGATTATTTTTTCCTCTTTCTTGGGAGAGGCAACGTTGAATCCTTTCTTTTTAAGTAAGCTCTCTAGTGCCTTTTTAGCAGCATCCTCGCCATGAATGAGATAAAGCCTCATGGGCTTAGTCTCGGCCGATTCCAGCCAGTGAAGTAAATCATTTTGGTCGGCATGAGCAGAAAAAGCATCTGAACTAATAACTTTTGCATTTATATGGATTGGAATTTTTTCAGGTGAGTAAATCGTTTTTTCTCCGTTTGCAAGTTGATGTCCTGGTGTGCCCGGTGCCTGAAAACCTGGAAGAAATATAATCGTTTTGGGGTTTTCTGCTAAGTCTTTGAGGTGAGTCCATATTCGGCCTCCGGTGAGCATTCCACTAGAGGCAATAATGATTTTAGGTCCGGCACTTTTATTGGCGGCCTCTATGTCCCAATAGTGATTGAGAAAATGCATATTGCTCCATTCACTTTTTAACACTTCATCTTTGGGTAAAAAGTTTTTGGAAAATTGCAAATACACCTTAGTCATCTCTTGCATTAGTGGTGAATTAAATGCGAGCGGCATTTTTAGTTCAGGATAGTTTTTAAAAATTTGCTGAAATAAATGGGCCAGTAGTTGTGCCCGATGTAGGGCGAAGCAAGGTACCAAGATTGTTTTATGCTGCGCTTGAGCTTCTCGTAGAATTCCTATCAGCACTTCCTGCATATTAGAAAATGTTCGATTGCGATCTCCATAAGTAGCCTCCATGATGAGATTTTGACAAGCCATCAATGCTTCGGGAGGTCCAATGAGGGGATCATCGTATCGACCGAGATCGCCTGAAAAAACCAACGACTTATCTTTGTACTTTAATTCAATAAAAGCGGCACCCAATATATGTCCAGCATGATGAAATTTAATCTGCAGATGACCAAGAATAATCGATTCATTAAATGGCCTAGGTTTAAAAAGGCTAATGGCACCCATGGCATCTTCGATGGAATAAAGTGGAGATTTACTTTCACTCATCAAGCGGGCCGAATCTTGAATGATGAGACTAGCTAACTTTGAAGTAGCGGTAGTCGTAAAAATCGGACCTCGAAATCCTTTTTTAAAGAGGAAAGGCAAAAATCCAGTATGATCGAGATGAGCGTGGGTAATAATCACCCCAGAGAGTTTTTTGGGATCGAAAGAAAGTTCTTCGAAGTTTAAATCTACTTGAAGATTTCCTTCTTGATATAATCCCGCATCAATTAAAAATAAATCGCCTTCAATCTCTAATAATGTTTTAGAACCAGTTACTGTCGTTGTCGCACCAATAAAGGTTAGTTTCATGAGCAGTTCTCTTTTGAAATATGTTTAAAAACTGATAAAATATTTTCCGTTTCCAGATAGGAATAGCCCAGATGGTGAAGTTCTTGTGGATGCTCGCAGAGCTCTTTGCATAAAATGATACCCTTATCCAATAAAGTATTAATGTCTGACCTTTTTAAGCGCACTAAACTGGTAATAGGATAGAGAAAATTTTCTTCAATCATCTGGTAGAGATTTTTATCTTCAGGATAATTAAAGCCAATGAGTTTTAGTCCTGAACATTTTGCATAGGTGATAGCTTCACGAGAAAAAGCAGTGTTGCTAATTAAAAAAAAATCATCGAAATGGTTGTCAGGATTTTTTTTTAAATCATCCATTCTGGCTTTGACATAAAGAGCTGTCTTTAAATCATTTTTAATGTTGGGAACGTTGTGAAATTTGCATTCACCCAAAAGGATTTGATTGGTACTTTTGGCATGAATGTCTACTTCATGATCGACACAAAAGCCTTTAAAAAGGGTGTCGGTTTTTGTTTGATAACCTTCATATGATAGGGCTTTGGCAATGAAGCGCTCGAAGATAAAACCGGTTGGGCCCATTTCTAAAATGGCGCCCTTTAAAGAATATTTAAAACCAGCGAGATGAGATTTTTTGAAAACCACATCTCTAGTTTTTTTAAAAATGTGCTCAGTTGATTCTTCTTCCTTGTTTAATTCTGATTCTATTGTCGAAACAATCTCTTCTGACTCCGGCGGTTTTAAACCTGAGCGCTCTAGCGAGCGCTTCAGCTTTACTGGAGAATACTCTTCAGCGACTCCACTAGATTTGATGACTTTTATTTTTTTCATAAAAATCTATTATTGACCCGATGGATAAGTTTCAGGAAATTCTCCAAAACTATAAGTAGTATCAATTGGTGTAAGCGCCGAGGTTTGATCGATAAAAATCATTCCATCATAGCGCTTGGCCATTTGAGTAGGAACATAGTTGCCGTGGGATTCATGGGCAGGATCATAGACTACACCTACGGCGCGATGACCTAGGGGACGGTTAAGTGTGCTTCCTGATTTAACTTTTTTAAAGTTGGTCAGTAATTGATCCGCACCCAAATTAAGAGAAGCCTTATGAAAAAAATCTTCATATGAGCCGCTTTTAGCCTTGGGAAGTTTCATGGTTTGAACTGGTGATCCCCAAGCATCTCCAGCCGTCACTTCGCCTTGATAAGTGGAAAAACCCGCCAGATAAACATTTTCCATCCCGTAGCGTTCGCGCGCTAATCCACCAATATTAATATAGCCACTTTCCAGCATATCTGTAGCATGGTAATCGCCGATGTGAGTATTGTGGGCCCAGACTATCGCCTTGGCGCTAGGGCCGTGCATCGTAAGTAAATTCTCGAGTGTTTCCATCATATGATGGTCGCGGACGTTCCAAGATTCCGCTCCTCCTCCCATCATCGTGCGATAGTATTTTTCTGCATTTTTTATAATCCTTGCATTTTGCTTGATATCAAAAAGCTGTTCTTTAGAAAATTGTGTATCTTCTATTCTCAAACGCAGCAGCTCTCGCAAGTTACTAATGACTTCAGGCTGACAGCCTTCAGGATATTTTAGCAATGATTTGGCATAATCAATTTCATTGTAATTATAATTTTCAAAGCATTTATATCCGGCCATTATCCTTTTGCTCATTTCAGGAGCAAGAGATTGGAGTGGCTTTTTGATTTCTTCTAAAGATTCAAAAAGTGAATATACATCAAGCCCGTAAAAACCGGCCCTACCTGATTGTTTCATCCAGTGAATGAGTGGCGTGATTTCGTTATTGGCCCACATCCAGGTCGGCCAGCGGTGAAAGTTTTCTTTAACAACTTCGTGAGCTTTAGTATTATTTTTGTTAAAAATATATTCGCTTAGATGAAAGCAATCCGGCCAATCACCCTCTACCGCTATAAAATGAAAGCCGTGATCCTCAATAAGTTTTTGAGAAATTTCTCTTCTTAGCTGATAGAATTCTTTAGTGCCATGTGAGGATTCACCTAGCATCACAATTTTATGAGTGGCAATTTCTCGTATCCATTTATCCAGTTCACTAGTGTTCTTAAAAGCTATGGAGTGCTCTTCAATTTCAGCTACAATATTTTCCTTAACAGATAATGAAGACTTCTGAGGATGCACCACACAGTTTTGTTGAAACCAATTCACAGAGTACTCTGCCACTTCTTCTAAAGTTCCAGGCTCTTCAAATAAATGTCCAGCATTAGGAATCAAAACCATTTGGGCATCTTTTAATTTTTCTTTAGCTGATTGGTTTAACCCAATCACCGGGCCATCCTTTTCTCCAACGATTAAAAGTGTAGGAGCAAATACTGAAGGCAGTGAATCCATTGCTAAATCAGGTCGACCACCTCTGCTAATTACGGCAAAGATATCAAGTCGGTTTGCCGCTGCGGTGAGTGCTGCCGCAGCCCCCGTGCTAGCTCCAAAGTAGCCAATAGGAAGTCCAGGACAGTTTTTTTTCGCCCAATCAGTAGCGATCAAAAGTCTCTTGGTCATGAGTTCAATATCAAAAACATTTTTTCGATTAAGTGATTCACTAAAGGATAATAGATCAAATAGTAATGTCGAGAAGCCAACTTGATTTAGGGCTCTTGCCACAAAAAGATTGCGAGGGCTTTTATGTGAGCTTCCTCCCCCGTGAGTGAAGATGACAAGTCCGCGGCTTTGGGGAGCAGTAGTAAGAAGGCCTGGAAGAATATTCATCTCATCTTCAATCCAGATTTCTTGATCTCGTGCCTCAGAATGGGGTATTTGCTTTTGAAAAATCATCATGACTTCTTCATCGCTTACTTGTTGGAAGTCTTTATACCACATTCCAACGGCCCACATGTCTTCCGGAGTAATCAATGAAATAAAATCATCGCAAGAGCCAGCTAACATCGTAGCGGCATCTTGTGAAGAAATGGGAACAGCAACAATCACTTTTTTAACCCCCTGAGTTTTTACCCAGTCAACGGCAGCTTTCATCGTCGCGCCTGTAGCTAATCCATCATCAACGATAATGACACTTCTTTGAGTGAGGTCGATTTTAGGTATTTTGCTGCGATAAAATTTAGCTCTTCGTCTAATTTCAGCGATTCGATCAACGACAATAGCTTCTACATCATCGCGGCGGTAACGTTGTTGCACGATTAGTTTTTCATTCAAGATCGGATGCTCATCCTCGGCAACGGCTCCAATGGCAAATTCTTCATTTTTTGGAGCGCCAATTTTTTTAACAATCACAACATCTAACGGTGCTTTTAGTTTAAGTGCAATTTCATGTGCCACCGGCACGCCCCCTCTGGGAAGTGCTAGAATGACGGGATCGAGTTCAGCGTATTTTGATAATTTTTCAGCTAAAATCTTACCTGCATGCTCTCTGTTTTCAAATCGATTGATCATATCAACACTCCTAATTAAGACATTGATGCAAAAAGATTTGCAAACATTGTCGTTCGAAGATTGAGTGTTCAATGTCTCTTCTTGTTTTTCAAGAATGAATGAGGGATTTAAAGATACATAATTTGAATAAGTATAATTGGCTAATTTGACCAAACGAAAAAGTAATAGATCAAATTGAAAAATTAATTAGGACATCTTAAAAGATTAAGGCCAATGCTGGCGTTGGGAATACGGGTAACATTTTTGTCAAAAACACGAAAATGAATTTCGCAAGTTACTGCAACTTTAGCGCTAAAGAGGTGACCGCCGACTACACTAAAATCAGTAAGTCCTAAAACGGTGTGGAGATGAACAAAGGGAGCCCCATTGTAAAAGGAAAGATTTCCTTCAAGTGCCAGTAACTCCATTTCGTGAGAAAACATTTTTCTATCGTATTGCTGGCGATCAAGGTGGTAGAAACCCAGTTCTGCTTGTTTAAGTGCGCCAATCCCACTAATAAAACCCGCTTTGAGATTTTCCGCGCGCGCAAATTCCAAAAGGCTTTGATGCACATCTTCATCGATTTCAAGCACGATTAAATATTGAAGTCCGTCTTTGGTGTATTGCATAGTTTTTAATTAAGATTTAATGAAAAATATAATGAAAATTAATCGATTAATCAATGCAGGTCAAATACTATATGAGCATGTTATAAAATGAGGACTGGTTGAAAAAATTACTTTTGATCTTATCTATTATAGCTTTTGTGTCTCAAGCGATGGGAGCAGAACAACTTAAGCGCTATAACTTAAATGGCGAGAGTTTTGATTATAAAACTCCTTCGAGTTTTCAATTCATTACTACTTTTCCTAAAAATAGTGCCCAATTTTTAAAAAATTCTTTTTCATTTACACCTGATAATCTAAAAGCTTGGGGCGCAATTATTGTTTCTAGCGCCATTATGATTCATTACGATCAGCAAATTACCGACAACGTCCAGCGCTTTGGCCGAAAAATTGGAATCGGCAACGCTGAAAATACTAAGGCGACATTGCGAGTCGGCGGATCTGCTCTTTTGCGTCGTCCCTCTGATCCCGGTTCGCTCATGTATTTTATGGGGGACGGATGGATCACTTTGGGCTTTGCCGGATCTTTTTTAACCGCTGGACATTTCGGTCAGGACCCCCGTGCTCAGACTGTGGGGCAGGAATTGCTGCAAGGAATTTTATTAACAGCGATTACAACTCAAATTATAAAACGATCTACGGGGCGAGAAAGTCCAATCAAGGCAACTTCTCCTGGTGGACGTTGGCATTTTTTCCCATCGACATCAACCTTTCAAAGTAATATTTCTAAGTACGACGCTTTCCCATCCGGCCATCTCGCCACTACTGTGACAACTTTTATGATTTTGTCGGAAAATTACGCTGAATATAAATGGATAAAGCCAGTGGGCTACACTGTCATGGGATTGCTAAGTTTTGAAATGGTTAACAATTCTGTTCACTGGGCAGGCGACTATCCATTGGCCCTTGGAATTGGTTATATGATCGGTAAAACAATCATCGATAGTGGCCGTCAAAAAAGTTCAGATCAAAGTCAGCAACAAGCTATCACCTTGGCTCCTATATTGTCACCAGATGGAAAATATGGAGTTAGTGCTAACTTAAGTTTCTAAGTTTTAGGCCCAATTCTTGAATAGCGTTCATTATCTTTCATTTTTTTAACCAATTTTATGATTGATGATGGGGCAAAAATCGATGAATGATAACAATAGTTTTTCGCTATGGAAGTCCGGCAAAGAAAAACGATTCCGAGATATCGTTGAGAAACTGATGGTTGCAGTTGTAGTTCATGATCCGGATACCAGTATTGTATTTTGTAACCGCATGGCTTCAACTCTTCTTGGGTTAAGTCCTGATCAAATGTTGGGCAAAGTGGCAATTGACCCTAGATGGAACTTCATCTATGAAAATGGCTCAACCGTGGAGATTAAGGACTATCCAGTAAATCTGGTTCGATTAAATCTTGTACCGATGCAAGCCAAGGTTATGGGAGTGAAAAAGCCAGATTTAGAAGAGCCTACCTGGGTTCTTTGTAATGCCTTTCCAGAATTTAGTGACGAAGGAAAACTTAGTCAGATCGTGGTGCATTTTACAGATATTACTCAAGAAAAAATTCTTAATCAAAAAATGAGTGATCTCCAAATTCTTTTTAATGCAGCTTTAGATCAAAGCGAGATTGGTATTGTCATCACCGATGTTCCTTCTGGAGAAGTGAGATACATCAATAAGTCTGCTGAATTTATTCGCGATTTAATTTATGAAGATCAGGCTCATTCTGAAAAGGTATTGAGTAGCAAATATTTTCATTTTGATGGCAAGCCGTATAGCTATGATGAAATTCCACTTGTTCGGGCCATCGCTAGTGGCAAAACATTGTCAGAGGAACTCATCATAAAAAATACTGGTCAACCTGATCGGGTAATAGAGGCCAATGCGGCTCCTGTCTTTAGACAAGATGGCTCAATCATGGCGGGAATGGTAATCTCAATCGATACTACAAAACGCCATATCATGGAAAGTGAAGTTGTTGCCTTTCGCTTATTGGCAGATCAATCTTTGATGGCAAAAAATAGATTTTTAGATGTCGCAGCTCATGAGTTACGAACACCCGTGACTACTTTTTCTTTAATCGTTCAATTGGCAAAAAGACAACTGGCTAAAGGTATTGCCATAGATATGCCAATGTTGGAAAGACTGAGCACTCAAGTTGACCGCATCTCCCGATTAATTGTTGAGCTATTAGATGTTTCACGCTTGGAAAGGGGAGCCTTTGTTTTGCAGCTGGAATTAAAAAGCCTGGAAGACATTGTTTTAGATTCGATTAGAGATTTTCAAGTAAGAGAGCCCAATCGAAAAATTCATTTCACTAAATCTCATGATCATTGCTTCATGCACCTGCTAGACTCAATTAGAATCTATCAAGTCATAAATAATTTTCTGGATAATGCCAGCAAGTACACCCCGCCAGAGACTATCATAGAAGTAAAACTTGAAGAATTGCCTAAAGCGATTCGCGTTTCAGTCATTGATCAAGGGCCAGGAATTTCAGATGACTTTAAAAAAATTATCTTTGATGCTTTTTCTCGTGGGGCTGGAGATTACGCTGAACGCAGTGGCGGACTAGGGTTGGGATTATTTATTTCTCGCGGTATCATAGAAATGCATAGGGGCACTATTGGAGTTGAAAGTCAGCTAAAGAAAGGAAGTACTTTTTATTTTGATCTTCCTAAAAATGGAAAACATGCATAAAATAGAAAAAACAACCAACACTCATTTTTCAAAGGATGGAAAGTATGCAAGAAAAGAATATGATTCTCGATTACCTAAGAACTTCAGACATCGAATTAGATTGTAATCCTGCTACTATGTCACTTGCTGAACTGGTAGATGTTTTGATTGAAAAAATTGAAGAGTGTGAACTTGATTATTCTATTCTTTCAAACGCATTTGTAAATAGAGTGAACCCTGGTCGTTTTGAAGATTTCCATGAAGCAGTCATGAATCAATATGAAGCCACTGGAGACGGGCAAGAAATTCCTGAAGTGATCTTAGATCGAATTGCAACAAGCTACCGATAAAAAAAGGAAGAATTACTTCTCCCCCCCAAATATTGGTTTGTTAAGCCGCCATGGGGTGATTTTAAAACTTTGAAAACCCCTCTTGTCACGAGGGGTTTTTTAACTTCTTCCATCAATTCAAGCTTAGGCGATAAAGTAAAAAGGAGCGACTGCTTTCACCTTTGAGTTTTAAAGGGACTTTTTCTAGTTGGGGTTCCAAGCTCTGCCAAAATCTTGGTGAGATTTCTTGGCATAAGCTCTCTTCAAATACAACTTGCCCGGCTTGCGCCTCGCTTTGAATTTTCGCACAGATGTTAACAGTGTCGCCAAAAAAATCTTGGCCTTCTTGTGTTCCCACAGACAAGCATGGTCCGTAGTGCAAACTAACTCTCAACTTCAAGGCGCGATCTTTATTAGCCTCTTGAATTTCAATAGCAGTTCGAAGAGCTGCTTCACCAGAGGAAAACGCAAACATTGTGGCATCTCCAATTGTTTTAACCAATACACCCTCGTTACGCTTAGTCACTTCACCGATCAAAAGAAAGCTTTCGCGGACCTGTTGGAAAGCCTTGGTATCGCCTAATTTATAGTAGAGCTCTGTGCTCCCCACAACATCTGTGAAAAGTAGAGCCTTGCTTCCCATCTCTATCGGGAAATCCGTAACTAGTGACTCTGAAGGAATCATTTTTTGAAACTCATTATACAAAATCAAATCCGACACAATTAGGGGCCCTCTGTTAAAATCAAGTTGCTCAATCATTATGTGATCCATGAGCGGCATGTGCCGCGAAAGCAGCTCCACCTCTGGATGTGAGTACAGACGCTCTAGATTTGGATCATTCCAAAGTAAATCTACGTCAATAAGTAGTCGATCCAATGTCCCATCAACTATCAAATTGATTACACGCTCCTCACCCTTTTTTTTGATTGCATAATTTCCTGGTTTAAACTTCAAATTTTCCCGCCATTCACCGCCCATGCGCTGAAATAAAATGGTGGGTTTGTGAGTTACATCAGCGCTACAAAAATCAACGCTCGCTTGCTCTGGAGAAAGCATATTGTCACGCAGGGAGACTTCAATGCTCTCTTGGCTTCCCACTGTAAAATTAATCTTGCAACTCTCGCACTCTAGGCGCTCTGACAAATCGATCAGACGAGTAACACTTTTTTTAGCGCCTTGGCAGTGAGGACAAATAGCATCAAAGCGCAGCGATAACCGATTACGCATGGCCGGTGAAAGAGCCTCGTGCAAAATATCCTGCCAGCTTGACCCTATCATTCGTGCAACGAATTTTGGAGCAATGCGAGCGCGTTCAATGAGTTGGGCTTGTGCTAGCCAATCTGAAAAACTTGCTATGGTGGGAATTTCGTGGCTGATCTGATAAGTTTCTGCACCTTTTTCAACTTCATCCAATAATTTCTTGATTATACTTTGAGTGCTCTTATTTAACAGTTTTGCGAGTAAAGTGTACTTATGATGAATAGTAAACTGTACCAACACCTGACTTTGCGAATTTGAGAGCGGTTTAATTTCAAAATAGCCTTCGATCGAGTGAAAAAAACCAGTGGAATAAATTCGCTTATTCTTAAGCCAACTTTCGTGTTTCCATTCCCAAGGAGCCTCTGTCCAACGAAGGTTTATCCCAAATATTTTCTGCTGACCGTGCCTTACACCACTGATTGTGGTGAAGTTCATGGGGGCAAGTCCTATCTTACGATTCAAATTGGCTGTATCCGAAAGGATCGGCCAAACGCGTGACACCTCAAAGTTCATTATTCTTTTTTCAGACAAAATATTCATAATGTTATACTGACAGAAAACTACTTCAGTTGGCCATGGCATTTCTTAGGATATTTAATGAGATTTTTGTACGTGAAGTTTCTATAAAATTTTAAAAGCTGAAGTACCAATGAATTTGGGATTTTTCTGGTGGGTTAAAACGCTCCCATCATGATTGTCTTCTCCATCAGCCTCTCCATTCAAGTGACATCTATTTAATTATTTGGTTAAATCATAAACTAAAAAAAAATGGAGAAGAAAAATGGCAATCGAAAATGATGAAGTTAAAAATAGAACTTTAGGAACGAATCGCATATTTAATGCACCTTTAGAAATAGTATGGAAGATTTGGAGTGACATTAATTTCTTAAATAATTGGTGGGGACCAAGAGGATTCACACAAACAACTTCAAAACATGAATTTAAAGAAAATGGTGTATGGTCTTTTGTCATGCATGGCCCAAATGGAGAAAACTATCAAAATGATCACGTTTATAGTGAAATTATCCCTATGAAAAAAATTGTGATCCGACATAATTCTCATCCACAGTTTACAGTTACAGCACTTTTTAAAGCGATTGATTCAAAAAGAACTCAAGTAGAATTCATACAAGTTATTGATGATCAAAAAGTACATGAATCTGTCAAAGATTTTGCGATCGTTGCCAATATGGAACATCAAATGAAATTTGAAGCTGAGTTAGCAAAGCTAACTGGCGAAATTATTCCCAATGAATTTATCATTTCACGCGAATTCAACGCCGATTTAAATACTATGTGGAAAATGTTTACAGAACCAGAGCATATGGCCAGTTGGTATGGACCTAAAGAAATAAAAATAGGTCATTGTGATATGAGTTTTAAAAGAGGTGGGTATTATCACTTCAGTATGATTGCAGAAGACAGCAACGAGTCTTGGGGAAAAGTTTATTACTTTGATATTGTTAAAAATATCCGTTTGATTTATGTGACTACATTTTCAAATGCTAGAGGTGAAATCACTAGGCACCCGATGGCACCATTAATGCCTGCTGAGTTATTGACCACAATTAATTTTTTAAAAGTTGATGACAATAATTCAAAAATTGAAATTAGATGGTATCCCATCAATGCTCTACCTGAAGAAATAAAAATGTTTAATGATTTTCATGGAAGTTTTCAAATGGGATGGAATGGATCTTTGGATCGATTAGAGAGTGTATTGAAGTAGACTTAATAAAAAAAGCCCGGTGGGTTAAACCGGGCTAATTATGATCGACCTCTTGCGAGGGTTTTCACTTAAATGGGGTGGCTGATGGGGCTCGAACCCACGACACCTAGAATCACAATCTAGTGCTCTACCGACTGAACTACAGCCACCATATGGGATAGGGTTAGGTTATAGAGAATTGCCAAGTTTTCGTCAATCAAATTTTTGACTCTTTGAAAAATGTCCTATTTAATAAAACTATATAGATTATGGTTAGTTAGGAAGGTTGTTATGAAATTATTTGCTCTTTTAATCTCCATCAGCTTCAGCGCCATCGCTCACGCTTATGGCATTGGACTTTCTTCCTTTCCTTTACCGGCCGAAACTAAACTGATTTCAGCGGAATTCACTGGCATTACTTCGGTAGGTGGGGGAATCGGCCTGCAAACACGCTACACACAAAAAATAAATGAAAAGAACACGATCGACGTGGGTTTAGGAATGGCCGGAGGAGAGCGCAGTGGAAGACTCTTTGCTGGTTACGACATAGAGCTTTATCCTGACTACCAAACTCAACCTCGAGTTTCCATCAAGACCTACCTTGAAAACTCAAAAGAGTTCAGTTCTCGAAAAAATATTATTGGAGTAGCGCCATCAATATCCAAAGGATTTACATTTTGGGGCAAGGAGGCTTTTCCATATTTCTCGCTTCCCTATGGAATTAGTCTGGATGGAGGTAATAAAACTTATAACTCCGTTCTAAGTGCCAATTTTGGAATTTCTGGCGTACTGCCTGTTGATATCGGGCCTGAAGATAAACAATTGACCGCCAACGCTGAAGCCATCATCGGCCTAAAGGATAGTTTCTCCGGCCTCTTTTTTGGAGTGGCTTACCCCATAGAATAATAAAATGTATAAAATTATTTTTTCAGATTTTGACGGGACTCTAACTTATAAAGAAAGTTTAAGTCCCGTTTTTTTTGATTTACTATCATTTTTAGAAAGAAGAAATATTCCCTTGGTGATTGTCACCGGTCGCTCTTTATCGTGGGGACATTTCTTGCTGACCCACTTTCCATACTTGAAAGATATTATCGTCGAAGGTGGAGGCGCCATCGTTTCTCGCCGTGGTTCTTTTATCACGGAAGAGTGCCTAGTAAGCCAAAGTGATGTTTTGAGATTAGCTGAATTTAGTAAGGAACTAACCAAAGCCTTTCCCCAAACTAAACTTTCTGCTGACAGTTTTGGAAGAAAAACTGATCGCGCCATTGAGTTGCATGACTTGCAAGAAGGTGTACTCTTTGAACATATTGAAGAATTTATGCAAAATCATCAAATAAATTTTTCAACATCAAATGTTCACTTAAATTTTTGGTGTGGAGAAGTTTCAAAATATTTGGCGGTAGAGCATTATTTAAAAAGACAACTGCCAGTTGCCGATGAGTGTGTCTTTTTCGGCGACTCGCTCAACGATCAAGCGATGTTTAAGTCCTTTAAAAATTCTGTTGGAGTATCTAATATTTCAACAATTCTAGATCGCCTAGTTTACAAACCAACAACCATCCTTCAAGGTGAGGAAAATATCGGCCCCTTTGGTGTGCTAAATTATTTAAAGCAAAAATTTCCTTAGTGCTTCAGAGTTTTACTGATCGAACTCTTTAATTTTCTGAAAGAAGTATGTATCGAGATCTCCAGTAAACATTCGGTGGAGAAAGTTATGACCGTTTTTTATCCATTCTGCTCTAGCTGTTTGAGCATCGATTCCTTCATACTTAACACGATAAAGAGCAATGAGTAATCCAGTTCGATCTGCACCGTGCTCACAATGAATATAAAGAGGTTGGTGTTTAACATCGTTCATGTATTCAAGAATACCATCAATTGCTTTATCGTCATTACGACTAACTGGATCCAATGAATTAAGAGGAATATTGACGAAGCTCATTCCCAACAAAACAGATGTTCTTCTTTCGTTCTCGATCACTTCAGGCAATTCCCCCTGTTCTGACCAAGGAATAATTTTACCAAGTTTAGAATGAAGGTCTCCCCCCTGAAGGTTGATCACTGATTTTATTCCAAGGCTTCTTAGATAACGGTGATCTTCTAACGTTTGTAAGCGAGCACCGCTAAAAATTCCAGCATTAACTTTTCTAAAATTTAAGATTTGAGTTTGGTAAGTTTGATCATAAGGAGAGAAATCACTCGAGTTTAATAACTCAATCGCTTCAACCTGTTGAGTTTGACTAAAAACAGCTGCAGAAAAACTTGCACAAGTTAAAAAAATCAGAAAAAAGATTGTTTTCATGCTAACTCCCAAGGAATTGAATTCGAGATCATTAAAGCAAAAAAAATGAAAATTTAATAGAGGATAATGAATAATTTACAATGCTATTTTGAATAAGTTGCGTAGTATTTTAAAACAGTTTCAACGATTTTTTCTTCGAGTTTATCAATGGAAAGCTTAGATTTTTGTTCAATCCATTGTTTTAGATCACCTGGGATCTTGGTCATGAGCAATTTATCCTGGCCTTTATAAGGAATTTTAAGGGCGATGGCGTGGAGTGCATGGCGAGGAATTTCCATAAGATGGTAATCTTCTTCATCGGCCAATTGATCTTTAAATCGTTGAAACATCTCATAAGACCCCAAATAAAGCTTGTCGCCAATTAGGGGAATGCCGTGGGCCTTAGCGTGAACCCTGATTTGGTGCTGCCTACCGGTTTGGGGACAAGCAATGCCGATGACATAGTCGTCGAAATCTTCGAGAATATAAAAAAATGTTCGGGCATGTTTGCCTTGGTTTGAGTCTTCTGGATAAGTTTCAACGACCACTCTTTTAAGACCCTCATCTGGCGAAGCCATGCGTTCATTAGCGGTAAATTCTTTAAGTCCTTGGTAGTTTTTTAATTTTTTACCAATGAAGAGATAACACTTTTTGACATCATCTTGCTCAAAGCGAGTCATCATCTCGGTTGCTATCTTGGGATTTTTTCCCAACATTAATATGCCAGAAGTTTCTCTATCAATTCGATGAAGTGAATGCATAGTTTGATTGAACTTCATTTCAAAATATACGGTAGCGCAATTAAAAACATGCCTTCCGGCCGGATGAGTAGACATAAAAGCCGGTTTTGAAATGACAATCAAGTCCTGATCTTCAAAAACTATTTGGGGAACAGTTTCGAGATCTAATTTTTTGCCTCGCCAGAATTCATCTTCATACTTGGTTTTAAAAAAGCGAATAATCACTTCCTCCTTATGGTGAAGAATGGTCGACGGTTTGTGCACGCCAGGGCGTCCAATAATGGTGATTTCTTTAGCTGCTATTTTTTTTTTGATCATCTCCCGAGAGAATGAATCGAGATAAAGGCCAAGAAATTGGTCTAGCCTCAATCCATGATGTTCTTCGTCCACCAGGTGGTGGACTTCGAACTTATCATCGCGATAGGATTTATTTAAAATACTCATGAATGAATTTTAATATCGTTCTTTGATTAAAAAATTAAGCAATGACATTGCAGCACCTTCAGTGTACCCATAACGAGTTTCTAAATTTTTAAGTACCGTTTTTATTTGCTTGCGATTCTCGTCAGATAATGGGGTTCCTCTGTTGGGATCAACTTTTTTCGCAAACTCTGCTTCAAAGAAAACCATATTTTTAGAAATTGAAACGATAACTTTCTTCTGTTCAATTCTAAAAGATTCCTGGAGTCTGTCGACCAAGTCGGGAAAAACGTCAGTGTATACAATCGTTCTTCCTGGGTTGTCGAGAGAGTATGCGCCCAATTTTGAGATGAGAAGAGATCGGTAGGTTTTTGGCTCTTCTTTTAAATTTATTGCGGCTTCAAATTCTTTTATAAAAAAATCATCAGGCTCAACAAATTTCCCAGTAGTCGTATTCTTAATTTTTTCACCCTTGATGAGTGCATTAATATTTTCAACATAACGTTTGATATAATCTTCATAAGAGCGGTCATCCACTAGACCTAAGGAGTTTCTTAACTCACGATCAAAAATATTGAGATTATAATCTTTAATAATTTCAATAAAGCGGCTTGGGTTATGATAGTCGGCTTGGGGGGCCATGTTGAGAAAGTCGTATTCACTTTTTTTCAAAATCAATTGTTGAAGCTGGTCGAGCGTTTCAACAAACGTAACATTTTGATGCTGGGAAGACAGTTTATAAATTATGTGCTTGGCATCTCTTGGGCTCAGTCCAAATTTTCCCTCGTATAGAGAGTCGTAAACATATTCATTGCAAACTTCATCTCGGCCTTGCTTTAAGATTTGCTTGGATTCAATGTCGAGTCTTTCTGGAAGTTCAATATTAGCAAGAAACAGTGCTTTTTCTAGCGGACTAAGATTAGTTGCAATATTGGCTAATTTTTTGTCGACATAATTTTTGGTCTGACAAACTCTCAATCGCGACATGACTGAAAAAAGACAAAGAGCATTCAGAGCATGTGGTGAAAAGATAGACCGATCTTTTACCCCCTCAACTTGTTCTAGATAAATTTTTTCTTCATCACGAACATTCATTAAGTAAGGAACAGTTACAAAATTAAAGCGACCTTTGAATGAATTGAAATCGGGGTGTTGCTTAAAAGCAGCTAAGTGAATTTCATTAGAAGTCCCAATAAAAAAGATATCGAGCTCAGTAAGAATTCCCTGCAGATTAATAGATCCAGTTTCCATTGTCATCAAGAGATATTTATAAGCATCAAGCGGTCTTTTTAAAAGATCGGAATATTCCAGCACTCCGCGATTGGCCAGTACGGCTTCACCTTGAAGCGAAAAGAGATTTAGTGATTGAAGACTCGGTGGCAAGCTTTGAAGTCTTTTATCCATGGTGATTTGTTGCATGCGAGCATCGACATGGATTTGAGGCTCTATGGTTACGGCACTTGTTGAGTAACGCTTACTTATGGTGAAGCGCTCTACTCGTATGTGCTTCAAAACTTCTTGATGTTTGCCCTTATAGTTTTTTAGTAGAGCATCGTAAATCATTCGATTTCTCTTTGAAAGATCACCTCGATAAAAATATGATTTTCGGACAGATTCTAAAAGACGGACATCATCTTTAAGCACACTCTCTAATAACTCTTGGCGGTATTCGCGAGGAATGAGCAGGAGTGGGTGATCTTTTAATTCTGAAGGCATTATGGCAGAAATTTCTTTATCTTCGAGATAGGCAAAGCTTTGAAGGTTTGAGTCACGGATGGTGCTATTTAGACCCAAGCTGCCTTTGATATAATTTTCAATTGGAAAAATCCAACTAAAACTGAAAAGCTTACCTTCTTCAGATTCGGAGTAGTCCTCAAGACCTTTAAATAATTTTTTAACAATAGAGGATTTTGAAGATCCGTTAGGACCGATTAACAAAATAAATTTATTATTAAATCCTTCTTCCGAGAAATTAATTAAATTCTGCCACAAAGCTTGCTGTACTTTGGTTTGACCAAAAACAGGAGGAGAGTCGGGATGATCTAAGTGAAAAAGCTTGAATGAGCCATCTTCGTATTGGCCGTAGTGTTTTATCATATCTTTGATGAATTCATAAGTTGGTCGGCATTCACGTTTAGGATTTTTTTCAAAAATTTCCATGTAATCGCCAAAAGAAAGTATTTCAGACTGAGTGTCGATTTGATCAGTTGCTTTTTGAATCCAATTAAGAGGGCTCATGCTTATTTCCTTTGAGGAGATTGTTAGTTATAATTGTAATCTCTTATGAAAAATTTCAAAAGATTCTTCCTCTCGATCTTCATTCTGTCACTTTGTGCCGTTTCGTTCTTTTTTCTATGGAAAAATCTAAAAATCCAATGGATTGACAAACCCAAGACCGAGCAATTCATTCAAGAAAGACAGGGGCTTGAGCGACTTCTGAAAAACTCTTCCGAGATTCATCGGATTTGGCAAGATGGTGAAGATTCAAGGGAGTGGGTTCAACTAAAAAAAGAGTGCTTGAATTATTTTAAAATTAATACCATTTTTGATGAATCTCTTTTGCGATGTCACCCGATGATCCTTCAATGTATTGATAAATTTTACAAGAAGTTGGATTTTCATTTTGTTAGTCCCATTGGTGAAAGATCGTCGCAAGAAAAAATTTACCGTTACCTGACCAAATCGAACACAGTCCATCAACAATTACCTGCTAGTGGATATCTTTTTACGATTGAAGATAATCAAACTTCGCAAAAATTAAATCTTTTTTTATCAGATTCATGCCACGAAGTCTTTTTGCCAAAGCGTATGTATGCCTATGGCGAGGAAGTCCAAGAAGATGATTATAAGTTTGATAATTTTGATCAAAACATTTATATCGACCGTCACTTAATTACTCATTCGGAAATTAATGAGTGGATTGATTTTGGAAATTTAGATCAAGTGCACGGATTGAAAAAAAAAGATGGCAATGATTTATTTTTGCCAGCTACCGATTTAACCATGGATCAAATGTTAGGTTACTGTTCATTCAGAGGCAAGCAATTGATGCTTGCCCATTATTTTGATGCAGCTACTTTTTTACCAATGGATTTAGCAGAAAATAATCCGGTAAAAATCAAGCGCTCTCCATATTATTGGACCAAGAAAAAAAGTGAATTTAAGCCTAATTGTCATTATCTTTATGCCAACGAATGCATTAGTAAATTTCCCTATCGGCTTAACTTCAGTGAACCAACTTGGACAGGTTTAATGGATGCGATGGGGGGGGGATTTGAAGCTTTTCGCAATCCAATAGATCCCGATAGCAACTTGAAGGCTTCATCAATGCATTTTAATTTCAAATCACCTTGGCATAAATTGGGTTTTCGCGCAGGTTGGGATGGAGAGGGATTCGATATCCGCCATTTTGATTTTAAAGCGATTGAACCTTCAATTATAAGTCAGCACTTTGAAGTTGGCTTTCGCTGCATGAGAGAGTCCAAATGAATAAAATTGGACTCATATTATTTTTGATTCTTTTCTTTATCCAGGGATGCTTAGATTTTACTAAACCTGTCGATGATCTTATTTCTCTTGAATTGAAAATTTATCATGAATGGCTTTATGCTCACCGAGTTCTGGGTCTTCAAAATAACGATCAGATGATTGAAAAACCACTGGGGGTAGAATCATTGATTCTAACATTGAAGATGGTAGATGACGGTGGGGTTAAAATAAAAACTCACTGCCTATATTATCGTGTACCCTACAAAAAAATTATTGGAGTCTTGAAAATTTTAGAGTTAAAAAGTGATTCTTCCTGTCCTGAAAGTCCCGTCAGTACTTCATGGCTTGAGCTAATCGCAATCAAGAATTTAAAGCTAAAATTAGAAAATTTTAAACTTAGTCTCAGTTTTTCTCATAATGAAAAAAATATTGTCTGGACGTTTTTATTACCCAACCTTAATGCTGGAATCATTCATGAAAAATACCAAGCTGCTCGAGACAATAAGCTTTTTCCCAATCTAAGTCTTTTGCGTATCAACGAAGAGAGTTTTGAAGAAAGCAGAAGTCTTTATGTTGGAAAAATAAATGACCATTTTAGCAATGGCTCGGCCCACTTGTGCTATCAAGTTAACAAAAACTGCCAAGAGGTTTTACCTGACAAATGTGATGAGTGTCGATTCGGCTGGTATCAAGTCGTCGATTATCAATGTCCTCGAGGAGGATCGCGTTATTGCGGGCAAAATCACTGCGGGGAAAAGGGGGAGCCAGCTTGTCCTAGAGGAGAATCATTTTTGCAAGATCAGGAGCCTGGAATTTGTCAAAGCGACTTAAGTCCAGTTTGGAACGGTGATCATCTTTTAATTTGCCAATGAGTTGAGAAAACTAGGAGGCAAGCGACTCATAACTTCGTCAATTTTCTCACCAATATTGTGGATGACGATAAAAGATTTTATGGGGTGACGCAAAGTTGCCGCTGAGGCTGTTTTTTTGACTTTTAAAATAGCTAGAACATAATCATCGATAATAAATTTTTCCCTAGAAAGACTTTTGGAAACTTTATCATCGCTCAATCCAATGAACGCGACATCATCAATCAAAAAATAGGGACGAATATTAGCGTTATTGACGAGGGAATCTTGATTTATATCAATGATCGTACTGTTGAGAAATGCCTGTGGATATTTTTCAAACTTAATGCCCTGTCGATCAGCAATGATAAAATCTTCAAGAGTTAAATTAATAAGATTAATTCCCCTTTCCGCTAAAGAGTTCAACGTTTTTTCATTTTCGCTCTTGGAAAGATTCGCCTTGAGCAAGTGGCCAGTATGAATAACGAAAATATCTTTGGAATATTTTTTTTCAAGTTCGGTTCGACTTTCAAAATGATCCATAAGATAAACAGGAAAAGGAGCCAGGTGATTTTTCATTATTCCCAAGTTCGCAGTAGTTATAGCATAGGTTTCTTGCTTTTTAGTATGAGAACAAGAGGTTCCCAAAAGACACAAGAGAATATAAAGAAGTAGATGTTTCATTGTTGATTTCATTTTAAAAACTATTGACCTTATTTAATTTGCGGTAGGACTTTATCAATGCATCAGTTAGCTGATCATAATATTCCAAAGGAGAATTTAAGCAGAGGCTGATACGAACCACTCCACGACCGATGTCGTCGCTTATACCCATCGCCTTTAGAACTTTTGAAGTAATGGGCATATTGTCGGAGCATGCAGAGGAGGTGGTTACAAAAATATCCAGGGATTCAAGTTCGATCTGCACTGCCTGGCCATGAATTCCAGGGTAAGAAATATATGTTGTGGTTGCCAAACGAGGAGCCTTTTCGCCAATGATAACCACGCAGGGGAAGGCTAGCTTTAGGGCAGCTTCAAATTCCATTCTTTTCTTGGTTAAAGCACTTATATTGTCAAAATTTTTTTCGATTGTCGCCAAAGCAACGGCAAGAGTTTCATTCCCTAAATAGTTTTGAGTTCCTCCCCGATGACCTTTTTCCTGACCTCCTCCGATAATAAGGGGATTAAGCTTTTCGGGATTTTTGACTAACAAAATTCCAGTTCCAGTCATGGCGCCAAGTTTATGACCTGAACAAACGGCATAATCGAGATTCGATTCTTTAAAATTAAAGGGAGTTTTGCCTATGTACTGAGTGGTATCACATAAAAAAGGAATATTGTCTTCGAGACAAAGAGTATTGATTTCTTGATAGGGCTGAATGACTCCAGTTTCATTATTGGCAGCCATAATCGCTACCATGGCAATGTTTCCAGTTTCTAACTTAAGCCATTGAGCAAAGCATTCAAGATCTACTCGACCATCAGAATTCACTGGCAAGGTTTTGACAATAAATCCACGTGAAGCATAATAGTGGGCGGTATTAGTGACTGCAGAGTGTTCGATGCCAGAAATGATAATTATTTTTTTTTGATTTTCATTAGAAAGCACGGAGTGAAAAACAGTTGAGATTCCTTCGGTTGCGCCGGAGTTAAAAATAATTTGATCAAAATCTGCCCCCAGAACTTTGGCGCAGGCAGAGCGGGCATTTTCCATTCCCATAAGAGTTTTTACCCCGAGGTAATGAATGGCATTGGGATTTGCAAAGGGCCCTTTATCAAATCTCTTCAATAAATATTGTCTGACCTCGTTAGAAAGAGGAGCACTTCCGTTGTAATCAGCGTAGATCATTTTTAACCGACCTTAAATAATTTACTTTACTGCCAACATCCGATCGAGCGCTTTTAAAGATGAACGCGCGATATCATCTGGAACAGAAATAATATTGATGGGCTTATAGTCTCGAATTGCACGGAAACTGGCAAGTAGCCATCGCGGTCTGATGCGATACATAGTCGTACAAAGACATTGATAGGGGGACAAAGAGACAATCGTTTTATCGGGAAATTCTCGTGCGAGTCGATTCACCAAATTAATCTCAGTTCCTATCGCGAATTTTGATCCGGGAGCAGCTTTGGAAATTTTATCAATGATATAAGAAGTTGAACCGTAATCATCAGCGGCTTGAGTCACTTCAAAATTGCACTCGGGATGAACAATGACTGTCATATTGGGATCATTTTCCTTGATGGCATTGACTTGATCGAGTGAAAATCCTTGATGTACCGAACAAAAGCCGTACCACAAAATCACTTTTGCCTTAGAAATATCTTGGGCGCTTAGTCCACCGTTGAGCTTGTTGGGATTGTAGACCACCATTTCCTCAAGCGGTATTCCCATTTTAAAGCAAGTGTTGCGACCTAGGTGTTGGTCGGGAAAAAAAAGTAATTTTTCTCCTTGATCAAGGGCCCATCGAATGACTTTTTCGGCATTGGATGAAGTGCAGATACTTCCGCCGTGCTCACCAACAAAAGCTTTTAGGGTTGCAGCACAATTAATATAGGTCACCGGAACAACTTTGTCTTTAGTCGAGCTAGAAATAAATCTCCAGGCTTTTTCGATTTCACTACTACGGGCCATGTCGGCCATGGAGCAACCAGCGCGCAGGTCTGGTAAAATGACTTTTTGGTGAGGTCCGGTAAGCATGTCGGCCGTTTCTGCCATAAAGTGAACACCGCAAAAAATAATAAATTCTTTGTCTGTGAGTTCAGAGGCAATGCGAGCTAACTGCAGCGAATCCCCAGTGATGTCTGCAAAGCTAATGACATCATCTTGCTGATAGTGATGACCAAGCACTACGACTTTATCGCTTAGTTGCGTTTTTAGATTTTGCAATTCAATTAAAACTTCTTGGTCAGAGAGTTCTTCTTCGCTGATTGTCGGTTTATGGTCATCCTTTTCATCATCTGGAAATAAGTCGAGCATAGTCATTATCCATTTTGAGTAGGATAGCCGGATTGAATCCAGCTAATAATTCCGCCTTCAACGTTGGTCAAGTTGGTGTAGCCTTTGGAAAGTAAAAACATACATGCGTTTAAACTTCTTTTACCACTTCGACAATATATGACAATATCTTGGTCTTTATCTTTTAGTACATCTTGGTACTTTGCCTCGAATTCTGAAAGTGGCAAAAAAGTGGCACCTGGAATGCGGGCATCTATCCACTCAGGTAACTCCCGACAGTCTATGAATTGAAAATTATCACCTGCATCGATTTTAGTTTTTACTTCTGTAACATCGCATTCCTTAATCATGGCAATCTCCGCAAGCTTATTTAGATTCCGTGCTCAAATCCTCATCAATATTGAGAATCAGCAATTGGTTTTGAAGTTTATTTAGAGGAGTAATTCCGGATTGTCGATCAGTTTTTCCATCAATTTGGAAATCGTTATCATAAGTTAGTGCTATTGTGTGAGAGTTAATGAGTGCTAGGCCCTCAACTTTTTCTACGTTATTAAAGGGTGTGCTTTTGAGGTCGGCAATGAGCTTTTTTTCAACCAGCGCATCGCTGTCCTTTAAGGTTATTTTATAGATGAGCTTACTGCTAAGATTCCCCGTTTTCCCATTTTGTTCTATGACCAGTATGCTGTTTTTGCCGACCATTACAGCATCGCCAATTTTATCATTGCCCGTTTCAAAAGGATAAAAATATTCGGCGACTGCTTTATTGGAATTGGTATCAACTTCAACAATTCGCGAAAATTGATTTTCTTTTGGCAATGGACTTTGCAAAAATCCAAAAAGTCGATTGTCGATTTTGGCAATGGCTTCAAAGCCACGATTGGGTCGTCTTTCAGCATAGATTTTGGGAATATCACTTCCAGGACTAAGACGACGGATCATTTTGCCTTCAGAGTTGAAGTGAACTAGCGAGGGGCCGTATTCTTCTCCCACCCAAAATCCACCTTCCGAATCCGATGTTAGTGCCTCCGTATCAAGCCCATCAGGATCAATTGAATACATCAATCCATATAGGTCTGTTGGATTTTCTTCCAACCGCATATTTGGCAGTCCACTCAACGGCTTGCCATTTTTCTTTTTGAGCTCCAGTGTTTTAACGACCGATAATGTCTGGGTGCCGGCAATTGCTTTAAGGGTTACGATTTGCGGGGAAAATTCTGGAAGTAAAAAAGGACGCTCATTACCCTCGCTCCAACCATTGGGGCCGCGATCGGTAATGGTATTAAAAAAATAGGCACCATTTTTTTCTTCAATGAAACTTAAACCTGAAAAGCCGCCGAGGTAAATTTCTTGCCCACTAACTGTTTTGCCAACAATGGGAGCGGTAGAGTTCATGGTAAAAAGTGATATATCTTTTTGAGAAAAATTTTTTGAATGATGGGCACAAGATGCCAATAAAATGACAGTAAAAATTAAAGCGAGTGAGGATTTGATTTTCATATTTTTTCCGAGATAAAAAAAGTCTTTCTCTAACGATATAGCAGCAACTAAATTCTGTCATCGGTTAGCACTTGCCGATTGAATGAAAAAAAATTTAGGTCCTACTGTTTTTTGTAGGGGCATTTTTTCTTTGACATCTTATTTGTAATGGCCGAACATTTTAAATAGCTATTACACAACAGGAGTGATTCATGGAAGTTATCACGATCGGCAATAACAAAGGTGGCGTTGGTAAAACTATGCAATGTTACCAACTCGCTTGTCATCTCGCTAACAAAGGCTACAAAGTTTTAGTCATTGACTTAGACTCTCAAGCCAACCTCAGTTCAACTTTTGGGGTTCAGATTCAACGTACTTTAGTTCCAGAGTGGCTTATCGGCGATGTCGGAATTGAAGATGTTATCGTAAAACCCGAAATGGAAGGAAAACTTTATAAGAATATAAAGATCATTCCTGCCAGCAGACATCTTGCCAATCTTTCTAAGTTACTGATCCTTTCAGAAGGTGAAATTAGAAAAGAAGCTGGAAGAAAGGAGCGCTTGCTTAGAAAAAGATTGCAAGAAGCTCATCTCGATTTTGACTATGTCGTTATCGATACGCCGCCAATGCTAGGAGATGAGTTGATCATGTCTCTTGTAGCTTCAAATCGAGTTCTTATTCCAACACAAGCTCAAGATTATTCTATAGATGGTCTTGAAGAGTTAATGGACACTTTTGAGATCATTAAAGAAACTGAAAATCCAAGTCTAGAATTTTCGATTATTCCTTCAATGGTTAATCCTCGCCGAAAAATTGAAAAAGTTCGCATGGAGGAGTTGTCCCAGTCATTTCAAATTACTCCGATGATTAGAAACATGGTTCAAATGCAAGAATCAATTTCTACGAGGAGACCAATTTGTGTGATGGGCGCAAAGTCTGCTGGACGAAAGGACTACGAAGAACTTTGGAAATCACTTAATTTATAATTTAGACATTAATTTGTACAGGGAAGTGGAGAATTAAATATGTCGAAGACATTTACTGCTCGAATATCTAAAAAAGAAAGAAAAACGATCGATCTAGCCGATAAAATTGGCCATGATGTTTTTAAAATTTCTGATGAGAGACTTCTTCAAGGTGCTAAACTTGATGAAATCCAATTAAGAAATATAGTTGTCAAAGAACAAGTAAGAACCAAGTTTAATGATGACTCTATTAAAGACCTCGCAAAAAATATTGAAGTTAATGGACTAATACAACCATTAGTTCTACACAGAGATCGAAATGGAAGCTATCGTCTCATTTGTGGAGAAAGACGCTTTAGAGCGCTGAGTTTTAATCAAGCTGAAAAAGCTCCTTGTTTTGTTTTAGAAAATAAAACAGAAGAAGAGTTGATGGCCATTCAATTTTCAGAAAACTCTTCACGAGAAGAACTTCATTATGTTGATAAGGCTGATGGTATTTTAAATTATCAAATAGCTACTGAAGCTAGTGAAAGAAAAATCCAAGCTGCACTTGGAATTTCAAAGTCTGAAGTGCACCGCTCTTTATTAATTGCCAAAATGCCTCGCGCTTTAAAAGAAGCCGCTAAAAAGCATGATATTGAAAAGTATGTGCTTTTAGAATGGGATGCCCTGGAAGCTGGTGACATGAAAAATGAATTGGAGACTAAAGTGCTCGAGGGCTTGATTACGAAGCGCTCTGAACTGGCCCGTCAAATCAGCAACGGCGGCTTGATTAAGGCCAAGCGCAAAATTGTGGCGCAAAATCCTGCTGCAGGTCTGCCCAAGGGACTTAGTGCCAATGCTTTCTTGAAAGCGATGAATTCTAAATCTAAGGACTTAAATCTAGACCAAAAGACTCAAGAGTTACTTAGAACACTGGTTGAAGAAACTAAAGAAATGATGGATCAGTAATCTCAAATAATTAAGGCCGGGAAACCGGCCTTTTTTGCCTTAATTACCTTTAGTGGGTAAAGTGGACTGACCTTTGCAATAATAATTCAGTAATAGAACTTATTGGAAAGTTAAAAGGTGTAAGCCATGAAAACTCTGAGCATAAATTCAAAGCCAACAATCAGAAGATGTCTAAATTTTAGTCACCTGTCATTGGTTCTTGCTTTGTCACTTTCAAGTGCTAGTGTTTTGGCTTTTGAAATTAGTCATAAAGTTGCAATCTCTCGAGCTCCGGCCAGTGCTTTTGATGAAGAAGTTTTAACAGTTCCTTTGGAGAAAAAAGAGATTTCTGAAACTCTTTTTGCGGAAGATGATGCTGGTGTTATGCGTGGTATGCGTGAATCGCTGGCAAGTTGGGAGCGAACTGAAGAATACGCAAAGAATTGGCATCTAGAATCCACTGGACTCTATAAAACTCCTACAACTGAAGTTAAGTCTCAGTTTATTTCTAAAAATTTATTGAGATATGCTGATAAAAGACTTGCTGGTGAAATGAAAAATGCACAAGAAGGTTCAACTCTATATTCAATGAGCAAAGTTGAAAAATCTCTTAGGCCAAATGCTTCGGTACCAGTATCTAAATATATTAGTTTAAAATTTAAAGCTCGCGTTCTTCAAGGTAAAGCGATAATTGAAGTTAAAAACCCGTGGATTGACTGCTCGGGAACGATTAGCGCAAGTGGTAAAACGAAGATACTCACTAAGAAAGATTTTGCTCAACTTGGTACAACCACTGGTTTTGAATACAATATAAACGAAGCTCAATGGGTCGCTTTCGTGGATCAGGAAGTTACAAAAAATATCAAAGCACGCCTTTCATCTACATCTCAAGTCAATGGCAATGACGCGGATAAAAGAATCGAGATGAACGCCAGTTTCCCTTTTAATCTCTAGAATTCTTAAAAATTTAAGAGTATTCTCTACGGCACTTATTCAATTGAATCGGAGGTCGTAATGAGTCTGTTTGACAGTCTATTATTTCAAGATGCTATTAAGCAATTGGAAGATGCTAGCAAGATTATGGGTCTTGATCCCAACGTTGCTGAGCGATTGAAATATCCTAAACGTGCACTACAAGTTTCTGTACCTATTCGACTTGATGATGGAACAGTTAAAACTTTTATCGGATACAGAGTTCAACATAATTTATCACTAGGACCTGGTAAAGGTGGAATTCGTTACCATCCAGGAGTTGATCTTTCAGAAACTGCAGGACTAGCAATGCTTATGACTTTTAAGTGCGCGCTGGTTGGTCTTCCTTACGGGGGAGCAAAAGGTGGAATTTGTGTTGATCCAACTCAACTTTCTCGTGCTGAACTTCAGGCCTTGACAAGAAGATATGCAACCGAGATCAACATGATCATTGGTCCACATATTGATATACCAGCTCCAGATATCGGTACGGATGGTCAGACCATGGCATGGTTCATGGACACTTATTCGCAAATAAAAGGCTACACTGATCAAGCCGTTGTTACTGGAAAGCCCATTGATTTAGGTGGATCACTTGGTCGAGCTGAATCGACTGGAAAAGGTGTAGCGTTTTGCGTGAATTTTGCTGCAGAAAAAATCGGAATGACTATAAATCAAAATACGACTGTGGCCATTCATGGTTTTGGAAAAGTAGGTATTCCAGCTGCTTATGATTTAAAAGCCCAGGGGGCAAAAATTGTTGCAGTCTCTGATGTCTCTGGAGGTGTTTACGATCCAAATGGTCTGGACATTGAAAAGTGCGAGAAATGGGTAAAGCAAAATGGAGTTCTAAAGGGAATGCCAGGAACTAAGCACATCACCAATGATGAGCTATTTGCACTAAGTGTAGATGTTCTTATTCCGGCAGCGATTGATGGAGTAATCACCAAAGATAACGCCCATGTCGTCAAAGCTAAAATTATTGCAGAAGGAGCCAATGGTCCTCTTACAAAAGAAGCGATTGACATCGTTACGGCTAAAGGTGCTTTCTTGATTCCTGATATTCTCTGCAATTCAGGAGGAGTTATTGTTTCGTATTTTGAATGGGTTCAAGGTCTTCAATCATTCTTCTGGGATCTAGACGAAGTTAATAGCAAACTTCATTCAATTATGAAGGCATCTTTTGAAAATGTTTACACAACTTCAAAAGAATTTAATTGCAACATGAAAAGTGCTGCACTGGTAGCGGCGATTCGTCGATTAGAGAAAGCCATGAAGATGAGAGGATTGTGGCCATCATAGTCCTTAAAAGAATTAATTACGTATAGGCCACCTTCGGGTGGCTTTCTTTTTGGAGGAGAATTTTTTCAATATGACTTTTATCGTTTTTTTATTTCTCTCCAACCGACTTAATGCTGCCGTTTTAAAGCACGACATTTCTGCGCCAAGATTTAGTGAATATGAATATGTAGAAGTTTGTAAAGAATTTGGTGTGCAAGATGCCATATTGATAACGCCAAGGAATTTAAGTGAAATTGAATGTCTTAATAAAACTTTTAAACTTATGGATTTTTGTCTTAAAAAATTTCCCCTTGATAAATCACTAACTCGTGGCTTTATTGAAAAAACAAAAAAGAAAGTTGTTTGTGAAAGAAGTGATAGTGTTATGATCAGTTTATCTTGTGACATAAAAGATTTGAAGTATTGTCTTAATCCTCAAAAAGGATGTGAAGAACTGCGAAAAATATTTGCTAACCGCTTAGACCTTGCACATTTTTCAATGCTCGAAAAAAATATAAATTGTTATTTTTCTAAATCGATAGGGGATAGTTTTAATGAAAATTAAATCAATAGTGCTTTCCATTTTCTTGATTCATCTTTTTATTATGCAAAAGTCCTCAGCTTGGGCGCAGGGGTTCATGCCCGTTGCTAATGTTTCTAAAATTTCAGGATCTGCTTTTGTTAATAAGGAAAAAATCAAAGTGGGAGCCGAGATTGCCGAGGGGATGGATGTCTCCATTCCTAAAAAGGGTGATTATATTGAAGTGAAATTTCAAAATGGTCATATTGTTCGTTTAGTCGGAGCTCACGTCTTGGTGACAACATTGAATCCTAAAAATACATTCTTTGAACTACTAAAGGGAAAAATTTTTTCTGTTATAAAGCCACTCACTCCGAATGAAACTTTTGATGTTAAAACCAAGCGAGCTTCATTTGGAGTTAGAGGAACTCAGTTTTTCATTGAAGAAGACAAGTCCCAAACTTATCTGTGTGTATGCGAAGGAGTTGTGAGTGCCAAGTCTGGAAGCGGTCAGATTGAAGTTCATAAAGATGAAGATGTGACCATTGCTCCCAAGCGTGAATTGAAGGCAACACTGGCCGCAAAATCTATGATTGGTATGGCCAAAGCAGTTTTTAAGGATATGAAATAAAGATCTGCTGTTCTGCTAAAACCTTTTGCCGATGTACTTTGGGTTGAGCATATTTTCATCGGAAAAAATTTCATCTAATTGTGCCTGGGTAACGAGGGCTAGTTCTAAAGCGACTTCTGAAACGCTCTTGTTGCTTTCGGCACAAATTCTTCCGACCTCATCACATTTTTCATGTCCCAATATGGGATCGAGAAATGTGACAATAGCAATACTATTCATCACATAAGCCCGACAAATTTCAGGATTGGCGGTAATGCCTTCGATGCATTTATCTTTTAAATTAAAACAAGCATTTTTTAAAAGATGAATGGACTCAAATAATGAAGAAGCTATGACTGGCTCCATGACATTGAGCTGAAGTTGTCCAGCTTCAGCCGCTAGTGTGATCGTTAGGTCATTACCCATAATTTTAAAGCAAACTTGATTTACGACTTCTGGAATCACTGGATTCACTTTTGCTGGCATGATACTCGAACCTGCTTGGAGTTCAGGAAGATTAATTTCTTTCAAGCCGGCGCGAGGTCCACTAGATAGAAGTCTAAGGTCATTGCAAATTTTTGAAAGTTTGACCGCAGTTCGTTTAAGCGCACCTGAAATCATTACATAGGCACCGCAATCTGAAGTGGCCTCAATTAAATCATCAGACAAGACAAAATCATGACCAGTTACTTCCCGCAATTTTTTTACCACGAGAGGAGCGTATTCGATTGGGGTATTAATTCCTGTTCCAATTGCAGTGGCCCCGAGGTTTACTTCAAGGATAAGATTTTTTATTTGTGATAAGAGTTTGATATCTTCCTTGATTAATGTCGAAAAGGCATTAAATTCTTGTCCTAGGGACATTGGGACAGCATCTTGAAGTTGAGTCCGTCCCATTTTCAAAACTTTTTTAAACTCCAACGATTTTTTTTCGAATGATTCATTAAGAGAAATCAATGCTGAAATTAGCTCTTGTAAATGATCATAAAGAGCAACTCTAAACGCAGTAGGGTAGGCATCATTGGTTGACTGGCATTTGTTGACATGGTCGTTGGGGTGAATAACATCATAACTTCCTTTGGGAAGATTCATTAATTCTAACGCAAGGTTGGCAATGACTTCATTGGCGTTCATATTTACTGATGTTCCAGCACCACCTTGAAAAACATCGGTAGGAAATTGATTGAGGCAACGGTTGCTCATAATAATTTCATCACAAGCCAGCGCTATGATGTCGCTTATTTTTTTATCAATTGTTCCAAGTTCTCCATTAGCTAAAGCACAGGCTTTTTTAGTCTTGGCCAGGGCTTTCACCATTAAAATATTATCACTTATTTTTGCGTTAGAAATTTTGAAATTTTCGATCGCCCTTAATGTATGAATTCCATAATAAGCATCGGAAGGAACCAGTTTTTTTCCCAAAAGATCATGCTCTGTTCGAAAGTCAATGCTCATAATAGCTCCCCAAATATCACTTAAAATGATTAACCTATTCTCAGAAATTGCACCCGTCATCGCAAGTCTTTTCTCCTATTAAGGGCTTGTGGTGGAGTATTTTTTTGTTGTTTTGCCTCTCTAGGTCAAAACCAAAGGAGGTGTGTCGGTGAACATGAGAACTAAAAGTCTTTATCCTTACGCTGGTCAGTATTGTCCGGTAGATATTTTTGGCTATGCCTCAAACGGAATTCCTGGAATTGAAATTGTAGGAGTTGGTAAATATGCCCGTTCAATGAAAGAGAAATTCATTTATCTGTCTAGGATGAGAAATTTGAAATTTCCGCTAAAGCGATTTGTTCTTTGTGTTGAGGGAGAAATAGAAGGAAAAAAATTTAAAGATGAAGAGTTTCGTTACCTTGAGCTTCCACTGTTGGTCATGCTTTGGAGTCTTACGGGACATTTACCACTTAATCAACTTGAAGATTGTTTTGCCTCGGGAAAAATCTCAGTGGAAGGCCAGGTGCAAACACTTGAGTTAACAACTAATGAACAACAAAACCTAGCTGAAATTTTTAATTTAACTCAAGAGCAATCCCTAAAAGTCATTGCTCCAAACGCAAGCTATGTGTATGAAGATTATTATCATCTGCCATTTGAAGGCTTGATGGAGTCACTTCAATTAAATAGATAAGGTCGTAAGTAGTTCAACATCACTTAAATCAAATTCATTTTTCTTGCGAAGACATTCTTTTAAAGGAGCAATCATGACTTTGCCATTTCTAAAAACTGTTGCGCTGGCATGATCTCCCTTCAGGATTGCCTTGACTGACTGATAACCCATTTGAGAAGCAATCAAGCGATCAGTGGGAGTGGGATTGCCACCTCTTTGAATGTGTCCCAAGATACAAACATGGGCCTGAAGTTTGAATCTATCTTTAAGTTCTTTTTGAATAGTGTGACTGATACCTTCGACTTCACCTTCGGCTGCAATGATAATGGAAGAAGTTTTTCCACGCTTGATACCTCGATCGATATCATTGGCAATTTTACCATAATCAATATGAGCAGTGGGAATAATAACGTTTTCGGCCCCAGTGCAAATGCCTACCTTAAGCGCAATGGCCGGAGATTTGCGGCCCATGACCTCTACGATAAAGGTTCGTGCATGCGAGTTCGCCGTGTCACGAATTTTATCAACTGCTTCTACTGCATTTAAGACAGCAGTGTCAAAACCAATGGTATAATCTGTTCCATCGATATCGTTATCTATGGTTCCAGGAATTCCAATAACTGGAATTTGGTGTTCTTGATGCAACAAAATAGCTCCATTAAAAGACCCGTCACCACCTATCACGATCAAAGCATCAATCTTGTGTTTCTTTAGTATAGTCGCTGCAATTTTTCGCCCTTCTGGTTTTTGAAATTCAGGACAGCGTGAAGTTTGCAAAATAGTTCCACCATGCTGAATAATATTTCCTACCGAAGAGACCTGAAGTGGATGAATTTCTCCTTCAATCAAGCCGGCGTATCCTTTTTGGATACCAAAAACTTCCAGTCCTGCTCCAATGCCAGAGCGAACTACGGCGCGAATAGCACAATTCATTCCTGGACTGTCGCCACCACTACACAAGACTGCAATTTTTTTTATTTCACTCATAACTCATCCTATTTAAAAATACTTTTACCTTCAAAATTTGGAGCTTGCTTTATACCCATGATTTCTAAAATAGTTGGCGCCACATCTCTTAAACCTAAGACTGTCTGCAAATCGGCTTGAGAGTTATCACATGTCGAAGCAATTTCTAACGAGGTGTCTTTGAGTCGTGGATCAAAGACGCAGAAGGGGACCGGGGCTTCAGTATGGGAAGTGTGAATATCGCCATTTTCATAGCACATTTGATCTGAGTTGCCGTGGTCGGCAGTCACAATCATGGTTACTTCGGTTTCAGTGCACTTTTGCATTAAGCGCGACACGCAAGTATCAAGTGCCTCAATCGCTTTTATTGCAGCTTGGTAGTTTCCGGTGTGGCCGACCATATCGGAGTTGGCAAAATTGACTACATAAAAACTGATCGACTTGTCTTCTAAAGCTTTTTCTAATCTTTCTAAAACTAAAAAAGCACTCATCTCTGGCTTTTGATCATAAGTTGCAATTTCACGATTGGAGGCGATGAGAACTTGTTCTTCTAATGGAAAAGGTTTTTTATCGCCACCATTAAAAAAATAGGTCACGTGAGCGTATTTTTCAGTCTCTGCAATTTTAAATTGTTTCAGTCCTAAAGAGGAAAGGTATTCACAAAGAGTGCCAGGAATTTTTTCTTTATCAAAAAGGATAGGCAGATTAACATAATCTTGAACATAAGGGGTCATACAAAGAAAATATCCAGGTCTTACCGGCACCGCAAATTCATCAAACTTGGGATCGGCTAAAGCAAGAGTGATTTCAATCGCGCGATCGGGACGAAAGTTAAAAAACAGCACAGCATCTTCTGCTTTAATGCCCAAATTTTTATCAAACATCACAGGAGAAATGAATTCATCATAGCGGCCAGCTTCGTACTCGGCCCTAAGGTATTCTCTGGGGGATAAAGAGGAGAACTCGCCATGTCCAATTAAGCATTCATAGCAGTCTTTTATTTTATTCCATCGACGATCGCGATCCATTCCAATAGAGCGGCCTTGCATTGAAGCGAATTTGAGCCCTTTCGTTGTCAAAATATCTTCAATATATTTTGCGCCTGCATCGCGGGCGGTATCTCGGCCATCCGTAAAAGCGTGAAGGCACAACTCAATTCCTTGCGGCTCAAGCAAGCGAACTAATTCTTTTAAATGATTGATGTGGGAATGAACTCCACCATCTGAAAGAAGACCCATCAAATGAATGCGATTGGAATGAGTCTTGGCATAATCGATAATTTTTTGAAGCTCTTGCATTGAACCCAATGTGTGATTTTCAATGGCTTCATTGATGCGCACCAGATCTTGGCGCACTGATTTACCAGCTCCTAAGTTCATGTGCCCGACTTCTGAGTTGCCGGCAACACCACTTGGCAATCCAACCACTAGGCCGCCTGCTTGAATTGTGGTCATCGGGTAATGAGAAAATAAAAAATCGATATTGGGTTTATGTGCATGCAAAATGGCATTTTTATTATCCTTGGGATTTATTCCAAAGCCATCAAGAATAACCAAGAGCACTCTTTTATTTAAAGCGTGGAGTGATTTCATTATGGGTCCTAGCATGTTTTTGATAATAATCAGAAAGCATTACCGCAGCGGCAACTGAAACATTTAAACTTTCGACATGATTGGTTCCAGGTATGTTAATAATATCCCCTAAGGCCATGGTCTCTTTGCTTAAACCATGAGCTTCTTCACCAAAAACAATCACAGATTTTTTAGGCCAAGTTAAATCGAATAAATTTTTAGAAGCGTGAGAAGAAGTTGTTAAAATATGAAAACCATTTTTTTTAAGTAAGCCCAAGGTTTTTTTAAAATCTTGGGCTTCGAATATTTCCACAAATTCCGATCCACCTTCTGAGGTGCGTACAGCTGCTGCCGACTGCGCTAATTTGGCTTCAGGCAAAAGCAAGCCATTGGCCCCAAAATGAGCTGCACTTCTTAGGATGGCCCCAACATTATGAGGGTTCGTGACATTTTCAAGAGCAATCAATATGGCTTCGGCCGGTTTGGTTTGTAGAAACTGCTCGAGAGTTCGGGTAAGTGATTTACGAACCAGCATGCAAACATCTTCATGGTGGGTGGCTTTAGTCATGCTATCGAGTTCTTCGCGTGAGACAATGTGATAAGCCATTTTATTTTTGGCACAAAATTTAGTGACTTCGGAAAATCTTTTTAATTTTTCTTTGGTTAAAAATAATTGAATAATGTCATTAGGACGCTTTTTAAAAACGGCTAAGCAGGCATTTTCACCATAGATTTTTATTTCAGATTGTCGATTAAACTTTTTACTCATACTACTGCCTATGGTATCAATTTTAACTATCATGGGTCAAAACAAATGTACGGGCTATTTAGCTCCAGAAAATTTCGAATCAGATTTGAAAACAGAGTTAACTTTGTTAGGTATAACGATTCTCGAGAGCTATGGTCGCTTATTCCTATGCGAGGGGCCGGCGCAAGCCGTAGTGTTTGCTCAGGACACATGGCTGGATGTGGAGCGACTTGAATACAATTCTATTTCCAATGCAGCAGAACTCCTAAGATTAAAAGGTCATCGCTGGAGTCATTTCTCGATAAATAATCATCGTCGAGGAGAACTGATTTTAGAAAAAGTTCCTTCTGCTAAAACTAAAATTTTTCATTTTCTTGACTCGGTTCCAACCACCAGCATCGGAGTTTTTGCACTTCTTTCTGAAAAAGAAATGTTGGTAGCGTCCCAAACCAATTGTCCACTTCCTTTTGGTGAAATTCATTTTCATGAAGATAAATTTAATCCTCCTTCCAGAGCTTATTTAAAACTCTGGGAACTCTTTACTCTTTATCAAATTAAACCTCGTTCTGGAGACAAAGTGATGGATGTCGGCAGTTGTCCAGGTGGATGGACTTGGGTCCTGCAAACTATCGGTTGTCATGTGATCAGCGTGGACAAAGCACCACTAGATGCTCGAATCGCCGCTTTGGCCAATATTGAATTTAAGCAAGAGAGTGCCTTTGGACTTCGGCCTCAACATATAGGTAAACTTGATTGGTTTTTTTCTGATATTATTTGCTATCCCGACAAGCTGTATGAACTCGTCACTCGTTTTCGAGATTTTGGATTGGTTGATAATTTTGCCTGCACCATAAAATTTCAAGCCCCAACTGATTTTGAAACCATGTTTAAATTTAAGGCTATTGCCGGATCAAAAATTTTTCACCTCTCGGCCAATAAGCACGAGGTAACTTGGGTTAACTTAAAAGCTTGGCAATAATGAAGGATATCCTCTCAGTCATAAAATCTCGCATTCCCAATGATTCAACTAGTACCCGTTTGTTTCACGGTAGAGGCAAGCAATTTCCAGGTCATGAATTTTGGGTGCTCGATTATTTCGATCCTACCTTGCTGATAACTTTATATGCACAAGCGCCAGAAAATTTCCTAACAGAATTGATGATCGAACTCTCTTCGTTGCCATTAAAGGCAGAAAATATCTTGCTTCAAAAGCGCTACTTGCCAAAAGCTCCTTTTGAAGTACTTAAAGGCCAGCTTTCGGACAACTCGTTTGCCCAGGAATCAGAGAATTTGTTTCACCTTAAGTTTGGACAAACCCAAAATATCGGCTTCTTTCTAGATATGGCCCCAGGCCGCGCGCTACTTAGGGATCTTGCTAAAGATAAAAAGGTACTCAATCTTTTTTCGTACACTTGTTCTCTGTCAGTGGCGGCACTTAAAGGAGGCGCCCAACAAGTCGTCAACGTGGATATGAGTAAAGCAGCCTTGGCGCTAGGTGAAGAAAATCATCGCCTTAACAATCTCGAGTTGCGAAGGGCGCGCTTTTTGTCCTACGATATAATGAACTCTTGGAAGAATATTGCTAAATATGGGCCCTATGACGTAGTTGTTATCGATCCTCCAACCAATCAGGGGGAGAGTTTTAAAGTTGAACGAGATTACTACAAGATTGTTAAGCGCTTAAAATCCCTGTGCTCTGCTCAGGCGGTGGTTTTGGCCTGTCTAAATTCTCCTCACTTGGGTGCGGAGTTTCTAATCGAGCTTTTTGAACAGCATGCTCCTGAGTATAAGTACCAGAAAATTCATTATTCTGCTTTTGCCCAAATGGAGCATCGGCCGCAAGAGGGACTTAAAATCCTTATTTTCCAAGCCACATCACAAGCAAATTGACTATCTTTTTGACGGCCTAGTGTCAGCTAATTTGACACTACTTTTTTACACACCACCCTTTTAAGTTTGCAAGTAGTCATAATTAAGTGTTATCTAATACTGTAGCTTTTTGGCACATTGGTTGCTTTAGATACAGACAAACCATTTTGTAAAACATGTTCCTTTAGGAGGACGTATGAAAAAATTAATAGTCGGTTTAATGGTATTAGCTTCGATCGTTTCTTGTGGGAAGACCAATTCAGTAGGCTCTTCATCTATTTACGGAACTAGCCCGATCACAGTTGGTGGAGCATCTGAAACTCAATTAGGAACGATGATTGACACCAATCAGTTTGGTTCAGGCATGGCCACTTATTACATCACTTGGAGCCAGTTGATTATGCAAACTCCAACCATCACTTATCAGTATGGTAACTATAATGCGAGTTCAAACTGTAAAATTATTTGGGGTGTATTTAAATATTGCACCAGTACCAATTCTTCTGGCACAGCGGTCACTAGAAGTGTCATGAACAGCACGGTTGATGTTATTGCAAAGAAAAATGAATTGAAGGCCATCATCAATAATAGAACTATGATCCAAGCTTATGGAACAAGTTTCTATATCAGAACTAACGATGGAAGAACTTTCGTCATTGACACTAGATACCCTCTGCAAGCTAACCCGGTATCGGTACAGCAAGCTGATGGAAAAGGCGAAGTTTTCGTAGGCGCAATCTAAAACAAAAAGCTCTAGATACTCTGTATCGCCCCCACTGCGCTTAGCGCACTGGGGGCTTTATAGTTTCTGGGGGAGAATTTCTCGCCCTCTTCTATTTTGCCTGGCTTGATTTATAATGGAGTGATATTTAAAACTCTGTTACTAGCATCAAGGAAGGTAGTTCATGGCCCAGTTTAAAACCGATCTACGCGATATTTATTTTAATCTATTTAATGTTCTCAAAATCCAAGAGCACACTGGTGTGGCGGAAAATGATATGAAAGACATTATTGCCGAGAGCAATAAGTTTATTGAAAAAGAGATTTATCCGACGAGAACTGTTGGGGACTTAGAAGGAGTCCACTTAACCAATGGCAAAGTCACAGTTCCAGAATGTTTTAAATCCCCCATGAAAAAATATTATGAAAATGGCTGGTATGGAATTGGCTATGGTGAGGAGATTGGAGGAATGCCAACTCCGGAATCTGTAGCGCTAGTTTGCGAATCCATCATGAATGGTGCCAACGTTGCTTTTTCCATGTATCCCGGTCTAACCAGGGGAGCGATGGATGTCATTTTAGAAGTGGGCTCAGAAAAGCAAAAAGAAATCTTCGTTCCAAAAATGATGAGCGGTGAATGGGGAGGCACTATGTGCTTAACTGAACCAGGGGCCGGCTCTGACGTCGGGGCAGCCATTACGACGGCGACTCCCAAGGGGGATGGAACTTACAAT
Source organism: Bacteriovoracaceae bacterium (assembly GCA_947450475.1). Lineage (GTDB taxonomy): Bacteria > Bdellovibrionota > Bacteriovoracia > Bacteriovoracales > Bacteriovoracaceae > Bacteriovorax. The sequence continues at coordinate 399,583 of CANFVK010000002.1, read as the reverse complement.
ATAAAAGGAATAAAAATATTTATTTCAAGTGGAGACAATGATCTCTACCAAAATATCATTCACATGGTGCTGGCCCATACTCCTGGATCAGCGGCTGGAACTAAGGGGCTTTCACTTTTCATCGTACCAAAAATTAGACTTGATGGCACTCCAAACGATGTGGTCTGCACCAAGGTCGAAGAAAAAATGGGAATTCACGCCCAAGCCACTTGTGAATTAACTTTTGGGGCCAATGGCCAATGCGAAGGCACACTGATTGGTAAAGAACTCGATGGTATGGCAAACATGTTTATCATGATGAATGAAGCTCGATTGCTTTGTGGAGTTCAAGGAGAAGCGCAGGCCAATCTCGCTTATATGCTTACGGAACAATACGCTCGCGAGCGAGTGCAATTTGGAAAAGAAATTATTCATCATCCAGATGTTAAACGTTCACTTTTAAAAATGCGATCTATGTCTCGAGCGATGAGAGCACTTATTCTCTACACTGCCGATCTTTTTGATCGCATGCACGCAGGAGATCAATCAGTGCATGATGAAATTGCTTTTCTCACTCCCATTTGCAAGGCCTATTGTTCTGACGAAGGTTTTCAAGTTGCAGTTGACGCCATTCAAATTCATGGAGGCTATGGCTTTTGCTCAGAATATGGAATAGAGCAGTTTGCCCGCGATACAAAAATCGCTACTATTTATGAGGGAACCAATGGCATTCAGGCGATTGATTTTACCATGAGAAAAGTTTTAAAGGATAACGGCAAATCATTTATGAAAATGGGTGCCAAGATCCAGGAAACAATGGCCCTGCCAGAAGCGCAATTTTTTAAAGAAGAGCTTGCTCTTATCAATAAAAATCTAGAAAAGGCTCAGCAAATTCTTCAAAGATTTGGCAAAGAAGCAAGTGCTCATAAAATGGATGCTATTTTGTTTCATGCCACTGCTTTTTTGAGTTTCAGTGGTAATTTAGTTGCCTCTTGGCTTTTACTCAAGGGTGCCTGTGAGGCCATTCGCGCCGAAGAGAAAACTTCCAACGTGGAAGAAAAAGCTTATTATCAGAGCAAAGTACTCGACTTTAGGTTTTTTGTTCAACAGCAACTGGTTAAAAATGTTGGATTGTCGTATTCCTTACTCAGCTTTACAGAGGATTTGTCGCAATTGAATGTTTAGTTCAAAAGGTGCTACACTAGCTGCAGTTTGGTAATTAATTTTTAAATTGAGCTTAAAATGGACATTGAGAAACTTTCAGAAGAGATAACACTCTTCTCATCGACTACACATGGTAGTAGTGATTACGATCGAGATGAGTACTTTGTGATGAGTGAGGACCGAAATGAATTTGCCCCACTCAAGTATTTACAAAAAAAATTTACGGAATTAAAAGACATCTACTCTTTATTAAAGATTGGATTTGTCTATGATTCATTCGAGCTTTCAAACAATGAAGCTTTTCAGCAATGGTATGAAAAGCAATTTGCAAAAAAACTTTTAAGAAGAGATGCCCGAAAAATTTCTATCGTCTATGTACCAAATAATAAATTAATTCTCGATCAGATTGGCTTGGTCAATAAAAGTTATGAAATTCTTTCTCAAGAGCAAATATTACTAAATGGCAAAAATCTTCCAACTCAGCTTGGAGAGTGGTACGCCAAATGTATTTTTGGTCTCAAACAAGTGAAATCAACTTCACAACGTGGATTTGATTTTATTATGGAAGATGGCAAGCGAGTTGAAATTCAAGTTGAATGGAGTGATCTTTCTTCACCTAAAGGCGTAAAGATTAAAAAAACACTTGTAGATTTATCTGATTACACCATTATAATTTATGTCGCAAAAAATTTTATGATAAGAGAAGTTTGCTTTTTAGATTCTGAATATGTCTCAAGAAAATTTTCTAATAAGGGACATACACTTTTTTTAAAAGACACAGATGTTATTAATTACTTTTTTTCAAAATCGTCAAAGCACTTCGATAAAATTATTAATCCCTTAACTTTTTTAAAATATGCCTCACCTAATTTGGCGATGAAACTTTCGGAAAAATTAAACCAATAAAATATTCAGGAGAATTGACATGCTTTATGAAATGACAGTACCACAATTTACGAAAATGCTTAAAAATCTAAATCACATTTTAGATAAAGGAGCTCAATTCGCTGAAGCAAAAAAGTTTGATGTGGAAGTTTTGCTTAATGCTCGATTGGCACCTGATCAATTCAACTTAATCAGACAAGTTCAAATTGCTTGTGACAGTGCTAAATTGGGAGCTGCACGCTTGGCCGGAGTTGAAGCTCCTGTACATGAAGACAATGAAAAAACACTTCCAGAATTAAAAGCAAGAATAGATGATGTAATAAAATATCTCGGGAGCTTTAAACCTGAAGACTTCAATGGTGCTCATGAAAGAAAAATTTCTCAACCTCGGTGGGAAGGAAAATATTTAACCGGCAGCGAATTTGCCATAGAGCATGCATTGCCTAATATTTATTTTCATGTCACCACGACATATTCTATTCTTAGAAATAATGGAGTTGATGTTGGCAAAAAAGATTACTTAGGTGAGATGCCCTTTAAAAAATAGTATCTAGGGAGAAAATGAAAAAAAAGAAATTAGTATTTATTATTTTTTTCATTGGCTTTACCTTTGTTTTTTTGTGCCATAAAAAGCCGTTTGTTCGACTCGAAAAAGTGAACCGACAGCTAAAGATAATTCGATGTTCGAAAAATCGGCTTCAGAAAATTTTTTCCAAAGCTTGCACCCCTTTAGCCCAAAGCAAGAGCGTGACGGTAGAAACTCATTCATTCTTTAAAGTATTAGAATTTAGTTTGGCCACCCCTGGAGATTATACTCCGGACATGGTGGCCAATATAAATTCATATAAAAAAGATAATTTTGAAGAAATCCAAGAAAAAAAGCGTAAAGAAGACAGTTTAGAATTTAACTATCATCTGGCAATACACCTTGTCGAAAAAAGTTCAAGTTTCCTTGATCGACAAAAATTACTCACCATGTATCGAGACAATCGCTCTCGAAATAAAGGCAATCTTCTGGAAATGATTAAAGAGCAAAATAAAATTAACCATATTTTTATTGATCAACTAAGTCATCTTCCTTCTTGGTCAATTGAAGTCTTAATGGGCGACAAGAATGATTCAATTGTTCCACTTGCAGACATATTTCTCAAAAAAACAATTCCCCCATTGGCTTTTGTCGAAATCCCTAAAGGACAATTTATCATGGGGAAAAGCTCTCGGCCTGATGGTAAATTGGAAAAAGAGCATAAAGTCACGCTAACTCAAAACTTTGAAATGGCGACTTTTGAAACCTCACAATTAGAGTGGTTTTTATTGATGGGTTATAATCCGTCTTTTTTTAGTAAAAAAGATGATTGTCAAATTACTTTTATGGCCATTAACAACCGCCGAGTTTGTCCGCATCTGCCTGTTGAGACTGTTTCTTTTCTAGAGATAAAGGAATATGTCGATCGACTTAATAGTTTTGATAATCGTTACAATTACCGACTTCCAACTGAAGCGGAGTGGGAGTATGCAAGCAGAGCAGGTGCTGAAAGCAGTTATCATTTTGGCGATAATGCAAATGCTCTCGTCGATTACGCTTGGTTTTATCAAAACTCTAAACTTCGAACCCAAGAAAGAGGAAAAAAAATGCCAAATTCCTTTGGTCTATATGACATGCATGGAAATGTTTTTGAATGGACCAACGATTACTACTCAACATTTAATTCACGAGCTCAAGTTGATCCTAAGGTCGAAACCCCTGCTCAGTGGCGTATCACAAAAGGAGGAAGTTGGTATTCGGGACCAGGAGGTTTGAGATCAGCATTTCGTTGTTTGGATGAAGAAGCGTTTCGATATTCTCGGATTGGGTTTAGGTTAGTCCGATTTCCTAAAAGAAAGCATCTCTAATTATTTTTTATATTCTCTTCTTATCCATTCATGTTCATTGTAGTCGCTTGGAATTTTGATCACCTTTGGTGCGGCGGGAGGGTAATCAGTTGAAGGCCATTCTGTTAAGCGAAAATTGGCATGACAAGCATTACACCTACCAAAAAAAGAAGATAGGCTCATGAGTGTTGCTTCAAGATTTTTTTTTCTAGCTGCCTTAATTATTTCTACCGCACCAGTTGTGTGAAACTCAACCGCCATCGCAATAAACTGATCATTTCCTTTTAACGCGAGATTTATTTTGCCTTGTTCACCAAGTAGCCAATAGGAAGCGAGCTCCTCAACTTTAACAAAATCTTTTTTACTCAGAGCTTTTAGAATGTTTTCCATTGTGCCAATATACTTTCGCATACTACGAAGCATGTCTTCACGAGTAGCATAAGGCAATTTCAATAATGTACGATTATCTTTAGCAAATGCATTTATATCTAGAAAAAAGCATAACAATAAAAGAAAAATCAATTTATTTTTCATACTGCTGCCTCTTTTTCTGAATTATTTCTCGCATATCACTTAACGTTTTTTTGTCAGTATCTTTTAAATCAATTTTTTCTTCCGGATCATTAATCAAGTCGTAAAGATTTTCTTCAGTTTCAAGTTTTTTATTGTTGAAATCTTGATGTTCATAATAATTATATTTCCATTTTTGATTTTGCAACGCTTGAACAATGAATTTTCCATTGTATCGGAAATCTCTTTTTCGCTCAGCCGGTGAAAAGGCGTAATCATTAAACGATAAATTATTTCCCAGTATTTTAAGAAAACTTTTTCCCTGCATGCGACTTGGTTGCTGTATGCCGACCATGTTGAGGATTGTTGGAGCGAGATCAATGGTTTGTATCATTTGATTTTGTTGAAAAGATTTTTTTAAAGGAGGATATTGAATCATTAGTGGATAGCTCAAGTTTGCATTGTGTAGGTTTCCTTTTGCTGTCACCGCCACTTTCATGTAATAACCGCTTTCACCCAAGTAGTCTCCATGCTCAGACATAAAGATAATAATAGTATTTTTACTAAGTCCGAGTTTCTTTATTTCAGTGAAAAGATTGCTTAAATTGTCATCGGCATTTGTTAGTTCAGCATCATAAAGGTTTACCAAATGATCAAGATCTCTTTGCCCAAAAAGAGTCCCGTCATCCATTTTGTTATCCAAAAAGTGCTTCCAATCATAAAGTTTGAAATAATCTTTGTTTCCTTTTTTTATTTTTTCTACCTCGTTGTAGGTTATGAAGCAGTCATTTTGAAAATCAATTTTCGGATTGTAGTCTTTTTGATACAGTTTTTGAAATCTCCCACGAGGAGTATAAGGACAGTGCATGTCATAAGCTTGAAAGAAAAGAAAAAACTTGCTGCTATGATTTTCTCTAAGCCAGTTAATCGTTGGAGTAACCAAGTCCTTGGTGCCAATGTTGTATTGCCAAGGCTTAAACTCAATCCCGTAATCAGTATAAAAACTTCTATCAAAATAATAATCAAATTGAGGGCCGAAAATATTTTCGTATCGGTAATCTTCATCGCTGACAAAAGCAGCTGTCTTATAACCTTTATCATGCAATATTTTAGGAAAAGACCTATAATTTCTCAAAATTCTCTTTGAACTTTCTCGGTCATCTCGGCTCATATAGCGGTGAACAGTTGGCTGTAATGAAAAAAAGAATGAAGTTGCATCGGTATAAGTAATGGAAGCGGGTGCAATGGCATGATTAAAAACAAATGAATCTTTAAAGAAGTTGTCAATGTTGGGTGTAGTGGGGCGTGTATAACCATAAAAGCTCATATTTTTTTTTCGAAGATTGCTAAGTGAGATCACTATAATGTTGCAGTCTCTGCATTGAATTTTAGCTTCTTCACTTTTTATTTGTCCGCCCCGGTTGTAGAAGTAACGTCCCCCGAGTAAAAGAAACATAAAAAAAGTCGACATTAATATTTGTTTCATTTTATTTTTCTACAATAAAGTCTTCAATCGCCAAATAATCAATCTTGGTTTTTAAAAAAAGATCTATCGCTGACAGCGGTGTACAAACAATAGGCTCGGTATCATTAAGTGAAGTATTAAGTAGCATTGGCACATCGGTTAGTTTGGAAAATTCGCTTATTAGTTCATAGTAGCGATGGTTTTCTTCGCGGCGAACAGTCTGTATGCGACTGGTACCATTAATATGAGTAATCGCTGGAAACGCGCCTTGATATTTTTTTTGAAAATGCGCCACATAAAGCATGTATGGGCTATCATGATCGAATTCAAAAAATTCGGAAACTCTTTCCCTCAAAATACTGGCGCCAAAGGGTCTAAAATCTTCGCGATGCTTAATAGTTAAGTTAAGCCAATCTTTCATGGTAGGCGATCGAGGATCTGCTAATATACTTCTGTTGCCGAGAGCTCTTGGACCAAATTCCATTCTTCCTTGAAACCATGCAACGACTTTACCATCAGCTAAAAACTGAGCAACTTTTTTAGTTAGTTCTTCGGATGTGGAAGTTTTAGTATATTTTAATCTTTTGTTTTTAAGAATGATTTCAATTTGCGAAAGATTATAATGCGGACCCAAAGCCGAATTTATCATTGTTGTACGCTTTTCATTATTTAAAATGGAATGGTAAAGATAAAGTGCCGAGCCAATGGCAGAACCGGCATCACCGGCCGCTGGTTGTATGAAAACATTTTTAAATGGAGTTTCATTTAGGATTCTAGAGTTTGCAGTAACATTTAAAAAAACTCCACCGGCCAAACAAAGATTAGGACTTTTAGTTTCTCTATAAGCATGTCTTGCCATTTTTAAAACAACGTCTTCAGTTACTTTTTGCAATGAGGCTGCAATATCTTTATGGCGTTGGGCGATGGGAGCATCCTCCGGTCTTTCCTCACCCAAAAGTTTAATGAATTTTTTGTTATGCATTTTTTCTCCACGATTGAAGGAGAAATAGTCTAGATTAATTCGGAAAGATCCATCTTCACGCACATCAATTAATTCATTAAATTCTTTTATGTAACAAGGAGTTCCAAATTCGGCTAGCGCCATAACTTTTCCCTCGCCAGAAAAAACTCTAAATCCTAAATAGGCTGTTACTATAGAATAAAGAAGTCCCAAAGAATGAGGGTAGGAAATTTCTTTTTTTATTTCAATTTTGTTTTCATGGGCAAATCCATAAGTTGCACTGGCGTATTCACCGACTCCATCAACAGTCAAAATTGCTGCTTGATTGAAGGGAGATAAAAAGTAGGAACTAGCAGCATGAGAGAGATGATGCTTAACAAACCAGATTTTTTTGTTAAAGGTTAACTCATCTTTTATATATAGAGGTACAACCAAGCGATCTTTTAGCCACAAAGGCATTGTGTCTAAAAAGTTTTTGTAGGTGAATGGAAAACCTTCAATATGACTTACGATGGTACGTTCAAATTTAAGATACATTTTTTCATAAAAAGTAACGTGATCAAGGTCGTAACTTGTAATTCCTTCATGCTGTAGGCAATAATTTATAGATTGTATTGGAAATACTGGCGAATATTTATCGCGATTAAACCGCTCTTCTTGAGCAGCTGCGACGACCACTCCGTCTTTTATTAAACAGGCTGAGGCATCATGATAAAAACAGGAAATTCCTAAAATATACATGTCTATACACCCGCGTAAATAAAAGTCACGATGGCAGTTGGACCGACATAGTAAACCAAGAAGCTTAAAATCGCCAAAGTGATCAAAATGGGTGCAAGAACATAAGTTTTATTCTCTTTTATGAGAACAAAGATTTCTTTAATAATGAATAAAATTTTCCTCATTAAAAAAACCTCAAACCTGATTGTGAAAACTGCTCTCCGGTGAATCATTATAACCCTTGGCCGGGGTCCAATATGATTCTTGAGATTTTTTTATTCTAAATGAAACTAAAAGATTTTTTGCAAAAAAACCGACTAAAAGTCGAGATATGCCGATACCTAAAAAGTAAACAATAAGCAGTGAAAAATTAAGCAGCCATGATTGGATAATTTTTATCCAGTCAAAAGCATAATAACTCATGCGCTCTTTCCATGAATTAATGACAGCAATCATTTTTTAATATCTTCCATTTTGCAGTCTAGTTTTTCTAGAATTGGATTAAGTAACTCTTTATCGTAATCAATTTCCAACAAGGCAATAGCTTCTTCTCTAGTAATCATCCCCATGCGAATTAAATTACTCATTTCAATATGGTAATGAGAATAGCCATAATTATCAACTGCCAATTTAGAAGCAAGAAAATTCAAATCACAATTGGTAGATTTTTTAGGATAAGATCTAACGGGATAATCCCAGTCGAGTTTTTCTTTAATCACTTTTACATACTCATCGGGATGACTTGGCACGAACCAATGGGGAGAAAGCACAATGGCCTTGGTCTTGTATTTTTTGCGAGCAATAGTAAGTACATCTTCCATGCTTGCTGGAAAATCAGCATAACGAGGATCAGTACGCACATGATTGTTCATAAAGTCTCGAGTGGCATTAGCCATTGTCGAGTATTCTACTGGGTCTTGGTCACAAGCGCATTTAGACATAACTGATTTTTTTGAACTTGTTGTCTGGCCCTTAGTCCAACCAGAAATAATAATTGGGATATCCCATTGAGCAGCAATTTCGTATGTTTTTAACATGTACCAAAGTGAACAAACAGGACAAATAACCACCTTAGATTTTGTCTTAACAATTTTTCTGAACATCTCCTTCATAAAATCTGTTTGGAAATAAATCCAATCAACACCCAGCTTTTCAACTGATTTCATTGCTGATTGAATGTGTTCGTCAGGAACAAAACCGTGATTAAAGGTAAAAACCAGGGGATTCATTTTATATTTTTCTTTAATATAGTAAAGAGAAGCAGTACTGTCTTTACCTCCACTCAACATGCAAAGACAATCATACTTTCCCTTACCACGATGCTTATCTATAATCTTTAAGAAGTCTGTTTCTAAGTATTCAGGTTCCTGACTTTCATCAATGCCGCTGGCATGATGATTCTTGCAAACATTGCAGACTCCGTCTTCATCGATAATAATATCGGGCTTACTTTCGACCAGTACACATTCGACACAACGTTTTTCTTCCATTTTATTTCCTTAGATCATCAACCGTGCAATCAATTTTGCTCAAGACATCATTTAGTAATTCATCACTAAATTGCATCTTCAGATCCTCAAGAGCTTGCTCACGGGTGATTACTCCTTCGCGTATAAGTTTACTCATCTCAACATGATAATGTGTATATCCAAAAAATTTCATGGCATTATAAGCCGAGACGAAATTCATATTACAATTAGTAGTTTTACTCGGATAACTATTTTTGGTGTATTCCCATCCTACTTCTTCTTTAATGATTTTGACGTACTCTTCGGGGCCATAGGGTAAAAACCAATGAGGAGACAGAACAATGGCTTTGTGTTTTTTCTTTTTACTCTTTGCCAGTAATTCTTCCATTGTTCTTGGAAAGTCACGATATTTGCCGGTTTTCTCAGTGTGCTCTTCTAAAAAACGATTGGTTTCTTTGGCCATGTCGGCATACTCTGCTGCATGGACATTACAGCCACATTTGGACATCACTTCTTGCTTTTCAGATTGTCCCTTTGTCCATCCAGCGATAATAATCGGCGCATCGTGTTTTTCCGCCATATCAAAAGCTAAGTCCATATACCAAATTGAACATGGGTGGCATATAATGGCTTTTGATTTTGATTTTACGATATTCTTAAACATTTCTTTCATGTGCTCAGTTTTATAAAAAACAAAATCTACACCAAGTTTTGCGACTGCTCTTTTAACATTGTTGATAGCTTCTTCTGTTTCGAAACCATGATCGAACATGAAGGCGAGGGGATTTAAGTTATAGCGCTTCTTCATAAAGTATAAAGCGGCAGTGCTATCTTTTCCTCCACTACACATAACTAGACAATCATAGCGGTGCTTACCACGGTGCTTATCTAGTGTTTTTATAAAGTCAGATTCCAATAAGGGCTGAAGTGGAGGCTTGTTGGCGTGATCAACGCAAAGATTACAAATCCTCTCTTCGTTCAACCAGATTCGAGGTTTTACCTCGGGCATTACACACTTTTGACAAATAGATTGTTCTTGAATTGCCGAATCCATTTTATGGTCCTTCTTTTAAAATATATAAATTCCAAAAATTGCCTTGCTGCTCTTTGGCTTCAATTCGATAACCAGTTTCAAGTTCAAGAGATTCAAGGAAATTATTGAGAGGTTCTCCATCGTCAATTATAATCAAAGAAATCATATCGTCATCGAGCGCTTCTAAAAACATAAGCGCCTTGGCGGTATTGCGAGGGCAGGGAATGCCACGCAGATCTATTTGCTCACTTACTTCTCTCATTTGATGATCTCTTTAAGTTTGTGTATCAGATTTTGTAATTCTTCTTTTCGAGAAAGCAATCCAATTGATATTCTCATTGATTCCAGATTTTCCTCGTCACTAAGCCCCATTGCTTTTAGCACATGACTTGGGGTCATTTTGTTAGAACTGCAAGCGGAAGAATTAGAAATGGCTATACCTGCTTTATTAAGGGCCCAAAAAATATCTTTTCCTAAAAATCCCCTAAATCGAATATTCAAAATATGAGGAGCACGATTTAATTGAGGCGAATTAATCACGCATTGAGGGAACTCTACTTGCAATTGAGATGCTAACCAATTTAAATTATCAGTGAGTTCGTTAAAAGTTGCCGGTTTAGATTTTTGAATTTCTACTGCTTTTCCAAAACCAGCAATGGCCGGTACATTCAAAGTACCTGATCGGTGATTCAATTCATGTCCACCTCCGCGAATAAGTGCGGGAAGCTCGAATCCTTTTCTCATGTAGAGTGCTCCAATACCTTTTGGCCCGTGAATTTTATGTGCATTGATTGTTAAGTAAGTTAATTCTAACACACTTAGATCGATGGGGAGTTTCAAAAAACTCTGACATGCATCCACATGAAAAGCTATCCCCAACTTAGAACATAACTCAGCAGCTTCTCGTATGGGCTGCACTGAGCCTACTTCATTGTTGACATGCATGAGAGTGCAAAAAAGGACCTTATGGTTTAAAGCATCTTTAAGCTCGTTTAGATCAATTACACCATTGGAGTCCACTCCAATCTCGATAACTTCCATGCCCCAATTATCTTGCACCCATTGAATAGGTGCCCGAATACTAGGATGCTCAATTTTTGAGGTCACAATGACATTTCGTCTAGGATCACGTCGTAGACATAGGGATTGAATCACCCAATTGTTAGCCTCAGTGCCACCACTGGTAAAAAAGATTTCTTCGGAAGAGGCCATTAAGGAATTTGCGATGAGTTCTCGTGCCTTCTCTACTTCTTTCATGGATTGAACCCCGGCAAAATGAATTGAAGAAGAATTGGCGTAACAATCAGTCATGACGTCAAACATTTTTGATTTTACTTGATCCAGTAAAGGCGTTGATGCTGCGTTGTCGAGATATAGAGTTTTCATAATTTTCCTTCTTGCATTCCTTTTTCAATTTCATCAGCTAAGTGGCGGGCCAAAGCTTGTGAACCAAGAACGGTATAGTGATTAAAATTATAAGGGTAACGAGGCTCAAAGAAAAATTTTTCTCTTGGAGCATTGTCAAAAATCGTTTCATTGTCGACATAGAGAACTTTACTTAGATTGCCCGAGAGGTGTTTTAGCGGAGCAAGGCTAAAAGTAGGGTATTGCATGATGACAAGCTTTGAGCCAGATTCTTGAGATAGCCGGTAAACTGCTTGAAAGTTTTCGGAGGTCTGCGGAAATTTTTCCTTGAGACGCTCAAAGACATCATTCATCTCAGGTAAGTTTTGATGACTTTTATAGAAGTCTGCTAAAGCAAAAAATTCTCCAACCCGTTGATTGCGATTAGACATTTTTTCATAGGTCTTTTGAGCCTTGCCCTTTTTTCCTTGCTCTTCATAAACTTTTCGCAATAAATTCACACCTGAGAAGGAATAGGGAGCCATGTTGATAAAGTAGTTTAGGTTTCTTTCGGCCATGTGAAGATTTCGAGTGAGGTAATAGAATTCAGATAATAAAAAAGTGCACTCTTTGTAGATGTCTTGATTGGCAAAATTGCGAAGAAATTTTTTTATGCGATCAGATTTATGATTGCGAAATTCTATTTTGTTTTTAACTCCACATTGGTTTTCTAAAAGATTAATACCTTTGTCGAAATGACTTTTTTCTCTTTCTATCTGGCTATGTGCTACAGCAATCGCGATGTCATCTTGAAGATCTTTATTTTTGGCAAGTGCCAAGATTGATTCAGCCTCTTTGAGCTTATGTCGACTTAAGTAGAGCATGATCAATTCTTTATAGGTGTTAGCATTTAGAGGAGATTGAACTAAATAGGCTTTTAAAAGGACCTCTGCCTTTTGAAGCTCATTGATGTCTAAATAAAGCGAAGTCAAAAGAAACACACCAAAGCCCGTATCATTATTTATTTTTTTTAAAAGTGCTTCCGCCTTTTTGAATTGACCAGTTCTAATATAATAAAGAGCTACAAATTCTTCACTGGTAATGTTCCAAACACGATAATTGGAGATATCATCATTTGAAGTAAAACTGTAGGCAGCATCGCGGTAGACTAATCTTTGATTGTTATTTAAAAAGTCATGGGTAAGATCGGCGTATTTGGTTACTTGCTTAGACTCAATGGGGGCTGATTGTTTTATATTGTATTGGGCCCAAAAAAGTGAAAGAAATTGGTAGAGCCGAGAGCTCTCGACAATTCGGTTAAAAACTAAAGTGAAAACACTAGTCTGTTGATTTTTTAATTTATTATCTATTTTGTCTTTCATTCCCATCATGGCCACGATGATATCTGGTTTGTGATTGATCAAATAACTTTTTAATTCAGAAATGACGATACCTGATTCGCCCCCCATGATTCCTTGATTGCTAACTTCAAAGTGCACGGGCAAATTTTTTTGGTTCAAATATTGCTCTAGGAAAACAGGATAAGCGGTTTCTTGTATCAAGAGCGTGTTGTATTCGTTTGCAGCAACTGCGGTAGTGGATTCGCCTATTGTGATTATAGATATAACTTTTTTATTTTTTAAATTTTGAGTATGCGTTTGGTTGCGACGTTGTTGGTTAATTGAAAAAACCATGGAGCTCACTCGAATCGAAAGTTCGAGAAAAATGACCAATAAAACGATGCCGATGAAGACACTCGTGAGCTTTCTTTTCATTGTCATTATTATATCATCAATATTTGAAAATCAGAGTTGGCTTTCGATCTGTAATAGACATGTAGAGGTGATATTTGCACTGTCAAATTAGCCAATAAGTTTTATCTGCTAATAAAAGTACAAATAACTGCCATCAAAAATTGGCATTTTTTTTGGCTCCATTTAAGCCTCGGTCCTGGCCTACGCGACCAAATTTCATCTAGTTAATTTTTATTTTTGCTTAAATTTAGTTTTTGCGCTCATTGTGCCGATAAAGCTGGAGAGTTTTACTCGGGTATCTGGAGACATCTCAATGAAGTGGATTACTTTTTTTAGTTTTACCATACATCAATTGCTGATGGTCAATGTAGTTTTGGCGCAATCACAATCTAGTCAAGATGTAGAAAAAGAACGATTTAAAAAAGAGGCAGAAGAGATTTATAAGTCAGTCGATATCGGGGGCATAGTCCCTTTTGCGGATTTTTATAAAGGTTACGTCGGCTATTTTAAGTTCCGAAATCAGTTAAACGGAACGCCTATTATTAGTTTTTTAAATTACTCGGTTCCCAATACACAAGAGCGTTTTGTTACAGTGGATTTTAAGCAGCGTAAAGTTCTTTATCTTACTCATGCCGCTCACGGGGTCAACTCATCAGCAGCGGATCAATCTGGTCGAACGCCATGTTCGCAAACAGAATCTCGCGTGGATGAAAATGGCAGAAGCCATCCGGCCTGTCCTTGGATCAGGGGAGTGCCTGCCGTAGCATTTTCAAATACTCTTTCTAGCTATCAGTCGTCCAAAGGTTTTATCATGGCCGCGGAAACAAATTATTCTAGAGTCGTGACTTGGAATTTAAAATTGAAAGGACTAGAAACAGACCTCAATGGATTACTTTATAACCGTGGAGTAGTATTCCACCCGGCTTCATATCCATCTTTTGGTGGACTTTCTCTGGGATGTATCGCTGTTCCCCAGAATAAATTTGATCAAGGCTTCCAGCTATTAAGAGGAAATACTTTGATCTATGCATTTGAAGGATCAACATTGCGATCAAATTCAGGAACAGATGTTGATAATCAAGATCTAGAGCGAGCGGTTGAATCAAATAAGAATCCCAACTTTGCTCAGTCTCCCGATGTTGCCAATGTTAAACCAACTCGCCCAGATTTTAGTGAGACGAGCTTGAGTCAATCAACGCCATCTTTAGGTGCCATTGCTCTAGGAGTTGTTGCCGTGGGAGGAGCCGTCGCCTTGATGTCGGGAAGTTCTTCTAAAAATTCTCCACCACCCACGCCTTCAACAGCTCCCGCGGTAGTTAACACAAGCGCAGGTAGTGTTGAAACATTGAAGGGATCAGCTAAGTATGAGCAGTGCCAACAATTATCAGATACTTCTTGGAAAGAAACAGTAGCTCATATTAATTCAGGGGGAAATCCATCTGATCGGTTCAAAGGGTCATGGCAGGAATTAAATCAAACGATTATAAATAATTCAATAGAGAACGGACCCGCAGTTGAACTTGCTGAAAAAAGGTTAGCAACTATTAATGATTGCGTAGCCATGGCCCACGTTTCTAGCCGAACTGATTTTAATAAACCCAATATAAATTCGCCGGAAAAAAAATCTTCAGCTGATGGAAGTATTACTTGTGTCTACAATGGTCCTGAGTCACAGGACTATCAAGCATGTCTTAAAGCCATTGCCGCTCACGATGCTTTAATGAAAGCTGAAGCTGATGCTCATGCCAAACAAGAAGCAAATTATAAAGCTAGCGCAGAAAAAAGAGTTGGACAAGTAAATGGCAACAATGCTCAAGCTAAAGCTTTAGAGCAAGCTAGTGGACTTCTTGCAGATCATTCGCAAGTGGCACAAGAAAGAGCTGAAATTTCACAAGCCAAAATAGATCACTTGGCAGCAGTGGCTGCACAGATACCCACAACTGATTCTTTATACGATGAATGCACAGCTCGTTTTACTAAGCATGGAACTGTTTCAATAAATGAGTATAATGAATTTGCCGGCGTCTTTATGGCAGAGGCTAAGCCTTTTCAAGCAGAGCGTGATTATTGTTTGTCTGCAGTCTCAAGACAAGTTAATCCACTTCACAATCAACCTGCACGTGAGGAAATAAAAAAAGTTCTCAAGTCATTCGGCAAAGAAATGCAAGAATATGCTTCTAAATCAAGTAATCTTCTCCAAAAAACTGCTCAGACACCAGCCATTGATGATTCACTCTTCGGTCTTGATGTTGCTGGACATCCTGCAGGATATTCAGCATTTGGTAGTAATCACGGTGAAGATGATTTCGCTTCAGTTTTGAGTTTTGATAATGGAGCGAGAAGTTCTGGTCTTGACAAAAAAGGGTTCCCTATCGTGGGATCACCGTTTGATAAAGGCGATAATTCTTTGGGAGTTAATTCTGCTTCAGTGGGAGTTGGTCGAGGTTTTTCAGGAAGTGACTATGCACTAAGCACAAGTGGTGCAACAGTTGAAAGTAGAGTCAAGCGAACGATGGGTAATAGCATATCTGGAGGAATTTACGATGAAGAGTTTTATCGAAAAATTAATCTTGCTTTGCAAAACCCAGATCAACTTGATTCATTGCAATTGTCTCCAGATCAAATGAGAGAATACTTAGACCGCAAACATTATTACGATTCTCTTTCTCGTGGAGCTGATACGACTAGTAAAAGGGCGCCCGCTTCGGCAGAAACGGTGGAGTTTAAAGACAAAGTTGAAGGACCCATTAGTGATAAAGAATTAAATATTTTTGAAATTATATCGAGTCGTTATGCAAAAAAATTTAACAAGCTTTAGCAATTTTATGAATCTCGGGGAACTTATCAGATGAAAGGTTTTTTAGTATTTACTTTTATCATTCAAGTTGTTGTGTTTGCTTCAGCTGCTCGGGCACAAATAGTTCCAGAATCTGAAGCTGAAACTAAACGTAAAGATAAAGAAAAATTTACTAAAGATGCAGAAGAGATTTATAGAGCAGTGGGCATAGATGGCATTGTTCCCTTTAGCGCTTTTTATAAAACGTTTGTCGCTTATTACACATATTACGAAAAAACCAACAAGAAAGCCTTGCTCACTTTTTTTAATTATTCTATTCCCAATAAAGAAGACCGTTTAGTTACAATCGAGTTTGATAAAAAAACAAAATTCATCCAAGCTCACGCCGGCCACGGAATAAATTCTTCTGCTGATCCCAAGGATCCAAATCGCCCTTGTCAGCAGATTCAAAAAAGCATTGAGCTCGATGGCCGAACTCAAAAAATTAAAATATGTGAAAACAGTCGCACTTCAATTCCAGCTGTCAGTTTTTCAAATACACTAAATAGTTTGCAATCCTCTCTGGGGTTTATCATGGCGAAAAATCCTGGCTCCCCAACGCTTCCGGTCGGAAAAAATCTTCAACTTGAAGGTCTCGAATCTACTAATGATCAGATCGCTAATCGGGGAATTTATTTTCACTCTGGAGAAGGAGAGATTTCCCAGGGCTGCATAATGGTTCCTCAAAGCCATTTCAATAGGTATTTTGAAATCATAAAGGGTGGAACTCTTATCTACGCTTTTCAAGCATTGGCCTCAAGTTCATCCACTGATGTCGATGAGGGCGAATTGAACCGAGCGATTGAAGTGAGAAAAAAAATTTCTTATGCTCAATCATCTGATTACTCCAATGTTAGACCCACTATGCAAGAATTCGGACAGACAACTTTGTCTCAAGCTCGTCCATCAGTCGGTGCGGCCTATATGGGCATCGGCGGTCCAACCCAAATTCCTGAATTGCTCAAGGGCTCAAGTAAATATGAGGTCTGTCAAAAATTGTCTGATAGTTCTTGGTCAGATACTGTTTCGTTTATCAACGCTGGAGGTGACCCTTCAGAGCGATTCAGAGGCTCCTGGACCGAACTCAATCAATACGTTATTGATAATGCCATTCAAAATCAGCCAGCTGTCGAGTTGGCCGAACAGCGAGTTGCTACTATCAACGACTGCGTAGCGATGGCACATATTTCAAATCGCACCAATTTTTCTAAGCCTAATATTAATATGCCAGAAAAAAAATCTTCAACTGATGGCTCTATCACTTGCGTCTACAACGGTCCGGAGTCACAAGATTATCAAGCTTGCTTAAGAACAATAGAGGCACAAAATATTCTACAAAAAGCTGAAGCCGATACTCACTTAAAACAAGAAGAAAATTTTAAAAATTCTGCTGAAAAAAGAGTGGCTCAAGTCCAGAGCGCTTCCGCCTCTGGTTACACTCCTTCATCAGTTACAAATCCCACGAATTCGAATCAAAATGTTAGCAATACAAAAACCTTTGGACTTCAGGCAAATGGGCCGGATTTTCAAGGCGGCAATAATGCTCAGTTTCAAGCCTTAGGCCAAGCTAGTTCAATGATTTCTGATCACTCTAATGTAGCCGTAGAGCGTGCCAATATTTCTCAATCAAAACTCGATCAATTGATGGCGATAGCTTCTCAAATTCCAACTTCGGACTCGCTCTATGATGAATGTTCAAATCGCTTCGCCAAGCATGGAACCGTTTCCATAAATGAATATAATGAATTTGCTCATACCCGTTTAGAAGAGCCTAAATCCTTTCAAGCAGAAAGAGATTATTGCCAAGCTGCTGTTTCAAAACAAGTTAATCCCATTCACAATCAACCAGCACGCGAAGAAATAAAAAAAGTTTTAAAAAGTTATGGGCGAGAGGTTCAAGAGTACACTTCTAAGTCAAATAATCTTTTGCAACAGACAGCACTCAGTCCATCTATAGATAACTCTTTATTTGGATTAAATTTAAATGGCAATGGTGCCAATTTTCAAGATCAGTTCAACACTTCTGGGTTGGCAAATGCAACCAATCAAGATCAAGGTTCTAGTGTCTTGCTTGGCAGAAGAACTTCTAATGGTAATGGCAGCAGTGGATTAGATTCTTTAGTTGGTGGAGCTAATATCCATTCTGGCGTTTATGATCCAACAAGTGAAGCTGCAAAAAAAGGTAAGGGTTTTGCCGGGAGCGACTTTTCGTTAGTTTCTAATGGATATAGTGGTGCCCTTCGTGGAACTTCTTCAGTAGGCAATGGAATTACAGGCGGAATTTTTGATGAAGAATTTTATCGAAAAATTAACTTAGCTCTTGAACACCCGGAACAATTAGATTCACTCAAATTAACGCCTGAACAGATGAAAGAATATCTCGATCGAAAAAGTTATTTTGATTCCATGACAAATGGTGAAGAAGTAGGACGAAGAGCTCCTGCTTCCGGTACAGTCTTGGACTTCAAGGATAAGACGCAATTGCCAATAAATGATAAGGATTTAAATATTTTTGATATCATTTCTACTCGTTACGCTAAGAAATTTTTCTAAAAAATTCTGGAGGAATATTTATGAAACTAATACCTCTTACTTTTTCGCTGGCAGTCTTATCAACTGCCGCTGTTGCCCAAGAGGGTAATTTAAGCGCTCTCACATACTCAGCTCAATATGGTTTCGATGTTGCCAAAGATAATGCCGGTGAAGTCAATAATGCCATTGGTGAAGCGGGGCACGCCATTGCCGTTCCAACCAAACAGGCCGCTAGATCAGTTTGGGGCTTTATATCAGATGTTGGAGATGGTATCGAGAAAAATAAAGCCATTTCTTTTGGAGATGGTGTCTTAATCAACACTAGTGTATATTCCCTTGCCCTGAGACAAGCAGAGCGTGAAAATACTCCGCTAAAAACTTTGCAGAAAGATCGCGATGAGCGGCAGTATAGATTAAAAAGGGCTCAAGCTGAAACAGAAAGGCTCAATGCAATTGCAAAAGACTACAAAGAGGACGCCTCCAAGTTTCAGTCTAATATTGCCAGCACCCTTGATGACATTGCAACAACTGCTAAAAAACTCGAAGGATGGGACAAGGCCCATCAAGATAAATTAGATAAATTTCTTCAAGAGCATAAAAAGTTGGGCTCCCTTACAGCTGCAGATGGCAATTCAAGAGTTGGTAGTCATAGTCTGGTTGCGATGAATGAAACTTGGACTGATCTAGAGGATTTTATTAAAAAAAGTCCAGATTCAGCAAAAAAAATTGGATTAGATACAAGATTAAAAACAATGAAGTCGCTTTTGAGTGGGGCTTCAGAGAGAATTCAGGATAAAGAAAATAAACTAATGGCGGTAACTGCAAAGATCAATGAGCTGTCAAAAATTGATGAGAAAAAGGTTGCAGACGATGAAGCCTCAATGAAACGACAAATGATATTGGGAACCCTCAATAATTCCGTCAATAACTTAATTAATCAAGCTGAGTTTTCCAAAGTACGTTCGCAGTTAGCTTTTAGCCATTTTGATGAGATAGAAAAAGAACTTATGGGCAAAGGATTAAAAAAAGGCGATGTAAAAGATGAGTATAAGAAAAATATTCAAGCCCTAGCAAATCAATACAACAATACCCCGATTGGAGTTTATGTAAACAGCCAGATTGCCAAGGCCATGGGCTCAGTTTGTGATCTTGTTAATAATCAATGCAAGGAAGGTTTGAGTTCAACTCTCTTTAATTTCTTGGACGATTCGAGCCGCTTCAAATTTAAGAATATATCTCCCGATGAATCTTCTACATCGAAGCAAACTCCAGAGGGAAACAGCGTTCCGAAATAGTTAATTCCTATTAATAAAGTTCATACTTCAAAAGTCGGCACTCCAAACTTCCATTAAAGAAGGTGTGCCGCTTTGAAGTTCCAAGAGAGATAGACTTTCTTAAAAGTGGATTGGAGGTAAACACGTAGGCCCTAAAACCTTTAAAGTTGTGTTTTAAATTTTCCCCATATTCTTTGTAGAGATGCTGAAGCTCTTCTTCTTCTCCCATGCGTTCACCGTACGGAGGATTGGCGATGACGATTCCGGGTGGCTCATCCATCGGGGTAATTTTTGTAGCATCTCTCTTGTTGAGCGTGACGATTTGTTGATCTATCATTGCATTGTGCAAGTGAAGTCGAGTCGTTTCAAGCGCTCGTTCATTTATGTCAAAGCCAAAGAATTGTCTTGTTTGCAATTCATTGAGTGCACTTAGTGAATGATTGTAGATGACCTGGGCCCGTTCATCAAACAAGCGATGTGATTTACGATCAACCAAAAACCAAGGGTGTTTTAAGAAATCAAATACTGGAACTTTCTTTTCGATATATTGTCTAATTTTTAAATATGTCGGCGCAACTTTAGCCTTCAATAAAATGGCTTCTATCAAAAAAGTTCCAGAACCACACATGCTGTCAGTGAAAATATCCTTTTCCGGATCAAAGTCGGTAGTGAGTAGAATAGCTGCAGCTAAGTTTTCTCTTAGAGGTGCTTTGAGTGATTCTTCTCTGTACCCGCGATTGGAGATAGGATCTCCACACATATCGACTAAAATTCTTGCATTAAACAACTGAGAGCCGGACTTTTTTTCAACTCTTAAAAGAAATGTGATGTCGGGTCTGCCCGTATCGACCGAAGGCCGCTCACCGAATTTCTCTCGAAAATTATCGACGATAGCATCTTTTAAAAGCTGAGAAAAAATCATAGAATTATTAAAATGCTCTTTTGCCTCACGATCAAACAGCGTATTGATCTTAAAAGTTTGTTGAACATTAAATATTTTGTCCCACCACTTTTCTTTCGCTTTGGCATAAATATCTTTTTCTGAACTTATAGTATAAACCTGAATTTCTTTGAACACTCTAGAGGCAACTCTGGATTGCAGTAAAACATCGAGGGCTTCTTCTGTTTCTGCCTTAAAGGCTACTCCACCTTTTTCAACCTCAATCCGAGTGATTCCTAAATCTCGAATTTCTTTTTCCAGTAAATGTTCAACTTCTCGAGGACAGGAAGCAAAAAAGGTTGATTGATCAAACTCCTTTGTTCCATCAGGATTAACCTTGGCACGAGGAATGCTTTTGACATCACTAATTATTTTTTCTTCACGAGGTTTTCGATCACTGTATTTTCTTTCTGACTGGTAAGGCTTTTTTGCCATGTTTGTTTCCTATTCTATTTCAAGTTGTTTCATTTGATAGTAATGCATGGCCCGCACCAAGAGATCTCGGTAAGAATTTTCCATTAATGGATTTAAATTTCTTTCCTTGAATCGTTTAATTCTCCAAAGTGAAATTGACATTAATCCTAAAATAATAGCTTGGTCTAGAAATGTTTTTTCTAATTCTTTAAGTGGGCGAACTTCTTCATAGCCGTTTAAATATGAACGAACTAAAGGAGTGATTATTCTTCCCTTTTCAAGGCAAGTTCCAGAAATGGAAATACCCAAATCTAGCAAATATTCTCCTCGGCCTGCCTGTTCAAAATCTAAGACAGTACTGAGATGATTATTATTAAAAAGCGTATTATCGTAATAAAGATCTCCGTGAATGATTCCTTTTTCAAACGGTGCCGCAATAAAATCACTTAATTGATCTGGGAAAAAGTGATTGAAAGCTTCTTTGAAATCATCAGGACATTGAGTTGACGATGTGTAAGTTAAAATTTCTTGAGCACCAAAGCCAACGCTTTCGTGTGGCCTTAACTTTAGAAGTTCATCGCTTTGGTGGTTGATTTTGTGCAACGAAGCTAAAGCCATTCCTACTTCTTTACAAGTGTAATCAGAAGGACCAGGAGGGATTCCTGGAACGAAAGGATATAGAACGCCAAAGTAATTTTCAAATCGGTAGACAAGACCGTGGTCTTTGAGAGCGAAGGGTTTGAGTGAATACGGATAACCATTTTGATTTATGTATAGCAAGATGGCTTGCTCTTGGGCCAATTGTTGTTGATTTTTATCGTTAGAAATTTTTAAAAGCACAGACTCATCAATTAAATCAACGCGATAATTTGAATTAGAGATTCCCAAGGACAATGGCGTTATTTTTAGAACATGACTTCTCCCATAGAGATTTAGGATTTTCTCAGCTTCTTCAATTCCAATTTGTGTATAGCTTGCCATACTTCAATTACCTTGTGACAGTGGGGAGAGGGTGCTATATTAGGTCTCAATTATTTTAGCCTAATTTATAAAATTCACTAGGGGGAATTATGGCCTTTACCGATTATAAAGTAAAAGATATGTCGTTAGCTGATTGGGGGCGCAAAGAGATTCAAATCGCCGAAAGCGAAATGCCCGGACTTATGGCGTTAAGAGCTGAATTTGGCAAAACTAAACCATTAAAAGGTGCCAAAATAGCAGGTTGCCTGCACATGACGATTCAAACGGCCGTTCTCATCGAGACTTTAATAGAATTAGGCGCCGAAGTTCGTTGGTCTTCTTGCAATATTTTTTCTACCCAAGATCAAGCCGCTGCAGCGATTGCGGCAGCTGGAATTCCCGTTTTTGCATGGAAGGGCATGAACGAGCAGGAGTTTGATTGGTGTATTGAACAAACATTAAAATGGGCCGATGGATCTGGTCTAAATATGATTTTAGATGATGGTGGGGACCTCACTGTAATGGTTCACAATAAATATCCTGAACTCATTAAAAATATCAAAGGACTTTCAGAAGAAACGACTACAGGAGTTCACCGCCTTTACGACATGATGAAAAAGGGCGAACTAAAAATGCCGGCCATCAATGTAAACGATTCAGTAACTAAGTCGAAATTCGATAACCTTTATGGTTGCCGCGAATCTTTAGTTGATTCTGTTAA
This sequence comes from Bacteriovoracaceae bacterium, assembly GCA_947450475.1. GTDB lineage: Bacteria > Bdellovibrionota > Bacteriovoracia > Bacteriovoracales > Bacteriovoracaceae > Bacteriovorax. Next base: position 376,750 of record CANFVK010000002.1, on the reverse strand, counting down.
AAGAGCAACTGATGTTATGGTCGCAGGTAAGGTATGTGTAGTTGCAGGTTATGGCGATGTTGGAAAAGGTTCTGCTGGATCTTTCCGCGGTCTCGGTGGTCGGGTAATCATTACTGAAATCGATCCTGTTTGTGCACTTCAGGCTGCAATGGAAGGCTATCAAGTTATGACCATGGATGAAGCTGCAAAAGTGGGAGACATTTTTGTTACTGCAACTGGCTGTCTTGATGTCATCACCGCCAAGCACATGGATATGATGAAAGATGGAGCGATCGTCGCAAACATTGGTCACTTCGATCTTGAAATTGAAGTTGCTTACCTAAACAACAGAAAAGATATTTCAAAAATCAACATTAAACCACAAGTCGATCAGTATGTTTATCCAGATGGAAAAAAATTAATCGTACTGGCAGAGGGACGTTTAGTTAACCTCGGTTGCGGAACGGGTCACCCTTCTTTTGTTATGAGCAACTCTTTTACCAATCAAGTAATGGCCCAAATTGAAATTTGGATGAATTATAAAAATTATGAAAATAAAGTTTATACCTTGCCTAAGCATCTTGATGAAAAAGTAGCTCGACTGCATCTTGAAAAAATCGGTGTGAAGTTAGATAAGCTTTCGAGTAAACAAGCAGAGTACCTTGGAGTTAAATCTGAAGGACCTTATAAACCAGATCACTATAGATATTAAAAATGAAAATAGTTATTGGATCTGATCACGCAGCTTTTGAGATGAAGGAGTTTGTAAAAGGACTCCTTTCATCAAAAGGTATGGATGTAGAAGATATTGGTACTCACACTTCAGATAGTTGTGACTATCCAGACTTTGCGTCGACATTAGCAAAAGTCGTCGTGCATGAAAAGATTCCCGGAATTTTGCTTTGTGGCTCTGGGATTGGCGTTTCTATCGTTGCTAATCGCTACAGGGGAATCAGGGCAGCTCTTTGTCGTTCACCTAAAGATGCTGAAATGTCCAGGAAGCACAACGATGCCAATGTGCTGTGCCTCGGAGCAAGGGTTAACACTGAAAATGAAATATTGGAGATAGTTAACTCGTGGCTCGTCCAATCTTTTGAAGGTGGCAGGCACGCTGAGCGCTTATCTCTTTTTGAAAATCTTGGAGAGAAAGTATGAAACTCTTTGAGAAAATTATGTACCCCATATTGATTATTTTTGTTTTGGTGGCCATCTATATTTCTCGAATAAATCTCTATTACTTTGAATCGGCCATGGTCGTTGATGATGGCATTTTTCAATTAATGATTTTTGGCACATTGATTTTTGCATCATTTATGTGCTTTTATCGCGCTAGCATATTACGACCCTTTCGAGGTGGTGTCTTTGCAACTTTTCTGGTCATTGCCGGAGTAGTTTTTCTTTGTTTTGCAATGGATGAAATGTCTTGGGGACAAAGAGTCTTTGGGTTCCGTACCCCGCCATTCTTTTTAATTCACAATACGAAAATGCAATTAAACATTCATCACTTAGTGATTAATGGTTTTCGTATGAATAATATGATTTTTACTCTTTTTGTAAAAATCATGGCAACCCTTTATTTTCTCGTCATGCCTTTTTTCTATCCCAAACTGGAGAAAATAAAATCTTTTGTCAATCGCTTTGCTATTCCTCTTCCTCGTTACACTCAAACCGGTGCCTACTTAATTTTAGCGGGACTCGTAAATCTCATTCCATCTGAATTACGATATGTCATATTTGAATTTGGTTTTTACTGGATTTTGGTTCTTATGATGTACAATCCGCTTAATGAAGAAATATTTTCGCGCAAGTCATTAGTGCGCTAAAGAGTTCCTAGAATTTTTTTTATTCTTAGTCTAAAGACTGCAAATATGGCTTCAAAAATAATTGCACCACCCATTTTAGATTGCCCATCTCTTCGTTCATAAAAAATAATAGGAACTTCCTTGATTGATAATCCCTTACACCAAATCTTATAATTGAGCTCTAGCTGGAAGGAATAGCCATTAGAGATGATCTTGTCAAAATCTAGGACGCTTAAAGATTTTCTTTTGAAGCACTTGAAGCCTCCAGTTGTATCGTGAATGGGAAGACCGGTAATGGCACGAGTATAGATAGAAGCACCATAAGAAAGCAGTAATCTTTTAAAAGGCCAATTGATAATGCGGATGCCATCAATATAGCGCGATCCTATGACGAGATCATAATGTTGAGCTGCCGAGAGAAGCTCGGGTATCTGTGAAGGATCGTGAGAGAAGTCACAATCCATTTCGAAAACAAATTCATAACTATGCTCTAAGGCCCAGCGAAAGCCAGTGATATAGGCGGTGCCTAGACCTAATTTACCTGATCGTTCGATCATAAAAAGTTTTGAATGAGCTAGCATGAGTCTCTTGATCACTTTAGCCGTCCCGTCAGGTGAGCCATCCTCTATAATCAGCAATGAGATTTCTGGATAAAGTGAAAAGAGCGTCGAAATCATTTTTTCGATATTGTCGATTTCATTATAAGTAGGAATGATGACGAGAGTTTGTGAGTAAGGAAGAGTCATACATTAAATCCCGATATAAACTTATCTTTTTTGCAGAGATTTTACTCTTGTTAAGGCTGCTTTGTCTTAGGATTATTTAGTGCTATCGATTTGAAGTAGTCTTCGCCCGGAAATTTGATAGCGCAATGAAATAATCTCAAATAGTGGGCGATCTGATTTCGTAATTTGCGAAGCTTGATTTTGAGCTTTTTGGGCAAATTCGATTATTTTTCCATTGGCCACAGCGCCTTTGTTGCTAGCGAATTTTCCTAAAATATCATCTGATCCATTTTTTTTATCTTCTCCACGCCCGCTGGTGCCAAGTCCATTTCCTCCGGAAAAATCCAAAACATTATTACCGCCACCATTGGAGTAACTTGCCATTGATGGTCCAGCTCCCATTCCATTAAATTTTGACATGGCCGAATTAACCGAACTTCCCGATGGAGCGTTTTCGGCCATGAGCCGCGCCACATTCGAAGGGATGCCCTTGGCCACTAGGGTATCGACCATTGGCTTAAGAGAAGGATTTAATGGTGCATTGTTGGAAGGCAATCTCGAAGCTAAATCCTTGAGCGCCTGGCGAGCAATCGCGGCGGTTTTGTTTGCAGCAGTTCCATTTATGGTAGAGGTCTCAAGTTTTCCATGGGCTAACGAAGTAATCGCCCGATAGGGTGAATTGGTAAAACCCATACCCATTTGCAAGTCAGCTCCGCCTTGATTTTCAATGAGTTTTTCTACACAGGTATTGGTCTTGTCGCACTGGCAAGAAGGATCAATTTGCAATTTATCATTTGTACAAGCGACTTTTGAAAATGAAGAAGGTGTCGTTCGTTTTTCAATTTGAGCTTTACAATAAGTCTGATCGTTTGCGTATTCTGGAGTTGAGCAATAGCATTCATTTTGAGTGATTGGATTACAGTCTCCCTTGTTAGGCATGGAGTTGGCGATCATCCGAGTTTTGTCGGCATATTCTTTGTTGGCCGAGACCTCTCCCTGGTAAAAGGCACCGAGAAAAGTAGAGGCTCCTAATTTAACAATTAACGAAGTGTTCTTGGCAAATTGTCCAGTGAGCGCACCCTGAGCGTAGCAAGCAGCTCCTCCGAACCATCCATAAGCTTGGATCTGTGCTTGTTCGGCTCGGCTATCGTGGCTTTTGGCAGCTTTAAGTAAAGCCTCTTTTTGGGAGGTGTCAGCTTTGGTTGTCATTTGATCGACATTTTGTTTTTGGGCAAAAGAGGCAAAGGTTTCAGTTGCTGCAGGAATATATTTACAATAATCGGTTGCATTCTCTTCTTTTTTATCACCAGACTTTGCGGCATCACCTTTTGCGGCATCACCTTTTGCAGCCTCACCACTTTTTCCGGCATCGGCAGAAGGATCTTTTTTTAGCGGCATAATATTTTCTCCGCCAAGAGCACCAATGGAAGCATAGGCTTGAGCTGCCATTTTAATCATCATTGGATTCATACCCATAGTGGTATGTTCCGGCTCTTGGCCGGCACAAGCAGCTTGCATATCGCCAACACATTTTTCTTTCATGATCTTATTGGCCTTTGCTTGATCGACAAAAGTTTCGCTCAACTGCTTTTCCTGATCCGTTAGATTTGGAGTATTGCTTCCTCCGTTAGGACCAGAGTTGGTAAAGCTAGTGGGAGCCTTTGGGTTAATTTGTTGAGAAGTTGAGGCATTGTTGAGTAAGGTGGTGTTGAGCTTAGTTTCGTTCTCTATGCTAGTTTGAGCAAAAAGCAATTTGGGCAACAGCCATATAGTAAGTATTAAAGCTAAAGTAGATGAATTTTTCATAACAATATTTTAACAGAAGCCCAAGAGCTTAAACCCCAGGCAAAATAATTCACCTTGAGTCCTCTTTAATTTCAGTAAGATAAGATTTAACCAGACCTCTTAACGGGCTGTTATTGCTGCCTTTTTTTAAAGGCATTTCGATCTTTACGCCGATAGTATTCGTTGATACAAATTTGCGTATGAACACTAGAACAATTGGTAGATAAACAGCAATGAAAGAAACAAATGAAAATGATCTGTCTCACTCCATGGTCCATTATCTTCTAACTATTCATAAGTTAAAAGAAAATAGAGGATTTGCCCGAGTCACCGACATTGCAAGGGACCTCGATCTCACCAAGGGATCGGTCTCGACTATGTTAAATAATTTAAAGAAAAAGGGACTCATTCAGGAAGAAGATGAATGCAAGTTTGTCGTCTTAACTCAATTGGGTCACGAAGAAGTTCATCGCATTTTATCATCGCGAACATTGCTTTTTTATTTTCTCAAAGATTTTGTTGGAGTTGATGCTATAACAGCGGAACATGACTCCTGCCAAATGGAACATTTAATGAGTCCTAAGACCAGTGAAAAATTTTTTAATTTTATGAAAACTCTGGCTTGCACCTGCGAGGACCTCGATAAAAAGGGACAGCTGCCAGAGTCTTTTCAATTTAAAACAACACTTGATTTGTGTTCCTATTCAACCTCAGATGAATTTATTCATCATCAAAAAGGTGATAAACATTTACAAAGCAAATAGCATTGTCATAATTATTTTTCTGATCTTTTCTTCTTTGGTATTCGGCCAAGATTCTGGAGAGTTTTCCTCACTTTGCTTTGACCCTTCGGTCAATCTTAAAAGTGTTCAGGATTCACTAAAATTATTGCTTTTGCCGAGGGATACCGTTGTTGCCCGTTTAGAGCAAAACTGTCTCGATATCGTGACATCGCCCGATAGGGCCAAACTATTGGAAAAATTTTTAAGGAAGAGGTACGATCTCAAAAGTGAGACCGGCTTAGTACAAAATCAAGAGCAAACTTGTTTGATTGGTTTTCGCTCCACCAAGAAAAGAAAAAGTTCTGCCGAGACACTTAAAGTTGGTTCGAAGAATTTAATCAGTTCGACCCAGATATCGCAAGATGAAAGTAGTACGATGGATTTACTTTTAGGCGAGGGCAAAACAGGGGAACTTGAGGCTGGGGATAAAAAACTTGCCCTTAATTGTCGCGTGTTTGGAGATAAAGCTAATCTGACTTTTTCATTCGCCCAAAAAAATAAAGGTGCTGTAAATTCTGAAGTCTTGGTAACTAAGGGAGAATGGATTAATATTGCCTCAGTTATAAGAGATTTGAACGAGAAAACAAAAACGCTGGGATTTCCTCAATCCGAATTGGGTCAAGTTAACGGCAATGAAGAAACGATATATGAACTGCAATTTAAATAGGGAGTTACAATGAATACACTTTTGACAAAATTTAATACACCATTTGAGACAGTGCCCTTCGATAAAATCAAAACAGAAGAATATTTACCCGCGATAAAAGAAGCGATTGCGATGGCGAAAAAGAACATTGAATTAATCAAAAACAATGCTTCACCTGAAAGTTTTTCCAATGTGGTTGAAGCTTTGGAAAATTCTAGTCCGGAAGTCGACTTGATTTCTGGAATATTTTTTAATCTTCACAGCGCTGAAACCAATGATCAAATGCAAGTATTAGCTAAAGAAATTTCACCAATCCTAACTGAATTCAGCAACGACATTAGTCTTGATCTTGTGCTTTTTTCAAAAATTAAAAAAGTTTGGGATAATAAATCAACATTCAATCTCAATGCTGAACAGTTAATGTTGCTAGATAAAAACTATAAAAGTTTTGTTCGCAATGGTGCACTTTTAAATGATGAGGGAAAGGAAAAACTTAGAGAAATATCAAAAAAGTTATCAACACTAGGATTGCAATTTGGAGATAATATTTTAAAAGAGACTAATAATTTTGTCTTGCTGATAGAAAATACTCAAGATTTGAAAGGTCTTCCAGATGATGTCATAGAAGCCGCAGCTCAAACCGCAAAAGAAAAAGGGCACGAGGGAAAGTGGGCTTTCACTCTGGACTATCCGAGCGTAGTTCCATTTTTAACTTATGCAGAAAATCGTGAACTTAGAAAAAAACTTTACCTGGCCAATACCACTAAAGGTTTTAAAGGTGATGAGTTGGACAACTCGGCCATAGTAAAAGAAATCGCCTCACTTCGTCATCATAAAGCAGAGTTACTTGGTTATCAGTCCCATGCTCATTTTGTACTAGAAGAACGAATGGCTTCAAATCCTCAAACCGTGACGAAATTTATTGAAAACATTGTCAATCATGCAACTCCTGCTGCAACCAAAGAAACAGAAGAACTCAAAGCTTATGCCCAAAAAATTGATGGACTCAATGACTATCAGAAATGGGACAATATGTATTACGCTGAAAAACTAAAAAATGAAAAATTTCAAGTCAACGATGAGATGTTGCGTCCTTATTTTAAATTGGAAAAAGTTATCGATGGCGTTTTTGAAGTCGCAAAAAAATTATATGGCTTAAGTTTTATCGCTCGCAATGACATTCCGGTTTATCACCCAGATGTTTTGACCTACGAAGTGGTTGATGAGAACCATAATCATGTCTCCGTCTTTTACGCTGATTTTCATCCACGTGCCGGTAAAAGAAATGGCGCTTGGATGACAAGCTTTCGAGGTCAAAAAATCGCCGATGGTATCAACAAGCGTCCACATGTGGCAATCGTTTGCAATTTTACAAAACCCACAGCTACCAAGCCTTCACTCTTAGGTTTTGATGAAGTGACAACATTATTTCATGAGTTTGGTCACGCTCTTCATGGCATGCTTGCCAATACTCAATACGAATCTCTTTCTGGAACCAATGTCTATTGGGACTTTGTCGAATTACCTTCTCAAATTCTTGAAAATTGGGCCTATGAAAAAGAGTGTCTCGATCTTTTTGCAGAACATTTTGAAACAGGCGAGAAGATTCCTGCTGATTTGATAAAGAAAATTAAAGATTCGTCATCATTTCTTGAAGGTAGAGGTACACTTAGACAGTTAAGTTTTGCATCGATCGACATGGCCTGGCACTCAAAAAATCCTGAATTCATCAGTGACATTGAGTCTTTCGAAAATATGATTAATGAAAATTTTGATTTTCTACCGCAAGTTAAAGGGACAAGCATTTCAACCGCGTTCTCACATATCTTCGCAGGCGGTTACTCTGCAGGGTATTATTCTTATAAATGGGCCGAAGTTTTAGATGCCGATGCTTTCGAATTTTTTAAAGAAAAAGGCATTTTTAACCGCGAAGTCGCGAATCGATTCCGCGAAAATGTTCTTTCCAAGGGAGGAAGTCTTCATCCCATGGATCTTTATGTGGCTTTTAGAGGACAAGCGCCTAATCCGGATGCTCTTTTAAGGCGAGCTGGTTTATTGAAATAATATTTACTAATATTAAAGAATTCTTTGCTTATTAATTTCTAACGAAATGTAAATAAACTCCGATAGTATGGAAATGAATCCTAAATCTATACTATCGGCATTTGCTATATTCTTTTTGTCGGCCAATCTAAGGTCAGAAGATCAGTTTAATAAACTCTATTCTCTTTCAGAAGACATGAGGGATGTTATTTTAAAATCTCCCGAGGGTCATCCGATGGCCAATCGCCAGTTTCAGCTGAATACGACCCAATCTGATCTAATAAAATCCCTGGCCGATGTAGATGATCAGATGAGAATTCATATTGAGAACTCCAAATTTACCAAAGACTGTGATCATCACTCAACACCAGCTGTTTCAACTTTAGAAAAACGAATTGATAAGCGTGAATTCCAACTGGAGACAGTTGTATTTGCTAGCGATAAAAAATTTGAGCAAAATGCATTGGGACGATTCACAAGCGATGATTACATTAGTTACATGGGGCAGCTTTATAGCAGCGGTAACTCGAAAGCATATGGTGTCTATTCAGTCCAAATGCTGACCAATAAATACAAACTAGACAATCCAAATTCCGGATTTGATCAACTCACTTTTTCCGAAAAAGAAAAGACCCTAAACTCTTATGCAGAGAAATACCTTGGAGCAAAATTACCAAGTGGTTTGCTGATGAAAGAGATGGCTTTTCAAAACATGGTGGATCATTCCAGCGATTGGCAGAAAACACTCGCTGCTGCTAAGGACAGTTTAACTACCGAGCAAAAAGTTCAATTGGTATCTAAACTTGGTGGATATTTCGGCAATTATTACAATTTCGACAGGCGCGATGCGGGCGAAAGCGCGCGAGGAACTTATGTCACAACAGAGCAATTACTAACTTCTGTTAAAAATGGCACTCCAGGTGGAATTTGCCGAGACATTGCTTTGGCCCAGACACAGATTTTAAAAGAACTTGGATTTTCCAAAAACTACGTAGTAGCCTACAAAACGTTAGAAGGTTCCCATGCTACCGCTTTAACCATTGATCCGGTCACTGGTAAAATCATAAAATTTAATTACAGCGAAACCACCGAAGCAAAAAAAGGTTCTGGCACCGAAGCTTTAATTCAGGATACCTCTCTACCTGATCACGGTTTAGGTTTTAGGATTTATGATTCTAACGGCAAACCGGTGACACATGTGCCTTCTGAAATGTCTTTGATGATGAGAGACTCAACTGGTTTTGAATTTAACAGAGAATTTAATCAAAAAAACTACAGCCTCACTTCAGTAGGGTTTAGTTCAGATAAGGTCAATGGTAATTTATTTACTGGTAGAACCTCTAGCGGAGAAAACATTTACGGTGTGGCTTTATTTAAAAATGTTCAATATGGCCCACACATAACTCTAGGTACAGGAGTAGCTGTTTCAAAACTTGAAGGGCAGCGATCTTTGATGACCATAGATCAAGAGAATCTTTATTTGCGTTCAAATTTAGAACTTACATCTCCATCTTGGAAGTTGGGTAACTTTGAAACCAAGGGGATTGCAGGTGGTTCATTTGAAACTCTTATTTCAAACAACAAAGAAACTTATAAAGGTTCTAGCTATGTAAATGAAGCAAAAAAAGAGTTAGATGCTACGGCCGATATGCACTTGGGAGTACAAAACAACTACGTGTCCAATGATCAGAAAACCAAAGTAGAATCTGTCGTGTATGCCAATTTTTATCCTGACTGGAATCATGTTGCCAGCGGCGATAAGACCGTCCCTGTATACGATGGGTTAGTGGTTAGGAGCGGAATTTCGCATAATATAGCTGATGATAAAAAAATAATGATAGACACTGCCGTTGTTATGAAAAACTATGGTACGAACTTAGTTATGAAAGCAAGCTACTCTGATAACAAGGAAAACATCCGTTATGTTGCAGGATTATCAGCGCCGCTTTCTAGAGATATGCCAACCTTTCTTCCGGGCGGAGAGAGAAGATTGTTTTTAGGGGCCGAAAAAGCTAATAAGAATATGATCTTTTCTATCGAGTATGAAAAAAACTTTGATAACAATGCCCAATCAGTAATGCTAAAAGCAAAAATGGCTTTATAAAGCCGTTTTAAGTTCTTTAGCCAGTTGTAACAAATATCTCTCCTTAAGATCATGTTTGAAAAAATATTCCTCAATTACTTTATAGTTTTCAGAATTGATTTTTCCATCGTGGAGATAACTTTCGAGCAAGTCACACAGTAAGTTTGAATATTGATAGTCTTCAGGATTTCGTTGTAAACTTTCATAGCAATATAATTTTTTAACGGATCTTTTTCTTATTCTAACATTAAGCAAGTCATAGAGTATCTTAAACTTTTCATTTTCAGGATGTATAAAATTTTCTGGATTTAAACTCAAAATGGCTTTTTCATAATTTTTATTTTTAACTAACTGGCTTATATTCACTTCAAAATAAAAAATGGAAGTACCTGGTGTTTTTATTTTTTCATTCAAGGCATCAATGATTTCTTTTTTATTTTCTTCAACTTTAAAATCTTTTGCCATCCGGTAATACTCATTAGATTTTTCTTTAAAGTTTAATTCCTTCAACTCCCTAGCGGCTAATATGCAGAGGAGGTATCGTTTTTGAATTGACAATTTTTTGTCAGAAATTTCTTTTTTAAATTTTAAATCAAGATATTTGAGTTCTTTATTTTTTATATTTGTTGATTGACCGACATGTCCTTTGGCGCCAATCAGTAGGGACCAAAGTAAAAGTATGTGAATGAAGCTTTTAGAAAATCTCATAATGCCTCAGCCTACACTTATTATAAAGCCGATTTACCCCAGGACAAAACTAGTCATTTAATCCTAATCCATCTTAAGAAGAGGCTAATAAACGTCCATAATGACAAGGACAATAAATTGATTATTCGAGACTTACTTCTTTTGTTGAGTGCAAATTTTCGCCAAGGCTAGATCGTACTCCAAGATAAGTCTTTCAATAATATTTTTAATCGAATCTATTTTTTGTACGAATTCGATCGAGGGACCGGCCACCCAAACAGTTTTGTAGGTCGCTGCAAATGCTGCTTTTTCGACTGCTTTCATTCCTTTATAAAAAGTAAGCATTTTAACATATTTTTTAGCTGTTTTATTTTTGCTTAAAAATGATTCTAGGATATTTTGGTGTGTTCCAATTTTTTTTACATAATCCGTTGCAATCACGGAGCAAGGTGTACCAGAAATTTTATCGCTCATCACAATATCTTCAGCTCCAAAATTTACGATGGCATCTTTGTATTCTTTTGAAATGGGAGCTTCGTGGGTTGCAATAAAAGGAGAGCCAATTGAAACTCCTTGGGCCCCGAGCGCTAAAGTAGAGAGTAATCCTGCGCCTGTTCCTACTCCGCCGGCGGAAATAACTGGAAGTTGGCAATGAGCTTGGAGCATTGGAATAAGTATACTCGCTGCCAGCGGCCCAGCGTGTCCGCCTGCTCCTGAGTTCACGGCAATGAGAGCATCTGCCCCAAGCTTTTCAACTTTCTGAGCATATTCGACATCTACAATGTCGCACAAAATTTTAACCCCCTTGGGCTTTAATCGCTTGATGGTTTCTTCGGGGGATCCAAGGGAGGTTATGACAAAGGCGGGGGGATATTTTTCTAATATTTGAAGATGACCTTCTAGGTGAATGTTAGATTTATTGACGATTAAGTTAACCCCGAACTTCCCATCGCAATGCTCAAGAAGTTCGACCATTGCAGCTTCAAATTCTTGCGTGGTGCGATAGTTTAAGGCTGGAACACACCCTATGAAGCCGTTTTTATAGGCTTCGATCAGCATCTTTTGGTTAGAAATAAGAAACATGGGAGCTAAGATTATCGGAAGTTTAATCTGAAAAGTTTCTGTGAGCCACGTGGACATCATGCGCCATTCTACCTTGAATTGAGTTAATTGAATTCATTTATCTTACTAGAAGTAAGAAGAGAATTGCATAGATAATTAGACAAACTTAATTTTTTTTTACAAAATTTCAGGATCACGGATGATTACCAAAATAGGATATGATTATGAAAATCAAAACTCTCGCTTCTCTTTTAATTCTGACAATTCTTTTTTCGATCAACTCTGCAAATTCTGAAGATAAAAAAGTTTTTATTTCGATCGATACTGATTCCTTAAATTTTACTGAAAAGAAATTTGGCCCTCGGGTACAAGAAGTAGAAAGTCGCGATGGAATTAGCGTTGTAAAAATTGATGAAGATGCCCTTCCATGGTTGTCAATACTTATGCATAAAGATTTTAAAAGATGTGGAGGTTTTATGCGCCACGATTCTCTAGATGAAGCCAATGCAATTTTAAACTCAACGGGTGAAAAACTTTTTGCCAAAAATAACTTATTTGCAAACTACAAAATTGATCAAGATGCGCTTGTTACACCAATGATAAATAATGCTCAGGCATCAAACATTCTAAATACTATCGGCCAACTATCTGCCTTCCAAAACCGATACTACAAAGGTGAATTTGGAAAGAAATCTGCCACATGGATAAAAGATACCTGGAGTTCTCTAGTCAAGGGTCGCTCTGATGCGACAGTAGACTTTTTTGCACACGCGAAATGGGATCAACCTTCAGTTATTCTTACAATAAAAGGATTGTCTGATGAGACGATTGTTCTTGGGGGACACCAAGATTCAATCAATGGATACATGGGGGGATCAAGCGCCAGAGCTCCTGGTTCTGATGACAATGCTTCAGGAATTTCGACTATTACTGAGGTTATCCGAGTCATTACAGATAGCTCTTACCGTCCATTAAAGACTCTTAAGTTTATGGCCTATGCCGCTGAAGAAGTTGGCTTACTTGGTTCTAAGGAAATTGCTGCTAGTTTTAAAAAGCAAAATGTTAACGTCATTGGCGTTATGCAGTTAGATATGACGAACTTTAAAGGTGATGAGTCTCTAGATATCGTTTTAATGAGAGATTATACTAATGATGAGCAAAATAAATTTGTTGGCGCCATTATCGATCATTATGTCCCTGGGATTAAGTGGGGTTATGACGAGTGTGGATACGGATGCTCGGATCATGCCTCTTGGCACACTCAGGGTTACCCGGCTTCTATGCCATTTGAAGCAACAATGAGCACGATGAATCATAAGATTCACACTGCAAATGATACATTAAGCGTATCAAACAATAATGCTTCACATGCTATTAAATTTGCCAAAATGGCAATTGCTTATCTGGTTGAACTTGACCACCGATAGTTATTAGACCAATAGAAATTAATAAGATATGATCAGTCTGAAACCTTAAAAAGGAAATTTTTTTAGTGAGTACGACTGATTTTCCCTCTCTCCCAGACTTTAACGGCATTCGCAATTTTTTAGATACAGAAAGAAAAACCCTTATAAAAATTCACTCATTTGCTAAAGATGACGATTATCTTCGTTCAATTGAAGATGCTTCGATTGTTTTAGATTTTGTTGAAAAAGTTGATACCATGCTATGGAACAACTTTAAGCGAAACCCGTCACTAGTTTCAATTTTTAATACTGAATATGTAAATTTCTTTGAATTTCTTCAACATGCTTCTGTCGTTTCATTAATATTTATCGACGATTGCTTGATGCCAGAGAAAGAAATTTTTTATTTCGGACAAGATGGTGGTTTGAACCCTGCTGTTTTAGATCTTCACTATGCTGTTTTAAAGAAGTGGAGTGATGATAAAGAGAAAAATCACCTAGAGACTCAAGTTCTAGTAAAAGAAAATTTTAATGCTGAAATTAAATCAACAACGCTTAGCTGTCAGTGTGTGTCTTGTCTGGCCGATTATAGAACCAGAGTACGTGAAGTCGTTTATGACGAATGTGTTCAAGCTATTAATGAAAGCAAGTCAAAAATTGAAGAGCAAGTCATTACCAATGTTGATAAAAGCATTTCAGCAGTAAGTAATCATTATCAAAATTTACTCAGAACTCTTGATAGAAAGTTTCAGCAGGTTCAATTTAAGCTCAAAAAATCTTCGCTGAATCGCCTAGAAGCACAAATCAAATCACTAAGTGAAGAGACCTTTACCTATCCGGCCGAAATTGCCATGCTTCATTCAAGAAACTTAATACTCTTTTTTCATCAACTGTTGCTTGATCAGGGCCTTGCGATCGATTTAGTGGGCGATGAAGAATACAGCCGTTTTTTCAAACAGCTATCAAATAACATTTGGCGGAATGAAAAATACTTAGAATCAGAGTTTAAAAAATTAATAAAATCTATTTTAGTTTTAAAGAGAAAGGATATTTCTTCAAATATATTACAAGAGTACTTAGGGCAATTTTGGATTCACTCTCATGCAAGAAAGATTCCCCGCAAAGTTATTTACCATATGGGGCCTACAAATTCAGGCAAGACGTATCATGCGATTGAGGCTTTAGTTAAGGCACGAAAAGGCTGCTATCTAGCTCCGTTAAGACTTTTAGCTGCTGAACTTTACGATACAATGAATACCAAGGGAGTAAAAACAACTCTACTAACAGGTGAAGAAGTCATTGAAGTTGAAGATGCTACTCATTATTCTTCCACTATTGAAATGGCTAAGTTGTCTGAAGAGTTTTCATGCGCTGTCATTGATGAAATTCAAATGATAACTGACAAGCAACGCGGTTGGGCTTGGACTCGTGCCCTGGTCAACTTACATGCCTATGAAGTTCATGTTTGCGGAGATGGCTCCGTTTTGGACTTAGTAAAGCAAATTGTCGATCTATGTGGAGATGAACTTGAAATTCGAAACTATGAACGCATGACCAAGCTAGAAGTTGAAGACAGATCAATTACTCTGGCCCAATTGCAAAAAAGTGATGCCCTTATAGTTTTTTCTAGAAGAAATGCTCTCAAGTATAAATATGATCTAGAGCAACTTGGATTTAAGGTTTCGATTATTTATGGAATGCTTTCACCTGAAGTTAGAAGAGAACAAGCTCGTAAATTTGACAAAGGAATTACTGATGTCATTGTAAGTACTGATGCTATTTCAATGGGAATGAACCTTCCAATTAAGAGGATCGTTTTTTCGACTTTAACAAAGCATATTGATTCTCAAGAACATCAAATAACCGTCAGTGAAATAAAACAAATTGCAGGCCGTGCCGGACGCTTTCAGCGCTTTCCAGTTGGTAAAGTGACATGCTTGCAAAAAGTTGAAGATGGATTGTCTGAAATTCAACATTCACTTGATTCAAGCTTAGAGCAACAAACTCAAAGTATGGTTGGACCAGACTTAGATATTTTTACTAAAGTCAACAATGCTCTCTCTTCGCACAATCTACCAATCCTGCGACTCTCAGAATTCCTAAGACTTTTTAACACCATGACTTTTACTAAGCCCTTTTATTGCGTTGATCTCAAGGAGATGATCGAATTGGCCGAAACGGTTGAGGATATCGATCATGCCCAGCAATTGAGTTCTGCTGAAATTTTTGGTTTTGCCTGCGCACCCGTGAACCTTGGATTGCTAGAACATGTTCAGTATTATGTTTGGATTTTAAAAAAATATGTTGTAAATGAAATTATTAAAAATGAGCATATTAATCATACTTCAAATGAAATTGATTATCTCGAAACAACAATTAAATGTGTGGAACTTTACCAATGGTTAGCTCGTCACTTTAACAACAAAAACTTTAGTTTTGATGAAACCGATTTGTTAGACAATAAATTACTGGCAATAGATAAACTAAACACTCTCTTATCAGACAAAATTACCCCGACTTGCTCTAGCTGTGGATGTAAACTTCCAGAGCAAGCGAAGTTTCCTATTTGCGATGAATGCTTTCAGCAACGAAGATTTAGTCGAAGACCATTTCCTAGAAGAGGCGGCTCACCTGGCCAAGGCGGTAAACCAGGCGAGCGACCAAGTCATCTTGCTTCTGCCGTTGGTTCAACGAACAAAAATTTTAGACAAGGAAAGCCTTCAAAGAAAAGAAAATTTCAAGGCAAACCCAAAAGATAGAAAATTATTTATGATGAATTATCAGGAATACGCTCGACTTCTTTTGGAGGGAGAGAATTTAGAAGATAAATTATTTTCTGCTAAAAATTTAGATTTATCTGTCCCATTCAAACAATTCGAGCTTCCAACTAATCCTGGACGAACCAAAAAACTAAAGTTTAATAATGAGCAAATAAAATTTCCCAAGAGCAGTAGTTTTCATCTGATTGAAAAAAGAGCACTGGCTTTACATTTTTTTGCCAATCATGAACTTTTGGCAATTGAAATGATGTCAGCTGCTTTATTGATTTACCCAGATGATTTAAAAGATTCCAACTTATTCAAGAAAGGACTTATTAAAACCATTCAGGACGAACAAAAGCATCTTCGGTTGTACCTAAAGCGCATGAATGATTTTGGAGTAGAATTTGGTGAGTTTCCATTAAACGATTTCTTCTGGAGATCAATGGAGAAATTGAAAACCCCTTCCCAGTTTTATTCAGCGATGGCGCTTACATTCGAATCGGCTAATTTGGATTTTGCTCAGTTTTATGAAAGAGCCTTCAGGCAAGTTGAAGATCTTGAAACTGCCAATATTATGAAAATAGTCTTTGAAGATGAGATATCCCATGTAGCCTTAGGTGCACATTGGTTGAATCAATGGAGAGGAGAAAAGGCACTTTGGACTTATTTTGTTGATCATCTTCCTGGAGTGATGACACCTGCGCGTTCAAAAGGGATTCATTTTGACAAAAGTTCTCGACTTAGGGCAGGACTAGAGATTGAGTTTGTAGAACAACTTGAATCTTTTAGGGACGATTTTAAAGTGACTAATCGTAAAAATTGGTAACCAGTTCATGAAATTTTATAAAGTTGATCTTGATTACGAATCTTGGCTTTTTGAAAAAAATTATGATGAACTTTCAGCCTCTTCAAAAAAAATAATTAGTGAATTTGAATATGTTTTCTTTTTGATTAATCGGGAAGAAGCCATCTTAAAAAATGTAAAAGATTATGATACTAAGTACCTAGAGCAACTTAAGTTGTTGGGGTTTAGTATTCCAAGTTTTAATCCACAGGCTACAACTTTTTCTTATTGGTGGGGCCTTCGAAATGATAAGGAGCTGGAAAAAAAATTAAATTCAAAAATTACATCGGCAGAAATAGCTAAAAAACACGGTTGGGGATTTTTTTCAGGAGCCATTGTAAATGATATAACTCAATTAAAATCTCACCTCAAGCTTTATCCCCAAATTAAAAAGTGGATTATCAAGCATCCTCACAGTTTTAGTGGAATAGGACACTATTTATTTTCTACCAATGAAATCAAAGAAGAAGAACTTTCAAGTTACCTGCATGAGGATGTTCTATTAGAGCCAGTTTATGAACGAATCTTTGATTTAGGTACAACTTTTATAGTAGAGCAAGGAAAGATAAAAAATTTTTTTATTGTCGAAAATTTTAATTCTCAAAAAGGTACTTTTCGCGGCGGTGCTGGAGCCAGTAGTGTAGATAAGTTTAAAAAATATATAAAGCATAAATATGATTACGAATTAGCCGAGCTTATCGTCACAATGAATAAAATCGCCAATCTTTATCTTGAAGCGGGTGCAACTGGTAATATTCAAATTGATTCTTTTGTTTATCAAGAGAACGATTGTTTTAAATTGTATCCCTTAGTTGAGGTGAATTATCGAAAGACAATGGGACTTGTTATTGATTCTTTAGCCAATAAATTTCCAGAGGCAGATTTTTTAGAATGGAGAATTTTTACAAAAAAAGAATTAAAATCGAGTTCCCTGGATTCACATTGGGTTAGGATTTCACCGCTGGGGGGACATTTTCAATCTTTTTTTAAGCCAATGTATCTTTCATAAAGGTTAAGGATAATTTTACCTACTTCATCTAAGTCTCTACCATAAGCAACAATTCCATCTTCGTGACCATGCATGCAAAAGGCTCCCGCACTTTTATTTAGAATGCAGTCTTGAGTGGCCCGCGCCATCTCAATAGTTCCGTAGGGTATGTCATGCGCGGTAAAATCAGCACAATCATCTATCATTCCTTGCCAAATTTGATTGGAATGAATATGAAAAACAACTTTTATTTTATTATTACTGGCATAAATCGCGGCATGAGTTAGAGCTTCGCTAGAGGCTTCGATGACCCCCATCATTTTTATTTTAAGTTTACTAATCTCATAATCAAGCACCCTGGTGTAATGGCGTCCATCAAGCACAGGATACTTTCCAGTTTGAGTTCCAGTAATCACAAATTGAGGATAGGGAGAGTAATGGTAGTTTTGATAGTTATAAACCTGGGAAAGATTGCCAAAGCCCACAGCTTGTTCTTTATATTCGCCTATTAAATTTAGTTCAAAAAGATTCTTGCGCCATTTTTCAAGATCGCAATACTCAACTAAATCTATCGGGTCAGTTTGGGAAAAATTTGACCGGTCATATTTGATTACACCATCATCTATTACTTTCATAAAAATCCATTATAATCAAAGTTATATGTTTGATAAATTAACTTCCGGCTTTAAAGGTTCAAAAAAAAATCGTGACGAAGATGATTCTGACGAAGACTCAGACAATAGTCACGACTCATCAGATAATGCCAAAAACTCTAAGACTGGCCCCAACAAACAAATTAGCATGCTTATCAGGGTGGCAGTAGTTATAGGCATTGGTTATTTAGCAGTAGATCAATTCTTTCTTAGCAATGATCAGCCTCCAGTCGTTGCAACCAACGTCAAAATTAATAAAAAGAATAAAAAAAAGAAAGCTCCCAATGACAAAACAGTTAACAAACCTGTTGCGGAGTCTCCCAAAAAAGATGCCGAGGTAACTGCTCCAAAAGATTTGGCTGAGACTAAGCCACCAGAGCCAGCCGTTGCTGCTCCAATTGAAAATATAAATATCGCCGAAAAGCCCAAAGAAGAAGTAGTCGCAGAAAAACCTGCTGAGGAAATTGTAACGAAGGTCGAAGAAATAAAAAAAGATGTAGGTGAAAGTAAATCATCAGAGAAAAAAAATGATGAAAATCTCGATAAATTGCTCGACAAAATTGATGGTCAAGAAAAAGTAGAGAAAGAAAATTCAGCAAAAGCGCCAAGCAAGCTAGAAGAAAAAATAGTTGAGGATGATGTATATACTCCTCCACCTGCTTATGATCAGCTAGGCAGAGGTCTTGTTTATAATTGCAAAGATGGTTATTGGGTTTGTGTCGATAAAGCGGCTTATGTGGAATGCAACAAAAATATGAAGTGGAATAAATCTCACGGCAAAGCCATTGAATGTGCGGTTTCTAATATTTATAATTCTGATGATGATTGTGGCGTTGTGCAAAAATATAATGTCTCTACAAGTGTGCCAACAACTTTTTGCCATTAATTGAACTAGGCAGCATCTTTCTTAAATTCACCTTGTATGATTTGTAGATTAAAAGTTTCAGAGTTTTTATTCTGCTCTTTTGACATGCAGGCAATAAATTTTTCTACAATCATTGGGTCAAACTGAGTTCCAGCAAATTCTCTTAATTCGGCGAAAGCCACTTCATAAGGAAGTCCTTTACGATAAGGACGTGTTGAAGTCATGGCATCGAAAGTGTCTGAGATTAATATGATTCTTGAAAAAAGTGGAATGTCTTGAGCCTTAAGTGCATCTGGATATCCTCGGCCATCGAAACGCTCATGATGGTGTTTGGCATTTAACGCCATGGCCTTGAAATTTGGAAATTCTTTGAGGATTTCATAAGACTTACTTGGATGAAGTTTCATTTCAAGGAACTCTTCATCTGTTAATCGCGATGGTTTCATTAATACAGAATCTGGCACACCAATCTTGCCAACGTCATGGAAGAGAGCTGAGACTTCTAATTCAAAAAGTTCCTGGTCTGAAAAACCCATTTCCTTTCCGACAGAATTGCAAAAAAAGGCAACTCTTAAGGAATGTCCCCAGGTGTAGTCATCTTTACATTTGAGAGCGGCAAGAAGGCTTCTCACAACTAATGAAATGTGATCTTTATCTATCTGTGAATGAGCGACTGAAGTTACAGTCTCATCAACCTGAGAATTTCTCAAGAGTCGATCACGATTTTCCTTCAATACCGGTAAAAGGTATAAGTTGTTCTTTTTTGTCATTAGTTTCTTTGTCCACTCAGAGAAATATTCACAACCTCATTGATTCAGTATCGGCTAGGTAGAGGTGTGACTTTAGGTAGATTTCTTATTTCATTTAAATTCAAAGGGATAAAAATAGTCAGCTATAGGTGAAGTGCCTAAATAAGGAGGCAATTTATTTTTAAATACCTATTTTTTCTACCTTCTTTTAAAATATGTTCTACTAAAGAGGAAAGTCATGAAAGTCATACAATGCCTAAGCGGACAAAATAAAGCTGCTAGTCTCGAAAACTATTTTAAAAAACTTGCTGCAAACGTTGATGCTGAAGTTCAATTTATTGATTGGGAAGAAGCAGGTGTTTATTTGCAGTCACCGGTCATTGTTCTTTTAGAAATTGAGCAACTAGATAAAATAAAAAATCTCATTGGTCGCCGAGATAAAAAGATTATTATTGGGCTAAATGCCAGGAAGGATTATAAGGTTGTTACTGAACTTAAGGATTTTTTTTCAAACATCTTTGGGTTTTTAGATATTTCTCAAGAAATAGAATATAACATTCCACTTTTAAAAAATTATCTACTTCAAAATTTTCATGAGCCAAAATCAGGAATACAAAGTTTATTGGCAGATTTGGAAAAGATTTTAGATTACACCAAAAATGAATTATTGCGGGTTAGAGATCTTCATGATCGGTTTGTAAAGATTAGAATGGATAAGTACAAAGGCATAACTCTAACTAGCAAGTTTATGGCGGGAGAGAAAAGTGGCGGGGAGTTTTTTGATGTTTTTCAAAATGAGAACGAACTTTTCTTTATGCAATTGGGAAGCAATTCATACCTGCTGACTTCAATGATAATTTCAGAAATCGAATTACAAAAAGAAAAAAAACTAGTTGATGCTTCTGATAGTTTTCTTGAGCAGTTTCAGAAAATTATAAGCTTTCATGCTCAAGAAAATAAGGCAGAACTGACCTATTGCCTAATGAAAATGAACTTGAAAAACTTACAATCATTCTTTGAACTCAAAGGATTGGGCTTTTTATTTATTGATGGTGAACTTTATCATTTTGGACAAAATTTAAAATTGAAACTAAAGCCTGGAGATAAGATTCACCTCATTTCTGAGGGAGCAATGAAAAACTGGGAGTTGCTCAATCCCCATTTGACTATCAAAAGTTTTTTTCAAAGTAACAAAGATAAGGATTCAAAAGATTTGGTAAATGAATTTTTCTTTGAGCTAACTAGAAATAAAAAAGGAAGTTTTTTAATTTATGATGCGTTCATGTCTGTCTTGGAGATAGATCAAAGCATTATTTATCAGTTGCCTGAAGACTTTTAGAAATAGCTGTGAGCTTTTTTCTAAAAGTCTTTATGTCTTTAAACTGATTTGAAAGCTAATTCAAGATCCTCAATTAAATCCTGAACATTTTCGATTCCAACTGATAAGCGAATGAGGTTGTCGGTTAATCCGATAGATTCACGAACTTTTTTGGGAACTGAAGCGTGAGTCATAATCGCAGGATGTTCAATTAAACTTTCTACTCCACCTAAACTTTCAGCAAGGGCAAATAATTTGACGGTGGAAAGAAATTTGCTAGATTTTTTGAGATCACCTTTTAAAAAGAAAGTAATCATTCCCCCAAAACCGAGCATTTGTTTTTTGGCAACGGCATATTGGGGATGAGACTTTAAGCCTGGATACACAACGCGCTCTACTTTTGGATGCTTTTCTAGATACTCTGCAACCTTCATTGCATTTTTCTCATGAGCGGCCATTCTAATCGCAAGTGTTTTTACTCCTCGAAGCACTAACCAAGAATCAAAGGGGGACTGGCTTGGACCGATTGAATTTTGTAGTCGAAATAATTCTTTTCGATAGTGGTCATTATTTAACATAATACATCCGCCCACCACGTCACTATGGCCGTTAATGTATTTCGTCATTGAATGCAAAACAAAGTCAGCTCCCAATACTAGTGGGTTTTGAAAAATGGGACTCATGAAAGTATTATCTACAACAGTTAAAGCTTTGGCTTTTTTAGCAATTGTTGCGACGGCTTGAATGTCCGTTATTTTCAATAAAGGATTCGTAGGTGTTTCTAGCCAAATCAATGCGGGTTTGAATTCCTTGACAGCTTTTTCGACCTTCTTGGGATCTGTTGTATCAATGAATTTAAAATTGTGCATTTTGTGAAAAACGGTAGTGAATAAACGGTAAGTCCCGCCGTAGACATCATCACCACATAAAATATTTGAACCAGCGGGGAGTAAATGCATAATGAGCATTTCTGCAGATAATCCAGATGCAGTGACACAGCAGTGCTTGGCTTGTTCAAGTGAAGCTAAGCATTCTTCTAGTCTCGTCCGAGTTGGATTGTGGGATCTTGTATATTCATAACCCTTGTGTACACCTGGTGAATCCTGAACATAAGTCGATGTTTGATAGATGGGAGGCATAATAGCCCCTGTTTCTTTATCAGGGTATCCACCGACATGGATAACTCTTGTGGCGATATCTTGAATCGTTGATTTTTTATGATTGGATATTTTTTTGCTCATATGTTTTCTCTCTTCGAAATAAAGTTAAGGATATCAATGTTAGATAGGATATTCACCAATATGCCTTTCTCGGTTACCAGAACAACTTCTTTTTTTAAAAGAGAATCAGCAACGTTTGAAAGGAGATCATTAATGTCGACTTGGCGAAATTTGTTTGAGTAGGCTAGGGAGACTGAATCACTAAGCGAAAATTCTCCATTAAAAAGTGGCTTTAGCAAACCATTTTCGCTAACGACACCTTTGATGATCCCTTCGGCAATAATTGGAAGTTGAGACACACTTTTTTGTTCCATCAACTTAACAGCATCACCAATCGTGGCATGATCAGTAATAGAAATAATTTCTTTTCTATCTTTTCCTAAGTCAATAAGAAGATCTTTTATGAGAACATTGAATGAAGAATCAATATAGCCTTTGCCCATCATCCATTCATCGTTAAAAATTTTAGAAGCATAGCGATTTCCAGAATCAGGAAGAACGACCAAGATCTTTTTTGGCTCTTTTAAAGTCTTGGCATATTTTATTGCACCTACAACGGCGGCTCCGCCGGATCCCCCCGTATAAATACCTTCTTGCTTTAAAAGCGCTCTGGTCATGATGAAGGATTCCTTGTCACCAACGACGACCCAATCATCAATAACTTTAAAGTCATAATTCTCAGGTATGAAGTCTTCACCAATGCCTTCGATAACATAAGAGCGGGCACCACTTAAATCTCCAGTGCGAGCAAACTGGGCGACAATAGAGCCTTCGACGTCAACTCCTACCGTAGTAAGTTTTGGCATTTTAGTTTTAAGGTACATCGAAACACCGGTAATGGTGCCTCCTGTGCCGACTCCGGCCATGTAAACATCAAAATCTCCTTGTGTTTGCTCAAAAATTTCTGGACCTGTTGTCGCCACGTGAGTTTCACGATTCCACAAGTTATCATATTGATTTACATAGTATGAATTAGGTATCGTTTCAGCCAATCGCTTCGAAACAGAATAATAAGAGCGCGGATCTTCAGGCTCAACATCAGTCGGACACACGACAACTTTGGCGCCAAAAGATTTTAGGTTGTTTACTTTTTCGATAGACTGCTTATCCGCCATGACGAAAATGCACTTGTAGCCATTGACGGCTGCCCACATGGCCAAGCCAACACCTGTATTACCTGAAGTGCCCTCGATTATAGTACCACCTGGTTTTAATTTTCCGGCTTTTATCGCCCGATCCATAATATATCCGCCAATACGATCTTTGCTCGAACCACCAGGATTCATAAATTCAAGTTTGACATAAATTTCGGAATCCACTCCTGCTGTAACTTTGTTAAGTTTGACAATCGGAGTCTGCCCAATAGCTTCTAACACATTTTTCTTAGCACCTTTCATCATATATACTCCTAAATAACTTCTTTTATTTCATAGGCAGAGGCGATGGTTGCAAGCCTAGCAATTAGCGAATACAGTGCTTCCTTTGTGTTGTGATCTTCAGCTGATTCAACAAGATTTCCCATGCAAAGTTTCCTGAAAACCATTCCTCGACTGTTTAGATTGCCGAGACTATCTTTTTCACCATTGACACGCATGAAGCCTCCGATACTTTTACCATCAATTAAATAGACGGTAATTTCAGCCGGCATATCGTCATATTTTAAAATAGTCTCGACACCCTCTTGCACTAAAAGCGAAGTAAATTTAATACTATTTTTTCCAATGTCCATTTTATTACGAGTCTTGCGATTCATGTTGATGATTTCTTCACCCGATGATACTACACTGATCCCCATTCCATAGGTCCCTTTAGAAGCTTTGACAAAAACTTTTGAGCCTGGCTTTAGGTGAGAAATAACTTCATCAACTGCGTTACCTAATTTTTCTAAGCCTTGTTTCGTTTCAAAATCAACATCTTCGACAGCTCTAAATTGAGCCTGAATTAAGTTTGGATCAATATCAAAATTTGCAGCAAATTCATCTGCAATTTTTTTGTAGTAAAAGAAATGGGTATTTTTTTGTCGTCTAAACCATCCAATGAGTGGTGTAGGTTCAATCGGAGTGCGAATTTCTTTCCACTCTATCGGCCAAGGGTTGGACTGATCGTTGTTGTTGATGATGAAGTCAAGTTGAACTTTATTGGCGTAAATACTTTGATCTTTAATAAAGCCACGATAAATTGAAAGTTGAGTTCCTGAATGCGAAGTCAATGAAATGAGATCTTCATTGTTGGGAAACAAAGTTGAGTCAAAGCTCAGAATATAAACATTGTAATCGCAGTCAGAAATAAGTTTTTTTAATGTTGCCAAATGATCAAGGTACATCAAGTTTTTTGTATGTGATTCCGGAATAATGCCAATGTTTTTTGACTGCGGAGCAATTTTTTTTATTGCTTCATCGGAAATTTTTCGAGCATCTAGAAGATCTGCGGCACAAAGGTTATTGAAGCCGGCCGGATACATGTTGTGATCCACTGGTGCGAATTTCTCTCTACTTTCTCTAATGTCAACGCTGGAGTAGAAGGGAATAGGCAAGCCTTCTTTGAGTTTCTCAATATAAATGTTAATCTCATCCCAGTGATCTCGGACAAAATGCTCTAATTGATCTTTGCTAGAAATGTTATATGTCATTAGTGTTCCTTTTTTTATGTAGACTGTTCCAAAAACATCTCCGAGAGCTTTTTAACGTGTTCAAGAGGAGAGGGGTGGTTGATTTCATGGAACTTTAAAATTTTTGAAAAATTATTACTTGCAAAGTTTTGTAGATCAAGTTCTCGTTTAAGCATGGATTTTTTTAAACTGATTAATGCCTTATTCTCTACTGGCTCCCATTGATCCAAAAAAAGTTTCAAGCATTTATTAATGATAAGATAATGATCTTCATGCATGAAATGAGACGCTTGTATTTTTAAGTCCTGGGCTTCACTCATCTTTTGTTGCTCGACAGATGTCACCAAGAACCAATTTGAAAAACTACTTTTCTTTAGATCCTCTTGGAATTGAAGCGCATTCAAAAAAGAATCACGACATTTGTAAAGTGCAAGAACGGCTTCTATGAATTCGACAACGAACTCTGCACCAGTTACATCTTCTAGATATTTAAGCAGCTTTCTAACTCCCGCATTAACTATGCTGGATATAAATCCTCTAGGTTTTTTGGGGCCAGATATACTTTTCCCAAGATACTCAAATATTTCTAAAAATGACTTATCAAAAAAATTCTTAATCTTCTCAGAAGATTCTAAAAAGTCGATAAAGTGCTTTCCTGGAGGAGTGTCTAGAATGATTGTGTCATAGAGATTTTTTTCTAATTGAAACTGAACCTCAATGATTGACATAATTTCATTCATACCGCCATAGGGACGTGAAAGAGTCTTTATAATAGTAGATTCAAATTCTTGATGAAGTCCTTTTTCATGGGCCATACGGTCAAGTGTTGCCTTGGGTGACATTAAGATGGCATCAAAACTCATGTCAGCTTCGCGATCAAAGAGCTCTAGCGAAATCTTATTAATTTCACCATTCTCTGAATTGTGGATATTTAATATTTGCTTGAGTCGTTTTGCTGGATCAATTGTGATGAGTAAAACTTTTTTTCCAAGAAGCGCAAGAGAAAGAGCTCTTGCTGTAGCAATAGTCGTTTTTCCAACGCCTCCAGTACCACAAAAGATTTCAACTTTTTTAGAAGGAATGATCAAATCAAACCTCCAAGATATTGAGCTAATTCTAGTATGATTTCCGAGGGCTTGGATCGATCGATATGAGGAAGTGCAAAATGTTTTTTAACGATTTCTTTTTCGAGTTCAATCTTTTGCAAAAGAAATTCAGGTAGCTTGCTTTCATCAACATGATTAATTTCAAAAAACTTTTTAAAGCTATCATTAACAATTAAATCACAATGAGCATCAGTTTCTTGCAGGTTGTTGTCTAGTTCATTTTTTAAATCTTGGGCTTCACTTAATGACAACTCTGTCGCTAATGTAATGACATGGGTTTTTAAATGAAGAGGAGCTTTTAAAAACTCCTGCATTCTCTCAATGTCACGAACCAAAAGTCCTTTCTTGAAAATAGTTTTGAAATTTGAAGATGATTCAAACATGGTGAGGGCATGACCCGAAGCTGGTGAATCTAGAACAATGACCAGTGATGGATCGTTCTCTAACTCATTAATCAAGTGCCCGAGCAATA
The DNA here is from genome assembly GCA_947450475.1 of Bacteriovoracaceae bacterium. Taxonomy (GTDB): domain Bacteria; phylum Bdellovibrionota; class Bacteriovoracia; order Bacteriovoracales; family Bacteriovoracaceae; genus Bacteriovorax. The sequence continues at coordinate 350,165 of CANFVK010000002.1, read as the reverse complement.
TCATATGTCCAAGGCCTGGTATCATTTGAAAAAGTGATTGGAAAAAATGAGTTTTCATAATCCAAGAAGCAATAGTTGCTGAGTTTAGCTTATTGCCGATATAAATTTCGGCGCTGGAATTCACGCTCATATCAATACTGGGAAGATCCAATTCATTTTCTAAATTTTTTTCAGCATTTTGATGGAAGCAATTATATTTTACATTCATCCCGAGATTTTCGAGATATTTTGTAAAAGCCATGGCCAGAGTTGTTTTTCCCACTCCGCCTTTGCCGGTGAAAATGTAGAGGCGATGACATTCAGGCAACATTTTAATTTAAAGTGTAGGAAACCATTAATAGTAGTTTCATATATGACCCCTCTAGATTGCCACCAACGTCCTGGCGCACATCAAATGGATCATGATAGTGAGCAATTGCTCCTATGGTGTATTTATTATTTAATCTCAATTCGGCTCCGGCACCAACATTGACACCAAAGACTAACTGCTGACGGGTTTCAGTTGAAATATTATTGACAACGGTAGTGGCACTTGGCAGGTAAAAGCCAAATCCTCCCAGGAAAAATGGAGAAAAGGCATCAAATTGAAATGCTTTTCCTTTAATTGCTAACGCGAGCCCTTTTATTGTTGCACTTCGATTGAGGAAGTGATGAACCGAGTAGTGAAGGTTGGCCAGAAAATCAAATGAGTAACTGGCTGAATAATTGTAGTAGAGTTCAGGGGTAATTTTATCATTTCCATTTTCATGCAAGTCAGATCTTAAAAATGTTTGTCCTATACCAATACCCATAGAAAATTTATGTATGTCTCCAGGGATTCGCTCATTACCTTCTGCATTGGTTCCTAATTTCTGAGCAGTTTTATCACTAGTGAGGACGTGGATATTAGGCTTTACGGGTTTATCCTCGGCACGAAGAGTAGAAGCACAAATAAAAACACCCGCCATTAAGACGGGTGTCAACTGAACTATTTTTGAAATTTTATTAAGCATTAAGAACCTTTTAATAATAGAGGGCTAATGCTTAGAATATTAATTTAAAGTAGTTGTAGTTTCAATAGTAGAGTTCATTTCATTGTTCATGAAAGGAGCCACAACTTCGCCACCGATCTTTCTTTCAAGACCTTTGATGTAACCAGTAAATGTTCCTTCTTCTGAGCGAATAACTCTCTTAAGAAGTTCTACGTCACCAGCTCTAGTTGATTTTTTCTCTTGATCAAAAAGAAGTTGGATTTGAGTGATGTAAGTTATGTCATTTTTAGTTTTGTTGTCGATAACTTGGATTTCGTTACCTTCTCTGATGATTTGCGCGATCTCTTCAAGAGTCACGTAACAGCTTTGGTGTGTGTCATAAAGTTTTCTGTTTTGGTAGCGCTTAATGATTCTAACGTCGCTCATTTTATTCCCCTATTTTTAAGAGAGTCATTTGGCTCTCTGAAGATTGCTTTAGCGGCACAATGCCGTAAGTTTTCTATCATATTTTTTGTTCGTAATGTCCGACCTGAGTACTTTTTTCACAACTTCTTTGCCATGGAACATTATCTATAAAAATCAACAACTTGGGTTTTTCGTAGATTTATGTTGCACTTCTCAGGCGATGCACGCCATGAAATAACAATTTTAAATTGATGCTGTCAAACATTTTCCCAAACAATTTTTAATGTAACTTTTAACAATATTTAAAAATGTAATTAAATCAGGTATTAGATACACTGCGCAAAAACATCCCCTTAATCCAAGAAAAGAAATATTTGTTAAAGCTTTAGCCAGCTATGTTCGAAAAAGAATAGAGGGAGATAATTCTCTTCTGCCGAAGGACTGGCTTATGCGATTGATCCAAAGCTCATTCATTCTAATATCACTTCTTGTAGCTTCTTGCGCTCAACTGGAAAAACATCATTCAATTTTTCATAGCAAAAAAGCTGCAGATCCGGCTGAGGAATTAGGCATAAAAGGCGACAATATAAAAGAGATGGTCTCAAAGGCTAAGGGGCAGGGTCCTGCAGCAATTACTTTTTTAGCATCAGATTTATTCATTAAGGCTAATGATGCCTCTATACGAGGCGACTATCAGACGGCAGCAGCAATATTAAGAGATGTGGTTGAATTGGTTCCTAACGATATTTATCTCAAAAGAAAATTTTCAATTGAACTCATACGAGTGGGAGATTTGAAGGAAGCTGAGGCTATTTTGGTTTCGATTTTTAAAGAAACTCAATATAAAGATGATTCCATTGGACTTATCTTGGCAGGGGTGTACGCAGCCCTAGAGAAGCCAGCGCTTGCAAAAGCAACTTATCAAAAAATTATTTCTTCTAGTACAGATGTAGAAGAGGCTTGTCTCTTTTTAGCCAAGTCCTATACAGCAGAAAAAAAGTATATTGAGGCTCACTCACTTCTTGCAAAATGTGAAAGGAAAAATAAAGAACCAGTCTATTCGTTTTATCGTGGTAAAATTGAATATGAAAGAGGCAAAAAACAAGCTGCTAAAAAGTTTTTTGAAAAATCGCTACACATGGATAGCGGTTATTCGCAGGCAGCATTGGCCCTCGGTGCTTATTATGAAGAAAAAGAAAATTTAGCTGCAGCCGTGAAAGTTTACAAAAATTTTTTAAGTAAAGACGGTAATTCTACTAGTGTCGCAGTATTGTCCCGTCTCGTGACTGTACTTTTTAGTATGGAAAAAAATTCGGAAGTACTGCCTTATGCCGAGACATTGAGTTCCCTTGACAATAATGATTTAAATTTAAAAGTAAGACTAGGTCTCCTTTACTCTGATGCTGGAAATTTTCAAGAAGCTACCAATTTATTTAAAGAGGTATTGGCGGTTGTACCTGAATCCGACAAGGTTATCTACTATCTTGGAGCGCTTCACCAACAAACAAATAAATTCGGCGAAGCTATAGAGTATTTTAAAAAAATTCCTTCCTCTTCTGCTCTTTATGGAGATGCAGGAGTACAGATCGGCCAAATGTTAGGCTCCCAAGCTAGAGAAGAGTATGTTCAAGGCAAAATCAATGGCGAAGCCTTTTCAAAGTTTATGGCCTTCACTCAAGAGAGAATGAAAGAGCATGAAGAAAGCTTAGTCGAAATTAAAATGCTTCAAGCGAGCTTTTATGAAGATACCGTTCAATTTAAAAAAGCCATTAATGCCATGAACGAAGTTAAATCTCAAAAAGGTTTTACTGAATCGCACAGTTATTACTTGGCATCAATTATGGAAAAAGATGGCCAGTTCATTGAAGCCAGAGCCTTGGTGCAATCCATTCTGGAAAAGGATCCCAATAACGCTCACGCATTAAATTTTCTGGGATATTCATATTTAGAACGCAATGAAAAAATGGATATGGCCTTTGAATATATCTCTCGTGCAGTAAAAATTCGTCCGGACGATGGATATATTCGCGACTCAATGGCTTGGTTTTATTTTCAAACGGGCAAATTTAGCGAAGCATTAGCTGAAGCAAAGAAAGCTTTTGAATTAGTTAAAACCGATGTTATTATCACAAAACACTTAGGGATGATTTATCAACGCTTGCATAATTTTGACAAGGCTAAAGAATTTTTAACTGAAGCTCTTAATCAAGCTAAAGTGCCAACGGAGAGAGAAGACGTATTAAAGCTATTATCCGACATGGAAAAAATTCGTTTGCCAGCATCGCAATCCAATTAATTGCGTTCTTACTTTTAACTTCTTGTGCTTCATTTTTTCCTCGAAAAGGTCCCGAGCAATCGGCATCTTTCTTAACTGAACAGTTTAAAAAAATTTGCGTTATTGGCTCTGGAAAAGGCCGAATTGAACTTGCTGAAACCAAGCATGTTTTTGAATATGAAAGCCAGCTCAATCGAGAAAAAAATATTTTTGAAATGGCCTTAGATTTTCCCTTAATTGGTGAAAGTCGATTGGCCTTGAATCTTGATCCCCAAAATAGTGCCAATAAGATTCAAGAAGCTCAATTATTACAACTCTTATACGATAAAATTCACTCCAGAAATGATCGGGCTGAATTGATTAAAGCCATTCAGGAATTTTTTAGCTTTTCTGCAGATTTCATGAGAGCAGTTTCAAATGGAAAATTTCCTGAAGATTTCAATCCCTCAGTTTCTAATGAGCATTTTGTTCTTTGGCGCGAGACCCCAAAATATAAATTTGAAGTCGATAGTTATGCGGCCAATAGGGCATTTTTTGAACGAACCCAATTTAAACTCTTTTTAAAGTCCAAATCCTTTAGCGAATCAGTAATGACCCTATTTTTAGTTCCATCTAACTGCGAGCGTTAAAGCCTGCTCTGTGTTAAAAAAAGTTGACCTAAACACATGACAAACGCTTAATATCCTAGATATAAATATTCGCTCATTACAATTATATATTTGCACAAAAAAGGATTTTTTAAATGAAAATGCCAAACGTCTTATTGATTATTCTAAGCGCCACCTTTTTGGTTTTTGCTGGATGTACAAAAAAACAAGACAGTAACGAAAGAGTACTTAATCTTGTAAGCCCCGCAGAAATTAAAGGTTTCGATCCTATTCAAGCTGATGACTTGTATTCAGGTAGAGAAATCTCAAAAATATATGAAGGACTACTCCAATATCATTGGTTAAAAATGCCTTATGAATTAGTCCCCAATCTTGCAGCGGCACTACCTGTTATTTCAAAAGATGGTATCACTTACACCTTCAAGCTTCGTAGCGGAGTAAAATTTCAAGACGATGCTGCTTTTGCTGGTGGAAAAGGTCGCGAAGTTGAAGCAAATGATTTTGTTTATTCAATAAAAAGATTAGCTGATTCTAGAAATCAAGCCACCGGGTGGTGGGTTCTCGATGGAAAGCTAAAAGGTCTAAATGAGTGGAGAGAAAAAAATTCAAAACTTCCTGCAACTAATTATGATGAAGAAGTTGAAGGTGTCAAAGCTCTAGACAAATACACATTGCAATTTAAGCTGGCCAAAGCTTTTCCACAATTTCTTTACGCTCTAGCAATGCCATTTACATACGCTGTATCTAAAGAAGTTGTTGCCAAGTACGGCAAGGAATTTATCAATCATCCAATTGGAACAGGTCCATATATTCTTCCAATCTTTGATCAAGGTAAAAAAATTACTTATACAAAAAATCCTACATTCAGAGAAAAACTCTATCCTAGCGATGCTTCACCTGAATTTAAAAATCTATTAAGTGACGCAGGGAAAAGACTTCCACTTGTCGAAAAAATTGTTGTGCATGTTATGAAAGAAACGCAACCTGCATGGTTGAAATTAAATAAAGGTGAAATTGATTATTATTCAGTTCCCAAAGATAATTTTGCGACTGCAATCAAAAACAACAAGCTTTCAGATGAGTTGGCAAAGAAAGGCTTCATTTTGGAAATCGCACCTCAGCTTGATGTGACCTATACAGCTTTCAATTTCGAGAACAAACTTTTTCACAATAAAAAATTAAGACAAGCTATGTATCTAGCTTATGATGAGCCAAAGGCTAATGAGCTTTTTTATAACAATACTGCTTTTCCTGCTCAATCTATTATTGCACCAGGTATTGCTGGTGTGGATAAAAATTATGTGAACCCTTTTAAAGGACCTAAACTGACAGAAGCTAAAAAATTATTGGCCGAAGCTGGATATCCAGATGGTAAAGGTCTTCCGGAATTAAAATACGACATTCCAGATTCAACTGTTTCAAGACAGATGGGTGAGTATTTTCAAAAACAGATGGAACAAATTGGTGTAAAAATTAAAATTATCTCAAGTCCATGGCCTGAATTCCAAGCAAAGGTTAAGAAAAAAGCGGTAGAAGTTTACGGACTTGCTTGGGGTGCCGATTATCCAGATGCAGAAAACTTTTTACAGCTTTTCTATGGACCAAATAAATCACCTGGTGCCAATGGATCTAACTATGATAATCCTCAATTCAATAAGGAATTTGAAGCTGCAACTCAAATGCAGGATTCTCCAGAGAGAACAGCTCGCTATGAAAAACTCAATAAGTTTTTAGCAGAAGAAGTGGTGGCATTGTTTGGTGTACACCGACAAGCTTACATCTTGGAGCAAGGTTGGTTGAAAAACTATCACCCTACTGATCTACATCACGATGCAGTTCAATACCTGAATATTGACACTCAGAAAAAAGCAGAGTTATTGAAAAATTTCTAGTGCTCAATTTTAGGACGATTTAAAAGATGAATATGTACGCCTATATTTTTCGCAGACTCCTTTACGTCATTCCCGTTTTGCTGGGAGTCTGCTTAGTTATTTTTGTTCTTTTTAATCTAGTTGCACCAGATCCTGCTTTCACTTTACTGGGAAAACATGCCACTCAATTGCAAATTGCAGAGCTTCATCACGAATTAGGGATGGATCGTCCTTACTGGGTACAGTACTTTGATACTGTAAAGACTGCTTTTACTTTTGATTTTGGCTATTCTTGGACTTCTAAACAAAATATTTGGGAGATGATTAAAGCTGGTGCTGGTCCTTCGCTTTCCATCACTGGACCGTTGTTTGTAATCGAAAATATTTTTGCTATTTCTCTGGCACTTCTCGTGGCTTTTTACAGGGGGAAATTAGTCGATAAGATCGTGCTCGTCCTATCCATTGCAGGCATGAGTATTCCAAGTTTGGCCGTAGTTCTTTTTGGTCAGTGGTTTTTTGGCTACAAATTGGGCATCTTTGAAATTTCAGGCTATGAGCGAGGATTTCCTCAATTCGTTCCTTACGTTATTTTGCCAATTATTCTCTACGTCTTTATTTCTTTTGGTGGAGAAACTCGTTTTTATCGTACCGTAATATTGGATGAAGCTTACCAGGATTATGTTCGTACTGCTCGTTCAAAAGGAATTTCTGAATTAAGAGTTATGTTCAAGCACGTTCTTAAAAATTCAATGATCCCCATACTCACTCAAATAATAATTCAAATTCCCACGCTTATTTTAGGATTATTGTTTGCTGAATCTTTTTTCAGTATTCCTGGTCTTGGGGCCATGACAATTAATGCTATCAATAACAGTGATTTCCCAGTCATTAAAGCCATGACTATTTTAAGTGCGGTCGGATTTATATTATTTGGAGTGGTGACTGATGTTCTTTATACTGTCGTCGATCCGAGAATGAAGTTGAAGTAGGTGCAAATATTATGAGTGCTGAAATTAAACCATCAAAATCACTTTTACATAATGCTTTAATAAAAATAGTGAGCGAGAAACTCTCTTTAATTGCATTAATAATCGTTTTTCTTTATTTTCTAGTGGCTATGTTGACCGCTATGGGGGTTTTAGCTTCAAACTGGGGTCAAGAAATCGGTCAGTCCTATGCTGCTCCAAGTTTTGAGGCCATAAAAAATTATTTTGGTCTAGATATCTTTGGAAGAAGTGTACTTTTAAAAACCATCAAAGCCACTGAAACGGCGGTAGTTATTGGTGTCGTTGTCTCAATGATCAGTATCGTGATTGGCACATTGCTAGGAATGTTGGCCGGATATTTTGGCGGCTTTGTAGATGAATTAATCGTTTGGTTTTATACCACTTTTGCCTCAATTCCTGGAGTCATGTTATTGGTGGCGATTGCTTTTATTTTGGGCAAAGGCACTACAACTGTTTTTCTTTCATTGGGATTGACCAGCTGGTTGGGACTATGCCGGATCGTGCGGGCCGAAGTCATGAAACACAAAGAGCGTGAATATATTCAAGCGGCTAATGCCATTGGAGCAACTCACACCAGAAAGCTTTTCAATCACATACTTCCCAATATTTCACACTTATTAATTATCAATTTTACTCAAACTTTTGATTCAGCGGTTAAAGCCGAAGTGGTTTTGTCTTTCTTGGGCCTTGGGGTTGTCGGAAGACCAAGTTGGGGTACAATGATTGACGACTCTAAGCTTGAATTAGCACGTGGAGTTTGGTGGCAACTAGCAGCCGCCACTTTTGCCATGTTTTTAATTGTTCTAGCATTTAATATTTTAGGGGACGCTCTTAGAGACGCTCTAGATCCGAAATTAAAAGGAAAATAAATGACCTCAGAGAAAATTTTAGTTGTTAAAGATCTCGTTGTTGAGTTCAAAACTGATCGCGGAACAATCAAAGCGGTAAACGGAGTTAACTTCGACGTATTCAAAGGTAAAACACTTGGAGTAGTTGGGGAATCTGGTTCAGGTAAGTCTGTAACGGCCCTTGCTATTATGGGTCTAATTCCCAATCCTCCTGGTCGAGTTGCTAGCGGACAAATTCATTTCAATGGAAAGAGTCTCGTTAATATAGAACCAGCTGAAATGAGAAAAATTAGAGGCAATAAAATTGCCATGATTTTTCAAGAACCCATGACTTCACTTAATCCAGTTTTTACCATTGGAAATCAAATTGAAGAAGTTATTGAACTTCACCAGCCTCATTTGTCTAATGTTGAAAGAAGGGCCAAAGCCGTCGACATGCTTCGATTGGTAGGAATTCCCAGTCCTGAAAAAAGAGTTGCAGAGTATCCCCACCAACTCTCAGGTGGGATGAGACAACGAGTAATGATCGCAATTGCCCTTTCTTGTGAACCCGATATTCTTATTGCTGATGAACCTACCACCGCATTAGATGTAACAATCCAGGCACAAATTCTCGAACTCATGAAAAAATTGCAAAAAGAATTAGGGATGGGAATTATTCTCATTACTCACGATCTCGGCGTAGTCGCTGAAACCTGTGATTCGGTTGCAGTCATGTACTGTGGACAAATTGTTGAGAGCGCGGACGTCAAAACGCTGTTTAATCATCCACAGCATCCTTACACCAAGGGGCTGATGAATTCTATACCGTCATTTGATTCGACCAGTGGTCATAAAAAAGAAAGACTACAAACAATCGAAGGGATGGTTCCATCGCTGTTTGATTTGCCAGTTGGATGTAATTTCCAAGATAGATGCTCTAGTGTAACTGAAAAATGTCGAGGTTCTCAAGGAGAGCCAACACTAATGCCTGCAAAGGGCGAAGGTCACACTGTAGCTTGTTTTAATCCACTCAGTTAATTTTTAAGGATCAAAAATATATGAGCGAGTACTTATTAGAAGTAAAAAATCTTTGTAAAACTTTTCCCATCAAAGGTGGATTATTTGGCCGCGAAGTTGGAGCAGTAAATGCCGTAAACAACGTGAGTTTTAAAATTAAAAAAGGTGAAACCTTGGGACTAGTTGGTGAATCCGGTTGTGGCAAAACAACCTTGGGCCGATCTATTCTTAGATTAATTGAACCAACAAGTGGAGAAATCCTCTTCAATGGAAAAAATATAGTCAATTATTCTGCCGCTGAAATGAGAGCGGTAAGAAGAAAAATGCAAATCATTTTTCAAGATCCATATGCCTCTCTTAATCCTCGAATGACGATTGGAGATATCTTGGCCGAGCCGATGGAGATTCATGGATTACATTCTGAAAAAACGGCTAGAAGAAATCGTCTCTTGGAATTGTTAAACCAAGTTCAGCTTCCAGCAGATGCCCTCAATAAATATCCTCACGAATTCTCAGGAGGTCAAAGACAGCGTATCTGTATAGCTCGTGCCTTAGCCGTTGAGCCCGAATTCATCGTATGCGATGAGCCTGTATCGGCCCTGGATGTTTCGGTTCAAGCTCAGGTTGTTAACCTCTTGATGGATTTGCAAAAAGATTTAGGTTTGACCTTTCTTTTTATTGCTCACGATCTAAAAGTAGTCGAGTATATTTCAAACCGCGTAGCGGTTATGTATCTAGGCAATATGGTCGAAGTGGCGGAATCAAGTGAGCTCTACGGTCACTCAAAACATCCCTATACCAAAGCTCTTTTCTCGGCGATTCCTCACGCTAGCACCGAAGGACGTGCCGGAAGAATTATTTTAGAGGGCGATATTCCAAGCCCCATGAATCCACCCCCTGGTTGCCATTTTAATCCAAGATGTTGGAATGCGACTGATAAGTGTCGTGAGAGCTTCCCACCGCTTACCAACCAGTCCGAGACTCATCAGTACCGTTGTTATAACCCGATAAATTAAATAGTTAGCTCATTTCTTCCTTTATTATGGGAAAAAGGGGGAAATGGGTCCAAAAATTCTTCAATTTTAATAAATTAAATCCGAATAGTAGTTTGAAGGACTCTCTTATTAAAAGGGATTTAACTAATTATGGCTTCGCTTTTTGATTTAAAAATTATCAAAGGATACGTCCTTTCACCGGCCAATATCTATTGGGTGCGCCGTTCTGGTGAGAAGACACTAGTCGCTCAAAAAGCTGATTTTCTCAATCACGAATTAATTGAAAAGCTGACACGCTCAAAGCATAAATTTGAAGTGGAAGATTTAATCGCGGCGGAATTTATCGATGAAATTTACATTCCATTCATGTCGCATCGTAAAGAACTTCACATCAAAGATAAACTAGGTTGGAGAAATCAATTACTGATGACTTTTAGAAAACGATTGCTGGCAGGAGAAAATTCACAATTTGAATTAGATCAAGTGATGTGGAAAATTTTTTCGCGTTTTTCTACCGATCAGTCAAAGTCCTTTCTAGATAAAGACATTGATCTCTTTAAGCGCAGCATGGCCGTAGCCTCAAGCTTGACTCTTTTTGCCTTTATTTTGGGGCATTATCATGATGAATTTTTAATTCAGATGTATAACCAGACTTTCATAGATCTTTTTAATGTTTCAGAAAAAGAAACTCTAATTTCAATGAAAGAAAACTTAGAATACCTAAGAACAAAAGAGACGCTCTCTAAAAATCAAAGTGTATTGCTTTTGAAGTATTATCATAAAAAGAAATTCATTTTTAATGAGCGATACGATGGCTCTGGAACGATGAAAGTTAGTGATGCCGAAATGACTGATCTCGAAATTCTTTTGGTAGCCTTTAATGCTCACTTCTCCTATCGACAAGATCCCAATGCGAATATTTTATTTCAGTTGAGAAGAGGAGAGTTTGTTTGTGAACCTAGAATTGTAAAAATGATACTAAGTGTTTTAGATAAAAGTTTTATGCCAGTCAACGAAGAATTTAGCGCATAGATTATTGAGGAAGTAAAATTTGAGTTTGAAAAAAGTAAGAAAAATCTTAATCTCGCCGGAGCAAAGCAAAGCACCGCTGGGAACTTTTTTTCAAAATATAGGATTTGAACTTTGTAGCCAATTGGATGAAGCTACTCATAGTAGCTATGAGTTTATAGTTGATGACTTTCTTCCAGAGATGGTAAAAGTTCCAAGACTATTTACCCAAAACCCAAAAGCATTTTTGAATCATCCTTCAGCTTTTTCTTACTTTGATCCAAATTTTTTAGAAAATGAACAGATTCAATTTTTAATTAGAACTAGTTTATCTGAAGACCCAGACTTTAATCTCGTTAGTCGCTACAGCAAAGAAGCAAAAAATATTTTGACTCTCAAAGTTCAGGATTATTTTAGTCTAGGCTATTTCATTGACCAGATTGTATTAGAGGCTTATAAAAATAAATATCCAGTTGAACAAATGAGAGAATATTTAAACGGAGCTTTCAATTATTGTTTTAGTCTCTTAAGAGATCAACAAGATTTTGCAGCGATTGAACTTTCTTATTCAAATTCAACAAACGGTTTTGCCCTCGATATGTCGATGGCAGTGACTGAGTATAAGATGGATAAAACGGAAAGTATTTTCGAACGACTTAGTCAAAATACCAACTGCCTAATTGTCGATTATTTTAAAAAACGAGAACGCATTCAGCTTTCAAGCTTGTGGTTCAAGGAAAGTAAGTTTAAGGGATTTCATTCTTGCTTTTTTGTAGAGACTTTTACCAAAATGCATCATGAGGCTGAGACTCCAGATGCAATCGTTTTGATTGACGCCGAAAATAAAGCGGTCGAATACCAGCCTGATGCAGTTTCTCCTGAAGAAACGAAAATGTTTTTTATTGCTCGAAAACTTGCTCTATATATAAAAAGTGTTAGATCTAAAGAAATAGAGCCTAAAGAGCATATTCACTTGAATGTTGAAGACGTTGATTTCTACTTGTCAAAACATCCTCACCAAGGGATTGGTGACAAGTTGGATGAAGACACCAAAAAACTTATTCTTAATTTTTTAATGGATGATAATTTAGGAGAGGCAATTTCTGATTATGTTCAAAATGTTGTCGCTTCAAATCTTGATCCAATTGTCGATGATGTTGAGAGGGTCTTAGGTAATAAATCTCTAGAAGATATGATTGATGCCATGATAGTTAGTGGCAAAAAAAATGGTACCGAGCAAGGGGTCATGCGAGTTAAAGCTTGGGCCCAGAATTTAACGGAAGAAACCTGGAAGGTTCAACGAAGTAAGATGGTTCAGGCGATAAAGGATGAATTTAAGGCGATTAAAGCCGATGGTCGTAATTTTGTCGAAGAAGATATGATTCGAGTGGTTTGCCAAAATATAGATGCTGAGCCAGAAGATGTTGCTGGGTTGGTGCGCGCGCTCATTGAAGAAGTTGCTTCTGAAAAACTGCTTCGCAAAGAACCTACTGAGGATGGCTTTGCCTTACTATTAAAGACAAGAACACTGGAAGAAGAGCGTAATAAGCAAGACACTCAGATTTTAAAGATGAAAAAAATCATCGATCAAATGAAAATAGAGGTCGTCAATTTGCGAGAACAAGTTAAGGAGTTGAATGAAACAAGGGCCAGTTCTGAAGTAGAAAAAGAAAACCTGGATTTAAAAATAGCATTTGGTAAATCACTCGAAGCAGTTCGTGAAAAAGACCAGAGCATTCTTGCCAGCAAGTTAACCTTCGATAAAATTTTAGAATCTAAAGAAAATGGCATAAAGCGAATGGAAGATAAGATCGGTGAGTTGAGACAAAAAATTGCCGGAAGACGTCAGGAAAATGGTGAAGATAGAATTGATCAATTGGTGATGGAAAATAAAACTCTAGCGACAAAGCTGGAAATTGCTACAAGCAAGTTAAGTATTATTAGTGAAAATACTGATCGCCAAAAAGGCAATGATCAACAAAAGCGTGAGGCGATGGTTAAACGTTTCTCCGCTGAAAAAACTATTCTTGATGAGAAGTATAGAAATGCTACTTTGGAGCTGAAAAAAGCTGAATTAAAGCTTAAAAACATGGCCACCCAATTAGAAGACTTACAAAAAAATAAAGTTAACCCTACCCAGGCCACCAAAACCGCCGATTTTTATGTTAAGCAAGTTGAATCCCTCAATGAGCGGATAAATGAAGCAAATAAAGACATTAGTGAGAAGAAAAAAGAGAACTTTAAGCTGCGTCATGAGAATAACGGCTTGTTATCTAAGGTAGCTGAACTAGAGAAAAAGCTCTTTATGATGGATAAAAAAGCATCCTAATTCAAATTTTTCTTGTCAGCACCTAGCAAGTTGAGTAAAAATACTTTTCACAAATCGACGCCCTGCTGGTGAAATTGGCAGACACGCCAGACTTAGGATCTGGTGCGCAAGCGTGGGGGTTCAAGTCCCTCGCAGGGCACCACTCTAATAATCTACTAATACCGACGCGATTTTGAGCCAATCCTTCTAATTCATCTTTGAAAATTAAATCTTTAGCATCACGATTGAACTTCTCATCCTTGCAGAATTTCAATATTCTATAAATAGTTTATCACTTTTCTTGAGGTTTACATGAGTGCGTCAGATAAGATTATTGTATTTGAAAGTAAAAAGATCAGGCGAATTTACCATAATGACGAGTGGTGGTTCTCTGTCGTAGATGTTGTTAGTGCTTTAACTGACAGTAAGGATGCGGGGGCTTATTGGAGAAAATTAAAGCAGCGTCTTACGGAAGAAGGAAGTCAAGTCGTGACAAATTGTCACGGGTTGAAATTAGCGGCCCTTGATGGAAAACTGCGTGAATCCGATTGTGCAAATACAAAAGGAATGTTTCGAATTATTCAATCTATTCCCTCTCCAAAAGCAGAACCTTTTAAGCAGTGGCTTGCAGAAGTCGGCCATGAAAGAGTTCTGGAGATAGAAAATCCAGAATTGGCCCAAGAGCGAATGAAAAAACTTTACGAGCAAAAGGGCTATCCAAAAGATTGGATTGATAAACGCTTGCGTGGAATCGCTATTCGCCAAAATTTGACCGATGAATGGAGAGAACGTGGAGTTGAAAATGAACGAGATTTTGCAATTCTGACTTCTGAAATTTCAAGAGCAACTTTTGGAATGACTCCTTCCGAATATAAAAACATGAAAGGTCTCAGCAAAAAGAATGAAAATCTTAGAGATCACATGACTGATCTCGAATTAATTTTCACTATGCTTGGAGAAAAGGTAACAACCGAAATATCAAAAAAAGAAAAACCAGAAACTTTAGAGAAAAATAAGAAGGTGGCAAAACGAGGAGGGCGAGTTGCAGGTAAGGCCCGTAAAGACACAGAAAAGGAATTAGGGTATAGCGTGATTAGTCGTAAAAATTACTTACAAGTTGAAAACAATAAGAAGAAAAAGAAAAAATGATAAATTTTAAAAAAAATCGTTTAAAATATCTATTATGGATACTGTCAGTTGCTCTAACGAGTTTATATATTCATTGCATGATCTATTTTCCACTTGATCCTTTTAATCTCAACCCCATCTTGCTTGTAAAAATATTTTTTATCGCGATAATTTGCAATCTAGGACTGGCCTTTGTTACCTTCGATATTTCAAAGATATATAAAAAAATTGCAACGATACTTTTTGTTCCATCACTAACAATTACTCCGGTCATTGTCGGACTTTACTTTATCCCCGCATTTTTTATCATGCTATTTGCTAATATATATTTTTTTATAAAACTAAATCCATGGAAAAAAGATGAAATGGGACCCATTAGCACTTAAAAGTGAAGCAAAAAAAGAAGTCTATAAGCTCATTGATAAACATTTGAGAAAGTTACCAAAAAATCAAGACGGAACGATTAATGAATTTTCGGAAGGATTTGATGATAACGATGTAGATGCTCTAAGGCATGCCTATGTAAGTGGCGTTTTTACCCAAGAATATGGAGAATTGTCAGCCGATATTTTTGGAAGATTAAATGAATATTTTCCTGGAGGCAGTCTCTCTTCTGCTAACGCTGAAAATTCAACGAATATGGATCTTTGGAATAATAGCATTGGCAGAAAGTATGGAAAAAAGACCAAATCCAGGAAAGACTTATTTAAAGTTTTGATGAAGGCCTTAAAGAAAGGAGAACTCATTATTGATCCCGACACTGACAAAAGAAAATATTTAGGGGCAAGTGAAATAAAAGGGGATATATCAAGGATGGTAATTGTTCTTGAAGAAAATAAAAAAGGTAAAAATCGCATCTTTTATGATTTAAATAAAAAGCTCGTTATGAAAAAAGGCGAATTTGTTACTTTTATAAAACATGGTGATTATCCTAATTATGAATTGAGGGTTATAGGTGGCGATGAAATTCCTGTATCAAAGAAAGATCCTCTCTCTGCAAACAATTTAGGATAATACCCCTGCAGTTCGAGACCTCCTCTAAGGGGTCAGCAACCTTGTGAATATCAAAACGTAAAATCCACACCTTGCTCGATCATTTCCATCACACTGGTTCGATATTCGTCTACCAAGGGGCACCATTTTTAAAAACCCAACATCTCATCTCAACTGAAAGGTTCCAGCAGACTTTCATATTTCATGTGACACATAAGTCTGCTGGAACCAAATTGGAAATTACTTCAATGCCGAAATTTGAGTTGGGTACAATTGTTTTTCTTTTGACATCATTTCATGTTTTAGTGGATCAAGACCTTTATCGCACCCACCATTAGGTGCTACTTTTTGAATCTCCTGTCCAACTTTATCAAAACATTGTGTGCGAGCAGATTGATCTTTTACTTTTAAACACTCTTCAGCTTTAGGTCTAATTGTTTGAGCTAATTTATCACAAACTGCCGCAGGTAAAGATTGTGGTTGACCCATTTGCTGTTGACCTGGCTTCATCGGTTGACCCATGTTTCCTTGTTGACCCATGTTTCCTTGTTGCCCCATGCTTCCTTGTTGCCCCATGCTTCCTTGTTGACCCATGTTTCCTTGTTGACCCATGCTTCCTTGTTGCCCCATGTTTCCTTGTTGACCCATGTTTCCTTGTTGACCCATGTTTCCTTGTTGACCCATGTTTCCTTGTTGACTTCCGTTTCCATTAGATCCACCAATAGCACTGGTTTGAGTTGGGTATAACTGTTTTTCTTTAGTCATATATTCTTGCTTAATTGGGTTGAGTGCTTGATCACATCCACCATTAGGTGCAGATTTCTGAATTGATTGTCCAATTTTATCAAAACACTGTTGTCGTTGCGATTGATCTTTAATTTTAATACAAACATCTGCTTGTTGTTTTATTTGAGGAATAAGCTTAATGCAAAGAGCAGTATCAATTTTAGGTGCAGTACTAATTGGCGCATTTTTTTGAGCCTCTGCGTGTATATTCAACGCAAGCATAGAAGAACAAGTAATCAGCATTAATTTTAATTTCATTTAAAATCTCCATTTGGGTTAAAAAAATCTATGTTGATAATTTTAAATCAAAACTAAATTTTATCAATTCATAAGGATGGAATTTATTTAATGAACAATTAAGCTCAGTTATTTTAAAGGCTTGTATGAAAAATAGATTTATTATTTTTTTGACATTATTTTTGGGTTTTTAGGAGAAAATTAATTCTGGGTCTTAATTGCGGCAGTGAAGTCATCAGGTATTAGGATTAATCATTAGTTAGTGATGTTTATGGTTTTTCTTGACTGTTTATGGACATGCTTTATATTTTTTAACTTAAGATGAATAAAGCACTTACAAATTTAAACATATCGATATCCTGCCTAATAGTACTAGCGCTTACTCAATGGTCCTATGCTAAAGAAAATGAATGCATCAAGTTAGATGAGCAAATTGCAAAACTGGAAAAGGAATTATTAATTAAGAGTAAATTGTTAGCTCACCGAAAAATGGAAATAGAAAAGCTGCCACCTGATTCCACTTCAAAGAAAATGAAACTTACTGCTGAAACATTTGTCACAGCTGCAGAGAGTGAAGCCAATCAAAATTGGATTGAAATCAAGCGCAAAGAAAAAAATAGAATCTGTTCAACTCATCGTCATAAATGATCACTTTTTAAAAAGCGTACTCCAAACCCAAAGAACTTCCAACCCAACTTACAGGAAGTCCATAAGAATTTAATTGGGCATCTCCATAGTCTCTGACAAGCATTCCGGAATTCCAATTCAACGAAGCGCTAAGTGACCAAGGTGTCGAAGGAATTAACTGAAAGAGGACCGAGGTTTCTACATTAAAGATATAGCTTTTAAATGGAATGTTATTGACGTCATCATTATAATTTCCATATGTAAAACCGACCCGAACGCGCTCCGTGAATCCAGACAACAATCCAGAAAAAAATTGATTTGATACAGATAATCCTGGATCAATAGACCAATGGCTCCATAAGTCAGACTTATTTCTCGGAAGATCAATCTCAATATTGTCAGAAGATTCAGTACTTTCATTAGGGGTTGCAAGTCGTCGAATTTCACCATATGAAGATTTGCCCTTGGAGAACCGAAAATCAAATCCAAAATAATTCATTCGATATCCAATTCCGACCAAAAGACCCGGTTCATTAAAGCTTAAATTGTTTTGGACTCCAAGCTCTAACCAGAAATGACGATTCGCTAAAATCTGAGAGTTCTTTAATGAGTACTTAGAAAGCATGGATTGAATTAGTGCCGGATCTTGCTGCTGATCAGCCGCTGCTTTGAAACTAATTGCGAAGACTAAGAAAATGCAAGCAACAAAATATTTCAATTGGTTTTTCATCGTTATTCCATCCTTGGAAGATAATCAACTCCAATAAAGGAAGCTAGCTGAGTTTTATTGATAAGATGGCTAAGGATAGCTTCACTCAGTCCAATTTCACTATCGCGAGCTTGGGCCAAAGCATCCCTTATTTCTAATCTTGAAACTGACTTGTCGGTCACAAACTTTTTGAAAACCGATTCCAGTACTGAAATACTACTTGAATAAAGTTGCCGATTATTTTCAATAGTATTTTCATACTGGCGAATATTACGAACAGTCTGGAGAATCGTTTGAAGATCGCGATTTGCTGTATTGGTAAGGGCCAAATTAGCTTGTGAAACTTGTATTTCTGCTCCTTCAATAACCCGGCTTCCGAACAAGCCTCCAGGGCCTGATAAAGGCAACGTAAATCCTATAGAAGTACTTACGTTAAGGTTTGTGTTAGACCCTATTGGATTTAAAGTGGCAGAGCTGGAGTAATACTTAGGAGTGTAAGTTAGATTAATACCATTAAATTTGATTGCAGGAAGAGGAAGACGGTTCTTCTCCGATAATTCCAAGTTCATTTGGGCCTTAATGAAATCTTTACGGGCATTCTTTATATCTGGAGCTTGCGCAAGGTAGGTTTCATAGAGAATTTTTTCAGTTACTTTTATTGGTAAAAAAGAAATTTCTTCATTGATGATGTAAGTTGTACCTGAAGGATCTCCCAGTAATATATTTAGGTTCAAGGTCGCTGTCGTAACGCTGGACTCTGCAGAATCTCTTAGGTTTTTAACATTCATTAAATCTACAAAAGATGAAGAGATATCAGCTTCCGTTGTTTTTCCAAGAGGCATACGTGATTTTTGTAAATCAAGAATAGACTGAGCTATGTTTACAGATCGTTCGTAGGATTGCAATTTGTCCAGAGCGCTTTTTAGACTCCAAAATGCAATAATAATCTGGAATTTAACAGTTCGCTTGGACTCTTCAAAAAGGTCTTTTGCTCGCGTCCAATCTAGTTGAGCCTGATCATATATCAACTTGTCCTTACCAAAGTTATAAATGGTGTACTGGCCAAGAGATAACTCAACGGATTGTGATGTTGAATTTTGAAGTTCAGTAGAGGAGTAATTGCTCGGCCCGTGAACTTTTCCAACTTTTGTGGCATAATAGGAGTTAATCCCAAAAGAAATCGAGGGTGAATACATCGTATCTCGCGCGTCTTCATAATAGAGTTCACTAGCACGAAGGCTAATTTTTTGTTGCAATAGATCGGGGTTCATTTTAATCCCTCTTTCTATTGCATTAGCCAGCTTAAGCTCTAAAGGGGCAGTCGATCCTTGAGAAGATTTTTCTAAGCCAGCTCCGAGAGTAGATAATTCAACATTTTGCTTATCCTGTGCAGACAAACTAAAACCCGTCAGGCTCCAGAGCGCAAGAATAATATACATAAAGGTGCAAACTGATTTCATATCTTTCTTAGGTATAAATAATATTAAATAGTTTAAAAATTAGAGCATGGTTTTCACAAAATGGAAATTACTGACAAATATAAATAATGATCAATAAAACTAAAACCTCATTAGTTAAACTCTCGAAATCCCAGGTCAAAAAAAGACCTAGTCAAATTCTTCCTTTACCTTGATGGCATCATTTTCTTTTTCTATTTAATTATTGAAGATACTTTTCCCGAAATCCGATCAGAGAGAAATGAAAATTCTCATTTTAGCTTTCATTGTCCTAAACTGCTTATTACAAAATGGTTATGCTCGCAGTTCTTCTTGCAAAAAGTTGCATTCGAAAGCATGTCTGGCGGCTTTATTTAGGGTTGATCATAAGCGAATTAAATCTCATATTCTTACAAAAGAACAAAATAGATTACACGGCGAAATTCTTTTACAAAAAGGAGTTCATCCCAAAGAAAGAACCACGATGCTCAAAGCTTTTCAAAAGTGGAGTTGTTCGTTAGCGAACAATAATTTCCAGGCCAAGGCTTATTGCTATGACTATTGTGTCGATAGTGATGAGTGCCATATAGAAAATAAAAAAAAATGATAAGAAAAAATTAAGGAGATAAAATTAAGGAGATAAAATGATTAGCAATATACCGATAAAATTAATAAATGGCAGCGCAACTTCTCTTGAGACTTACAAAGGAAAAGTCGTATTGATCGTCAATGTTGCTTCTAAGTGCGGGCTTACTCCTCAGTACGAAGGGCTTGAAGTCCTCTTTGAAAAGTACAAAGAAAAAGGTTTTGTGGTACTTGGATTTCCGGCCAATAATTTTGGGGCCCAAGAGCCTGGCACCAACGAGGAAATTCAATCTTTTTGCTCATTGAAGTATGCGGTGACGTTTCCGATGTTTGAAAAAATTTCGGTCAAGGGGACTGATCAACATCCACTTTATAAAGCGATGATTGCAGTTCGATCCTCGACCACTTCTCCGGATGGCAACAACTTTGAAGAAAAGCTAAAAAGTTACGGCATTTCTCGGGAAAATCCATCTGATGTACTATGGAACTTTGAAAAGTTTTTAGTAAATAAAAAAGGAGAGGTGGTAGAGCGTTTTTCACCAGATACAGAGCCCATGAATGCTATGTTATTGAAAGCGATAGAAGCTCAATTATAGATTAAAATCTTTTAATAAAAACTACATTCTTTTTTAATCTTACTTTATTAACATTGAGAAAAGATTTCCAATTGCTGGAATCTTTAAATAGGAGTCACTATGAAAAACTTATTATTACTTGTTATTCTCTTTTCAACATCTTTAGTTATGGCAGGAGAAAATAAAAACCCTGATGCTCAAGCTATTGATCAAGCTTGTACTCAAGATGCCCAAACGGCAGGTTGTGGGAATGAAAAAGTCGGAACTGGTTTGCTAAAATGTCTTCATGCTTATAAAAAAGAACACAAAAAAGAGTTTAAATTTTCGGAAGGTTGCAAGAGTGCTATGAAGACTTGGCATGAAGACAATAAAGCTAAGCGAGAAGCCAAAAAAGAAGCCAAAAAATAAGTATTGAAATACGTCGTCAAGTTCAATAGGGAGTCCCAAAGGCTCTCTATTGGGCTAAGTTTTTTATACATGCTCTTTACGAATCACTTTCTTCTCATCGAAAATCAGTATATAAAGCTAACTTATGAATCGTTTTTTTATTCTCTTATTGCTCTTACTTACTTTCAGATCTTTCGGTGCAGATTACTTTGTCGTAATCACTGACTCTCATGGCGTGGGGGAATTTGGAGCATCTCTTTCGGATTGGCTGAGGTCACGACCGCAAACTCAGTTTGAACTCTTTGCCAGTGGCGGCTCTGCTCCTCTTCAATGGCTCAATAATGCTTATAAAACGCCTTGTGGATTATCTGAAAGTTCCCTAGAGCATGCACCTGACCCTCGCACTTGCAACGAATTACTCACACCAACCTTGCAATCCCTTTGGGACAAACAATCAACTTTACCTCTTACTGATAGAAAGATTACACTCGTGGTTCAGGGTACAAATTTTGGAATGAAACCTGAAATGTATGAAGAGCAGCTTCGAGCAACCAAAAAACTGATAAAAGTAGCTCTCTTCAAAAGCGATGAATGCATTTGGATTGGGCCTCCTAATATGAGGCGTTCACCCGGTTATGATCAGGCGGGTGTTGAATATAAAATTACTATTATAAAAACTGCACTTGAGCTAACTGAAAAAGAAATTAATAAAACTTGTACTTTTATTGATAGTCGTGAACTTTCAAATTATCCAACCAATGGTGATGGTATACATTATCACTGGCCTGGATCAAAAGATCCAGAATCTATTGAGCGCGCTCGTCAATGGGGAGGTGCTATCATGGCAAAAGTTGAATCATTTCTCATGAAAGACCATTAAAATTCCGATTGTATTTTTATGAATAAAGTTTTCAAAGTTTATTTGAGTCACTTTGCCATTAAGCTCTACTTAGTCTTAGCTGCTATTTTCTATGGCGCAGCCTTTTTGATTGATCAAGAAGCATTCATCTCGAAACTCTGGATCTTAAGCCTTCCAGTATTACTTGCTCCCTATTTTGAATGGTGGGCCCATAAATATTTACTTCATAGAATTGTCGATAGAAAAAAAGAACCAAAAACTTTTAGTTATATGCAAAAGCTTCACTACCAACATCATTGGGAACCAAATAATTTGGAAACAGTATTTGCTCCAATAAGTGCTGCCTGTTTTGTTTTCTTTTTATTTGCTCCTTTGGCTTTTTTACTTCTTGGAAATCAAGGTGCACTTCTATTTGAAGCTGGAGTCATTAGTTATTTTCTTTTTTATGAATGGATTCATCTTGCTCACCATATTCCAAGTTATAAAGCCATCACGTCTTTGGGGAAAATCATACGTCAAGCTCATTCGTGGCATCACTTTAAAAATGAAAATTATTGGTGGGGCGTAACTAATCCTTTAGGAGATCAATTCCTGCAGACTTTTAAAAATTATAAAGAAGTAGAAAACAGTCCTAGTGCCATGGCCCTTGGTCAAATAAAGTTTGATAATAAATAAAACGAGATCCCAAAATATGTGCTCCCAATTTGACATCAAATTGAAATCCAGTGATCTTGAAAGTTTCCTAAAAGCGACTATCACTCCAGCATTTGAACTTCAAACGCAGGTGTTTCCTGGTTACAAATCAATTGTGTTGATTAAGTCAAATCTCGGTTTAGAGGCAAAGGAATTAGTCTATGGTCTCTCCCCAAAATGGGCCAAGCCCAAAGCTAAATTTGCAACCTACAACGCGCGTATCGAAACTATTTTTGAGAAGCCAACTTGGAAAGAGGCGATTCGATCAAAGCGATGTCTTATTCCTTTAACTGCATTTTATGAATCTATTTACGATAAAGAGTATGCAGGTCAGCTAGTGAAATTTTCTGAGACCCGAGATACTCCCCTGATTGCAGCAGGCATCTATGATGAGACTGGTTTTGCTATCATAACTAGAGAGCCTCTTGAGTTCGTTGGAAAAGCTGGACATGATCGCAGTCCGATACTCATGCACCATGAGTTTTTTGACAGCTGGCTCGGGACTCATCTCAGTGGCAATGATGAAGAGATTTTAAAGACATTGCATGCCCAGGCTGATGATATTGAGCTTAAAGTTCAATCCATTAGAGAGCTTAAGGGGCATGATAAACACCAACTGAAATTATTTTGAACTCAATCTTTTTGACTGCTTGGTCGATAAGTTATTGATGGATTTAAAAAATTGCATTTTGTGTTTTTCTTCCTCATTGTTTTTTTCTTTCATGAAAATTTATCTGTAAATCAGTGGAGTCGCTATCAAGGCTGTGGCCTGTACCAACTGTAGGGGAGTGGTCCGTAAAAAAGAAATGGTGCCAATCATATTAATAAATGAAAAGACTCAGTTAAAAATTGTTTGTTCGATGCCCGTAGAAAATGAAATTTTGTTGGCTCCATTTTTTGATCAACCCGTTGAGGCTAGGGTTCTCATTGCCTCGCCACAAATTAAAATTTAATTCTTTCGTTTAAATAATATTAGATTTTTGCTTTAGCTTTTCTGGCGACTGAACTAGGAATAAACTTGAAACCCGAGAGCCTTTCAATTTCAGACAAGGGAGCAATATATTGATGCCAGTCATTGTTAGTTGGGGTTGACTCAGTGTTTGTCGTGCTAGGATCAACTGCTGCTTTATTGCAAAGTTCATTGAGATCTTCAAGTGGTTTTTTACCACTTTTTAATCTGTTGGGCATAATCACAGAGATAATTTCTGTGTTGCCGTTGATGTCACTTAGAGATTGATATTTGTTGAGTATAATGAGTATTTTAAAATTCTTAGAAGGTATTGGAATATCTTTATGTAATCCCATTTTGCCAAAATCTTCATCAAAAATAGGACCGGCAATTAGATAGACTTTTTTATTATAATTTTTTACGAGATTGCGTGCAAAGGTTTCTAAGTTTCTCCATATCACACGATTGAGATAGGCGGTTTGAGGAAGCATATTGCTTAGAGCGAAAGTCATACGATTGTCTTCAACTGAGTTGGTGCGATCGGCAGATGGTACTTGATGACCTCGATCAAAACAACTTCCTTTGTAATCCTCAAGTGTAACAGCGTGAGTAGAGTGTTGGCTTAAGTAATCATCGAGCTCTTGGTCTATAGCAAATGTATTTGTGCGTTTGACATCACCCAAATCACTCCCGTCAATTTTCCACTCTACCCAATTTAGTAAATGGCGCTTTTGATTGTAGGAAATGAAATATTGATCACGAGAAATTAAAATCTCATTGCCCTTGAGTGCAATATCAGCAACAAGTGGCTGAGAAGTAGGTTGCGGAAAAAATGAAACGTTTTTATTTTGATCAACAGGAACGGAACCAATGACAACATCGCCAAAGGCTATAGCGAAATTCAGAGAGAGTGCTTGAAGTAAAAGGAGCAATATGATTTTTTTCAACATTTAAGCTCTCAATAGTCTCAAATTAATTATTACCAAGATTAATACCAGACATTATATGAAACTAATAGTTACAAATTAATAAATTCTTGATTACATTTTAATTATCTGAAATTGTGGAAGATACGCCGCTTTGCGTTGTTTTTGTCATCGCATAAATTTTTATGTAAAACCACTTAATGGACAATATTCAAAAATCTTTCTGGGCCTGCTTATTTGCTCTATTTTGGCTAGCGGCCTGTTCATCAAATCCCGCCAGTGACGAGCGAGCTGCAGTTAAGGTTCAGGGCGAGTTCTATCTAGGTGACGCAAAATTTTGGGGTAACAAAAAAATAAATCATTTTGATGCTGCAAAAAAATTACTTAAAAAATTGAATTACTTTGGAATTAAAGAAGAGCTTTATTGTGGATGTGAATTTTCAGAAGGCAAAATTTCCAAGGATGCCAAGTGTGCTATCGCCCCAAGAAAAAATGCTAAGCGGGCCTATCGCATTGAATTTGAGCATATTGTTCCCTTTGAAAATCAAGTTGGGCATACCGATGCATGGAGAAATGGAGTCTTGGAATGCAATGATAAACGAGGTCGCAAATGTGCTTCTATGATTTTTAGTCATCTTGAAGCTGACCTGTGGAATCTCTGGCCAGCGGCCGGTGAGCTCAATGCTGATCGCTCAAATTTCTCTTACTCAATGATAAAGGGTGAAAGAAATAAATATGGCAAATGCGATTTTATAGTGGAAGATCGAAAAGTTGAGCCAAGAGATAGTGTGAAAGCACTGATTGCCTATACCTATCTTTATTTTCAAAAAACTTACGCAAGATATTTGAAGACCAATTATTTATCAGACAAAAATGTAAAATTATTTTCGGCTTGGTCCAAGCTTCCATTGACTCGTGAGCAATGCCTTTGGGCTAAAGGAGTAAAGGAAACTCAAGAAAACAGCAATGATGATTTAATTCATGCTTGTCAACAGCAAGGATTATGGCCTCAAAGTACTAATTAGAAACTTATCTTTATTTACATGCGGTAAATTCAACTTCAGCTCCAGCTGTTTTGGAATTTAAAAACGAGTCCATGTCCCAAACTCGTGGTTCTGACCAATCTGAGTCGATCATAATCAAGTAAGTTTTCTTATTTAGTTCAAACGACGCAGCTGCGACGATACTATGACCACCACTATTTCGTTCCCCAATTTTTCGAGGTATCCAAAGTCGGTCATCAACTTCAGGATTTTTATGCATGGGCATTTCAATTTTAAAAGGAGATGCAACCATATTGGGCCCTATGGTATAAGAAAAGACAACTGGTAATCCCAGCTTTAATTGAGCAAGAATTTTTATTTTAGCAGCTTCGTAAGACTCACCGTTAAAGGTTGAACACTTAAATCCATATTTTTTTCCAAAACCATTTAGAATGCCCTTGATTGAAAAGCGGTGATTCAACATCAAGTAATACTGATTGATAAGTTCAACCAATAAACTTGTTCTGCCATCTTCGCTTGAAATATCGCTGGCAAGTTGACCAGTCCCGGTGAAGCCAGAATAATGAGTTTGTAGTAAAAAATCATCCATTGCGTAGCCACTACATGTTCCTCCTGCCTGTGCAAAAGGATCTAATATTTTTTGCAAACTTTGAATTTTATTTTCTATCTGATTAGACTCTATTAAGAGAACTTTAGAAGAAGCTAA
The DNA here is from genome assembly GCA_947450475.1 of Bacteriovoracaceae bacterium. GTDB lineage: Bacteria > Bdellovibrionota > Bacteriovoracia > Bacteriovoracales > Bacteriovoracaceae > Bacteriovorax. The sequence continues at coordinate 324,270 of CANFVK010000002.1, read as the reverse complement.
GTGCAAGTACATTTGATATGTTTCATCCCCACCTGGAGAAACAGTAGCACCTAGAAAAAGGGCACCACCAGAAATATTGATATTGTCAGATTGAAGATTCACCCGCGAGCCCGCACCTGTGGAGAAGGAACCCACCGGATTAGCTTTTTCAATTTTAGCTATAATGATTGAAGCAGTAGCAGCTTTAAAAGAAAAAAGAGAAAGGATCATAAAAAGGGCCAACGAATTTTTAGTCATATGCATATATTCTCCTCAATGGCGAAAAACTAGCAGAAGTGCAAGCTAATAGGCAAATGCAATCAAAGCCAGAACAATAACTGAGCAGTTATTACATACCTCTTAATCTCTGGGATTGTGATCGGAGAGCTAAGCGATTATAATTTAAGCTTGAGTAAAATAAAAAGTTTACTATTTATCATTTTAGTCCTGCTTTGTTTTTCTGAACAATGGTCGCAGCTTTTAAGTCTTGTTCAAGGTATTCAGCCTCGCCGCGCTTTTTTACCAACCTATTTTTTATTGCTTAGTCCAGCTTCTTTGGTTTTTGATCGAAAAGAAGGTTTTGTTAGATCTCGTCTGGTGGATATTAAATTAGCTGATGGCTCTATTCACCATTATAAATTTAATGAAGCCAATGATAAATTCCCCAATTTGTTAGAATTGATTTTAGTAAAAAAAGTTTTTTCTTCTTTTGCTTCAGGAAAATTAATTCGCCATTATTTTTGCGAATACAACTTGAAGTCTTTGGGGCCTAAGCCCAATTCCAGGATAGAAGAAGTACTTTTGTTTAGCAGTAATGACCCAAGTTTTAAAATGAGGGTTCCATGCTTAAATTAAAAAGAGTAGATCAATTTGCCCTGTTTGCGATCGGAATATTTCTGTTTGATTTCTTTTTTTCCTATCACACTTCTCGAGCTGTCATTGTAGCCACTTCCTCCAGAGACAATCATTGGTTAATGTTACTATTAACCCGATTCTTTAGTGGAGATGTCTTAACTGTCATTGATTTTTTTTGCTGGGCCGGAATGGGACTAGCTTTGCTTTTTCCTTATTTTGTCTTTAAAAATTCTGTCAAGTTGAAGTGGGCAAGTTTACTTTTGTACGGCTTAATGGTCGCATTAATCAATTTCAACTTATATCTGATGCAACTCCATTATGCCTATCTGGGGGTTTTACTAGTTTATCTCGCCTTTTTTTTCTCGTTTAATGATCTCGAAAACCTGTTAGAGATTCGCGGTGAAAAAATTCATAGTAAGCACTTATTGCTAATTCTCTTTTTTTCTTCTTTTAGCATCGCTGGTGCTTCTAAATTTTTCTTCGCTGATTGGGTTAGTGGTTATTCCTTAAAGATCATGCTCGCTAGGAAGGATCAATTTATAGGCTTTGAGTACGTTGAAGCTGTTCCGCTTATTTTTTTCAAGTTTGCCGCTTGGATGGCCGGGATGATTGAATTATTAAGCCTTCCGCTCTATCTTTACCCCAAAACTCGCAAGGGCATATGGATCGCCAATCTTTTGCTGCAAGTTTTTATTTTTATAACTATTAAGGATGTTCACAATATCTCCACAGCTATGATCTTGATTCTCCTCTTTCTTAACCCGATGCAAAACAAACTCATTGATTAAACTGAAAAGATTTTTTGTCGTTGAGTTAAAAATTAATTAAAATAAACCATCTTTTTAAATAGGATTTTATGTCAAAGAAAATATGCCTTACTGGCGTCAAGCCTACAGGGATGCCTCATTTAGGAAATTATATTGGGGCCATTAAGCCTGCGATCGAATTGGCCAATTCGGGTGAATTTGATTCTTATTATTTTATTGCTGACTACCACTCACTTACTAATGTTCATGACCCTAAGCTTTTGAAAAGTTATATTTATGAAGTTGCAGCGGCATGGTTGGCCATGGGTTTAGACCCTTCGAAAGTAACTCTTTATAAGCAAAGCGATATTCCTGAAATCCTTGAACTTTATTGGATGACTTCTTGTTTTACAGCAAAGGGTCTTATGAATCGCGCCCATGCCTATAAGGCCATAGTGCAGGAAAATGAAGAGCAGCAACGCGATCCTGATCAGGGTGTGAACATGGGACTTTTCACTTATCCCATACTCATGGCATGCGATATTATGATCCTCAACGCCGATGTCGTTCCGGTCGGTGCTGATCAACTTCAGCATATTGAAATTGCCAGGGATATTGCCATGGCGTTTAACCATAATTATGGGCCCAAATTAAAGCTTCCCAAGGCGATAGTGAGAGAGGGAAATAAGTTAATGGTAGGGCTCGATGGCAGAAAAATGAGCAAGAGTTACAACAACCATATTCCTCTTTTTGCCAGCGAAAAAGAATTAAAAAAGCTGATTAATAAAATTACGACTGATTCAAGCGACCCAGCCTCCCCCAAAAATCCAGCTGAATCCCTTATCTTTGATTTTTATAGTGAGTTTGCAACTGCTGAGCAAATTGAATTGTTGCGTGCTTGGTATTGGCGTGGCATTGGTTGGGGAGAGGCTAAAGCGGAATTGCTCTCTGCTCTCAATCATACCCTTGAAACTCCTCGCGCCCGTTATGCAGAGTTGATGGGAAATACCAAAAAAATAGACTTGATACTTGAAGAGGGAGCAGCGAGAGTTCGGCCCCAAGCTCAAGCCCTGATAAAAGATTTAAAAAACACCTTAGGTATTCAATAGGAGAATTCATGAAGAAGCTTGGATGGTTATTATTGGTTTTATCATTTCCGATAATGGGTCAGGATGTGGTGATTAATCCTCCTTTGAGCATTGAGCCAGAGGCAGGACGCATTATGAGTGAGAGCGCTGCAGATACTCCTGTTACAACTGAACCTAAAACTAAAAGTGAATCAAAAAAAGAGCGCAAAAAAGATAAAGAAAAAGTTGAAATAAAAAAAGAAGAAATAAAAAAAGAAGATGCTAAAAAAGAAGATGCTAAAAAAGAAGAATTGAAAAAAGATCAATTGAAAAAAGAAGTCGATTACGACTATGCTACTGATTCAGACAAGCCCACTCACAAAGATCAAAAAAATCATGAGTATGTAAAAATCGTTGAAATTGAGACCAATAATTCTTCGTTAGAGAAATACATCCAATTCTCTTACGGCTCACTAGCATCAAAATGGAATAAGATTGACTCAACTTTGTCCAATGGATCAAATACTACTGAATTCAAATTGGTTGCAGACATGAGCGAACACAATCAGTTTGGATTTTCGATAGAAATGATCAATCAGAAAAACGGTGAAGTTGCTCCTGCCAATTTAAGAGCACTTGAGTACAAACTATTTATGGAGCACCACCATGCACTTTTCACCAATAGACTAGATTGGTTGGCGGGATTTGGGTTAAGCGTAGGCGACTTCAATGTGACAACTAAAACGGTGGTAAATGGGCAAGATACCTATACTAAAATTAAAAGTGGAACCATACTAGGCTTTATCCCAAATACTGGATTTCGATTTTATTTAGTCGGTCGAAATAGTCTGGATATTACAGTTGAGTATCACTATTATTTTGCTAAGCCTCAACGCTATATTGGAGGATTTGCCTTAGCGCCAAGGTTTAGCTTTGTCTTCTAGGTGATTTTTACACACTGGACTAGTCAGCTTGAATCTAATGAGATAGAAGAGTTTTACAAATTAACGAATCTTTCCTCGTTGAAGCTTTTTTTGTTTCCTAAATGTTGCGGTTTTTTTTCACATTTAAAGCAAATTGCGAGGTGAGACCAACATTTACGGAGTCAAAAGTGACATTTCAAGAATTGCCACTACGAGAGTCATTGCTTAAAGCAATAACGGAAAGAGGGTACGTAGACCCAACAGAAATTCAACAACAAGCCATACCTGCACTCGCTACAACTGACATTGATTTTGTCGGGCAGGCACAAACCGGCACAGGGAAAACAGCAGCTTTTGTTCTTCCTCTTCTCAACAAGATTGATCCTTCAGCTAGAGATGTTCAGGCCCTGATCCTGACCCCTACAAGAGAACTCGCCAACCAAATCAATGATGAGATTAAAAAATTTTCCATATATGAAAGAATTAAAACAATACCAGTTTATGGTGGAGTTTCACTTGAAGGCCAAATCAGAGGCTTGCGCAGAGACCGTCCTCAAATCGTAGTTGGAACTCCAGGTAGAGTTCTTGATTTAATTGATCGCGGTGTTTTAATTTTGGATAATGCTAAATTTGCCGTTCTCGATGAAGCAGATGAAATGCTTGATATGGGTTTTATCGATGACGTAAAAACGATTTTATCAAATTTAGGTGAAAATAGAAAAACGTGGATGTTTTCGGCAACCATGCCAGCTCCAATTCTAAGCTTAATTAAGACTTACTTGAAAGATCCACTGGTCGTAAAAATTCAAAAGAAAACTCTTTCTAATGAGTCAATTGAACAAAAGCATTACGTAGTTCGACAGCACCAGATGAGTGAAGCTGTATGCCGTATTTTAGATTCACTTGAAGATTATTACGGAATGATTTTTTGTAGAACAAAAGTGGACGCTAAAACGTTAGCAGATGAATTAAACGCTAGAGGTTACCCATCAGACTCACTTCACGGGGATATGTCGCAACAGCAACGCGATATCACTATGAAAAACTTTAAAAATAAAAAAATTAACATGCTAGTTTGTACTGATGTTGCCGCTCGCGGGATTGATGTTGATAACCTGTCACATGTAATAAACTACGGCCTTCCTCAAGATATCGAATCATACGTTCACCGTATTGGTCGTACTGGACGAGCGGGAATGAAAGGGATTGCGATCTCTTTAATTGAACCAAGTGAACGTTACAGATTAAGAATGGTTGAGAACAATACCAAGGCTCGCATCGTGCAAGCAGTACTTCCCACTCCAAAAGAGTTAAAGCAAGTACTTGTTCGCAAAGAATTAAAAATGTTTGATAGCTTAATTGAGAATTTAGATAAACTTGACACTGATGAAGTTTTTGCTGAGAAATTTGCAAGCTTAGAAAAGTCGGATTTATTAAAAGTTATGTACAATCATTTATTTAAATCGCAAATTTCTCGCTATGATTCAGCTCCATCTTTAGATGTTGCGGAACAAAGAAGAACAGAAAATAGAATGGATCGTTCAGATTCTAGAAATAGCTCTCGCGATCAACTTCCTCAGGGACGCGCAAACCATAGTGGAAATATGCGCTTTTTTGTCAATATTGGAAAAGATCATGGCCTGACTTTGAAATCGCTGTTGGGATCTATCGCAGGAATGGTAAATGTCGATGAACGTATGATTAGAAATGTTGATATGAAAGAAACCTTTTCTTTCCTTGAAGTTCCTGAGAATTTTGGGGATGCACTTTTAAAGGTAAATGGTCCGACTATTAATGAACGCAATGTTCGATTTGAATTAACTCGCTCAGCACCAATGAGTCGAGCTGGAAATCATGGAGGAGCTGGAGCTGACCGTGATCGTCGACCTAGCTTTAGAGGTCGCTACGGTGGAGGGAGCCATTACTCTCAGGAAAGCAGAGCTCCTAGACCAGAAAGATCAGATCGTTCAGAAAGATCTTTTCGCTCTTAATAAAAAGTTATTATAATTGTTCTTAACAATAAAAGGCACCTCTGGCGAGGTGCCTTTTTTATTCATAGGATGATTATGTCAAAAACGCTCATTTTTACTGGTGGAGGAAGTGGAGGGCACGTAATGCCTGCTCTAACCATTATCAAAAAAGTTAATGCACAAAAAGAATATGACATTCATTACGTTGGAGGAATGGCCAGCATCGAAAGGGAATTAGTAAAAGACTATCAATTAACCTATCATCCTATACACACAGGGAAATTACGTCGCTATTTGTCCTTGGAGAATATCAAAGATATCTCTCGTGTATTTATGGGATTAATCGATGCGTTTAAGGTTCTTTGGAAATTTAAAAGACGATCTTCTCTGGTTTTTTCTTCTGGAGGATTTGTCTCAGTTCCTGTTGTTATAGCTGCTAAATTGCAAGGTAAAAAAGTATTTATCCATGAGCAAACATCGAGAGTTGGTCTCGCTAATAAAATATGTTCATTTTTTGCAGATAAAGTTTTTATTAGTTTTGAAGATTCATTTAAGTTTTTTGATGAAAATAAAACTTTTTTTTCAGGGTATCCCCTGAGAGAAGAATGTTATTTTGAAGAGATTAATCCCGTCGTTATTGATGGTCGTAAGATTAATGAATCAACCAAGCCTATCATGTTTATAACAGGGGGGGGCAATGGCGCTCAATTAATTAATAAGCTAATCGAAAAAAACTTTGAACTGCTCACTAGTCGTTACCTAATCATTCACCAAGTGGGCAAGTCCTTTATCAATGAGTATTCTCAATTGAAGCACCCTGATTACATTCCGCTGGCTTTTGTCGGTAAAGAAATGATTGATCTTTTCAAGTTGGCCACTGTTACTATTTCTCGCTCAGGTGCTGGGACTGTTTGTGAATTAATCGCCGTTGGAAAGAAATCAATTTTTATACCTCTAAAAATTGCTCAAAAAAATGAGCAGTTCTTTAATGCCCTAGAAGCTCACAAAAAATTAGGATCAATTATTATTGAGGAAAAAGAATTAAACGATCAAGTTTTTCTCAGTTCACTTGAAGAAATTGGTTCCACTAATCCCATGAAGAAAATTCAAAAGCAAAATGGGTTACATTATCTTATTGAGGAAATTGAGAAGGCATTTTAGTGAGTAATTTATCCAATTCTTAGAATATAGCCTCGTGATTTTATCGTCTTGATATATCGAGAAAAAGGCATAAGTTTTTTTCTTAGATTAGATAAGTGCGTGTCGATGTTTTGATTTTGTACATGAACATTTGGCCATAATAAATTTGTTATATAATCTCTGCTAAAAACTTTATTGGGATTTTTTGCCAAAAGATAAATGATTTTAAATTCAATTGGTGTTAATTGAATTTTGGTTTGATTGATTTCGGCCATTTGCATATCGCAATAAAGCTTAAAACCATCGATCGTAAGCGTTTCTTCAACGCCGGTACTACTGGTTGGTTTAAACGAGATTTTATTTTGAATGCGTGCAATGAGTTCTCTTAAGGGAACAGGCTTTACGATAAAATCATCTGCACCTAGGTTCAAACCTTGGATCACTGACTCTTCTGATGGGTCTCCACTTAAAAAAATGACGGGAAGTTCTGTATAAGTATCTTTGAATTTTAAGTATAGATCAAAACCATTTATTTCAGGCATATGAAGATCAAGAAGAACTAAGTCAGTTTCATTCTTAGAAAGAAAATCTAGAAGGTTTAACGGATTTTGAATAAGTTCTAAATTAAAAGTTTCCGAAAGCATCTCATTATAAGTTTTAAGATTGTCGATCATGTCATCGACGATCGTCACATGCATCTTACGTTCCATAAAATCCTTCCTCAGCAGCGTTCTGTTTTATTATAATCAATAAATGAGCAGATGCAATTTAAGAGGAGTTAAACCGCGTCTGCTGGTCGAGTACCCTCTAACCTGTTGAAACTTATTGCCCCAGTAATCCTAGTTTGAGATTTTCATCCCGAGGGTTAGTAAACCAAATATTGAGAAGTGCCTTCGAAAAGTCAGCACCCATTATTTTTTCACTAATTTTACCTTTGACATTAACAACCACTCCGTCTGTATGGAAAGTAATTGTGATCACATCATTTTTGACGACATCTGTAAGTTGGGCGTTAAATTTATCAAGTGAGCTCTTAAGACTATCATGATTTTTATTTGCCGCTTCCATTCCTTCAATAAATCCATCCCGAAGTTTTTTAGCATCTACTTCACGAACAAATTGCATAATGATTTGTTTAGGTGAAGTAGAGTTTAAAAATAACGAAGGGTCTTTGGTTTTTTTCTCAAGATATAGCCCTCCATAATAAACTTTTATTTTTAAAAATGTGGCTTTTCTAATTCCAATTCCATTTAGCACTAAATCTTTTCCATCAACTTTGACGGTGTCACTAAATACAACGCCGTCAAAAGTTGTTGCAGAAGCATTAAAGGTTAAAATAAAAAATATAAGTGTCATGAGTTTGGTCATTTAAATTACCCTTTTCTAATGACTGAGCGTTTACTGCCTACGAGCTCTTTTTTTCTAATTCGTATCGACTGAGGAGTTATTTCAACCCATTCATCATTGTCAATCCAATCCAATGCCCATTCTAGAGTTCTGTTAACGATAGGAGGAAGTATTGGTTGCTCATCTTTACCTGCGGTTCTAACCGAAGTTAAGTGTTTTTCACGAACACAGTTAACCACGATATCGTTTGGTCGTGTTGCTTCACCGATGACCATTCCTTCGTAGGCCATTTCACCTGGCTTCACGAATTGCTTTCCAGATGAAAGTAGATTGAAAAGTGCGTAGGGAGTCATCTTTCCAGCTCTATCTGAAATGATGGCACCATTTTGTCTACCGAGCATCTCGCCAGTAAAAGGGCGGTAACCAACAAATTCAGATGACATGAGTCCTGCGCCTCTCGTATCGGTTAAGAAAATTCCACGGTAACCAATAAGGCCTCTTGAAGGTATGATGAAAACCATACGAGTTCTATCTTCTCCAAGCGGCATCATATTTTCCATGATACCTTTTCTGGTCGAAAGTCTTTCCGTAATGGCACCTGTTGCATCATTGGGAATATCAAGAACAACTTTTTCAAAAGGTTCCATTTTTGTGCCGTCTTCAGCAGTTTGAAAAAGAACTTGTGGGCGACCTACCATAAGTTCAAACCCTTTTCTTCTTAGTTGTTCGAAAACAATTGCAAGCTGAAGTTCTCCACGACCTTTTAAGATAAAAACTTTTGGGTCATCTGTTCCTTCATATTGAAGCGCAACGTTTGTCTTAATTGAGTCTTGTAGAAATTCTTCCAATTTTCTTGAAGTAAGATAATCTCCTTCTTGTCCAGAGAGTGGAGAAGTAGAAACAGAAACTTGTACCCCTACGGTGGGAGGTTCTACCGTAATACGAGGAAGTGGATCTATGTTGGTTGTAGAAACAATTGTGTCACCAATTTTGGCATTATCAATTCCAGCGACGATAACAATTTCTCCAGCATCTGCATTATCAACTTCAGTAATAGCTAATGCCGAAAATTCCTGGATAGCTGAAATTTTGTAAGACTTATTTTTTTTATCCACATCGCACAGAGTGTAGTTACCGCCTTTTCTGATGGCGCCTCTTTGGATTCGACCAATAGCTAGAGGTCCTAAATACGGTGAGTAGGAAAGATTTGTGACGAGAAGTTGTAGGTCACTTCCTGTTGAAACTCTTGGTTGTGGAAAGAAGTCTGAAACCATGAGATCAAGGATCGGGTGAATGTCAGTTCTGATTACTTTTGGATCATGAGTCGCCCAACCAGCTCTTGCAGAAGAGTAGACAATAGGGATATCGAGATCAAAATCTTCAATATTAAGCATAGAAGCTAATTCCAAGAAAAGCTCTTCAATGTCGTGTTTGACTTCTTCAATGCGTTCATCTGGTCGATCAATTTTATTGATAACAACCGCAATTTTCAATCTTTGCTCCATCGCCTTAGTCAAAACAAATCGAGTTTGAGGTAGTGGGCCTTCAGAAGCGTCAACTAATAATAAAATACCATCGACCATCATTAGCGATCGTTCAACTTCTCCACCAAAATCGGCGTGACCAGGAGTATCGAGTAGATTAATTTTTGTATCTTTCCATACAAAAGCACAGTTTTTTGCCGTAATGGTAATTCCTCGCTCTTTTTCAATTTCGCCAGAATCCATTACTCTATCAGTAACTTGTTCACGTTCGTCAAAAGTTCCAGATTGTCTTAAAAGACAGTCGACAAGGGTCGTTTTACCATGGTCGACGTGAGCAACAACGGCGATGTTTTTTAATTTACTATAAGACTTAGACATGGGGACAATTCCTTGGTTTTTAGTAACAAAATATATAATGAATTTCGCAAGACTTTAGCATAAGATGGCTTCTTAAGCGAGATAACAATGATTCAAGCAAAAAATTTATCCAAACATTTCGGGGGACAAGAACTCTTTGATCGAGTCAGTTTTCAACTTGGAAGCCGCGAAAGAGTGGGGCTTGTTGGGCGCAATGGTTCAGGAAAATCAACCCTTTTTAAACTAATTCTCGGAGAGTTATCGGCTGATTCCGGTGAAATAACCATCCCTAAGGGATATAGACTCGGTGCTCTCGAACAACATATTCACTTTACTAAACCTACCGTTTTAGAGGAATGCATTCAGGTGCTTAATCCTGATGATTTTCTAGAACACGAGGCCGAAAAAATCCTTTTTGGATTGGGTTTTTCTGATGAAGATATGCAAAAAAATCCATTGAGTTTTTCAGGTGGTTATCAAATCCGGATTAACCTGACCAAGGTTTTACTCCAGTCACCCAATCTTCTGCTTTTAGATGAGCCCACCAACTATTTAGATATCGTGTCGATGAGATGGTTAAAGTCTTTTTTAAAAAACTTTGCGGGTGAGATTATGTTGATTACCCACGACAGAGAATTTATGGATGATGTGGTGACTCATACCATGGGGCTTCATCGTCATTGCTTAAAGAAAATAAAAGGTGATACTGCAAAATTTTATGAACAAATTTTGCAAGAAGAAGAAATGTATGAAAAAACCCGCGAAAATTTAGATAAAAAGCGAAAAGAGATGGAGGCTTTTGTCGAAAGATTTAAAGCTAAAGCCAGCAAGGCAGCACAGGCTCAGTCGCGAATGAAAGCACTTCAAAAAATGAGTTCAATGGATAAATTGAACGATTTAGATAATCTAGGATTTCATTTCCGTTTTATTGAATGTCCCGGTAAACAAATTGCCGAAGTGAGGCACTTAGCCTTTTCATACGATGGCGAAAAAAACAACTCACTCTTTCACGACCTAAGTTTTCCCATAAACCGCGAAGATCGTATTGCTATCATCGGTAAAAATGGAAAAGGAAAGTCGACACTTTTAAATGTGATTGGAGGAGCTCTTGATTCGATAGAGGGCAAGGTGAGCTTTCATCCATCAGCACATCTCGGGCATTTTGGCCAAACCAACATCAATAGACTTAACGTGGAAAATACCATCGCGGAAGAAATTCAGGCGGAAAATACGGATCTCACTATTTCAGGTGTTCGTAATATTTGCGGCACAATGATGTTTGAAGGTGATTTGGCAAAGAAAAAAATAAAAGTCCTTTCCGGCGGTGAGCGTGCCCGGGTTTTACTGGGAAAAATATTAGCAAAGCCTGCAAACTTATTGCTTCTCGATGAGCCTACAAACCATTTAGATATGGAATCTATTGAGTCACTAACGGAAGAGATAGGCAATTTTCCTGGGGCCGTAGTGATTGTTACTCACAGTGAGATTATGCTTAGGAATTTAGCTACCAAGTTAGTCATTTTTCACAATGGCAATGCCGAATTTTTTAATGGCACTTATGATGATTTCCTAGAAAAAATTGGTTGGGAAAGCGAAGAGACTAAGCCAAATAAAACGTTCAAAAGAAAGCTTACTGAAAAAGAAATTAAACAAAGACGAGCTGAAATATCATTGGAACGTGGGCGTTTAACAAAGCCAATGCTTGAAGATATTACGAAGCTAGAAGCTGAAATAACAAAGAACGAGAGTTTGCTCAATAGAATAAATATTGAGCTAGAGAAAGCTACTATTGCCACGGACTTGAATAAGCTTAACGATTACACTCATGCTGTCGGCAAATTAAATCATGTTATTGATGAAATTTTCGAAAAACTTACCAATGCCAATGAAAAATTAGATTTTATAAATAAAAAATTTGACAAGGAATTGGAGCAGTTATGATGTTTGGAATCGTCTTATCAACTATATTCTCTTTAAGTTTGTTGGCACAAGAACCTAAGGCTGAATGTCGAGGGGACTTTACCATGATCGTGACAGGACTCAATAGTGACGAAGGGCAAATAAAATTTGATCTTGATAATAATGCCGAAACGTTTAGACCCAAAAAGGGTGGTCCTCCAGCGTTCAAGAAGGGACGTTCCCCGATTAAAGATAAGAAAGTGGAATATGTTTTTAAAGATATTCCATGCGGGGAATATGCAATCAAGCTTTACCATGATGCTAATCTAAATCAAGATTTGGACAAAAACTTTTTCAGAATACCAACAGAACAGTATGGTTTTTCAAATTGCAAGGGCTGTATTCTTCCACCTAGTTGGAATAAGGCTAAATTTATTTTTGATAAAGACCATCCAACTGTCACGATTGAGATTTAATTACTTAAAGCTTTAATCCAACATTAAAATGAATGTGTGAGGATTTATCCTGGATGTTGTAGCCATACTCCACGTTGATACCTGGAATAGTTACTTTTTTCAGATAATATCTTAATCCGCCACCAATTGTATTTTCATTTAAGTGGGCGCCTGAATAAATTGGATTGACCAAAACCGAACGGGTATTTTCAAAAAATGCCACGGCAAAGAGTCGGTCCCACACATGATGTTGATACTGAAGCATCGAAGCGGCATATCGCTGCATGTGAATTGATTCTCCATCATAACCGCGAAAACCTTCATGGGCTCCTTCGGAAAAATTGTAGAATAAAGTTTTAGCAGATGCGATCCCTAGATACTCAGAGAAATTGATAAAATGTTCGTTGAAAATGGGATAGCTTGAATTGAATTCAACTTTGCCATGAAAATAAGTTCCATCATAGCTTTTAGGTTTTAGAATATAGGCATTTGCGGTAACAAAAAATCCCTTGAACAATGTATCGAGTTGTTCATATACCTTTATGTTGAATCTAGAGCGCAATCCAGCTCCTTCGAACAACTCCCCATTTTTGGAATCATTAAAGAAGACTTCTTTCTTAAAAAAAATGGGACCGGTTTTAAAAACCATATTTTTATAAAAATAATTAGGAGTAATTTCAAACGCAGTTGCACGTGATTCGAAGTGGGTGAGTTCTACCTTGTGACGGTAAAAGCGAGAAAGGGTATTTAGACGAACAATCAGTGAAGAAATACCAAGATTGGAAGAAAAAAAGTTTTCAGAGTTATAAATCAGAAGATAATTTATTCCTGAATTGGTCCACGCAACTGCCGGAATAAGAATATCCATACGGCCCAAGAAATTATTTTCATAGAATCCAAATCCCCTAATGTAGTATTCGCCGGATTGTGAAATAAGTGGAACTGGAATAATTGACCACTTGTCTTCAATTTCTATTTTAAGAATACCTTGATCAAATGATACTGACTTTAAAATATATTGTGCATTTTGAGAAAGTCGAATACGCAAATCATTTAATTCCTCTGCTGTGAGATTGTCACCGACATGAATATTGACTCTTCTAAGTAACGCCCAATCTTTTGTTTTAGTATTACCTGTTATTTTGATATCTTTGATAATTTCAGCACTAGCTTGCAGGCAGATGAAAAGAAGCAAACTGATTATGACAAAAATCTTATTCATGGCCGTACCTATAAAAATTAAAGTCTATACTTTACTTGTTTTTATTGCATTTGTCTCTTGCAATGGCAAGAGATCACGATTTTAGGGAGTTGAATTCTCCATGGGAGAGTGATATTTTAGGCGCTAGTTGTTAGTAAATGAGGTTCCTGAGATGATTATTGCCTTATTGATTGGTATCATAGTGGGATTTATTATTTGTATTCCGGTCGGGCCGATAAATGTATCGGTAGTCAATGCACTTCTTCGCTATAATTTTCGTTCAGCTTTTTCAATTGCCCTTGGTGGATCATTAATGGATTTTGTCTACTTTATGATTATTTTAACGGGACTCTCATATTTTCATTTTTCTAATAAAACTGTTCTATTTCTAAAAATAATTGGAATTATTTTTCTATTAGGCTATGGAATCAAAGAGCTTCTGGTCAAGAGAGGACAATTCTTGGACAACCAAGCCCCTTTAATAAAAACGCCCAAAGCATCAGGCTTTTTTCTAATGGGAGTCCTTATTTATTCTTCTAATCCGACCCTTGTTGCGACCATGTCAGCACTGGCGGCAGTGATTAAATCTTGGAATTTGTTTTCTTATAACTACACAAACTATTTATCGCTGTCTTTTGGATTAGCTGTTGGATCAGCCCTATGGTTTTATCTTTTTCTAAGAGTTGTTGCTAAATACAAAAACAAAATCCCTGAAAAAATTTATATAAATTTTGCTCGCTCCTGTGGAATTCTAATTATCCTTCTAAGTTTTTATATGGCGATTATCGTCTATAAAGAAAATGTCATTTAACTCATATGCTGAGCAAAGAACTAACAAAAAACATTCTGGATGAATTAGAGCTTGCATCTCAAGCTTTTGCAAGATTTCAATCAGCCAGCCAGCTGACCTGTCCAGAGGGATGTGGCAAATGCTGCTTTAACCCCGAAGTTTCTTGTACTCCATATGAACTTTTGCCTTTAGCGTTTTATCTTTTAGAAAATAACTTGGCCGAAGATTTTTTAGAAAAAGCGAAAGCTAGTCTTGGAGAGCATTGCCTACTGCTTACAGTTATCGACAAAGACAAGGGGAAAGGAAATTGTTCCCAGTATAAATTTCGACCTTTTGTCTGCCGCGCTTTTGGTGTAGCCGCAAGATCGAATAAAAATAATCTAAATGAATTGAGCATTTGTAAAACGTTAAAGGAGCAATCAAGTTTTAATCTTGATGACATACATACAAAACTTACGGGCGAAGTCCCACTTTTGGAAGTTTGGAAAAAGCGTCTGGAGGTCATTGATCCTGCACTTAACACAATTGAAAAACCAATAAATGAAGCATTGCTTATAATGTTGGAGAAGTTGTTATTGTTAAATAGCTATTTGTCATTCTAGAGTAAAATCATTTTTATGAAGGTGTTCTTATTATTGCTTCGCCACTAATTCTTAAGTCCTGTTGTTGGCCGATAGCTTCAGTTTTGATTGTGAAAATAGGTTTCCCCTCTTTTTGTGCAATGACTTCTAGTTTGAAAATAAGGGCATCATTGACGTATACCGGAGCGTGAAATTTAAATGTTTGATTGAGGTATATGGTGCCTGGTCCGGGAAATGAATTGGCAAAAATCTTGGAAAAAAAAGAAGCAGAAAGCATACCGTGAGCGATCCGAGCCTTAAAGCCCTGGGCACGTGCTTCTACATCATTAAAATGAACCGGATTATAATCTCCCGAAAATTGAGCGAATTTTTCAATCAGCTCTGCCGTAATGATTATTTCTTCTGTGTGATTGTCACCAACTTTCATTTATTTTCCTCCAGCACTATATCGAGATTTCTAAAAAATTTGCAACTTGCATATGCCCCTGAAATTCTAGAGAGGAAGTTCTCATCAGTTGAATCGTTTTAAAGCCTGCGAATCTTGCAGCATCAAGTTCTTCTTTAGTGTCAGATAGAAAAAGGATTTCTTGAGCTTCTATATTTAAAGTTTGGGAAATTTTTTGATAAGAAGCTAGTTCTCGTTTCGCTCCAATGGCCGTATCAAAATGCTGGGAGAAAAAAACGGAGAGATCCCCAAAGTCTGAATGATGAAATAAATTTTTCTGTGCTTCAATAGATCCCGAAGAATAAACTCCAAGACATAGCCCTCTTTTTTTCCAAGAGGCAAGCGCCGTGGGTACATCGGCATAAACGTGACCAGTTAATTCGAAGTTCTCATAACCATTTTTCCAAATCATTCCTTGGATTTTTTTTAGAGCGGGATGTTTTCGGTCTTCATCAATCCAATTTAAAAGTTGATCTATTGTTTGCTCTCTTGAAATTTCCTGTTGAGTTTCTAATTGTACTGTTTTTTGTGTTGAAATAATGATTTCAGCAATAGATGGGGTAGCTGCATGTGCATCGATAAATGCTTTTAAATGCTTTTTAGCATAGGGAAAAAGAACTTCGTGTACAAAACTGATCGAAGTTGTAGTACCTTCGACATCCATTAAAATATATTTCATGGATTATATCTCGAATCAATTCCCGAATTTGTATAGTGAGGTGTCCATCCATCAAGGTTTGAGAAAATGCGTATGGCCTTAACTAAATAATCTGGTGCAAGATCAAACCAATGTCGATAATTTTTTGGTACAGACATAAAGTCCCCGCGCTCACAAGTCACACATAAAATTTGACCTTGATCTAAGTGAAACCAAAATTTTCCTCTTCCATCTACAAAAAATCTTATTTCATCTTCGCTATGAGTGTGCTCCTTCATAAATTTTTCTCGAATAGCTGGTAAGTTTTCTGTTTTTGGATGCACATTGATGACATCGGCCGTTTGAAATCCATTTTTTTGCATAAAAGGTTTAAGCTCATGTGCGTAGGCTGAAAGAATCTCGTCTTGGGTGGCATCATTGGCCAGGCTAAAAGCAGCACTCCATTGAGCAATCATAATGCCATGAGTTTCTAATTCTGCTTTTATAAAGGCAAATTCGGTGGTGGTTTTGTTGGTTGTTGCATTAAAAAGAATTGCCATTAATAACCTCGACGCGAATTTAGGTAATATTTAAAAATATACTCAAAAACCTCTAAATGTCTTTTTGCCTCTTCTACGCTTTCTCCCCACACATAAACACCATGCCCTCTTAACAAAAGTCCAAAATTATTTTCTTGGGCCAGGATGGCAGGCTTTATTTGTTCGGCAAGTCCTGCAATGTCTTGAGTGTTGTCAAAAATAGGAATATGAATTTTTAGTTCATGAGTTTTGATGCCTTTAAATCCTTTCAACAACTCAAGTCCTTCTATTGTTGCGTAGGGTTTTCCATAAAATAAATCAGCAAATAATAAAGAATCAAGAATATGGCTGTGAAGCACGCAATTGGCTTTTGTGATTTGATACAGACTCAAGTGAATATCAGTTTCATCAGAAGATTTGCGACCGGAAGAAAGATAAGCTTCATGCATTTGTCTGCTTTGATAAAAAATGGGCAAAAAATTATTTTCACTAAACTGGCTCTTGTCTATTCCTGATTCGGAAACGAGAGCAATTTCCGGAGCTGTTTTTGATCTCAAAGAATAATTTCCGCTGGTGGCCGGATTGTGACCAAAGCTGTTCATCACTCGCACCAAGCTAGCGAGTTTTTTCATCTCTTCGTAATCTTGAGCACTAATAATAAAGCTCACAGCATTTTCCCCAGGTTTATCGTTTTTACTCTATATAGTAAATCTTACTTTTTTTGGCCATGAGTATGTAGTAATGATAGAGTCAAAAATTGACATTTTTGCCATTTAGGATTGACCATGAAACCTCTCAACAATATTGTCTCTCATTTTAAGGAATCTATTTTCTCGACAATGACAAAATTAGCTGTTGAAAATCAAGCGATTAATCTATCCCAAGGTTTTCCCGATTTTGACGGCCCATCTTGGGTAATAGATTTGGCAACCAAGGCATTGCAAGATGGTAAAAATCAATATGCTCCTTCTTTTGGAATTCTTCCTCTGAGGGAAGCAATTTCAGCAAATTATAAACGATATTACCAGCTCGATTATAATCCTCATGATGAAATTGTCGTTACCAATGGTGCAACTGAAGCCCTTTATTGTGCCATTACGGCTTTGGTAAATCCTGGGGATGAAGTAGTAGTTTTTGAACCGTTTTATGACTCTTACTACGCTTGCTTGTTGTTGGCGCAAGCCAAAGTTGTTCCGGTTACTTTGAAAATACCACATTTTAAATTTGATCTTGAGGAACTTAAAAAATCAATTTCTTCTAAGACCAAATTGCTTATTATCAATAATCCGCATAATCCGACAGGGAAAATTTTTTCTAACCATGAAATAGAAGAAATTGCCAAATTGGCAAATGAGTTTGATTTCTATATTTTATCGGATGAAGTCTACGAGTTTCTTACCTTTGAAAAGAATCATACTCCCACCGCAAGTTTTCATTCACTAAAGGATCGGACCATTACAATTTCTTCAACTGGTAAAACCTTTGGCTTAACTGGCTGGAAAATTGGCTGGGCTGCAGGAAATCCTCAATTAATTAAAGCGATACACAATGTTCATCAATTTTCTACTTTCTGTGTGGCCCATCCATTACAGGTTGCGATGGCCCAAGCCTTGGCTAACATGGATCAATATTTATTAGAATTTAAAAGAGATTATTTGAATAAAAGGGATTTACTGGTTTCGGGTCTAAGAAAAGCTGGATTTAATGTTCAAAATCCAGAGGGAACATATTTTGCTTTAGCCTTCTTGCCTGATGGTGAAAGCGACATAGAATTTTGTCAAAAATTAATTAAAGATAAAAAAGTTGCCGCTATTCCGACATCAGCATTTTACTTAAAATCAAATGAGGGTTCATCAATGATTCGTTTTTGTTTTGCTAAAAAAAATGAAACACTTCAATCTGCACTAAATAATTTGGGGTTATAAAAAAGGCTCATTTTAAATGAGCCTTTTAATTGTTAATTATTTTCTGTGATAAAAATTCTTTTCATGATTGCACCAGACCAGATTCTAAATCGTTCGATGTAAGAGTAAGCCGCAGGAATAACGACGAGAGTGAGGATTGTGGATGAAACCAAGCCTCCAATTACTGCTATTCCCATTGAGGTTCTTTGTTTAGAAGCTTCATTTAATCCCACAGCTAATGGAATCATTCCGGCGATAAGAGCAAACGATGTCATAAGAATAGGACGTAATCGAGCCTTTCCTGAAACTAAAATAGCATCATATAAACTCATGCCCTTTTGCACTTGTTGGTTAGCATAATCAACTAATAAAATTGAATTTTTGGTAGCAACTCCCAAGAGCATGATACATCCAATCATTGAAAATAGATCTAGAGAGGCACCAGTAATGGCAAGAGCGTAAAAGGCTCCACACATTGCCAAAGGAAGAACGAGCATAATGGTTAGAGGTGTAACAAAAGATTCATACAGTGAAGCGAGAACAAAATAAATAAACATAATTCCCAAACCTGCTGCGACCAACATATTTGCAATTAGCTCTTGAAAGTTTTCTGCTTGTCCTACAAATTGATAACGCATATTGCTTGGCATATGAATCTCATCTTTCATGATGCGGTTTATGTCTGCAATAACTCCTCCCATACCCGGACCTTTGGGAGCGATATCAGCTGAAATCTGTACGTAACGCCCTCTATCTTGGCGATTGATATTGGCAGGCCCAGTCGTTTCAAGCGGAGAGGTTACACTACTTAACTTAACCAGCGAATTATTAATGTTGGGAACATAAGTATTAGAATAATATTTTTTTAGATCTCGCTGGTCTTCTTGAAGTCGTACACGAATATCGTATTCTTCGCCGCTTTCTCTAAAGACTGCAGCTTTCGAGCCTTCAATAAGCGTTCGTAATTCACTTCCTAGTAGCGTGGTTGAGACACCAAGTTTTTCGGCTTTCATACGATCTGGCAAAACTTGAAATTCAGGTTTACCTGGGCGATTAGTCGTATCAACATCTTTAAGTGCAGGATGATTTTTGATTTTCTCAAAAAGCATTGCTGCATATTTTTCAATTTCTTTAGTATCATCTCCAACAATATTGACGTTAAAAGGCCGCTGGCCGCCGCCGACATTATCAATGTCTTTAACTGCTGGGTTGGCATAAGCATATGGCTTTAATTGTCCACGCAGTACTTCCTTGAATTGGGAAGTATTAATGCCCTTTCTTAAATTAGCTGGCACCAGATTGACAAAAACGGTAGCTCGTTCTGGTTGTCCATTTTTATCGCCTACAGTGAGAACGGTGTAATCAACTTCTTTATTTTTTCGAACAAGTTCGTCAACTTCTAGGGCCACTTTATTCATGCCTTCAAGGCTAGTTCCTGGTTTTAGGTCAAATGAGACTTGGAATTCACCTGAATCTTGTGGAGGTAGAAAAGTTTTAGGTACAAATTTTAAAGCAACAAAACTTGCCAAGAAAACCATTAGTGCAAGAGTCAAAATGATAAAGGGACGTTTCATCGTAAATTTTAATAAATTAACATAGCCATCTTCTAGCCATTCTTGAAAAGAATTGAAAGCTGATAGCAATGCCCCCAATGTGTAATCATACAACCCCTTTTTTTCTTTATTTCCAATTGGATGATGAGATATTTTTCCCGCAAAATAAGCAGAGAGCATAGGGGCCATAGTCAAAGCATCAAAAAGTGATATCAATAAAGCAAAACAAACCGTTAATCCAAACTCTTTAAAAAACTGACCAACAACTCCATCTAGAAAAGCAATAGGGCCGAAAACCGCTACAACCGTAAGAGTGGTGGCAATAACGGCTAGAGTTACCTCTTGAGTACCAGTAACCGCCGCGACCATGGGAGTTTCACCCAATTCAATATGACGAAATATATTTTCACGCACTACGATGGCATCATCAATCAAGAGTCCAACCGCTAAAGAAAGTGCAAGTAGCGTCATGAGGTTAATGGTAAAACCTGCAACTGCTAATAAAATAAAAGCACCCAATAGTGAGTTTGGTAAGGCTAATCCTGTGATAATGGTGGATCGCCCAGATCCCAAAAAGAAATAGACCACAATTATAGTAAGTAAAATACCAAATAATATTGTCTCCTTCACATCATCAACATTGGCTTTAATGTTACGAGCACCGTCGCGTGAAAGAGAAAGCTTGATGTCAATTTTCTCATCTTTTAAGGTATCGTTAATTTTTTTAGTTTTTGCTTTGATCGCATTAGCGACACCAATTGTATTGGAGCCAGATTGTTTATAGATAGACAAGAGAATAGCTTTTTTTCCATTGTAATAACCATAGCCAATCCGCTCCTCAAGAGAATCTTTAACCGTTCCGATGTCTTTTATGGTAACGGGGATGTCATTGCCGATAAAATTAACGATGGTCGATTCAATTTCTTTGATGGATTTGTATTCGCCAAGTGTTCTAAAAACAGAATCCTGAGAAGCATCTGAAACTTTACCTGCAGGAATATTTTGTCCGGATATCTTGAGGCGACTAACCACCTGGCTGGCAGAAATTTCTCTGGCTTTTAATTTGTTGCGATCGAGTTCAACTTTGATTTCACGCTTTCTTCCACCAACAATATCTACTAATCCAACTTGATTGACTTGCTCGAAAAGAGGTTTGATTTTTTTGTCTACGATTTGATAAACTTCACCTTCAGGCAGATTCGATTCAACTGCGATAGTCATAATCGGCTGATCAGCGGGATCAATTTTTCGAATAATGGGCTCTTGAATATCTATTGGCAATTTCTTTTTAGCAGAAGCAACTTTATCTCGAACTTGTTGTTCAGCATATTTGATATCAATGTTTAAATTAAATTCAGCTACAATAACTGAAATATTCTCTAAGTTTTGGGATGAAATTTTTTTGAGGCCGGGAACATTGGAAAGCTCTTCTTCATATACTTTAGATACTAACGTTTCAACTTCTTCTGGTCCAGCACCAGGGTATACCGTAGAAACTGTAATAATGGGAAAAGTGACATTGGGAAATAAGTCAACTGGAAGTTTTTGTAAAGATAGAAAACCAACAACTAGTATCACCGTTACAACACAGGTGATAAAAACGGGCCTCTTAATAGATAAATTGGCTAAATTCATTAGAGGTCTCCGGTGCTAAAAGTTTTGAGTTGAGCGTAGATGTTTAAAATTGCTGTTTCACTTTGAATCCGAGCAAGTTCGGATTGAGCATAGTCTTGTTCAAAGTTTAAAACTTGAAACGTAACAGTTCGTCCTTTATTGAGTCGGTCTCGCTCATTGCTGGCTTTTAGTTTTTGAGCTTCTTCGATTTTTTCAATCAGCGATAACTTGATTTTGGCATCTTCAAATTTCATGGTGAGATCACCCCATTCTTTTTCTTGATCAAAGAGTTTTTGGCGATAATTTAATTCGGCAGCTGATTGATCTTTTTGATAGCCGCTTATATTATCTCGAATTGTTCCAAAATCCAGAGGCGCTAAAAATCTTAAGCCGATAGCCTTGGTGTCATGAGTAGTACTGAATGAATTAGAAACGGCATCAGAGTATTTAGGGTCTCTTCCATTGACCGCGTAATTGCCGAAGACTTCCAATGTCGGCTTGTTCTTTTCCATCGCTAATTCAGCATTAGCTTTAGAGATTTTTTTCAATTCTAGAGCGGCTTTAGTATCATCTCTAAATTCTCCACGTAATGGCAGGGTTAGTTTTTTTATTTTATCTACTTGAACTGATTCTAGTTCTTCTTCAAGCTTATCACTGTCAGATCCTCGCAAAGCATTAAGGGACCTCTGTAAAATCTTGAGTTCCTGTCCTGCTGATTTTAATTCATATTCACGCGCCTTATAGTTGGCATCGGATTGCAAAAAATCTGAACTTTCACCAAGTCCATTTTTTAAACGGTTCTGATTCCAACTTCTGATCTTGATTGCACGCTCAAAACTTTCTTGTTGAACTCGCAACACTTTTCTCATTTGCGACACTGACCAATAGATAGATTCAGCTTGGGCCATTAAAGCTTTTAGTTTGTAGTTTTCGCCATGCTTTGTAGCTTGTGAGCTTGAAGCAATGATTGCTGCTTGAGCTTGACTCTCGCGCCCCATGAAGTTTCTCCAAAGAGATTGAGATAATTCGATATTTGCTACTCCATCATGAAAATCACTTACGGGTAAAAACTGAGTACTAGCATTATAAATTTTTGTGTGGGAGAGATTGTAGCTCAGTTTGGTTTGCAATCCGATATTAAACTGCTGAAGTATCCCCGCGGAGATGTTGCTATAATCAGTTTGGTCACCTTGGGCTAACTTATTAGTGGTCGGTTTTTTGTCAATCACCATTTGAGTTTGCGCAAAAAGGCTAGGTTTAAAAATTAATGATGACTCATTTTTTCTTTGGTTTGCACTTTCGACGATCAACTGACCTGCGGAGTATGATTGATTTTTTTCTACTACTTGATGCAAGAAATTAGCTAGGCTCAATTGATTTCCAAAACCCATGGAAGGAATCATTAATAAAATGGTGAGAAGAGTTTTCTTAGTTGAAAGACTCATCTATAAATCTCCTAGTTTAAATATTTAACGAAAGATGGTATTGAGTTCCTCGAAATTCAAGGAGACTTTGAAGGGTTTTAACATAGCGGAGAAAGTATTTAAATTGTTAGTTTATACAAAGCAGAAATGTCTAAGCAAAAATCAATATTTTGTCTAAATTTAATTTATTGGTTTACTCTTAGCTTTTTATAAATTTTAATCGAAATCAAGAGCAATGCAACGAAGAGAATAAGCCCTATTAATCCGTAGAGCATCGAGAGTACATCTTTTAGAACGACTAAAAATACGATAGCAACTAAAAAAATGGTAGAAATCTCATTTATGATTCTTAGGGCCATCGGTGAATAGGTCGGACGATCAGTTTGTTGCTTTTTGTAAATGTCATGAAGAAAAAATTGATAACCGTATAGACCAACAACAAAAACCAATTTGGATATGAGCCAAGGATGATGAGTGATAGGCCAAAAGTTCGGAATAAGTGAAGAACCCAAAAGAAGCACTGCCAATGCAGAGGGCCAAGTGATTCCAAACCATAGTCGTCGTTGCATGATTTTGAATTGATTTTGCAGCGTGTTTTTTTCAATTTCTGCTTTTTCATTGGCTTCGGCATAATAGACAAACAGCCTTGGCATATAAAATAAACCAGCAAACCAGGTTACAACCGCGATAATATGGAGAGATTTAAAGACTAAATAATTCATACATTATTTAGGATATTAGGATAGATTAGTGAGTATGAACAGAGTGTTTTATATTTTTCGTCATGGTGAAACCGATTGGAATAAAGAGCGTCGTTGCCAAGGCCATACCAATGTAGATCTAAATTTTACAGGTCTACAGCAGGCAAAAGAATTGGCAGAAAAACTACAAGATTTTCAACTTGATGTTATTGTCAGTAGCGATTTAACCAGGGCCTTGAAAACCGGAAACTTGGTTGCTGATAAAAAAAGAATTCCACTCATTGTCGATTCGCGCTTGAGAGAGATGAGCTATGGGGATGCAGAAGGAATGATTTTTGAAGAAGCTGTAAAAAAGTACGGTAAAGAGCTTTGGAGTCAACTTGGATCATTTAAAAAACAATATGATCACGTCGGTTTTCCTGGTGGCGAAACTCGCCTTATGGCGCGAGAGCGTTTTGAGCAAGTTTTACTTGAATTGATAGATTCAAGTAGTCATCAACATTTTGGTCTTAGTACCCACGGAGGGGCCATGCGCAACATCCTTCATAGTTTTTTGCCAGAAGATCATCCGTTGTTACCGATTCCTAATTGTGTGGTTTATCGTTTTGAATATGAAGAGGCCGAAAAAAAATTTGTGGTTGATCCTAAGCCGTTTATTATTACTGACATAAAAGTAACCATATAGCTCTTTTTTTCTTGATCGGTTTACTCGGTAATCGGTCAGATTTGCCTCGAAAGTCAGCTGAGTTGATTCTGATCTCTAGTATCGCTACCATTAGATTAAGTGAGGATTCCGATGACTAAATTAAAATATTTCGCTCTTATTCTTTTAACAATTTCTGCTTCAAGCATCCAAGCTGCTTCCAAGAACTTGTGTGATGAACTTATCGAAAGTGGCAACTCAACTCCCGAGCAAATAAAAAAATGCCAGGAAAAGTTTGGTGTTTCTGAATACGCTAAAGAAAAGGAAGCAAATAAAATAATAAAAGATCAAACGGAAAAAACTGAAGGCGAAATTGAAGCTAGAAAAAAAGATAATATTGAAGTTAAAAAATTCAGCCAAGATGAACTTTTTGATGCGGGATTTGGAAAACCATTTTATGCCATGAGAATTGATTATCGATTTAGACCGGCTAAAGAAAAAAGAATCACTGATGGGGACGCATTATGTTCATATCTAGGTTATGAAAAATCAGTAAAGAGTGTCATCTCTGCAGAGATTATGCCTAATGATGCCGATAAAAAAGGAATTGTACTAGACACCAATTTTTTAGGTGTAGTTAGTAAGGAACCAGAATTATATCGGGATGAAGATTTAAAATTTACCGTCAGAAAATATATCGAAATCACCTGCGTAAAAAGAAAAGACAAATCTCTTGATGCCTCGGCAGATGTCTATAAAAAGCTCACAGAAGATCTTTTAGTTCTGGCGCCAGAAATCAATGCAGCGAAAAAAGATACTAGTTCAGGCATTAATAATGGTCCAAGGGGTGGTAAAGAGATTAAAACACCTAATGGTTATAACCCGCCTGAATGGTCCAAAGATTCAAAAACCATCAGTAAATGAAAGAAAATAACAGAGGACTTATAGCTTAGACCTATGATTGCATTTGTTGGTAACAACTATTTTTGCATCTAGGACTCAATCATGAAGCTTATAGTCTCTCTGTCTTTTTTTATGTTTTCTTCTGCGCTATTGGCATGCCCAATCCTTCAAGGAAGATATCACCATTGTCATTCAGAAATTCGCCAAATGAAAGGCGAGTATATAATCGATCAACATCAGGAAAATGATTATCAAGTTTACAATGTTCAATACATTGATGATGAAACTGGCCAGAGCCGAGAAGACGTCATTAAGTCTAATAGTCAAAAAATATCTCGCAAAGAAACACTTCCACGAGTTGGCGTAACTGTAAGGATAGATGCTAGTGCTCGCTGTGATGCAGGATTTGTCACTTCAGATGCGGAGGTTTATTTTTTAGGAGCCCATGTGGGAAGTTTTGTTTCAAAGATTTACCTAGAGGGTAAACTGCTAAAAAGTGACGCAGATGGTTCTTATTTAGGGCGAGACGTACACAAACGCATAGTTTGTGAGCTGAAAGAATAATCGTCCAAATCCTTGAAACCTAGTTAGATATAGTTAAAACAACTGACAAGTTTTGTCAGATTTTTATTCTATATTTAATTTTTTCTTTCATTCATAATAACAGCATGTCTAAAAAAATACTCATTGTAGAAGATGACATTTCAATCAGAGAACTCTTGGTCGAAGCTTTTGAAAGCGAGGACTATGAGGTAACCTATGGAACTAATGGCGTTGAGGGCCTTCAGGCGCTCGAATCTAGTGTCCCAGATCTGATCTTAATGGACATGATGATGCCAGTAATGGATGGATACAAATTTCGTGAAGAATTATTGAAAAATCCTATGTGGAACTCTATTCCGGTTGTCGCCATGTCTGCCCAAGATCAATGTGAAGAAAATCTAAAAAATTCTAAAATTGCAACTTTCATCAGCAAGCCACTAGAGCTTGATCACCTTTTAGAGACAGTTAAAAGTTTCTCTTAATTGCCTGAACTGACTAACGATTTTAAACTATACCAATTCATAAAAAATGGTGGTGGTGTGCGTCTTTCGAATCTTGGGTAAATAAACCAAAAGAAAAAAAGATAGAAGGCCAGTAAAACTTCACGCTTTCCAAAGCGCGATAATTCATGAGCATTGGGAATTTTCGCTTTTATCCAGTTGCCCAAGCGATCAAAGTGGGGTGAGAAGTAATTGAGTAAGCAAACAAAAAACAATTTATCGTAATAAGTATTCCATAAAAAATATGAAAAAATTGTAAAGGCGATGGCAATTGAAAAGCCGTAGGTTAATCCAAAAAGAATTTGGCCAAGTTTTGTATTTGGAGAAGTCGCCGGATCAGCTATGAGTAAAGTTGTTCCCAATAAAACGCTGCCCTTGGCCAGTTCTGCGATTAATGGCATGCCAGTAGCGAAGTCGGTAATGAAGTCAGCACCGATTAGAAAGCCGATCGCTCCGATGGATATCAAGTAACGATTTGGTGTCCAAAGCGTAATGCAGCTAAGGACAAATAAAAAGAGATCAAAGTTAGGCATGATCAGCCAAAATGCACCGATTTCGGGTCCGTAATAAATTTCATGCACCCGAGGAAATAAAATCAAAACCACAATCGCCAAGCAAAGTACGATAGCTGAGGGATTGAAAATATGAGACTGCTTTCCATTAATTTTTCGAGTAACAAAAAGTTTTGCTAAAATTGCCAAAATTAAGAGCACAATGTGAGCAATGTAAATTTTTGGGCTAAACCAGACAAAAAGGTTGATACTATTTGTTAGTGGAATCAATGAAAGACTCAAAACAAATTTCTTGTTAAAAAACATACAGCAAAAAAAATAAAACAAATGCACAAACGCCATTTGGTGAACAATGAGAGGAATGTGTTCAAGAACCTTATGATTATAATAACCCCAATAACCAAATATACAAAAATGCATGAGCATTTGAATAAGCAGAGCTCTTTTAAAAAATGCGGGAGCTGTTAGTCGCTGAAGTTTATCGCTGAAAAAAATAAAATAGTTTGTTGGAATTAATATGAGAAAATTGGTCCATAGTATGGTTGCTGAAACTTTTTGTGCTTCTGGAAAAAAGAGAACCAAAAATAGTACAACTTGAATAAAAAGGAGAATCGCTTTAGTTGTAGAGAGCTTTAAAGACCTGGAGATTTCCATCGGAATCATAAATCCAGCACTCCCAAACGCATACAAGCAATGGTGCCTCGGGCCGGACTCGAACCGGCACGCCTTTCGACAACAGATTTTGAATCTATCAAGTCTACCATTTCATCACCGAGGCATATTGAGGATTTATACTATGAGAAAGAGCTTCTCTCGTCAACGATATTTCAAAAGTTCAATCGCTTCTTTGGCATTAAAACGAAAAATGTCTTCTCCCAAATTTTTCTTAATTTCAGAGTTGTCTAAAGTTGCTGAAAACTTTAGATAACTTATAAGATAGTGAGGAAATTTCCAGGCCGGAGTTACAAATTTAGCCAATTGTTCGACTAGTACAATAGGAATTCTCAACTTTTTCACGGCAATGATCTCCGCTGCCTCGCTTAGGCTAATGACATCATCGGCCGCAACATTATAAATTCCAGTTTTTAATTTATCAGCAGCTTCCACGATAATTGATGCCATATCGAATTCATGAATAAATTGAAACATCGGATTAAAATCTATTGGAATAGGAGCGTAGGGAGAACGCAGGTATTGAGTAATCGAATTTTTAATCTGAGGCCCGATTATATTGCAAGGTCTAAGTACAATGGTTTCAATTTCATTTTGATTTTTCCACATCCAGTTGGTGCACATTTGATCCATTTCCACCACATCTCTGAGTTCTGCATATTTAAAGCTTCCTCTCAGAGGTGCATCTTCTTTGATAAACATGGGGTTATCTGGATGAGCGCCGTACACATGATGAGTGCTAAGAATCACAACTTTGCTGGCATGAAATTTTTGAGCTAATTCCAATATGCTATTGGTTCCAATGAGATTTATATCAATGCGTTTATTGATGTTTCCAATGGCCGGTGAATGTCCTAAGCGGCCTAAGTGCAATATTGTATCAAAATGATGTTCACGAAAAATTTTTTCAAAATTAGTTCGAGTATATTTAATTTGATGATGAGTGAGTTGAGGGCGAATTGCAATATCTGTGATGGGCCTTGAGTCGACTCCATGTATTTTAATTTGAGGATGTTTTTTTATAAGCAATTCCGCAGTAATTTTTGCTAGCGCCCCTTGAATTCCGATTATGAGAACTGATTTAATTTTTTGATTCATATTTTAAGATCGCTTAAAAAGAGTCCTACGATTATTTAATCCATTGGTAGTGAGGTTTTGTATGCGCTTTTCAATTTCGATAAGATGAGGTTCTAGGTCTTCATCAAGAGCATCAATACTTAATTCAGGAGGAAGTGAATAGGGATTGCCGATATAAATATCTACCGGAGAAGGCAAAGGGAAAAGATGAGGAGATATCGGGAGAGCAGGTAATTTTAAAAATTTAGCCAATTTTTTAAAATGAAAAACAAATGGATAAAATTCTTCTGCTCCCACCACTGCCACAGGTAGAATTTCAGCTTTTGAAGCAATGGCCATTCGCAAAAATCCTCGCGTAAATCTTTGCAGTTTATAAAAATCTTTTGGACTTTTAGCTATACCTTGCACTCCTTCTGGAAATATTAATACCGATTCTCCACGCTTTAGTAAATTAAGACAATTGCGCCGATCGCCTAAAACGGCACCGCCCTCGCTAGACCATTTGCCCAGAAATGGCAATGAGGACAGAAATCGCTCTACAAGAGGCCTTAGAATGCGAGGTCCCTGCACTTCTGTAGCAAACGCGGTACATATGAGCATTCCGTCGATGGGGATTTGGCCGGTATGATT
Source organism: Bacteriovoracaceae bacterium (assembly GCA_947450475.1). Classification (GTDB taxonomy): domain Bacteria; phylum Bdellovibrionota; class Bacteriovoracia; order Bacteriovoracales; family Bacteriovoracaceae; genus Bacteriovorax. The sequence continues at coordinate 295,179 of CANFVK010000002.1, read as the reverse complement.
GGAGACAACCATATAGGGTTTGTCTTGAACTCGATCTTTGTCGTGAACTCGTACGTTGAAATAATAACGATAAATTGGCCATAACATTTTTAAGTCGGCAATCGCCCGCTTTGGCTCAAGTCCCCAGGGATCCCTTTGGTGACCGTATTTATCAGCTAAAACTCTTTCTATTTCATTTAATTCGGTAAACATATAACCAACTAACTCGCTCGAGCATTATCGCCTAATTGAGCAATTATTAACCATCATGCTATCAAAATATTCAATCTTCACAAGGAAGGACTCAAAAGTTATACTCAAGACGAACCAAAATGTATTTTTGTTTAGTAAGGCAGGGCGGTATCAAGCATGAATAATCACAATAATTGGAAAAATAAATTAAATCATTGGATTTTTCATTTTCATCAAGAAGTCATTAAGACCAGTATGATTGGTAAAAAAATGCTTACAGCTTCAAGAACCAATGCCCACTTGAAAGAAACTTACGAAGAGCTCGGCAGGCTTTTAGAAAAAGGAATTGAAACTGAAGAAGTCCATTGGGATTCAGTTAAAGTGCGTGCGCTTCTTCATACCGCAAAAGCCTGCAAGCGCGATTTAGAGGATATTGAGAATCAGGTAAATAAAATTAAATTCAGCTCCGGACCTGAAGATATTTCTAAACAACTTCCACTCAATAAAAACTCGACTAAGCAGAAAGAAGATTAACTATTAAACTTTACGAATCTCTAGCTCTTCTAATAAATGAGCGATGATTGCATCTTCTACTTGAGGCAACCCTTTTTTGGTTTCAGCAGAAGCAAAATACATTTGGCGAATCCATTTATAATCTTTTGAAAGTTTTGGTTTTAATTTGTCGAGCTCAGCTCTCTCTTTTTGAGTTTTTAATTTATCCATTTTGTTAAAAAGTAAAATGGCATTGCGGGTATAATTTTTTAAAAATTGATGAAATTGTCTATCGCTTTCTTGATCTGGATGACGAGCGTCCTGCAAATTGATTAGCATCATTGAGGGCGAAAGTGATCCAAAAAAAGCTCCCATTAATTGATCCCAATTTTTTTGCATATCTTTTGAAACTTCGGCAAAGCCGTATCCTGGCAAGTCGATAAGTGCAAAGCTTGGCAGTTCCGATTTTTTACCATTGAGACTTAATTCAAATTCGAAAATATTTATTTCGCGAGTGCGCCCTGGTGTTTTGGAAACTCTTGCTGTCTTAGGCCCAAAAAGAGCATTAATAATAGAAGATTTTCCGACATTGGAGCGCCCAACAAAGCTGACACCAATAATTTCTGGATTGCTTTCCAGCCATTGAGCCAATTGATTGACGTTGGATATGCCCATTTTGAATTGGGCACTATGAGGTTTAATTTTGTAGCTCATTTTTTTTACCTGAGTATGATTTTAGAACTTATCTTAATCTATTCTCAACTATTTTGCACTTCTTGAATTTGGCATCAGGTTTGAATCTCTTTCGAAGTCACTTAAAAAGGGGAAAAGTTATGGAAGTTGTTGAGCGAAAGCGCGTTCTAAATCATACACTTGAAACATCAATTGGTATAAAAGGAGTTCGAGAAGATGATGACTTTGTACTAGATTTATTTCAAGAGCGCAAAAGAACAATAAGGCTTAAACGAACAAAGTATAAAATTAAAACTGCCAGTAAATTCTTTTTTGATTTTAAAACAGCTGAAATTCATCTTCCCGTTTTTGAATATCCCAGCGCTGAATTTGAATTGATGCTCATTCCTCACTTTAAGGCCGGAGGGTTTTCAGATAAGTCACGCTATCTGGTAAAAAGCTGTGGAGAGTTTCCTTTTAAGTTAAATGGAAATCAGTGTTTCGAAGCCTATTTAGAAAGGGGAGATGTCTTGGAAATTGGATTTAATCGAATTCATTTTTTAAAACCAAAGTCTCAATTGCAATTATTAGAAAGTACAAATTTATTAGCAGATGAAATCATCAAAAGTTCTTTAAATATTTTATTAGAAGGACAAACCGGTACAGGGAAAACGACGTTAGCAAAATCTATTCATCAACAAAGTGGAAGAAGCGGAGCATTTGTACCTATCAATCTTTCTTCATTTGCTCCTACCCTGATTGAATCGGAACTCTTTGGACATGTTAAAGGGGCGTTTACTGGTGCCATAGCCGATAAAAAGGGAGCTATTTTGGAGGCTCACAGAGGGACACTGTTTCTCGATGAAATTGATTCTTTGAGTATGGAACTACAAACCAAGTTGTTACTGTTTCTTGATCATTTTGAATTGCGTGCGGTCGGTGGAAGTTATTTTCAAAAGGCTGATGTTCGCTTAATTTTTGCTTCAGGAAGTGATTTAAAAAATCAAGTGGAGCGAGGGAAGATGCGGAAAGATTTTTATTTTAGATTGTGCTCTGGCGAAGTCCTAAGACTGCCTAGCCTGAAGGATGACAGTGCTAAGATTAAGTCACTCTGTTTGGATTTTGAAAAAAATCATTTTGTAGTTTTATCAGATGAACTTATTTCTTTTTATCAGGAATGTTCTTGGCCTGGCAATATTAGGCAGCTTCAATCCCATCTCTTAAGAAAGAAAATCATGGCAGGTGGAAAGAAAATTTTAAGAGATAAAACAGATTTTGATTTATTAAGCGACAATAAAATTATTAGTCAAAGTGAAATTAATTATTTTAAATCGTTGGAAGAAATAAAGATGGATTATTGCTTGAATGTTTTTATGAAGTTAGATAAAAATTTAAAAAAAGCATCAAAAATGTTAGATATCAGCCCCAATACTCTAAAAGCCTTGTTAGACAATCGAAAATCATTATCCTCAAAAACTCATGATGATATGAGTGAATCGATGTATACCTCTTGAACTTTTCCTTCCACTTTTTGTTTTTCGAGAAATTCATTAATTTCAGATTTGATTTTATCTTTAATAATCGATCTTCCCTCCTCTTCTTGTAAGAGGCGGTGGAGGATTGGCTCGATATTTGAGTTTAAATGATCTTTTAATTGGACTTCATGATCTTTGATAAATAATACAGTATTTCGATTAGTCGTAAGCAAAGAAAAGTCAAAATAAACCTGTCGATTACGTCTTGTATCATCAAGAAAGATTTGTAGACTAACTTCTTTTACACTTACAATTTTCTCTGTTTGGCGATAATAGCTAGGTCTCCCCGGTGGGATTTGTTTTATGGTTAAGCTTTTAACCGCATGATCGTGGGAATATTCTTTTAGCTCTTCGTTCAGCTTTTTGGTCATGAGTTCTTCAATTTGCTTTTGATCTTCAGGAATCAGAGGAATTTGAGAGACTGTTAACTCCAAATCTTCGAGCACTTCAAGTAAATTTTCTTCCATTTCCTCAATTAATTTCTTATCCTTGAGGGAGTTGGCTTCGATTTTTATATCGAAAACTAATTCTGTACCATGCTCTTCCCCACCTCCGTGTCCAGAAGCATGCAGGGCAACTTCAAATTTTATCTTTTTGAATTCTATTAAAACATTATTTTCTTCGCTTTCGACAGATGCAGGTCCCCTTTGGGCCTTAGTGCCTGTAATAATTTTATCAGTATTAATATAGATAAGATTCAAAGCAATGATAAAATAATAGCACCCCACCAAAGTTAAACAACCCTGGATGGGGTGAGAACGAGTAAATCTCAATGGCTTTAAAATTAAGTCTCTTTTTCTAATGCTTTTAAATTCTTCTGATTGAAGATAAATAAAGAATGCAGTAAATTTCCCCCTCAATATAGTGAGGTAGTGTTCGAAGTAGCCGATGCATTTTAATTTAATCAGTCTAAGGCGTGGATTAATATGATTTTTAAAGAGTGCGATTATTCTAAGAGGTAGTGTTTTTAAAAAAGTTAGGAGATCAAAAAAAATATCTGGAGTGAATCCAACTAATTTGTTGAAAACAAAAATGAGAAAACGATTGATGGCATCTTCTATTTTAATTAAGAAATTCACTTTTAACTCCTCCAAACTCTTTTCGGCTCATTTCCAGATAAAATGAGGCGGATAGTAATTGCTTTATTTAGTCGGTCTTTTTTGATGAAAAATTTGCCGCATTAGAAATAATGAAACTGAAAATTATCAAAAGCGACATTTTTCCCGAAAAGTTGAAAGACTATGTGATGTTTTTGGCATCGAGGGAGAATTATGAGCGCTTTCATTTCGATTTTTAGAAGTTATTTTAGTGCGGCCATATTGGGTTTCATCCTGGTCTTAGGCTCAGGCTGCTCACTTTTAGTCCCAGAACGCAGTTATATTGATGAGATGAATCGTGAAAGTGATCCATTGTTGATGGCCGGCAGGGACTTTCCGATAGTTGGTGGAGATAGTGGAGCCGTTTTTAGAAGTAGAGATGAAATTAAGCGCCGAACTCCGGCAGGAGAGCGGGAAACTAAAAAAAATGCCGAAGCACTTTCATTGAGACGTGAGTTAGAAGAAAAGGAAGCCGATCTTTCGGAGCAGAGTGTAGAGCAATATGCCCGTGATAAAAAATATTTGCCGGGAGATTCTGACAAGCTCTACTACTTAAGCCTCTCCGCAGCTGAGCGATCAAATTATATAGGCATTCGAAAGCAAGATATGCAAAGCGATTTAGGAAAACATCAAGATTTTATTGAAAATCATTCAGTTCACAGCACGGAATTATATTTAGGAATGAATAAAACCCAAGTTATTCAAACTTGGGGTAGACCAGTACGGGTAGAAATTGCAGGAAATCCAAAAAATCAAAACGAACGTTGGTCTTATAATGAAGACGGAAGCGTGAAACAAATTTATTTTGAAAGTGGAAAGGTTCAGGGCTGGGCCCTTGATCTCTAAATGAAAAAGTAATATCCTCGGCACACATTTATAATCTAATAAAATTAGGCAATTTGCCGAGGATAGTAACTATGTCAGCTCAGTCCATGACCGGTTTTGGTGAAGCTACAGCTCAATCATTAAATTATGTCGTTTCTGTTGAAATAAAAAGTGTTAACAACCGCTTTAAAGATGTTCGATTTAAAATGCCATCTAGTTTAAATTCACTTGAAATAGACTTTAAAAAAGAAATATCTGAGGCATTTTCTAGAGGAACTTTTGACGTATATATCAATATCAAAAAGGCCGAAAACAAAAATCGCTTTGATGACTTAGATCAAAATAAAATTTCTCAGTTTATATCCAAACTTGCTCCCCTTTTAAAGAGCAATGGATTAGAGCCTAAAGTCAATATGACTGAATTTTTAAGATCAGAGTTTTACTTAGATCAAGATGAAGAAAATCAAGAGGAACTTGAAAGTTTGGCCAAGCAGGGACTTAAAGCTGCTGTGGCAAATTTAGGCTTGTCACGCAAAGGAGAAGGGGACAAATTAATTAAGGTTTTAGAGAAGCATCTTGAAACCTACAAAAATTATTTTCAATTAATTGAAAAAAATGCAGAGCATTTTAAGTCAGGGGTTGAAGAGAAATTAAAAAAAAGAGTAATGGACTATAAAAATATTATTGATGTAGACCAAAGCCGTTTACTTCAAGAGGTCGTCTTTTACTTAGAAAAAATTGATATTCATGAAGAAATAAACCGAGTACATGCCCACTTGGAAAAATTTCAAAATCTTATAAAATCAAATCATGAAGTTGGAAGGCAGATTGATTTCCTCATACAGGAATTAAATCGAGAGACCAATACCATGGGATCGAAGTCAACTATGAAAGAAATTTCAGATGCTGTCGTTCAAATGAAGGTACAATTAGAAAAAATGCGCGAGCAAGGGCTGAATATTGAATAATGCTAAACTTAAAGGCAAATTAATTGTGATCGTCGCCCCGTCAGGCACGGGAAAGTCGACTATGATTAAAAGGCTTAAGGAAGATTTTCCAACTTTGGTTGAATCTGTCTCTTATACCACACGTCCAATAAGACCGGGCGAAATTCATGGCTCGAGCTATTTCTTTATTAGTAGAGACGAATTTCTTGAGAGAAAAGACTCTCAAGAATTTTTAGAATGGGCCGAGGTTCACGGAAACTTTTATGGAACTTCTAAAATATTTGTAGAAAATTGTTTGGATGATGGAAAGCATTTATTGTTTGATCTAGATGTTCAGGGCACAGATTCCATGAAAAAATATTTTGGAGATGTTGCAAATGCAATTTTTATTTCTCCACCATCAGTTGAAGAACTTGAAAAGAGATTGAGAAACAGAGGTACGGAAAATACTCAAGTCATCAATCTACGATTACTAAATGCACAGAAAGAATTAGAGCGAAAAAATGATTTTGATTTTTTAATTTTCAATGATGATATCGAAATGGCTTATAAAAGGCTTTTTGAAATAACTCATCAGATTTTGCACGAGTAAAGTAATGCACCAAAACTTAGACTTTTCACACGAAAGAGATATTTCCATCGATGACCTCGTGAGAAGAGTTGAGGCTTATTATCCCGAAGCAAATTTTACTATGCTACGAAAAGCCTATCACTTCGCAGAAAAAGCTCACTTGGGACAAAAGCGCAGCTCTGGCGAAGATTATATAATTCATCCTATAAATGTTGCTGCTACCTTAATTCGTCTTAGAATGGATCTCGATACCATTGTTGCAGGGCTGCTACATGACGTTGTAGAAGATTGTAATGTGAGTCCTACAGAAATTGAGCGTGAATTCAATCAAGGTGTTTCTGATTTAGTTGTTGGATTGACTAAAATTTCTAAAATTAAGTTTAAAAGCAAAGAAGAATCTCAAATCGAAAATTTCAGAAAAATGGTTGTGGCGATGGCCAAGGACCTTCGAGTTATTATAGTTAAACTTGCAGATCGCATGCACAATATGCGTACACTTCAATATGTTTCAGACGAAAAACAAAAAAAGATTGCGCAGGAAACTCTAGATATTTATGTTCCTCTTGCTAGTCGTTTAGGTATTAATTCAGTCAAATCAGAGCTTGAAGATTTATGCTTACGTTTTTTGAAACCTGAAATTTATTATCGGCTAGCTGAAAAAGTTTCCATGAAAAAATCAGAGCGTGACACATATATCAGAGAAGTCATAACAACGATTAAGGAAAAACTTTTTGAATACTCGCTTCATACTGAAGTGAAGGGAAGACCAAAGCATTTTTATTCAATTTACAAAAAAATGACTGCCCGTGGAGTCGACTTTGAGCAGATACAAGATTTACTTGCTTTTAGAATTATCGTTTCCAATATTACTGAATGCTACAAGGCTCTTGGTATTATCCATTCATCATTCACTCCAATTCCAGGACGTTTTAAAGATTATATTGCAATTCCCAAGGTCAATAATTATCAATCACTTCACACCGCCGTTATAGGTCCACGTGCAGAGCGAATTGAAATTCAAATTAGAACTAACGAAATGGATGAGGTTGCCGAAGCCGGAGTCGCAGCACACTGGAAATACAAAGAGGGTCTCGCTGGTAAGTCAGCACCAAAATTAGATTGGGTGCAGGAGCTTTTGGAATACAATAAGAATTCAGACAACACTCGCGAGTTTTTGGATGTCATTAAAAATGATATTGATCTTGATGGTGTGTTTGTTTTTACTCCTAAGGGGGATGTAAGGGAATTAAAATATGGTGCGACACCATTAGATTTTGCATACGAAATTCATACTGAAGTTGGACATCATTGCGTTGGAGCTAAAATTAATGGAAAGATTGTACCATTACGCCATATTTTAAAATCAGGGGATTCGATTGAAATTCTTACCAGTAAAACTCAAGCTCCCTCTAAAGACTGGCTCAATATAGTAAAAAGTTCCAAGGCGCGTTCAAAAATTAAACAGTGGTTACTTAAAATTGAAAGAGATGAAAATCGAGAACTGGGCAGGGATGTTTTAGAAAAAGCTTTCAAAGTTTTCGGTACTAATATTAAAGCATTGAAGAAAAATAATGAGTTTAAAGAGTTATTTGATAAAGAACACATCTCGGATGAAGAGGAAATGTGCGTTTTGGTGGGCTCTGGAAAATTTACGGCAAAGCAGATCTTGGAATATATTCCGTCATTGAGAGAAGCTGTTTCCAAGCAAGAGACAACTGATATCGAGAAAATTACCGAAATAGAATCTTATTCAAATAAAATGACCAAAAATGTGCGCAACAAAACGCACTCAGATAATGCTATTGAAGTTGATGGAATGAGTGATGTGATGGTCCGCATGGCAAGATGTTGTAATCCAATACCTGGTGATGGCATTGTTGGTTTTATAACGAGAGGTAGGGGGATTACAGTCCACACTACTGCATGCAATAGAGTGGATGCCGAAACGCTAATTAGAACGATTAAAGTCTCTTGGAACAAAGGCTTTAGTTTTACTCACCCAGTTACAGTAAGAGTTATGACTCAAGATAAGCCAGGAATACTTTCACTGATTTCAAAGACAATCAACAATTGTGGTATAAATATTAGAAGTGCAATGGCTAAATCAATGCCAGATCGAAAAGGTAGTTTTATCTTTGAGATTGAGGTTAAAGATTATAGCGAACTGTTAAAAACCATCAGCAATATTGAAGCACTCGAAGAAGTTATTTCTGTTACCAGAGTTTAAAATTAAGAAACATCAATTGGAGATTTCTGATCCCAGAAAAGTAAAAAAACTTTTGTTCTGATTAGTTTAAACGTTTCGATATAAAGAATTTTAATATTCTTGAAGTGAAGATAGTTCGAAGGCACGGCCGAGAAATAAAAATTAAACTGATCATCTTTTTTAATCAAAGTATTTATAATCTGCTTGATTCTCATTATGTGGTAGTCACTTGAAATAATAAGAATTTTATTAAGACCACGATTGTTTCTCAAATACTTAAAAGTTGAAATGACATTTTCTACAGTATTTCTTGCGGTATAATCAATCTCAATATGCTCAGTTTCCTTGGCATTTGGGTCTATGGGGTTTATCAAAGTTTTAACTGAGTTTTTTTCATGTACGCCAGTGATAAATACATTGGGCTGCTTGAATTCCTGGGCTTTTTTTACTGCATACTCAATCCTACCAGGTCCCCCAGTGAAAACGACAATGAGATCTGGAGGAGTTTGAATAAAAGATGTTTTGGAATTTTTGGTTTCATTACGTGCATCTAGTAAAAGAATTGAGCAGGCAAACGAATACGCCATAAAAATAGATAAAAGTACAATTAATAGGCTTTGTAAGTGCCTATAGATGCGAGTGCTTTTAGTTTCAAAAACGTATTTACTCTTTAAAATCATTTTATTTTACTGCTATAACTTCTATTTCAACTAAGCTGCCTTTAGGTAATTTCGAAACTTCAACCGTACTTCGGGCCGGGTAAGGTGCTTTGAAGTACTCAATATAAGCTTGGTTAACTTCTGCAAAATTGTTTAAGTCTGTTAAAAAAATACTAGTCTTTACTATGTTTTCACGATTTAAATTTTGTGAGAGAAGTAAGCCATCTATATTTTTCATAATTTGACTTAATTGTGCACTAAAGCTTGGGTGAAGTTCTTGACTTGATGGGTCGATACCAATTTGCCCTGAAAAATAAAATGTACCATTTACACCTACGCCTTGAGAGTAGGTTCCAACTGCTGCAGGCGCATTATCCGTATTTACAATTATTTTAGACATTGAAGACTCCTTATTTAATTTTTTGATCAGTTAAAATAGCAGAGAGGACACACATGTTAACAATCTCTGTCACGCTTGCCGTTCTTGGAATGATATTAGCCGAATGGTTCATAGGAACGAGAATCGGGCCAATCGCATTGGCATTTGCTAGCTGAGAAAGAAGTTTGTAACTTATGTTCGCTGAATTTAATTCTGGAAAGATCAGAACATCTGTCGGTCCATCAAGGTTAGAAAAATTAAATAATTTGTCCATTAGATTTTTATTAACAGCAACGTCTGCCTGCACTTCTCCATCTACAATTAAATTTGGGTAGCGAGTTTTTGTGAGCTTCACTGCTCTTTTTACCTTGATTGCTTTTTCGTGATCATTTGAACCAAAGTTTGAGAAACTTAAAAAAGCAATTCGAGGTTCACGCTTCATGAGCTTTCTAAATAGCTCAGCAGTACCCGCAGCTATCTCACAAAGTTGATCTTCACTCGGCTCAATTTGCACAGCACAATCAGCAAAAAAGAGTACTCGGTTCTTAAAAGTCATGACAAATATACCGGCTGCACTTTTGCGTTCTTGCGTTCCTAAAACATGCATAAGGGGAGGAAAGCAGTCAGCGTAATTAAGCGTTGGACCTGCAATGACGGCATCAGCTAAGCCGTGCTTAACCATCATAGAGCCAAAATAATTTTGGTGAGACATGAGTTCTTCAGCATGGTAAATCGAAACCCCACTTCTTTGTCTTTCTTTAGAATACATTCGAACATAATTTTCAAATTGTTCATGTCTTCTTGGATTGACTGTTTTTACTTCATCTTTAAGTTTTTCAAGCCCTAACATTTCCATTTTTTTATGAATAGCTTTTTTTCGACCAAGAAGGATTGGTTCAATTTTATCTTCTTCGACTAGCTGTTTTACAGCTTGAAGTATTCTAGTATTTGTTCCTTCTGCAAAAACCATTTTCACTTTTTGCTTGCGTTTAGCAACAAGTGCTCCTAGGCGATCACGTAAAGATTTCATAAATTGGGCAGTGTTGCCCATTCTACCTTCAAGTGCACGAGCATAAGATTGCAAATCTTCTATTTGGATTCTTGCAACACCTGACTCCATTGCAGCCTTGGCGACAGCAGGGGTTACTCTGGTCAATACTCTTGGATCAAAAGGCTTAGGGATTAAATAGTTTACGCCGAACTTGAAGTCTTCGCCTCCGTAGGCGATTTTGACTTCTTCTGGCACTTCTTCTTTGGCCAATTCAGCGAGCGCTTTGACTGCTGCTAATTTCATTTGCATATTAATTTTTTTAGCGCGAACGTCGAGTGCCCCTCGGAAAATAAAGGGAAATCCCAAAACATTGTTAACTTGATTTGGAAAATCGGATCGTCCAGTTGCCATGATAGCGTCAGTTCTTACCGCATGAACTTCATAGGGATAAATTTCAGGATCAGGATTTGCCATTGCAAAGATGATTGGATTTTTCGCCATAGTTTTAACCATGTCTTGAGAAACTAAGCCCCGGGCCGAACAGCCAATAAAGACATCTGCTCCGTTCATGGCATCTGAAAGTGTGCGAGCTTTTGTTTCTACCGCAAATTCATCTTTGTATTTGTTCATCCCTGCGGTTCGCCCCTTGTAAATGGCTCCATTGGAATCGCACATAATAAGATTTTGTCTTGGAAGTCCAAGCTCAAATAATATTTTAGAACATGATATGGCAGCAGCTCCAGCTCCAGAAACGGCGACTTTAATTTTTTTAATATCTCTTTCTGTAATTTCTAAAGCATTTAGCAATGCAGCTGAGCAAATAATCGCTGTGCCATGCTGATCATCATGAAAAACAGGAATATTCATTTTTTCAATAAGCTGAGTTTCAATTTCAAAACACTCTGGTGCCTTTATGTCTTCAAGATTAACTCCACCAAAGGTGGGCTCGAGAGCCGAGACAATTTTAACCATACCTTCAATTGAATCCTCATTAACTTCAATATCAAAAACATCTATGTCGGCAAAGCGTTTAAAGAGTAAGCCCTTTCCTTCCATGACTGGCTTGCCGGCGAGTGCACCGATATTGCCTAGCCCTAGAACAGCAGTACCGTTAGATATAACAGCGACTAAATTTCCTTTAGCTGTATACTTGTAAGCTAGTTCCGGATCCTTTGCTATTTCTAAACATGGGAAAGCCACCCCTGGCGAGTAGGCTTTGGTTAGGTCCATGGAGGTGAGGGTCGGCTTTGTGGAAATAACTTCAATTTTACCCGGTCGCCCCTCTGAATGGTAATCTAATGCTTGTTGTTTTTTTTCATCTTCATCACTACGTTCACTGCGATCATTTCGTTGATTACTCACGGTCTATCCTTGGTTATTTAAGAATGTAAAACGACCCGATTAGAGTATGGGAATTCGCTTGAAATGAAAAGAAAATTGCCCTGCGCTATAAATTCTTTGGAGGAGGTCAAGAATCGATAATAAAAGGCCTAGTTGATACTAGGCCTTAGTGTTGATTTGTTTATTATTTTTTATTCGGACGAGGACGGTCATCTTTTCGTTCCTCGCGCTTTTGATCACGATGTTCATCACGTTTTTCATCGCGTCGCTCTTGACGATGATCATCGCGACGTTCCTCTTTTTTGTCGTCTTTGCGTTCTTCTTTGCGTTCTTCTTTTTTATCGTCTTTGGAATCGTCTTTATTATCCCCTTTCTTATCATCTTTACGCTTATTTTTATCATCTGGATTTCGTCTTCTCAGATCACTAATGGCCTTGCCAATGATGTCTGGTGAAACATTGAGTTCTTTTGCTATTTCTCCCCATCCTTTTTTTCCCTCTCCACGCATTTGTAGAATTTCATCAAGGCTTTTATTTCCCTCCTTAGCTAAGGCTGCAGCACTTACGATATCTCGAAGTTTTAATCCAGATTTTTCTAGTTCAGTAAGCTTTTCAGGTGTTATTGAATACTTTTCTTCTACTCTTTTTTCAATTTCCTGGCGGGCAGCAACAGGATCTTTTTTTACTGAAGTTTCAGGCTTTACCGGTTCGACCTTTGGGGCCGATGTATCGGTCGGAGAGGTGTCGGTTTGAGCAAATGTTGGATTAAAAATGCAAAAAGAAAGGCAGTACAAAAGGGATAATAACTTCATGATAGGTCTCCTATGGTTGATTACCATTAAAAAATTTAAAACTTAAAACCTAATCCAAAGCTTAGGTTTTCAGCATTGTATTGATAAGTTGTATTATTGGAAGTGTTAGCACTCTTTGAATATAATAATGTTAGAGGAAGATGCTTGGTAATATAGTAAGTGGTACCAGTTTCGAGAACCATTAGTCCTTGATGTTCCTTAGTACTCACTCTTTTGCCAAGTCCATTAATAGCATCAATTTTTCTGTCGCTATATAGTGTATAGGTGTAACTGGCATTAAAGCTTAATTCCCAATCTTCGTTGGGGGATAGAGTGGCGGTAACAGCAGGACCGTAGCCCATGTTGTTGTACGTTGTTTGGGTTGAATGGTTTAACGAGAGATTAAACTCTGGACTAATCATAAAGATAGATGTGAGATAAGATTCTAATCCTACAGAAGCAAACACAATATCATCTTTGCGATCAATTATCTTGTCATAATTTTTAAGTGAACCGGAAAGTGAAATAAAGCTGGTTAATTCGGAATCAATTTCATGATAAAAATTGGTTGCTACTTTTACACCATAATTGTCACTGGCACTATCTGACGATATCGCAGGAGTGTGATTATAGACTAATTTAAAAAAACTTAAAGTGTAATCGTTGTCCTTTGTCTTGTTATAGGTTGCACTTAAGTCACCAGAATAATAATCGTTCTCAGTTTGTTTTTGATAATTTTCCATTTGAGTTTTAAAGCGAAATTTCCAATCATCGTTTTTTGTTTGTAACGTTAGTAAATAGTTGGTGGAAGTGTCGGCAATGGGATTTGTGTCAGTTAGATTAACATTGTTTGTTTGGGAGTGTTGAGCATTTAGCTTGTAAGAAAAATCCCATGCTTTAGCATTCGTAACAAAGAAGAAAAAAATTATTAAATGTATTTTTTGCATTAGGCTCCCCTTCAATTCTAGTATTTTTTGCGATTATCTCGACGATCATCCCTAGGGCCATCTCGGCGGTCATTGCGACGTTGATCAAGTCTCTCTTCACGTCTTTCTTCTCGATGATTATCAATACCATTTTCTCGGCGATTCACTCCATTATTATCATCTTTGGAATCATCGACTTTATCACTTCGAGATTTTTTATCTCGAAGTAGTTTTTTTATTTTTTGAATTTTCTCATCTTTTTCTTTTGGAGAAAGCTTTGAGAATTTTTCAAAATTGTTCCTGATTAGAATTTGCTTATCTATCGGTAAAAGTTTGAATTTTTTATAAGCTTTTTTAATTCTTTCTTGTTTATCTAGCGGTAGTTTTTTAAATTCCTTATATTTATCTTTGAGCTTATCTTTTTGGTCAAGTGTTAACCTGCTCCATTCTACATATTTTTGGTGCAGCTGCTCTTTTTCGATTGGACTTAATTTGTCCCAGCGATCTTTGTTGTTTGTAGCAATCGAATCTTGAGCCAAAACTTTAAGCGAAAAACTCAATATTATCATGAAAAGTAGGGAAGTCCCGATGACGTTATAGGCTTTCATTGAATGCGCTCCATTTTTATATCTTTGGTCTGCGATTGAGTCTTTTTTAAATCAATTTTTACTGGCTCATTATCTTCTGATATATCCTGAATAAAATTGGCAACATTATCACTTATCAATTCGTAATGTTGAAAAAAATCTAAATTAGCAACAATATCATCATCAATAGAATTGGCAAAAGTAAAACCCGTGAAGAAAATAATTAATAAGATTTTCACAGTTTATCCTTTTTGCTGATGAGTTCCCAATCATTGGCGTTCAACTCACTAGCCTCAACCATAAGCTCAATGTCTTCATAGTGAAGGTACATTTCAGGATTCTCCATTAAACTGCTATTTAGCTTAGGAATTGTAGACTTAGATAAAATTAAAAACAAAAGTGAAAAACTGCATAGTATAGAAGTATAAAGAAAAATTTTTCTGGGAAAAAAAGTTTGATTGTTTTCTAAATGAATTCCCTTTTTTGCCAAAATGATGATTTTCTGGTCTAGGGATGCTGGTGGCGCTATCTGAGTTTCTTTTTTTAGCCATTGAAAAAAATCATTTTTTTTATTCACAGATGTCACCCGCGCTTGAAACATTGGATTAATTTATCCTTACACCTAAAAAGCACGGACTTGATAGCTCCAACTGTATCGTTGGTTATCTGAGCTATCTCTTGAAGCGTCAGCTCTGAATGAGTATGCAAAAAAATGATTTCTCTTTGTGTCGATGGCAACTCTTCAATGCATTTGGTAAGTTGATCTTTTGTAACCTTATTTAGAAGTAATTGCTCTGAATCCATCTGTACTTCAGGTAATTCTTCAAAGTTAACTTCATCAGTTAAAGCAGTCTTTAACTTTTCGTGCGAAAAATCTTTAGAGCGCCAATAATCATAAATGGTATTTTTGGCGATAGTCCATAGCCACGTTTTAAATGAGCTTTCAAAACGAAAACTTTCTTTCTTGGATAAAAATTTTATCATGACCTCTTGAAATAATTCGTCTGAAACATTGGAGTTAACACAACTACAGATATAGGAGTACAGTGGTATTTTATATCGCTCATATAATTGCTCAAATGCCATTGTGTCTCCAGCTTGAAACTGCTTCATTAAATCATCATCGCTTTTGTAGACGTAAGAAGTTGAGAAAAGTTTCATTAAATTGAAGAGTGACATCCTAACACTTTAAATTTATTCAATTTAAAAATAAAGTTTAAATTTTCGGAAACAATTGCCTGAGTCAATTCGTCTAACCAAGCATGAAGCCAACAAGGCTTTACTAATTAAGGAGATTATATGAAGTTGACTCTATTATTATCATTAGTTTATTTACTAAGTATTAAAGCTTACGCTCAAGTAGAAGATTCAATTCAGCCTGATTCAGGAACTATTCAAGAAACAGTTGTTAGGGCAAGTCCTGAAGCTAATAGCGCTGATTCTACGAGCGATAAAAAAGAAGATCCAATACCAACTGGCAGAAATGAAGATAAGAATCAAAATAAAGCAAATGATGTAAATAAAAGTACTTCAGATTTAGCCATTTTGATCAGTGAAAAATTTAATATATCAAAAGACAATCTTGGCCAATTACTGGATCAAAAAAATTCATTAAAGGATATTTTGATTGCAGCAGAATTATCAAAATCGGCAGGAAAAGATATTAAGGATGTCTTAGATTTAATGAAGAAAGAAAAATCAATAAAGAAAATTGCTCAGGAATTACAATTATCCAAAGTTGAGATGGACAAAATTAAATCAGATTTAAAGTCATTTAAGAAAGAAAAAAATTCAGACAAAAAAGATAAGCATGAAAAGAGACATCATAAAAATGACAAAGAAGAAAAAGAATCTTTTGCTGAAAACTCAACAGAAAATTTTAATGAAAATCGCGATGCAAAACGAGACGCAAGAAAAGAGCAAAGAAGAGAAGAAAGAAGAGAAGAAAGAAGAGAAGAAAAAAGAGAAGAAAAGAGAGAATCTAACAAGAAAGAGGAAGGAAATCACCATCGCAGATAATCAGCTTGCATTATTGCTTTTGGAGCCGAATGTTGATTCGGCTCCTTGCCTTTTATTAACAAGGTCGATAGAATCTTTTATACTTACCTAGGGGTGTTCGGCCAACTGCCGATCTGAGAAATACCCTTTGAACCTGAATCAGGATAACGCCTGCGGAGGAAAGGAATTGAAGACTTTTTTTATCGATCTAAAAAGCCAATTTTCATCTATAACTATTTTTGAAATTGTTCTTACCTTAGTAGTTTCTGTCGCTTTGGGCGTTGCTTTTTGGGGATGGACTTTTATTTATGAACTGGCTAAACCTTTTTTAAAATTAGCAGGATTAAGCTACCTCTCGGCAGGTTTTTGGATTTTTGCATCAGTCTTTCTTTCGCGAATAGTTCAAAAACCTGGAATCGCATTAATTGCATCAGTTACTGCGGCATTTATAGAAAGTTTGCTCACTCGCTGGGGAATCATGTCTGTTTTTTGGGGATTGGTTCAAGGTCTCGGTGCTGAAATTATTTTTATATCCTTTGGCTATAAAAAGTGGGATTTTAAGATCATGCTGATGGCTTCTGCGCTTTCTGCTTTTTTTAGCTATGGCCTAGATTTCTTCCTCTATGATTATAAGTCACTCTCTCTTCAGGTGAATATCGTTCAATTAACTTCCTTTATAGTTTCGTCATTAATATTTTCGGGATGGCTCAGTATTCACTTATCTGATCGGCTAACACGACTAGGTCTTTTAGATCAATTTTTAATAGCAAAAATAAAAAGTATATAAATGTACAACATCGGCCCATTTGAATATTCATTTAAAAAAAACCAATTAAAAAAAATTTTCTGTTCTCAAGTAATCAATATTCCTGACAATTCGCTAGTTTTACTTACTGGAAAATCAGGCGCTGGCAAGAGTACTTTGCTACAAATGCTAAAAGGAATTATCCCCGAATATTCAAGCGGTCAACTTGATGGAAATATCTTATTCAATGAATCACCATTGTCAGGCACTCATTTTAAAAAAAATCTAAAAGAGATAATATTTCTATTTCAAAATCCTTTTTCGCAATTAATTTATCCAACCGTACCTGAGGAATTTTTCTTTTCAATGGAAAATTTTAATTACAGCAATGAAATGATGAATCAAAAAAAAGAAGAACTTAAAGGACTTTTCGATCTAGAGACGATATGGAATAAAAAAACTAAAGATCTCTCAAATGGTGAGTGTCAGCGTTTAGTCTTAGCATCTCTGCTAGCAATTGATCCCAAAGTCATTTTGCTCGATGAGCCGACAGCATTTCTTGATCCAGTTGCTCGTAATGATTTTTATAATTGGCTTAAGAAAATAAAAGGGACACGAACTGTAGTTATTGTAGA
Source organism: Bacteriovoracaceae bacterium (assembly GCA_947450475.1). Lineage (GTDB taxonomy): Bacteria > Bdellovibrionota > Bacteriovoracia > Bacteriovoracales > Bacteriovoracaceae > Bacteriovorax. Next base: position 277,612 of record CANFVK010000002.1, on the reverse strand, counting down.
TCACCACTTAGAAGAAATAATACCTTTGGCCGACTTGATTTTGCTCGTTGATGCAAAAGGAGAATTATCACTAACCAATTTAAGCCATGAGCTATTAGCTCCGGCAGAAAAAACAAGCGAAAATGCAATCGATTTATTACCTCTTGAAAATTTCCGATCTCTTCCAATGAAAATAAAATTAAATAATGTTTCATTTCGTTATCAGAGTAATCCATTTTTGATTCAAAATATTTCATTACAATTAGATGCTGGAAACATTTGTGTGATTAAGGGGAGTAATGGACAGGGCAAGAGTACGTTGTTTAAATTAATTGCAGGGCTACTTAAACCCATTACTGGCTCAATTGAATACATAAAAGAATTTAAAGCAATTAAGCAGAAGGATATTTATAAAGATTTGGCTTTTGTTTTTCAAAATCCTGAGTCACATTTTTTCTATGATACAATTCAAGAAGAGCTTGGAGATTTCATAAAATTTTCTGAATCAAAAAAATTGTTAAGTCAATTCTTAAAGGATGTTGATTTGACTCGCTCTCCATTTCTTTTGTCAGAGGGAGAGAAAAGAAGGCTTTCAATTTTAATGACCATCCTGCAACAAAAATCCATTATACTTTATGATGAACCAACCTTTGGTCAAGATAAAAACTCAATTGCAATGATACGAGATATAATCCTTTTTATGAAGTCGATTAATAAGATTCAAGTTATTATTTCTCATGATGATTCTTTCATAGCCTCAATTGCAGATGAAGTTTTTCTGTTGAAGGATGCTCACCTGGAGAAATTGGTGTGAACTCAACCATTGAAAATTCTAAGCATGAATTTATTCATTCCTGGTATTTGTTTCTAATGACAATTTTGACGTTGTTTTTTTTATTAATAAATCACAAGCCTATTTATAACCTTTTTTTGACTGTTTTGATCTTGATTTTTTTTAGTTGTAATGGACTGAGAGTAAGGTCTTTGATATCACTTGTTTTTGTTGCTTTTCTTTTCAGCTCTAGCTTTTTTGCATTTTCGATTTTTTATCCAGCGAAGGGATTAATGGATCACGTCTCTTTTCAGTTGGGGCGAATCATTGTCTACAAGGCATCTTTGAGTAAGGCAAAGCTTCTTATGTTACGATTGTTCTTAGTTTCATTGGTGTCAATGTCTTCTGGAATAACATTAAATTATACCAAAATTATTTTGCATTTGATAATAGATAAAGGGCTAAAACTTTTTTGGGGATATCCTTTGCTTTTAGCAATAAATTCTATTGCTCAATTTAAGTCAGAGCTTGAAAGAATAAAAATAAACTCCAAGATCCGCAACATTCCCTTGAGGGAGCGATTCGCTTATTTTTTTCCTCTGCTTGTGTTTGCTATTAGGCATTCTCAAAGAGGCGCCCTTTCTCTTGTGACGAGAGGACTCAATGAGCAAAAAAGTTTTTATTTTCGCTACGAGCTTAACCTGAAAGATAAGCTTTATTTAATTTTTTTCATAACCACTTATTTAACTTTTGTAGGGCTGGCCATTTTTTCGATAGGATGATCTTATGACAATAACTCAACTTGAATATATTTTAGCAGTCGAAAAACTACGTCATTTTGGAAAGGCTGCAAAAGCATGTTCAGTTACACAGCCCACTCTAAGTATGCAGCTGCAAAAGGCAGAAGAAGAGCTTGGCGTTGTGCTCTTTGATCGTTCTCAAAATCCCATTCGAACAACTGATGAGGGTGCTCAGATTATCGAACAAGCGAGAAAGGTAATTAGAGAATACAAGAAAATTTTTTCCATTCTTGATGCTTCAAAAGATGTAGTCAGAGGAGATTTTCGGCTTGGAGTTATTCCTACTCTTGCTCCATATGTGATTCCATTATTTGCAGGGAATTTTGTAAAGAAATTCCCGCTAGTCAAGTTGACCATTGAAGAATTTAAAACAGAAGAAATTATTGAATTGCTAAGCAGAGATGAACTCGATGCGGGGCTACTTGTAACTCCCCTAGAGGGAGAAAACTTTATCGAAAGAGTTCTCTTTCATGAGCCATTTTCAGTTTTTGCATCAGAAAACCATACCTTGTTAAAAAAGACCAAAATTAAAGACAAGGAACTGGATACTAAAGATATTTGGTTACTTAATGAGGGACATTGCTTTAGGCAGCAAGTACTTAATCTTTGCAAAATTTCCAAAGAAAGTGGTCTTCATGACAATCTAATATTTGAAAGTGGTAATCTTGAAACATTAAAGAATATGGTTCTTAATAGCCATGGTTATACATTACTACCTCACCTAGCGGTGCTCAACCTCTCCAAAGAAGATCAAAAGCATGTCCGAGAGTTTCAAAATCCGATTCCCACGCGAGAAGTCTCGATTGTACATAATAGAATTTTTTTAAAAGAAAAAATTATTTTATCTCTTGAGGAGTCAATCGTTGAAAATCTGCCACAAAGTTTAAAGTCTCTTAAGAAAAAAAATATTGAAGTAGTCAGCATAAGTGCAAAATAGCATTTTAGTTCATTACATTTTTTCAGGTGGAGTGATTCCTAAAAGATAAAGGCCTTTTTTGAGTGTGTTTGCAAAAGCTTGCAACAGTGCAAGTCGAGCCCCTCTTAATTCTTCGCTCTCGGCTTTCATGACTGAGACTTCCGTATAAAAGCGATTATAGGCTTTACAGAGAAAAAAGAGATGGTTTGCCAGTGTTGAAGGCTTATAGTTTTCACATGAGTAAATGACGGTTTGATTGAAATCATAAAGATATCTCATTAAATCTCTTTCAGATTCATGAGTTAAAAGTTCTAAATGCTCAAGAGAAAATGCCACACCTTGATCCACTGCTTTTTGCAAAATAGATTGAGTACGCGCGTAACTATACATTAAATAAGGTCCGGAATTTCCTTCAAATGAAACCCATTCTTTTGGATCAAAAACTATTTCTTTATTGGGATCTGCTTGAAGCATTCCATACTTAATAGCTCCGACTGCAAGCTTGTGAGCCGTTTCTTGCAATCGAGTTTTATCCCAATCATCCTTATATTTAATCAAATAAAGATTTATTTCTTCCATGACAAGATTTATAAGCTGTAAAAAAGTAAATGAATTGCCAGCACGTGATGACATTTTTCCATCTGGTCGCACGACCATTCCGTATGAAAGATGATAGCATTTTTGAGCTTGCTCAAATCCCATTTTTTCTAATGCATAAAAGAGTTGGCGAAAATGAAAATTTTGCTCACTACCAACAACATAGATTGATCGATCAATGGTAAAATCATTAAACTTAACTTTTGCCAATGCCAAATCTTTTGTAATGTAGAGTGTTGTGCCATCTGATTTACGCGCCATGAAGAAGCCAAGCTTCTTATCAGACATATCAAAACCAATCGCCCCTTGGTCTTCGATAAAAAGCCCTTTTTTTATATACTCACTAACTATTTCCTGCGAGGCTTCACTAACTTCTGATTCATAAAAAAAATGATCAAAGTGTACATCTAGCCATTTATAAATACGATTAAAGTCTTCAAGGCAATATTGACGGGTTGTTTTCCAAGTCTCGTAATATGAGCCAGATTTATTTTCAATGGACTTTAGAATGGTTGATATCTGAGCAAGATATTTTTCTTTATCTTGTTCTGGGGCTTCCTTTAATTTTATATTAGCTTCGACGTATCTTTGACCTAACCATTCCGCTTTATTTTCGATGGAACTACTTAAGGCTTCTCCTTGATAAAGTTCTACGCCCCATAGGCATTTCGCAATATGTGCTCCTTCATCGCCGATATAATTTACGGGAATAACTTGATAACCGTTATAGGAAAAGAGACGACACAGACTATCACCCAAGCATACATTGCGGCCGTGGCCAACGTGAAATTCTTTATGAGTATTAGGCTGAGAAAACTCAATCATAACTCGAGTTTTATTGTGCTCGGAATTCTTTTTTAATAATTCAAAGCCTGAGCCATTAACAAGTGAAGGAATGAGGGACCGCGCGACTTGCTTTTGGTTAGTAAATATATTTAAAAAAGCACCTTTGAGATCGATTCGCTCTATCCAAGGATTAAGAGATATTTCCAATTCTTTTTTTAATTCCTCAGCTAGCAGATTTGGAGCTTTCTTAATGGCTTTTGCAAATCGAAAACACGGAAGAGCATAATCACCTAAGTTCTTTTCAGGAGGTTGTTCAAGTGCCTTAAAAAAATCTATTGGACCGATGTCACTGGTTACATTATCTGTAGCAATTTTCTTTAGACTCTCAAAAAGAGTTTTAGCTAAAGATGATTTAGCTGGATCATAGTCATAGGCTTCAAGTTGATTCACATTATCTCCCTATTGAATTTGAACTTTGGTCTTTATAGAATTGGCTACAAAACAGTTTCGATGAGCTTTCTCATGTAGTGATTTCAATTGATTCGCATCAGGCTGTTTAGCTCCAGAAAACTCAATCGAAGGATTTAGATTTATTTGAGTTATGGCTATTTTTCCTTCCTCATTTTTATGAAGTTGAGCTTCCGCTCGATCTTGGTACATATCTACGATATAGCCTGATTTGGAGGCTATCGCTAAAAAAGTTAGCATGTGGCAACTAGAAACAGCCGCCGCAAGCATTTCTTCTGGATTGGCTTTATTGGCTTCCCCTAAATACTCTGGTGCTGATGACGATTTTAAGATTTGTTCACCACTGAAATTGATATCATGAGTTCGATTAAATGTTTCATATGAAAAATCATTTTCTCGAATCCAGGAAAGTTTAATAAAATATGAACTCATTTTTATTCCCTAACTTTGTATTCGGCATCGATAGTTGTTCCTTCAAACTTATTAAACTTTTGAGGATCAGAACTCATCTTCCTCGAAATGACAAACTTCTCGCTAGATTCTCCTCCTAAGGCAATAAACCAGGAAATAATAACTAGCAATGGATTTTGATTCCAATAAGAAATTGTAGCGAGAATGGCAACTAATATTCTTGGTGCTACAAAAAAGCCAATCCACCAAAGCATTCCACCAAATTCAATTGAGTGAGCAATCAGTCCAGACAACAAAAGTGTGAAGCGTGGAAACAATGCAATTGAGAAAAGAAATAACCAACCATGTTTGTTAAAAAAATCAACCCGGCCAAATTCTATATCCGTAAACTGACTTAAAAGTACATAAGCACCAGTGAGTGCAAGAAAGAGAGTGAGAATTTTGAAAATAGTTTTCATTATGCTGCTCGGTAAAATAAAACCTTGTTATTTACTCTATCAAAACGCATGACAATATGAAATTAAAAATCACAAAATTTTTCAAAGCCACTTGACGTTTTTTTGGTCGCTACCAACTTTAGGATATGAAAACAACAATTATGACAAATATTGAACATTTTATACCAACCTTAATCCTGAAAAACACGGTGCTGTTTCCCGATGTAGCGCTGCCAGTTTTAATCTCTAGGGCCGTTGGCTTAAATGCCATTCACCGCGCACTGGAAGAGAGCAAAGATAAGATCTTTGTTGCACTTACCCTTAAAGAAGGGGGAGTCTTGGAGAAGGCAGCTGCTTCCGACTTTTATTCAACCGGTACTCTTTGTCGCATTGATCGTGTAGAAAAAAACGATAAGGGCGAAACTATTGCTTACATTCGAGCCTTATATCGATTCAGAACAATTCAAGTGGAGTATCAAGAAGGGGTCGCAACCTGGATGACGAGGGGCGAGCCAGTTCCCGATATTATTGATCTAGATGAGCCAACTGAAAAGGCTTTGCTAAGAAGTTTAAAAGATATTTCTGGCGAAATTTTGCAAAGTATAAATGCCTCGAATGAATTTAAAAAATCTATTGAAAATTTCGAAAAAGTTTCAGATTTTACTAATTTAGTTGCTCAGAATCTTCCTCTAATAATTTCTAAGAAACAAGAAATTCTTGAGATTGCCTCAGTCAAAAATCGCGCTTTAAAAGTACTGGAACTTTTAGTTGAACAGCGTGAAATGATAAAAGTTAGTACTGAAATGGGACTCAAAATTTCTGAAAAAACAAGCAAGGCTTATCGTGAATCTATTTTGCGTGAACAATTGAAGGCTATTAAAGAAGAGCTTGGCGAAATGGGTGAAGAATCCGTTGGAGAAGGTGGCGAAAAGTTAACTTTAAAAGACCGCATCTTATTAGCCAAGCTTCCTCCAGAAGTTGAAAAGATTTCTCTTGATCAATATCATCGTTATGAAACCATGGGGCAGCAGAATGCGGAGTCTCATGTAATTAAAAATTATCTAGAATTGATTCTATCACTGCCATGGAATGATCCAATTCCTGCTGAAATTGACCTGGATAAAGCTCAAAGTATCTTAGATGCTGAACATTTTGGTCTGGAAAAAATTAAAAAACATATCATTCAACATTTAGCTGTTATGAAATTATCTCCTCGAAAAAAAGGATCAATCCTGCTATTTATTGGTCCACCAGGGGTAGGAAAAACATCACTCGGCCAAAGTATTGCTAAAGCGCTTGGAAGAAAATTTGTCAGGGCTTCGCTCGGAGGTGTGCGTGACGACTCTGAAATCAGAGGTCATCGTAGAACTTATATCGGAGCCATGCCAGGAAGAATTATTGAGGGCATTAAGCGAGCAAAAGAAAAAAATGCAGTATTCATGTTAGATGAGATTGATAAATTAAGCCGAGGATATGGTGGAGACCCAGCTTCGGCTTTATTAGAAGTTTTGGATCCAGAACAAAACTCAACTTTCATGGATCATTATCTTGATGTCTCTTATGATTTATCAAAAGTTTTTTTTATTGCTACTGCAAATTCCCTCGAAACTATTCCAGCTCCCTTGCTAGATCGTATGGAAGTGATTCAATTAAGTGGTTATACAACTGAGGAAAAATTACGAATTGCCAAAGATCATCTTCTACCAAAGCAACTTAAGGAGCACGGACTAAGTGAAACTCAAGTAGAGATTAAGGATGAACAATTGAGAATGATAGCAGAAGACTATACTCGAGAAGCTGGAGTTAGAGATTTGCAACGAAAGATTGCTCGAGTCTTAAGATCTGTATCTGAAAAAGTTGTGCGACATGATCGAGTTGATAAAATACAAATCACGAATGCTGACATTGAAGAAGTTTTAGGCATTCATAAAAATACATTTGAGTTAGCACAAAAATCAGCAAGCCCCGGAGTTGTGACTGGCCTTGCCTGGACCCCGATGGGAGGAGACATTCTCTTTATTGAATCCCTTATGATGCCAGGAACTGGCAAAATCCAGCTCACTGGGCAGTTAGGAGAGGTAATGAGTGAATCTGCACATATTGGTTTGTCTTTGGTTCGATCAAAACTCTCGAGTTTGTTGCCGGGTTTTGATTTCAGTAAAATTGACTTCCATGTACATGTTCCATCTGGTGCCATTCCAAAAGATGGACCAAGTGCAGGGATCACTATTTTTACCGCTCTTTGTTCATTGCTTATGTCAAAAGTCGTAGATCCAAAACTTGCAATGACAGGTGAGATAACTTTGCGTGGAGCTGTTATGCCAGTTGGTGGCGTAAAGGAAAAAATTATTGCTGCACATCGAGCTGGGATTAAACGTATAGTTCTTTCAAAAAGAAATGAAAAAGATTTAAGAGATATTCCGGAAAGCATTAAGAAAGATTTAGAATTTCATTTTATAGAAAACATTAATGAACTTTTAGCATATGTGTTTGGTCAATTTCCAACTCCATTTTTTCCAGGGCCTGCAATGCCAATTTATCGGATTGATCAAAATGAGGGTAGAGATGGGATAGAACTTTAATTATTTCATAATGACATTTTTTATTCCGACGGTTCCAAGTAGGAAAACCTTGTTTGTTTCAATATAGAAGTGGCTAATTATTTTTTGATCCTCATTTATTAGCACCCATGCTGAATCTACTTTGGTTAACTGAATCTCATATTCTTTTCTGATTCCGCTTGCTCCATTAACTAGTGTATCTAGAACGATAACACCTCCTAGAAGTTCATCGAAATTATTACTTTTTAGACTCAAAATGATATAGTCATTTTTATGTTCTAAAATAATCCCATTATCATTTAGGTTTTTGTGATCAAGTGATTCTCGATAAATTTTTTTGTCGTCTTTATAAACATCTTTATAAAATTTTTTAATTGAATGAGTTGCTTCATCGCTTTCAATGATCAATTGATAGGTATTTTCACTTATATCGTTGCTCATTTCTGCTAATAATTGTTCTGATGCCATTGTCTTGCTTGAAAATATTAAAATAAAAAATATGTGACAAAATAAGGATTTCAACATGTGTAACTCCCATTGAAATTTAGGATGACACATGCACTCTCAATGCCATCTTTTTTAGTCGGAAATTGGGGCAATATGGGATAATCAAACACCCTTTTTTCCATTTTTGCCCTAATTCTCATCGTTAGTTAAAAAAATTTAGAAAAAATAAAAGGACAGGGAGCTAAAGTGCAAAGAGAGTTAGAGGTAAGAGTTTAGATTGTTCTACCCGCCTAAAAAAAAAGAAATATTTTTTACATGCATTCTTTTGTAAGAGAATCGTATTGCACAAGCATAAAAATGTTAGAGTTACTTACCTGGCATTTTATCTCAGCATTATAGCCAATATATTTTGATGGATTATAGAACTTATTATTGATGAAATAGGCTTCAATTGTATTTGGCATTAATTCGCAATTGATTATAGCTGCATCATTTTGCATTTTCTCTAGGGCCCTATGAGCGCAAACGTTGGCCAGATCGGCATCACTCATGGCAAAAACTGTTTTAGTAGATAGAAGTATCACTGCAAAAATCAAGACTTTCATGGACGACTCCTATAGGTAATTTAGTTTTTGGAGTTTTATCATGGCCGAAGAGAAGTTTTAGGTTTAAGCAATTGAAGTGTAAATTTTATAGAAATTTCAGGCTTTCATGGTTTATCTGGAATCAAGCTCAAGTTCTCATTAATCGTCAAAGTTCAGGAATAGAAGATTGATTGTAGCCTTAAAAGGGCAAAAAAAAAGCTCCGCATTTGCGAAGCTTTTTTATAAACTTGGTACACCCACGGGGATTCGAACCCCGGTTACCGCCGTGAAAAGGCGATGTCCTAGACCGGGCTAGACGATGGGTGCATATTCTGCATTCGTTTTATTTACCGGTGGATTTCGAAATGGTGATCTCTCTGCGACTCGAACGCAGGACCCTCTCCTTAAAAGGGAGATGCTCTAACCAACTGAGCTAAGAGACCAAACTTGTTTCGAAAGTGAGATTAAAAATAATGTTCTGGGGCTTTTTTGTCAAACGAAAAGAATAAAAAAAATGCTGAAATCTTTTCAAGAAGTAGTTAAAAACTTGAAAAACACTCTCACATTGTTCTAAATTCGCCCCATGGAAAATAATGAGTTAAATAGTCTAAACAAAAGAGTCGCTTTGCATACGCTTGGTTGTCGCCTTAATATGTCTGAAACTGGCTCAATTGCTCAAGGATTCAAGGATCGAGGCTATGAAATCGTGGAGTTTGGTGAATCGGCCGATGTCGTCTTTATCAATACCTGTACAGTTACTGATGCGGCGGACTCGACTTGCAGAAACCTTATCCGAAAAGCTCATCACTCTTCCCCTGAAGGCAAAATTGTGGTTGCTGGCTGTTATGCTCAGATGGAGCCAGAGCGCATTGCCAACATGCAGGGAGTTGACTTAGTCCTGGGAAACTCAGAAAAATATAAGGTTTTTGATTATCTTAAAGACGAAAGCGACAACTTGGTTCATGTGGATAAGTCTTGGGAGTTTTTTGGAGCGGCTACGACTACTGCTGACTCTCATACCAGGGCCTTTCTTAAAATTCAGGACGGCTGTAATTACGTTTGTTCATTTTGCATTATTCCCTTTGCGAGAGGTCGTTCGCGTGCCATTTCAATTAAAGATGCGGTGACTGAAGCCCAAAAATTAATTGCAAATGGATTTAAAGAAATTGTTTTAACTGGCGTTAATATTGGTGAATACGAGCAGGCTTCAGGTGAAAAGCTGCATGACTTAGTCGGGGCATTGCTGGCGATTGAGGGATTGGAGAGATTTCGTTTATCAAGCGTTGAACCCAACACCATTACTGATGAACTCATAGCTGTCTTAAAATCCTCGGATAAAGTTCAGGATCATTTTCATATTCCTATGCAAAGTGGAGATGATGAAATTTTAAAAAACATGAGACGTAGGTACAGTGTTGCTGATTATAAAAAGGTTATTAACAAGTTGATTTCAGCATTTCCCAATGCGGGAATTGGGGCAGATATGATTGTTGGCTTTCCAGGGGAAACCAAAGAGCAGTTTGAAAATACATATCATTTGGCCAAAGAACTACCGATTACTCATTTTCATGTCTTTCCATATTCAAAAAGAAAAAATACAACAGCGGCAAAGCTTGAAAGTCATATTCATCACTCTGTTAAAAAGGATAGAGTACGCACTTTGTTGATGTTTGGAGACGCAAAGCTTAATTTATTCACTGAAGATCAAATCGGCAAAAAATCCAGAGTTTTATTCGAACGAAGAAATAAGCAAGGGTTATTTGAAGGTTATTCTTCCAATTATGTTCGTGTACAAGTTCAATCAGATATAGAGCTTTCAAATCAAATTCATGAAGTTTACATATCGCGAATAGAGAATGGAAAACTCTTTGGTGAAATACTCAACTAATCAATTGGTCAAGATAACCTCAATTGATTTTTCTGCTTAATCAAATTAAATTTGATTAATGGAAAAACGAAATAAAATTGTCACAAAAATTAACCACGAACGACTAGAAATTGAAGGAGACCAAGCCTTTACTCCACTGGCTCATTTTTTGAGAAGTCAAAAGGGTTTAACTGGAACTAAAATTGTCTGCGCTGAAGGAGATTGTGGCGCTTGCACCGTTTTACTTGGTCGAGAATTAGATACAGAGGGCAAATTGATTTTGAAATCAGTTAACTCTTGCATTCTTCCTCTCTATTTGATCGATGGGGCACAAGTTATCACAGTTGAAGGTATTCAGAAAAATGAGACTGAACTCCATGAGGTCCAAAAAGCTATGATTTCTTGCCAAGGATCCCAATGCGGTTATTGTACTCCTGGTTTTATTTGTGCCATGGCCGGCATGGTGGAAAAATTAAAATCAGAAAATAAAATGATTACTGAAAAACGGGCAAAAAATTTTCTTACAGGTAATCTTTGTCGCTGTACTGGCTATAAGCCTATCATTGATGCAGCGATGTCCCTCGATATGAATCAAGTTGAAATGCTTAATGAGCGCTACGGCGATCCCTCTTGGCTTTTAGAAATGAAGGCAATCAAAACACAATCAGTAGTAATGAATTTCAACGATAAAAGTTTGTTTTTACCGACAACAATTGAAGAAGCGTTACAAGCTAAAGCCAAAGAAGGCAATCTTCGATTGGTTGCTGGCTCTACTGATGTTGGGGTCGTAGTCAACAAAGGTCGTCTCGAAACACCTAAAGCAATGGCCCTCTACCATATTGATGAATTAAAAAAAATTCAGCATGATGATGATTCTTTTTTTATCGGTGCAACTGTGACACTTTCTGAGATTGAAGATTATATTGAGAAATTGCTTCCTGAATTTAAAAAAATGCTACACATTTTCGCTTCACCTCAAATAAAAAACCAAGCCACACTTGTTGGCAATGTGGTCAATGCTTCACCCATCGCTGATACCATTCCTTTCTTGATGGCGATGGATGCAAAAGTGGTTCTTAAGAGTCAATATGGTCAACGCTCAGTCGAATTAAAAAATTTTTACAAGGGCTACAAACAGCTAGATATAAAAGCAGAAGAAATTGTCATTGGGATTCATATTCCAAGAATGAAAAAAAATGAACAAATAAGACTTTATAAAGTTTCTATGCGTAAAGATCTTGATATTTCTGCAGCTACTTTTGCAGGAGTGATTGAAGTTGATGGGGATAAAATTAAACAATTGAGGATTGCTCTTGGTGGCATTGGGCCGATCGTCACCAGACTTCCATTTATAGAATCAAATTCTGCTGGTAAAGAATTTAAGGCTGAGACTTTTGAAGCCATGGCACAATCACTTCCACAATTTATAAATCCACTTTCAGACTTGAGGGCAAGTCGAGAGTATCGAATGATTTTAAGCCAAAATTTTTTCAGAAAATTTTTTAATGAACTCTCTTCAGGAGTTCATTCATGACAGTCGGAAAAAACATTGCCCATGATTCTGCAAGAACACACGTTACAGGGGAAAGCATTTTTGTCGATGATCGACCTATGCTTAAAAATGAACTATTAGTTGGAGTGATGGGCGCACCTGTTTCTGCTGGTATTTTAAAGTCAATCGATTTTCAGGAAGCACTAAAAATTCCAGGCGTACTCGCCGTATATACCGGTGCCGATTTCTCAAACAATAAATGGGGTACAATAGTTTCAGAACAGCCCATACTTATCGATTATCAAGTTGGCTATATTGATGAGCCCATTTGTATCATCGCGGCCGAGAATGAAGAGGCAATCGCTAAAGCGAAAAAATGCATAAAAATTTATATTGATGAGATTCCTGCAATTCTCAACATAGAAGATGCTATCAAGGAAAATAAAACAATTTGTACTGCTACTCCGTTTATTCGAGGAAATACAGATCAAGCATTGGCAAAAGCCCCTCATGTATTAAAAGGTGAATTTGAGTGTGGAGGACAAGAGCATTTCTATATGGAATCCCAAGCTAGCATCGTCTATCCATTAGAAGATGGTCAGCTTGAAATTCATTCTTCATCGCAGCACCCAAGTGAAACTCAACATGTGGTGGCCCATGCTCTTCATCTTGATTTCTCTCAAGTTGTGTGTGTGGTTAAGCGAATGGGAGGAGGCTTTGGAGGTAAAGAAAGTCAGGCTGCCCATTTTGCTGCGATGGCAGCTCTTGTCGCACATAAATTGAAACGCCCTGCTAGAATTGCTTTAACTAAAGACGATGACATGATGATGACGGGAAAGAGACATCCCTTTAAAAATTTTTATGAAATAGGTTTTGATCAAAATGGTAAAATATTAGCACTTAAAGCAAAGCTTTATGCAAACGGGGGAGCTTATACCGATTTAACACCATCCATTTTAGATAGAGCAATGTTTCATATCGATGGTTGTTACTTTTTGGAAAATTGCCACATCGAAGGAATTGCACTAAGAACTAATCAGCACTCAAATACTGCCTTTAGAGGTTTCGGTGGTCCACAAGGCAACATGACAATAGAGAGTATCATTGAAGATATTGCTCATTTTTTAAAGAAAGATAGTTTTGAAATTAGAAAAATAAATATTTACGGAAAAGTGGATAGAAATAAAACGCCGTATGGACAGATTGTAGATAATAATATTCTTCCTGATATCTTTGAGCGCTTATTTGAAACTTCAAATTACATCAAGCTTCGCGAGGAAGTGACTAAATTTAATCAGGGCCAAAAAGGAAAGTTGCGAGGACTTTCCATGACTGGGTGTAAATTTGGCATAGCTTTTACTGCAAGATTTTTAAACCAGGGCAACGCATTGGTCAATATCCATCTAGATGGTACGATTCAAGTTTCCACAGGTGCAACTGAAATGGGCCAAGGAGTAAATACTAAAATACAGCAAATTGCATCGTCTGCCTTTGGACTTTCACAAAACAAAGTAAGAGTTATGGCAACCTCTACTGAAAAAAATCATAATACATCACCTACGGCTGCTTCGAGTGGAGCTGATATAAATGGAGCTGCAACCTTAAAAGCCTGTGAAAAAATTAAGGCACGCTTGCGTTGGATTGCTCATCTGCATTTTTCTGGCATTGCTTTTAATGATTCGCATGAATATGCTCCCTATATTGAAGGTGCAGTGAGAACAGATCATCTCGTTTTTGAAAGTGAAATGATCAAAAATACTCGCACAGCTCAAAGCCTCGGGTGGAGTGAATTAATTAAAATCTGTTATTTAAATCGTGTTTCTCTTGGCGATTATGCCTTTTTTAAAACAGAGAATTTAGGATTTAACAAAAAAACTTTAACTGGGAACGCTTTTAATTATTTTACCAATGGTGCAGCAGTTAGTATGGTTGAGATTGACGAATACTCTGGTGAATTAAAAGTGCTTCAAACAAATATTCTCATGGACCTTGGGCGATCTATAAATCCAGGGATTGACGTAGGACAGGTTTCTGGTGCCTTTATTCAAGGAATGGGGTGGGTGACGACAGAGAATCTATACTATCATGAGAAGGGAAAATTGCTTTCCCATTCTCCAACAACTTATAAAATCCCAAATATACAAGACACTCCTCGAATTTTTCAAATTGATTTAATTGAAAATAATTCTAACACCCAAAATGTCTTAAGATCAAAAGCCGTTGGCGAACCACCATTGTTGCTTGGTGCAAGTGTTTGGACTGCTGTTAAAAATGCACTTGGTTATCGATCCCCCAAAACAATTCCTGTTTTAAAAAGTCCTGCCACCAGCGAAGCCATTTTGATGGAACTAATTCGCTATGAATAATGATTTATTTAAAAAGATAATTGAACTCGCAAACGCCAATTTAGATTTTATCATTGTTACACTCGTTAATATTAAAGGAAGTGCACCTCAAGTGTTAGGAGCGAAAATGTTGGTTGGCCGTAATGGACTAATCGCAGGAACAATTGGCGGAGGTAAAGTTGAATTGAAGGCTATCGAGCGGGCCAAACTTCTTCTAACAACTGATCATCAAACTGATTTTTGTGAATGGAATTTGCAAACTGATGTCAAAATGACTTGTGGGGGAGTGGTGAATTTATACTTTGAAAAAATGAAATCTAACAGCAATGATTCTAATTGGTGGACCGTTGCTATTTTCGGTGCAGGTCACGTCGCTCAAGAAGTCGTTTCCTTGCTTTTGAAGTTGGACTGTCAGGTGAAATGGATTGATCCTCGACGAGATTGGCTAGACAAAATTCCAGATCATTCCCGTTTGCAAAAAATTCACATCGAAGATATGAAAAGCTATTTAGATGAACTTCCCTCGCAATCATTTATTGCTTCAATGACGATGGGACATGCATATGATTTGCCAATTTTGATTAGGGCTTTTAATGATTTTCAATTTCCCTATGTAGGAGTTATTGGAAGCGAGTCAAAAGCCGTAGTCTTAAAAAGTGATTTACTTAAAAATGGTGTTCGTGCCGATCTTGCAGAAACATTATATTGCCCAATTGGTGAATCTTTTGGAAACAATTCTCCTGTCGAAATTGCGTTGAGTATCGTCGCACAATTAGTCAAAATGCGAGACCTGAGGCTTAAAAATTAAATTCTTTTAATTTTTCAATAGCCAATTTCAAGCTCTCGGCCATTTGCTTGAGTCCCAGCCAATTTAAAAATCTCGAAATATTTTCCAAAGGGTAGACTCTTACAACAAAAAACAGAATATACCCAAGAGCAAGAGGTCGAAGAATCGCCCAAAAAATAACTGAAGTATCAGCATGTGAAAAAAAAAAGAAAAATAGTGTAAATAGAAATGAAAATATAAACAATGGGCTCAATAGATCTTTTAGTGCCAAGATATAAGGATTGTGATTTGTATGAGTTTCCTCTTTGGATTGATTCGTCATCATTTTCCGTTGATACAATTCAAAATCTTGAGGTGACATTTTTATCATGATTATTGAAAAAATATAGCTCATTAAGATTTTAACGATAAAAAACAATATGATGATTGCAACCAAGTAAGATTGAGAATTGGGCATGACTTTGGAAAATTCTTTAATGAAATGGCTTGCGACGGAAAGAGATTTTTGTCCAAAAAGAAAGTAAATAAATAAAACAGGTTGAATGAAGGCCCATGAGCTTGACAATATTACTGAAAAAAAAAGTCCGATGTAGTTTATCCCTAAAGTCAAAATTCCGATCGAGAAAAGTAATCCTTGAGCACAAATTGCCAACATGGGGGTTAGTTTTTTTCCGGCAGGAGATAGGCTTTTTAAAATGGCGGCAATGTTTGAGACTTTCATCGGAGAAGTTTTAGATTTCAATTCGAATGAAATTCTTGCCAGCATAGCGTTTTGGTTGATTGACATAAAGTGGCCAGCTAAAGGAATTTTAAAAGAATGCAATAAACTTCCTAAGCCAATTTCAATTAAGGATAACATTGCAGCATACTTACCAATTTCTTTTGTGTGATGATTTTGCATTTTAGTGATATATAGTGATGGGGGTAGGGACTTCAATTAACTCAAAAACTTCTTCCATTTCACTGTTGGTTATTGCTACACAACCTGAAGTCCAATCTAATAACCTTGATAGTCCAATTTTTCTTAAAAATTTGAACAATGCCGTTTCTTTATTTGGAAAACCGTGGATCATTATATCTCCACCTGGATCTACTCCCATTTCTTGCGCCCTCAGAATGTCTTCTTCGTTAGGGTATGAGATATGAATTGATTTATAAAAATTTGAGTAGGGATTTTTGTAATCTAGTTGATATTTCCCCTCTGGAACTAATAAATCACCTTTCTGTCTTTTGGGATTTCGCCCACCCCGCCCAAGCATAACTTTGTAACTTTTAAAGACTTTGCCCTGGACCCACAACTCCATTAGGTGCTTGCTTTTGTAGATTTTAATTTCTTCAATAAGTGGAGTCTCTTGTGCAAAAAGGGCAGAGACATTTAAAATTAAAAAAAAGTATAAAAGTATCTTCATTATAAAAGTTTATCAAAACTTTAAATAAAAAGTCAGAAAGGCTGTTTGTTCCTCAAAATGATGGTTGAGCGAATAGGTAGGGCTTAAATGTCGTTAAGGGTATAAGTAAAATGAAATATGAAAGGATGATTTCTTTTAACTTCATCATCGTTTTTTAAATTTTCAAGGGTCGTAATAAGGCGAATATCAAAGGGCGCCTTCGTTAAGGCCTTCTCAACCAACGAGATAGTTAGGCGAAGACTACCTCTTCCTTCATTATAAAGTGTGTGAGCTTTATAATAATCATAAATCCATTCTTTTGGGAATTTAGCAGATTCATCGTCAAGGAATTCAATAAATTCCATTCTCGCTTTTCTATCTTCGAAAGCCTTAATGAATACTTTGCCCATGTAGGCTAATTTAATTTCTTTGAGTTCAAGATCATTGAAATTAAATTGATAAGCATCATTAAGTGTTTTTATAAACATATCATGATAACGCTCTTCTTTTGATAAATTGCTTACAGTAAAAAGTATAAGTTTAAGTTTGTAGCCATTGTAATAGTCGGGCTCTTTTTGCAAAAGAGTATCTATGAGATCTAGGTTTTTCTCAGGGTGCTCAGCAAAGTCATTAGAAGCAAAAGCATCTGCAACCAAGTGCAAGAGTACTGTAGAATCTAGTTCAGAAAGTGGAAAATCTGGATTAATAATAGTCGCGACACTTTTCGTTTTTGCGTCAACTAAAGCTGCGTAACAGTCAGGTGCAATTTTTGATCTAATGGAATTGCCACATTTTTGAACAGCATCATCCAATTGAGTTTGGAGCTGTTTGGGTAGCGCACCAGCGCAAGTTTTAAGAATATCATCTATGTGGTGATCGATGTATTGATTGGCATATTCATTCATTGAAAATTCTACAGAGTTTTTTAAAAAAAGAGTACAAGCACTTGAGGTAAGGGAGGTGTTAAGTGCGGCAGCTGAAAGCTTTGATTTTTTACGAAGAATTTCATTAGCTTTTACTGCGTGTTTATTGGAATAATGCTTGCTCATTGAGCGAGCAAAGTAATGCTTGTAGATGAAAAAGCATGATAGTGTAAAAAAGACTGTCAAGATGAGAGTGTCAATCAATCTTCTCATGTAGAAGCCTTTATCTTTTTATAATTCCAAAATAATCTTTTCTAAAGATTATCTCTTTTCTTTCTGGTCCAAAGGCGATGATTCCAACAGGAATATTGAGAAATAGCTCAATTTCTTTAATGTAATCTTCCAGTTCAGATGAAAGAGGCTCCCCTTGAAATAGGTCATTAAAAGCAGGCATATTTTTTAAAATTGGCTTTGCTTTGGTTAAATCGATTCCGGGATAGGCGCAATCAATACGCTGCCCTTCATATTCATATGCAACACAAACTTTAAGCTCTTTTAATCCACTCAAAATATCTAATTTGGTGAGCGCGATTGAGGTAAGGTTAGAGGCTTTAACGGAGTATTTAAGTAGCGGCAGATCGAGCCAACCACAACGGCGCTTGCGACCTGTGGTGGCACCAAACTCATTGCCTTTGGTTTGAATTTCTACACCTAATTCATTAAACAGTTCGGTAGGAAATGGTCCTTCTCCTACTCTTGTCGTGTAGGCTTTGGTTATTCCCAAGACTTCCTCGACATGAGATTCGGGAATGCCTGCACCTGTATAGATTCCGCCAAGTGAAGTAGAAGATGACGTCACGTAGGGATAAGTCCCATAGTCGATGTCGAGCAATATTCCTTGAGCTCCTTCATAGAGAATCTTGCTTCCATTTTGAATAGCTTTATCTAAAACTGAAAAAGTGTCACAAACAAATGGTTTAATCTTTTTTCCCAATTCAAATAATCGCTCAGCCTCTTCTTCAATGGTAGGAAAACTAACAGCGTAGCGATGCTTAAAGAGAATCTCTTTTTCTCCTAGATTACGCGATAACTTCTTTTTGAGAATATCATAATCAAATAAGTCTTTTAGTTTAACGGCTCTTCTGCCAATTTTATCTTCATAGGCTGGGCCAATTCCTTTGCCAGTGGTACCAATCTTAACAGAGCCTTGATTCTCTCGAGCAGCATCGAGAATTTTATTGTAGCTGGTGATAATGGTCAGATTTTCAGAGATTTTTAAATTCTCTGACGTAATGGTTATCCCTGAATCCATCACTCGATTGAGTTCATGTTGAAATGCCTCAGGCTCAAAGACCACTCCGTGGGCAATAACTGAAACGCAATGAGGATGCAATATCCCCGAAGGAATCAGGTGCAAAACAATTTTTTTGCCGTCAACGATAATCGTATGACCTGCATTGTTTCCCCCCTGGTAGCGAACCACGTAATCACATTTTTCGCTTAGTAGATCAGTAATCTTTCCCTTTCCCTCATCACCCCATTGAGAACCTATTATGGCTAACGTTTTCATTATTTTCCCTTAACTTCATTTA
Source organism: Bacteriovoracaceae bacterium (assembly GCA_947450475.1). GTDB lineage: Bacteria > Bdellovibrionota > Bacteriovoracia > Bacteriovoracales > Bacteriovoracaceae > Bacteriovorax. The sequence continues at coordinate 258,520 of CANFVK010000002.1, read as the reverse complement.
ATAAATTATTGCTGATGAAAAATTCTTTGATCTGATGAACGGCCATTTCACCTACTCTGAATTGAGCCTCTTCGGTTGAAGCACCAACGTGTGGTGACATAATTAAATTATTTAGTTCAAGTAATTTAGAATCAGCGGGAAGAGGTTCGATCGCAAAAACATCAAATCCAGCGGCCCTTATTTTTTTTTCCTTTAAGATTGAATAAAGAGCATCTTCATCTACGATTCCACCCCTTGCGCAATTGATGATAATGGCTTCTTTCTTCATCAATGCCAAAAGTTCGCCAGTTATCATACCCTTGGTTTGTGGCATTAATGGAGTATGGATAGTGATAATGTCACATGTAGAGAAAATCTCTGCTAAATCTTTTGCTTTCTTGGCAAAAGTAAATTCTGATTTTTCGATAATGGGATCAAAAAAGAGGACTTCAGGTTCGAAGCCAGAAATTCTTTTCGTCACGATTTGACCGATTCTGCCAAAACCGATAACTCCAACTTTTTTCTTCCATAGTTCAAGTCCAGTTAAAGCATTTTTTTCCCATTTCCCCTCATGCATGGTTTTATCGGCAAAGGGTGTGTTGCGCAAACAAGACATCATTAGTGCAATCGCTTGCTCTGCCGCTGAGTTGTTGTTGGCACCTGGAGTGTTTGCTACCTTTACACCTTTGCTCGCACAAAGATTTTTATCTATATTGTCTGTGCCCTCTCCTGCTCTTATTACAATTTTTAAGTTTGGAGCTAGTGCTAATAATTCGGCATTAACAGTTGTCGCAGAACGGATAATGAGTCCATTAACTTTTGGTAAAAGTGTTTTTAATTCGTCCTGTGAAACTTTTAAATTTGGATGAACTTCAAGTTCATTTGATTTTTTTAATTCTTCAAAAAGAGATTTATCAAAGCCGTCGGGAACGACAATAAATGGTTTCATTAAGTGACTCCAAGATGGAAAGAGGTTGTTATCAGACGCTGACGATTATAGGTTAGTTCCGAAGATTAGGAAACCTTAACTTTGGTTAAATATCTGTCAATAAATTTTGAAGATGCTCAAGTAAATGAGTCAGAATTTCAGCACGAAGAGTTAAAGGCCGAAAGCTTACACCTGAGAGTTCAAAAATCTTTTTGGCGATCCGGTTGCTTTCAGTTTCTAGATGCTTATCAGAAAGGTAGATTACTTCTTTAACCTTCGAGGAGGCGATGAGTTTAGCACATTCGTTACAGGGAAATAGGGTAACGTAGGCCCGCGAGCCTTCAAGGGATCGAGAAGCGTGTAAAATGGCGTTAGCTTCGCTGTGAACCACGTAGCCGTATTTTTGAAATTCTAATGGAGCACTTTTATCCTTGCCCCAGGGAACTCTAGATTCGTCTATTCCTGCCACAAATCCATTGTAGCCCATAGTGATCTGGTGGTTATTTTGGTCGACAAAAACTGAGCCGACTTTAGTTGCAGGGTCTTTAGATTTAAACGCTGCAATCATGGCCTGAAGCATGAAATATTCGTCCCATGAAAGCGCAGATTTGAATGAAACAAAATTGATAGTATTGTCTTGATTGTTGTTATTAATTTCCATTAACTCTTAAAATCCATTCATAGGGGCAAGAAAGTCAAGAAAATTAAAAAGTTTCTTGTGCGATGGAGTTTAACTCGTTACACTTAAAGAGAATATTTACTAATTGAGGTTTCAATGAAAACAGATTTTGATACATTGCGTGCTTTAGCTAGCTATACAATCAACAATCTCAAAGAGAAAAAATTAATTGAGTTTCACGCTACAAATAGAGAAGCTCTGATTGAAGCAATGGCCACTGAATATGGTGTAAGTTTTGCGACAGATGAAGATGTTCGAGAGCAAGCCATTGAAGAAGTAGAAGAAAAAATGGGAGTTGATAATCTCCCAGAAGATGTCACTGAGTCAGAGATGTTTAACCATGCTCGAAAAGAAATAATTAAGTCATTTAACGGTGAAAATATTGGTGGTTTATACCTTGTTGAATCACTTCACCAGATTGCTGTTCGAATGAAAGATTTCGTCCTTAATTGCGACCTTATTGACGATGTTTTCGGGTCGGATGAGGATCTTATAGCTTTTTTGGTTGCAAAGATTCGTCTCTTCTCTCCTAAAAAGAATTAATCAATTTTTAAGTGTCGATTTGTTTAACCAATAAGGCACTTAAGGTTTCGTATTTTAATTCATTTACTTATTAGACTTTTTTACATGGGTATTTTTTAATATCATCTTACGAATTTGATTATACTCAAGGCCGTCAAACTCAATTATGCTTATGAAGATCTTTTTACAAAATTCAAGGAGTTTATAATGAAGCAAATTTTGGTCCTTACTTTTCTCACCCTGATATCAAATGTTGGTTTTGGAGCTACAAAGGTGGCATTTACTAAGCCTCACGATGGCGAAATTGTCCCAGCGACGTTTCCAGTCGAGTTTAGCGTCGAGGGTATGAAAGTTGAAAAGGCAGGAGCGATGAAAGAGGGGACTGGGCATCATCATTTAATTATCGATGCAAAAGCTGTGGCCAAGGGACAAGTAATCCCCAAAGACGAAACTCATAAGCATTTTGGCGATGGATCAAGTTCGACCACATTAACCTTGAAACCCGGAAAGCATACTTTAACTTTGCAATTTGCTGATGGTGCTCATAAGTCTTATGGTGAAGATTACTCAGCAAGTATAACTGTCGAAGTAAAGTAATTTAAAATCATTTACATCCTCTCATGCCTTCGCGGTAGAGAGGATGTTATGTAATAAGCAGATCTAATCTAAGCATGACTTCTTCAAAATATGGACCTTCAACTAAACCATTTAAAACAGAACTTCTACTTTCAGCGTAAAGAAAAGCGCCCGTCTTTTTTTCTCGAATAAGAAAGGCATCATAATAGAGCCTGTCCTGACGGTCTGCTGTCGCGGTCCCTTCTAGTCTAACGATTTCGAATCGGCCGCTTGAAATAATGGGCCCAGTTTTAAAATCACTTGGGTTGTAGATAATACTAGTCTCTTCATCAAATAAAATTTTTCTGTCATGAATGTGATCTTTAAATAATTCAATTAAGTCTTTTTTATTTCCTTGCTCGTTCCATTGAAACCGAGCCTCCCAGTCATAGCGAGTATCGACACGTTTAAAACATAATTCGTTACTTGATTCAGTCGCTACGTCACCCCACCAGCTCGGGACAAAGAGTTTAAAAAGTTTAAAATGAATTTCTCGAGCATTTTCTAGATAAATTTTTTTTTCGTTTTTTATGACCCACATGGTGTAGCCACCAAAGCCCATAATGAGCAACAACGAAAACCATTCAATCCAAGGTCGCCAAATCATATATGATTCCTTATTCTAAAAATTGATTAGCGGAATCCAATGCAGTTTTGGGTAAATTTAAAGGATTAGCAATTTTTTCGCCAAATCTCCCACCGACTCCACACCATTGTCCTTTTGTGAGCAGCTGGGAGTTACTTACGTCTTTAAGATTTTCCATCACCACTTCTCCATCAAACATAATGATTTCAGTTTCACCTAGAGTCTCATTATACTTTATGAGAAAATCTGTTCCTCGCACACCCATGGAAACAGTCTTGGTAAATATTTTTCCCTTGGTTTCACTTTTAGCAAACGATTTCCAGCGGCAAAACCCTTCTTGAAGTGTATATTTTTTTTCATCACTAAAATTCAAGTCCATTATGGAATTTGGACCAATGGAAATAGTATTTTTCCATTTATCTATTTTTAATTGAATAAAAGATTTTTCTTTGGTTTGTAATTTTCCTACTTTGTCGATGATGTCGCCCACTTTTAAATTTTTTCCTTCAAATAGAGCTTCTCCTCTTAGTTTGACAACTAGGCCGGATGGAATTTTGGGGGCTTCTTGTGCGTCTGCGAAATTTGTGAAAATTAAGAATAAAGTTAGGGTCCATAAAAAACCTTTCATAAATATCTATCCTTTTTATTTAAATATTTTGCTGACAAAAGCAAAACTTCTAAGCTGTACAATGTGATATCAGCTAATTAAGCTCCATCTTCAGCAAAAAGTCCCTAGGCATAAAAGTTCCTCTAAACTTTTCTCAAATATTTACCGAAAATTAATATTGAGTTGAACTGTTTAGCTCGACAATCCAATTTGGAGAAGCGTTTATGAAAGGATTTTACAGCATGAAAACCCTAAATATCAAAGGGAAAAACTTAGTAGCGATGATTTCGATTGCTATGTTAACGGTTGGTTCCTTTGCCGAGGCGGCTAGCAGCTTGGATTGCGCGGGGATGAATCACCCAGCTTACCAGGATGAATATCAAGCATGTTTGAGGTTGCAGATTGCTGGAGCAGCTGGAGAGGCAGGAGTAGATTGCGTTGAATGTTTATTCAAGCAAGAGAAACAGTCCAATCCATGGGTCGATGCCTTAGGTATTGTCGCTCAGCCTTTAGCTTTTTTAGGCGCCTCTTATTTTGGAGCTAAATATCAATTTAAATCTCAGGAAGCTTGGGCAAATGCGTATACCCAAGGTAACCAGATGTGTACCAATAGATTTAATTCCTATCTCGATTACAACACTCAAAGAGGTGCCAACCCGATTTTGCCAGATGAGGCTCAGCAATTTGCAGCTTCGTGTAATGGTTCAGGCATGGGTCAGTACGCCGGCTACGGTGGGATGGCAAGCAATGGATACGGTGGATTCGGCAGTCCTTTTGGCAGCGCAGGTTATAGTCCAGGATTTCTTGGTGGAATGATGGGGCCTTATTATGGCGGCGGCATGGGAGGCATGGGAGGCATGGGCGGAGCTCCCGGTGGATTTGGAGCTGGACTTGGAATTGGTTTAGGTTCTGGTTTAGCTGGAATGCTTGGATATGGTTTAGGAATGCCCGGAGCGGGCTTTGGTATATACGGTAATATTGGCATAAATGGTGGAATCGGCATGGGCGGATACCCTGGTGGTGGTATCGGCGGCGGCATGGGCGGATACCCTGGTTACCCAGGCGGAGGCATGGGCGGCGGAATGGGCGGTTACCCTGGTTATCCAGGCGGAGGCGGCATGGGGGGATACCCTGGCGGCGGCATCGGCGGCACTGGTGGTATGGGCGGATACCCTGGTTACCCAGGCGGAGGCATGGGCGGATACCCTGGCGGCGGCATCGGTGGCACTGGTGGTATGGGCGGTTACCCTGGTTATCCAGGCGGAGGCATGGGCGGATACCCCGGTGGAATGGGTGGAGTTTATGGCCCAGGCATCGGTATAGGTGGATCAATTGGAATCGGATCTCCTGGAATGAATTATCCTGGAGGAATTGGTATAGGCATGGGTGGCGGTATGAGTGGTTGCGGAATCATTTGTATCGGCGGTGGCATTGGCGGCGGTATTGGTTTTCCTGATGCAGGCGGTGGCATGGGCGGATACCCTGGCGGTGGCATGGGCGGATACCCCGGCGGCGGCATGGGCGGATACCCAGGCGGCGGCATGGGCGGATACCCAGGCGGCGGCATGGGCGGATACCCAGGCGGTGGTATTGGTGGCACTGGTGGCATGGGTGGATACCCAGGCGGAGGCATTGGTATTGGTGGTGGAATCAACATCGGTGGTGGTATCGGTGGTGGTATAAATATTGGCGGCGGCATGGGCGGATATCCTGGTGGTATGGGCGGCATGGGTGGCGGCTATCCTGGGTACCCAGGTGGAGTTTATGGACCAGGAATGGGAGCTGGTGGAGCTGGTATAGGAGTCGGTGGATATCCCAGCAATGGTGGATATTGGGGCGGCACCGGTGGTTACGGTGGAGGAAGCGGTTATGGTGTACCGGGAATGGGCAATGGCTATTACGGTCAACAAGGACAACAAATGCAACTTCAAATGGCAATGCAAGGCCAGGCTCAAGCAGGTTATGATCGCTACCAAGGCAATGCCCAGGCCAATCAAATGGCCAATGCTTCGCTTTATCAAAACTACATGAATGCTCGCACTGATCTTTATGGAATGGGTGGAGCTGGTATGTATGGTGGTGCAGCTTACGGAATGGGCGGACTTAGCGGACAATTTGGAATTTCAGGTGGTATTTCAGCAGGTTTCGGATTTTAATTAAAATTTAAATTATCGATAAAATAAAAAGGGAGCTTAGAGCTCCCTTTTGTTATTTTTTATGCATTAAGGTGCGATAATCGTCTTGGAATAGTACTTCAATTTTATTGTTATCGATGAGTTTTTCAACGATGCCCTGGCCAAAAGTTGGGTGATCAATTAGATCACCAGTGATAAATGAACCTTTTATTGAATAAGATTTGGCATTTGCAGTATTTTTGCTCATGGCCTTATTCCAAAGTTCACCAACGCTTTCAGTTGGTCTTTTAGAAGAAGCTCTGCCAGATTTGATTACTTTATTGACTGATGTTTTTGCCTTGGGTGCACTTGGATCTTTAAAAGAGTGGGTCCCTTTACAAGTTTTACACAAGACTTTATCAGGAGTCTTTGCATCTTTCATCGTAACGATAGTATGTGCTAGAGTAAGTTTACATTTATTACAACGAGAGAGAACTTCTTTTCCGACGCTTAATTCGGCCATTTTGGAACCTTTGGATTGAGTGCTTAATTAGAGAGTCTTAGAAGAGTATAAAAAGTGAATGATTCTGTAAAGGATAAATCAAATCAGCCAAGTGATAAGCGCTTATCAGCTACTCTAAAATTGGAGGATAAAGCTCGGCTACTTCCTACAAAACCCGGCTGCTACTTAATGAAAAATAAGTCAGAGCAAATTATCTATGTTGGAAAAGCCAAAAATCTTCGTTCTAGGGTCGTGTCCTACTTCAACAATTCCCCCAAAAATGCCAAAACCGAAATACTGGTTTCTCATATCGTTGAATTTGATTTCATAATGACTGAAAACGATGCGGAGAGTTTTGTTCTTGAAAATAATTTAATAAAAAAGCACTCACCAAAGTACAATATCCGCCTAAAGGACGATAAGTCTTATCCCTATGTGGTAATCAATAACAATGAACCATTTCCAAGGCTAGAATTTATTCGAAGAGTAAAAAGAGGCAAAGGCTTTGATGTCTATGGACCATTTGTAGTTGGAAGCAATATATGGCAAATACTTCAGATTCTCACAAAAAGTTTCACTTTAAGAGATTGTAAGCTTTCAGATTTTAAAAAAAGAAAAGAAGCTTGCATTCTGTTTCAGATGAATCAGTGTAGCGCTCCCTGCGTTCAACATATTTCAGAGGAAGACTATGCCAAGGATTTAAATATTGCCAAAGATATGTTTACCGGAAATGGAAGTAAAACGTTAAGAGAATTGGAATTGCAGATGCACGAGGCAGCTGAGCAGGAAGAATTTGAACGTGCGGCTCAAATTCGAGATAATCTAGCAATTCTCATTGAATTTGCTAACAATTTTAAACAAGCCAATGCCGAACTTGACGATGAAAAAGACATAGATATTGTGGCGTTCTATCAGGGAGATTTGGAAGTAGACCTTTCTCTTTACATGATGAGAAATGGAATTCTTTTAGGTCATAAAAATTTTAGCTTTTCCAATGTTGATATCGAAGAAAATGCGGAAGAAACTATTTTGAACTATCTTTTTCAGTACTATACTTCAACTTATGATTCTATTCCGGAATTGATTATCACCCATCTGAGTGAAGATTCAAATCAATTACTTGAATCAGGAATCAAAACTTTAAGCAAAAATATTCGTGTTCGTCCACCGCTTAAAAAATATGATTCATTACTAAACTTAACTCGCGACCATGCCTTTGAGCAGCAACGAGTAAGGATGACTCATGAAGACAGTGTCTATGTTGGTCTCAATAAACTTAAAGATCTCCTCGGTCTTAGAGAGCGTCCGGTAGTTCTAGAGTGCTTTGATGTTGCGATATTTCAGGGATCCAGCCCAACAGCATCTCAGATCGTGTTTCATGATGGTAAGCCTGATAAAAGAAATTATAGATATTATCATCTCGAAGAACGACCAGAGGGAAATAATGATTTTGCGATGATGAAAGAATTAATAACAAGACGAAGTGATAATGGAAATCTTCCAGATGTTTTTATCGTTGATGGAGGTTTGGGACAAGTCAATGTCTTTAAAGAAGTGTTAAAAGAATTGCAGATACCCGTGCCGGCAATTGGTATTGCAAAATCTAAAGTAGTAAGAACAAAAGAAGGGTTTAAAAATGAAGAGATTAAAAAAAGCGAGGAGCGTTTGATTATACCTGGTAGATCAAACCCATTTTTACTAAACCAAAATCGATCGCTCTACAAAATAATAGTTCAAATGAGGGATGAAGCACACCGCTTTTCTCGTAAGCTACATCATAAAGAAGAGCTCAAAAGAGTCTTGCCTAGAAATAAAAAATCGAAATAAATTAATTAATGACGTGGATTATTTTACGATTTCCTTGTCCGCAGTCAGGGCATCTAGCTGATTCTTGCATGATTAAATTTTTGTAATCTGATAAATGAGTAAGGACAAGCTTCGCACCACAGATTTGGCATTCATTAATGATCTTTTTTACATTTTTAATATCACCAAAGTATTCTTGAAAATTTTCAAACTTGTATTCTGTTTCCATAGACATGCAGGTACTCCTTTTTCTCGTTGCTAAAAAATTTTCGGCTCTTTTGCAAAGATGCTTTACACTGGTTAGTAAAAATGAGACGTTGGGGATAATTTTGCTTATGGAAAATAAATTTAAAAATATTCTCAAAAAAACTAAAGCTATCGAAAGTGACCCTTTTTTTAAAAATTTTGAAGGAGCACTTTTTAAAGATTCTGCATGGTTTTTTCATTTTCAAGAAAGCCTATCTGCAGTAGAGCGAAAATCAGATCAATTAACTCCAGAAATTAAACCATCGATAAAAACTGAAATACAATCAAATGCGATCTCGCTGTGTGAAGTCGTTTTTATTGGTGATAATTACGATGGTGTAGGCGAGGACTTGTTGGGAAAAATGATTCAAGCAATGAAATTATCTTCCCATGAGTTTTATCGTTTTCCACTCAATGAGGAACTTGAATCAATTGAAAATCTTGAAGAAAACTTACAATTTCCCTCTAAGGCTACTTTGGAGCTCCTCGCTTTTATCGAGCATAAAAGACCCAAGGTTGTGGTTAGCTTGGGAGCAACAGTAACTAACATACTTTTGGGTAGACGAGAGAAATTGTCAGCTATTAGAGGGAGTTTTTTAGAAAAAAATTTAGCGAAATTTCACTTTGAGTTTATGCCAGTTTTTCATCCCGACCTTTTAATCATCAATCCCAACATGAAAAGAACAGCTTGGATCGATTTACAAAAAGTGATGGAGCGCGTAGGGAAAATATGATCGATATTGTTTTGGCGCCATAACACAAGCTAAAATAAATATTGATATTTTAGAGTTTCATGATGAAGCTTTTTAATTAAAAATGATTCTGGAGTAGGATGCTCAGGCTATTTTTTTTATTTATCTATGCCATTCATTTATCTCTGGCTTTTTCAAACGAAGAAGTTCCGGTCGTTAGTGTTCGTATTGGAAAATCACTTCGCAGCATTATGGTTACTGGTCTTGATCTTAAAAGACATTTAATTTTTAACGATGACATTAAAAAATATACTGGCAAAAAAACGGTAAAGTTTAATTGTGAAACATTCACAACCCTTAATAAGCATAAAAATACTCCCATTTTGCTTGCGACCTTGGAATCACCAACTGGATTATTGTCATATGCCAACGATAAATATCAGGGGCTTTTTAAAGTTGTAACATCACCCAAAGGGGACAGTTGTGACATAATTAATGATATTCCAATGGAAGCCTATATTAGCACTTTGCTGACTAAAGAGATGAATCCAAAATGGCCGATTGAGGCACTCAAAGCTCAAGCAGTTGCTGCTAGAACATATGCTCTTCACAAAATGCGCACTCAACAAGTTACAAAAGAACTGGGTTCAGAAGCCTTTTACGATCTTGAAAGTTCTGAAAAGCATCAAGTCGGTGGAAATTTTTTTGATGCTACAGAAACGACAACTCTTGCTAGCAATGATACAAAAGGAGAAGTTCTTACAACTGAAACTGGACAAATCCAACCCATTTTTTTTCATGCCAAATGTGGAGGAAGAACGCTTCGACCTGATCAAGTCTGGCACAATAAAGAAGAGGGCTATCAATCTGTAAACTGTCCTTTTTGCCACGATATAGGACCCAAAGGCTGGAATCATTTCATCCCAGGCGAACGCTTAAAAAGTTTTTTTTATTGGGCAAGCAATCAGGGGTATGTGAAAGAAAAATTGTCTGGAGATCTAAGTTCGATCGTTTTAGTTCCTGATCAAATTGACAAATATACTGTTAATTTTTATATCAATGATAGGCCTTATATTTTTGATAAAGCAATTTTACGAAAATATTTTGGTCGTCAACTTTTTCCTTCAAATACATTTTCATTGCAAAAGCAAGGAGAAGGCTTGGCCATATTAGGAGAGGGTTTAGGTCATGGAGTGGGACTATGCCAAATGGGGGCATTTTCCATGGCAATGAGGGGATGGTCCTACAAAAAAATTCTGGCCCATTACTTTCCTGGACATGTTCTTAAAAAATTGTATTAAACTACTTCAATGAAATTATTTTTTCCAATATTGGCAGTTTCCTTATTCAATTGCGCACAAGCTTTTACAATTCTGATTGATCCAGGGCATGGTGGAGATGAAGATGGTGCTTCTGCAAAATCAGTTGGAAAATTTCCGATTGAAATTATTAAAGAAAAAGATATTGCATTGTCAATATCCCAGAAAATATATGAAAAATTATTAGCGCGAAACCATACTGTTTTTTTGACTAGAAGTTTTGATCGCACTGTCACTCTGCCAGAAAGAGCGGCTATTGCCGAGAAAACCAAGGCCGATTTATTCATATCAGTTCATATAAACTCCAGCCCTGAAAATGGCGCTCAGGGATTTGAAACCTATTATTTAGACAATCACAATGATGTCGCAATTAAGAAAGTTGAAAAAACTGAAAATATTCCGGCCAAGGGAGATGAAGTTGTGGTTCAACAAATTCTTGTAGATTTAGTCATCGATCAAACTGTAAATACCTCAAGACCCTTGGCCCAGAGTATACATTCTGAAATTAAAAGTAGAGTCGGAAGAAAATATGGAATCCAGAGTCGTGGAATTAAGCCTGGACTTTTTTTTGTGTTGGCACTTTCAAAACGCCCTGGTGTATTACTTGAGGTAGGTTTCATCTCAACTTTAAAGGAGAGAATCCGCATGATGAATCCGAAATTTCAAGATGACTACGCAACATCAGTAGTTTCAGGCATTCAAAAATTTATTAACTCTATTAAACAATCTAATAAAAAGAAGCACTGACATTTTTTAAAGGCATTCAAAGTTGGCAGGTTTTTTTGATGTGATTAACTAATTATTTTTCTTAACTATCTGAATTCACCTAATAATATTAAATTGATGTAAAATTAGTTAGATTCTTAATAAAGGAAGTATATGAACCATTCGTGGAAAGTATTCTTAGTGATTTTGTTATTTTCATTTAAGAGTTACTCTGCAACGACCTCAAAAGTCATTGGACTTTCAATTGATAGTGAACAATCAACTGACATCAATTTAGTAGTGCAAATTTCAGCTCCTGAAGATCAGAAAGTTTTAAAATTGCAGTATTTTCTAGAATCTTTAGACGATTCTGGATTCAAGGATCATTTGAAACCGGCTAAAATTATCTCTCCCAAAGGTTCTGCTAGTTATTTTATTATTTCTCGACAATATCTGCATACTGGTAAGTACATTATTAAGGCTGAAGTTGATTATAAATTAGGTGGATTACTTGGCAAAATTATGTTTTTTAAAAATGAGAAGACTAAAAAAGTGGAATTAGAATTTGAAGTTGAAAAAACACTAGGAGATGCGGACTCCTAGTGTGCAAGATGTTCTTTTAAATTTTTAACTACTGACCATTACATAGCGGTCGAGCAAATGATGTGTAGACTGGGTAATCCATCGTATATGGATTTGTTGCACTGGCTTTAGAAGTAATCATGGTATTAATCGCTTGAGTCACTATACCAAAACCACAATTAGCGCTTTCACTTAGCGTTATGCCGTTAGGAGCATAAAAGTTAACAAGGGCCCTGTCGTTTGAAACTAAAGCTGGAAAATTCATATAAGCATTGGGTACTTCGCAAAAAGAAAGTGTCACGTTGTAGCCCACCACTTGAGCACCACTAACGACTTTAGTAACAAACATGAGATCTCGGTAGGCACTAACACCAACGTAAAGTTGCCCAATAGATCCATTGGTAATAAAGTTTGGTTGCCAGTTTCCGCCAATAGTAGCTCCACCACCCAAATTTCCGGTAATGTTAAAGCTGACATCATTAGACAATCTATTTCTACCAGAAAGGCAAGCTGTCGATGCTTTTATTTTACTATATTGATCTATAATCGTTGATCCTGACCCTGAGCTAAGAGCAGGGTTTCCAGAATAGAAGGGAGACGTTCCCGCTGTTCCCGAATTGGTTGTATTTTTTTTACCGCAAGAAACAATTATCAGTAAGCATGCGGCCAATGTTATTTTTATAGATAATTTGAGTTGCGATTTCATCTCAATACTCCACCAGAAGGATTTATGTCTAAGGGCTAATCGGATAATTTATAAAAACACTTTAATACTTTTTCAATACTCAACAGTTAAGGTCAAGGAAGCTAAAGAATTTAATGATTTATACGATGAGTACTTAAGCGTAAATTAAAATAAGTAGTATGAAATTAAAAACGGCAATCACGAATCGCTATAATGATGAAGAGTTTACATTTAAAATCTCAACAGGTTTTAAGTTTGTTTTTATCACATTGTCCTTTACCTTGTCAGTATTGCTATTTACTTATTTATTTTTGAAGATCAATTTGGTGTATTTTGTCGCCCATGGTTACCCCGGAGCGGCCGATTTCCAAGAGGCTTTTGTCGATTTTGTCTATGCCTCACTCGTAGATGAAGTGCCAATTTTATTAGGTGTCATGATTTTTATTTTTGCCCTAGGGTTTTATCTTTCTTCAATCATGATTCGCCCTTTCAAAGAAATTAGCCGATACTGCGAAGATCGCATAAATAATAAAAAATTTTATTATTCTCCAGATTATTTTTCGGATTTAAAATTATTGACATCGTTTTCAGTTTTTTTCTTTTCTCGAATTGACGAGGCAGATTCGCGAGGAAAATTAGAAAAAATTGAAATTCCCCAAGACTATATGGGGATACACAAGCCAGTCTTTGAAACAAATTTTTTCTTTAATTATTTATTTATCATTGCCATTTTTGGCCTGCTTGCTTCGGTTGGCATCTTTATTATCAACAATCAATTGCGCGAACAAATTTTCATTCTATCTCAGAAGTTTCTTACTGGTCATTTAAATACAGACAAGGGAGTTCATTACTTTCTTGAAGAACAATTCTCGGCATCTGATATTGCGGTTTATTTCTTTATAATTTTGCATATGCTGATGTATTGTTTATTTGGAATTCACTTATATCATAAAGTTTCAGGTCCAGCTTTTGCCGTTTTTGCAACAATGAGATCTTTTTTAAAAGGAAATTATCACAATCGAGTGCATTTGATCGGACATTATTATCTCCGCAATGATTGCCGCAAAATTAATAAGTACCTGGAGCATGTCCAGAAAAAATTAACCTGACTAAAAAGCTATGGTTAAAAAACTTGAAAAATCAAAATAATTTGAGAAAATGAATGGTAATATTTTGGATAAAAAAGTTTTCCAACCAAAGGATGTATATGAAGTTATTAAATGTTCTGATTTTATTTCTAATTTCGGCGTTATTTGCCAGCTGCACTTCAGATGAAAAGATGAAGGAGCAGATGACCAAAATTTTAAAAGATGATCCAAAAGTTCTGACAGAAGCGATTGAGAAACACCCCGCAGAATTTATTGAAGCACTTCAAAGAGCTGCTAAAAATGCTCAAGAAGAAATGGGTAAAAAGCGTGAAGAGGAAGAAAAGAAAAAACTGGAAGATTCCTTTGATAAGCCATTGGTAGCTGAGATCAGAAAAGATGAAGCCATCAGAGGTAATAAATCAGCACCATTAACTTTGGTTGAGTATTCTGATTTTGAATGTCCATTTTGCTCTCGTGGGTATGAAACGGTTGTTGCCCTTTTGAAAAAGTACGATGGAAAAATTAGATTTATCTACAAGCATTTGCCATTGAGTTTCCACGAACAAGCGATGATTTCGGCAAAGTACTATGAGGCAATAAGATTACAAGATGAGAAAAAGGCTTTCGCATTTCATGACGAAGTTTTTAAAAATCAAAAAAAGCTAAAAAATGGTGAAGCATTTTTACAGGCAACAGCAAAGCAGGTCGGAGCCGATCTGGCAAAATTGAAAAAAGATCTTAATTCGGAAGCTGTTCAAAAAAGAATTGCTGATGACTCTAAGGAAGCTGGAAGTTTCGGTATGCAAGGAACACCTGGCTTTTTGATAAATGGAATTCCGGTTCGAGGAGCCTATCCTCCTGAGTACTTTGTAGATTTGGTTGACAAGCTTGAAAAAAAGGGCAAATTAAAACTATAATAGATTGAAAACAAGAGGCCATTTTGGCCTCTTGTTAATTAGAGTGCAAGAATATGGAAGGTTCAGTTTACAGCAATCTTGGTTTGAAAATGAATCGCACTTTTAGAGAAAAGCGCGATGAAGAATTATTTTCGCTTAAAGATTTTCTAGATCATAAATGGGTTATTCATAATAATGAAGAGTTGAAAAAAACCTTCGTTCGCCAACTTAAAGAAGTTCTTCAAAAAGAAGATCTGTTCGAATTAATTAGTTCTTTTTTTGAACTCGAAAATGACCTTTCTAATACTCTTGATCATCTTGATTTTGAAATTGATCTTTTAAGTTTTGATGACTTTTATAAAAATTTATCACCATTGCTTATGAGATCACTCCTTGAAAACGTTCGCAATTCTAACAACGCACAAATTATTCTCAAATCGTTAAAAGAATCTCTTCGCATTGCTTTAGAGGAAGAGCTCTACGGATTAGAAAATCAATTTTAAAAATTGATGTTTAAACTCAGGTCGTATTATGAATCGAAAGGAACTTATTGAGGCACTCTTAAAGGATCGCAATCTTTCAACATTATCTAAAAAGCAGGCAAATCAATTTATTGATGTATTGCTTGAAACAATAAAAAAAACGGTTAAGAAAGGAGAAGATGTAACTCTCGTGGGCTTTGGTACATTTACAAAGACTCGAAAAGCCTCTCGATTGGGTGTTAATCCCTCAACTGGAGAGAGAATCCGGATTAGGGCGCGAGTTGTCCCAAAATTTAAACCAGGCAAGCCTTGGAAAGAAAGTCTCTAAGTTTGCCCTAGTGATTTTGTCAGGCAAAAATTGCCCATGTCAAATATTCAACTGTCAAAATGTCTCCATTAAATAGCTCAAACTCGATTAATTGGGCAGTTTCTTCCATTTTTCTCTTACATCACTTGTACCTATTTGCCTTCCTATGTATAATTTTTGACAGGTACCTATAAATTCCATGGAAGGAAAGAGATGGCCGAGGAAAATCAAGAAAATAACGAGAGTGCTGCTAGCGCTGCCAATTCGGGTAAGAATCCCTTATTGGTCATACTCGTACTAGTCAATACCATTGCTGTTGCAGCGATTGGATTTTTTCAATTTCAAAATCATAAAAAATTAAACTCAGTTACAACTGCTGCAGACATAATGAGGCAAGACCTTTCTGGTACGGGTGGTGGAGAGCACGGTGGTGGCGGTGCTGAAGGTGGCGGCCATGGTGAGAAAAAAGGTGAAGGTGGCCACGGAGCTCCTGCCGCTTCAAAGGCTGAAGAGTTGAAAGTTGATGGTTTGCTATATCCCCTTGAACCATTCACCGCAAACTTAGCTCAGGGGGAAGGTCCTCGTAGATTTATTCGTATCAGCTTGGTTTTAAAATTTAGTAAGGAAACCAAAAAAGAAGAAGTGGATGCAAGAAAGCCACAAATTAGCGATACGATTATTAGTATGCTCAACTCTAAAAAACCAGAAGAACTTCTTAAGAAAGAAGGAAAAGAATATTTAAAAGAAGAAGTCAAAACCTCTATCAATAACTTCTTGGTTGATGGTCAGGTTTTAGATATTTTCTATGTAGGTTTTCAGATAAATTGAAAGTTGTTAAGTAAACAGATTAAACGCAGACAAGAAGTTAGCGTATTAAGCTTTAAGAATCCCAGGAGGGGAAGATTATGGCGCAAGTATTAAGTCAAGACGAAGTAGATGCACTTTTAAACGCAGTCAACGATGGAGGCAGTGATGCTTTTGCAGGCGGTGACGGTGGTCTGGGATTAGCAGAGGAAAATGAATCCAATATTCAGGTATATGATCTCACCAACCAAGATCGAGTTATTCGTGGCAGAATGCCTATTTTGGAAATTATCTACGAAAGATTTATAAGAAGTTTTCGCGTTTCTCTGTCAAACTCATTAAGAAAAATATCAACAATCTCTATTATTTCGACTGATTTATTGAAGTTTGGTGAGTTTGTTAACACTCTTCCTATACCTTCTTGTATGTGCATTATGCGATTTAATGAATTGCGTGGACCAGCCTTGCTGGTTTTCGAATCTAAATTAGCATACGCAATCATTGATTCATATTTCGGTGGAACAGATAGACCATTTACCAAGATTGAAGGAAAAGAATTTACTCAAATTGAACTTTCATTCATGAGAAAAATCATGGATATGGCAATCAATGATCTTGAAGAAGCCTGGGCGCCAGTTCATCGCATTGATGCCCAGTATTTAAGAACAGAAATTAATCCGCAATTCGTTGGGGTTGTGCCACCTTCAGATGTAATCATTGCAACCACGCTTGAAGTTGAATTTGAATCAGCATCTGGTACGATTATGATCGTCATTCCCTATTCAACGATTGAGCCGATCAAGGGCAAACTCTCTTCAAATTTTCAAACCGATAATGATATGGCAGATTCTATTTGGACTCAAGCCATGAATGAACATGTAAAAAATACTAAAGCAACACTTGTTGTTCGTTTGGGTGAAGCGGAGATGACTTTGGGAGATTTGTTAACTCTGGAGACGGGAGACATTATCCCACTCGATCAGGACGCATCCGGTGAAGTGACAGTTGCAGTTGAGGGGGTCGAAAAAATGAAGTGCCTAATGGGAACCTATAAAGGTAGTCGTGCGGTACAGATTACTAGAGTTGACTCTGCTGTAACGTACGAAACTAAAGAAGAAGAATAGGGAGAATTTTTTATGAATAAAGTTAATGTAGATAGATTAGCTGATGAAGTCAAAGCTGGGGATGATTCACTCAACAAGCTTAAGGTTCAGAACTTAGATTTTATTTTAGACATCCCACTAAAGGTTTCAGTCGAACTCGGTCGAACTCAAATTATTGTAAAAGACTTACTGCAATTGGGGCAAGGTTCGGTTTTAGAACTTGATAAATTAGCCGGAGAGCCACTGGAGATATTGGTTAACGGAAAACTCATCGCTAAAGGTGAAGTCGTTGTTGTTAATGAAAAATTTGGTATTCGATTGACCGACATTATTAGCCCAATCGAAAGAATTGAGACATTGAAATAAAAGTTAAAATAATTCAGGAGAAATGAAAGTGAAACAATTAGCATTTATACTTTTTTTACTTACCTCAGTTTCAGTTATGGCAAATGAAACTATTGTAAGAGGTTTCGAGTTAAAAAGTGATAAGGCAAGTGAGAATCGATTATCTATTAAGGTTTTGGGAAACTTAAATGATAATCCTCAAATGACTGTAGGAAAAAACACAATTGAAATTCTTATACCGAATTCAAGAGTTGCTACCAAAATAGTTAGACATTTCAACGAGTCTGTCATTACAGCTACGCAAGAGGATCGTGAATCGGTAAAAGTTAAATTAGTTCTTCCATATTCACTATCAGGAAAAGAATCACTTGCTAATATTACGCTTAAAGATGGATCTATAGATATTAATTTCCCCCGACTAGAGTCTGGCAAAGTGACTACCAAAAATAGTCGAACTCCGAGTGTTAAAGAAGTTCAACCAAAAGTAACTGAAGCGCTTAATGCAGAAGCTGAAAAATTAGATGAAAGCTATTTATCAACGCTCGTTAAAGAAAACGAAAAATTAGCAAAAGCTAATCATCCAGAAATGGCCGATGCTGCCAACAAAAAGCAGGCCCAGGTTGATACTAAATTGGATGCAGATAGAGTCAATTTGACTCAGTCTTCAGTTCAAAAAGAGACCTCAAAGGTTGAATTTAATAAATCTGAACCAACAAAATCAAATTTTTCAATAACTTCATATATTGGTAAGTTCGTTGCATTCATGAGCTTAATGGTTTTTGGTTTTTATGGGGTACTTACTCTGTTTAAAAAAGGTGTAATTAAGAAGGGGAAATTGGGATTTTTACAAAATACCAAAATGGTAGAAGTCATCAGCACCACTCATGTTGCTCCAAAAAGAAGCTTGATGATGGTGAAGGCACATAAGCAGGTTTTTCTAATTTCCAATACGGAAGGAGGGATCCAACTTATTTCTGAAATACAAGATGTTAGCGGCTTAATTAAAACAGGTGAGGAAGAAATAACGGGTTCTAATTTTGATACAAATTTATACAAAGCAGCTCGAACCGAAAAAGAATTTAAATTGAAAGAAGATACAATCGCAGATAATTATACACTTGATGACATGCTTAGTGAGGATTTTACATCTTCAAGCGAGCTGGAGGAAGGTACAACTAGCGCTGCAAAATCAATTGCTAAGGCTCCTGTAAAGGACCAAGTAAAATTTTCTGATCAGATTAAGACAAAACTAAAAAATATGAAACAAATTCAATACTAGGATTGGTGGGCATGGACGCTCTAAGTTTAAAAAAGTTATTTAAATTGACTAAGTTTTTTGGTGTATTGGCTTTGTTGATATTACCAGCATTGGCATTTCCTCAAGCGACAAATTCAAGCGTAGCGCTTCCTGGGATGTCCATAAACTTTGGTCAGGGAGCCAATCTTGTCGATTCAATCGAGATATTATTACTTTTCACAATTATTACTCTTGCTCCCTCCATCCTGATTCTTTGTACTAGCTTTACAAGAATTCTTATTGTTCTTTCTTTTATGAGGCAGGCTATAGGTACTCAAAACATGCCTCCAAACCAAGTCTTGGTTGGGTTTTCACTTTTTCTGTCTATGTTTGTTATGCAACCAACTGGTGAGAGAATTTACAACAAAGCTATTCAACCCTACATGCAAAAAACAATTGCTACCACCGTCGCTATTGATGAGATCACACTTGCCTTGCGATCGTTCATGCAAAAGCAAGTTCGTAAAGCTGATATCGGACTATTTTATGATGTCACAGGCAAGACAGCACCTAACACAATTGATGATGTGCCTATTCATTACTTAATACCTGCTTTCATTATTTCTGAACTTAAAACTTCGTTTCAAATCGGTTTCTTACTCTATATACCATTTCTAATTTTGGATATGGTTGTTGCATCCGTTTTGATGGCTATGGGGATGATGATGCTTCCTCCGGTAGTTGTATCCTTACCATTTAAATTACTATTGTTTGTGTTAGTCGATGGTTGGCAATTAGTAACAGGATCTATTTTAAGGTCTTTTAACCCATAGGTAAAAAATGCAATTTGATTCTTACGCAGACATTACTCATCAAGCAATTAAAGTGGCGCTAATGATTTCGGCTCCAATGTTAATTGGTGCATTAATCATGGGGATTCTAGTCTCTTTGTTTCAAGCGGTAACGCAAATTAATGAACAAACTTTGAGTTTCATTCCAAAAATTTTGGTTATTGTTGCAGCATTAGTCTTTTTTGCTCCATGGATGTCTGATACTTTGACAACATTTACCAAAGATTTGTTTTTAAATATTCCCAAAATTGTTTCAGAGAGATAGGAAAAATAAAGGAATGCTGAATATTCAAATTACTGACATTTCAATTATTATCGCATTTTGGCTAGCATTTACTCGCTGGTTTGCAGTTTTATTTCAACTTCCATTGTTTGATAATGTTGCAATTCCATCTATCGTTAAAGTACTCGCAACCCTAGTTATTACTTATGCATTTTTCCCATTAATCCAAGAACAATTACTTTTGGACATAAGATATATTGGCCCGCAAAGTTTTTGGTATTTAACGATCTTTAATACTTTAATCGGAGTAGTTATTGGCTACTTTGTAAAATCTATAATGAGCATTTTTATTTCAGCTGGATCTATCATTACTCAACAAGTTGGATTCAATGCTCTTCATTATTTTGATCCAAATGCTGGTGGTCAGGTTGGTCCATTTGAAAAACTCATTGAGTGGACTATATTGATGATGATTCTATCTTCGGGAGCTTTAATTCCAATGTTCAAGGGAGTCATCTCATCATTTTCATCGATTCATGTTTATAATTTAGGTAAGATGGCACATTCCGCAGAGTTTTTTATAACGATGTTTAAAGCATTTTTTATTTCAGCTTTAATGCTTTCTACTCCAATGATTTTTATAAATATTTTTATTAATTGTGTCATGGGAATCGTGTCTAGGGCCGTTCCACAAATGAACGTTATCTCAGTAAGCTTTGCAGTTAATATTGGTTTAGGTCTTCTCGTTTTTGTGGCAGGTTCTGATGAATTTTTTCAGACATGTTTTAGAATTTATACAGAAAAACTTGGACAATGGTTTCAGTTTTTAAGTTAATTAAATATTTGCCAGGAAGGCATTAAGGATCAAGGCAGAGTATGGCCGAAGAATCAGACGGCGGGGAAAAAACCGAAGAGCCCTCCCAGCACAGGATTGAAGAGTTTCGCAAAAAGGGTGAAGTTGCATCCTCGCGTGAACTAACGTCTGTTCTGGTTCTGGCTGCTTGTTTGCTTGCATTGTCTTTGTCGCTTGTCTACATTTATGAAGAAATGACCAAGTATATTGAGTGGCTTTACACATTAGATATAGCTTCTGCTTTCACTCCAAAATCATTAAATACCATTACAACCAGAACTTTTGTGGTAGCTCTTAAATGTTCAGCCCCAGTAATGTTCACTGCACTTTGCGTAGGTGTGATTGCACAAGTGGCACAGATTGGAATCCTTTATTCTCCTGACGTTTTAGAACTAAATCTAGATAGAATAAATCCCTTAAATGGTATAAAAAAACTTTTTTCAGTAACTTCATTATTTGAATCAGTAAAAGGCATTTTTAAATTTGCTGTTATTTTATCTGTTGTTTATGTTTATTTAAAAGACGACATCATGACCTATAACGGTTTTATGCATCTTGAGCTGTACCAATCCTTTATTTATGCAAAATCACTTCTTTTAAAAATTTCATTTGCCATTTTAATGGCTTTAGGAGTGGTTGCTCTTTTAGATTTTGCATATCAAAAATGGTCTTACCAAAAAAAATTGCGTCAAACGAAGCAAGAATTAAAACAAGAAAGTAAAGAACAGGATGGTAATCCTGAGATTAAACAAAGAATTCGTCAGATACAAAGAGAAATGTCTCGCAAGAGAATGATTAAAGATGTTCAGACCGCAGATGTTATCATCACTAATCCAACTCACATTAGTATTGTTTTAAAATATGATTCAGAGAATATGGTTTCTCCAATGATTATTGGTAAAGGTCAAGATCATTTAGCATTAAAAATTAGAGAAATTGCTCAGCAACACAACATTCCGATTGTTGAAAATGTACTATTAGCGAGAACACTTTATAAGACCGTTAAAGTTGGATCACCAGTTCCACGCAACTTATATAAAGCTGTAGCCGAGGTGTTGGCATTTGTTTATAAATTAAAGAAAAAGAGAAAAGCACTAGCTTAGCCAGAAGGTAAAAAATGAATGATATTTTTAAAAAAATGAAAATCTTTACTCAAGGCCCTGATGTAATGGCCGCGGTTGGGATTTTGATGATTTTGGTGGTCATGATTGTTCCCGTTCCACCAATTGTTTTAGATTTACTACTGGCTTTATCTTTAGCCTTTTCAGTTATGATTATGCTCGTTTCACTATATTCAAAACGACCTTTAGATTTTTCAACCTTTCCTTCAGTTCTTTTAATTTCAACATTGTTCAGGCTGGCTTTAAACGTTGCTTCGACCAGAAATATTCTCATTCATGGTGCCGCTGATGGAACTGGTGCTGCAGGAGAAATCATTAAATCTTTTGGCGAGTTTGTGGTTCAAGGTAATTTTGTAGTCGGTATCGTAATCTTTATTATCTTAGTCATCATTAACTTCATGGTAGTTACTAAGGGTGCTGGGCGCGTTGCTGAAGTTGCAGCTCGATTTACCTTAGATGCAATGCCTGGTAAGCAAATGGCAATAGACGCCGACTTAAATGCGGGATTAATAAACGATGTAGAAGCAAAGAGAAGAAGAAAAGAAGTTGCTGAAGAAGCCGATTTTTATGGATCTATGGATGGTGCTTCGAAGTTCGTTCGCGGAGATGCAATTGCCGGGATCTTGATTACAGCAATCAATATCATTGGTGGGATTATCATCGGTGTTGCTCAAAATGGAATGGATATCGGTAAAGCTGCAGAGACTTTTACCCTTCTAACAGTTGGTGATGGTCTTGTGACACAAATTCCAGCTCTGATTATATCAACTGCTGCTGGTATTATTGTTACTAGAAATACCAATGATGACAATATTGGGACTCAAGTTCAAAAACAATTCAAACTTCACCCCAAAGCCATTTATATTGCTGGAGCTGTGCTAATCTTTTTTGGATTGATTCCTGGTTTACCAAAACTTCCATTTTTTATTATGGGTGGAATGCTAGGATATGTTGCTCATAAAATTGAACAATTTAATGCTCGAGATGAGATGGCCGAAAAACAAAAAGCAGTCGAAGTTACGAAAAAAGCTAGTCCACAAAATTTGGAAGAATTACTCAATATGGAGCTAGTTGAATTGGAAGTAGGTTATGGACTAGTTCATCTTGTCGATACCGAACAAAATGGAGATTTGCTTGAAAGAATAACCCACATGAGAAAAATTTTTGCACTCGATTGGGGGGTCATTATTCCATCGGTGAAAATTAAAGATAATCTTGAATTAAAGCCCGGTGGATACTCCGTAAAAATAAAAGGTATACAGATAGCCAAAGGAGAATTGTTATCGGATTATTTCCTAGCGATGGATCCCGGTACTGTTATTGAAAAAATTGATGGCGTTGAAACTACTGAGCCAGTTTTTGGATTAAGGGCCGTTTGGATTTCTGAAGATCAAAAGGAAGATGCTCAATACAATGGTTATACCGTAGTCGATTGCTCTACTATTGTTGCAACTCATTTAACTGAAATTTTAAAATCAAATCTTCATGAACTTTTCGGAAGACAAGAACTTGTTAGAGTTGTGGATAACTTTAAAGAAACGAATCCTAAATTGGTCAATGATTTAATCCCAGATATTCTTAATCTTGGAATCATTTTAAAAGTCATGAAAAATTTATTAAGAGAAGGGGTTTCAGTTCGTGATCTACGCACAATTTTAGAGACATTATCAGAGTATGGCTCTACAATAAAAGAGACAGATGCTTTGACAGAGTTTGCTCGTCAGGCACTGTTTAGAACAATAACTGAAAAGATTAAAAGTGACCAAGGAGATATTCCATTGTTTACTTTAGATCGTAATATTGAAGAGTCTATTGCTCAAAATATTATTCAGACGGATCAAGGTCAGCAGTTGTCGTTGGATCCGAAAGTCACTCAGATTATTTTAGCGAGCCTCAATGAAAAAATAGAAGAGGCTACTAATATGGGTGAAAAAATGGTTGTTCTTTGCTCGCCAGTCATACGCTCACACTTTAAGCGACTGACTGAAAAATTTATCCCCAACCTTGTGGTAGTAAGCCACAATGAATTAAGCCCTGATGCGAATATCAGATCACTAGGAACGGTGAGGTTGTAATAAATGTACGTAAGAAAATTTGAAGCAGACACTATTGAAGAAGCCTTAAAAGACATTAAGCGTGAGCTAGGTCCCGATGCGGTTATTTTGAAAACTTTAACCAACAAGGGATTAAAGGGCGCATTCAAAAAAAAGAAAATTGAAATTACCGCGGCTATTTCTGAAAAGAATTATGTAAGAAAAGCTCAGGTTGATACGGTTTTAAACGAAAATCAAAAACAAGAATTTTACAGTGGTAGCGCGGGGTATATTGCAAATATGATAGACAAACATGAGCAATCAAAGGATAGAACTTCAACAACATCTACTGGAACTTCCTCTGGGGGGTACGGTTCAGTTGCCTTGAATCGTCAGGTTAGTTCTACAAAAGGAATTGCCTCTCAGTTAAAGTCTGGAATTCGCGATAGCTTGGATGATTTTCTTAGTCTAGGTGAAAAAGATACAAAAAATTCTAGAACATCTGAATTTAATTTTGATGAAGAAATAGAAGCGTCGAAACCAATCCCAACACCAAATCGTAGGGAGCCAGTAGCATCGAGAGCACAGATTGCTTCATCATCTTCTACTTCATCTTCTAGACTGGTGGGAGATGAGATGTTTGAAAAACAAAAAAATAAAATTGATGATTTGGAAAAAAAATTATTCGAGCTAACTAGAAGCTTTGAACGCATTAATAAGAAAGAGGCTACTGGGATCTATCAGCTAAGAACAACGCTTCGAAGTCTTGATATTAACGAAGCTTATATTCAGCAATTAATCAAGAAAGGATTGTTTGAGTTAACGGAGAGTGAAGTTGAAAATTCTGATGTTGTTTTTGAGTTTGCTTTAAGAGAAATGATGAATGTTGTAAGTACAGCATTGCCACTTTTTTCATCAGCTACAAGTTCAAAAGATGCACAAAAAAATCCTGTTATAACTGTTTTTCTATCTGAGAAATCTTGTGGTCAAACTTCAATGGTTCAAAAGATTGGAGCTTTAAAGAAGGATTCTGTCATTATCAAAAATATAAATTCTGTCAATGATCAAAAAAGTAATTTTACGGAAAAAATTTTTGGTCTACAGATTATAAGAGCTTCTGGAATTGCCGAAATTGTATCTGAGTGTAGAAAAGCCATAGAGCATGGAAAATGCGTGTTTATTGATTACAACTGCAACGAAACTGAAAGCAACGATACAAAGAAATTTATTGATGGATTGAGACGTGCATTTTCAAAAGTGGAAGTATTGATCACTCTTTCAGCAATTCACACTGAGCTATACAATAGAAAAGTGCTTGGAACTTACCGAAGGCTTTCTGATGGAGTAGTTGTTTCGCACCTAGATGCTTGCTTGAACTTTGGAGCCCTCTTTAACATCACTCAGGACATAAGTGATCTACCGTATAAGTTTTTTGGTACGGGGGAAGTTGCTCCTGATGATTTAGAAGCTGCGACTGCAGAAAGAGTTTTAGCGGGTATATTTCAATTTACTGAATGAATTTATTTATAAAATAGATTTCCATGAGGGATCTCTATTCAAATAGGCAATTCTAAGAGGAGACAGGAAGTCCATGCTTAGTTTTAAAAAATCCAGTCCAAGTGACTGGCTAGCATCTCAAAATAAGTATCAGTCTAAAAAAACAAGTCTTAAGGCGAAGACAATTTCGGTTACGGCTGGAAAAGGTGGGGTTGGAAAAACTTCCGTTGCAGTAAAGATGGCAAAGGTTTTAGCTGATTCTGGATATAAAGTCCTTCTTCTTGATTGTGATACAAATCTATCAAATACAGTCGTGAAGCTTGGCTTGCCTATAACCAATTATTTTTATGAGTTGGTCTCGGCTCAACGAGAATTTGAAGATTGTCTTCATAGAGATGGCCATTTTCATTTACTTTCAGGTTGTAATGGAAGCATTGATTTATTTAACAAAAATTTAGAAATTGATAAAATAATCATAGATATACTTGTAAATCATGAGCACGATTATGATTATATTATTTTAGATTGTCCTGCTGGAATAACGAAAGAGACTCTCACATTAAATGCTTATAGTGATTATCGATTTGTTGTTGTTACACCTGATAAATCATCTGTTACTGATTCTTATTCTCTTATCAAAATTTTAAATAAAGAATTTGGCGTTAACCAAAATCATTTATTGATTAACCGAGTATCATCAGAGCCTCAGTACCAAAGATTGGTTAAAACATTGAGCGAAACAGTCGAAACATTTTTAAAATGCAGACTACATATCCTCGGTGGGGTTAAAAATGAAGAAAGTCCAGTTGATCAGTTCGATACAATACTACTGCATAAGGAAAATTCTTCCCTGCATAAGAATTTCGTGAAATTCGTAAAGAAGTTTACCGATGAGATAGAGGGCGAAGCGATTGTTGCAAGAGCACAGCTTGCATCAAGAAAAACAAAGCGCCTAGAACACGAAGTTCATTTTACAGCTTAAGCTAAGGGAGGGCCTTACATGTCGACTCTATCGAAGAAATTAAAGAACCTAAAAGACTACCGCTCTACCGTAGAACCAAAGGTTAAAGATGAAATTATTATTGAATATGCTCCGCTCGTTAAGTATATCGCACAGAAGATAGCTTCTCGTTTACCCTCTAATATTGAGCTAGACGATTTAATTTCTTGCGGTGTTATTGGATTAATGGATGCAATTGAAAAGTTTGATCCTAGCCGTGACAATAAGTTTAAGACGTATGCTGAATTCAGAATTAGAGGTGCTATCCTGGATGAACTCAGAGCTCAAGACTGGGTACCACGTTCTATCAGAGAGAAAGCCAAAACTGTTGAAAGAGCTTATACTAAGCTTGAAGCGAATCTTGGAAGACCTGCTACTGACGAAGAGATGTGCTCTGAGCTTGGTATGAATCAGGAAGAGTTTCATGACTTACTTAACAAAGCAAAATCAATTTCACTTCTTAATATTGATGACTCTGCAAGTTTCAATAAGGGTGACAAGAAACTCATTTCAGAAGTTATGGAGGATCATAGGGCATTAAATCCATACACGACTGTAAGTCAGAAAGATTCTCGTGAAAAAATAAAAGAGGGGATCATGACCTTGCCTGAAAAGCAAAGATTAGTACTTTCTCTTTACTATTATGAAGATCTTAACTTGAAAGAAATTGGACAAGTCTTAGATGTAACTGAATCTAGAGTTTCGCAATTGCATACACAAGCCATTTTAAAATTGAGAGCTAAGTTAAGAACTCTTTTTGAATCAGTGGACGATTTAGCAAGTTGAAATGAATAATGCCAAAATTCACCTTAATTATTTAGAAGACTATGAGAAAAGCTTAAGTACACTTGAAGATATTCAATTGCTATCTGAGTTTTCTCTAGCACCTCTTATTGGAAGAGTTTATTTTCATATTTCAGAAATGAAAAGAAAAGCTGATGCTGGTCAGTTGAGTTTGGTGAATCCTTTCCATAAAGTAAACGAAGTACTCGAAGAAAAATTTCAAAATATTATATCTGATTTCTTTAGCAGTAAACCAAAGTATAAAAGTTTTGAATATATTAAAAAAGTTGAAAAAATTGATTTAAAAAAATGGAATGCAATTCTTGCCATGATTCCAGAAGTATTGTCAGTCGTCTCGCTATTTAATTTTCATGGGACAGTAACTACTTACTTAGATGAGGCACAATTTTTGGTTTCAGGGCTAATTTTGGAAGAAGGACAAGTTGAATTAAGTAGAAAGATTATATATTCAATTACAAGAAAACTTTTAAAAGAAAAAATTTTATTAACTTTCAAAATTCATAAATCGGACAGAACCGGACTATTTAAGTTGGAGCTGCGCGCCGATATATCTCACGATGAAGAACTCCTATATAAGACTAAGTTTAATCGGAAGGATCAGGAAAGCTACTTAATTGGATTCTCAAATGTATTTCAAAACTATCGAGCCTCGATAGAAGATATTGCGCATTCAGGTGAACACAACATCATTGAATTAAAAAATGACCTCACAATAAACCATTATGTGGGTATACCAGACTTCGAAAGTCTGGAATTTTCACGCAAAGAAATATTGCACTTTTCCTTTATATTTCGACCAGTTTCAATCATACTACCTATGAGGGGATCTATAGTTAAAGACTCCTCTTTACGAAATTCTTCAAAAAGTTTTGTTGAAGATCATAGGGAACATGATGTTTCTAAGTATTATCAAACAATTGATTTCTTTTCCTTGTTTAATCTCTAAATTAAATTTCATACAGGAGCGACTATGCGTTTCACTCTAGGTAGGGTTGTGCATTTTTATTGGGTGCTTGTAATGGCGTCCTTAATCGGCTTGTTTGCTTATGGTGCAAAATACTATTGGAGTACTGGTTTATTAAATATTGATTATGTAAGCAATTTATATGATGGAACTAGTAAAATTCGCACTGTTAAAGAACGAAATGATATTGAGGAATTAAAAAAATTTATAGATGGTGACAGAGTAAAAGATGCTAGCAAGGTATTTGCGCGTCTTGAAAATGATATTAGAGATTTAAAAGCGATAAAATCAACTGAAAAATCATCTTTTGAAGAAAACTCCAAAAAAATTAAGACAGCTTTAAATAGTTTGCAATCTTCTCCTGAATTAACATCGATTCTTAATAATTTTTCATCTAAAATAACCACTTTTGAAAATTTTGTTAATCAAAACAATTGGCCGACTCTCTCAAAGATGGCGATGAACTTAAGAATTAAGACCTCCCCCGGCAGGCTGATGTCTGGAGGTTTATACAACTTTGAAAAAACACAAAATTTATATCTTTCGATCAATAATGATATTCAAGCATTGATGAATTTTACAGAGTCATCAGGACTTGCACCTGAAATTAGAAATGCCATACTAAATAGAGTAAAGGTTATATCGGCCGAAGCAGAAGTTCTGGGTAATTACATTGAAGAACACAAGAATTTTAATAAAATTTACAAAGATTTTAGCAATGATTATCGTACTTGGTTTAAGTATGTAGAGCCCGAAATTGCATTGAAAAAAATGCAATTTGAAAGAAGTTCTCAGACCATTATTTATTCTCTGATTATAATCTTTACAGCACTTATTACATTTCTTGTTCTTGGTTTTGTCTTATATAATTATTCAACGAAAAGAGGTTCTTTAAAAACTGAAAAATTAATTGTTGATATAATTAAAGAAAATCTTTTACCCGTTGAAGTCAAAAAGCATGATCAATTTTCAAACGATTTCTTGAATGAATTAGATAAATATAGAGATTATGTACACAAGAGAATGACTTTTGGTTCAATCTTCCAGGAGGCTATGCCATTTGCTTCCATTCTTTTGGATTCTAATTTGAATTTAGTTTGGGGTAATGCTCACTTTTATGAGCAATGGCAACTGCAAAACTTTAGTGATGAAGGTGAAGATTCTCTTACTTGGGATTTTCTTCAACGTTTTACCAATCTAGAAGATAATAGTTCCATTTTAAGTGCTCTTCGCATGAGTACTTCTGGTTCATATAAAATTTTAGTAAAAAATAATTCAATGGCAAAGGCTATCCCTTATGAAATGTACATTTCACCTGTTGAATATTCTTCCCAGAAAAGGATATTAATTATTTTTTACCCATTAACAGAGAGCCAAGATCTTTTGATAAATCAGAAAAAAATGATCATGGAGCCTTTGGTAAAAATTATTGATGCCTTTATTGATGAGAAAGTAACCAATGAAATGAAAAATGATATTAAAAAAGAGGTTGAAGAAATCGGCGTGGAAGGGCTATATCAAAAAATTATTCAATTAGTTGAATTGAATGAATCGATTAGAGATGAGTTGTCTTCAGAAATTGAGAATCTTGAAAATAATTTGCAAGATCATCGAAACATTATAAGTGAGATGAGAAAATCTTTGGTCGCTTCATTTGAAACTCAGAGAGCTTCTGTAGAAAAATACACTCAATTTAAAAATTCAGTTACTGCGGTTCTCGATGCCCGAGATCAGCTTGAAGAACAATTTAAATTTGCGATTAATTCTTCAAGAGATCTTTATAAAGATCAAAATAGAATTTTGAGCAATGCTGAAAAAGCTGAAAAGAATGTTGATGATTACGTCAAAAGTTTAAAAACAATTTCACACCTAAAAGCAGATTTCAAAGAATTAAAGATAAACGTGGATGAGTTTAAATCAAGAATTGTTCAAATGCTTGATCAGTGGCTAATTTTTCAAAACCATGAGGATGATTCTGCCAGATTAGAGCAGTTTTTAGGAAAAGTTAAATTTGAAATGAAGGGTTTTGAAAAGGTCTTGATTGGTTTTAATCAAGTTGTCACTCAGCTTGATGTTACCGTCACCAAAGTAGATATGATGGTTGAATCTAGGGAAAAAATTGACTTAGATCCCATCCGCCAAAGATTGGAGGTTGTTAAAAATAACCTAGAGAATGCTCAATTTTCGGTATCTCGAATTTCTCAGAATACTCACTCCAAAGATGATGAGATGGTTCAATCATTAAAAGCCATTGTATTAAATCTAAAAACTGAAATGAAAAGAATAGATGAAATGTGTAAGCTTTCAGGGTTAACGCCAGAGCACTTAAAAGTCATATCCAACAGTGAGGGTAGGGCTTAATCTTCTAAAAAAAGAAATTTGGTTAATTGTTTAAATTGTTTATTTAACTCTTCAGGTGAATTGGAGTTATCAAGAACAAAGTCTGACATTTTCTTCTTTTCTTCGATGTCCAATTGTTGATTAATAATGCTTTGGGCGAGAGCATCGCTCGATTTATCTCTAGTGATAAGTCGTTTCAATTGAACTGACGCAGGTGCATAGACACAAATAGTTAGATCGACAAACTCATTGAGTTTTTTCTCATATAGCAAGGGAACATCATACACAACAAGAGATGGCGAGCCTAAATTCTTAAATGTTCTTAGAAATTCGTTGGGAAGATATTGGTAAATAAAGTTTTCCAGAACAATCTTTTGATTAGGATTATTAAAAACTATTTCTCGCAATTTTTTAAACTGAATTTGATCTGACTCAACTGCAGTTGAAAATTTTTCTTTGATAAAGGCTTTAGTTGATGGAAGCTGGTAAATATTTCTTACAAGTGCATCAGCATCAATAACAGAAATTCCTATCGCTTGAAAAAGTAGTGCAACTGAACTTTTTCCTGTAGCAATACCACCCGTTAGACCAATAATTGGTACAGGAAGTTGGTAGAGGCGAGTATGTTCATTTTTTGTAATCCACTTAGGATCCAGTTTGATCATTTTTGCTTCTCAATTAACTTTGCTTGATTCCAATAGATATCCATTTGGCTTTGATTCATTTCTTCGAGCTTAACACCTTTATCTAGCATAATATCTTCCATTGAATGAAAGCGACGTAGAAATTTTTTGTTTGCAGCTTGCAAGGCTTTGTCTGGGTCTAGTTTTAAGTGACGGGCCAATTGTGCAATAGAGAAAAGTAAGTCTCCCAACTCTTCAAAAACTGCAGATTGATTTAAATCTCTATTAGGCGTTAATTCTTCCTTAAGCTCTTGCCATTCTTCTTCAACTTTATAAACAACTTGGGAATAGTCTTCCCAGTCAAATTTAATTTCGTTGGTTTTTAATCCAATTTTGACTGCGGATGCAAGAGGTGGTGCATTTAAGACTGAAGATTTGATACGATGATGACCTTTTCCTTCAAGTTCAAGTGCCTTTTCTTCTCTTTTGATTTTTTCCCAGTTGATCAGCACTTGCTCGGCAGATATCGAGCTATCTTTATTCTCAAAAACATGTGGATGTCTGCGAATTAATTTTTCGCACAGTCTAGCTGAGACTGATTCAATATCAAACGCTCCTTTACGGGATGCGATTTCAGAATGTAGCAAGACTTGCAAGAGGACATCACCAATTTCTTCTTCCATTAGTTTGGAGTCTTTTTTTTCAACAGCTTCAATAAACTCATAAGACTCTTCAAGTAAATATTTAAGTAAAGTCTCATGAGTTTGTTTTAAATCCCAAGGACACCCATGCTGGGGGTGTAGCAAGTCTCGAATAACATCTTTTAGTTTTTCAAATTGGCTTTTATTCATTTGCGGCACCTGTTAAATTTTGTTACCTTTTTAGAGATGAAACTTACGATTACTCATCTTGATAGTGGAATAAAAAAGAAAACTAGTAAAGGGGCCAGCCCCCTTAGTTATGAAATTGTTGCGTTAGAGAAAATTTTCACAATTTTCTTATCCAAAAACCCTCATTTTAAGGGGGTTAAAGCCGTTGCCATGACCTTAACAATTTGTGGAAAAACGAAGATACGCTCGCTTAATCGTCAATACAGAGAAATGGACAAGGCAACAGATGTTTTATCTTTTGGGATTTATGAAAACCTAAGACCTGATAGGATAGTAAAAGTAGCTAATCTTCCTCAAATGGATCTCGGTGATATTTTTATTTGTAAAGAAATTGCCTCATCCCAGGCAAAATCCTTTTCAATTGAATACAATGTAGAGATTATTCATCTTTGCGTTCATGGATTTCTGCACTTGCTGGGTTTTGACCATGAAGTATCTGTAAATGAAGAAAAGATTATGCAACAATACGAATCTACACTAGTAGATAAAATATTAAAAAAACTCAAGGCACTCAAATGAACGAACAAATTAAGATTGAGCTCAATGAAAAAAAATTAGATATAAGAAATTATTTCGACAAATTGGAGCTTCTGCGGAGGTCGCTTTGAAATTGAGAAAAAGCAAAATCGCCTTAGCGAAATTAAAAGAATTGAAGGTATGGAGGGGTTTTGGGATGATGCTAATAACGCCTCAAAAATCCAGAAAGAAAAATCTGTCCTTGAAGAAGTGGTCAATACCTATACTCACCTAAAGCAACTATATGATGATTTTGATGTATTATTAGATTTCGCAATAACTGAAGAAGATCAGGAATCAGCAGAAGAGGCAATTGGAGTTTATAAAAATTTTCTTGCAGAATTTCTCCTGGCCGAACAAAAAGTCCTGCTCTCTGGTGAAGTTGATCCCAATAATGCTATTGTAACAGTCAATGCCGGAGCCGGTGGAACTGAGTCTTGTGATTGGGCCTACATGCTTTTGAGAATGATTATTCGATGGGCAGAGTTTAAAAAGTTTAAAGTTCAAATTTTGGATACTCAAGAAGGAGATTCAGCTGGAATTAAATCTGCTACTCTGACGATTAGTGGTAACTATGCTTACGGATTACTTAAGTCAGAATCCGGAGTACACCGATTGGTTCGTCTCTCGCCATTTGACTCCGCAGGAAGAAGACATACATCCTTTGCCTCAATTTATGTATCGGCTGAAATCGATGACACGATAGAAATCGAGATTCTAGATAAAGATCTTCGAATCGATGTTTATCGATCTGGAGGTTCAGGGGGCCAAGGAGTCAATACGACAGATTCAGCTGTTCGAATTACCCACTTGCCTACAAATATTGTGGTGGTTTGCCAAAATGAGCGTTCTCAATTACAAAACAAAGCTCAAGCGATGAAAGTACTTCGCTCAAGACTTTATGAATTAGAAATGGAAAAAAGACGGGTTAAAGAAGCAGCACTTGAAGCTGCCAAAAAAGATATAGCCTGGGGAGCCCAGATACGATCATACGTGCTTCATCCTTATAAACTAGTTAAGGATCATCGAACAGGTTATGAGTCTTCAAATGCAGAAAAAGTTTTAGAAGGGGATCTCGATAATTTTATCGACGCCTATTTAAGGTGGTTGGTTAATAAAACTGTTCCTGAAGGTGAGGTATAAAGTTTGAATAACCATCGTTTCAGATTATTTCTTACCCTTTTTCTAGATAATCCGACCACCATGAAGTTCGCTCTTGGGGTTTTGGTCGGCATGGCTTTTTCTATATCGGTTATTCTTTCAACTTTAGGGATCATGGATGGCTTTGATCGCGCATTAAAACTAGGTTTGAAAAAATCCGTTGGTGATATTACAATGCATTCTCGCAATGGCTTTTTTACAGTAAGTCCTGACTTAGATCGAATTTTTAAAGATCAAAAAATTAAAACGTATTCGGCTTTGGTTCAAACGGAAAGTTTTCTTATTTTCGATGATGAATCTCGTGGAGTCTTAGTCAAAGCAATAGATGAAAGCTATTCTGATGTCGTTGATCTTCCACTTAAACTTAAGTCAAATGAAGTCGCTATCGGCTCCGAAATAGCAAAAATAAATAGTATTAAAATTGGAGATGAGATAATTCTCGCTTTTGGAAAGGGAAATGTGGAACTTAAATCGATGCCAGCGCTTGAGAGGTTTAAAGTGTCTGGAATAATTTCACATGGAATTTATCAGAAAGATTCACGTATAGTTTATGTTCGTCTTGAAGAAGTTCAAAGGATACTAGATTTAAAAAATCGAGTAAACCTTATTTCTTTTAACCTAGATTCTGCAAGTCAAAACGCTGATAAAAATCTCAAAAAAATTGAATCGGAGCTTCCCAGTTTGCGTCAAGCATTTGGTAACGATTTTTACTTTAAGCCCTATTGGAAAGAATTCTCATCCTTACTTGAAGCTGTCAAAGTTGAAAAGGTAATGATTAGTCTCATCTTGCAATTAGTGGTTGTAATTTCTATTTTTAATATTTTAGCATTCATTATTTTTATAAACGAAAAAAAATCAAAGGAGCTTTTCCTTTTTAAAGCTTTGGGTTTATCTAAAAGTGTCATGAGTCAGCTTTGGTTGAGATTGGTCCTACTTATCTGGTTGCTATCTTGTCTTCTTTCGATTGTTTTCGTTCAACTCTTTAAAATTTCTCTGTTACATTTATCTCTCTTTGAATTGCCATCTGAAATTTATTATATGCCGAGAATTGAACTTTTTCTTTCTGTGCAGGATTACCTAATGATATTTGTTTTGGCATTAGTTTGGATTTTAATAATAACGTTTTATTTATTAAAACGCCTTAGACAGAAAAGTCTTTTAGAGGGATTGAGGCAGGAATTTGTATGAGTCTTATCATTAAAATTGAAAACGTAAAAAAATTTTATAACCAATCTCGAGCATTAAATGGAGTGACACTTTCAATGCATGAGGGTGAAGAGTATTTAATACGAGGAGCCTCTGGGTCGGGAAAATCAACCTTGCTTTATTTGTTAGGCGGACTTGATAAACCAACAGAGGGAAATGTTGTTGTAAACCAAAAAAACTTGAATGAATTAAATGATGAACAATTGGCAGTCTATCGCAATCGATATGTAGGTTTTGTTTTTCAATTTCATTTTTTACTTTCATCTATGGATTGTTATAACAATTTATTATTGCCGGCACGTTTGGCAGGTCTATCTAAAAATGAAATGGCTGAAGTCGTACAAAGAGTTTTATCTTTGGCCAAAAGTCTTGAAGTTACCCATTGTCTTGAGAAATACCCTTATGAACTTTCAGGAGGAGAGCAGCAAAGAATTAATATTATTCGCGCTTTGTCACTTAAGCCTAAACTTTTGCTTTGCGATGAGCCAACGGGGAACCTAGATTCGGAGAACTCGCAGAAAGTTATTCTTTTATTGCGAACGCTAGCTAAAGAATTTCACGCTACGTTAGTTGTCGTCACCCACGATCCCCAGATTGCACAAAGTTTTCACAACCAATTTCTCATGAAAGATGGAATGCTCGTAACTGCCTAGAAATCTCTTTGCACATCGTATTGTTCTTGATACTTTTTAATACCTTAGTTGTTTCATCAGGTGTGGAGATCTATGTCTCTGAGATTACTCTCGTTATCCCTTTGGATGGCCTTTACTGCAGGAGTCGTTTTTTCGGCCGAAGATCTCGGTCCTAGGATAGATTTATTCAAAATAGATCGCATTGAACTTCAGGGTCTTAAAAAAGTAGAAAAGGAAGCAGTACTAGAAAAAATTGGATCAAAACCTGAGATCGTTTTAGATAACTACCTACTTAAAAAAGATATCGAAAAAATTTATTCAATGAAATATTTCGATACTGTCGAAGCTTATCAAGAATCAATAGCGGGTAAAAATGTTCTTGTAATCAAAGTAAAAGAAAAACCAATTATTACCAAAATTTCTTTTGAAGGTAACGATGGGCTCAACGATGACGATCTCAAGGGTCAATTAAAAACTAAAGTGTTTTCGATTCTTGATACAACTTCAGTGAAAGGTGACTTACAATCACTTCTCAAACATTACGAAGAAAAGGGCTATTTTTTAGCTTCTATTGATTATACCGAAAAAAAAATCAACGAAGAAAATATTGAATTGATTTTTAAGATTAAGGAATATGATAAAGTAAAAGTAAAAAAAATTAGCTTTTTAGGAAATAAGGCTTTTAAAGATGAAGAAATAAAAAGTATTCTTCAGACCCAGGAAGATTCCTTATTTTCCTTTTTGTCAGGCTCTGGAAACTTTAAAGAAGTAAATTTCCAAAATGACATAGAACGACTCAAGTACTTCTATCGAATGAAAGGGTACCTGCAGGTCAATGTCGGAACTCCAGAAATTACCGTTTCTGAGGATAAGAAGTGGGTTTTCATTACTATGAAAATCAATGAAGGACCTCAGTTTTCAATTAATAAGATTACTTTTCAAGGTGAAGTCCTTTTTCCTGAAAGTGATTTAAGAGAAAAATTGTCTCTAAAGGAAAAAGAAACCTACTCAGAAGAATCATTAAGAAAGGACATACAGCTTTTGACTGAACTTTATCAGGATGAGGGTTATGCCTTTGCCAACGTCATAAGAAATTTGAACATTGTTCCAGGTGAAAACAAAGTTGATGTTGAATTTTCTTTTGAAAAAGGAAAGATTGCTTATTTTGGTAAATTTAAAATTAAGGGCAATTCAAAGTCACGCGATAAAGTTATCAGAAGAGAGTTACTAATAAGAGAAGGGCAGAAGTTTAACGGAACGGCACTACGCCAATCACGTGAAAATGTTCAGCGATTAGGTTTCTTTGAACCGGATTCAATTGTCTTCAACACTGTCTCTCCTAAAGATAAAGAAGATGTGCTGGATGTAGAAATCTCAGTTAAAGAAAAAAACACAGGTCAAATTTCCCTTGGAGCTGGTTATTCAACAGCGACAGGAGGATTTTTTCAAGCCTCTGTTTCTCAGGCCAACTTTAGGGGGCTTGGACAGAATCTAACTTTCAGTTTAAATTTAGCTCGCTCATCCAATACATTTAGTATTGATTTTACAGAACCATATTTTCTAGATTCTAAATGGTCTCTTGGAGGCGGAGTCTTCATTACCAACGACGACACATCGGCTTCATATAGTGAAAAAAAGAAGGGCTTAAATGTTCGAGTGGGTTACCCCGTTATGACATTTACCAATCTTTATACAACTTATAAGCTAGAGGACACTAGAATCAAATCGGTTGATGACCCAACCATAAATCCAGCCCTCGAAAATGGATTAGCTTCATCGATTCAAACCTCTATTGTTCACGATCGGCGCGATGACCGCTCTGATGCTCGTAAAGGTATCTTTCTGAGTTATTCAACAGAATATACTGGGATTGGTGGAGATAAAAAGTGGATAAAAAATGAGGCAGAAGCTCGTGGCTTTTATCCAGTATGGGGAGATCTTATTTTTAGATCAAGATTTTATACTGCTAAGCTTGATGAAGTCTCTTCTAGAGAAATACCTCGAACTGAAAAATTTACCTTAGGTGGCTCTCGTAACTTAAGAGGTTATGCTTACGAGGCTATTGGTCCTAAGCAACAAGCAAAAAATACTGCTGGTCAAACAATAACCTTTAATACAGGTGGCACTTTTTCACTATTTAGCAATCTTGAGTTTCAACATCCATTATCCCGAGAAGCGGGATTAAAATGGGTACTCTTTTTTGACGCTGGCCATGCAGGTAAGATTGATAAAGTTAGAATTTATACAGATTATGGTTTTGGTTTTAGGTGGTTTTCTCCAATTGGAACACTACGCTTCGAGTTTGGCTATCCAATGACCGGAGAATACAAAAATCAGGGTTCTCAATTCCATTTTGATATAGGACAATTGTTTTAAGATATATTCTCAAGGGGAGATAAGTATGAAGTCTTTAATCGCTATTTTGGCATCATTGGTAATTTCAAATGTCGCAATGGCAAAATTTTCTGTTGCAAAAGTCGATATTCAAAAAGTGCTCATTTCAGTAAACCAAGGAATTGGCGTTAGAGATCAATTAAAAAAATCATTTGATGAAAAACAAAAAGTTTTAAAAGATGAAGAAGATAAGATTCGAAAACTACAAGATGATTACCAGAAAAAAGCTGCCGTATTAAATGACAAAGAAAAAAGTAAAAAAGAAAGAGAGATTCAGGAAAAAGTAGTCGCAATTCAACAAAAAACCGCAAGCTATCAAAAAGAAATTCAAGAATTGGAAAATAAACTAAAGCTTCCTTTGCTAGAAAAGATTAAAGCAATTGTTGATGATATTGCTAAAAGTTCAGATTATGACATCGTTTACGAAGCTGCTTCTGCCCCTTTTATTTATGCAAAAGAAGAAAAAGAATTAACTGAAGAAGTTATCAAAACCTATAATAAAAAATTCCCTAAATAGTTTACCTTTTATTTATATTTCTCAATTGGGGATCCGTGGAGCAGTTTTGATTCACGGGTCCCAAATTTTTTAAAGAGGTTTCGTTTTGAAGCTAGAAAACTTACTAAGCCTTGATCAAAGTTTTGAAATACTTCATGGAAGTAAGGACATTTTTATTTCTGGAGTGACCGATTCATTCCGAATGTCTGAAAATCATTTATTCTTTGTTAAGAATAAAAAGTTTTTCCAAGAATGGAATGAAAAAAGACACCATAATAAAATTGGTCTCGTCATTGATGTAAAATTTTATGAAAGTCTCAATGAGGAGTTAAAATCTTTGGCATTGGCCAATACTCTTTTTTTAGCGACTGTTGCAGATGTAAATTTGGCAATATCACGCTTTTCGAAATCATTCTATGACGAAAAAATTGGCAATCCTAACGACATGGTAGATGGTCGGCAAATGGGCACTACCGAAATTGATTCCAGTGCATGGATTGCTCAAGGTGTTTTTATTGGAGAAAGAGTAATCATTAAGGCTAATGTAAAAATTCATCCTGGTACCGTTGTAATGTCTGGAGTAGAAATCGATGAAGGAACAGAAATTTTTTCAAATACTGTAATTTATCGCAACGTAAAAATTGGCAAAAATGTTCGGATTCATTCAAATTGCTCCATAGGAGCTGATGGCTTTGGATATAACTTTTTCAGAGGTGAGCACCTAAAGGTATGGCACATTGGAAGCGTAGAAATTCAAGACAATGTAGAGATTGGAAGTGGCTCTTGTATTGATGCTGGAACATTTTCACCTACCGTTATTGGCCGTGGTACAAAAATTGATAACCTTGTTCAAGTAGGACACAATTGTCAATTAGGTGCGGGAGTAATCCTATGTGGGCAAGTAGCTATTGGTGGAAGTTCAACCATTGGCGACTACTCGGTATTAGGTGGTAAGGCAGGAGTTGGCAATGGTATTACAATTGGCAAAGGTGTTCAGGTTTCAGGCAACGCGGGCGTTGTCAGTAATGTTGGTGATGGTGAAGTGGTTGGTGGATTTCCAGCAAGAAATTTAAAAGAATGGTTGAAGGGACTGGCATATGTTCGCAAAATGTCACTAGGAAATAATAAAGAGTAGGAGTTTTATGATTTTAAATACAGAGCAAATCAAAAAGATATTACCTCATCGAGATCCTTTCCTTTTTATCGATTCAGTTGAATCAATTTCGATTCCTGACAGAAAATTAGTAATGGGGGAGATTGTAGACTTAAAAGAAATCAATGGTTCAGAAGTCATCGCTCATTATCGTACTAAAAAAGATCATTCGATTTTTAAGGGACATTTTCCAGATTACCCTATTTTGCCAGGAGTCGTGCAAGTTGAAATGATGGCACAGGCTACGAGTTTCATCGTGTTTTTAGTTCATAAAGATCCTATGGCCTTAAAGATGGATGTCGCATTGTTGGGAATAAATGAAGCACGATTTAGAAAACCGGTTTTGCCGGAGATGGATTTAATTATTGTTTCTAAGACTCTAAAAGTTAGGGGGCCAATGATAACTAGTGAATGCAAGATTTATCATAATGAACAATTGATGAGTGAGGCTACAGTTTTAGCTTCGCTTAAAATGCAGTAACAAGGATATATATATGTCAACTATACACCCTAGTTCAATTATCGATCCCAGTGCCAAAATACATGAGACGGTTTATATTGGTCCATTTTGTATCATTGGAGCAAATGTCGAAATTGGGCCGAATAATATTTTACATTCACATGTGGTGATTGATGGCCACACAGTCATAGGAGAGGGAAATCAGTTTTTTCAAGGTTGTTCTATCGGCGCACCACCTCAAGATAATTCCTATAAAGGAGAACCCACTCAAACCATCATTGGTAAGAAAAATATATTTCGAGAATATGTTTCAATACATAGAGGAACGCTTAAAGAAAATCATGTAACCAAAGTCGGTGATCATTGTTTATTTATGGCTTATGTACATGCTGGACATGATGTCACTATTGGAAATAATTGCACGATTGCTAATTCAACGAACTTTGCAGGTCATGTGAAAGTTGGCGATAGAGTCATTATTGGTGGAGGTACTCAAATCCAACAGTTTGTTTCTATCGGAAGAGGAGCTTATATTGGTGGAGCATCGGCCATTGATCGGGATATTCCAACTTTTTGTACGGCAATGGGAAATCGAGCTCACTTAAAAGGAATCAATATTATTGGAATGAAACGTCAGGGTTATTCTAAGCAAGAAATTTCTGAGGTCGTAGATTTTTTACGAACAATTGAATCATCCAATATTTCGCCAAGGGCTTTTATCGATCATGATGAACTTATGATTGAATATAAAGAAAATCGGGTTATTCAAGAAATGGTTGAACAGATCCGGAAATCGGAAATCGGAATTGCCCCTTTTAATTCTTAGTAAAGAAGGATCAAGTGAATAAAATTAAAATTGCAGTTATTGGTTATGGACATCTCGGGAAATGGCATGCTCAAAAAGTTGAAGCATTTGCAAATATTTCTGAGCTAAAATATATTGTAGAAAAGTTTCCAAATGCTCAAAAAGCCGCTAGAGTTGCCCATCCTAGCGCTATCATTGTCGATGATATTTCAAAATGCATTACAGAAATAGATGCTGCAATTGTTGTTACACCCACATCTTTTCATTTTGAGATTGTTGAGTACCTACTAAAAAATAATAAACATGTATTTTGTGAAAAACCATTAACAGAAACCGCGAAGCAAGCATTACAACTAAAAGAAATCCTAAATGGTAAAAATCTTGTACTCCAGGTAGGACATTCTGAGCGCTTTCACCAAATATGGGAGTGCAAAGAGGAATTTAAAAAATATTTTGAATCTCCTGCATATCTTTCTCTCAAGAGAGTCGCTCCATTTAAGGGAAGGGCTACAGATGTTGATGTCGTTCAGGATCTTATGATTCATGATCTTGATCTGTTGGTTTATTTGCTTGGTGAAACTCCATATAGTGTAGAATCAATCGGATTTAAAATGAGAACTAATCGACTAGATTATGTTACGTCTCAGTTTAAATTTAAATCAGGTCACAAAGCAACTATTACGGTTGGACGGAATCAAACGAAAGAGGTTCGTGAATTAGAGATTTCAAATTGTTCTGGTACAATACTTTTTGATTTGATGAAAAATGAAATTCAAATTGCTGATGGACAGAATAAAGGACCAGATTTCGTGCAAAATGAATCGTACCCCAAACGAGATCACCTTTTGCTAGAACATATGCATTTTTATGATTCGATCATTCATGCTAAACAACCGATTGTCTCACTGGAAGATGGTTTGCTTGCAGTAAAACTTATCGATAAGGTACTTGAAAGTGTCGAAAGTGGTCTAGAGGTAATTATTTAATGAATTCATGCCTTATCATTACAGGTGAAAAATCAGGTGAAGAACACGCCTTAAGTTTTTTTGCTGATTTAAAAAGCAAGTTACCCAACACACATTTTTTTGGAGTTGGAGGAAATGAATTAGAGTCTCAAGGTTTAGAACTTTTATATCATCTCAATGATTTTTCATCCTGGGGTTATAGTGAAGTCATTGCAAAAATTCCCTTTTATTTAAGGGCAATGAAGAGCATTCTGGCCGAGGTTGACAAGCGACAGTGCAAGGTAGCTATCCTGATTGATTATCAATCATTTAACTTGAAATTGGCAGGAAAGCTAAAAGCTAAAGGTGTTGAAGTTCTATATTATGTTGCTCCACAAGCCTGGGCCTGGAAAGAATACAGAGTACAAAAGCTTGCAGCCGCAGTTCACACACTATTTACAATCATTCCGTTTGAGAAAAAATGGTTTAGTGAAAGAGGATTAAAACATGTCATAAGTATCGATCATCCTTTACTGACGACTTATAAAAAGGACTTGAAAGAATTTCATTCCAAAAAGTTTTCTAATCCTGTTCATTTATTGCTTTTGCCAGGGTCAAGAAATGCTGAAGTTGAAAAATTGTTACCTGAATTTATAGATTCATTTATCAAATTAAAAAAAGAAATCACGATCAGTTTATCAATCGTTAAATCTTCATCCGTAAATCAATCACTTTATGCTCCTTACGATCAATATTTTGAAAAGATTTTTCAAAATGAAGATTTGCTAATTGCTCTAAAGCAAGCAGATTTTTCCTTAGCTGCCAGCGGTACCGTTACCTTAACTTGTGCATTGTTTGAAGTTCCAACTATTGTTTGTTATAAAACCTCATTACTCAATCTTTTTATCTTTGAAACATTTGTTAAGTATCGTTCACATATAAGCTTGGCCAATATCATACATAATCGTTCGGTTTTTCCAGAATTGCTTCAAGATAAAGTGACTAGCTATAATATCGTGTCTGAAATCAGGAATTGGTACTATAATCATAGGAAGTATAATGAGCTTAAAGAGCAATTGAAAACAACCAAAATATTGGTTAAAGGTGAGGATATTAATATCTCCCAATACCTTTGTGATGTGATTGAAAATTCTTATGGAAAAAAAATCGATTCCTAAAATTAAAACAATTTTTTATTCCCCAATTTCTTGGATTTGGAATTCTGCTCATTATGTTCGAAGGGCTTGCTATGATTACGGGATTTTAAAGCAACGATCATTTCAGGTTCCGATCATTTCCATTGGAAACCTTACTTTTGGTGGCACTGGAAAAACACCTCTTACACTTTGGTTATCTCAATATCTTAATTCAAAAGATAAGCATGTTTTAGTTTTAATGAGGGGTTATAAGGGGAAACTTGAAAATTCAAGCGGTTTAATTACCTCAGGAAAAAAAATTAATCCAGATCCTTTAGAGTATGGTGATGAAGCCTTGGTCTTTGCCAGACGACTAGAAAACGCTACGATAGTAGTTGGAAAAAAACGAAGCGAGAACTTAAGTTTTTATTTTTCAAAAGTAGGGCCAGATGTAGTTATTCTCGAGGATGGCCATCAGCATATTAAAATTAAACGTAAGATTAATATTGTTCTTTTTGATTTGCTCATGCCTTTGGAGCTTTATAAAGTAGCTCCTCTTGGATATATGCGAGAAGGTTTTAGCGCTCTTAAAGATGCTGATCTGATTGTTCTAGGTAGGGCAAATCAGGTTTCATCTGAACAAATTCTTTCCTTGAAAGAACTTTTGAATCCCCACCTGCCAACAGGGATTAAATTTGCAGAAATTGCATTTCATCCAAAGGGTTTTTATA
This sequence comes from Bacteriovoracaceae bacterium, assembly GCA_947450475.1. Lineage (GTDB taxonomy): Bacteria > Bdellovibrionota > Bacteriovoracia > Bacteriovoracales > Bacteriovoracaceae > Bacteriovorax. Next base: position 214,858 of record CANFVK010000002.1, on the reverse strand, counting down.
ATGCTGCCAGTGATTTAGTTTGCTCAGTAGAAGAAATTCGTGGCAGAAAAATTGTTTGTCTTTCAGGTATAGCCAATCCTAAGTCATTTCATAAAATGCTAGAAGAACTGGGAGCTGAGATTTTAGTTACAGAGTCATTTCCAGATCATCATTTTTTCACTCTAAATGAAATTAACTCACTACTGTCATATGCTAAAAATGAAGATGCGCTTATCGTAACAACTGAAAAGGATATCGTGAGAATAAATAAAATTATCAATGATGATTCAATTGTTTTTTTAGAAGTAGATATAAGATTTATGTCCGGTGAAGAAGACACTAAAGAGATGGTAGATAATTGCTTTAGAAATATATATTAATTACGGTTAGGTTAAATTATGAATATTCATTCTGTTGTATTGATTTTCTCTTTAGTTTTTTTGTCCTCCTGCGGAAGTTTTGAGGACGAAAAAGTTTCGCTGCTCAATAATTCTGAAAATAAAGACTTGGTTAATTCTTTTGAAATTTCTAAAGATCAAGCGGTTCATTTTCAAGAAAAAGATGTAAAGGTTAGTGAGTTAAAGCAAGACGGTGCGAAGCTTACTACTTCTCCAACTCCTGAATTGCCAGTTGATAGCTCAAAAAAATCGAGCAAAAAAAATAAAAAAGAATCTTCAAAAGCTAATAACTCTAAAGAAATTTCTGCCAATGTCACTGAAAATAAGACCAATGAATCTGAGGCAAGAGCAGTGCTTTCTTATCCGGCCGATTACCCACAAGAATTAAAGGATTATGATTTAAAATCGAAGCCCATATATGAAAAAGTGAAACATCTTTTTTATCAAGGTGAACAATCTATTATGGCTATTTCCTACCTTGGAGTTACGGCTGGGTACATTACAATATCATCAAAGGATGTTGTTAAAGTGGGCGACAAGATGGCATATCATTATTTTGCTCGTTTCAAATCCAAGGATGCCTATCGATATTTTTATTGGCTAGATGATAGCATTGAAACCTTTATTGATAAGAATACTTTTTTACCCATAAAGTATTCATTGTTACAGAGAGAAAAAAAACAAAATGTTGATGATCTTCAATTGTTTGATTTTAAAAAGTTAAAAACATTTCATTGGTATAAGAGAGTTAAAGAAGGAAATAATAAAGATGAAAAAATTGAAAATTATATTCCTCGCTATACTCAAGATTCTTTTTCAGCACTTCAATTTGTAAGAGGTTTACCAATGGTAAAAGGAGATCACTACGAATTTCCTGTTAGCACTCGTGGAAAAGCCTGGCTTTTGACTGCTGAAGTGATGGGAGAGGAAGTGATTAGTGTCAATTCAAAAGACATTAAGGCTACTCGCTTGAAAGCAGAAACTCATTTTCCTGGAGTCTTGCAAAAAAGTGGAGATATTATTTTTTGGTATTCCACTGATGAGTCAAAGAGACTTCTTAAGTTTCAAGCAAAGGTTAAGATTGGTTCAATCTATGGGGAAGTGGTGGAATATAAACCTGGCATTTTGGTAAAATAGTGAGAGTCAGATTTGGGTAATAAGTATGCTCGAAATATTTTATATATTATTCCAACAAAGAATTGGGGTACTAAAGAGCGTTTTGCTTTTAGGGATATTTTGTTGGCGCAAAAGTATGGTTATAACGTTTACTTATGCACCAATGAAGATTCATATATAGCTCAGCTTGCGATTAAGTCAGGCATAGACATTATTGCATTTAAGGAACATTTCTTAAATCGATTTAGTTCTTTTCATAAGCATTTTCCCATTAATAAATATCTTAAAAATATAAAGATAGACTTGGTTCATTGTTATGATTTTAGGTTACTTTTTTCTCTTAGTTTTCAACTAAAGACCGAAAATTTAACGGCACTTGTGATAACCCAGGATCACGTTATCGATAAACCCTTGCAGCACTTTTGGTACAAACCACTTATTTCGAGAATAGATTCTTTAATTTTAGTTAATAAAAATTTAAAAAATGATTCGATTGGAAACTTGGCCCTACCTCAAAAAAAAATCGAATATTTCGGAGTGGGTTTAAGCAATGAAGACGAAAGTCCTGAGATCGCAAAAAATATTAATTTTGACTTGTATAAAAATTACTTCCTCGCAGGTACTTTTGTCTCTCCTTCGCTCGAGAGCGAGCAGTCCTTGAGGCCATTGCTGTCTTCGCTTAAGGTACTAAATGCAAAAAATCCAGGAGGAACAAAAAGCAAATTAGTTTTTATTAGTGTTATCGAATTTCAAAAATTAGAATTTCTTCCAGATTTAATGGAGTTTATTCAGCAAGAACAACTTGAAGATGACATTTTGTTTGTTGCGGCGCAAAATGCCGGGGAAGTAATCCCACATCTGGATTTGTGGATTAGCACGACTTCAAATGAACTAGTGGAGGATTTTGCAATTAAGGCACTTTTGGCCGAGGTGCCAGTTATTCTTCCTAGAAACTTCTGTTCGACTGGAATTTTTGAAGATTTTGAAGGTGTTGGTGAAACTTATAAGCTCTTGGATGCTCGTGAGCTAAAGGACAAATGGGAGAAAGCAATTCTTGGAAATGCTGTTTACAGGGATAAGGCTAGACTATATAGATTTTTTCTTGAAAGAGAACACTCTTTCAAGAATTATAGAACTTCATTATTGGGACTTTATTCAAGGGTGGTCCTTAGAAGGGGGCGACTCTTTCGAGAAAAGTAGTCAATTCGCTGTACAACGCCTCTGAAAATGGGTATATTGCCCAAACAAATTCTGGTCATACTTTTTTAAGGTTACGCTGGAGGCCCATTATGAAAATTCTGGGTAAAAAAAATTCTCGAGGTATTTATGGCTCAAAAACAAGAACTAAAACAAAATTGGATGAAGGGGTATGACGTTGTCATTGGTGAAGACGTTGAAACCGTAACCAAAACTGATTTTAGTGAACTACTCAACACGTCTGTATCTAAAAATTTTGAAGAAGGTGAAGTGTTCAAAGGAACAATTATCAACATCGGTCAAGATTACGTCACAGTCGACATCGGTTATAAGCAAGAAGGTCTTGTATCGGTGAAAGAATTCCAAAATTACGATGGCTCACTAAAAATTAAATCTGGTGATTCAATCGAAGTTTATTTGGAAAAATTAGAATCAAACATGGGGAATTTAATCCTATCAAAAGATAAGGCTGAAATCCTAAAAGCTTGGGATAGAATTTCCCTTGCTTGTGAATCTGGAGAGGCATTAACAGGTACAGTTATCGCTAAAGTTAAAGGCGGGTTGTCTGTTGATATTGGCGTAAAAGCCTTTCTTCCAGGATCTCAGATTGATATTCGTCCTACTCGTTACCTTGATAAGTTCATTGGTAAAACAATGGAATTCAAAGTTATTAAGTTCAACAAGAAAAGAGGGAACATTGTTCTTTCTCGTCGTGCAATTCTAGCTGAAGAGCGTGGAAAAATGCGCGGCGAAATTCTTTCTCAGATTGAAGAAGGAATGGTTGTTAAAGGTATTGTTAAAAACATTACAGACTACGGTGCATTCATTGATCTTGGTGGTATCGACGGTCTTCTTCACATTACAGATATGTCTTGGGGACGAGTTAAGCACCCAAGCAATATCTTAAATATTGGTGATGAAATCGAAGTTAAGATTCTTAAGTTTGATACTGATAAGGAAAGAGTTTCACTTGGTTTAAAACAAGTACAAGCTAATCCATGGGAAGAAGCTAAGGCTAAATACATCCCAGGAACTAAAGTTGCTGGTGAGATAGTGTCTGTAAAAGACTACGGTGTCTTTATCGAACTAGATGATGGTATTGAAGGATTAATCCATGTCTCTGAAATGAGCTGGACTAATAAAATTAAAAACCCAACCAAACATTTTAATGCTGGAGAGAGAATCGAAGCACAGGTTTTAGATGTAGATGTGGAAAACAAGAGAATCTCTCTTGGACTTAAGCAGCTTCAGCCAAACCCTTGGGACGCTCTAGTTGCTAAATATAAAGTTGGAGACAAGGTTAAAGGAAAAGTTAAATCAATCGTAGACTTTGGTGTTTTTGTTGAAGTAGGCGAAGATATGGATGCCCTAATCCATGTTTCAGACATTTCTTGGACTAGAAAGAACATAGAGCTAGCTTCTGAGTTCAAAGAAGGTCAAGTTGTTGAAGCAATGGTCCTTGCTGTTGATAAAGAAAATCAGAAATTCTCTCTAGGCCTTAAGCAACTCGAGGAAGATCCATGGAAGAAAATCGAAACCAGATTTCCAGTGGGGACAGTTGTAGAAGCTGAGGTTGTGCGTGTGACTGACTTCGGAGCTTTTGTTGAACTAGAAACAGGTATCGAAGGTTTAATTCATATTTCAGAACTTTCTGAAGAAAGAGTTGAAAAGCCATCAGATATTGTAAAAAAGGGTGACAAGGCTAAGGCGATGGTTATCTCTGTTGATAAGGAAGCAAAGAAAATTGCACTTTCAATGAAGGCAGCTGCTCATGGTGGAGAGTTCAAATCTACAGATAAAGTAAAAGCTGCAACTCTAGCTGATAAATTCAAAGATCTTAAATAAGTGCCATAGGTTCTAACCCTACTTAAAGCGCTTAAGAAGCCCGCAGAAGTGCGGGCTTTTTTTTTACTTTTTCACTATAATACCTACATGGGCGCTAAAATTATTAAGAGATTAATTTTCACTTCTATCATCATACTCATGGTGATCGCAGCGCACTTTCCCCATGGCCGACTTATCTATCAAATGCATACGATTGGTCTTGATATACCGATGACTCCCTTTACTGCTGACATGACCCTCATGCTTGCAAAAAAAAATAAATCAGCAGCTTATTACCAAAATAACTTTCAAATTCGCTATAAGTCAGCAAGAGGTACTAATACAATTAAGGCAGAACATTTGGGGTGGTATGAATTTAAAGCACCTTTCCAGTGGATGAGCGAATGCCGCGAAGGAGGCAGAGAATGTCCTTTTGTACTATATTATCTATGTCGCTCGCTAGAGGATTATACCAAAACTTTAATCATTAGCTGGATACCGGAGGCGACAAATTCAGCAGAGAACGATACTTCCTCTGGTCTCGGCGTGGAGTACAGATGTCCGATAAAATAGAATTAATTCCTTCAGAGATAAATTTATTTAGAAAGGGTTTAGCCGCTGTTCAAATGCTTTATTATCTTAGTCTTTTTCCACGCATGAATGAATTTTTTGGAGCCCAGGGGTGGATGAAAAAAAAATATTGGGAAGATTCAATTTCCTTTTTGGTATTATCCGAAAGTATTTATTTGAGATGGTTTTTGGTATTACTCACCTTCATACTTTTGGGAATGCTTTATAGAGGCACTTTAAATCGATTGGGGTTGGTCTTGTTGTATTTAATAAACTTATCTTTTTATGATTGGAATCCTTATATAATCCATGAACCTCAACCAATTATAAATTTATTCTTTTTAAGCTTTTTATTTTTGCCATTGAATCAAAAGCAAAAATACGATCCTGGCATTAAGAAAATATTGATCATTTTTTTGGGGCTATATTATTTTCTCGCAGGAGCAAAAAAATTAGCAGATCCAAATTTTTTGAATGGGAGTGCTTTAGAGTATATAATTTCATGGACAATTATGGCCAAGAGTGTTGAATTAAATTTTTATATAGTTAAGTATTTTTCTTGGCTACTTCGAATCATGAATTATTTTATTTTGATATTTGAAATATCATTTATTTTTCTAGTTTTCGGAAAATTTAGAAAAGTTTTGATTATTCTTGGAATTATATTCCATTGCCTTATCTATATGACCTTGGAAGTAGGAAATTTTAGTTTGGTCATGATGGTTTGGTATTTACTATTACTTGATAATGAAACTTTGAATACTTTTAAAATAATTGGCAACAAGTCGTAACCCAACTTATTTAATCTTTTTGTATCCCGAGTATTAAGATCCACTGTTGCCAATTAACAACAGCTTGTTGTCAAAAACTCTTTCAAATTTTTAAAATTACTTCATAATAAAACTATGAATGAATCCACTGAACAGAGTTCTCAAAACTCGCTAGCTCAATCTTGGCTTGCCAATATTCTTGAAGAAAAAAGCAAAGTCATTCCAAATTTTTCATTAAGATCATTTTCTCGATTGGTTGGTGTTAGTCCAGCTGTTTTATCTCGCGTCTTATCAGGAAAAAGAAAATTGACTTTTAATTTAGCCTTAAAGATCGCTGATGCTTTAGTGTTAAACCCGCAGGAAAGAGCAGGTCTTTATTCTTGCTACTTTTCAGTAAAAAAAGATATAAGTGATGAGGCAAATGCTAAAGAAAAAGATTTAAATATAGACTGCTTCAATGCTCTTAAGGAGTGGTACCACTACGGTATTACTCAATTGCTATTGATTGCCAATTTTAAAGAAGATCATAAGTGGATGGCAAAAATGCTGAACGTAAGTGAACTTGAAATAAACTTGGCAATAGATAGACTTCTAAGACTTGAAATTCTTGATCGAGATGAATGTGGAAAACTTTATAAAACTCAGGCCCATATGCTTGCATCTACGGAGGTAGCAAGTTCGGGAATTCGTCATTATCAAAAGCAAATACTAAATAAGTCAATTTCTTCGCTTGAGCAAGATGACATTAATGAAAGAGATATTACTTCAATAACTCTGGCCATAAATGAAGAAAGAATAAAAGAAGCTAAAGCAGAAATAAAAAAATTTCGAATTCGAATGGCCGAGTTTTTATCCGAAGGTGATAAAACGAGAGTATATAATTTAGGAATCCATCTAATTCCTCTGAGTAAAAGTTCTAAAAGCTAGGACAGAAAAATTAATTTAGCAAAATATGATGAGAAATAGCATCAGCTTGCAACTTTTGACCGCGACCATTGAAATGACCGTCTTTGAAGTTATAAGTTTCGTTTAGCAACGGAATAAAAGGAAGTTCAATAATTTCAATTCCACTTTTTATTAAATTATTTTTTAGTATTTGAATTGAATTTTCTGGATTGAAAACAGAACTGTTATTTATAATCACAAAAAATTTACCATCTGGAAATTTGCTTAAATAAGCTTTTTTCATCTTAACAAAGACTTTAGTTATAATATTGATGTGATGTTCATTGATCCTAGGAAGAATCGGTAGCAGCTTATTAAGCCAAGGCCATGAATTTATGAATTTATAAATCAAAGAAGTAAAAAACCGATCATTGAAATTACCGTATCTTTCTAATTCGCCATTATTATTTAAATCATAATAGGGACTTTGACCTCTATCCCAGGCAACATAATTTTTTGAACCAATAACTCTCTCAAACATGTATTGAGTAAAAAAATCATACATAAAAATGCCTTTTTTCTGATTGATTAATTTTTCAATTGGATAATTTTCAAAAAGAGCAAGGGTGTTATGTGGTCCACCTCCCCTATGGCCTAAGTTTAAAACTTCATAATCTGGTAAGTTTTTAGATAAATGTGCAGTTATGGTTTCATTATCTTGGCATCCTTCTCCGAAAACCATAGAATCTCCTGCAATTATTAGATGGTTTTTATCTTTTTTAGCAGAAGAATTTTTTGGAAAAACTCTTAGTCCATAATCTCCAATTGTGTATTTGGCTTCAAAGATTGTTTTATCTTTAATTTTTTTGATGTGTATAACATGTGAATTAATCGGGAATGTATTACCAATCGTTTGAAATAACTGTTTGTTGTTATTAAAATTTTTATCATCTAAAAAGTAAATTTTTAGAATTTCAGTGATTTTTTCGCCATTAAAATCAAATGTGTTTTCTCGAATGCTGTCATTTGAATTTGATGAAAAACACAAAAAAGGAAAGAGAAATATGAGGAAAGTCATTTTTATTTTCATTTTTGATATAATATATTAATTAGGAAAAATTGAAAATGTATATATTAGGCTTATCTTGCTTTTACCATGACAGTGCTGCCGCTCTAGTGCGCGACGGCGTACTCGTCGCAGCTGCAGAGGAAGAGCGATTCACACGTAAAAAGCACGATCAATCTTTTCCTAAAAATTCAATCAAATTTTGCTTAAACTTTGAAGGCATAACTTTAGATCAAGTTGATGCAATTATTTTTTATGATAAGCCATTTCTAAAATTTGATCGTCTGCTAGAAACTTATTTTAATTATGCACCTTTTGGATTGCGAACTTTTTTAAAAGCTATACCTTTATGGTTAAAAGAAAAAATCTATTTTAAAAAATTAGTAAGAAATGAATTTAAAAATATAGGTGAAAAAATTCCTCCAATCTTTTTTAGTGAGCATCATTTATCTCATGCCGCTTCAGCTTATTATCCTTCACCATTTAGCGATGCTGCAATTCTCTGCCTAGACGGTGTTGGAGAGTGGGCAACAACTAGTGGGTGGCATGCAACCGAAGGAGTGATAAAGCCGCTATTTGAAATACATTTTCCACACTCTCTTGGATTATTTTATTCTGCTTTCACTGGATACTTAGGGTTTAAGGTTAATTCGGGTGAATATAAAATGATGGGTTTAGCTCCTTATGGGACACCACTTTATACGAAAATTATCTTGGAAAATTTGATTCAGTTAAATGATGATGGCAGTTTTCAGTTAAATCTAGATTACTTTAACTTTACAAAAGAAAATGAAATGTTCACGGACAAATTTGTTCAGCTGTTTAATCATCCACAAAGAAATAATGAAAATGAAATTTTAACTTTTCATAAAGATTTAGCAGCCTCAGTTCAGGAGGTAACCGAAATTGCTGTTTTGAAGATAGCTCGGCATATAAAAAAATTAACTAAATCTGAAAATTTAGCACTTGCCGGTGGGGTAGCCCTTAATTGTGTTGCCAATGGAAAATTAAAAAAATCTGAGCTATTTAAAAATATTTGGGTTCAACCTGCTTCAGGTGATTCGGGCGGAGCGCTCGGCGCGGCTTTAGCCTTTTACTACCAAGTTAAGAAATATCCAAGATCTATAGAAAAAAATTTTCAGATGGGATCATTACTTGGACCGAGCTTCACCAATATTGAAATTGAAGAAGTTTTAAAGACTAAGAATGTTAAGTATCATTTTTATTCTGAGTATGAAGATTTGGATAAAAAAATATGTGTTGAAATTTTACAAGGTAATGTCATCGGTTTCTTTCAAGGAAGAATGGAATTTGGTCCTAGAGCTTTAGGGGCTCGTTCCATTATCGGTGACCCTCGATATCAAAACATGCAATCTCTTATGAATTTGAAGATTAAAAAAAGAGAGTCATTTCGCCCATTTGCTCCTGCGGTATTAAAAGATGTAGTATCAAATTATTTTGATTGGGAAGCCGATAAGGATTCGCCCTATATGCTTTTTACTACAAAGGTAAATGATTCGATGTCTTTACCTGCGATCACTCATGTTGATGGCTCGGCTAGAATACAGATTGTAGATGAAGAGATACATCCTCGATTTTATAAATTGCTAAAATGTTTTTACCAAATGTCAGGATGTCCGGTACTTATCAATACATCGTTTAATGTTAGAGGCGAGCCTATCGTCTGCAAACCAGAAGAAGCTTTAAATTGTTTTATGACAACAGATATTGATATTTTAGTGTTAGAAAATTTTTTAATATTAAAAAAAGAGCAGAGTAGTGAACTTCTAAAAAATCAATGGGTGAGCGCATTTGAAAATGACTAATAATTATTCCGATATTCATATCAATCGAAAGTTTGGCTATATATTAGCATTTGGTTTTGCAATTGTTGGTTTTGTAATTCCTGCATTAAAAAAGGGTCAATTTCATCCTGTTTTGATTTTTTTGTCGTTGGCATTTCTAATCATGGGTTATTTTTTTCCACATAAACTCAATACTTTACGTGTCAAGTGGATGATTCTTGGAGAATTTTTAGGAAAAATAAATACAACAATTATTTTCACTTTGATTTATTTAATGGTTTTTTCAACTATTCATGCAATATTCTCAATGCTGGGTAGAGATCGCCTTATGAAAAAATGGAAAAAATATTCAACGACCTTCCATCGTAAAGAAAATATTTCAGATTTTTCAGATCCATTCTAGTTTTTCTGATTCTTTAAAAGAAAGAATAGACGAAAGGAGCAATCGCACTACCATTTGCGTAAATAATAAGTGCACCGAAAAAAATTAAAAAAAGTAAAATTGGAATTAACCACCACTTTTTATTTTTCTTAAAAAAACGATAAAAATCTTTTAGCGTTTCAATCATATAGTTAGTGGTTTGTTGATTTTGAAGGTGGGCAAATCGCACAGCCCAGGTCATCTTCATGAGATAAAACTTCCTCATCTAAGCTTTTTTTAAATTCTGAAATTTCTTGCTCACTCGCACCAAGTGATTCTATTAGACTTTCTGCTAAACCTGGAGCTTCTATTTTAACATCTACGCCTTGCTCTTCCATTAGGGAGGCAAATTGGTAAGCATCTTCAATCTTTTCGATGATTGTCTCAAAAAGAACGGATCCTGAAATATTATCAATTACTCGAACAAGATTTGACATTTATCAAGAGTAACAAGAAAATGTTGTCATGGTAAAGCCTCAATTATCTCAAAAAAAAATATTTTATATTGAACGGAATCCCTTTTTAAGATCAATGATGGAATTTGCCATAAAAGCCACAGGGGCCGAAATCTATACCACTGAAAGCATTACAGCTTATTTTTATTTATTAGATGATCTTAGACCAGATCTCATACTTTTTGATGTGCAAAGCGTAGGAGATTCTTTGGAATTGTTAAAAGCTTATTCCCCTCATACCATTATGGTCGCCACTGGTCAGTTAGAAGATCAGGCCTTTGTCCATGGACTAGTAACTAAATTTATCGTTAAGCCGATTGAGGCACGGAATTTAGCGGAAAGCATACTCTCTTTACTGGACTAGACTTATCGACAATCATTTCTTCCTTCTTTTTAATGGTGGTTTCTCCCACTAAAATAAGGTTATGAATAACATCAAATTCGAAATTTTTCAGGATCGGAATTCTTTACTGATTTTTTCATCACAATTGGTTTCAAGCATTTGTGAAAAGATGATGTCTATTGGTCTCGTTTGGTATCTGACAAAGAATTATTCTATAAATATTGTACCCTGGTTTTTGGCTTTTAGTTTTCTTCCTCACCTCATTTTTTCATTTTTTACCACGAAAATAATAGGTATCAATGGGCCTTTAAAGACCTTAATTTATACTGAGTTTTTTAGAGGGGGAGTTTTAAGTATTTTATTTTTAGCAATGTGGGGATTTTCACTTTCAGGATATAACCTCTTAGTAGCTTTATTCATCTCAACATTTCTTGTCGGTATAGGTGCAAGTCTATTTAATCCATCAATTTTATCTCTTCCTTCCTTGTTGGTAGATGATTCAAAAGTAGTTGGCTTAAATTCACTAATTGATTCAAGTCTTTCACTTTCAACTATTTTAGGGGCAACTTTTGCAATATACCTTCTAAGCTTTTTGGAGTTAAAAACGGTAATATTAATCAACGCCTTAAGCTTTTTCTGGGCAGGAATTATTCAAACTCAATTAAAAATTCTAAATATTAAAAAAGATGATAGTAGTACAAGTGACAAAGGCAATAGCTCATGGGGGGTTTTAAAAAAATATCCTGATATTAGGAGAATGTTGGTGAGTTTTCTTTTTCTGAACTTAATATTTACTCCAATCCTAGTTATGATTCCTTGGTATGTCGAAAAAAGATATAATGGTGATGCGAGCACTTTAGCTGTTATAGAAGGTGCTATGGGAATTGGTGCCTTGTTAACGGCACTTGTTCTTTCACTAACAAATTGGCAAGTTCAAAATGGTCAACGCATTTCCATGATTGCCATTGTCTCTTTTTTATTTGGACTCTTTTTTGTTATCTTTGCCTCCTCAAGCTTTAGTTGGCAAGGAGCTTTAATTTTATTTTTTATTGGAATAGTAACTACCTTTTTAAATATACAAGTGTTGACATATTTTCAAATGTCGTTAAAACCAAATGAAATTCCAGCAATAATGAATGCCGTAAATATAATTTCTGCTGCTTCGGTACCATTTTCCTTAGGGTTATCAGGTTTGATTTTCCCTAGAGTCTTTATTCCTAATTTTGCGCAAGCTTGCGGATACATCATATTAATATCTTCATTTGCAATGCCATTTTACTTAAAAGGATCAATATGGAAATCGGTATAGAAATTAAAATTCAAGAAGCTGATGTTCACGATATTGACGAAATGATTAATCTTTACCGACAGGTTTATGGAACAAAATATCCAATCGCATATGGAAATGATCCTGATTTACTGAAGAAAGCTATTTTGAATAAAGAATCTCATAAATGTTTGGTTGCTAGAGATGTAATGAATCGAATTATTACTGGCGCTATTATTGTTGAGATTGATAGCTATAATAAAATTGGAAAAATGGTTGGCTTGGTCGTTCATCCAAATTACCAACGTCACAAAATAGGTAATGAATTAGTTGCCAATGTAAGTGAGTTTTTTTTAGAGAAAGATCAAAGATTGAATTCTCTTTACGCAACGACTAGAACAATTACGGTTGGTCCGCAAATGATTTTCATAAAAAATAATTACTTACCATTAGGTATTTTTCCAAATGCGCACCGATTAAGCCAATATGAAACAGTTTCGCTTTTTGCAAAATTTCGAAATGGAATTTTAGAAAATAGAAAGACGCAAGAAAATGTACCCTCAAGCGTAATGCCACTTTATCGCATTTTGAAAAATCTGGTACCTCAAGCTAATATTCCGATCGAAAATCTGATATCAAAAATAGAAATACAGGAAGCCAATGAAGATTGGGATTTTGATATAATTAGAGCACCTGATTATGTTTATAGAAAATTTTTAGAGAAATTTCCTGAGCCCAGTGATAGATTCTTTCCATTTCATACGCCGAATATGATTATTTCAGAAAAAAATGGACGCATAGATATTTTTGCCTATTTTAGTAAACGAGATGGCTACTGCACATTAATTAAAGCGACCAAGCCAATATCTGAATTAAATGGAAAATTAACAAGTCTTTATATGCTTTTGGATGATATTGGCGTTTCTTATCTAGAGGTTCTAGTCAATGTTAAGCAAACGCCACTTCTAGAAACTCTTTTGAATGGACATTTTCTGCCTTCGGCGATTTATCCTGCGATGAGAGAAGTGAATAAAAACTATGAAGATTATATTGTGATGAGTAGAACCATGGAGCCTCTAAACTTTAAAGGCATGCATGTAGTCTCGTCTTTTAAGCCTTACATAGATCAATATGTGGAAGCTTGGAAAAAAATAAATCTAGATACCATAGAGGTAATTTATGGACCAAAATCTTAAAGTTCCGAATCATAAAACGCTAGGCGCTGTTCAAAAAATCTGTGACTTGATTGATCCTTATGAAGATTTAATTAAAAGTGAATCTATTTTTCTAGATGCAATGAAGGAAATTACACAGTGGCACATCAATCAAAGTGAATTTTATAACAAACTAGCAGCTTCACAGCAATTTAACGTGGAAATGATAAAAACATTGGATGATTGTCTTCTCATTCCGCATTTATGGGCTCACTTTTTCAAATCAAATGAAATTCTTTCAGTTAATAAAGAAGACGTGGTGTTGCACCTAACTTCTTCGGGAACGACAGGGCAAAAATCTCAAATATTCTTCGATAATTGGACCATAAAGTCCGCCCAAAGAATGGTAGATTGGATTTTTGCAAAATATGATTGGGTTAATCCAGCACAAAGCTGTAATTATGTGCTTTTTAGTTACGAAACTCAGAGCTCTTCAAAGTTAGGAACAGCTTATACTGATAATTTTCTTTGCAAATACGCTCCTGTAAACGAAGTTTTTTACGCGCTTAAGCTCAATGGAAGTGGCGGTCATGAGTTTGATTGTTATGGAACTATAGAAGCGTTAAAAAAGTTTTCTCAGCAAGGTCTTCCAGTTCGATTATTTGGATTTCCTTCATTTTTTTATTTTGTTCTGGAAAGAATGAAAAATCTAGATTTAGCACCTTTAAAACTTCACCCTGATTCCTTAGTCTTTCTGGGGGGAGGGTGGAAAGGAAATGCTGAGAAGCAAATTGAAAAAAATCAATTTTATAGTTTGGTAGAAGAAATGTTGGGAATTCCCAATGAAAGACTTAGAGATGGGTTTGGCTCAGTTGAGCACTGTATTCCTTATGTTGAATGTTCTCAGCATGAATTTCACATTCCAACATGGTCCCGTGTTTTTATTCGCGATGTTGAGACACTCAAGCCTCTAGGTTTTGATCAAAAAGGTTTTCTACATTTTATTTCTCCTTACATAACATCGATGCCTGCTCATTCGGTAATTATGGGTGATCTGGCTTCACTTCACCGATCCCAATCATGCAAATGTGGTCTCAAAACTCCATTTTTTAGACTTCATGGAAGAGCTGGAATTTCTAAGAATAAAAGCTGTGCTCTTGCGGCCAGTGAGCTTTTAAAAGGATTGGCATCATGACAATCAACTGCAATTTATTTCAAGGTGAAATTGTTGATGAGTTTAAATTTAGAAAACTATTTTATTTTAATAAAGATAACAAGTCCTTTTGGGCCCAGCATCCAATATCGCATGACCTACTTTTTACTTCACTAGAAAAAATTACAAAAAAACTTGTCCCAAGTGATGATTTATATAAAAAATTAATTTCTGAACTACAAAATCGAGATGACGTATCAAGTTTAGATCAAGCCGTGGAGTTGATGAGTTCACTCATTTCGTTTATTCAACCTAATTGTTTGAGAACTAAAATGCGTCGGGAATTCGGAACAGAGTTCCCTTTTGAATTAAAGAGAATATCTTTTAAGGAAGATCATTTTGAATCCTGGTATCCACTCGGACTCTTGATTCATGTAACTCCAAACAATTCTCCAATCCTTGGAGTTTTGGGAGTAATTGAGGGACTACTTAGTGGTAATGTGAACATACTAAAACTTGCAAGAAAAGATGGTCAATTTGCTGCAATTTTTTTTCATGAACTTTGCAGGTTAGATGATTTGCAAATCCTTAAAAATTATCTTTATATCGGCAGGATTCCCTCTACTGATAGAAATTACATGCGAGATATTTTTTCTATAGCTGATGGTATTTCTGCTTGGGGATCTGAAGAAAGTCTCAAAAATATCAGAGAACTTGCTCCACAGTCATCGAGAGTTATAGAGTGGGGACACAAAATATCATTTTCTTATGTTAGTAAATTATCTCTTGACGATGAAGATCTCTACTCAAGCCTGGCGCAGGAAATATGTCAGAACGAACAAATGGCATGTTCAAGTCCACAATGTGTATTCATAGAAGATGCTAGCCTTGAAATGTTAAAAAATTTTGCATTTAATCTTTCTATTGCCCTTGAAAAAATTTCTCCTCAGTTTGCAATTATAAAGCCCGACACTGCGGCTCAAGCTGAAATTACAGTTGTAAGCGAGCTGGTGAGACTAAATTCTATTTTAGGAAAAGGAGAATTAATAACATCTAAAGGAAATGAGTGGCGCTTATTTATTGATTTGCAACCATCTCTTAATGCTTCACCATTGTTTCGCAGTCTTTGGATAAAGCCAATGCCAAGAAATAAAATAGTTTCTCATCTGCGGCCTCTTAAAAACTATCTTCAAACGGCAGGGCTCTGGGCGCAATCAAATGAAATCGAAGCAATATCTAAGGACCTTTTTCTTTCAGGTGTTCAGCGGGTTCGTAAGCTTGGTGAAATGACTGATTCATATCTAGGGGAGCCGCATGATGGAGTATTTGCACTACAAAGATATTGTCAAAAAATAACGTTTAGTGATTCAAAATCTAAAAAACAATTTAGTCATAAAAATGCTTTCGAAGAAATTCAACTTAAATTAAATTCACAACATGAAAGTATCATGGAAAAAAGTGATTTTCAAAAGCTAGAAGTTAATGCTTCAGATTCTGATCTGTTCTTTTACAGCGGAGGTAGCTCCGGAGAGCCAAAACTCTCAATCTTTACCTATGAAGATTATCATCGACAAATGGATTTAGCAGCTGAAGGACTGTTTGCTGCAGGTCTAGATCCCAAGGCTGATCGCTGTATGAACTTATTTTATGCCGGAAATTTATATGGAGGTTTTATCAGTTTTTTTAGCATTTTAGAAAAACTACAAGCAACTCAGTTTCCGATGGGCGCAAGTACCGATTATGAGATGGTTGGTAAAACTATAATTGATAATAAAGTAAATACACTTTTGGGGATGCCCTCTTACTTAATTCAACTTTTTTCAGAAAATAGAGCACGTTTTAAGGAGTATAATGGGATTCGGAAATTGTACTACGGTGGCGAGCATTTTAGTGTATCGCAAAGAGATTATCTAAAAAGTGAGTTTGGTGTTAACGTCATTCGTTCAGCAAGCTATGGTTCGGTTGATGCGGGACCTTTGGGTTATCAGTGCATTTTTTCAACGGGGACAATCCATCATCTTCACGAGAGACTTCATGAACTGGAGGTTGTTTCTTTAGAGGAAGATAAATTATTAAAGACTGGAGAAATAGGACGTTTTTTGTTCACCTCAAAAGTTAGAAGAGGTCAAAAAATAATTCGTTATGCCATTGGAGATGTTGGTAAAATAATTGAAGGTGATTGCGAATGTGGTAGACGAGGAGTTCGATTTGAACTTATGGGACGCCAAGGGGATGTCTTTCGTATTGGAACAGTTTTTCTTTCTTATCAACGTTTTCAAAAAATTATGATTGATCATTTGGATTTCCAGGAATCGTTTCAAATTCACTTGCACGCTGGAAGCACTTCCTTGAAAGAAAAAATTATTATTAAAATAGAGAATCATTCAAAAACTAATATGACGAAAGAATTGGTGGAGAAATTACTTTTAGATCAGTATCACGATTTAGCTGAAGCCGTTCGTCTTGATAAGGTATTAGATTTTGAAATTATAATTGGATCACGTGACATTTTAGAGTTTACGAGTAAAACCGGTAAATTGAAAAATGTTATAGATCACAGGGTAATAAAATGAGTATACAAAAGTGGACGTTAAACGAGATTGTTGAATACGCCAAAGAACTTTCACCTTATTACCGTGAACTTTATAGGGATATTAAATTTGATAAATTATCAGATCTTCCTGTTGTGGATCAGAACTATTTTTGGAAAAGCGATGTGTTAACATCTGCTTCACCTGACGGAATTGTTTTCAAAAGTGGGGGGAGCACTGGCTCACCAAAATATTCATATTTTACTTCTCTTGAGTGGCAAAGTTTTACAGAAGCTTTTGGCTGGGGAATATCTCAAGGGATTATTGAAGATGGAGATAGGCTTGCCAATTTGTTTTATGTGGGTGATTTATATGCTTCCTTTCTTTTTATAAAAGACTCCCTACAGTGGATTCAGCCAAATAATAAAAAAATTCTGCAATTTCCAATTACAGGAGCTACCGAATCATTGCAAGTATTAAAAACTTTAGAAGAATTCAAAATTAATGTTTTAGTGGGTGTTCCTTCTGCCATAATAACTCTTTTGGAATTTTATAATCATGAAAAAGAACTTTTTCCAAACATTAAAATAGATAAAATCCTTTTTGGTGGAGAGGCACTGTATTCAGATCAACATGCTGCGATTGTAAAATTAATTCCCAATATAAAGATTGCTTCTGTAGGGTATGCAAGCGTGGATGCTGGACTCTTGGGATACTCTTCTCGAGATTGCCTTTTGGGAGAACATCGAGTTTTTGATCGTGCCAATTTTATTGAAATTATCGATCCTGATAGCAATGAAGTTATTATTGAAACAAACAAGGTCGGCAAGGTTTTAATAACAAACTTAACAAGAAGGCTTATGCCTATTATTCGCTATCCGGCCGGTGATCTTGCGATGTGGGTTGAAAGTGCAGAGACTCCTTACCGAAAATTTAAATTACAAGGTCGCTCGGAAGAAGCAGCTCGGCTAGGAACAATGAGTGTGTACTTTGAGGATACACGAGCAATAATAGCTTCAGCACTCAAATTGGAAACGGGCATACAATTTCAAATGGTCATCAATCACTTTTCTAACAAAGATGAACTAATTTTTAAAATTGCTGGAAATAACTTAAGACCCTCTACGCTGCTAATATCACTTGTCATGGATGCTTTTATTAAAGAAAAAAAAGTTTACCTAGATCTTTTGGCCAAAAATCTTATTCATCCCTTAAAAATTGATATTGTTGAAATGAATCAGCTGGAGAGCAATCATAGAACGGGCAAGCTTCGGCGGATTATTGATCGAAGATGAATCAATTTCTACTCATGCTTTTCTATTGAATATTTTATTGCAACAAACTTGCCGCAACGTTAATTCCTAAAGCCAACAAACTTGTGTTAAAAAGAAAGGCTAGAATACATTGAGCAAGCACCAATCTTCGTGCTCGTTTAGAATTCACGTTTATATCTGCGGTTTGTGAAGCCACTGCAATATTCATCGAAAAATATAAGAAATCAAAATAATCTGGGTTTTCTGGATTATCTGGAAACACCAAAGGTTTTTTCTTTACGTCATTGGTAAGGTAGAAGAGGTGAGCGTAGTGTATAGCAAACATGATTGGAAGAAGGCTCCAAGCTCCAATAAGTGTAATGGCCGGTAGAGCGAGATGAATAGTCTTTGAAATACCATGAACATCTCTAGCAGAACTTAATTCGAGAGCAATTGTGATTAATGAAACTAATGATGATATGGAAGCTATTGATAAAACGAAATTTGCGCTCTCGTCTTCTCTGAGCGCTTGCTCTTTTATTCTCATATAGTGAGATGTAAAGATGACACCCAATAAAGAAAGCAAATAACTCCATTGAAAGATATTATAGGCAACTAAAATTTTTTCAAGAATGCTTAGATTTATAAAAATTTGAATTTGGCTAAAAAAGATTGGTATGATGAGGCCCATTAATATCGATATTAAAAGTCTCGGCCTCGCGTGAATTAAATTATATTTCATAAAATTTGAACCTTACGCACCAGGGAAGTAGATTGCCCCTATGAATTAATTCTAAAAAAAACCTCTAGTAAGTATGAACCAATTTGTTAACATATTAAATAAGGAAAACTTTGGGTTTATATATGGATAAAGAAACAAAAACTGTCGTTTTCGGCATCTTACTCACCATTTCGGTGTTTCTTCTGTCTATCTTTTTAAGACTTCGGAAATAGTTCTTCCCATTGCGTTTCCTTCAAGAGTGGGTCGTTTGGTGCAAGAATATACTTCTGGATTCCGAGATGTCCAAAAATAAAATCTGGAACTCTTATCCTATAAAAAATGCCTTTTTCGTGATTGTGAGTACTCATAACATTGGTTTTTGAAACAATGGCAGAATGTGCACCTCCATCCTCGTATGGCACAAATAGGTCATAATGATTCTGCTTTCTAAGGAAGAAATCGACTATAAATGATCGAAGATTTTTCATATCATCTGGATCGTAACTTGAAACTAAAAAACTATTTGGATACTTTCGTAAAATAATTTTTTTCTTTAAGTCATCATCTAATTGATCTTTTTTATTAAAAACGATTATTCGTTCTTTGTCTTCGACATTTAATTCTTTTAAGACTTCATTGGTCACTTCAAGTTGTTTTTCGTAGTGAGAATCAGAAATATCACAGACGATAATGAGCAGATCTGCTTCCATGGCTGACTCGAGAGTGGTTTTAAAACCATCAATGAGAGTATTGGGAAGATTTGAAATAAATCCAACCGTATCGATCATGATCATCGGCGGCTTAGTATCAGGGTTAAGCATGCGGTATGTAGAATCTAGAGTTGCAAAAAGTTTATTTTCTTCTAGTATTTCAACTCGACACAAACGATTCATGATGGATGATTTTCCAGCATTAGTATAGCCAACGAGTGCTGCGGTGACTGCCTGATTCTCTCTTCTTTTTTTGCGGACAATTCTTTGCTTTTCTAAGGTTATCAATTCAACTTTATAAAATTCTATTTTCTCTCGGATAATACGTCGGTCAAGTTCGATTTGCTTTTCTCCTTCTCCTCCAAGAACACCGACTCCTCCTCGTTGACGATTTAAGTGAGTCCAAAATCCAGCGAGCCTGGGGAGCATGTATTGTAGGCGAGCAATCTCTATTTGAATTTTTGCCTCTTTAGTTCGGGCGTGTTTGGCAAAGATTTCTAAAATAACATGAACGCGATCAACAACTGACAAGCCCGTTAACTTTCTAATATTGGCAATTTGTCTTGCCGTTAACTCAAAATCAAAAACTAATAATTTTGAGCCTTCTGCATGGGCAATTTCTGCTATTTCTTGAAGTTTTCCTGAGCCCAAAATTGTCGCTGGATCGACTTCTTTTTTATTTTGGATATGAGCAGATGCTGTTTTTAAACCAAGTGTGCGAAGTAGCTCTCTAAGTTCATTCATTGATCGCTCTGATTCTGCTTGAGATGAGTGATCCGGAAAACTTGGGCAAACTAAAGAAACTAGCGTTGCTTGATAACTCTGATCTATATTAAATTCATTATCCATCATAATTTATGCACCAATCTATTATCTAATAATCTTGCACTCATTAATCGATAGGCACCAACGATAACTAATTTTTTAGTAAATGGATCCGGTAAATTTAATGTCTCTGCGTTGAGTACTTCTAAATAGTCCCATTTTATGTTTTCAGATAAAGTTTTGGCTACAAATGTATCATAATTGCCCTCTTCGAGTATGAGCAGTTCAAGTGCTTGTAGAGTTCTTGGAAGAGTTAGTGCTTCTATGCGCTCATCCTCGCTGAGGTATTGATTTCGGCTAGAAAGGGCAAGACCTTCTGAGTTTCGAATAATGGGCATGATAACAATATTAATTTTCAACTCAAGATCATTTACCATTTGTTTGATGACCGCGCATTGCTGAAAATCTTTTTGTCCAAAGTAAGCATTTTTAGCCGCCACAATAACAAAAAGACGATACACAACTGTTGAGACACCATCAAAATGATCTGGTCTGAATCTACCTTCAAGCTTTTGAGTTATGCCCTTGATTGAGATGACACTATTAAAATTCTCCGGATAGATTTCTTGAATAGATTTAGGAACAAAGACAATGATTTCTTTATCTGAATGAATTGCTAATTGAGAAATCTTGGAGATATCTTCTTCTAGGGTTCTCGGATACCTATCAAAATCTTCAGAGGGACCAAATTGTTTAGGGTTAACAAAAATAGTAATAACACTAACCATGTTTTCTAGCATTGATTGTTTCAATAAAGAAAGGTGACCTTCATGGAGATTTCCCATGGTCGGAACAAGCCCAACCGAATCGTGTCCCAAGCTATTTCGGTATTGGTCAAACTCAAATCTTGTACTCAGTATTTTAATCATAACTTTAATCTTTGAAATAGTACTTCTGCTAGCTCTGCTTTTGATAATGAGTGTTCAAAAGAAACCATTCCTTTTTCTACAAAACGGTACATTGCTTGCTCAACAGAAAAACCAAGTTCTAGCGATTTTGTAGCTAATCCATTATCAACTTTGGTTCCCACTAATATATCAACAGGCTTTGAGTTAAATTTCTTAATTAAGATTTCGTCATTGAGATTTGTTTCTGCCGCAAAACCGATAATTTTTAACTTTGGATACTTTGTTTCGATTATTGTTTTTAATATATCTATTGCGGGATTTATTTTTAAGGATTCATTTTCTTGATCTTTTTTGATTTTTTCACTGGCGAAGTCAAATTCCCAATCTGATATCGCAGCGGCAGAGAAATAGGCATCGGCATTTTTTATTTCAGAAACTATTGCCTGATGCATATCTCTTACCGTGACTATCCTTTGAAGTTTATAAAGAGGATGTTTACTTAACAGATTCAATTCAGAGCAAGCATTTTTGCCAGCTATGACTACGACTTCAAATCCTCTTGCCAAAGCGGACTTGGCTAGATGAAATCCTGTAATCCCGGAAGATGAATTTGTTAAATATCGAACTGGATCTATCGGAGAAATTGTAGCTCCGGTAGAGATGATAATTTTTTTTCTAATCATTTCATCATCAAAAGGAGTCTTGAGAATAGGAATGAGTTCAATAAGTTCAGAAACATCTGGAAGTTTACCTTCTCCAATTTCATTACATGCAAGTACTCCGGAATTGGTTGGAGAAATGAAAACATTTTTAAGTGATTTCAATTTGGTTAATTCTGCCAAATTTTCTTGTGTAAAAGGATGCTTGAGCATTAATGAGTTCATAGCGGGAAACACACTTATTGTTTTATGTGAATCTAAAGCAAGAAAAATAGAAGTCAATAAATCACTGGCTTCACCGCGGGCCAAGCGGGAGAGAGTGTTAGCCGAAAGTGGTGCAATTGATAAGGTGTCGCACCATCTCGCTAATTCGACGTGCAAAACATTTTTATTTTTGAAGTCATCTTCATTTAGATAAACGTCTTCCACTCCAAGATAAGTGAAGACTTGGGGAATGACAAAATTTTGAGCACCCTTTGTTAGGATTACTTTAACCTTATGGCCATTGTTGACTAGACCTCGAGCTATATCGAGGGACTTGTAAGCAGATATTGAGCCACAAACGGCAAGCAGTATTTTCATTGGAGTTTTATTTCACAATTAGAGGGAGTTTGGCAATTTCAAGGGAGAATTTTATTGACGATAAACTTGGTTTTAGGAAGGTAGCTCAATATAAATAATGTGGAGAAAAAAAGTATGCCTGTGGCCTGAGTAATGACCAAAGTCCAACCCATTGTGCCTAAGTTGCCTTTTTTGCCTCGTTTGACGATGACAACTTTGGCATTTGATCCAGCAGCTTCTTTGGCCGCTTTATCCTCTTCACCAAAATTATCAATTTTCTTTTGAACTTCTGAGTCTCTAAATTCCTGTCGCTTATCTTTTAATTCGTCTTCAGTCATTAGTACCCCGTGAATCAAATTACTAAGTATTCTACTCGGTTATTTTAAGGGGAAACTTAAGGAGGGGCTAATTAATTATTAAACTACTGAAATCTCTTGATAAATGTACAACGTTGACAGAGGTCTTCTGCCAATTTTTTTTGAAGGAAACCCTCGCGCATGGCACTTGCACGCTTATCCTGAAGAATAGCTTCAAGCCCTTTGGTTGCACAATTGCCAAGCTCGAGTCGAGCTTCTTTATCAAGGCAGCAAGGAACAACTGTTCCATCGGCATGAATGCCAATGTGAGAGGTTAGGGCGTGACAAAAACCGCGTTCACTTTGCTTTGGCATGAGAGGGTGAGGCCACTCGAATCGTGAGTCAAAATGTAAATATACCCTATTCCAAATGCGCTTACTTTTTATTGAACTTACGTCAATATTGTCTTTAATTGAGATTTTAAAAAAGTCAGCAATAGCATCGAAAATGTCTTTATTAGAGTCATTTTGCTTGGTGGTTTCCAGAATATTCCAAAGTCGGTAGTTTATATAGAGCTCGGGTCTTCGCTCAAAAGCTAGTTGAGAAAAATTTAATATATCAAGCAGGTAAGGCGATATACTTTTGTCTTTAAAATTATCTTTGAAACTGTGAATTGAAAAATTGATTTGATGAAAAGCTGGGCTTGAAGAAAGTAAGTCTGCGTAGCGATTAAGAAGTATGGCATTAGTCGTAAGATTGACTCTAACTTTTTGCTCTTCACAAATTCGTATGATGGTTTCAAAATCAGGATGTGCCAGGGGTTCACCCATGAGGTGTAAGCAAACCTGTTCAGTAAGAGGAGCTACTTGAGTTAGAGTGGTTTCAAAGAGATTTAGCCCCATAATCTTCTTGTCACGGTCCACGATAGGACAGAAAGAGCACTGAAGATTACAAATATTACTTATTTCAATGTAAACGCGTTTAAATTTTTCCATTTTAATGCTATCTATCACACCATATGACACAAAACCAAGCAAGCACTACATTTTTCTACTTTCTTTGTAACCCTGGCAGTGAAGCCTTTCTAAAAGAGGAAATTCGTCTCATTTACCCAGAGTTAAGTTTTGCTTATTCGACTGATGGCTTTTTGACTTTTAAAGCTTCTAGGGTTCTAGGAAAAACCTTAAGACCTGTTTTTTGTCGTCATTTTGGAAAATTTATCATGAGAGGTTCACTAGAAGAGGTCGAAAACAAAGCCAAGCAGATGGATCTACCAACTCGCTATTATTCAAAAGATGGCGAAATTTATCGTGAAGTAAGCATTAAATATGGTGAAGTAGCCTTAGAAATTATAAGAGTATATGCCCAAGGAAAAGAGCAATTCTATTTAGGTGAATTTAAAAATACAGTTTTGACCTCACCTCATCCAGGAGGA
Source organism: Bacteriovoracaceae bacterium (assembly GCA_947450475.1). Classification (GTDB taxonomy): domain Bacteria; phylum Bdellovibrionota; class Bacteriovoracia; order Bacteriovoracales; family Bacteriovoracaceae; genus Bacteriovorax. The sequence goes on along the minus strand of CANFVK010000002.1, from coordinate 190,616 downwards.
TTTTCATCCGCGACTCTTCCAACCGATGCACCTTCGAGGGCCTATTTAAAAGTGATTGATGGTTTAGAATACGCGGGCATAAAACTTTCTAGCGGTGATCACGCATTGGAAATTGGTTCAAGCCCAGGTGGAGCAACTTACGCACTTTTGGAAAAAGGACTAAAGGTAGAAGGTCTCGATCCAGCACTGATGAGTGAGATTTGTTTAAGGCACCCAAATTTTCATCATCATCATACATCGATCCAAGAGTTCAAAGTCTTTGATCTAAAAAATCATATTCACTGGTTATTTGTCGATATGAACCTGCCCCCCGAGGGAACTTTAGCCGAAATTGAAAAAGTTGTAGAAAAAATTAGGCCTTCACTAAAAGGGGCATTTATAACTTTGAAGATGACGAAATTTGATTTAGTGAAACGTGTTCCAATGTATCTCAACATAGTAGAAAAAATGGGACTGAAGGTTGTCGTGGCCACTCAGCTGTCATCTCACAAACAAGAATTTCTTATTTACGCAGAATAAGAGAATGATCAAAGCTGTGACCTTCGAGCTCTAACAATTTAAGCTTCATAGGCAATCCGTTACTAAAACCCGTTAATTTTCCATTGGCACCAATCACCCGATGGCATGGGATAATAATTGGTATGGGATTTTTACCATTAGCACCACCAACTGCTCTAAAGGCTTTAGGAGATTGAATAAATTTTGCTTGTTGTCCATAACTCCAAACTTCTCCGTATGGAATTTGAAGTAGTGCACTCCAAACTTTTAATTGAAAGGGCGTTCCGATTGGGCCAAGCTCGAGATTAAATGTTTGCCTGTTACCTGAAAAATATTGATTTAATTGCGTTTGAACTCTTATTAAAAAAGAGTTATTGGTAGATTCAATGGAGTTTGAAAAAAAAAGGTTTGCTTCAGTATCAAGCGAAATAAGTCGATTGTTCTGAGCTACTAAAAAAAGTAAACCAATGGGAGATGGAATTATTTTTGAATAAGATTTTGAAGATTGGTTCATTTACTTGATTAGAATTCCAACTCCCAAAAAAACATACAAAATGGCTGCCGAAATATGAATCCAGCGCAATGGAATTAGATTCGTGATGCGATCTCCAAAAAAAACGGCTAAGCCATCAGTCAGCATCATTCCTAAAGTCGTTCCGATTGTGACTAAGATAAGATTATGATATTTAGCCGCCAATGAAATTGTTGAAATTTGAGTTTTGTCTGCCATTTCGGCCATGAAAAATGTTATAACTGTAGTAAGAAAAGCTCCGCGGGCATTCGTTTCTTTTTCCTCTCCTTCCTTGTCTGGAATCAGTACCCAAATCGCAAATGCAAAAAAAACAAATGATAAGATCCACTTTAGAATTGAAGGAGAAATTAGCTGTGAAATCCATAATCCGGCAGAAGCAGCTAAAAGGTGGTTTAAGACTGTCGCCACAAAGATTCCAGCTAGAATGGTCCAGGGTTTTTTAAAACGGGTGGCCAAAACAAATGCCAAGAGTTGAGTTTTATCTCCCATTTCAGTTAGAGAAATTAAAAAAAATGAGTTAGCAATAATTTTAAGCGAAAGCATAAAAAAACAATAAAATATTTCTCTAAAGAGGTCAAAACTTAACTTTTAGCTATCAATAAAATCGAGTATTTCCTTTTTTCGTAACATGGTATCGTCGTATCCTAACTCGCAAACTTGAGAAGTATAAGAAGAATCAAAAGCTAAATAACTAAGCAGCTCAAGTCCAGATGTTCCAGTCACGCCGAAGTTTTTTAAAATAAAGCGCATCATAAAAGGTAATTTTTTATCGAGCTCATTGGTCATTAATCCAAGATCGCGGGAGGGCACGAAGGAAATGATCGGTATATTGCGCCAGGGCGCATTTTTCCCCATGATATCGACCATAATATTTGTTTTCTGAAGCCGATCTACATCTACTTCTAACGAATCCAAAAAAATTGAATTGAGCATTACTCCTATGATTTGGCTTATTTGTGGGGATTCAGAATTTGAGGCAATCATTTTTTTTATTATATCGGTTGAGTTTTTATGTCGAATTCCAACAGTAATAATTTTCTGTGCTCCCATATGAATTGATGGTGAAAGGGGAGTGACTTGCCTAATGCAGCCATCTCCAAAAAAGCTATTTCCTATTTTGGTTGGTGGAAAAAAAAGTGGTATGGCAGAAGATCCCATAACATGATCACAATTGATTTCAGTACGAATTGTAAGCCGATCTTTCTTGGTCCAATCTTTAACCGTTTTTGCAGCATCGTAAAAAATAACATTCGAGCCAGAAAAATAGTTAGTGGTAGAAAGACTAACTCCGGTTAACAGTTCTTCCTGGATAAGCTGATGAATTTCATTAAAATCGATTTCTCGTTTAATGAGTTTTTTTAATGGATCAGTATTAAAAAAGCTGTTGAGGATTTCACCATCGCGTTCTGATTTTAAAAAAGATCCTTTGACCCATTTTGCACCCATTTGAGTCATGGTGTACTGACTGACATCGATAACATCCTCTGGCTTTATTCTCATCCATAAATCCATAAGATACTGAGTTGCACTTCCCCAATCTCGTGCATTGCTAGCTAAGAAAATGGCATTAATAGCTCCTGCGGAGTTTCCAGTAATGATTTGAAAGAGATTTTGATCCATCTTAATGATTTCATATAGCGCTCTAAGTACTCCGGACTGATAACTTCCTCTTGCACCTCCACCATTTAAGACTAGAGCAATTTTTCTTTCCAGCATATTTCTCCATTAGTGGCAATGCTTTTCGACGATACTGATTAGATTGTTTAGATCGATCGGCTTTTGAATATATCCTTCAGACTTGGGGGCATTTTGTTTTTCGGTTAATGCACTTACTATGACAACGGGAATATGGGCGTAAAGAATGTCTTTATTCATTTCCTCCATAAATTCCCAACCATTCATGACAGGCATCATGAGATCAAGCAGAATCATACAAGGTGTGGGCATTGAGTGAAGTCGATCTAATCCTTCTTTGCCGTTTTCTGCAGAAAACACATTATATCCTTCAAGTTCAAGGGCCAGTTTCAAAGAGTCCTTTATATCTTTATTGTCTTCAATGATAAGAATGTTTCGTTGATTATGTTCTAATTTTTCCGTATTCATAAGCTCCTCGAATTAAGATATTAATTCCTCATGATATTTGGGAATTTCAACGATATATTTAGCACTTTCCCCACTACAATCAAAAAGAGCATGACCCAAATTTTCTTTCATCAAAATTCCAACCGTTTTAAACAACGCTGCATTTTGAATTTCTTTAATGTTTTGGCTATCGCTAATTTCGATTATAACAAAATCTTTATTCTCTTTAGTTTCAATACGCACCCAGCAATCACGAAAATCATGAACAATTGTATAGGCATTATTGAGAAGATTTATAATGGCATGAATAATTTGTGATTCGCGACACTTGACTGAGGATTTTGCATTGAGAAGTGTTTCGATCTTTACCCCATGAACCCTAAAACGCTCCTTACTTAAAGTCAGGACTTTGTCGATGATTTGGAAGATGGGAATTATCGCCATTGGCTCAACTTCCCCTTTTTTAGCAAATGTGCTTAATTCTCTAGCGGTGTTATTTAATTTCTGAATTGAATTTTCGATTATCTTAAAGCGATTAATGTAAGTTTCTTGATTAAATTCTTTATGCTCACTTAATGTTTGCAAAAAAGCAATATGAGTAGAAATGAGAGACAACTCACTTGAAAGAAGAAAGGCGATTCCACTTGTCATTTCACCAATAGAAAATACTTTTGATGAGTGTATGAGATCTAATTCTTCAAGGTGATAGTCGGTAATGTCTCGGGCCATATAGAAAAACAAATTTATTTCTTTGTCGAAAGTAATGATCCAGTCGAGGAGTCGATATTTTTCGAACTTCGATTTATAACGACAAATAAAATGTGCTGAAAGTTCACCCTTACTAAACTTTAAGAACTCAGCTTCAGTCTTTTTAATATCTTCAGGATGAACAAAATCAAAAAACTTTTTGGAATTTAATTCTGAAGATTTATAGCCTAAACTTTTTTCTATTTGAGGATTAGTTTTTTTAAAATAGCCCTCTGTGTTCGTAAAAAACATTATATCTTTTGAGTTATCAAAAATTAATTTGGTTTGTTTTAGCTCGTTAATTTTTTTAATTGAATCAGTTACATCGCGAAAGGTGCAAAGAATTAAGTGGGGCTTTTTGGTGCTAGAGGAAAAAATAGGAACTGTACTTAACGATATCCATCGAGATTGACCATCGCCACGAAAAATAAAGAGATTCATATCTTTTTGCGATTCTCCTTTAAAGAACGAATTCATTCCCGGGTGATTTTTATATGGAAATATTTTTTCTTTTTGTAAGGATTGATTTTCCTCAAAATGAAAGAGATGAGTCTCCTGCAATTCTGAGGCTTCAATGCCGAGAATGGCCAAGGCTTCACCGTTATATTTGAGAACTTTACCGTCAATATTTTGAATAATTATACCTTCCGGAATAGTTTCAAGAAATATATCCAGATTAAAATATTCAGGGCTAAGATTATTCAAGGTGACGGGTTGCAATATTTCCTCCACTTATTTGGAATGTAGCTAGTGAGTTGCACTCTTAATGCCACTTTTAAAAGAATTCAAATCTTCTATACTTGTTTGTCATTTTTATAAAATTGTTATTTAATCGCGTATGCTTTTTTTAAAACGTTTATACCCCCTTGTGTTGATCGGTTTTATTTTATATGTGGGAATTTCAAAGCACGCATTTTTTTTAAAAAATGATGACCCGTATTCAGTTTTTATCCCGGAAGTCAAAAAAACTAATATACATTTTGAAGAAATGCATACTCAGTTAGGAATTGATCATTTCAATAACAGTCTTCAACCCTTGAGTGTTGTTTTCCCTCTGAAAATAAATTCAGGTGTTGCTATTGCTGATTTAAACAATGATGGATTTCCTGATTTAATTTACAATTTAAATTTTGATACTGATTACGTCGCCGTCTATATCAATGATGGCAAAGGTCATTTTAAAAGACTTCACTTGCCTATTTTTTCTAGGAAAAGTATTGATATGAAGCCTTTTGAATATCCCAATAGCATTGCAGTATTTGATTACGACAATAACGGTACCCAAGATTTATTCATTTCTGGCTTTAAACGTGTTATTTTGCTCAAAAATCTCGGACATCTTAATTTTTCAAATGAAACCACTACTGCAGGATTAGATAATCTTCACGGACCATTTATCAATGTTAATGTTTTTGATTTTAATCAAGATGGGTGGCTTGATGTCTTAGTTTTACCACTATCCATTTTTGATAAGGATTCAGACATCACCCACCCTTTACTTTTGTTAAATAATGGAAAAACTTTTGTTGATGCAACCAGAAAGGTTTTTAATACCACCTTTGAAGATTATACTTGGTCATCTTTGCTTGGTTACTTAAACAATGTTCACCAAAAAGATTACTTTGCTAAAGGCATTTTTAAACCTGATATTTATATTCAAAATGATTACACTCGAAGTAAGTACTACACTTGGGGCTTTAAAAAGAATGCCTACGTAGAAAGAGGAAGATATTTGCCTCGGTCGACATCTCACGGACAAATGGGAGGAGATGTCGCAGATCTTTTTAATAATCATAAAAATTATTTTTTTTCTTCCAATATGCCAATTTCGAAATTTACTAATGGATTTAATTATCTTCTTTCTACCGCTGAAGAAAATCCTCGTTTAAGTATATTAATTAATGAAGCTCCGAGGTACAGACTAGACTCTTGCGGATTGGCTTGGGGAGCTCGTTTTTTTGATGCCAACAACGATGGACTCCTCGATTTATTTGTTGCCAACGGTGCATACTCTTACGGCAAAAAGCCAATTTGGTACAAGTTTAATACATGGCTTTCGATTCCTTATTTTTTAAGAAAAGGTAAAGAATCCAATCCTAATTATTCAAATTCTAATCTTGCAACTAATCAGCGCAACTGCATGTTTGTTCAAAATGCTGATCATACTTTTTCAGACTCTGCGACCGCAGCGAATATATTGGACCTTTATGATGGCAGAGGTGTTGCCATCGGTGATTTAAATAGCGACGGTAAATTGGATCTCATTATTGCTAACTTTAACGGACCGCCATTGATTTATATGAATGAGTCTCCAACAAACAATTGGATCGGAATAAAGTTGATACGAAAAAATCATGTAAGCAATATCGGTGCAATTTATAATCTAAAAACGAATAAATTTACCAACAGAAAAGAATTTTTTCCCAATAATGGAATAGCGGCTCAAAATGAGAATTTTGTTCATTTTGGTTTAGGAGCTGCCGAACCTATGTCCTTGGAAATACTTCTTCCAGGGCATAAAAAGCCACTGGTTATTAAAAAACTTATAAAAAACAAGTATAATACCATCTATGAAGATAAATTATAAATTAGCTTATCCTTTACAACTTGCCTCCCTATCGGCTTATGTTTTATTTGGCTTTTTTAATGCCAATCTTGTGAGGGCGGGATTAGTCCAGTGGGGTTTGTCCGTACTATCTGGATTGGTAACTACTTATTTAATTAATTCATTTCTAAAAGAAAGAAAGCTCAATAATTTTTCTGCCTATATTTCAAGCACTGCCGTCTACTTGTTGTGTACTTCGCTTTCCTGGTACATCCATATTATTGTGAGTGCAATTGCCGTCTTTACCAAAGTTTTAGTTACCAATGGTAAAGGCAATCATGTTTTTAATCCTGCAGGATTTGGAATGCTCATCAGTATTTGCCTTTTCCCAACCATGGTCACACTCGATACGATGCAATTTATAGATTCCTACGAATTGTTAGGACTTATTTTAACGATGGGTTTTTCGGTAGTTTTTTTATCTAATAGGCTTGTTTTGAGTTTAAGCTATATATTGGGCTTCATCATTGCGGCAGCGATTCGATCATATATTTTACCAGAAAGTTTTATTTTCTTTTTCTTGCCTCTTTTTAATCCTATGAATCTCATCTTTTTATTTCACATGATAAGTGATCCCATGACTTCTCCAAAGTCCTACAAAGGGCAAATTGTTTTTGGGTTATCAATTGCTTTACTGGATCATTTCTTGCGACATAACTGGGTTATGTTTCCGACACTGATTTCGCTAATGATTATGACGGCTCTCTTTTTTCTCTATAATGGAGAAGTTTGGTTGAAGTTAAAAACCAGTGAAATCTCAGCATAAAATAAATGAATGTGTAAAATGGCGGGAGCGAAGGGACTCGAACCCTCGGCCTTCTGCGTGACAGGCAGACGTTATAACCAACTTAACTACGCCCCCGTGGAAGTAGTGTTCAATAAATGAAGCTAAAATATAGTGAACAACTGGCTTCATCGTCAAGTTAAAAATCAGTTTTTTCAAGAAAATAGTCACTCGGCGAGGCACTTTTTGGGATTGAACCGCTTGAATATTCGTCCTAGACTATTGAGAAGACTAAAAGCCAATGAGGAAGGTTGCGTGAATATATTTATCACTGGAGGAACGACTGGTTTAGGCCTTGAGCTGGCTAAGCTCTATCTCGAGGAAGGTCACCGAGTAGGAATTTGCGCGCGCAATCTCGGCAAATTTCCTTCAGAAATCAGAAATAAATACAAGTTGCTTCTTTGCTACCAAGTCGATGTATCCAACCGAGAGGAGTTGCGTTCAGCAATTCTAGAATTTTCCCAGGGCAGTCTTGATATTGTAGTGGCCAATGCTGGAAGATCGGTCGGAACAAAAACGTCGACACCACAATTTTCTGTCGCCAACACCATTATTGATATAAACGTCAAAGGTGTCCTCAATACTTTTGAAGTTGCACTTGAGATCATGATGCCAAAGAAGAAAGGCCATTTGGTGGCTACGGCTTCAGTGGCAGGTTTTATGGGGCTGCCTGGTGCTGGTGCTTACAGTGCTTCAAAAGCTGCAGTCTTAAAGCTCTGTGAATCCTACGCAATCGACTTAAGACGTTTTGGGATTAGTGTAACAGCAATTGCCCCTGGCTTTGTCGATACTCCTTTAACTCAGCAAAATAATCATAAGATGCCATTTTTGATGAGTGCCCAGAAAGCTGCTAAACTTATAAAGCGGGCGATTGAAAAAAAGAAAGTACTTTATATTTTTCCATTTAGAATGAAGCTCATTGTTTTATTACTCGAAAAAATGCCTCGTTCTTGGTACAGGGCCCTTATGGGATTTCGACTTTTTAATTACAGCCGTGTTGAATAGTAATAAAAAATTTGGAGATTAGGTGATGAGACTGTTTATTTTTATTTTGTTCACTTTTTTTGGTTGCCTTAGTTTTTCGAGCGAACAGGTTGCAATAAAGGAAGTCGTTAAAAAAGTTACAAAAAAGCAAAAGGTTAAGAAAAAAGCGGGAATTAGTAATTCCTCTGCACCTTGCGACAGTAAAGAAGATGTTTTAAAAAAGTTAGAAGAAAAGAAAAAAGCAGAGAGTGCTTCAGGCAAGGCTTTCAGTCTACAAGGCGCTAGTACTGGTTGTTCTGTTAAATAATTTTAATAATTTTTTTGACTACAATTTTATTTTGCTCGACTATCCAGTGCACATCGAAATCTCCAAGCAGAGAGCCGTATTCTTTATATCCCTCTGGGTGGTAGCTAGGTCTTGGATCTAAAGAGAGTACCTCTCTAATTATTGCCTCCCATTTATTTTCCACTTTGCATTCAAACAGCACTTCTAATTTTCTGGGTTCAAGATTTTCGGTCCAACCAGATCGAGCATCTGGAATAGATTCGACCTCTTTAAGATAAGGTTTCAAATCATAAACGGGAGTTCCATCTAAGAAATCACCACCAGAAATAAAGAGGCAATTCTTTTCTATTCGCTCTAACTTTACTAGGGACAAGCCTAGGCGATTAGGTCGATATGGAGAGCGGCTAGCAAATACACCGACTTTTTTATTTCCTCCAAGCCTTGGAGGGCGAACTGTTAGCGATGAATTTTCGTTGTCAGCAATATCGTGAAACGAAAAAATAACCCAAATGTGAGAAAAGTCTTCAAGTCCAACCAAGGCTTCTTCGCGATCGTAAGGAGCAAGTAATTTGATTTGCGATTCTATCGAGATCAGCCCAGGTTGTCTTGGAATAGAGAATTTTTCTTTAAAGATAGAATGAATGATAGCGATGGGTTTATTCATCGAGAGAGTCTTCTTTTTTGGCACCATTAAATTCTGCAAACTCTTCGGTGTACGAAAGTTTTGTCAAATCAGTGATGCGGTCGATGTATAATTTGCCAAAAAGATGATCGAGTTCATGTTGAAAAACTGTTGCTAAAAAATTTTCGGCAATGATTTTTTGCGAGATTCCATTTTCATCTAGATAGTCAATCTGAACAGCCTTTGGTCTTTCAACGAATCCTCTAAGACCTGGTACAGAAAGACATCCCTCCCAAAATCCTTGAAGAGTTTTATCAACAATAGTGATCACTGGATTTACCATGATAAACAGTGGAGAAGAGGATAAGTGGCCATAACGCTCATTATTTTCAGGTAGCTCAATTAGACAAATTTGCTTAGATATATTAACTTGAGGAGCTGCAATGCCAATCCCACCTTCACTTTTCATCGTGTCATAAAGATCGACGAGAATTTCTTTAAATTCCTGACTTGCAATTTCACTAGGATCGACCTTTTGTGCCTCTTTTCTAAGCGTTGGATGACCCATGCGAATGACTTTTTTAGCAACCATAAACACCTCTTTTTTGTAACTATTAATTTCTTAGCATAATTTCTCGAATAGAGTAAACTGCTGTGAACTAAAACCTAAATGAAAATAATGATGAATTTGAATAAAGAAAAAAACTATATAACCCCAATTGGTTTTCAAAAGCTTAAAGATGAATTAAACCAATTGCTAAAAGTCGAGAGACCTGAAATTACTAAAACCATTGCATGGGCCGCTAGCAATGGAGACCGATCCGAGAACGCAGATTATATTTACGGCAAAAAAAGACTTAGAGAAATAGATAGAAGAATTCGTTTTCTTACACTTAGGATTGAACTGGCAGTTGTAATCGACCCCTTGAGTATAAAGGCATCCTCTGTACAGTTCGGGGCAAGTGTTGTGATAAGCAATGATGAAGGTGGGCATCGCCAAATAGCTATTGTCGGTGTCGATGAAATAAATACTGAAAGAGGAAGGTTGAGCTGGCGTTCACCCATCGGAAGTTCTTTGATTGGCAAAGAAGTTGGTGATACAATTGAAGTCCGCACTCCTAAGGGGAACGACAATTACGAGATCATTGAAATAACTTATAAGGAAATATCTTAAAATGAATACTGTTGAATGTGAAATTTCACTCGGTGAACTTGTTGATAAAATTTCAATTCTAAAAATAAAACTTTTGAATATTACCGATGTTGAAAAACTAGCTCACGTAAAAAAAGAAGAGTCTGTACTCATGGCAAAGTTAAACTCACTAGGACTTGACGATATTTATGAACATCTAGAGAAATTAATTGAGGTTAATTCCATCCTATGGAAGATTGAAGATGACATACGGTTATTAGAAAATGAAAAAAAGTTTGATCAATCTTTTATTGAACTTGCCAGATCTGTCTATGTAACGAATGATGAGCGATTTCGGCGAAAAAATGCAATTAATAAAAAGTATAAATCTAACCTCGTTGAGGTTAAATCCTATAAGGACTATTAAATGGCCAAAAAATTAACAAGAGACGAAAAATATGCTCTTTATGAATCTTCAGTTCAAAATCCAAAGGCAGATATTGCATTTATAAACAAAGAGTACAAAAAAATGTTTGGCAAACTTCCACTTGTTCTGCGAGAGGATTTTTGTGGCACTGGAGCGATGGCATGTGCTTGGGTTGCGCAAAGTAAGGCACACAGCGCTCATGGAATTGACTTGGATATGGAACCCATCAGTTATGGGGTAGAAAATCATCTCCTCAGCTTGAATGAAGAACAACAAGCCAGAATGGAATATATTAAGGGCAACGTACTCGATAATTATAAATTCAAAGCAGATGTCGTTGTAGCTTTTAATTTTTCTTATTTTCTTTTTAAAGAGCGAAATCAACTTGTAAAATATTTCTCCCAAGCAAGAAAGCACTTAACTAAAAACGGGGTTTTCTTTATCGATTTATTTGGAGGAACAGAAACGCGACAACCTTTAGAGGAGTCTGTTAAACATAAAAATCATACCTACTACTGGGATTGTGAAAAATTTAATCCTCTTAATGCAGATTGCACTTATTATATCCATTTTAAGACTCATAAAGACCAGATTAAGCACAAGAAAGTTTTCCAATATAACTGGAGAATGTGGGATGCTCGAGAATTACAAGATGTGCTTAAGGATGCTGGCTTCTCAACTGTTAATATCTACTGGGAAGGCGTTGATAAAGAAGGACTTGGGAATGGTCATTTTTTTAAAGCTAATAAAGCTGAAAATTGCGAATCTTGGGTGACTTATATTTGTGCTATTCCGTAAATTAAAAAGTTAAAGCACTTCTATGGGTTGGAAAATAAATTGAGGGTATTGATCCTGAAGACTTTTTTGAATGGTTAATTCACTTTCATCTAAAACTAATATTTTACGTCGCTCTTCAGTTTGATTATACCTAAGAATGTTCATGTGTTCGATCAACTGTTGCTTCGTCTGGGCATTCTCTTGAGTATGGGCGAGGAAGAGTAGTTTATTAAAATTGTGAGTGAAAAAAGTATTCTTGCGTTCAAGATGCTTCTCATCTAATTGGCCATAAAGATATTGAGAGATTAGTCCATCAAATAGATAATTTAATTCATCAAAACCCTTAAGATCTCGGTTAAGAACTTGCTTAGTAATCCAAAAAATACCTACCACGTCAGGAGTGAATTGATCAATAATCTCTTTTAACTGTTCAGATAGTTTAGATGTCATGTTCTTTAGCTAATTTGTCTAGGATGCTGTTAATAAAACCCTGAGAGTCATTAGGGCAAAATTTCTTGGCGATGTTTACATACTCGTTTATGTAGATACCTGGAGAAGATTGCTTGTCATTTAAAATCTCAAAAGTCCCTAAAAGCAATACGGCTAAATTCATGCGGTCGACCTTTTGGAGATTTCCTGTCGCGAGATGCTTTTCTATAAGCTCAGAGTTTTCTTCTTCGTGTCGAAGTGATCCTAGAATAAGCTCCTTCGCAAAAGTCTTTGTTTGCAAATCGATTTTATTATCTGGATGCTCAATATCCTCCTCATAATAAGATTCATCGAAAAGTGTGATAGCTTCTTCAAATAAAGCGTTATCACTAATTATTTGATTCTTCTCTTTTATGAAATCTGATAACAAGTGCTTGTAGATAAACTTAAAGGCGTACTCTCGGCCAATTGTTCTCTTAAGTGGTTTGTCATTTATGGATCTATTGATAGTCACGTTTTTCGCCTTTGTCAGAGATTGATTTTTCAGAATGAAGATTGTTTTTTAATCCATAAACAAAGTCTTCAATGTCTTGATAGTCCCAATAGAAAGAAGCAAATCTAACGTAAGACACTCGATCAACTATTTTTAAATGATCCATTATGATTTGACCTAGCTCGCTTGCTTTGACTTCGGTATTTGAAATGTCGAACAAAGCTCGCTCTACTTTATTAATAAGTGCATTTAAATCATCAATCGAGATCGGTCTTTTTTGGCAAGCTTTCTTAAGACCCTTCAAGATTTTTTCACGGTTAAAATTTTCTCGTCGACCATCTTTTTTTACAATCAGGGGCATTTGAATCTGCATTTTTTCATAAGTGGTAAAGCGTACTTCGCAAGCATCGCATTTTCTTCGACGTCGAATAGAGTTTTCTTCAAGCAACATTCTTGAATCGATAACTCTTGTTTCATGAGCATTACAACTTGGGCAATACATATTATTTATACACCGGAAAAGTTCTACAAAGTTCCAGGACTGAAGATTTAATTTTTTTCAATGCTTCTTCGTTAGTGTGATTGACCAAAGCATCCTTTATCCAATCTGCTAATAATTTCATATGCTCTTCTTTAAGTCCACGGGTTGTAATGGCGGGAGTTCCAAGCCTTACCCCACTAGTAATAAAAGGAGATCGTTTATCTTGAGGTATCATATTTTTATTACAAGTAATACCAGCGTGCTCAAGTGCTTTTTCAGCATCTTTACCAGATAGTCCAACTGAATCAGTCTTTACAAGTACCAAGTGGTTGTCAGTTCCGCCCGTGACTAATTCAATTCCATTGTTTATTAAAGCGACTGCTAGCGCTTTTGAATTAGCGATAACTTGCTTTTGGTAAGTCACAAATGATGGCTCGAGGGCTTCTTTGAAAGCTACTGCTTTTGCCGCAATAACATGTTCAAGAGGACCTCCTTGAATACCCGGAAAAATATTGGAGTTAAGCTTTTTAAAAAGATCTTCTTCATTCGTAAGAATAATTCCGCCGCGTGGACCACGCAGCGTTTTGTGAGTAGTTGAAGTCGTCACATGAGCATAGGGAATAGGTGAGTTGTGAACTCCCGCAGCGACTAGACCTGCGATGTGGGCCATGTCTACCATGAAAAGAGCTCCAATCTCATCAGCAATATCTCTAAAAATTTTAAAATTAATTTCACGAGCATAAGCGGAAGCACCAGCAACGATAAGTTTAGGTCTTAGTGCTTTTGCCTGGTCGCGGATCATATCGTAATCAAGTCTTTCTGTTTGCGGATTTAATCCATAAGAAGAAAATTTAAAAAGCTTACCTGAGAAATTTACGGGAGATCCATGGGTAAGATGGCCTCCTTCCGCCAAGCTCATACCCAAGATACTGTCACCAACTTCTAGCATAGCAAAATACGCTCCCATGTTAGCTTGAGATCCAGAATGAGGTTGAACGTTAGAAAACTTCGCATTGAATAATTTTGTAACTCTTTCAATCGCTAGTATTTCACCTTGATCGACAAATTCACATCCACCGTAGTAGCGTTTATTTGGCAAACCTTCGGCATATTTATTTGTCAGGATCGAGCCCTGTGCTTGCATTACAGCTGGACTGGCGTAATTTTCGGATGCAATGAGCTCCAGACCATCTTCTTGACGTGTTCGCTCTTTTTGAATGATACCAAAAATTTCTGGGTCGATAATGGAGAGGTCTGAGGATTGTTTATCAAACATAGTTAAACCTTCTTTAAAACAAGGGATGAGTTCGTGCCGCCAAAACCAAATGAATTGTTAAGAGCATACTTTATATCGGCTTTAATCGCTTTATTTGGGACGTAATTGAGATCACATTCTGGATCTTGATTTTCCAAATTAATGGTTGGTGGAATGATTCCAGTACTGAGGGCCATCGCGCAGTAAATAGTTTCAATTCCGCCTGCGGCACCAAGAAGATGGCCTGTCATGGACTTGGTTGAAGATACAAACAGATTCTTAGAGTGAGCGCCAAAAGTTCTTTTAATCGCACGAGTTTCACCAATATCACCCAGTGGAGTTGATGTTCCATGAGCATTGACGTAGCCAACTTCATTTAATTGGATTCCAGCATTTTCTACGGCCATTTTCATTGAGTTATAGGCACCATCTCCCTCGGGATGTGGAGCTGTGATATGGTAGGCATCAGAGGTTGCACCATGGCCGACAATCTCTGCATATATTTTTGCTCCGCGAGCAACGGCTTTTTCATAATTTTCTAAAACTAAAATTCCGGCACCTTCTCCGAGAACAAATCCATCTCGACCAATATCAAAGGGACGACTGGCGCGATGAGGTTCATCGTTGCGACGAGAGAGTGCTTTCATTGTAATAAATCCTGACATACCCAATTGGCCGACAACAGCTTCAGCGCCTCCACTGATCATGACATCTTGTCGTCCAAACATAATTTCATAGCAAGCTGCTGTAAGAGCATGCGCTGCTGATGCGCAGGCCGATGAAATAGAATAATTCAAGCCTTGAAGTCCAAAGCGAATGGAGATTAATCCTGTAGACATGTTTGGAATAACTGCAGGAATAAAAAATGGAGAAACTCTCTTGGGTCCTTTATCAAATAAGACATGTGCAGTTCTTTCAATTTCAGGAAAGCCACCAATGCCTACACCTAAAATACTTCCCATGCGATGGGCCGGATAGGTAAAATTGTTTTGTTGATTAGTGATTAGACCAGCATCTCCTAAGGCTTCATAAGCGGAGTGCATTGCAAAATGAATGAAGCGATCGTAGCGAGGAGCTTCTTTTGCTTCAAGGATATGTTCAGCAATAGAAAAGTTTTTAACTTCTCCTGCAATTTTAGTAAGCATTTGTTCGGTATTTGCTTGTTCAATAAGACTGACGCCGGATTTTCCAGCGATAGAATTATCCCAAGTTTCTTTCAGTGAGTGGCCAAGTCCAGAGATCATTCCCATTCCGGTGATAGCGACTCTTTGAATTTCCTTACTCATTTTTTCTGCTCCGTAAAACAACAAAGGCCCCGTTAGGGGCCTTCATAAATTAATTAAGCTTGTTTTTTTTCTAAGTAGGTTACGATATCTTTTACCGTTTTTAATCCTTCAGCATCTTCTTCAGGAATTTCAACTCCAAACTCATCTTCCATTTTCATCATCAATTCAACGATATCAAGTGAGTCGAGGTTTAGATCGTCAACGAAACTTGTCTCAAGATTGATTTTAGAAATATCAATTTTTGTAGCGTCGCTAATTAGTTTGATTACCTTGTCTTTCATTAAAAACTCCTGAATTATTCTAGATTTGCTATAGTTTTATTAAATATATAATCCACCGTCAATTTTTATTGTTTCCCCTGTAATATATGACGATGCTTTGCTCAATAAAAAGCAAACTAGATTGGCCACTTCATCTGCTTCCCCCATGCGCTTTAACGGGATTGTATTGAGATAGGCGTCTTTTACTTTTTCATCTAAGGCATGTGTCATATCGGTAGTAATAAATCCTGGGCAGATGGCGTTACATCGGATATTTCGGGATGCCAACTCTTTTGCGTAAGACTTGGTAAACCCGATGAGACCAGCTTTTGAAGCCGCATAAGCTATTTGGGAAGCATTGCCCATCAGTCCGACGATTGAGCTAATATTTACTACAGAAACATTCTCTGCTTTTAAAAAACTTCGAGAGAGGATTTGGGTCAACATAATAGCGGATGTCAAATTAGTGGTAATGGTTTGAGTGACATCCTCCTCTTTCATTCTAAGAACGATTTGGTCTTTTGAAATTCCTGCGTTGTTAACGAGTCCTGTAATTGGTCCGTTTGTTTCGATGAATTTTTCTACAGCTTCTTTCATTTGTGGAGTATTGGTGACATCAAAAAGAAGTGCCGTTACTTTGCTTGCACCGATGGCTTCTAGTTCTTCTTTTAATTTCATCGCCGCAGCTTCATCACCGCGGTAGTTAAAAACGACATGGGCCCCTTGGGCGGCCAAGGCTTCGGCCATTTTTTTTCCTAAGCCTCTAGAGGCACCTGTGATTAAAACAGTTTTATCTTTTAAATCTTTATAAATTGCAATCATTTCGCTCTCCCTTCAAAGATAGCTTCTAGCTCATTAAAAGCTTCGTCTTTATCAAGTGGTATCACTTTTATTTCTTTATTTATTTTTCTAACTAGACCCATTAAGACTTTTCCGGGACCTACTTCTAAACAGAGGGTATCAGAGGGGAGTGCTTCGATAGATTGGGTCCAGAGCACAGGTCCATAAGCTTGGTGGTACAAATTGTTAATAATAGTCTCTGGACTCGTTCCAGGTCCGTATTCTTTAGCGTCGACGTTGGCAATATATGGCACAGTATTTTCATGCCACTTAAAGCGATGAAATGCTTCTTTTAATTTGTCGGCCGCAGGTTTCATTAAGCTAGAGTGAAAGGGGGCCGAAACATTTAGCTCCATCGCACGGTGAGCTTCTTTATAATTTTCCAAAAGCCAAGCGACAGCTCTTTGGCAAGCAAGACTTTCTCCAGAAATAACAATTTGAGTGGGATCATTAAAATTTGCAGGCATGACTTCTGAGCCGGGTTCTGAAGCTGCTCGACAGGCTTCTTCAACGACGTTAGCGGGAACTTTTAAAATAGCGTACATTTTACCCTTTCCTACCGGAACGGCTTCTTGCATGAATTTTCCTCTTAAGTGAACAGCGTGAATAGCATCATAGGGAGACAAAACTCCTGCGGCCACAAGGGCTGCGTATTCACCAACCGAATGTCCAAGTACTCTGTCGACTTTAATATCGTACTTTGCGAGAAGAGGCTTGAGGTGGTTATAAATAGTAATAGAGTGCTTTAGTATAGCTGGCTGAGTGTTGTGAGTAAGTTTTAGTTCTTCTTCAGGACCTTCATGCATCAGTTTTTTTAAATCGTAGCCCAATATCTCATTGCCTTTGTCATAGTAATAATGATCTAGATCTTTTCCCATACCAACGTATTGCGATCCTTGTCCGGGAAATAATAACGTTACCGATTTAGCCATAACAATGTCCTTGTTGTTATTTAGTATTTTATTAGAGTTGCGCCTGCTGTGAGCCCTGCTCCAAAGGCATCAAACAATACGATATCTCCACGCTTGATTCTTCCGTCAGCAATGGCTTCATGAAATGCAATTGGGACAGTTGCTGCGGAAGTATTACCGTAGCGATCAATGTTAACAATCATTTTTTCCATATCCATGCCAATGAGCTTTGCCGTAGTTTCAATTATTCTAATATTTGCTTGATGTGGTACGACCCAATTTACATCTTTTAATTCAAGACCCGCTTCGCTTATAACCTTATGAGCATTTTCGGCCAAGGTGCGAGTGGCAACTTTGAACATTTCTTTGCCTTTCATTTGCATGTAATGAGTACCTTCATTCAAATGAGTAGCAGTTATTGGCGTAACGGCTCCACCAACTGGCTGATCAAAAAACTCACCACCAGTGCCATCTGCACTTAGAACTGACGAATAAACTTTTGAGGATGAACCCTCTTCGGCACGTCCGATAATTGCCACGCCACATCCGTCGCCAAAAAGAATACAGGTATTACGGTCTTTCCAGTTAACTTCTCTAGAGAGCATTTCAGAACCAATGACTAAAGCATTTTTAATCATTCCAGTTTTAATCATCGCAGAGGCCATATTGAAGCCATAAACAAAACCTGAGCAAGCAGCAGCTATATCTAGGCAAGCACAATTGTTTGTAATTCCTAATTTGACTTGTAGGATAGTCGCTGAATTGGGAAGTTTTACATCAGGTGTTACCGATGCAAATAAGATAAGATCGATGTCATTTGGGTTTAGACCAGAGGCTTTTAAAGCATCGAGAGTTGCATGATAGGCCATATCGGTAGGGAATTCTCCTCCTTCAGTGGAGCAAATTCGACGTTCGCGAATCCCAGTTCTTTCGAAAATCCATTGATCATTGGTTTCTACGATTTGTTCAAGATCAACGTTGGTTACGATTTTCTTGGGAGCGTACATTCCGGTTCCAAGAACTTTTACTTCATAGTTTTTCATGTGGTCGTTGTCCTAATATCTGAATAAAAAAAAAGGCCCTTTTTCTTTCGAAGATAAGGGCCTTTCCTATAGCAATACAAATTTAATGAGAATTATTCTGCAGAAGCTTCTTCTGAAGTTGCTTTAACTGTGACAACTTGCTTTCCTTTGTAGAATCCGCAAGCATTACAAACAGCGTGAGGCATAACATGGACTCCACAGTTTGAGCACGACATAGGGTGCTTTCTATATAGCTTATGATGTTGTCCTGCTCTTCTTAAGCCTTTTCTTGAAACTGAATTTTTCTTCTTAGGAACTGCCATTTTATACTCCGCGACAAATATTAAACTTTAACTATTTTTATAAAAATTCAAATATGAAGGACAATCTTTACGATAAAAAGCACTTTACTGCAAGTATTTTTCTACTTAACGCGTCGCTCGCTAGCTTAAGTTTTAAAAAAGAACGGGATTTTTGCACTGCGTGTCGCAGCGCGGAAAGGGGTCAACTTCTATAAAAATTTGTTCATGAATAAACTCTTTAATGTCCGCTAAACCTTTGTGATAAAAATAAAGTTCCATTTCCTGGCCGTCGGCAAATACAGTAGTTACTTCAGCATATTCGGGCATTTTTTCCATTGATTCATGTAAAAAGGCAGCACTTAGATTTAAATTGAGTTCTTGGGGCAGCGGGTACAGGCAGCGTCCGCAAGGCATATGAAATTTTGCTTCAAGTTGGCATTTGACGATCAAATGATCTTTTAAAAAATGATTTGTTTTTCTAGTGATTTGCGCCTTTATTTGCATGAGAGCTTTCGGAAATTCTCCATCATCATTGTCTTCTTCGAGTTCAACCAAAAGGTCATTGACCCAACCAGTGGTCTGATTAATTTCATAATCTTCGATGATGTCGAAGCTGTATTTATTGACCAGAATACTTGGTTCTAAAAGTGTATTTATCTTGCTCATAAATGGTTCCAATTATTAATTCTTTTTAGAGGAATTGATTTAACTCATATCAAATTAAAAGTACAATTGAATCTATCGTTTTATTAAATATGGAGTTTTGTGAAGATATTGATTTGTGGTTTCATGGGAGCAGGCAAAAGTTCGATGCTTAGCTTGTTTGAAAAAAATGATTTGGGTTATCAGTGTTTCGATACTGACCACGAAATTGCCAAAGACTTAGGCCTTTTGTCAAATGATTTGGGGGAGTGGATTGAAGTCCATGGGATTGAACTTTTTCGTCATATTGAATCTACTAAAATTCAACAGTTGTTAGAAAGACACGAAAACCAAGTAATCGCATTGGGAGGAGGAAGTTTAAATGCGAAATTGATTCTTGAAATAATGGGGCGTCCAGACTGTCGACTGGTTTTTCTGCATATTCCCCTTGAAAAATGTTTTGATCGTATTCATTCAGATCATAATCGTCCTTTGCTAAAAAAAACCAAGAAAGAATTACACAACATCTATGAAACAAGGCTTAAACTTTATATTCAATCACACTTAGTTCTCACTGAAGATGAGATAAAAGAGATTGATGGGCTAGAAAGTTTAGTGCATAATTTATCAAGTCGTTAGTGTTAAATCCACAACCGGGAAAAACGCGTGCAAGATGGACAATTATCAGTAGCTCTTTTGTTATCAGACCTAAATGAAGTCAAAGATATTTCAGCCATCTTTAGAAAATTAGGTGTAATGCCTCACTTCTATGAAGATCTGAAAACTTTTTGGACTGGCACTCTCGATAAGCGCCCTTCTCTTTGCATTGTAGACGTAAAGCTTATGAGTGAAGGTGAATTAGCCCTGCATGATCATCCCGCCGTTTTGGAAGAAAAATTACCAATCGTCTTTTTTTATTCTGTTAACACTGAGCCCTTGTTAATTTCAACCTATGATTTTTTTCACCTTGGGTTGCTCAAAAAATCGGAACACTATGAAGGACAATTGCGGGCCCTCTTAAAAAGATTTAATCATCAGTTTAGATTAGAAAGAGATAATCAGTCACTTCGCAACCACAATCAAGAGCTCATTGTGCTTCATGATAAATTGGAAGTTGAGAGACAACTAATAAAACAAACTGAAGATTATCAAATGAGAGTAAAGGATATCTGTCTTCAATTAGAAGACCTGAGGGGGGAGAGTGATTTTTTTAGGGCCCTAGAACAAATACTTCAGTCGGTTGAAGAGATTGAAGAATTTGCACTTCTAGAGTTAAGTTTTAATGGCCAAAAGCTTATGTCTCCTCTTTCTCAAGTTCAAAAATTTAGGGCAATACCCTCTCTTTGGTTGGGGCAAACTTGTGTAAATGGTATGGAGATGTTTGCTCAAAATATGGCAACTCAAGTAGCCGTTGAAGTCATTGGTGGGGACCTGGTTTCACTGTCTATAAAAGGGAATTCTGGAAAACCTGATAAAATGCTATTTATCAAATCTAAAAATGAATTATTTTTTAATCAATTTGATTGGAATATGTTTGAAGCATATCTGAATGGATTTTATTCAAGCTTCAAAAATAAACTAGAGCGCAATCCAATAGAAGAGAAAAAATTAATTTCTTCTTTTGAAGCCATGAGCTTTATCGATCAATATCTATTTGGAGAAGAGTCTTCTGGTAATTTAGAGAAGCATCAAATCAAGAAATTAGATTATCAGTTAATTGATTTGGATCTTAGTCATCTTGTGCAAGTTGTATTGAAAAAAAGCAACAATCGCTTCTTCTGGAGTCGTTTTGAAAAGGAATTTATCAATAAGTTGGAAATTTCAGTGCGTTTTGATTTTAGGGTATTTGAGTTTGGAGTGCAGCATCTGGGATTTCTTGTTGAATCAAAAAATGTGGATACATTTTTTGAAGAATTAAAAAAATTCGCTGCAAGATTTTCATATTGGAAATATTTTGAAGATGCTGAAAATGCGCTTGCTCAAATGATTAATCCAAAAGTTACAATGGTGCCACTTTCAGCCTTTGCCTTTATTAATGCGACCGTTAATCCTCAAGCAAATTCTAATAACAAAGAATCGGCAAATACCAAGCTACAAGAATTGGTTTGGGAGAGAGAAACATTCTTAAGTACAGGTAAAGAGCGCATTCATGAAATTTAGAAGTCGACTTGTCGTCAATCTAGATAATTTATCATTCAATTATTCGCAAATAAAAAAGATGGCGCCTCAGTCGAAAGTCTTATTTATGGTTAAGGCTGATGGCTACGGACATGGCATGATATCTATTGTTAGATATTCAGTATGTGAGTTGGGAATCAAGGACTTTGGTTGTGCTACTATCGGTGAGGCACTTGTTTTAAGAGAAGAGTTAAATGATCTTGAATTTGATATTTACGTTTTTTCAGATATTCAATTAGAACTTTTGGAAAATGCCGAAATCTATCTCAAGAGAAGAATAATTCCAGTTATCTCAAATGTAAGTGAGCTTGATTATATTTTGCATACCGATGGTTTCCAACATTTCCCTATTTGTTTAAAATTCAATACAGGTATGAATAGATTAGGTTTAGATCCATCTGATGCTTCTTTAATTATAAATAAATTAAAACAACACCGTAGGGGCAGTATTCATCATTTGATTAGTCATTATGCCAACGCTTCTTTTCCGATGGCATCAAATGAACGCAATATCGCTCAACGCGATCGTTTCAATGAACTAAAAAATATCTTTAGAGAAGCAGGTATAGTACTAGAGCGAACATCGCAGGCGAATTCTGGATGTATAGAGCAAGGTTATGGTTTTGAAGACACTCACTTGAGAGCAGGTTTGATGATGTATGGACCTACATCGCTTTTGCCAGAATTTTCAAGCAGCGGTTTTTTTCAAGGAAAGACTGTTTCAAGTTTAGAAACATATATCTTAAGAACTTTCGAAGTTAAAGCAGGAACTCCTATTGGCTATGGTTCTACTCTATGCCCCTATGACGGATTAGTGGCTATTTTGGCGATTGGCTATGGAGATGGTTTTTCCACTCGCTATGCTGGGGCTCATCTTTATCACAAGGGTTTTGAGGGAGTGATTACTGGTCGAGTAAATATGGATATGATCCAAGTTTTATTTCCAATTGAAGCAAAGGATCACATAAAAGCTCACGAGATATTTACCATCTGGGGAAAGCAGGATGGTGATTTGCTCAAGTTTTCTGCAGAGACAAAAACTATTCCTTATGAACTTTTCTGTTCACTCCTTCCTCGCATTCCTCGGGTTTATCGGTTACACTAATTTAGTGAAAGATAAATTCATTAACCGCATCACTAGTCGTATCGAAGAGCTGGGCAAATCTGTCATGGAAAGCATTGACGGGCTTGGAGCTATTTCTTTATTCGGGGCTCGATTTTTTTATTGGGTTAGGAAAAAGCCTTTTCGGGTTTCACTTGTTTTTGAACAATTATTTTTTATTGGTAATAAAAGTTTAATGATCATATTGCTTTCTGGAATGTTTACCGGAATGGTTATGGCCACGCAGACTTACTTCGGTTTTAAACTTATCAATGTCGATTCATTAGTCGGGGTAATTGTAGCGTTGTCTTTATCCAAAGAATTAGCCCCAGTTTTAACTGGATTAATTGTCGCTGGAAGAGCGGGCTCCGCAATGGCCGCTCAAATTGGTTCGATGAAAGTTACTGAGCAAATTGATGCTTTGGAAGTTATGGGCATTAATTCGATTCAATACTTAGCCGTCCCTCGAATTATCGCATCTACTTTTGCTCTGCCGATGTTGTCGGTAGTTTTTCTTTTTATTGGAAATTTTGGATCTTGGTTAGTTGGCACCAAGTCGCTGATGATAGATGAGTCAATGTTTTTTTCCAAATTGGGCGAATTCATGTTTGTTGCAGATATTGCTCAAGGGGTAATTAAAGCAATGGTCTTTGGTTTTATTATTGCTTTAATTGGAACTTATTTTGGATTTCAAGTTGAAAAGGGAGCCGTTGGTGTCGGACGTGGAACCAATTTAGCCGTTGTATGGGGAATGATTTCAGTTCTTATTTTAGATTATTTTTTAACCAGTTTTCTGGTCAAAATATTGTAGGAGTATCAATTGTTAACTTTTGACAATCCTGCCATATCTCTAAAAAACGTCACAAAGAAATTTGGGGATCACGTTATTTTAAATGATCTATCCTTTGATATTCCAAGAAATAAAATTACTACCATTTTAGGTTTTTCTGGAGCAGGGAAATCAACTTTGCTCAAGCATATATTGGGTATTATTGAACCCACCTCTGGCAAAGTTTTTGTATTAGGCCAAGATTTATCGATGCTTTCTAAAGTCGAACTAAGAGAGTTTCGACGCAACTTTGGTATGCTTTTTCAGTATGCTGCCCTTTTCGATTCATTCACAGCTGAAGAAAATGTCGCTTTTCCTTTGAAAGAATTTACTAAATTGTCTGAAGCAGAAATTGCAAAAAAAGTTAAGGATTTGCTTTTGTCTGTAGGAATTAAAGAAGAAAGTTTTAAAAAATTACCTTCAGAGTTATCGGGCGGTATGAGAAAGAGGGTTGGACTTGCAAGAGGCTTGGCCCTTAGTCCAGGGATTATGCTTTATGATGAGCCAACAACAGGACTAGATCCCATAACAACCAAGATGGTTAATGAACTTATTGTTGAAACCGCAACAAACCATAAAGACCGAGAAATGACTTCGGTTATTATTTCTCACGATGTTAAAGCAACGCTAGAAATTTCCGACTATGTCGCATTTTTAGACCGTGGTAAGATTATAGAATATTTACCAGTTGAAGAATTTAAGAAGTCTACGAATCCATTAGTTCAGGAATTTTTAAGACTTTAATTTGGATAGTTTTTACAAGGTGATGAGACTAGATGAATGAATTTAAAGTGGGACTTTTAGCGATCGCTACAATTGTAGCAGTTGTTATCATGTCTCTAAAAATTACTTCTAACCAATCCGGATTTGGTCAGTATGTGACTTATAGAACAATTGTTAAAGATGCCTCAGGCATTTTCCCAAAGACGCCTATTAAAGTTGCGGGAATTAATGCTGGTAGAATTGCTTCTATTGAATTGCAGGGAAATACTGCATTGATCACTTTTGAAATTCTTAAACAAATTGATGTTACAAAAAATTCAAAACTAAGAATTAAGTCGGTCGGATTTCTTGGAGATAAATACTTAGAAATCTACATTGGTGATTCAACTGAGTTATTGCATAAATTTGATTTTATAGATTCAGAAGAAGCTGCTGGAATTGAAAATTTAATTAAAGATACATCAGAAGTTCTTGGAGATGTGAAACAAATTGTTCATTCTTTAAAGGACTCTTTTTCTCCACCAGGTGAAGCGCCGCCATTGAAGCAAATTTTGTCTGACATGAAAGAACTTGTGGCAAACACTAAGGAAGTTACGGCTTCTTTAAAGCGCGCCACAACGGGCAATGAAGAGAAAATTAATTCTTTGGTGGATAATCTTCAAGCCTTTACAGAAGATCTCGCTTATCAAGTTGATAAAAACAATGGCGATAGTGCCATGGCCGATATCAAGCAAGTTCTCGCTAATACTAAGCAGCTAACTAACGATATCCAAGGAATGGTTGCCGATATCAAGAAAGGCAAAGGAACTATTGGAAAAATGCTAGTTGAAGATGAGATCGCAGATCAAGTCAAAGACACTCTTTCTAGCGTTCAAAAGTTAGTGGGTAAAGCAGACGCCATTAGAACTGAACTAACTATTTTTAGCGGAGTCAGTTCTGTCTCTGGTGGACAAACGGATGTCTCTCTACGCATTTTCCCTGCACCTGAGCGCTTTTATCATTTAGGTGTCTCAACTGCCGAAATAGGGCCGGACAAAGAGCAAAGCATTGCTACGACTGTCAATGGTAATACGACTAATCAAACTATTGTTACTAATGATAAAAATACATTAAGATTTAATGCTCAAATTGGACGACGAATTAATGACTTTGATTTCAGAGGAGGATTAATTGAATCGACTGGAGGTTTGGGGATTGATTATCATTTGCAAAATTTGAATACTATTTTTTCTCTTGAAGCTTTTGATTATAAAAAAGACAAAGGTGCCAACGTTCGCTTTGGAGCTGAAGCTCAGTTATGGAATGTGATTTTTGGAAAAGCAACTCTTAATGATTCATTCCGATCAAAACGAAGTGGAACTGTTGCAGCTGGTCTTCGCTTTAATGATGAAGACCTTAAAGGGTTATTGGGATTCTTTTTATAAGTAGAAGGCAATGGAACGTAATTGGTTAATTAGAACAACACAAAATCAAATATTAGGACCCATTCCTAAATTCAAGGTTGTTGAGTTTTTAGAAAAAGGCGCACTTGGCTTGGACGACGAAGTCGTAAGTGGAAATGGATATTGGTTTTCATTAAAAGAAAAAGAACTAGTAGACAAATATCTTTATGGAGATGTTCCTCAGGGTTATAACCCCATTTCAGAATCTAAAAGTGTTCTTGCCAAAAGAGAGAATCCAGAAAAAACGACATCTATCAACACGGCTCCTGCCAATAAAACCCAAGTTTTAAAAGTTTCATCTAATGAAAATGTCAATTTACCAAAAAGTGAAGATTTGGAATTTCCAGACATCACGATGGTAAATAAAACCCTTCCTTCACCACCCACTAAGGAAGTTTCAAGCAAAGTTGAAATTACTAAAATTCCTAATTCCAGCGACCTGGAATTTCCAGATTTGCCAAATACAAATTCCGCAAATTCTAGTCAGAAGAAAAGTGAAGCTTCAGATGTCCAAAATTCATTAGCAGCAATTGAAATAATTGAAAAAATAATTTATCCAGATGATGAAAATTTGGCATATCCTGAAATGCCTTCAGATTCTTCAGGTACTCATCATATTTCGCTAGAGAGCTCAGCCTCTATTGCCTTAGCCAAGGAAACTGAAAGACAAGATAGGGCTACGCTAAAAAATTTAGAAACAATGATGAGCGCAAAACTCAAATTGAGAAGTGAACCAGCGACAGTCAGATCTCATCATCCTAAACCTGAAGAAAAAAAATTGCTTCACGAACGAAAAGTAAAAGCTTCTATTCAAGATAATGAATCTAAAGAAATAGATAACAATGAAAGTACAAGTCGAGCAATCCCTGAAGAGTTTAAAAAAAGAAATGATAATTATCTATTATATTTATTGGTAATTTTAGTTATCATTATTTTGAGTTTATTTATTTATTATTATCGTACAATTTTAAATAAGCCACTTCCTGTATAATATGAAACCTTTAATGCCAAATGATATTTTCATATATCCAACGGACACTGTTTGGGGCATTGGCTGTAGCATTTTTTCAGAGGAAGGATTTAAAAAAATAAATCAAATTAAAAGAACTTCTACCAATAAGCCTTTATCCATCATGTTTTTAGAAGAGGAGCAAATTCTTTCTAGTTTTTTGCTTTCCAGTAAAATAGATTTGACATGGCTCAGGTCTTTTTTTGCACTAGAATCAACGTTGGGATTACCAGCTAAACTTTGTAAGTTAAAAATTCCACCTTGGGCCTTGGCAGAGAGTGACTACGTCACAATTAGAATTTTAAAATCATCAATCATCAAAGAAATTTATGGTCAACTTAATGAACCATTTTTTACCACAAGTTTAAACTTAACAGGTGAAGCGCCCATAACTAGCTTGGTGCAAGCTGAAGAATTTAGGAAAAATTATGCACCGATGGCAAAACTGTTTTCATCTCGTGATGGTCTCAAGGATCTTTCGGGGGTCTCTTCAAGTATTATTTTTTTGAATGAGTCTTTGGTCTATGAAATAAAGCGCGAAGGATTAAAAATTAATGAAATTAAAAATCTGCTCGAGCTGATTGAATATAAATAGAAACAAACTTCTCCTTCATTTCTGAATCCTCAATGTCACTAAACATTTCGTCAGCTGCCTTTTTTAATTTTCTAAATTCGGGAGAGTAAGGATGTAATTGCTGAATTTGCTTTTTCTCTGAACGAATAACAAATTGTTCGTATTGTTTCGAAAAATATGTTGAGTCAACAATGAATTTAATTGAAAGAATCGATTTCTCCAGAGATGGAAATTTCTCAAAAATTTTTTGCTTAAGTGGCAGTTCCATGTAACTCAACTGACTTGCAAAAGCTGAATGATTACTAAGTACAATGAGCGTTCCATTTTGATTCTTTAAAGGTATTGTGTGTTCGGCCAGCTTGCTTCCAGCGATGTCTTTCCAAGCTTTTATGAGAGCAAGAAAATCAAAGCTCTCAGAAACAGATTTTTGACCTTTTTTAAATGGCGCACTATCTTTGGAATTTGAGGTTGAATCAATATAATTTGATAGTTTTTTTAACATCTTAAAAAATTACCATAACATTTTTAAAAATAGTTTTATGTGGCTCAGCTTTTAGGGTAGCATTTAGCAGATGAAACTGCGACTTCTTTATCTCTGTTTTTTATTCTGCTTGAGTAGCTGTGCTGGCTATCACTACAATACCAATAATAACCCCTTGATTAGTTATGATATAAAATCTATTGCTGTGCCAATGTTTATCAATCGCTCGGTCTTTCCACAAATTTCTGCCCCAATGACTCGAGAAATTGTGCTGGCCCTGAATGATTATTCCGGTCTGGTTGTCTATAGCGGAGAGAGCGATAAAGCAGATGCAATACTGCTGGGTATAATTGAATCCAAGGATCATTATACTGATGCGGTGAAAACTACTCAAACTCTTTTTACAGATGAGGAATTGCAAAAATCAATCGGAAGTCGTCAGCCTTTCTATTTTCCAATTCAATCAACTTATTCCCTTTGGGTCAGATTTATTCTGATAAAAAAACCATCTAAGCAAGAATTAGAATTGTTTTCGGGTGATATGGGAAAAATGGTAAAGGCTCATCCTCGTGTGGTTCTCATGGATCAAATTGATCTTACTAATTCATTCTCTAGAGTTGCTTCGAGTAACAGCGGAGTCAATGCTGGTGGTGAAGTGAATTTTGTTAAGAACAAAGCTATTTTCGATAAGAGTTTGCAGGACACGTGCCTGCAAGCAGCTCAAAGCTTTAAACAAGTGATCCTCAATGCTTTCTAAAATGTTGCCTTGGGATTTTGTCAAAGAATGGCCATCAACCATCAACCTAAAACAGATGGGAATATATGCCTACTTCAATGAAGATCCCTATCTTGAAAAAATGTTAATGGATAGACTGCCTCGTCAAGAGATTGCATTCTCAATTTATTCAGGTAATGAAGTTACAAGAGAATTCGTTGAGGAGCATTTTATCAATCTCTCCTTTTTCTCAACAACAGATCATTTGATGATTATGAATGCTGAAAATATTCCAAATGGGGTGATCGATTTTTTATTGGAACAAGGTGATTGTTCTGATCGTTTCGTTTTACTTTTTTTCAATAAAAGCTCCAAACAATTTACTGAAAGTGTAAAGAATCCCAAACTAATTGGTTTTAGTTTGGACACTCCTCGCTTCTGGGAAGGACCTATTCTTTGGCAGTTTTGTATGAAGTTGAAAAATGTGAAATATGACAGTGCTGTCACTCAATTTGCACTTGGCCATCTTGAGCACAATTTTGAATCTTTTCTCTCGCTGATTGATACTTTGGTACTATATTTCCCCAATGGCCCGGTAGATATGAAGTTACTAAATGAATTAATTAAAAATGAACGTTGGAGTTTTTTTGATTTGATTAATTATTTTCATGAAAATCCGAAAATATTTATCCAAGAAATTTTGAAAAAAGAAAAAGATTTTGATTGGTTAATTTTTTTATTTAATCAGACTCAGACTCATTTAGTAAAAATACTTTACCCTCAGGAAATTGAGGAAAAGAAAAAACGCAGCAAATATGACCAGACTATAATAGATATGAGCTTAAAGCTTGATCGCAGAATGGTAAAATATTATGTGAAGCTTTTTTCGGAATTTGAGGTTTTGGCTAAATCTAAAAATGATTTTTTAATAGATAGGCTAAGGCTTGAATTGTTGAAGTAAAAACAAAAAAAGGCTTCAGTATAGAAGCCTTTTTTTATGAACAATTTTTTTAAAAAAATTATTTAAGTGTATTTACTTGAGATGCTAAACGAGAAGTTCTTCTTGCTGCCGTGTTAAGTTTAATAACTCCAGTCTTCGCAAGTTTTCTAAGTTCAGCTTGAGCTGTCTTCAATAGTGAAGCAGCTGTTTTTTTATCTCCAGCTGTAATCGCATCTCTTACTTTTTTTACAGCAGTTTTACTTTTAGATTCATTTGTTTTATTGACAAGATTTTTTTTGATGTCTTGTCTTGCTCTTTTTTCTGATGATTTGTGGTTTGCCACAATTAACTCCTACCGTTAGATATTCTACTTTTTGCCATTTGCAAATTAATGAGATTCATTTTTTATTCTAATTTTAAAAAGTTGGCAAGGTTTTATTTGTGAAACTTCCCTTTGGTTTGTATCATTAGGGCGATTTATTTATAAAGTGAGGTTTGAAATGCAAAAAATCCAAAGCATTGGAGTCGTTGGTGCTGGGCAAATGGGGCGAGGGATCGCGCAAGTTGCTGCAATGACAGGGTTTAAGGTACTCGTTTATGATGTTTCGCCGGAAGGACTAAAAAAGGGCATTGAATTTATTGAAGGTCAGCTTAAAAAAGGAATCGAAAAAGCCAAGTGGGATCAGTCATTTCTTAATCAAACAATGCAACTTATAACTGGCGTTAATGAACTATCAGCATTTAAAGATTGTGATCTTCTAATTGAAGCTGCAACTGAAAACAAGTCAATAAAATTTGATATTTTCAAAAAGCTTGATCAAGTTGCTAAGCCTGATTCTATTTTAGCTACGAATACTTCTTCTATATCTATTACCGAAATCGCTGCTGCAACCAACCGTCCACAATTAGTGGCGGGAATGCATTTTATGAATCCTGTTCCTGTTATGAAGCTGGTCGAAGGAATTAGAGGTCTCGAGACCAGCGATGAAACTTTCGAAGCAGTGGCGGCTGTAGCCGAAAAAATGGGCAAAGTTTTTGTTAGGGCCAGTGATGTTCCAGGATTTGCAGTCAATCGCATTCTCATGCCAATGATTAATGAGGCAGTGTATGCACTTTATGAAGGTGTAGCAAGTGTCGTCGACATCGATCAGGCAATGAAGTTAGGGACCAATCAACCTATGGGGCCGTTAGAGCTTGCGGACTTTATCGGGCTAGATACTTGTCTGGCTATCATGAACGTTTTACACGAAGGTTTGGGCGATACTAAGTACCGTCCTTGCCCTTTGCTGAAAAAATATGTTTTAGCTGGAAGAATGGGAAGAAAATCGGGGAGAGGATTTTATGAATATAAATAAACAGTGGAACTCATTAAAGTTTGAAGTAAGTCATAATTTCGCAACTATTACCATTAATCGACCAAGTAAATTAAATGCTCTTAACATTGAATTGCTTGGCGAGTTGAAGGAGTTGTTAAATGAGATAAATAAGGACGAAGAGTTTAAAATTAAGGGAATGATTATCATCGGTGAAGGAGAGAAAGCTTTTATCGCTGGTGCAGACATTGCTGAAATGAGCGACATGACTCCTAGTGATGCCTATACCTTTGGTCAATTAGGTCAGCAAGTAACGCTATTAATCGAATCATTAAAAATACCAATCATTGCTTGTGTGAATGGTTTTGCGCTTGGAGGAGGTTGTGAAATCGCTATGTGTTGTGATTTTATTTATGCAACTCAAAATGCCATGTTTGGTCAGCCCGAAGTAAAGCTCGGTCTCATTCCCGGATTTGGCGGCACTCAACGCTTGGCCAAATTAGTAGGTAGAAATCATGCTAAAGAGATTATTTACACTGGAAGAAATGTCACAGCAGTAGAAGCAAAGTCGATAGGGTTAGTGCTAAGAAGTTTCGAAACAAAAGAGGCGATGGTAGAAGAAGCACTAAAAACTCTCAATTTGATTAGCACCAATTCTTCATTTGCAGTCTCGATTGCCAAAAAAGTCATGAACGAAGGTATTGACTTAACCATCAACGAAGGTTTACAGCTAGAAAAGAGACAGTTTTCGGCTATTTTCTCTTCAGAAGATATGCGAGAAGGAACCAAAGCTTTTGTTGCCAAGCGCTCACCTCAATTTAAGGGTAAATAATTATGCAGTCGATTTTTGAATCTCAATACAAAGAAATTCGCGATCTAGTGTCGAAGTTTTCTGACTCTGAAGTTGCACCACTTGCCAATGCAATTGATCACGATGCCAAAATTCCAGAAACTTTAATCTCTAAACTGTTTGAGAACGGTTTTATGGGGTCCTATGTTCCTGAAGAGTTCGGTGGCGCAGGTATGGACTATGCCTCTTATGCCGTCATTGTAGAAGAGATCTCTAGAGGGTGTGCCTCAACGGGCGTTTTGATCTCTGCTCACACCTCGCTTTGTATCTGGCCAATTTTAAATTTCGGAACAACTGAACAAAAAAAGAAATTTCTACCAGGTTTAGCAAGTGCAGGAGTTATTGGATGTTTTTGTTTGTCAGAACCTAATGCTGGATCTGACCCTGGAGGGTTGGCCACATTTGCAGAAGACAAAGGTGATTTTTTTGAAATTTCAGGAGTTAAAAATTGGATAACTAATGGACGAGATGCAGGAGTCGCCATTGTCATGGCCAAGACCACTAAAACTAACGATCACAAAGGCATTACGGCTTTTATCGTTGAAACCCGCTCGGAAGGGTTTAAGGTTCAAAAATTAGAGGATAAATTAGGTATTAAAGGTTCAAGCACCGCTCAAATTTGGCTAGATAAAGTCAAAGTTCCAAAAGAAAATGTTTTAGGTGTTATTGGTAAAGGTTTTGGAGTTGCACTATCAACTTTAGACGGTGGTAGAATTGGTATCGCTTCGCAAGCTGTTGGTATCGCTGAAGCTGCTTTTAGATATGCAAAAAATTATTCTAAGCAACGCGTTCAGTTTGGCAAGCCGATTTCTGAACTTCAAGCAGTTCAATTTATGCTGGCCGATATGTCCACCAAGCTTTCTGCATCTCGATTATTAGTCATGAATGCCAGTTTTCTTAAAGATAATGGCATGAGTTATTCCAAAGAAGCTGCTCAAGCTAAAGTTTTTGCTTCAGAATCTTGCATGTGGATAACTACTAAGGCGATTCAAGTGCTTGGAGGTAATGGATTTAGTAAAGAGTATCCGGTGGAAAGACATTTTCGAGATGCAAAAATTACAGAAATCTATGAAGGCACTTCTGAAATACAAAGAATCGTGATAGCAGCTAATGAGCTAAAAGAAATTTAGTGGCAATGTTAATAACTTGACTTGATTTAACGCAAAGGTATTTAATTGATTAAAAAATTATTGGAGAATTTAGGTATGAAAAAGCCTGCAAAACCGGCATCTAAGAAAGCTGTTCCTGCTAAAAAAGCACCTGCGAAATCGGCAAAAGCTCCAGCAAAACCAGCAGCAAAGCCAACGGCTAAAAAAGCGGCAGTTCCGGCGAAAAAAGTTTCGACAAAAGTCGCTGCAAAAAAAGCACCTACAAAGCCAGCCCCTAAGGCAGCCAAAGCAACTAAACCAAGCAAATTGACGAAGCCTCTCAAAGTAAAAGTAGCACCAAAAGTAAAAACTAACACCAAGGCCAGCACAAGTTCCTCAAAAAATATTCAAAAGAAGATTCAAGATAAAATTGCGGCCACTAAAAAAGCAGCGGCCATAAAAGCTGTTAAAAAAGAAGCTGCAATAAAAAAAGGACTAACCAAAAAAGTGTCAGCTCCAGCGAAAGTAGCAAAAGCTGTCGTGAAATCTGAAGTCAAAGGTTCAAAAAAAGCTGAAGTGGCAAAAGGATTAAGTAAAAAAGAACTCGCCATTTTAGCGGCTGAGAAGAAAGCTGAACAAAAGAAAGCCATTGCGGCAGAAAAATTAGCCAAAAAATTAGCGGAAAAAGAAGCTAAAAAAGCACTCAAGGATAAAAAGAAAGCAATAAACAAGGGTACATCTTTTGAAGATGAGCTCAATGAATTAGCTGAAGCGAGAAAAAATAAAAATGAAGATGAGGAAGAAGATGAAGACATC
Organism: Bacteriovoracaceae bacterium; assembly: GCA_947450475.1. Lineage (GTDB taxonomy): Bacteria > Bdellovibrionota > Bacteriovoracia > Bacteriovoracales > Bacteriovoracaceae > Bacteriovorax. Next base: position 157,159 of record CANFVK010000002.1, on the reverse strand, counting down.
GATTCGTCGGCACCGAAGAAAGTCAAAATGGTTTTTGATGAAGAAATTGATTTAGATATAGTTCCAGTTCGAAAAAAATCAAAGTCAGGTTTAGATGATAATATAAAAGAAAATCTTGCAGAAGAAATCCTGTCACTTGCTGAAGATTTCACTATGGATGACGTTCTTGTTTCACTTCGCAACATGGAGCACTTTAAAGTTGAAAGTGATGAATGCGTAGTAAGAGGATGTGATAATCCATCAACGACTAGTGGATATTGCCGCTACCATTATATTAAACTTTGGAAAGATATTAAGAAAAAAGAACTCATTCTTTCTGAAGGTCGTTTGGCAAAAATCATTGAGGATTTAATTCGAAAGTATCCTATGAAATATATTGAATCTATCATTCATGACTTGGCAGATGATAAAGCCTTTAACCATGTTCTTAAAGATTTAGACATTGAAACTGATGATAATGAAATAGATGCTTTTGATGAAGATGAGTTATTAGACGATGATCAAGATATAGCGTTTGAAACTAAAGTGTCGAAACCTTCTTTCGAAGATTAAAAATAAAAAGGCTCCTTTGGGAGCCTTTTTTATTCACCTAAAAGCATATCTGCTTGAATAGTTAATCCAATATTTTCGCGGGTCACTTTATAATAAAATTGACGTTTGTTAAACTCACTTTCTTGCCAGTCAATGATAAAGTCTTCAACGATTTCAGATTCTTCTTTTGCAAAATATGTATCAAAAAAGATCCCTGCCGAATCAAACATATCGTTGATGATTTCGTCAGAATTTAAATCATTGCCAAGATCGCATGAAAGAAAGAACGAGACAGGAGAAATAAACTTATCAAGACCTACGTATGAAATAATCAATACAACTTCACTGGGGTAAGAAAAGCCATAAACTTCAAAAGTTTTGTCTTCTTTTATACAGTGATCACCATATATATTTAACAAAATCTGCTTTAAATTTTCGGACCAATCTTGAGGAAATAATACTGCTTTAATTTCGTGCTCGCGTCTAGAAAACATAATAAATCTCCATTCATTGTTGTGTTTAGGTTTAACAAGAAAATGCTTTGTTTGCAATAAGTGTTGAATATGTTTTAATGAGGGCAAAAAATTTCAAAATTTAAGGAGTAGAAATGAGTGTTTATATTTTATCTGGAGCTCGCACGCCAAACGGTAGTTTTTTAGGTTCACTGAGCAGTGTTTCTGCACCGAAACTAGGAGCTGTAGCAATTGAGGCAGCCTTAAAAAAAGCTGAAATAAGCGCGGAGCTAGTTGATGAAGTTTTCATGGGAAATGTAGTTTCAGCTGGAGTGGGTCAGGCTCCTGCTCGTCAAGCTGCTCTTTATGCAGGTTTACCAGATTCTACACCTTGTACGACTGTGAATAAAGTTTGTGGTTCTGGTTTAAAAACTATTATAACTGGTGCTCAAACGATAATGACGGGAGATAACCAAATAGTTATTGCGGGAGGCATGGAGAATATGTCACTAGCGCCACATCTATTGATGAATTCACGAATTGGTTTTAAATTTGGTGATGCTACCTTAAAAGATGCTATGTCACTTGATGGTCTAACAGATGCTTATTCAAATGTTGCCATGGGGGTATGCGCAGAAGAAGCAGCTAAAAAATATTCCAACCGAGAAGAACAAGATGCATTTTCAATTGAATCTTTTAAACGAGCGCAAGCTGCAATTAAAGATGGAATTTTTAATAGTGAAATCGCTGCAGTAACGGTTAAGGGAGCGAAGGGTGATGTCGTAGTCTCTGTTGATGAAGGACCTGGCAAAGCTAATTTTGAAAAGATGGCCAGTCTTAAGCCTGCATTCGATAAAAATGGAAGCATTACCGCTGCAAATGCCTCAACTATTAATGATGGTGCTGCTGCAATAGTTTTGGCCGGAGAAAAATACAAAGAACAAGCTAAGTTTAAAATTATTTCATATGCAGGCCACGCTCAAAATCCAACCTGGTTTAGCACGGCTCCTGTAGAGGCCATGCAAAAAGCACTAGAAAAAGCCCAATTAAAACTTGATCAAATTGATTTATTTGAAATTAATGAAGCTTTTGCAGTTGTTGCACTCGCCGCTATGAAGGAGTTAAAATTAGATCATAATAAAGTAAATATCTATGGCGGAGGTGTGAGCCTAGGTCACCCCATCGGATGCAGCGGTACAAGAATTGTCGTAACTTTGATGAACGCATTGGAAAGAAAAAAATCAAAGTATGGAATGGCCGCAATTTGCATTGGTGGAGGAGAAGCTCTCGCACTTGTCATTGAAAGACTTTAAATTTTTTTAAAGATAATTATTAAAGACAAGGTAATTTGACATGGCAATCGCAACGACTCAAAAGAAATCTGGACTAAAGGTACTTGCCCCAGGAGAGTATCTCTTTCATGAAGAAGATGACGCAAGTTCCATGTTTATTATTCAAAAAGGTCAGTTGCGATTATTTCGTCCTAAAGGCAAGGGTTTCATTGAATTAGCTATCCTAAGAAGTGGAGAAGTCATCGGCGAGATGGCCTATTTTGATCCCAAGTCTCGCAAGCGTAGTGCTTCTGCAGCTGCAATTGTTCCAACTGAAGTAATTGAAATAACTTTTACAGCATTTGAAAAAACGATTGCGGCCCTTAATCCTTGGTTTAAAACACTGATCTACACCCTGGCAGATCGCTTGCGTACCAGTAATGAAAAAGTAAAAGAACTCGAAAACAATTCTGTTGGATACACGGGGGAATTTAAATTTTTTCAGTCTGCAGATTTAGTAAAACTTTTTTCCATATTCTTTTTTACCTTCAAAAGTCTGGCTGATAAAAAAGAAAATGGTTACAACCTGCATTTAAGAATTTTAAATTCATACGCCATTGATGTTTTCAATGTTTCAGAAACTAAAATTGAAGAATTTATCCACGTGCTAAAAACTGAAAAATTATTGGAACTTGCCCCTGATGAAGATGGGCTTCCTAAATTAATAATTGTTAAAGATCCTGATACGTTTAAAAAATTTCAAGCCTTCTTTTTTTCACAACGCCTTTTAAAAGAAGACAAGCAGTTGAAAATATCTTCAAAATGCGAAAAGTTTTTAATGAAAGTAATGGAGCAAGCGGCGACCTTGAAACCGGTAGAGGGTAAAGTTGAAGTCGACCTGATGGCGATTGTAGATCATTTTAAAGAATATAATTTACCCATCGGCTTAGAGGATTTTCAAGAAGCCAAAGATGCTAAGTTTTGCGGAGAGTACAATATGTCATCTGATGGAAAAATAACTACTCTCATTAATTATGAATTCTTAAAGTCAATGTTTCCAATTGTTCGCCTCATGAATGTGATCAAACATTCAAATGAGCTCAAGGCTAAAAAGAAAAAATAAAACTTACGGCACTTGAGATTTGGAAATATAGTAAACATTAATAGACACAGCAGACCCTGCAACATTTTTAAATTTATAACTTCCATTTAGTCTCAAGAAATATCCTGAGTTTGCTCCACTTGGAAGATCGACAATTTTCAAATTTGGATCCAAGGTATTGGTAAATTGCAAGCCCATATAATCCCAGCCATCAGTAGAGCTTTGTGGCACGATTGCTCCATTTAAACGAACCTCAATAGTTGGCACTGACGGCTCACCATTTTTAAGGTAGACATAGCCATACTCCTGCTTAACAGCATCATATGTAATAGTTAAACAGTGAGGATAAACGATAAGGTCATTATCATTAACACCAAAAAGTTGAATCATTTTTCCAGTATAGGTTTCACCCGCCGTCGGATAAGTACGGGTTGCATGATTGGTTTGATTGCCGATATATGCGAAACCATCGGTCGGACTTGATTGTCCGGTTCGATTCGTTAAGACTTTGTTGTCGTCGCGAACAACTTTTAATGTATCGGGATCAATTGAAGAAGAATTTCCGGTAATCGGCCAGAATTCGTAAACATGCTTAATCAAAGTCTGCTTTATAGCAGTGTTGACTCCATCAAAAATATGATTGAAATCAATGGTACACATATCATAGTTATCTGGAAATGATGTCGATCCAACCATGAATGGATTTAAGTTGTCATTGGAAGTCGGCCAGCCATTTGTGTAAGGCGCTTCATAAATAGCTTTGGCAACCATACGGTAGCGTTCATTTATTTTTTTCAGGCCACTTGAACAGCTCGTTAGTGGTGCAATGTTGATAAACCTCATCATCGTTGAATTTAATGTTGTGACTCCAAAACTGTTAGTCACGCTGGAGTTACCACGAAGGGAAAGAAGTTTATTGATTTTCGTTTGCATCCGAGTTTTCCAATCACTTGATGTACAAGCGGTGTACCCCGATTCAATTTCGCAGCTGGTGTCATCACCGTTAGACATAACGACCACAATTGTATAGGCATCATTTCTAAAAATGCCATTAGCGCGATTGTTTTCTATCATGGCAGTAGCCCTATCAATTCCGGGTTCATACGAACCGCTGGGCTTTGTGAAGCTAAGTGCACTTGCAGCTTCATCTTTACTTTTTAGAATGCCTAAAGCATTGCCACTGACACTTGCTGCATCTTTAGCGACAAGAGAAGCCTCATTTAAGAAATTAGAATTATTGGTTGAAATCAAAGGTGCTGACAATATATGGTAGTCAAATTTTTCGGAAACGCTGGTGATTAGTTGGTTAAAAGAGCTTTTGGTTGACGGATTGATAAAGGTAGCGCTAGCACTATTATCCCACAATAAGAGAAGGTCTACTTTGGGACTTACTAATGTACTTTGAGAACAAAGCTTTGTTGTCGTGGTCTCAAGGGGACTAATGTTGGAGAGCTGGGGCGTTTTATTGGCCGAAAACTCTTCTTTAGCACAAGAGACGAGCATAAAGCTCAGTAGATAAAAGAGTGCTTTTCCCATATCGTTAACCTTTATAGTTTTCATCATACCCACTATTGAAACTTATATATCCATTGCCTTATCGGTAAAACTTGAGATTTCTTGAGTAGGAGCGTCCAAATTAGAATACTTGACTGAATTTACTGAACTAGGGAAAAGTTTTCGCCCCCTAGGTTTTCGTCATTTCAGAAAGTTAAAATAGATCAAGAGCGAAATATAAAAATAAGATCTGGAGAATAGATCATGACGAAATGGTATTACGTCCTGGGGCCGGAGAGAATAGGTCCCGTAAGTGAATATGAATTATTAACCCTCTTTCATAAGTTAGAAATTAATCTAGAAACTTACGTCTGGAAAAAAGGATTTGAAAATTGGATACGCTTTAAAGATGTGCCTGAGCTTTTTTTATTGCATGACCAAGTTGAACCAAAAGTTCAAGAAGCTGAGATTGTGAAATTAAAGTCTCCAGAAATTGAATTCTTTTTTGATTGGAAAAAAACTAAAGAAGATGAAGATTTATTTTATATAAAAATTGGTTCTGATCGAAAATTAACTTCTAGCGAAACTTTATTTGGGCCATATTCTTTAAGAGAAATAAAAGAAGCTTTGGAAGAAAAAAGAATGAATTTTCAAACTTTAATCTTTGCCCCGGGAATGAGAGGATGGACTGCTATAGGTGACACCCCCATTAATCCAATCCATCAAGTTTTAAATGAGGAAATTGCCGAAGATGCTCCGCTCATGATTGCAATGACCAATTCGCCATTACCAATTTTGGCTTTAGTGAAAAGTATTGATCTAAACAACGTTGTCTTATTAGGTGTTAGTCAATTTGATATAGGAAACGAAGTCCTTTGCTCACTGTATGAAGGGCGTCAACTTAAAGCAACTGATTTAAAACTCGCTATCGGTCAATACCGCTCGAAAGAACAGCGCATTGATTGTGAAATTTTATCAATAAATGAAGACACAAAAAAAATGATTCTACATTATGCATACTGAAAATGAATCAGACTATTATTTGACTTGGAAAAAAGTGGCAGATAGGACATTTGTTTCACACTTTACTTCGAGTTGTTTAAGTCCAGGCTATGGTCAGAGTCAAATTTATGTAAAAAAATTTGAATCTAGAAATGATAATAGTCAAAATGAAAAAGTAATCTTTATTTTGCATGATTTGTGTCAACACCATGGAAGATTTATACAATTAATCGAATGGCTTCAAAACAGCGATCCCAATATAAGCGTTTGTTGCCTGGATTTTGTAGGTCATGGTTTGAGTTCTGGAACGAGAGGACATTACGAAAAACTTGAAGGACTTGCAGATGATGTAATTGCTTTGCTAACTCAATACAAAAAGAAAAACTTCCAAACTGAACAATGGATTTTACTTGGTCATGGTCTTGGTGGAATTGTAGCGTTGGATCTAATGTCGCGCTACCAGCACTTAACTGATTCACTTATTGATAAATTAATTATTTCGAATTTCACAATGCAATTTACTTCTTCTTTATTAAATATCGAAAAGCAATTAATTGAAGAAACTTCGTTTCTTTTCCCACTTACTTCACACCTGAGGCCTTTAAAAATTTTTAAAGGAAATGATTTATTATCAAATTCAGTAGAAATTATGAAGCTTGAACTAGATCCATTAGTGGTGCAGAGGCCCACATTGAAGAGTATTCGAGAGATTCAAAAAAAAATGAGCTCTATTTATCTAGACTCATATTACCTAGACCGACCGATTTTACTTCTGAAGTCTCAAAATGATCCACTGATTTACGAATCAGGCATAGAGTATTTCGCCAGGGGTCTTAAAAAAAACATACTTAATGAAAAGAAGTATTCCAATATGAAGCATGATTTGTATAATGAAGTAGAACGTGAAGTTGTTTTTAATGATATCTTGAACTGGATCAACCTATGAATAATAAATTTAAGTATATTCTAATCTTTGTCCTACTCACTTCTGCAGCTTGCTCAAACCTTACTAAAAATTCGGTTCAAGAGGGGACGCTAAAAGTAAAAAATGGAACCTTTGCAGATAAAATATGGAAAGAGAATTTAGTGTTTAGTCGCAATTCTTGGTACCATGAACTTACTTTGCAATTTGATTTGATGTTGGCCAAGATTGCTCCTCAATCAGCTTTTAATTTCTGGTTTTCTAGAGATGAACTTGAGACTATTATGAAATGTGAGGATTCGCGTATCGTTTTGGCTTACTCGCTTGATACTAAAGATATTCCTTATTCATCTCTTTATGAACAATTAGAAAAATCAGGCTATACCCGTTTTGAAACAAATGAGTTTAAAAAACATATTTTACAACATCCCGACTCTCAGCTACTGGGACTAAGGCTTTACCATATTTTCGGTATTTGCAAAAAGTCCAAAGATGCCAAGTCCTTGATAATCAATTTTCCAGGTTATTCGGAAAAATTAATTAATTAGTCTTAAGTTCTTAAGGTGCTATTCCGATAAATAAGATCGGGAGTAGTACTTCATATGAGTGAATCACAAAAACGCGAACGCTTTGGCCGCTATTTGATTTTAGATCATTTAGTAGACGGTGGTATGGCCAAGATCTGCCGTGCGCGCTTTTTAGGCGAGCAAGCTGATAAAGTTGTGGCAATTAAAATGGTACAACCTCAGTTTTCTAAAGATGAAGCATTCAAAACGATGTTCATGGATGAGATCAAAGTAACCTTTGGGCTTATTCATCCCAATGTTATCCAGACTTATGACTATGGTCTTCACAAAGGTCAACTTTTCGTCGCAATGGAGTATTGCGATGGTCGAAATTTAAAAGAGTATCTTGAAAAGTTAAAAGAACGCAATGTCGTATTTCCACTAGAAATATCAACTTATATAATATCTCAAGCCTGCCAGGGGCTTTATTATGCTCATACTTTTCGCGACAAATTGACTGGTCAAGAATCCAATATTATACATCGAGATATTTCACCTCATAATATTATGCTTACCTACGATGGTTCGATAAAGATCATCGATTTTGGTATCGCGAAGTCTCAAACAAACTCTGAGTCTACCCAGGCCGGAACTATCAAGGGCAAACTATCTTATTTGGCACCAGAGTATTTAGAAGGTATGGAGCTTGATGGGAGATATGATCAATTCGCACTTGGTATAACTCTTTGGGAAATGCTTTGTTCAAGGAAATTATTTAAAGAAAATAATGATCTCGCAGTATTGAAAAAAATTCAGGAGTGTAAAATTCCGGCTCCTTCTTCCATTAATCCCAACGTACCTAAAGAATTAGATGAAATTGTTTTAAAAGCACTAAGTAAAGATCGAAACGATCGTTTTAAAGATCTCGATCAATTCAATCGTGCGCTCATGAAATTTCTTTACGCAAAATTTCCAGATTTCAACTCAACTGACTTGTCTCACTTTGCTCAGGCTCTTTTTAAAAAAGAAATTGAAAAAGATCGAGAGAAGATGTTTGAATTTGGAAAAATTGATCTTCGACCTTATCTTGACGATTTGAAAAGAGATGGCGGTGTTGGTAATAAAGACAGTGAACCTGTTGAACAAATTGCTCCAAAATCGAGAGAAAAAGTTTTGGATTTTGGCTTTGACCCTGAAGCAGAAAGTAAGGTTAAACTAACTACACCAAAAAAGTCTAGTGCTACTCCCAATCCTTCAAGCGTTCAGCCACAATCATTGTCTGGCACTAATGGCATTCCAGTCGCTACAAAAGAAAAGCGTGTATCCACACATTCAGGTGGTAATCCTGAAGCCAATAAAGCGCTGGGCACGGTTGTTAAAACAGGTTTCACACGGGCCACAAAAAAACCTGAAAATACTGGAACTAAAACCAAAGTTAATCGTTCAAAAAATAATTCAAGTAAGAAAAGTTCTGCCGTCAGTACCATTGCGGCATTACTTGCTTTGGTCGTAGGAGCTGCATCTTACATTGTTTATTCTCTAAGTGAGCCCGAAGCTCCGGTTGTAACCGTTGCTCCAGTTAAAAAATCAAACGATAAAAATCGGCTACCTGCTCAATCTGGTCAAGGTGGTTCTGAGCAAGACCAAAGCGAAATGGGAGAAGATAGAGGAAAGCTGGTTCTAGCTCATTTTGATAAGCAAAAGATGCAAGTCTTTGTAGATGGTAAAAAGAAAGAAATTGGCGTTTTGTCAGAAATCAATGTTCCTTTAGCTCGCGAATTTACTCTTAGGGTTCAGATTGAAGGTAAAAGACATTTTATCAAAGAAATGAGAGTAGATAATAATTCCCCAGTAGAAGTTGAGATACCTGAAATGCAAGGTGTAGCCTATGCATATATAAATACTTCCGGTAACTGTGCTCAAGGAGAGTTACGATTTGAAATTTTAGGTGAAAAGCGTGTAAGTCCAATACCGATGCAAGAATCATTCGGGATTAGCTTTCCCTTGGGGCTGGATGAACAAGGTCATGTTTCACCGCACACTTACCAATTATATTTCAAAAGAGCGGGAGAAGAGATCGAAAGAAAAATCGAAATCACACTCAGTAAGGAAGATCAAAGCATTGATCTTTGTGAACAGCTTTAAAAATTAATGAAATGAAAAGTAAATAGTTGGAATGTTTAAAAGTAACATCAACATTACTAATATGTAGCTGATAAAATTCTGCATAGGTGAGTTGGTGTATTCACCCATAACATCTGGATCATTGCAAAGGTTAATAATAAATAAAACTACAATAGGTATGAGAAGACCATTTAAAACTTGAGAATATAGTAGAATTTTAAAAAGATCGATTCCTGGGATTAGTGTCATGGCGCCACCTATGACTATCATAGAAGTAAATACAGTAAAGAAATGTGGAGCTTCTTTAAATGAGCGATCAACTCCTGACTCCCATCCCATTCCTTGACAAATATAATAACTCGCTGCCAGCGGAAGAATCGCTGCCGCAAAAAACGAAGCATTGAATAGTCCGATTCCAAAAAGAATTGATGAGTATTGACCAGCAATTGGTCTTAATGCAATCGCAGCATCCTTAGCATCATTTACCACTATTCCAGTTGGATAAATAGTGGCAGCACAACAAATCATAATAAAAAATGTAACGATTAACATTAATGTGCAGCCAACGATAACATCCACTTTAGAATGCCATAAGTGCTTTGTCGAAATGCCTTTTTCAACGACGGCAGATTGTAAATAAAACTGCATCCATGGAGTTATAGAAGTTCCAAGTAATCCAACCATGATTGGAAGGTCTTTTGAAGTAATGGAGTGTAGATTTGGAGTTGCAATTGCCCTGGCGACCTCGTGCCAGTTTGGGGCAATGATAAAACCAGAAACGATATAAGTTAGAAAGACAGAGCATCCTATAATGAAAATACGTTCAACGCTTTTATAATCACTTTTTAAAACAAGTAACCAAACTAAAGCCGCACAGATAGGTACTGTTATTGTTCGAGAAAGTCCAAAGATTTCGCCTGAAGAAGCAATACCTGCAAATTCGGCCATTGTATTTCCGAGATCAGCAAAAAGAAGAAAAAAGAGAGAGTAAAAAGTAATTCTAAGTCCAAATTTTTCTCTTATTAAATCTGCTAATCCTTTACCTGAAACAATACCCATTCGTGCTGACATTTCTTGAAACATGATTAGCGCGATGGTGACAGGAATTAAAACCCACATGAGACGATAGCCTGTTTGGGCTCCGGCCATCGAATAAGTTGCGATTCCTCCAGCATCATTGTCAAGGTTTGCCGTAACAAGTCCTGGTCCGACGATACTTAAAAATAAAGTTAGCTTAATGAGAAGAGGGGAAATTATTTTTTTCTTATTTTCAATTTTCATGAAAGTAACCTATCGAGAACGTCATCGACCGAAACCATACCTAATAATTCATTTTCTTCTGAAACGATAGGAACTGTAATCATGCTATATTTATTCATATAATCGGCGACGTCCTTCCAGTGCGTATTAGCTTTTAAGGATTTAATGTCAGAATCATTCATTATGTCTTTAATGACGGCATCGTCTTTGTGAATAAGTAACTCTTGTAATGATAAAGTGCCAATAAGATTGTGTCCTTCATCAATAATATAGATGTCGTGAAATGAAGCAACTTCTTCGTGATTTTTTTGAATTATAGCAAGTACGTCACCTTTGCTCATTTCGGCCGACACTTCTAAGATTTCTGAAGTCATGAGTCCTCCAGCACTATCTTCATCATGCTCTAGTAATTCTTGAATTTCCTCTTGAATTTCCAAGTCATCAATATTTGAAATAATTGCATCTGCTTTCTCTTCATCTAATTCGTTAAGCAAGTCAGCAGCATCATCAGTATCCATATTTTCTATGATCTCAGCAACTTTTTCGGGGTTTTCATTTATTAATAATGAAGCCTGTAAGTCCTCGTCAACTTCTGAAAGTGTCTCTGCAGCTAATTTGGGATCAAGATTTGAGAAAATCATCTCTCTGCCGTGAGAATCTAAATCTTCGAGAATGTCAGCAAGATCAGCAGGGTGAAGTTCTTTTAAATCTTCATTGGTTAAATTTAACCTCACACTCTTCTGAATATTGCGATTGGGAATAGCATGAACATATTTCCAATTAATAGTAGTATCATTAGTTAGATATTTAGCTTGAGGGCTTAGTGCTCTTACAAAAAAATCAATTGGTCCTTCAAGGTTTAATCGTCTGACAAAACTTCTCATTCCTACTTCTGCGTGAGTAACTCTTAACTCTTTTCCTGCAGTAATAAACTGTATGTCATTGACTCGAACAACTTTTTTTCCGTGAGTATCAACAATCTGTTTATCTAAAACAATTTGCCCTAGTGGCGGATATTCAACGGTTGGTCCAGTAAATTGATTAGCTAAAATACTTGTGACAGTTTTAGCTTTAAGGGTTTTAGGGAAAGTACGACTTCTTCTCGGGAAAGCTTCTTTTTTTATAATAATTCTTTGATAAGAAAAACTTATGATTTCTTCCCAAAGAATATAAAAAAGGACTCCACTTCTCTTGAATTGTATGGCCAAAACAGAAGGATAAATTTCTTCATAATCAATAAAATAATCATGAAGCCTACCAAGTTTGCTTCCATCTTCATTCATAATTGGAATTCCGACGGTTGATGAGAAGTGAAGAGTAATGTCTATTAAGTCTTTAAATATTTCCATGAATTATTACTCTGCTTCATTTTTAGTTTGCTTAAAAATATTATTTTTTCTCATATTGAGAAGTTTTAAAATATCTGCTGCTGTTTCCTCTAATGCTTTATCCGTTACGTTAAAAACCGGCCATCGTTTGTTTTCTTTAAAAATACTATTGGCCCATTCAACTTCTTCAACTATTTTGTCGTGTTCGGCGTATTCACCTTGGTGTTTGTCAGCACCGAGTCTTTGGAGGCGGTTTTTACGAATCTCACTTAGAGAATTAGGATCAATGGTAAGAGCAAAAATTTTTCTTTGATCAACTTCATAAAGTTCTTTCGGTAAAGGCTGTCCTTTAATCATTGGAATATTGACCACTTTTATACCATGTTGTGAAAGATAAACAGAAAGAGGCGTTTTTGAAGTGCGCGAAACGCCCACTAAAATAACTTCTGCAAGGTGCAAGGATGCTAAATTTCTTCCATCATCATGATTGAGTGTAAATTCCATTGCCTCAACTCTTTTATAGTATTCATCGTTTACTTCTCTTAATCGACCAGGCTCTGACATTGGCTCTTGGTTAAAATAATTTGAAAATGTTGTTAACGCAGGACCAATTAAATCGAGTGTTCTGACGTGTTTTGTTCTTGATAACTCTGATATATATTCGCGAAGTTTGCCAGAAACAATGGTATGAATTATGAGGTCATGGTGAATAGCCGCTTCGTTAAAAATTGAATCAATTTGCTCCTGAGTTCTAATATTTTTATACCTAGTAAAATAAACTTCTCGATCTTTGAATTGCGCCATAACGGCTCTTGAAATTGCAGTAGCAGTTTCTCCAGTTCCATCAGAAATAATAATTATTTTTAAACGTTGAGTACCTTGAGTCATATGGACCTTTTTTTAAAAACTTAACTTGTCTTTATTTTAACACTAACAAACGAATTGCTCTACGACTGAGAAAATTTTGTCTTTCTCGATTAGGGGATTAAAGCTTAGCTTAGGAGAAATTTTATTAAAAAAGGTTCTTTGAGACTTTGCCAATTGCCTTGTTGAAATGGCAATGCGCTCAATGCATTCCTGCTGATTTTTGAAATATCCGTTTTTGAACTCGATAGCCTCTTTATATCCGATTGAACTGAGAGGTTTTTCTTTTAGGCTAAAACCATTTTTTTCTAAATCGTTTATCTCTTCGAGAAGACCGTCATTAAACATTTTTTCTGTACGCTTAAGAATAATCTGAAAATGCTGATCCTTGGGAATATCTAAATAAAGATGAAGTATATTCCATGGTTGAATAATTTTGGAAAAATTATAGGGCAAATTATCATCGAGTGTCTTTTTTTGAATGGAGATTTTTTCCCCAGTCTTTTGTAAATGTATCGCTGCACGGACCAGTCGATAATGATCATTCAAGTGAAGATTGACTAGAGTTTCTGGGTCGCCTAGCTTCAATATTTCAACAATTGGAGCTATTCCTTTTTCTTTATATAGATTCTCAATGAAGCTTTGAGCTTCATTTGAATCTATAGGAGATTCGTACATTCCCTTGAGTAATGCTCGTAAATAAAAAGCACTTCCACCTACCAAAATGGGACAAATTTCATCAGCCATTAGTTGTTCTAATTGCTTTTGAGCAAGTTCAATAAAATGAGAAGCATTCATGGGGGAACTAATGGATTCAATGTCTATTAAGTAATGAGGTAGAGATTTTCTTTCTTTGAGACTTGGCTTAGCAGTACCGATGGAGATTTCTTTGTAAAATAACAAAGAGTCAAAATTTATAATTGCTGTTTTTATTTTAAAATTATTTTGTAAGTGTAAAGCAAGATCAATACTCATGCTTGTTTTTCCAGAAGCAGTTGGTCCAGAAATAATAATAAGCTTATTCATTTAAAAAAAGCCTGAAGATTTTTATCTTGAAGTTTTACGATGTGCTCATTTTCTTCAAAACCTATTACATTGATGAATTGCTCTAGCATCGATTGAGTCATATCGTTTTCAAAACCCCAGTGATTGATTATGTATTGAATAAAACTTCGTTCATCGAACGTGTTAACTTTGGAGTTTTCAAAATATTGCAGCAAAGTGAGAGTAATCTCTCTGGCTAGGGATTGAGGGACAAAATTAGGCAGAGTTCTTAGTGCTACAACTTCAGCGTTAAGGCGATCAAGTTCAAATCCAAAAAGCTTTAACTGCTCAAAGTTTTGATCAATTTTTCCTTTAGATATTTTAAAAGGTTCACTAATCAGTAAAGGGCGTGCCGATTCATCATTGGTGATAAATAAATTGCATGCAATACTAATATACTTGGCATAGAGGGCATTAACTTTAGCAATAAAAAACTTATGATCCTTGGCGATAAGAATTATTTGGGGAGAAATGTGACCAATTAAGCATAATTGATCAGGAGACGATTGCGTTGGAGGCTGGAAATTTAGAGAATGATTATGGATACTCGTTTTGTCATAAGATGAACGTTGTTCACTAAAGGCTTGTAAATCAAATATTTGATTTTGATCTCTATTCATTAATGTATTTTGTTCAAAATGAACTTGACTAGGTTGAGCTTGAAATTCAGTTATTTCTTTTTTATTTCTTTTTATTGATGAGCGAATTGCGCTTACTAAAAGCGAATAAATTACGTCTGGCTTGAAGAATTTAATTTGTGTCTTGTTGGGGTGCACATTAACATCTAAATCTTCAGGAGGAGTTGATATTTTTACAACATAGTGACCACTTTCTCCATATCGCCAAAGAGGGTCAATGTTTCTTAAAATTGTTTGATGAAAAGATTTATCTTGAAAGTAGCGATTGTTAGCAAAAAGATAATGATGCCGATATTGTGGTGAAGAGTGAGTTGTTGGAGTGAAATAAATATCAACTCTGTAATTTTCATATTCTTCTGAAGACCACCAGATATGCTTTTCATTACTTGAAATTGATTTTGTGAAGAAAACTTGTTCAATGCGAATTAATTCTTCACCAATGATTACCGATTTAAAAATCTCTTTTTCCTTGTCGTCCCACTTGATCGAAAAGTTGATTTGTGGATTAGAGAGTACAAAAGCGTATAGCATTTTTTTAAGTGCAGCTTTTTCTGATATCTTGGATTTTATAAATTTTAGTCTAGCGGGTGTATTGAAAAAGAGATCTTTTATAAATAGGGAAGTCCCATGGTTGGTTTGTTTTTGAGAAATTAAAACTTCTTGAACGCCGCCATTAATGATAAGCCTGCCTCCCTCGAGAGAGAGATCTAATGGCTGACTTGTACAAGTCACTCTTGCCGATGCAGCAACACTGGCCAGTGCCTCTCCACGAAATCCAAAACTTCTTAGTCGATAAAGATCTTCAAAGCTTTTGAGCTTTGAAGTGGCATGACGGAGAAAGGCATAGGGAAGATTTTGAAAGGTCATGCCGTGACCGTTGTCTTCAATAGAAAGCAAGTCCATTCCATTTTCAATTAAATGAATATTAATTTCATCGGATCCAGCATCTATGGAATTTTCAATCAGTTCTTTAACTAGAGACGCTGGTCTCTCGAGAACCTCTCCGGCTTTAATTTGATCAATAATATGCTCAGGAAGTATTTCTATTTTGGGATTTCGGCTGTAGGTGTTCATTAGCCTCTATAGAAGTTCACTTGATTTCTTCCGCCTTCTTTAGATTTATAAACAGATTCATCTGCTCTTTTAAAAAGGTCTGTTCCGGTGATGACTCCTTGACGATAGTCAGCGACACCAATAGAGGCTGTTACTGGAAGCCTTTTGCCATCATACATAAATTCTTTATTTTCTATTAGTTTTCTTAGCCGTTCGGCAATTTCAAAAGATTGTTTGAGATTAGTTTTTGGCAGAAGGATTACAAATTCTTCGCCTCCATATCGCGCGAAGACGTCTTGATCTCTTATCCCATTAAGCCTGATGATTTGTGCCATCTCCTTTAAAACGAAATCCCCCGCATCGTGACCATAGTTATCATTTAATTTTTTAAAATGATCTAAGTCAAAAATGATGAGCGATAGAGGTTCACCTGTCACTTTGCATTTATTTACTTCTAATGTGATTCGGTTATTGAAATACGTTTTGTTGTAACAACCAGTATGTTTATCTGTGTTAGCCTCTAGATTGAGTTTATCGTAGGTTAATCTTTCTGGATCACCTTTTGGTAAATATTTTAAAGCTATACTGCCAATCTTGATAATATCGCCTTTGGCAAGAGGTGTTAGCCCTTCAACCTTTTTATTGTTTAAATATGTTCCATTCTTTGAGCCGCAATCTTCCAGTACATGTGATTCACCACTGGCAAGGAGCTTGAAGTGGTAGCGAGAGACACCGTTGAATTCGAGTGCAATATTGTTGTCGGCATTTCTACCAACGCTTACCTGTGTTTCAAGTAAATCAAACAAGGTACCGTTAAGATCACCACCAACTACTAGTAGTGCTGCGGATTTTTGTTGAGCTTCTTTTTCTGAAGCCTGCAAAGCAGCTCTTATGTCTGTTAAGACAATCGTTGTGTCATCGGTACTCATTGCAAAAATTCCTTATAATCAATTCATTTAAGCTATAATTTTAACTAAGACCTTAAATTATTTCAACTGGTTCAAATAGTCGAAAGCATAAATCTTTCCAGCTTCTACTCCTGGTTGATTAAAAGCATCAATCTTTAAAAGATTACCCATCATCGCAGTGAGAGATTCAAAAAAAAGAATTAATAGCCCCATGTGAAATTCATCATTTTGCGAAATCTTCAAATGAAATACGGGACGATGGTTCTCTTGCAAGGCCTGAATGGCTCCGATTAATTCTGCTTTCATAAGCTGAGAAAGTGTAAACCTTGAGAGTTTTGCAAGGTTATTGCTATTTAATTTTGAAGATAAATTAAAGTCACAATCAAAATGCTCAACTTCAATAATAAAAAATGCTTTGTCTTTTGGTCCTTCGATAAAAAGTTGCATTTGGGAGTGTTGGTCTGTTGCTCCATAGCTTACGATGGGAGTGAGACCAGTGTGAGCGATGGTCCCATCATTGAGCTTCTTCTTGCCAAGGCTCTCGGCCCAAAGTTGCGTAAACCAAAAAGAAAATGCTTTCAACTTTGAAGAATAAGGCATCAGAACTGTTTGATTGATTCCATGATTTTCTTTTAGATCAAAAAGTATGGTTGCCGATTTTAATAATGGATTGTCAGCGCTCTCTTCAAGCAATAACTGTTGAGCTTTTATTGCACCAGCTAATAATTGATCAATATTAATTCCAGCGAATAAAGCAGGCAAATAGCCTACAGGGGTCAGGACAGAAAATCTTCCACCAACATCGGAGGGTACGGTGAGAGTTGTAATTTTTAATCTTTGGGCGATATCTAATAATTCACTTTTATGAGGATCAGTTGCAAAAATAAAGAAATTTTTTAAATCTTCAAGTCCAACATTTTTTTTCTCTAAAAAATTAGTCAAGATACTTAAAGTCGCCAAAGTTTCTGCCGTGCCGCCAGATTTAGAGACAAAATAAAAAAGGCATTGGTTTATGTCGAACTGTTCAAGCTGCTTTAGTTGAGAGCTAATTTCATCAGGATCAATATTATTTATAAATATGAAAGGCATTTGATTTTTTGCAAGTGCTGAAACCAGCATTTCTGGGCCCAAGCTTGAACCACCAATACCTACATGAACAAAGACTTTTTTGCTTTTAAATTTATTAAAAGCATCTTTTGAATCTTGAATGAATTCGGTTTTTTCGAAGGTGTGAAAAAATTGAGTAGCCGGATGGCTTATAGTCTTTTTAAAAGAATCAAGATTTTCAAAGTTTGCGGTTGTGTTGTTCTGTGGAAATTTAAAGGTAATGCCCATAAAAGCCTTTGTCTTAATGTTTGGTATATTCTTTTTTTAAATTGCGTGCGATAACAACTCTTTGAATTTGATTTGTGCCTTCTACAATCTGTAAAACTTTTGCATCTCTCATAAATCTTTCGACAGGATATTCACTGGTATAACCAACTCCGCCTAGAATTTGAACGGCATCAGCTGTTACCTTCATGGCGGTATCGGTCGCTTTTAGTTTTGCCATACATGCCAATTTGGCGTTGGGTGATTTTCGGTCGTAATCTTTCGCTGCCTGCATGACAAGCAGTCTTGAACATTCAATTTCCGTTGCCATATCGGCCATCATAAATTGCAGGCCTTGAAAATCAAAAATAGCTTGATTGAATTGTCGTCTGGTCAATGAATAACTTATGGCTTCATCAAGCGCTCGTTCAGCGCAGCCAACGGCAATGGCGCCTATGGTGAAGCGTCCTTTGTCGAGTGCTGCCATTGCTACTTTGAATCCCTCACCTTCACTCAGCAAAAGATTTTCTTCAGCTACAAAGCAGTTGTGAAATAAGAGCTCTCTTGTGGGACTTACTTTCCATCCCATTTTTTTTTCCTTTTTTCCGTAAGTAAAGCCGGGAGTTCCGTCGCGCAAAATGAAAGCAGACACCCCTTTTGCACCCTCTCCGCCAGTTCTGGCCATAACGATATAAGTTTTAGCTATTCCGCCCGAGGTTATCCAAATTTTTGAGCCGTTTAAAATATATCCGCCATCTACTTTCTTTGCAGTCATTTGCAAAGAAGCTGCATCAGATCCCGCAGCTGATTCACTAAGACAAAAGGCTCCGATTTCATGTCCAGAAGTCAGAGAGGGAAGAAAGTTTTCTTTTTGTTGGTTCGAGCCAAATTCATTTAGAATAGCCTGTACCATTGCCGATACAGAAATAGTGACGGCATAGGCGACTGAAGATTTTGCAATTTCTGTTAAGGCAACAGAAAAATCTTGATAGTTAAGGCCCATTCCTCCAAATTCTTCCGGTAGAGTCATGCCACAAAAGCCTAAGGAACCTAACTCTTGAAAAATATCCATACGGAAATGTTCATTTTCATCGTCATGTTCCATGTAGGGCTCTATTTTTTGAAGCCGGTATTTTTCAAGTTGATTCTTTAATTCTAATTGTAGTTCATTCATAATTATTTTTTCTCTAAAGTTTTTTCATCATCGTGAGACTTTTTTTTAGAGTCTTCATGGCTTTTTTTCTTTGAATCTTTTCTATCTTCTTTCTTTTCTTCTTTTTTATCTTCGTTTTTTTCTTTTTCAATTTGCTCAATCTTCTTTATTTCATCTTTTGAAAATTCGCGATCACTATTTTTAATAGTTTCATAGGTCATGGAAAGTTTTGAAGCCATCTCTTGGATAGTTAATATATTGCCAGACTCAATAGCTCGAGCGTAACGAGATAAAAAAGGTCTGATCGCATTGGCAGCTTGTCTTAATTGACCGTGTTGATAATTCTTAAATTTATAAACCATGTAATAATAATCTTCGTTAACTTGCACTTTTGGAGGCGTTGAGTGGTCTACGTTAATGACCGGAGTCATCTCATAACGAATATCCTTAGATTCAATTATTTTATAAGTATCTTTTTCGCTAGTAGGTATTCTGGCAAAACCATTAGTGTTAAGTATGTAAGTAAAAAGATTGTCAGCATTTGTCTCTGTGATTATAAAATTGGAAGAAGCTTGTAATTCTCCTTTAATCTTGCTGTCGTAAAAATATTTTTTACCTGTTAATTTACTTGTGTATTCGACACATTTTGAAAGTTCTGAGCATTCGTTGGCAAAAAGCGATGTTGATAAAAAATAAAAAAGTAAAGCAAAGATTTTCATTATGACTCCTTTAGTTCAGACAATAAATTTTTAGCAATTATCATGATCATGACTTCGTTAGTTCCTGCACCAATTTCATTTAGCTTATTGTCTCTCATCATACGCTCTAGGGGAAATTCGCGAGAATAACCGTAGCCTCCGTGTAATTGAATCGCATCCAGAGCTATTTTGGTAGCCATTTTAGGAAGCGCCAGCTTGACTTGTGCTGCCATACTAGGACCTCTGATTCCTTGGTCAAAAGCTTTGCTTGTAGAGTAAAGAAAGCTTCTCATCATTTCAGTTTCTGTCGCCATTTCAGCAATCATTTTTTGAATAAGTTGAAATGAGCCAATATGCTTGCCAAATTGTTTTCTCTCTTGAGCATATTTCACACATTGATCGACACAAGCTTGAGCTATCCCCAATGATATTCCAGCAATAGTGATACGTTCGATATCAAGATTTTTCATCATGTGATAAATCGATTGCCCCTCTTGTCCCACGAGCTGAGAAGATGAAATTTTGGCATTTTCAAAAACTAATTCACCAGTTGGAGAAGATCTCATGCCCATTTTATGAATTGGTTTTCCTACGCTAAAACCCGGCGTTCCTTTTTCGATAATAAAGGTAGATAAATTTTTGCGCTCACTTCCCGTGCGAGTATACACGTAGGCAATGTCAGCGTATTGAGCATTGGTAATCCACATTTTTGTACCACTTATTGTGTAAGTACCATCATTATTTTTCTGAGCCTTTGTCTGTATTCCAACGGCATCTGAGCCGTATTCAGGCTCACTCATCCCCATGCAGCCAATGTGATCTCCAGAGATGAGCTTTGGAAGATACTTAGCTTTTTGTTCCTCTGAAGCGTTATTTTGTATATTGTTTACACATAAAATGGAATGGGCGAGGTAGGAAAGTGTTGAACCTGCACAAGCTTTGCCGAATTCTTCCATGACAATTGTTGCAGCAGTTGCACCAAGCCCTATTCCACCGTATTGTGGATCAGCAGTGATTCCAAGGACTCCAAGTTCAGCCATTTTTTTAAAAGCTGAAAAATTAAAGCTTTCTTCGTAATCGTGTTTCTCTGCGAAGGGAGCCAATTCTTTTTGTGCGAAATCTCGACAAACTCTTTGAAGATCTTTTTCTTCTTCAGTGAAAAACCACATTGCATTACCGCCTTTTTGCAGATTATAATTTTATCAATATTTAGTCCTAAATTTATAACAAATTTAGACAGACACAGTAAGACATGAGGTGTTAGTTGTGAGTCTCACGACCCCAGTACCACGCGATTTAGATACGGTCTTTCCTGGCGAAAATTGGTTTTTTTATTGGAAAACCTCTGCTTCACTATGGCGTTCTAAGTTACAGGAATTCCCAGGTACGCGGATTATTGTTCCACTTAACTGGTCTTTTCACTCAGAAACGGGTGACCAATTCGATTTTGACGAGCACCGCCCAGAAACGAACCTTAAAAAATTAGTTGATATTGCTAAGGAAGTTGGAAAACAGGTCATTTTTTTTCTTCCCCTGACGCCAGCGCCTTTTTTGACAAATGGGGGCTTGCCCCACCTACTTGCACGATCGTTGGCTTTAAATGGCGAGCATATGGCTTATGGCCTGATGGAAGCTGATGATAACTTAATTAAAATTTATTCTTTTTTCGACCCGCGAGTTTTTGAAGCTTTTGATCGATTCGTGAAAAAATTAGGTCAATATTTTATAACTCACTCAATTCCAGCTGATGTCTGGGGTATTCGATGTGGTTATTTTACTGATGGTCAATTTAAAAGTTTCCTTGAAGATACGTCAAAAACGTATGAGCAGGGATTTGCGCGTTTTCTTCAAGGCAAAAATAGAGCGGATTTAGCCCTATCTCCGATTGAAGAAAAGCAATTGTCATTTGAATTCACTAAGTCAATTCAAGAGCTTTATGCACTTAATGCTCGTGAATCTATAGGTAATAATTTTGAGGGGGTTTTGGATGTGGCTTTTCTGGGAGCCTCGACAGAAAAATTTCTAAAAAGAATTTCTGGGACAATTTCTACCGTCGACTTTACTTCTGAACTTTATGAAGCTCTTGCAAAGGATATAATTCCTTCTTCGGTATTAATAAATCATCGCTGGAAAAATGGTGTTTTAACCAGGGAGCTAAATGATCTGGTGTCGAATTCTTATTTACCAGCTCGTTTAGCAATGAATTCAGCTTATGAGTTCGAGGATATTGCAGTCTTTTCTCCACTTTCCTTTTTTAAGGTTTATGAAAAAATTGATGGTGTGAGTTCAATGTTTCAAAGTTGGGATAGTTTGAATTTATGGTCTTATCTTCATTCAACGTTTGGATGGAGCTATAAAGTCATTTCATCTGATACTTTAAAGCTTCACGATTCAAAAAATCCTTATCAAGAGAATATAAATTTATTTCTTGGTCACGATGTCGATCGTACAATTTTTAACTACATTCTCAAGTCATTTATGAATGGCGGAAGGGTAATACTTAATCGTTCTGGACTTTCTGATGAACTCTCTAAGCGCTTTGAAACTTTTTTTATTGAAAATTCACTGACAGTTGAAAAAGTGAATTTCAAAACCCAAATTCAAAATATTGTTTTAGGCGAGGGAAGGTTATTGATTATTGATGGCGACCAATTCTCGGAGATGTCTGCTGAAGACTACATTGAATTTTGGCAGAAACTTGTAGAAACTTTTTCGATTCTGCATCTTCCAATTTCCAATGCCGATGGCGTCGATTATTACTGGCGAACTAGGCCTAGTTCAACTAATGAATTGAAGTTTGAAGAGGTCCGTAGATTGAGTCTGTATAATCCAACCAGCTATCGCAAAAAGATTAAAATGAATCTTTCAAAGAATTTTGTAGTTTATAAAGTAGTCGATGAAATAAATGTTTTAGTACAAACGTACCCTAATGAACTCGAGATTGAATTGTCACCTGACGGCTCAGTCATTGTAGATTTTGGAGTCTTCTCATGACAGATGTTGAATATATAGTAGGTGTCTATCATTATCTTAATGCTAATCCAGAACTCAATGGAGATTCTGCCTACTATTTACTTTACCTCCTAGACGATAAGGGGCTACTTGATAAAATTGGTGCCATGAAACTCTACAATGAACATTTTAAAACTGACTTATCATCTCCAGTCCACGAATTCGAATTAAATAAAGGTAAAATTGGTCCCTTTGAATCAGTTGAAAAGCTTAATCAATTTGCATTCAGACTCTGTGAAGAATTGAATGCGGCTAAGGTAAGTTTGCTTTCAGTACAAGAATATAACACGCTTCTTGAGAGCACGATAAGTATGTCCGATTTTCATAGGGACCTTTTAGAAAAAGGAAATATCCTAGAAAATATTGATCGAAAGAAAAAAGGCTTCTTGAGCCGGATTTTTAATTAGATTATTTAGTCAAACTCTGCTCAATTTTTTCATCTTCTTTTAACTCATTACTGATTTCACGAATAGTGGATGATTGAGTTTCATTTGTTAGATCAACTTCATTCGGAGTTTGTTTTTCTAAGGTTGACAATACTTCCTCTACGTTAACTTCTTCATTTACAACAGAATTATTTAATTTTTGCTCAGTAGATTCAATTTCTTTTCTCTGGTTGGCTTTTGGTTGAACGTAGTTTGCCATTTTGTCTTGCTTGTAATAAATAGTAAATCCCGCGTAAATGACGTTTGGATTTTTGATCATTGGTTTGTTATTTTCCCAGATTTTTTTCCATTTTTTTGGAGTTTGATAAACGCTGTTGGAAATAAGACCTAAAGTATCTCCTGTCTTGACCATGTATGCTGTGCCTTCTGGATTCCAAACAAAGTCTTTTTCTGGAGCACCATACTTGAGGTCAGTATTAGCTTTTAAAGCAACGTTTTTTGTTAATATGTCTCGGTTCATAGATTTCAATTCTTTCCACATGGAGATATCGCCATAAATTTTAAAAGCAATCTGCATGAGTGTTTCACCCTTTAGAACCTTATAGTGCATCATGCGACCTGGTTGTGGTCTTTTTGGAGTTTCTGCTACTTCCGCTTTAATTTCGGGTACAGTTTCTTCAACTTTTACAGCTTTAGTTTCGACTTCTTTTACACTACTTTCTGCCGGTGCAGTTGCTGAAAACTCAGCTTCAAGCGATTTCAAATCATCATTTGAATTTTTATTTTCCGTTGCATTGATATTTTTTGGTTTGTCGTCAGCGACTGTTTTTAGCTCTTGTGATGAGTCGGTCATGGCATTTAAAAAAAGATCATCTTTGTTATCAGTCGTTGCTGCAGTCGTTGTTGCAGAAGTTTTTGAATCAGTGGGTTGTTCAGAAGACTTGAATTTTTCGATTAATCCGCATGAAGAAAGAATGGATGCGAAAAATAAAATTTTTAATACATTGTGTTTTTTCAAGCAAAACTCCTCATGCGAATAAAGTCGCAAACTCAATAAATCTCTAAATAGAATAAGAGAAATCATTGATTTCAAGGAGTATGTGGAAAATTTTGCCTATAGACGATTATTTTTTTAATGGTCGAGGAGAGTACTCAACAATAACCTCTAGTGGTTTATGATCAGAGCCTTTGTAAAAGCCCTCGACTTTGGCATCAATCACTCGGATATCTTCGGTATAAAAAAAGTGATCTAGAAAGTGATTATTGAACTTCATTCTATTATCAGGAAAAAAATGGGCTTCACTTAATTTTAATTTTTGAGAAACTTCCCTGAGAATATTGTCTCTTTCGTCGCTCCAAGTATTAAAATCACCTGTGAAGATCAAGGGAGATGGAAGATCTTTTACCGCTTCATATATGCGGTTAATTTCCTTTTTGTAGGCTTCACCGTTAACAAAATTAATTCCGTGAAGATTTACCAAAGTAAGCGATTTCTCAGAACCCGCAATCGGATATTGAGTGATAATGGCCATTTTTGGTGAACTTACGACGGGCTCAAGGGTTTCGGTCTTTACGTAGTTGATTGAGTTCGCGGCAACTGGACTGGCATTGAAGACACCTGTTCGATATTTTTCTTTTTCCATATAAAAAGAAGTCGCCGAATTAAATAAGTAATTTGGCATTTGAGCAAAGACTGACAACATGAGTGGGTTTAGTAGCATTTCCTGAGAAGCTATCAAATCTTTCTTGTAGGATAAGTCATTGAAATCTTTTGAAAAGTCATCATCTCCACCTTTATGGAGGTTCCAGACGAGTATGTTGATTCGCTTTTTTAAAGCGACGCTAGTTGCTTGACCAAATGGCAATAAGATATCGCCGGGAACAGGTAAGGGGTGGCCAGAAATGGAATTATTTTTGTAAGGGATTTCAGCTTTTAGTGGTGCAATTGGCCCCAAGGCCCAGAATGCGACAATGAATTGAAGATAAAAAAGCTTTTGCATCATGATTAAATTCCTTTTAATAGTGATTGAATTAATCCTAACCTGAATGATTTTGGTTTGTAAAAATTACTTTGCTTAGCCAAAGTTGAGTGTTTTTGTTATAAGAGCATCTTATGGAAACTATAAAACCTATACGGAAAAAATCTCTTTATTCATTCACTTTAAGTGAACTTCGCGATTATTTGGCGGAAAAGGGATTTGCTAAATTTGCAGCGGATCAAATCTACCAATGGCTTTATAAAAATGCTGAACAAAATCCCGAACTTTGGACTAACGTCGCCAAAAAGATAAAAGATGATTTTCAATCAAATTTATCAATAGATTTGCCTACAATTATCTGGAATGGACTTTCCACGGACGGGACGAGGAAATTTTTAGTTAAAATGTTTGATGGTCAAACGGTAGAGGCGGTTGCCATACCGGCTCGCGATCGATTAACACTTTGCCTATCATCTCAAGTTGGATGTGCCATTGGTTGCACTTTTTGTCATACAGGCACTATGGGATTAAAACGCCATTTAACGGCCGATGAAATTGTCGGGCAATTTATGGCAATTAGCTATTGGTTAAAAGCGAATGTTTCAACTGAAATGAAATTAACTAACATTGTTTATATGGGGCAAGGCGAGCCTTTACATAACTACGAGAACGTACGAGTTGCGACGATCATTTTTATGGAGGATAAAGGGCTAGGACTTTCTCAGCGTAAAATTACTCTATCTACTTCGGGGTTAGTACCTCAAATTGAAAAAATGTGGGATTTTCCACCAGTCAATATCGCTATTTCTCTGCACGCTGCTCATAATAATATTCGCACTGAGCTTATGCCTATAAACAAAGCCTATGACCTTGAAAGGCTCTTTGCTGCTATTAAAAAAGTTCCATTAAAAGCTTATCGAAGAATTACATACGAATATATTTTGATTTCTGACTTGAATGATCGCCCTGAAGATATTCAAGGTCTGATTGACTTGCTAGATAAAGACAAATCAAAAATAAATTTAATTCCCTACAACGATTTTCCAGGTTCAAAATTTAAAAGACCTAGTAATTCTAAGGTTATTTGGTTTCAAGAAGAACTTTTAAAACGAGGTTACGTTTGTACCACTAGAACAACCAAGGGCCAGGATATCCTGGCCGCTTGTGGTCAATTAAAAAGTGAATACGAAAAACTTAATCTATGGGATCATCGTGAAAAACTTACTAGTCGGTTAGAGTCTTTATCTTAGTGTTCAATATTAGATTGGAATTGATTTTTATTGTATCGCCAGGGTTGTGGTTCAACTGAATCTTCTTTTTTATCTTCTTTTTCCTTTTCTTCATCTGTTAACAATGAAGATGGCTCGCGATCTGAGTCAGACTCAGAAGCAATTTGTCGATCAGTTTTTACCGCAGGTTCTACTTTGTAGTCTTCATTAAACTCTTCTGCTTTTGCCACTGTTTCAGTGGGAGAAACTTTTTTAAAACCTATGCTGGGGCTTTTGTATTCACCTGCAAATAACAGTGAGCAAGCACTAAACGAGAGAGCTATCATTGATATAATTTTCGTTTTCATTTTCCACTCCTTAATCATTACCCGATAGTTTTGGTACAGTTATCCTATCGGATCGGCAAATTGAAAACTTGAGCCATTCACGCCGGTATTTTAAAGAATGTTTACGGAACCCTATGTTTTTGAGAATATAGATATGTTTTCAAATAAAGGGATTTTGACTTAAAAACGGAGTTTTTGTGACTTTATCTAAAGATAGCAAAGCCTTATTCGGCATTTTCGCAATGGTATTTGTTTTTTTCGTGATTCTCGTTATGTTTGCATTTTATACCATGAATGCCTTCAATGAAACTTCCATTCTTGAAAAAAACTCAAATCGCGCACGAATTGGAGTGATCGAAGTTGAAGGCGTTATCATGGATTCTAAAGACACCATTGATTTACTTCAAGTGGCAGAAGAAGATAAGCAGATAGATGTTATTATCCTAAGAGTTAATTCTCCGGGAGGGGCAGTCGGGCCGACTCAAGAAATTTATGAAGAAATTCAAAGGATAGATAAAATTAAACCAATCTATGCTTCATTTGGCGCCATTGCTGCTTCTGGCGGATATTACATAGGTGCTGCAACTCGAAAAATATGGGCAAGTCCGGGTACACTGACTGGCTCAATCGGCGTCATCATGGAATTTATGGATCTTTCCAAACTTTATGAGTTTGCAAAAGTCTCACACCAAACTGTAAAAGCCGGAAGATATAAAGATGCAGGTAACCCTAGTCGAGCACTTACCACTGAAGAATCAGATATGATGAATAAGCTTATTGCAGGAGTCCATCAGCAATTCATTGGTGATATTATGAAGAGAAGAAGCAATAAAATAAAAGGAGACATTAAAGAATTAGCTCAAGGTCAAATCTTTTCAGGAGAAACTGCTAAAGATAATGGCTTAGTCGATGAGCTTGGTAGTCTCTGGAGTGCAGGTAGAGAAATTCATAAATTTCATAAATTAAAAGGTGAATTTGCATTAAAGTTTTTGAAAAAGAAAAAGCCAGTTGGACTATTTGATTTAGTAGGATCACTGGAAGAAGGAATTTCTAAATTAAACATCTCCAATATTGTTCAAAATGATAAAGGTCCTCGCTTAATGTTTAAATAAATAGGATAAAATGGAAGTATACCTACCCTGGATTTCAGACCATCTACTTTCAATTGCTGCCGTGGCAATCACGCTGGTTCTCGTTTATCATTACCTCATCGAAAAAGAAGCAGGGGCAAAGCTTTCTAAGCGCTATCGAAATTCTATTTTTGAAGCTCAGTCAAAGATTTTTTTAAATGCGACTCAATATCTTATTTCCGGTAATAGAGATCTTGCAATTAAGGAGTTCTTAAGCGCAGTAGACATTAACCGAGAAACGATTGAAACTTATTTTGCTTTGGGTGGGTTATTTCGAAGCAATGGAGAAATTGAAAAAGCTATTTCAATTCATCGCTCACTTATTGCTAGAGAAAGTATTTCCGAATCACATCGCCTAAGAGCACTCAAAGAACTCGCTCTGGATTTTGATAAAGGTGGTTTTTTAGATAAGGCGATTGAAACCTATAAAGATGTATTAAAAATAAATCGTGATCAATATGAAGTTATTCAAGCATTATGTCGAATTTATGAAGACATCGAAGATTGGGATCAAGCCTATAGTTACAGAATCATGCTATCTAAGGTAAGCCATCAAAACCAAGCTGAGACAATTTCCCATATCCTGGTTCAAAAAGCGAAGCAATATTTTGAAAGAGGAGAATTTAAAAAATGTGAAGAAGATCTTGAAGATGCTTTTCGATTTGCTCCATCTGTTTCAGCTAAGATTTTACGATTAAAACTTTTTTTGATTAGTGGTGCAATAGAGCAGGCTAAGTACTTGCTCTTGGAGATATTAAAAGAGTATCCGATGTATGCTTCATTTGTTTTTGTTTCAATTGGCGATAACGTAAAATTAAAAAGTGAAGTTCTTGCCAATAATTATGCAAGTCGTTTAGATATTTTAAGAAAATATTTTTTAGATATTGAAGATAAAGATCTCGTCAATTCGGCTTCTGTTGTCCTATCCAAAGTGCGTTTGCTTAAAGATGCGGGGCAGATTGAAGGTGCGTTTGAACTTTTAAAAGATTGGATGACTACCAATAAGAATTCTTCAGAAGTGATGAAAGTTGAGTATATAAAATTGCTAATAGAATTACAGAAAAAAGATGAAGCCTTACTGCAAACGAAGGGGCTTTTAGAAAACTTGCACCAAACCCTGGCGAAACATTATTGTCGTCAGTGTGGGTATAATTCAGACAGCATTTTTTGGAGATGTCCTCAGTGTCATGAATGGGAAACAATTCAATTTAGATGGAAGGTCTAATGAAATATTGGTTTGTATTTTTTGGTTTATTCCATTGTCTTATCTCTCAAGCAGAAGATACTGCAGAGACCAGTAAAATGAAAAAAACAATCATTGGTGTGAAGTATTTTTCTCAAATGATGGGTAATGTTCATCAAAATCCGTCTAGATATTCACAGGTTTTAACGACCGTGAGTTGCAATCATCCAGTAAAAATCATGAAAGAAATTTCAAAAGATGGAAAAGAATTTGTACTTTATGGAGAAGACAAATGGAATTTTGTTACGGTAGGACCTTATGAGGGCTACATGATGACAGATTATTTATCTGATAAGAAGAACACTTGTTTTGAAGAAGAATTTCCTAAATTTTTTGATGGTTTAAATTTAGATATTAATGATCTTTATTATTGGGCACGATTATATGATCAATACGTGCAAGGGAAATCAAAGGTTCGCCAATGATGACAGCAAAGTTTTTCCTTATTATTGGAAGCCTGCTTTTTTTGACAGGCTCACTTTTGGCAGAAGACGAAGTAAAAAAAGAATCTAAGGAATCGAAGGAAGCCAAGGAAGGTTCTAAGGATTTAGTTGATTTCTCCACCATAAAAGACATCATAAAAAAAGATGGGCTAGAAGATGAATTAAAAAAGAAAGATGAAGAGAAACGCAAGTTTTTAGATCAAAAAAAACTGAAAGAAATGAAGCGTTTCAATGTTCCTAATCAAGATACATTTTGGGGCTTTTTTTCTGAATATTGGCTCGTAAAGAATGCAACTGTCTTAAAGTGGGATATTCATAAGCCTGATTTTGAACTGGAAAAAGCCTTCACCTCATTTCTGGAATCTCAAGGTGTTTACGAAAAGAAAATTAAAATATTATTACTAGATTCTGCGGAAATTGCTCATGCCGCATTACCAGGTAATCAAAATGAATTTATTTTTATTTTATCCCTACCATTTATCAAGACTTTGGATTTGTCTAAAGTAGAAATTTCAATTCTTTTATTTGAAGATTACATAAGAATCAAAAAAGAGTTTTTTAAAAATTATGTGTTAAGTAAAGAACTTGAAAGTTTTTTAGGTTCTAATTTTAGTGAAAAGGGTTTAGATAAAAAACTAATAGAGAATCATTTAAAAAAATACAGTCAATTACTTTTTGAAAAGGGATTTAGCTTTCAAGATCAATTTGAAACGACTAAGGAAATGGATGTCCTGTTAAAAAGTGATTTGAAGATTTGGAATACTTATTTAACTCTTTTAGAAAAAATCGATGAACTTTCTAAGAAAAATGAACTTTTTAAAAAATATAGTCAAATCTATCCATCTCCAGAGTTGCAGCTAAGTTGGTTAAGGCCTAAAGAGACAATAAAGTGATGGATATTCGAAAGTTAAAAGATCAATTTGTCGATTTCTTTAATACACCTCTGGGTTCTCAAGTTAAGTACTATGCAATGTTTTATTTATTTTTATGGGGCTTCCATCTAATTATTATTTCACTTATTTCTTTTTTTCATTTACTTCTTAATCACAACATCAGAACTATTGGGGATTGGATTGGTGACAGGGGATGGGGATTAATTATTTTTTCAAAATTGGCCATTCTTTATATTGCTCTTCAGTTCATAAGGTTAAAAAGTAAGAAAATAAGTCTAATTCAAAATTATTTTCGAAATAGTATTCAGCTTCCCCGTAAAGAAATACTTGTTGTACTCATTTTTCTATTGATGGGGTTGATGGGGGTTGGCAAAATCTCAACAAATCCTTCGATCATTTTTGAAATAAGCCGAATGGCGTTATCCATTTTAGGAACTTTTATATTGTTTAGTGTGGATTATGCCTTACTTATTATTTTAGAAACATTCTATCCAATTAAGAACCAAAAAGAATTAAGGCTTAAACTTTTTCTTTTCCCTCTATTGTTTTATTGCTTTACCTACGCGACTTTTATTTATGAGCAAAATGTTAGTTTCCGTCTTTATGCCTATTTTTATCTTTTGATCTACCTCGGTGAGTGGCGAAGAAGAAATTGGACTCTGCCTTTGTTGCTGTTAATTTCTTTTTTGATTCCAAGTTTTTCATTTTTTGGTCTTGACCCAGTCTGGGGAGCAAATTATTCATTTTTTGTTATGCAAAGGATTGTCTCAACCTTTTCTATTTTTATTTTGATAGCCCTCAGCACTGGTTACCTGTACTTGGTGCAGAAGAATAATCCAGAGTATATTTATCGGGATTAGTTTCGCGAATTCACTTAAAATAATGTGATTTGTTGTCTAATATCTATGAGTAGTAAAATAATTTGAAGTTTTTTCAGAGTTGAGGAGCTGCATTGTGCATTCAAATAGTTTAGATCTTTTTAAAGTCCTTTTAAATTCAGGTATCGTTGTAAAGATTGTCCTCAGTTTGCTGTTGGCGTCTTCCGTTTTTTCTTGGGCGATTATTTTAAAAAAGAGAAAAATGTTCGCAACGTTTGAAGAAAACAATAATCGCTTTTTTGAAATGTACAACACTGCTGAAAATTTAAAAGAAGTTATGCTTCAATGTGATGGTCTTCCCTTTTCACCATACAAGGCACTTTTTACTAGTGGTTATGCCGAATTGATTAAAATTCGAGAAGCTTATCTTGGTCAGCATAAAAGTGGACTTGCCTTTCATTTCCAGAATTTTGGGATGGGTATTTTGGAGAGGGGCTTAAAGAAAGGTGTTAACGAAACGAATGAACAGTTAGGGGGCATGCTTTCCACCCTTGCATCGATAGGTTCCGTTGCCCCATTTATTGGTTTGTTTGGAACAGTATGGGGAATCATTGATGCCTTCTCGGGTCTTGCTGGTGGAGGTGGTTCGATTGATGCCGTTGCTCCCGGAATTGCGGAGGCTTTAGTTGCAACAGCTGTAGGTCTTGCCTCTGCGATTCCCGCGGTATGGTTCTATAATTATTTTAACAATAAAAGTGAAAAGATAAATTCTGATATGGAAACCTTTGGACAAGATTTTTTAAATGTTATTGAACGCTCTATTGTAGAATAAGGAAAAAGGGTTTTATGGCCTTTAATACTTCAGGTAAAAAGAAGGGAGCTATCTCCGATATCAACGTTACTCCCTTGGTTGATGTAATGTTGGTATTATTGATTATCTTCATGGTTACGGCACCATTAATGCTCAATGGAATTAAGTTAAACCTTCCTAAAACTAAAGAAGTTAATCCTATTAATTTAAATTCCACTCAGGTCATTTTATCTTTTTCTAAAAGTGAAGAATATTTTTTAGGAAAAGACAAAATTCTCGCGAATGAAATTATTCCACAAATTAAAAGGCAATTTAAAAGCACCAAAAGTGAAGTGTTGTTTCTCCGAGCTGATTTTTCTTTATCGTATGGGAAAGTGGCAAAACTGATGTCTTACTTAAAAAGAGGTGGAATTAATCAAATCGCCTTGGTTACAATTACTGAAGAAAAATGAAAGCTGATCAGCAAAATATATCATTAAATAAATCATTTCCGTTTTATCTCCGGCGATCAACTTATATACATGTTGGTCTTTTTCTTTTTTCACTGGCCGGTGGAAAGATGGCATATGAATCATCACGTTTGCTACAAGAAAAGAATTTAGAGCTCATTGAAGCTTCGGTACGTGTAGATATGGTTGCTATGCCCAAACATACTCTTAATGAATTAAAAAATATCTCTAAAGGTGTTGAAGAAATCAAGAAAGAAGTTGTTACACCAGAGCCAAGTAATGAAAAAAATGAAGTCCCCAAAGAAGATGTAAAAGCTGAAGCTAAGCCGGAAATTAAAGAAGCTGTTCAAAAAGATAAAAGCCCGACCTTTGAAGAAGAGGGAAAGCTTAAAAGACAAAACTTTCTATCAAAATTAAAAAGCTTGAGCAGTAAAAAGGTTGTTGAAAGTACTGTTGAAAAAATGGATAAAGGTCTTCAAGGTGAAAAAAGCACCAATTTAAAGCAACTCGTCCTTGCTGGTAATAAACTTAACAAAGGTGTGCAGATATATGGAGAGGGCAATAATTCAAACCTTGGGGCATTTCAAGCTTATGCTGCTAAATTGCCCGATTACGTACGTCCTCATTGGAAATTACCTAGCTTTTTACTTGATAAACAACTCAAGTGTCGCGTTAGAGTTTGGATTGGCATGAATGGTGATATCACTCGGGCCGAAATCTATCAATCTAGCGGGGAAGCTGAGTACGATCAGCGTGCGATTGATGCGGTAAAAGAAGCATCTCCATTTCCTAAACTCAATGAGGATTTCGGAAAGCGTGGACTTAATGGCGATATCCTTTTAGGATTTCCACTATGAAATTATTAATTCAAATCTCTTTTATATGCTTGGTGACATTTTCCCGCGTTGCCTTCTCTCAAATTGACAACTTAACCGTTGTGGCCGTAGGTGAAGCTACTTTAGAAAAAGATAAAATGCTATTTTTGGATCCCTTTTTTTTAGGGCCAGTCACTTCTGGACAAAAGAGTGCTGCCGAAGAGATGGTTAAGCTCTTTAGAAATGATTTTAGTTTTTACCAAAAAAAATTCTTCCTGTTAGAAGCCTCTCCCAACACTACTAGCTTTAGACCCCCAATTAATTATGATCTGTGGTCATTAAAAAATATTAGATATCTAGGAAGTGTCAGCTTTGAACGAAATGGAGATAATTTGTTGGCCAATGTTGTGATTGAAGATATTAAGCTTCGCAAGCAAATTTTCAACAATACGATTTCAACAAACATCATTAATATGCGCCAAAACGCCCATACTATTTCGGACATTATTTATAAGCAAATAGTAGGAAAGCAATCTATATTTAAATCAAAAATTGTTTTTGTTTCTGATCGAAACTCAAAAGGAAGTAAAACGGTAAAAGAAGTATACATGATGGATTACGATGGAAAAAACGTCGTCCAACTCACCAATCATGGCGGTATCGCTATTTCACCTTCAATGTCTCAGGATGGCAGCAAGTTGATCTATTCGCTGATTTCAAGCTCGAACAATAAGCGCTCGCATAATCTGTATCTAATGGATGTAAAAACTAAAGAGGCTCAAGTGATTTCGCAGAAAGAAGGAGTGAATTCTGGAGCTGTTTTCCTACCAGGTGGACACAAAATCGCTTTAACTTTAACCATGTCTGGCAATGCCGAAATCTATGAAATGGATCTTGATTCTAAAAATTTAAGAAAGATTACTAATCACTTTTCTTCCGACGTGGATCCATCTATCACCCATGACGGTAATTTGATGACCTTTTTATCTGATCGCTCTGGCAAGGCGATGATCTACACCCTTGACCCCAATGGGGAAGAGAAGTCAGTTAAGCGAATCAGCTTCGTTGGCCAGTTTAATGCTACTCCACGCTTTTCACCTGATGGGAAAGAAATTGTCTTTTCTTCATGGCTAGATAAGTCTTTTGATTTGTTTCGACTCGCTAGTGATGGTTCGGGATTGACTCGCTTAACCAAGGAGTTTGGCTCCAACGAGGATCCTACCTATTCTAACGATGGCGAGTTTGTGGCCTTTACTTCCCAGCGCATTATTTCAAAAGTTAAAGCCGACCAAAATATCTACATAATGGATCGAGATGGGGCGATTATCGGCTCCATTACCCAAGGATTTGGAAACTGTACAAGTCCTAGATGGTATAACTTCTAGAAATCACGAAATTATAGCCTTTTTTTAGACACCGGAGTATTTTAGTCTTGTAAAATTTTCAGACGCACTGTATTATTTACAAAGTAACGCAACGCAGTTTTTACTTATTAAATCGTTCAGGAGTTATACAATGACAACATCATCGACTAACCAAAAAGCGGCCCAAAACGAACTTACAGGCACTCTTTCTTCGGTTCTGTTTCTTAGTTTAGATGAGGCTCATTTTTTTAATTCAATCAATAAATTTTTCCACAACCAATTCAATGGACACAAGGTATTGGTTTATAAAATTCTTGATAACGGTTCAGCTCAACTTGTTTCTGAAAATGGTCACGCAGTAGCAAATGGTCAAATTTTAGAAAAAGGTGTCGGTGCCGCTGGATATATTGCACGAACTAAAAAAGGTTATTTTTCCAACACGGTAGAAAGAGATCCGGTTTTTAATTTGGAAGCTCAATTGGGAGTAAAGGCTGAACTTTGTCTTCCCATTTCTGCTGACGGGGCCGTAATTGGTTCGGTGCACCTTCAACAGTTTGACAATGTAAAAGATTTTTCTCGTGCTGATATGACTTTGGGTGTTGCAATTATCAACGACATCAAAGCTCCAATACAAAATATGAAAATGTATTTAGCTGCTAAGCACCTAAATGAGTCTCTTCTTAAAACAATTGAGTTAAAGGAAAAAGAGCTTCAGCAATCAAGAACTGGATTAAAGGTTCAGGATACTTACCTTATTAATGAAAAAGAGATCATTGGTCGCTCACTGGCAATGAAGGATATTCTTAATTTAGTGGATAGAGTATCAGATAAAGATATAACTGCTTTCATCTTTGGAGAGTCTGGTACAGGCAAAGAAATGTTAGCGAGAAGAATTCACTGCCGAAGTCTTAGACGCGAAAGAGCTTTTGTTTCAGTTGATTGTTCTTCTTTAAACGAAAAGCAACTGGAAGCTGAGTTGTTTGGTAGTGACGCGCAGGTTGGTATGCTTGAAGCTGCTAATTTTGGGACACTTTTTATTAATTCGATTGAAAGAATGTCACTTTCAATTCAGAACAAGCTTATGCAATACATGTCAACAAAAATGGGAATCAAGGCCGGAAGTCAGTCATTCTTTAAGTCTGACGTAAGAATTATCTCTGCTTCGACTAAAGATCTTATGGATCTAGTTCGTGAAAATGCTTTTAAAGAAGATCTGTATTTCGCACTAAGCACAATCGTATTGAAGGCACCTGCACTTCGTGAAAGAAAAGAAGATATCGAACTTTTAGCCAACTTTTTTCTAAATAACAAAAAGGAAGCACATGCTCAAAAGTCATTTTCTCCAAGCGCAGTAAAAGCATTGGCTGAGTATGCTTGGCCAGGAAACGTTAGAGAGTTGCAGAATATAGTTGAAAGAGCTTACATTCTTGCTGAAGGTACAATTATTGAAAAACTTCACCTTGACCAAAATGTTCAAAATGCTGAAGTTCACGTGGTTGTTGAAAAAGTTGCTCAAGTTAAAGCTCAGGAATTTGCGCTTGTTACGCTTGAAGAATTAGAGAAAAACCACATCATGAGCACATTGGAAAACTTGGGTGGAAATAAGACTAAAACTGCTAAAGTTCTTGGAATTACAGTTAAGACTCTCTACAACAAACTTCACTCTTATGGGATTGAGTTTGATAAAGAAGCTTAAAAATTAAGGAACTTGTAATTCATTATTTTAAAACGTATTATTGGAAAAGTTGGAGGATATTATGTCGACATTAGGTACAGAAACTGAAGTAGTAATTGAAAGCCCAAAAACTCCGAGAAACTTTAGATCGGCTATAGATATTGAAAATTTTTATCGTTTCGTTAACGATAATGATCTTCGTAAAGAAGCAAAAATTATGCTTGAAATTATTCAATCAAAAGTTTTGGCAACGGTTAAAAAGAAAAAGAAAGAATCAAAAGCAGCAAATAGAAAAAATAATCTTCATTAATAATTATAAATCCCACTTCTCGTTACCATCGAAGGTTATGAAAGTGGGATTTTCTTTTTCAAGATGTGTACATGGATGTCACTTTACAAATAAAAAATCATGTCATTTATGATCCTATTTACGGGTTCATCAAGCTCAACTCAATTGAATGGGAAATTCTTGCGACTCCATTTTATCAGCGTTTGCGTTGGATAAAACAATTAGGATTTTCCTGTTACGTGTTTCCTGGTGCCGAACATTCGCGCTTTCATCACTCCATTGGCGTTATGTATAACGCTCACAAAATCCTAGAATCTTGCGGACGAGCCGTTAGTGAAAAAGATTTAATGGACCCAAATTGCTTAACGACCGAGGCTATCTATCATAAAAGCCTTCGGCTTGCTGCCCTAATGCATGATTTGGGAACATTTCTTTTCTCTCATACTACAGAAGGAGCCTATATTGATTATGGAGAAACGACCCACTCCAAAGGTGGTAAGGGACTTCCTGATGATCATGAAAACCTTGGCTCATACATCATTAAAAATACCGACTACGAAGGAGGAATTACCTATATTTTAAAAAAATTTGGTATTTCTCCACAGCGAATTTCTGATTTGGTAAAGGGGGTTGATGAATCTATTTTAGCAAATCAAATCCTTCACTCCGAAGTTGACTGTGATCGAATGGATTATTTATTAAGAGATGCCCATTACACAGGATTAAAATACGGTTCATACGATCGTGATTATTTGCTTTACCATTTTCAAGTTAAACGAATTGATAATCATGACATTTTAACGATCAGGCACAACGCTCTTCACTGTGTAGAAGATTTTTTAACTAGTCGGTTTGCTTGGTATTCTCAAGTAATCCGATCACCTCGGGGAGCTAAATTTGATGCTATCGCAGAAACAATCTGCAGCTATTTCTTAGAAAAAGGTTACATTTATCGTTATAGCGAATTACTAGAAATGATTCAAAATGATCCCATAAAGTTTTATGGTTTTAACGATACTTATTTCATGGGACTAGTTCACAAGCATTATACCAATGGTGATCTTGATAAGAATCCAAAAATAAAAGATATGGCAAAATCAATACTTTTAGCCTCTGGTGGGAAAGCCATTAGATGTGAAGAGTTTAAATCAAGACTTTTATCTCAAGACGACCCTCAAGCTTTGGAAAAGTACTCAAGAAAAGCCACCCAAAAAGCTCAAGAAATAGAAGAATTTCTTAAGAAGAAAGGCGGACCAGCAGATTGGATGATCTACGATATTCCCAAAAAAGCCATTATGTTTGTAAAATCTCCAAAAAATGTCGTTAAAAATTCTTCTCGCGCTCTATCCAATGTCCTTTTGGATCGAGACCCTGTCAAAATTTCAATGGAAAATGGTGAAGTTCGGTTATTGGCAGAAGTGGAAAATTCGTTAATTTCAAAATTATTCAATAGTAACAACTTCATACCCAATGTTTACTGCTCATCTTCGGCCTATAAACTTCTTCTAAGTGAAGGAGTTATCGAAGGAAGCTTTAATTAAAATAAGCACACCTCCCATTTAACCTGAATAAAATTCTCAGGTATAGAGAAACCCTACCTAAAAACTTATTTTTAAGTTAAAATTTAAAGACTGAAGAAAATATTCTTCAGTTATGGTTCAGGATGATCCATAGGATTGGACTTTGGAGTAAGGGTCAATATGTTTCAACAATCAACTTCAGTTAATGTAAAAAATAATAAAAGCACTCAAGGAATTAAAAATTCCGGAGGACCTGTTTTTTACTGTGAAGATGTCTCCGTACAATTTGGTGAAATTCGAGCTTTAAAAAATATTCAACTCACTGTGGAAAGAGGAGAAATTATTTTTGTTACAGGTGCATCAGGTGCGGGCAAAACTACGATGCTGAAATTACTTTCAGGTCATCAAGAACCAACATCAGGAAAAATCATTCGTCCTAACTTTTTTTCAAATAAAAAAAATCTTTTTGTATCAAATGTTTTTCAAGATTTAAGATTAATGGGTAAATATACTTGTGAAGAAAATTTGATGTTTGCTTATGATTCAAATATCTACAAAGATAAAGCAGAATTTACTTCAGATATGCATGAATTAACGAGGA
Source organism: Bacteriovoracaceae bacterium (assembly GCA_947450475.1). Taxonomy (GTDB): domain Bacteria; phylum Bdellovibrionota; class Bacteriovoracia; order Bacteriovoracales; family Bacteriovoracaceae; genus Bacteriovorax. The sequence goes on along the minus strand of CANFVK010000002.1, from coordinate 118,515 downwards.
TTCTTGGCATCAAAGATAGACTCAATCTAAAAATAAATAACGCTAACGGTGGTCTTCAGCAAAAAGTTGCGATCGTTAGATCACTGTTAACAAGACCCGATATTCTCATTGCGGATGAACCAACGAGTTCTCTTGATACAGATAATGCCAAAAGATTATTTGATGTCTTTAATCTTTATAACGCCAAAAGAGGATTGACAGTGGTATGGGCTACCCACAATAAAGAATTAATTAAAAGTTTCACTGGTCGCATAATACACTTGGATAATGGTAGATTGGTTTATTCAGGGCATGCATGTTTTATTTAATTCAGTTTTTTAAAATTCTTTTTAAATCTCCGCTTCGCGGATTTTCACTCATGCTATTTTCCATCATTTTTGTCTTTTCAATTGGCCAAAAGACTTTTCTAGAGAATCAGTTTTCGAAAATGATCCCTGAAAATAAAGCTGGTTCGTATTTTTATGCACTAATTGCCTCGAGTGAATCTTATCAGGATATTGCTCGCCAAGTTTCCGTGTTGCCTGGAGTGCATAAAGTCGAAGTGCTTTCTGAAACTCAAATCAAAGATGAAGTGAAGACAATTTTGGGTGCTCTTCAAGTAAACTTGAATGAATCAACTTTAGATCTCAATTACGCTGGTTTAAAAATAATCTATGCCAAAGATTTAAAGCCACGCGCCCAGGATTTGATAAGAGATTATCTTACACACCTGGTTGGAGAAGGAAATATTACTCTCGGTACAATAAAAGTTAATGATCAGACACAGGATAAAAGAACACAATTTATTGCGGTGATTAAATCTTGGGGATACTTACTTTACCTTTTAATTATTTTTATTTTTTGGGTTATGTCACTTCTGTCAATCAGAGCTAAAATAGCAGAAGCATCTTATTTGCTAGAGAATTACCAACGCAAACGAAAAGTTGGTGTAAAAATGGCCAGCTTTGGCTTAACTCTAATTTTTGCCATCTCTGTTTCCACAACCTTTATTTTGGGAACTCCACAACTTATCAATTTGATTTTTGCACTTATCGTTTTTGTATTTGGCATTCTCATTCATGCAAAAAAATATCAATGGGAAAATCATTAGGAATTCATGACTAAATTAATTTTTATAATTATCTTTCTGATTCCATTATCGATTTCTGCGGCCATAGATGGTTCTCAAAAACTCAATGTCTTTGAGATGAAAAGAAAACTCCAGCAGCAAAATAGTGCTATCTCTGAAATGACAAAAGAAGTTTCAAATGTAGAATTTAGCCTAGGTTTGCAAAACAAAAAATATCTCAAGCTCGCCGATGAGCGCGCTAAGATTGAAGAAAGCTTAAGTCGTGCTAGAAAAAATGCAGATAATGATAGTCAAAATTTAAAAAAGAATTTCAATGAAACAAAGGCCCTTTTAATGGGGGTTTTGTTAAATAAACTAGAAAAAGCAGAAAGTTCTTCTGATTTATTGTCGAGAAAAATTCTCATTGAAAATTTACAGAATAGAATGGTTGACTTGAGTGGCGTTTTAAAGACAAATAAAATTATTCAAGAAGAAGTTGATAAGTTGTATAAGAGACTCGAAGATTCTATGAGAACAGAGAAAAACCTCCTGTCTTTAATGAATGAACTTGAAATTAAACGAAAAGATCTTCATGCAAATATTGAACAAGAAAATCAAAAAAAATCAGAAGCTCAAGGTCAATTTGATGAGACAAAAAATAGACTGGCAATGGAAAGGGAAGCAAGTCGAAGAAATCAGTTGAGAGAAAAACTTCAGCCAGTTCAAATTACAGAAGAAATAAAAATTCCCTCGCAGCCTGCACAAGTGTCTGCCACGATAGCTTCGAAGACTGCAGATTCTGCTTTGGGAGAAGGATTTTCAGCACCAATATCACTCTATCAAGGAATTGATTATAATAAAAAAGGTGTCACTTTTAATTTTCAAGGTAAAAATGAGGTTGTTGCGCCAAAGGGCGGCAGGGTTGTTTACACTGGCAGTTTAGCCAGCTATGGCAATGTACTCATGATTGATCATGGTAATGATACTCGAACTGTTTTACTCGGGCAGTTTGATTTTAATGTAAAAAATGGTGATTCCATAAAAGCTCAACAAATAGTAGGCTATACAAATCCAAGATCTAGCAATGGACTTGGTGATGGTAAAATTTATTTTGAAGTAAGAAAAAACAATTTAGCACAAAATACATATTTGCTTTTAGATAAGAAAACACTCGCACGTTAATCTAATATGCATTTAGGATTCTAAGGAAGGAGTAATCCATGAAAAGAGAACTGTTGAGTCTCTTCGTTTTAGCATTTATTTTAAATCCCTTTTCTAATGCAAGGTCGGCCGACAGTGCTGCAAGTGCAGATCAATTAAAAAAATCCAGATACGAAAAGCTAGAACTTTTTAACAAAGTTCTCTATCTCATTGAGTCCCAATATTACCGAGAAGTAGATACAGAAAAATTAATAGAAGGCGCGATTAACGGAATGATGAATACACTTGATCCTCATTCAGCATTCTTGGACAAAGATATATTTGCTAAAATGCAAGAAGAGACATCTGGGGAATTCGGCGGTCTCGGAATAGAAGTAACTCAAAAAGATGGTATTTTAGTTATTATCACACCAATAGAAGATTCACCTGCATTCAAAGCAGGAATAAAAGCTGGTGACAAAATTGTTGAAATCAATCATGAGTCAATGGTAGGGGTTACTCTTGAACAGGCCATAGACCGCTTGAGAGGGAAAACAAAAAGTAAAATAATTTTAGGTATTGCAAGAGAAGGTTTAGATGGAGTTAAAAACTTTGAGCTTACTCGTGAAATTGTTTATCTTAAGCCAGTTAAATATGAACTTATCCAGGATCACTACGCTTATATCCGCTTGACCCAGTTTCAAAAAAAATCTGCTGATTATATAATTGAAGCTATTGTAAAAATGAGGGAATCAATTAAAGAAAAAAATGGTCTTCGAGGCATTATACTAGATTTGCGTTCTAACCCGGGTGGGCTACTGGATGAAGCAGTAGATGTTTCATCAATTTTCTTAAAAGATGGAATCGTTGTATCAACAGAAGGCCGCGATCCAAAAAATAAAGAAATTAGATATGTAAAAAAGTCAGGCCATAAAGAACTTGAAGTTCCTTTAGTTGTTTTGGTTAACGGCTCTAGTGCATCAGCTTCAGAAATTGTATCGGGAGCATTACAGGATTCTAAGCGAGCGATCATTATGGGTACACAATCGTTCGGTAAAGGCTCAGTTCAATCTGTTGCCAAGATTGATGATCAGATTGGAGTTAAATTAACTATTGCCCAATATATGACTCCCTTGGGAAGAAAAATTCAAGCCGTTGGTATTAAACCTGATGTGCTTATTGATGAGGTTGAATCTGAATTTGTTGAGATTAACAAAAAAGAATCGACATTTATCAGAGAAAAGGATTTAAAAAATCATTTAACAGCAACAATAGAAACAAGTGAAGAAAAAAATATTCGAGAAGAACTTGAAAAGAAAGAGCGCCTTGAGAGAACTGAAAGATTTAAGCAATTCAGGGACAAAAAGAAAAAAAATAAAGCCAAAGAAGTTAATAACGATGATGATGATTTTTCTAAAAAGATAAACCCCAAAGAAGATTATCAAGTAACACAAGCGATTAATTATTTAAAAAATATTGGCTTGATCAAAAGTTTGAAGTTTTAGATAAAGGTTTCATTTATATATGGAATTAGGAATAAAAAAAATTTCACAATTCGTTGGTGAAATTAAGCATTTGCTAGAATCAAACTTTTCCAATGTTTCCCTAGAAGGAGAAGTTACCAATCTGTCTCTTTCATCTTCAGGACATTGGTATTTTACCCTCTCAGACAAAGACGCAAGTATCAGTGCTGCTCTTTTTAAAATGGAAGCTTTGCGCAATCCTTTAATAAAAAATATTCAAGACGGTGAAAAGGTTATAGTGGTTGGAGATGTAAATGTTTACCCCAAAAGGGGGACATTTCAAATTATTGTTAAAAAGATTGTTCCCATTGGTGTTGGTGATTTAAAAGAACAATTTGAAAAGTTAAAACGAAAATTAGCATCTGAGGGACTCTTTGACTTAGACGCTAAAAAGCCGATACCTAAATTACCCAGAAGAATTGCTATCATTACGGCCTTAAGAGGGGCAGCGTTGCAAGATTTTATAAATATTTACAAACGTCGTTCCATCTGGATGGATATTGTCGTAGTGCCGACACTTGTTCAAGGTGAAGAGGCGCCAAAATCGATAAGAGCATCTCTACATCGTATTATAAAATACTCTATTGAAGCAACAAGCGATAAAAAAATAGAACTTATCGTTTTGGCCAGAGGTGGAGGCAGTCTCGAAGACTTGTGGGCATTTAACGACGAAGGACTAGCATGGGATCTGCATAGCTGCCCAATTCCAACGATCAGCGCCATTGGACATGAGGTCGACTATTGCATTGCTGATTTTGTTTGTGACTTAAGAGCGGAGACGCCTTCGGCGGCGGCTGAGCTTATCACGCACCAACAGACCATGATAAAAGAGAGTATGCAGTCTACCAAAAGAAGGCTGGTAAATGCATTGGACTTGCGGCAAAGCAGATTTCAAAATCGATTAAAATACGCACACCCGCATAATATTCTAAATATTATGCTCAGTCAGCTAAATGGATTCCAAAAAAGAATAGCTAAATGTAATATCGAAAAAAGATTGAACGAACTAACTCATATTCATGAATTTTACTTGTCGTTAGATGAATGTATTGAGCAGATAAAGCGAGCATTGATCTTTAAGATAAATGAAGTTCAACATCGGCTGGAAAAATCAGTCAGCATGCTAAATGCGCTTAATCCTCAAAACGTATTAGAGCGAGGTTTTAGTTATATAGAAAGCCCTGACGGCAAAGTCATTACTTCTGTAGAGCATTTTGACATTCTTCCAACGAAATCTACACTTAGTTTGCATCTCAAAGACGGAGTGAGGTCAATACAAAAGCCCAGTAAGCCGCAATGAAAAATAAAGTAAAATCTAATCTAAATTTCTTGATAGATCCGAGCCTGCTTCACGAGGACAGGGCCCATTTGCTCCAGCGATTTTTTTTTGAAGAAAAAATTAAGTACTTTACAGATGACAAAAGCCTAGATGATTTTTCGTTTCTTGTTATTTTTACTTTAAAAAAAAACTTTAAAAAATTTTCCAGATTCAAGAATAAAATTATTGTAATAGATTCAAATGAAAATTCTATCGGACCGTTTGAAACAATTAACTTTAATCTTTTTGAAGAAATAGCTTCCTTTGTCAGAAAGATTTATTTATTGGAAAAAAGACATCTAATTCAATCCAAGATTAAAGAAAGTGAAAAAGTTCTCGATGAAATAAAAAACCTCAATTCATCTAAGTCAGCTGAAGAATTAGTACCAAAAAATCCAGACCAAAGCAGGGAATTTGAAGCAATTCTAGACTTAGAAATGTTCTTGCTTAAAGAAGAATCACTAAAAAATTGGAATATCCATTTTAAAAATTTTTCCAAGAAATCCACTAAGGTTTTGTTTATGGCTATTTTCAATAGCAATGAAATAATGCAAGACAATGGCATTGATGAAAATACGTTAGTTTTTAATTTACCTTTCAATGATCTGTTTTTAATTATTAAGTTTAAGAATTTCTTGATTGAAGAGCATGCTCAATCAATTGAGATTATGTTGTCAATGTTGCTGCAAACTTTACAGCTACATGATTTTCAATTAATTAAAAGTGATGGCGAAATCGATTTCTGGAAAAAGATATTCTCAAAGTTGCCTTATCCAATGTCTGTTATTTCAGATCTTGGTGATTTGCTTATCTACAATGAATCTTTTGCCAAAATAGGCATTTTACCAAAAGAGTGTCTCGGGTTCAAAGATCATGAAAGCTTAGAGATATTCCAGCAATTCTACAAAGTAAGGCGGATTGAATTTGTAATAAATAAAATGGAAGTTTCGTTTTTTGTTTTTTATACACATGATATTCGCTTTCAAGAGTTTAACAACGTAACAAATAATAAATCTGATTCAAGAATGAGTTCTGTTGATGAGCTTGGAATCATATCAAGTTCGATTGCACATGAACTCAATAATCCTCTTGCGGGAATTCTGGCCGCGATTTCACTATTATCACTCGAAGATGATTGGTCAAATGATGATCTGGATGACTTGAATGATATGAAAAATGGAGCTAAAAGATGTAAAGAGCTAATCGAAATCTTTTTAGGTTTTTCAAAATTTGCACCGTCTGCCATTTTTGCGCCATCGGTTCATCAGTCACTTGATCAAGCTTTAAATCTATTGCGTTTTAGAATGATTGAATCAAATATAAGATTGGAAATAAGATATACTTCAACGTTAGAAAACTTTTCTCATCAAATAAATTCATCGATCATGTCGATGATTCTATATCTGCTTCTTAGCGAATTGATGACCGCCTTTGCACATGAGCGTCTTATTACTCAAAATAGTTTAAATATAATGGGTGGTGAAGTGCTGGAGTTTACAAATCAAATTATTTTAAAGCTTGAGCATGATTTTGAGTATGAGGAAAAAATCGTTCAATCAAAATTAATTCAACATCTACTAATTTTTGAAAAATTAGAAATTAATTTTTTAAGAGGAGAAATACGACTTATTTATAGATGAAACTTGCTATAAATAAAATTGTGGAAATTGATAATTGTTTGGATTTTGACTAATGAATTTTTCTAAAGAGGATTGAATGTCAGTATTGACTATCTTTTGCTGTGTACGGTTAATCAGCAAATACCCATCATGGTTCTTTAAATAAACAACTAGAAAATTATTTATCAAAAGTGGGAGATGATCCTTTTTGAATTTGCCTTGATTAATTCTTAAGCTTTTTGAGTTTATGTATTGAACTAATTTGTTTTGATGAGTTGGATACCTAAATACTAATTCTGATTTTTGATGCAAAGCTAGCAAAGGGTAGATGACAAATTGTTCAGGGATGAGGTGATTCATTATTAAAAAATCATGACTAAATTCTAAGCTCTTACTATCGTTGACCAGGGCAAAATCAATAGAGTGAAAAGTACACAACTTCTGAATTGTTTCAATCTGAAGCCTTTCACTCAACTTAGAAAAATAAGTCGACATTTCAATTAGACCCTGGAAAAGGGGACCGATTAATTTAACTGTTAGGATTTCGTAATCGATATCATTAATTTTCTCAGCTAAATACTTAGTTTCATCTTCACGCGAAAGTGAAACAAATGAAAAAAGTACAACGCCCTCTATTCCCTTAAGCGTGACGATACAAGGAGTCTTGATGGATGAGATGAGTTCAATGACGTCTTTTTTGGGAATGTCTTTTTTAAAATGAACGCGGTCTAATTCAAATTTGTTTTTTGGGTAATAGAGGCTGTTAACTTTTTGAATGTTTTTTTGAATAAAAATAGTTAAATATTTTAATAAAAGTTCAGCTGATGCTAAAGCATCATCCAGTGCTCTATGTGCTTTTTGGTGCTTCAAGTTAAAAATTTTACTCATGTAATTTAAATTTGAACTAAGTAAGTTGGGAATCATATATTTGGTCATGAGGTTTGTACAAATCGCTTTGTTTTTGAGCTCCTCTCTACCTAGTCTTCTTAGTACTGAATTGAAAAAAGGAACATCAAAAGAAGTATTGTGTGCGACTAGAATCGATTCTCCCATAAAGTGCAATATTTCATCTACGACACTCTCAATAAGAGGTGCGTTGTCGACATCTGCTTCTCGAATATTTGTTAATTTTTGAATGAAGTCTGGGATCTGTTTTTCAGGTTTAATGAGAAAGCTTTTCTGGTCAACAATCTTGAGGTTCTCAATTTTAACGAGCCCAATTTCGATAATTTTATCGCTTATGTGACTACCACCGGTAGTCTCAAGATCAAAAACACAAAATGACAAAGAGTTAAGCAATTCAAAAGAACGATTATTTTGCATGAATTTCCTAGTCGAACATTCGTTCGAATATTTGATGAAATTCGATTCTATTCCCATAAATTAATCAGATCAAGATTAAAGTTATAGAAAACTTTTTCCTATGGTTAGTTTTTTAGTTTGAAAAAAATTTTTTTTTCAAACTGGCCACTTTTGTCTGTTGATATCTTCCACTGAATAGCCGCTTGTTTAGCACTTTCATCAAGTAACCGATAACCACTAGACTTTGTTATAGTAACCTCTGTTACTTGCCCTAAAGCACTATATTTTGCGCTAAGACTTACTTCACCTTCAAATCCTTTTTCTCTGGCAAATCTTGGATAGACCGGATCTACATAGACCAAAAATTTATTTTCAGAATGAGATCCTGATTGAGTGGATGGCGATATAAAATAGTCAGAATCTTTTGTGCCAGAGATCTCCATTTTAGTTATATGAATCGGTGTCTTGGAAGGAATAATTGTCGAGATGAACTGAGTTTTTTTGGGCGTTGCGCTTAAGGTTTTTGAATGAACGGCCGGAGTGAGAGAAATTGTAATCGAATCGGTAATTACAATCGAATTTCTCTGACTATTATAATAGGCCAATGGTGCAATGTGGGCAATGGCTGCGATGATTAGTGGAATAAAATAATTTGTGCGCATAAAGAGCATCTTATTGTACAATTTTAAAGAATAAAAGAGGGAGATTGATCAATGTTTACTGAAAAAAAATTTTTGAAAATGAAAGATGAAGCTGAGATTTCAGTTCAGATAAAAGAGTCTGGAAGTCCTGTTTGGATTATCGCTACTCATGGTATTGGTGAACATATGGATCGACATAAATATATCCCCGAGCTTTTTGGGCACGATTTTAATATTTTTCAGTACGATTTAAGAGGACATGGACATAGCTCTGGACGTAGAGCCTATGTATCAGATTTTAATCTCTACATGGAAGATTTAAAAGAAATAATTACTTTTTTAAAAGAAAAATATCGAATGAATCGTTTTGTACTTTTTGGTCATTCAATGGGAGCTTTGATAACTTGTGCTTTCATGCAGAATTTTGCGGAAGAAGGCTTTTACCCAGAAAGAGTGATAGTTAACGCACCTCCATGCGGCGCGAGTGGTATGCTCGGAAAAATAGTCAAAGTTATACCTGTTAACTTTTTCCAAAAACTTTGTGACGTGCCTTACTCTGTTCCTGTTCCTGGATTAGTTGACTTAAATTTTCTCTCTCATGATCCCAGAACTAAAGAGGACTATTTGCAAGATGAATTTAATTCAACCAAATTAGAATCAAAATTAGTTTTTGAACTCATGAAATGTGCCAGAGAGACTTTTGCCAGACCAATAAGATCGAAGTGTCCTAGTTTTGTGACTGTTGGCAAAGAAGATCAAGTGATAGGTTTTGATGACCTGGTTGATTATTTCACAAACATTGATAAGTCATTTAACTTGAAAATCATTGATGGTGCATATCACGAAATTCATAATGAAATAGAGAAGTACCGTAAGCCGTATTTTGAACACTTAAAAATGCTTTTTGGAGAAGTTCTTTATTCTCCAGAGAAGTGATCTTATAAAAATTTCAATTATAATTTTTCAAGATAACTCACTCTTTCTAGAGCTGGCGGGTGAGAAAAATAAAATTTGCTGTAAAGAGGATCTGGCGTTAGGGTACTGGCATTATCCTTGTACATTTTCACCAAGGCAGAAATAAGCCGAGTTGCCTTTGCATTCTTGGACGCAAACTCATCTGCTTCATATTCATGGCGTCGTGAAATATATGACGAGACTGGAGTTAGTAAAAAAGTGTAAACTCCTGCCACCATTGAAAAGAGAGTAAGTGCCAAATGATTATTAATCGTTTGCAATCCATGTCCATTAAAAAAATAAATATTATCTTTTAAATGACCAAGTACGGCAAAACCAATGAAGCTAAAAACAATAGATTTAATCATAGATTTTAAGATGTGCTTTTTTTTCATATGGCCTAATTCATGGGCGAGAACTGCTTCAACTTCCTCAGCATCTAGGCTATGTAGTAGATTATCAAAAAATACGATTCTTTTACTTTTACCAAATCCGGTAAAATAAGCATTGCCGTGGCCACTTCGCTTTGAAGCATCCATGACAAAAAGTCCTGAACTTTTGAATCCGCATCGATCTAGCAATTGAAGGATTTTATCTTTGACTTCTCCATCTGCTAGTGGCGAAAACTTGTTAAAAAGTGGTGCAATAAAAGTTGGATAGATAAAAACCAAAAGAAGTTGAATCACGGTTAGAAAAATAAAGGCATACAACCACCATAGTGAACCAAGTTGTTTCATAATTAACAAGATGGAATAAGCAATCGGCCCACCAATTACAACTGCGATTGAGGCTCCCTTAATTAAATCGCTAATAAATACTTTCCATGTGGTTTTATTAAAACCATATTTTTCTTCAATTACGAAAGTGAAATAAAGTGAATGAGGAAGTGCTAAAATTGATGAGATTAATCCAAGTAGTGCGAAAAAAATCAAACCTGATTGAATGTCGGAGCGCCCTAAGCTCAAGCTAATGCGATTAAGGGCCTCTAGTCCACCACCTAAGGTCCAAGCTAAAAAAATGATAAGGTCAATTAGATGAAAAACTTGATTTGCTTTTATTTTTTCGGCTGAATAATCGGCAGCTTTTTGGTGATCTGCCAAGGAGATGCTCGAAGAAAATTTCTCAGGAACAGAGTGTCTATTTTTTAAAATATGATCGAGATTTCTTTTATCTAGAATACTCTCAATTAAGCTTTTGGCAAAAAGCGCTACTAAAAATATGCGTGTTACGAAATTTCCGATCATAAAGTTCCTTGAATGCAATTTTATTTCTTTTCCTATAACTCTGTTTTATATTAATCCTCTATGAAAATACAGCAAATTTTCTTTAAGAATAGCCTTAGAAATTTTTCCTATCTAATTATATTTAACGATGGCCCGATTTATTGTATCGATCCCTTTCAAAGTAAAGATATTTTTCAGGCATTAGAGTCTCAAAAACTGACTGCAATCATCAACACCCACGACCACTGTGATCATTACTCTGGTAATTTGGCACTTGTTGAATTTTTTCAATGTTTGGTCATGGCCCATCCCAACGCAGAAGTCCCCTTAAAAAATAAAAACTTAAATCATAATGAAATTATCTTTCAGCAAGATGAGGGAACTGATTCGTGGCGATTGAGAGCATTATTTACTCCGGGGCATACTCAGTCGCATTTGTGCCTTTTGCTGGAAAAAAATGATAAAGCTTATGCGGTTTTCACTGGCGATTGCTTTTTTAATGCTGGCGTAGGCAATTGTCACCATGGAGGTGACCCGGCTATTCTCTATACTACTATCAAGGAAATTTTCAATTTATTCCCAGATGAAATGTTGATATATCCAGGGCATGAATATTTAAAAAGAAATCTTGAGTTTTCCCATAAGTATGAGCCTCAAAACATTGAAGTGCTACAATTTTTACAACGAATTGAAAAAATGAATTTAGATGAATCATTTTTTATTAACACAATGAAAATTGAAAGAGAGATTAATACCTTTTTACGGCTAAATAGTTCTGAGTTACTTGAACATTTAAATTTGGTTGATGCCGGCCCCAAACAAGTATTTTTAACACTGAGAGAGTTGCGCAATCATTGGTAAAGGAGTTTTATATGTCTTTTCCTAAAATTGGACAAGAGGCACCTGCGTTTAAATTAAAAAATCAAAAGAATGAATGGATTGACCTTAAAAGTTTAAAGGGAAAAAATATTATCCTTTATTTTTATCCCAAGGCTATGACACCTGGATGCACAGTACAAGCTTGTGGTTTGCGCGATAAAAAACAATCATTTTCACAGCTTGATACCATTATCCTAGGCATTAGCCCCGATGACCCTATGAAATTAGAAAAATTTATTGAGAGAGAAAATCTTAATTTTGATTTGTTATCCGACCCTGAGCATCTGGTCGCGGAAAAATATGGAGTTTGGGGTCTTAAAAAATTTATGGGGCGAGAGTATATGGGAGTATTACGAGTGACTTTCATTATTGATAAAACGGGTAAAGTTGTAAACGTCTTAGATAAAGTTAAAACTAAGTCTCACCATGTAGATATTTTAAAAATGATTAAAGGTTAACACAATAAATTTTGAGAGAATGTTATGAAAGTCTTTGCATTTATATGCTCTATTCTTTTTATTTCTGGAGTTTCTGCCCGCTCATTGCAATTAATGTCCTATAATGTTGAAAATCTTTTTGATGCTAAACATGATGAGGGAAAAAAAGATTGGACTTTTCTTGCCAAAAATTATCCTGGCAAGAAAGATGCTTGTAACCTTGAAAAAAGTAAGCATCGTCGCAAGGAATGCCTTGAAACTGATTGGACTGAAAAAAAACTTGAATTTAAATTGAATCATATTGCTGAAGTTGTGAGTAAAGATCGAGCTTTGCCAGATTTCTTAGGATTAGTTGAAGTTGAAAATAGCAAAGTGGTCACAATGCTTGCTAAAAAACTAGGTTATGAAAGCTTTGAAGTGTCCGAGAGTCCTGATGAACGAGGAGTTGACGTAGCTCTTTTATTCAAGACAACTAAAGATATTAAAAAAATATCTAAGTTGGAGCATGTTGTACAGGTTGAGTATCCAACCAGAAATATTTTAGAAGTCCAATTTTTAATTGATGATATTTACCCTCTAACTATTTTTGTTAATCACTGGCCATCACTGGCAAATCCTGATTCATGGAGAATCAAGGCTGCAGAAGTTTTAGCCAAAAGATCGATTGAGATTTTGGCAAAGTCACCCGGTATGTCGATTTTAGCGATGGGGGATTTCAATACAATTGATGACAATACCCCTCATCCCTTCAAAACAGTTCTATGTAAGGATAATCTTTTTACCGACATAAATAAGGCTTTTCAAGATGATAAATCAATTGATGAAAAACTAAAAAAAGCTAGGCCAGCTGGAACTTATTACTATCCTCCCAAGGATCAGTGGAACGAGCTGGATCATTTTTTTGTTAGCAAAAACTTAATTGAGGGAAAAGATTTAAAAGTTGAACTAAAAACTTTTGAGATCTATGCTCCACGTTTTATAACACATCAATTAAAAAGAAATAGTTTGAGTGGAGACCAGAAATTGATTTTGGCACCTAAGCGTTTTGAACCGGAGGGAGTTAGCAATGATTCCATTGGATATTCAGATCACTTTCCCATTGTGCTTGAATTGAGTTATCAGGATAAAGAGAAAGTTAAGAAACGGGGGAATAAAAAAATTAAAAAATAGTGATCTTAAATGTTAGCGCCAGTTCCTAATTGGGACGAGACTTCGTACTCTGGCATAACCTTTGGTAAAAGACTTTTTAAATGATCACGTCGTTTTTCACTGCCTGGGTGGGTCGAGAGAAATTCAACAGATTCTTTTCCCCCAGCTTTTGAAAATCGATCCCAGAAATTAATGGCTTCACGAGGATCATATCCTGCCTTTGCCATCAGAGTTAGTCCAATTTCATCAGCTTCAGTTTCATGGGCGCGTGAAAAGGGAAGAATTAATCCGTAAGTCACACCCACTCCAAGTGCGGCCATGACTAACCCTCTTTTGTTAGGATCCATTTTTGCCAGACCAATTGCTGAAATTCCAGCCAGCGCTATATTGGCGGCCATGGATTGACTCATTCTTTGTCCGCCATGACGAGCTATCGCGTGACCAATTTCATGGCCCATAACTGTGGCTAGGCCAGCTTCATTCTTTGCATATTTAAAAATAGCTGTATAAACTGCGACTTTTCCCCCAGGCAAACAAAAGGCATTGGGCGTATCGCTCAAAATAGTTCTAAATTCCCAATTGAAATCTGGCTGGTTGGCAACCGCAGCTATTTTTTTGCCAACTGCTTCAACCATTTTTGCTTCCCGGCTACCGGTAATCTCTTTCTCTTTTTTTAAAATTTCTCGGTATGCTTCTTCGCCTTGCCTATTTTCGGTTTCAACTGATGTTAGTAAAAATGCACGATTGCCACTAAAAGGAGTCGTGGTGCAGGCAATAATCAATAAGGTAATAACAAGATATGTGAGCTTGTTCATATTGTACTCTTTTGATCAGCTATGATTTCATCTATTAAAACTTCGATATTAAATTTATCACCACAGGAATCGATGATGTGGAGTATTTCATTTCTTAATAAAATGTCGCCTTTGAGATCAATATCTCGGTATTGGGTGTGAGGTTCGTAGGGAAGGGTTGAGTAAAAGCAAATTCCTTCATTGGCCTCAAGCTGAAAATAAAAAAAAGCGGAGTCTTCTTTATTGAGCCGTAAAACAAAGTGATAAAGTTGACTAGAATGTTTTAACATAGAACCTTCCAAATCCGTTGACTTGTATTCGAACTGATTTAGAATAAAAGTTAAGTTATCGCTTTCACATTTACAAGTCATGGAGGACAAAAAAGTGAAAAGGAATTATGCCAGAAAGGCTCACATTGCATTTGTGATTATGAGTCATGCATTAATTTTCACTTCATGCTCAACTTTGTCGCATCGTAGAGATGATACTGCGCAGGTCAATACTGTACCCAAAGAACAATACGATGAGTTAGTTCGAAAATACCAAGAGTTGATTAATAAATCTAAAGAACAAGTCTCTCAGGTATCGCCGACGGCTGCAGCCGTGAGTCCCGTTCCTACACCAATAGTAGCAACAGAATCCAATAAAAATGAAAAACAAGTAAAGCCAGAAGTTGGGGCAGCTACTAATTTGGATCCATCAGAGTTAGTTAATTCTATTGATAAAGCTATTCCCGACACTGCAAAAGTTGAGACTGTGGACGCCCTCTCTCCCGAAGCTAAAGTTGAAAAAAAAGAAGGCCCTCCGGTTCCCACCAGCATGGGAGTGCAACATGTTAACAATACGGATGATATTGATGATCAGATTTCTCGTTTGAGAGAAGTTCAAGAATTGGTAAAGGTAAATAAATTTGAAAATGCATTGGTTATTCTTAAAGAATTAGAAAATTCGAAAGAAAAACAAATCGTTGTTCGAGCAAAAGTTATGTTAGGTGATTTGCTTTTTAATCAAGGTGAATATGATTTGGCTTCACAGGTTTATGAAGAAGTCATTAAAAAATATGCATTTTCAGGTTATGTCTTAAAATCTCTGGGAAGATTAGTGGCCTGTAGTGAAAAATTAAAACAACCTGAGAAACAGGCAAAGTACTATTCTTTGCTACATGATTTTTTTGAGGCCGGTTAAAAATTGAATAAATATTTTATTCTTATTATTCTTTCAAGTTTAATTGCTTTACAAGCAAAGACTTATGCCCAAGATGGCGTAAGCGCAGACTTAGAAGAAGTTAATGTTTCCGACTCACTAAAAAAATCAACTGATAACAAGGTTGAGAAATCCTCAGACGTACAAATGTCTAAAGCTGAAGAAAGCGATGACTTAGAATCTCTCAAAGAAGATATCGGTGATGTCATCTTCGATAAAGATAAAACCAAGAATCAAAAATCGGCAAAAGAAGAACCGCCAAAAGAAAAAGAAAAAGAGGCTGTCCAAAGTGAAAACAAAGCGGCAGGTCCTTTAAATGCAGTTACACCAAAAGAAGAAAGTAAAACTGATGACACTAAAACAGAAATTATTGCTGATAAATCAATGGGGTTTGATGCAGGCGCTGAAGAAAAAAAACTTCTGAAGTTATCTAAATATGTTCAACAAAAAATAACGGGCAAAGAGTGGGATGATATTGCAGTTAAGGCAAAATTAGAGAAATATGAAGTTCAAAAAGGTGATTACCTTTGGAAAATTTCCAAAAAACTTTTTGGATCTGGTTTCTATTATTCAAAAATTTGGGCACTTAATCCGCAAATTTCAAACCCTCACGAAATTGAACCTGGTACTATTTTAGCCTTTGATACTGGAGATGCCGACAGTTTACCCAACGTTCAAGTGGGAAGTTTCACTGATGATGAATCAACCAGTACGGTCAATGGAAAAGTTAGTACCGATCCGTCCAAAGCTACTTTTTCATCGTCATGGATAACCGAAAGAAAAAAATTAATAGATCAAGGTGTATATTTTCAATTTGCTTCTGAAGAAACTTACGAGGATCTCGAGCGTCTAGAAGGTCAGCAGCGCAATAATGAATATGAAAAATATGATCCTCCTCTTACTGAAATGACTATTAAAGAGCCTAGCGAGCAATACGATGAACAAGGTTTCGATAAAAATTCCAGAATTATTTTCAATTTCAAAGAAGGTTTTTTTCTTAATACATTTGTGACAACCAACGTAGTTCAAGATATTGGTGAAATTAAAGCGACTCCAAAAGAGTCAATTTTTATTCATAAATTTGATACACTATATGTCAATTTTGACAAAGGTTCGAAGGTAAAGCCTGGGGATCTTTTTAGTGTTTATTCTGCAGGTGGTGAAATCAAGCACCCCATTTCTGATCGGGCAGGCTTTCTCTATACCATTTTGGCGCAAATTAAGGCTATTCGAAAAATTGATGATGTGTGGGAATGTGTGGTTATTGAGCAGTCAGGAATTGTCCAACGTAAAGACCGAATTACTGTGTACACTCCAAAAATTGGAAAAATCGCTAGAACTTTTAGTAAAAGAAATGTTGAGGCTGCGATCATTGGGAGTTATCGCGATACTCATACTGGTCTGGCAAATGGAGATGTTGTTTATTTAGATCGTGGTCGCGCTGACGGAGTTGAGCTAGGCAACGTATTTGAAGTATTTTCTTTTATCGATCGAGGGACTCAAAAGAAAATCACTCCAAGTCCTACTTATAAAGTTGGTGAAATGGCAGTTATTAATATAACTGATAACTTTGCTACTGCATTAGTTCATAATTCTTCCAGCGAATTTAACCTCGGCAGTATTGCTATTACCAAAACCCAGGAAGAAGCGGCCAAGGCCTTAAAACTAAAGTCTAAAGACAAATTGGCCAAGGTTAAGAAAGTTGAAGGCAAAGCGCTAGAGGAACTTGATGTAGAGCTAAATCTTGATGATGTAAGTCAAGACATTCTCAATAAAGCAGATAAGATTCAGCTGACGGAAGATGAGCTTGAGGAATTAGAGCGTCAGGAAAGAGAAAAGTCAGTTATCAAAGATTCAGATAAAGATATTAAAGAACTTGATCGTCTAGAAAATGAAATTCAAGATGCTGAAAAATCTCTCAATGAACAAAAAGTTGATGAAGACAAATACTTAGAGCAATCAAGTCTTGATGAGCAAGAAAAAAAGACCAAGCAGCAAGATCCAAATGCCTTTGAGTCTATAAATGAAATTGAAAAAGACGTAGGAAGAAAATATTTAGATGAAGATATCAACAACAAAGATAATCCTTATGGGCTAACCGAGTTTGACCTTGAAGAAATAGATGAGTTGTTGAATACTAGTCCCAAAAAATAATTAATAAAATACTAAGGTAAAAAATATGTGTGCTAAAGCTGTTGTAAAAAAATCGGCTTCGAAAAAGCCTTTGGCTTCAAAAGCAGTGGCCTCCAAAAAGCCTGCGGCAAAAGTTTCAATGAAGTCAAAAGCAACAGCTAAGATTTCAAAAGAGGATGCAGTAGCTGCAACTTCATTTGGTAATTATGATTTAGTTGTCGTTGAGTCCCCTTCAAAAGCCAAGACAATTAAAAAATATCTTGGTAAGGGCTATCAGGTGGTCGCCAGTAATGGACATATTAAGGATCTTCCAAAGTCAAAATTGGGAGTAGATATCAAGCACGATTTTGCTTTGGATTTGGTTCCGATTACTGGAAAGAAAGATAAAATAGAACGCATTCAAGAATTGGCTCGCCATGCTAATCAAATATACCTAGCTCCCGATATGGACCGCGAGGGTGAGGCTATTGCATTTCATTTAGCAGAAGAAATCGGAAAAAAGAAAAATATTCATCGAGTTGTTTTTAATGCCGTAACAAAGACTGCTGTTAAAAATGCCATTGATCATCCGACTGAGCTCAATCAACCGATGTACGATTCGCAAAAAACCAGAAGAGTTCTTGATCGATTAGTTGGATATAAAATTTCTCCTATATTGTGGGATAAAGTTCAGCGAGGAATTTCCGCCGGTAGAGTGCAATCAGTAGCATTGCGAGTTATTGTCGATCGCGAAGATATTATTAAACAATTTAATCCAGAAAAATGGTTTTCGATCCAAGGTGAATTAGAAAAGAAAAATATTTCTTTTGAGGTTCGTTATTATGGAGAAGAAGCCAATAAGAAAACTGATTTAGATGGCAAAGATGCTGAAAAGTTATCTAGAAAAATTTTAGCAGATATTAAAGGAAAGAATTTAAAGGCGATTGAAGTTAAGAAAAAAGAACGAAAACAAAATCCTACTGCACCATTTACCACTTCAAAACTTCAACAGGAAGCCGCTAATAAGTTGGGGTTTACTGCTAAAAAAACCATGATGATTGCCCAAATGCTCTATGAAGGTGTTCAGCTTCGAGATCATGGCCTACAAGGTTTGATAACTTATATGAGAACTGACTCAGTGAGAACTGAGCCTGAAGCCATGAAATCCCTACGTGATTTCATCAAGAAAAAATATGGCAAAGATTTTTTATCGACTGAAGAAATCACTTACAAAAAGAAAGGAACGAGCAAGGTACAGGACGCCCATGAGGCGATTCGTCCAACTTCACTGGAATTTACTCCTGAAGAGGTAAGAGGAGATCTTGATCCTGATCAACAGAAGCTCTATGAACTCATCTGGAATAAATTTATTTCAAGTCAGATGTCTCCGGCCGTAATTGATCAAACCACTATTACATTTGAGGCCAATGGTCATTTTTTTAAATCTAATGGCTCAATCATAAAGTTTCCGGGTTTTAGAACAGTATACCTTGATTCTTTGGCCGAAAAGCAAAATAAAAAAGAAGTTGATCTTGATGAAGACGAACCTAAAGCAGGATTGTTGCCGGAAATTTCTGAAGGTGAAACTTTTGCTCCTAAAAAAATGATTGATTTAGAAGAGCATTGGACATCCCCACCGCCTCGCTTTAATGAAGCTAGTTTGGTCAAAGCACTTGAAGAAGACGGCATTGGTCGTCCATCGACATATGCTGCGATTATTTCAAATATCCAAGATAGAGGATATGTTGAAAAAACTGAAAACCGATTTATTCCCACAGAACTTGGCTCTGTTGTATGCAAGATGTTGGTGGAAAGTTTTCCAGATGTCATGGATATCGAATTTACCGCTAAAGTTGAAGAGCTTTTAGATAAGATCGAAGAAGGTGACGTCAATTGGAAGAAAGTTCTAAGAGAATTTTGGAAAGGATTTGAACTAACGTTGGAGAAAGCTAAAGAGGAAATGAAAGACCTCAAAAAGCAATCTATTCCAACTGGAGTTCATTGTCGTAAATGTTCTGATGGTGAATATCAAATTAAGTGGGGAAAGAACGGTCAATTTTTTGCTTGTTCAAATTATCCAGATTGCAACTCAACTGAAGATTTTAAAAAGAACTTAGACGGAACTTATTTGATTGTAGAGAAAGTCTTTGCTACAGATCCTTGTCCGACATGTGGCAAGCGCATGGCCATCAAAAAAGGAAAATACGGAAAATTTTTAGCCTGTGAAGAGTATCCAACTTGTGCCACCACACTTCCTTTCACGCTCGATGTGCAATGTCCAGAATGCAAAGTTGGAAAGTTCGCAGAGAAAAAAAGCCGATACGGAAAGTTTTTTTATGGTTGCTCCAACTATCCGACCTGTTCGAATGCCATGTGGACTAAGCCCTTTGCTTTTGGTTGTGAAAAATGTGGTTATGCAGTGATGGGTGAAAAATTTACTAAGAAAAATGGCCAACAGCTAGAATGCCCAAAGTGTCGTCACAGAGTTGACTTGGCCGATACACCTTTTAAACCAGCTGAGGCACTTGAAGAAGATTTGGCTTAGCTCTTTATCCCTTTGAGCCCAATATTATTTTTTGCATCTCAAGCATCGCTTTTTCAAGCCTAAAAGTTTGCTCAGTTAACTCTTTTGAGTAATTAAAAAGTTCTTTGGAGAGTTTGGAATTAATTTGAGTGGCTTGATCCATTTGATGAATGGCCATTGTAACCTGATCTGCCCCACGGGCCTGCTCATCGCTGGCGTCAGAGATATCAGCAATATTTTTATCCACCATTCTAACATCATTGTCGAGCTGTTGAAGAATCTTGGATGTTTCATCGGCCACTGAAAAACCTTGTTTGACGGCAAGATTTCCTTTACTCAGAATATCGCTTACACTTTTTTGAGTTTCATCAATGACCAATTTAACTTTTTGGGTTGAATCCTCCAGCATCGTAGAAATTTCAATGGCAGCCTTTCCACTTTCTAAAGCTAATTTTCCAATTTCACCAGCTACAACCGAAAAGCCTTTACCCTGCTCTCCGGCCCTTGATGCCTCTACTGATGCGTTGAATGAAAGAAGTTTGGTTTGAAAAACGATGTCATTGATGACTTTTGTTTTCTTACCTATTTCATTGATGAGTTCTACAATTTCGCCAATTCTTTGGTTTCCATGTTGTACTTCTGCCATAATGAGTTTGTTATTTTCTTCAATATCTTTTACCGATTTCATTAAATGCTCTGATGTTGTTTTTCCATAAAGCGCATTTTGTGCACTATTTTTTGAAAGCTCTTTAGATTCAACTGCTGAATCGGCTGTTTTTTTAATCATGGAATTCATCTCTTCCATTGTGGCAGAAGTTTCTTGAATCGCAGAAGCTTGTTGATTGGTTGATTGAGAAAGATTTTCAGCTGAGGCTGCTACTCGATTTGCGTTTTGAGTAATATCTTCAAAACTTTTAAAAAGTAGATCATTAATTGTAATCAAAGAAGTAGAAATTTTATTAGAAACATAAATTGCTAACAAAATAGCAATGATGATGACAGCAATAGAGGCACCGACTGACAAATTAAAACCATCTCTAAAGGTTTGATCAAAATCCTGATCTGCTTTTTCAGATTCAGATCGAACTGAATCATAAATAAACTTTAGGGATTTCAGCGTTTCATCTCTGAGTTCGTCAATCTTGCCGTCGAGCTCTTTGGTTTTAGCATTTCCAACTTCTATTTTTTCTAATTCAGGAAGCATCTCATTTTCAAAAGTAGAGACATAGTCAGTGTATTTTTTTGCAAAATCTTGGGCCCATTTTTTTTCATTTTCAGTATCCGCAATTTTTTCAATAATGCTAATATTGACTGGCATTTTTTTCTTGATTTCCGCTAAGTCCTTTTTTGTTTCTTTTAATTGGTGATTGATCTGGGCATCGGCCGCAACCGCGTAAATTTCAGCAACTTCTAATTCAATGGCAGCGATTCTACTTGCATCTTTAAAACGAGTCGCCCCAAAATCTTGAAGTCCGCCCAGTTTTCCCTGAGAATTCAACAGAAATATAATAATTGAAACAAAGAGTAATACTAAGGAGAAAAAATTGACTATGATTTGCTTTTTAAAGCTCATGGACTTTTGACTCATTTGAAATTCCTTAAAATTTTAATACCTTACTATTCGGCTAAAGGGTCTAAAACTAAAGGATATTTAAGTGAGAAATCACTTTTAATTAATTTCAGATAAGCACTTTTGATAAAAATCCAACGAGTCTTGGAAGGTTTGCAGTGTGGATTGTTGATAAGCACTCGAGTCTTTAAAAAAAGCAAATTGTAGATCAATAAATGGCAATGGTGCCAATCCTAATCTTTTGAAAGAGTGATTGATAAGTTCATTGGCCACTTGCTCATTGCCAAAAGCAAAGGGGCTGATCGAGACAAACCAGCGCTTCATTTGGATGAGATAAGCATAAGGAGACAGTTCAAGGGGCGCAATGCCTGCCTCATACCTAAAAAGCATATCGTTGAGATCGGTTATCCACCTGGAGAGTTCAATCCGAACACTTGCGCCTTTATAAAAATATAGATCAGCACTTTGAAAATTTTCATCTTCACAGGTGTGAATATTTTCTAGTTTTAAAAGAGAATATCCCTCAATGCTTCTAAGATCGAAGTTTTGCAAAAGGTTCAAAGTTTTAAGATCTAAAATTTTTGTGTCACAAGAAAGATTTATCTTGGGATTAGTAATGCCATAATCCGTTCGTAAAACACCTACATCACTCAAGCTCAGGAAAGATTTTTCGGCAAAGAGCGCCTTATGGACAGTAATAACGTCATCAATTTCAAGGAAATAATCGTTTAATTCTAAATTTAATAAACGGCCATAACGGTTTAAATAAAATTTTAAATCTAGCCCCTTTGGCATTGGACAATTAATACTCTTGCCTGTTTTCGATTCCAGTGCTTTATATTCGAGGTATATTTGGTTGAATTGATTCTGAGCCTTACACTCATATTCATAGATAGACAAAACCTCGGAACAACCGAAGACTTCAAAACTAAACAAACAGGCCCAAATTAACCCCAAAAAATTTCGCATAGGCGAGTTTTATACCAAAAGCGTGGCCATGTTTAGTAAAATAGGAAAAAATTACAGCTATGAATAACAAGATTATTACTAAAACTGTGCTGGTATTGTCGTTGGTTAGCTTTTTTGGAGATATCTCAAGTGAATTACTTTACCCTATCATGCCACTTTACTTAAAAAGTATTGGCATGGGAGCCGTTTTTATCGGCGTACTTGAAGGGCTGGCAGATGCCATCGCCGGGTTATCTAAAACATATTTTGGAAAATTATCCGATCGCAGTGGCAGGCGAATGCCATTTGTATGGTTGGGCTACGTGCTTTCAAGTTTTTCTAAAGCTGGCATTGGTCTTATTCTCAATCCAATTTGGGTCTTGTTAATGCGCTCAAGTGATCGCTTGGGCAAAGGGATAAGAACGGCCTCTAGAGATGCCATGCTGTCAGATGAAGCAACTCCAGAAGCCAAAGGGGCGGTTTTTGGCTTTCATCGCTCGTTGGATACAGCAGGGGCTTTTCTGGGTCCAATATTGGCTCTTATTTATCTTCATTTTCATCCAGCACAATATCGACAACTTTTTATCTATGCTTTGTTTCCGGCATTCTTTGTGGTGATAGCTCTGTCGTTTGCCAAAGAAAAAAAACATGAAGCCAAAAAAGAATCAGGTAGTGCTTTTTGGAAATCTCTTACCTACTGGCAAGTGGCTTCACCTGAATACCGACGGGTACTTTCACTAGTGTTGATTTTCACTTTAATGAATTCCTCTGATATGTTTTTACTTCTTAGAGTAAAAGAAGTGACCAACAGCGATTTTCAATCTATTGCCATCTATATATTTTATAATTTTATTTACGCTGCTTCTTCTTATAAAATGGGCATGCTCTCTGATAGAATTGGAATGAAAAAAGTCTTTTTGATGGGGCTTGTTTTTTTCGTTATAACTTATGCCGGGATGGGAATTGCCGAGAGAAAAGAAGTATTCTACTTACTCTTTTTCTTTTATGGACTTTTTGCCGCAGCCACTGAAGGTATTGCTAAAGCTTGGGTTAGCAACTTGTGTCTGCGTGAGGATTTAGCTACTGCTATTGGCTTTCAGGCTACGGCGCAAAGTTTTGCGGCCATGATGGCCAGTTTGATGGCCGGAGCGATTTGGTATTTTGCCGGACCTCAATATGTATTTTTAATGGCCAGTTTTGTAACCTTCATTGTGATCATTCTATTCTATCGAGAAAAAAAATTGGCTTAAAAAATAGATTTGGCGAACGAATAAATGCCTGCGGGTAAGATCCGATCATCTTTTGGCATTGAGTGCTTGACGCCTAATTCTCCGACTTCAATTTCTTTTTTGAAACGAGTGTCATTCATCAAATTGCGAAGGGCTTCTGGTTGCACACCGTGAGTATGTGAAGAGAGAAAGAAAAAACTTTTTTCACGAGTAAGAAGATTGAAGCAGTCACTGACCATCTCGGCGATCATTTGTTCAAATTCCCAAACTTCTTTATTGGCACCATGACCCCAGCTCGGTGGATCGGCCAGAATGCCATCGTATTTAAAACCTTTCTTTAGGGAGTGTTTTATAAAAGAGCGAACGTCTTCTTGGACCCATTTTATTTTTTTTGAGTCTAACCTAGAGAGTTCAACATTTTCTTTACCCCAGGATAAAACGCCCTTGCTTGAATCGACATGAAAGACTTCTGCGCCAGTGGATAGGAGGGCCAAGCTGGCACAGCCAGTATAGCCAAAAAGATTGAGAAATTTTAAGGGGCGACCAAGTTCAGCACTTAGTGCGACAGATTCGTCCATTAACAATTTCCAAACAGAGGCTTGTTCGAAGAAAACTCCACAATGACCAAAAGAGGTAAATTTTAATTTAAATTTAAGTTTTTCCCAATCAATTATCAGGTTTTGTGGTTCGCGATCTGCGCGGTGTTGCCACGAGCCACCACCATCATTTTTCCTGATACAAATAGAGGTCGCTTTCTTCCATTCGTTTTCAGTCAATCGCGGTGACCATATGGCCTGAGGCGAGGGCCGTTCGACGGTCACACCTGCAATGGTTTCAAGTTTTTTGCCATGGCCAGAATCAAGGAGGAGATAGCCAGGAATATTTTGGGAAATGAGATTTTTCATAATAACTAGGGAAGTTGGCGCGAACAATTCGCACTTTCAAAGATTTTTATTTTATTTTTTTTATTCACTTGAATCGTGCAACTCCATTGCTCTCCAGATGCATTTTCATCACAAGAGTTGGTTTGGTATTTGGAGTAGACTACAAAATCCTCAGAGTTCCATTCAATGCAACGGACTCCCGGTAACTTCATATAAAGATCAAAAGCAGCATCACCATCTAGCATCTGAACCTCAGAGGCATGAGCTAGGGCAAGTCCAAAAAAGAGTAAAAAAAGCTTTTTCATGAGCTTTTTTTAGCTCATATGGGCCTATCCGGCAATGAAACCTGTAATAAGGTAAGGGATTGGCGTAAATAAGGGTTGTCTTTGATGGTCGGAGTTTTTATAATGTCCGCACGCACCCTTAGCTCAGCTGGATAGAGTAGCTGGCTTCGAACCAGTTGGTCGGGAGTTCGAATCTCTCAGGGTGCGCCATTTATAACCATCTAAATCGCTATAGTTTTGATTCTTTATTTTGATCCATCAGGCTAGTACTCAAAACTCTTTTTACCCACTTTTATTTTGCTCGCCCATCGTTTTTAATTAGAAAATGAAGATTTTAATTATGTTTGCGTGCTTGGTAATAAGCATGAATGCCAAGGCTTGGTATTGTCTGGAAGTGGCCTCTGAGCGCCAAGGAGATGTCATTAATGCCTGTGGAATAGGTGAAGCCGTAGATGAGGATGCTGCTCGTAAAGTCGCACTAAATAACGCCTATAAGGAACTCGATCTCATTTGTTCTCATTCGTCAGATTGCGCTGACAAAGCGCTCGAGATCACTCCACTGCGAACAGATTGTAAAAAAGTAGAATCGATTTATCGTTGTCATCGGGGAATTACCGCCAATATTACTTCAAAGCCTAGAGATCTTTCCCAAACTCAATTGTTGCAGGAAGTTTTCATTCCTAAAAAAATCATTCAGCAAGATGGTGCCAACTATTTTCAGAAAACCAGCATTGTTGATTTTAACTCCAATCCTCAGGGGGCCAGAGTTCACGTGGATGGAGTGGAAGTTTGCCAGACACCTTGTACCAAAGAAATCGATCAAGGAGAGCATAAACTTAGCTATGAAAAAGACGATTATGAATTCCTTACTGAAGTTCGCCAAATAGGACAGGGGCGGCAAAGCTTAGGCGCTAATCTTCAGCTTCGATTTGGCTACTTGACAATTGTGGGATTGCCCAAAGATGCCGTTGTAAAAGTCAATAATAAGGAAATAAGTTCTAAGGAAAAAATACGGCTAAATCCCAACGAACATGTTATCGCTGTCACAAGCAATTATTTTCAACCTTGGTTTAGGCAATTTCAAATTAAAAAAGGTGAATTCCTAGAGTTTAAATACGATGCTGAGGCGCTGCTCGGTCATGTCAAAATTTCAGCAACTGATGACAAGGGCAATCCGATTGAAGCATCTATAATTCTCAATGGACAAAAGCTATCGCAAAAAACGCCAACTGCGATGCCTATACCTGCAGGACAAAGCTACATAACTCTTTCAAATTCAGACTTTAAAGACCAAAGTTTCGAAATCAATCTAAAAGTTGATGAAAAATTAGAAATAAAAAAAGAGTTGATTCCCAATAATTATAAAAATGAAGCTTGGTATATTGGCTTGGGTTATTCTCCAGCATCTTACGAAAACTTTTCTCGAAAAGAAAAATTTTCATGTTGCCTATTGATTGATTTAGCTTATCAGAGAAATATTTTTAATCGTGTTTCAATTAAATTTTCTTATAATTATTTAGGAGACACAACTTCTGTCGATAACACTGTCTCAGCATCAGGAACTCCAAATACAACGATCTATAAAGCTTCAGAAGCTACAGGTTATTTGCTTTTTGTATCCCTTCCGATTTATTTTTCAAAGTCCGATCATTTCTCATGGTACCTTGCCCCTGAGTTAGGTCGATCAAAATCAACCTTGAAATATGAAAAATACACTTACTCAAGTTCTGGTGCTGAATATATTGAGACTTCCGGAAGCGAATTGAGCTTTAATCAGAGTTTCAAGGGAATTGCCATCGGATGGGAGTGGTTAAATTTGAACAATGTCAAATCGACAGGATGGTATTTGATTTTGGGGATGCGAAAATATGAGCAACCAAAAAATTTAAATTTTAGTTTTAATCAAAACCAAACCCAGTTACCAATTTCTAGCTCACCTCGAGGATATGCATCAATCGGATGGATGATTGCTTTTTGATAAATCTTAGCAAGACTCGTCTCCATTTCAGGGATTTTATAATTGCCATAAACCTCCTAAAATGAGTGCTGCTTCGACCCAATTATCATTGGTTGTAGGTGAATTTCTGACTTCATTGTTTATGGACTTTAGTGAAAGACCAGTCAATACACTCACATTGTCATTGAACTTATAGCCAGGAAAAAAAGACATACTAGGTGAGCAGTAAGCATTAGGGTGATACTCTTGACGATTGCTAGTGGCTTCGTTGTT
Organism: Bacteriovoracaceae bacterium; assembly: GCA_947450475.1. Classification (GTDB taxonomy): domain Bacteria; phylum Bdellovibrionota; class Bacteriovoracia; order Bacteriovoracales; family Bacteriovoracaceae; genus Bacteriovorax. The sequence goes on along the minus strand of CANFVK010000002.1, from coordinate 91,504 downwards.
TTTTACACCGTAATAATATTCAGCAAAATTTTTACTAAAGCAATCCAATCCAAGTGAGCTTCTAGTGAAAAAAGTTTTGTTAATAGTATAAAATTCTGCATAAGAAATGTTATACTTTGAGCCTTTTGATCGACCGTTTATATCCCGAGATATAAGAAGATTAAGTTTTTTATATTTCAAACCAATGCCCGCAAACCAAGATGTTCTTCTGCTCTCCATCCCTTCGCCGTCGTAACGATCGCCAAGATTATTTAAATTAAGGTATAGCGACTTTTCCCGATTACCGACAAAACTTGCAGTTAAACCCTGTTGACCGATAAAGACCGGACCCCATGATATTTGCAAAAGCGGAATCGGATTAAAAAGTACATCTGCATGTCCATTGCGATATTGGTTATCTTGGCGAATATTGTTTTTTATCGCCCCACCTGCACCGATTGAAATTTTTAAGGGAATACTAGAACCGCTTTTTTCTTCAGCAAAACTGATTTTAAGAAAAAAATGAGAATAAAATAAGATGCAAAAAATAATTTTTACAAAAAGAGTTGTTGCGTTCATGGACCCATCTTTTCAAAGGAAAAAGATAAAAACAAACAAAAAAGTACGGCCGTAATGAAGAAATGGTCAAATTGAGCAATCTAAAGCAAAAATCAATATGCAAAAGATGAGTATTGGGGTAAACATTTGTTCATAATCCAAATGTCTATTCGAACAAAATTGATTAATTGTGGAGACAGCTCATGGTTAAAACTCTATTTAATGCTGAAGGAAAGTGTAAAGCAAAAACTTGGCAAGAGGCTTTAGAGCTTCTGAAAAAAGGAAATCATGATTTTGCCTCTGGAGTAACCACTCATCCGGAAAGAGGAAGAGAAACACTTTTTGCTCAATATTTACAACAGTACCCATTTGCTGGAATTTTAAGTTGTGCCGATTCACGAATTGTTCCAGAATTGGTTTTTGATGTAGGGATCGGTGACCTCTTTACATGCAGAGTTGCAGGCACAGTTTTATCAGACGCCGTTATTGGAAGTTTAGAGTTTGCAGTTGAAGTTTTAGGAGTTCCGCTGATTATCGTTATGGGGCATGAAAACTGTGGAGCTTTTCGAGCGTGCTTGAATCCTGAACTTCATCCAAACGTCAGAGGTATTTCGTGGCAGATTATGCCGGTGATAGAAGAATGCCGATCTCTTCCGGGAGATCATCTTTATAACTCAATTATTGCCAATGCCAGACAAGTCACCAAACAATTAAAAACAGTAGGTCCCATACTCAGTCCCAAAATTGCAAGTGGAGAAATCAAAATTATCCCGGCTTATCATTCACTCTCAACTGGCAAAGTGACTTTTTTTGATTACGAATAATGCTGCTTCGTTTTTTGACCTAGATAAACATTATTTTATATAAAGTATAAAAAGGTTAACATCATTCCATCAAAAAATCTTATAGCATATCTATTGCTCAATAAAGACTTTTGAAATGGCAAAATGCCAGATAAATAAGATAATTTATTAAAAAGAGATTTTATGAGTTAATTGATCATTGTTTGAGCAAATGGGCTTATTGGTTTTGTAAGGGAAGTAGCATCTCGCACAGAACAATATTTTTATCCGATTAAACATTTGAATAAAATTAATCTAGATCAGCATGCTAGATATTTTAATTTCTATGAATACAATGATGCAAAAGGCTTTCGTCTCAATGGAGAAAATGCTAAAGATGAATCACTGTATTGGCTAAAAGTTATTACAAACTTTACATATTGAGAAAATAAAGATGAATATTGAAAAGTGTAAAATTGCGGTTTAAAGTAAAATAATGAAAACCTTTAAAGAGTTTTGGCCATACTATTTAAACGAGCACTCTAATAAAATAAATCGAAGATTACATTTTGTGGGAACAGCAATTATTCATGTTCTTTTTGTGTATGTTGTTTTTACATCCAAATTTAAAATTCTTTGGTTTGCACCGCTTGTTGGATATTCATTTGCATGGGTAGGACATTTTTTAATTGAAAAAAATCGTCCCGCAACCATTCAGTATCCAATCTGGAGTTTAATAGCGGATTTTAAAATGTTTTATCTAATGATGTTTAATAGGATTTAATTTTTCTCTTTAAGTGGCACGTAACAAAGAGCTACGCTGACGAAAACTGCAAAACTAAAATATAAGCTCATCCATGGAATTTCGGATCGCCAAAGATTTATATCATGAGTGACTATCCAGTGACTGTTTAAATCGTGTAATCCTTCAAAGAAGCCCAAGTGAGGTTTATGATTTTTTATATCTTCTTGGAAACGATGGAAATACATGGACACGTCAACAAAAATCATAAAAAGAATATAGATTATATTAATCATAATCGACAAATTTAACGCATATTTAAAGGCACCTTTGAAATTTTTGCGTAATTTTATCATAGCAATTAGAAGGAGAATGTAAGTGATTGTCCATAATGATTCTTCAATAGTATTTCCTAAATAGTTAGTTGTTGTAACTGCAAACCATGAGAAGCATTCAGCAATTATAATAAGAGGGACAATAATATATGAAATCTTTCTAACTGAATCATCTTTTGTGCTCAATGCAAGATACCTAGTGACAATTGCCCACTGAGCAACAAAGCACAATTCTGCAATTGTAGCAATCGATCTGCCTAACATCACACTTGAAAACCAAGTATCAAAGACACAAATTCGTTGAACATCGGCTTTAATAAAAAAAGATCTATACGCACAACCAAATACATAAACACCAGAAAACCAGATGAGATTTTCTGGTAATAATTTATAAAATCTGAAATTGTTAATCGATAGATGTCTGTTGAAATAAACCCTAGTCCAACTCCACACTAGGATATTTACGATACTGCTGGTAACCAAAAAAATCCACCAGAGTGATACCGGGTTAGTAAGGTTTATCCACGAGAAGTCCATAATTATTTTTACACTCTTATTTAGTTAATTTCTTAGATAATTTGTAAACAATAGTTGTCTCATAAGGCATTGAATGACAAGTATCGTTCGTTTGATATAAATCAACATTGATTGACAATTCTTTAGCATTTATTTGTTCTCCTTGAGTAATGTCCGATACGCCATTTATTTTTAATGTAGCGGTAAAGCCTTCACCACAACCACTTTCCCAAACGTTTACGATTTTTTCAGTTGCTGAAAATCGAACTCTATCTTCTGTCTGGTAAATAAAAGATTCAACTTTTAAGCTTTGTGGAAGATTTGATGCAAAACCAGATGTATAAAGAAATTTCTTATCTGAATCTAATTGCATATAATCAAAACAAAATGTTGATGGTATTTCATTAGGCGTAATTGTTGTTGCTGTATAGCAAGTTTCATACATATGATCTTCAGGTCCGGCTACTGCCATGGGCGGAATAATTGAAACAAGAATAAGTGCTAATAAAGTTTTCATTTTTTCTCCAATTTTAATGTTTTTCAATAATGTACTTTTAGCTCAAAATTTTAAAAAATTGTGTTAGATTTTTGTTAATATGTAATCCGCATTAAATCTTAAGTGTTTGAAATTGTGACTGTAATAAATTGTCAATTTACATTTGCAGTTTGGTTATTCTATAAAAGTTACTTAGATTTATTGAACTCAAGGAAGAGTGCCACTTTATGAAATTTTTATTTTTTTTCTTCTTAATTCAAATAACTTCGAGTTTCGCTGATACTATAGATATAAACGGAATACGTTGGCCGATTCCAGCTTGGAATATCTCAGGTGAAACACAAACGCGAATGTCGACTCCTACTTGTCAAGAATTCAAGAAATTTGCTATTCAATCAAAAAAGTTTTTAACAGATGGTCTCGTTGTCATAAAGGATGGCTTGCTTCAATTTGAGTACTATGATCCACATTATTCGCCAAACACCCCACATACTCTTTGGTCTATTTCAAAAACGATTACCGCAACTCTCTTAGGAATCGCAGTAAAAGATGGTAAGGTTTCTCTTGATGATTACCTTCATCAATATTTTCCTCGCCCAGATTTTGAAGAAAATTATCAAAAAATTAAACTGCAAAATCTTTTATATCTAGATACTGGCTATATTTGGAATGAATATTATGCTGGCGATATCGAACAAAGTCCCGTATTGAGCATGCTTTATGGAGCTGCTCATCGCAATATGGTAGATTTTGCATTAACCCGAAAAATTATTCCAGAGGGACCAGGTTATCAGTTTAATTATTCTACTGGTGCACCTGTTCTTACCATGGGGGTTTTAAAAATAGCTTACGGCCAAGATTATGATCAAATGCCATGGAAAAATCTTTTTAATCCACTTGGAATGGGAAATGTCCGATTTGAGCGCGACCATAAAGGTGTATTTAATGGAGGATCTTCAGCATTTGCGACTCCTCGTGAGATGGCCAAGCTTGGCTACCTGTATTTAAATCACGGTATTTGGAACGGTAAAGAAATTTTAAGTGAAGATTGGATTAAAAAAATGTCTACTGTTTCACCAGGTTACCTTTCGCCAGGAACAGTGATCAAAGATATTACTGACGATGGTGTATATGGTGGATCTATCTGGCTCAATAGAGCGGTAAAGCCTAATTTTGGTAAACCTTATCCTGCTTCTCCAGACGATGCTCTTGTGGCCCTTGGGCACTATGGGCAGTTTTTGGTAGTACTACCTTCACAAGATATGGTTATTGCCCGAACCGGCCATGACGAAGAATATAATTCAAAAATTGATGTATTTATCAGCAAGGCCATTGGATGTTTTCATGATCCTTCTTATCCTGAAGGTAAAATCATACCTCCTCCGGCTTCATCTAAAACCACCATTGGTCAAATGTTTAAAACTTTAAAAACTGGTCTACAAAGTAATGTGATACAAGCCGCGGTTTCAAAGTCAGTATGCTCATGTCATTTTATTTCTGGAATAGATCTTAAAACTTGTATTGAACGAAGTAATATCCCCGCAGCTAAACTGCTAACTCGAGTATCAAAAATTGCCAATTCAATTTCGGTAGAGCAAACGGCGTTGGCTAAATTTTTAGTAAAAGTTTTAAGTTTTAGGTCAGAACCTATAGCTATTTCTACTTACGATCAACTTCATCCAGAGTTTGGTTGTCACTTAAAATAGATTTCAATCAAAGAAATATTGAGTGGGGTATTATTAATTATCTACTGAAATTGCGTTACGGTGAATAATTTCTTTGTATAAACTAGCGCTTTTTCGCGGAATCCTTTTTAATGTTTTATAGTCCATTTCATAAAGTCCAAATCGTGCTGAGTAACCTTCGTTCCATTCAAAGTTATCCATAAGTGACCAATGGCAATAGCCTCGAACATCGATACCTTCATCAATAGCTAGTTGAATTTCTGATAAGTGATCTATTAGATATTGAGAACGTTTGGAATCTTTTGCGTCTGCGATTCCATTTTCAGTTACGTATATTGGGAGATCTCCAAATTTATTGTGAATCTTGCGCAAGATTCGAAGGATCCCGTGAGGATAAATTTCCCAATTAAGATCAGTCTTTGGATTTTTCTCTTTGAGGACAATGGCCGCAATTATTTTTTCTTTTGGCTTGTATTTTACAAAATCGCGAGAGTAGTAATTAACTCCGATAAAATCTTGAGTATTTTTAAGCATTGGGATTTCTTCGTGATAACTTAAAAGAGTGGGAACAGAAACAGAAATAACGCCATCTTTTAAAGCGTTTAATATTGTCCAATTAAAGGCTTTTTCTAAAACGTATGCTAGGTATATATGGATGGGATTTAACTGGTGATACGGATCGAACACTCGCAAATGATGTGCAAGACCCACCAATGCTTTTGCATTTTTATGAAGTTCTTTATAGGCTTGTGCGTGGGAGATTAAAATATTGCGCAATGGTATTGCGAGTTGATTCCAATCGCTAATTCCTGGAGGAAAAATTCCACTAGCATATCCACCTAGCAACATGACCATGGGCTCATTAAATGTAATCCATTGTTCGACACTACCACCGAGTTGACTTCGAACAAATTTTACAAATGCCAAAAATTTCTCAGGAGACTTGGGGTTTGCCCATCCACCAATTTTCGAAAACCAAAGTGGAGAAGTGAAATGGTGAAGTGTGACCATGGGGTCGATACCATTTTTTTTAATTTCCTTAATTTCTTCAATGTAATGTTTCATAGCTGATTGGTCAAATTTACCTTCTTCAGGTTCTATTCGGCTCCATTCTATTGAGAAGCGATATTGCTTAATACCTAAATCGACCATCAAGTTTGTGTCTTCAGCAATTTTATTCCAGTGATCCGTAGATACGATTGAGCTGTCATTGTTTTTTATTTTAGATGGGATCAATTGCTCCCATTCCCACCAATCATTATTTACATTGCCTCCTTCGATTTGATGTGCTGCTGTCGCAACACACCATTTGAAATCTGCAGGAAATGTTTTACTTGTAGAAGAAAGTGCTCTAGTCGAGCTACTACGATCTGGGCGGTAATTATTAAAGTAATAAAATAGCAAAAAGAGAAGTGAGAAAAATCCCACGACGAGATGTAGGTAAAATTTCTTTAAGTGCGACATTATCATAAGAGTTTATCGACCAAATTGAAGAAAACTAAAGTTTTATTATCAACTTCAGCAATAGGGGGGCATTTGTTTATTTGATAGCTTTGGTGTATTTTTAACCATTCTGATAATTTTGAATCTTCAAGTGCTGAAGATAGATTGAATTTTTCACTTAAAAACTTAACAATATCTTGGCAAATCCCATCAAATCTTAATGAGACATTTGTGAAAGCCTAGCACTACTATAAATTCATGATGTTGGCGGATTTACATATACACTCTACTTATAGCGATGGGCTGCTTACCATCCCTGAAATAGTCGATTTTTTCGGCATTCGAGGTTTTAAAATTATTGCAATAACAGATCATCTTTGTGAAGAATCAACTTTTATTGGTAAAGCTTCAAAATTTTTAAGAAAAACTTTAACTAAAGCGACTTTTAATGAGTACTTAAAAGAAATTGAACTTGAAGGAGTGCGAGCATTTAAGCAATACGGGATGATGGTTATTCCAGGAATTGAAATAACTAAAAATTCACTATCTTTTAGTCGATCTGCACATATTTTAGCATTGGGGATTAAAGAATATATAAAAGCCGACGGAGCAATAATAGATCTAATTAAAAAGATCAAAAGTCAGGATGCTCTTGCTATTGCGGCTCACCCCGTTTCTACCAGGATGTTCGAGCATCAAACATATCACTTATGGGATCAAAGGAATGAACTCGGTGATCTCTTTGATGCTTGGGAAGTGGCAAGTGGGCCTCATTTATTTAACGAAGTCATGGACAGTGGTTTACCCATGATTGCTAATTCTGATTTTCATCAGCCAAAGCACATCAGATCGTGGAAGACACTAATTCGTTGTGAACTTGATTTTGATTCGCTAAAATCAGCTATTATAAATCAAGAAATTCAATTCACTTTTTATGAAGAAAAAGAAGGTATTGAATTACAGAATTTAGCGGGTCAATTCAATTATGCTTAAAAAAATAAAAGCGAGTATAGAATTTCACCAACCAGTTTTTGTAGATAGTATTGTCGCAGATGCTCTGGAATGGAAAAAATACTGCGAAGGGCATTAATTATTAAGAACGTTTTATCATAATCTAATCAAACCCTGACAGTACTTTTTGTATTTCATCTCCTATCATTTTTATAAATGAATAATTTTATAAATTTCTCTGGTCTTGGAATAGAGTTAGGTCAATCCAAGAGAGGGTTTAATTCCTCACCGCAATTTGCTCGCAATTACTTTTCAATTTTAAAAAATTCAGGAATTGAAATTTCAGATTTTGGGGACATTAATAGTTATAAAACTACTCCAAGTGAAAAAATATTTTCTGTATTAGATATTAAAAACTTCCAATGGGATATTTATAAACAAGCTCAAGATAAGACTAGATTTCTCCTAGGTTTTAATACACCGTTAATAAATTGGGGAGGGGATCATAGTGTTGCTTTAAGTACTGTTAGTGCATTTTCTTCAAAACATGCAAATGGTTACGTCTTGTGGATTGATGCTCATGCTGATTTAAATCTTCCAAATCAATCACTAACAGGCAATTTTCATGGTATGCCGTTAGCAGTACTGTGTAATCTCGAAAATATTTCAACTTATTATTTCCAATGGCTTATTTCCAATATAGAACCCCAAAAAATTATCTATTTAGGATTAAGAGACTTAGATCCATTTGAAATAGATACGATTAAACGTTTAGGGATTTTATATTATACCTCTGAAGACGTTAGGCTAAAAGGTATGGATACAATAAGCGAAGAGATCGTTTCACTTATTGGAAGATCACCACTTCATATTAGTTTTGATATCGACAGTGTTGATCCCGGCCATGCATTCTCAACAGGAGTTCCTGTTCCGATGGGACTTAATCCAGAAGATTTAGAAATATTAGGTAGAAAGTGCTTTAAGAATACTGCTATCAAGTCAGTTGATGTTGTCGAAATTAATCCGCAAATCGGCTCGGTACTTCAAGTTGATCAAACCTATATTACAGCTTTTTATTTTTTAAGATCTTTGCTTACACATACTGATCAGGGAGATATGCATGATAGCATTAGCAAGAAATTTCAAACAACAAACATTAATGAGATGGAATGGGGTCTATAAATTTCAGTCTAAGCTAAATATCTCAATCAACAGTGGAACATATGTTTTAAAAACTGCGGGATCTCATCAAGAGCTAATAGATAGTTTAAAATTGCGTCATGAAGTTTTTTATAAAGAATTTCAAGGTTTAGAGCATGATGGAATTGATGTAGATAAGTTTGATTCGCTATTTGATCATTTAATCATTGTTCATAAAGAGTCAAACAAAGTCATTGGCACATATCGCCTCAATTGTTCTACATTTTCATCAATGTCCTATACGCAAACCGAATTTAATTTAGTAAATGTTTTCAAACTAAAAGGCCCTCATCTTGAATTAGGTAGAGCTTGTATTCATAAAGATCATCGTAGGGGAACGGTACTTTCTTTGTTATGGAGAGGTATAACAGAGTACATGAATTTGTCAGGAGCCAATATATTATTTGGTTGCTCTAGTGTTAAAATAAATTCTGTCGCCCAATCGGCACTCATTTATCAGTATCTAGCAGCGCAGGGAGCAATTAGCGAAAATCTTTACTCATCACCTACAAAAGAATTTTTAATGAATGACTTTGATATTTGGCAAGCATATTTTAAAAAAGGGCTTACTGCTGAGCAAGTAAAGGAAGCCGAAGAGATTATTCCACCTCTTCTTAAATCATATATAAAGTTTGGAGCTAAGATCGCGAGTGAGCCTGCTTTTGATCGAGATTTTGACTGTATAGATTTACTTACTGTTTTAAAAAAAGAAGACATGACTAATTCACTTGCTAAGCGATTTCAAGTTATTCAATAATAGCTCATATGATAAAAGATCTCGCCAAGCTTGGAAAAATGGTGAAACAGGATGGTCCACTTAAGAATTTAGTTGAGTTTGAAACTCTCAGCGAGATTGTCTTTAAAGGTGATCATTATCCCATTTATTCATTTACTATTGGATCAAAAAGCCCCGACTCCCCAACTCTTTTCATTACTGGTGGCGTACATGGTATCGAAAGAGTAGGTGCTCAGCTGGCTTGGAGTTTGCTTAAAACAACGCTCGATCGACTTCTTTGGGACCGCGCTCACCAAGAGTTATTCGAAAAAATAAGATTAGTCTTTATTCCGTTAGTTAATCCAGTTGGTTATTCAAAATTCAAGCGGTCCAATGGAAATGATGTTGACCTTATGAGAAATTCTCCAGTTGTGGCCATAGATAAAACTCATTTTTTATTGGGAGGCCAGCGACTAAGTAAGCATTTACCTTGGTACCAAGGTGAAGAAAATGTAATTGAAGAAGAAAATAATGCGCTTTATGTTAAATTTTTTAAAACATGCAGAGAAAGTAAATGTGTCATTTCTGTTGATTTTCATTCTGGTTTTGGCATGAAGGATAGACTTTGGTTTCCTTTTTCGTATACTAAGTCCCCCTTTGATAATTTGCCTGAAATGTATTCGCTTAATCGGCTTTTTGAGCAAACGCATCCTTATCATGTTTATCGAGTGGAACCACAATCAAAAGGCTATTTACTAAATGGTGATATTTGGGATTATTTTTATTTAAAACTAAAAGAAGTAAATCCTACCTTGATATTTTTACCACTAACTCTTGAGATGGGGTCTTGGATATGGGTAAGAAAAAATCCATTACAAATTTTCAGTAAACAAGGAATGTTCAATCCAATCAAAGAACACCGATTAAAGCGAACATATCGTCGCCATAATTTGCTTTTCGATTTTCTGCTAAAAGCACTTTATTCTAACTCAGTTTGGAGTGAATCTGACTCACAAATGAGGAATAAGCTTCAGAAAATGGCCTTGGATAAGTGGTATGAATAAAAGTAACTGGATTTTTGTTCGTGGCTTATCAAGAGGAAGCGTTCATTGGGGAGATTTTGTTGAAATTTTCAAAAAAATGAACCCAGATGCCAGAGCTGAATTCTTAGAAATTCCAGGTAATGGTTACTTATCAAAAGAAGTTTCACCTACTTCACCTTATGATTTAATAAATGTTCTTTTGCAAAAAAGTGAAATCATAAAAAGCAATGAACCCTATAATCTTTGTGGAATATCTTTGGGGGGAATGATTGTACTTAAATGGGCAGAGCTATTTCCTAAAAATATTCAAAGAGTCATAGTGATTAATTCTTCTTTGGCACAATTTTCGAATTTTAAACAAAGACTACTTCCCCAAAATTATTTAAAAATGATTAATGGTTTAATGAAAAGAGATGTTTTCGAGCGAGAGAAAACCATTTTAGATATTACTTCAAATTATCAAGCAAATATTGATAAGTACTTGTTAAGGTTTTCTGAGTTTGCAAAAGAAAACCGAGTTAGAAATAGTAATTTTTTCAGACAATTATTTTTAGCAAAAAATATTTTTATAAAAAATAAAATAGATGCCAAGATTTATTTTATTGGATCAGCTCAAGATAAATTAGTTGATATTCAATGCTCGAAAAACTTAGCAGCTTTTTTTAAAGCAAAGCTAATTATACACCCAACAGCTGGTCATGATCTGCCTCTAGATGAACCACTTTGGTTAGCTGAACAAATAACAATGATTAATTTAAATTAAATTTAATCAACTGCACCCTGGAAAACTTCAGCGAGGGGCGAACCCACTTCTTGCACTGATACGGGATTAGCCTCAAGTGGGTATCTGGTGTCAATAGTTAGAATCTTTCCATCGGGTGATTTAATATAAAAACTTGAGCCATGATTAATAAGCATAAATCTTTTTCCAGATTTTATCATATCCTTTAATTCATTTTTTTTAGCGACAAGATCCACATTAGAATTAACAACGATTTTAGAAATAGCAGTATCTGATTTTGCGGGGTAGGAGCATTCGCCAGAGAATTCTTCTCTGATTACTTTTGCCATGGGACTCGTTTTTACAAAGGAGTATTGGTATCTAATCGATGGATTATCCATGATTAATTGGCTCCAGGTTAAATAGTCATTTGCCATTCGTGATCCAAATTGATTGTTATCGATCATGAAGATAAGTGAAGTTTCAACTCCTGAAGTTGCAACTGTTTCTTTGACAATGCTAGGTTTGATTTGATGTTGAAAATAAAACAATATTAAAAAATTAATTAAAGTCAAAAAAATGGGATATTTATATTTTTTAAAGATATTCACAAGATACTCACAAAATACTCAGTTCTTTTCGAATGTCTCAACATCTAAGGGTTTACTATTTATCGGTTTTTTAATCTTTATGATGAGTATAGTTGATTTTAAATTTTTAACCATATAAATTAGTCAAGACCCATTAACATACAATTCAACTAAATATTAAATTTTATCAAATTAGTCATTACAGAATAGGTTTCTATGAATTCAATTCATTTCCAAAAATATGGCAAACCAGGTGGTATTGCTTTAATTGTCCTCCATGGAATTCCTGGCTCTGCAAAACATGGTTTAATTTTTCGTGATTGTGCAGAGAAGCTTGGCGCTGAAGTGTATTCTCTGGATCGGCCAGGCTATGGATACACACTTCCAACTTCTGCAAAGGGATTTAAGGGCTGGGTTCCACTCTTTGAAAAATTTCTTAAAGAACAAGAGCTCAATAATTTTTCTATAATAGGCATATCAGGTGGAGCGCCCTATGCAACTGCTATTGCCAGCGCTCTTTCACCAAAGGTGGAGCGGTTGGGAATTATTTGCGGCCTTGCTCCTTGGAATCATTATTCTAGTGCCTTTTCAACCTTACAAAATGTTGGACTAAATTTTTTTCGTAGATTTCCTGATTTTTTAGTTAACCCATTATTGCAACGGAGTTTTATGAGTGAAGACTTTGAAAATTCGCTTGATCGTTTGGCAAAGAGTTTAAATATTGCCGATCAAAATGTTTTGGCAATACCTGAAGTTCGCAAAGTGATGATCGAAGGAATGATCGAAGCCCGCAGGCAAGGCTTGGATGGCATTCGAAACGATCTTTACCAATACAGCAGACCGTGGCCTGTTGAGTGGGGGCGCATCCAAATGCCAAGTTATCTGTGGCACGGCTTAGATGATTTGTTATTGAGTTCTAAAATGGCCGAAGTTTACAAGCAAAATATTCCTGCCTTAAAAATTAGATACTTTGAGTCAGAAGGTCATTTCTCTTTACCAATACTATTTGCCAATGAGATCTTAGAAGAATTTCTTAGAGTGAGTTAGGAAAATATTTTAATGAATTACTTTATTATTCCAGGAAATCCACCGGCTATTCATTTTTATGAACTTTGGAAAAATGAGATTGAAACTACATTTCCCAAAGCCAATGTTAAAATTTGTCATTATCCACTTTTGGCCAAGTCCTCCGATTCCCAGCTTTATTTTCAGTGGGTGTTTTCTTCTCATCTCCAACAACTGATTGAGTTCCACCAAACCAGCAGAGATCCAATAACAATCATTGGGCATTCAATTGGCGCTTACTTTGCTTTAAAGCTTCTTGAAGAATTCGAAAATGAGATAAAGGATGTGATTCTGCTTTATCCATTTCTTCGGCAACCTGGTTTGAAAGGCAAACTTGTTTTAAACATGGGAAAGGTCATACATTCAAGCAATATTCTTCAGCGATTTGTTATTAAAAATCGAAAATTTTTAGATTTCTTTTCTAAAGATCTTTCATTAGTTACAAATGATGAGCTGGAAAAGACCTTTCATATTGCAAAACATGAATGGAATGTCGTTGGTCTCGACGATAGTCCACTTTTATTTAAGGAAGAACATCGTCACAAATTACGCATTTATCATCACCCTAGAGATACCTGGTGTTCATCTTCATTTATTTCAACATTGAGAGAGCAGGTTTCATTGATTGAATGTGGTGAAGAGCATGGATTTATCACCAATGAGAAGCAGCGCCAAAGCCTCCTGGCCAAGTTAGTTTTAGGATCAATCGACAATTAATTTTCAAATATAAACCTATGTGATGAAAAACTCGATCTTTCTTGAGTGCTTCGGTCGCGTATGGCGAAAGTCGAATAAAGAATAAATTGCAGGGTTTTTGTAAGTTCTTAGTTCGTATAAATTTATGGTACATTCTTCATATGAGAGTAAATTTGTTTGTTCCACTTTTGGGAATTAGTTTTGGTCTTTTATTAAATTCTACTTCAGCGGATGATTCCCTACTTTTTTTAGGCGGCGGTGGCGAGCCATTTCAAAAAAGTTCAACCATTTTTGATAGCACAGTCATTGGACTTAATAATTATCTTTTAAAAAGAGATTGGAGATATGACATAAGTTACAACGGTGGACACTCTTATAGCGAAGATCTAAGAAATAATTTTTTACTTAGGGCCGACACTAAAGAAAATTTTACAAAAAAGACCTATGAAAATCTAATCGATAAATATAAAGACAATATTAAATCGGGAAAGATTAAACCAGGTGAAAAAATTCTCGTTGTCATTGACACTCATGGTGCAGATAAGGAGGAAGACTCATCAGAAATCACTCACCATGTATCAATAAACTCTCGAGACTTAAAAAGTAACGAAACTGTTAGCTTAGATGAATTAAAAGTACTTTCGAAGTTAGCAAAAGAAAAAGGTATAAAATTAGGAATTGTTGATTTTAGTTGTCACTCCGGTCACACATTAGCACTTGCCAATGAAAATACGTGTGTAATATCAGCAACGGGTCCGAAACATTTTGGTTACTCAAGCTTTTCTGATAATTTTATGAATGAAATGAAAGCTGGTGGCAACTTGGAAGATATTTTTCTTAGAACAAGACTGAAGGAAAAATATGCATCCTACCCGATGATTTCTACAAATGAAGGTCAGACAATTTATAAAGAATTTTATCCTACACTTATTCCATATCTCTATTATTATGATAAAAATCCAAATCAAGAGAAAATGTCTCAATACCTTCTCGATGTTGCCAACAATCCAACCTGTCCTAGAGATGGGCAAATGGATGAGCTACAAAAAAAAATAGAACTACTTCAAAAAACAACTTTGAAAAATATTCCTGAAGTTGAAGCCATTAAATCACTTTTCATAAATTACAAAAGAAAACAAGATGAGTATGTCAAATTTCTTCAGGCCGCTGGTAGTAAAGATCTTGGCAAAAAAGAAAGAGTATGGAGTATCGGCAGAGCTGGAAAATCTTCTTACACCATGGGAGCAACTTTAACTTGGCGTGAAATTATTGAAAGTGAATTTGAACCAATCATTAAAAATTTGGAAACCATCGTAAAATATTCTGATAGTCAGGATGAGGAAGCAAGAAATCGCTCCAAACTCAATTACAACAAAGAGGCATTGGAGCTTCAGCAAAAATTACTCAAAAAAAATCCAGGCCTTGCCAAGTATAAGGAAGATTTTAAAAAATATTCAACCTTTCTAGAAGATTCAAGAAAAATGGCAGAAGAAATTGCTTTTAATGAAAGAAAACTCTTTTCAGTAATTTATAATGAATTGAAGAAAGATGCTAAACAACCTAATCCTTGTCGAGATTTTACTTTATAAAGTCCATCAAATTAGGCTTTTCAGGTATAACTTTTTCACTAAAAAAGAAATTAGATATTTCTTCCATCTTTTTCTTAAGATCCTCGTTAATAATCATTTTTAACTCAGTAACCTTTTTGACATTGTAATTTTTATTAATACTCGATGCACGATCTAATGTGTCTGCATCGATTTTTACTTGTTCTGCATACCAAGAGTTAACTTCTTTTTTATGTGTGACAAAATAGAAAAAGGCATCTCTCAATGAATCGTTGAGGCGAGAGATTATCTTTTGGTCTTTGTCAGCGTAAGTTTTGCTGACGATATTTATCAAGTCGAATTCAGAAAAGCCAAGCATTAAAAATTTTTTTGAAACTAAGCTATTTTCGAGGAAGGGATCCCAAACCATGCCTGCTTCAATTGTTCCTGCTTCAATTGCCGATAAAATAGCAGCTACAGATCCAAGGTTAATTAATTCAATACCTTTTTTATCAATTTTATTTTTCCATTCAAGAGCTTCTTTATGCACTGTCGTTCCCAAAATAGCTCCAATTTTTTTTCCTTTTAAATCTTCTGGTTTTTTAAATTTCCCATCATTTTTAACCACAAGTGCCAACCGACCGGCAGAGCCAAAAGTTGAGAAAGCATAACCTTCAAACTTATTTCCTCGAAGGACAACAAAGTTAGATTCCGAAGTGAGAATGACATCGGCTTTATTAGACATCATCGCCGTTTTAAGTTCTTTACCTGTTCCAAGAGCTGTTACATGAGCATCAAAACCATGTTTTTTTAAGATGTCAGTTTTTTCAAGCACTAATCCAATCTGAGCTACGACAATTGTTCCGAGTAATGGATAGGCTAATTCTAGTGAAGTGTTTTTTTCCGCGGCATATGAACCACATGCCAATAATGTAACAAGAGCAAGAGCAATAAGATGTTTCATTCAAGTCCCTTTTTGAGTAAGTTATAAATTTTTTCTTCGAATTCGGAAAATAGTGGATTTTTTTTAAGCGCCATTATTGATTCAGTTTTATCCATATTAATTAATATATCTTCAGCTATATCATCTGATTGATTGCCTAAAACAATAATACGATCGCTGAAATAAAGTGCTTCTTCAATATTATGCGTAACTAAAAAAACTGTTAAATTAAATTCGCGAACCAAAACTTTTATTTCCTGGATGATTTCATTTCGAATGATGGGGTCAATTGATGCAAAGGGTTCATCCAACAAAAGAATTTCAGGATTAGAAGCTAACGCGCGAGCGATTCCCACTCTCTGCTTCATCCCTCCAGATAGTTGATGGGGGTATAAATTTTGAGCATTGGCTAACTTAACTAAGTTTAAAAAATGTAGACTCATTTCAATTGATTTATTTTGTGCCTTTAGTACAAAATCAATATTTTCTTTAGCAGTCATCCAGGGAAATAATAAATGATCCTGAAATATAATCACTCTCTTTTTAGATGGGGCAGTTATTTTTAAATTTTCATGAAAAATTTCTCCACTTGTTGGAATGAGCAATCCTGATATTAATTTTAAAAGGGTAGTTTTACCTCTTCCCGATGGGGCCATTATCGTAACGATTTGAGACTTGGAAACATCTAAAGTTAAATTTTTAAAGATAGTTTTTTGATCAATTTTATAGGAAAGATTATTAATTTTTATCATAGTCTTTCCAGATAACTAGATGATTGGTTAAACCCTTAAATACAAGATCTAAAAAGATTCCTGTTGCGCCAATAGTTATCATCCCCACTATCACAATGTCAGATCTCAATGAGTCCTGAGCGACAATTATCATGTGCCCTAACCCGCTATTTGAAGAAATCATTTCTGCTCCAACTACGGCCATCCAAGAAAGTCCAAAGCCTATTCTTAGTGAGTTTAAAACTTGTGGTAGCATAGCTGGAATAATAATAGACTTAAATGTTAGCCACTTTGAGGCTTCAAAACATCGAGCGACGTTTAGATGATCATTGGAGATCTCACTAATTCCAAACATAGTTCCTAAAAGAACCGAAAAAAAGGAAGCTATCATTGTTAAAAAAATTGCCGGACCATGTCCAATACCAAACCAAAGAATAGCAAGAGGCATCCAGGCAATCGGAGGAATTGGCCTTAAAAAATTTAGCAATGGAAAGAGAATTGAGTAAGATATTCTATTGAGCGATAGAAGTAGTCCAATAGGGATGGCGATGATCATCGCCATAAAAAAGCCAAGACCAACTCGAAATAGACTTGAAGTTAGATGATGAATTAATTCTTTATTTTGAATAAGTTCAAAGAATGTATGAACTATTTTATTAGGAGGGGGAAGGATGAATAAATTGATTATATTTTTATAAGCTAAAAATTCCCAACAAAAGGCAGTTAGACTAAAAGACAATATCCCGATTAAGAATCGCCACTTAAATTTCATATTTCCTCATTCTATGAAGATCTCTATTTAAGTAAAGCATGATAAATATCAACGTCTGGGTAAGTATGATGAGTTATCTATGTTATAATTTTCTTAAAATGAGGTTTTTATCGATAATGTAAGCAAAGCACTTATTTTTTCAGGAATTTTTTTCATTGTCTTAGGTCTGTTATGGCATTTCACAGGAGGCAAAATTCCATTGGGGAAGTTGCCTGGTGATTTTTATTACGAAAGTGAAAACACCAAGTTTTATTTTCCCTTCACAACCGGCTTAATTATCAGCGCAATAGTTTCTCTCATCGCTTTTTTTATGAAAAAATAGGATTTAAAGGATTGGAGAGTGATGAACTTGAACTATAGTTTTTAATTATTTAGCTCTATAGTGCCAACTAATTCTGTAGCTTTTTTCTTAAAATGTTTCTTCATTAACTTCACTAACTTATCCAAATGACTTGCTAAAAAATTTTTGCTTGCCAACAATCGTATTGATAACAAATTTGAAGCGTAAACTAATCAGGTAAGTGTCCTTGAAATTATTTTTGTAATGAGAGGTAATGGCTTTGAATACATCAGTAAAAACATTCATCTTATTTTTTGTATGTAGTTTTCAAGTCATGATGATGAGTGAATTGTTGGCGCAGGATCAACAAGCTGATAAAGAGCGACAAAAAATAGAAAAATTCAAGAACGACACCTTTGAACTATACCGAAATTTAGGATTGGAACCTCTAGTTGACTTTGATTCATTTGCCAAAGGGTATATGAGCTTTTTTCTAAATAAAGATAAACTCAATGGAAAACCATTGATCAGTTACTTGAATTACTCTTTTAATAATAATTCGACTCGATTTTTGACTATTGATTTTATGGAAAAAAGAGTGGTGCTGAAATCGCTTGCCGCTCACGGAGTTAACTCTGCTTGCCAAACTAGCTGTAAAAACTCTCGCTGTTGTTCCAACACTTGGGGGAAGTCGGCCATTGCTTTTTCAAATGAAAATGGTACCTATAAATCTTCTTTGGGGCTAATGATTGCTGGCGAGAAAAATTATTCCAGAATCGTTCACGAAAATTTAATGCTTCGAGGTTTAGAGCCCTTCAACTCCAATCTGGAATCAAGAGGAATTCGCTTTCACACTGTACATAATCGAAAATTTTCAGGGCTTTCTCTGGGCTGCATTGTTTTGCCACCTAATGAATTTTGGAAAGCCTATAATAAGTTGGCCAATAAAACTCTCATTTATACTTTTCAAGGAAGTAGTGTTCGCAGTTACGAAGGCTTTCAGGATGAAGAACTTTTAAAGAAAGCGGTTAAGGCCAGAGAGTCAACTGGACTCATGAGCGTGCCCGAAGAAGTCCCAACCGTACCTGATAGAACCATCGCTGACTCAAAGGCGGCGAATGCAAAAAGCTCACTGGGGTCAATCTCTTATTCTGAGCCAGGTGCGTTCACAGGGAAAGCCATGATCGGTGATAGTTCTTCAGAAGATAAATTACCCATTCCAGATAAGGTTGGAGAAGTCACAATTTTGAAAGGTTCAAAAAAGTTTGAAGAGTGCCAAATGCTTTCAGACAGTTCCTGGAAAGAAACAGTTGCATTTATTAATTCTGGAGGAAATCCTGCAGAACGCTTTAAAGGCCAGTGGATTGAATTTGATAAATGGATTGCTGAAAATGGCATTCCCGACGGTGATGCCGCAGATTATATGCAACAGCGAATGGCGACCATCAATGATTGTGTGGCAATGGCCCACATTTCAAATCGTACTGATTTTGATAAACCTAATATTAATCAACCTGAAACTAAATCTACAGCAGATGGCAAGATTACTTGTGTTTATAGAGGGCCAGAATCTCAAGATTATCAAGACTGTTTAAAAACCATTGCAGCTCACGATGCGCTTCTTGCGGCCGAAGCCAAAGCTCATGCCAATCAGCAAACAAATTACCAGTCTGTTGAGGAAGCTAGAGTGGCACAAGTTAAAGCAAGATCAGCGACTCTGTCAAACAAAGGTACAGACACCCAGGGGAATATTTTAGATCAGGCTAAAAGTGTGACTGCTGATCATGCCACGATTGCTCAAGAGCGCGCAGATATTTCAGCAGATAAAATTTTGCAACTAAAAGCAGTCGCCTCACAAATACCTACCAAGGATTCTCTCTACGATGAATGTATTGCGAAGTTCAACAAACACGGAACGATTGGTACCGAAGATTTTAATGATGTATCATCCATTTACTCTAAGACCGAGACCGTGACCTTCAATTCGGAAAAAGACTACTGTCAAGCCGCCGTTTCTCCCATTGTTCAACCGATCCACAATCAAAAAGCACGAGAAGAGGTCAAGGCAGTTCTCAATCGATTTGGAGAAGAGGTTGTCGATTATGAATCAAAATCAAAAAATTTATTACAGCAATCCTCCATCACCCCTTCTATAAATGGTGCAGTGGGAGCGGGCCATGCCATTTCCGGACAAAATGTTTCACCTTCACTTTTCATAGATCGAGAAGTGGCAAAAGGAGCTGATTCACTCTTTGAAGATTTAGATGCGTCTTTGAAAAAGAGTAACGTCAATCGCCAGATTGCCTCTGATCAAAATGCAATTAATAATGCAGGAGAGAAACTCAAAATTGAAACAAATTTAAATCCCAAAATGGTAAAAAATTTTGCTCTAAGCGATTTTACTTCGGCTTTTTCAAATTCTTGGGGCACAACAAGTTTAAATATAGGGAAAAGTGGATCCAGCAATGGAATTTATAACGAAGAATTTTATAAAAAAATTAATCTCGCACTTCAAAATCCACAACAACTCGAAACCTTGCACTTAACCAATGAGCAGATGCAAGAATATCAAAATCAAAAAAATTATTTTGATTCTTTAACCGCTAAGGGTCATTCATCTTTAGACGTTCGTGCTCCAGCTTCTGGGGTTCTCAATTTCGATATCAAAACCTCGTCGCCAGTTGCCGACAAAGAGCTCAATCTATTCGATATTATTTCGCTCCGCTATGCCAAAAAATTTGAAATGAAATAATGATTTTTAAATCTTTATACATCTTCTTACATCAGATCGACTTGGCCCGCCGATTGCTCTTATCATTTGTAAGATTAATTCACCGAATTGAAGGATGCAATTTTTGGTGTCAATTAGTTACCGTCATATGAAAACGGTGATTATTTGACCTAAAATTATTTTTCAATGGTGACAATCGCAACAAAGTTGAAGAGGGAGTTTTATGAAAAAAATGCTTACAATCAGTTTATCACTTCTATTGTGCTCTTCGGCTTTTGCAGACATGGGTGATCGCGGCGGAAGAAGAGGGCCCTTTCCTGGAAACGGTGGCTACGGCAACGACCAACTTCGCGTTTGTTTACAAGATTTAGATTTTACCAGAACCCAACTACAAATCTGCCAAAGAAGCCAAGTGGATCAAAGAGAGCTCGATCGACTGCGGTTTGAAAATGATAATCTACGCAAAGAAAATCTTGCTCTTCGCGACAGGCTTGATCAAGCTTCACGGGACCATGATCGCGATCACCGAGATCCAAGAGATCCAAGAGATTCATCGTTGGGATTTTTCTCATATGCTGGTTGTAAAGATTTTCAGGGTGGAATTGATTTAAAGTTGATAAGTGAAGCAACAGGTTCAATGCAACTAGAAGCTGAATTTTTAGCAAAACAAAAGTTGGCAGCAAGGTTTAGTTGTAGTTTTGGAATTTCAACTGTAAAAACCGAAGAAATAAGAACTAACGTTGAGAATTCTTTTTGCTTGGCCGGATGTAAAGATTTTCAAGGCAATGTAGATCTTAAGTTTGTTCTTTCAGGGAAAGGAAGAAATAAAACAGAAGCGGAGTTCAATGCAGTCAAAGCGGTGGGATCATCGTTTAGGTGTAATTACGGAATTAAAGTACAAGCCTGCCAATAATTTCTTTAAGAATGCCCCTTGCAAGAGGGGCTTTTTCTATCGAGTTAATGACAATGGTGACATCTATGGAGATTCAGCAAGAGATTTCTGTGCCTTTGAGTAATAACTAAAAATTCTAAATTTATCTTTTTGAAATTTTATTCAAGCAACTGATGATTGAAAAAATGTTAACAGGGGGTTGTGGTGAAAAAAATTATAATCAATAAAGCTGGTGACTGTCGGCAATTGATCATCATTGAAGAAAAAATTCCACAAATTCAAGCAACTGAAGTTTTAATTAAAGTCAGTTTTATTGGAATTAATTACGCTGATGTTTTAGTTCGTTGGGGAGTGTACTCTTCGGCCAAAGAATATGTCGGCTGGCCAATTACGCCGGGCTTTGAACTATCTGGCATCATAGAGCAAGTTGGATCTCAAGTGACAAAGTATAAAGTTGGAGATCGGGTTTTTGGCATAACTCGTTTTGGAGCCTACACTACTCATATCGCTCTAGATGAAGAAATGGTCTTCAGGGTGCCCATAGAATTGAGTTTGGAGCAGGCGGCGGCTTTTCCTGCGGTTTATCTCACAGCCTACCATGCGCTCTTTCAAAATATTATCATCCCGGCTAATGCTAAAATTCTTATTCACTCCTGTGCGGGGGGAGTTGGAAGTGCTCTCTTGCAGCTTTGTCGTTTTATGGGGCATGAAAGTATCGGCATTGTTGGCTCCTCTCATAAAGTGGAGGTGGCAAAAAAACTAGGAGCAAACTACGTTATTGATAAGTCTACTCAAAGTCTTTGGCGAGAGGCCGAGCGCATTTCTCCCAATGGTTTTGATGTCATTCTAGACGCCAATGGAGCTTCAACTTTAAAAGACAGTTATGATCATTTGGCTCCTTCTGGAAAACTTCTGTGCTACGGCTTTCATTCCATGCTTCCAAAGCAAGGAGGTAAATTAAATTATTTTCAATTGGTTTGGACCTATTTGAAAACGCCGAGCTTTAATCCACTGAATATGACAGAGCAAAATAAAAGTTTAATTACTTTTAATCTTTCTTATTTGTTTGATAAAAAGGAAATGATTCGTCAGGGGATGGTGCATTTAATTGAGCTGATTGATTCCAAAAAAATATCAGGCCCTAGTGTCACCATTTTTCCTTTTGAAGAAGTCGGTGAGGCACATAGGGCGATTGAATCTGGACAGACTACAGGAAAGATCGTGCTTTCTTGCCTTGAATAGTTAACAGGTTTATTCGATGATTATTTTACCGTTCTTTTTAACGAGATAGCCTGATATTTCCTGTCCTTCACTTCTTACTGGACATGTTGAAAGTCCAGGAATGCGAAAGTAGTCATAGGAAAAAGTGGTATTAAGAACTTCGTTATAATCTAAAGCACACCCAGGAACCATACTTGGGCGATAGTTATCTCTCATGATATTTAGCTTGAAATGACATTGTCCAATTTGGGCATAATCGTCTTGATAAATATATAAGCTAGAAACATTTCCAATAAATTGAGCTTCTTGTTGAACACATTCAAACGCAAAAGTATTTACAGCAAGTCCTAAAAGACAAAACAAAACCAGCTTTTTCATTTTTACTCCCTTTTTATTTATTGATGGGTCCTTTAACCATTTTATTTTAATAATGAAAAGCAAAATTGATAAAATTGGGATTAATTTTATCTACCAATTTTTACAGAATATCCTTACTATAAATGAATGAAATATTTTCTCTTTATTGTCCTTTATTTAATGACCTGCCCTCTCTGGGCATCGCCGTTTATCGGTGATTACGAGCTTCTCAGTGGCCCCAAAACCTGCCCTGTAGGAAATATTGATTTTAAAAACAATCGCATGATGTTTGGTTCCAGCCATGTTTGGATGCTTGGTGAAAAAGAGCAAGGTGAAGCAAAAGAAGTGGTTGAAGGTGGTTGCACTTACCTTACTAAATATGAAAAATCTGTAACAATCATAAAAATTTCAACCTTGCGAAGTTTTTGTGCAGATGCTCATGAAAATGGACAAGTAATTGAGATCTTAAGTCTCAAGAAAGATCTACTGACTTATGATTTTAGTTTCGTTTCAGGACTTCTAAGTAAATCTCACTTTTATTGCGAATATAAAAGGAGTGTAGCTAAATGAAATTCATCACTCTGCTTCTTATTTTCAGTTTAAATTCATATGCTATCGATTTTGAAGCTTGTAACTCTACTAGTGAAGAAGGTTTCAAGAAGTGCTTGAAGGAGTTTTCTAAATCAACTAAAAAATTTGGAGAAGCTCCTCGCGTGTGCATCGCTGCGATCAAGGGTATGCCATTGGAATGTCCACCTTTATCAAATACTTTCAGTAAAGATGGTGCAAAATGTGAAAACTTTATTTCAGAAGATAGTAGCAAGGGCTATGGGCCTTGGGGAAATGTCATTTCCCAATACCTAGATGAAAAAGGGACTCATTCTATTTTTTTTAAAAATGATTTACCTGGTATGTTCCAAGGAATTAATACTTGTCCTAAGTGGGAGATCATGAACCATGACGAAAAAAAGCATTTTTGGGTTTGGACAATGGCGGCCATTGCTCACGTTGAATCAAAATGTATTCCGACTGCTCGCAACCGCAATGCTACCAACGGCGTTGCCACAGGACTTTACCAATTAGATGAAAGACCATCTATGCGATCTTGGCGGGGAGAAAATTGTGGGGCCAAAAATATTCTTGAGCCAAATTCCAACATTCGATGTGGACTTGATATTATGGGTGATCTATTGAACGGCTCACAGGGAATTTATCGCACTAGTGGTGAACTTTGGGGATCGAAATCTAAATCATATTGGGAGCATCTTCGTCGTAAAGATGGCGGCACAATCGGAAATCTTATCAAGCAAAATCCTTACTGCAATAAACAATAGTGAAGTACTAAAGTAATATTCACAACACCTTAAATAATCCCTAAATTAAAAGCATCAAGCATGTTGCCTTGTTGACCGATAAAGTAAAAAAACTGAATTGATCTAGGCTATATTTTTATGGATTCTGCTAAAAAATTTTCAGCAATTTATTTTTTTCATCTTTTGATTATCGTGAGTTTATCAGGATGCTTTAGTTCAAGCACCAATACCATAAACACGACTATTGTTAATTCTACCAATAGCTTTACTTGGGAAGGACTCGATCCCAATGACAGTTGGCAGGGGGTCGCTTCTTCTGCTGATGGCAATAAATTAGTCGCTGTTAAAAAACATGGCAAAGTTTACACCTCAATTAATGCTGGAGCTCAGTGGACTTCTCATCGACTTACTAAAGAATGGTCAGCTGTTGCATCATCAGATGATGGCGTAAAGCTCGTGGCTTGCGAAGCCAATGGAATAATATACACCTCAATTAATTCCGGCACCATTTGGAGCGAAAGTAAAAATTCCCCCGGCTGCAACTCTGTAGCATCATCTTCAGATGGCAGTACCCTTATTGCAGTTGGTGGAAATCATAGTGGTATTATTGTCTCGAAAGATTATGGATCTAATTGGGCAACTGCAGTTAAAAGTGATAAAGACTGGATCGCAGTGGCAACTTCTGCTGATGGGACTCATTTTATTGCGGCAGAAAACAATGGCGCAATCTATACCTCAATTGATTCTGGAGAACATTGGGATTCGGTGGGACCAATTAAAGCTTGGCGTTCAGTAGCATCTTCTGCAGATGGAGCTAAATTAGTAGCGGTTGCTAGTGGCGATTCTATTTATACTTCTTCAAATTCAGGATTAAATTGGACGGCCAGAGATTCAAGTCGGTTATGGAAAAGTGTCGCCAGTTCATCTGATGGAACTCATCTGGTTGCGGCCACTGAAATAAGTGGAGATATCTATCAATCAAGTGATTCTGGTGTGAATTGGGCAGCTAAAGGCTTAAGTAAAAATTGGAGAGCTGTAGCCTCGTCTGCTAGTGGAGAAAAAATAGCTGCGGTCATTGATGGTGAACGAGATACCATTATTGCTCAGACTGGTGCTCCCCATATTGATTCAATTGCTTCAGTCTACTCAGGAGGATATGTTGACGTCAGTTTGAATTATACGGCATCTAGTCCATGCGCTAGCGGCTTTCGAGTCACTCCATCTTTAGCTTTTGGGATCTTGAATCTGGTCAGTGACTCGCTCAATGAATATCGACAAGGAGTAGCTCATCTACAAGGCTGGAGCAATGCGCTTACTACGGGAAGTTATGATTTCCAACTGAGTTGTGCTACTGGGGATTCTAATATATCAAACTTAGTTGTCCCTGCTCCACAAATCTATTTTGTCACAACTAATTTTAGTGGATCTGATATAAATTTAACAGTTCATTACACGGCACCAGGTAAGTGTGGTGATAAAGCTCAAATAGCTTTATCGAATGCAGATCTTCTACTCCCTGGTTCTGGTTTCGGTTTACCAGGCGTTAGTTTAACCAGTGACACTTTAAATGAATATCACCAAGGAGTAGCTGTTTTAAATATTCCGAATGCAGCATTTAGCGGTTCCACTACTCTCTATGTTAGACTCAGATGCAGTACAGGAGATTCAAATATAAATATGTTTGAAGCTACTCCTCCAATTATTGACCCAAGCAGCTAATTAGTCTCAAGGTAGCAATGAAATGTTAGCCTTGATTTCAGATTGATTTCCATATTCACCTGGGTTAACTAGTTCATAGAATCCACTTAACTTAAGGTGAACGATTAAGGGGTGCTTTGAGCGATTCTGCAAATACCAACCATGCACTCCGGGAATCAGTGCCGTCATCGTTCCATGTGACTCAATGGCGTTGCCTTTTATGTACTCAACAACTTTGGAGATGGCAGTATCTCCCATTGCGGGTTCTTCACCGTGAAGATCATAATGAAGCAATTCGGGGTCTGATAATCCTGAAATCGTCCAACTGTAAACAATGGTATCACCAGCATTCATCCGAACTTTATATTCTAATTCAGAGCCTTTTTTCGCGATGTCAGGTGATCCCAGGGCTATGTCGATAAAGTCGCTGCGAAATGAAGCTTTTTGTATTTTGTGGCAATTAGAACCACCTTCGATAATTTCATATTTCGCCATGTATTGCTCCCTTTAATTAGAATCTTGATTGGTAGGAAATTATAATGAGAAGATTTATTTTTATCAATTTATTTTTGGAGGAAGATCAAAACAGCATTTGCCAAAATCACCTTTTCTAAAATCAATCAAAATTAATTTGTAAACTCGTTCGAGATCGCTCAGTCCTTTTTGCCTGATGCATCCTCTTAAAATGGCAATCTGCTCTAAAATTTCATCAACTGAATTTTCTAGGGAACTAAGTTTGTAGCGATTCATAAATTCAATAGAATTTTTCTCTTTAAAAAAACTAATCAAAAATCTTGCAGGAAGTTCTTCTCCCACGATGTCATCGGGAATTGCGTGAATCGCACTAAGCCACAAACCATGCTCTTCTTTTTCAAGCGAAGGTGGCATAACTCCTGGAGTATCAAGGAGGTCTAAGTCTTTATCGATGACAATCCATTGCTGAACTTGAGTCTGTCCTGGACGATCAGCCGTTTTTGTAGCAGTTCTATTAGCAAGCTGATTGATAATGGTTGATTTGCCAGTATTAGGGAGCCCGATGACCATCATTTTTAGTTTTGATTTCTGTGAAGGAGTATCTGGATTGGAGGCTTTTCTTTTTGCTTCAACAATTGAACGGGCCTGGGAGAGAACTTTTTTGATTGAAGATTTATCAAAGCAATCAATAAAAATAAAAGGGGTTCCTTCTTTTTTAAACCAAGTATCCCATTGTTGAATTATTTTTTGATCAGCTAAGTTATATTTATTCAAAACGATAAGGTGACTTTTTTGCCTAAGAGTTTCCGATAAGACTGGATTGCCTGAAACTAGCGGCACGCGAGCATCTCTAATTTCTAAAACAATATCAACTAACTTTAGCTTTTCTTTTATTTCACGAATGGCACGGGCCATGTGACCTGGATACCAATTTATTTTTGATTTGCTGATTTGTTCAGATTCATCATTTTTCATATTTAAACGACTTTGAGCAATTCTACTAATTGCTCTTTATTGTTAATCTCATCTTGAAATTGCACTGGCCGCTTGACATCAGTGGCAAGCCCTATGGCTTCTAGGCAGCGAATCATTTGCCAAGTTAAATCAAACTCCCACCACATGCGTCCGTGAATGGCACAATTGGCTTGAGCATGATGATTGTTGTGCCAGCCTTCTCCGGCAGAAAGCAGGGCTACCCACCAGACATTGCTGGAGTCATCTTTGGTTTCAAAATTTCTATATCCAAATCGGTGAGTGGCAGAGTTTACAAACCAAGTCACATGCAACATTAGAGCGACTCTCATGGGTATACCCCACATGACAAAAGGCCATCCCCCCAAAAAATATAGAAGAGGCGCAATCGATAGAGCGATAAGAAAATTATACTTACTTAAGAAGTGATAATATTGGTGGCGGAACAGATCGGGAATGTACCGGCTCCATTGTTTAACATCGTCTTCAAATGCTTTGTGATAAAAAAGATGAACGACATGCGACCACCAAAATCCGCCATGATGGGCGCTGTGAGGATCTTTTATGGTGTCGGAAAAATTGTGATGCAAACGATGTTCGGCCACCCAGATAAGGACCGGCCCCTGACCCGATAGCGCGCCAATTGTGGCAAGAGTATATTCAAACCATCTTGGCACTTTAAAAGAGCGATGGCTTAACAGTCTATGATAGGTGAGAGTGACGCCAATAGGGCTGATGATAAAAAATAAAAATAAACAAACCCCCAGCGCCTTCCAATTAAAAAATGGAATAGCCGCTATGGCAAGGATATGAATAAGGGTAATACCAAAAATATTTCCGTAGTGGTAACGCAAGTTACGCTTATCAATTTGTCTTAGTTTTTTCATCTCTGAATTTTATCCAGAGCGAATAGACAATGGGAAACTTTAAATGACTTTATGATCAATTAATTTATCAATTAGGGAAAAATCGTAAAAATATCTTTCAAATTCAGAATTTGTCATTTTTCTTAAAAGTAGATATTCTTTAGTTGAGTCATCTAATACATGAGTATAGTGAGTCCATTAAGGTAGATGTCAGTATGATCAAAATTATTATGTTTTTACTTTTTATCTTTAACTCTAACCTTGTTTTGGCGCGAGTTCACAAGAAACATAAACATACTGCATTGAAAAATGCCACGGCACTTTTTTTTTGCACCAAAAGTATTGATGAAAAGAAAAATAATTTGGTTGAAACAGATAGAGAAGATGAGCAGAAGATTATTCTAGCCCTTGAAACTCCTAGTGAAAAAAAATGCAAAATGATCGGAGCAACTAAATTCATGCAATTTTCAAAAGAGAATTGGAAATGTTCGGGCAATGACGATCAAGAGCCATTTTCTTGCCAATCCCAAAAAGCTCTTACTTTTACCACCTATAACAATACAAAACTTGCTTACCTGAAATTTAAAAATTTAAGCAAGCACGTTGGTATCATTGCATACTTAAACTCCAACGGTCATGATACTTGTCTCGAAGATAGAGATCAGATGATTTTAAATGGAGTCAAAGATGTGAATTGCTTAATCCCAAAGAAGTGAACGTTTTTGTCGGCTATTCTTTTGTAAATAAATTTCTTTAATGTCCGAAAAGTTCTCTATGAAAATCCTAATAGTGTTTTATGCGGCAATCCTAATATCTATCTCTAGTGCCTTGGCGGCTTCCTTGAAGGATCCAATACCGAGCCCTGACTTTAGTTATAAAGTTCAGCAATACCCAGATATCGAGCGCGATGTCTCAGCGGCTTTGTCTGTAATCGATCTGACTTTTACTCAACATGCTCTCAATCCCGTGCTGATGCCAGAGAACTTTAAAAGTAGCAATACTTCTTTGTCTCAAGTCACCCGCATTTATAGTGGAGATCTTGGCAACACTGTCGTCTTTGTTAAAACCGGAGTGGTTCCAGATAAAACTGAATTAATTGGTAGTGCTGTCAGTTTGGCCGGAGGATTTTTATATCATCACAAAGATCAAAGTGGTTTAGTGAGTGCTATTTTTATTCGCTCTGAAAGCTGGGAAAATGCCCGCGATTTATTTTCGACTTTGGGTTTTAAAATAGTCACCAAAAATCATACTAAAAAAGAAAAGAGCATAATGCTATCTCTGACAAACGCTTTCGTGTCTTCGGCTTACGCTAAAGATCCTGTGACATGTGACCCAAAGATAAGAGCGCCACAAGACAGTCTTGATAATTTAGTTAAAGCCAGTGAATCTTTAAACACTTCCACGACTTCTCCTATCCAGCATATTACCGGATGCGCCCTAGGAGCACTTAAAGGTGTATGGGATGGAAGCGCCGGTACCGTTATCGGATTTTCCAAAGAGGCGATTGCCTTTTTAAAAAGCCCAGTTGAATCAGGTAAAAAGTATTGGGAGAGCACAACTCAATTGTGGGATGTAACTAAGAAATTTTTTGGCGATTTTGAAAATGAAGCACGCAAGTTGTATTCATCTTTTGATACATTAGAGCCTTTGGTAAAAACCAAATTAGCCTGTCATGTTTTAGGAACGGTTGGCGGCAGCTTTTTACTTTCTTATGTTACAGGTGGAGTCATGGCCACGGCAGCGGTTGAGTCCATGATGCTCAAACTAAGAACTGCCATAAAAGCTGCTTTTGGTTCTGGCAAATTTGAAAGTACTAAAGCGCTTCTTGCCGCCAGGGCAATTGAAATAGAAAAAGCGGAAACAAGTTTAAACAAAAGTTTATTTGCCATCCCTCGCGGCAGTGCCAAAGAAGCCGTTGCTAAAAATGAGCAAGTCTTGGAGCAGTTAAAAAATTTGCCGATCAATGTGGAAAGTAAACGCAAAATTGGACTTTCCGATAGTGAAGTCCAACAACTCTTTCGCGAAGTTTACGATCATCCGGTTGCTTCATTAACTAAAGTGAGTCAATACGAAAAGTACCAAACGGGAATTGGTTATTGTTTCGGTCGCGCCACTGCAGCACATATCAAAGCTCTAAAAGATGGAGTGGATAAAAGCTCTATTCGAAAAGTATGGGCACTTGGAAGCTTGAAAACCGGATCGAGTAATTGGCGCTACCACGTTACGACCATCGTGAGAAATTCCAAGGGGGAGTGGATCGCAATTGATCCTATTTTTGGAAGAACTATGCCAGTTGAAGAATGGTATAAATCGATGAAGAAATTTGATGCCACAGGAAATATGCGATTATTTGAAACTGAACCTAAGCGCTTTGGACCTGATGGGGGTGGAAAGTATTCACCTTCTGCACTTCAAAGTCCTTTCTATGCTGGTTACTTCACTGATCTTATGAAATCTTTTAGAGAGGAAGGAAGTGAACTTGCTAAATTAAAGTCTGTGACTCCTTAGATCTCTGTTGATTTGACAAGGCCATAATGTTTTTGGGAGCTTTTTCAAATAGAGTATTTATTAAAATGATTTTGAGTTTCAAACTTAATAAGGAAACTTGGAATCATTAGGAATGCAACCATCGAGCTTGAAGCTTAAATAATTATAACTGGGTATCAAATCATGCGTTCGGTCCACGATTGTTCCAGGCGTAATAACAAATGCACTAAAATATTTGGGGCCACAAGAGGATTGAAAAGTTCCTTGAGATCCTGATACTTGATTGTTAGCAATGGAAAAATTTTTAACCTTATCTACGGCAAAACCTTGCTGGGCGCCTACGACTGAATTGTCGTGAACATTGCCGCCAAAAATATTGGCTTCATACCAAGCGCTAGAGCCCAGATAGATTCCAAAACCACATCGCTGCCCAGAGGAGCAATTTACTGCATTGTTAAAAATCTCAGCACCGGTGTAATTGCCGCTGGTTCCTCCATTGGGCCAAGCCTGAATCATTATGGCCGCAAAGGAAGAAGAAGCAAAAGAGTTGGAGTGAATAACGACATTGGATTTAATGATACAATCTGGACAGGCTCCAAGAATGAGATCTACATCGGTATTATCTGAAAATAAGTTGTCAGAGATGAGTGAATGAGAAATTTCTAGAGCAGTTAATCCATCAGACCAAAAAAGATTTTTATCGTGAGCGCCGTTTGATGAAATGGTATTGTTTCTCACTTCAAAATTAGATCCTGATACTAAAAAGAAGCCAGTTCCACAAAGCGCATTTTTAAAAACACTATTAGTAATTTTTATATTATTGCCTAAAAATTGAATGTTTTCACCGTAGATATTATTATCTGGACTTAGGCTGCATTTTAGAGCAGCAGGAGATTGGTAGCGCTCTTGGCGATTTCCATTGATGACGATATGATCAAAAATGACATCACTAGAAAGTATTTTTACAAATCCAATTTTAGTTAAAGTTGTAGCACTGGCTTTTAATTCAGCACAGTCGTGATTTTCTAGGTTTGAACACTTTTCCATAACAGCGCCTTGGGTAGTTATGGTCATGGGCTTTTGAATTTTTACATCATTAACCAAAGTGAATTTTCCCTTAGGGAGAAAAAGTTTTTCACCTACGGGGGTTTTGTCGATGCAAGCCTGTAAGGGCAATGAGCTATCCATTCCATTAGAATCAAAGGCAGATAATTCATGACAAATAACTGATGAGGTGGTCGCTAAAATAGAATTTGGGGTTTGAGCGACGGTGGTTGAACTAGTTCCAATTGTCTCAGTGGAGATATTGGGGAGATGAGCCGATTTCTTCACACAACTACTAATGATCAAGAAGGAGAGTATGAATAGGCATGTTTTATTTAAAGCACTAATTAATTCATCCCTTGGTCATTTAGTGGATCGCGCTTGAAAGATTTCTAAATACAATCGGATATTTTCTAATAAAGCTTGAGCCAAAAGCTCGGCATTAATAGAGTTCACTTAAGATATTGTTATTAAATCCAATATTTAAGAATTGTGCTGGCACTCCTAACGAGCTAATCATCTCTGGTTCTTACTTCAAGCAGTTCAATTACGAAAGTGAGATTAGAATTTGGAGCAATCAATGCTCCCATTTGTCTTTGGCCATAAGCGAGCTCAGCAGGAACAAAAAGACGCCGCTTTCCACCCACTTTCATTCCGATGACTCCAAGATCCCAGCCCTTGATCACCCGACCAGTCCCAATAACACATTGAAAAGGACGACCTTTTTCAATAGAGGAATCAAACTTGGTGCCATCTTCTAAAAATCCTTCATAATGGCAAATGATGAGCGCACCTTTGACTGCTTCTAGGCCGCTTCCTTCAGCTAATTCAGTTATGATGAGATTATTGGTGGTCATACATATCTTTGTTTGAAAGGTTCAAGAAATTTCCAATTCTTCATATTGATCCAATTCAATAACAAACCTTGTATTTGAGCAAGTTGGATCGTAGTAAAATTTTCCTTTTTGCTCTTCGATAATTCCTTTAGAGATACTGAGCCCCAATCCTGTTCCTTTGCCAACTTCTTTGGTGGTAAAAAAGGGAATCATTAATTTTTCTGCGATCTCTGGAGGGATTCCGCTTCCACTATCAGTAAGCGACACTATCACCTTATGGTTGACCTCTTTGAGTGTAATTTCAATCCATTTTTCATCTTGTTTATTTATGGCATCGCAGGCATTACTTAGTAAATTTAAAATGACTTGAGAAAGTTGAACAAAACGTCCTAGCACATTGAAGTCTTTTTCTGGATCGATATCAAGTTTAAGCTTTATAGAGTTGTTACTTAATTTTTCGTTACTGAGTGTGATAGAGTCTTCCACGACTTGTTTTAGAGAAACTTTCTCCATCGGATCAGAAGCTCCACTGCGCGAGAAATTTTTAAGTCCTCTGATGATTTTTGAGATACGAGTAATTGTCGTTTCAATCTTTTGTAAGTCTTCGATCGTTTTTGGCACATCGATCTCATCAGAGTTCATTCTTCGCTTTAATTTTTCAGTTCGCATTGAAATAACTGCGAGGGGATTATTAATTTCATGAGCGATTCCTCCGGCCATTTCTCCAAGAGATGCCATCTTGGCACTGACTAAGTTTTGCATTCTCAAATTTTCTAAGTGAGTATTTTTTTCTTGAATTGAATGGGCCATATCGTTAAAGGATCTCTCGACGATGCCGAGCTCATCTTGCATGACTTCCAAAAAGCGAAAGGACACATCGCCATTGGAATAAACAGAAAGTCCTTGCTCTAGTCTCTTCGCTCTTTTTCCAATATAGTTTCCTATTGAAAAAGCGATAAATGAAGCTAAAAGAATTTCGATCAAACTAATAATCCATAAGTTTTTCAAAAAAGCTCTTCGGGAATTTTCAATCCCCAAACGAGAAATTGAAAAGATAAAGTGGCCGAAGGTTTGGTTATTTTTGATTACAGGTGCATCAACAACTTTTAAATATAAAGGGCTATTGTTGGAAGATGAAGCTTGATGAATTAATTTATTATCTAGAAATACAGAGAAATCATGAATGTCGGGAATTGCAACAGCTTCTTGAGCGATTGCCGTGAGTGTTGCGGTATCTGAAGAAATCATTGCCACAGTGATTGCCGATTCAACTTGCCTTGTAAATGATTCAACTCTTTTATTGAATTCTATTTCAATCATTTGATTGACAAATCTTGACCCCAAAATAATGAAGACAACCAAAAAAAGAATTTGGGTCAAAATGTGAATCATGATTAATTTTGACTTGAGAGTTTTAAGCATAGCTACTGAACCTTGGGGACTTCGATTTTTTTGATGAGTTTCCTTACATCATCCCAGTCTTTATTGTCAGCTTTTACGAGTGCCTTTAGGTCGAGTTCTTCTAATATTTTTTTGCCTTCCGGAGTTCCATCCAAATTTATTAATGTGTCTTGAAACAGTAATTGGGTTTTTTTATCGACTCTCTCATGAATAGCTATCGGGTGAGGAGTCACATCGATAGTTGTGGTAAGAATTTTTAAATGTTTTTTTTGTTCGTCACTTAATGCTTCGAAGGTGCGATTAACTCCTCCTCCTGCCTTAAAAATTCCGGAAATCACTCCAGTATAAACTGATTCGTGTGACTTTACATAGGCGGGTTCAAAAGCAATATTTTTTTGATAAAAGAGATTACTAACTAGCACACTTGCGGCAAAGGCAGTCGGACCAGGCAAGGCAATTCTTTCATTTTTTAAATCTTCAATGGAATTAATTGGTGAATCATTCTTTACAACTAAAACACCTTTGAGTTTTCTGTCTTTTTCTTTGACTAAGGCATTGTATCCAACGGGATGCGCTGCCTGAACATAATGAAATGGATTTAGATAAACGATATCATATTCACCTTTTTTGATATTGTTTTCAAAGGTTGTAATGTCAACAGCTGTATGAAAGTCGATTTCGCAATGACAATGTGACTTTAACTTTTCAATTAAAGGCATCCACTGAGATAGCAATTTAGTCGGTGATTGCTGAGGAACGACACCGAAAGAAAGTTTTTTCTCTGTTGCGGAGAGTTTTAGGCTGGTGATTAGCATTAATAGAATAAAAGCACGCAACATATACACTCCTAAAATTGAATATTTTATAGAATTTTAGCAGATGGGAGAAATAGAACAACTCTCATTTTTTCTTTTTCGCTGTTTTATCAGTGCTTGTAGTATGAGAAGATTTTTTGGTAATAGCAGAGTTTTCTAAGCGGCAAAGGAGATAAAGGATGTATATAAGACGGTTAGTGATGTTGTTTATATTTATTTTGGTTTCAGCTGACGTTTTGGCCAATGACTATCAGCTTGGAGTGATTTTAGGCGCTCCAACAGGTATTTCGGGTAAGGTAAACTTAAAGTTTAAGCGATCCATTGATATGGCCTTGGCTTATTCATTAACAGATAAACAGGGACTAAATCTACATGCCGATTATTTAATTGAAAACGCTTACCAATTTGTCACCAAAAAAGGAAAACCATTAGATTTGTACTATGGGATTGGAGCTCGATTGGTTTCGCTTCAAAGCGGAAAACATGATGGTGAGATAGCTCTAGGTCCTAGAGCGCCGATTGGCCTAAACTACTTCCTTGTCGATCCCAAGTTAGATATCTTTGGAGAATTGGCTCTGGCTTTTGATGTTTTTCCAGATACCAATCTTGATCTTGAAGGTGGATTGGGCATTCGCTATCGTTTTTAACACTAAAAAATCGTTAAATGCTTTTCATTGGAAAACTTCAGTGCTTTAATTTGAGTTAAATACTTTTATTTAGCTCAATTTCATCGGCATGCAACCAAGAAAAGTATTTTATTTGCGTTGAACAGTAAGAGGAATTATTTATGAAGTTTTATTTTCAACTTTTTTTTATTTCAATGTTTATTCTTTCCTGCTCTCACCAAGCCAGTAAAAGTCAAACTCCTAAGGAAAGACTTATTTCTCGTATGGATAATTTAACTCAGCGCCCGGCCTGGGTACAGGAATTAAAACCGCTTTCAATTCAAAAAAATAAAATAATTGCCCTTGGGACTTCTGCGCTTAATGACGAACATCGCGTGGATATTTCCTACCGAATTGCAGAAAGAAATGGCAAACATTTTTTTCAATCTTCCCTTGAGAAAGAGTTAAGTTCCATTTTTAAGAACTTAGTAAAGCCTTCTGCCGTGGAGTTAAAACACTTTGCTGATTTCCAAATGGATTTTTTAAGATCCGTTATGGATGAGGTTCGCCCCGTTTTGACATATTGGGAAAAAGTGGAAGTGACAAAAGCTCAAGAGGCTAGCACTAACCAAAATAAATTTTTTGTATCATTAGAAATGAGTAAGGATCTTTTTATTAAAAAATTGGATCAAAACCTCGCTAAGTTTCAAAAGAAAAAATATTTATCTAAATCTGCCGCCAAGCAAATTAAGAGTCATTGGCTCAATTACCTTACTAGTCTTAAAATTTAGCGGACTTCTGCCCTAGAATCTCTTTCTAGCAGATTTAAATTCATAATGATCCTTTCATTTCCCTTAGCTCCAGTGACTTCGAAAGCTTCATTATTTATAATATTATCAGAATCATTGGTTTTCACTTTTGCTATTTTATGGCCAGCGACCAATACTGCGAAACTATCAATTGAGATTTTTTTAATTTCAGCAAGACAGCCGCTGTGACAAATGGAGAGTCTATCACTTACCAAAATAATATTTTTGCTTTTAATTGTAATTGAGTGACCATTTATTTTTTCTGTAGAAATTAAAAATTCTGAAGTGCTATGCTCAAAATAGACCTCGGCAACTTTACCTGATTGAGCGTAAGAGATCGAAGCCAATAAAAACATTAAGGTTATGATGATTAAAGATTTCATTTTTAATATTCCTAGTTAACGACTTGCTATAAGTATAAACCAATATGAGTTTTAACTTTTAAATTTACTTAAAGCTTGTAAAAATTATAAGGTCTAAGGCTTTTATGAATAGTTAGGAAAACTCAATGACGTAGGTTCTAATTTAATATTTTTTAAACTTAGTTAAGTCATGCACTTTTTTATGACATTGAATGGATGAATTCAATCGGAATAATTAAGGAGGATTTCAATGAGTAAAATTAAATCAGTAACTTTAGTCGCAGCTTATCTAATGGGGGCCAAAAGCACTTACGCTGCGATTGATACACCACCATCCCAATTGAAAGTCACTCAGCCCAAAGACACCAGTGCTTTTATTGAGAACTTAAATCGTTTAAAACCAAAAGCGGCCAATGGTAACAATGGTAACAACGGCAACAACGGCAACAACGGCAACAACGGCAACAATGGCAACAACGGCAACAACGGCAACAACGGCAACAACGGCAACAACGGCAACAACGGCAACAACGGCAACAACGGCAACAACGGCAACAACGGCAACAACGGCAACAATGGCAACAACGGCAACAATGGCAACAACGGCAACAACGGCAACAACGGTAACAATGGTGACAACGGTGACAACGGTGACAACGGTAGAACATGCCCACCAAAACCAGATCATGAAAGACTAATTACTCGGCTTGAACCAGCACTTTATCTAAGTTTTCATACTGGCTCTAAGGTGATCAATCTTACTGAAAATGGTCTAGCTAAATTAAGCGAGAATCTATATGAAGATCTTGTAAAAAACCGCGATATTCTTTATTATGGTGATTATCGAAGCGGTTTCCAAGTAACCAAACATCGCTCATGGGATGTCGGAGTTGGTGGCGCTCTAAGATTTTTCTACGAAAATCCAACAACATTAAGCGATAAAATTTGGGCAACGGTAGGATTAATTCCAATTAAAGGCCATAGCTTTACTTCTACTAGCTATGTCAAAACAATACAAGACATTGAGCAGGTTGATAAAAATATTCCTCAAAGTGCGAAGGAATTAGAAGATTGGAGTGCCGGCGATAATATGAGTTTTAATTGTCACGGTGGAATACTTTTCTTTGGTCGAGTTGGAGTTGGTGGCATCTCAGTTGGCACAGCTAAAATATCCAGAGGAACTTTCCAAACTTATATCCAAAAATTAGATGATAAAAATGTCCTTGTCAGAATGACAAAAATTCAATTGGACTCTCTATCTGCACAGGTAGGTAATGTTGTGGCGGCATTAGGAGTTTCAAAGTTTGAAGAAGTCTCAGACGGAATGTCATACAAAGTAGATATTTCCAGTGAATTAGGAAAAATGGCATTTAATGATTTGGTCAAAGGAAATGTTGCCGCGATAGAAAGTTTAATTGAGCAAAAAGCAGATTACGTGAAAAAGTGGGATTCGTTATCAACGACCCAAATTGGAGCTACGAAAAGCTTTTTCTTTGGTCTTCCAGCCGTATTAAATACCTCAACCAGTGAAGGCAAAACTTATGAAGTTGATCATGGCAATTTATTCTACGAAGGAACAAAGACTAACGCTCATTATGGAATCTATTTAAAAGATAAGAGAACAAAAGTTTTAAATAAACATTTTGAGAGAACAGAATCATTTTACGGTGCTATCTTTAATGTCTTTGATAATAAAAATATCAATAAATCATCTAGACATTTCGGTCAGTTTGTTTGGTCGGCAGAAACTGATTCGTCAACTCAAAGACGATTGGGTCATGCAATAGAAGATCTCGCCAAAGTGACTGGACTCAGAGATGCACTTTATCTCAATCTCCCAGATGAAAGAGTCTTGGGGTATACTGACGTGGATTTCTCTCTTACCTTAAATGAAGATCAAACGAAAAAATTGATTTCTAATGTAGAGAAAATTGGGTCCAAGAAAATTATCGAAAATGCTGTTGCTAAAACTAAAGCATATTTTGTTCACACCAATGATCAGGATCAATTATGTCCAAATGTCTCAAGTGATGATCAAACGAGAAATTGTCCGGCCGAAATTGAGGCACAGTCTGCCAAAGGAGTTGGTGAGATGATTTCAAAAGTTAAACTTTTGAAAAAGAATTGGGCCAATGAAAAAGAATTTGTCAGAGCTTATGCTGATTTCGGTAAAACGATGATGAAGAATCAATTTTTATTTCAAACAGCATTGGAGTTAGCTGGAGATAATGTGGTAATGAATTATTCAGTTCAAGGAAGAAATATTTCAAATTATAAAGTGAACTTTGCCACAACCTCAAAACCTGGATTTCTATTGAAAAGAAAGGGATTGAGTGAAGAGACTGAAATAAATGGTAGTGGACGAAATGGACATGACATAGGAGTCATAATAATGCCAAGTCATCCTGAAATTATAATACCTATTATTAAGTAGTTTTATTTAAAATTATGGGCAGGGGAGTGTTGTTCCCTTGCCTTTAATTTACAAGTAAGTTTTTAAATGAAAAACATTCGTCATATTTTTGCTCTCGACTTAAGATCATTAGCTCTTTCCAGAGTTTTACTGGGCTTATTGTGCTTGCTCGATATTGCTAATCGCATCTGCCAAATCAATACATTTTATTCAGATCAGGGAATTTTACCTAGATATATACTCATTAATTCTTTTGAAATTCCTTGGAAGATGACGTTACTAAATTTAAATGGTTCAAGTTTTTTTGTTTTAACCATTGCTCTTTTTGGAATATTTACATCTCTTATGATGATCTTTGGCTGGAGAACAAAGTGCACAATTTTTTTGACTTGGATTATTGTTTTATCCTTTCAAAATAGATTTCCTGATTCCAATCATGGCGGCGATAATTTATTGCGTCTTCTTCTGCTGTGGATGATCTTCCTCCCTGTAAATGCCAGATATTCATTCGACAAAATTTTATCAGAAGAAAAAAATTCCTATGCTGAATTTTCTGGCTTCGGGTCTTTTGCATGGATTGCACAACTGCTTTTTGTCTATTTGTTTACATTTGGTTACAAGTTGGAAGCTCAGAGCGATGAAACATCAAAGTTGATTTACTATGCTATGAATTTAGATATGTTTACAACTAAACTAGGATCCTACTTACTTAATTGGCCGAAGTTAATGAGTTTTTTATCTTTTTCTACGCTGTGGCTTGAAGGACTCGGTCCATTGTTGTTGCTTATTCCCTGGAGGCAATCATTATGGAGAAGCTTCGCGGTACTTGCCTTTTTACTATTGCATGTCGGGATTTGGTTAACTTTGGATTTGGGTACTTTTCCCATGGCCTGTTTAATATTATGGATTCCATTCATTCCTGGATCTTTTTGGGAATTAAAAATATTCAATGTAGAAAAAGCAAATGAGCTAAAGCTTTACTATGACCCCGATTGCGGATTTTGTCGCAAGGCAACTCATTTGGTTAAGGAATTTCTTTTTCTTCCCAACCTCGAAATTTATTCAGGGCAATCTGATGAAGAAATCTTAGATGAAATTAAAACTAAAAAAACATGGGTACTTATTTCACAAAATAAAAAGTTCATTCGCTCTAAAGCAATGTTAGAGCTTTTGGTAAATTCTCGATTCATATTATTAAGATTTTTAGGACATTTGCTGTATTTACTTCCATTGGATTTTCTCTACAACTCAATCAGTAGTAAAAGAAAAATGCTTGGAATTTGTATGAATCAAATCAACTATGAAAAAATAATATTAACTGAAAAAACAATGACAAAGTTTTTTCTTTCACTTTTGCTTTTGCTTTCACTTGCTTGGAATGTAGAAGGCTTCACTAAGCTAAATTATTTTACCATAAATTCACCATTCGATGAGATGGTTTTTTCACTTGGTCTTAATCAGCAATGGAATATGTTTGCACCAACACCAATGAAAGAGGACGGTTGGTTTGTTTCTGAAGCATTTTTTGAGGATGGAATTGTTTGGGATGTCTTTAATGATAGACCTTTTACTTTTGATAAGCCAGTAGATGTAAAAAGTACATATCCCTCTAGCCAATGGCGTAAATTTCTCACGAATATGCGCTTTGAAGAAAATGAGACTTACAAGCAACTTTTGGCTAATTATTTCTGCCGAAAGTGGAATGAAAAATCAACGAAAGAAAAAAATAAGATTTTAAGATTTAACTTTTATTTTTTAAAAGAAATGACACCTCTCCCTGGAGAGGTTTTGACTAAGCCTGAAGCCCTACTCTTTTTTAATCAGCAATGCGTTTAGACCAAAAGTATTAGGTGTGTTTTATAGTCAGGATTTTGTCCTATGTTTGTCAACTTGTCTAGAAGTGATAAACTATTTAAAATTTTGAAGAACCTACTTCATATTTCTCGGAGGATTTTATGATTCGTGTTTCAAGCTTGTTTGCCTTTTTGATAGTCATCACTTCATTAATTTCGGGCCCTGTGAAAGCAATAGATTTGGTGACTGTTTCTTATGTCGATGTTGGGCGCTACTTGGGTACATGGTATCAAGTGGCACGAAATCCACTAATTTTTGAGGGCAATTGTGTTTGCGCTCGTCAGGTTCTGAGTGCTGGCAAAGATGGTCAAATCGATGTTTACAATTCATGCAATGATTATGATATCAATGGGCCGTTAAGAGAAATTCGCGGTTTTGCAGTTAGTGATGATCCTATTTCAAATTCAAAACTAACAGTTGATTTTAATCTTCCTCACAAAGGAAAATACTGGGTGATTGGGCTTGATCATGATTATCGCTATGCAATTGTTTCTGACCCAAGTAGGCTTTCACTTTACATTCTTTCTAAAACCCCAACACTTTCCCCAGAAGTTTATCAACAAGCTCTAGATGAAGCTGCCCTTCAGATGGATATCTCACATTTGGTGAAGCCTCAGCAAGTTGGCTGTAGCTATCCTAACTAGAGTATTAAATGAATCACCAACTGATTTTAGCTTTTAATTTGTTAATAATTTTGTCTCTACCTTTAAGAGCAGAGCTGCCGGCATCTCCAGTAGATATGTTTCACCCAGGAAGTAAGATATATTTTTATGGAGTGAGAGCGGAACATTTTAAATGTAATAATCGAGATGTTGATGTTTTTCTACCTTTGAAAAAAGCTCCAACTGCAGAATCTGAAAATTTTCCGGTGATCGTTTATGGTCATGGTCAGGCACTGGGAATGGATCATTATCGCTTAACTTTGGAGCATTTGGCACAGAAGGGGATTGTCGCCATCTTTCCCAATTATGACAAAGGCTTCTTTGATAGAGACTGGAGGCGCATGGGACGTGATTATGTGACACTTACAGAATGTGCCTTAAAAAAAATTAATGAGGACTTTGATGTCTTAACGGCTAGTGATCAAATTGTTTTCTCTGGTCATTCAAAGGGGGCTTACGTCGCCTCTGTGGCTGCTGGTGTTGCATTCTTGGAATCACTACCAGTAAAGCCTCGATCGATTTTACTTTTTGAAGCTGCCGGAGTTGATAAAAAAAGTAATGAGGTCATAGACTCAAATGTTAACCTGACAGTGGTTTATTCAGATAAGGATAAGATTGTTTCCCGTGATATTAGCGAGGATATCTACACCAGTACACCAAGTATTAGGAAGCAATTTATTTTCTTGAAAAGTTATCCGGAACTCGGGGCTAATCATTTTTGGCCTCTTACTAAATCATCAATCGTTGGCGGCGGGACAGAAAGTTCTTATCATTATTTTTCAGCATGGAAGTGGTTAGTCGCGGCAGCTTTCGACTTAAAAACTGGAGGCCATGCAGATAATGTCTATCTATATGGTGATCAGACGACAGATAAGGGAATTGTTGGTTTCCATGATGATCTCAAACGCAATTGGTAATTGTATGCCATTTATAATATTTCTTCATTTTTAATAATTAATTCTATATCTGTTTTTTTATTGTCCAGGTGATTCAATAGGACTGGATCGAAAATTATTTTAAATTTTTCGGCATTATTAACAACCAGATAAAATTAAAAGCTAAAAAAAAATGAAGAAGAAATCCCTTCCGCTACCACTTGTGTATAAATTAATTGAACCAGGACCAGTCATCTTGCTTACAACTCGAAGTGATGGATTTGATAATATAATGACTTTGAGTTGGCACACTATGCTGGATTTCGCCCCCCCTCTTATCGGATGTGTGATTAGTGATCAAAGCCATACCTTTGAGATCATCAAGAAGTCTCGGTCTTGTGTAATCAATATACCAACTAAACAAATGAT
Source organism: Bacteriovoracaceae bacterium (assembly GCA_947450475.1). Lineage (GTDB taxonomy): Bacteria > Bdellovibrionota > Bacteriovoracia > Bacteriovoracales > Bacteriovoracaceae > Bacteriovorax. The sequence goes on along the minus strand of CANFVK010000002.1, from coordinate 48,598 downwards.
AAAGACGATCATCGGTTGTGGTAACACAAGCGGGCGAAGAGTCGATAAATTTGAAAAGTTCAAACTTCACAAACAAGAGGCTTCTGTCATCGACGCTCCTCTCATTGAAGAGTGCTACGCCAATTTAGAATGTGAAGTTGTAGATACCAAAATGGTTAAGCATTACGATTTTTTTGTGCTTGAAGTGGTCAAGGCTTGGATTGATCCCAAAGTCAAAGCACCAAAAACCCTGCACCATAGAGGGAATGGACTTTTTATGGTTGCCGGTTCCGAGCTAAAAAATTTTTCGAAGATGAAATAGTGAGGTATGATAATTAGAGAAATGAAACGTATGAAAAAAAATCGATCTATTTATTTTATTCTAGCTCTTTTTTTTGTAATTCTCGTTTTGAATTTCAAAAGAGAAATGATAGAGGTAGAAAAAAATCAAAATAAAATTATTATCGCCAAATGCTTGAAAAACCCGATACTAAATTTTATAGTTTCAGGTTGTCCACAAACTGCAGTAATTCAAAAAACAGAATTAGACTCAAGTTTATTTTTAAAAAATTTGCACTTTAGTCTTCTAGCTGCTGGTGACCACAAGCCTGAAATGGTTTCTAATATTAAAAATTTTGAAAAAGATGATTTTAAAGGACAAGAAGAAACTGATCGAAATAAAATTGAATTAGACGATCAATTTCATCGCATTATTGAAGTTCTAGAGATGATCAGGGCGCCCTCATTAAAAAAGTTCCAATCTATTGCATTCATTAAAAATTATCATAACTCTGGAATCAACATTTTTGAGAAAATTCAGCGCCAAAATAGCTTATGCGCATACTTGATAGATGAATTAAAGAAGATTCCCAGTTTTAGTCTTACGGTTTTTCAATCAAAAGATCATGATGCCATTTTTTCGTTAGTAACTTCATGGTTGCAATTATCTCCACCCCCAATAGAGTTTACGAAATTTCCTAAGGGACATTTTCTCATGGGAAAAAGTGAAATCTATAAAGGTCAATTTGAAGTTGAACATACGGTTGTACTGACCAAAGATTTTCAAATCGCAACCTTTGAAACCTCTCAAGCTGAATGGAACTGGGTCATGGGATACAACCCCTCCTTTTTCAGAACAAAAAATTATTGCCCAAAAGATTACACCATTGTAAATGGTGAAAGTCTTTGCCCGAATAATCCAGTTGAGAATGTGTCATGGCCAGAAGTTGAATTCTTCATCAAAAAAATAAATGGCCTTGACAAAAAATTTAGCTACCGATTGCCAACTGAAGCTGAGTGGGAATACGCCAGTTTAGATAATAGACTCAAGCAAGTTTGGGATGCCGAAAACTGTGGAGATCTTTGTCGGTATGCTTGGTTTTTTAGAAATTCTGATTTGCAAACTCATAGAAAAGGAAGTCGAAAGTCTGGCGCTCGCGGAGTATATGATATGTATGGCAATGTCTTTGAGTGGACTAGTGATTATTTTTCTGAATTTGATGGTTCAACTCAAATAGATCCTGTTATAAAAAAAATTTCCCCTTGGAGAATTATAAAAGGGGGAGGCTGGTATACGGCTTTTAAGGCGATGCACTCCTCTTTTAGATGCCGATATGAAGAAAAATATAAATACTCTCGAATCGGATTTCGATTAATAAGACAGACCAATATTTAAGCATTTTCTTTTTTCTTTTTGCGATCTTCCCAATATGTTTCGCCGTAATAAACCGTCAATTCTTGATCTTGCAAGATATTGGAATTGGAAATGTAAATGGTTCTCCATCTATTTTTATATGGAACATGGACGACACTGCAGTTTGGGTAATCTGAGTGATTAACAAATCTCATAAGGTTGCCACTGGTTCGAGCATTTACTCTAATTGTTTTCGGCTTGCCCGTTGAATCAAGTGGTTTAGAGTGATAAAACCAAGCGTAATCAGTATTAGCATTTTGATCAGTGATAATTCCTGTGTATTCTCCAATGATAGTCCATGCAGGAATATAAACATCTGCAAAAGCTCCATATCCCATTTCTGGAGAAGACAATGAAACATAAATTCTTCGATCTTCAGCAAAGCCTCGTTCAAAAAATGGTGAGTATAATTCTACGCGGGTTTTTACCATATCGTCACTGTAAGCAGGATCTTTTGTAATATCATATTTATCTAATAATTCTACGAGGTCTGGGGCAATTATAGAATTTTGTAGATGATCTACGAGGAAATATTTTGCAAGATCTTCTTGGTAAAATTTTCTTCGGGATTCTGCTTTTTCGTTCACTCTAAATTTCCTTTTTCAGTTATAGATTTTGGCAATCTATCAAACCTACCACGTATTTATCTTTTGTGGATTTTAATTGCTATTTATTTTTTTAGGTGGCATTTCTTGGGTGAATGAAAAACAATATCTTTCTGTTTATCATGGCTTTTTTTCTCGGAAATAGGGACTTATGGTGCCAAGAAATTCCTTTACCTCCAGCGCCAATTCCCAATTATCGTAATATAGGCTTCATTAATTATGGTGTTCCCGGTGCCTTCATGCTCTACGGCTTGGCCCGTTGGGAATGGGGTAAAACTCATGGCTTTAGATTTCGAGATGAAGGATGGTTTGAACAAAATACATATGCAGGAGGCGCCGATAAAATTTCACATTTATATTTTTCTTACTTAGTTGATCGCATAAGCTATAACTTTTATATTAAGAATGGTTTATCAAACGATGATTCTCTCAAGCATTCAGTTTACCTTTCCTCATTTATTGGATTATTGATTGAATTGGGCGATGGATTTAGTCATTATGGATTTTCATCAACTGATCTAATCTCGGATTTGGTTGGAGTGGGACTTGGACATTTACTAAATCGCTCAGCAGTACTTGATGAACTCATTGGTCTTCAATTTTCTTTTGCAAGAGAGTCCTCTCCAACAGAATACAAGAAAGAAAATTATTATAATCAAGTCGCTGATTATAATAATCAAAAATATTTATTAAATTTTCGTTTTGCGGGAGTGCCTACTCTTAAAGATTGGGTAGGCACACGTTATATAAATCTTGATTTGGGCTATTATACTCGGGGATATGGAAGTTTTAGATCAGCTCAAATTCCGCCAACTCGATCCACTTTTGTGGGAGTCTCTTTGAATTTTTCCCAATTGCTTAAAGATCTATATCCCCGAAGTGACTTTGCTTTTTATACTGCAAGCTTTTTTAAATATTATCAATTGCCTTATATCAGTAATGAAATTAATTAACTAAGTTATTGGCAATAATTGTTCTCTGAAAAATATCTCGCACAAAATGTTGATGGATTCGTGCAGTCACTAATATTGTTAGAAAAATAGAATCCAACTCTCTGGCACACAGAGCTTGCTCCACCTGTGACATTCGCTTCAAAAGTACCAGTTTCAACCACAGTGCCTTTTTTAGTTAGTGAATAATTTACGGTATTTTTGCCAAAACCTAAAAGCGGGCGCTGAAATAATGTTGTAATCCATAGATTAAAAGATTTTTTGCTCTTACCAGTTAAAGCATCATACTCTGAAGATTTAGATTTGCTAACACTACCATTTTCATGCACTGCTTGAAGTGTGACCTGGTCAGCATCAGCTTTGGGCCCGATAAAAAAAGAATATTCTGCTGGATTAAAAATTTCACCGCGACAAATAGTTGCGGCATTGGAAGATTCATTACCACTTGAGCATTGAATATTTAAACTTCCCTCAATGGATGTAACCGAAAATTGATCTCCAGCAGTAAAACCGGCCGAAAAGGCAGGAAGGGTTATAAACAAACTTATAGTTAAAGCATAAAGTGACTTTCTAGTATTTATCATAAAATCCTCCAAGAAATAAATAAATATCATAGTAAGTTAAACCACAAAAGCCAACTTAACATTTCTTACTTTAAAAAGCAGGAAGATTAGTTGTCCTGGTTACATCTTCTCCGCTACATCCAGTACTTGAACATATAAAAGAGGCGTAACATCCAGTTGACGTTGTTATGTAATCAGATTCTCCTCTGACTAAAATCCCTTCAACGATACCTGTTGTTGCATCTAAAACCGGAGAACCTGAATTGCCTGCATAGGAATCAGTGTTGGCGACAAAATATTTTGTAGCACTGTTTGATCTCACAAAAGCTCTGTCTGCAATTTTCATGGGAAGTCCTTTAGGGTGACCTATTAAAACGAGGGAAGCTCCGTCAGAAATTTTTCCACTTTTTCTAATTTCTAAAGATGGTCGATCTAAAACTTTTCGATCTAGGCGCAATAGAGCATAATCATCCTTGCTTGTACTACTGTTAACAGTCGCAATGATTGATTTACATTTATAAACATTATTTTTTGCAATGACAGTGGTTGTGTCAGTATTGCTTGCCAATTTGTGATCAAAGACCCATTGATAGTTTTTACAATCAGTACTTTTACTAACGCAATGACCAGCTGTAGCAATAATATCTGCTGCGACTAAAAATCCTGTACAAACTGGAGAGGTAATTTGATTTGAAAAGCGTTCAGTTGGACACCATCCTCTTTCAACCAAAGTCTTACCAATAATTTTATAGTCACCGTTGCTTTGAGCTGACAGAGAACTAGTGCTAAACATTCCGGCGGTTGATCGTGCTCTTTCAATCATCAAAGTATCCGAAGTATCTACTACCTCCTGACGATTATCATCTCCATATATAACACCAGGGATGAGTTGAGGAGCTGAGGCATGGGTTCCAAAAGCAAAAAGTAAAATAAAAACAACGAGACTCAATCTTTTCATTAAGAATTCCTTTTCATAATTTAAATATTGATTCAATTGGAATTGATTTTAAGCGGTAATACAAGTGTATTTTTTTAAGAGAAGCATCATTAACTTTTTAAGGCAAAAAGAAAAGTATCGACAAAATCTTGTTGATCTAAGTTGATTTTGGCTTTGCTGCCGCCGATCCCATCAGGGCCATAGTAGATATTGACAACTTTTGAAATGGCATCAGTCAGTTTATCAGGATTTTCTTTGATCGCGGTGAATATTTTCTTTCTAACTTCAGGATTAAGCTGAGAAAGCATTCCAAGAAATGTTCCATAGGATGCTTCACTAAGATGAACTCGCACACTAGCGAAAATATTTTCAAGAGCAGCATCTTTAATTTCTCGGATAGTTTGGGTTAAGTTTGTCAGCACACTTAATTTTTGCTCAGTAGTGAGCAAACTCTCTGCACCTTCTAGACTTTCATTTGTTAATTGAGAAACTTTTGCGGCTCGAGCGCCTTTAGTGACAAGTGCGGCTTGAGCGCTTTTTCTCATAAAGTTCCAGATCGATCCATAGGGAAGTACGCTACCAGCGCTAAGTCCTGCAGAAATTAATTGATCTTTTGCTTCATCAATTTGTTTTTGAGATTCTTCATTGCTTTCTCTATCACCATTTTGACTCAAGAAACTTGCTTGAAAAGCTAAAGCTTCATTAGACGCCTTATAAGCATTAGAAGTGGCATAGGTAGCTTCTGCTATGCCTTGAGCCGTTCCACCGATTGCCGATACTGCGGCCATAACAGTTAAGGTCGTTGCCCAAGAAGCTCCAAGTACCATTGATCCTGCAACAGCTCCAATACCTGTCAGTAAAAGGGCGCCTCCGACGACTAGTCCACCCCAGAAGTATACTTTTTTAAAGGCTTGATCACTCTTGGTATCACTTGCAACTTGGTTGATAGTGTTACAGATAGTTCCGCTAAATTCGGGATGATCTAAAAGAATCTGACCAACGGCCGCAGGATTGGTTCTGACTAAATCACCAAGATTTAATGACCTGATTGATATCATTTGATCGGCAACTAAGTCTTTAACTTCTTTTTGAGCGGCCAGGACTTCTTCCTTTGAGACAGCTTTTTTGTCCTTGAGAGTTTTGGTAAAAAGTAATAATTCTTCCTGGGATTTTAATTCCTTCTTGGGTGCTTTGGCCCTTTGGCTAAGAAATTCAGCAATTTCTTCGGGCTTTTTGCCTTGTTCATCTGTAGGCCATTTCGCTAGCACTTCAGATTCAGTTTTTTGATATAGTGCTTTCTCAGCGTCATTACATTTAATATTCGCGCAAACTTTTTCGAGCCCTTTTGGAGTTTCCCCATTATCAATTCTGCGCTCCCAGTAAAGATATGTTTTCGCCAGATTTTTTTGACTTTGTGAAAGAAGAAGAGATTTTGCGTCCTCTATTTGTTTTTGAGTTAATTGATTGTTAAGCTTATTGAGCACTTTTAATTCAGAAGATTCTAAAATCGCTGCACATGGATCGGCAGCGGATTCACTTTGAAAGGAACCAAGTAGAATTCGAGCACCTAAACTTTTACCAATTTCTTTATCAGTAATGCATTTATCAAAGAGAAGTTTTATGCGATGGATGGATAAGGTCTTGGCCGATAAAGTCAAAAGGTCCTTATCTTCTGGAGATCGAGCTCTAAAGTTTTGGCTAAGCTCTCTCAACCTTTTTGCCACCTCTATATTGGCCGGAGAAGTTATTAATAAACCATTGAGGTGAGCAAGTTCTTCTTTAGGAGATAAAGTTGTAGATGAAATTTCCAGTTTTTCTTGAGCAATAGCTTGGTAAGGCATACATAGATTTATGCATAAAGCATAAATAGTTAGGCTTGAAATGAAGGCTCGTTTAAATTTAAAAATCATTGAAGTCCAACCTATCTTGATCAGCTTTTATTTTGCCATAAATGATGAATTTTTTTCTTACCAGGAATTAAGTGCACCTATCCAATAGTGGTACTTTCAAGTCAGGAAAAAGTAGCGCTCATGAAATCTTATAAATAGGACTTTCCAACCAGTGGGGGAGTTAACTTTGTTGGGTCAATTCCAAAAATTTTTAGAACCGTAGCCGCAATGTCGAAACGTTCGCCGTGATTACGAGGAAGTGGTCGGTCTGAGACCAAAAATGTATCGCGCGAAGCATTTGTATCATGTTCAAGATCATCTGGGCGCCCTGATCCGACAATATCAAAGCCATGATCAGATAAAACAAAAAATCGAAGATTTTTATTGAGACCTAGTTGTTCTATCTTTTTTAAAAATTCTCCCAGGCGTTTATCATTGGCGATCAATGCTTCACTATATTGAGAAGAATGCTCGCCATAGAGATGGCCTTCTTCATCTGGCTCTTGAAAATGAATAAAGGCAAAAAAGGGTTTGTCTTTTAGTTTTTCAAATTCTTGGTTGGCAAATTTTAATACATTGTCGCCAGCTTTTAGATCATTTTTATAAATATCAAAAGCTTTAGCATTATATGCATTAAAATAAGGCTCACCTCCTCTTGGAACAAAATGACGAGGTCTTTTATCGACAGTATCGAGTTTCATTGCTTTTTCTTCATTCCACCACTCCATCAGTTCTCTTAGATCCTTAGTGCGAGAAACACAGTTTTGGCAAACATTATGTGGACCGCGATTTCCTAAGTGAGTAGATTTTCCGGCCAGAAAAATAGTCGTGAGATTTGTACCATATTTTGCCTTGAGTCTCTCAAATATCGTAAGTCCTAAAGGAATCGAATCATAAAAGCGATTATTGCGTACAAGATTTACTGTATAATCATAACCAGTGAGAGTTTCGGCCCAACCTGCTTTTGTATCAGTCTTAGTTTTGATATTAACTGAAACAAAACTTCCTTTTTTGATCAACGAGCTTAGCACTGGCAATTTTCCAGCTTTAAGTAATTCTTGCAAACGATTGAGTCTGGTACCATCCCAACCAATAATTAAAACACTTTTATGAGGTTTTTCAAATGCAAAAAGATGAAGACTAAAAGATAAAATGACTACGGCTATAATGGATTTCATCAGAGTATCCTAAAAAAAAGTAAATTATTGTATGAGTGAAGAGCCTTCAAGTTTTATTTCAAAATGATCAGTATCAACTCCAAAAATGTCATAAATCGTTGGGGCTACATCTTGAGGAGTGCTATTTTTTTTCAAATTTTTTATGGTTGAAACCAAAAAAGTATGTGGTGAGTCCATGTGTGAGCGCTTGCCGGTGTCAAAACCATGATCAGTTGTGACGATGATTGCCGTTTTATTAAAGCGGTTAAGTTCTTTGAGTTTTGCGATGATTTCGCCAAGTCTTCGATCATTTTTTAAAATGCCATCAATGTATTCAGGAGTTCCTTCGCCAAATTGATGCCCTTGCTCGTCTGGTTCTTCAAAGTGAATAAAAGCGAAAAATCGATTCCTGGTAAGAGGTTCAATAATACTCATAGTATATTTTAAAACATTATCTCCTTCATTAAGCGAATTGATCATGTACTTAACAAAACCTTGTTGGTGGAGCGTATAATAAGGCTGACCATCTCTTTTGGCGATAATTCTTTTTTGACCATGTCGAGTTGGTGCAGTTTCAGCTGCAAAGTTCAATTGACTTTTTTCACTAATAAATCCCCAGGGTAATTTTTTATTTTGTTTGTTTTCTAAACGAAAAAGACAATTGACACAGATTTCATGAGGCCCACGAAATGATACATTGTTTATTTTTCCACTGACAAATGCAAATTCGATATCATGACCAAATTTATCGTGAAGTCTTTCGAAAATAGTTAAGCCTTTAGGAATGGGACCATAAATTAAATTGGTGAAAACACCGTGAACTTTAGAAGTGTATCCGGTTAATATTTGAGACCATTGCGGTTTCGTTTCGGTCTGATCAATCTTTACTTCAGTTTCAACAAAAGAGCCTGCCTCAATCAATGCCGCGAGATTGGGCAATTTTTTTTCAAGAAGAAGTCTTTGGATCACGGGGCGATTACTGCCATCCCAACCAATCAACATTACACTTTCTATATTGTCGAGTTTTTTGCTTTTGTTCGAATGTGGACTTGACTGAAGTCGACAATTTGCAATTAAAAAGATTAAAGAACAAAGGAGGAATGATTTTATAGGTGACTTCATCTTCAGATTTCTCTTGGATACAAATTGATATTATTAAAAAATAATAAAAATGATATTATCATACACATTAGACTAAGAAGAGTAGAAAATAATCGGATCATGGCTTGTTTGACAAATCTATTCTAAATGTTTTTGGTCCTAGTGAGATTGAAGTAGAAAGTTGACTTCTCCTATTTGCATGCTGTTGGCCCATTCTTCTTTCTTAACGGTCGGAAAAATGAGTCGGTAGTAGCTAAAAGTAGAAGCATTGTTGAATTTATAGGGAGAACTTTCGGTGAAGCGATTGTCGCTTAATGTGATAGGTTGATTTTCAATTACAGTCGTCCAATTGTCGCCATCATTACTGCCATAAAGAGAAAAGCTGGCAGGATCTCTTGGCCAGGCATCATTGGCCGTCGTAAATTTAATCCCTACGACAACCTTAGGCTCACTTAAATGAATGGTAAATCCGCTGTTTAATTTATCAAAATTAAGATATTTGGTGTATTGATTTCCATCTACGGCATTGGGTGACATTTCATTTCCCGGACTATTGAAGCTAGTTGGAGTCACATTATCAATAAAGTCCCTGGCATCGGGCATTGATGTATTGAGCGAAATGGCCAATTTATTTTTATACTCCTCACTTAAAGGTAAATGCAGTACAGACATTTTAGTATTAATCATTTTACCGTTTGTCAAAATATCGAAAGCATCTGGATTTTCGGAATCATCACAACCATTACTTCCGTAGTAGGCAAGAATTTTGGCGTCTAAGCCATTTACTCCGAGGTTTGGAATATTGTATAGATTTAAATAATCAGCATAATCGCTTTCATTTGGATTTCCATAGGTAGAATTGGGATCAATGGAAATGCATTGAGTGCTTAATGCTGGTTTTACAATAACTTCTGATCCAATTCCTACTTTTTGATACTCTGGAATGATCAATTTAATATAATGAGCATTTCCCTTAGTGCCAGCATAGGTATTGCAGTAGTTATCAACATTTTCAGCAGTAATTAGAGAGACATTTTTGCAAGAGTGAAAGTCGAGTTGTTCGAAAACATTTTCAGTATTGTTTCCGATAAGAATTGGTTTGGATCCCACTGAAAAACTAGAATCACAATTACCATTGCTCAAAGTCATTGTTAGTTTGACATCAGTGCCATTTAAATCCAATCCAATATTCTTGGCACAGGAAACTTTTCCCATAAAGTCATAAGAACTTGACGATGAGGCCATGCCCCAACCGATAGCATAAAAATTCCATTTTCCATTAGGAAGTATGAGATTTATTGAGTCACCAGAGATCTTTTTAAGAAAAGATTTTGTGGGGTCACTTGCATTTATGCCGTAAAAAATAAGACCATTATTGGCTTGATTAGTTAAAAGTGCAGTGTAGTTAGCCGAAAGAATCTTTACTGTAGAAAAAGTATTGCCGATTTTTTTCGAACACGAAAAAAGAGACAAGGTAACGATGAATATAAAAATTGATTTTAATAGCTTCAAAATCCTGCCTTGCAATGATTTTAGTTCTTAAGTTAAGTCATCGGTTTTCGAACGAATTTATTAATAAAAAAATAACCGACAAAACTCTTTTGCTTGAAGCCTTTCTTCTTACTTTGCTGTAAAGTTTGGACATATTCTAATGGCAAAACTAAAACTTTATTTTGGATTAAGAACAATGGATTTATTTAAAATTAATGAGTTATTGCAAGAACTCTACCAAAAGTATCAACCTTGCTTTGAGGGACAAAAAGCTGATTATATTCCTGAATTGAGCAAAGCTAATCAGGATGATTTCGCACTTTCAGTGATGAGCGTTGATGGAGAATCTTTTAACGCGGGCGCAACGCAAATACCTTTTACACTCCAGTCACTTTCAAAGCCTTTTGTTTATGGATTAGCGCTTGAGTTACAAGGCCGCGATAAGATTTTAAGCAAAGTCGGCGTTGAGCCAACCGGAGAAGCTTTTAATTCAATAATCGAGTTAGAAAAAAATTCGCATCGACCTTATAATCCTATGATCAATTCTGGTGCAATTGCTATTTGCAGTCTGATCGAAGGTGAAAAGTCTAATGATCGACTTCATAAAGTTATTAATCTTTTTGAACGACTTTGTCGTAAAAGTCTCCAAATTCATGAAGAAGTCTATTGTTCTGAGAAGGCTACCGCTCATCGAAACCGGGCCATTGCTTACCTCTTAGCTAATTTTAATATTATTGAAGAAAAATCAGAGGCTTCGATAGAAGATCTACTTGATCTTTATTTTAAGCAATGTTCGATTTTAGTAAACTCCACTGACTTAGCTTCCATGGCCGCAACTTTGGCCAATGGAGGTATTCAACCCAACTCGAAAGAATTGATTTACTCCAAAGAATACAATCGAGATATTCTTAGTCTAATGTTTACTTGCGGGATGTATGACACCGCGGGAGAATGGGCTTATTCAGTGGGGCTTCCTGCAAAAAGTGGGGTCAGCGGAGGGATTATCGCGGTAGTGCCAGGCAAATTGGGAATTGCTGCTTATTCGCCCCTCATTGATGGTCATGGCCACTCAATCAGAGCGGAAAGAGCGATCAAGGAATTTGTTAGTCGATTAAATCTTAATATTTTTTCGTAGGAGAAAAAATGAAAGAACAATTTATTCCAGTAGAAAAAATTCAACATTTGATTGATTATGATTCTTTTGTTTTGGTTTCAGTCTTATTAATTATGAGCTTCTTATTTTACAAAACTTTTCTTAAGAAAATTTCGGAAAAGCGACACGCCAATTTAAATAATCGATTTAAATTAGCCTTCTTGTACATTGTCACAACTGCTTTTTTTGCCTCTTTGCATTGGATTCTTTTTTATCAAAAACTAGCACCTAAATTTTCGAGCTACATTGCACTTGTAGCTCTGTTGGTTGGAGCGTTGATGATTGTTAAATTAATCCAAATTTTTATTTATGAATATTTATTTTTAGTAAATATGAGCGTTGGGGTACCAAGGCTTATTGCAAATATTTTCACCTTACTCTTTAGCTTGGTGCTGATCAGTTGGATCGCCGCAGATGTTTTTCAAATTCAATTGGTCGCAGTACTTGCTACCTCTGCTGTTTTTTCTTTGATTTTAGGACTTGCGCTCCAAGACACATTGGGAAATTTATTTTCAGGAGTCGCCTTTCAGTTTGATCGTCCCTTCAATATTGGAGATTGGATTGAAATACATTCAGGTATGGACAAATGGAGTGGGCAAGTTCAAGAAATAAATTGGCGAGCCACAACTTTAATGGGGTTTGCAGATGAACTCATTTTGATTCCCAATAGGATCATTGCCCAGAGCCAGTTGATAAACTTTTCTCACCTGCAAAAGCCCGCACGACTCAATCAAGTTTTTCGCTTTCGATTCAATGTACCAGTCGAAATTGCTAAGCAAGCCCTACTTGAAGGCTTAAAAAATACTCCTGGAATCCTTGAAGAACCGGCGCCCAGAACTCTCGTTACAGAAATTACAGATTCATGGATAACAATTAAGATTTTTTATTCTTTAAAAGATTACGGGATGAGATATCGTACAGGTGATGTAGTTATTATTAATATTTTAGAAAGAATCCGTCATTATGGACTTCCTTTGGCTAATCCGACCATGCAGCTTTATGATTAAGATTGAACCTATTGTGATAATTTTTCGTTGGGATAAAGCTCTTTGGCCACTTCCTCTACAATCGAGTTGTCCCAGCATTTTTCAAGCATAACTTTTTTATCAATATAATTATGTCTAAAAAGCATATCCATTTCTTCATATTCGATTTCTTTTATAACAAGAGGAATCTTAGGGTATTGAGGTAGGTTCATGCCCTTCCAGTTCATCTCCATTTCATAGAGATATTTATTAAAAAGTTTTTTGGATTTATCTTTTTGATTGCGACTTCTAACTTTTTTGGGGAGTGAATGTTCATAAGCGATTCGTTTCATATAGGCCCGGACAAATCTTTTTATCGCATCTTTGTTTTTTTCAAAGTAAGGTTTCGTCACTACTGCTAAAGACTGGCTTAGGGCCGGATTTACCCAATCAAGTTTTCGATATGTATAAATCAATCCAGCAATTTCTTCGTTGCGAACACCCATCAAATGATAATAGCCACCTTGAATTTTACCAGATTTCATATAGTCAGTTAACTTGTCATCATCAATCCCGAAAATAAATTTTACTTTGGAAAGATCAACTCCTTCTTTCAATAAAAATTCTTTTAAAAAAATATCATCTCCACCACTAGAGCGTCTTGTGCCCCAAACTAATTTCTCTAAATCTTTAGGTCCATTTATTTTAATACCTTTTTTAATGACAATGGTGTGACCTCCGGCCTGTGGATCATCAGCGCCGAGTTGAGCAATCGCCAATATCGGTTCACCCAGCACACATGCCCTGACAAAAGCAGCTTCTCCAATAAAAGCCATGTCTGCCTTTCCGCTATACATCAGCTCGTTGAGTTCTATCCCTGTGGCTTTGCCGCCTTTGGGGTGGCTCATGGCTTTTTCACCACTCTTTCTATCAAACTCTTCCCACACGCTGGATCGTAATTTTTTTGTTATAAAAATAGCATTTAATTTTTCCTCTTCAAAGTAATCATGAATTAGAGCGCGGTAGAGAAGCATTGTTCTGCCGCCATGAAAATAGCCAATCCGCATCGTAGGCTTATCGGGATTGGATTGGGATCTTGCCCAAAAAGAAGCAAGCAGTAGTGCTAATATAAGATAATATTTTTTCAAAGAAATTTTCCTGGGTTCTATTTAGGATAAATAGAATATTTCTTGGGTAGATTCAGACCAGACTTTAAGTAAGTGTCGCGCTGAAGTGCAGTCAGAGCTTCAAAGCTTAAAATTGATTTTTGTACTTCACTTCGCCCATCTCTTTTTATCCAATTCTTCAATGCATCTTTAGCAAGAGCAACTTGCAGATTTTTATCTTTAATATCATAGATTAGTGAGTAAATCGAATTGGAATCGACACTTATTTTGATTTCCTCTTTAGCATTGCCTTTTTTATAGAGGATAAAATCTGAGCCTTGATCGGCAAAAACTTCTTTGATCATCCATTCTGCGCTTTCGGCCAATAAAACTACTTTAGAAGGAAATGCAGTTTCATCATCTTCTATTTCCTTATCTTCGGCCATAGCTTCAGAGAGGAAATGCTGAGCAATCAAATGTATATAATGAAGGTTCAGCATCGCAGTTTTACAATTGGAAAAACGGTATAGAGTTTTTTGTGAATATTTAGAATTTCCTCCATTCCAGAGCGAAATTCTCTGTTTGAAATCTGAATACCAAGTGCCATCTAAATAAATTTCAATATGCCCAGCTTCTTTGGGATTTTTAGGCTTAAGAACTCTTATGTCGTAATTTTTAAAAGTTGATCCATTGTCTGGACTTTCTTTGTAGCAAGAATTAGCCGTCTTCCATTGAGAAAGAAAAGATTGATTATATTTTTTAGCAGGTGGCCCTGAATCTACATTTTTATTGAATAGGGCATTTAGAATATTGCGTACCCCTTTGGCGCATTTTCTTTTTCCTCTGGTCGCATAATTTTTCAATCGATTTTTAATTCTAGTAAAAAAGCTGTCATTATCATCTGGAGAATTTGAACTTGCCTGGGAGCGCGATTGTCCGAGCTGGGGAGCTGGTGAGAGTTTTTTACTTAACTCTTCTATTAAATACAGTTTAGATTTATTGAGCGGGAGTTGATCAATCATGGAGGGATTACAGTTTTGATATACGGGAATTTCAACCGCTTCTGTCAAAGAAGTCATAAGCGTTGCAATAAATAAAAAGCCAACCAGTTTACTCAACAAAGGTATTCCTTTTTCTAAAAAAGATAAGCCCTAGAGTTTTGTCGGATTTTTGGAGCAAAAACTTTACTTTAGCGCTTTGATTTCTTGCTTTTCAACACACTGAAAACAGGTAAAGCGTCAATGATTTCATAGATCTAGATTAGGTGTGTTTGCATCAATGGGATTAGTTAATTGACAGAGTCAACTTTATCTACTTAAATTTTGTTGTGTTTTTAGAGATAAGAAATTTTTGGGGAAAAGTGCTTTGCAAAAGTGACTTTTTTGGACAACTAATAGAATCATAGTTAATTAAACATTTTTATAAGTCATCGTTTTCAGGAGGATGTTTCAATGGGTCATTTAACAGAATTTTTTCATAAAGGTGGGATTTTCATGTATCCCATTATGGTGTTTGGTCTACTTACGTTAGCCTTCATCATTGAACGATATATCGGTCTTTTTGTAAAAGTTAAGTATGCACCAGTGGATTTTCGTAAAAATATTTTGGGCTTTATTGCCAACGGCGATTTTAAATCGGCGCTTACTTATGTTGAAATGAGCGCAAAAGAAACGAGTATTGGAAACATTACAACCGTTGCTTGTAAGTTAAGAAGTGTTGGCGCAGGAGATGAAGCTCTTCAGGCCAGAATGGATGAGCAACTGACAAAAGAAATTGGTATTTACGATAAACGAACTGGATTTTTATCAATGTTTGGTAACGTTTCAACTCTTTTGGGATTATTGGGAACAGTTACTGGTATGATCACTTCATTTTCTGGTGTTGCTTCAGCAACTCCGGTTGAAAGAATAAACATGCTTTCTAGTGGTATTTCTGAAGCCCTTAACGCCACGGCCTTTGGTCTCGTGTGCGCGATACCTGCTCTAATTGCTTATGCCATTTATCAAAACAAAACAGATAAAATTGTATCTGATTTGACAGAACAATCTTCTGAAATTTATCACGATTTCTTGTTTTACACAGAAAGCTTTAAAAGTGATTCAAAAGAAGATGGCGTATTGCTTTCTCATTCAACTGAGTCTGCACCCAATATGAAAAGAAATTAATTAGAGGCTATGTAATTTTATGATTGGAAATACTGGTCGAGGTTCTAAAAGACAGCTTGATTTTGAACTCAACTTGACTTCATTTATTGACTTGCTATCAACCTGTACGTGTTTTTTGCTAATTACTGCCGTTTGGATTCAAATCGGGACATTAGAAATAAAGCAAAGCCATGGTACAGAAGCAGCTGCTGAAGCAAAGGATTCGTTTGATCTTGATCTCGTGTTTAAGGGGCCAACTGAATTGAATGTGAATTTAAAAAAGCACGGCAAAGCCGTAAAAACCCTGGCTTTGAAATCTGCTACAAATGAAGAGATGTTGACTAAACTTAATGAGGCACTCAAAACTCAAATTTTGAATCCCTCTAAAGATAAAAAAATCCTCATCGGTACAGCGACTGTTACGCCAAAAAGCGGAGTCAATTACGGCCAGATGGTTTCAGCTCTTGATGTGTTAAGAAAAAATAAAATCGTCAATATTGGCGTGTTAACCGAGAGAGGCCAGTAGTGAGACTCAATCAAAGCCTAGTTACTGCAAATGCCTTTGAAAAACATTTGGTTAATCGTCGACGCAAAAAAAGTGGCGGAGCAAAATCAATCGGTTTTGTCTTAATGCTAACTTCCATGGTTGATATGTTTTCAATGCTTGTTATTTTTTTATTACAAACCTTTTCTAATTCTCCAGAGATTTTAGTCTTGAAGGGAATGGAGCTTCCCAATTCAATAACCCCATCTGTTGTTAGAGAAGCAACTGTTTTAGCAATTGCCAAAGATGGCAATCTCTATCTTGATCAAAAGTTAGTTGGTAAGGTCATGGACGTCACTAAGCAACCGGATGTCTTACTCAATAAGCTCAATCTAATAAAAAAACAATGGACCGCTTCTCATAAAACGGATTTTTCGGGAGAGATAAATCTTCAGGCTGATCGAGAGGTTGAAAGCACCACGGTTTCAATTGTTATGGCGATACTTACCAGTTCTCAATTTCAAGCAATTCAATTGGCGGTTATTGGAAAATGAAGACATTTTTTCTTGGCTGTTTAGTTTTATTTTTATCAATGCCCATTTGGGCCAATGACTCCCAATACCTAATAAAGGAAATGGAGTCATTGAGAGATTCTTTAAAGATTGATGATCCTGCTCGAATTGATCTTACAATTCGATTAGCAGATCTCTATTTTGATGTATCCATTCAAGAAGGCAAAGGCGAGGAATTAGAAGCTTTAAAGAAAAATCGCTTAAAGGCCCTTGATCTTTATAAGAATTCTTTAAATGGTACAGATAAGTTACAAAAAGCTACTGGATTAAAGAAAATTAAAATTCAATTTCAAATGGCACGACTTCTTTCTCGTTTGAACGAAGGAAAAATGGCTGAGCCCTATTACTTGGATGTACTCGCCAATAAAGAAACACCAAAAAAAATGTTAGAGCAATCTGCCCTGGCTTTAGCCGAGTGGAACGAAGATGAAACTAAGTTTGATCAAGCAAAGAAATTTTATGATCAAGCCATTTCTCATTGCGATGAAGGAAATTCATGTAACTACTCTTATTACAGAAAAGCTTGGCTACTTTACAAAGATACCAAATTAGATGAAGCGATCATTACAATGGAAAAATCTCTTTGGACTAAAGAGGGAGTAGTGCGTGAAAACTCACTGACAGATCTTTTGTTATTCATGTCAAACAAAGAAACTGATGGTCAAAAAGAACTCGAAAAAATAAAGAAAATCTCCCTTAAAGCTCAACGACCAGAATTGATTAGGCTTCTGGTAGAAGCCTTTTATGTCGCCGGAAATAGACTGGCAGGCTCAACTCTTTTGGCCGAACTTAATAACCAAGATCCTAATCTATATTACGAAGTTCGATTGCTCGAAGAATTTTACGGTTTTCGTAAATGGGATAAGGTTGAAAAATATCTCACAATTATGGACAAAAGAACTAAAGCGGATCTTCCAAAAAAGCCAGAGGAGGCCAAGGAAGTTCTTACTATACTTCGTCGCTTTGTAGTTCAAGTAGACGCTGAAATGCAAGTGGCGAAAGACTTAAACGTTTTCTTAAAGCATTCAATTGATATTTATCTAAATCTATTTCCCAACGATGAGCTAAGAAAGAAGATGCAAGCTGGCTGGTTAAGTGCTGAAGAGGATAAAGCCAAAAAGATTGTGAAACTTGAAAAATGGATCAAAGAAGATATTTCATTTGGTGTATCGCCATTAGAGATAAGAAAGCTAAGACAAACGCGTCTTTCATTGGCCCAAGGATTAAAGCAGTCCAAGATTGTTATCGAGGAGTCGATAGCTTTAGCAGATATATTGAAAGGGACAAAAGAAGCTGATGAATTTAACTATGTAGCAGCTAGAGAGCTTTATGAACAAAAAAGATATGCGGAAGCACTTCCTCTATTTCAAAATGTAATAAATAGTTCAAAGACAAATAAAACAATTGGCAACTGGTCCATTTTATCTCAAAACCTCATTCTGGATATCTATAATCTGCAAAAAAATTATGACGCCATTATTGCTCA
Organism: Bacteriovoracaceae bacterium; assembly: GCA_947450475.1. Lineage (GTDB taxonomy): Bacteria > Bdellovibrionota > Bacteriovoracia > Bacteriovoracales > Bacteriovoracaceae > Bacteriovorax. The sequence continues at coordinate 30,323 of CANFVK010000002.1, read as the reverse complement.
AGTCATGACCTGGAAAGAATTAACCTCGGGGCTAATTCTTACTGAAGAAGTTAAAAAAGAAAGTAAGTCCATTGAGCAAATCATGGTTCAAGTTCAGTTTGAAAAAGCGGTTCAATTAAAAGAGTCTCCAGCAGCTCTTGATAGCTTTTATGGCATTTGTCTAAACGATAATTTTACTGATAAATCTTGTCCTAATGCCAAAGTTCTTGCCATTAAATTTAAAGATCAAGAAAAGCTTGTAAAAATCCTAGAGAAGATGGGTGATGAGCAGTCGTTGCTTGTTGAATATGAACTCATGGGCCGTTTTACTGATGCTGCTCGATTGCGCGAAAAATTGGAATTGGGCCCAAAGCCTAAACTTGATTCTTTTGTCAAAGTTGCTCTGCTTTTTGAACTCGATCAAGACAATAAAGAACGCGATCGGATATTGAATCGAATGATTGATGTTTTAAAACATGAAAAAGCAATTCCTGCTGACATTGAAAAAATGGTCTTTATGTCTTTAGATGAAGCGAGTTTACTAGATGAAAGAGCCTTGACCTTGCCGTGGTCAATAAATCAAAAATTAAAAGTAGCTGCACGTTTAGAGCTAGATAAGCCATCTCAGGCAACTCAAAAAATTCTTTTATCTCAAAAAGAAGGAAGTGGTGCTGTTTGGTCAAAAGCTGTCTTGGCCTTAATAGAAGATGAATTTAACAAAACTAATAAAATTAAATTTTATGGAACACAAAGTAAAAAACTTTTTAAGCAAAGAACGACTGCTATTGAAAAATTTGTTAGCATCGCAAAACCAATGCTCGATAGCGCAGATCTTGAAACCAGAGTTTACATACTTCATATGTTAAAGACGACTTATAAAACTATGGCCAACGAAATCTTAAACACTCCCATACCTGAGGGTTTAGACGAAGTGACACTAGCTTCAGTAACTACACAAATCTCAACAATGGCTGATCCCTTTGATCGAGTTAACGAGGACTATGACAAACTTCTAAATGAGCAGCTTAAATCGTTTACGTTAGAAACGCAGAAAGCAGAAGTGGCTAAAAACATTACTGGCGAAGTAAAAAACTATTCGAGCTTTATAAAACTTGAAAAGCAAGATCAAAAAAGTGATCGCAATAAATTAGCAAGCAATGAAATTGCAACAGCAAAAGAGATCAGAAAAAGATTGCTAACAGACCCAGAAAACCGAGAAGCATTGGTTAAACTCAAAGACTTTTATACCAAAAATGAGAATGCTCGATTAGCCGCATATTACTCCGGCCGAGTAGATAACCTCAAGCAGGTGGAGTGAGCATGAAGCACATCTTGATCTTAGCTTTTTTAACATCTTCAACTTTAGCTTTTGCAGCTGGAGAAGAAGACTCTAAAGAAACTACAAAAACAACAAAAGTAAAATATAAAGAATCTAGCCGTATCGATTTCGAATCATTACTGATTGAAGGTGAACGTAAGAAGCCCGAATTGTCTGTTGTCACTGGAAACATTGGTGAAAAAGACAACGGTCTTATGGTTGAAAGAAAAGATTTTGACGATATGATGGCAAATGATTTTGGCGAGGTCATCGAATGATTGCGATTCAATCCGAAAGTGGTGAGTTAGTTAAGGTTTTAAAAAATGTCCTTGAAGGTGAGTTTGGTTTTCATCGTTCATTTGGAATAATTAGCAAAGATCGAGCGGCAAAAAGAGTAATCACTCGCAAACGTCAGCATTTTGATTTTACTAATGATGAATGGTTATGTTCGTTTAAAATTCAAAATAATTCAGATGCGTTAAGTGTATCTGCAATTTCCGGATGTGAAGTGGCTCCTTCAATAGCTGGCTGGGAGCTTAAAACACCTATGGGGGTTTTTAATATTTCAAAAGCTCTCGGGGCTCAAATCTCTCCTTTAATTAACAGTGAGCCAGTCAAGGATAATTGGCTTAATAATTTAGTTTCTTTTATTGTTGCTGTCTCTTTCCTGGTTGTACCAATTATTTATTTAATGCAATCTAAACCAGAAAAAGTAGTTGAAGAAGAAAAGATAATTGAACCAGTTACGGTACAAATCAAAAAAGATATTCCTAAAGAAATTCGCACTGTAAAAATTGAACAAACTTATAATCCGACTGTCGGTTCACGACTCATTCCTAATTTAAAAGGGCAGAGTGCAACCTCAAGACGAGCAGTACAGAGAAATCTTGGATTTTTAGGAATGGTCGGCTCAAAAGATATTACCAATGCTATAGGTGGAGTTCCTCAGCATTTAAAAGTTGCAACCGCGGGAGCTGGTCCCGGAGGCACTGGTGGCTCTGGTGGAGAAACTTTAACCGGACTTGGTAAAGGTTTAAGAAGAACCACTGTTGGAAATACAGGCGTCCAAGGACTCGGAGGTATTGGTACAAAAGGCGGAGCCGGTGGTGGACTCGGTGGCTATGGTAATACTTTAGTAGCTTCAGGTGAGGGGAAAGGTATTTCGGCAATTGCAGTCTCAAGCAACGAGATGACTCTCGAAGGTGGAATAAGTAAGTATGCTATTAACGCCACTATTGCTAAATATTTAAATCAGGTTCGTCGTTGTTATGAATCTGAATTAAAAAATCGTCCAGAACTTCAAGGTTTGGTTGAAGTAAGCTTTGAGATCAATGCAACTGGAAGATTGAATTTTTCAAAGGTCTCAAAGACAACTCTGGAGAGTGCTCCGGTAGAATCTTGTATAACGACAAAAATGATGGACTGGCAATTTCCTCAACCAAAAGGTGGAGTTAATGTCAGTGTAAAATATCCCTTTATGTTAAGACCGGTAGGTATGTAATGATGAAACACTCAAGCAAGATTTTTTTATTGCTTATGGCCGCTACAATTATTTCCTGTAAGCAAGATCCTTATCCTGCAAATGGGGAAATAAAAGTCGTTCAAAGACAAGAACAACGACCTGTGGATCCACCACTAGCCATGTCTGTTGATGATGTCATTGAGTACAAGGAAGGTCGTTACCGCGAATATAAAATAAGAGTTTCAGTTAAAGATCCAGGACAGCCCATAGTAAAAATAGACAATTTACCCATTGGTGCTGAGTACGACGAAGCCAATTTTCTACTTAAGTGGCGTCCAAGTTATTCAGATGGAAACGACGCCAATGATCCATCGATCAAAAGTCATATTTATCCCATTACAATCTGGCTGAGAAATAGTGTTGATCCTGTTAGGGCGCTAAGAAAAACAATCAACTTAGTTGTTTATGATTCTCCACAAAGTATCGACATCACTCCTTCTTCCGTAACTTCAGTCGATGAAGGACAAAAATTTAGCAACACATTCAAAATTGCCAATGCTGATTTTCCTCAAGGTCCTTTTCGAATTGTGACTTCTGGCATGCCAGCTAATACTGAGGTCATTAAGGTTGATGAAAATACATACAAGTTAGAATTTACTCCTGATTATTATCACGTAAATCGTCGCTCTGACGGTGATAAAAAAGTCTATAAAGGTAAAATTATTGTAGCAAATCCAGCCAATCATATGATGAGCAAGGATTTGGAAATTACGGTCAATGACAAACGACTTGAATCAAAATTAGTTACACCTCCAAACCTAACTCAAGGCTTAGATATTAGTTTTCAGGTGGTGGGATATGACTTAAATAAAGAAATGTCTCCTCAAGTCAGTATGATTACGGGAAGACCTGGCTTCGGTAAGTTTTCTTTTCAAGAAATTAAAAATGAAGAAAGTAGCTCAACAGTCCTAAATGTTTTGTGGACTGATATTCCTCCGGTTCATAATGGTGAAGAATTTACCCTAACTTTTAGATCGTGTGTTTTGGGCAATTGGTCTTCTATTGATAACTGCAAAGAATCTTCAACCAAAGTCAAAATTTTATTAAAATCGCGGGTTCCTCCTCAGATTGCACGCACTGATTGGCCAGCAGGCGAAATGATTTATTTAAATCATGGCGAAACGGTTACGAAGAAAATTCAAGTAAAAGACAGTGAAGACCCAAACTTGAAACCTAAGGTTGAAATATTTCCAGTAGAAATTCGCAAATATGTAACTTGGAGTGGTGATGTTCTTCGATTGAATTTCACAGAGCCAGGTGTTTTTCAATTTAACTTAAAAGCGACTTCGGACTATAGTGTTTCCTCGGCCGAAAGTTTCTTAATAGAAGTTTTTCCAAAAGATAGAAATAAAACTCTTTTTTTCGCTGATTCTACCCGCGACCCAGAAGTTGTTTTTTACAAATCAACTTTTAAAAATGTGGACATAATGAATCCTGCGATTCAAGAAGTTAACCTTCGTAATCTTTCGGGAAGAGATACTCTTGTGATTGGGACAAGTACATTGATGGACAATGATGTCCAGCCAATGATTATGAAGTCTATTGAAAAAATTAAAAACATCGTCGTAGCTTCTCCTCTAATAGATCATTTGCCTGAAAAATTTCTCAACAAGCTCAGAAATGATTATGGCCTCATTACGATTGGTCGTTATAGTCAGCTTCCCAATCTTCCTCCTTTGGATAAAATGCAGTTTGCTAAAACGCGCCAATTTGGCGACCCAAAGGCTCCAGTTTTTTTAAAGAGAAATGCGTCTTCGGAATCAAAAGATCCAATGCTCTTTAATGGAGGACTTTATGAACCAGATAAAGTTTGCAAGGGAGTTCTAGGTCTATCACTTGATGGCAATAATCCCTATGTCATTGGTGTTGTTTGTAATCGCGAAAATGGTGGCAGAATTTCTCTTCTTGGTACGGAATGGGCCGATTTATTGGTTTCTCCGGGTGATGAGCAAATTCCTGTTCAATGGTTTAATACAATGATTAAGGGTCAATTTTGAGGTGTATGATGAGAAAATTAATTATTACTTGTTCATTGTTAGCTAGTGCCCAAGGTTTTGCCCAAGGCAGTTCTGACTTAGAAAAAAAATTGGACTCGCTCAATATTCCTAATGACAAGGTAACAACTGTTCTTAGTGAAGATAAATTATATGTTTTAAATACTCGCTATTCAAGTTTGGTGAATCGTCATGAAGTCACCATTCAAGGTGCTAATAATTTCACAGCTGATAGCCACCTCTCTACTCAACAAACGGCTTTGGCTTACCGCTATCATATCAATGGTAAGTGGGCCCTCGGTGCTCGTTACACTCGTTACACCAATGCATTAACAAGCTCCGGAAAAATTTTATTTGATTCAAAGCAAATCCTTCCAGATACTGATTACGCCTTAAATGGCCAAGAACTATTTGTAAACTTTAATACTGTTTACGGAAAATTGCGCTGGACTGCAGACACCGTAGTATACTTTGATCAATATATTGCTTTAGGCGGTGGCAAGGTCAAGCTTTCCTCTGGTGATAAAAACTTAGCCTTTGCAGATCTTGGCTTATCTTTCTGGCTTGGAAAACATGCCAGCGCTCGATTTGGAATTAAGAATGAATTTTATACTCAATCCCAATTAAATGGCGAAAGAAGTATTCATAATGGTATTGGTTACCTCGAGTTCGGTTACTTGTTCGGAACAGGTGATCGCGGATGAAAAAAATTATTGTAAGTTTGATACTTGGCTCAAGCTTCAACCTTTTAGCTGATTCGGGAACACTTCAGAATCTTGCAGGAAGTGATATTGATTTTTCAAACCAGCTACAAGTTCAGAAAAAGCTCAGCCTTGATAACCCTTTTGCAATCCAGCTTTACTCAACGTGGAAAGCCTTGGGAGTTAGGGATGTCGCAACCAACCTTTGGATAGAGCTCATCCTTGATAAACAATTCAATAAGGCTCTTTCGTTAGTACCATCGATTAAGGATCAAAAGTCTTTAGCTTTAAAGCAAGCAAGCGAATTGTATCTATTATTTCAAACAGGACATGTTCAAACTTTTCTTTCTCAATGGATAGAACTGGCTTCTAGCGGTAATTTTCTCCAAAGTGAATTGGCAATAGCCCTCGATCAGATCGTAGGGTCAAAAGCCACACAGATCATCGTGGATAATGGTTTTTACTTAACTCAAAATGCTTCTGAAAAGCTTAAACGAATTGAGGCTACTCCTTCTAAATTAAACTACTCTCTTCAAGCACTAAAGGCACTTCGAACTAAGGACAATGCTCTAGTTTGGATTGGCAAGCTCGATGAGTCTGATCCCTTAAGAATGCCATTAGCCCAAACTGCACTTCTTCATTTTGCTAAAAATGGTAAGCTGGGGGCTTCTGGGAAAATCATTAAAACGGTAATTGAACCCATTTTAAAAAATTCTAATAATGAAGAGGAATTGTCTTTGTATTTTATGACTCTTGCTCGTCTTCTGTATCAAGCTGGATCAGTGGCTGAGTCTACAAAGTACTATGACTTAATTCCAGAAAGTTCTAGTTATTTTCTAAAAGCTAGAACCGAATCTTTATGGGCACATTTAAAAGAAAGAGATTACTCTCGAACCAAGGGAGAGTTAGCGACACTTGAATTAACTGTGTTTAACGATAAATTTTATCCAGAAGCTTATTTAGTAAGTGCCATGGCCAATGTTATGTTGTGCCAGTTCAGCGAATCAAGAGACGCTTTAAAGCGTTTTGTTGAGGTTAATCGAAAATGGGCAAAAGAGATTGATAAGAACTTAAATGATCCTAAGGCTCAACCGGTTATGGCCAATTTCTTCATTACGAACTTACAAAAAGCAAAAGCTTCATTGCTAAAAGAGAAAATGAGTTTAGAAAGCAAGAAGCTAGACTCTAAATACACTATGCAAATTCAAGATCAAGTAGTAGCAATTGATAATTCTCTTCAACATGAAATTAATGCTCAATGGATTAATCGTAAAACTCTGCTTGAAACTGCTCTTTATAAAATGCAATTTGTGAAGATTGAGTTGATCTCTCGCATGAGACAAATAGAGATGAATATGAAAATTGCCGGCAGTGATGAAGTCAGTCAACAAAGTGCCGCGACTGTTCGAAACAACCAGTTAAGTTTTCCTTACGATGGTGTTTTGTGGGGAGACGAATTGTTTCATATGAGTGCCTCTATCAAAAACAAATGCCTTAAAGGTGAGTTGAAATGAAGTTAAGATTCTTATTTTTGTTAGTTCTTTTTGCTCTTTCGTGTTCAAAAGATACAAAGTACGCCTACTACCAAAATTTACCGGCCATTGAAGTCGACAAGCGTATATATCCGCTGAGTCTGTTGGAAAATGACAAGAATATTGATGTACTGATGGTCATTGATAACTCTGGAAGTATGAATTCTATTCAACAAGGGGTTATTCGAAACTCCCGCATCTTTTTAGAACAATTTGCAAAGCAGCCTTACATAAATTGGAAGATCGGAATAATTACCACCGATAGATCTCAAGCTCCATTTCTAGGCTTTGCCAATCCATTTGATTGGACACTCATTGATCCGCGCGATCCCACTTCTTTTGATCGCACGGTCGCTCAATTTCAAGATGTCGTTTCTAGTTTAGGTACCAATGGTGATTCTTCCGAATATATTTTTTACAATGTAAAAAGAGTTCTCGATTTATACAACGGAGCGACAGCATCTCGACCAGCTTTTTTAAGACCAAATTCACATTTGGTAGTCATAATGATAACTGACGAAAAAGAGCAGAGTATGATTGATTTCGGTTCGGCTTACGATGCTCCAAATTTTGTGAAAACACTATCGCAATATGTTGCAGGTAATAAAATTCTTCGTTTTTATGGCGCTCTTAATCGTAAAGATTTACAGGGATGCACCAATCCAGGAGATGATGATCCCTATGCTGGAAGTCAGTTTGAAGCAGCAATCAATCTAACGAGAGGATTTAATATTTCGGCCTGTATCGATGATTTTGGTTCTGATCTCGCAAAAATAGGTAAAGACATCGCCTCGTTAGTTAGCTTGCCAAGTCTTCTTTTAAAACAGCGTCCAGTGGTGAGTACTATCAAAGTTTATTACAAAGATAAGTTATTACCACCAGGCCCTAAAGAGGCTGGTGGAGTTTGGTTTTACGAAGAATCAACAAATACGATTAATTTTTATACAATGGATTTTGTTCAAGATATTCAGCGTGATTATTTCAAAATAGATTTTGATGTTGATGACGGTAATACTAGAAGTTAGATTTTAGATTTTAGTTTTCCAGATCATATAAGAAGCTTAAATATTTTATTTCGAATTTCAATAAATTGTGACCGGTCCATTATCACTGGGCCTTCAATTTCTTTTTTTTTATTTATAACGATTTCCTCTTTGATTGTGCCTGATGAATTCGATAACAAAATAATTCGATCGGCCAGTAAGATTGCCTCATCAATATCGTGAGTAACAAAAACTATGGTTACTAATTCTTTCTTTCGAATTTCTAAAAGAAGTTGCTGCATTTTATATCTGGTTTGAGCATCAAGCGAACCAAAGGGTTCATCCATCAAAAGTAATTCAGATTCCTGTGAAAAAGCTCTAGCAATTCCGACTCGTTGTTGCATGCCCAGACTAAGTTGAAAGGGATACTTGTGCTGGTGACCTTCGAGGTCAACTTGCTTTAAATAATGTCTTGCTTTTTTACAAGACTCCTCTTGATTAAGACCTTGCGCCGAAAGAGCAAGTGTGATGTTTTTTAAGGCCGTTTTCCAAGGGAAGAGATTGTTTTTTTGGAAAACCATACTTACCTTATCGGCGCGTTCGATGCTTCCATGCTGGTGCTTAATAAAGCCTGCGATTATATTTAAAAGAGTACTCTTTCCACAGCCTGATGGACCGAGAATGCAAACAAATTCCCCCTTTGAAATGACAATATCTATTTTGTCAAAAATCAAATTGTGACTTTCTTCATACTTAAAACTTAAATTCTTTATTATTAAGCTATTCCTCATTGAATTGCTCTCTATTTGTCGTTGCCCAGGGAACAATGACTTTAGCTAAAAAGATAAACATTTCATTTAATAGAAATGAAAAAATAGTTACGTAAATCATTCCGGCCATCATCCTTTCAGTTTGAAACATTTCGTGAGAATAAAATATTTGATGAATGATCCCGCTAAAGGCACCAGACATTTCAGCTGCTGCCAAAGAAAATGTTGCTGTTGATATTGCTATTCTCATACCGGTGATGATGTTGGGGAGTGCACTTGGAATGATGACATGAAAAAACAAAGATGCATTTTTAATACCCAAACTATTTGCCGTCCACAAATATTCTTTTTCAATTTGTTCAATTCCCATTTGAGTGTTTAGCCAAATTGGAAAAAAACTGCCCCAAGCTACCAATAAAATCTTTTGGGTTTCCCCAAGACCAAACCAAAGAATTGCCAATGGAATCAAGACTATTTTAGGGATCGAACTTAAAGCATTAAAGATGGATCCTAGTGTGTGTTTTAGCCAGTAGCTCCTACCAGTTAAGGTCCCCATGGTGATTCCAAGAATAGTTCCGATTCCATAACCAAAAAACCAGCGTTGAGAACTACTCTTTAAGTTAGACCAAAGTTCTCCGCTTTGAATCATGTCGATCATACTTGGAATAATTTTTGAGGGAGGAGGAAACAAGTGAGTACGGTAAATTCCTTTTGAAGCAGTAAATTCCCAAATCCCTATTGTTAGAACAAAGGCTAAAAGTTTTAAACTTGAAGGTTGCTTAATGAGCTTATTGAATTTCAACGGCACTCGGCTTTTCATTATTAAGACCATCTTTGTAAATGTGATCTTTGAAGTTTGGTAAAGGCCCCGTTTTTTTACTGCTGGAAGCAGACCACTCACCAATTTTTTCTAAGATCTCAGGAAGTTTTTTATCGAGCTCTATTTTATAAATAATGTCTTTCCACAGCTCTGCAATATCTTTGGAATCAATTTTTAATTTTGTCGCAACAAGTTTTTGAGCTTCACCAGGATTTTTAATAATAAAGGTTTCGGCTTTTAGGAGCGCGCGAATGATTTTCCTAACGATTAATGGATTTTTTAAAGCGTAATCACGATTCATGTTGACTAGTTGGCGTCCATAATAAAGATCTCCGGGCTCAAAAATTTTAGCTTTGTCTCCTAGTTCTTTTTTTGCGTAATAAAGATGGGGTTCGCGGGAAAAATAGGCATCTATATCACCATTAATCAACGCGATTTTCATGTCTGGATCTTTCATGTTGGTAATTTGTAAATCACTGCTTTTTAAATTATATTTTTTTAACAACTGATACATAAAATAATCAGAGTTGGTTCCTGCTGCCGTTGCAATCTTTTTTCCTTTCAAGTCTTCAGGTTTTAAAATTCCATGATCCGTTCTTGCAATAAAACCTACTTCATGATTTTCAGATATAGCTGCTATCGTTATGAGATCATTTCCTTGCACGATTGCATGAACAAAAGGAGTTTCTGACCCCGATTGAAATTGAGCTTGCTGTGAAGCCAATGCCTGAAGGGCGTCTCTTCCTGAAGAAAACATCTTTTCCTCAACATCTAGTCCTTCTTCTTTAAAATAATTCTTAATAACTGCAATATAGCAAATACTGGAAGGAAGCACGGTTGGAGCAGCATAGACCAATTTTGTTGGCATTGTTTGTGAGAAAAGTAACGAAAAGCCACTTAAAAGAAAAATAATAATACTAAAATTAAATTTGTTTTTCATGTTGATAGCCCTGAATGATTGGAGAATAAGCACATGATAATAGCCTATCTCATTTTATGGTTAGTTGATTTTTATCACTTACGTATAACCATTGATCGTGAAATGAATTTGTAATGAAGTAGTGACAAATATCAGCATCCCCTAAATTCAAAATGGTTTTAAGATAGGGATAATCAGGAGCTAACTTATGGTAAAAATAACTGGACCTAAGAATTCAGAATTTAATGTGACTTTAAATCGATTAAAGCAATTGCCGTTACCTGAGGAGGCCAAGCAAACTTCTTCCATTCATTTTGGTCTTATTGTTCCGCCATCACCATTTGTCATGCCATACGGTTGGGAGTGGGCACATACTGCACCATTTGAAGGACCTTCAATGATTGCTGGTTTGCTTAAGGGATTGGGCTATAAAGTGACGTTACTTGATCAGCGTGAAATTTATGAACCCGAGGACTTAAAAAATAAAATCCAGCAATTTGATATTATCGGAATTTCAACTTTTGGAGACAGCTTTAATTATCTTCGCGAAGCTTGTGAAGTCATAAAAAAAGAACGACCTGACGTGCCCATTATTTTAGGTGGCCCATTAATTACCTCCCATCCAATGCTGATTATGAAACATGTGCGGGCCGATTATGCAGTCTGTGGTGAGGGCGAAATGACTCTCACTGAATTTATGGATTGGTTTTCAAGAAATCAGTTTGCCAAATCAATCGACAAAATTGATGGCCTGGTTTTTAGAAACGAAATAGGCTTTCCAGTACAAAATCAAAAGAGAGCTCAAATCACTGATCAAGATGCTCTTCCTTTTCAGGATTTTTCTGTTTGGGATAGATTTAAGCCCAATGATGTCATTCCAGAAATATTTATGAGTTATTCAAGAGGTTGTTATGCGAACTGCACTTTTTGCTATAGGGCTTTTCCGGATTTAAACGTCAAGAGTCCTGAAAGAGTACGTCGAGAAATTGAGCATTATAAAAAATATAAATTTCGTTTTGTTTGGTGGAGCGATTTAACCTATATTACCGACAGGGACTATACAAATCGAATTACTGACGAAGCATGGTCGGCTTATGACTTTAGGTCTGTCATTTTCAGTCGGGTCGTCGGTCTGGATGTTCCAGTCCTAAAAAATTTACGTGATCGGGGTTTAGATTTAGTTCTTTATGGAATGGAGTCTGTATCAAAAGATACATTAAAAGCTTACCACAAAGGGACCTCTAAAAATGCCATCATGGATTGTATTAAAATTAACCGAGAAGCTGAAGTAAAGATAGGTGGACTTTTCATTGTGGGTGCCCCAAGTGATACGATGGAAGTAATGAAGGAGACAATTGATTTTTGCCAGGAATTTAGAGAAATTACCCGGGTTAAATATCTCTCTGCAATCACAGGAACTCAGGATTATTTTCGCTTTGTAAAAGAAGGAATTATTAAAGATGAGCTTGCTCACTTGGATTGGTTGTCCCGTGAAAGATCAATCGAGGAAGATATTGAACAGCCCGGTTTTATCAAGTTTACCCCGCACTTAACTCACGACCAGCTAAGAGATGTCTATCGAACTATAAATAATGTTATTGAAAAGCGTCCCTATGATTACCGCAATCCTTTAAATATTTATCTTCCAAAACCAGAAGCTAAATTTTTTAAAAGACCAGTCTATCTAGGCAATACTTTGATTGGATCGGACATTCAAGTTTTTGATGGAGATGTACGAATGAATGAGCTAAAACAAATTGAGAAGCATTCAATTGAAGAGACAAAAAGAATTTTTGAACAAATGGAAAAACAAAACAAAGAAGCAAAAGAGCATTTTAAAAATAGGTCAAAGCTTTATAACCAATCCTCTAATTGGGTTCATGATCAAGAACTTATTACAACTATTTTCAATCAAGCCAAAATAAAGGGTGATGAAGTTGTATTAGATGTTGCTACTGGTACGGGGTTAGTTGCAAAAGAATTTAAAGGTAAAGTTAAAAAGATTATTGGATTAGATATTTCTTCTGACATGACTGAGCAGGCGATGAACAATGTTGACCAGTTGATTATCAATTCGGTAGAGACTCCAATTCCACTAGATAAAAATTCAGTAGATGTTGTCATTTGTAGACAGGGACTGCAATTTGTTAACTTAGATCATGCTCTTGTGGAAATCGCTGAAGTGTTAAAACCTCAAGGGAGAGTCGTCTTTACCCATTTGGCCGCTTACAATGTTAATGATCGAGCTGACTCATTTAAAATTCAAGCCTTGAGAAATCCGGCACGAGTCAACTTTTTTGCTCCAGGAGACTTAGAGTCCTCGTTGGAAAGAAATGGATATCGCGTTTTAGATGTTATCCATTACCGCTCAAGGGAATCAGTAAGTAAATGGATCAATCATGGGGCCAGTACAGAAGCAGAAAGAGATGCTATCTATGAAGCCTATAAAAATGCTGGTGCTGAATTTAAACGGATGCATCAAATTGAATTCACTAAAGATGACATAATCGACACGATGCTGTTTTTAATCGTTGTGGCCGAAAAGAAATTAGTCAGTGAGATTTCTGAAAAAACAGAATTTAACGGAATCAATGTGGATTATATAAGCTAGGCAATCCAAGAAATAATAATGGATATATTTTGTTGTAGGAAGTTTTATGGACAAGAGCTTTGAATCTAGTCAGACTTTTGAAAATTTGAGAAAAGCATTTGAAGAGGAAGCAACTCTCTTTTTTAGGTACAAATATTTTCAAGTTATTGCCGACTATGAAGGCTTGGATAAAATCAGAAAAATATTAAAGGATTTTTCTGACGGTTCTATTGATAATGTTCATGGGAGTCTGGATTTCTTAAGAAATTTTAAGGACCCCGCTTCGAATGTTCCAATCGGAAATACACAGCAAAATATCAAGTCCATACTTCAAACAGAAATCGAACAGTCCTCCATGAATTTTCCTCAAATGGCCAAAGTTGCCAGAGATGAGGGCTTCTCTGATGTCGCAAGCTGGTTTGATACACTCGAAAAGTTAAAGCGTAGTCATGTCGCTACTTTAAACGAATTGAAAGAAGACAAATAAGACAATTTTCCAGGAATAAAAATGAGCAACGACATTATTGTTCTTACGGAAGTCGAGGCCGTAAGGACTAATCCTTCAATGTATATTGGTTCTGTCAGCAATGATGGTGTCCATCATCTATTGTATGAGTTAATTCATAATTCTATAGACGAGGCGATACAGGGTACAGCGACAGTTATTATAATAACAGTAGGAGATGATTTTTGTACGGTTGAGGACAATGGGCGCGGCATTTCCACCGAATTGCACGAACAACTACAATTGCCTAATCTAGAGCTCGTTTTAACACGGCTACATTCAGGAAGTAAGTTTAAAAAAATAAAAAACCAATTCACAACTGGTCTTCATGGTGTTGGATTATCTTGTGTTAATGCTCTTTCATCTTCATTATTGATAGAGGTAGGCAATCCGCTTGGTTTTTTTACTCAAAAATATCAAGAGGGGATAGCACTTGGGAAATTGACACCTCTAAAAATTTCAACCTTGAAGCATTCAACTGGAACTAAGATTACTTTTTATCCCGATAAAAAAATCTTCAAAGACTTTACTTCTTTTGATTTAAATCGAATTTTCGATTTTGCAGAAGAGATTTCTTTTTTAAATCCAAATCTAAAGTTTATTGTAAATTCAACAAAAAGAAATGAGATTTATGAATCAATTGAGGGGATATCAGGACTTTTAAATCAATATCTTCAACGAACCCAGAGCCTCTTTGCTGAAAATATAAAGATTGAAATAAAAGCTGAAAATCTTTATTTTGAAGGTGTCTTTAACTGGACTTCAGAAAATGAAAATTTAATAAAATCATACGTTAATGGAGTTAATACTTTTTTAGGTGGAACTCACGTTAATGCTTTTAGAAATGGAATTAGAAAAGCGCTTAATAATCTCATCGCAGAGTTTTTTCCAAGTAAGTGGGAAGGTGATCACCTTGACATTGAAGAAGCTGTCGATGGAATGTTTGTCATTATAAATGCCAAATTACTTTCACCTCACTTTGAAGGTCAAACTAAATCCAGGCTCACAAATTTTGAAATTGTCGACTTGGTTGAAACCGAAGTCTCTGCGCAGTTAACTCAATATTTCAAAACCCATTCGAAATATTTTTTGATTGTTTTTGAAAGACTGCAGAGTTTGCGCAATACCAGAGTCAATGCCAAAAGAGTTGCTGAAAGAATTTTATTGCAATATGGGATAAGGAATATAAACGAAGAGGTTTATAAAAAGCAATTTGGAGAAAGATCAAAGACATGGCATTCGTCAGCGGTTTGGATAACAGACGAAGAATTACTTAAAGCTCATGCCGCCCACTTTGATAAAAATGATGAGGCCATTGCTTTAGATGTTTGCTGTGGAAGCGGGGTCGTCGGAGCATCATTTAAGCACAAAGTGAAGAAGATCATTGGTTTGGATTTGACGCCTGAGATGGTCGCTCTTTCTAAAACTAGGCTTGATGAGGTTCACCAGGGCAATGTATATAATATCCCTTTTCCTGCCAATTCATTTGATTTGGTATGCACCAGAGAAGTACTGCACTTGCTTCCCTATCCGGAAAATCCGGTAGCGGAAATATTTAGAGTCTTAAAACCTGGTGGACAATTTGTGGTTGGACAAATTCTACCTTTCAGCGAAGTTGATGGAGCATGGATGTATCGAATTTTTAAAAAGAAACAACCACTTATTTACAACATGTTTCAGGAAGAGGATTTTAAAAAAATGCTTTTGGGAGGAGGCTTTGTTGAAATGCAGATGACTGAAATGAATGTTTGGGAAAATATAGATGTCTGGATCAATAGTTATGAGACTACTTTTCAGCACCGGCATGAAATAAGAGAAATTTATCTAACGGCTTCAGATGAAATTAAAAAAGTTCATCCCTTTAAAATATTACCAAACGGTGAAATTCATGATCTATGGCGCTGGTGTATTTTTTCTGTTCGAAAACCACTTTAGGCCATGGTAAAAGTGTAGTCCTTCAGGTATTTTATTTACTAAAAGAAAAATATTTTAGAGGACCACATGAATCGATTGCTAATTGGCTTTTTTTTTCCAATGCTTTGTTTTTTTACGAAGCCGATACTCGCTAATGATTATAAAAATTATATTTCGCTCAAATATGGGGTTGTAAAAAGCAATTACTTGATGACAAATTATTCAAAGTTCAAAGAAGACCATGGGACTGCAAAAGATATTGAGTTTTTTTGGGGCAATTTTGGATTTGCAAAACTCTTAGGCGGCATAAGACTTAGTCCCCAAAACAAAGTAAATGGCTACCTGGCTGGATTTGTTTTTCAAAATAAAGATATTATTTCCGTTAGATCCTATAGTACTGATGATGAATTATTAAAAGCTGATTCTTCATCGGTTTTTAAACTAAGTTTTGGCAATATTAAGGCGCGTACCACTGAATACAGTTATATTAGGACTCTAGGAAACGACACTTATCTTGGTCTTACTTACGGCACGAGTAACTATCCGGCGGCAATCAGTACTTCCACAGGTCATTACTCAAACGATCCTGATACTTTTGTTGATCCGAAGCCTTCTTTTCAGTATTTATTTTTGGGCCTGGAAATCGATCCCATTCGTGCGGCACTTTTAAATAACACCAGCGTTTCTGAACAGTATTTAGCAGGGGATTTATTTTATGGGCAAGCTCGAATTGGCCTAGGTCTCATCAAATCTAAATTAAGTGATATTCAATACAGCACCCTTAGCTATAGCAATATTAACCACGGACTCAAAAATGAGTCTGGCGTTGATATCTACACCCCGATGTACTATGAATTTGGGGTGCATTACTCAGCTGTCACAGGTATGGGAAAAGCGGTCGGTGTAGCGGGGGCATTTGCTCAGTCTCCCTTTGGAATTGTCTCTGCTCTTTATAAAATGAATGAAACAAGTGCTGGCTATTATTGGGCAGCTGAAACCCCATTTCAATATGGCTTCTTGGCCAGATTAGCGTTGGCGTTTTAAAATGAAGATTATATATTTTTTTAAAACTTTCTTTTTTCTTCTATTAACAATTGTGACAGCTCTTGCGATTTCTAGCCCTTTCTCCTATGCCATTGTTGAGTTTGCTTTTATCTTTATTTTAATTCCGCTGGCCGATTATGCCATTGGAATTTCAACAATAAATTTTTCTAGTGAAAATGAAATCATCATGAAAAATAATTTCTTTTGGCAACCTGCACTTTATTTTTATTTCATTACACATTTTGGATTTTTATTTTGGGCCATTTTGCAAATAGCCTCCGCCAATGATTGGTCCTATACCTTGTTGTTGTCTGTTGTCGTAGGGCTCTATACAGGCGGTCTTGGTATCACTGTAGGGCATGAACTCTGTCATAAAAAAGAATTGCATCTTCAATTGTTAGCTGATTTGTTGTTAGCTTCAGTTTGTTATCAGCATTTCGCCGTTGAGCATGTACGTGGACATCATTATCGAGTGGCCACCCATGCTGACCCCGCCTCAGCGAGATTGGGTGAAAGTGCCTATGCTTTTTGGGTACGGGCTGTCAAAGATAGCTTCATTCATGCTTTAGAGATTGATTGGAAGCGAGTCTTGTGGGGGGTGATTTTATCACTTATTTTTGCATTAATTTGTTTTTCATACGGTATTAAAGTTCTTATTTTTTTTCTCATGCAATCTGTTATTGCGTTTACTCTTTTAGAATTAGTTGACTATATTGAGCACTATGGTCTCTCTCGAAAAGAACTCAATAATGGTCGTTTTGAAAAAGTTCGTCCGATTCACTCATGGAACTCAAGTCATATTTTTTCCAATGGTCTTCTTTTTAACTTGCAAAGGCACTCCGATCATCATGCGGCTGCACATCTTCCTTACTCAATTTTAAAACACCACGACGAAGCTCCACAACTACCTTCTGGTTATCCTGGCATGATACTTTTGGCACTTGTTCCACCTTTATGGTTTAAAGTTATGGACAAAAAAGTTAAAGTGATTCAAGTCTCTTCATAGACTTGCTGAAGGCAGACAAAATTAACTCATGAATAGAACTAAGTTTGCAACATTGATGGCCTATTTGCTTCCAGTGATTTTTATGTTGCTCGGCCCGTTGTCATCGGTCGACCTCTTTGGATGGATTGCCGATGGATTGGCGATCCTAAAGACATTTTCAGTGAATCATGGAGAACTTTTCAGCATCTTGCCAACAAAAGAAAACATTGCTCCAAACTGGGGGCTTTCACTTGTATATGGGATATTCTATAAGTTTTTCGGACTAGTTGGAGTCTACGGTTTTCATTATTTTATTTTATTAATTGTTCTGCATCTTATTTATAAAAAAACTTTTCTTCAGTTAAATTCTCCGTGGTCAGCACCAAATAGAATGATTCTCTATCTCTTTTTTTTAGGCTTAACTCCTCAATTAATAGAACGCCCCTCGCTTATCTCACTTCTAGGCTTTGTTATTGCTTTTTTTATCTTGTTTAAACAAGAGCAAGTTTCACTCACTGCGCGAGATGTGATGTTGTTGAGTCTTCTCATGGTGGTTTGGGTCAACGGCCATGGTTCATTCATCCTTATTCTCGTTTTATATTTATATCGTCTAATTTTCAGGGCGATTTTTTTTAAAAAAATTGAATCAATTGATCTATGGGGTTTTTTATTTATATTCCTTTCATCTTTAGTTAATCCATTTGGAGTAAAAACTTACGACTATATTTTAGAAACGACGATTTTATCTAAAGAGAGACATATTTCAGAATGGCAAAATCTTAGCTTGATACAACATCAATCATTATTTCTCACCTTTGCTACGATAGTGCTCCTTTATCTGGTGGTCATGATAAGAAAAAGAAAAAGTGGCAAAAAATTATCTGAGTTATTACACAACCCAATTGGATTTTTTTTGTTGATAAATCCATTCAGCGTCAGGACCATTTCTTATAGCGTTCTAATGCTTCTTCCGTTTCTTTTTTCGCAAGGTCTAATCAAAGAGGGGGGGGAAGTAGCAAGTGATGGTCCTAAGAAATGGAGAGTAGCAATCATCGGACTGTTTGTCGTTTTTGCAATTATGTTACTTCCTCCATTTAAAAAAAATATTACAAATCTGCTGCCGGAAAGCCGCAAATCAATTTTTGAAGAAGATACCCTCTGGGACATGGCCGCAAGAATTAATCATGATAAAAAAAGTTGTCCGATTTTTAATGATTGGGAATATGGAAGTTTTCTTAGATTAACCGTCAGCAATAAGATTTTTATTGATCAACGAAACATTATTTATAGCAAAGATGTTTATAACTCAAATCAAGATGTTTTGTCTGGGCGTTCTATTGGTTGGCAACAATATCTTGATTATTATGGGGCTTGTCTCGCCATTTTGAGCCCCTTGCGAAATGATCTGCTAATTAAAAAAATGATTAGAAGTGGAAAATGGAAAGTTATTTTTGTAGAAAAAAATGCCTTTTTGCTGTCAAGAATTTAAAATTTTGTTAAAGTTGTGCCATGAAAAGAAAATTTATAGGTTTTATTATTGGCTGTCTTGTTTTGTTATTATTTCTTGAAATATCCATTCGTGTTAGTGCAACCCTCTTTTCATTTTATCAGGAAAAGCAAAACAGCTCTCATCTAGAGAATAAAGATCACAAAAAGATTATATCGATTGTCATTACAGGCGAATCAACTTCTGCCGTAGCGGCTAATGAGCAGAACACCCTTCTCGTTCAAGATTCTGCTTATCCAGTGTTCTTGGAAAAATATTTAAACCAAAAAAACCTTCCCTATCATTTTGAAGTGACAAACAAGTCGATCATGGGTGGAGAGACAAATATCATTTATTCTGAACTTAAAAAATATCTAAAAATGCATCGGCCAAATATTATAGTTAACATGATGGGAATGAATGATCAGTTTGAAGATCATGAAAAGAATAGGCCGACCATTGCTTTTAAAAGATATTTGCATTTAGCGATGGATCGTTCAAGTCTTTATAATTATCTTAATCTGCTTTATGACCAGTTAGTAAAAAAATATTCGGGAAGAGATGACACTCAAACGGTGAGTGAATTTCAAGATCTTTCAAATAGTTTTTTAGAAAATAACAGAAGACCAGTTTATTTAGACATAGCTTTTGCTTCAAGTTTTAAAAATTTAAAATTAGAAGATTCAAAGCTTCGAGAAATTGTTCATCAAGAATATTTAGCTTTTTATTTTATTCGAACTGGGCAATATCAAAAAGCTCTTAGTCTTTTGACGAGTGTTAAAAAACTACATGGATTTGGTACCTTCCTTCTTGTTTCGTACTTTCTAGAGCTTAATCAGCTATCTAACGCCGAAGCGGTTTTAAAAGAATATTTAAAAGAACATCCCCAAAATCCTTATGCTCTCAAAGAGCTTATGATGCTCTATCTAAACACTAATAACCTTAAAGCGGCTCAATCGCTTTGGTCAAGGTCCAAGTCTTATCCTCAGCGCAATGAGTTGGTATTGCTTAACTTTCAAAGTCAATTAGAAAAGCAAAGTCATCATTATCGAAAAGGAATTTTTCTTTTAGAAAATAGCTGCGGAATTAAAAAAGAAACTAGATTTGATCGCTCAGAAGAAGCCTCAATGAGAGAATTGGTTCAGGTTTTAGCTGATGAAGATATTTATAGAGAATGTACTTTTTTTCTTTCTGAATTATATTTTTTAAATAAAGAATACGCTCTTGCTGAAAAGAATTTACACTACTTTGTAAATACAGCAAATTTTTATTTTTCGGGTGTTAATCTGCTTAGGAAAATTTATGAGATTAATGGAGAAAATGATAAAGCGAAGGCTTTGTTTAAGCAAATTACAACTCAAAATCATGTCGTTGGGGATTATTTTGCACTAGCTGATTATTATAAAAGTCATCATCACTTTAACGAGATGAATAATGTGTATGATATTTTCAAGGCGAAGTTTTCAAAAACCTCAAAGAATTTTTATCAAATTTCTCACTTGGCTAACATAACTGGTGCCAAGTTAATCATTATGCAGTATCCGACTTTTAGTCTAGAGCCACTTAAAAAACTTACGGGCAAATTAGACAGAGTTATTTATATTGATAATGAAAAAATTTTTGATAATGCTCCTAGAGAAAAGTATTTCTTTGAACCTCGTTACCCTTACAATTTCAGTCACTACACTCTTTTAGGAGCGCAAGTTTTGGCCCATCATCTTGCAGATGAAATTGAAAAAGGCTTGCGGGAAGGATCCCTTTAAGGCGTATAAAATCTAATCAACTGTCAATTTTTATCCAGCTCCAAGCGCCCATTTCTTTCTTAAGTGCCTTAAAAGATGTAGTTTTTTAAGTACTTCATTTTGGTCTACAAATTGCTTTGTTTAGCTTTGACTTAATTTTTAAATCAGGAGTTCATATGAAAAAGATGTGGTTTTTTATTCTTTTGAGTATATTGACTTGGGCTAATGTGGCCCAATCCGCTGATGGCGACGACATCAGACGAGTTGATTCCTGTTTGGATGCATACTCATCGCACTTAAAAGGAGAACGTTGGAGTATTTACGGAGGTAGCGCTGGAGTAGGGCTGCTTATTTGTGTTACACCAGGAATCCTTATATATCCATTTTTCTCATCAACCTTAACAACCATGAATGAAAATAAATTATCTCACATTGCTGATGCCAAGCAACTGCTGATGGAGTCTAAAATTCATAAAGGAAAGCGGCTCTCGGGTTTTATAAAAGAGGTTAAAACTGCGTGCCACACTCAACCTTCTGACGAAGAGATAATAGCACGTTTAAATGCACTGGAAGAAGATGTGTCTTATTGTCGAAAAAACTTTACTGACCAAAGTGGCAAAAAGTTTCAGGTAGCAGAGCCATGGTCATATAATGAAATTTTAGTTGAAATGATCAGATTTTTTAAATAAGACTCTTTATGGAGTGGGGTCGCAAAATGAAATTAACTATTTTATTAAGTGCCCTTGCCATTTGTTTTTTCACCTGTTCACCTGTTCATGCCGAAAAAATACAGGCGATTGATATCGAAGCTCAGCGTTTAGAATTGATTGAGCAATTAAAATCTAAAAACATCATTGGGGTTGAAGTTCTGGTAGCAGGGGCCGGAGATGGATTAATTTCAAGTTTTGGTCATACCTTTTTGAGACTAGTTGCTAAAGATGGAGATTGGGGCGATGACATTGTGATTGGATTTTTAGCTGATCCTAATCGCGTTTATGATGATGAATCTACAATTAAAAAAATTGGCAAATTTAAATATTATGCAGGCTTTATTTCAGGTCGTTACCCAATTGCTGTTCAAGTATCGTCACTTTATGATTTTTGGTCTCAATATGTCATAAAAGAAAAAAGGAGTATTGAGCGCAAAATTATCCTCTCAACCCACGCCGATCGACAAAGTTTAATAAAAAATCTTGATGAGATGCTTTTAAAGCATGATGAGCAATTGGGCAACTATAGTTTTCTCAAAAGAAACTGTGCCACAGTTGTAATCGATCTTTTGAATCGATCAGGCTTCCCCCGCCCGGTTAATCGCATCATCTCGCCAAGCTCTATTCTCGATTATTATTCATGGTCTTGGATTGCACCTTATCCTACATTAAGTTTTACAAATTATATTGATGCTCAAGAGCTTTATGAAAAGGCAGAAGTAAATCTTGGAGATAATTTAGCTAAAGACGAAATTATTGAAAAGCTAACGAATCATTTATCTGAGTTAGAAATAAAAAAACTTCTTGTCGTTGGAGAACTAAAGGGAATGGTCCTACGGGAGATGGGGAAACGATTTCCCTTTGACCGAGGTGTAAGTTACGAAGAAGCAGTTGGAGTCAAAGTTATCCCAGAAAGTGCCTATCAGTTCTGTGAGAGTGTCGCTTGTGCCCAAGAAGTTTTTGCCTTTTTTTTCAAAGACAAAACTCATCGATTTTTGAAACATTTATTAATTGATATAAAGGTTGCTCCTGCGGCCAAGCAGACTGAATCTATGGTTTATGTTGGCAGAGAACTACAAAAAGTTAAAATTAATCATCCCTTTCACTCAATGGGACATGAGCTTATAATAAAAAATCATTATGACTTTTTGAGATCAGTCATATCTAGTGCATACATCAAAAATTAGTTAGCCTTAGTTTCCTCTAGGTCATAGTTTTCCCAATTTACTAAATTTAATTTTGGAGATAACCTTAATTCTGACTGATTCAATTTCATTTTATTGGAGCTTTAATAAATGTCCATTAGACAATGCAGATTAAGAGCTTTCTTAATATGTCTTTTCGCGATTGTATCCATTTCAGCTCAAGCTTTTGAAATAGATAAGATTAAATCAGATGATTCAATAGAAAAAATTGCTAAAAGAAATCTCTATCGAGTTCAGAAGAAATACGGAGACGATCTTTTAGAATATTCAAAAGAAATTAAGAAATGGAATCCCCAAATTACGAATTGGATTCATCCACCTAAAAATCAATTGATTTATGTCGATTATCCTTACAATGCTTATCTCTCTGGTTCGACATGGACACCACAATTGCCAATAGAGGATGTTTCAACTGAATTTAATCGTAGTTTCTCGCTTAGTGCTTTTTATGCCAATTCTTTTGGCAGCTATACTGAAAAAACAAATAATCAAAATGTGTCTTCAGGGCAAAATTTTCCTATCACCCTCGGTCTGGGAATGAGTTCTGGAGATGATGAAAAAAAGCATTTCTTAGTCAGCAGTCTTTACTGGGCACAATCTTCTAAGGGAAGTATTACCAACAGTGACTCAACCACTTCAACCATGGCGATTCCGGCAGAGATTGGAGGGAACTTATACTACCAGTATTTTTTTCCCCAAAGTCAATTCGGTCTTTATTCAGGCTATGACTTTGAAAAACTAAACACTTTTAATACTCAAGAAATTTTAATCGGCTCAAAACTAAAAAATATTTCTAATCAAATTCATTATGGAACTCTAGGATTTGTTAAAGGCTTTTCACTTTGGGATTTTAAAATGAATGTCAAAGCTTCTATTTCTAAAACCGTTTCTAGCCAATCATCTCTTGAGACCCCCTTATCTGGAATTAAATATATCCTTTATTATACCTATAAGCCTGAGGGCATTTTTAGCTTAAATGCATTTTATAAGCATCATAGTCTTTCCGGTAATACAAAATTGGCCGTTGATCGCTACGGCTTTAGTCTGGGAATTTTAGTCTTTTAAGGTTTTCTTAAGTCATATGATGAAGTCAGACCGAAACTTTTTCGTAAGTCTTTACTCGATTGTAAGTTTTTAGATATCAACTTATAATGAGTAATCTAAAAAGTGAATTGGGAGAATTAAATATATGGGAATTGGCACATTGGGTTTGCGAGCAAAAATAATTTTGTTATGTCTTTTAACTGCATTTTTGGGGACCATGATTTCTGGTTTTGGTATTTACATTTCATCGCAAGTTGGAGAAAAATATTCTCACGTTGGAGAGATTAATCTTCCCAATGCCGAAGCATTAGGGGAAATGCTCGCTACACAAAAAGATATCTATCTTTTTATCTCACTTTGGGAGCAAAAAGGAAAATCCGATGATCTCAAAAATACTATTTTAGCTCATATCTCCAATTACGAAAAATCAGATAAATGGTATCAGGATATTCCTTTTGTTGCAGGTGAGGATGAAATTTATCAAACTGTTTCTGCATCCTGGAAAGACTTTAAATCAGAAGTCCTCAATCGATTAACTGGTAAAAGTAGTACTGATTTGATGATTTTACATAACCGATTCGGGCAAAATATTTCAAGTTTAATTAAATTTCAGGGCGCTCAATCAAAGTCTTGGAGCAAGGACGCCAAAGAGACTTCTGCCAATGCCATGCAAGTGCAATTGGTTTTACTTGTAGTCATGGTTTTATTTTCAACATTTTTAAGTTTTTTCGTGGGTAATTCAATCTCTAAAAAAATTCAAACGATAGCCCATGAGCTTACTGATTATTCAGGCCAGGTTTCAGTGGCTGCAAACCAAATAGCCAATTCCTCACAAGTTTTATCTCAAGCTACAACTGAGCAAGCGGCATCCCTTCAAGAGACTTCTTCAACTATTGAGCAGATCAGTTCGATGATTCAAGCTAATTCTGCCAACGCCATAGAATCTTCAAGCGTAACAGCAAAAAGTTTAACTTCCGCTGAAAAGGGTAAGCAGGTTGTTGATCATATGATTGAAGCCATTAGTGAAATAAATAAAAGCAATACCGAGATCATGAAGCAAATCAATAGTACCAACTCAGAGATTGAAAATATTGTAAAAATTATTAATGAAATTGGCACAAAAACTAAAGTCATCAATGAAATAGTTTTCCAAACCAAGCTACTTTCTTTTAATGCTTCAGTTGAAGCTGCACGGGCAGGAGAGCAAGGTAAAGGCTTTAGTGTTGTGGCAGAAGAAGTAGGGAAATTGGCAGAAATGAGTGGAGACGCTGCTTTGGAAATTACCAAGATGCTTGAAGGCAGTATCAAAAAAGTTGAAAGCATAGTTAGAGACTCTAAAGAGAAAATCGGTGAAATGGTCTCTGATGGTAGCTCTCGGCTCGAAGCGGGAACTCGGGTTGCTCATCAATGCCAAGAAGTTTTTAATGAATTACTGGTTTCTGTTACGAGTGTTGCAAAAATGGTTTCAGATATATCGGCAGCTAGCCAGGAGCAGGCACAGGGTGTTTATCAGATCAATAAAGCGGTTTCACAACTCGATCAAGTCACTCAACAAAATACTGCCAGTTCTGCCCAATCGGCCAGTGCTGCAAATTCACTTTCAGATCAGGCCGACAAGCTTAATGTATTAATCAAGAGTTTGGCCCATGCGGTAGAAGGACGTATTGTGAATGAAAAAATGATCGAGAAAAAACCTGCTATAAAACCAATGGCTAAAGTTAAAGTTAAAGTTAAAGTTAAAGTTGATAAAAAGGTGTCAATACCTAAAATAGTAGTAAAAAAAGATAAGCCCGTTATGGCCTTTCAAGAGGAAGTTCCCAAAGTTAGAATGAGTGCAATTCCCGCCCATGACGACAAAAGATTTGAAGATGTGTAGTTTTTGCAATGAAGAGCAATCACGGTTTTCACTATCATATTAAAAAAACTTGCATTTTAAACTTTGAGATGACATCGCTCTTTGATCTCGACCAAAGCATTGACACTCTTTGTGAATTCTTTGGAGATGGAGATCAAGACAATTCGTTAGCTGAAGAGTACTGCCCTTATTTTGGAGTGCTATGGGAAGCGGGGATTGGCTTGAGTCAGTATTTGCTTGGAATGAATGTTTCAGATAAGCGCGTTTTAGAAATTGGTTGCGGCCTAGCGCTACCTTCCTTTGTTATTTCAAAAATGGGAGGCGATGTTCTGGCAACTGACTTTCATGCTGATGTCCCTTTATTTTTAGAGATTAATCAGCGCGAGAATCAAGTCTTTTTTCCATATAAAGTAATGAATTGGCGCAATGAGACTGATCGCATGAGAGGTGATTTGGGACAATTTGACTTGGTCATAGGTTCTGACATCCTCTATGAAAGTCAGCATCCATTGCAAGTTGCCAAGGCTTTAATTGCTTTATTAAAACCAGGTGGAAAAATCATTTTATCTGATCCTGGAAGGGCCTATATTCAAAAATTTATTACTGCCATGAATGACTGCGGCCATCGAGAGAAGTTAAGCTCAGAAACAGTTTTGGCAAAATATTCTCCCAAGAATTGTAATCGCGATATTTTTATATTCGAATTTTCCTAATGTAAAATTGTTGGTCTAAATTGAACGATGGTTTATAATAAATTTTATGAACAAACAATACATTCCCCCCTCAGATGTGAAAGCTATCCTTGAACTGGTAAAACGACCAAAAACGGCGGTTATTACTGCAGGCATGCCCTATGCAAACGGACCCCTGCACTTGGGTCATTTGGCCGGAGCACATGTGCCAGCGGATGTCCTAGCTCGCTATATGCGCATGCTCATTGGCAATGAAAATGTTCTCTTTGTTTGTGGAACTGACGACCATGGTTCAACATCTGAAGTGGCAGCGATTAAAAATGGTCAGAGTGTTCGAGAATTTATTGACCAAATCCACAGCAAGCAAAAGCTGACCATGGATCGATATGGTATTTCACTAAACGTTTATTCAGGCACCTCTCGCCCAGATTGTTTTCCCATGCATGCTGAACTTTCTCAGGATTTCATTAGAAAATTATTTAAAAATGGAATGTTGGAAAAGAAAATCAGCAAGCAGTGGTATGACGTTAAGTTAAACCGCTTCCTGCAAGATCGGAATGTGACTGGTAAATGTCCAAATCCTAAGTGCACTAATGAGAATGCTTATAGTGATGATTGTGAAGTCTGCTCAACCCAATACGATCCTAGTGAATTGATTCATCCTCGTTCTTCTCTGAGTGATGCGACTCCAGAGCTTAGAGACACTGTTCATTGGTGGCTTGATCTTTGGAAAGTTTCAGATGAGTTGGCCGAATGGATTCAAACAAAGCAAGGCAAATGGCGCACTCCGGTTTTCAATGAAGTATTAGGAACAGTTTTACCTGCTTTTCAATTTGATAATACTCACGAGCCATTATTTAAAGAAATGAGAGAGAGTCTCCCAAAGCATAAAAGTCGATATGCTCCAGGTAAGAAAGTCGTGGTACAGTTTGATAAAAAAGCTGACATGAATGCCGGCTTAAAAATGTTGGAGGATAAAGGTATTGAGTGCACGTTGCTAGATGGCTGGGCCCATCGGTCCATCACTCGCGATGTCACTTGGGGAATTCCACTTCCGAAAGATCTTGATCCTGAGATGGAAGGTAAAACCCTTTATGTCTGGCCGGATTCACTCATCGCGCCGATTTCTTTTTCCAAAGTTGCATTGAAAAATCAAGGAAGAGATGTTCAAGAGTATGAAAAATTTTGGAAAGATCCTGGGGCTAAAATTTATCAATTCTTAGGTCAGGATAACGTGTATTTTTATGTTCTGATGCAAGGAGCGATGTGGCTAGGTTCACAAGCAGATCCTCAACATTTACCAGTGGCTGGAGATTTTCAATTGACTGATATTTTTGGCTGCTTCCATTTAATGGTCGACGGCGAAAAAATGAGCAAGTCGCGAGGAAACTTTTTTACTGGTGATCAATTGATTAACGAGTTGGGATATGAACCCGATCAGGTTCGCTATTTTTTAGCGCTTTTAAGTTTGCCGGAAAAATCATCTAATTTCGACTTTCATACATTTATTGAACGAAATAAATTTTTGGCCGGCCCACTCAATGCAGCTATCGAAAAACCTATCGCCGCGGTTCATTCAAAATTTAATGGCAAAGTTCCCAATGGAAAATTAATAGAAAAAGCTGAAAAAGAGACAATGCAAATTGTGCAAAGATATACCAAACAAATGGAGCGCGCCGAGTATTCGACCTTACTGTTTGCTATCGAAAACTATGCACGACTGATAAATAGTTTTTTTGTTCAATACAAACCCCATGATGATCGCATGCCGGAGGAAAGTCGCGCCGATGCGCTTTATAGCTGCTTTTATGTTTTAAAAAATTTAATGATCATGCTTCATCCTTTTGCGCCCCTCACGATGGAGAAGGTTCGCCAATCGCTGAATTTGCCATTGGATGTTTTTTCGATAGATGAACTTGGCAAACCGATTCCTGCCGGGCATTTAATTGGTTTAAAACAACAGTTTTTCCCAGCTGTCGAAGGAATTGAACAAGAGCATTCGTAACAAGATATTATATTTTTTAAAGGAGAGCGATCATGGCCGTTAAAAAGAAAACTGTCACTAAGAAGAAAGCGCCAACCAAGAAGAAAGCGCCAGCCAAGAAGAAGGCGCCAGCCAAGAAGAAGGCGCCTGCCAAGAAGAAAGCGCCAGCCAAGAAGAAAGCGCCAGCCAAGAAGAAAGCGCCAGCCAAGAAGAAAGCGCCAGCCAAGAAGAAGGCGCCAACCAAGAAGAAAGCGCCAACCAAGAAGAAAGCGCCAGCCAAGAAGAAAGCGCCAGCCAAGAAGAAAGCGCCTGCCAAGAAGAAAGCGCCTGCCAAGAAGAAAGCGCCTGCCAAAAAATCAGTGGTAAAAGAAGCGCCAAAGCCAATTGAAGAAAATAGTTTTATCAATTTAAAAATAACCAAGAGCATGCATGAAAACCCGCTTGCACATAATCATGATCATGATCACCAGCATCCTCCAGAGGTTGAGCACGAACCATTGACTCCAATTACTCGCCAAGAGCCTAAAGTGGGACGCAACGAACCTTGCCCTTGTGGGAGTGGAAAAAAATATAAAAAATGTCACGGCCAAAGTTAGGGCTTTTTTTAAATGGCATCAGTCGATTGGAAAGTTGCTAAATCTGATTTCGCAAAATTTGGTCTCAATATTTTTTTGAGTGTCGAGCTAAAAAAGTTAACTTCTGAAATCTATCAAATTATAAAAAACGAAGTACCAGAGATTGAGCTTTATCAGTCTCTGGTTTTAATTGGCAATGGTGGTAAAGATTTCTGGGAGCAATTGACCTTACCGTTAGATGAAAGCCAAAACCCCATTGATCAATTTTCTCTCGATAAGCTGAGTGAACTTTCAGAGTTTAAGGATTTTAAAATCCTTTACCCAAGTAAAATTTATTTTCCACCATTACAAAAATTTAGCCGATTGTTTGGTTTTTCTTATCCTTCACCAATGGGGCTGGATATATCCAATCAATTTGGCAGTTGGTTTGCTTTTCGCCTTTGTTTTTTAACTAAAAGTGTGGTGGAAGAGAGTGCTCTAGTATCTCAATTATCTCCATGTGAAAATTGTCTGTTTAAACCTTGTTTAACCAATTGTCCAGCTAGTGCAACTCATGAAATGGGAATAGATCTCAAGGGTTGTGCAAACTATCGATTAGGTGAGGCTTCAAATTGTGCTGATCGATGCCTGGCCCGTTTGAGTTGTCCTGTGCAAAAACAACATCAGTACTCAATAGAGCAAATTCAGTATCACATGCTAAGAGTTGAACATCTTAAAAAATTAGCGGCATTTAAATAGCTTGTAGACATCGAGGATAATTTTTCTTTAAATCTTGAATCACTAAATTTCTTTTACCTAATTTCACATTTTTTCCAAGTGATTTTATGTAGACAGTGTAAGGAGCTCTAAGTGTTGACCAGTAGCGACTTGCACCGGCTTTTGGAGCTTTGGCCAAAGAGCCATCTTTTTTTACAAGAGAGGTAATTATGGCTATTCCACAGCGCAAGTTTTTGTCAGGATCGGTTAAGTCGTCACTTTTTTTAATAATACTGCAGC
The DNA here is from genome assembly GCA_947450475.1 of Bacteriovoracaceae bacterium. Classification (GTDB taxonomy): domain Bacteria; phylum Bdellovibrionota; class Bacteriovoracia; order Bacteriovoracales; family Bacteriovoracaceae; genus Bacteriovorax. The sequence goes on along the minus strand of CANFVK010000002.1, from coordinate 458 downwards.
CATCTTCTTTATAATTGGCCGAAATTGATCGAAGAGAAATTTGTAATAAACCGGTACTGATATTGCCGTTATTTTCAACAAATTTATTTTCTGTATCGAACCCAGACTCATACATACTTAAAGTGGCAAGCAAATGAGAGAAGAAATCCATTCTTTCGTTATCATTTAAAGTTGAATAACTAGGACAAAAAGTATCAATGTCGGAAATTGCAATGGTCGTAAGTTCTGAGTTTGCTTCTTTAAAAATTGATTTGGCAAGGGTTTTAACTTGGTCATAGTTCATGATCTTGGCGTTGGCACTCAAGCTAAGACTTAAAGAAAGTATTAAAGATAAGTGAACAAACGCTGATTTCATAGAAAATCCAGGTTAAGTTTGCCCGCCACCATATGATCGCTCGGGATAATTTTCAAGATCATTATGAGAACTATGAAATATTTTCTTAATATCTAACAAAGGG
>CANFVK010000001.1 GCA_947450475.1 Bacteriovoracaceae bacterium | reverse complement strand
TCAAATAAGTATTAGAGAGGTAAGGATAGTGCATTATCTTAAAATGAAGCATCCACATACGTTTATCTTCAGGATTCGTATTGCGCTTCTCAATCTCTTTGACTACCTCATCGAATTTGTTAAGTGGATACTCTAGCCTGTCATCGGAATAGAAATCATTAAATTGATTTTTAAAATCTTCCTTGAGAGGAATCCTAATAAAAGTCGACTTGATCGCCCCCCCCCAGTCTTCGATTGGCTCTTCCCAGCGATTATTGAATCCGTATGTTTTTCTCCAATCGTTTAAAAAAATAAATCGACGAGCTGTAGACCAAGACATGTCGGTGTAAGCATTTGTAAAATTATAAGACATGTTAAAAAGTTTTGACAAGCTGGGGTATTCAACGACTTTATCATTGTTTTCAAGATGATTAAACAATGGCAAAAAATTAGTATCAACTGAACAAAAGCTTAAATAAAGAACATTCTTGATTGGCAAAATTGAAGCTTTTTCTACTCGTAATGAATCGAATGATGATCGATGTTTAAACTGACTACATTTTAGTAAAAAGAAAATCACAAAAAATAAAATCAAGATTAGTTTCAAGTTAAATTTAAAAAAAGTATGCACATTTTTATCTTTTGAAAAAATCATTCAACCACTCAGAGCTAAGGAGAATTTTTTTTAATTATATAAAAGATTATTTTATCAAAATATTACCGAGGACCTTACCTTTATTATGAATCGGCAATGATTGCTTTAAAACTCTAAGAATTGTGGCATATTGGTCAACATGATTAATAGGTTCGCTTAACCGATAATTTCGCTTTACATTAGGTCCCATAATAACAAAGGGGGTCCACATGCCTTTATTGATATTAGGAAGAACTGCCTGCTTGTATCCGCCTTTAAGTGAATCCTTAAAAATAGAAAGATCGCCCGAAACATCTTCAACCCAATTGTAGTGAATTGAATTAGCAATAACCAAATCACCAACTCGATCCTCAGGTAAAAAAAGTAATTTTGATTCTTCTCTTTTTAAAATTTGGGCCAGTGGAAATATTCCAGTGTCATCTTTTAATTCTTTAAGAGACATAATGACATCATTCCTCAATGCCTCATACTCTGGACCAGAATCTCTTTGATAAATATTTTTTAATCCCTTGGTATGTATATAAATATTATCCATCTGTAAAAAAATGACTTTGGTATTTTCCCAGTCAATTGAATATTCTCCAGATACGCTCGAGTATTTAAATTTTAACCATTTCTTTTTGGCAAAAAGATTGTTTAATCGAACTTCTTTATGTAAAGGAACGGCTCCATGATCAGAGCTAAATACTATGTAACTTCTTTCATCAAGATTATCCATAATCGTCCCAAGGATAGAGTCAATCTCCTTGTACATTCCCAAGACTTCGTCCCAAAGGATCGAACGTTCCATCTCAGAAACTAAATGATATTTGGGACTAGATGGGTCAACATAAGGCATCCACCAACGACTCGTTAGCATTTGATTAGGAGTATAGATACTATGAATAATTACATTACTTGGAAAAGAGTTAATCATGTATTTGCTCATGGCCCTATGCCAATCAAAAGAAAATTTTGCTTCTTCAATAAAGGTTTTTTTGTCTTCTTTGAAGTAAATTAATTGAGGCGGATAATTATCTACAAAATCAACCATCGGTCCGACGTTGCTTAAAATCGAATCATACAAGAAATTAGGCTTAACCAAAAATTCATTCAAGTTGTTATAAATCAACCTAATTCTAAAATCATTTTTTTTGTCGAGTCTAATTACTTTAATTTTAAATTCAGTCAAAAGATCAATTGCTGAAAAATCCCTTTCAAGCTGTGTTTTCTTCGGTGTATTGATGTTGTAATCATTCTTTAGTTCATACTTAATTTTAATCGGAAGCCAATTGCTCCAATGACCAATTTCGAGCTCACAAAGAACATTTTTTTTATCTTTAGAAAAAATAACATGATCATAATTTTCAATATGATCATTTGTCGTATCCACCACCATCGCGTAAAGGGGTGCGCTCCAATTGTTTAAATTAACTTCAAACGGAGTTGAAAAGGAAAAAGTTTTAATGCTCCAACCATTCAGGGTATTGGCTTTTGTAAATTTTGTTAATTCTGAACCAAAATTGAAAACCCTTTTATTTTGACCATTCTCGACTTTTAATTTTTCATCACCTAGTGTGTGAAAAATTATGGCAGGTATTTCTATTCCCCAACCTCCCCATCTACCTTTTATCGTAATCCCTTCATTTAACTCCGGAGGGGTAGAACCCGGAACTGAAAGTAAGCTGACCAAAAAATTATTTTGCTCAAGAGTATACCAAATAGGAGAAACTTTTTTCGAAAATGATGAGAATCCTCCCTTTGCCACCATACTCAGAGGATAACCTTCCATCCTCATAGCGCCATCTGAAATGCCATGAACATCAGGAGTAGTTCCAGTCATTAGTGTCGCAAAATTTGTTGGTGTATGACCTGGAAAAACGGGGATTGAATAACCGTAGGATCCATTTTCCATTAGTTTTTTTAGGTGTGGCAATTTACCTTCATTTGCCCATTGATAAATTTTAAAAACATCAGGATCAGCTCTTAATCCATCTGGGATGAACCAATAAAGTTTGATTTCTTTTTTCCCAGAAGATAACTTATTTTTAAAATTTGAAGATTCGAGATATTTAAGGGAAAGCACAAAAAGAAAAAGAAATGAAAGAACAAATATGTAGAGGTACAAAAACTTATTTTTTTTAAAAAATGTCATGTACATATAACGCTATTTTAAACTAATCTAATTGGCAATGATAAAGTATTACGGTATTCCTATTTTGCTAGCCTATGTTTTGGGTTATTTATTCCCATATGTCTCTTTGTCCTTGTCTTACCTGGCTTTTTTTTTACTACTTATCATGATGTTTTTTACGCTGATAAGTTTTGACCTAAATATTCTTAAAAGTATTAAGAATTTTAAGCGAGAAGTTATATTAGGTTTATCTGCGCTTTACCTTTTTCAACCCTTAGTTCAATGGATACTCTGCTATTTTTTAATTAAAGATAAATCTTTATCTTTTGGTACTTTTTTTGCCTCAATCACTCCGATAGCAATAGTGGCACCAATGTTTACTGCAAAAAAGAAAGGAAATAAAAACTTATCTATTATACTTTTAATTTTATCCGTTTGCTTATACCCATTGAGTGCTTCATTTCACTTAATTTACCTGAAAAATGATGCATTTAGCCTTCAGCTAAGCCCAATCATTCTTGATTGTTTTTTGCTCATTTCTATTCCAATTATCTTGGCATTTCTCTTTCGAAGATACTTTAAAATGAAGTTAGAAATTCTAGAAAAAATATCCCCTTACTTTAATCAATACGCAATTGCTTTCATGGCTTTTGCCTATTTTGGATCCTCTATTAGCAAATTAAATCTTTACTACACTTCAAAGTTTGAAGTGTTATCAATTATTCTTATCGTTTTTATGCAGGACTTCCTAACTTATTTTATCTCATTATGGTTTTTCAAAAAAATGTTTAGTCACCAAAATGCACAAGCTATTTCAATATCTATAAGCATGAAAAATTTTGCGCTTTCAGGTGGATTATTACTTTTTTATGACCCAAAAGCCTCTTTAGCGTCTGCATTAGGTTTTCTTGCGCACTCAGTTTTTTTTAGTTATCTTATGCTTTCAAATTCTCATAAAAATTATAGGAAAATAACTTGAAATTAATCTTTTGCATTTATTTATTTTTTTTCTTGAATACGTCACTTTTTGCACAAGAAAAAGTTGATAAAATCAATATCAAGGCAAAAGCTTCAAACTTAATAAATTTTAGATTGGGCTGGCAGCTACCATGGACGACCCAAGCACAATTGGTTCACATCTTCAAACACACAAACATACTTAAAAATAACGGATTAAATGCTGAATTTGTTCAAGCTGACGGTGCTGAAGAATTAACCAACAGCGCGCTAGAGGACAACGTAGATGTTCTTTTTACTGAAGATCAATCTGCCGCCAAACTTTTTGAGATGGACAAAAGTTGGATTGGATTCAGCAGATTAATGTACAACCGAAGTTCTATCTATGTTCCCATTCACTCAAAAATTAAAGCACTAAAAGATTTAAAGGGAAAAGTAGTGGGATTACCCAAAGGCGGTGAAATAGAGAGAATTGCCAGTGAAGCTATTATTAAAGCAAAATTAATCCCCAATACTGATGTAACTATCACCAATTTACCTATGTCCAAACATTTTCCTTTAGCAGGTCAATCTGATAAAAAATCTCCCAAGTTTCAAAACTTTGATGCCTTAAGTGGTTTTGATCCCATTCCTGCAGCAATTGAAGCTGTGGGATTATCCAAAACCATTTACGTGGCAAAAGTCATCGGGCTAGCATTAGCGAATAAAAAATTTATAGAAAAAAATCCAACCTTCATTAAAAAATTTAAAAAATCAATTGCAGAAGCTTATGTGTTTTATAATAAGAACGAAACTTCTGCTAACAATTGGTTTTTGAAAGCTGCTCACATGAGATCATTTGCTCCAAAAGCTTGGAAAATTATGAAGTCAATTGAACCGAATTTCAAAAAAAATAAGGCTTCACAAATGATTTTAGATTTCAGCAAGGAAGATTTTATCAACATGCAAAAAACAGCAGATGAAACCTGTGAAAATATTATTATAAGTCAGTACGTATCAAATAATTATTAATTTATTACCTAGGCACTAACACCATTTCAAACGAAATATTTTTTTTAATATCCTTTTCACTCATTAATTCATCTCGATATTCCCCCTTTGTATAAAGCGATAATTGATCTTTGTAAAAAGGAGAAAAAATATGCCCAGAATTACCTGTTGGTAAAACCCCCAAAGCTCTGTCAGGTCTAGCAAAATCAACAAGACGTCTAGTTGAAGGTCCGGCCTTTATTTTAAACCCATCCAAAAAGCCCGATGACTTTTGATTATTGATTTCGTTATAGGCACCACCTATCTCAACTGGACCTATATTAAATATTAAATCTAGTGGCTTCAATCTACCGAGAGGATGCATAAATTCCAAAGTATGCAAATGACCCCAACGCCATTGCCTCGAATCTTCTCCTAGTTGTTGCCTTAGAGATTCAATGGCGTGAACAAAGGCATCTGAAATTATTTTTTTCTTTTTAAATTTCCCCCACCATTTTGAGTTATTATCCAGGATAATTTTTTTGAAAAATATCCAAGAATTTGGCAAACGAGAAAATGTGTTCAAATCTTCTGAATTGATATTTGCAAGAAGTAATTTTATTATTTCCCTGCACCATGTGTAATAAATTGAAGGTGCAATGGAATCCATTTCAGATGAAAAGTTCCAATCTTTCAGAATTAATAAAATTGTGGTCGCCTGGTCCTTTGACCATAAGTTTCTTAATTCTAAATTTCTTAATAATTCTGTTAGAATTAATTTATTTTCAAGATTGTAATTTGCAGTTTGAATTTTTTTATTTTCATCAATCGACCAATTAGCTTTTTTCATTAAAATTGATTCTATTGTTTTTTGTCGATCATCTGGTTGCCAATCACCTCGAACATCACTTGGCAACCCTTCAGGACGAGCATTGGCCGAGACTATAATGCCATTGGAAGGATTCTCAAGATGAGGTTTTTGAATAAAATTGATGGGTTCTTTTAGTTCGTCAAGTCCAGAGCTTCCATCCAAGATGACATCACTAGATTGGCGGGTCGATCGATGTCGAATTTCACCAAAAATCCAACAACCAATATTTTTTTTGTCGGCATAAAGTATATTTAAACCTGGTGCCACTCCAAGCGATACAGCTGACTTAAAGTCATACATATTTTTAGCTCTGCCCATTTTAAAAAGGGCAAATAGTGGATCATTTTTGGGCGACAAAAAAGCCCAACTAATTGCCAAGGATTTTTCTTCAGGAGAACTAAAAACTTCATCCAATATTGGTCCGTGATGAGTTGAATTAACTATCATTTCGTGAGGCTTTGAACCTCTGACTAGAATTTTTTCTAATCTTTCATGGTAAAAAATATTTTGCTGTTTGAATTTATAGGTTTTAAATTTTGGATTTATCTCCTCTTTGTACAAGTCCATATCATCAACTAAAGACATAGTCATTCCCCATCCACGTTCAAGATTGTGCGATAAAATGGGAAATGGAATAATAGATAGAAAATGACCGTAACTTTCATAAGTTGGAGTTTTTAAATGGGCCTCAAACCAAACACCTGGATGAGAAAAACTAATGTGTGGGTCATTTGCCAAGATCGGAAATCCTGAAGCTGAGCGCTTAGAAGATATCAACCAAGCATTAGAGCCTTCAAAAAGAGGAAATCCATTTTCTAATTCGGATATAATTTTAACAACAGGTGAGAGGTTGTTTTTAATTGAAAATTGTTTTTGCTTAAAGGAATTATTTAAATTTCTCGTATTTTTATCGAGAATTGGATCATTTCTTAAATCTACCCAAAGATCATTATCAATTTTACTCTGAAGTCTTGTTAAAAGTGGTTCCTCACTTGTCGCAACTCCAAAACTAAAACTCATTAGGCCCATAAAGGCGTATCCATCATAAACCGTGAATGGTCGGGGTTTAATACCTAAAATTGAAAATTCTATTGGCAAATGGCCAGAATCTTGAAATTGGTTAACTCCATCATAAAACGCACTAACCTCATCCCACATTTCTTGATCAACGAGATGATTTTTTATTTTATTTTGAAGCATTTCGGAAATGCTATTTTTAATGCCCAGAGTTCTAAAAAGCTTATCAGAAGGCAGAGCTTTTTCACCAAAAATTTCCGCCAATTCTCCATATGCCATTCTTCTTTCAACTTCCATCTGGAAAAGCCTTTCACTCGCCATGATAAAGCCGAGAGCACGGAAACCGTCAAGATTAGAATTAGCAAAAATATGTGGGATGCCATACTTATCACGATCTACGATCACCTTGCTTGATAAATTTTTTAACAAAACCTCACCCTTGTAAGGTGGCAATGACTTCCGAACATAAATGGTCAACAAGCATATTAATAAAATGACACTTGAAATTAATATTAAAAGAATCTTTTTATTAAATTTATTTTTGCTAGATATGTAATTCATGAAACAATCATAGTAATGAAAGACTCAAATATCAATTATCGTTTTCAATTTATAGATGCCCTGAGAGGTTTAACTATAATTTTAATGATTTTTTTTCACTTATCTTTCGACCTTTCTCATTTTGGTATGATTCAAATAGATATTCTTCACGGTCATTTTTGGTATTTACTTCCAAGAGTAATTGTTTTCTTATTTCTCTTTGCGGTAGGAATGTCACTTCGAATAGCTCACTTTCCAAAAGTTATTTTTTTTGATTTTAGTAAAAGATTATTAAAACTAATTTTTTTTGCCTTAACTATTAGCGCCGTCACTTATTTTTTGTTTCCAGACAATTGGATATATTTTGGCACTTTACATGCGATAGCCTTGATTTCAGTTTTGTCTCTCCCGTTTTTACATTATCCCAAATTAGCTTTTAGCATCGCCTTGGTTTTATTTGTGCCTTCAATATTTTGGAATTATAACCTCCCATGGTTCTCGCTTCCTCACCAATCCTGGGACTATATCGCTCCCTTTCCATGGCTCGGTGCTAGTTTATTTGGAATCTTTGCTTCGCACAACGATCTACAACTCCTAGACTTAGGCAATAATCCTTTTACTAAATTATTAAGTTACCTAGGAAAACGTTCACTTTTTATTTATCTTTTGCATCAACCTTTGCTTTTTGGACTTACGGCTTTAATAAGTCGATATTTTAATCACTAAAGGTATTCATACCATGATCTTCTCATGATATAAGTTGGCTTATTATTCAATAAGGAATCCTATGAAAAAGTTGGACAAAATCGACTGGGGCAAGATTGAGCGTTTCATTGGAAGCCTTAAATTTGCAGTTATCGTTATTAGTCTTTTTACCTTAGGAATGATCGTAGGAACTTTCTTAGAAAGTTACTACGGAACAGATTTCGCAAATCGCACCATATATAAAACTATCCCATTTATTTTAATTCAATTCGGAATGCTGCTATCTATTGTTTATGCTGCAGTTTTAAGACTTCCACCTAAAAGACGCCTCTATGGTTTTTACACTATTCATAGCGGGCTTATCATAATAGGAATCGGTTCTCTCATCACTTATGTTGCAGGCATCGATGGCCAAATAACTTTAGCTCCAAATGAACCTAATCGACAGGTCATTTTAACAAAAGATATTCTAAAAATTACTTATCCAACTGAAGGTAAGCAAATTACTAACAATTTGCCTTTTACTGCATTTCCAGTTTCCTTAAACGATAAATATGAAAATATTGCTATTAAAGATTATATTCCTTTTGCAGAAGGGAAATTTGTTTGGTCAGAACCAATCAATAGATATCCTGAAAATGCTCAAGTTCACTCTTCTAAATATCATTTCAAGAATGCCTTTGCAGAACAGGATTTTTACTTAACTCTTCACCCAGAAGCAGGAAATGATTTTCAGTCGAGTTTTTCTATGGGACCTCTTAGCATAACTTATTATCCTGAAAAAATCGCACATTGTTTTAATACAGACAATTCTTCAAAAATAATCATATGGAATACTCAGACAGCAGAATGTTATACGCCAGAAGAAAAAAGCATTTCGGTAAAAATGACCTCCTCCAAAAATCGCTTCATCATAGTTCCCAATAACAATTCTTTTTTAACATTTTTTCCAGACTATTCTCCGTACCCAATGGATTTAAAATTGCAAAGTGATGAAAATTCAATAATCAGAGTTTTTTCAAAAAAACTGTTTGAAGACAAACCCAGTTTATTTTTGTTCGGAAATAAAGCCGCTTTTTATTCAAAAGATGAGCATAAATGGAAATTAGTTGATTTATTTTTAAAGGGAAAGCCTGCCATTTTACCATGGATGAATGCTGAAATATCGCTAACTGAACACCAAGAGAGGTTAGTGCCTTATAACTTGCCCATTTCAACTATTCCCATCCAAAAAAATGGATCTCTTATCAAGGGTGATTTAAGGGCGATTAAATTAGAAATAATGGAAAGAGAGTATTGGGTCACAAATTACTCTCCTCTTTCTTTGCTTATCCAAGGGAAAAAAGTCATTTTTGAAGTAACAAAAGAATCACTTACACTTCCGTTTGAACTTGCGTTAACTGAATTTAAAATGGATAAGGATCCAGGAACCAATAATCCTTCAAGTTACGAATCATTTATTAAGCTTTTCTCAGACGGCATTACTACAAGTCATCATGTTTTTATGAATAACCCTATGAAAAAATCTGGCTATACTTTCTACCAAGCTTCTTACTCGCAAGATGCTCAAGGCCAGTATAATTCAACTCTTGCCGTTAATGTTGATCAGGGACGCCCTTTAAAATACTTAGGATCACTTATGCTAGTGTTTGGGGCGATCTGGCATTACAATTTGAACAAAAAAAATAAAAAGAAATCGGGAGTTATGCCTTGAAGATAATAAGCTTAATTTTGCTTTTTTTAATCCAATCAAATCTTTTTGGCGAGACTTATTTTTGTAAGCCAGAACTAGAAAAATTACCAATTTTGCAAGGTGGTCGAGTCAAGCCTTTGTATGTCCATGCAATGGAAACGATTAAAAGCCTAACTGGTCAGTCTCGAGTGGATGACCATAGTGCAGTTGAAGCGTATTGCCTACTTTCATTAAACGGGATGGGGCTTCCAAGTCAAATTAAGTTGGATGCACGCATTGACCACGTTGATCTGATCAAATTTCTTGATATAGAAAAAGGTCAACACTCAATTCCCTACGAACAATTGTTATCAAAAGAAGATCTCATTAAATCAGAAATGCGCATGGCCCAAGGAATGCAAGACAAAAGTGAATCTTACAAAAAATCAATTAGTAAACTATATGGCAATTTGCTTTTATACAAAGAAATTAAAAATGGAGAAAATTGGTTATTTGCTAATCGGATTGGCAATAAAATCGACTGGGCTCCTCTTACCGCATTTCTAACTGAGGAAAAAGTTATTGCTCAAAAAAAACTAACACCAGAGGACCCATTTTTGCCTGTTCTATTAAAATCAAAAATTGATTTTGATGAGATCAGCGGTAAAAAATATGAACTCGAACTTTTTTATGCCAAAGCTGGCTTAGCTAGTTGGAGTCTAGTGCTAACGCTTTTATCTCTGGCCACATTGGTTTTATTTAAAAACTTTAACATTACACTCATATTTGCTTCGCTTTCTGCTTTAACGCAATTAATTCTTGTCGCCCTAAGAGTAACTATTTCGGGACGTGCTCCTATTACCAATATGTATGAAACAGTTCTTTTTTCTGGATTTGGAAGCCTGCTTCTAGCCTTAATTTTGGGACACTTAAAAAAAGAAAAATTATTCGTTTACATGGGACTTGGATATAATGTTTGTACACTCATGATGCTTAATTTTGCCAATGGTATGCTAACTGCGACAATCTCTCCCTTAGTTCCTGTTTTAAGAGATAATTTCTGGCTCTCAACTCACGTCACAACTGTTATCTTGTCCTACGGGGCTCTTGCACTAAGTTGGGTTCTTGCCAATACAGTACTCATTAAAAGAAAAATTGGAAAAATCACCAAACAAGAAGAATTAAATTTTGCAGATATTATTTATACAACTCTCAAGTGGGGAACCACTATGTTAGCTGCAGGAATCATTCTAGGTGGAGTTTGGGCAGATTATTCATGGGGACGATTTTGGGGTTGGGACCCAAAGGAAACATGGAGCTTAATAGTCCTTTGTGTCTACATTACAATCTTACATGGAAGGTATACTACTTGGATTAAAACTGATCGCTTCATTACCGTAACGGCTGGAGCATTTTTAAGTGTTATGATGGCCTGGTTTGGAGTAAATTATATTTTGGCCACTGGACTACATTCATATGGATTTAGTGAAGGAGGCGCCATTTTCCTTGGAACTTTCTTTATAGTTCAAATTATTTTAATTTTTATAACATCTACTAAATTCACAAAACACATTGAAAGCTAGATAGAAATAATTTCCAGAGATGAAAAAACATATTTAATCATCTCCGGAAATATTTTCGATTAGTTTCCAAAATTAATTTTTTCTATTCCAATCACTCCGAATACTTTTGATCTCTTTGCGATAATATTCATTTTTGTAAAACTTTGATTATTTATCATTAATATTGGTCCATTCTGATCCATGGCTAGTTCCATTTGATACTCTCTTCTTTCTCCGCTAAGAGCACTATAGAGAGAATCCAAATATAATACACCACCTCTTTCTTTATCAAAGTTATCACTGTGCATTCTTAAAATAATATATTTATCTTTTTTATTTAAAACTATTCCATTTTTCAAACCATCTGCAGGAAGCTCAAGTCGATTTGTAAGCTGTCCGTTATGAAATGTATCCTGATACATATGCTCAATTGATCTATTGTCACTATCCATTTCATAAGAAATCTTTCCAATATCACTATCGATATCACTTCTAACCTCGCATAAAACTCTTTCCAAAGCATTTGCACCAGTTGAATATGTTAAAAATGCAAATAAAATGAAACTGCAAAAAATTTTCAAAACTAGACCCCCATCAAAAGTTGATGATGATCTATCGGCAAATTTTTCCTAGAGATTAGAAAAGATGCTTTAACTGATTGACGTACTCAGGCTTCTTCATTCCGACTAAAACGGTATCGAAACCGTAATTCAAATAAGTTTCAATAACATCGATAGCAAACGCTTGCTGATTCGATATAGGTACTAAACCAACGTTTGAAGCTTGCACTTGAAACTCTAAAGCTTTTTTAGTCATATTGATTCGTGAAAAGATTAAGGAAAATTCAAAAAGTTGATAGAAAGGCTTCGATTCTTGGGCCGACAAACCTCCTTCTCCCCACATTCTTGCAATAAACGGAAACATATATCCATAATAGATTTGCTCTACTGAATCAGGAGTTGGTAATGATTTCCAAATTTCTGTAAATTGTTTAATTATTGAAACTGAATAAAAATTTTCATCTTGAGCCTGATCATCTAACAATGAAAATTCTTTCCACTTGTTCTCCAAAATTAGCATGCATTTATTAAAAACTTCCTGAGCTTCATCTTGATTAAAATTAAGTGCAAAACTTTCATATGTCGCGAGTCTCACAAGTTGGTTATTTGAAAATGCATTTAGTGGTCTATTGATTAGAGTTCTTAATTTAAAATCATGGGCAGTCTCTAGCAAATTTTTATCACCATACTCACCAAATTTTTCAAGTGCACCTATTTCAATTAAATTAAATGGAAATTGTATAACTTGAAAATGATGATTTGAAGAAGCCGCTAAAGCCTGCTTGTAAACTTCTTCCAACAATGTTGTATCTGATTGTAATGGCGACTGAACAAAAGTGTTTGAACTTATTCCATATCTTGCAATTCGACCAGCTTGAACCTGGTCTTCAAGAAATTCAAAAGCTTTTCTAATACGAGAGTAGTACTCCTCTGAATTAGATTCAGGAGACTTAAAATAATATTCTGGATTATGAAGCAAATAAGTATCAAGTTTAGATTTTTGTAATCTCCCTAAAGACAAATCAATTTGAGTTGCAAGGAAATCAGGATGTATTGAATGCATGAGATCATCATTAATAATAACCAAATCGTCCTTACATTTACCCTCACTGTTAAGTCTATTGATTAATTCTATATTCACACCCTGAATATAACCTCCCTTGGTAACTATTTCAGGATTATATTTTTTATTTTCAAAAAGAATTGCGCCGATCAACTCCTCACTTTCGCCATTGGTATAATTGGCAGAAGTATCAATTATTTTGCAACCTAGCTCAAGGGCATTATGGAGAGCCATTCTATGCTCAATGGATCGTTTACTTATTCTATAAGCGCCAAAGCCAACATTTCCCAATCGACAACCTCTGCTTTAAATTGAATTAAAAACTTCTCGAATTCTAGTAACCCCTTCTCCTTTCAAGGAAGGACTAAGTAAAGTTCCTTCTTCAAAACTTTGATAATGATTACATTTTGAAAATTGATCTTCGTAGAAATCTTCTTCTCCTCTAACCAATATACCTTCAACTTCATGCGACTTACTATTGAATACTGGTGAACCAGAATTACCCTCAAAAGAATCGAGGGTTGCTTTAAAAAAGTGATCATTATTATTATCATTAACTAAAGAATCATTGGAGAGCACTTGAGGCAACCCCAGTGGATGACCGATCATAAACACTTTATCGTTCAATTTAATATTACCCGTACTGCGAAGTCTAAGTGGTGTGAGATTTAGTACTTTTTTATTCAATTGAATTACTGCAAAATCGATCTGACCTTCATTATCGAAAACGCTTTTAATAATTTTTTTACACTCAAAAACATTTTCTTTAGAAATCCTATATCCTTTTTTAACTTCGTTGCTTTCTAGGACACTAAAAACGATTAACTTATTTTCGCAATCGGAATCAGACATAAAGCAGTGGCCGGCACTAACAATTTTATCTTCTCCAATTAAAAAACCTGTGCAGGAATTTATAGAATGATGGTTACTAAACTTTTCCTTTGCACAAAGATTGATTCCTTCTTTATCATTAATTAATTCAGCATTAATTAAAGAGTTAAAAAAATTTTTCTGATATGCGTCCTTAGAAACAATGAGGGCAATGGACTTAGAAAGTTTTAATATCTCAGCTGAATCTCTTTGTGAGCTTATAAAGTGACGATCATCTTTTCCATAAATAGCCTTTAAAGCGCCAAGATCAAGTGCCGCAAATGCTCCAGGACAGAATAAATGAACTAGAAAAATAAATATAATTAAAATTCTTTCCACAAACCCACTCTCCACGGTAGTGACTAGGATCAAATCTTAACATTTCTAATGATTTCAGAGGGTAAGCCTGTAATTAATACAGGCTTACTAAATCTCTGGAAAGAAAGGAAAACAACTAGTTAAATTATTTAAATTGCTAGGTTGTCAAAAGGATTTAGGTATTGAGCTTTAACTAGCTGCGCACCTCTTGGGTCTTCAATCGATTCAAAATATCCATAAAGTGCGCCTTCAGTAATCTTCTGTTGCTGGTAGAACGACTTAATGAAGGAGTTAGCAGTGTCCTTTATAAATGCACTCATTGGAACAAAACTCAAACCCAGTTGAGCTATATTTAACATAATACGCTTTCTAACAATTTGAGATGGCTTATCATAATTAAATGCAATGGCGGGTCTATTTTGAAACATACTTTCTTTGTCGAAGAGATTCACAACAACCTTTTCGTTATTAAAAGTAACTTTTTGGAATGAAAAATTCATTCTCTCGTTAACTTCAGAGTACATTTTTTGAGCAGATTTTAGAGTGTTAGTTGCATTTCTATAATTTAAGTAAAAATTGTTAACTCCATATTTCGCCCAATTGGCTTTAGCTGCATTTGATTCCCAGAAAGCAAACCACTGAATACGGGATTCATAAATTGAAGACCAAATCAAATTAACCTCATCATGAGTAAGACCTAATTCTTCTTCTTTGAAATTTTCTAAGTAATGTAAAAGCATATTTTGGTGAAATTGACGTCTCTCTGTAATTAAACTTTCAACTTGAACAATAACATGGCTAACTGTGTTTAATATTGGGATGCTAGATAATCGTTTACGTGCAAAATCTAATCCCCATGTAACAGCTTTATAAGTGACATTTTTTTTGTAGAAATATGAAGAATCGTTAACATTTGCAACCATTGTAGGATCTAGTAGCAAAATTGCCTCAGTCATTTTGTCCTGGTACTTACTAACAACTTCTTCAAAAGCCGGATGAGAGAAAACTTGATCTACGTTTAATTCAGCTAATTTTTTTAGTGAATCTAACACAATATTAGCATTCTCATCAAAAGCAGCCTGATTTCCTGAGAAATCCTGTACTCTATCTTCATTTAGAACATTCATTACTTCAGAATCGTATTCTCCGTTTAACTGAAGATTGTTAATCAACGACTGCTCATTTAATAACTGAGACTTGATCATTTTAACGTAGGGAGCAACAGAAAACTTCACGGGAAGAGTTCTGTCCCTAATTCCAATTAATTTACCATCAGTAGATCTAACAATCTGAAAGCGTTTAAAAAATGAATCTGCTGTTTTAGCGTTTACTGACTGAGAGCTTAGTGCAAATACACAAAGAAATCCCATTATGAGAGATATGGCCTTCATCCTTTCCTCCTTGAAAAATCATGAATGTCATTCATTATAGGATTTTTTATTTCAAATGAGGAATAGTGTAAGAAAATATGATTTTTAGATTTAAAATTGAGAATGCTTAAAAATTACATTCAACTTCATTCCATAGATCTGCTCTGAGTTGAAGTGATTTTATCCCTGCAGCATATGCCTTATTCCATTTATTTACATCATTACCACAAAGAATTTCGAGACAATCTTGCGCCAAGTGAGAGTGTTCGCCACCATCAATCTCAACATGACGCTCTAAATAGTATTTTAAATTTGGGTAAGACGATTGTTCGTTTTGCTCTAAATTATTTTCCAAATCAATAAGAATCGAAGTAAACATGTCAGGTATTAGTTTTTCACGGCCAAAGAAAAAAGCTGCTGCAACTTCATGAATATCCCCGTGTAATGCCAAATTTAAATTAAATTCTACAAAAAGCCTCTCCGCATTTGAAAGACCCTCAAGTTCTAAATTTATTAAAAATGTTTCTATTCTCTTGGTACTCGCACCAACCTCATCCATCGCCTTTAAGTACAGTGTGAAGTGATCAGATGCAATTCCCTGCCGGTCTAAATCACTTTCTTCTCCAAGGACAATTTCATTTATCAACCTTACTAGTTTTTTAGGGTAAGGACTCGGACGCCAGGGAATATCTACACAGGTAATGTCTTTTTGGAGTCTTTTTAATAAAGACATGAAATCCCAAACTGCAAAAACGTGAGATTCCATCATAATTTTCAAATTTTTAAAAGAGTTAATTTTTTTATACATGGAATGATTGGTAAGATACAAATGTAATGAAGTAAGTTCGGAATTGCCAATAAAATTATTCACGCCAAAATCCTTGTGTTATAAAAATAATTATTTATATATAACAATATGTAAGATGAATAATAAAGTTAAGTTTTGTAAGACTGATTTAGACAAAAATTAGATCTCAAAATCGTCATAATTTTGTTTAAACTGAGCATCTAATTCTTTAGAAAAATAACGGCGAGAAAAATACTGACCAGCTCGAATTGTTTTAATCATTTCATACTCCTCAAGCTTTCTTAATGCCGAGTAAATATCCTCAATCGCCAACCCTAAATTTTTAGCCATTTCAGTATGGGACATCATTTGAGAAATACCATGAGACCGATGCAAGTTAGGAAAACACCAAACTCTTCGATAAATATACATCAAAACCAAAATTTCAATGCGATTTAACTTAAAATCAACGATAACTTTATCAAAAAAAATATCTGGAATTTCAGAAGTAGTCGGCGGAACTATTTCTCCAACCATTTTTGCGGAAGAGTCTAGTTTATCTTTAGAACGATGTTCAGCTAGAATAGAATGTAAATCGACCATTTTCAAACTTCCTTGCTATTGATAAACTCTAACCAAAGACCCCCTAAAATTAGAATAGCATAAAACTAAATGGAAAACCACTATCGGCTTCAATAGACGAAGTCTCTAGGTCATCTACTAAGAGTCTAGCCTAGAAAAACACCCATAAAAAAAAGAACTCTACCATTGAAAATTTTTTCAACGTTATTAACAAAACCTAATTTTTTATAAAAACTAACATTTAAAGCCTCTGGCGAAGTTATGATATGAACTCCAGGAATTTTCAACTTAGAGCAATCTTGTAAAAACAGGCTAACCATTTGACTTCCAAGACCTTTCCCTCTCTGGGTAGAATTAAAATTTATATGAAAATGGGCCGGAAAATTTAGAAATTCTTGAGAAAAAAGAGAAAGCCCTGGAATATCTAGAACACTTAGTGAGTCCAAAGTATTCTTGCAGCCACAGAGATAACCTAAAACTTGATCATTATCTATCATAAGATAAAAATCATCAGGGAATAAGCTCATGTAACTTCCACACCATCTGTTAAAGAAGTCACGCCGGCGCTGCTCAGAGTCAAAAGTTTTTACAGATGAAGAAACAAAAAATATGTCCTCTACTTGTTGGAGAAATTTTGGCAAAAGATGATGATTCTTTAAATAAGAAATAGTTCTAATCTCGTGCAAGCATCCCCCCTATTTTAATTTTTAAAGCTTTATAATAGCGATAATATGATCTCAAAGAAGGTGTTATTTTTTCAATCTCATGATCTAGTACGACAATATTGGCCCAGTCAGATGGTGAGAAAGCCCAACAAGTTAAATCTTCAGATTGAAATTTTGTATTATTAAACCACTGTTGTTTGTCATTTATATTTTTAGCGTGCTTAAAAATTTCATTACTTAATCCCTCCTCAATTGGCAAAGTTAATATTTTACTAACTTCAGCAGAATCAAAAACTTTCATGTAAGCCAAGGATTGAATAAAAGATTCCAAATCAAGGAGCATTTTTGGAGAAAGATTAAAAAATCTTAGCACTTTTTGGCCATTGGCTTGATCTTGAAAATAAAGAAAAGATAAAACTTGTTCTATTGAATTTATTTCATTTTCTGGAAAAAAATAATTTAAAAACAAAGCATAATCATTCGGTACTTTTAAGCTATAGGTCTTCACAAAAAAATTAAAGGTATTTAAAAACTTACTGAAATCTGTCTTGAAGGCTTCTTTGGTAAAATGATATTTTGACAAATCAACTAAGTTAAATTCATGCAGATTATCTAAGATGCTTTTCTCAATAGAAAAACTTAATTTAATTGAAAATCTGATAAGTCTCAAAAAACGAACTGAATCTTTAAAAAAACTTTCATCTATCGCTCTTAGTAAGTTATTTTTTATATCATTTTTACCATTGAATGGATCAATCCAATTTTCATTTAAAAGATGAGATGTAATGTCTAATTCAACCCCTATCGCATTAATGGTAAAATCTCTGCGTTTAAAAGATTCTTCATAACTTAATAAAGGATCAATTGTGGCTTCAAAATTATGATGGGTAAAATTCAATAGCTGAAATTTTTCAATTCTAGGAGAAGATATTTCTAGCGTGTAATCTTCAAAATTAATCTTCACTATCAAATACGGCAACTCTACGACATTTAGTTTTTTTTCTATCCTCAAAAAATGAATTAATTCATTAAAACGCAATTTCCAATCAACTAACTCATTTTCTTTAACTTTAACTCTAACTTCAAAATCCAGATCCTTTGAATGAGTTCCATTTATTAAAAAATCTCTTGGTGCTCCCCCTACCAAGCAGAGCCTAAAACCATGAGACTGAATTTCCATTAACAATTGGATTAATTGAGGAGAAAAAGTCAAAGTTATATTCATGATTTAAATGTATTTCGATGAGAAAGTAAGCGTTCAATTGTATTTTTGATTCGGGCCAAATTCTCTGATTCTTTTTGATAAACAATATAGAGCTTCCCAGACGGAACTTCGAATTCTCCTCCTAATGTGGATACTTTATCTTTAAAATATGACCTATTTAAAACATGATTTGGCACAACCGCAATTCCTAGACCTTCATGAACAGCTTGCAAGATATGGCCATGAGAATTGACCATGAAGCGAATGTTTAATTTTTTAGGTATAGCTTTAAACTTAATTCGACACCAACGGAAAAAAAGATGATCATCTTTTTCAAAAAGGACGATTGGCAATTCCTCTAATTGAGACATTGTTAAATTATCGGTAAAAGTAAAACTTTTGTTATCTTTTGGAAAAACCAACGTAGCTTTTTCCTCTACAAAAAATTCTCTTTCCCCTTGTGACGGTATTTCATCTTCGGGAAGTATAAGTATATCAAGCAAGTTATTTTCAAAATCGCTAATCAGGTCTTCCTGGTGTCCCAAACGTACGGAGAGCCTGAGATCGGGATTTTCTTTGGCGTAATCCACAATTTCGTGTGCGAGCCAACTCTTTCCAATACCAGTAAGAGTGCCTATCCGAACTTTTCCTCTCATCTGGTCTTTGTCATTTTGAATTTGATCTAGAGTTTCATGAAGTTCGGATAGAAAAAGTGATCCAAATTGATAAAGACGTTCTCCTTCAGGAGTAAGTACAACATTTTTTCCAGAACGCTTAAATATTTTAACATCCAACTTACTCTCTAGATTCTTTATACTTTGACTTATCGCAGACTGGGTCACTCCAAGGTCTTCAGCTGCCTTGGAAAAGCTTTTAGCTTTGGTCACTGCGACTAAAGTTTGAAGCTGTGAAGTTTCAATCATAAGGACCTCTACTCAAAAATAATTAGTACATTTAACACATTAAGGTATAAACCATCTTTGACAAATAAAAAAGGGCCTCTTTCAAGGCCCTTTTTTTTATAATAAGTAATAAATCAAAAAGATTATTCAGCTTGTGAAGCTAGCTTATCTTTTCTTTCTGCAATAACTTTTTCAGCTACGTTATTTGGACATTCTGCATATTTTGCAAATTCCATTGTATATGAAGCCTTACCAGCAGACATTGAGCGAAGAACTGTAGAATAACCAAACATTTCTGAGAGTGGAATTAAAGCATTAATTGTTACTTCTCCAGTATCGTTAGATTCAGAAGCTTGAATGATTCCGCGTCTTGAAGATAAATCCCCAATGACTCCACCTTGGTATTCATCAGGAGTTTCAACTTCGACTTTCATGATTGGTTCTAGAATAACTGGATTAGCAGCTTTTACTGCTTGTCTCATTGCCATTCTAGATGCAATTCGGAAAGCTAGGTCTGAAGAGTCAACATCATGGTAGCGCCCGTCTTGAAGATAAACTTCAACGTTTATTAAAGGGAAAGCACCAAGCGGACCTTTGTCCATTACATCATTAAATCCTTTTTCACATGAACCAATGAATTCGTTTGGAATTGATCCACCCTTAATTTCATTGAAGAATTTAAAGACTTGTTTTTCGTCTTCTTTATTTTCTTCCAGAAGTGGTTTAATCATACCAACGACCTGTCCAAACTGACCAGATCCACCTGTTTGCTTTTTATGAAGATAGTCAAATTTCGCTTCGTTTCTAATTGTCTCTCTGTAGTTAACTTGAGGTGCTCCAACTTGAACATCACAGTTATATTCACGTTTTAATCTTTCAACATAAATTTCTAAGTGTAGTTCTCCCATCCCAGCAATACGGGTTTCGGCAGATTCTTCATCTGTGAAAACATGGAAAGTTGGATCTTCTTTCATAAATCTTTGTAGACCTTTTGAAAGACGAGTTTGCTGATCTTTATCTTTTACAGAAATTGATAACTCGATAACGGCTGCAGCAACGTGCATACCTTCACAAGATAAATGATCAAGTTTATCGTCACCGACAAAAGTATCCCCTGAAGCACAATCGATACCAATGATAGCAATAATATCACCAGATCCAACCGATTCGATGTTTTCGCGATCGTTAGCATTCATGCGAACGATTCGCCCAACGCGAACTCTTTTCTTGGTACGTGTGTTGGTGATCGTATCACCTTTATTCAAAGTACCTTGGTAAATACGAGTATAGGTTAACTGGCCAAATTGCTCGTCTGTAATCTTAAACGCCATACAAACAAGGGGCTTAGTGCCATCTGGAATTAGTTCAATTTTTTCCTTTGTATCGTTATCGATAGCAATTGGTCTCTTACAAGTAAGTGGAGATGGAAGGTATCTTGCAACAGCATTTAGAAGAAGTTGAACGCCTTTATTTTTGAAAGCAGATCCCATAAAAACTGGAGTTAACTTAAGTGAACGAACACCTTTTTTAACCGCTTCATGAATTTCAGCTTCAGAAACTTCTTCACCACCGAGAATTTTTTCAACAAGAACATCGTCAAATTCAGAAGCAGCATCTAGAAGTTTTTCTCTGAACGCTTCAACATCATCAACCATGTCGGCCGGAATTGGTTCAATTCTAATTTTTTCTCCGTTTTCTCCATCGAAGAAATAAGCTTCTCTTGTAATAAGATCAACAACACCTTTAAAGTTTTCTTCAGCACCAATCGGCAACTGCATTAAGACAGCATTGTGGTATAGTTTTTCCTTAAGAGCGGCAACACCTTTGTGAGGGTTAGCTCCCATCCGGTCCATTTTATTCAAAAAAGCCATTCTTGGAACTGAGTAACGCTTCATTTGTCTATCAACAGTAATTGACTGAGACTGAACGCCTGAAACCGAACAAAGAACTAAAATTGCTCCATCTAGAACGCGCAGTGAACGTTCAACTTCTACTGTAAAATCAACGTGGCCTGGAGTGTCGATAATGTTAATACGACATTCTTTATCTATGCCTTCAGCAAAAGTGATTCCTTTTTCCTCAATACCTTTCCAGTAAACCGTTGTAGCTGCTGAAGTAATTGTGATCCCTTTTTCTTTTTCCAGTTCCATGTGGTCCATAGTAGCGCCAGCACCTCCGCCGCGTACTTCTTCGATTTTGTGAATCTTGTCACAATAAAACAGGATACGTTCTGTTAAAGTCGTTTTTCCCGAATCGATGTGAGCTGAGATCCCAATGTTTCTGGTTCTGCCCATTAATTTCATAATCATCTCCAAAAATTTAACCAAAAAGTGGTTATCTAAATTAAATTACAGTATTTACAAAGTTTTATAGAATGACGGATAATAAAAAATTTAGAGAGATGAGTCAATGAAGAACACATACATTTGATAAAAAATATGAACTCTTAGCATTATAAAAAAAATTGACAAGATCTTAAAAACTCTCTAAAAATTTTTTTCTAACCAATTTAAACTTGGTTGGAGTAAATCAGTAAGTTTTCAAGGATTTTGAATACAATGTCCAACGATCTCACCAAACAAGATCTTTACGAAGGCGTAAAAACCCTTATTGAGACTGATTCCAGGCATCTTCATCTTCCCCAGCAGAAACTTTTTACCCTTTTTAGTATCGGATTCCAGTACCTATTATTCGAATCAACTCGCAGTCCAGGAGCTTATATCATTCGGGTTGAAGACGGTCACCTTGCCGAAAAATTGGCAAAAAAAGCGAAAGATCCATCGACTAGAAAATTTATGCAATCTTTAATGATTCCACGAAAATTAAAATACGATAAATCAGTTTTCTATCTAGATTATTTTCATCTGGGCTCATGGAATTTAACCAGTGAACTTCCCAAAGAAAAAATCAAAGCAGCATTAATTGTTAAAAATACTTCAAATCGTCCACTTTTCGAAATGCAAGAGGAAGATTCATCGGAAAATCCAGCACTAGAAATAATCAAGAGCGGTCAATATCGAAATATCCTAGTTGATAACTCTCCTCGAACCATCACCATTGCGTTTGAAGAAACCTACCAAAACACTATCCAAATCAACTTTCCTTTCATCAAAAAAGAAAAAGAAAGAACTATTTCGGGTGTGACCATTAACGATGATGTTGAGTGGGACGAATAGCCGACAGAAAGAGTTTGGATCATTTCGTAACAAACCAAAATCACTAAAGAAATTTTTTAACTATTCGATAAGTCATAAGAATTCTATGGAGGATTTTTTATGGTTGCGATTGTTGGTTGTGTGTTTGTACTTATCTGCGTTGTCGTAGGTTTTGTATTAGAAGGCGGAAATATCGCTGCCCTCATACAACCTCTTGAGTTTCTAATCATTGGTGGATCCGCGCTTGGAACCATAATCATTGCTTGCTCGACACACATGATTAAAGAAATGATACAAAGAATATTACAAATTCTTAAAGGAAGTGGAATTAACAAAGCTGCTTATATTGAACTCATACAGTGCATGTTCGAGCTTATAAAAATGGCATCGGCCAACCCCATTTCAATTGAACCGCATGTTGAAAATCCTGAGAATTCAGACATATTTAAAAGGTATCCAGCTGTTTTGCACAATCATCACTTAATTGAGTTCATCTGTGACACCCTTAAAGTACAAATTGCATCTTCTCTATCTCCCTACGATCTTGAAGAACTCATGAATTCAGATTTAGAGGTCGTTCACGAGGCTGAGCACCATCTTGTGGCCACTATGAATAGAGTGGGAGATGCGATGCCTGGTTTAGGAATTGTAGCGGCCGTTCTTGGGGTTGTTATTACAATGGGTAAACTTGATCAAGGTAAGGAAGTCATTGGTCACTCGGTTGGCTCGGCTCTCGTTGGTACCCTACTTGGGATCTTGCTTTCCTATGGATACATCCAACCATTGGTTGCCAAAATTGAATCGATAATGAAAGAAGAAAGTCAATTCATTGCAACTGCTAAAATTTGTCTACTGGCTTACGCAAAAGGTGTTAACGCTAAAGTTTGTGCTGAATTCGGCAGAAGAGGAATTCCTAGCGAATTTAGACCTTCATTCAAAGAAGTAGACGAAGCAACTGCTAACGCTGGTAAAAAATAAAAATCTCAATTTTAAGGTAGATCATCATGGCTGATGAAAAGGCAACTATAGTCATCAAAAGAATTAAAAAGGGTCATGCCGGAGCACATGGTGGAGCATGGAAGGTTGCGTACGCAGACTTTGTTACTGCAATGATGTGTTTCTTTTTAGTTATGTGGTTAATGGGGGCCGATGAAGAAACTAAAAAAGCGATTGCAGACTATTTTACAACTGCAACTATTTTTAAAGGTGGTAGTGATTCTCTTGGGCAATCGGGTAAAACACCAAATACGAGTAACTCAATTCTCGCAGGCGGAGAAGGACAGTTTGACGAAAAAGAGATTTCTGAACCAGCTAGACCGAGACCGGTTTATCTTCAAGAGCATAAAGTTCTCAGCAAACTAGTGACAGAACTTTTTGATGGAAATGCTTTCAGTGAAGACTTTAATTCAGAATATTTGAAATTTGCCATTCCTGGTAATGTCATATTTCAATTTGGTTCAACTGAAATTTCATTCGAGGGAAAAAAATATTTATCTAAATTATCTGATATCTTTAAAAATTATGAAGGAACAGTCTCAATTATCGGCCACACTGAAAAAGGTGAAGGTGAAAACGATCAGGCCAATTGGGAATTAGCATTTAAGCGAGCTATGGTAATTAGAAATTCACTTATTAAAGATTTTCATGTTAGAGCTGAGCAATTGCTTCCGAGTGCCCAATCTCTAAATTCGGCATCCTCAGACCAAGAAGCCAATGGTATAAATGTTAACAGAAGGGTTGAGTTTATCCTACGTCACAGTAACCAATAAAAAAACTAAAGTATTCCAATGCGCTGTCGATAAGATCAAATAAGTAGTTGCTTAGAGATCGACAGGAGAAATATAATGAGCACATCACGAGACGAATTTTTAGAAACCATTATCGCTCAATACCGTGATGAAATTGAAGAAATCCTTGTTGAGAGCGAACAAGTTTATCGTTCTAGTATTGACTATGATATGCTCGATACTAAAGTACAATCATTGATAAGATGTGCAAAAGTAGACGGACTAAATGAAAAAATGATTTGGGAATTACTTGAAGCAAGAATCCCAACTTACGTAAACTACATAAATTTCAAAAATTCAGCTAAAAAAGCTGCCTAGATATTCAATTGCAAAAAGAAAGGAGTCTTTTTGATTATCGAATTTATTCGCTATTTAACTGCCAGTTCCACCAAAGAAGCAAGAAGATTTGGCCATCTCTATGAAAGTATTGCAATCCTAGAAAGAGAAAATCGCTGCAGACAGTTCTGGCTTTCACATAGAGAAAACTGTAAAAAATTTATTTTGAAATCTTGCCAGGAGATTGTTAATAAAAACAATCTTCTCATTTTGGGCTCAGGACATTTACATGAGATACCTATTGAGGAACTATCACTTTTATTTAATCATATCGAATTAGTAGATGTAGTACATTTAAAATCTACGACCAGAAAATTTAATAAACTCAAAAACATCAAATTTGTTAATGCTGATATAACGGAGTTAGAACAAAATATTTTAAAAGAAAAAAAAATCATAAATAAAATACCCCGATTATTTCAAGACAAAAGATATGACATGGTTATTTCTGCAAATCTTTTATCTCAAATACCGAATCATTTAAAATCTTACTTAGCAAAAAATGCCAAGAACCAATTGGCAGAAAAGGAACTCACCCAATTTGCACTTCAAGTTAGCCATGATCATTACCAATATTTATTAAATTTTCATTGCCCAATTGTCTTAATTACAGATGTTGAATCACAATTTTTAGATAAATATAACAATGTCATTGAAATACAAACTCCCGACTTTAACATCCCCTTTCCTGATGCCGGAGAGCAATGGTGGTGGGAAATAGCTCCTATAAATGAAGTCTCAAAAGAATATTCAATAAAAATGAAAGTCTCCGCATTTAACTTGAATTTTTAATATAAAAACTCTTTAATCTAATGATATGAATCAAAAAATTAAAAATGAAAGAAGTGGTGCCTTCTTTGTTGGGTTAGGCATTTTTCTTAGCCGAATTTCTGGATTAATCAGAGTAAGAATATTCGCACATTTCTTTGGTAACTCAGATGCAGCGGACGCCTTTAATGCAGCACTCAAGATTCCAAATTTTCTACAAAACCTTTTTGGTGAAGGTGTACTATCAGCATCCTTCATTCCAGTCTATGCTAATTTGATAGCAAGTAATCATAACCAAGCAGAAGATGAATCTAACCAAATCGAGGCATCAAAAGTTGCATCTATCATAGCAAGCTTACTCTTTATTTCCATTTCCATTTTAGTCTTGTTAGGAATATTAATTACTCCATTTTTAATTGACACGATAGCACCCGGCTTCGCTGGTGAGAAAAAGCAGTTAACCATAAAAATTGTTCAAATCATTTTTCCTGGCACAGGCTTTTTAGTTATGTCTGCGTGGTGTTTAGGAATTTTAAACAGCCATAGAAAATTTTTCTTATCATATGTCGCTCCTGTAATATGGAATGCTTCTATCATCTTTTCTATAATTTTTTATGAAAAAAATCATGATCAAACACAACTAGTAACCATTACGGCATGGGGGTTAGTGGCAGGAAGTTTTCTTCAGTTTGCTGTTCAACTTCCATTTGCCCTGAAGCTTATCAAAATATTTAGACCATCTTTATCTACTAAACTCTCAAGTGTGAAAATTGTTATTAGAAATTTTTTCCCAGTCGTTTTTTCTAGAGGAGTAATTCAATTAAGTGCCTACATTGATAGTATGCTAGCGAGTCTTTTACCTGCTGGTGCCGTTTCAACTTTAGCTTACGCACAAACGCTCTACCTATTGCCAGTTTCATTATTCGGAATGAGTGTCACTGCATCTGAATTGCCAGCGATGTCTGCCATTAAAGGAAACGTTGAGGAAATCAATAATTTCTTACGAATACGTCTGGACGCCGGATTAAAAAAAATTGCCTTTTTTATTATTCCTTCAGTTTGTGCATTTATATTTTTAGGCAATGTCATTGTTTCGGCTATTTTTCAATCTGGTAAATTTGGAACGACAGAATCCAGATATGTTTGGATGGTTCTTATCGGTTCAACTGTTGGCTTACTTGCTTCCACGTTAGGCCGATTATATTCTTCAACATTTTACTCACTTAAAGATACTCGAACACCATTAAAGTTTGCCATTGTTAGAGTTATCTTGACGACCACTCTTGGATACCTATTTGCCTTTCCCTTGCCTCGCTTGCTAGGAATTGATCCTCAATGGGGCACTACTGGATTAACAGCTTCTGCAGGAATTTCAGGCTGGATAGAGTTTTACTTACTTAGAAATGCCCTCAATAAGACAATTGGCAAAACTGGCCTAAAAATTAAATATATTTTAACACTTTGGACTTCAGCATTTTTTGCAGCTTTGATTGGTATCATTTTAGAAAAAATTATTCATTTAAATCATATATTTTCCGCTTTTTTAATTTTTACAATTTTTGGATTATCATATTTTGGTTTTACTTACATTTTCAAAATTGAAGAATCTAAGCTAACAATCGATAAAGTCTTTAAAAAATTTAAAATTATATAAAATGGACAACCTGATGATAAACAATGCTTTTAATGATGTATTAAAATTTAGTATCACGCTTATCGCAATTATTAATCCAATCGGAGCGATCCCCGTTTTTTTAAGCTTTACTAAAAATAATAAAAATTTAAATTTAAAAAACTTGATTAACACCTGCTCTATTGCCGTATCAATTACGATTTTAATTAGCCTGATTATTGGACAACAGTTACTTAATTTTTTTGATATTTCAGTTGCTTCTTTTACTATTGGAGGAGGATTATTGTTATTTACAATGGCCTTCAGCATGATCTCTGGTGAACAATCAAATTCTAAAATCAACACAGAGGAAATTCGATCTTTTGATTTTGAAAGAGAAATTGGAATCATTCCCTTAGCTATACCTCTTTTATCTGGACCTGGAGCGATATCAACCTCTATTATTCATGCTAAAAATTTCACAACAACAACTCACTGGATTCTCGCACTTTTAATGGTTATAGTAATCGGAATCTTGATCAAAACTGTTCTCCATTATGCCGAAAGTATTGGAAGAAAACTTGGACAAATTGGCTTGAATGTAATGACAAGAATTGAGGGACTAATTCTACTTTCGCTATCAATAGAAATGATAACAAGTGGAATTAAAGAGATTATGCCAATCTTAAAAAGTGCACTATAAAAGTCTTTTGATTAAAAAAAAGTTAATTTAAGTGTTCATTTCAGAGTATAATTAGAAAAGTTAATGATTATTATTTATTAAAAGGAAGGAATATTATGGCAAACCAAAACGGCCAGTTTTTTGTTGAAGGAAATGTAGTCGCTCAAGAAAATGCTCACTTTATGACAAGAGTTTATCAATGGATGACGATTGGAATATTAATTACTAGCTTTATTGCGGGATACATTGGAAGTAATGAAGAATTAGTTAGAATTATTATAACAAATAGAATTTTGTTTTGGGCCTTAATCATAGCACAATTTGGTATTGTTCTCTCTATTGGAGGACTCATAAATAAAATGAGTGCTTTAACTGCTACTTTACTATTTTTGATGTACTCGGCATTAACGGGCGCAACTTTTTCAGTTATTTTTATGGCATACACTGCTTCAAGTATTCAATCTGCTTTTTTTACTACTGCAATTGGATTTGGTGGTTTAACTGCTTTTGGTTATATAACCAAAAAAGATTTAACTGCTGTTGGATCATTTTGTGTTATGGGACTTTTTGGAATGGTTGGCTATTCACTCTTGTCTATTTTTTTTCCAAGTCTAATGGGGGGAGCCGCTGGCTTAGTTTATAGCCTTGTTGGTTTACTTGTATTTGCTGGTCTAACTGCATATGATACACAAAAAATTAAATTACTAGGAAGACAATCTCAATCAGAAGAGGAAAGAAATAAAGTGACAATCCTAGGGGCCTTAACCCTTTATATGGACTTTATTAACTTATTTTTACTTATCTTAAGACTAACGGGCGATCGCAGAAAATAAAAGCAGGCGCCCTATGGCGCCTATATTTATTATAAAAAATAATTAAAAATGATTTTATTTGGAAAAAGAACTGATAGATTTTTTTTATACCTACCTGTTTTTTTCGTTATCGCATCAATCGCTCACATAATTTCTATAAAATTATTAAATACTCCTATTGGAAAGAGGGATTTCTACTTAGCAAGATTAATTATTTCTGATTATCTCTTTTTCAATACCATTCATGTCCCGCTGACATTCGTAGTATTGGCCACTATTCCAGAATTTAAACATTGGGCAAAATTAACAAAAATCTCAGGTCCGTTTAATTTTTGGATAAATGCGCTTTTAGTATTTTTATTATCTACGACTCTTATTTACTTAGGAGGAGGATTATTACCAAATAGCGCTAATAATTTTTTGTTTTTCATAAATGCCATGCTCTTTAAAAACTTAATGTCCAATTATCATGCTGTGGGACAATGTCTTGGTATTTCTACAATAATAAATCAAAAATATCTCACTAAAAAGTGCATGGATAACAATCTTAAGATTTTAAAACTTAGAAGATTTGAAGGCTTAATTGCAACTTTTATTATTTGGATTTTTACCTTTACTGGTTTTTATGTTCTTTCTTCAGAAAATCGTGAAGTTGGAAGTTTTAGTAAACTTCCTATTTTAATTCTACTTATACTTAGTGTCTCATTAGTCATGTCTGCATTCAGATATCCAAAAGAAATTAGATTTTTAAAATTTAAGTACCTTATTCGATATTTACTTTGGCCTCTCCAATTAATTACACCGATAGCACTGACAGCGAGACAAATGAATCATGGCTTAGAAAACATGCTCGTATTAAATAATATTTACAAGAATTCAATAAATGAAACTCAAAAGAAATTTTTAAAATTCTCAATTTTTATTATCTTTATTTGGGTCTTAATTGGTTTACCTAGAGCTTTAAATCAAGCTCAACTTCTAGGTCCCAGTGCTAGAATATTTTTTTCCATAACTTGGGCGATAGATATAACTCACTATTGGGCAGATCGAGTAGTTTATAGGATGAGAGATAAGACTACCAGAGATAATCATGGCCACTTATTATTTTAATATTTGAGCAAGAATCTTAGAAATTTTATCAACATAGATATTACTATCATGCTCGTTCAAAAATGGTGAGAACGAGAAACGCAAAGAAGACTTTGATATCTCAGTAGAATATCCCATACCGACAAGTATACGATTTTCCTTAACAATTCCAGATGAACAAGCGGAGCCAGTGGAAAGATCTATTCCGCTTAAATCAAATTTTAAAATGAGATCTTCTGCTTTTTTGTCGTATATAATAATAAAAATTGTGTTTAAATTACGATTTATGTTTTGAGAAGCTACAACTTCACCTTTATGATCTAAAATATCAGTGATAATTTTTTCTATTTTAAGCTTATTTTTCTCTAGTTTTATCGGATCAAAGTGCTCTTCAATGTCTTGCATGGCCAGCTTTAGAGATAAAATGCTCAATGCATTTTCAGTTCCTCCTCGAAATCCAAGCTGTTGCTCTCCTCCATTGATTAAAGACAAATATTTGAGATCTTGTTTGATAAAACTAAATCCAATACTTTTTAATGAACCAAACTTGTGTCCTGAAAATGTATAGGCATCTAATTCGTTAATTAATTTTTCCCAATTATAAATTTTCCCGACCAATTGAACAGCATCCACATGAATGATTGCACTTGTTTTATCTTTAATTATTTTTGCTAAATCTAAAGACCATACTACTCCATTTTCATTGTTGACGTAGGTATAATTTAATATTGTCTTGATCCCTAGATTAGATTTTAAATTAATTTGATTAATCAATTTATCAATATCAAAATTTCCATTTTTATCAACTTCAAAAAAATGAACTTCATGGCCCATCAATTCCAATTGGTCTTTTTGATTAACGACACAGGCATGGTCAACAGTTGAAAAAAAATATGCACACTTTTGTTGATCTCTAATTCCCTGAAGTGCAATCCCCTTAAAAAAAGTATTGATCCCTTCTGTGGCGCCTGAATGATAAATTAAGTTAAACTGAGATGAATTTAATGAAAATTTTTCAAATAAATAGTGAGATGTATCATTAATGACTTTTCTAGACTTCTTCCCTGTTGAATGTAAAGAAGATGGGTTACCAAATAAAAAATCCCCACTCTTAAGAAAGTCTATGACTTTATTAGAAAGTGGGGATGTTGCATTAAAATCTAAATAGTAACGATTACTGATTGATTTCTCCGATAGGATTTCTAATCGAAGAAGCCAATACTCCTGATTGAGATTGAGCTTCGGTAGCGTTAGCTGCAGAAATTCCTGCTTCAGCTTCTGTTTCTTTTGATTTTCTTATTAAATCACCAAGAGAAGTAGTTGCTAAATATTCTTTCATAATTACGCCAAGGTTCATGAAATAATTTTTTGAAAGATGGAATTCAAGAGAATTCGCAGCTTCAGCTTCAGTACCTACGATATCTCTAGCTGGATTGATGTTTTCCCCAACACAGTCTAGAACATCTTTAATTGTGATTTGATCCATGTTTCTAGCAAGAACATATCCACCACCTGGACCTCTAACAGACTTAACAGCTTGGCCATTTCTTAGCTTTCTGAAAAGTTGCTCAAGATAGTGAAGTGAAATGTTTTGTCTTGTCGAAATTTCTTGTAGTCTTACAGGATTCCCATTTGAATGGGTTGTAAGGTCTAACATTGCTCTAACTGCGTAACGTCCTTTTGATGTAAGTCTCATTGGTCTTCCTCCATAAAAAATCCAATTGCTCGATGCGGGTCTAAGTAAATACTTTAAGAAAAATGTGTGGTGTCTTCTATGAGAGTTTGCTAATCCTTGCACTCTCATTGAACTAATCCTAAATTCTTCAAGATTAATTCTACCTAGAATAGTATGACAAGTTTCTTTATTCGAAGTCAATATTCAAAATTCACATTTTTTTATGTAAGGTGTTGAAATTAAGGTAATCTGAAGCGTCGAAAAGGTCAAATTCCTCAATAAAACCGATGAATTAGGTCACTTGATTCAGTGCTTTTTATTGATAAAAATAAATTTACAAAAACGTTTTAGTCGGTATTTTTTGCCCTCTAGAATTAGAGTTTGCTGAGAAGAAAATTGCGACTTTGATTGTCGTTAATTTCAATTTTTAATTGATAATACTTAAACTCGTCACCAATTATTCGTTGTAGATCTCTAAGGTATGGCATTCCCCACTCTATTAAAAAGTAATCTTTTTCTTCTAGGTAAACGGGTATTTCTAAGTGAATGAGATCCTCTTTTTTGTCAATTCGATAAAGATCAGCATGAAGCATGTTATTTATTTCGTTAATTAGTGAATATGTCGGGCTTGGAGCAGAGTCCATTTCTAAAAAAGAACGTGTGAATGTCGTTTTGCCGGCGCCAACCACTCCATCTAAAACAATCACACACGGTGGTTGAACCACCTCTTTTAATTCTGTGACAATATTAGAGATGTCTGTCTCAAATACTTTTTTCCAGGCACGCAATAAACTCATAAATATTTCCTGGAATTATTTTATTGGTTGAGATTCAAATGTGGTTTTCAAATTTTTAACAGTACTTCCAAGTCCATTAAAAAGGGCATGACATATAATCCAATGACCAATGTTGTACTCTTCAAAGATTTTACTCTCTAACAATGGAATTACACTTTCATTGGTCAACCCATGTCCGGCATGACAAGAGATTTTATGTGAACTCAAAAAGTCTTTAGCTTTTGAAAATTGGCTAAGAAATTTTGATATTTCATCTCCGTTTGCAAATACCTTTGCATATTCTCCTGTGTGTATTTCTACAGCATCAATTTCTAACTCTTTAGCTTTAAGCAATGTTTCAATATTTGCTTCTAAAAAAAGTGAAATTTTAACATCCTTAAGCGATGATTTTAATTTTTTTACTGCTTCCTCTACTTTTTTAAAATTTTGATTCTCTAAAAGATCAAGCCCGCCTTCGGTAGTTTTTTCTTGTCTTTTTTCAGGAACAAGACATATCCAATCAGGTGTAGAAGCAATGGCTATTTCAACAATTTCTGAATTAACTCCCATTTCTAAATTAAGCGGCTTACCGAAACGTTTGGTAACCAACCTGACGGCTTCGACATCGGTATCTTGTATGTGTCGCCTATCTTCTCGTAAATGAATTGTGATTTGGTCTGCTCCGTTCAGGAGTGAAACTTGAGCGGCATCAACAACGCTTGGGTATACTTCTCCACGAGCTTGCCGTAAAGTTGCAACGTGATCTATATTTACCCCTAATCGTGGTATCATGAAAGCTCCCTTTTTTATTACCCTATTTCTTTTGTTACAATTTCAATTAAACGATTGCACTCTTCTTCAACTGCTTCTGCAACATTTCCTTCAACCATTACTCTTAATAAGGGCTCTGTACCTGAGTAGCGAAGTAGGATGCGACCTTTACCTTTCAAGCGTTCTTCAGCTTTTTTGATTCCATCTTGAATGCTTTCAACGGATTCAATTGGCGGTTTATTTTTAACTACGATATTTTTAATAATTTGAGGGAATAATTCTATTTCCTCTACAAGTTTCTTCAAAGGCAAATTGAAATACTTCATTGACTCAATAACTTTTAAAGCACCTAAGGCTCCATCCCCAGTTGTTGAATGTTTGCTAAATATAATATGCCCTGAAGGCTCCCCCCCTAAGATACAACCATTTGAACGCATGTATTCTATGATATATCGATCACCAACCTTTGTTCTTATAAAATTTAAACCAAGAGACTTAATATAAATCTCTAGTCCCAGATTTGACATGACCGTCCCTACAACGGTATCGCCCTTTTTAAGCTCTCCTCTAGATAATAGTAACTTTGCGAAAAGACCAATCAATTTGTCACCATCAACAATTGTTCCTTCTTCGTCAATAACGCTCACCCTGTCTCCATCACCATCAATACAGATACCAATATCTGCACGGTATTTTAAAACTTCTGCTCTGGCAGAATCTGGATGTAAGGATCCGCAATTTTTGTTAATATTTTCACCATTAGGAGAAATGCCAAGAGGAAAAACTTCAGCGCCCAATTCGTGAAACATCATTGGAGTGACTTTATAACCTGCACCATTAGCACAATCCAAAACGATTCTCATTCCCTCTAAGTCATAATCATAACCAAGAGCAGATTTAACGTGAACAATATAGCGCCCATAAACTTCTTTTAATCTCTCAGCGTTACCCAACTGAGAACCTGTTTTACTCGGCATCAATTCTGGATTTAGAACCAAGCGCTCTAATTCAATCTCTACCGAATCAGGCAACTTAAATCCTTTAGCGTCAAATATCTTGATCCCATTATCTTGAAACGGATTATGAGAGGCTGAAATCATTACACCGGCATCAGCACGCATTGAATGAGTGACAAAGGCTACACCGGGTGTTGGAAGTGGTCCGGTAAGAATAACTTCACCACCTTGTGAACAAACTCCAGAAGCTAAAGCCATTTCAAGCATGTAACAACTAAGACGAGTATCCTTTCCAATAATTATAAGTGGCTTTGTGTTATTTGGATTTATAGATTGAAAGTAATGAGTGACTGCACGACCAAGAGCTGTCGCAATTTCAGCAGTCATAGGGTAAACATTGGCTTTCCCCCTTATACCATCAGTTCCAAATAATTTTCTTTCATTCATAAAAATCCCTAAGCGCCCAAAACAAAAACTTTATTTTTTCTGAGCGTGATCAACTTTAAAAAGCTGGGTACGATAAAATAATTTAATTTTAGTAAGATTTTCGATTGCTAGTCTGTTATCAATGTCAGCAAGCGAAACCTCAATTTCCCCTTCATCTTTATTCATTATACCAACATTGACAGGGGAAGACTCTAAGTTTGAATACGTTTTTATAACATCAATTGGACCAGAAACTATAAGATTTTTTGGCCTTAATTGAATATCTTTGACCCTGCGACCTTTGGGCAAATCACCAATGTAATTCACCTTGATTGGGATTTCCATCTGAACTAATCGATCAAGTTCTATTGCAGTTTCTTTTGGCGAAATATCAATGACATCAATCCCAAAAGGAACATTTATGTCATTTGTATAGAATTTAACCTTAAATTTTTTGCCAGCACTTGTGAAATAAGGGTTTAGATCTACGTTATATTTTTCTTTATTTGAAAAAATATTGTTGATAAAAGCTTTCGAGCCTTTGATTTTAAGTATAACTTCTTTTTCGGCCATGCTCGATATCACATACCCCTTTGGAAGTATAAAATTAATTGGTAATCTTCTTTCGATTTGAACAGGCTCACTGTTAAGAACATAAAACCAGAGCGATATCGCAAAAAATATAGCGATCACTTTCAATGTATGTCTCTGTGCTGTTTCTCTTTTCATTGGTTTATTTATCGAACTAAGTCTTTCGTTTTAATCGGTCTTAAATTTGTGTCGAGACTTTCATTACTCCAAATATGTCTTAAATACTGCCCGAGTTCTTTTTCACTTTTACAAAGGTAAAAAATCCCCTCTACGCAAAGATTGATCTTACCAGTTTCTTCAGAAACGGTAACGACCAAAGCATCAGTAATTTCTGTTAACCCCAGTGCTGCTCTATGACGAGTGCCAAGATGTCGCTCAATATCAAAATTTTTTGACAATGGTAGAAATGAACCGGCCGAAGAAATTTTGCCATTTTGAATTATCATAGCACCATCATGTAAAGAGGAACTTGATTCAAAAATTGAATAAATAATATCAGAATGAATCTTTGAATCAAGACGAGTTCCCGTGTTAACAAAATTTAGCAAGCCGTGAGCTCTCTCGATAACAATAATTGCTCCAATTTTTTCTTTTGACAATGCACCGCAAGCTTCTACTATCTCATCAATCTCGAAGTCGTGTTCATCCTTAGAAAAAATAGTTAATATATTTCGCCTAGTTCCAACTGATGCAAGCGCGCTTCTAAATTGATCTTGAAACAAAACAACAACAATAATAAAAAATGAGTCGAAAAAATGTGCTAGCACCCAGTTAAGTGAATATAACTTAAATGTAATTCCTAGCCAAAATAAACAAAAAAGTAATCCAAGCCCAATAATCATTTGAGCTGCTTTCGTACCGCGAACTATTAGCAACAATTGATAAATTAAAATTGTAACGATAAAAATATCGATAAAATCTTTAAGATTAAGATGTGATAAGAATGTTGCTAAGAAAGTCACCTAGAGTCTCCAGAGAGCATTTTAAGCAGCGTTGGCGAACTCGTCATCCTCTTTCTGAATTTTCATGCGTTGATCTTCTGAAAGATTTAATGATTTAAATATCTCCGAGCTCATTAATAATTTCTTTCTCAATGCCTCCCTACTAATTCCCATTTCTTTTGCCGCTTTGGATTTATTGCCATTGTTTCTTCTAATTTCAGCATGAATCATTTCTCTTTCAATTAATGCTAAACGATCCTTTAATGAAATAGTATGATCACTAACAAATGGTAGGTCTCCAAACATTCTTTTCTTTTCTGAAATATCAACAATAGGAGAAGCTGAATCTTGAATTTCGAGATCTGTAATAACATGTGCTTTAGGATTATACAGAACAGTTCTTTCAATTGATTGCTTTAGCTCTTTTATATTTCCTGGCCAATCATATTTTTTTAATTTATCCATTAATTTAGGTGCGAAAGATTTAAGTAGCAAGCCTTGTTTTTTGCATTCTAATTTTAAGAAAAAATCTACTAATAATTCAAAATCATCACCTCTCCTACGAAGTGGCTCAATGAAGACAGTTGCTTTTGCTATCTGTTCATAAAGTTCTCTTTCGAAAGATCCTTCTGCAACCAGCGTTCCAAGATCTTTGGTTGTAGTTGCAATTATTCTCACATCCATGCTAAAACTAGTGTCTTGAATTTGTCTTTCTTTAAAGAGTTGAGTCAGTTTTTTTTGATTTAACAAAGATAACGCCCATACTTCATGAAGATGAACAGTTCCACCTTTGCATGATATTAACTTACATTCATTTTCATCTGGACCAAATAAAAATCTACCTACTTGGTCTTGATCTT
Organism: Bacteriovoracaceae bacterium; assembly: GCA_947450475.1. Lineage (GTDB taxonomy): Bacteria > Bdellovibrionota > Bacteriovoracia > Bacteriovoracales > Bacteriovoracaceae > Bacteriovorax. The sequence continues at coordinate 773,433 of CANFVK010000001.1, read as the reverse complement.
TATCTTCACAATTAATGACCTCAAAAGATTTTAAACCTCTTTGTCCTTCACCATGCAAAATTTTGGCATAAAGGGACTTCCCAACACCCTTTTCACCGTAAATGAGAACGGGTGCATCTAGATCCTTTAATTTTAAAATTGTTCCTCTAAGAGAAGACATATGAGGAGTTTTACCAATTAAAACATCTTTTCTATCAACCGGACCTGAAAATCTTCTAATGGCCGATCGCTGTGAACTTGGAGTGAAGTTGTAAAAAACTGAAGAAAAAATTAGAGATAAAACTTTCATTGTTTTTTCATCTTCAATGGTAAATCTATCCTCATTTCTTTTATTTAAGACTTCGATAACTCCAATTATCTTATCCTCTCTATTATGAATTGGATGGCAAATAATAGATTTTGTTTCGTAACCAAATCGTTTGTCAAAATCTTCATTAAATCGGACATTATCGTGGATGGTATCTATATTTAATGCTACTCCAGTAGTAAAAACTGAACCTGCAATTCCCATTCTATAATCGAATTTTAATTGTTCTTTGCGAATTCCCAAAGCGCAAACTGCCTCAAGTTCATTTGTTTCTGGATTAATTAAAAACAAAGAAGATCTTTGAGCATTTAAAATTCTTACAACTTCTTCGAGCATGCTTTCAATAAATCCTTCTTTATCGCCAAAATGAGTAATGTCTTTGAAGAGTGATAATAAAAGTGAAAAAACTTCAAATCCATCAGTAGCTTTTGTATATCTTTCTTTAATAGCTGAATCAATCAAACAATCTTTGAGCCTTTCTGTAGAAAATCCCATTATGTAGTGCTCTAAAAATTTAGATATTGATTTTTCTTCTTCAACTTCGATTCCATATATAATTTTTTTATCGTCCAGAGTTTGAGAAAAAGCTCTTACAACTTTCCCAGTTACATCTAAGTGATATTTTTTAAAATGAAGCGAAATGGTAAGTTCTTTACCGACAGAAAGACGTTCTGAAGTTGCAAAACCCAATCCCGTCAAACTTATATCTATAAGTTTCGCATCATCAATGTAACGCTCTGATTGATTTCCATTTTCAATTTGAACTAAAAACCTCAAATCATCGGCTTCTTCAACAGGTATTCTGAATGATTGATAAAACTTAAACTCAGAAAAACTGGCCAACATAAAAGACTCCTTAAAGAGAAATAATCTCTTACAATCTTTTCGGCAAAATGAATTAAAACTTGAATAGGATGCCAACAAATATTTGCAGTTTAGAGATATGAGGGTTTCAATTTAAAGATTCTTTTTTTACGGCAACGACATCTAAGGATTTGTTTTCAGTATTAACCTGAGTTGGATTTGATGGATTTCCATCTGAAGATGGATCTTTTTTGTCGACTGTCTTTTGTTCATTTTTTTCTTTTAGATCGTGAGAAATAGCATTATGAATAGCTGACTTAAAAAGTTTCCAATACTCATCTGATTTTGATGGATCCGAGGTCGGAAGCTCTAAAGTGTATGTCGGTATGTCTCTCTCTTTTCCGGCCCAATTACCAAGTGAACCTGGAAAAAATGGATAATTTACTATCTTATAATCTGAAGCATCCTTGCTCATTTGAATAAGTAGTTCGTGTGCTTTTGCACCATCGACAAAGCCATCAACAATTGCGTTAGGGCCGTCGTAATCAAGCATAGTTAGTGGCGAATGAACTGAGATAATTTTATCCGGTCCATAGCGCTTGATGAGATTAATTTGAAAAACAACTTCCGGCTCACTATTAGGAGAAATACCAGGATTGCGTCTTTTGTCTTTTTTAAACTTTGCAAGCCACAATCTCCTTGCATCAATACTCCAATCTTTAGTACCAAAATTCCGATTAACATCAATTCCGTGAGCGTTTATACGAGTAGGTTTTGCTTTAAAAAATGAATCTGGATTAACCAGTGGAGCAACTATAACAATCTTGTCCTTAAATTCCTTTTTTACTTTTTCTTCATCAGAATAAACTTCCTTGAGGTAGCTTAGAATATCAAAGCAAAATTTAATGGGAGTAATCTCATCACCGTGAACTCCACACATAATAATTGAAACATCTTTTTGTTTGAAATTGGCTTTGTTTTCTTCACTTGCATCCCCGAAAACGGACCAAACTAGAGGATCTCCAAGAACTGAATTTCTGACATGAGTCCATTCATATTTTTCGCAATCGCTTTTGTCCCAATTGTATTTTTTAAAACTCAAATCGATTTTTTTACAGAAATTCGAAATAACGCTTGAAGGCTTTGTTGATTCACCGGAAAAAGCATTTATCGCCATTAACAAAGTAAGGCTAAGAGTTGTAATCTTTAAATTTTGAGTGAGAAGAGGTTTCATAGTGTGCTATTATAGCTTTCAACTACCTAAGAATTCAAGCATAACTATGAAAAAGTAGCAGTTTAACAATGAGTATTAAAACCAATATAAGATCTGATAAAACAATTATTGTTGCTAGTGAATCCCCTAACCTATTTTCAACGAAAAGGCTTTTAGAAGAAGCAATGCTTCTGGGAATAAAGGCTTCCCACCTAAACCCATTCCAAAGTATGATGGCATTTGGCAATTCACCCAAAGACAAAGACAAAAAAAGTAAAATAACTGGAGTTTATTTTCATCGGACGACTGGAGTCAGGTATGACGATTTTGATCTTACTTTTGCTCTCAATATGGAAATTAGAGGCCATAAAATCATCAATTCTATTAAATCAATTGCCCAATTTAGATCAAAGGATCTGCAGCAGCTATTTTTTCAAAGAAATGACCTCAGTTGCATAAAAAGCATTGCCTATAGAGGTGAATTGGATAAGGAAAACTTTGAAAAAATATTGCTCTTGTCGAAAAACGACAAATATATTCTAAAGATGCTTAGAGGAAATCAAGGAATAGGTGTTAACTTGATCAACGGAGCTCATTCTCTAAAGAGCCTTTTAGAAACATTCAGTAAAATGAATGATCAAAAATTCTTAATTCAGCCCTATATTGAACACTCAAAAGAATGGAGATTATTTTTTATTAAAAACGAACTAGTAGCAATTATTGAAAAAAAAATGAGTTCAAGCGATTTTCGTGGAAATGCTCAAAGATCAAATGGAAAATTAATATCTAAATTGCCTAAATCAATTTCTGACGAGATTCAAAGAGGAGTTTGTTTGAGTGGACTTATGTATTGCGGAGTCGATCTCTTTATAAAAAATGATCAATATTATATTCTTGAATTTAATCCGATCCCTGGATTCCAGCAAGTTGAAGAACTCTCAAAATTAAATATTGCAAAAGAGCTTATTATTAGTTCCTGCTAAAGTAGATAGTCCAAAGCATTTGAAGGTATTTTAAAAAGATAATATTTCAGTCTTTTAAAAAAACCTACATTATAAAACTCCAACTCATCTACGGCTTTTGCTGAATCAAGATGAAAGCTAGCATCTATTCTCAATTGGATATTGTCGCTGACAAACTTTGCAAGTTCAGGATTATTTTCACAGCTTACAGTCATTTCCGTATTTAAATTGGCAGATCTAGGATCGAAATTAAATGTTCCAATTATGACATCTTTATTATCAAAAACAAAACTCTTAGCATGAACACCAAAGCGAGCATGAGAGATCTTATCATCAATTGTTGAATATTGATTTGGCAAATCACCTTTAAAAATATAGGTCTCCAGACCTTTTTCTATCCAGCCTTTCACAATTGAATCAAAAGCTGCATAAACATAGATCGCATCTGTTGAATTAAGACTATTTGTAAGCAATGTCACTTTTACATTGTTGGAGAGGGCTTCATCAAGGGCATCTTTTGATTCATCGTCAGCGATGAAATATGGTGAATCAAAAAGAACAGACTCCTTGGCGTTTCTTATTCTATCTGAAATGTTATGCTTTATTATTCTAAGTGAACGATTTTTTTTACCTATAATTGGATGCTCAGAAAAATAGCTCATTTCATCGCAACTCCCATGGAACTCCTGCTCCAGTGCTTGTTTTCCTTTGTCTCTTAGGTTGTCTTCAAATAATTCATCTTTATGGGTCAAAAATGAAAATGCTTTTACAACACTTTGCTTCCATTGATTTAAATCGTGCTCAAAGCGAAAAAAATCTGACTGGTGTCCGCCTGACTGATTATAAGTTGCATCTGAAATTGTGGGTTTTCTACTTCTTTCAACTTTCTTGGTAAGCTTGGAATTCCATACCTGATTGAATGTTTCTTGAATATTTTTAACGACTGGACCGGAAATTTTAAGATCTCTGTCTAAAAAATTAAAATCTTCTCGTAAGTCGAAATATTCGTCTCCAATATTTCGTCCACCAGTGATCGCCTCTTTGCCGTCAACAATTAAGACCTTTCTGTGATTTCGGTATTGACCACTAAAGATATTTAAAGTTGAAGTCACATTAAAATATTTTACTTCAACTCCAAATTTTTCCATTTCATATGCAAAAAATGGAGAGAATTGATTTTTTATCATAAAATAATCTAAAAGCATTCTAACCTTAACACCCGTTTTTGCTTTTTTAATTAAGGCTTGGGTAAAAATTTGTCCAGATTTATCTAAATTGTATATGAAGTACTCTACATCTATTGATCTTTCAGCTTGATCGATCATCTGAAGCCTAGACTCTAAAGAAGCTAACCCATTATTAAGCAGGATTATTTGATGAGGTTCATGACTGTTGACTCTAAAAGAGTCTTCAACTTCTGCGTAAGCACGCAAGCATAAAAAAACCATGAATAAAAATAATCCAAAGCCTATTTTCATATTCGCGCCTCAAGTTATAAATTCATCTTATTTTAATGGCACTTAGGATTTGTTGCGACCAGCCTTGTAAAAAATACCCTCCCTGTCGCAAGCTTAGACGGTTGGAGCAAATTCTTAAGATATTGGAGGCTTATATTAAACTTGTTAAAAACTCTCTTAATCTTCTTAGTTTTCCAGTTGGTAGTTTTGCCTGTAACTGTTCAATACTCTTTTCTAGCAAAACCAGAGAAGCTCTCATTATTGATCCTGGAAATGATCAAGACTTTATTTTAAATGCCATTAAGCAGTTAGATATTAAAGTCAAAAAACTCCTACATACCCATGCCCATTTTGATCATATCGGAAGATCCTCTGAAATAAGCACTGAGACCGGAGCCACTCTACACTTACACAAGGACGACCAATTTTTATACGAAATGCTTCCTCAGCAAGGGTTGTATTTTGGACAAAAAGTTGGTGCCCCTAAACCTATAGATTTCTATCTTGAAGACGAAGAAACTTTTTCATTTGAAGATGAAGAAATTAAGACATTCCTAAAAACACTTCATACTCCTGGACATACTCCTGGGTCTTGTTGTTTTTACACTGAATATTTTGACTCTCCTCACCTTTTTGCCGGCGACACACTCTTTCAGCAATCTATTGGCAGAACTGACTTGCCTGGCGGAAATAGTCATATGATTATAAAATCAATCAAAGATAAATTGCTAATTTTACCCGAAGATACCACTGTTATTGCCGGCCATGGACCTGAGACTAATATTTACTTCGAGAAAAAAAATAATCCATTTCTTTGTTAATGAGTTTGTGCGCTTTTTGAAGGCAACTTATTAATTAAATATATTGGGAAAAGTAAAAAGATGGATCCGAAGACATAGGGCGCCCAGCCGCCATATTTATAATAAGCAATGGATGCTAAGATAGGACCTATGACTCTTGCAAGTGCACCTAGTGATCTAAAGATACCAACACTTCTTCCCTGCTCACCACTAGGAGTATACATTGTGACCAGCGCTGTTAAGCAAGGAATAATCATAGCAGAACCAGTAGCTAAAAAGAATAAACCAGCATAGAGCATGAATGAACTATAAGCTGCAGAAATCAGCAAAAGACCCGGAATAAGGGCAACTAAGCCAGTTATGGCCATTTTTTTCTCACCAACGATGGCTGCTTTTCTTCTTACGACTCCACCTTGAACGAAGGCAATAATAAATCCTATGTAAATAAAAATATAAGCATTTTGCATAGAAGTATAATTTAATCTTTCAGCCGCCAAAAAAGTAAGTGTGAATTCCATACCTGAAAAAGCAGATAAAAATAAAAAATGTCCAAAGGTCACAAGGTTTATCCCTGGGTAAGGTAGTGGCTTAAAAATTTTGATCAAATTGAAGCTTCTTTCCGATTGCTCGATTCCTCTTTTTTCAGGTGGAAGACTTTCTTTAAATTTAGTCATCACCCATAAAGTATTAAAAACCGAAAGAATAAATGCTAGAGCTGCTGGCATAGAAAAAGGATTCACACCGTATTGAATTAAAGACGGATAAATTTTAGTTAAATCAATAAGTGAAAGCATACCACCTAGGGCAGGTCCAACCACGAAACCAAGTGCAAAAGCAATTCCGATAATGGCCATTCCTCTGGAGCGATTTTCTTTGGTAGTGACATCGGCAACGACTGCAGTTGCAGTTGAGATGTTCCCCCCCATAATTCCATCAATGATTCTTGAAATAATTAAAAGAGTAAATGAACCTGAAAAAAACCATATGGCATAACCAACGGCCATTCCGGCCAAAGACCTAACAAGCACTGGCTTACGTCCAATTTTATCAGACCAAGCTCCCCAGAGAGGTGCAGCTACAAACTGCAAAGAAGAATAAATTGCACCAAGCATACCTCCAAATAAAACAATTCCTGAAAAAACGCTTGTCGAACTAGCAGTGTAATTGGAGATAGCTTGAATGGAACCAAAAATGGTTTTCAAAAAAACATTGTTGGCATCTACTGTTAAGTAATGTTTTGCAAGGCTTGGAAACAGTGGAAAAATAATCGAGAATCCAATTAAATCAAGGAAGATGGTTAAAGCAACAATCATAATTGAAGCTTTAGCTTCCTTGCTTAATGGTTCAGATTTTTGTTTTAATTCGCTAGCTGACATACGCTCAAACTCCAAATAATCGATCTGTTTTAATTCATAAAAATCTTCGGCCCGCTCTTTCTGAGAACCAATGCATTGATGCTCAACCCATGCCGCAAAATCTCGGCACCAATCTGCGTTGTCATTTAAACAAGGAATAAAGAAAATGTCTCCTCCATGTTCATGAGCGGTTTCTTTTAATTCTACTGCCAGCTCGTCGAGAGTTTCCAAACAATCGGCGACAAAGCTTGGAGAATAAACTGCAAGGTTTTTATCAGATCCATTTATTAACTCGACGACTGTATTTTCGGTATAGGGAGTCAACCATTCTTCAGATCCGAATCTCGATTGAAAGGTCATCTGAATTTTATCAGGTGAAATATTTTTTACTCTCTGTCTTAATAGAAAAAAAGTCTCATAACAATGAAGATAATAAGCGTCGCCCTTTTGATTGATTCTTCTTTTTTGTATACCATGAAATGTTAAAAGTAGTTTATCTATACGCTTACCTTCAAGCTTCCATTTATCTAAAAAAGAGTCTATTTGTTTAACCGAATTATCAATAAAAGCCTTTGATGTATGAAAATTCGTAACGACACTTATTTCCGGAATTTTGACTCGATTCTTAATTTCGCTTCCCAAGGCATCTAAACCAGAGGCAATAGTAGCCTCAGCGTATTGCGGAAACATCGGAATAACTTTTAATTTAGTTGCCGGACTTGGATCATTTTCCCATTCATCCCATACTTCACTAACTCTTGGTGAGGACAATAAAAAGGCATGATTCACCTCAACAAGATCGGACTTAATAAAAGATCTTACTTTATAAGTAAAATTTTTAGTTATGCTTAAAAGTGGAAAACTGCTTCCATCCCAAATTCTTGAGTATAAAAAAGCTGATTTTTTAGGTCTAAACGGTAAAACAAATAAATTTAAAATTATTTTCCAGAGAAGTGGATTAATGTCAACAACCCGTGGATCGCCAAGGAATTCTTTAAGATAGGACCTAACATCGGACACTTTTGGACTTTTTGGAGAACCTAGCTGAACAAAAACGACTTTTGTTTTTCCTTCACTCACTGCTTTATTCCTCAATTTTTAAATGCTATAAACGAATGAACCAATTATTTAAAAATTAACCTTAGTTATAGAGGCAAATGTATGGTTATGGCCAAGAAAAATTTATCTAAAAAAACCAGACAAGGCCGAGACGCCAAAGAATTAAAAGATTTTAAGTTAGGCGAAGTCCATACCGACTATCCTAATCAATATTCTCCAAAAATTTTAGAGGCATTCTCTAATAAAAATCCAACTCAGAATGCTTGGACTAGTTTTATTTGCACTGAGTTTACATCTCTTTGTCCTAAAACTGGTCAACCCGACTTTGCCAAGATTTTCATAAATTACATTGCAGATAAAAAAATGGTTGAGTCAAAATCCTTAAAACTATATCTTTTTAGTTTTAGAAATCATGGCGATTTTCATGAAGATTGTGTTCAAAAAATATGTAATGATCTCGTCGAACTTATAAAGCCACATTACATTGAAGTGATGGGTGAATTCACACCTCGTGGCGGAATAGCCATTTTCCCATTAGCTTCACATAGTTCTTCGGAAAAATACTTTATCAATTTAAAGCAAAAACGCTTTTTAGACTATGCTCCTGGTAAGTACTCAATGGATTTATCAAAACTATATTAAAAGGAAGTTTATGGGAATAGGATTAACAGAGGGATTATTAATTGTGGCAATAGTAACTCTTCTTTTTGGAGGAAAAAAAATTCCTCAATTAGGTAAAACACTTGGGGAATCTATCAAAGGGTTTAAAGAAGGTCTCAATGAGAAAAGTTCTGCTCAGACTGAAAAATCCAAAGATCAAAAAGACACATAAAAAACCATTTAAGTACTAAACGATTTAACAATTTCTAAAACTAGGGACTGATCTCTAGGAGTAATATCCTTTAACTTAAAACATTCAATTGCTAATGTTTCATAAGGGACATTATGGCCTAACCTATTAAGCAATAAGTCAGCATAACGAATGGCCCTATCTATTAATTTATTATTGCTAGCCCTTACCCAAGTCATTAAATTAGATTCATATCTATCAAGTCGGCCCATCACGAGTGTTGAATGGGTATTTAGAATTAATTTTAATAAAATATGAATTGATAGAAAGTTCATATCAAAAGTAGCTAATTGGTATGATTTATCATTCAGATGAAAATTAAGAATTTTATTTTCTAAATCAAAATATATTTTGAAGATTGAATAATTTGCATTCAGGTATGACTGTCTTTTTGTGATAAGGTTTTGACTAAAATCAAAACCTAAAAGCCTTGATTCACTTGTCATATTTGTAACATCATCCCAAAGAAAAGTACGAGGCGCTCTTCCTAGCAGGCTTTGCCAAGCTTGACTCGTATCAATGGATTTCGGAAAATAAAGGTAAGATAAAGAAGGTGATTTAATTTTATCCAATTGATTTTCAAATGGATAAAGACTAAAAGTTGGCGATCTTTCAGTCGTATCAGTTAGTATACTTATCCCAAGAAGAGAATCAGTTTCATATAATACATATTCATATTTTTTATAAATCTCACTCTCTTCTTCAATGAAATCATTCAAAAATTGAAAATCATTTTTTTTAAAAAACTCAATCATGCGTTTTAATTCTTTTCTAACCTCCAGAAAATCTTTGTCATAATACCAAAGACAAAGTCCCACTGCATACATAAGGATAGTCGTAGCCTGCATCCTTGTACTTCCTGTTAAGGCCATCGGGCCTGTCGTAAGATTGACTTTGTGGATATTAGAATTAGAAATGACTCTTTTTGAACGTTCCGCTGTATTTATTAAAATGTCATCCGGATTGCAATAAAGAAAAAATGGTGATCGAGAACTATGTTGTAAAGCTGCTTCTGTTGCCCCAATCACAAACGGAGTTTCACCCCCCTCTGTGCAAGAGATTAATAAATCTCCTTCTTGAAAACCCAAATCGAGCAATTGCCTTTCTCCATACTCTGGATAATCTTCAAATTTCTCTATTGAATGGATTAAAGCAACATCTCCGCCGGCAATGAAACTTATGACTCGGTTTTGTAAATCAACATTTGCATTATTTTGAAAACGCCATATGGTTTCAAGTGCCAATGAAAGTCTACCTGTCGCACCACAACCACATAAATAAATATTCCTTCCGCTAGATATCGTTTGTCTAATAGATGCCGCGAGTGGTTGCAAACTGTCCAAGTAAAGGTCTAATTTATTGAATACGTCTAGGTCAATTTTTTGAAGTGTCTCGATTGCTTTCGGGAGGTTTCTTTTTGCATCATTAGATAGATTTACAGTGAGCGGATTGGGATTTTCAGTAGGAAGACTACCGAGTTTAAATTGATCACAAATTTTTAAAAAATCTCTTGCATCTTGAAGATTTTTTTCATGATTACTCATCAGAGCTTCCTTGATTTACACTAAAAAAAAAGAGGGTCAAGACCCTCTTTCTTAAACAAATAATAATTTTAAAAATTTAAACCTTACTCGATGATTTCTAAAACGGAACGCTTCTTTAATTTCGTTGATGCTGCATTAAGAATTGTTCTAAGTGAGCGAGCAGTTCGCCCTTGCTTGCCAATGATTTTACCAAGGTCCGTTTTATCAACCTTTAGCTCTATCACTGTTGTTTGCTCTCCAACGATCTCGTTAACATGAACGGCATCGGGCATATCAACTAAGGCTTTACTTACGAAAGAAATCAGATCTTTTAATTCACTCATTAAAATCCTCCAAAAATGTCTAAAAACTAATAATTAGTTAAGAGCAATTTTTTGGTTTTTAAGAAGCGTTCTAACTGTATCAGAAATAGTCGCACCTTTTGAAACAAGGACTTTTAAACGATCAATCTTTACATTTTTAAGAGAGGTAGCATCATGAGGATTGTATTGACCTAATTTTTCAAGGTATCCACCATCTCTTGATTTACGAGAATCAGTTACAACAATAGTGTAAACAGGATCGTTTCTTCTTCCGCCACGTGAAAGTCTAACAGTTAACATCAATATCTCCTAAAATTTGTCACTTTAGTTTTAATAAAGTTAAAAAAAACAATTTAAAGTAAATAAATCAAACGGCTTAATTAGTCAATGCTAAAGTAAAAAAGCATCCTTAACTAGAAATAGCCCTTTCCCCAAGGTCCCTTGCTAGATTTTTTCTTTTGCTTGCCACCTGGAAATTGCGGCGCCGCGCCAGGCTCTTGTCGAAATCCCTTTTGAGGACCCATGCCAGGCATACCGGGAATCCCGCCCCCCTTCATCATCGAGGCAAGGCCTCCCATCATTTGCTCCATTTGCTTGAATTTTCCCAAAAAGTCCTTAACTGCATCTTCACTGTTGCCAGAACCTCTAGCAATGCGTTTTAAACGCGATTCTTTTATGACTTTATAGTTATCCCGCTCTTCTTGTGTCATGGATGATATGATCACCTTCATTCGCTTCATTTCGGCTTCTGCAGGACTTAAATCACCAATCTGTCTAAGCATTCCACCCATTCCAGGAATCATTTTTAATATGGAGGTCATAGAACCCAGAGAATTCATCATTTCCATCTGTTTTAAGAAATCCGTAACAGTGAATTTTCCTTTCTGAAAATTCTTCATCATAGATTCAGCATCGCTCTCATTTATATTTTCCTGAGCTTTTTCAACTAAAGAAAGCACATCGCCCATATCAAGAATTCTTTTTGCCAATCGATCCGGATGAAAAAGCTCAAGATCTTTCATTTTTTCACCCATAGAAACATAGCGAATAGGAACGCCTGTTACGTGGCGAATGGAAAGCGCAGCACCACCCTTGGCATCTGAATCCATTTTAGAAAGTACAATTCCAGTAACCCCAATTGCCTCGTGAAAAGTTTTTGAAACATTTACCGCTTCTTGACCAGTCATAGCATCGGCAACCATCAATACTTCGGGATTCATATATTCAAGTGCATTCTTAACTTCTTTTAATTGTCCCATTAATTCTTCGTCGACATGCAGTCGACCTGCCGTATCGATAATGACAACATTCTTATGAAGTTTTTTTGCTTCTTCAATTGCTTTTAGTGCAATTTCTTTAGGATGCAACGAGAGATCAGAATCAAAGCAATCGACATCAATTTGTTTTGCTAAGGTTTGAAGCTGTGCCTTTGCGGCAGGTCTAAAAGTATCAGCAGGAACTAGAAGTACATCTTTTTTCTTTTTACTTTTTAAATGGAGGGCCAATTTACCAGAGAAAGTTGTCTTACCTTGCCCATTTAGCCCAACTACCAAAATCGGAACTATTCCGGGGCGATCAAGATTGATTTCCTCGTTAGCATCACCCATGATTCTGGCGAGCTCATCATGCATAATTTTTACAAATTGTTCGCCTGGATTGACTCCCTTAATCACTTTTTCACCAAGTGATTTTTCCTTTACTGCATTTACAAATTCCTTAACCACTTTAAAATTTACATCAGCTTCAAGTAAAGCTGTTCGAACATCCCTCAGCGTTTCTTCTATATTTTCTTCAGAAATTTTAGATTTCCCTTGAATATACTTAAATGCATTAGCAAATTTTTCACTTAAATTATCAAACATGAAATTTTCCTTTTATGATGTCCCGACATTCCCCAAGGTTTAGAGCAGTATAATTAGCTATTGATTGAAATTTGTCTAGTGTGAATGGATCATTCCAACAGGCCCTAATAACTTCAATTCCATAAGCCTGTGCACCATCAATGTCGGTGTTGCTATCGCCTATATGCAAAACTTTATCTTTATCTATGCCTGAAGTAAGATTTATGAGTCCTTCTGGGTCAGGTTTGGCCAGGCCACTATCGAGTCCATAAATATCTTCAAAATAGTTGATGACTTCCAATTTTCTTAAAATCTCAACCGCCGATTGTCTAGGTCGTGCAGTCCAAACAAATAAAATAAAACCTTTATACTTTAGTTCTCTTATAAACTCTTTCATTCCAACAAATAATTGATAGGGATGCCTTTTGGTATCTACCAAAGTACCATCGTGATCAAAAACCAAATAGCCTGGTGGAGTTAAAATAAATTCAGAGCTCATAAACACTCATTGACTGAAAGTTTTCAAATTTGCTAAACAAAGTAAAATGACGACAAAACATAATGGCCCATTCCCAACGGAACTTCAAAGTAAAATTGATTTGCTCAAGGCAAGAAGAAAACCAATTAATTTGGGTTCACTTTCTTTTGACTCCCCACTTCTTCTTGCGCCAATGTCTAGCATTGGAACTGCTCCTTTTAGATTGCTAATGGAGGATTTAGGTGCAGGTGGAACCGTAAGTGAGCTCATCTCTTGCCATGGAATTAATTATAAAAATATTAGAACAGTAGATATGCTCAAAATTGATCCTCGAGAAAAAAATATGGGACTCCAGCTTTTTGGAGAATCGGCAGAAGCCATGGCGCTAGCAGCAAAGGTTGCACAAGAATATGGACCAAAATTTATCGATATTAATATGGGTTGCCCCGTAAAAAAAGTTGTTGGAACAGGAGCGGGTTCCTCACTATTGAAAGATACTTCTACACTTGGTCATTTTTTTCAAACAATTAAATCTGCGATTGCTATTCCACTAACTATAAAAATTAGAATTGGTTGGGATCAAGATTCAATAAATGCGATGGAAGTTATTCATATCGCTAAAGAAGAAGGAGTCGAGTTTGTATCCGTTCACGGTCGGACTAGGGCTCAACAATACACTGGGAAAGCAAACTGGGATCTGCTTGAGAATCTCGGCAAGAATGCTCCTTTAGATATAATTGGCAATGGTGATCTTCATTCCACTGGGTTTTTAAAAGATAAAATGAATAATACTAAATGCTCGGCTTTGATGTTAGGCAGAGGTCCACTTCGCAATCCCTTTTTATTTTTAGAACCCTATATAAAAGCCGATGAAGAGATTTTTTTTACTCCAGAAGATCATTTAGAAGTCATTTATAGACTACTTGAATACTCTAGTGAATACGCTCATAGTGATCATATTTTATTGGTAACCATCAGAAAGCATCTCATATGGTTAGCGGCCGGTTTCAATAACGTAAGCTACTTTCGTGATTTAATTTTTAAAACACCAGATCTAAATGAGACGATTAAAATTTCAGAAGAATTTTTCTGCAATCAAAAAGACAAAAGAAAACGACTCCTGGATCACGATTCTTTCATGACCTCAGGGCATGGTTAAAAGTAATCGCCTAAAAATATTGGCGCACCAAAAGCATAAACAATGCTTAACTCATTGAAAAATGGGTATGATCTCTCCTCCCGAAAACTACTTTAGTAAAGCAGTCGGATATCCGATAAGATAAGTATGTATTCTGTATCAAAGGCATTTTTGATGAGATTAATTTATCTGATAGTAATGATATTTTCTATCGCAATATTAGGACAACAAGCTTGGGCCGATAATTTATCTTTTGATACTTTGAGTACCGAAAATGGCTATAATCGCTTTTGTCAAACCGATGCGAAGTCGGCCATCAATCAACTCAATGCTCTCTCAGATTTAAAATTAGAAAAAGTAAAAGGGCTATCTAAAGACTATGATTCTCTTCAAGCTCGCAAAGCTATTCTTGAAGGATTGTTAACCATAAAAGATGAGTATCTAAAAGCTGCAAAAGAAATTGCCTCAGATCAAGAATTAAAAAAATCAGATGATATTAGGAAAATCAATTCATTTAAAACTCTTTTGAGATCATCACTGACTTTAAGTGCGGTGAAATTAATGATTAAACCAAGCAATGAGAAAATTGAAGACATTGTGGATCTTTGCAATAAAATCCCTGAAAATACCAACTCAAAATTTTGTTCCTCAGTGAAGCATTTGGCACCAGCTTTTTTCTCAACAGAAAAAAGAAATCTTAATGAGGTCGTAAAAAATTTAAATTTGGCAATGACCAAGATTGATGACACAAGCAAAAATAAATTAAGAGAAGATGCCAATAAAATATTAGACAGTTTCCAGGATGGGACTCATCCGGAAAACATGCTAGAGATTCTGATGAACTCTAAGACATTTACTGAAGTTCTCGCTGGAGGCGATAAAGATAATATTCAAAATTGCTTAAATGATGATGAATTAAGCTGCAAAAGGCTTATTGAAAACCGAGAAGGCTTATCTAAAATTCTTACAACTGAAATGCTTGATATTCATAAAGAACTTGCAACATCAAAACTTAAAGCGTTTTTTGAAAATTATGATCAGGTTGCGCCAACCCAAGACCAATTGGTTAGCAGCATTTTAAGCGAAAAAATTCAGGCAGCTCAAGATCAATTTCCAAGTAATGATCAAGATTCTACAAAATCTGACTTTTCTTTCGTTAAAAGTCCAGAAATAGAAGATTTTAAAAGCAATTGTATCAAAAAAGATAGTCAACAAATTAATCTGCAAAACTGTAAAAAACTAGCTGAGTCTATAAGTGCAAAAATTGAAGATGAATTAAAAAATATCAAGACATTAACTGAAAATGCAACAAAAACTCTTGATGAGGCAAAAAATCAGAATGGAAGTGTGGAAGCATTAGAAATTTTTAAACAATATTTAGCAAATAAATATATGAGATCTTGTCCTCATCCTGACGTAAAAAATGTTCGTTCAAGTATAAATAACTTATCTACGAGCATCGATTCAGAAGAACCTCAATGTCAGCAAACCAAAGAACAATTCTCACTTCAAAATTTTAAAAATTCATTTTCCTCTATCGTCAAAAAGCTAATTACTTACTCCAATTTATCTTTAGAGAAAAATGAACTTGGAACGTTCTCAAAAGAAGAACTTCGCACCTATATCAATTATTGCAACAATAGCACTCTTCCAACAGAAAATAATGTTGTCAGTCTAATTTGTGCTGATGCCAAAAGAGAATATAAGGCTATTGAAAAGAAAAAAGACTCCAAAGAATGGGATGAATTTAACCGAAAATATTGGGTTCAATATAATGCAAAATCTGAAAGTGGTTTTGAGGTTCTAGAGAAAAAAAGTAATTGGAGAATCTTGGGTGAGGGGCTAAGCTACAGCATTCCTCAGTTGTTTCCTGCGGCCATGCAAAACTTTCAAATGGGTTTTCAAATCGATCAAATGACTCAACAGGCATTGTTTCAAAAGCAATTCTCATACATGAATGACCCAAATTCCCCTTGGATGGTTAACTATCCTTACTTCCAATCCAATTACTTAACTAATGTCCAATCTATTTCAAGTACCGGATTCGATTTCAATCAAAAATAATGCCTATTTTTTTAGGCAGATTATCCAATATTAAAAATGTTGTACTTTTTAGTGCCGACTAGAAAACTCCAGTATTCTCATGGCTTAAATCAACGACCCCTTACTTTTGCTTTTATCATTAGTTAACAACCTACAAAGGGTAAAATATTCCTATACCTAATGCTTTTGTTATTCATTTTCAAAGCCCTGGGATGAAAGGACGATAAGACCATTGATGAAAACTGCTAATTTTATGATTTTAATTTCTCTAATTGTTTTGATGCAAAGTTGCGTGCTTCAAGCTCCAAGTAATGCCCGAAAATCTTCATTACTTTCTAATTCGACCAATACGACATCAACAAATCCACCTTCGACTTCCCCCACATTTACCAATGATGAATCCCTTTATTGGTTTACAACAGCTAAAGTCACAGGAACAGTGACCCTTAACAAGACTGGACAAGATATCATTTACCTTAGAGGTAAATTCATCCATGATTTTTTAAACTCAAAAGACATCAATGGTAAAGAATTTTATCGTAAACAATTTTGTCTTGTTGGCAATTTTTCGAGCGCAACATATAAGCAAACGAGAGTTCGTGCGATACCTCTGTCTGTTACTTCTGCAAACAATTCAACAGAAAGATTACTGAGAATAGATTATCCAAGTGAAAGCGATAACTCAGCTGCTTGCAAAAATACAACCATTGACAACATACTTCCAATAAATGCGGCTTATTCTTTTCCAGGAATATGTCAGAATTGCTCAGGTCAAATAACCACTGCTAATTTAAATCTTTATGAGTTAAAAACTTCTCCAGTTTCACTAGAAAATTCACTAGAAAAAATTCTGCCAACGGCATTCAATATGTCTTCTGTTCAAATGCGTATTGATCTTCAATCTAATTCGAGTTCACCTATAAGTGAGTGCACCAATAGTTCATGTTCGGCAAAAGGATTTGATTGTTGTATCTCTGGCCAATGTGTAAAAGATGGAACTGAGAAAATAAATGCTTCCCAAGATTCTCAATACAATCAATCTAAGTTAGATAGTGTCACTAATCCATTAGCCTTTATAAATTATCCAAATATTTACTATATCTGTTCAAATATTGCTCACACTCCAAGTCCGTCATTACCATCAACATCCACACCAATTAGCAATGCACAGGCAAGGGTTGTTGCATATTTAGCGGATTATAAGTGTGTAAATGATGTATCTCTTGATCTAGGTTATGATCAATGCCGTAGCTTAGATGCTGAAGGTAATCCTACCATCTCAGACAAAACTGAAACAATTTATAATGCCACCAAGAAAAAATTAGCTATTGCCTGTGGCTGTGTTGCAAACGAAGATCAGATGGCGGTCAAATGTCCTGACTGGGGTATCATTCCAGTTTATTTGGCAGGAGCACCTCAAACCTATAATAATATCACTGATTTTTCTTGCTATACTCCTCAACCTCCCAACCCAATTGGTCCCATTACTAACTTGAATGTAACTGTTCCCAATCGTAGTGCTCCTCATCGCTTTTATTCAACGGCGGGTACAAGCTATAATGACTTGTCTGGTTTATTAAAGAAATTTCCAACCCTGTCTCAAGAGGGTAAAGACTTTTTTTATATTGATGAATATAACAAGATCGGAGCCGTCAATGATTCTTACAACATCAATTCTGTTTTGGGGAAAATGACGGTTGATTTGACCCACACTCTGCCGGCCAAGACAGTTGAAGTTGAATTAGGCAAGACTTATATACTATCTGCGACTAGTGGTTTTTTTACTCCTTGTTCACAATGTGCTAAAGACAGTTGGTTTCAATCTTTTACTGCTCATCCCAACACACAACGAGGGGTTGGTTTACAGGCATCAGGCTATACAACTTCGCGTGATACTTATTCTGCAAATGCTACTTTTGGCAATTACGAAGACACTAAATTTGGTAGAGCATGCTATGTCCCCGTCACAATGCTTCCTCTATCTCATCAAAAAAATACAAACGTCCAAGTTCAAAGAACTAGTCGATTAAAAACCCAAGCAGCTTTTTATGTTAATGGCTACCAAAGAGACTGGTACGGTTTTAATAAAGGTGCTCTCATCGGGTCGTTCGATGGTGTCACATGGTTTGCAGTTGGGACCGGAAGAAGAATCACCGCTACTTCTACCAAGCTTTTTCTCGCTCTCAATGCCGCGTTCCTAGATCTAGCCGATCGCACTGACACAATTGTGAACATTATCCCAGATTTTGCTGCCAACATTGCGTCTGATTTTGACTTTGATCCTTCATTGACTCTAACTGATCCCAGACAAAATACTGCAGCTACTTGCCAATATTTTCACCAATGTAATGTTGATGCTGATTGTGTCGCTCAATTGGGATGGGAGTATACCTGTGCAGATGTATCCCAAATAAAAACCAAGTGGCCTTTATTTGACAGTGAGGCTAAAGAATCGACTAACCAAGAAAGAGATTCTACTCTTTTTGAGATCTTACAAAGCACTATAAGTACCTCAAATGGAAAGCGTTGTGTATATCGTGGTCAAGGAGCTCCTTGCAAAAGAGATTATACTTCATTAAATAATTATGATTCAGAAACTGCCACTGCCCTAAATAAAACGCTAAAATGTGCTCCAAATTTTTATTGTGCAGGACTATCCTCAAATAAATTCAACGATGAAATTGTACGTTCACCTAATGAATTGAACGATATCCTTTTTGGGATGGACAGCAAAGTTTTAGGCCGGCCTCTTAACTACGTGACAGCAAATAAAACTCTTTCAGCTGATATTGTCGCAAATATTAAATACAATGCAATTAGTTCTATGAAATTTAGTTCTTCAGATGCCGATGATCTAGGAATTTGTCGTCCTGGAAGATCTTTATCGAACGATGAATTATTGGCACACATGTCTGCAGATAACTTAAAAAGAACTGATTATATATCTCAAATTGGCTCTTGTAACTCGACTGGAACTGGATCAGCTAGGTTCATAACTTGTCCAGCATTTAATGAAGAACTCAATTATGTTGATCCATCGGCCTTAGATACTTCATTAAATCGTCAAACTCAAAATGCTTGTGGTGGTGAAGCAAAAACTTATGATAATAACGTATCTGCTCCACTCGATTCAGCTTTTAGAAATATTGAAGCTCTCACTTTATTAAAAGTTCAAAATATTACTCAGCCTACACTGGTTCAAGATGCATGCTTTAGAAGAGCTGGATCAGTTTGCCATACGGATTTGGATTGTGGCCCAAATATTATGCATGAAGAAGAAGTTGGAATAGCTGGAATCAAGTTTTTTGGTGGGACCGAAGCAGAACAACAATACTGGAAAGAATCCTTAGTTTGTGGTCAAGGAACTTCTGTGCCGGCCAAAGGAACAGCTGGATACTTTGATTACAAATTAAGTCAAAATAGATGTTGTAGAGAAATCGGTAAAGATTTTACGATGTACACCCAAGGACCAACAAGTATCATCCCTGAAAATACTGGGGCAAATGCCAGCTTGAATACGACTCCGATGAGTAACCCAAAAGCACAGTACAGGTATTCGAGATATAATATTTCAAAAAATGTTTTAATCGATCCTTCTATGCTGCCTAAAGTTTCAGCTAGTTCGGAGCCAGAGAAAAACCAATGGCAAACTATCAATGAAACGGGCTCTCTTACCTGTTGCGGTGGTGGTTGGATAAGAAAATTTGCCGATGGCACTCATGATTGGAAAATAAGAAATCGATTGACTCTTGATTCAAGCAATTTTACTTGCCTTAATTTTCGCTCGCCGCTTGCAAGTTCAACTTATAGTACTTTTGTCGCCGATAAAGTTGATCGCACAAGTTATCAGCGTGATTATGAATTTTTTTGCAAATCCCCTGATATTGGTGGTTGTATGCAAATTCCTTATCAACCTCTTAATGGTTATGCCATATATTCCCCTCAACCTTATGATCCTTCGCAAGCCATTATTTCTGACGGCATACCTTCGCTTCCTCCTTCAGGATTTTCACGTATAGATACTTCTCCCACTCAAGATCCAATTGATGGCACTATTCCTTGGATTCAAAACGTAAATAGTGATGCTCCTTACGCCCCTAAACCATTTTACTGGACTCAGTTTCCCTGGATGGACGTGAATGCTCAGACAGGTTCAGCTTATAACTTTTTTACCAATCGCGATTTCGATTATGGAGTAGAAATGTATCTTCCAGCTTATGTTGGCTGGGATGGAGTTTTAGGAACAGCTGGATCAACTCCGGCCGATCCGACTTTTATTAAGTCTGTTTATATCAAATACTTTACGGGAACATCTGCATCACCTACGGTAGTTGACATTACTTCTAGTGTTGCCCTTCCTGGTGAGTGTAATAATGTTATTAATTACTCTTCACCTACCGGCTTTCCAATTGACGAGATAAGTACCGATGAAACTTGGTGTATAACTTCCAGTAGTAAAACTCAAAATCGTCCGGTTGTTATAGTTAAAGCCTCAACAGATCCTTTAAAAAAATGGAAATACGCAGGTATTGTAATCGATTTTAAACCTGTCGAAAATGTCAAAGGATTAACTGTCGCCGAACCCGGCAATCCACTTTACTATGTAAGTAGACTGGCACGATTGGAATTAATTGGTATTCCTCAAATCACTTACGAACCACTATATTGCAACGACAACCAAAATAATTTAGTACCTGGTATTTTTAAGTCAAATTTAAAAACTAGAGGAGATTTTAATGCTCTTGGTGTGGGAAAAAACTACTCTGTTATTAACCCTGATCCAATAGATCGCTATAACGCTGATAGTTCTGTAAGTAGCATAGAATCTGTAGTTGGGGGCAAGAATTATGGAAACTCTGAAAAGAAATTTACCTACCAAGATAAACTTGATCTTCCTCAAATATTTTCATCTAAAGATTTCACTTGTTGCACCCCTCTTGGCAAATCAACTAATTCAGCAAGTAAGTGCTGCTCGGGATATGCTACCCTAGGTGATGATAAAAAGACGTCTTATTGTAAATTACCAACAGGAACAGATTTAAATGTTTATTTTAACAAATTCGTCTCAAACGAAGGAATAGGATCTGATCAACCTGGCGGAGGCTTTATTGTAAAAACGGCAACAAATAATCCAAATGATCCTGAAATTGATTTTAATCCTTATACGGGTGAACCAAAATATAGATTAAGCACTGAGAGCAAAATTATAGCTCTTGGAAAAGTCTATTGCGAAAATGGTAAAACTCCTAGCCAGGGAGGTGCATTTGGTCTGTTTCCTCCAGAGCCCTTCTCCGGTTCTTATACACTCCAGCAGGGATCAACTGGCTCAATAGAATCTTACTTTCCATTCAGTATTGTTGACTCACTTATTGATTTCCAAAACAGTGATTTAAATCGAGGAAAAATTCCGTTTGATAGCGGATATAAGTGGAATCATCACTACTACTGTAAGTAAAATATTTTCTTAATTAAATCTCTGTGATAAATTGTAATAATATGAAGCAAATAATTTTGACGACTTTAATCCTCTTTAGCCAGATGGTGTTTGCTGAGGTTACAACAATTTTTTGCTCTCACTTAGAAGTTTGTAAATTAATCAACCTCATTAATCTTGAAACTCATACCCAAAACGTAAAAACTGAAAATCTTGTGCAAATATCTGGAGATCCTCATGAATATGAGCCTGCCGCCGATGAAATAAAAAAGCTAATTAAGGCACCAACACTGATCAATGGCCCAATTGAGCTGAATCCATGGATAAGTAAAGTAAAGTCACAAAGAATAAGCACTTCTGGATTAAAAAGTGTAACACTAGAATTTAGTCAAAAAGATAAAACTTTATATCAAAATGCATCATTGGAAGCGTTATCGCATTTTTGGCTTTACCCTAGACTTTTTTGTAGTTTCAAAGAACAATTAGAAAGAAAAATGCAAGAAATCGGTTATCCAATCATAAAGCACCAGACTTGTGATTTTAATACAGTTGAAAATGAATTAAAAAAAAGTTTAAAGCAAGTCAAATTTTCCATTATTCTAACTCATGATGCTCTCATGCCTTTACTTAATAACTTAGCCCCAAAAGGATTAAATATTATTGCAATTAAAGGTTCTGGTCATCACGAAGAAGTTTCATCCAATGCAGTGAAAAAAATGTACGATGCTTTGAAAGGACCAACTGTCATTTGGATAATTGAAACAGGTATCAATGTTCCATCTAATATAAAAAGCAAAATACGTAATAAGGATATTGTTATAAGCATCGATACATCGTCGAATACGAAGCAAGGCAGCTTCCCCTTGCTTTATGAACTAAAAAGCAAACTAGATTCTGGGATGAATAGAAAATGACAAATCAATCAAAAACTATTTTAAGGGCAGAGGATTTATCATTTTCCTACAATGACGAATCACCTACCTTGAAAAATATTTCATTTTCATTAAATGCTGGCGAAAGTTTAGGTGTGTTGGGTCCAAATGGTGGGGGAAAGACTACCCTCATGAAGATAGTGGCAGGTCTACTAAGGCTAAAATCCGGTAATCTTTTTATCAATGACATCAATATTTTAGATTATAAAAAATATCCATATGAACTATTTTCTTACGTTCCACAAAATAGTGACCTCAACACAACTCTCCCTGTTAAGGTTTATGAGTATATGCAATTTACAACATCACTTTTTCCTGAAAAGATGAAAAATAGATCAATTGACGAAATACTTGAAATCGTTGGAATACACCATAAAAGAAATTCTCTGATATCTAAATTATCTGGTGGTGAAAAACAAAGAGTCCTCCTCGCGCGCGCATTAATCAATAAGCCAATACTGATGCTTCTTGATGAGCCAACAAAAGGGCTCGATAGCAATGGACAGGATCAACTATTAAATTTAATCGAAAATATAAAACGCATTGACCAAACTTCAGTAATGATCGTTGATCACAATATCAATCAAATCATTCGCAATTGCCAAAAAATCCTTTGCTTGAATGGCTCACTACACTGGCATGATCATCGCGACTTGCTAACCAAAAATATTTTAGAAGATGTTTATCATTGCGAATTTGAGCATCTGCTCATCCATGAAAATGACCTATTTCACGAAACGTCGATCAATTCCCAAAGCGACCATCATTTTTGTGGTCATGATCACAGTACCTCTCCTGGCTCGCATCATTTCGTTCGAGGTAAAAAATAATGATGTTCCTCCAATCTATTAAAGATTTTACCAATTATGACTTTCTTGTATATGCACTTCTTGGAACTTTCTTTTTATCTTTGACGTGCGGATTAATCTCACCACTAATTATTTCACGCAGAAGCGCCTTTATGGGGTCGGCCATATCTCATTCTACTCTTTTAGGACTTGCTATTGCCTTAAGTTTTTTTTCTATTGAAAAATCATTTTTGGTTTTTTCAATCACTCTTTTCATAACTCTTTGTTGTACTCTCTTTTTGTCATATTCTACTTATCGACAAAAACTACCTACTGATTCTCTAATTGGAATTTTTTACACTTCAACGATGGCACTTGGAATATTGGTACACTCCATATCAAGCCATAATAAATCTGATCTTTTAAGTTTTTTATTTGGGAATATTTTATTACTTTCTAAGGAAGATCTTTATCTTTCCACATTGATTATGATTATTACTTTTCCTGTTATAATAATACCTATAAAAAAATGGTTATTTTTGACTTATGACGAAGAGGGAGCAATTACTTCTGGTATCAATGCTAAATTATATCACTATCTATTTTTTGTATTGCTTTGTTTTTTAATAGTCACAAGTATTAAATTAGCAGGTACAATCTTAGTTGAAACACTGCTTTTAGTACCAGGATTTTTTGCTTTAAAATTTTCTAAAAATGTAAAACAAACCTTTGTATTCAGTATCTGTTTCTCCTGCTTCTTTGCAATTCTGGGAATAGTGGTTGCAAATGCATATGGTCTACCTTCAGGTGCTACGCTTGCAGTTTTACTTTTTACAGCTCTTGTGCTTTCACTTTTAATAAGAAAAGTTTTTTATTTATTAAAAAAATAAAACGGAATCCATTATGAAAAAACAAAATGAATCAAAAACAGTTAGCGAAAGTGCAGTCGAGATGCGCTATTTAGTAATGCCAAATCACACCAACCCCCAAAATACAATATTTGGGGGAGTTGTTATGTCATGGATTGATATGGCCGCGGCAATGGTAGCTGAAAGACATTCCAATCGACCGGTGGTAACTGTTCATGTCGATGATATAAGTTTCAAAGCTCCTATTCGAATTGGTGATCACGTTCTAATTACTGCAAGTCTTAACTATGTAGGTAAATCTTCCATGCTAGTTGGCGTTAAAGTCGTTGCTGAAAATCCTTTTACTGGCATTTCTCGTCATACAACAACAGCTTACCTTGCTTTTGTAGCATTAGATGATATAGGAAGACCGATACAAGTCAGACAACTGGTAGCCGAAAGCCAAGAAGAAAAAAGAAGATATGCTGAGGGTAAAGCTCGTATAGAAGAAATGAAAATAAAAAATGCTAAAAAAATAATAGTCGATGAGCGAATTTAAATCTTCTAAAATTTCCAGACTCCTTAGTATTACTAAAGGTATTTCAAAAGCTGGTGTTCAATTGGCGTTGGACAATACTTCTACGAAAATTCAATTTTATCTTGATCAACAACAAATTGAGCTTCGAAAAATTTCTCATAAAGTTGAGGTTACAAAAGAAATTATCAAAACCATGGGAGAATTAAAGGGCGCAATGATGAAATTGGGGCAAATGATATCCATTTCAGATGATTTGTTTTTACCGAAAGAAATAACCGAACTGTTTAAAGAGTTACAAAAGTACTCTCCTCCAATGCCCCAATACGATGTTGAAAAAGTTCTTCAAAATTCATTTCAACAAAGCTCTAAAGAAATGTTTCTCCACTTTAATCCAATACCAATCGCATCGGCTTCCATTGGTCAAGTGCACAAAGCAATACTAAAAAATGGAGAGATTGTTGCTGTAAAAATTCAATATCCAAAAATCGTCCAAGCAATTAATCATGACTTTCAGAACTTGCATCAAATTGATAAACTTCTTAAGCTGCTTTTTCCCAAAAAGCCAAATGTTGATAATTTGATTCAGGAATTAAAAACTTCTCTTGAACAAGAGTGTGATTATCTTCATGAGCTTGAACAATTGAAATTTTTTAAAAAAGAATACGAAGTACTTTTTCCCAATATATACATTCCAAAAGTATATCCTGAATTTTCTAGTTCAATGGTTTTGACAATGGAATTTGTCGAAGGTGATTCTTTTGATCAAACACTTCATTATGGCCAAGAAGAAAGAAACCTGTTGGGACAAACTCTCTATGATTCATTCCTTCACTCTCTTTGGAATTTGAAAAGACTTCATACTGACCCGCAAAATGGAAATTACCTTTTCACCAAAAATAAAATTATTCTTTTGGATTTTGGGTCTACTCGAGAATTTGAAAATGATTTTTTAAATGACTATTGTGCACTTTTGATCTCTTTAGAAATTAACAGCTTTACACTTTATGTAAATATTTGCAAAAAATTATTGATATTTAAAGAAAATGAAGAAACAGATCTCATGCAACAGCATTTTAATCTCATTAAAAAATTATACCTCCCATACGTTCAGGAGGGTGTCTTTAAGGTAAATCTCATTAATCCTTACGAATTATTCAAAGATCTTCTCGAGCAAATTGACTTTAATGGTCGCCAGGCTCCCCGAAATGAATTTCTACTCTTAGACAGATCTACTTTTGGGTTGTACACTAAGTTAAAAGCTTGGAATGCAGAAATAGACTGGCAAAAAGGTCAAAATAAATTTAGAAATTCTATCGAAAATGAGGTTAAAATAAAATATTCCATTTAAGGTAACTTTATGAAGATTTATTTTCTATTTATTTTATTTTTTTCAAAAAATCTTTTTGCATTAGAATATTCAAAGATTGAATTTGATGGCTGTCCAGAAAATGCTTATTGCAAGAAAGAGACAGGCATAAACCGAATGGCTTGGATTACTCAACTAAAAAAATTTTCATCTGGTAAAATAAGTGAAGTAAAGCTTAATCAAAATATTCAAAGTGAATTTGGCATCCCCGTAAGTGGTTGGGGGCAGGAAAATGCGAGTCTTTTACCAAATATTCTTATGTGGGATTCCCCTTGTAAACAACACCAAAATCCTAATAATAAGTATTATATCACTGAAGTTTTTAGGAAAAACTTTCTACAAAACGAGCTAAAAGAGTATCCCCATCTTTTTTTTGCAAGGGCCATACTTCTAGATAAAAATAACCAGCCTTATTCATTCATCGTTC
The DNA here is from genome assembly GCA_947450475.1 of Bacteriovoracaceae bacterium. Classification (GTDB taxonomy): domain Bacteria; phylum Bdellovibrionota; class Bacteriovoracia; order Bacteriovoracales; family Bacteriovoracaceae; genus Bacteriovorax. The sequence goes on along the minus strand of CANFVK010000001.1, from coordinate 746,947 downwards.
CTAGAGGTGATGCTCCACTTTTTATAAAAGATGGAACTCTCTACTACTTAAGAGAAGAAGAAGGGATTTTTTATGGACTTTACTTAGACAAAGAAGGTCATTTTAAAATTACCAAAAATGAAACTAGTCCAGAACCTCCCAAGGAAAGTACTTGTACTAATGAGCAAATCGCACTTTTTTTAAGAGAAGCTCCAAGTCCTAATTTTTTTCAAGGTCAATACTGCAAAGAAATTTGGGATAAAACAACAAAGAGTTATAAAAAAATACTTTTGGGATGGAGTTGTAATTGAAAATTTGTTTTTTCAATGTAGAGAATTTATTTCTCTTAGATTCTCCCGTCGGAGAATCTCTCAAAAAACCGATCGATAAAACACTTTGGATTGCTCGTACAATTAAAGAAATAGACGCTGATATTATCATGCTATGTGAAGTTGGTGGATTACTAAGTTTAGATTTTTTTAATTCTCATTTTTTAAATTCAGAATATAAAACCGCATTATTGCCTGGCAATTCCAATAGAGGAATCGAAATGGGGTATCTTATTAAAAAAAGTTTTCCCCTAGATCACTTACTGATTGGCCATTGTAATGACTCTATTGAGTTTAATTATCCATTTGAAATCGAAGAAAATAAGCAACTTCTCGAAGCTGGTCTAGGGCCGAAACACACCCCTCACAAATTCTCCAGAGATATTTCTGAATTAAGGCTTTATAAAAATGGCAAGGTCGCTCTAATACTTCTGCTAGTTCATCTCAAGTCAAAATGGGACCGCGATGGAATTGATTTTAACGGTTCGATGCGACGTAAAGCCGAATTAAAAGCTCTTATCAAGACTTACAACCAATTAAAGGAAGAATTTGGTGAAAATGTTCCTATTATTGTTGCAGGAGACATGAATGGAATTGCTCAAAAGGGTCAATTTGAACCTGAATTTGAAGATTTATACCAGCAAAGTGATCTAATCGACGTGCTTGAGGTTATCAACTTACCCCATGAACAGAGGCTGAGTTTCTTTTATTTTAGCAGAGAAAATAAGCGTGAGGCTTGTCAATTAGATTATATATTTTTACCAAGACAGCTCCATCCTCTAGTAAAAAAAGAAGAATCAGGTATTTATCTTTTCAGAGACCCTCAGGGCACCCCCCTTGGATATCCTCAAGAATCCTATCAGCGCTACGCTCTCCCCTCTGACCATTATCCAGTTGTTGCTTGCCTAGATTTTTTATAATTCTGTTTGTCCTGTCGCAGGAAATACGCTACATTTTGCCCAACTTAAAATCATACAAATGATCAGTTTCTATTTCAATTTTTTAATAGGCTTGAGGAAAAAAAATGACTAACAAGAACAACAACATTCCATGGTCTAAGCAAGAAGCTGATGATGTTTACCATATCAGTCGTTGGGGCGATGGCTACTTTGATATTAACGATCAAGGGCATCTATGCGTTCTTCCAAATCAAGACGAAAATGGACCTCGAATTGATATTGCAGAAGTCTTAGAAGAAATGAAGGCACAAAATATTCCATTTCCAATTGTTGTAAGATTCCATGATATTTTACGTTCACAAGTTAAAGTTATTAATGAAACTTTTAGAGACGTTATTAAGGAAGCCGATTACAACGGAAAATATATGGGTGTTTATCCCATAAAAGTTAATCAAATGCGTGAAGTAGTAGAAGAAATAGTGGACGCAGGAAATCCATACGATTACGGACTTGAGGCTGGTTCAAAAGCTGAACTTCTATCTGTCCTTGCGTTCAATGACAACCTCAATGCTCTAACTGTTTTGAATGGATACAAAGATGAGGACTACTTACGTCTAGCATTGCTTGGTAATAAGATTGGTAGAAAAGTTATTGTCGTCATAGAAAAGTTTTCTGAACTACATAAGATCTTAAAACTTTCAAGAGAAATGAACATTGAACCGATGATTGGCTTAAGGGCCAAGATGGCAATAAAAGGTTCTGGAAAATGGTCCGACTCTGGTGGAGAGAAGGCAAAGTTTGGATTGACCATTGCTGAAATGTTAACAGCTGTCCAAATTTTAAAAGATGAAGGCTCACTAAGTTCACTTAAACTTTTTCATTTTCATATTGGTTCTCAGGTAACAGATATAAGAACGATAAAAGAGGTTGTAAGAGAAGGTGGTCGAATTTTTGCTAAACTTTCTCAGCTAGGTGCTCCACTTGAATATTTTGATGTTGGAGGGGGCCTTGGTGTTGATTACGATGGTTCACAATCTACCAATGATTCATCTGTAAATTACAAATTGCATGATTACGCTTCAGATATTGTTTATATCTTAAAAGAAATTTGTGACGCTGAAAAAGTTTCTCATCCCAACATTGTCTCCGAATCGGGACGGGCCATTACTGCACGTCATTCTTGTGTTATTACCAATGTAATCGATAAAATTGAAACAAGTTTTACTGATTACGAAACGGCTCCAATCTCTGGAGAGCACTCCTTGGTTTCCAACATGAGAGAACTCTTAGATCTGCTCAATATTGAAAATGCTCAAGAAATCTATAATGATGCTCTCGATATAAAAAAAGAGTGCTTAAATGCTTTCAGACTCGGTATCTTAAAATTAGAGGAACGTGCAAGAGTCGAAACTCTTTTTTGGAAAATCACCAAAAAGATCTCAAGTCTTTTACCTGAAATGGAATTTATTCCTGACAATCTTTATGATATTGATCAAGGCATAGCCCCACAATATTTATGCAATTTTTCTATTTTTCAGTCTGCGCCAGATCTCTGGGCAATCGGTCAACTTCTTCCTATCGTGCCAATTACTAAACTTAATATCAAGCCGCAAAACAATGGCACAATTGTAGATATTACTTGTGATTCAGATGGAAAAATAAATAAATTCATAGATATTAATGAAACTAGAAACCTACTACCGCTTCATGAACTATCATCCAATGAAGATTATTACATCGGGCTTTTTCTAACCGGAGCCTACCAAGACGTTATGGGAGATCAGCATAATTTATTTGGACGTCTAAATGAAGTTCATGTTTTTTGCGACGATGAAGATCCAACTGACTTTTATATCGAAGAAGTTATTAAAGGCTCTTCTGCGGAAAGTGTTCTATCTGCAATGCAATACAACCCCGAGGCTATGGCATACACAATGAAAAAAAATATCGATCGCCAAATTGCTTCCGGTAAAATAAATCCGCGAGAAGGGGTACGTTTAGTTGACTTTTATGAGGAATGTCTTAAGTCCTACACATACTTAAAAAACTAATTTTTTTTAAATAATGAGGTTAAAAATGAAACGCGGACCTGTTACAGAATTCATGCTTAAACATTATAAACATTTTAACGCTGCTAGTGTTATCGATGCTTCCAGAGGCTGGGAAACTCACTTGGCAAGTGATGGAAAAATGTTTGTTACTCTGGCCGGAGCAATGTCAACTGCAGAATTGGGTAAATCTCTAGCTGAAATGATCCGCCAAAATAAAATACATGCGATTTGTTGCACTGGCGCTAATCTCGAAGAAGATATTTTTAACTTAGTTGCTCACGATCATTATCAACGTATCCCTGATTGGAGAGCTCTAACTGCCGAAGAAGAGATGAAGCTAATGGAACGTGGAATGAATCGGGTCACAGATACCTGCATTCCTGAAGATGAAGCTATGAGAAAAATTGAAGCCCTCATAAACAAAGAATGGAAAAAAGCAGATGAAAATGGAGAAAGCCATCCACCACATTACTATTTTTGGCAGTTATTAAAAAATCCAGAATTTAAAAAAGAATACCAAATAGATCCAAAAGATTCTTGGATGATAGCCGCCATGGAAAAAAATCTTCCTATTTATACTCCTGGTTGGGAGGACTCCACACTTGGAAACATGTTCGCGGCAGCTAATATTGATGGAAGAATAAAAAATGTTCATACGATGAATTCTGGAATTCAAACCATGATAAGGCTTGCCCAGTGGTATACGGAAACATCTTCAAATCACTCTATTGGATTTTTTCAAATAGGTGGAGGAATTGCAGGAGATTTTCCAATCTGTGTAGTTCCAATGCTCGAACAAGATTTAGAACGAAAAACTCCTCTCTGGGGTTATTTTTGCCAAATTTCTGACTCTACGACTAGTTATGGATCATATTCTGGAGCAGTTCCAAATGAAAAAATCACTTGGGGAAAATTAGACATTAAGACACCTAAATATATAATTGAATCAGATGCAACAATTGTGGCACCATTAGTTTTTGCATACGTACTAAACTGGTAATTGCTTTTTACACTTCAAGAGCTCGACAAAACCAATCGGGTAATGCCGAGCTGTATTTTCACACCCATACCCCATCTAATCTTTTGGCCATTTCTTACCGATAAACTCACATAGAAAAGCGTAGCAATGCTTTTTTGGGGAGTAAAAAATTTTATGTCTTTCAACAAATTTTCAATAATACTAAGCCTTACTTTTGCAATGACTTCTTGTGCCGGTCCCGAGAGCTACCAAGAGAAAATGGCTAGATATACTCCAAAAAAGACTTTGGGAAAAAATCTTGTACCAGAATATAAAATTTCAGATGCAAATTATCATGAGCCAAGTAAGGGCAGATTTCCGGCCTCTTCTCCAGATTCTCCCCACAAAACGGATGACTCTAAAGAAGTTATTCCAACTAATAAAAAATTATATTTTTTAAATTTAATCGATCAATACGAATCATTAAAATCATTTAGTAAAGACTATTCAGGCACCTCTATTTCAATATGTCCAAGCTTTCATACAACTCTGGTTCGTCATAATGAAGAAAATCAAAATCATTCAAACACTTTAGCCATTAAAAAATTTAGTTATGATTCTACGAAAATAATGGATGAGAAATATTTAGCCAAAAGACCTGAACTTTATCTCCCTCTATCTAGTCAAGAAGTAACACCTAAAGTAATAGATATAGCTAAAAATACCCCAAATGGTACAACAGAAGCCAGCCTTAATGAATTGGTGCAAAAGGCGCTAGATATTCATTTATCAAAAACATATTCAGAAATAAGAGAACTTTGTGAGTATGGTGTTAGTGACAATTACTTTGTTTACGAAAATCTTATCACTTACGTAAAAAACAATAAATTTAGAGCTAATTCCTCAAATATGCAGATACTTCTGAAAACAACATTATTTTCAAATTTCGCGTTATTGACTTCATTGGATACTCATGTGGTCAAATCGACTTCCGGAAGAAAAATTGCATCTGTTAAAACAGAACTTAACTTACCCTACTCAAAAGAACTAATTGAAAGATTAAACGTCGCATGGACTAATCAATATTTTGATTCATTAAAGATGTCCAATTAATGAAAAATATATAGTCGATTTCGGGAAGATAAAACAGCAAGATGCTCATCGCTACTGTCCATATCCCCAAAGACTGCTGAATATGCGTGCCCTAGGTTCAATCGTTCAATCTCATTCAAAGACTTTGAATCAATTATTATTACATCTCCAGAAGTGCTGGAAATGGCCAATGATTTCTTAAACGAGACAATCGATGAAATAACACCGCTTGAAAACCGAACTCTTTTTAATACAGTTAAGTTCTTATCAGTGATGAGAATCTCTCCATTTTGAGTTCCAAAATATAATTGGTCTGGATTAATTTTTGGATCGTAAAAAGGTGTGCGAGAGGCAACAAAATCCGATTTTTTTAAAATTTTGCCTGAATTTGGATCAACTTGAAATACGACTGAACCAACAGAACCGATATACAGCTTATCATCTAAAACAAAAGCCGAATTATCAACATCTACAAATTTACTCGCAGAGGACAACTTGGTTTCATAAAGTAGTGAGCCTTCGTCTACAGAAAGTGCAGCTAAATTTCCATCTGCAAATCCGACAATAACTTTATCTTTATATACCAATGGAGTCGCAGCTCTTTGAAGAGTTGTTACAAAAGATACAGATCTTTTATAACCCCATAAAATTTTACCTGTCTCAACATCGAGAGAAAAAATCTGATGATTTCTTAATTGAAAGAAAATTCGACCTTTGTGAATTACACCTTTGGTTTCAACTGATGCACCAAGATCAACACTATATTTTATTTTTCCAGTTGTATAATGTCGAGAGATAACTCTTCCCTGAACTGTTCCATAAATAACTTGGTCTTTATAAATGACAGGCGACGAATGAAAAGTCGAATTATCTAGCTCACTCCAAACTAATTTACCATTCTCAAGCTCATAAGCCTGCATATAGCCTGAATTATTTCCGACATAAAGCAATCCATCATATATCAATGGTGATTGTAGGGCGATTGGCAAGTTACCAGATTCATATAAGGGATCAAGATTTTTAATCCATGCAGGATTAAATGCTGACTTTTTGGGCAACTCGGCTTTAGGCATAAAAGACTTTAAAGATGTACATGCACTTAGCGTGAAGAACAGTATCACGTGACTAAAAAATCTATTCATATTTATTTCCAATTTAAGCAATTACATCTTAGCAAGATACAGTTTAGCAATTTTTACGAATTCACTTTCATCTTTAGCTTTTTCAATTACATAATTAAAGCTGGTTTTAGCATTTAGTTTGTCGCCTTTTTTTAAATAAAGTCTTCCAAGATCTAAATAGTTTTTGCCTTCAAAAATTTTAATTGATAAAGAATTCATTTTTTCCAGAACATCAATAGCATTTTGATCTTGACCTAGATCTTCGTATACAACTGACAAGCGGCTTAAGATGAAATAATTTGCATAATCATTTTTTGAAGCATTTTTTCCAATCAATAGTACATCCAGTGCTTCATTCAGGTGATTTTGATTTATCAATGCATCGCTAGTCTTGATCACGATGGGAATAATCCCAACATAATTGCCGACATCTCTTGAAAGTACTTTAAAAGCTTCAATTAAGACTTTTGCATCAGGCTTGTCTACATACGATTTTAAAGCCTCGGCTTCATACTTATAAATCTTGGCATTATGTTGGGTCTTTGACTTATCTGAAAAAGTTGAAAAGAGACCAAAGCCTACAACTCCAATGACTATCCCAATAGCAATGGCGATAAGTACATTTTTATTCTTACTGATTACTTTCGAAAAATCATCCTCGGCCATTATTTGATTCAAACTTCGATTGGGAGTCATGGTAGTATTAGACATAATATGCTCTGGTTAAGGTTTTAAATAAAACACATTCTAAAAAGGGTTTGATAAGTTGTCAAAAATAGAGAGCTTAGATAGAATAAAAAAGAATTCAAAAAACTGAAAGATTAATAACAACACGCACCAATAACAGCGTTTTTTTTTAAGGATGAAAATAATGCTACAAAATAATAAATTTCTTCCCTTTTCCATTATCTTTTTATCAATTTTTTGGGCCAATCAGGCTTTTACCTTTGAAAAAATCAATAGATTAGGCATAGGTATCAATAATCAAATTCATTCTGATTTCCCTGCACTTTCTTTCAAAATGCAAAAAAATAAATCATTCGCTTTTGGCGGACTATTCGGATACTCATCCGACTCAACTAATGGCGGTGAAGAAGTAGGTTTGAAAGTTTATCGAAATATTTTTGATGAACCACAATTAAATTTTTATGTCGCAGGAATGGGTGCCTTTTTAAACAATAAAGTTAATTCCACCAGTTACTCAGGTTTTCAATTCGACTTAAGTTTAGGAAGTGAGTTTCATTTTACAGGTTTAAACTCGATAGGATTTAGTTTTGAATTTGGAGTTTCAGCTTACAAAAAAAAGGAATTTGTTTTCCAAACTTTAGGAAATAACTTTATTGTTTCTGCCCTACATTTCTACCTATGAAAAAAATTATAATAACCGCTTTTATTTTTTGTTCAACTTTATTGATAATACCTTCAAAGCTCAATGCTCAAGAAGCGGCAAACGATATTTTTGCCGCTGATGATGATGATCTAAATATTGGTGGTGATATATTCACAGACTTTAGCGAAGACGTTGAAAATGCAAAAATGGTTGAAGATGAACGCTTTTATCGATATGGACGATTTTTTTCATTTAACGCTTCTTTGGGATTGACAACTTTTGACGGTAACCGGGGAATCGCCTATGAAAACCAACCTCCCACTTTTGGAATAAGTTTTACATTTTTTAAAGATTTTTTTACCGCACTCAATCTGGGCTTAGAGTATTCAAAACATTCTATGTTTTTAAAAGATCCTGTAAAAGCATTTCCCAATGACCCCGCGCCAGGATTCATAGATGTAAGTATGCTCAGAGTATTTCTGGGCTACCGGTATTATTTTGATACGGCTAACCTAGGTACCGCAATCACTTACTCTAATCCATACCTTGTTGGTCGTTTAGAATACTGGTATCAAACCAATAAATACTTAGATCAAACAGAACTACCGCATGACACCGGCGGTGGTTTAGGTTTTGGCCTTGGCTTCGGTTTAGAATTTCCAGTTGAACTAAAGGAAAGTTATGTGGGTCTAGAATTTCTACTTCATACAGTTAATTTCCCAGATAAAAATTCCCAAAAATATGCACCAGTAACTCCTGGAGCCTATGGCTTTGACAATTTAGGTGGAAATGCTTACAGCACCATGGTTAGTTACGTCTTTAATTGGTAACTAACCCATGACAATATTTCTAGGTAATCTCTTTCATTTTTTTACTTAATCGCTTAGAAAGATCTTCACCAGTTCTAAAAATTAAATGTATCGGAGTATTGTCCAAATCAAATTCTTTTCTCAGACCATTTTTTAGGTAACTTTTAAAGTTATCAGGGATTCCCTTAGATAAGTTAGTAAACAATAAAAATGTTGGGGGATTCGATTTCAACATCGAAGCATATTTTACCTTAAAGCGTTTGCCCCCTGATTTTTTTATCGCAACTGGATGATTTTCGATTAACTGGTAAACATATCTATTCAATACACCTGTACCAATACTTCTATTGCGAATTAAAACTGTTTTCCTGATAATCTCTTTCAAATTACCAATGTTTCTGCCGTGCTTGGCAGAGATCGGTATTAGATCACAATAATAAAGCCAAGGAACAGTTTCTCGTAAATCTTTGATCCATTCTTTTTTAGCTTTTTCATCCGGAAGCTTTTCTTTTAGCAAATCTATTTTGTTCAAACAAATCACAACAGACTTTCCTTTTTCAAGCGCGATATCGATTAATCGCCTATCTTGATGAGCTATCCCAATAGTTGCATCTATCATAAAAATGACAATGTCACTTTCAGTAATACAGCGCAAAGATCGATATACTGATTGCTGTTCAATAAATCCTTCGACCGCTTTTTGTCTTCTAATCCCTGCTGTATCAACAATGTGAAGTGAACGCCATAATGACCCTTCGGGTTTTTCTGATTCCGTGTGTCCATTATCTACAGACTCTTCCTCTAAAGTAATATCTTCTTCAACTTCAAAATCAGTGGAGTCTTCTAATTCATGACTAAAAACATTATCAAAAATTTCATCCTCATATTTTTCTAGCTCGTCGTCTGAAAGTGCTTGATCAAAATTAATTTCATTATCTTCCTCTTCATCATCGTAAAGAGGAGTTTCACTACCAACATAATCTTCTTCATCATAAATAGGAACACCCTTAGTCCCCTCTTCTTCTAAGTTATAACTATAAGTAAGAGATTGATAGAGCTCAGCGTTGTTGGCACGAAATTCTTCGTATTGCTGGAAAAGTAATGAGTCATTTTTTGCAAAAACCAAATCATTGTCTAATTCACTTGCATTTTTTCCAAAATACAGATCAAAAAATCCTTCGATGGGATCGACTGTCGTGCCAGGAATATCACTTACGAGTGCACGTTCTGCACCTAAAAGATAATTCAGCAATGTTGATTTTCCCGCATTAGGAGCACCAATCAAAGCAAGCCTGGAAACAACCTTTTCTCTAGGTGTAACACCTTTTTGCAATAAAGATATTTCTTGAGTTATTTTATTATCAAATTTTATAATTTCTTTTTGAATCGAGGTCTTTAAGTCTAAAAGCCCAAGACCGTGCTCGGCAGAAAGTTTAAACAACTCCTCTTCGCCAATTCCCAGTGAATAAAACTCTAATTCTTCTCCCTCTTGTTTTTCAGTATCATATTTATTTATTAATACCCAAAAAGGCTTTTTCTTTGTTCGAATATAATCAGCTATCATTTGATCGTAAGGGAGTACTCCTTCTCGAGAATCAACTACAAATAATATTAAATCGCTTTCAATGATTGCCGTCTTCGCTTGATCAGTCATGATATTAAAAAATTTATTCATGATTTGATCACGTTTTTTTGGTACATTTTCTTCAATTTTCTGTGGATAAAATCCACCTGTATCGACCAAAATTGCTTCCGAAGGTTCTACATGGGAAACCTCTGCAAAAGTTGCAATACCATAATGTCGATCCCTAGTAACACCTGGTTTATCAAAGGTGATTGCCTTATGAGCTTTTCTCATTAAGCGATTAAAAATTGTACTTTTCCCAACATTGGGACGACCAATTAGTGATATTACCATCGATCGTTTATAGTTTGCTTGTTCCATAATTTACTTCTTTCTCCAAACACGCGCAGAATCTTTCGCTCTAGGAAGACCGATTTCTTCTAAGACGAAATTATTTTTAAACCATTTTGGGGACACTTTAACATGCAAGTTTAAATGAACAGGTCCACCTGTCATGATTTCAATTTTTTTTCTCGAACGAATACCAATTTCTTTGATCATTGATCCACTTGATCCAATGACTATCGCCCTTTGGCTTGGACGGTTAACTAAAATTGAAGCAGAAATATGAGATTCGATAATATTAGGATCAATCTTCCCTTTCACTTCTTTGTACTCATCAATTATTACAGCAACCTCATAGGGTACTTCATCTTTTAATAGTTCAAACGCTTGCTCTCTAATATATTCAGTAACAAAAAATCGTTGATTTTTATTTGATAGATCACCATTTGGATATAGATGAGGCCCAGGCTCTGCTTTGTCACAAATGGCTCCAGTTAACTCATGTATATTTGTTCCTTCTTTATTTGAAATCAAAAAATATTTCTCTACACTTGGAAAGATTTCTTTCGATTTTTCAAATACTTCTTTAAGTGGTAACTGCTCTGAATTTTCAACTTTATCAGATTTAGTAAAAACAACCCAAGTTGGTCCAAGTTCTTGCTGAATATTATCCTTAAATTCTGTAAATTGATCTATAATTTCCCGAGAAATATCAATTAGTAGTAAATTCAGGTCTGCACCTTCTGTTCCTTCGCGTGCTTGTTCGTTTAATCGCTTATTAAACTCTTGGCTCGATTTATGAAGACCTGGAGTATCAACCATAACAACTTCAGTTCTATCAACGGTAAAAACGCAATGAAACTTATTTCTTGTGGTTTGAGGCTTGCTCGTTACGACACTTAAATCAGTTCCTAATAGAACATTAATAAGTGAACTCTTGCCAACATTTGGAGCGCCTAGGACAGCAACCATGATGGATTTGTTGTGAGGGTGTTGATCTTCTAAAAGCATTCTCGTCTCCTTTCTTTCTTATATCTAAAATTATTTTTGATAAAGATTTTCTACCATTACTTTATGCGCTAATTCCTTTTCTAGTTTTTTCTTGGATGAACCTTTTTTATAGGCTAATTTCTTATCACCAACCCATAATTCAACAAGAAATTCATTCTCAAGATCAATTGATTTATAGGTTGGATGAATCTGATAAAGAGACATAACGAGTTCTTGCAACTTTGTCTTACTATCAAAAGTTTCAAGTTTATCTAAATTATAAAACTTCTCGCCTTCAAGATTTTCAAATTGGTCGATTATATTTTCAAAAACATTTTCTAGAATATTCATTTGCTCATTACTATCTATGTAGACAGCCGCACAGAGTGCTTCAAAAGCATCTGCTATTAAAGAGTCCTTTTGCTCTCCATTTGATTTAAACTCTCCTTTACCCAAAAGAAGATTTTCACCTAAATTTAATGACCGTGCTAACTTTGCTAAAGATTGCTCATTGACTAAGGCTCCTCTTAACTTTGACAACTCCCCTTCGGGAGAATGAGGAAAGAGATTAAAAAGTCGTTTGGCAACAATAAAATTAACTAGGGAATCACCAAGAAATTCCAACCTTTCATTTGATGAAATTGTACTTTCTTTAAATTCATAGCAAAACGTAGAATGAGTCAAAGCATTTAACAAAATGTCATGACTGCTAAACGAATAATTGATTTTAGCTTGAAGATTAATTAAGGAAACAATTCGATAAGAATTTAATTCAGAAAATAATGAAGAAACTTTATCCGATGTAGAAATACCATAAAGCTCATGAAGCCATGCATGAACACTTTCATGATATGGTGAATTAAAGGTCGTCTGTTGCACAATGGCCCTACTAATATTGAAATGTTAAGTCTAAAAGGCTTTTAGCACTCCTCGTAAAGGTTATCAAGGGTGACTTTTTTAGGTTGTTAATTTTTACCAACTAGGATACTATCTGCCTCCTAAAGCTTTGAAATTAGAATTTCTCCCCAATAACAAACTGCCAAAATAGACATCTTAAGGGTCTTATTGGCAATGAAAAAGAGAGAACATAAAACACATGAACACAAACCCGGCAATCAACACAACACCTGAAACAAGAAATGTTACACCAACCCCTGAGCTTTTTGCTCTCCAACAAGAGTTCTATTCCAATTTAAGGGTACAAGGAAAAAGCCAAAATACTCTTAAAAACTACAAGACCGATCTGGATTGTTTTAATAATTATCTTAACTCTGAATATGCATCTGTCGAAGTTAAAAACTTTGATCAATCTTTGGTTTCAAATTATGGTCAATACCTAGAGAAAAAATACAGCTCAGATAATTCACGTCGTCGAAGAGTTCAAGCCTTAAGAATATTTTTTGATTTCTTACTTTCAAAAGAACTTGTAACGAGCAATCCAGTAAGAAAATTACCAACTTCTCCTAAATTCTTAGACATTCCAAGACCCACTCCATTTATCGATGTAAAAACACTTTGGTCTTATTTAGTAGAAGAAACACACACTCAAGACAAAATCCAAGAACTTTTAAGCAAAAGAAATCAGATTTTATTTTTACTTATTTTTGGTGCTGGACTAAAGGTATCTGATCTTTCTTCGCTAACAATTAGTGATATTACAATTTTTGAAAATGGTGAAGAACCTCGGGTTCTCATACGCCACCCTAAAAGAGATGCCTACACAGTTTCTCTTCCAAAGATATTTGAAAAAGTATATGCTGATTATTTAATCATCTTAGAAGAAATGAAAAATAAATCACAAATTACTTTTGATAATTTACTCTTTTATGCCAATCCTTATAGGATTATTTCAGGTGGATTATCGGCCAGAGGGATTGAAATTATATTTGAAGATTACAGAAATAAATTAATGATTACGTTAACACCAAAATCACTAAGACAGGCTTGCATTTTCAAATGGATTCAACAGCAAAAAAGTGTTTCTCTTATTAAAGAATGGCTGGGTCTAGCTCCATCATACGATTTAAAACTCTATCTAGAACATGCTCCTAATTTCCTTTATAACGAAGATATCATTCATGATATCTTCACCAATTATAAAAAACACTAATTTTTTAATAGCATCATTGGCTTACTTCCAATGATGCTTTTGAAATTTTCTTTTGTTAATCTTTTCGCGCCCTAATGGCTTCTGGCTTTTCATAGATAGGATAGCCCAAGTCATGATCTAAGTGCCAGCGGTCGAACATTGGTTCAGATTTTTCAACTCGATAAAATAGCAATTCCTTGTCAATAGTATCAAGGCGAAAACTCAGTTCTTTTTGAAGCCTTATTTGGTCATTTTTTTCAGATAATATTTGGGCGATTGCCTTATTTTTAAGTTTCTCAATTTCAGCTATTTTTTGATCATATTCTGCTGCAACTTGAATTTTTTTCTCTTCATAATTCCATACATCTTGATTAATTGAATTCAACTGAGATAAAAAATCTTTCTTTTTATTCATAAGAGTTGCACGATAAACAGAGGCTTCTCGAATTCTCGTGGAAAGTTTTTCAGATTGAATAATTAGCGCAGTTCCCCTTCTGAAATATTCTTCTTTGGGATAGCAGATAAAAAGGTCTTTAACAAACATGACGAAATAATTTTCTTCTATGCTTCGGACATAACCCTGACAGAAATCTGGAGATTGATTATTCTGAATTCTAAACTCGACTAGATCTCCTGCTCTAAAGAATTTGATATTTTTATTTTCACTTGATATTTTAACAACTGAAGTTGTGGAATCGCGATCAGTAACTCTTCCAGAAAATTTGGTGTAATCAAATGAATTATCAAAAAAAGAATCTGAATCTATCTTCAAAGTTTCTTTTTTAATCTTATTTATATCAACAGCTCCATTTTCACTTGGAGCACTAAAAGCAATATTGGCATAAAGTGACAAACTAAAGAAAAAATGGAAATGGAAAAAATACTTCATAATTCGATTATAACTGAAGTCAGATAAAAGGAATAAATACTTGAAGAATTTGCCTTAGAGAAGTACCTTTTATTAATTAAAACATAAAACAGGAGACAACATATATGGAATTTTTTCTAGATACTGGTATCGTTGCAGAAATCAAGGAAGCAGTTCAGTTGGGTATTATTGATGGAGTAACTACTAATCCATCCCTTATTGCTAAAACTGGACGTAATCAAAAAGATGTCATTAAAGAAATTTCCGGAATCATCGACGGTCCCATCTCAGCAGAAGTCATCGCGACCGATTTTGAAGGCATGTTGATTGAAGGTGAAGATTTGGCAAAAATTCATTCTAACGTGGTTATAAAATTACCACTCACTGAAGCTGGAATTGCCGCTTGCAAACGCTTTAGCCAAAAGGGCATAAAGACGAATGTCACTCTTTGCTTTTCAGTTAATCAAGCGCTTTTAGCTGCTAAAGCTGGGGCTACTTATATTTCACCATTTATTGGCCGCCTTGATGACATTGGACAAAACGGCAATGACTTAATTGGCGAAATACGTTCACTTTATGACAACTATGGCTTTAAGACTAAAATCCTGGCCGCCTCTATTCGCCATGCGGCCCATGTACGCGAATCAGCACTGCTAGGAGCAGATGTCGGAACTATGCCTCTTTCTGTAGTCAAAGCTCTTTACAAGCATCCCCTGACTGATAAAGGTCTCGAAACCTTTTTAGCAGACCATAAGAAGGCTAACTCCTAGTAATTATAAGTTTTAATGGTCTCGTAAGCTAAAGGCTACTAAAGGCCCTCAGAATTTAAAAAAGCTATCCGATAATAGGGTTATGAAGAAAATATTCAACATAACCCTAATACTTTTATTAATTTATTCTTGTAAACAAGCAGAGGATAGCTCAAATATTTCTGCCGTTCCCAACTATCAAGCAGGGTCATGTGCCATTGGAAAATGGAGCTCAACTCCATTGAACATAAAAATGTCTACAGATTTCAACGCTGATTTTTCTCCTGCTGATAGCGTTGGTGGTCTTAACCCATTAGAGCAGATGGCAAAAGTCTGGAATGATGCCGTTGGTTCTGGAACCAAGCTCATCAATGTTCCTTTTCCTTCAACAGATAACAAAACTGGCACATCACTTGGCGGATTCAGAGATGGTGAGTTAGGAATTTACAAATCATATGGATGGTTTGACAACGTGAGCTCTGGAGCTCTGGCCATCACTCAATTTTATGGAACCATGGCATCCAACTCAAGTCTGGGAACATATATTAACCTAAATCATGCAGATATTATTTTCAATTATCGTGACTACAGTTTCACAACCATAGCAGGTGGAACTTGGGGCAGTTATGACCTATCAACTATATTGCTTCACGAGATGGGGCATTTTTTAGGCCTTTGCCACGAGTCTACAAATAATTCAATAATGGCACCCTATTATAGTGGCTACCAGCGAAGCCTTAAAGATTTTGATACTAGAAAAATTAGAGGTCTTTATCTAAGCAATCAAAATATTTCCAGCGCCATTGGAAATCGCAATGTTAATGCATTGAGCTTGCCTCCAGGAACTCCAGTTAAAGGTACAGTTGAATTAATGGCGAATGGAAAATGTCGACATTTTATAAATGGTAAATTAGTTTTTGAGCACTAAAAATAAAAAAACCTCCAAATGGAGGCTTTTTTATATCTAAAAATATAGGATATTTTATTTCAAAGAATTTTTAATGGCAGTAAAACCAGCAAAGTCAGTTGCTGCGATTTCTGCAAGCATCTTTCTATTGATAGCTACTCCATTTTTCTTCATTGCACCCATAAATTTTGAGTATGAAGTTTCAAGAGTTCTGGCAGCAGCAGCAATTCTAACTACCCAAAGTTTTCTCATATCTCTTTTTAGAAGTCTTCTTCCAATGTATGCGTAATGAAGAGCTCTTTTTACGGTCTCAGCAGTATGCTTATATTTAGTTCTTCTATCAAAGTGGAAACCTTTTGCAAGTTTCAAAACTTTGTTTCTTCTTCTTCTAGCTTTAAATCCTCTTCTAACGCGTGCCATTTTTTCTCCTTAAACGATCTTTGGGGGAATGCTCACTTAGGCCCAAGGAATCAATTTATTATTTTACTTACTTTCTATTAATTAAAATGCGTATGGTAACATTCTTCTTACTTTTTCGTGCTCAGCCTGGTGAACTAAAGCAGGACTTCCCGCTCTATTTTTTACCTTTGTTCTCTTGTGTTCAAGTTTATGTCTCAATCCACACTTATTTCTTTTTACTTTTCCAGTACCAGTTACGCTATATCTTTTAGCTGCTGATTTTCTAGTTTTCATTTTAGGCATGATATATCTCCATCAAACTTTTATAATTTACAATTATGCAATTTTCTTAAAATAGCCGTCATTATACAAATAGAGCAGGTATAATTATCAAAAATGTTTGACTATGTAAAAGAAAATCCCAAAGAATTTTTAGATTTAAGAAGGGTTAGTCCTTCTTATCTTCACCCTTGACCGACTCTTCGGATTTAGATGTTTTCTTAACTGGCTTTTTAACCGAAGCTAAGATAGCGATAATTCGATTGCCCATCATTTTTGGATCCGATTCAATGACCGCACCCATTGCTTCAATTTGAGCAATAATGGCCTTAAATTTCTCCATTCCAGCATCTCGATAAGACATCTCCCTTCCACGAAACTGCATTGATATTTTGATTTTGTCGCCATCATCTAGAAATTTTTGACAGTGATTGAGCTTTGTCTGAAGGTCGTTGGCTTCAATATTGGGGCGTAACTGAATTTCCTTAAGCTGAATAACTATCTGCTTTTTCTTTGCTTCTTGTGCTTTTTTTTGGAGCTCGTATTTATATTTACCAAAATCAATCAATTTTACCACAGGAGGCTGAGCGGTTGGACTTACCTCGACCAAATCTAATCCTACTTCATCTGAAATTCTTCTAGCTTCACTCATTGAAACCACACCGTACTGATGGCCATCATCACCAAGCAAACGGCACTCTGGAATTCTAATTTGTTCATTAACTCTTGGACCGGAATTTTTGCTAGAAGAATTGAACTGAGAAGATCTTTGGAACTGACCTGGATTCTGATTGTCTTTGATAATTTACCCCACGTGTTTTAGACCAAATGGCCTTCATTATAAAAATTAAAGCTGTTTTTGACTATAATCGTTTTGTTTAAAAAAATGAAGCTCTATTTTTTCTTCCTCAATGACAACTTGGAAATACACCAAAAAGCCTTCTTCTGATTCATTTTTATACTTCATTAAAAATGCAGCCTGAACACTTTCTATTTGTTTATATATTTGCTTAAGGCTTTGCTGGAAATGGTCAATCTCAAGATCAAGAACATAACTAAAACCAAGCTCCAACTCTACTATTTCTAAACTCTTATGGTCGACTATTGTTGGGGGTCCTATCACTTCAATCAATAAAGAAGGAGTATGCTCAAGGGAGAAAAATTCAATAAAAACCCTATTGCCTATTCTTTGTAACTGGGTTTGATTGGCAACAAGCTCAAGAAGCCGGCTAAGTTCCAAAGGCCAATCTTCAACAGACTGCTCAAATGATTTACGAACAAACCTCTTGCGACCAAATTCTATTTTTTTTAATTGAAATGCCATTTAATTCAAAAGATTTATGCTAAGTTGTCCCATGAGATCAGACTCCACCTTGGCAAGCACTTCACTTAATTTATCATGATCATTTACAGTATAAAAGCCAGCACTTGATTCAACAATTTTGGTATGAATAAAATATTGCAAACTTGATTTTGAAAGCGGCAATGAATAACTCTCTGCATATTTAATGATGCGTCTAAGCTTTCTCTCGCTTTCAAAGACTTCTTTATAGCGCTTAAGAAAAGTCTCCATCTTAAAACCCTCTTTGTACTCAGTCGCAGAAAGATCCTTAAGCGTTAAACCACAAATATAATAGGCTTCTAGAAGATAGTTACAAGCTCTAGAAAATAACCCAACTTTGGCAAGTATGAGATAAAGTTCTTTATGACTAAGTTCCATACATTCGTCTAAAACTTTAACTTCCCTACCAATAGCGTCACTAACAATCTCGAGGGTTAGATTAAGGACTTCTTTTACCGTCGGAAGATAAAACTCATGAGTGAGTTGCTTTCTTTGATTGATGAAAAATTTTTTTAGATCTTCGACATTGCTGATATGTCCACTAAAGATATTAGCCCACCCCATGTGCACTATCCAAGGAACTAAAAAATGATGAAGAATTGTATTTTTAAAATATAAGATTTCTTTACGAGAATCTTCACGGATAGAATAAAAAACATGCTGAGTAGAAGTATTGCCAATGACTTCAACTTTTTTATTTCCAATCAAAATATCAATTGAACGCTCAAGGGATTTCTCAAAATTTTCTATTCTAATAGAATCAGTTATGGGAACATTAAATTTTTGACAATACAGAATAATATGACGAGCTTTGGAGATAATTTCATCCCATTTCAAAGCCCCAGTTGGCTCATCTAGTAAAATCATCGCGAGCAAAGATGTGGGTGTAACTCGCATATTTTTGCCGACCTCAACAAAGCACTCAAGCGCCAATTTCTGAGTCTCAGTCTTTAAATCAGCAGAGTCTTGACTCAAGCTGGGTGCATTAATAGGTCGACCGAGATTAATGTGCACATTGCCGAATTGATAAGAAAGCAATTTTACCAAACCAAAAACCTGTACAGCACTTTCCTTAGACTTTTTCGCACCATCTAATTCCCGAGCGAGGGATCTTTGCTCCGGCACATACTCATGCATGATACTAACTGGTACAAAGACTAACGGTTTTCTTTTTTCAAGAGGAATGGCCAAATGAGCTTCGATAAGCATCTGGTATAAGCCATAACGAGGAGGAAGAAGCTTACCGGTTCTGGAGCGACCACCTTCAAAGAAAAACTCAATTGGATTTCCCTTGACTAACATATAGTAGAGATAAGCCTCTAGGGTGAGTTTATATAAAATATCATTGGCAAAGGATCTTCTTATAAAAAAACATCCGGAACGTCTAAAGATAGGACCTATCGGGAAAATATTTAAATTATTCCCACCTGCGACATAGAGTGGTGATTGGTATTTTTTGAAGTATATATAATTAATTGCTACGTAATCGGCGTGAGATTGATGGTTTGGAACTAAGACTAAATTATTTTTAAAAGACATCTCTTTTAGGTTAAGTCCATTATCAGTGAAATTTATTCCATCATAGAGCTGAGAAAGCGAAGCATCCAAAAATTTTTCAAAGGTTTTTAATAAAGGTAAAGTTAATTCTGCTCTAATTTCTTTTAAATTTTTAAGAACTTTTTCTCTGTCATCTTCTTTGCCGGCAATTCTATCTCTAAGTTTATGATAACTTAGGACAATTTCTTCCATTTCTTTAAATTGATCAAAAAGATTGGGAAGGACACCAAAAATTTGGGTCAACCCACTTAACTTTTCGGTAAACTTAGTCATCAACGAACTCCGTGAGGTTTTGATTCGCTCATGCCTGAGGCTGTCATTTGAATAAATAACGCCGCCTCGCTGATAGCTTTAACATTATCTACTCCAAGGTAAGTCATACCAGAGCGCAAGCCCCCCATTAATTCTTCTACAACATTAGCTACTGACCCCTTACATGGAATCATGGTTGACTCTCCTTCTGCTGCCATCCCTTGAGGCATCTCGCCTCTCCAAGAAACTTGAGCCGACTTAGATGCCATGCCACGGTACTGTTTTAATCCCCCCTTTAACTCACCTGGAGTTTCAAGTGTTCCTGAAACAAGCGACCCTACCATAACAGAACTAGCTCCTGCGGCTAAAGCTTTAACGATATCCCCAGAGTTCTTTAAACCGCCATCGGCAATGACTGGTATATTGTACTTTTTGGCGACACTAACTGCTAATGCAATGGCCGTTAATTGAGGAAGACCATGACCTGTAATAATTCTAGTCGTACACATTGACCCCGGACCGATACCTACCTTCACAGCATCAGCTCCTCGGTCAATCATTCTTTGAACTCCATCAGAGGAAGCTACATTTCCTGCAATCACGTCAACATGAGGATATTTCTTTTTTAAGAAATCGAGAGTTTCGTGCATCATAATAGAATCGCCATGAGCAATATCTAAAGTAATGATTTGAACTCCTGCATTTACCAAAACCTCAGCTCTTCTCATTCCCTCTTCTTTTACTCCAATAGAAGCGGCAATCGGAGTTTTTAAATTATTTTCCCTTAAAAAAGTTTGGATTGCTTTTACTTGTGCGACTTGTTCATCTTCACTCATAAAACGATGAAGGGAACCTATTCCACCTAACGTTGCCATAGTGCAAGCCATTTCTTTTTCAGTAATGGTATCCATATTGGCGGTAATGACCGGAAGGTCTATTGAATAATTTTTAGTTATTTGAGTTTTTAAATTAGGATGCTTGCGCGAGGAGATTTCTGAATAGCGAGGAACCAAAAGAACATCATCAAAAGTTAGGCCAATGCCTCTATTTAAAATATTTGCTGAACTAAACATCAATTCCATGATTTCTCCATAAATAAAATAAGCTTTAAAAACATAATCTAAGACTGTCGGCTCGGCAAACTTAACGCATCGCCAATTCTAATGTGCTGAAAATTTTGTAAAGAATATCGGAAGGATAATGTATAGAACAACGTCCCTAAATAAATAAAAAATGAAAAAATAAACAAAAGCTTTAGGTCCTCTTTCCCATAGTTTCTCCAGACCTAAGTATTGCGCTTTCTTGCTCATGGAAATCATAAATTTTGATTTGCCATAGTTTTTGAAAAAAAAGCTTAATGATCCATCAACTTTTCGATCAAAGGCGATAAAAGACTGCTTTAGACTCAAGGGAAAAATATTCATTTAGCAAAGATAACAAAAATTCCCCATAGTTTCAAAGACTGATCAAAATAAACCTGAAAAAAATTCTAATTCTACATTTTTATGACAATTAATGGTGGTTTTAGGGTTATAAAATGAGCAATGATTGATTTATTGAAAGTTCTAAATTTAGACCCAAAAGCAAAGCCTTATATCAGTTCTGGGGATCAATTTGTTTTAAAAACTTGTCAAAGGACTTTGATCCTTGGCTTTGGAGCATTATCCAGTATTCAAAAAACATATGAAGGTGAATTTTATGAAAGTTATGAAGGCCATAGCGCCTATATATTTTTACTCGAAACAATATGTGGCTTAAAAAGTGAAGTCCTAGCTGAATATGAGGTCGTAGCTCAATTTAAACAAGCCTATCATGAATACTTACAATTACCTTTAAAGAATTCACTCATTATCAATCTGCTTGAAAAACTTTTTAAAGACTCAAAAAAAATTAGAACTGATCATCTTCTAGAGATAGGACAATTATCTTATGCTGGGATTTCGAGAAAAATATTAAACACCCGAAGAAGCTCAAATGAAGTATTGGTCATTGGATCCGGGACACTGGCAGAGGACCTTATAAAACTTCTTAAGAAAAAATATCGAGTTTATCTTTCTGCTAGAAACCTTGAAAAAGTTGGCGAATTGGCCCTTGAACATTCGCTAGAGGTTATCGCTTGGAAAGATTCACTCAATTATTCCAAATTTAATTCCATTATCAATACAGTCGGAAGTGAAGATATATTATTTAATGAAGACTTCTTTGATCAATGGAAAATGTCATTTTCCTCTCAGACAAATGCTCAAAACTCAAAGCTCTTTATTGATCTTGGTTCACCATCTGTGATAAAGACAAATCTCACAGAGAATGAAGGCGTGCTTCGTTTGGAAGATATTTTCAAACAAAGTTCAAGACTTAATGAAGAAAAAATGGAAAAAATTCGTTGTGCAAAAGAAGCTATACTTCTTTTGGCCGATAATCGCCGGTTACATTTTTCCATGAGTTATCCATTTGGTTGGGAGGAGTTACAGTTTGCCTAAAAGAACATACAAAATTGGCACCCGGGGAAGTTTGCTCGCAGTTACTCAATGTAATCAAGTAAAAGCAGAATTGGAAAGATTAACTGGAGATAGCTTTGAGTTGGTATTATTTAAAACTCAGGGTGATATCATTACGAATGCTCCCTTATGGCAACTTGATGGAAAAGACTTTTTCACAAAAGAGCTTGATGAGGCATTATTGGACGGAAAAGTAGACCTTGTAGTTCATTCCTACAAGGACCTTGGATCAGTAAGACCTGAAGGACTTAAACTTGCTGCAATAACTAAAAGAACTTTTGCGCATGATATTTTATTAATCAAAAAAGAAACTGTTCAAAATCTTGCAACAAAAAATGATTTAAGTGTAGGCACTAGTTCACCTAGAAGAATGATTAACCTTCAAAATAATTTAAGCGAGTTTCTACCACAAGGTGCTCAACTTAAAATAGTGCCAAAAATGTTGAGAGGAAATGTTAATACACGAATTAGTAAATTAGTTTCTGGAGAATATGACGCCATAGTCGTCGCACTTGCAGGAATTGAAAGACTTTCTAAAAGTGAAACCTCCAAAAAAGAATTAACACCTTTATTAGATGGTATGACTTTTATGATTCTGCCACAATCGGCGTTTCCATCTTCTGCCTCCCAAGGAGCCTTGGCTTTAGAATGCGTTGAGAAAAGAAATGACGGTGGAGAATTATTAGAAAAATTAAAATTAGTTAATGATATTACAACTCAAGAAGAAGTCTCAAGAGAAAGAGTTGCCTTTAACCGATATGGTGGAGGATGCCATTTAGCGGTTGGAATCAATGTAAAAAAAATACAACAGTTTTTTATCCATACTCATCTTGGTGAAATTGAAGGCAATAAAATTGTAAAATCAGAACTCGAAGGAAGACCACTTCCCCTTTTGACCAATCCCCCAAAAGTTTTTAGTGGGCATCTTCCCGATGACGAGTTGGTTATAAAAAAAGAAAATCCTGCAAAGATCAAAGATAACTCTCACATATATGTGACATCCAAATATTGCTACTCTTCGATAAATTCAAAACATTTATCTCTTTGGACAGCTGGAATTAAATCAATGAAGGACTTGGCAAAAAAAGGATACTGGGTAAACGGAACTGCAGATGCACGTGGAGATGAAGAACTCGCCCTTCTACGTTCGTCTCAGGTCCTATCAATGATGATCGATACCGAAGGTGAATTAATTGTTCTATCAAATAAAAATGCACAATCATCAATTGGATTTGTCCAAGGCTGCTACGAGCGCATCCTGAACGAAAATTTGTCTGAATCATTTAAAAATAAAATAAATTCCATCGAAGTTTTCTTTTGGACAAGTTTTCCGCAATATCAAATGTACATTGAAGTATTCCCTCAAATAAAAAATAGAATCCATGCATGTGGATTAGGCAAAACATACAAACAATTTAAAGAAAATAATATCAATGTCATTGCGTTCGCAAGTATGGACGAATTTAATAATTGGGTGAAAATATGAGTGAAATAGATAAGCAAAAAGAACTTTTTAGAAAATCCAAAGAATTAGTTCCTGGAGGGGTACACTCTCCTGTACGAAGCTTTAAAGGACTTCATACGACTCCACGTTTTTTTGAAAAAGCAAATGGTGCATATATATACGATGTTGATCAAAAAGAATATATCGATTTCTGCATGAGTTTTGGACCATTGATTTTAGGCCACAAAAATTCAATCGTTGAAGAAGCTCTACATGAAGCACTTAAGCGTGGTTGGAGTTTTGGAGCTTGCGAGCCCTATTCGCTAGAGTTAGTAGATTATTTACTTAAAAATCTTCCACATGTTCAGCAAATAAGATTTGTAAATTCCGGAACGGAAGCTGTTATGACGGCTTTGAGGCTTGCAAGAGGTGTAACCAAAAGAAACAAAGTAATAAAATTTAATGGTTGCTACCACGGTCATGTTGATTCCATGCTTATTAAGGCAGGTTCTGGACTTGCAGGTACTGCTGAAGCTTCATCGGGAGGAGTTCCAGAAGGAGTCGCTCAGGACACTCTTATCCTAGAACTTGGTGATATCGAAGGTGTTAAGCAGTGTTTTAAAGATTACAAAGATCAAATTGCGGCCATCATCATTGAGCCACTCCCGGCAAACAATGGACTTTTAATTCAACCTAAAGAATTTTTACATTTTCTAAGAGAGATCTGTGATCAGACCTGTGCACTTTTAATTTTTGATGAAGTCATTTCTGGTTTCAGAGTGGCATTTGGAGGTATGGCCGAAATTACTGGAATAAATCCAGATATAGTAACTTACGGCAAAATTATTGGTGGAGGTTTACCCGTTGGCGCAATTGGCGCCTCAAAATTTATCATGGAGCATTTAGCCCCTATTGGAAATGTTTATCAAGCTGGGACACTCAGCGCCAACCCACTTGCGATGGTTGGTGGATTGATGACTTTAAAGCAAATGAACAAAAAATCTTACGAGACACTTGGAATTCAAACAAAAAAAATAGTCGACTTGCTAGCAAACTGGATGATTCATTTTAACGATGGGCAGTTTTCTCAATTCAAAGTTCTTCACTTTGCTTCCTTATTTTGGATTGTACCAAAAGATGAAGTACGAAAACTATCAGATATTCCATCAGATATTACTGAAGGATTTAATAAATTGTTCGAAGAACTACTCAATCGCGGTATTTACTTAGCTCCAAATGCCTATGAAGTAGGCTTTATAAGCCTGGCACATAATGATGAAGTGATTAGAGATTTAGAGCATAGGCTTGAGCATAGAATTCAATAAGAAATGAAAATTACTAACCGTCTCAATCAATCATCTCGACTTCTTCTTATACTATCCTTGGTATGGGCATTGGTCTTACTATCAATCGGAGCTTGGTGGATTTATTTAATTTTTAATTTTGAAAATATTTTATCACATATTGACCGATTAAAAATGACTAAAATGATCATTTGGGAAGGTGGAAGCTTTATCATTCTATTATTTCTAATATCATCTTCACTTCTTATGCTTTATCTTCAAGATTTAAAAAAAACAAAATCATTGCAGGCTTTTTTTGCATCACTCACTCATGAGCTTAAAACGCCTCTGGCGAGCATAAGGTTGCAAAGTGAAGTCATAGATGAAACTTTAAAATCAAAAAAAGATGATTCTTTAATTAAATTAAGTAATCGATTAATTGAAGATACAAACAAGCTAGAAAATCAGATGGATCAAATTCTACAGCTTTCTAGGATAGAAAGAGGTGGTGAACTTAACTTATCAAGTCTAAAACTTATTCCTTTTATAAAAAGTACGATAAAAAAAATAGCTCCTCCATTTCAAGTTCAAATTGAAACAATGAACCAGGAAATTTCTATTATGGCAGATATTTTTGCATTGGAATTAGTTATGAAGAATCTTTTAGAAAATACCCGAGTCCACACAAACTCCCAAAAAGTAACTATTGGAATAAAGCAGTTGCAAAAATCTATAATTCTAACATATCGGGATGAAGGAAATTTCTTTGGAGAAAAATCAAAATTAGGAACACTTTTTTATAAGCATAATTCAACAAAAGGTTCAGGCATAGGATTATATCTGAGCGAAAAACTTATGAGAAAAATGAAAGGCAAGCTGCTTATTCAAGGTGACAGCAAATTAATTTTCGAGCTTGTATTTCAAACTAATGAGGTTGAGAATGCTTAGTATTCTAATTGTTGAAGATGAAGAAAATCTAGGCAGCACTTTAGAAGAGTATCTTACCACTATCGGTCATAAATGCTTTTGGGCAAAAAATGGCTCAATCGCCAAAAATTATTTTAAATCTATGAAACCGGAGCTCGTGTTAATGGACATTGGCTTGCCAGACATTAGTGGTATTGCACTCGCCAAAGAGTTTAAGAAAATCAGAAAAGATTTTAACTTACTTTTTCTTTCTGCATTAAATGATCCTGAAATTAAAGTTGAAGCATTAGAAATAGGTGCTGAAGATTACATAACAAAACCATTCGCATTAAAGGAACTTATCATACGATTAGAAAGAATTTTAAAAAACAATGAAACATTCGAAAAACACCCAGATGAAATAGTCCATGGACCATTAAAAATCTGGTTTAAAAAATATGAAGTCATGGATGCAGATAAAAAAATAATCCCGCTTTCTCAAAAAGAATGTGCAATCTTGGAGTTCCTTTACAAACGAAAAAATCAAGCAGTAGAAAGAGACGAAATTATAAAAGAAATCTGGGGTGAAGATAAGTTTCCATCAAATCGAACAGTTGATAATTACATTGTATCAATCAGAAAGTGGTGCGAAAGTGATAATCAAAAAAGCATCGAAATCCAAAGCATAAGAAGTATTGGTTATAAATTAATTATAAATAAGGATTAAGAATGGGATTATTTAATGATAGAAACAAAAATGATGAAGGAAAAACACAAGTACCTGTTTGGTTTATGAGGCAAGCGGGACGTTACCACTCACATTATCAAAAAATTAAACAAAAATCAGATTTTATGACTATGTGTAAAAATCCAAGCATTGCTTGCGAAGTTACAATGGGTCCGATAAGAGATTTCAATTTTGATGCTGCAATTTTATTTTCGGATTTACTATTTCCCCTCGAACAATTAGGAATGGGACTTTCTTATGAAAGTGGACCTCCGACACTAAAATTTAAAATTGAAACCTTAAATGATTTGAAAAAATGCCAAATCACTCAACCATCCAAAAGCTTTTACAATTTTCAAAAAGAAGCCACTGAATTATTAAAAAAAGAACTTCCTTTGAGTAAGTCACTCCTCGGATTTGTAGGAGCTCCTTTTACGCTATATACGTATTCAGTAGAGGGCTCACATTCAGGTAATTTGACAAACTCAAAGCGTGGTTTTTATGACGGACGTTTTAAAGGATTTTGTGAAATATTGCTCCCTGAACTTTTAAGTGAAATGAACATGCAAGCCAATGGAGGTGCAGACGCAATTTGTTTATTCGATACTGCAGTTGGCGAATTAGCAATGTTAGATTTTAAAGAATTTATCATACCAGTAATTAAAACTCTGACTTCAGAATTTAAAAAAATCAATCCATCAAAAAAAATAATTTATTATTCCAAACTAACCCACATACAATACTTAGAAGCATTAGAAGATGATAATATAGATGTTTTGGGAATTGATTGGAGATTATCTCTTAAAGATGCTTTAAAAAGCCTTGGTAAAGACTATATGATACAAGGAAACATCGATCCAAGTTACTTGCATTATGATTGGCAAATTTTAGAAAAGAAATTATCTCAATTCTGGAATGAAATAAACGATTCGAACTTACCACTGAATCATTATATATGTGGATTAGGTCACGGGGTACTCCAACATACCCCCGAAGAAAATGTTCGTTTAGCGGTTGAGTATATTCATAAGACATTTATTTATTAAAGATGTACAAAAAGCTACTTTCTTCATTAAACAAACTCAACTTCCCAGGTGGTCGTTACACTTATTATCCCCTACACACTTTTTGGAAGAACGATCTAAATGTATCCCAATGGTGGAACTTATTCGTGCAATCTTATTCAAAAGAAAAGGGTGTCGATCTTTATATTCACATACCTTTCTGTGATTCACTATGTACATTTTGTGGATGTAATATTCGCATCACAAAAAATTACACTGAAGTAGAAACGTACATTAATGCACTTAGAAAAGAATGGGCAAGTTACAAAAACCTAGTTGGTTCTGATATAAAAATTAATTCCATCTACATTGGAGGCGGATCACCAAATTTTTTAAAACCTGTAGATCTCGAAGCACTACTCCAGGAATTTAACATAAATGAAGAAACTCACTCTACTATAGAGCTAGATCCAAGAAAAACAACAACTGAATTAATAACCTTACTAGCTAAATATAAATTTAATAATTTATCTATCGGAGTTCAAGACGTTAATCAATCAGTGTTGAAAGAAGCCAACAGAGATTTTAGTTTTGAAAAATTAGAAAATTTTATAAAACTTATTCTTTCTTTTGATTTAAAGCAATTTAACTTTGATTTAATATATGGTCTTAACGGTCAAACAACAGAATCACTAGAAATTTCGATCAAAAAAATACTCACTCTTTCTCCAACATCAATTGCTACTTACCCTCTTGCAAAAACCCCTTGGGCAAATAATTCCCCTCTTGAAATCACCAGAGAGGCAATGCACACCTTGATGATCTCCTTAGACAAAGAAATTACGAAAAAAAATGAATATATTTATTTAGGTATGGGCCATTACGTTAAAGGAAATTCTACACTTGCGATTTCTAGAAACTCAAAAAAAATTCGTCGTAATATTTCAGGCTTTACTGACTCTGAACAAACAAATGTACTAATTGGCTTAGGTGTTAGTGCCATTTCTAGTTTACCAGGTGGATTAAAACAAAACGAAAAATTATTAGACCGTTATCTAGACTCGATTTTTAATGACAACTGCTCTCTGGCAAAGTCTCATTGGAGAACAGACAGGGAGGCAGAGCTCGAAAAACAATTTGAGCAAATAGTTTGTCGTGGGGAATTTGAAATGAAATCGATAATAGATTTTGAAAGCATGAAGATTCTTATTGAAGAGAAAATAATTGAATTGCGAGATGATAAATTTGTAGTCAGTCCATTTGGCAAATATTTCTTAAAGAATATTTGCCAAACTATTGAAAGACACAAAAATTAAGCGCCAACAATATTTATGCCTGAATCAACGTATAGAATTTGACCGGTTACGCCATGAGACAATCGAGATGCTAAATAAACGGCAGTACCACCAACATCCTCAGTTGTTACATTCTTTCTTAGTGGTGCTTTTTCCTCGATCGTTTTAAGAAAATCTTTTAAGCCAGGAACACCTGAAGCTGCCAAAGTCCTAATTGGACCAGCTGAAATACAATTTACTCTTATATTTGATGGCCCTAAATCATCGGCTAAATATCTTGTAGATGCTTCCAATGCTGCTTTTGCAACACCCATTACATTGTATCCCTTTAAAACTTTTATTGAGCCATGATAGGTCATTGCTATAACAGAAGCATCATCATTTAGATTATCTTTTAAAGTATTACATAGACCTATTAACGAAAAGGCAGATATATCACACGCCATTTTAAATCCCTCTCGTGAAGTTTCAACGAACCTTCCCTTCAAATCAGTCTTATCAGCAAAAGCTAGTGAATGAATTAATATGTCAAACTTACCCCATTTTGAATCAATGGTTCTCTTTAATTCTAAATAATGATCATCATTTGTCACATCCATTTCGCAAATAAAATCTGCTCCAATTTCACTTGCTAAGGGCTCGACTCTCTTTAGCAAATTATCGTTAAGATATGTTAATGCAACATTCGCTCCTTGATCCTTAAAGGCTTTGGTAATTCCCCATGCGATCGACATATCATTGGCCACACCAAGAATTAGTGCCTTCTTACCTGCCAAGAGACCAATTTGCTGATTCATAATAAAACTCCAAAAGTTAAAAATGATAAAAACATTAATTTAATAATAGTTTTATGTCTATAGTTATGTAGGATCAAATAGATAGCCCACTGAACGAACACTCTTAAAATGTTTAGGATTTTTTGGGTCTTCTTCAAAATATTTACGAAATCTAACAATAAAATTATCTAGAGATCGAGTAGAGACCCCTCTGTCATATCCTAAAGCTTTTTCTAAAATTTCTTCTCTCGACAACGCGATTTGAGGGTTCAGAATAAACACAGTTAATATTTTAACTTCTTGAAGAGTAAGTTCAAGATTGCCATTTAACGATTGTGCTTTAAAATTTTTAAAATCAATGTGATTTCCACCGAAATCATAAAGTTCGGGTGGGATTGGCATATTTTCTTTTGAATGCGTAGTTAATTTATCTGATTGAGACCAATCAGATCGCGTTAGTAATCGATCAACCCTAAGAAGAAATTCATCTAAATCAAAAGGCTTAGACAGATAATCATCAACCCCCATGCTTAAGCACTTAATTTTTTCCTTTACCTGATCTTTAGCAGAAATTACTAAAATGGGGATCTTTAAATCTCTCTTACGAATTTCTTTAATAACTCCAACTCCGTCAATCTCGGGCATCATAAGATCGACGATGATTAAGTCTGGCTTAAATTCATTCCACCAATTCAACCCCTCTAAACCATTAACGGCGAGTACAACCTCATGGCCGACCATCCTAAGGTTTAACTTAATCGCCTCAGCAATGTGTTTTTCATCATCGATAACAAGAATTTTTTTGCCTTTATTTTTTGATTCAATCATAATTTCTGCTATTTTTGAAAATTAATCTGAATGTACTTCCCTTTCCAATTCCAGGGCTAATGACTTCGATCTCAACCTTGTGCAACTTAGCGATGTTGTGCACGATGTACAATCCTAAACCACTTCCTTTACTGCTTTTACCAACCTGGAAAAATTTTTTAAATATTTTCTTTGCGTTATTTTTTTCAATCCCAATACCGTTATCTTTGATATCAAGGTAAACAGTTTTGTAATTTGAATACAAGCTTATCTCAATTTTTTTTTCAGATGACTTATTGTAAATTATTGCGTTAGTAATTAAATTCATAAGCATCATTTCGAATAATGCTGTATCAAGTGGTAAAATGAAGACATCCAATTTGTGGTTAAAATGGACTTCCACATCTTCAAAAAGATGAGGTGTATTTTTTAAAAAGTTTTGAATCAACTTTACTAAATCCTGCTCACTAAAGTCCGCTTCAAAATTTCTATCCTCTAGTCTGCCTAGATTTAAAATGCGATTAACATTGTCTGATAATCTTTTAGTATCCCTCTTCATAAAATCTAAATATTTTATTTGCTCTTGTCGTGGTATTTCATGTCTTGAGAAGGTTTCTAAAAATAATTGCAACGAAGCAATTGGTGTTTTTAATTCGTGAGTAAATCCATTAATGAAATTTTGCTGTAGACGGTAGAGTTGAATAACTTTTTGGTAGTAGATATAAATAATGAGCAAACCCGCAAGAATAACCGCAACCAAAAGAGACAAACTAAGCACAATTACCCAAGCTTCGGTGTCTAAAAATTGACTGGAATTTAAATTATACTTTTTAACAACTTCCTGAAGAGCTGCATTAACCTTTAAATAAGATCGCAAATAGATAATGAGGGATGAGCCCAAAGCAATTAAAGAGAAAATAAATATAAATAAGGGATGGTAAAACCAACGTGATTTAATCATAATAGCAGTGTTTAAAAATCTCCACTAAATGTAAAGGAATACCATGAAAACATTCAATATTGCTCAATATATTGACCATACCCTACTTAAGCCAGAAGCTAATGAATTGCAAATAAAGAAATTGTGCCAAGAAGCAATTGATTACGGCTTTTTTTCGGTTTGCATTAACCCTTGCTTTGTTCCTCTAGCTTCTTTTTTATTAAAAAAAACATCTGTAAAAATTTGTAGTGTTATAGGCTTTCCTCTTGGTGCCAACACTTTGGAAGTAAAAAAATTTGAAGCTATTGATGCCATTAAAAATGGAGCTGACGAGCTGGATATGGTCATTAATGTTGGTGCATTAAAAAATCGAGAATATGATTTAATTGAAAAGGAGATATCTGAAATTGTTAAGTTATCACACACAGAATCAGTTTTGGTAAAAGTCATATTTGAAATTTGCCTTTTAAATGATGAAGAAATCGCGATTGCATGCAAATTATGTGCAAAAGCTGGTGCAGATTTCGTAAAAACCTCAACAGGTTTTTCTAATGGAGGTGCAACTCTTCACTGTGTTGAACTAATGAAAAATAATATTAACCAAAATATGCAAGTAAAAGCATCTGGTGGGATTAAAGATTTAAGCTCTGCCCTTGAATATATAAAATTGGGGGCTACACGCCTTGGAACTAGTTCAGGGATCGCAATCGTAAATGGTAATCAAGACAAATCAGATAATTATTAATCTTTTAAAAATTATCAAAAAAATTAAGAGGTAATCCACCTTGACGATGAAGAGTGTCGAAAACTTTTGGGGCAATACCTCTAAAAAGTAAAAATCCCTCTTCTCTTACTGCAATCGGCTGAGTTAGCATCGTTTGTCCTTCCATTCCACAGACTTCGATAATTTCTGTTATAACTCTTTGACCATCTGTATCCCTTCCTAATTGGACAATAAAATTTATCGCCGAAGTCATTTGTTTTCTGACAACAACTAGTGGAATTTCAAATCCTGCCAAAAGAAATAGAGTCTCCATTCGTGAAAGGCATTCTCCACCAGAATTCGCATGAACTGAAGTCATACTTCCCTCATGTCCTGTGTTCATTGCTTGAAGTAAATCAAAAAGCTCAGGACCTCTCGTTTCACCTATTATGATTCGGTCTGGTCTCATTCTCAATGTGTTTTTTACTAAATCCCTTGTAGATAATGCATTTTTTGAAATCAGAGATTTCGCTCCTGCTTCAAGCCTTACAACATTCGGTAAATTAATAGAAAGTTCAATAGTATCTTCAATCGTAATCAATCTTTCATGTCTAGATATTTCATTAATTAATAAATTTAAAAAAGTTGTTTTACCTACCCCTGTTCCACCTGATACAACAATATTTAAACGAGATGCCATCAAAGCTTTAAAAAACTCTATCCATTTTAGGTTGAGACCAAATGCATTTGGTGTGGAGTCAAAGCTAGAGATAGATTTCGTATACTTTCTTATTGAAATTGCAGGACTACCTTGCACAAATGGTTCGTTTATAATATTTATCCTTGAACCATCTGGTAAATTACCATCCAAAATGGGATTATCCTTATTGCATATTTTTTGATTATAATCGGCAACTTCTTTTATAAATAATACAATATCACTAGCAGGTAAATTGGCATTGAGCTGAATAAATTGTCCACCCCTTTCAACAAATACGCTCTTTGGCCCATTTATAAGAATTTCAGTAATTCCATTTTTTTTACTCAAATCATTCAACAAGTTCCAAATTGAATTAGCATTCATTATTTTGCCTTTAGTTTAATCTATGTTTGAAAAATCTTTAAAAAATATTTCGTTATCACCTATCGAAGATCCGTAAACTAATAAATTTTCCATCATTTCGATTTTTTCATCATCAGATAAAAGTGCGAAAAGTGATTGAAGCCGAGAACCTGAGATTAAGAGAGTATTTAATCTATCACTACCTAAATATTGTTCGAATAAAAAAAGATGAACCATTAACCAGTCAATGCGATAAGAAACTGATTTTGAGCTTTTAAGAAAATCAAAATGCCTCTCCTTTAATGCAAAAGAAGTCATCGAAAATGGATCATTAATTTTTTTTTGTCTGATTAAGGTCAGTTTTGAATAAAGACCCAAGAGAAAAATTCTTGAGTGATCAGGAGTTGTAAATTTTTTTAACTTATTTTCTAGCATGATCAAGTCAGTGATTAATGTTAAGTTGGCAATCTCGGGAAAATGCCCTGTCGTTGCATATTCTAGATAAGCAGAAGTAAGTCTATTTCTAATAGCAGTCCAACCCACTAGTGAAAAAATTTTTGATAATGATCCTTCAGGATCAATATCTCTAAAAAGATTTTTTATTAATAAGTTAATTTCCTTATGTCCTATTAAGGCTTTTTCAAGATCGTATTGCGAGGCTGAATTGGATTTAACTTCAAGGCACAGAAGTTGAGTAAACGGATCAGGCATATTAATAAAGGGTAAAATAATCATTCGTACCTAAATCATTCATAATTGGATTGTTTATAGTTTATACTGAATAAGTAATTGTCTCAATAATGGAAAAATTTAACTTTATGAAGATTCCAATATATGAAGAAATCCTTATAGATAATTTTGATATCGAAAATATCAAAATTCAAATTGAAGAATCTAGAATTGGACAGGTGCCAGCCTATATTAATTTAGCTGGTATGAAGAAACAAGAAATTGAAATACTCGTTGCCAATCTCGAGCAGATTTTGGTTGACTTGAACCTACATCCAAACTTTCCCTATCCTCTATATCTTATAACTCCGACAAGGCCAAAAACATTTCTAAATTGTGTCAATAGCGTAAAAGAACTACCTGATCATTTTTTCAAAAAAGTTAAAAGACCAACAAATAAAGAAATTTATTTACTCAATAAACTTTCAATAAAAGTGGAAAAAATAAAGAATCTAGATCTATATAATCTTTTAAATAAACTTGATGATGATTCAATTTCTCAAGAACTACTTTTCCTTGAAACAAAAGAGCTCTATTTCCTTGAAGAATTAAAATCAGTGCTACAAGATGGAGTGAAGAAATAATATGAGTGATAGAAATAAAATAAATAAAAATGGATTTGAAGATATATTTGAAGAAATTATTGAAAAAGACACAATAAAAGATAAAGAAGAATTAATCATTGCTGAAAAACAAGAGCTTCAGACATTTTTAGAGCAAGAACAAGTTAGACTTATTAAGTTAGAGAATTTTTTAGCTGTAAAAATAGGCAATAAAGTGAACTTTTCACAGAGTGAAAAATTAATAAAAACACAATCTAAAAGAAAAAAAGAGCTGAGGCGGCAAATTGCACAAGTCATATCAAAGCCTGATTCTATATTCTATAAAAACCTAGTGCAAATGTTTAATTCTCATTTTAGTTAGTGCTTGCTGACGTTGAGAATAATAGGACCTCCTACATGCTGAAAATCATCATATGAAAGAGAATTATAATCGTATCCCTCCAACTGCTTTTTTAATATCTCTTGAAGATAATTATTAAAATCAAAAATGTTATTAAGCCCGTAAATTTCGGCAAAACTTTGTATTTTCTTGAATAACTCTGGTGTAATAATAAAATTGCCGTTTGTAGAAATAACCAACATGGCAAATTTCTTAAATTCATCAATAGTTAGACCCAATTTAAATATATTTTTTTCATCAAATGAACCCAATAAATAATTGGCAAAACTACTTAAAATAATTGCTTCAAAGTCAATCGAGTCAATCGTATAGTTTAAATAGTAACTATCTTGAACTCGACCCTCATTCTTTAATTTATTAAATGTATCAAAAAACTTTTTAGCATACGGCAAAAGATCTTTCAAAGTCCGACTTTTATATAACCACAATTCGTACTCTTCAAATTCTATTATGGCATCAGCTTTATCTTTCTTTGGTGAACAAAATTTTACGGGCTCATCAAAAGTATTATCTAAAAAATCAGCCCAAAAATCTCCTAGGAACTTCTCGTTTTCATCTTCAAATTGATTCAATTGAAGTGCTTTTTTCAATTCTTTGAGATTAAACTTGATTAAAGAGTTTCCAATTTTATATAACTCTGAAAAATCAAAAAGTGTAAAGATTCCCTCTTCTGGTAATTGAGAAAGATATTGTGACCTTATCTGCTCAGACTTTAGATAGTTAAATCCTAAAAGTACCAGATTTTTTGTTTGCGCTCCAGTTCTGGTCATTGCCACTGAGCCTTTTTTTAGTGCCGCTTTATGCTCCAAACGTGCATTTATTAATCTTACAAAATTAAATTGTAAAAAATCTAATCTTTTTTGGTCTGAAATTTTTAAAAGTTCATCAATAACCTTTTTAAAATGATCTTTGAATGCAACAAGTGAAGAATTATGTAAATTTTGATTCTTAGAAACTTGATCCAAGTCACCAGTAATTGCTTTTTTATTCTTTATAAATTGATTGAGGAAATCTATATTAATAAATGGATTCTCTATTTCCAAAGCATCCATATAATCTACAAATCCAAAATCTCTCATTCGATCTTTGCGATAATTAAATTGTTCTTCTTGCAAAATGAGAAATGAATCTGAAACTAACTTAAAAAGAAAAGTATAAGCTCCTTCTACACCTAATTCATAATAGAGATGCCTAATCAAAGTGCGAACATGGTCAACATAAGCATATGAATTATCAAACTCAAAAAGCAACAAGGTATCATCAGTTAAAAAATAGTAATCATGATCAGGATAGCTGGGGTCCTCAGAGTCGAATGACCAAATATTAAATTTGCTCTTAAGGTAAAGTAAGAACTGCTCACTGGTTACAAAATCTTTCTTAACTTCATCCGAATCAGTTAAAGAATAAGCTTCAAGCCAAAAAGTAAAATTTTCTATGTCTATTTCGTCCTTACTCCACAAATCAATATCTAAAAAAACCTCACGCTGCTCTTTTGAAAACTTCGGGAGATATTCAGCTACTTTTTCAATCGGAAGCTTTCTAAGGGCCAAATAAATGGGCTGAACTGGCAAGACACTAAGATCCTTGCTTTCCTCAACATATTGTTCAATTTGTTCTAAATGGTTATAGGCATCAGATTCCTTAATTAATAAACTGATAGGATCGTTCTTAATTGATTTTGTCTTAAAATCGCTTGAGTCACTGGAGCCCATAGATATTTCTCCTAAAAAGCTAATAGAGAATAAAAAGTCGAATCAAAAGACATGACTCAACGCAGCTGCTTAAAACAGTATAAGTAATTTCAATATAAAAAATATCATAAGTAAGAAGATATGACCAAAACGATAATGAGAAGATATGAAAGAAAGCTAACTAATACCTAATCAATGAAAAGGTCTTCAAATGAAGGCAAATAAAAAATGAGACTCGTAATATTAAAGATGAATGACTTATCTTAAATTTGGCTTTTTCCAGACTGTAACATATAAACCAACGACCAAAAGAACGAAAATCACAATATGAACGGCTTCAATATGCCAATGCTCTAATTCAACTAACATTTTCTTGGGTAAATTAAGTTGAGCTTTCGTTGTTACATAGGAGGTGGGATAGGTCTTAATCGCTTTTGCACTTAAGTCTTTTTCTGGCAATGCTTGACCGACTGTACCTGATTTTTGTTCATCCATAGTTTCCTCAAAATTTGAAAGAGTTATAACTTGATATTAAATTACAGACTGAGAAAATCAAGTAAAAATTATTTCAATATCTTTTCTAAACGGTCAAGTTCTTGTTTTTCCTCCAAAGGAATATCCGTCCCGGCCGAGCCACTGTAACCAAAATACAAATTGTCTTTGTATTCTTGAAAGCACTTTTTAGCGAACGGATTCTTTGGATAAACAGAAACACAATCTTTAAGATATAGATCACTTAATGAGAAAAAATAAGTCCCAGAAAGTCTTCTTTCTGAAATGGAAAGCCAGTACAAAATTTCAGGCGTTAGGTTCGGCTGATGGTGCGCAATAAGATATTTCGACAAAATTCCGGATGAGATCAAAAGAGTTATATCAGCCTCTTCTCCATATAATTTAGACTTATTCTGCTCTAATGGAACAAGATATTTATTGATGAATCCCCCGACGTCAACCGAAGAATTAGTATCAAAATTTTTCCAAGAATTAAGTGATTTAATCCAAGTAGATATCAAAATCATCGTGGTTTTGGGAAGATTCTTCTTCTTTTTTTGCTTTTCTAAAAATGCAATCGCTTTATTGGGAGACAAAAAAATCTTTGTATGGATAGTCAAAATTCGCCTTAAGGCATTGTTAATATCTAAACTTTTATCTAAATATTCTTCACTGGCTTCAGAATTATTTTTTTTAAATATCAATAAATTATTATCAATCGATTTTTCAAAAAAATTTATAGATTCCGTAAATCTTCTAACTAGAAAAAGATAATTAGCAAATGCAAAATCTGTTTTGAACCGAGATCGTTTTTCATTAACAACAGAATCTCCAAATGCATTTTGTGAAATCGATTCATTCAATTGAGTATGACAAGATATGCATAAAGCCGAAACAACTCTTAACCTTTTTTGAGCAAAAAACACATTATTTGTTTGGACAGAAATCAATGTATCGTCTAAGTGTGAAGTTATGGCTTTAAGACTCGGTCGAAAACCAGGCTTCTGAAAAAACTCTACATGCTTGGCATTTTTAAAAATATCTGAAAGATTTGAAATATTAGTTATTAACTCGTCCTTACTTCTTTTGTCTTTCAAGAAATCAATGTTCTTTTCATCAAAAACATATGGAATAATTTTCACAAAAGATTCGTAAACATTATTCATAACTCCTTTTGCTTCATGGGAATTTTGATCAAGAGCAAAACAAGTACTCATCAAGAATGTCAAAACTACAAAGGATCTCAAAAACATGATTATTCTTCTTTCTCTGGATGAATATTTAGTAACTTCTCCAATTTTTTTAATTTCAAATGAATATCTTCAGGAAATTTATTTTCCTTTGAAAGATAATTAATTTCTAAATCATCTAAATAGGCTTCATAGCACTCTTTCGCAATTGGATCTTTACTGTATTTCTCCATACATACCAACAAGTAATAATCTCCAAGAGAAAAAAACAATTCATCATTTGTTCTCTTTTCTAAAATAGCTAACCAGAAAAGAATTCTAGGACCAAGCTTAGTTTCGGGATGACTATTATAATAATCTATGAGTATTGAAGAAAGGTTGAGATCATAGACATCCGTTGAGTTTGTAACAGAAAAGATAGGTCCCTCTTCATCATCGACAATGAATGTTCTAATAAATTTTTCCATCTCTTCTTCTTTAACTAAGCGTGAATCAAACTTTTCCCACAAGCTTTTTCCTGAAAGTATTTTTATCCAATCATTTACTTCTTGCTTTATTTTTTCGTCAAAATGACTTTCTTTGACTAAGCTTTCAAAATGAGCTTTAGCTTGAGTGTAATCTTTTTTAAATTTAACAAAATAAATCAATTCTCGCTCAAGAGCTTTAAAAACATTCTCATCATCATCTGCTTTTTTTGAATTTTTTAAAAAATTATCGTAGATGGCAATTGCCTTGGAATATTCTCTCAGAACAAAAAGGAGCTCGGCTTTATCAAATTCATTAATTTTTAGCTTCTTAATTTTATTGTCATCAATAATAGTTTTTGATTTAGATTGACTTAATCCAGGAGACTGAGAGTGGCATGAAATACAAAGGTTCATTGTAGCATTAAGCTTTGCTCTGGCGAGAGGCTTCTGGTTCTTTTTAAATAGATTTACTGTCTGTTCAAGCTGTTCGCTTATAATCATCTGATTAATAGAAAGACCCTGCATTGAAATAACAGGATGAGATTTAATATTTCTAAAAAGAATATTTAAATCTTCAAGGTTCTGCTGAATTGTCAATTTATTCGATTCTTTTACAAATTCTTGCTCAGATGCAATGAAAAGGGCCATCTCTTGAATAATGTTTGCAATGGTCTTCATGTCCTTTCTTATGAGGCCATCATTTGATACTGATTTTGCAGATTGAGATTTGTTAATATGATTTTTTACATCAGAACTAAAACAATCTAGATTAAGCAAAGAAATTAAAAATAATAAAGAAAATTTAAAAATCATAAAAAATCCTTTTTAGGGCAAAACTCAAAACCACTTTAATTAGAAATCTTTTCATTTATTTGATCAAGAAAACTTTTAAAAAATGGATAAACAACCTGACTAAAATACTTCTTAGTTCTTTTAAAAAGATGTTGGTATCAGAATTGATGGGTATTGAGCATAACAAGCGTACACCCATGAACGATCTCAACTCCAGAATTTTCTAATTTTAACTCTAAATCTTGATTTTCAGACCCAGGATTGAAAATAATTCTTTTAAATTTTAGTTTCATGATCTTATTTTCAAATTTTTTCGAAATAGATTCACTAACATATAATGTTAAAGTATGAAAATCATCACTTATCTGATTGGGGTCATCAACTCTTGGATTAAACGCAACCACTTCATAATCAAAATTTTGCAAAAGATTAAAGGCTTTATTTGAATATCTTTCAGGGTTTTCAGAAAAGCCGAATACCAAAACTTTTTCTTTCATGATGAGCAACTCACAATTATATTTTTTTCAATTTCTGATGGTGGTTTGGATAAATAATCAAATTCAGGCCATTCATCGTAGGGAGAATTCAAGATATCAAATATTTTTTCAAATAGCCCGCCTTTTAGTTCATGATTTTCAATCACAAATTGCGCGATATGATTTCTCAAGATAAATTTCGGATTAACTTTTAGCATTTTTTTTGATCTTTCTTCTAGATTATAATTTTGGGTCCTAAGTCTTATCTCTAATTTTTCAAAAAAGAGTTCAAAATCTTTTTTATAATTATTGTCAAATTCACTAAAATAATTGTTTTTAGATATTTCTCTAAAAAATTGAGTATAATCCATCTTAGACACAATCAAACAATTTAAAAGACATTGAATCAGATCGTCATCGCCATCTAACGTTTCATTCAAACCAAGTTTATTTATTAGTAGTCTTCTATATTCAAAATTAAATATAGAGCTATAGGAATTTAGAGTTCTTTCAATATCTTTTGAATCAGCAACGATTTCGAATGTATGAGATAATTTTTCCAAATTCCATAAACCAATAAATGGCTGGTTGCCAAAACTGTATCTTCCCTCGTGATCTGAATGATTGCATATAAAACTTGGATCAAATTTGTTGATGAAGCCATAAGGACCATAGTCTATAGTTAAGCCAAGAATGGACATATTATCAGTATTAAGGACTCCGTGACAAAATCCTACGCTCTGCCATTTAGCAAATAAAAGAGCCGTTCGCTTGACGACTTCTTGAAATAAAAGAATATAGCGATTTGGATGTTTCGAAAATGCCGGAAAATAAGCATCAATGACAAATTCCAACAATCTTATGTAATTTGATTTGTCCTCTAGGTTAGAAAAATATTCAAAATGACCAAATCTCAAAAAGCTTTCGGCAACTCTTGTAGTGATTGAAGCCTTTTCAATTTCCTCCCTATAGACCAAGTCACTACCTACAACAATGGACAATGCCTCAGTTGTTGGAATACCTAAAGCTTTAAGATGAGCACTAGCTAAATATTCCCTAATACTTGATCTTACAACAGCTCTTCCATCTCCCATTCTTGAAAATGGTGTTTTACCAGAACCCTTAAATTGCAATTCAAAAAAATGACCTTGAGTTGTTTTTATTTCTCCAAGCATAAGTGCTCGGCCATCTCCAAGTCTAGCAACATAATGCCCAAACTGATGACCCGAATAATACGTGGATTCATATAACAAACCTTCAAAAAGCAAATCAGCATTTAACA
Organism: Bacteriovoracaceae bacterium; assembly: GCA_947450475.1. Lineage (GTDB taxonomy): Bacteria > Bdellovibrionota > Bacteriovoracia > Bacteriovoracales > Bacteriovoracaceae > Bacteriovorax. Next base: position 705,510 of record CANFVK010000001.1, on the reverse strand, counting down.
GATTTAAAAAACTTCCTTTACTTAATTCATCTGGGGAAATTTCTAATTCATAAGCCAAACTTCTATTAACGTGAAGCAGCTTTGGATTTTTCAATGGTGAACTTTGAACTTTCTCAAAAAGAAAAGGACAACGCAACCTTAAGCGATTTTGAAAATCAAGTTCAGTTATTTTTTTTGGAATTTTTTTGTCCATTAATCGAACTGGCATTATTTATATGATTCTGAGTCTCAATCATTAAGTCTTCTGTGCTTTGGATAGATTGAAGTTTTTTAAAATGATTCCTTTCCTCATCATTTTTAGCAAACATTACCATCTCTGGTAAAGCTTTTTTCAATTCATCTCTGGTCATTCTTTGGTAGTAAAACTCAACACAGATCAAACACATTATTGACTCCCATCAAGAGTAGTGACAAAAACTTAAGGCAGTTTTACGCAACATCATTTAAACTATTTTATCACAGAAATAAAAAGTTTTTTACCACGTAAGTAATTGATTTTACCAGAGTTATCTAACCGAAAAGTAAGTAAGCACCATCCATACTCTATGAGCTTTACACAAATAGCTATAATCAAAAAAACTAATGCGTTTTCCACTTACTTATATTTTTTTGATTTTGGTGTAGTCCGTTTGTAGCATGTTGCCCGTTTGTTGAAAATCAAAATCAATGCAAGCAGAAACATTAACTCTGCACCAGATGGGGAATATCATGAATTCATTATTTAAACTTTATGGCCATAAAGCAACATTGCTTTTTGCCCTCCTAGCTTTGAACGCTTGCAAACAAAGCGAATTCTACGACAAAAGTGCTATTTTAGACCCAGAGAAATCAAGTGCTCCCAATACTACAATCTCCAATCCAACATCAGACCCGAATCAACCGGTAGTTCAAGTGCCTACAACCGAGGTCAATCCTCCTGTTGTCGTTAATCCTCCTGTTGTCGTTAATCCTCCTGTTGTCGTCAATCCTCCTGTTGTCGTCAATCCTCCTGTTGTCGTCAATCCTCCTGTTGTCGTCACCCCTCCTGTTGTCGTCAATCCTCCTGTTGTCGTCAATCCTCCTGTTGTCGTCACCCCTCCTGTTGTCGTCACCCCTCCTGTTGTCGTTAATCCTACAGTCATACTTAATGATAGAAGTGAAACTTTCACTCAAGATTCAACAAGAGATGGTGATGTAGACATTTTATGGGTCATTGATGATTCTGGTTCTATGGCCGACAATCAAGATGCACTAGCAAGAAATTTTAGCAACTTCATTAATCAATTTATTGATAAAAATATTAATTTCAAAATGGCGATTACAACGACAGATGGAACCTCCTATCGAAATGGGAGGATGGTCGGCGATAGCAATTTACTTACAAGTCAGGCAGCACAATTAAATAAGTCGCTTTTCTTATCAAATTTTAATAAATGGATCAGAGTTGGAACAATGGGATCAGGAATTGAACAAGGTTTGAAGTGTGCTTCAAGTTTTTTAGATCGTTATTCAAGCAGTTTTTTAAGAAATGATGCTTACTTAGTCATCGTTTTTGTAAGCGATGAAAATGATCAATCAACAAACAAGGTGTCTGAATATATTTCAAGATTTAAATCAACAAAAATAAATACGGGCATGGTTAAAGCATTAAGCATAGTGACCCAAAAATTACCAATCAACGCAAAATGGGAGACAGTAGGAACTCGTTACAATGAGGTTTCAGTAGCAACTGGCGGTTTGAAAAGCGAAATAACCGACAATTTCGCATTAACTCTACAGAATATTGGAAATTCAATTGTAAACCTAATAGATAAATTTGCATTGGCCGATACGCCATATGAAAATCAAATACAAGTATATGTTAATAATATTCAAACGACACAAGGATGGATCTATGATCCGTTATCCAGAACCTTAAAATTTGAAAGCAACTCAGTCCCAGCAGAAGGATCTAAAATTGAAGTACGATATAAGGTTAAAGCAAGTGTTTTGGGAGCAATTTAATGAAATCATTTCGACTCGAATTACTACTTTTTATAAGTGCACTCATCATATCTACAAAAACGATGAGTGCTGAAAAAGATTTATATGATTTTTTATGGTTGGACCCAGACAAAAAAGTCTATGTTCTTCAAAACAAAATTCATAAAAAAGAGCACACCTTCTACGCTAACATCGGGGTCGGAACAGAAAATTCTTCATCGTTCCAAGAAACAAATCTCTTACATGGAAATATAGGATATTTTTTCAATGAAGAATGGGCAATTGAAAGTTTTTATTCCAAATACAAAAATAAAGACAACGATGCTTTGGAAAACTTAAAAAGACTGAATGGGTCTATACCATTTATAAGAAAAGCAAATTACAACATGGGACTTCTGATCAGTTGGTCACCATTTTACGGTAAAATAAATACGTTCAATAAAATATTTTATTTTGATTGGTCAATAGGATTAGGAATAGGCAAAATTGAAACTGAAAGCAACGCCCAAACTGTAGCTAATCCAACGACTGCAGACATCTATAAGAAAGAAAAATACACAACTTATCTTGGAAAATCAGAAGTAACCTTTCATGCCAATAAAAACATAAATATTGGAATTGGTGTTATATTAAACAATTACAATGCTCCTGGGCCAACTGTATCTAATAAGGAAGGAGCTAATAAAATGAGAAGTAATTTAGATACACTTCTTACAGTTGGGTATTCATTTTAAAAAAAATCAGGATCTAGGATAAAAATGCACAAACTTATCATAATTTTTTCTATTTTTTCTTTTATAAATGTTCGTGAAGCCTATGCATCAGCGAAAGAAGCTTTTGAAATTTACCAAAGCGATAATTCAAATGAAAAAAATAAAAAGATTGCTCATGAATTGATTGAAGGCCAATTTTATTTTAGCGCTATCCCCTTTATAAATATGTACTTAGAAAAAAATAATAAAATTGATCAAGAACTAGAATCAGACATTGAGACACTAGTTTTAAAAACTGGAACAATGGCCGTTTTAAATCTAGATGAAAAAAAACTTGAAAATTTCTCAATTCCATCTATTTCACTAATACTTGGAACAAGACTATTTAATAAAGAAAACTATAAAAAAGCTTTTGAAATTCTCTCAAAAATCCCAGAGACACATAAGTTTTCAGCAGAAGCTAATCTTATAAATGGAACAATTAAAAACCTAGAAAGAAGTCAAATTGAAGCCGCACAACTTTATGAAAACTGTGCGAGAAAATCAGATAAATTAGAAAAAAATTCATCAAATGAGAAATTAAAAAGGTATTACAATTACATTAAAGAAACATGCATAATCAGAAAGGCAAGAGTAAAAATTGAAGACAAAAAATATGCAGAAGCATTGGAAATATATGACCTTATAGACAAGAGGTCCTACAAATGGCCTTATATTTTATTAGACAAAGCATGGGCCAATTACTACTTGAAAGACTATAACCGATCGATTGGCTTAACTATGACTTACAAATCCCCTCTACTTGAAAGCTATTTTTTTCCAGAAGCAGAAGTTTTGATGGCACTCTCTTATTACAGTCTGTGCTTATGGGATGACGCACTTAAAGTTGTCGATCATTTTTATGAATACTATCAACCAAAAGCAGAATCATTAAAAGAAATTTTAGGGCAAAATAAAAAATCTGATACATATTTCCTTGATCTTTATTATGCTGAAACAAAAACAAGAGAAGAATTAAATCCTTTTATAAGGAATCTAATAACTCAAACTAGAAAGCAAATTAAATTCAATTTAGATCTATCAAGCTTAAAAGCTTCAAAAGAAGAATTAAACTTACTAAAGAAACTCAAAAACAAAAATGAATTTACAAAAAAGCTCGAAAAAAACCTTGAAAACACAATTGGTTTTATAAGCAAAAAAATAAATACCTATATCAAGAAAGAAATTTTTTCTTTTATAAACGAAATACATAAACATAGCTATTCAATGTTCAATTTAAAACTTGAACTCTTTTCTAAAAAAAGAGATGACATCTATAGTACCAGAAGTAATGAAGAAATTAAAAGAGCAAGAGGCTCGGAAAATAACATAACCAGAAACAGCAAACAATATTTTTTTGATTTCAACGGCTCATTCTGGGCCGATGAACTTGGTGACTACTCTTTTGGATTACAATCTAAATGCGAATTATTAAAATCGGAGTAATAATGAAATTAATTTTGTGCTCATTTATTATGGCATTTTTTTCAATAGTGAGCGCAGAAGCGGAAGACGCAAAAGATATGGTCTACAAATATAAAGAATACGAAGTTATAGATCTTGGAAGCATGGAAATAAAAGGCCAAATCATTGCTCCTGGCGATCTAACCGTAAACGAAAGATCTAGAAAAATTTTTGAACGATCACTCTTAGAAAAAAGCAATTTTGATTATGAAAACAAAAGAGAAATAGAAAACCTAAGATAGGAAATTTATGTCGCTGAACTTAATAAAATTAATTATAATTTCATTAATAACCTTTTCTACATATGCTCAAACTCAAGATGGGATTGAAATAAATAAAAACTCAAACGACGGCTACCTGTTTAAAGAAAAAAATGATCGTTGGCTAAAGTTAATAAATCTAATCAACCAAGAAATTCAAACAATTAAAAGCAACATCTATACAAGCCCAGAACTTAAGCATCGCCTTTTTGAACTTTTCACTGAAAAAATAAAACTTATCAAAGAAAAAGAAAATCAAAATTTTTTAAGTGCTGGAAACGGCTTAATCACCAAAAAAGGCAGAGATGCCTTTTTTAAAAACTCATTTGAACAATATAAGACGGCTCAGCAGTACGGAATACTCATAATCAAAGAAAATCCAGATTACAAAAAAAACAATGAGATACTTTATGCACTAGCAATTAATTCACGAGATTTCGGCGACGGGAATGATACTGAAAAATACCTTAAAAAATCAATAGCAACTAGCCTAGGCCAAGACAAAATCTTAAAAAACGCAAAAACTGCACTTGCGGAGTTCTACTATAACAACAAAAAATATTCTGAAGCAATAAACTACTACCAAGACATTATTAAAGATAAAGATAGTGAATGGTACGGCAAACATCTTTACAATGCCTCTTGGTGCTACTTAAAAGAACGGAATTTCAAAAAAGCATTAGAGCTCATAAATATTTCTTTTGAAACCACTAAAATAAAAAAGTATGTTTCAATGAAAGAACAAATTCTCAATGCAATAAGTATTTTTTTCGTACAAGCAGATTCAACAAAAGAAGCGATTCAATTTTTCAATCATAACACAACTCCTTCTGCCCCCCATCTACTAATACTTGCACAAGCATCAATGAGCAAAAACAACTTCTCAATAACAAATGAAATTTTAAAATCAGCACTTGAAGATACCCAAAAAAGAAATGATTACAATTTAGAAATGAAAGTAAGAATCGCACAATTAGATATTTACAAAGAAAGTAAAAAGGATGAACTTTTTTTTGAAACATCAATCAAAATTCACGAAATAAATAAAAAGCACCAAGTTAATAATGAGGACTTAAACGCAGCCATTAATCGCATCAAAGAAGTTGCAGGATTTATGCAAATTAGTCTTGTAAAAGATAAGACAAAAGAAGAAATCAATTACAAGAAAGATGATTTCAATAAAATCATTAAATATTTTGATATACTATCAAATCTTGACAAAACAAACACAAGTCAATACCGCTATTACCAAGGAGAAACTTGCCTTTCCGTCCATGACTACCAAAACTCTGTTAAATTCTATACGCGCTCAATTTTAAATTCCAAAAAGAACAAAAAAATTAATGAAAACACCAAGAAATCAATTGAGGCGTTATTAGCTACTTTAGATCTGACGAAACTTCCAACTAAAAGCCAAAATGAATATACAATATTTGCTTTAAAGAATTACATTCTGTTCTATCCATTATCAGACAAGTCACAAACAATTTACCAACGGCTTTTTAATAAGTACTTCGAACTCAATGATCTTAAAAGAGCTGTGAATATTTTTTTAGTTTATAAATATTACTATCCTAAGGATGAAGCTATACATCGTGAAATGCTAACTCAAATACTTAATTCTTATATAAAAAGCAAAAACACTAACAAGATTGCATTCTGGGTTGGTAAAATCGAAAAAGGGTATTTAAACTTCAAAAATGACTATATTGAAAGTTCTTTGGCTGTCCTTGGAGGATTACTTTTTGAAAAATACCAGTCCCTTGAGAAAAAAGGACTCTTGACTGAAGCCCAGAGGGGATATGAGTCTATATATGAATCTAAAAAATATCCAATCCGCATTAAAGCTGAAGCTGCATATGCCGTTGCCGGTCTTCTTCTCGGGAAAAATAAAGGTAACGAATCTCACGCATGGTTGATTAGGAGCTTGGATCTTTATAGTGAAAATGATTTGCTCAAAATACTTCCCTCCATTCTAAGTATGACAAAAGAATTTAGGCTACTTCAAAGAATTGACCTTTCCCAAAATGCCGCAAATATTATTTTCAAGAAATTTTGCTTCCAGGATTATGAGACCAAAGAAAAGTATTACGAACTCTTAATTTCAAATTCATACCTCGAAGATGAAGCTTTGAAATCAATAATTAAAAATGAAAATGAAAATAGTAAATGTAACTTAAAAAAATCATTCATTGAAGAAATGGAGCTACTTAGCTTGGGAAAAATAATTATTCTTGACAATTTTGAGGACGCCATTAGCTACTTCAAAATACATCATAAAAATGAATATTTTGCCATAATCATGTCAAAATATTTGAAATTCAAATTCTGGCAATCAGACTTAACTGACAAATCAAAAATGATCGTTACTCTTAAAGAATTAAACCAACTTGAGCCAAAGCTTAATGTCAGCCAAATATTAGATAACTACGAAAAAATCACTGAGCTAAAAGACAAGATAGATTCATTGAAATTTTTATTTACTCAATTTGAAAAATTTGACGAAGACAAATATAACTCTGAACTAGAGCAGTTTTTTGCCATCATTGCATCTGTTAACAAGGAAGCAGTGCAGATATCGCTTAATGGTTCACCAGAGGCCATCATCTATATTCAACAATTGCTCACTCTGCCCTATCTTTCGCTATCAGAAAGTATTAAAAACTTCACCCCAAGAGGTGTAGATTCCAAGTACTTAGATGGTTTCAAACTGGGTATGCGCCAAATTCTTGAGTCATTAAGCGCTAAAGTATTGCAAATTGAAAGAGAAAAAAAGACATTTTTAGAAAAAAACAACTTTTTCTTTGAAGTTCAAAAATATGCTAAATTCGAAAATGTCAGAGAAATAAAAAAAGAAAATTTGCAGAAATCTTTTGATACTTACTCTGCAAGTTACTACACAAACTCTCTCGACATAACTAAAGGTTTAAAAAAATGAATTTGGCTACTCGATCATTAATTATCTTTTTTTCTCTTTACCTTGGAGCTTGTTCTTCACAAAACTTTAGTCATAAAATTGAATCTAATGACCACGATCTTCTTAGTGAAGAATCGTTTATGAGATACAGCACTCAACGCATTGACTATTTAGATTCAAAAAGCAACGATATCATTTCAAAATCACTTTTGGCCTGTCATCAGCATAAATTCATAAAAGGCATGAGTGCTCTAGAATACGAAATGCAAAACTTTAAATCAAATCCTTTTTATTGGAATGCACTAGGCACATGCTATTCATTAAAAAAAGAATTTAATAAGGCTCTTTTTTTCTTTGGCATTGGAAAAGAATCATTAGAAAAAATCAAAGATCAAACGAAATATTTTGCTGAAGCAATGATTGAAAACAACATAGGATTAATACACTTAAATTTTCATCGTTATAATGAATCCTACGATTGTTTTAAAAAAGCATCTTCACTTGCTCCATCATTGATAACTCCCAAATTTAACATCGCACAACTTTACATTGAATTTGGCGAAAACGATAAGGCGCTTGAACTGTTAAAATCTTTAAGTTCAATCAATCTTTCTGACGTTGACGTTCTTTATTCCCTATCTTTGGTATATTTAAGAAACAACGACTTAAAGAACTCTTACTCGATGGTAAAGAAAATAAAAAACGATTACCTGAATCGTCCTGATATTGTAGGACTTTATGCATATAACCTTATGTTGAACAAAGAATACCCTGCGGCTAAAGAGATATTAGAAAAGCGATCTTATGCTTCAGACTTCGATGATAGAAACAAATTAATTTTAGATGAAATTAATTTAAAAATTAAAGAGCAGTCTAGGACTCAGAAAAACTAAAGAACTAAACTTTCAATTAAACTTAGTGAACAAGATATTTTTCTTGTAAGGAGTAACTATGAATTTTGTTGACGTATTTAAGCAAGGTGGATTTATTATGTACCCCCTTTTAATTTTCTCCGTTGCAATTTGGATTGTTGCAATCCATAAAATTTTATATCTTGTTAAATTTAAAAATGATTCAAAAAAATATCTAGAAGAAGCTTCACGGATTATAGTTACACAAAAATTAAATGAAATGGAATTACTTTATAAAAATTGTCCAGACGTTATAGCTAAAGCTCATTATGCAATTTTTGAAGAAGCTATCGGCAAAGATGAATATGAGCAACGTCTCCAAAGAAGATTAAGTGAAACTAATGCTGATTTAAAAAAGAATTTGTGGATCTTAGGTACAATCGGTTCTTCCGCACCGTTTGTCGGACTCTTCGGTACAGTTTGGGGTATTATGGGTTCTTTTCGCGCCATTGGATCTGCTGGAAAGGCCGGCTTCGCTGTTGTTGCTGGTACAATTTCAGAATCACTTATTGCAACAGCAGGGGGAATCATTGTCGCAGTTTTTGCAGTAATTCTTTATAACTACTTGCAAACCAGAATTGCCGAAGTTGCTAGAGAATTTAAAAATGGCCTGGGAGATATGGCAGATCAATTTCATACACTAAAAAGATAATTTCTTTTAAATGAGGATATATATATGTCATTAGGAAAATTAGGAAATAACGAACAAGATAGTGATGAAGACATAGTTGCTGAAATAAATATGACTCCATTGATTGACATAATGCTTGTCTTACTAATTATTTTTATGGTTTCTTCAACTGCAGCTCTTGAATCAGGAATGGATATTGAATTACCAAAAACAACTCTTACCAATGAAAAGAAGGAATCTGAAATTCTGGTAATATCACTTTCAAAAGAAGGTCAAGTTGCCGTACAAGGGAAAAAAGTTAAATATGAAGATATCAAAAGAAGCATTGCAAGTAATTTAATTGAACTTAAAACAGATTCAGTAATCCTTGAAGGAGATACTTCGGCAAATTTAGGAAAAGCCGTTGAAATCATGGATTTGGCGAAACTTGCAGGTGCAAAAAACTTTTCGATAGCAGCTGATGAAGGAAAAATAAAACAATAACTTTTTACAACGAGTGTTTTATGACCAGTACTTCAATCTCAAAAATAAACCTACCAAGACGCAACTTTAACAAAGACGAATCCAACTCTAGTTTTATAAAAAAAGCTATTGTTAGCTCTTTGGTATTTCATCTTACCTTGTTTTTTATAAAATTTCCTAATGATGTAATCAAAGTTCAAGTTAAGGAAAAAATTAGTTCAATAAAAATGAATTTTATTAAGCCTTCAGAATCATCTAGAATGAAGAAAAAAGAATTTTTGGCAAAAGAAGCTCTTGCTAAAATCATCACGACGGTTCAGGCAGGAGCAAAGACAGTCAGCAGTTCTGCTAAAATCAATAGCGGCAATCCTGATCAAAACAAAGTTCAACAAATACAAAAATCTAAAGCAGGATCTCCTAAAAATGGACCAGCATCATCTCCTAGCTCTCAAACCAATACAATTGGAGATTCGTCAGCTAAGAGTTATCAGTTTAAAGGAAAAGGACTTAATGCGCTTGTTGGTAACAGTTCAACAATGACTATTTCCTCAGCAACAAAAAATGATGGTAGTAGAGAACTTGTTGCTGGCGTCGGCTTGGCCAACAAAGGCAGCAACCTTTCTGGAGATTATAGAGCACCAGCTGGCATGGGTGATGGCTCAGGTCATATGTTAGGCAAAGACATGGTTGGGAATTACGATAAATCAACTTCAACAAAAGGTATTGCAAATAAAAAAGGAATTGATACGGCCTTTGTTCAGCCCGACACTGTTATCCTTGGCTCTATTGATCCCGAAGTTTTAAGGAAAATTCTTGGCGAATATCTTGGACAATTTAAATTTTGCTATCAACAAGAATTACAAGAAAACTCTGAAAAAATTAAGGGTATTGTAGATTTAAATTTTAGAATTGAGGGTGATGGAAAAGTCTCTAGAGTTATAATAAAATCTTCCCAAACTAAGTTTTCAGAACGAGGGGTTGGATGTATGTCCAACATTCTTAAAATGATTGACTTCCCTAAACCTAAAGGTGGAGGTCTCGTAGATGTCAGACAACCATTAAATTTCTTTTCAGAAAATACAAAAATTTGATTTTTTATGCCAGAATTTTTTTTAATATTTTAAAAGAATCTCTAAAATTTCCTTTAGAATATCCTGATTTATCCATAAAATCTAAAAAAACATTGTTATCGAAATGAGTTTCATCTTCTAAAATAGCTCTAGCAGTAATGCCAGTTAATATGAAAATGCAGCTCATTTGACCCAATTGAAGAGCATTAAGCTTACGAGGAAACCCATCACCGTTAGGCAACTCATGCTGTTCAAGAACAATTTTATCTATGTCGGGTGGAACCTCTTTAAGTTTATCAACAATATCCTTAACCTTCATAGGATGGTCTAAAAAACTTTTGATCTCTTCATTTGAAAGTGATTCCTTGCTTGCTAGAAATTCATTGTAATCCTTAATTTTAATCAATTTTAAGTTTATAAGCGTGACATCTTGAAGAAATGAAGCAAGTGCTAATTTGAAAAAAGTAGCCTCTGAGTTCCATTCAAGCTCTTTGAGAATCATACTAATGAGCATCGTTTGAAGTGTATATAACTTTGAAGGGTAATCGCCTAATAAATTTAATTTTTTCCAAAAATTATTCAATATATCAATTTTAGAAATCATATCTACACTTTTAGATACAGTATACTTTGTTACCTCGGCCATTTCTGGAGTCATCCCATTTAATTTAACCATATTTGATACTTGAGAATGAACCATTGTTATGCGTTCTTGAAGAGGAGTCGTCTGAGCATTAAAAACTTTGTTAATCGCATTGGATATGGCTTTATTTATTAGAACCTTATTGCCTTCGTCACATTTTAAAAAGAGAATATCAAGATTTTTACCTCTATATTTTATTTTATCCGATTCTGTAAACAAATCTCCTGAACTAAAACATTTTACGAATTTAGTTGATGATAATTTAATAAACACATCGGAAGGTAGATGATTTAGAACTTGTAAGAATTCAAGCGTAACGGGAGAATACATTGTTGAAAAGATTTTCTTTTTCAAAATGACACTATCTTCTGCACACTTACTTAAGAATTGATCAAAACTTGAAAGTAAATCTTTTTTAGAAAAAAAGAAAAATAAATCACTTGAATTGTAAAATGTTGAAATATCTTCTAATGATTGCTCACTCATTAATAGGAATCTAGTCTCTAAATTACGTTTTTTTATAAAGCTTAAAACGTCGCTACCAATACCATCAGAAAGTGAATGGCCACAAAAGCAAAAATCAATCAAATGATTTGAGAGAATATCACTAGCCTCGAGACGAGATTTTGCAGTAAATATTTTAGTAATAGGTTCATAGTTATCTTGAAGGTAAAAAGATAACATTTCTCGAACTTGAATTTCATCATCAACGATAAGTATTTCCATAGAGTTAAATTAGTTATCGGTCTAATTTGTGAAAAGATTCTAAAATTTTTATAAATTAATTCACCGAAATACCCGACAATTACGGTCGGCACTGTGACAAGTAGCCAGAAATTAATGTTCAATTTTATTTATCCGATAATGTCTATATGTCAAATCTTTTGTCATTGTTTAAATTTCGCATAACTCGCAATTCTCTTAAAGAGAATAACGAAAATCATTACTCATCTCTTCTTCTTGGCTGGAATAAAAAAGGGAATCATTTCTTGTCAATTGAAAGAAACCAATTTGATACCCTTTCAATTTGGGATATGTGGAACAATAAAAGCGTAAGGTCCATTTTAATGAAAGGCAACGACATGGTAAGTGCCGCCTACAATGAAAAAATCGATAGAGTAGCGCTAGTGAGAAAAGATAATAAAATATCTTTTTATGATATTTCTTACGATATCAAACTTTCTGGTCACCTAGATATAAACATGAGAATTTCTGGAATAAAATATTCCCTAGATGGGAAAAAACTATTAATTGTTAGTGAGCATAACTTATATAGTTATGATCTTGAAAAAAATATATGCAACTATCTTTTTCACAACGATGGACCAATACACTCTGATTTGATCATGCCAACGGTAGATGGAGTTTACTTAATAGAAGGAAAAGATATTATTTTTTGTTCATATGAAGGTACTTGCGTTCGCGAATCCTGTCTACCTGATGAAATCAAACATTCGTGCCTCGATTCTGGAGAAAACATAATCTTTTTCGTCTACTCTGGATCTCCTCACTGCCTATATTCATATGACATTAACCTCAAAAATATTTCTTATCTGGCCAAAAGTGTCAAGATAATTACCGGACTTACCAAGCACCCAGAACTTTCTTTAATCGGCATTAATTATGATCTTAAAAAATTATCTTCTTCGATTTATTCATTTCACTATTCTGAATTAATAAATACAATGAAAAAAACCGGTTAACATTTCAATTAAAAAGTTTATATTAAAAAAATGATTGCTGAGAACTTTGTGATAAAAGAAAAATATAAATTTTGTGCTGACGATTGGGGCTTATCCCCTGGAGTTAATGCAGGAATACTTAAACTAGCCAAACTAAATTTACTTTATTCTGTTTCTATAATGGCCAATAGTCAGTATTTAGAAAACTACTTAAGCGAACTATTAGAATTAAAAAATTCCTCTATTAAGTTTTACCTTCATTTCAATTTAACTTATGATCAAAAGAAAGAAAATTCAAAAAATTTTTCTAAGTTTTTTATACTTAAAGCTCTTTCTGGATTCATCGATGAAAACCAAGTTCAATCTGAATTTAGATCTCAATTAAAAAAACTAGAAAGTTACGACATTCCAATTACAGGATTAGACGGACATCATCACATCCATTTAATTCCTAAGATTTATAAATCAATCGAAAAAGAAATTAACAATTCATCAATACATGAAATCAGATTATTAAATGACAAGGAACACATACTAACATATTTGCAAAGCTATTATTTCAAAAATTATTTAACCTTATCGACTGAACAAATATCATATATTGATTGTGGTTACTTACTGCCTAAAAATATAGTCAATAAAAATAAAATGAGAGCAAAAATAGAAAAATTTTCAAAAATCATAATTCATCCTGCAGAAATTAACGATTTCTTAGAAAAAAATATTTCTGACAAACTCCGAAGTGAGCGCGTCGAAGAATTCAATGCTCTAATGGATTTTTATAAATGACCAACTTTAACTTTGCTCGCATTTTTTGGGAAAAGAAAATTTTAAAATGGGAAATGCTCAGATATTCAAAGTGGCTTATTATATACCCGCTTTCATGGACAATTCGAAAAAGACTCTATTTAAGTATCAAAACTATAAAAGAAAGATCTCAAAAAAAATGTTCAGTCCTGGAACTAGGATGTGGAAGTGGTGTACTAGCAGAAGGAATATATCCATTTATTAATTCGTATATAGGAATTGATATCGCTCAAAATGCAATAGATCACGCGAAAGAAAAAATGAATTATCCTAATTTTAATTTTAAAGTTGCAGATGTCACAAATTATACCTTTGAACAATGCGAATTGACGATATTTCTAGGACTAACTGACTGGTTAAACTTGTCTGAGATTGAAAAAATTTTTTCATCTATAGATTCACCTACTATACTTTTTTCTTTCACCGAAAAAAGAATAGTCTCAAAACTTAATCCCTATTATTATTATCGAAAAATCATTGATAGGCATTCATCAAAAAATGAATATATTGCAAAGACATATTCTTTTGATGAAATTAATTTTTTTTTAAAGAAAAGCAGCTACAGCGCTGAAGTAATATCGAGTTCATCTTTTTTTGATCCTGGAGTATTGATTTGGGCAAAAAAATAATTAATTTTTTTGATAAACGTGCTGAGAAATATTTAAAAAATAGTAATTGCTTCCCATGGAACTTTTTCCGCGCAAGAGAATTGCACTCCATTGAAAAATTATTAAATCCAAATCATGGCTCTACGCTTCTAGACATCGGATGTGGTGCAGGTTTTTACTCTCTCTATTTTTTAAAGTCTTATAAGTTAAAAATAATGGGAATAGACTCATCACCATCAATGATTCAACAACTTGCCAATCAAGGTGTTGAATGCCTAAATATAAATATAGAGGATTTTGAATCAGGTCAATCATTTGACAATATTATTTGTGCAGGAGCATTGGAATTTATTGAATCACCAGAATCAGTTTTTTTAAAATCATCTAAATTTATGATCAATTCAGGCCGTTTTGTAATTTTAGTACCTTCCCCAAATATTTTTGGTATTTTTTATAAGCTTTATCATGAAATTTTTAAATGCAAAGTATTCTTAAGAAACATTGAATTTTATGATAATACGGCAAAGAACTATGGATTTATTGTAGAAAAGATCGAAACTCCTACAGTATTAAGTACAACTATAAGCTTCACTAAAAAGATTTCGAATTGATTAAATTTAAAATATTGCTCGATATTTTCTGAGCACCTGAACAATCTATTTTTTCTCTTTCGACATTTAATTTTTCTTTCCTAATTTTATCGATAAAATTATCAAAATCTAGTAGATCTTTAGTTTCTGCAATAACCCCGAGCCCCAAACTCTCTACTGCAATGGCATTTAAATACTGTTCTGGATGGTGGGTCATTGGAATTATTACAAGAAAAATGTTTCTAGCGGCAGCTTCAGATATAGAAGATAATCCCCCTTGTGTTATTAATGTATCAAATTGATCTAATTCTTTAGCCGTTGATATTACAAAATTGTCTCTTGAATGAGGAGAAATCACTTTATAATTTTTTTTTGAGCTTATTGAGAGAAATTTATCTTTTTCAATTTCAGATCCACTCAATAGGCATCCTACTTCACTTCCATTAATGTGTTGATCTTTACATTCTAAAAAATCTTTACGTACGATTAGTGGAACTTTAATTATCTTTTTTTTACATTTTGCGTTTTCTTGTTTGAAGCTTGGTACAAAGACAACATCAGAAATAAAATATTGAAAAATTGAATCTAATTTTTCTCTTAAAAAAAAATTAATTTTATCTTTGTAGCTTTTGAATTGAAGTTTTAAATTTTGGGCCCGTTCAACAACGTCTACGGCCTGACCAATATAAACTCTAGAAGCCGGACTAAAAAGATATGATAATAAATGATAGTCAGAATCGAGAATAATTAAATCTGGTTTAGTGTTGCGCACAGATTTAAAAAGAAAAAAAGTGTTCTTGAAATATTTTCTTAAAAATTTAAATACTGTAGCAAACTGATAGGAATCCATTTCAAAGAGATCAAATTTTAAATGATATTTTTCTTTAAAATCCCTTAAAAAGCTATAACCTGCCCCCCAACTAAAAATTGAAATTTCAATATCTTGACTATTTAAACTTGCCATTGTCTCGAGTGATTCTACAATAGCCGATATTCTTGAAGCATTTCCCATTCCAAGACCAGCGCATGAAATTAAAATTTTAATTGATTTCTTTGCATATTGAGACAATTTGAAAAACCTTTGATCTAATTACACAAACTTTTTATTAATTATACACTATAATTCTTAGAGATGAAAAAAATGAAAAAAAAATCAGTTTTAAAATTCTATGAAAGATTGATTTTTAGTTGTTTTCTATTAGTTGAACAATTTTTGGGAAAAAAATTATTCAATTTGCTTTTGCCAATAAAAATGTCATTTCTTGAAAAAGTTTATTTACGACTTTCTTTAATTGGGTCACCAGATATATTTAGTATTGATAAGAGAAATGAATTATCGCCAGATGAATTTCATCAAAATTATTTTAATGAATCACTTCCTGTTGTTTTTGCGGGTGCAGCTTCAGATTGGGATTGCACAAAAAAATGGAACCTAGATTATTTTAAATTTGGCTTTGGGGATCAAGATGTTCTTTTGGTAAATGCCACCGGGCTTACATCAAGAGAAAACAATACAAATTATGAATTTTTAACTGTTAAAGAACTTATTGAAGATATTAAAAGTGGTGGAAATAAGTACCTGCGGTTTAGTCCAATTCTTGAAAATAACCCTATTTTAGTAGAAGACCTAAATATGAATTGGCTTGAAAAAATGAGAGGGCAACAAACATTTGCACATACCTATTATATGTTTATGGGAGGTGCTGGCAAAAAAACACTTTTGCATACTGATCAGCCATGTAATATTTATGTTCAAATATTTGGTGAAAAAAAATGGACCCTCTTTTTTCCAGAAGACACTGCATTAATCTATCCAGAAATTGCCAATACTGCATATATAAAAAGTCCAATTGATGTTGATCACCCCAATTTAGATAAATACCCTCTTTATAAATATGCAACACCTATTGAAGTCATTTTAAAACCTGGAGATGTACTCTATGTTCCACCACACACATGGCATTTTGTTGAAAATCTTTCTGATTCGATTGCGATCGGATATCGCTTCTCTTCCCTTAGTGCTGCTTTAAAATCATCTTTCACTTTATCCATCCTTCGAATTCTTTCTACTAATCCTCCAATTTGGAAATCTATTAAATATGGAAAAATTGATACAAATCTAATTTGGGCACATGCCGGAGGCAAAATTAAAGACTTAATTAAAGATCTTGATCTTAGAAAAAAATTGAGAAATAAAAATGAACTTTAGAATTAAGTTTATTTTTCAATCACTCACTTTTTTTCTCATTGCTTGGTTTGTTTTCTTGGCATTAAATCACCCAAATATTACTTCTCCCAAATTGATAATTCACTACATTGAAATTCTCAATTTATTCTATAAATCTGACTTTATTTTAGTCATTGTATTATTTTGTTTGACCCATTTTTTCTCGGCTTGTCTAAGTATTCCAGGAAGCTGCACTTTACTAAATTTAATTTCTGGGGCAATTTTTGGCTTCTGGAGAGGATGTATTATTGTTTATTTTATTACTATGGTAAGTGGTTGTGCTGGTTACTTTGTTGGAAAAAATATATTAATCACAAGGCACATGGAAAAGTATCTTACTCGGATAAATAAAATCCAATCCAAGTTATCTGAAATTAATTATACTTTCTTAGTACTTTTAAGACTGAGTCCACTTTTACCCTATGGCGTTATCAATATCGTATTAGGGTATTTAAAAATTAATTTTAAACTTTTCTTTTTTAGCACATTTGTAGGTATTTTCTTTGATGTCGTGTTGCTCAATAGTGCTGGAGCATTAATAAATGGTGGTTTAACAAATTCTATACACACCAAAGCAAATTTAGCCATCGCCTTTGTTTTGTTATTTTTATTCCCATATTGTGTTAAAATTTTAAGTAAAATGTTTACGCAAAAATATAAATTTTAAGGGTTAAATGAAAATTTTGTTTCTAAATCCTCAACAAGAAATGGGTGGCATACAATGTTTGTCAGCTTATTTAAAGCAAAAAGGTCATTTCACCGCACTCGTTAATGATCCCAATCTTTTTGATAATCCGTGGGTCCAACATCCTAAACTTTCAAGTTTATTTGAAGATACCCAAAGCATATTAAAAAAAATTGAATTTCATACCCCTGATCTAATAGGCATTTCCGCCGTAACAGATGATCTTAGCTGGGGATTAAAATGGGCAACGCGCATTAAAGAACATTTTAATATTCCCATTGTTTTTGGAAATACACATGCCACTTTTCATGCCGAAGATTGTTTAAAATACGATTGCATTGATTTTGTAATTAGAGGAGAGGGTGAGGTCACTCTGCTTGAACTTATCCATGCTCTAGAAGGTTCCAAGCCTTTTGATGAGGTCCTTGGCTTAGGTTACAAACATAATGGAGAAATAAAAATTAACTCCATGCGACCACTAATTCAAGATTTAGATGTTCTGCCTTTTCCAGATAAAGATTTATATTATGATGAGATGCCCTATCTCAATCATGGCTACACAACTATGAGTGGTCGCGGATGCCCCTATCGCTGCACATTTTGTGACAATAATTCTTCAATTAAACTATACAAAGAAGAAGTTAAGCAAAATCAAAAATGGGCAAGAAGACATAGTCCTACTTATGTAGTCGAAGAAATACTCTGGGCCAAAAATAAATATAATATAAAACATGTGCGTTTTAATGATGAAGATTTTAGCTATGATCGAAATTGGTTGCGAGAGTTCTGTCCATTATATAAAGAAAAAGTCGGCTTGCCCTACTTTGCCTGGGTATATCCAAACACCATCGATGAAGAGATGGCAAAGCTTCTGGCCGAAAGTGGTTGCGATGCTGTCGAAATGGGAATTCAATCTGGGGCTGAACATTTAAGAAAAGATGTACTACACCGTAAAACAAAAGATGAACAAATTCTAACGGCGATGCAAGCTTTAAAAAAATATAAAATAAGAACAACCGTTGATATCATTATTGGCATACCGACAGAAACAAAAAAAGATCTAGATGAAACAGTTCGCTTGCTTGCCAAAGGTAATCCTTGGCATATTTACGCTTTTTGGCTACGGTATTACCCTTCAACTGAAATATTATCTATTGCAAAAGAAAGAAAACTCTTAACTCCTGAACAAATTTACAAACTAGAAAATAATCAACACTCTCGTGGACATATTTCGGGTGGTACAGAACTTGAACAAGATAGTCTTTCTCGCAGATATCATGCTTTTATTGTTCTTCTTCCACTTATGCCAACAATGTTTGTAGAATTTTGTGTCGACAAAAATATTATCAGATTCTTTCCTGATTTTTTAAATCCCTTTTTATTGGTTAATATAACGAAAATGATAAAACGTGATTCCTATAATGAATTCAGAGTACGAGGATGGTGGATGCTATTGATAGAATCTAAAAAACTATTAATTAGCATATTTCGCAAACCCTTTATAAATAAAAATATTATTTATAAAAATAATCGTGCAAAAAGTACATATGATACTAATTTAAATATTAAAGAAAAACTTAGGGCTTAATTAGACCATGCTCAACAAAGTAGAAATAAACCAAAATACTTTTAATAAAAACATACTCTTTCAGGGTAAAAATTATTTGCTGTCTTTATTAAATGCAAATGGACAACAATTACAAATCAGAAAAAATACTTCAATTTTCATATACATTCAAAAAGGATCTGCACAAATTATCAATGAAGCTTTTTCGATTGAAATGAAAGAAGGAATGTATGCTTCTTTATGTTCAACGGGATCAATTGAACTTGGAATAAATTCAAGTGCTATGGCGATTGAAATTGATTGCTTTGAGGTCCTTAATACCATCGGAGGTCCAATCGAAAGTATTGGTAGATTAGAATATATTGATGGATGCAGTGATACGCTTCTTCTATCTCCAAGTCGATTAGGTGAACCTTGCCTGAACTTACTTCATTTTCCCAAACATATAAATCAATCTAAACATTTTCATCCAAGTTTTCGTTTTGGTATTGTTGCCTCAGGAAGTGGTAAGTGTGTATTGCTGAATGAAGAAAAAATTCTAACGACTGGTGATCTTTTTTATATTCCAGAAAATGTCGAGCACAAATTTGAAACTCAACATTCAGAAATGAACGTTATAGCTTTTCACCCCGATAGTGATTGGGGGCCAACTAATAAAAATCATCCAATGATCAATAAAACCCATTTTTAACGTTCATTCCTTTGAATGAGCTTGCTCTTCATCTGGCACATGTTCATTCGTGTTATGAGATTCGTCATTAAGCGGCTTAATTTTTTTACTGATTTCTTCAATCTTCGACCATTCTATTTTTTTAATTAGTGAATCAATATCTTTTAAAGAGGGCTCAACTGCAAATGCACTTGCATCGACATTATATTTTTCAGTTGCCATTTGTACTCGATTTTTAAAACCTGCCTTAACTTTTTCTTTAAATTTTTGTTTTAATTCCTTAGGTACTGAGTTTTTTGCAGCTGTCATTTTACAAGGAATCAAAAGATTAGTTTTAAATAATTCTTTGAATTTCATTGTTTCATCAATAGGTCCAGAAAAAGTACCAATTTTTGTTCTTGGACTATCAAAAAATTCAGCCACTATAACTTGAACCTTATTACTCTCCAAAGCATTTAATGCATCAGTGTATCTCGCCGTTTCTAACAGATTTGCTTGTGTCCAACCAAGTTGAGCAACTGCACCTAAAACAATAGGTGATCTAAAATCTACAAGATACAAAAGAATATCTTTTAAATTTGGTAAATCTGCTTCTGTTAAGGTTGAATCATGCTTTGCAATTACATGAGCTTCTAAACTGCATCGAGGTGAGGAAAGCAATACCTCCACGTCAAAACCTGATTTAATTTTCATCAACATCTCGGGGCCAGACTCTTGAATAAAATCAAAGTCATCAGTAGAAGTCACTTCCATAGTATCAGGATTTCCTACTCCAAAAATTTTAACTTTAGCATCCATTCCGATAGACTTGAGCATCGTAACAGCGGCTTCTTCTCTCATCGCAGCAACTTCAGGGTCAATATTATCCCCCTTTTTTTTGCCATGATTCTTGATGTAAAAATTATAAACCTTTTGTTTTGAAAGAAATCGAGGTTTGATTTGATTTGCAGGCTTATGTTTATTAAAAAAAGATGGCAAATCGAAATAAAAAGCTGCTCCAACTAAAGCTATTAATGAAAAAAAAACCATGAAAAATATGACTTTTTTGTTATTTTTTCGAATGTTTGATCCGCTATTGTTTTTGTTCATTTCATCCGTAATTTAATAAATTGAAATATCAGATTTTTATTATACTCCTAAAAATCAAATTTTGTAGGTCACGCTATTGAATTTATAGTAAAATTTATTTTGAAATGTATTTATTTTAAAATGTCCTGAGTGAGATTTTCTAATGAAATTATCTGAGCTCAAAACTAGGGTATATTGATTAATGGATCCAACACCATCGCTAGTATCACTTTTAAGCCAATCTTGGACTAAAAACGAAAATCAAGTGTTTCTTATTGAAGCTGCAACTGGCAAAAGCTACACATATAATCAATTTTTTTTAGATGCTCTATGCTTTAGTCATTATCTCAATACAACCTTTCATAATGCAAATGTCATTTTAATCTCAGGAAGAAATAATTATCGATTTTGTGTCTTTCTTTTAGGAACCATGCTTTCTGGAAAGACTTTAATGCCAATAAATCCAGAAGAAAATCCTAAAACTCTCAGTGTTCTTACTGCTATGATTTCAAAATCCTATCTTTTGTTGAAAGAAAGTGAGCAACTTGAATTAGAAAAATTAAGGATTGATTATTTTAATGAGAAAATGACTCCTCACGTTAATCCTGAATTAATTTATATTCCAACAAGTGCAACTACGGGGTTATCAAAAATAGTTATTCAAAGTGAAGTTGCCATAGTTTCAAACTATTTATCTTTAATTACTCATCATAAGCTAAACTCCAAAAAAACAATTGGTACACCGCTGCCACTATTTCATGTCAATGCACTTCATTTTAGTTTTTTAGCGACACTTGTCTCTGGTGGAAAACTAGTTCTATTTGATGATTTTGATTTGAAAAAATTATTTGAATCAACTCAAAAATATGGCATTAATATTTTGAGCATAATTCCATCTATTCTAAATAGCATTATAAGAAATTCCCAAACTTTATCTCAATACAAACTTGATTCATTAGAATATTTTGTGTCAGCAGCGGCTCCCCTTTCTATACAAACTTCTAAAGATGTTCTAGAAATTTATAACAAAAAAGTCATTCAAGGATACGGACTTTCAGAGGCAGTTAACTTTTCAACTACTTTACCAACTAACTTAACCTCGAAAGAATACGCTTCATTAATGATTAATTCCAAATTTCCTTCAATCGGAATTAGCCTAAGTTGCAATAACTTAAAAATCGTTCGTGAAAATGGTAGCGAGTGCCAAGAATCTGAAGAAGGAGAAATCCTCATAAAAGGGAAAAATCTTATGAATGGATACTTAAATACCAATGAAGATTCTTTTTCCAATGAAGGCTATTTTCCAACCGGAGATTTAGGCTATTATAAAAATTTTAAATCCATTCAATTTTATTTTATTTCAGGTAGAAAAAAAGAAATCGCAAAGATTAATGGAGAATCTGTTGCTTTAAGAGAGATTGATGAATTTTTTTATCAATTCAAAAAAATATCCAATGATTGTTTTGTAACTAGCTTTGAAAATGATTACAGAGGTGAAGAATTGGCTTTAATTTGTCAGTTCCAAAAAAGCGATGACATAAAAATTCTTTTTGAAAATTTGCAAGCAACCATTGAAAAGCTTGATTTGAATAGGGCACCAAGGGTTATTTTATTTTCTCATAAAGAGTTAATACGTACACCTAGCGGAAAAGCAAAACGATGGCATTTCAAGCAACAATTTGCAGAATATAAAGAAATTCGTTTTTTTAAAAAAATTTATTTGAAAGTTATTTAAATCAATCATGCCTTGGATAAAAATTCAAACACAACTTTCCCTTCATTGTTTAATACCAAAAAAGCTTGAAATGATTTTCCTGCCTTTGACTTAAAACCCTTTATAACACCAGTTTTTTTATCTTTAATAAGCATTTTTATCTGTGATTCACTAAGTTTCTTTTTAGCAACGATCTTCCATATGGTGAATCCACAACCTTCTTTCCACTTAGAGCAGCTATAGGATTTTGGAAAGTTTTTAATTTCGGCTTTGCATATTGGGCAATTACCTAATTGTACAAGTTGAGATTCCAACACTTCAGGTTTATTAGAAGATTTATTATACTTGGCGAATTTGCCAGAATAAGTTTTGTTTTTATTTATGATTGTATCTAATAATTTCCATTCATTGGTTGCACTAACAACATAATCCTGAATCGTATCAAGGAAATCCAAATCATCTTCATCACCTTCGGCCATACTTTGTAAACGAAGCTCCAACTTTGCCGTTTGAGAAATATTGGTCAAAGTACTTGTGAGAGGCATCGCCGATAATCTTTGAATGAGCAATTCTCCTTTAGCCGTTGACTTTAGATTTTTCCCCAATCTTTCAACGTAATTTCGATTTATTAAAGTTTCGATGATTTGTGCTCGAGTTGCTTGTGTTCCGAGTCCAATTTCTGATTTGAAAATTTTTTTCAAATCATTTTCTTGAACAAGCCTTGATGGATTAGTCATATCATAGAGAAGAGAAGCTTCTGTATATTCACTTGGAGGTTTTGTTTTCTTTGATTCAATTTCTGATTTTTTATAATTCCCAATTTCGTTTTGAACAACAGATGGAAGTATGTCATCTTCTAGACTTCCATCTAATCCTTTAAAACCTAATTCAATAATTTTTCGTCCTTTAGTTTTAAACATTTCTTCGTCACAACAAATTTCAATTTCTGTTTCAATATATTTATGATTTTCAAGAAAATTTGAGATAAATCTTTTTAGTACTAAAAGATAAATCTTGCCTTCGGGAGATGACTGATTACCAGAAAAATCTTTAAGTGGAATTAGTCCATGATGGTCAGTCAGCCTTGAGTCGTCAAAAACATTTTTATTCTTCAAACTCACTTTATAACTAACAAACTTTTCAAAATAATCTGGAAAAATCTCTTTAAATTTATAGACCAAGCTTTTTACTAATTCAAAAGATGAAGTTGCCATTACCTTTGAATCTGTCCTTGGGTATGACAAGCACTTATATTTTTCATATAAATTCTGGGCCAATTCTAAGGTCCTAGCGGCAGAGAAGCCAAATTGAATATTGGCTTGCCTTTGTAGTTCGGTGAGCGAATACAGACCTTGAGGGTACACCGTCTTCTCTGATTCTTTTAATAATGACACTTGAGCTGATTTATTTATAAAACGTTTTTGTAATTTTTCGAAATATTCCCTTTGAGGCTGACGCTTCTCTTCATCTTTCTTCTCTGGATCAAACCAAAAGGCTTCCAATGATTTTTCATGAAAAATAAATGTTGCTTTCATTTCAAAATAATCAACTGGAATAAATTGATTAATGGCCTGACTTCTTTCAACCAAAAGACCCAATACAGCTGTTTGCACTCTTCCTATCGAAAAAAGATCGCCCAGCTTAATTGTTGCAAGTCGACTTAGATTCATTCCAACCAACCAATCTGCTTTCTGCCTTGCCCTGCCTGCAATAAAAAGTCGATCGTACTCGTATAATGGCTTAAGATTTTTTAGTTCGGAATGAATCACTTCCCTTGTAAGAGCTGCGGAAGTAAAAAACCTAAATGCTTTTATTTTTGACTTAGCATCATTAAGAATCAATCTTGCAATCAACTCACCTTCTCTTCCTGCATCTGTCGCTACAATAACTTTATCGATGTCAGTTCTTTTTAATAATCGCTTAATAATATCAAGTTGTTTTTTTGTTTTAGGCTGAGGTTTAAATTTAAAATCAATTGGTAAAATAGGTAGCGTATCAAGAGTCCATCTTTTGAATTTTATGTCATAGTCTTCAGGGTCAAACGGAGAAAGCAAATGCCCAATTGCCCAAGTAATAACATATTCTTCAGTTTCAATAAATCCATCTTGCTGAGCTTTTTGTGCATTAAATGCTGAAGCAAAGTCACGTGCTACCGAAGGTTTTTCTGTTAATATTAAGCATTTCACCTATTAAACGCCCTGATTTTTAGCGATAAGAACATTAGTTAGCTGCAGTCCCATTGCTGCTTGAAGAGAAAAAATCAAAGAAGGATTTCTTTTTAAAAGATCCTTAAGCACTTTTTGCTTCCAGCAAACGTACTCTGTATCATGCATGGCAACGATATTAGCCGATGCCGGCTTATTAGTTAAATAACTCATTTCTCCAATAAATTGACCATCCTTTAACTCATTTACTTTTTTACCATTGGCCAAGACATCAACTCGTCCATTATAAATCATCATCAAGTCTTCCATTTCTTGTCCTTGCTCTACAATAATTGAACCAGAAGGAGCTTTCTTCCACTCTCCAATACGGATTAATTTTGCAAATTCAATTGGATTCAACTGAGAAAAAGACATTCTATATAATTCATCTTCCTTGTTAGTAAGCTTTAGACGTCTATTGCCAAAAATAATTTTAACGACGTGATAAATATTGAGACTTATAAAAAATAAATTCCAGCCAATTGGGACCCAGAGAGGGTTAAGAGCAGCATTGGAATTATACACTATAGAGCATAGCGAAGCAGTTATTGAAAGGGCGCGTAGCCAAAGCATATCTTTAACCATAAAAGAAAATGCCACAAGTAAAAAAGCAAGATTCCCAAAAACTTGAATCAATGTCATGTAACCTCAGAATTGGTAAAAAAAAAAGGCCAGATAAAATCTGACCTTTAATTATTATCTTATCAATGAAATATTACTCGTTTGAACTTGGCTTATACCAACAAAGTGGTCGTGGTCCAACTTGGTAGCCTTCACTCTTGATACAAGTTCCAATTTTTGGATCATTTTTATCTGTATCTTGATCAAAAGATTTATCACAAAGAATACCTTGGAAATATGTATCTAAACGACATTGAGCCTCTGGGTGAGCATCATTTGTTTTAGAGACAATTGATTTATCTGGAGTATCAAAATTAACTTTTGAATTACCACCAAGTTCACCAAGTAAACTTCCAAGTGACTTGCCTGCCATTGCAATTCTTTGACAAAGAGCAACTTCATTAGCATTTTTATAAACAAGTTCACATTGCTTAGTAGCTTCAGCATCTACAGTGATTTTTGAAACAGCTAGAACGTTATCTTGTTTTTCAAGAACTCTTCTTAAACACTTCATTGAACCGAAGTAATCTGCTTGACCTTCGTTAGCTGCCCATGAACGACCTTTTCTTGGTGCTCCACCGATATGGTGACCTAATTCATGACAAACAACTAGTGCAAAACCATCATCAGTTGTAAGCGGGTGACGAGCAAGTCCACCATACATATTAACGACCCAAGTTTTACCCATTTGCTGAGCACTTGCGTTAACGGTGTCATCATCCCATCTATTGTTCATAGACAAGTTGCCGCCCTTTGTTTTTACAATTGGCTCATAGATGTCAGATACACTTTTAACAATTTCAAGAAATCTTTCTTGAGTCATGCCATTTGTGGCCTTGTCCCATTGAGAAATTTTCAAATTGTTTTCTGGAGCGAATCCACTTTTTCCATGGATGTCACAGGCAAAAGAAGCAGTAGCAGCTAGAGACAAACCGGCAACAGCCGTCAAAATCCTTTTCTTCATAAAATTAGTCCTCCGTAACAAAAATCAGGATGAACAATCGTTACATAAAAATTCAACTATAAAAAAATAAATAATCTTTCATTAACTGACATTTATTGTTGGGAATTTATTTCATTGGGAAATTGATATAAAAAAGGCCCCATCAAGGGGCCTTCTGTCAATTTTTTGGCACTAAACTTTAAAAATTAGATCTCTCCAGCACCTGGTTTGTACCAGCAAAGCGGACG
Source organism: Bacteriovoracaceae bacterium (assembly GCA_947450475.1). Classification (GTDB taxonomy): domain Bacteria; phylum Bdellovibrionota; class Bacteriovoracia; order Bacteriovoracales; family Bacteriovoracaceae; genus Bacteriovorax. The sequence continues at coordinate 678,804 of CANFVK010000001.1, read as the reverse complement.
AGGTCCAGCTTTGTAGCCATCTTTTTTAATACATGTTCCCGGAATTGGAGAATCTTCTGAAACGTCTTCAGTAAAAGACTTATCACATAGTCCACCTTGAAAATAAGTATCTAGGCGACATTGAGCTGCAGGGTGAGCATCATTGGTCTTTTTAACAACTTTTTTATCAGGTGTATCGAAAGCAACTTTTGAAGATCCACCAAGTGAACCAAGAAGTTGGCCAAGCGACTTTCCGGCCATTGCAATTCTTTGGCAAAGAGCAACTTCTCCAGCATTTTTATATATAGCTTGACATTGTTTTGTAGCAGCTGCATCAACTGTCAATTTAGAAACCGCAGCAATGTTGTCGTCTTTTTCAAGAACTCGTTTCATACATTTTAAAGTACCGAAGTAATCAGCTTGTCCTTCGTTTGCGGCCCAATCAGTCCCACCACCATACTTAGGAGCTCCACCCAAATGGTGACCAGTTTCATGACACACTACGAGCATAAAACCGTCGTCCGTAGTTAGTGGGTGACGAGCAAGACCGCCGAACATACTAACGTGCCAGACATCCCCGTCTCTATGAGCATAAGCATTTACTGTGTCATCATCCCAGTTGTTGATCATGTCAAGCGAAGCACCTTTAGATGCAACAATTGGAGCATAGACGTCAGATACTCTTTTAATAATCGACAAGAATTTTTCTTCAGTCATACCATTTGTGTCTTTGTCATACTTAGAAATTTTCAAATTGTTCTCTGGCATAAAACCAGATTTACCTTGGATATCGCATGCAAATGCAAACGAGAGAGACATTGTGGCCGTAAGCGCACTGATTAAAAGTCCTTTTTTCATTTTATTCCTCCGTGAACGATAAAAAATCAGGATGGGACAATTTTTACATTGAATACTTATTTTTATAAATAAATAAATCTTTCTTTTTCTATCAATAATTCCAAAGAGATATCTGAGTCTTTTGGTTTTAATCAATATTGCCAATGAAAACTTTTTGTAAAAAAATAAATTCTAAGGATTCCCAACTTTTTAACTTCACTTTTATGAGTGATCATTTTTTCCTAATATTTGGTTATATGCGCAGTATGAAGTATTAAATTCTCATTACAAAATGTGCTTGATTAAAAAATAATTACTGCTTTATTTAAAACATAAGCGAAAGTACTTTAAGCACCTTTTCTGAAAAAACCATTTCAATATGAATTTTAACTATCCACTTGCTTATAAACTGATGCAATTCTAGACTCTAATTTAATAAGCGAGAAAATTATGAAAATATTTGCCTTCTTTTTCACTTTATTATCCCTCATTACTTCATTTGCTAATGAGGTAAGTTGGGAAACACTTAAGACTCTCGATATTGATCCCAAAACCAAGTCTCCTATTGCTAAAGGGGAATTGAAAAAAATCCTTGGAAAAGAGATCACCATAAAAGGTTTTATGATGCCATTGGATTATGATTCAAAGGCAGTTGTCGAATTTTTATTCATGCCTTATGTTCCAGCCTGTATGCATGTCCCTCCGCCGCCACCAAGTCAGTTAGTTTTGGTGAAAATGAAAAAAGGTTCAACAGTAGTACCTTCATTTTATCCAGTCGAAATGACAGGAATTCTAACCTTAGATGCTAATAAAGATTTAGAATCCTCTTTTAAAATGGAAGGACTCAAATTAAAAGAATTAAAAGATACAAAGTAAGAACAACATTATGAATTCTCCATCAATTTTAATAAAAAATTTAACATTTTCCTATCAAAAGTCCGTCGCTAAAATAGCTCCGGTTGTTCTTAATATAGAAGACTTTCAGGTTGATTATGGAGAAAAAGTATTTCTCTATGGCCCAAGCGGTTACGGCAAAAGTACTTTCTTAAATATATTGGCTGGAGTTTTAGAAACAAAAATAGGCTCAGTCAACGTCTTGAATAATGAATTGTCTAAAATATCTCAAGCTCAAAGAGACCATCTTCGAGGCGAAAATATTGGATACATATTTCAAATTTTTAATCTAATCCCTTATCTAAATATAAAAGAGAATATAATTCTTCCTTGTCTTATTAATAAAAAAAGAGGCCTCGGCATAAACATTTACGAGCAAGCAGATCAGCTTATTGAAACCTTAGGATTAACTGATCATATACATAAGAATGTTACCGATTTATCAATTGGCCAACAACAAAGAGTCGCTGCAGCGAGGGCCCTTATTGGCAATCCCAAAATGATTATTGCGGATGAACCCACGAGTTCTCTAGATGAAAATAATACCATTGAGTTTATGAATCTTTTATTAAGTGAATGGGAAAAAAGAAAATTTACATTACTTTTTGTTTCTCATGATATTCGATTAAAAAATTATTTTAATCGAGCCGTCTCCTTATCTGAAATAAATAAAATTTAATCCGGACGCATAATATGATCAATTTTTTAACCTATAAATCAATTAAAAATAGGAAATTTACATCCTTGCTTTGTATTTTATCGATCGCTTTATCTGTCACGTTGTTTTTGGCAATTGAAAGAATTAGAATTGGAGCACGTGACGGATTTACAAACACTATAAGCAAAACAGATCTCATCGTTGGTGCAAAAGGAGGACAATTACAATTACTTCTATACACTGTATTTCACATGGGCAGTGCAGTTAACAACATTCGAATGAATTCATATGATGAAATTAGAAAAAACCCAATTATAGATTGGACAATTCCCATTTCTTTAGGAGATTCATACAAAGGTTATAGAGTAGTTGCTACAGACGAAAATTTTTTTGAACATTATAGATTTAGAGGTGACAAAAAAGTCGAATTACTTCAAGGCACGATTCCAACTGAAACTTTTGATGTTTCTATAGGAAGTGAGGTGGCTAAAAAACTTAATCTTAAAATTGGAGATCCTATCATTTTAAGTCATGGAGTCTCATCAGAATCAATTCTAAATCATGAAAATACTCCTTTCAGAATTATTTCAATCATAGCTCCAACACAAACTCCAATTGACACTGCAGTTTATATTAATCTTTTTGGAATGGAAGCTATGCACATGGGGTGGGAATCTGGTGTTCCAAGTGGTGCTCCTATCAATCCAAATCTTTACAAAAAAGAAAACATTAAAATTACTCAAATAACTTCTTTTATGGTTAAGTTAAAATCTAGAATCGCTATATTAAAAATGCGTCGTGAACTCGATCAATATGAAAAAGAACCACTCATGGCCATCATACCAGCGCTATCTTTACAAGAAATGTGGCAAACAATTGGTTATGTTGAACAAATACTATTTTTGGTAAGTTTATGCGTTTTATTAGTTGGAATATTAAGTATCCTCATATCCCTTTACACATCAATTAATGAACGAAGAAGAGAAATGGCTATTTTGAGATCAATTGGGGCAAGTTCCTACCACATCTTTACACTTCTTATATATGAATCAAGCTTTTTAGTCATTATTGGCTGCTTATCGGGAGTTATCTCTTTGTACGCCCTATTGTTTTTTGTTCGACCTTGGCTTGAGTCTAATTTTTCCGTTTACCTCGAATTACAACCACTTTCTACAAATGAAATATTTTATCTGTTAGGAATATTGATTGCGGGAACCCTTGCGGGCTTAATTCCCGCAATAAAGGCATATAAGAATTCACTCCAAGATGGACTAACTATTAAATTTTAAAATTAAAAATCCTTTTTCTTTATTACAATATTAGTAAAGAAAATTAAAAAACTTGAAGTTAATAAAAGATGTAATGATTCTAACGTCAAATTAAGTTGAATTTTTTCATTAAACATAACAGCACTCGCCAATTCAGAAACATAATTAATTCTTGGGAAAATTAAATAAACTATCAGGCCAATCATTTTAAAAAAGTTTAAATCTTTAAGGTATTCCCCGAATTCAAGCACTCTCATTGTATTGGTTGAAAATGAAATAATTGCGATTGTGGCAAATAAAAGTAAAAAAGAGGGAATCTTTTCAGCAAAAAGTGAGTAGATGAAGGAAATAATAATTACCAAAAAAGTATAAATGGCCATCAAGGCAATACTTAACAGGTGATTCCAATGGAGGACAATAGTTTTTGAGGCTAAAGAAAAAAGTAGAGCTGAGAGTAAGTAGGAATAAAGATAATACGTGAAAACCAGGAACCAAGATCCAAGAATACGACATGTCATATATTGAAATCTAGAAATTGGAAAAGTCAAATATTGATAAATAATTTTTTCTTGAAAATCCGATCTTACAGAACTTATTCCAAAAATTCCTGCAATAACAAGGCTCCAAAAATTGATGATCGAAAACATTAAACTCAAGCTGTTGCTTCCACTTATTAAAGCAACGCCAGAGTCGGGATTGCTCTGCATATACATTTTAAGTAGCGAGTGACCTAGTAATATTAGCAGCGTTGTTGCAATAAAAATAAATATCAAAGTTTTACTTCTGAGTTCTTTTAAAATTGTATCTTTAATTAGAGCTGTATACTGAGCATTGATTTTGATATTCATAAACTACCTTATTTCTCGATTGGGGCTAACTAAATGATAAAAATAATCTTCCAAACTTTCGCCCTTATTTAAAATTGTCTGAAGACTTCCACTAAATAAAATTTCACCTTTATTCAATATCGCAACATCGTCACAAATTTGTTCCATTTCTGATAGAACGTGGGAATTTAAAAATATAGTTTTGCCCAACTCCCTTTGTTTTTTTAAAATATCCTTCAAGTCCCTCATTCCAATTGGGTCTAGTCCGGAAAAAGGTTCATCCAGTATTAGCAGTTTATTATCACCAATTAGTAAACTGGCTAAACCCGTTCTTTGAATTTGTCCTTTTGATAGTGTTTGCAATTTTCGATTTTGCAATTCTAGGATGTTTAATTCGGTCATAGCATCATCAATTTGTTGTTTTAATGTTGCTTTTTCTAAGCCTTTCATTGAACCAAAAAATTCCAATACTCCCCTGACTGTATAAAAAGGGAAAAAATTAAATTTTTCGGGAAGAAACGCCAGCCCCATGCGAGATTGGGCCAAATTCGATGCAGTGTTATTAATCAATACTTGTCCATGATCTGCTTTAATTAGATTCAACATCAATTTAACGAGAGTTGTTTTACCAGCACCATTTGGACCTAGAAGGGCGAAGATCTTGCCTGATTCAACGTTGAGATTCACATCAGCTAGAGTAAAATCCTGACCATAAGACTTTTTTAAGCTAGAGATTTCTATAACATTCATTAAATTTATTCTCCAAAAACAATTCACTTGATCTAGGATCTATCATATTCTTAGCTTAATATTTATCAAGGTTAAAAGGAGAAATTTATGAACAAGACAGTATATGATTTCGAAGTTAAAGATATTTCGGGCAAGTCTATTTCATTAAGCCAATTTAAAAATAAAGTTTTATTAATTGTAAACGTTGCTTCAAAATGTGGATTTACTCCTCAATACAAGGATCTCGAACAAATATATAAGGAATATAAGGACCAAGGATTTGAAATTCTGGCATTTCCTTGTAATCAATTTGGATCCCAAGAACCAGGTGACTCTGAGGAAATCAAAAACTTTTGCAATCTCAACTATAATGTAACTTTTCCCATTTTTTCCAAAATAAATGTTAATGGCGATGAATCAATTGCGTTGTACTCATTTTTAAAAGAATCACTACCTGGAATCTTAGGATCCAAAGCAATCAAGTGGAATTTTACAAAATTTCTTATTGATCGCAATGGAGTACCTAGAACTCGATATGCTCCAACCGACAAGCCATTAGACATTGTAAAAGATATCAAAGTGCTTTTGTAACCAAAAATTGATCTAATGAGATGATTGAATTTAGAAAATGAATCCGTTTGTTTGATAATTTATCTGAAAAGAAAGGGATATTACCTAAAATCGCAATTTCCAAAGCTGGTGACGATTTATCAATTATTTTTTCAAGGCTACTTAAAACTTGTGATTGTGAAAGTGAATGCTCTTTAGTGTTTTGATGGATATTGAGTATTAGAATTGATGCCTCTAAGTAATTTAAAGAATCACAAAGGGCTTCAGTTGAAATGCTTCTGTTAAAAAATGTTGAGCTAAGACCGTAATGACTGCATAGCAAACCGGCAGCATAAAGTGGATATTCTATAAAGTTGCCTTCTATGCCTGCAACAATAATATTATTACTTCTATCTCTTTTTTCTCCAGAACGGTATAAATGATGCCCAAGATGAAAGAGCATTAGTGCGTTAAATACGCTCTCTTGATTAAATGACACGACCCCTTTTTCTCGTAACAAACTTAGCTCATCGTTAAGTGGAATCAGTAAATCAAAAATCATCTCTTTGGCACTAACTTGCATTTTTATCTTATTTAATTCTTGGCTAATAACATCTAATTTGAAATTTCTTAAGGCAAAAATAAGTATACTCATTGTTTCTTGGAGATTAATTTTTGGCTTTTCATGAATTAAATTAAAATCTGAACTCTCAAGCTCATCGCTGGTTTTACCCAAGTTTTTTAAAAGTTCTTTTAATTCCTCAACACTTAATTTTGCGACTTTTGAAATTGTATAGCCAATTAAACATAATTCACTCAGGAGCATCAATTTTTCAATATCTAGTTTAGTATAAGTTCTATGTCCGGAGACGTCTCTGACTGGCTCTAGGGCCTTATACCTTTTCTCCCATGCCCTTATAGTGTGGACACCTACTCCCGAGATTTTGGACGCCATCTGAATGGTATAGGTGGTATGCAATTATAAATCCTTTGATTTTAGTCTAGATATTGTCTAGAACTATGATATCACTCTATGGTTGGTTAAAATAGGATATAAATCTATAATAACTCAAAATAGACATAGACAGGAGTTTTACATTTGAAAATTTTAATAACTGGCGCAACCGGGTTTGTAGGAAAAGCATTAACTAATGAATTATTGGCCCAAGGCCACGAGATCAATATTTTAAGTAGAGATCAGCAAAAGGCTAAATTAATTTTTCAGCATGAAAAAGTAAAAACCTTCGAATGGAAAAATGTACTTGAGCTTCCACCAGCGAACGCCTTTGATGGAATTTCAGGTGTTATTAATTTGATGGGGGAAAATATAGCTGCAAAAAGATGGAGTGAACAACAAAAACAAAAGCTCATCCAGTCTCGCGTAGATGCAACAAAAAATCTGGTCATGCAAATCGAAAATTCCCTCAATAAGCCCTTAGAATTTTTTATTAGTTCATCTGCGATTGGGATCTACCCAACTAATATTAACAAAGATTTAACTGAAGAGTCACCTTCTGGACATAACTTTTTAGCAAACTTATGCAAAAATTGGGAAGATGCTAGTTTAAATCTTAAAAAAACTAAAAGAAGAGTAATCATTAGAACTGGTGTTGTTTTAGAAAAATCTGATGGAGCATTAAAAAAAATGCTCCCACCATTTATAATGGGAGCAGGTGGACCTATTGGAAATGGTGATCAAGTTATGAGTTGGATTCATTTAAAAGACCTCGTTAATATTTTCTTAGAAGCAATTGCCAATGTGCAATGCGAGGGCATCTACAATGCAGTTTCCCCTCATCCTGTAACTAATTTCGACTTTACAAAATCACTTGGTAGAGCAATTCATCGTCCAACACTTTTTCCGGTACCTACTTTAGCCTTAAAGCTTGCTTTTGGTGAAATGTCATCGGTTATTCTAGATTCACAAAAGGTATTACCAAAACGATTGAATGAAGCTGGGTTTCAATTTATGTTTCAAGACATTGATTCCGCTCTTGCAAATATTTTTTCTAGAAAAATAACTAAATGAGCATTACCAATCTCTGCTGGATTAGGCGTGACCTGAGACTTAGTGATCATCACGCACTTTCTCAAGCTTTAAAAAATGGGGATCAAACTTACATCCTTTTCATTTTTGATAAAAATATACTTAACAAACTAGACGATAAAAAGGACCGAAGAGTTCAATTTATTATAGAATCACTTTTAGATCTTGAGCTGCAGCTTAATAAATTTAATGCAAGCTTAATTGTACGCTTTGGTGAACCTGTTGAAGAGATTGTAAAAGTTTCAAAAGATTTTAGAATCAATGCTCTATACTTCAATCGAGACTACGAACCCTATGCAAAGAAAAGGGATGAATCGGTCACAAAAGAAATCCAGCGTCTCGGGCTTGAAGTTCACACTTTCAAAGATCATGTATTTTATGAGAAGCATGAAGTGTTAAATGGCTCAAGAGAGATTTACAAAGTATTCACTCCTTATAAAAATAAATGGCTAGAAACTTTTAGAAATCATGAGTCAGTCATACCAAATTATAAGTGCAATTTAAAAAAATGTGCACAATCCAAAACAAAGATAACATTATCTTCAAATGATTTATTTGATTTGATTGGATTTATTCCCATCGATCAAGACCTTAAGGCAGGAGAAAGAAACGCCTTAAAAACATTAGAGAAATTTAAAAAAAATATATCTAGGTATAAAGAAGCTAGAGACTTTCCGGCCCTCAATCTTACCTCTAACCTCTCTCCTTATATTAGGATGGGAAACCTTTCGATTCGAGAAATGATTAAATCGAGTCTTGAAAGTGAAGATGAAGGAAGTCAAATTTGGCTCTCTGAAATTATTTGGAGAGACTTCTATCAAGTCATTCTTGATGCCTATCCGAAAGTAGAAAAAAATTGCTTCAAAAGTGCTTACGATAAAATAAGGTGGACAGGGACATCACATCATTTTCGACTTTGGTGCCAAGGTCAAACTGGTTATCCAATAGTAGACGCAGCTATGAGATGTCTAAATACAACAGGAACTATGCACAATCGTCTTCGAATGATCGTTGCAAGCTTTCTCACTAAGACGCTGCTGATTGATTGGAGAAAAGGAGAAGAATATTTTGCAGCTAAGCTTCTTGATTTTGATCTAGCAGCTAACAATGGCGGATGGCAATGGTCTGCTTCAACTGGAGTTGATGCTCAACCTTATTTTAGAATTTTTAATCCTTACAATCAGTCAGAGAAATTTGATCCTGATGGTAAATTCATTAAAACTTGGTGTCCTGAGTTAAGCAAATTCTCAAAAAAACACATTCACTATCCACACGAAAGTGACATGGTAGAACAAATAGAAGCTCAATGTTTTATTGGTGAACAGTATCCCCATCCCATAGTGGCATACAAAAAACAAAAAGAATTGGCTTTAGCGATGTTTAAGTTAGCTGTCAAAGATTAGGATTGATGAGCAACAGGAACTCCAAATTTTTCGCCAGCTTTGATAATGGTCTTAGGTAGAACAGCAACATTTGGAGCGACTACTGCTTTTTCACCGACAGTGACTCCCCCCAAAAGCTTAGCGGCTAGTCCAATCATTGCACCTTTCTTTATAAGCAATTTGTCGATAATCAAAAAACCTTTCATTCCGTAATGGGCCATCATATAAACAGATCCACCAATCGTCACATAATCTTCAATTACGATCAGGCAAGGATCAGAAATGTTAGAAGTATTTATGACAACCCCCTTGCCTATTTTCATTCCCATCATTTTAAAAAAGAAAATACTTAAAGGAGAGGGTGTAATTAAGTCAAGTATCGTGTACCTAACCAAATAAGTTAGAGCGTTGTGGTAGTACCAAGGAAGAGATTCAAGTGAAAACCAAGCTCCTCGAGTTGGCTTAACAAATGGAAGAATTGGTAAATTAAATATTGGAACTACCAACAAAAGTGAAAGGATAAATAATAAAAAGCCAAATGCCAAACTAAGTGCATAAAAAAATGATTTAACAAATAAAGAGTATTCAGCAACATGGGCATATGTCGTCTGTAAAAGCAGCATCGCTGGCGTTAGTGCGATAGCTAAACAAAGAACACAAATTAGAATAATCGGAAAAATAAAAAGTAAAAAACTAACCGTCTGAAATTTTCTGAAAATATTTTCAATTATGGCAGCCAATCCTGATTTATTGGACTGTCGAGAATTAATGTCATCATATTCAAGATCCGATTGATTTTCGTTCATTTGGAATTTTCCAGCGAAAAGTTTGATAAATATATAATATTAATTGTCTGCCTTTTCTGGATTTTTGTAAATGAATAAAAGATTATAAATAAATATCAGGAATGATAAAATCAATTTTTTTTTTGGTAAATGGATCGACAAAAATAAGTTGGTAAGCTAACAATTGAAGTCCTTCACTATTTTTATTGCCAATCCCATATTTGGGATCACCAAGAACTGGATGATTGATTGATTCTAAATGTCGGCGTACTTGATGTAGTCTCCCCGAAAAAATTTCAACTAATAGCTCTGATTCAAACGCTCCTGATTCGATTACCTTGAAAGCCGTTTTCGCCTCTTTACCGTCTAACTTAGAATTAATCTCTGCATCTTTTTTAACCTCGCCAAGGACCTTAACTTTATAGAATTTACGAATTTGATGATTTTGAAAAATGTACGAAAATAATTTTGCTGCATTTTTAGAATAGGCAAAAATCATTAAGCCATGTGCCTCGCGATCCAAACGATGAATTAGCCATGCCTTATTTTTCTTCTTTTCAACCTGACGAAGAATTGAAAAATGATCACCAAAAAATGTCCCTTGAGATAATAGGCCAGCAGGTTTATACCAAATCCCCCATTCTTTAAATGTCGTTAATTCCTTTGCTTCTGGAGGATTTGAATTAAGCCATTTAGGATCGTAATAAAATTCGACATGTGATTCTTTTGTTAAAACAAAGGTAGCTTTTCTAACCTTACTCAATCTTGAATCATTATTAAGTCGAACCCAAACTCCACCGTTATTTAAATTTTTTTTTATTACTGTTTTTGAAAGGTGAGTATGTTTTTCTAAGAAGTCTACTAAGCAAGTTGAATCCCCTTCTCGCCAAGTTTTTTTTAATGTGAAAGGTTTATCGCTCATAAAAAAAGACCCAAGAATACTTCTTGGGTCTTTATAATACTCTTTACAAGTAATGGCTAATTAAAAAACTATTTGTTAATTAGCGCCCTATACGCATCAACTCTTCCACCTGATACTGAAGCCGTTGATAACTTAGATGTCTTGTTAGATGTATTAATTAGCCTTTCTCTAATTTGTAACGGAGTTAAATTTGGCTCTTTTGATAAAATTAAGCCGATAATCCCAGCTATATGTGGAGTAGCCATTGATGTTCCAGACATTGAAGTGTAGCCACCATTTTTATAGGTAGAAAGAATGGAGGACCCTGGCGCTGTTACGTGAACAGACTTAAGACCGTAATTAGAAAAACTTGATTTTGAACCAGAGGATGTGAAGGAGCCCACAGAAATAACGTTACTTACATTATAGTTGGCCGGAAACGAGTCAGTACTATCATTGTCAGATGACTCATTTCCTGCAGCAGCAACAAATGTAATTCCTGCAGCTTCAGCTGATTTAATTGCATCTTCAAGCGACTTTTCTTTTTCTCCTCCACCCCAAGAATTTGACATAACATTCACACCTCTTTTAATGGCGTAATCGATTGCTGAGATAGCGTCAATTGTTTCTCCTGATCCACTATCTGATAAAAATTTTATTGGCAAAATTTTTACATCGGCCATGACTCCTGCAACACCTAATGAATTATGACTAGCCCCTATTACTCCTGCACAGTGAGTTCCGTGCCCATGTCCGTCTTGAGGATCACCATCTTTGTTGGCAAAGTCATAGCCATAAATATCATCGACAAATCCATTGCCATCATCATCAATACCAGGCTTTCCGTTAAATTCTGCTTGGTTAATAAGAATTTGATTTTTTAAATCAGGATGTGTGTAGTCCACCCCTGTGTCAATAACTGCGATTTTAACATTTTGACTTCCTCTAGTAATTCCCCAAGCTCGAAGAGCGTTGATGTCTTCACCAGCAATCCCTGATGAAAAAATGCTTCCATTTTTACCATCATTTTTAAAGCCCCATTGTTTTTTAAAACTAGGATCTTTTGGAGCTGGGGCTTCATCGCCAGGGGCAATATTGCTTAGAGATATAATGTAATTGGGTTCAATGTATTCGATATCAGGAATCTTGGTAAATTGCTCTAACGCTTTTTCACTTACTCCCGGCATTGTTTCAAGCCGACCAAAAGTTCCAAATGAGGTTTTAACAACTTTTGTAAATTGTCCAATTGGCGCTAAGGATTGCTGGTTCAATAGTTTTGAATTTTTCCTAATTTTGACGATATACCCATTAAAGGCCGTGGCAAATGAATTTGTCGCAAATAGGGTCAACACCAAATAGAAAATAACTTTTAACTTCATGACTTAACTTTCCTTGAAAAAATATAATGAAGCTATAATGTCAGGAACATTATTTTATAGCAATTTTCTGTAAGTTAATGTTAGACAAAGTATATTAAAATCTCCATAGAGCACTGGCCCATGTAAAGCCAGAACCAAATGCAGCGGAAGCAACCAACATACCTTTTTTCAAAACGCCTGCCTTTATAGCATCGTCCATTCCAATTGGAATCGTTGCCGCAGTGGTATTGCCGTAATTTTGAATCGTATTAAAAACCTTATCTTCTGAAATAGATAGAAATTCAGCTACTTTAGAGTTGATTCTCAAATTAGCTTGATGAAAAAGGAAAAGATCAATTTCATTGAGATCAACCTTGGATTCCTTACACGCAGTCATAAGACACTCCGCCATTCTCTTGGTGGCGTGAACAAAAACCGACTTACCGTTCATCTGAGGGTACTGTAATCCCTGTTCTAACATTTTGTTATTGATTCTGTCAGCACCTAGCGCCGTTCCAGGAGCTGGAAGCCAAAGTTCTTTGGCAAAAGATCCATCAGAAAAAAGATGGGTTGATATTATTCGGGAGTCTGAAGATGGATTAAGCATCTCTCGAGCTGAGACAATTACGGCTCCTGCACCATCTCCAAACAAAACGGCGACATTTCTTCCATTTGGTGTTTTATCTAACCCCTTTGAATGAACTTCGGCGCCTACAATCAAAATATTTTTATGGGAACCAGACAAAATAAATTTATCTGCAATAGAAAGTGCATACAAAAATCCAGTACATTGTTGACGAATATCTAAAACTGCAATTTCCGGAATTCCTAACTTCGCCTGAAGAAAACAACCAGTTCCTGGAAATTCATGATCAGGACTTAGGGTTGCAAAAATAATCATATCGATATCTGTTTTCAAAAGGCCAGAATTTGCAATTGCTTTAAGGCTTGCCTCGTATGCTAAATCTGAAGTCGATGTTGCTTCATCTACCCAATGTCTTTGGACAATACCAGTTCTCTGTTGAATCCACTCATCAGTTGTATCCATCATTTTTTCAAGATCAAAATTAGTAAAAATATTTGCAGGGACATGAGAACCGACACCAATTATTTCACTTCTAATCTTCATGTAATATTCCTTAGACAATTTTATTTTAAAATTTTAGACGAATCATTTAAAAGTTCAAGTTAATTCTCCGACTAATGCACTTCAGTTATATTTTCTCGTCTTTTTGAAAATTTGTTTTAAAATATATAATTATGAAAAAAATTATATTTTTATTCGCTTTATTTTCTTTTGGATGTGCATCTCCTCGTCAATTACAAAAACCAAAAAATTACTCACAGGATACAATTTTGACTTTCAATCATATTGAAAAAAGTGGTTCACTTTATTTGAATAAACCTAACGACAGTGATGAATCTCAAATTGCGCGTAATACTAGCTCTGTTAAAAGTAACTTAAATGACAAAACCAAACAGCTTATCATCGAGATTAATCAAAAACTTACTTTTTTTTGCATGAGTAAAGTTTCTAAATTTTCGAGTGAAAAGAAATGTCAGGAATTTACTAAAAAAGTTTCTCTTTCTTGCGAAAAGACACATTCAAACATCAGCACCTCAACAGTTTCATGCATTCAACGGAATCTTAAAAAGATAAAGATTTGAGCCAAAGACCTAAGTGTCAAACATGTGACATGATTATCGCTCGCTGCCTTTGTGAGTATCTAAAGCCCGTTAACAATTCAACTCAAATTATTATTCTTCAGCACCCTAAAGAAAGTAAACATCCACTAAACACCGTAAAAATCTTAACAAAAAGTTTGGTAAAAATTATCATTTTTTCAGGTGAGGATTTCAGCCAACATCAAGAATTAAATCTTATTCTAGATAATAGTGAAAATAAGGTAGTTCTTTTGTTTCCTGAAATAGATCGACAGGTCAAGACATCGCTCGATGTAGCAACAACAACACACCTTGTATTAATAGATGGACCTTGGAGAAAAGCTAAAAAGATTTATTTCTTATCACGCAATTTACATTCTCTTCAAAGATTAAGTTTAGAAAATTCAAAAATTAGCAATTATCGAATCAGGCAAAGTCATCAAAAAAATGGACTATCAAGTTTAGAAGCTAGTCTTGAGGCCCTAAAGCTTATCGAGCCAAATTTAAATACAAACTCTCTTGAACTTGCTTTTCAAAAAATGATCGATTTTCAAATAGATAAAATGGGACAAGCTGTTTTCAATGCGAATTATATCCAAAAAAAAAGCGAAGAATGAATCTTCGCCTTTCTATGAAAAAAAATTAAAAATTATGCTTTTGCTGCGTAAGATGTGCACCATCCACAGTTCGTAACATATTTCATCCCCATCATCGTACATGGAGCATAGCCACCTTCGCCTTTTGCGACATTGAAGAATTTACAGTTACCACAAGCATTGCCTGATTTATGTTTTGGGTTTTTAGTAGTTTTTGCATCATTAACGTATTGTAAAGTTTTTCCCATGCCTTCTGTTGGGCTTACGATTGGCTTACCAGCAGGAGCAGTTGAAGGACATGAGTCTGCTGCAATTGATTTAGTGGCTTTAGCAAAAAGCGGTATAATGGCCGCACCCGCAGCAACCAATTTAAAGAATGATCTTCTAGAAAGTGTATCTTTTTCCACGAAAAGCTCCTTTTTAAGGTTTTAAAGAAATATTTTTTCTTATTTTAACATGCCTTTATAACTGAGTACACTATATATAAAGTCTAAACATCAATTATTTTAGTTAGTTAAGTAAAAACTTATGTTTGAGAAATGAAACTCACAAAACTTTAAATTATGTATTGAATTTGATACATAGAAACATCAATTTAATCAGAGGAACCCATGACTAGCATCAATGAAAATATTTTAGAAGATTTAAGTGCCTTTAGAGAATATTACAGCGCTAAGACAAATGATGTTCTAGTTGAAGTTGTGCCAGAATATGTTGCGGAACGCTCTGACCCACAAAACAATCAATACTTCTATTCTTATAAAATTAGAATTTCCAACCTTGGAACCATTGCCTGCAAGGTTATTCATCGCCACTGGAAAATTAAAGATGGTAATGGCAAAATATTTGACGTTCAAGGAACAGGAGTGGTTGGAGAACAGCCGATGTTGAAACCAGGTGAGCATTACGAATACTCGAGTTTTTGTCCGCTGAATTCTGCCTATGGGAACATGAGAGGAAAATACCAAATGATTGATGATTTTGGTAACCGCTTCTGGGTTGATGTTCCACTTTTCTTTTTTAGACAGCCTGAAACATTCATTCAATAAAATTTTGCTGGAGATTCCATGAAAAAATCCTTCCTTATTATGACATCGATGCTCATTTTGCTGGTTTCTTTTTCAGTTCAAGCATCTCTTGAAAGCATCATCAAAAATAAAAAAATTAGGATCGCCGTAGATACAACATATCCTCCAATGGAATCTGAAAGCAATGATGGCAAGGTGATTGGACTTGATATTGATTTGGCCAATGAATTGGCTAAAATTTTAAAAGTAGAAATCGAATTTATCGTCATGCCTTGGGATGGAATTCTCGCTGGATTAAAATCGAATAGATACGATATCATTATGTCTTCAATGAATATAACCGACGAAAGAAGCCGACAGGTCAATTTTGTTGAATATCTTAAAATGGGACAGGTTTTTGTAACACATAAGAACTCTCCTAAAATAACAAATGAAAAAGAGCTTTCCGGAAAAGTAGTTGCAGTTCAGGCCGATACAACATCATTTACTGCAGTGGAAAATTTTAAAAAATCTGGAATTGCGATAAAAGAAATTAAAGCCTTTAAGGGAGCAACCGAAACTTTTGCTGCAATAAAAGCCAAACAAGCTCAAGTCATTGTTACAGATGAAGCTGTAGGATTATACTATGCAGGACTTGATCAAAAAACTTTTCAGGTCTCTGGTGAAGCAATAAAACCTGAACCCATTGGGATTGCTATCCCAAAAAATGAAGATAAATTATTATCAGCAATAAAAAATGCTGTTAAAACGATAAAAGACAACGGCACATTTGCTAGGATCTATAAAAAATGGCTTAAAACGGATCCTAAAATTTAATGGAAGATAATTTAAGCTTTTGGGTCTTTTCAAAGTCAATTGTTATTCCGCGACTACTCGAAGGAATGGCAATTACTCTCAAATTAACCATAATCAGTGGCTGCATAGGATTTATTTTAGGGATGCTCATCGCTCTTTTTAGAATTTCACGCTCACCAGTGTTGAGATCTTTAGCGGCTTTCTATATTACTTTGTTCAGAGGCACACCGCTGCTTTTGCAAATTCTTTTTATCTATTTTGCTGTACCAACCCTTATTAATGTAACTTTCGATTCCTTCCCAGCTGGGATTTTAGCACTATCTTTAAATTGTGCTGCATATTTAGCTGAAATATTTCGAGCTGGAATTCTATCTATTGCTAAAGGACAAACGGAAGCTGCCAGAGCGCTCGGATTGAGTCATTACCAAACGATGTTTAAAATTATCATTCCGCAAACCTATCGTCGAATTATACCGCCGGTGGTTAACGAATTTTCAGCCTTAACCAAGGACACCTCACTCGTTTCTGTTATTTCTCTTGGCGAACTTCTTTATGTCACTCAAAGAATAGGTGCTAAGTATTTACGTCCTTGGGAAGTCTATGTTTGGGCCGGTCTTGGATATCTCATAATCGTTATTTGTCTAAGCACTCTAGCATCAAGACTAGAAAAATCTTTACTGGCCAAAGGCGGAGTCTAATGAATACTTCAGATGCTAATGAAATTATCATTAAGATTGTTAATTTAAAAAAAACTTTTGGAAGCTTAGAAGTTCTCAAAGGAATTTCAACTGAAATAAAAAAAGGGGAAGTTGTCGTTATCATTGGTCCCTCTGGATCAGGTAAATCAACTCTATTAAGATGTTTAAATTATCTCGAAGCACCTAGTAGCGGAGAAATTCATTTTCAGAACCAACTTATGGGGCAAGGAAAATCAGAAAAAGAACTTGATCTCCAACGTTCTAAAATGGGAATGGTATTTCAAAATTTTAATTTGTTTCCTCACTTAACAGTTTTAGAAAACTTGATTCTTGCTCCTATCAATGTTTCAAATGTAAGTCATCATGATGCATTAGCTCTAGCAAGAAGCTTCCTTCAGAAAGTTGGCTTATCTGAAAAAGAACATTCTTATCCAAGGGAATTATCTGGTGGACAACAACAAAGAGTGGCAATTGCTCGAGCGCTTTGTATGAAGCCAGATGTGATGCTTTTTGATGAGGCAACCTCTGCACTAGATCCTGAATTAGTAAATGAAGTCTTAAGGGTCATGAAGAGTTTGGCACACTCTGGTTTAACCCTAATCGTAGTCACTCACGAAATGGGATTTGCAAAAGAAGTTGCAGATCGAGTTGTTTTTATGGATGGTGGTCTTATTATCGAAGAAGGAAATCCAGCTGATATTTTTGAATCACCAAAAGAAAAACGAACTATAGAATTTCTGGGTAAACTTTAGGTCTTCTCAGCGGTCTTCTGAGCAAAGCTATCAATGATTCTTTTCATATGGGCTTTAAACTTAATGTCATGAAATTCCACAGCAAATGCTCTAATCTTTTTACTATCAATCTCAGCTTCCTGGGAAAGCATTTCATCAATACTTCTCTTAAGAACATCCTTATTGAATGAAGTAAAATAAATCCCTACTCCTGTCCCCCATTTTTTTAATTCATCTATTAAAATGACCGGGCGACCAGTCGCCATTGCAGCGAGGGCGAGTTGTGGAAAAGAATTTGCATTAAAACTAACGAGAGCTTTACTTGCAGCCAGGACTGGAGCTAATTCCCCACTGCATCGATTACCAAAAAACTTATTCAAATCAAATTCTTTTTTTAAAGATTCAAGATGCTCATCACTACCAATAAATTGAAAATTAAAACCCCATTGAGTCATCCAAGAAATGATTGATCTTGCTTGAATTAAACTTAGCCCACTTGCTTCAATTGCGTAAAAATGGTGCGGAAACATTGTTGATGGAAAGAGCGAAAAATCAGAAATTCTAAAAGGTGGCGGTATAACTTCAGGAAGCTTATTTTGAATATTAAATTCACTTAACAATTCAGACCTAGAGACTATAACTAGATCTGCGTGACTTAGCGATTTCTGGCTCCAGGCCAAGACTAAAGGAAAAAAAAATTTTTGGAAAAGTGTTTTCTTAAATTTCTTTGAAAAAGAAGTTTCATATAAATAAGTTACCATTCGTGTGTGATCGCATTTCCTGATTCCTTGTGAGAACCCATTGGAGATATTAATGATTAAATCATATTCACATGAAACAAATAGATTATTCGCAAGAAATGGTAATTGACTGGTATATTTTAGAAAATCCTCTTCTGATTTAACTTTTTTACTTAGATGAGTTGAAGTAATCATACGCTTTTCGATATGACCCAATACATGACCGGCCTGATGAGCAAAACAGTATAAGCGTGCTTCAGGTAACATCTCGCACAAACTTTCAACTATTTCGGTATAATGATTTCTAGAGATAATTGAATCACAAGTTATTGCAACTTTCATTTATGTCCTTCAAAGTGAATTCTTAAAAAAATCTGCCGTCATTCTAATTCCTTCTTCAAAACTTACAAGTGGCTCATAATCTGAGATTTTTTGAAGTTTCTCAATATTAGGTCTTCTTCTTTTTGGATCATCTTTGGGCAATGGAAGAAAAGTTAAGCCAGATTTACTATTGAGAATTTTTATAATTAGTTCTGCGGTCTCCTTAATAGTATATTCATCAGGATTCCCACAATTAAATGGTGTGGGGTCTTGGCTCATTAAAACGTTATGTATCGCATTTACAAGATCAGTTGAGTAACAATAAGACCTAGTTTGAGATCCATCTCCGTAAATGGTCAAATTCTCCCCTCTTAGTGCCTGCGTAATAAAATTAGGTATAACTCTTCCATCATTAGGACGCATACGGGGACCGTAGGTATTAAAAATTCTAACAATTCGAGTATCAACATTATATTTGTGATAAAAACTCATCGTCATTGCTTCAGCGAATCGCTTTGATTCATCATAGCAAGAACGAGGTCCGATGGGATTGACGTGCCCTACATAATCTTCAGTTTGTGGATGAATTTCGGGGTCTCCATATACTTCAGAAGTTGATGCTTCTAAAAAACGAGCCTTTTTATCTCTAGCCAATTCCAGCAATTTCAATGTGCCTTCTGAATTAACTCTCATTATCTCAATTGGTATAATGGAAAAATCAATAGGTGAAGCAGGACTGGCCATTGATAAAATAAAATCAATTTTTTGATCTTTGAAACTTGGCAATTTTTCGTAAATATTATTTTCATGGAATTCAAAGTTTTTATAACTAGAAAGTAATTCTATATTTGAAGGTGATCCAGTTATAAAATTATCTATTCCAATAACGTTTGCACCAAGATTCAAGTAAAACTCACACAAAGTTGAAGGCACAAATCCCGCAGCACCTGCAACCAATACCGTTTGACCTTCCATTGACTGGGGCAAGATTATTTTGTTGTTCATAAGTATATCCTAGTCTAATAATTTCTTAGCTGTATGACAGTTGAACCTAAAGTTAATAAGCCAGCTCCAATTAATTGCATTGTAGTTAATTTAGCCCCGAGAACGATCCAGTTAATCGCAACGGCGCTAAGGGGGAAAAACATTTCCGCCAATGCACACACTCGAGCAGAAATGGACTTTAGGCCTTTGTAGTAAAAATACATACCCAATAGGCCTGATATAATGACCATTGCAAGTATTTTGCCCCAGACTATCATCTGCCAATCCAATTGAATTAGGTTTTTATTCGCCAAAGAGTAAAATATCAAAAAGATAAACCCAAAAGTAAAACGCCCCCCCATTAGCTGGGATTCATTAAACCCCTGAGCAGTTAACTTTTTCCCAAAAACAGTAGAGCACCCCCAGCTCACGACAGCTACAAGTGTTAACAAATAGCCTTTAATTGCTTTTTCGGAAAGCAAATCAACTAAAAAGCTCTGAGAAGCCCCCTGAGTATTAAGCTTTGCTTTTATGAGAACAAACCATGGCAAAATATCTTCAGAAGAAATCAGCACACCGCCAACAATAGCGACGAATGCCCAAAAATAAAAAGGTTTTTGGATTTTCTCACCGAGAATAAAACTTGCTAATGATATGGCAATAACAGGTTGTAATTTTTGCATTAAAATAACAAGTGAAGGATTTATCATCATGAACGCTTTGGTGAAACAAAGAGTCCCCACAGCTGAGCCAAGAATACCGATAAATGAAAAATAAAAAATTGACGAAATTTTAGACTGCCAAATAACCAATTTATTCTTATACAAAATTGGTAAAAAAATTATTGTTAGAAAAAGATGCTCAGTTAAGACGATTCTTTCCGCAGAGACCCCTCCAAAAAGCAAAGGATATCGAATAAGGGTGTCGAGCGCCCACAAAAGACCTGCGAAAATAACAAATAGTACTCCAAGCACTTTTTAATCCTTATTACCTCAATAATCGGTTTTCTTCGCCTGTTTAAATTGGTAAATTTAAGAGTATAAACTTGAGTGTAAATTTAAATCAATGAGCGCATTCATGCAATTAAATCTTCATCAAACACACCACGAAATTGGCGATTTTGAAGGCATATTTAAATATCTAACTACGACTTTTCAAGATGGAAGGCTAAAGGGGCTCCATCTATTTCCCGAGCTCTTTCTGACGGGGTACCCCCTGCAAGACCTCGTGCTCAAAAAAAGCTTCATAGAAGATTACCTTGCTTTTATAAACGACTTATCAGTATGGTCTGAAAGGCAATTCAAGGCCCAAAAAAACGAGTCAATTGCCCTTCTATTGGGAGGCTTAACCTATCAATTCGATACCATGGGAATCCCCTTGCAAATAGAGAATGTCATCTATTTACTAGAGCCAGGCGAGAAAATTAAGGCGATTTACACTAAGCAACTTCTCCCTAACTATGACCTATATGAAGAAAAAAAATACTTTACCCCAGGATCTGGTCCGGCGATTTTTTCTTTTGAGAATAAGACTATTGGCCTGCTTATTTGTGAAGATATGTGGTTTTCTCATCTTCACGAAATAGATCCGGTTGAACAACTCAAAAATCATCTTGAAAACAACAATATGCATTGTGACTTAGTCATCAATTTAAGCGCTAGTCCATATCATCTAGGTAAACAAGAACAACGAATGGCAAGAGCAATGGAGATTTCTCAATATCTACAATGTCCCTTCGCCTACGTTAATCGCGTAGGAGCAGAGGATGAGATAATTTTTGATGGGCAAAGTTTTGTATCTGATGGAGCTAATATTGTTGTAGTCGCAAAAATGTTCAAAAGTGACCTACTCTCATTGCCACTACCTAAATTCTCCCCACCCAATAAAGACCAAATTAGATCATTAACTATCAATTCCAATTCCTGGAACACTATTTTCAACACTCGTCTTTCCGCAGATACATTGAAATTAAATCAATTAAAAAATGAAGAGTGCCATGAGATTATTGAAGCACTTATTCTAGGTATTGATGATTATTCTATTAAAAACAGAATTAGCAAATTTTCAATAGCATTGTCTGGCGGTATGGATTCTACACTTGTTTTAGTAATACTAAAATTATTAAAAGAACGTGCAATGCGCCCGATCGAACTTGAGGCAGTTTTTATGCCAGGCTTTTTTTCAAGTTCACTTAGTTATGATTTGTCTTACGATCTTTGTCAAAATCTGGGGATTAAGCTCACCTCATTTCCAATTAAATTTATTCACTCTGCAATTAAAAATGCCTACCAAGATTGCTTCAGGGACAAATTCGAAAATTTAGCTGATGAAAATATTCAAAGCAGACTACGGGGAGCATTAATTTATGCTCGCTCAAATGCTGTTGGTTCTATGGTTCTCAATACATCAAATAAATCTGAATTATCTGTAGGTTACTCTACTCTTTACGGTGATAGTGTTGGAGCACTTTCAGTATTAGGAGATCTTTACAAGTCGGAAGTATTTAATCTCGCTTTATATATCAATCAACAATATAAAAACATTATACCAAAAGAAATTATTTCCAGGGCACCATCTGCAGAATTGAGGGAAAATCAAGAGGATGTTCAATCCCTGCCGCCATATGAAAGATTAGACCCTATTCTTGAAGCGCTACTATCTCTAAGATTTAGTCCTTTGGATCTAATAAAAAAAGGGCATCGATCTGAAGAAGTTATTAAAATAAATCATCTTATCAGCATTTCTGAGTATAAACGTAAACAGTTTTGCCCTATAATAAAGGTAAAACCAAAAAGTTTCGGATTTGGCTATCGCGTACCAATTAGCAAAAAGACCTTTAACCCCTAGGAGTGTTATATGAACAAAAAACAATTGCTGCAATCTTTCCAAGAATTAAAAAATGAAATTGATAAATTACGAAGCAAACATATTGTTCAAGGCTTAAAAGATAAATTTATCTCAGAAAAGAAAATGCTCGAAAAAAAGATTGAAAAAACGGTCGTTGAGGAAATGAAAAAAGCTAAGAAATTTATGACAGAACAAAAAAAGGAACTTAATAAAATTCAAAAAAAGGTTGAAGCTGCGGTATCAAAAAAAGCCAAACCATCAACCAAGAAAGTGGTTTCAAAAAAAGCAACAAAGAAAACAGTTACCAAAGCTACAAAGAAAAAAGCAAATTAGAAAATCATAATTCGGCGTTTTGATATAATTAAGACGCCGAAACTTCTTCTCGATAGGGCTTCCATGTTCCTTGCCACAAATTAATAGTGCCATTAATGAATTGTCTTTGCTCGCTATCCACTTTTATTTGAACATAAGTAAACTTGCTATGTGACTCCATTAAACCTGCGTCTAGTTGAGGAATATGATTCCAAGTCCCAGTATTGAAATAGTATTTGTTTTCTGGAAATCTTAACCATTCTTGAACGTGGGTGTGTCCCATAACTACAGTATGAACATCAGGATGTCTCTTTAGAATGGATTTAGCTTTTTTCCCATAGAGTGGATAAATTGTTATTTGTTTTAAAATACTAAGTGTGGTTTTAAAATTTCTATTCTGCTTTATATATTCATCAAAATTACTTTGAATCAAATAACTTATTACTAAAAAATTCATCTTACAAAAAAAAGCAAAATCATAAAACAGACACCAGCGAACATAAGAAGAGAGTGGACGTACTTTATCAATATTGGGTCTATCTTTTCTCAAAACTGGAAGCAAATTTATGCAAAAAAGAGTTCCCCATGGCAGATTTAGGATTAATTTGCCGTTAGGTCCTTCCATAAAATATTTATCGCCTGGAACTGTATTTATAACTTCAAATCGATGTCCATGCTCAACATGAACACCACATATATTAGCTTCAAAGCAAAATTGAACATCCTCACCGACATAACGCTTAAAAGCAGATTGAGCTTCCTCAAAAGCCATTCCTGAATCATGATTTCCTATAACATAAGTAATGCTTTTATTAGGTGCTTTTAAAAACTTACGTAGACCTTCAAAAAATTTTTGATGACCTTTTACAATAGCATCAATCGCACGGACTGTAACTTCATCATCAATAATATTTGTAAAAACTCCGTCGACATCAATTTGAATCAAATTTAAAATATCACCATTTAATACAAAATGGATCTCTTCTTTCTCGAAATCACCTTTTGAATAATAATCGCAGAAATCATAGAACTTTTCATCTTCAAGAAAGTCTTCTAATAAATTAAGTTGGCCATTCTTTAAGAACTTTCCTTTTCCAAGATGCAGATCACTAATAACTAAAATGATCATTGTGTTTCCTAGTTGTGTTGAACTAATTTTTTAAGTGAAGATTTAAAAACATCTTGAGTATTAAACACTAAACCTCGGCCAGATTCTTTAGCTTCGTACATCATTCGATCTGCAATTGCCAGAATTTCATCACTAGACTTCGCATCTGTGGGAAACTCTGCAATACCAATAGAGACACTCAAAGCAATAAGTTTATTTAAATTATTAAAATCTACAGGATATTCTTTATTTCTAATTTTTTTTAAAATTCTTTCTCCAACAATTTTTCCTGCGATACCATCTGAGTTACTTAAAATAATGACAAATTCATCTCCACCGTAGCGATAACAAAAATCAGAATCTCGAAGAAGACTTTTAATATCTTTTGCAACATTTTCCAAAAGCCTTGTACCAACCAAGTGACCATAATTATCATTAACTTTTTTAAAATGATCTATATCGATAAACAAAACACAAAAAAAATCATTTTCTTTATGATAACGCTCTACACTTAGCTGAATATCTTTAAAAAGTTTTCGTTGGTTATAAAGACCAGTTACATCATCAATATGAATTAATTCTTGATTTTTTAAAAGATCTTGATAATTATTGATGATATTTAAATGACTTCTAGAGAAATAAGATAATTCTGTTAACATTTCATTAGAAATTTCTTCAGGTGAAGAAAATATAGTAAAATACAATTGATTTTTTTTAATCCCTAGATTCATAAAATAATAGTAACTGTAATCTACTTTTTCTTTTAGAAAAAGGGCATCACTTATCTCAGGTCGCTGACTGAGTATTTCATTTAAAAGTGAAGTGCTATAAAGTTGCAATCTATCAACTTTTCCAAAAACACTTCTACATTTTTCGAGCTTTATACCGTTATTATTTTGATCTATTGAAAAAACAAGCATTGGCCTAATAAGAAACTCGTTCGCAAGATAATCCTCAATGTGCAGAAATAGGTTCTTCTCACTTCCAAAAACAGGAAAATCACTTAGAAATCGAAGCAATTTTTTCATATTTTGTTTTTTCCAGAAACATCGCCACCTTCCTCATTTTCAGAAGTTAATGATTCGTCAGACACAAGATCTATATCATCTTCTAGGTTTTTAATAGAATGCCTAAGAGTCTTCATGATTTTATTTAATTTATCTTCAAGCTTGATCTTGTCTTCATGAGATTTTTGTTCGCGAATAGAAACGTTTTCCATGTTAAATTCTAAAGAATCAATTTTACGTTTTAATTCTAAAATTTTCTGATCACGAGTTTGAACTCTACTGTCTATATCTACAGTCAACATTTCCAACTTAGTCTCTAGTTCCTTTTCTCTTTGCTTAATCTGATTAAAGTCAATTCTTATTTTTTGCTCTAATTTCAAACGTAGCGTCTCTGCTGAACGTGCCTTTTCATCAGAAAGTAATTTCTTTTTTTCACTTATCGCAACTCTATCTTTCATATCTTCGAGTTCAGTCAAATGACGTTTTTTTATAATTGAAATTTCAATTCTTGCTTCATCCAGAGCAGCTTTTAAGGTTAAATTATCTTGTTCTACTTCAGATGCATGAACCTTGAAACTTTTTAATTTATTTAAAACATCTTCACGCTCTTCTCGCAATTGCCTAATCGTTGCATGGACACGGGTAGAATCTTCTTCTGATAAAAAACTTCCTCGGTCAGAAAGATTATCCTTTTTACGATCAGGTACAGCAGAATTAACCTCCTCATCATTTAGCAAGGATGAAGATTTCACTTCTTGAACGGCATTATCGCTTGTTAAGCGCACCTCTTTTTTCGTTTCAATATTTGCTATAGGGACTGGAGGTGCTACTTCAAATAACTCTTCTTCTGCCGCGAATCCTATGTCTGCATTACTAATTTCTGGATCGACATTTTTTACCGGTGCACTTACGATATCAATAATGGCAGAATCAATTTCAGACTTATCTTCTGTTTCAAAAAGGTTGACATTAGTTTCGTCCTCAACCTCGAAAGAAGTTTTCGATTTTATGCTTTGAATTTGATCTTTGGAAATCACAATGGTTTTTTGAGTTTGATCATTGCGACCTTCCATTTCAAAATCATCATCTCCTTCTGTAAAAGATAATTCAGCGTCGGAGTTTCTTGCATCTGAATTCAATTGATTATGATTTTCAATTTCGATATTATCATTTTCAATATCATCGATAGTAAAGTTTGCCGTAAAGTCTAAATCAGTATTGGCAACTTGACTTGGGGGTGTGGATTCAACAACCTTTTTATTTGAAGCCTCTTGAGTTTTTGGCACCTCTTCTGTTATATCAAAATCCATGCCGCCAAAATCTAAATCAATTTCACTTCTAGAAGCATCTAAGTTTACGCTCGGCAATGCTGGTTTCGAATCTTTTTCGCCTAAATCAATATCCAAAGAGAAACCCAGGTCATCGTTTTTTTCAATGACCAATGACTTATTTAAATCAGAAGATTGCTTGGGCTTTCCCAGAGGACCGAAAACTAAATCAAACTTTGCTTGAATTTTAGCATGAAGTGGATTTAGTAAGTGCGTCTCTGTACTATCATTTGGGTCAGAAAAATTCGCCTGCTTGTCATTGTCATCGCTCATGCCATTTCCTTTGTTGCTTCAATAACTAGCTTATAGTCTTCCGGAAAAAATTCAAGTGCCTAGAAAATTTGAACTTTTGAAGATGGAGGATTCTAAAATTTGTAAAAAGATTAAGATTTTTTGGCTATTTTTCATTACCCTCTATCTTTTAATGAGTTAATCAATATTCACTATTTTAAGATTTTTGGGATTTTTAAGAAAGTCAAAAAATGCTACATAATATCAATAATTACATATTTTTAGTTGATCTCATGAAGAAACTCAGCTTAAAATAGTATGAGCCTACAACTATTACTTGACCAAAAATGGCAGGATTCTCCAATGATGTATTTATTTATTAAAAAAAAATTAATCAAATCTTCACAATTTCTTTCCTTCATTTTGTTTTTTTTAATTACTCCAATGGCACTAGCCCAGGAGGTTTCAAAATTGTATCCGGCTCCTCTTTTGGCATTAGATACATTTTATTCACACCATATTTTAATTGCAGAAAAATCAACTCACTTACTTCATCTTTTTAAAAATAATGCTGGCTATCCGGAGCTGGTAAAAACTTACCAAGTCGCCACAGGCAAAAAGATGGGTGATAAGGGGAGCGAAGGTGACTTTCGAACGCCTGAGGGGATTTACAATTTTATTGAATTTTTAACTAATAAACAGTTAATTGAAAAAAGTGGATCTCAAGGTGTTATCTATGGTGCAGGCGCATTTGTTACTGACTATCCAAATCCAGTTGATCAACACATGGGGAAAACAGGTTCTGGAATTTGGCTTCATTCAACAAATGATGAAACTAGAATTGATAAAGGACTAGATTCGAGGGGATGTGTCGTCACGGCCAACAATGACTTGATCGATGTTTCAAAATATCTTGAACTTTACAAGACTCCTTTGGTTATTGTGCAAGATCTCGTATATTTAAATGAAAAAACTTTCGAAGCTCAAAAAAATGACATCAAAAAAACTGTAGACTCATGGCTTTCTTCTTGGAAATCAAAGAACATCGAGCAATATATTTCATTTTATCATCCCACAGAGTTTAAAGACGCCAAGGGAAATTATGCAAAATACAAAGCCTATAAAAAAGCAGTTTTTTCTAATCCAGGTTCTCCAAAAATTGAAATCGATAATTACTCAATTTTAAAATCTAAAAATTACACGGTCGTCACTTTTACGCAAAAATATCAATCAAACACCATCAATGATTCTGGAAAAAAACTTCTCTATTTAAAGCAAGATGAGAACTATAATTGGAAAATTGTTAGTGAGATTTTTACCAAAAATGGTACCGACGGTAATGACAAAATAGCATTTGAGCCATCACTTCGCTTTTTTAAAGATTATGTTAGTGGAAAAAAAGGCAGTAACTAGTGCCTCTTGATAATAAACGTGACTACATTTCTATTATTTACAATCAAGAGAATAATTCTCCGAAATATTTTGAATTAAAAAAATCTAAGCTTTTATTATTTGCTATTGGTTTGCCAACTCTTACCATTATTTCACTAGGATTGGGTGCGCTGGGATTGGTTCATACTTCGCCTTTTCATTTAATTGATAACTATAGACAAAATGCTAAAGCAAGAGAGGCTATTTCAAAAACAAATGACTTGCTGTTAAAAATCCAACGATATGAATCGGAAAAGGGAGATTTAACTAATAAATTGGCACAGGCAGAAGAAAAACTATCAACTATTAAGCCGATAGATTCGAATCAATCAAATGCGACTAATTTACCCATTAATGGTGCTCAAAACAGTAAATCTGTTAACAATGGATTAGATCAAAAAGTAACGATTACGCAGGGAAATAGTCAATTAGGTTTAACTTCTCTATCTCTCTTCAAGCCAGTACCTGGTCAACAAGATAAAAGCAGGCCTGCAACTTTAAAGCTTTCTGGTTTTCAAATCATCACGAATAGAGACACTATCAATTTAGTTTTTAATATAATTCCTGCAATTGATGGCGAAGGAAAGTTGGCAGGTCATATTATTGTATTAATGAAAAATGAACTTGGCATTCAAGCTTATCCTCAACAAGTTATTGCAAATGCGGATTCTCAAATTAATTTTTCTTCAGGTGAGTCTTTTGCAACACAACGTTTCCGCCCGGTTGATGCAAGCTTTTTAAAGCCAAGAAAATCTGGAAATTACACCTTTACCGTTTATATTTTTGCCAAAAACGGTGATCTGGTCCATTATCAAAACTTAATTTTACCAGTAAAAATCTAGGATCTAATGATGATTCAAAATCAAGAATTCACTTACATCGGAAAGTCTGCAAATCTTAATGGACAATTTAATTTTTCAGGAACAACTCATATCCAAGGAAGTATACTTGGAGACATTGTTATTGATCATAATGCAAAACTTATCTTGGAAGTAGGCTCTTTTGTTCAAGGTACTCTCCACTGCTATGACATAGATATATATGGAAATTTTGTTGGAGATATTAACTCTCATGGAAGGGTAACAATCTACCCAACGGCAACGTTAAGTGGAAAAATTATTGCAAAGGCTATAGAAATACTACCGGGGGCCATTGTTAATATGAATGGCCACACGGATGATATAATTTAAATAAATTTCTTAAAATCGAGGACTTTTATTTTGCCAAACTTTGGATTTAATTTTTTTAGCATTGGAGCTATCGATTTATCACCTAGAATAAAAATAGTTTGAAACTCAGTTCCGTAAACCTCATGAATTCTCTTTGCAATATCTTCCGCTTTATATTTTGTTAGTTCTTCATTAAAATTAAAAAGTTCTGCATAGGGTTTTTGAACGTGATCCAAATAAAGCAATTGAGATAAGAATGCTCTATTGTTCTCAAATTTAAATGGATGAGCTCCTGTAATACTGCTTTTGGCCTTATCAAGTTCATCTTCAGTTATACCTTTATTTTGTACTTTAGAAACAGTTTCATCAATTACTTCAATTAATTTATTAATCGTTTCATTTTTAGTAAAAGTAGAGATACCTGATCGGCCGTATTGTTTTTGAGAGGAAATATAAGATCCGATTGAATAGGTCAAACCTCTTTTAACACGAACTTCTCTCATTAATCTTGAGGTAAAACCTCCCCCCAAAAATTCAGAAGCCAAAACATCAAGTGGGCGATCATTGATTTCATCAAAATTCATAAACCTTCCGACTCTAACTTGCACCTGATTGGCATCAGGTAACGGAATAAAGACTATTTCGGTTTTATCCTTCTTCGTTTTTTTATAATTTATTGATCGTACAATATCGCTAGATTGCCCTTTAAATTTACATTTATCTGCAAAGATTTTTTCGGCTATTAATATATTTTTAGGCCCTGTTAGGTAGATTCTCTTTTTAACTTTAGCAAGAAAGTAGTCTAATTTATTTCTTAGTTTCTCAGGGGTATACTTACTAAAATCTTGAACTTTCCCTGTAGCTGGATATGAATATGGTGTCCCAGTCATAGAGACTTCTCTAAAAATACGATCTGATAAGGCTTGTGGGCTGGAGATGTAACTTTGTAGTTCTGATCGCTCTTTATCGAGTTCAAGTTTAAGAACATCACTTGGATAGCTCGCCTCTTGCATTAAAGAACAAGCTTGCGCTAACGTTGTTGGCAAGTCTTTTGAAAGTCCAGAAAGAGACAGCGTAGAGTATTCATGCGTCACTTCGGCGTTAAACTCTGCCCCGAAAAACTCAAATTGATCCATAATCTCTTTTTGTGTTAATTTTGCAGTTCCAGCATCTAAAAGATTAAATGCGTGAGCAGATAGACCTTTGTCACCGATTTCATCGCTTAAAGCACCATCTGCAAAATAAACCAAAATATCGTAAGTTGGAAATCGATTATCTTCGATAAAGACGACATCTACACCATTCCAATTAAGTCGTTTTATACTGTCTTCAACTTTTGGTCCAGCGAAAGATTTTAGAGAGAAGGTTAAAAAGATCAGGGTTATTATTTTTAATTTCATTATTTTGCCTCAGTATTTTTAGGGAATTTATTCCAAGCACTTAGGAATATTGGCATTTGTTTGTTAAGAATATTGGTACACTCATTTTTAACTTCAGCTTCAGTGATAGAATTATATATTTCCATTTCTTTAAGACCGAAATTGTAATCGCCATATAGTTTTTCATTCAACATAATCATGGAGGCCATGCCAGCATTAGTTTTCATTTGTTGATAGGCTTGAGACATAATTTGATTTTTTGTTTTTTGAAGTGTTCTTGAGTCAAGCCCCTCTTTACAAAAACTTTTCATATCGTTTTTAAACTGAGTCCTGACTTTTTCAATGTCTACACCTTCAAGCAATTCGCCACTAAAGTAAAAGACTCCAGAGTGTATAAGGTTATAATTATTTAAGGAGACATCGGAAAGTAAAGGATGAGAATTTCTGACATATTTTTGAGCAAGATATGAACTTCCACCATTTCCTAACATATAAGCTAAAACATCCAACACAAATGCCCGATGTGTTCCAAGTTTTTCTCCGTTGAAAGCTACAATGAACTTAGGAACCGGGTTCGTGGCATAGTAATTATAATTACCACCAAACTTTGCTTTTATGACATAGTTTTTTTCATCATCACGCTTACTCTTTAAGTCTTTTAGAATTTTCGATTTTCCAATATTTCCATATTTTTCCTTGATAACGGGAAGTAACTTGTCGGGATCAACATCTCCAGCAATTGCGACAATCGCATTTTCAGGTGAGTAGTAGGTTTTAAAAAAATCCATCACTTGATCTCGAGACAATGCTTTTAAGTCATCGACATCTCCAATTACCGATTGCCCGTAGGGAGTTCCCTCAAAAACTTTTTTCATCATCATCAAATAAATAAAGCCGTCGGGACTATTTTCATATCTCATCTTTCGCTCTTCAAAAATAACCTGTCTTTCACTTTCAAAACTTATCGGTTCGAGCAATAAGTGTTGCAATCGATCTGATTCAAGGTCGACCATCGTCTCAACAAAATTTGAAGGAATATTTTGGTAATAAACCGTTGAGTCATTCGTTGTATAGGCATTTGTCATACCACCGTTTTTTTCAATGAGTGTGTCAAATTGACCAGGTCCATATTTTTTGGCTCCCTTGAACATCATGTGCTCTAAGAAGTGAGTTGCACCTGTCGTCCCTTTACTCTCATATCTGCCGCCAACATCGAAAATTGTATAATATGAGGCTATTGGTAACTTGGGATTTGGTGCAATAAGGACCGTTAGCCCATTATCCAGTACAGCTTTTTTTACATTAAGTTTATTTGGATTTAAATTGGTTTTTTGGGGAGCAATCTTTAGCTGTGAACATGAAATGCTCAACACAAGAAGCATAAGTATTGAAGTAGTCCTACTACTTATTTTTTTGCAAAACATTGATCTTTCCTCTTATTAATTTTTATTTAACAGGTTAGGATTATAACATGATTTTTAATAACCAAAATACAATTACAGCTATCGGCACGGGAACTTCTACTGGAATACCTATAATTGGTTGCCTCTGCAAAGTATGCACTTCTCCTGATCATCGCGATCAAAGATTAAGAACAAGTATTTATGTTGAAACGCGTAAAGGTAAAAAATTTTTAGTGGACACAACTCCTGACCTTCGGACTCAGTTTCTCAACAATAAAATCTCAGAATTAGACTTTGTCCTTATCACTCACGAGCACGCAGACCACCTTCATGGAATAGACGACCTCAGACCTTTTGGTTTTAAAAATAGACACCAAAGCATCCCCATCTACACAACTTCAGCAACTCGAAAAATTATTGAAAATAGATTTGATTACATTTTCAAAAAGCACTCCACCGCGGGACCGACAGGTGGTGGCATACCTCGTTTACATTTAAATGAAGTTTCAATTAACCAAAAATTAATGCTCGAAGGTGAGGAATTTTATTTTTTTACCTACCCCCATGGACACTGCGAAACAATGGGTTTTATCCATGAACAAATGGCTTATATAGTTGACTGTCACAACTTAAACGACAAAATCCTTGAAGAACTCAAAGAGAGAAAATTAAAACTTCTTATATTAGATTGTGTCCAAAATGCTCCGCACTCCACCCATTTATGCGTTAGTAAAACCTTCGAATATATTAAAAAGATTAAACCTGCTAAAACTGGTCTCATCCATATGGGCCATGATTTAGGTCATCAGGCGCTGCTAAACATCGCAAAAAAAGAGTTTGGAGACCAGGTTTTTCCCCTCTATGACCAGCAAAAACTGTTTTACTGACAAAATTAAATTCATTATTACTTAAAACTTGTTAAAACTAGTCAGAGTTTATCCATTTTCTCCTTTAACTTTTTCATTTTTTATGGAATTCTCATCTAAATTTTAATGACAGCTTAGATACCATTTAAATGAAGGAGAACTGCGATGATTATTGGAGTACCTAAAGAAATCAAAAATAATGAGAATAGAGTTGGAATGGTTCCTGGAGGAATTAGAACTCTAGTTGGAGATGGTCATACTGTTTATGTTCAAAAAAATGCAGGATCAGGTATTGGAATTTCTGACGAAGAATTTATTAAAGCTGGTGCTAAAATTCTTGATACGGCCGTAGAAATTTTCGAAAAATCAACAATGATCATAAAAGTTAAAGAACCGCAGGCAGTAGAAATTGCGATGCTTAAACCACACCATATCCTCTACACCTACCTTCACCTTGCTCCAGACCCAGATCAGACTAAAGGATTAATGAAATCTGGATGTACAGCAGTCGCTTACGAAACAATTCAAAATACTGATGGCTCACTTCCATTGCTTGTACCAATGTCTGAAGTTGCAGGTAGAATGTCTGTCCAAATTGGAGCAGCTTATTTGCAACTTGATAAAGGCGGTAAAGGCGTATTGCTCGGAGGAGTTCCGGGAGTTAAGCGTGGAAAGGTAACAGTCATTGGAGCGGGTATTGCTGGCACTAATGCTATTCAAATGGCAATGGGAATGGGTGCTTCAGTTACAGCTATAGACTTATCAACCAAACGATTAGCAGAGTTAGACGGATTATATGGTTCACACATCACAACTCTATACTCTAATCCAGATAATATAGAAAAAGCAGTGATTGACTCCGATCTAGTTATTGGAGCGGTTTTGGTTCCTGGCGCCAAGGCCCCAAAACTGGTGACAAGAGACATGATTGCTAAAATGCAAAAGGGTTCAGTTGTAGTGGATATTGCCGTTGATCAGGGCGGGTGCATAGAAACCTGCAAGCCAACGACTCATGAAAACCCTACATTTGTAGTTGACGGCGTTGTCCATTATTGTGTCGCTAATATGCCTGGAGCTGTTGCGAGAACATCAACGTTTGCACTTACCAATGTCACTTTAAAATATGCAAGACAAATTGCAAACATGGGAATCGAGGAAGCGGCCCAAAAAGATAAAACCTTAAGACCAGGAATCAATATCTATAAAGGTGCCTTAGTATATGAGCAAGTCGCTCAGGATTTAAATCTCCCATACACAAAACTCCCATTTTAATATTTTCTTTATCTTTATGACGGTCATGCTAAAATTCTTAACATGACCGGCAAAAAGTTGCTCGACCTTATTCTTTTATTACTTAGCACCATTACATCCTTGGCCGTAATTGGCTTGTTTTATTACACTGAAAAATCATATAAGAAACCACCCATTGATGAATCTAAAGAAAAGGAAGCATTCTTTAAAAATGCTGATCCAAAATCAATGCCGACATTGATTAAGATAGATAAAATGGTTGTGAGCCTTATTCCGAAAGATCAATCCAACCATAGGATGCATTACTTAGAGTTAGAGGCGCACTTGTCTCTTATTAAGCCAGACTATTCTGCATCAGTTAAATCATATGTTTCGATTGTCTTAGATCGCATCATTGTCATTGCCTCTAAAATGGGAGCAGAAGAATTAAACACGCTTACAGGTAAAATTATTTTAGAAGATAGATTGAGAAAAGAAATAAACGCGGCCCTTGGGAAACCTGTCATAAAAAGTATCTTTTTTTCTCGCTATACAGTCCAATAACTATATAAATTTAATTTCTTTTTTTCTGTCCACTTAACTCTGCTCCTTTTCCAATAGAATCATCAGGATTATTTTTTTTCTCATATTCTGCAGCTGCGAGTTGATTGCTTACGGCATTCCAATTAGTACTGGTCCCTCTTATTGCGAGTGTTTTTCTTCAGCTTGGTTTGGTAAGATCTATTTAAAAAAAAGTGAGAAATGGTTAAAGATTAGAAATGCAAAAGCCCGCTAAAGCGGGCTTTGTATTGAAAATATTTGAAATTATAAAAAAGGTAATCCTATTTATTCTTCGTCTGCAACTTCATCAGTATAGACTGAATTTTTAGCATCATCGTTCAATGATTCAAGATACTTTTTTACTTCTTCCTTTGTAATTTTACCTTCAGCAATGAGCTTATCTCTTAAACGAATATCCATTAATTTTTCTACCATCGCTCTACTTAATCTCATAGAATGCCTCATTTCTGTAAATTATGATTTTTAAACAGCAATGAACTTATCACTAAAGTTTCTTAATGCCAATATTTTGGAGTATCCTTATGATCATCTTCATTATCTTTGACTATCGACAGCCTGGCTTTTCCCTTGCGTCTTGAATGGGATTGCGTCAATTTAGATATTTTCTGAGAAAGACTTTTGAAATTTCTATGGGATATCACTAACATAAATAAATATGCCGAAAGAATTCCTCCCAACTGCCCCCAGGCCCCAACTCCACCAGGCCCAGAGAAACCTTGAGATAGCGATATCGCCACTAAAATGAAGCAGAAATACTTGGCCTTAACAGGAATAATCATCATGAACGAGAAAAGTCTATCAGGATAAATAACGGCATAAGCAACGCACAGACTACTTACAATTCCGGAAAGACCAACTAAGTGGAAACTAAAGATCGCAGAAGACTTGAAAAAGAGACTGCAAACCAACAGGTAGAGGGCTCCACCACCTAAAACGCAAGATAAAAGAAAGTTTAAATACCGCCTAGTTCCCCAATTACTTTCAAATTCAGAACCCATTAGCCACAACATCAATGCATTAAGAATTAACTCAATCACAGAGTGGCAATAAAAAGGATAAGTTATTAGAGAATAAATTTGTCCATTAAAAAAGCTCAGTGCTGATAATCCTACATAGGAAACAAGGCTCACTCCAGAGAGCTTGCTCAAGAGTGCATCCCCTGTGAAAACTACTGCAATCATGATTATGATTGCTTTATTTATAAGTGTTAATTTGGGAAGATAAACTTGAGTTTGATTCATGACTAATTCCTCGAGAATATTTCAAACACGGAGAGATTGAGAAATTTCGATTAAAACTCCACCGCAAGACTTTGGATGAACAAAATTCACTAGGCAATTATTAGCGCCAATAAATGGCTTTTCATAAATTAGTTGGTAGCCCTTAGCTTTTAGCTCTTCACTTTTTTTTAAGACATCTGGAACCTTAAAACACAGATGATGAATCCCCTCTCCATTTTTATCAATAAATTTTTGAATAGGACCTTCCTGATTTAAAGGGCAGACTAATTCGATGTGCGCATGCTCATCAATTTGAGCGAATGAAGTGGTTACATTTTGAGATTCAACTATTTCTCTTACGGACGAAAATTGCAACCCAAGATCTTCATAAACCTTTTGAGCACTGTCTAAATTGCTTACTGCTATTGCTACGTGATCTAAGAAACAATCTTTATTAAACATAGTAAAAAACATCCTTAATGGAATGGTCAAAAATAATCTTCCCTTATTCTAAAGAGACTCGTAACTAAGGGTCAACTGCTTTTGAGCAATCATTTGGATCAAATGCCGGAACATCTGGCTGGGCAGGTGGAACACATGCTCCAGACTTGCATTCACCATAAGTCATGACTGCCGGACAACGCAGAGTACATGCGACGGTACCATCGGCCTTAAATCCAGATTTTACAATTTTGCAAGTTACAACCGCCTCTTGCTTACAAAACTCTTTCGAAACACACTGCTGACCTGCTGATTTACTGCAGAATATTGGATTAGCTCCGTTGGGATTATGAGGAGAACATGAACCTGTGGATTGATTAC
The DNA here is from genome assembly GCA_947450475.1 of Bacteriovoracaceae bacterium. GTDB lineage: Bacteria > Bdellovibrionota > Bacteriovoracia > Bacteriovoracales > Bacteriovoracaceae > Bacteriovorax. The sequence continues at coordinate 642,097 of CANFVK010000001.1, read as the reverse complement.
AGCATAAACTCGAACATTCAAAGTCCGATGTACAAGTCGATCCGATTTCTTGATTGCCGACACCAGGAGTTTGATCAACACACTGAGTGACAAGGTCCTTTGACCAACATCGATTATTAAAACAGCATTCATCTGATCCGCATGTCGCAGACTCTTCGCAACGTTTAAATGCCGTAGATAAAACTTCTTTTCCTTCATAGTTAGTTAGAGATGGTCTTATCAATTGAAGCTTAATGGATTTATCAGTTGTAATGCTCACTTCTTTACCATCTGATAGATAATAAATTTCGATTGAGGAATTTACATTACAAGAGCTGATTCCTTCGTTAGAAGTTGGATCATAATTAATCACTCTAAGATTACAACCATCGACGTAATTTGTAGCACCGGTTGAAGTCGACACCATTTTTGCCCGAGAGCCTATTCTATCAACTGAACCAAGATAACTTACGCCTTGAGAAAGGGACAATTTTCCGGCCCTAGGAAAAAGTAAAGAATGAAAACCAGTGGTCGCGCCAGGAAAACTTGAACGTAATTCAAAAAGACCATGACTAGAACTATAAACTGCATCGCCTGAAATCTGCCAATCAAGATCATTGATAGATCTAAAAGGCCCGCGGTAAAATTGATTAAACATCGGCAAATCAAAACTTAGTGCGAAAAAACTTGTATCAAATAATTGATTGAGACCAATTGAATCAGCATCATCTGGCAAGCAAACAGAACTAGAAAGTGTCCCTACTGTTGGTGAACGAACTCCAGCATTTTCTGTCCACACTTGAGAACGACTTGGCACAGCTGATAAACGGTAGGTGGTCGCATCAATTAATTGATCACTAAACAAGGTCGTGTCTATAACTTTGGCATAAGAATAAAGACACTTATCAGAGGCACCTGAACAAGATGATGTTTGGGAAGATGGTGTAAAGGTTGGATCGTCTTCTAACTTCAACCCCCGACAATACAAATTCCCATCTTTTGGATCTGTCACTATCTCTTTAGCAGCATTTTCAGCGCCAGAATAATTATTATAATCATAGAGATCATAGCCAAGTCTCATTTTTGCAAATGGGGATTTATTCATGTCCACAACTAAAACCTGAATATCTGTTTTGGGCACGATACCTGGCGCTCGGGCGATAGTAGCGTTTAGGGTGACTGATTGCTTTTCAAGCCCAAAATTAAAGCGAACATAGACAATTTTGCTAATTAGTGAAGAGACATTTAAGCCAGCAATATAGAGGTTTCCTTTAAAATTTTTCGGAAGAGTTAATTTTTTTTTGTAAGTTCCATCGAAAGGATCAACCAAATGTGATAACTCTACACGCTGAGACATGATAGTTGTATCAGTCTGAGTCATTGAACCATCTACGGCTCCAGAACTATTTGTTGGCTGATTGTTGCCTGATAATTTATTGTCTTTAGAGGTCAGCGACCTAGTTCTACCTCCGGTGCCTTGAACACAAGAAGAAAGCACCAACGACAAGATAATATTGGTTACTAACAAAAAACGACTGAATAAACTTAGGCATCTCATAAGTCTGCTTCTCGGTTATTCTTAACTATAATTTTAATTTTAGAAGAGTTAAGTTGGGAATAATACTTGAGCTTTCTGCTTAAAACGGCTTGTTTCAGTAGCTTAGCTTAATTGACTTTAACTTCGGTCTTTTGATTCGAAGCCAATGGATGAGAATTATTCGTGGCAACTAAGCCTTGAGCATGAAGATCGCATAAATAATAATAAATTTTTACGAACGCGACTGTAGAGATAATTGTCAAGAATGCGTCTGGAATAGAAAAAATAAAGGTTGCCGCCATTTTTATTTTTGGATCATGAATTGGGGACAAAGCAAGGGCCGAGGATTCTAACAATAAATTAACAACACTTGCCCAAGCCACCAATGAAGTATTTAGCTTCACCAGTTCAATACTTCTTTGGAAATATTTAACCCCCACATTATCATCTAAAACTGCAATTAAAGGCGCCATTGAAAAATAAACTAAAATATAAAACCCAGGTATGAGTAAAAAAAATAATCCAATAAAAAAAAGAAATGAATAATAAAGATTATAGAGCAAGTAAGTTGTTACAAAAAAAGCTAACTCTCCACTACCACCTCTTTTTCTTTTTTCAATAAGTACAACTTGTGAAACAACAACGAATACCAAGAGCGTTGTGGCAAACGTTAGAAAAAGCGATAATGAACTTTCCTCTCCAATGCCTAAATACGGCAGAAGTGACTCAATATTGGTAAGAAATATAAGTGCTAAAAATGCACTTATAAATGACTTATAATTCTTAAACACATCATTGGTAGAACTTGAGAATAAATCCCATAATTGCCATAAGCCTTTCATTTAAATTTCCTCGAAAGTACGCTTATCTTTATTTTTGCGAACATGAGGAACTTCAAAAATTTGATTGTGAAAAGAAATATAAAATCCTGGTTTAAGCAGCTTACTTGCCAAAAGGGCTTCAGTTACATTTTGAGTAGCATCAGAATCTTCGAAACCCATTGGAATCATCGCCCCTGTAAATACAATTGGCATATCAATTGATTTAAGATGACAAAAACAATATTCGGCACTCAGCGCCATAGTATCAGTTCCATGCAATACGACAATTGGAATATTTTTGTGCAATTGTTCAGCAATCGTTTGGCAAATTAGCTCTCGATCTTGATCATCCATTAGCAAAGAGTCTTTAGAAATCAGTGGAAACACATGAATATTAGTATAAGGGAGGCGAAGTTTAGATAATATTCTATTTTTAATGGAAGTGCCTCGATTTTCCAAGGAGCCATCAAACTCATCGTACGTTTTTTCTATTGTGCCACCCGTTGTAATAATGATGATATCTTTTGCTGCATTTTTATTTTTCATACCCTTGACTCTTATTTCCTCAATCCCATAGTGTGATCAAAACTATATTAAAATTAACCGCAGGAGAATGCAATTATGACTTCAAGAAAAGGACAAATTAGTGTTAACACCGGAGACATTTTTCCAATCATAAAAAAGTGGTTGTACTCAGAGCACGACATCTTTTTGCGAGAACTCGTGGCCAATGCCACTGATGCTATCACCAAACGAGGGACAATAGCACGAAATCAAAATCAAGAAATTCCAACTGGTAAAATTAATGTAAACGTTAACAAATCACTTAAGACCATTACCATAACTGACAATGGACTCGGAATGACAGAAGCTGAAGTAGAGAAATATATTGCTCAACTTGCGTTTTCAGGTGCGGAAGAATTTGTTAAAAAAATGAAGGATCAGGGACAAACTCCGAGCTCAGATATCATAGGAAAATTTGGTCTTGGATTTTATTCTGCCTTCATGGTTAGCAAGAAAGTGGAACTTGAGTCACTATCAATGAACGAAGGATCAAGCCCAACTCTTTGGACTTGCGAAGGTGAAACAGATTATACATTTTCTGAATCGAGCAGAAACGAAATAGGAACTAAGATTACGCTTCATTTAAATGAAGAGTCGGAAGAATTTCTTAATGCTTGGAAGATTTCTTCAACTCTAAAAAAATTCTGTGATTTTATGCCTTATGAAATCCATGTCACTGACGAAGAAGCAACTGATGCTTCAGCTCAACCTGGTCTCGTCAATGACACTCAACCACTTTGGAAAAAAGATCCAGCGAACTTAAAAGATGAAGACTATAAAGATTTCTATCGCAAACTTTTTCCAATGGAAGCAGAGCCACTTTTCTGGATACATCTAAAAGTTGATCACCCCTTCACTCTAGAAGGTGTTCTTTTCTTTCCAAAACTAAACCCGAACAAGCCCTTTAACGAAAGCAATATTCGACTCTACAACAAACAAGTGTTTGTTTCAAACAATGTAAAAGATATTGTCCCAGAGTTTTTATCACTTCTTAAAGGCTGTATTGACTCAAGCGATATTCCTCTAAACGTCTCTCGATCAAGCTTACAAGGTGATCCCAATATCAAGAAAATCTCAAATTACGTTATTAAAAAAGTTGCTGAAAGTTTGAAAAAACTGTTTAACAATGATCGTGCTAGATATGAATTGATCTGGGAAGACATTGCACTATTTATAAAGTACGGTGCCATCTCTGATCCAAAATTCGATGAAATGATGAGAGATTATGTAGTATTCAAGAACTCTGAAAGTAAGTATTTTACAATCCCCGAATATCTATTATCAATACCTGAAAAATTCAAAGAAAAACTATCTGATAAAATTCTCTACTTCGAGAAGGGGAAATCAGACTATGCACTACGCAAAGAACTGCTACTTCAGGGGCTTCAGACTATAGAAACTGAATCCTACATTGATCCTCACTTCATGCAGCATGTAGAGTTTAATAAACATGGTGAAAAAAACTTTAAATTTGCTTCAGTCGATTCAGAAATATCAACATTGCTAGAGCAAGAGGCAACAAATGACTCAGATATCAAAGTAAAAGACCTTTTCACCAATGTTCTCATTGGTAGCTCGGCTGAAAAAACTGAAGAACAAGAAGATTTAGATTCCTTAAATCATGGTGGATTAAAAGACATTGAAATAGCCAAGATTAAAAACTCAAAAGCACCAGCCTACTTCAAAACTGATGAACAAATGAAGAGAATGCATCAAATGGCGAAAAATATGGGCAACGATGCAATGTTTCCAGTGAAGAAAACTCTTGTCATTAATCCCTCAAGCCCATTGATTCAAAATGCTCTAAAACTTCATGAAAAAGGTGCGGATAATTTAGTTAAAAAACTTTGCCATCATGTCGAAGACCTCGCACAAATTTCAAGCGAGGGCCTAAAACACGAAGATAGAGAGGCTTTTGTTCTGCGCTCTCAAGAATTAATGCAGGAATTGACTAACTTGGCCTTATAACTCTTTTGAGGAGGTCTTCTTCGCGAAGCCTCCTCATTACTTTGACCTTACAAGATCTGAGCAAGTCATCCTAGTAAGAAAAATTGGAAAAATTAATTTCTTTGTCTCTAATCTGGCCTCAATTGGCTCTCTAACTCTATCTAAAGTAATTGTAATTTTAGCTTCACCAAATTCTGCGCCTCCCTCCATAACAATTTTATTGCCCTTAGATGCGACAGTCCGAGCGATGATAGAAACGCCTCCCATCGAAACAAAATTATTAGAAAAATCGAGACGAACGATGCAAGCAGCTCCGCCATTGTTTCCAGTATACTCGCTCGTAGAGATTGATGAAGCAAAGGTTAAAGTAGATAAGAGCATAATCAATAAGCCAATTATTGTTTTCATTCGACCCCCTAATGTAATAATATCGCAAGAAGATAATTGCCCTTCTATCACGAAAGTGAATGTATAAATTCTTTTTTGAAAAAAATACAACCTCTTTTTCAATAGCTATGAATCTTATAATATTAATAACGTTTTAAAATTACTCAATATAATTGATAATCAATGCAAATTAAAAACTGAGGGTATGAACTATGCTAATTAGAAAATCAAATGATCGCGGAAAAAATCAAATTTCTTGGTTAAATTCTTGGCATTCATTTTCGTTTGGTCATTATTACGATCCAAATTGGCAAGGCTTCTACAACCTGCTCGTAATAAACGAAGATATCATAGCCCCTGAAATGGGTTTTGGAACGCATCCTCATCGCAATATGGAAATTATAACTTTTGTAATTAGTGGGGAACTTAGACACCAAGATAGTATGGGAAATTTGGGTATTATCAAACCTGGAGAGATACAAGTCATGAGTGCAGGCACGGGCATAACCCATAGTGAGCATAATAATATCAAAACCCCTACGCATCTTCTTCAAATTTGGGTTTTGCCAAACAAACAGGAAATCATACCTCGATATGATCAAAAAATAATTTATCATCCAGCAGATTACAATTTCATTAAAGTTATCGCGGCACCATTTGAGGTAACAACTCAAGGAGTATCCCTAAATTCAAATTCACAATTTTGGCTTGGCCGCTACAATCGAAAAGAAACCGTTTACTTCAAAGCTCAAACTTTGCCACATTTTTGGATACAAATGATAAAAGGAGAGATGAGAATTAATGACCAACAACTAAATGCAGGAGACGCTTTGGGTTTTCATCAAGCAACAAATGAAATAACAATTAATGTTTCAGAGCAAGGAGCAGAATTTCTTATCATTGAAGTTCAATAGGAAAACTAGGATGGAGCAAGCAAATGCTCTCCATCCTATATTCTCTTAGATATTTTCTGTTTTAAGATATTTAAAATGCTCATTACCGTAAAAAGTCTCCCTTATAGGAATAACATTTGAGTTAAATCCTTTTCCTACAGTATGGGAGCGATTTTCATAAAGCACTTGCCCTTCGTTACGCTCTTGTTCTTCTTTGCAAGCAATACAGTGGGATGCAACCGGCCTTGCCTTAAGCCTATTGATTTCAATCGAACCTTCGCACTCTTCACATATTCCAAAATTTCCATTTTTAATCTTTAATAGAGCGCCTTCAATCTTCTTTAGCATAAACGAGTGCCTTCCAAGAAGCTTAAGAGTCAATGCTCTTTCTCTATCATTTAAACTTTGATCAACGTCATCGCCACAAGTTGTTTCGATGATACTATCTTCTCGTTTCATCTCATTCAATGTTTGTTTCTTTAGCTCCAAAAAAATGTTTTCAAAATAAAGAGCTGTTTCTTTTTCCATTGATGTCTCCTAAAGATGAAATGAATCCTTCAATATTAAAACTTAAAATCCTTTTAAGCTTAGCTTGCCATCGTCCTGTGGAAAGCATGTAGAGATTCAATGCTAAGATTATGCCAAAAAATAGTTGATTTAAATTGCCAATAGTTGCATTTCGGCCCTGTTTTTCAAGCCAAGCAAGAGCAATGGTGTCAAAGTTAAATTTTTGAAAGAGTCACAATGTCCAACTTTAAATGAATATCTCCCGCAGCATTGAAATAATAAATACTTTGAACTTTTTTATGAGATTGAACATTCATATAAATGCATTTCTTTAAGTAAACATTAGATAAATAGCTCTTTAAATCAACAAGTGCCTCTTCAATCGGCAAATCCTCATCAGGATATAGCCTTAGAACCCCTCTGATCGCAAACTGAGCATCCTTTAGTGCATCGGCGGAAGTGGCATCAACACAGATAGATGGATCTTTTATTTTTAGTTTTTTATCACTAATCCTTGTCGATATATCTGCGTCCTCAGATGCATCTTCGAGAAATTGAGAAATCGTTGTTAGTGCAATTGAATCGTTAAAAGATTTTATGTGATTATCGTTTGATAGAACTACATTTGAAAGTAAAAGCAAAGATATAAAAAAGGCGTACTTCATAAAGATTCTCCGGAAAAACTTTATGCAAAGTACGCCTTTTGTAGCAAAAACTTAAATAGTATTATTTCATGCTTAGTATCTAATTTTTAGATACATCTAAGCTTTCAATGGAGGGTGAAGCCATGGAAATGTCTTTTTTTGTTGAACCCTAGAAATAGTGAAACATCCATTTTCATTCATTTTTTTCATGATCTTCTCCTGTAAATTCTTTCAGTTTGAGACCTTAAACTTCCATGTTTACTAATTCTCCTCCATCCATAGAAGAGATGATCATCAAAAAAACCCATCCTAGATTTTTTGATCTCTCATGAATAAGTAAAGCTAATATCGTGCCAAAACTCTCATTCTTGGTCCTACGGAAAAACAAATTCTTAATGCATAGAAAGAGGGAAAGTGACACCTCCCTTATGATACTAGCTGAATTTTTGTGAACGAAATGACACCAACGAAGCAGGCAATGAGAATTAAACCAGAGTTTCGGATGAGTCTTTATTTATTATTAATTGTCCTTTTTCAATTTTAGATCTTACAGTTGTCATAATCTTTTCTTGAGCCTCTTCTAACTTACTGGCAAGCTGTGGCGGACCAGTTAAAATGGATTCCATTTCATCCCTCATCATTCGAGGAGAATTTTTCAGGACAAATTCTTTGAGCTCTTTAGAAGAAAGCCTTAAGGCAAGACCCATATCATTTATGTTAACTTCTCTTAAAAGTTCAATGAGCATCAAAGGGCTTAGAAAACGCAAATCCTCAAACGTGTACATGCTTTTATTCAAATCTTCGGCCATTTGCGGATCTTTCTTAGAAATAAATTCTAATACTTTTTGACGAGCATCTCTTGAAAGTCCTGCCAATAGTTTTGCGGCTTCTTTTACGCCATTAATTTTCATAATTTTAATCTCTTTGCTTTTAGTAATGCGAATCTAATTTCATCAAATAATTTAGTACATAATCACTCACTCCATTCTCTAAAGTGGTAAATGTAAAATCCGGTAAAGCCTGCATAAATTTAGACATGTCTGCTTGTGTGTAATATTGATACTGATCTCGAATCGCTTCAGGCATATCAATGTATTCGATTTTTGGCTCTTTCCCCATGGCCTTAAAAGTTGCATTCGCTAAATCAATAAAACTTCTTGCTTTGCCTGTTCCTAAATTATAAATCCCTGACTTTGATGCCAATTCCGGGTCAGCCAGCTCGATCATTGCTCGAACAACATCTTTAACGTAAATAAAATCTCTTAATTGCTCTCCATCGCGAAATTCGGGTTTATATGATTTAAAAAGTTTAACGAGTCCATTGGTTTTAATTTGCCGAAACGATTTATCAACAAGGGATCGCATTTCGTCTTTGTGGTATTCATTCGGGCCATAGACATTGAAAAACTTTAATCCAAACCAGTGTTCCGGTTTCTGCTCCTCTTTTAAAACCCACTCATCTACGAGCTGTTTTGAATAGCCATATGGATTCATCGCAATCAGAGAAGGTATTTGTTCATGGCTATCTTTGTAACCTAATTCTCCAGATCCATAAGTTGCAGCGGAACTTGCGTATATGAAAGGAATATTTTTGGTGGCAGCAAAGCGAAATAGGGCTTGAGTGTATGCCACATTATTTTTCATTAAAAAGTCCATGTCTTTTTCAGTTGTGGACGAACAAGCACCCATGTGAAAAATGAGATCTACTTCCGAAATTAAATCATCATAATCGCCATTAAAAAGTTCATCCGCATGAATATATTCCTGGAATTTTAAATTACGTAAATTTTTCCATTTTGCAGTTGAACCCAACTTATCAACAATCACTAAATCAGTATGACCCAATTCGTTTAAGGTTTTTGCCAAGACGCTGCCAATAAATCCGGCCCCCCCAGTGACAAGAATCATAACAGCTCCTTATTTTTTTCTTTAAAAATGTAAAATAGCTTAATTCCGATAAAAAATAGTAACATGAATAGTTTCATGGCATCCAAATTTCGATAAAGGTTATGATAGAACGCATGAGTGGATTGTAAGACCGCATAATTTGGGTCTAGTGGTAAGGTTTGATTAATGACCATTGTGGTTTTTATTATAGCCGGAGTTAAATAGAAAAAATAAGTCATACTTAAAACGAGCAAAAAAACAGTCAAGATAAAATCTAATATCCTTTTTTCTTTTTTCGACAGATGTCCAAAAATAATCATTATCGCAAAGAAAATCTCAATAAAATTAAATTTTCTAAAAACGATCATGCCAATTTTACCTGCCTCTTTAATATTTGATAGATTTCGAAAAACTGTGGGGATTGCAATAATATCTACTAAAATTGTCATGAAAAACCAGCTCATCAAAAAAGGAAGTATCAGCTCAATCATTAATATTTTTATTTTTTTAGTATTCACTTTTTATTCTCCTTCATATGCACTCGGTATAAATAAGGATGCACAACCCATGCAACGGCAAGAACGCCAACTTCATATAAAATGCACAAAGGTATCCAAACAGACAGCATTGAGATGACATCAGGAGGTGAGAAAATAGCAGCGATGATAGAAAGTCCAACATAAACATATCGCCTAAATTTTCGAAGTAATTGTTTTGTGACGAGTCCCATAAAACCTAGTATCAATAATATATTGGGAAATTGAAATATGATCCCTAAAAACAATAGAATTTGGCTCGAAGTAGAAATATAATCGCGAAGATTTATATTGGCCTGCACATCGCCAACTCCTATCATTGAGAGAAACTTAAATCCAAACGGAAATGCCACATAATACCCAAATGCCATTCCCCCCAGAAATAACATTAAACCCAAAATCATAAATGGTTTTACCGCTCGTATTTCATGATCATGAAGACCTGGCTTAATGAATTTCCAAATTTGATAAAACCACAACGGCGAGGAAATCATAATGGCCCACCAGATACTCACATCCACTTGCACCCATGCTTTCTCAAAAATGGAGTGATAGACTATTATACCCGACTTTGAATCGTGCAATGAAGCCCTTAGCGGACGCAAAAGCCACTCTGTAATTTGATCGACATAAATTGTAGTACAGATAAAGGTGACACCAAGAATTGCTACGATTCTTATAACTGTTTTTCTGAGCTCCTCAAGGTGATCCCAAAAACTCATCTCTTTCAAAGCCTTACCCCGCGTCTTTTTATTGATGTCTCTTTAGCCAAACTATATACTTAGAGAAAATAATTGTCATTAATTGACTCTAAAATGGATAGACAAATGACCATGAGAAAAATCCTAATATCACTTTTTTATGTCATATGCACTAGTGCCGAGATTTACGCTGCTCCTAACCCCCTTTTGCACTGCCTAGCAAAAGAAGAAGCGCAACTTTTCAAGCAAAAAAACTTAGGAAGCCTTTATCGACTTAACCAAGAATTTATCAATGAACTTGCAAGTTCCAGTGACATAACTCTAAAAGAGCATTTTATTAATGAAATTTGTGAAACAAAAACTACTTCTCCAACAATAAAACTTTTAAGAATGCTTTTGTTAAAGGAATCAGAAATTTATGAGTATTCTCAAATTGCAGAAACTGATCAATCAGCTCAGATAATACAAAAAAGCTCTATCAACGAATTCCAAAAACAAGTTATTCGATTCTTTACTCACTTTCTTGCTTCAATCCAATCTGAAATGGCAACGCCTTACTGCTTAGAAAAAGCCATTCCTGAAACTAAGATACTCTTTGATCGTTTAAAATACTTAGAGGAAGAAATCAGCTTCCACGAGTTACTAAAAGATAAAAATAAAATTGAAAGTATATTTAAAAAGCTAGAGTTTTTACCTTCCATAAAACGTGAATGTGTCAGAAATGCTGAAAGTGCAGAAAAGAAACTAGTTCGCAAGATGAAGAAAAAAATGGGCCCCAATCTCTGATTTCCAATACTCAGAAAGGGCCTTTATCAATGTTTCGGAATTGTCACTTTTGCCAACTAATAGAGATACGACAGCTAGATCAACATGATGGCCTTCGAGCTCAACGATTTCTATTTTATAAAGATCAACTAAATTTTCACGAATCATCCACTGAATTTTTAGTTCTTCCAACTTAATAAGTAATTCTGCAGGATACATATTATTTATTTTGATCCAGTTTCCATCCTTGTCAACTCGAGTTCGAGCATCTTTGAACCCTTTTACTAAGCCATGATCTTCACGAATTTTTTTCAATTCGCGAACAATCTTTGCAGTACATGTCCCACATGCAGAGGTAGCTTTAGTTTCAGCAATAATGATTTCTAGATCATAATCGATTCTAGAAATAAGATTAGTCTTTAGGTCTTCGCGACTAACTCCATAGCAGTGGCATATGAGATTTTCTTGAGATGCTAATGATCGACCCCTTCCGAAATAGTCGTTAATGGCTTGATGAAGAAGCCATAAACCTAACGATGTAAAAGCTTTTTCTCCATTTGCTAATTTTTTTATATTTTGAAAATCTCGAGAACTCAACTTCATAGCAGATTCGATCAATGAGCCCTCAACCTTAAGGCTCAACTCTGTCAATTCGTTTTGATAGGCCTCTACTAAAGATCCACTAAAATTTAGTTTATCAATTCTCTCGATATTTTTATCGAAATCAATGCTTAATTCAATCCAACGTAAATCAGTATTTTGGTAATAGGCATGATGATTTTTCATTAGATGAGTTCTTCTTTTCTCAATGTCAAAATTTCATGACCATTAGACGTCACCAAAATAGTGTGCTCAAATTGCGCGGACCACTTTTTATCTCTAGTCACAACAGTCCAGCCATCTTTTAAAACCTTTCCTTCCTTAGCCCCTAAATTAATCATTGGTTCAATGGTAAAAGTCATTCCAGGTTTCATCTCCGGGCCCGTCCCGGCTTTTCCAACATGTACCACTTGGGGAGCTTCATGAAACTCTCTGCCAATTCCGTGACCGCAATAATCCTCGACGACAGAGTAGCCATGCGAATGGGCAATTTCCTGAATAATGGCACCAATATCACCGATATGCCCCCCTGGACGCACCGTTTTGATAGCTTCTCGCATACAAAGATAAGTCACATCGACCAATTTCTTTACTTCGTCACTTACTTTACCAACTAAAAAAGTTTTATTTGTGTCACCATGGAACTTATTGAGATAAGTAGTGACATCAATATTAAGAATATCGCCATCTTTGATAACGTCAGACTTACTAGGAATACCATGACAAATAACTTCGTTTAAAGAAGTGCAAACGGACCGAGGGAAACCATGATAATTCAACGGCGAGGGATAGGCGCCGCGAGCAACAATAAATTCATGACAAAGAGAATTAATTTCTTCAGTTGTCACCCCAACTTTGACAAATGGAGCTATATATTCAAGGGTTTGCGCTGCCAATTGACAAGTGGCCCTCATTAAGTCAATTTCTCTTGCTGATTTGATTGAAATCATATGCCTTTTCCCGGTTAAACAATCAATAATTCCTAATATTTACTACCTGTGTAGTTTTTACAGGACTCATTGTGTCAGATCAAGTCTAGAGTAGAATTTACCCTAATTAGTCTGGAGAGAGAATTGAAAATTTTAAACATTTTAATTTTAATACTTTTGTTTCTGACCCATGTTGCTCAGGCCGAAGATAATGTCATCGATCTGGGCGCAAGCCTGAACCCTATTGAGAAAACGTCGAAAGAAATTGATAAAATAAAGCTGAAATTCTTAAATCCCATGGAAGATATTGACCAAAACATGGAGAGCTTTAAAAAGCTAATTATTCTCTTTGAGGAGTTTAAGAAATTTGATTTAGATTTTACCCAAAATCTGCTAAACAAAATTCAAAATCAAGACACCTTGTCTGGAACTGAACTATTTTTTCTAAGAAGAACCATTACAATCTATTACAAGATAAATAAAAAAATTCTTGATTTTGCCAAAGTCTATGACGTTGGAAGAATAAGAATGTCTAAAACTTTCGCCAGCGATATTAGAAATATCCCGATGATAAAAGCTCACTTAATCTGGTTAACAGGACATTTATTAGTACTTGATCATCTAGAAAATATGCACCATATTCTCTACGAAAAAGATGGAAACTTCCGACGAATTGTAAAGAATGCCTTACTTGAAAAAATCTCTAATCCTGAAGGTATCGATAAAACCCTAAATGATTTGATTAAAATTTGCGAATACAGTGTCGACATTGGAGAAAGTTTAAAATTCTCTCAGCAAATAAATCTTGTTCGTTCAATAAAAGATGAATTGAAATCATCTTTAGAATTTGACCCAAAAAGCGTCATATTGATTGATGCAATTTATACAAATCCAACATCTAAACTCATTGCCCAAGGCAGAACTCATTTTTCAATGAATCATTTTTATTTTCTTGATTCAGTAATAACGACTGTCAATAAAATCGCTGGTTGGTTCAGTCAAATTTTCGGTAATATCGCAGGCTCCGTTCATTGGAGAAAAGGGCATCTTTTTAAAAACGCTTACGCAACTGATCGAGTAAAAAAACAATTGCGTCCAATGGATATTTTAATTGAAAAAAGTCCTTTTGTTTTAACAGATAAATTTATTCCTGGACACTTTGGTCATGTCGCCGTCTACCTAGGCACCAAAGAAGAACTTATTTCTATAGGAATGTGGAATCACCCAGATATAATTGCTTACCACGAACAAATAGAAGCAGGTAAAGTTGTCCTCGAAGCTGTACGCTCCGGAGTTACTCTTAATCGCTTGGAAGACTTTTTAAATGTCGATGAAATGAGTATCATTCGAAAAATTGATGAATTTGACAATCAAAACCTGGTCATTGATCAGGTTGCCAGAGGAATGGATCAAATTGGTAAAGAGTACGACTTTAATTTTGATATTTCGACGCTAGATAAAATCGTATGCTCTGAACTTGTCTATATTGTCTACGGCAATACACATTGGCCAACCCAATATCGCTTTGGTAGACCAACCATTACACCAGACGACATTGCTGAAATTCTTTTTCAGAAAGAAACTCGCTATAAAGTAATAGATTTTATGGTTTCAAAAGATGATGATAAAATTGAAACTGCTGGCCTAGACTTTATTGCAGAGGAACTCGATTATGAGCTTAGAACTAGCAATGGAGATCCAATAGTTACTCAAGCAGATGCAACCAATAGTTATTGGAAAAAAGAAACGAAATGCTATAATGTATCCAGCAACGGAGCATCATTAAGCTCAGAAAATAGTTCTGACAACTCAAACACTAGATACTGCAAAACAAGTTACAAAGAATATATCTATGAAGAAAGAGATTCCATATAAGTATACTGTAAAAAGAATCAACTCTTCACCATATTTTGAATCTAATTTTTCAAAAGCTGAAAAATTGAAACTAGAAAGCATCGCACATGTAGTGATGTTAGATAATTCAAATGAAGATGCAGACATTCTAATTACAAATACTCACAGCGACCTGTCTCTTCTAAGTTCTAACCAAATAAAAAGCTGCAAACTAATCATTCACCCTAATTCTGGATATGATAATTTTTCAACTACCTTTGTTGAATCATCGCAATTTCCAATTGTTTTAGGAAATTCTTTGCGAGCACATGCGGTTACTAATTATATTTTAAGTGCACTTTTTTCTCATTACGGATCTATTCCAGAACAACATACTTGGAATAAGGATCGCAAATGGCCGCGAAAACTGTTAAACGAGTTAAATGTGCTTGTATTGGGACAAGGACATATCGGCTCAATTTTACAACAATGCCTTTCACCATTAGTCGCTTCTTTAAATATTTACGATCCATTTAAAAACCTAAATCAATTAACCTTAAAAGATATTGATGTTGTTATACCCGTCTGCAGCCTAAACCCATCAAGCAAGCACATTATTAACATGGAAAAAATGATGAAATTAAGCGAAGATTTTTTGCTCATCAATGCCGCAAGAGGCGCTCTGATAAATACCATTGATCTCTTAGAAATATTGACTCAACAACCAAATGCCCATGCAGTGCTAGATGTTTTTGAAAAAGAGCCAATAGACTTTGCAGAATTTAACAAATTGAAAAACATTAAAACAACCTCACACATAGCAGGTGTATACTCTCAGCTAAACGAGGAAACAATTCAATTTGAATTTAATACCATTGAAGATTTCATTAAAATGGAAATTGAAGAATTTAAAAAAAACTATTCGCATATAATATTACAAAACAAACTGCGTAATAATTTTTTAATATAAAGGATCTAATATTATGGAATTTATTTCTGAAAACGAATTATTTGCAAAGATAAGACTCTACCTAACGCCTCCAGGCGAGGGAGTTTTCACAATCCACACTGCCTCTGACAAAAGATTATTACTTCAAAGAAAAATTTTTGGAAGCGATATCGTTTCTCAAAACAAAGTCCAAGAAAAATGGGAAGAAAGTTTAGCTAAAAGCATACCAGCTTCAAAATGTTTTATTTTTGGAATCCCCTCAGATACAGGTGGTGGCATTCAACGTGGCGCAAACTGGGGACCACTTTTTTTAAGAGAAACCTTATTAAGCTCTGGAGAAAAGCTTCCGGTATTTGACGTTGGAGACGTTCGTGTAATTCCTCATTTACTTCACGATAAATATTTAAATGATGAAACAATAAAGAAATGTCGTACATCCTTATACAAAGATGACAAAATTAAACTACCAGTCTCCCCTCTTTCTATCGCCTATGATTTTGCAACAGGCATCCATAGTCTCTATCCAGAAAAAACTATCTTTATGATTGGTGGCGACCACTCCGTAAGTTATCCCATGATCAGGGCTTATCTTGAGGCAAAAAAGCAGCAAAATAAAAAAGTTGCAGTTATTCATTTTGATGCTCATACCGATCTTTTGGAGGAAAGACTTGGGATTGATTTATGTTTTGGAACATGGACCTCCCAAATAATGCCCTTTTTGGAAAGTCCCAAGCACTTAATTCAAATTGGAATACGAGCTTCCGGTAAAGATAAAAATTTTTGGGAAAAAAAATTTGGTCATACTCAAATATGGGCCAAAGAAGTACTCGAAAAAGGTGCCTTAACGATTGCTAAGTCAATCACTTTGCAATTAAAAGAATTGGAAGTCGAAGAACTTTACATTACATTTGACATAGATTGTCTTGATCAAAATTATGCTGGTGCAACTGGAACTCCGGAGCCACATGGTCTTTCACCACATGAACCAATGGTAATCATGCATGAACTATTTGAACATTTCAAAATCACTGGGGCGGATATGGTCGAAATCGCTCCCATGGTTAAATCGTCCGCCATAAGTCAAATTGAGCCAGAAACAACACTCTTAGTTGCAAGCACTCTTTCAACTTTTCTCATTCAAGCCATGGGAGTAGAGCGCTAAATGGCGATTTTAGAATTTCCTGAAGTGGATACGGCAGATGAGCATGGGCTCTTGGCCATTGGTGGTGATCTTGAAATAGATTCTCTTATACTCGCCTACTCACAAGGAATTTTTCCGTGGCCAATTTCTGAAGAATTTCCACTTGCATGGTTTTCTCCAAATCCAAGAGGCATTTTAAGATTTGAAGATTTACATTTGCCAAAAAGTTTTCGAAAGTTCCTTAAAAAAAATCCTTTTGAGATAAAATTTAATCATGACTTTGAAAATGTCATATTAAACTGTGCTCAAGTTAAACGATCAAATCAGCCTGGAACTTGGATTACTGCTGAAATTATCCAAGCCTATATAGATCTATACAAGCAAGGTTTTGCCTACTCTTCAGAATGTTATCTAAATGGAAAATTAGTTGGTGGTGTATATGGCGTTTGCATTAATCAATTTTATTCCGGTGAGTCCATGTTTCATTTTGAAGAAAATGCATCTAAAGTGGCACTTGTTTCATTAATGTACATGTTAAATAAAAATGGAATTCACTGGCTTGATACCCAAATGGTCACCCCAGTTATAAAATCATTAGGGGGAAGCGAAATCGAGCGTGATGATTATTTAAAAATGCTTTCACAGGCACTTTCTCCAGCAGACGATTAGAACGCATTGCACGCTTAAAGTCTGCTGGAACCTAGTTAAAGACGAAGCTTAAGTCGATCTTTATCATCTACCGTCGATACAATTCCCTTACCATTATTTAAAGATTTTCTAAAAGCTAGTTCATAATGATCTGCAACCCATTCCTGCTCAGCATGACCGGACATCTCATATTCATTTGTTAATCGGATCGCATCTACCGGACAAGCTTCTTCACAGAATCCGCAAAAAACACAACGAAGCATCTCAATTTCAAATGACACGGGCGCTTTTTCAACTTCTTTATCAGAATCATCAGCAGCAACAATATGAATACATTGGGCCGGACAGTAAGTAGAACAAAGCATGCAAGATGTACATCGAAGAGTACCATCTTCTTTAACAGTTAAAACGTGCTTTCCCTTAAACCGATCTGAGTAGAAATATTTTTCTTCAGGATAATTTAAAGTCATCCTCTCTTGTTTGAAAATATTTTTTAGCATTGTAATCATGGTTAACTTTAAACCAAGATATAATCCTTTTAAAAACCCATGTTCGCGATAGAGATCTGATTTTAAAATCATAGATTCACCCAACCTGCATAATAAGAAACATCTTTAGAGGTTTCTCCGTAGGATATGCCCGAACGAAGGGCGCGTTTTTTATTTTGAAAATTTATAATATCACCATTTTTCTCAACAAAAGTTGGTATTGGCAGAAGAAAATCAAATGCTCTTAATGTTGATAGCGTCTCACCATGAGTGAGTGCTATTTTCAGCCCAGCCTTTTCAACTTTAGAAATAAGCGTATTGAAGTGATCTTCATTGTAAATAATTTCAGGAACAACAACAAAAATGGCATCGTTACTTGAAACAGATGATAAAAGTTTGTCTAAAGCATTTTGGGAGGAATCATACCCTGCATCTTCAAAAGCCTTTCTTGCACCTCTTAAATTGGGATTTTTATCCCCCCTAGTTAATAGACCATCAAAATCTTCACCCTGATTTGGCAAAACATATAAAGCGACTTGAGCTGACTTACCTTTTATTTTTTCAAAAAACTTTTCGTATTCTTGGTTGGTTAATCCAGTCGAAAGGATAAATTTAAGAGTTTTGCCTTTTGCTAACTGATGAGTTTTAAATTCATCAACTGGCACAAAGAGTCCATTAAGATTTTCTTGAGCTCCAAATAATCTTAAGGCTCCAGATACGTGCTTGTAGATATTTCGACCATCATCACACATCCAATGCCCATTAACTTCGTGATCATAAGAAGGCTTAACTCTAAAAGCTCCGTTCTTATTCTCAGACACTTTTACTGAGCAACCAGTTTCACAACCAATACATGTTGTTTGAACCTCTTCGAGAAACCAAACTCTTTGTTTAAATCGGAAATCCTTGCTTGTTAAAGCACCTACTGGACATATATCAACTAAATTTTGAGCATAATTATTTTTTAATTTTTCATTAACTGTAATTTCTGCATGATCACCACGATTCAAAATGCCTAGCTCATGAGTTTTAGTTACCTCTTCCGTGAAGCGAGTACAGCGAGAGCATAAAATACATCTCTCTGCATCTAACATAACATTTCGACCAATATCTTGAACCTTATCCTTGTGAACTTTTTTGTCGACCATTTGAGAATCATATTGACCGTGTTTCATGTAATAGTCTTGAAGCCCACACTCTCCAGCTTGATCACAAACAGGGCAATCTAGTGGGTGATTTAACAAGTGAAAGGATAATGTAGCTTCGATCGAACTTTTAATTTTAGGAGTATCATTTCTAACGACTATCCCCTCACCGCAACTAGCATTACATGCTGGAAATGGACGAGGAACTCCATCTTGTTCCACCATGCACATTCTGCAAACTCCAGCGACCGAGAGCCCTGCATGATAGCAATAATGGGCAACTTCAATTCCATTATCAAGAGCAGCTTTAAGCAAGTTGCTCCCTTTGTCTGCTTCGATTTCTTTTCCGTTCCATTTAAATTTTACTTTTTCAGTCATTTTATTATTCTCAAATGAAAGTGATTATTTATTTTTTAGCTACTGTCGTTACATATTGCTCCAACTCATTTCTGAAGACCTTGATCATTCCTTGAGTTGGCATTGCTGCGGCATCAGCAAGAGCGCAAATAGTTTGTCCTCTCATCGATGCTGCTGTTTTATCTAAAAGTTCGATATCTGATTTTTTTGCGACTCCAATTTCTTTTCTCTTCAAAATTTTCTCCATCCAACCAGTTCCTTCTCGACACGGAGTACATTGCCCACAGGATTCGTGATGATAAAACTCCAATGTCCATTTAAGTACTTCTCCCATATTTCGAGTTTCATCTAAGACGATGATAGCCCCTGAGCCAAGCATTGAGCCTTTAGCGGCGACATCCTCATAATCCATTTTTACAATGAGCGAATCCTCAGCGTTAAAGATTGGGGCCGAAGAACCGCCAGGAATAACCGCTTTTAACTTATTGCCATTTCTAACACCACCACAATGCACTTCTATAATTTCTTTAAGAGTTGTGGAGAGAGGAACTTCAATAACTCCAGGCTTGTTGACATCACCAGAGATTGAAAATAATTTAGTGCCTGGAGATTTTTCGGTTCCCCACTGCTTGTAAGCATTAGCTCCAAATTTCATAATCCATGGTATAGCTGCAAGGGACTCAACATTATTAACCATCGTAGGTAGTCCACGATAACCCTTAATCGCCGGAAATGGTGGCTTTAGCTTTGGTTGACCTTTTTTTCCTTCAAGCGAAGAAATCATCCCCGTCTCTTCACCACAAATATATGCACCTGCTCCACGATGAACATAAAGATCAAAATCGAAACCTTTTCCTAAAATATTTTTCCCTAAGTATCCATTTGCATAAGCTTCTTTAATTGCCTTTTCTAAAATCATTGCTTGATGATAAAATTCACCACGAATATAGATGTAACCTTTTTGAGTTCCAAGCGCCCATGCGGAAATAATCATTCCTTCTATCAAAATATGTGGATTTTTTTCAACCAAATATCTATCTTTGAATGTTCCCGGCTCAGATTCGTCTGCATTACATAAAAGGTATTTTATGGCACTTCTATCTTTTGTAAAAAATCCCCACTTCACCCCTGTTGAAAACCCAGCACCACCGCGACCGCGCAGACCAGATTGCTTAACCTCTTCCTTGATAGCCTCGGGGTCCTTGTCAAAGCAAGCTTTCATGGTTTCATAACCACCTGCTCGCTCAAAAATTTCTAGATTGTGTACACCAGGAATATGGTGATAACTAAGTAGAGCGTAATCTTTATAATTGGCAGAGTCTTTCATCGCATAATCCTTTATGGGAGTTCATCAATTTTATGAATAGCAGTTTGCAAGTCTACATTTCCAAGAAAGTCATTATTCAATCGCATGCAAGGTGCAATCTCACAGGCACCAAGACATTCCATTTTTTGAATCGAAATTCTTCCGTCTCGAGTTGGAGTTAAAAAATCTGTTTCATAATGCTTTAACAATCCTTGATAGATTTCTCTTCCACCAAACATTGAACAAGTTATATTGGTGCAAACATGAACAATATTTCTGCCGACTGGAGTATCATAAAGCATGTCGTAAAAAGAGATGACTTCCTTAATATGAATTTCAGGAATTCCCATTAACTCTGCAAGATACTTCACGATATGATCTGGCAGCCAACCGAATTGCTCCTGTGCAAGATGCAAGGTTGGCAAAAGTGCAGATTCAATATCGTCATAACGAGTTAGATACTCTTTATAACGAGCTAAATTTTCTGCAGTAAATTCAATTTTTTCTAATTTGCTCATCGGTCTAACTCTCCCGCAATTATATTCATTGCCCCAAGCTCGGCAATGGCATCAGAAATCATTTTATTTTGCACGACTTCACTAAAGGATTGATAAATCGCAAAGCACGGCGGACGAACTTTCACCCTATATGGATTTGGTCCTCCATCAGAAATAACGTAGAATCCCAGTTCTCCATTGGCCGCCTCAGTAGCAGAATAAATTTCCCCAACTGGAGGTCGCACACCTTTCATGACAAGCATGAAGTGATTCATTAATCCTTCAATATTAGTGTAAACTTCTTTTTTGGGCGGAATACAAACTCTCTTATCAAGTGATTGATAAGGCCCACTTGGTAAGTTGTTTAGAACTTGATTAACAATACGAAGTGATTGCCTCATCTCTTCCATACGAACTAAATAACGATCATAGTTATCTCCGTTTTGCCCGACAGGAATTTCAAAATCGACATCTTTGTAAAAGTAATACGGGTTAGCTTTTCTTATATCGTAGTTAACTCCAGTAGCACGAAGGCAAGGTCCTGTGTATCCCCAAGCGATAGCATTTTGAGCCGTGATTGGACACACTCGTGTTCTGTCGACATAAATTTTATTTTTAGTTAATAATCTATCAACTTCAGCAATTCCCTTTTCAATTTTTTTCACAACTTCAAGGCAATCAGTGACCCATCCAACTGGAAGCTCCTGGGCCATTCCGCCAATTCGGGTTAGCGACACTGTGAGACGAGCTCCACATAGTTTTTCAAAAAGTTCATAGACTCTCTCTCTTTCTTCAAAACAAAACCAAAAGCTGGTAAGGGCGCCTAAGTCTACCGCACCGGCACCAATGCAAACCAAATGATCAATGACACGCGATAATTCAGCCAAAATCATACGAAGGGCCTTGGCACGATCAGGAATTTCAATCCCCATCATATCTTCAATCGCCTTGCACCATCCAATATTGTTCATTGGAGCTGAACAATAATTCAACCGATCGGTATATGGGATGACTTGATTGTACAAATGATTTTCCGCCATTTTTTCAAAACAGCGGTGGAGATAACCAATTTCTAATTTAGATCTTTTAATGACCTCTCCTTCAATCTCCGCCATAATGCGAAGTGTTCCATGGGTAGCAGGATGGGAAGGTCCAATATTGATCCACTCACGCTTTCTAGCTTCGTCAGCAGAAATAGATGGATCTGGTTCAAAAAAAATGTCCAAAGATTCTGAAAGTGGTTGATTGTGATCGGCCCTATAGTCTTTTCTTAGTGGGTGGCCAACGAATTCATGATGAGTAAGCAGGCGTTCTTTTTTGCGACCAAGATAAGTAATTCCATACATATCCCAAGCTTCTCTTTCAAACCAATCAGCAGCTTTCCAAAACGATACCACTGATGGCACCATTTCTCCGTTATCAACATCAACAGGCACTCGCACGCGAATGCGTTGACTTAAATCCATGTTTAAAAGATGATATACTGATTCAAATCTAATTCCATGGGTCCATTCAGTGACTGGTCGCTTGCAGTTATCAACTCCACATACATCAAGTAGCATGTTAAAGTTAAAAATGTCTTTAAGCTTGGCCATGGTAGATAATAAAGTTTTTGTATCAGCAAACAGAACATGATTATCAAAAACAAAAGAGTATTTATCTCCAAAAGCGTTTTTAAGATCATCGGAAAATTTATTTTGCTCTTGCATGTCTAGAACCTATTTAAGAATTTGTTATTTTTATATCAAAAGTTATTCAGCCTTAAGTGTCGATAACGCTAGTTCGTCTTCTTCAATTTTTTGAGCATCTGCATAACTTGAAACGCCTTTTTTGATTCGTTCTTGAATTTGCATTATACCCTGAAGAACTGCTTCTGGAGTTGGTGGACAACCAGGAATATAAATATCTACGGGAATATCTCGAGAAACACCTTGAACCACGTGATAAGCTCTGTAAAAACCACCTGAAGAAGCACAAGCCCCCATCGCAATTACCCATTTCGGATCTGCCATTTGCTCATAAATTCTTCGCAAAATTGGGGCCTGTTTTTCTGTGATAGTTCCTGCAATGATCATCAGGTCTGACTGACGTGGTGAAAATCTAACGACTTCAGCACCAAAACGACTAGCGTCGTACTTGGGTCCAACAACTGCCATATACTCAATAGCACAGCAAGCGGTTCCGAAGGGAAAAGGCCAAAGAGAATTGCTCTGCCCCCAGCGTTTGGCCCATTCTAAAAATGAATCTGCCTTTGTAGTGACTATCAGTCGCTCTAAAGCAAAATCTTCTTCGCTGTTTTTAGTTAGTGCGCTTACTAGACGCTTATTAGTCGACATAAAGTCTCCTATTAAAAATTCATTGAATGTTTATAAAACTAGTGGATATTTTAGGAAGAAGACTAGAAAAAGTAAATCAATTACTTACTTGATTATCTTCTCTTCATCTTTAAGGTAAGCCGGCCAAACAACATCCTGCGGAAAGATTTCCAATTGCCCCTCCGATGAATCCTGACCATCTAGGCAGACATTGGATTTACTTTGCAGTTGAACCCAAGAATAAAGTTTTTGATGACTACCACCTCGTTGAGTGTCATATTCTATAAATCGAAAAAATTTACTTGTCTGGACTCGCATTAAGCCTAAGCCACTCATTGTTTGGTCAAAAATTTTTTCAAAATCTCTGGCGTGACATCGCTCAAATTCTTTTGCCTGATCATAGTAATAATGATCATCTTGGACGTAGGGATTATAGGCCCAGGATTTATCCCAACAATTGTAGTAATAACCATTACTTTCAAGATTACTGAAGGCCTGCAAAAAAGAAAAGAACCATAATCGATTATCGTTTTCAGTGATGTTGGCGGGTCTAACTAATTTTTGACATTGATTAAAATCTTTATAATAAAATTTATAAAATTCTTTAAAATACTTAAAAAAGCGGTCTTTTTGTCCAACCTTATCGAGACGAATAATCTCAGATTTATCCCAAATGTCATTATAAAGCTTAAAACAGGTTTCTCTCCACTTTTCTAATTCCAAAACATCAACATTTTTAGAGTTTTTGTTTAGGTATTTAAGGGAATCTGCCTGCGTCAATTCCCGAGTAATGCGATAAGCTGGCACTGTTTTTTGTCCTAACTTATGAACTCCATCTTGGTTGACAAGCATGGCGCGTACGTAATTCCAATCAAACTTTGATTTTAATTCACTTAATAAACTTACTTTGCTGAGAGATGCATCTGCAGAATCAACACCTACTAGGATTTGTGAAGGTAGCCATTTAGACTTCGCACCACAAGGATAAACCTCACAGAATTCTATAATAAATGAACCCAGGACTCTAGCAGTATGAAATTGCTTTATGTCATAACTAAAATTTTTATTTAATTTATCGCTATTAGAAAAAATAATAATTTTTTGTGGAGAAAGATTTTGATCGTAAGTTCGAGGTACAATTCCCTGTGTAAAATTTGGTTTAAAAATCTCACTCGTGTAAATATCCCACACGTCATTTGATGAGCAGTAATTTCGTTCCTTATAAAGCTTTCCGGAATAAAGATCGAAGTTATATTTATAGAGACTTTCAAAAGGCACTGTAACGAAATAATTAAAAAGTGATTGATCCTTCAAGTTTTCTGATTTTGGGGATAAATCAAAAAAAGGATGAACTAAATAATTGCCTTCCGGGTCTCGATGACTAAAATTTTCTGAGATTTTAAACCAGCCAGGCATAATGACTTGCTGCTGATCACTCACTAACGGTTTTGCCTCCAAAACCTTTACTGAATTAACGCTCGAGCAAGCTGATAAGAGGTATATAACCAAGAAACTGCGAAGAACATTTTCTAATTGACAAAATAAATTAACTTCTTGAGAATATGAAATCGTCTTTTTAAATTTTTTCATAACCGCCTGGGTGGTGAAATGGTAGACACAAGGGATTTAAAATCCCTCGCCCTTTACCGGGCGTGCGAGTTCGAGTCTCGCCTCGGGCACCAATTTTTTTTACTAAATACCAAACACTTCATTTAATTATGAACTAAAATCCAGATCTTATCAAAGATATTTCAAGCATGTTTAGTTTATTTATTATTCGTGCAAGTTAATCGTTTTCATTTATTAAAAATCAAAGCACTCTAAAAACGGCGGAGATATTATGACCACCAAATCCGAACGCATTACTAAGAAAATACTTTGAATTAGTTCTTCTAAAATCACCTAAAACAAAATCAAGGCTAAATTCAGGATTTGGACAATTTTTTATTGGTAAAATGTAGTTTTGACTTAAACCAAATCCGGCAATCAAATTTTCGGTTAATCCTGAGGCATCAGTCGTATGACCCAAATGCCCCTTTAGCGAAGTAACCGGTACACTAAATTCTTTTAAAACTTGCCCAATAACATCTGCCTCATGTTTATCATTTAGCATGGTGCTGGTTCCATGAGACTTTATAAACGCCAAATCTTTCAACTCCAATCCTGAATCTACAAGCGCTATATCCATAGCTTTTTTTATATATTGTCCATCGTCGCGACCATCGGTTACTCGATAAGCATCATTGGTTTGATGAAATGAAATCATTTGCATTAATTCATTGCCTTCAAAAGTTTCAAGTGCATTTGAAACCAATGCTAATGATCCAGATTCAGTCTTAACAAATCCATCTCGATCGGAATCAAAAGGACGGGAAAAACCATCCGTCTCATGGGCCCTAGAAGCCAAAGCTCCCAAACTATGAAGACAAAATAAAGTATTTGGAGTGATCAAATCAATTGTGCACACAAGCGCATTTTTCCATCGATTTAAAGTTATGCCCTGTGAGGCATGAGAAAGTAAACTGAGACCTGTAGTGCAAGTATTATCAACAATACAAATATTGCTTTCTGATATTTTAAGATTATTTAACTTGAAAATGTTCGCCACTGAACGCTGATCCATCAATTCAAATAAAGACTTTGGACATGAATTCTTTTTGCGATAAAGTTCAAATATTTCAATGTTTTTATATAAAATAAATACAACATCTATTAAGGGCATTGAATTGTTTTTTAAGAATTCTTTGATTAAATAATCCAAAACAATTTCTGCCCGACTAGCTTTTCTAAGAAAAGTGCGCTGAAAGAATTCGTTCGAAATAAGTCCAACCGGCATCTGAGGAAAACCCGATCCCCAGGGATGATTACCCAATAATTTATACGCACATTGATTGTTTAAAATAGATTGAAAATTATGAAGTAAGCCATCGCCAAAAGGAGTCAGAAGATTTCCGTGGCCAATATAAGCATTTGCTAACTTCAATTTATTCCTTATGCTTTTCTAAGTAACTTACGATCTCTCCAACAGTGACTTGTCGAAATCGCTTTCCACTTTCTTTTGAAAGAGAAATGCTTAAATCTGAAATATCAATGTGAAATCCAAGCTCTTGCTCAAGCTCAAAAACGAAATCTACGAAATCTATTGACTCAAGGCCAATATCTTCTACGATTTTTGAATCTGCTGTAATGACAAAAGAGTTATCTAACGTCATCTTGCTCAAGATTAATATCGCTTTTTCTAATATACCATTACTCATTGAAAATCCTTAACTAGATAAGATCAAAATCATTCAAATAACCAAAATATCCTTGAGAGAGACCACGATTTCGAATTAATGATATGTCATTGTCATTTTTAATGACGATGACTCCGACTGCTTCATAAATATTTTTTTCACCGGCCAATTGTGCATGTTCAGACAAAACCATCGGATCTTCGTAAGTATTTAAAAAGCATAATAGTCCCAAATCAATTATGCTAGACTCAAGATCCATAGACACTTTTTCTAAAAGTTGATTTTTAGAAAGACTTGTCATTACAAACGAAGGTCCATGAAGGTTGTATTTAATTGCAATATGACCTGGAACTATACCAATGTCATTTTTGATAGAATAAGTTGGAGCAATGGAATTTCTCAAAAGACGATAGTATCCCTCTTCATCTGTTAGGGCATCGAAACGAGGATGGCTTATGTCTATATAATTATGTGAGCCGTTGACGTATATACCAACCCTGTCAAGATTTACTCCTGCCAACATTTCATTGAAATTTAATTGGTGTAGGCATTCCAAAATATATTTGGTGCGATTTGAATGAAGCCTTGAAGCTTTGGAGTTTAATTCAGGATAAGTTAGGTCATGCAGATCTATTTTATAAATTTTTGTTGATTCTAACTCAATACCGAAGTCTTCTAATTGGGATAAAGATTGTACAACTTCATTATCCCCAATAATAAAAAAAGAATTATTTCTTTTAACAAATCTCATTGTTATAATATATATTAAATTCAAAGTAATACAAAAGGATATATATCTGTCAAAACTAGAAAATCATGGTAGCGATTTAGTCATTATTACCGGTGGAACCAAAGGTATTGGTAAAGCGATTGCAAAGAACCTGATTCAGAACTACGAGTTAGCATTGATTTTTTTGTCGGACTCGACAAAAGCCAATGAAACACTTCAAGAATTAAGCCTGATATCCACCAACAGAATTAAGATCTATCAATGTGATATCTCTGATTATGTTTTAGTACAAAATACATATAATTCAATTAAAGAAGATTTCAAAAAATCTCCTAAAATTTTAGTCAACTCTGCAGGCATAGCCTGGAATGATTTATTTCTTCTAGAATCCATTGAAAATCATAGACGATCATTCGAAATAAATTATTTTGGCCCGATGCACATGAGCAAAGTCTGCTTACCTGATATGATACGCGCTAAGTATGGAAGAATCATCAACTTAAGTTCTAACAATGTTAGCATTAACAATCGCGGCTCAACTGCCTACTCTGCTTCAAAAATTGCACTTGAGAAATTCAGTCACGTACTCGGAGGCGAAGTCGCCAAATATGGAATAACGGTCAATACCATACGCCCTGGCATCATCAATTCGGAAATGTCCCAAAATTACTTAAATGAAATGTCTGAACAGAAATTTGAGGAATTGACAGCTCCAACAGGCTTGCTTAATGAAAGTAACGAAATTGCCAAAACGGTAGAATTTTTAATCAAGTCAAACAATATAAATTCAACTTCAATTACAGTCGATAGTGGACATGCGCTTTTTAGAAAAGTTTAACCACAATATTATTTGGCTCCTTTCTATTTTGGTGTTGATCATTTTTACGTTAATACCAGCATCTCCCTTTCAGCCTTTTTATCTTTTACCAGTCATATTGTGTTTTATTTTTGAAACACTTAATTTTGAAATTGTTTTTGCCTTTACAATTATTAACGGACTATTTTTTTCAATGAATTTCTTTTCCATACATCAATTTGGACCATCTATCAATGATCCGATGGAAATCATCTTCAATGGATCTTTGCCCATTGTATTTAATAAAATCACTCAAGGGCTATTAAATCTATATTCTCTTATCGTCTATTTTTTGATCTTTTATTCTTTATTTTTTCTAAATAAAAAAATATTTAAGCGTCTAAACTTTTCAAGCTCCAACTTTCTTTCAATTGCAATTCTTTCGATCATACTGACTGCCAACAAATCGCTCAAGCTTAGCAACGAATTTACGATCGTCATAAATTTAACAATTCTTATTTTAGCTAGACATGCTTTTTACATTTACAACTATATTAATTATTATAAAGTTGCACCAAGAAGCATCAAAGAATTATTTTTAGTTGTTCAACCTTTTTGGTTTTTAAATTTTGAAATCACCGAGAACCCTAAGCCAACCGTTCAATCATCACAATCTGAAAGAAGTAAAAACTTTTTCATCGCTGCTAACATTCTTCTATCTAGCCTTGCATTCAAATTATTTCTTATTTTATATTTGAGTCTATTTAATTTCATTGTTACTCAAAAAAAAGGCATAATCTTAAACGACGGTGTTTATATTACTGAGACCATTTTTCCCATTTTGAAAAACTGGAAAAATGAATCTGCTTTAAAACTACTTTTCTCAATCGTGACTTTCTCAATTGATTATCTTGGGACAACGTTTTTCGTTTACAGCAGAATAATGATAGCAATTGCCAGAATGTGTGGATTTAGTCTTCCAGATCACATAAATCGCCCATGGAAATCAAAGTCATTTGCCGATTTTTTTTCAAGAACGATGTATTATTATAATATAATCATCATCAATCTTTTCTTTTATCCTGCTCTTGAATTTAGTAAAAAATTTTCTTTTTTAACTAAAAAACTTCGGATTTTTCTCAGCCTAAATTGGGCCCTAATCTTCGGAGGATTTATAATTAGGTTTTTAAAAGACATATGGATGGTTTATAAGCTGGGATTCGAACAATGCTTTTATCGAAGTATCGAAACAACCCTTCCTTATCTAGTCGCACTTTCCCTAGCAGTAAGCATCAGCCTATACTTTGAAAAAAAGTCTACCTCAGACAGATTCAGACCGCTCAAATTACTTGGCTATTTGGTTTTGTATTCATTCATTGCAAGCTTAAATTTTTCTAGACTCTTTGGCTCCCCACAAGAAATTATTAATTTCTACTTAAAAACAATCACATTGGGACTTTATTGAATAAAGTAAACAACTCACAAAGACCGACCATGACACTCGGCAAAGAAATAAATGTCCAAGTCTTGTTTTTTAATTTCAAATTTTTGTTTCTATAATAAAATATTATTTAATTAATTTTTCAAAATCGGAAACCTGAAATGGCAATTGAATTAAAATGTCTTTTAAAAAATGGAGATTTGGTTATTTTCAAATTAACCAAAAAAGTTTTTATTGGTCGCTCAAGTTTATGCGATATTAAAATTGATGATCCCAAGATGAGCGGAAGACACGCAACATTAGAATTAAATGAGTTTGGCCAAATCCTCTTTAACGATATTGGCTCATCCAATGGATCTAAGCTAAATCAAAAAATAGTTGAAACTTGTTTTCTAAAATTGAATGACATTCTACTTTTAGGCAATACCTCTATCTCGATTGATGAAAAATCTCTAACTGATTTTGAAAAAATGAAAATCAAAGGAGAACTTAGCAAAGAAAGCTATTTCACTGTTTCTGAAGCATTGGTTGATGTTAAAAATTTATTGGAAGAAGTTAAAAAGGTAACACCAGAAGTTCTTCCTCAAAAAGAGGAACAAACAAAAGAAAAAGAAAAAGAAAAAGAGATAAAAACCGATACTGCAATTATTGAAAATCAGAATAAAACCAAAACAACTAAAACTTTAATTGCAAGTAAAAGGTTTGAAAAGAAAGTACCCTCAATAAAATTATCTGATGACGACCAATCACTAATACTAGAGCTAAGTAAAAATAAAAAAAAATAATCTATTCTGCTAATCTATAAATCGTATCTCAATAAAATATTTTTTATACAGAAACTTTTGTGATTTAAAAAGATGCTTATAACAAAGAATTTAATCTAAGGGTTTTAAATGGCAAAATATGCACTAATCAACATTCTTTTTCTATATCTTCTAAGAAGTTGTGCATTCTCAAGTGAAGTTCAATTGGCAGTATTTAGGTCAGACATCAATACCGACTATTACCAACTAAGTGCAAACATCTCTGATGAAAATAATGAAATACATAGCTTCATTTTGAATCAATTTAAAAAAAACAATGATAATCAAAAAGAAATAATCAATGTAGATGAATTTATAAAGAATGGAGTTAAATTGCCTAAAAATGGTAAATTCTCAATCGCTAAAATAAACGTAGAAAATTTCGATAGGCAATTAGGTGGATTTATAAAAATTGACACTTTATACAACCTTCTTGAAAACAAAAGAAAAAAATATGAGTTTAGATTGAGTATTGAAAAAAACCTAATGGCCATGCTCTTTGAAGAACATCAGATAAAGGAAGTATTTATTCAGACTAACAAAATACCAATTATAGGTATTGTCGGTATCAAAAATTTAAAAATAACATATTGAATTTAAAGGCTCAACCCCTTCCAAAAGTACTTAGGGTTTTCCCCATGAGATTGATTAATTCGATTTTGCAAATGCTCTTTCTCCAAATCGGTTAATTGAGAATTGGTTATCACTTCCAAAGCCAACTCTTTCTCACCTAACCCCTCATAGGCTTTAAAAAGAAAAAAATATCCGAGAATCGAATCTGAAAAATTCTTAATAAAAATTAACGCCTGATCTCTTAGAGTGTCGTATGAAGATGCAGCTAATAGTCTATAAAATGGAATTTCTAAGTATTCATTCACAAAATCTAAATTAGATTCGCCGATAGATTTATAAAAATCATTATCCAAATTATCTATTTGGATAAGAATATCATCAACTTCTTTAATCTTTTGATTTATTTTGGCTTCAAGTGATGAATTAACATCAAAATGGTCTTCGGAAATTTTTGACATCAATTCGTAATTGTAAATCTCTAGTGAAAGATTATTTAGCGATTCAGTTAGACGATCTCGTTGAATACTCTGGTGCACATGTAAGCTTACTTCTTGCGGTGAAATAGAGCCAAAGGCCATATTGAATTGAACTAACTGCTCCAGCAGAGAATTAATTTCATAATCTTCAACCAGCTGATCAAACTTAAATTCCTTAATTAGCACTAAAATAAGTTTTGACTTAAGTGCAAAAAAACTTTCTTTATCGCGAATAAATATTTCATCAGCAATTTCAATATTTCTATTTATTTGAGCTAAATCTGCTTCTTGAGCACTGGACATATTTATTTTAAGTAATTGAGCAAGTTCTTGGATATCAATCGAAGAAAGATCATTTAATGAATTAGAAACAATTTTTACTAATTTTTTTTTCGACTTTTTGGGAAATTGAGATTTTGCAGGAAAGGCATATTGCTTCCATGGTTTTATCACTTTTTTTGAAGATTGATTTGAAACATGTTTAAACTCTACCGTATTAAATATTCTTCTCTTGGTAGAAATATATTTTGTAGTAAAGAAAATCATAATGACTGATGCAAATATTACAACAGGCCATATAAACTTTTTTTTAGGTGTATTAAAAATGACCATTAGTTAATCATTACCCCGAACGCAGACTAATCCTACAAAATCTTTAATTCCCGACGATGAGGAAATTTGAGCTAGGGACTTAAAGGAATCTCCAGGATTACCAAAACTTGAATCCTTTATAATCAACTTTATCGTTGCTGGTGGGGTTGAAATATTTCCTGTTATCGTTGTGTCGAAAGTCGAAACAACTCTAATGTTGTCAACGTGAGAATTAAAACCATTACCAATAATTTTCATACTTGAAGGATTTGCCGAAATCTCAACGACAAAACCATCCCCATTGCAGCTGTATATGCTTGCAAAAGACAAAGTTGGTAGAATTGAAAATAAAAAAAACATCTTAAACATAAGCCTCTCCTAAAGAGTGATTGTAATTACATTGTTTTCTACTGTTACATCTTTAGACACTAAATCTTTTTTTAGAAAATACATTAACAACTTAACAGATGTTATTCCTAAAGGTAGCTGAGTGTCAGTAACAGTAATAATAATCTTATTCTTTACTTCATCAAATGCAACATGGCCAAAGATTGAAATTTTTGCATTTAAACCCAAAAATCTAACTTGTGCACGAGTAACAAGTGTACCATTATCAGAACTAACAACTATATTATGAATGGCACTATTTTTCTTGTCCGCGTTTCTTAAATTGTTATTTATTTCACCTATGGAAAGTCTGGAATAAGAAACACAATCACGAAGGACCTGGTTGATATCGAATAGATCTGTATCAAAATCCTTTTTGCAATTTAATAGCAGTGAATTAATCGCTGTCGTCGTCTCAGGGTCAGAAAGTACAACGTTATTTAATGTTGCATATAAGATCTTATCCTTGATGGTAATATCTTTAATGTCTATATTAAATTTGGTCTTTTGCTCTTTGTCAGATATGTTTACTTTTATTGGCGATAACTTGAATTGATTAAGGCAGGTTTTTTTCATTTTACCAAAATCAACTTCTTTTAAATCTTCATCTTTTGCGCAAAGAAAATTAACCTCACTTGAACTCATAAAGTAGTTGTCATTACTGGCGGTTTTTGTTTCAAGTAAACTAACATTTATTTGATTTTTGCGTAGATCAAAACTTCTAACTTTAGTATCAATAAAGATTTTATCTCCATGATCCTCTCCCTCAAATATTAGCGAAGCGGAATCTTTGTTCAGAAGATAACTTCCATTCAATGTTAAAAAATTAAAGCAGTTTTTAAAGAGATCACTGGTTGGTTCTGCAAGTGCATTGACTTGATTGACGTTTTGACAATATAGTCTAAAGTTTGCAACTTTAACGCTTATTCCAGGAATTAAAAAACTAAAAGATTGTCCCGCTAGGTTAAGTTGTAGATCATCGAGGACGATCTTAGCATTCTGAAGATCCGATTGTTGTAAATTACTTAATACACTTCCCTCTTCAATATTAAAACCATAACTGCCAAACTGAGTTGTAAAGCCCATGAAAGTTGGACGTATAAAAATTTGGGAATCGAATAAATCATTAACATTATTTACATTAAGCACGATTCCATTATTAATAATATTGGCATACTTAAATACCATTGAACCTGCTTTACCAACGCCCCTGATCGGCTTTACAAAAGAAAGTCTATCGACATTTAAATCCATCGAAATTTTACTTTCAGCAAAAAGCCTGCCCGCAAAAAACAAAAAAAATAAAAGTATTAGGCGCATCTATACCTCAAATTGATATTTACAAATTGAACCTATCAAATATATTCAAACTTAACAACTTTGCATTTGCTTAAGTATCTATTTTTATCTTTTTTCACAGTTTCTAAAATACTATCTAAGCCTTTTTTTAATGTATTTTTATAAACCGAAACTTCATGCCATGAATTTAAAGTAGAAGGTGCAGAACCACTTCGATTAATCAACTAATTAGAAAAAGTTCGATCCTTCCTTTTCAATCTCAACAATCAGGAAGTTAGCAAATGAAAAAAGAAACATTATGGAAGACATTCAGCGAACAGACATTTTTTCCAACTCTTACAAAAAGAATTGAAGTCGATGTTGTAATTATTGGCGGGGGTATTTGTGGAATAAGTTGTGCCCAACTACTTTCCCAAAGAGGATTTACGGTTGCCCTTTTAGAATCAGGAAAAATTGGTGAGGGAAATACTGGATATAGTTCAGGAAATATTTACCAAACGGTTGGAGTTGGGCTGAGTGAATTATCTAAAAAGCATGGCCATAAAAGCATTCTGAACATACTGGATTCTCGTCAGGAGGCTATTAGGCATATTAAAGAAAATATTTTCAAATATCAAATTGAATGTGATTTTGAAGAAGTTCCCATTAATCTTTTCTCGGCACTACCAATTTATGATGAACTTATTCAAAGCGAGCTCAGTCTCGCAAAAAAATATAACTTAAAATATTTTAAAAATGATTTAAAAGAGCTCCCATTCCCAATTAGTGAGTCAATAAAACAAGAAAAGCAAATTCAATTAAATCCAATTCGCTATGTTCAAGGGCTAGCAAACTCAATCTTCTCTGACGATTGCCATATTTTTGAAAATACAACAGTAATTGGCATTGAAGAGGGAGTCGATAATCATTTAGTAAATGCCCCCTTCGGAAGTATCAAAGCCAAGTACATTGTCCATGCAACTCATATTCCGAAAGGATCAATGCATATTCAAGAATACCTAGAACCAACTAGAGAATACTCCATTGCATGCAAACTTGATGGTCCTCAATTAAAAAAAGGAATTTACTGGGGTTACTTAATGTCTCGAGAAATCATTTCTTTACGTGATTATCAGGTCAATGGGGAGCATTTTTTAATTGTCAGTGGATTTCATCACAAAGTGGGAGAAGGAAATGAATACCTAAAAATGGTTGAACTTGAAAATTTTGTCTTAAAATTTTTTGATGTCATAGAATTTACCCACCAATGGAGTGGACAATATTATAATTCATCTGACTTGATACCTATGATTGGCAGAAGAAAAGAAAAATCTAATATTTTTCTGGCCACAGGTTTCTCATCAGATGGACTTACCTATGGAACAAGTGCAAGTCTAATCATAAGTGATCAAATAATAGGATTAAATTCACCGTATTCAGTTGTATTTAATCCATCTAGAAAAATACCTTTAAAAAAAGAAATATATGTAGGAAATAATAATCACATACATACTTATCTAAAGGACATCCCTCAAGGCGAAGGCTCTGTTATTTTAGATAAAGGCCATAAAATAGCAGCATACAAAGAAAAGGAAAATTTAATTCAAACCTGTTCAGCAATCTGCACTCATCTGGGATGCATCGTTAATTGGAATAGCGCTGAAAAAACCTGGGATTGCCCATGCCATGGTAGTCGTTTTTCAGTTTCCGGAGATATTATTGAAGGACCAGCACTCTATGCATTAGAGAAATTCGAATTAAAAAATCTTGATCATTTAGAGTTTGATGATTCAATCAATAAGGAACTAAAAAGTCTTGATCAATTCTTATCTTAGTATTTAACGCCAGTTGATTTTTGGCGATAATCAGGTACATCTGCAGATGGAGAACATGGTGCTTGCTCTAGTGATTTTGCAATAATTTCTCCAGGAATCGTTACATGCTGAACGACGCGGGCAATATGTCGTTGTACAATACAGCTTTTATACCATTTTTGTGTATGAGGAACTCCATCTTGATCAATAAATTCTACTAAAGAAGTTCCAGGTTTCCACTCCCCACCCCAATGAAGTGCCTCAATAAGATCAATGGGATTTAAAGAAGGATAGTTATTATTTTTAATTTTAAAATAATGATCTATCAATTTGGGTTCTAGAGGACCAGCATTGTACATTGCAACTGCGAGAAGCCAACCGGTGTGAAGTGGATAAAAAATTGAACTATAGACATCGTTACAAGCGCGAGAAAAAGTTGATCCCATAGGATACTGCTCAGCTTGCTTTAGGGGAGTTGGCACATAATTGTCAAAAAGTGATTTTAAAGTTTGGGCTTTAACAGAAACAGATAATTTGATATTTTGGCAATGATCAATGAAGGATTTAGTTGCTTGAAATATAAGCATTGACTTAGAACTGAGTTGATCATCTTTGTTTGGGTAAATATCTGAATACTTAATTGATTTATAATCATCTGCATTCATTTGATAAATAGGCTTGCTGCCAATCTTGGTTATGGCTAAATCATAAAATGGTTTAACAATATTAGTTGGTATAAAATCATCTCCACACGAAATACCTAAAGGCCAATTTAAAGCATTGCGCTCAGTTTCTGAGAGCATATTCATTGAACGACACCATTCTTGTATATTCAATTGGGCCATACCACATGAGTAATTCCCTCCATCTGGAGAAATTCCCAAAGACGACAAAAGTGATTCTTGCTTCATTGCCCCGATTAGTATTTGTGGAGGAATCCCATAATTTAAACTTGCCGAATGAATCGCATCTAATTTTTCTTTGACTTTTTCAGCGGCATTAACTGTCATCCAAGCCAATTCAATAGTGGCAGGACTAAAGCTGCCAGGAGCGATTTTTTCTCTTTTTAGAACTTCTTGATTTCTACAAAATCTGAGGTCTGCGGATTTATTATAGCGCCAATCTAAAATTTGTTGAGAACTCATTGAGTCTGGAAAATCAGAATAAACATTTTGAACTTTAGAAAAATCTGGACAACTCAAGCCTTTTGGAAGTACTTCTTCCGGGCATACGACCAATGGATTTTTCCAGTCGGCATTGGCGATTAATGAATTGAATAAGAATATATAAATAAGTAATTTTTTTTTCATCATTTTTACGTTTTTTAAAAAGTAATTGAATTTTCTAACTTAGATAAAATGAATTAAATAGTAAATTGGTTCAATTTGAAATTATTACACTCTCTACTTAAGTCTAGAGCACTTCACTCCGATAGTAATTTGTTGAACAACCAAGTTCAAGAGGAATAACCATGCAAAAAAGAGTCCTTTACATAGTTATTTTCACTCTTTTTGGAGCTTGTAATCACTTAACTCCACTTTATCCATCAAGAAATCCAAGCGCAGTTGCTATCGATAATAGCTTATCAATCAATTTCAAACAATTTCTCCACTCCCCATCAGCTGAAATTGAGCTAAGAGCATCCCTTGAAGATCTAAAAAGTTACTACCTAAGGGCAGAATCGATAATGGCAGATTTTGATGGTGAACTCGCTGATAATAAAGGTAGCATTTCGCTTGAGAATTCAAAGCCTTATAAGAAATTGATTTCTATCTGGAGACTCAAGCATCAACTTCAAGATAAACTCACTTATAATTTTATTGCTCTTGAAGAACTTATGGACAAAAAAGGGCTTGAGCTGCAAGAAAAGAAAATTGCTTCAAAGTTGTTTAATGTAATGAAAAAAGAATTAAATTCATCAGAACCATTAAATAAATTAGCATATGATGAAATTAATCAACTCGTCTTAAATGAATCGAAACAGCGAAGTGGATTTTACATCAAAACTTTTGATGGTATCAGAAATAAAAAAATTGAATTAAAAAGTGAATCTGAAAAGATTTCACTCTTAAGAAAATACCGTGATCAATTTCGCAAACTAGGTAAAAAAGAACATTTAAAAAATGATTTAATCACGCAACAGATTGAAAGCGGCGCTGAAAATTTACAATTATTGGATCAAGCTGGAAGAGAGCCTCAAAGCCAATTAGTTTTTTCACCAGGAGTTGGCCCCAATGGAAACATTATGAGTATGATTTTTCCTAAAGGAGTGTGGGCATTAACGTTTGATGATGGACCCAACCCAACTTACACACCAGAAATATTAAAAAACCTGGAGCAAGCGGGAATAAAAGCTACTTTTTTTTGGTTAGCTGAAAATGTTATAAAATATCAAAGTATAGTTGATAGTGTAGGAGAAAAAGCAATGGTTAGAGCAAATCATTCTTGGACTCATCCACAACTACCAAAATTAAACGATGTTGACCTCGACAAAGAAATTGTTCAATCAACCAAAGTTGAAACGAAGTCTTACGGTGAACCGATTCGCTTTTTCCGGTGCCCATACGGAGCAGGAAATTCAGTCACAAGAGTCAGACAAAAAATTGCTGACTTAAACATGCTTCATGTATTTTGGAATGTAGACACCTTAGATTGGCAAGACAAAGATCCTGAATCAATTTTAGCTAGAGCTAAAAAGCAAATGCAAGCCAATGGTCACGGGGTTATTTTGTTCCACGATATTCATCCTCAATCGGTAGAAGCTTCGAAAAAACTCATCGAGTGGAGTAATACTCTCAAAGGAACTAACGAAGAAATTCGCTGGGTGACACTTTCAGAAATTGTCGATGAAATGAATGGAGGCAAATAATAAAAAATTTTCTTTTTGCTATTTTTTTTATTTCTTGTTCTGATCATAAAATATCGAATGAACTCATGGAATATAATCATTTAAATGCTGCTGCCGATCTTTTGATGTTAATATCAGATGATCTGCCTGAGTTTAAAAACACTTGCAACTTGACTGCAAAACAAGCCCTAGAACTAATCTATCCCCTTCATGCTCTAATCGATCAAACCCAAAAGGTTGAAAAAATATCGAACAATAAAAATCAGTCTAAAATAATTAATTCTTCGGAATTAATAAAAAAAGCTCAACAAACCTCAAGTTGGTTTTGCCAAAGTATCCTCTTGAAAAAGCTCAAATCTGAATTGATTCATCCCCCCGCCTCTGGTCTTTGATTTCTTTTATGCGATTTTCTAAAATTGAGTAAAAATTATCTAGGTCATTGACTGACAATTTTTTTAAATTAATTATCTGGATTTAATGTCACTTGTTTTATGGATTTATAATTGAATAATTTATTTTTTATTTTTATGACTTCAGTTTTTTTTGCGTTTTCAGCTCAATTTGAGATTGCGTTCTCCCAGGAAAATTTCCCAGAGGGACAGCTAATCAAAAATCAAACCTTTAACTATTCTTCCCCAGAAACTTTAATTGAAAATACACCTGTTAAACTTTGGGCAACTTTTTACTATTTACCCCAGTATATTAATGGCTCAGGAGACATCGCGCTGAGAGATTTATCAGGAATTGAATTAGGCCCTAAACTTTCCTTAAAACAATGGTGCCACAGCGCTCTAGAGGGATCAGTTCGAATTTATATGCAAAATGGAGAATTCCATACCTACAATTTTCAAGGAACTTCTGCTGAGTATTCTGTGGACTGCCAAAGTGAATTTAAAATTAATGTTGGTCAGACCAAATTTCGCATAACCAACACGCCATTTGGAGATGGAGTAAATGGCTTCCAATTAACTCCTTATCGAACTCTGGCTACAGATCCCCAAATTATACCGACTGGCTCGGTTGTATATAT
Source organism: Bacteriovoracaceae bacterium (assembly GCA_947450475.1). Taxonomy (GTDB): domain Bacteria; phylum Bdellovibrionota; class Bacteriovoracia; order Bacteriovoracales; family Bacteriovoracaceae; genus Bacteriovorax. Next base: position 602,718 of record CANFVK010000001.1, on the reverse strand, counting down.
TCCAGATGCTCGAGGTGCAATCATTAAATTGGCCAATGGGGAAACCGTGATACACGATGGGTATTTCTTTGCCGGCGATCGCGGGGGGGGCAATAAAGGGAAACCATATTGATGTTTTTATTGGGACCCACCAAGAGTCCTCATTCTTTCCATGGATTGAAAATAATATTGAAAAAAGCTTTCAAGCCTTTATTGTTCATGATGAAAAAATTATCGAAAAATTAACCAAACTTCATTTTAATTCATCTCTTGAAAATTAACTTTTATCTTAACTTAACATTGATAAATGTAATTAATTCATTATTTTAATTGACCACTTGTTTTAACTACGAACATTTTGATATAAAACCGCATGAATTGTTCAAACAAAGGCAGAAATGAACATGAAGTTTTCAAATATCTTTTTTTCATTTTTTGTCCATTTTCTTTGGATCGCAAATTCTTTTTCTCAAGAAGCCGTCTACCTTAATGACCAGGATACATATTTCATTAAAACTAACAATATTCGTGTTCGCAATTCTCCTGACAGCAAAGGAAAAAGTCTTGGGATTTTAAGTCTAAATGATAAAGTAAAAATCATTAATCCTTCAATCATTTCGCCAGAGAAATATGTAGAAATAAAAATCATCCTTACCTATGACCCCATCATTAAATCTGATAAATATTATGTAAATTTAGATTCACTTTCTTCTAAGTTTATAGATTATAAAGAATTTTTAGGTAAATATTTTGTGGTTGTAAACGTCGCCACAGAAACACTAAGAGTATATGAAAAATCATGTTCTGATGCTTCTTGTCCTCACAAAATGATTCTAGAATCTGAAATAGTTGTCGGTGAAGATGTCGATCACCCAAAAGAAGAAAAAGGTAAAGGTCGCAGTATTCTTGGCAGCTACAGGGTTACTGGTTGGTCTAAGTTCTACCAGGATCCAGAGGGGCATTACCCTGCTTGGTACAGGCCTGGCTATCCGGCGCCTCCTGCCCCAGGAGCCTCATGGCACCAATGGTTTTCAAAAAATGTTATGCCTATAGATGAAAATGGAAAGCGCCATGGATCAATGAGAGGAGCTTTTGGTTGGTACACTGCTTTCGTGGCTCCAGAGCCATATGGTCAATGGACACATGGAACCTTGGGATGGGGATCAGACAAAGACAAGTACATTAAAAAAGTAAAAAAGGCGCTTATTAATATTGTCTCTGACCCAAGAAGTTCTGGTTGCACACGCAATAACAATGAAGCCATCGCTTTTTTAAGAAATATGATCGATGTTGGCACACCAATCATTAAAATTTACGCAAAAGAAGAATTACTCGACCCGTCTTTAAAAAATTATACTGTTAGATCTCAAAAATGGCGATATATACTTACTAAAAATAAAGAGCATGCAATCGATCGCGATATTGTATCTTCAAGTCTGGGATTGAGCTCTGATGACATTGATAAATTTTGGTCCTTAAAAAAAGATGGAGGAGAATTTATAGTCGATCCTCAAAGTCCTCTAAATCAAATATTAGAAATTGGCACTTATGAGTATGATTCTCATCCTGATCCAATTGCTTTTACTCCAGGTGAAAACTTATCGAAATTCAGAAGAAAGCTAGGTCGTAAAGGAAATGTTTACGGAGTAGATGAAGCTCAAATGCATGGAACATTTTTTGTAGATGCTGGATTATTAGACAATTATTCCCACCCTGATTCTATCTTAGAAGTTAGTGGCTTTAGTGATGAAACTAGCCCTCCCTGGATGGTTTTTAGTGAAAACATGAGAGAAATCCAATTGAGAGATATCAGGTGATACAATTAAAAATATTTTTAATTTTAATCTCAAGCTTGTTTTTTGCGCTATCTCACGCGAGTGATAAAACTGACCTTGATTGGCAAAAGCAACTCAACCGCCACAATCTAGCAATTAGTGATCAGTCTTACTGCTATACTGATGAAACTAACAAAGTAGCCGGCTCTAATATTGACATGAGGATTAGATTGGCTTCGGTTTCAAAGCTCATCACTACCCTCTGGGCAGTTGAAGAATTAGGAGTTCATCATAAATTCAAAACTAAACTATTTATAAAAGATAATGATCTCCATATTGAAGGAACTTTTGACCCATTTCTTGGAAATGAAAAAATGTTTTTTCTTATCTCTCAACTCAATGACCTTGGTTATAAGCAATTCAACAATATTACTTTTGATAAAAATGTTATTATTAATCCCAATGCTCAATTGGCAAGTGACGAATATCCAGAAATGTCTGCTCAAAAGATCACTGGCTATTTAAGTAATTATTTTAATACGGCGAAGTGGTCAAAAGATTTAAAAAATGAATATGACGTCATCGCTCGATCTTCTAACGCTGGCAGAATTAATACGCAGGTGTCTTTTTCAGCTAAATCGATTAGCTACTCTCCAACCAATCCCTTTGAAAATGACCCGAATGCAAGGATGCTTACCCTCTCTTCACCAGATTTATTTAAATACTTAAAAGAAATGAATATTAGATCAAACAATTATGTTGCAGAAACTATTTTCAGAAAATTAGGCTCTACCAACTCTTTCCAGCAATTTTTAGAAACAAAATATGGTATTACATCCGACCAAGTTTTTTTCTTCACTGGCAGTGGCTTACCAGCAACCTTAAATGGCCTAAGAAAAGACAACTATGCCACATGTTCAATTATCTTATCTCTCATTGCCAAACTAAAGACTTCTGTTGAGAACCAATTACTTGAACTTGAAAACATTGTAGCTGTACCCGGTAGCGACGGTGGAACATTTCGAAACCGAACTTTCCCGGCTGATTTTAAAAATTCATTTGTTGCCAAAACTGGAACATTAATGCACACATCAACCCTAGCTGGCGCCATGAATACTCAAAATGGATTTAGTTTTTTTGGCATATTTAATCAAACAACTGATATCGCGGGAGCTAAAGCAGTACAGAATTCAATGGTTAGCTCAATCATGTTGGATATGGGGGGGCCCAAGTCGTTTGATTATAAAGTGGAAGACTTTTATACCTACAACGAAGAAAATGTTAAAAAATTAGAAATTCCCTTCTTCACAGATGATTCAAGTGACTTCGTAACTTACGAAACTAATCTTTATTAGTTAATCTCTACGATAACCTTTGTATCGTAATGCAAGATCAACAATATTAGCTCCTAACTTTTCGATAGATTTCTTTTGAACTTCATTTATCAAATTGCCAAATTCATCAAAAGCTTCATGAGCATTACTTATTGAGACTTGTTCGGGCATAACTAATACGTTTAAATTTTCAAGCATTGAACGAGTATGGATCAAGCCTCTCATACCTCCCAGATAACCGGGAGAAGCACTCATCAAGCCAGCTACTTTACCGACAAAACAGTGCAAAGGAGGCTCGCCATTCTCGGAGCGCGATACCCAATCTATAACATTTTTAAAAACACCTGACATCGATGAATTATATTCAGGTAATGCCATCATTAGACCATGATGACTTATAAAAAAAGTTTTGAGTTCCTGAGCATTTCGAGGAAGACCATTTTTAAGTTCAAAGTCCTCATCAAAAATTGGAAGATGATAGTCTTTTAAATCAATGACCGTGACTTCTGCTCCAGCATCACGAGCACCATAGACTGCAGTCTTTAATAATTTTTTATTGAAAGACTCCTCTCTCGTGCTTCCAGCAAAAGCCAATATTTTAATCATAAAACCTCCCAGTTAGTTCTACCAATCATAAGATTAACAATAGGCTGGTCGTATTAAATAATACAAAAATATGATCTAATGAATTCAAATAAGTAATGAATATAATCTACTTGGAATAAAGAAATTACTGAGTTTTTTTCCAAATAGCCGTAATACTGATCGGAACAATATTCTGTATATCTACTCCCAGCAGACTAGGTTTTTCAACTTTATGATCCTCTAAGAGTAAATCGAATGATCCATCAACTTTTAATATATTCTCAACAAGTGAAGCCTTAAATGGTCTATTCTTATATAGGTGCTTCACTCCAGAAAACTCTATTTCAAGATCCGCGATCAATACTCCATTTGTTATTTCATTTTTTGTAAACACCCTGGCAACAACAAGTGGAAACTTATCCGCTTTTGTTGTTTTTAGCATATTAGCATCGCGATTACTGTCTTTTGATTGAAAACTTTTAATAGGTGCCGCAATAAGAAACTCACAGGTCGAATTACATTCTCCTTTCCCCTTAGAAGCTTGAGAATCACCATCTGCTTTTTTAATAAGATATGTGACGAGATAATTAATTTTAGAACTCTGTAATTCAAACTTGCCCTTTAAAATTTCAGCTTGAAGAATGGATGTTGTAAGTACAAAGTACATAATGGTAAAAATAATTTGAATTTTCATTAAAATATCTCCTAAAAATCAAAATACATTGTAAGGCCCGCTGCCATAAATGAAAGATAAGCTGCAGTCGCAATCCCACCATGAGCGTTAACTAAACCACTAGAACGCTCTGCCTTCTTGTCGTTTTGATGATGAAGATACCCAAGAACAGGTGCTAGTGCCATTAATGGTACGTGGATATATGAAAGCAATCGATGAATTTGAGTCGAGCCAGTATCTTTGACAATATCAGGCTTTGGAGCAGACCAAGCAAAATACGCAGTGGTCCAATATAAAAGCCCGGTAGTAATCCCCGCAATTTCATGAGCCGTTACGTTCTTTTTAGCACCATCTCCTAAAAAAACAGTTGTGGTCATTGCCAGAGCAGTGGCTATTCCAAATTTTTGATGTAATTGAAGCTTGTCGTGTCTTTGGTCCATTAATTTACTCAACCCGGGATCCAGTTTAATATCCTCTTGTTTGAATTCAAGATCACTTAATGAAAGTTCAGCAAACGCATTGGACGAAATTAATAAAAAGATTAAAAGGAAAATTGAAATAAGCTTATTCATTTATGACCTCCGGGGAATGTGAGAGTAGTCCTAAATTTAAGAGATATAAAGCGCAAAGAATTACTTTTTATCTTTTTGTAATGTTCTTCTTATCCTGCTATCTTTTAAGGAAGCTTTTAAAGATAAATTTATTAAATGTTTTTAATTTTCAAGATCAATTTAAATAAAATTAGGATGTTTTTATGAAAATGATATTATTTTTACTTATCAGCGGATTTTTTAATTTGCTCTTTGCGTTGCATGCTGAAATCACACCAAATGAAATAGTAAAAAAAGCAGATCTAAAAAGAGGACTAGGTAACATAAGTCATTCCTTTAATGTCACTGTAACAGATCAAGACAATAAACGAGAAGTTTTTCACGTTGCTTTTAAAGACGTAAACAATACTCTAACAGAACAAGTTGAACCAGAGCGAGCAAAGGGCAGAAAACTTCTGATGAAAGATTATGATATTTGGCTTTTTACTCCCAATATCAAAAAGGCTTTAAGAATTTCTTTTGAACAAAAATTAACTGGCCAGGTTTCCAATGGAGATATTGCTAGAACTAACTACGCTGAGGATTACGATGCTCAACTTCAGGGCATAGAAAAAAGTAATCATGGTGAGGTTTATCGACTTGAACTAAGAGCTAAAAATAAGAAAGTCACCTATGGAAAAATAGAATATTTAGTAAATAAAAAAGACTTTACTCCTCTCGAAGCTACTTTTTATGCTCTATCTGGAAAAGCACTCAAGCATGCAACTTTCTCCGAGTTCAAAATGATTCAAGGAATCTCACGCTCAACTAAAATGGAAATTGTAGACAATCTTCAAAAAAGTAAATTTTCAACGATGATTTTTTCTGATCACAAAGCTGAGAAATTCAATGAAAGTCTTTTTAACAAAGAGTCGCTAGAATTTTAAACATGATTTTACCAATAAAAAAAACCTACCTCCTAATTATTATTTTGGGATTAATCTCGCAAGCAAACGCGCTTGAGCTTACGAGTCAAAGAAGAGCTTATTTTTCAACTAAGCTCTTGGGATACTTGCAAGATGTACAAAATTCACTAGGCCAAAATATTAAATTTACAATAGAGCAAAAGACCCAAGTCAATGATAATCTCTCCGTCCTTACACAACTAAAAACATCAGCTTCCTCTTTAGCTGAGGACATGTCCGGTAAAAAGAATCTAACTCAAGATGATCTCTTCAGCATTTATCCAGGCGAAAATTATATAAAATATAAAAGTGCCAAATGGATAGCGCAAGTTGGGTTTCAAGAAGTCGTATGGGGTGAGTCTTATGGATTGAATTATGCAGATATTGTTAATCCCAAAGATTTAAGAGAAACTCTCTATACAGACATTAGTGATGCTAGATACCCGCTTCTACTGCTTAACTTAAAAAGATTTATCAGCCTTGAGCAAATTTCAGGCTCAATACAATTGCTGTATTCACCAGAACCTAAGTTTAACAAATCACTTCCGATTGAATTACTCTCAAAAAATATTTTTCCTCAATCATCAATCTTCGTCATGCCAGAGAGTCGTCCTCGACTTTTTAGTCAAAATGAATGGGGAACTAAGCTTTCGCTAACCTACTTAGGTTATGATCTTTCTTTTTTTACTTACAAATACCTAGATCGTAATCCAACTTATTTACTTAATTCCGCAAATGCTAATGAAATTGTTCTAGGCGAAAATCATCATAGCATCCAATCTTATGGTTTTTCTCTTGCAAAAACACTTGATGACTTTGTACTTAGAAGTGATGTGGTTCTAAATCAAAACCAATTTTTTAATTACATTGATCAATTACAATTAAAAGAATTCTATGGATCAAACCTTAATGCACTAGTGAGTATAGATACGCCTACATATCATGACTTTTCAGGCGCACTTATTTTGGCCCAGTCTCATTTATCTACTATCATAGAATCAGCCTTTAGAGATCAAAACGAAAAGTATGCAATTGTTAAATTATCAAAATCTTTTTTCAATGATAAGTCATTTGATTTGTCTTATACTCGAGAATTTTCCCGAAGCGGTAATTCCATACAAGCAGTATTGAATTATCCAATTAATCAACTCACTGAGATAAAGCTAGGTGGTGAACTTTACAGTGGTGATCCCACCAGTAACTTTTATCGATTAAAAGATGTTAGTAATATCTTCATCTCGTTAAAAAACTACATCCAACTATAGGAAAAATATGTCTGAAACTATTTTAAAATTTTGTAATATTGATAAAGTTTTCTCAGCAGATGAATCTGTAGACTTTAAAGCACTATCTCAAATCAACTTGGAAATAAAAAAAGGTGATTTCATCGGATTATCAGGAAAATCAGGTAGTGGCAAAACTACTTTGCTTAATATCGCAGGTCTAATAGATCCACCAAGTAGTGGTGAACTTTTTTTTAGATCAATTAACATAAGAAATATCAGCGACAATGATCTTTCATTAATTCGTTTAAAAGATATTGGCTTTATATTTCAAACTTTTAACCTTCTACCTTTGCTCAGTGCTATTGAAAATGTTGAGTACCCTCTCATGCTGCTCAACATTCCTGAATCAGAAAGAATTGAGCGCTCTAGAAATGCCCTTGCCAAAGTAGGACTTGAAAATTTTATGAATTACCGTCCTTCGCAATTATCAGGCGGGCAACGACAACGTGTAGCCTTTGCTCGAGCTATAGTAAAAAATCCTCAAGTTATTCTTGCCGATGAGCCAACCGCCAATTTAGACACAAAAACCAGTGATGAAGTTTTTGAACTACTTATCAACCTTCAAAAAGAATTAAAAGTTACGGTCATTCTCTGTAGCCACGATAATGAATTGATTGCCAAAACTCATCGTCAAATTAAAATTTCTGATGGAAAAATTGTTGGAGATAGTTCGGAGTTTAAAAATGAATAATATTTTTATTAAAAATATGTTTAGCCAGATGCGCATTAGAATTGCACTCAGAAGTATTATTCGCCATAGATTAAGAAGTATACTATCTATTGGTATGATTGCGGGTGCAGTTTGCTCAATTGTTCTTTTTCATGGTCTTGCAGATTTTGTATTGACTGCACTAAAGCACATTGCGGCCGAGAATCAATTTGGAAATATGCAAATTGCCAAAGAAAAATACTGGAATCCAGGAAAAGAGAGTCGAAAAGATCGCATGTTCAATCTTAATGAACTTGTTTCAGTTAAAGAAAAATATCCAGAAATTATTAAAGTATCCGGAAGACTAAGTTTTTTTGGTCTTGTTAGTAATGGCGATTTATCAATTGGCGCTAAAATTATAGGAATTGATACTTTGGGAGAACCACATTTTACGACTAGCATGAGAGTTATGGGCGGTTCATTTTTTCAAGATCCAAACGCGAAAGAAGGAATGATTGGCCAGCTTTTGGCCAAACAGATGAATGTTAAGCCTGGAGATACAATTACAGTATTAACCAACACTGTCGACGGAGTAATGAATGCTATGGACATCACCGTTTCTGGAATATTTTCAGCGGGAATAGATGAAATTGATGCTCAAGTAATATATTTACCACTTTCTCTGACTCAAAATATTCTCGATACACAAAACGTAGACATTGCAGTTTTGCGTTTCGCCCAACTCCCTCAAGCAGAATTAAAAATTCATTCCATAAACCTTGATCTAAAGCAAGGCATGACCCAACTTATGGCAAAATCCTGGAGAGAACTTGCTGTATTATTTAGGCAAGTCAGTAAGTTCTATAGTGTTCAAAATAGACTGATTGAGGCGATACTTCTGGCTTTGATGTTTCTAGGAATTTTAAATGCAGTAAGTATGACCGTTGTTGAGCGAACTGGCGAAATCGGCACTCTGCGATCTTTTGGTGAATCTAGAAGTGACATCATTGCTCAGTTTGTCCTAGAAAGTCTTATTTTAACTTTTGTGGGTACTCTTCTAGGTACTGTCGGCTCTTGGCTGATTATCCAGCTAATTCATTTTGCAAAAATAGAAACAGAAATGCCGGGCGCATCAGTTCCATTTACTCTTCATATTAATTTTCTTTTTTCTTCGGTCTTTTACGCAAGTGTCTTAGCCTTTTTCACTGCATTTATTGCAACCTACATACCAGCCAAAAGGGCAGCACATATGAATATTGTCGAAGCATTAAGAAAAAACATTTAATTGCTTTAAATATAATTTAATATTTTTTAAAATGCCTCTTTTCCCGCTTCGTTCAAAAGAGGTATTTTGAAATTCTTTTTTAAAGGCCCTTTCGCTGATTAATTCCAAATCAGCCGCTATAATTTTTGGATCCTTGTAGAAAAAAAAATCTATTATTTTTTTTTGCTGCATTGAAATCTCATTTTTTTCGAATTTTTCTATGCGATCAATTCTTTTGTTCCAAGGACACACATCCTGGCAAATATCACAACCAAACACTGTTCCCTCTTTTAGATTCATTTTTGGACTTGGGATTGTGTCTAGTTTAAATGTTTCAATCGTAAATGTACTTATGCAGTCATTAGCAATAATTGTACGTGTTTCTGGATCAATAGCTTCGGTTGGACATGCCTCAATGCATTTTGTACATTGACCGCAATGATCAGTGTCAAAGGCATGACTTTCAAACGGAAGCTCTTTGTTAAATAAAAGTGAAGCAATAATTGTAAAACTTCCATGTTTTTTACTAATAAACATGGAATTTTTTCCAAACCATCCAAGCCCAGTACGATATGCGAGATCTCTTTCTAATACTGGATGAATATCTAATGAGAGCTTATATTGCAAAGATAAATCCTCGCTCATAAAATGCTTTCCAATTAGATTTAATATATCTTTAATCTGTTCATGATAATCAAAACCATCAAACCCTAAAGTATAGGAAGCAAGCTTTAATCCATTCCAATTTTTATCACGATGATAAAAATTTTGTAAAAAACGATGTGATTGATGATAAGAAAATAAAAAGACCATCGCAGACTGACATTCCGGCCAGTATTGAATCAAGTTTCTTCTTTTATCTGCACGAACCCCTTCAAGATAATTCAATGGAAGATGCTTTTTCATTTCAATCCAGCTTTGAAACTGCGAAAAAGTGTTGGCTTCAAGATTTGAAGTATATCCGTAGTCAACAATCTTCCATTTTATAAAATTTTTTTCAAGATCTTTCAACGATTTCATCTTAAAAGTTTTTTGGAATAATTTCGATTGCACCCATGGGACAACTCTCAACACATGCCATATCCATAGCGCATTTTGATAAGTTTTCAGATTTAATATACGTTTTCTTGCTTTCATCTTTTGAGACGGCCCAGATCTCATGGGGACATACTTGAACACACGCCTGACAGGAAGCACAGACGGTAGTATCCAGAAGAATTTTTTTTATTTCATCACTTGATTCCTCAAGTCCTATGGATCCCCCTTTTACTTTAGGAACATCTCTAATAACTTCTACCTTTACCGAATTAGAGCTACCTTGAGAAAAGAACTTTCCATCTCCTTTGGTTAAGACAAGTTTGTCTCCATTAATTAATTTTAATCTCTCTTTGACTTCATTTAAAACACTTTTAGTAAATTCGTTATTATCATACTTCTGGTCAGATACAATAAATGGTGAAACTCCCCAATAAAGACACATTCTTCGGGCAATTTTAGCAGAATTTGTTATGCCGATAACAGGAATTATCGGTCGAAACTGAGTGATTCTCAAGCAAGAAGAACCCGATTCAGTAATTGAAATAATCCTCTTAGCTCCAATTTTTTCTGCAATCATTGAAGCTGCAACCATTATAGATGCCGTCACGCTAGAGAGATCTTGATTGCGTAAAAAAGGTCTTTCTTTTGGAGTCTTTTCAGCTTCTTGAACTATATTATCCATCATTACAATAGTTTCAACTGGATATTTGCCTGATGCTGTTTCTCCTGAAAGCATAACCGCATCAGTACCATCCCATATAGCATTGGCAACATCTGATGCCTCTGCACGGGTCGGCGTGGGGTTTTCAGTCATACTCTCTAGCATCTGAGTTGCAGTTATAACTGGTATCCCGAGAGCATTGCAACGATTAATTAATTTCTTTTGAATTGAAGGTACAAGATGATTGCCAACTTCTACCCCCATATCCCCACGAGCAACCATAATCATATCTGTGACACTTAATATTTCATCAAGATTATTTATGGCCTGTGGTTTTTCAATTTTTGAAATAATTGGAATCTGAACTTTTAATGAATGAAGAAGGTGCTTCACGGCTAGAATGTCTTCTTTTTTTCGCACGAAAGATAATGCAATGTAGTCTGCCCCTTCTTTGAGAGCAAACATCAGATCCTCTTTATCTTTATCTGTAAAAGCTGGCGCAGAAACATCACAATCAGGAAGATTAATTCCCTTATTTGATTTTAATAAGCCACCAACATTAACTTTAATTTTATAAACTTCTCTGTCTTTAGCTACAGCTTCAGCGATTATTAGACCATCGTCAAAAAGAATTCGAGCACCATCATGACAATCACTGACTAAGTGTTCATATATCGTTGGAATATACTTATTTTTATACTCAGGATATTGATCTTGAATTTTTGTTGTACCAATTACCCATTCAGAATCATTCTCTAATTTTAATGGTTCAGTTAGTTTATCAACACGAATCTTGGGCCCTTGAAGATCAGCGAGAATAGCAACTTCGTACCCAGTCATGATCGATGCCTCTCTTATGTTTTTTATAACTTGAGAATGACCTTCATACGTTCCATGACTCATATTAATTCTGCAAACATTAATTCCTGCATTAATGAGCTTAACAAGCATTTCCTTTGATGAAGAAGAAGGCCCTATCGTTGCAACAATTTTCGCTCGTCTCATAAAGATCCTATTTTAAAAATTTAAAGGTTTTAATGAAGATAGAATAACACTAACTAAGATTTTTTAGAATTATCACTTTGCCCTGTCGAAAGTAAATTTTCGATACGATCTTCATAATGAGAACGCATTGTGTTTTTTTCCATTTCAGTTGATTTATAAAGTCGCTGAAACTGCGATTGAAGTTCAGATAATTTTGAGGAAAGCTCTTTTTGGTGCTTTGTTCTTTCTGTCTCAATCTGATCTTCATACTTTTGAATAATCACATTTGCTTTTTTATCATTGAGAACTCTGTCTTTACTAATGATATTTTCGTACTTATCACGGAGCGAATCTATTTCAAGCTTATGTTCTTGGTTTTGAGTCTCTAAAGCTAAACTAAAAGATACTGCTTCTTTTGCTTTGCGCTCTTCTTCGACTGCTTTAAGTGTTTCAACTTCACGATCTGCCTTTCGTGCCAAAGTATTTAATTTTTTTTCGTAATTTTCAATAATTTTGCCCGTTTCATTTTCAACTTGATCTAATTTTTTGTTGAATAATTCATCTTTTGCATTTAGCTGTTGATTAAAACTTGATCTTAAACGAGTTTTTTCATCAATAAATTCTTGTTGTGTTTTAACCATGAACGAAGATTTATCTTTTGTAAGTTCATCTTTAATAACATTAATTTCTTCATTATTTTTTTCATTCATATTGTTAATGAATTTGCCAAATTCGATTCTTTGATTTTTATATCTGTTACTTGATTTTTCCTCTAACTTTGATTTTTGGTCTTGAGACTGGGTTAAGGTACTTGCTTTTTCTTCTTTATAATGATCAACAAGGGCCTGGTCTCTTTCTTTTAATTCTTGAAACTTCTTACCGTGCTGAAAATTAAGATCTTTTTCTTTTTTATCAAGAGCATCAACCTTAGAATCCTTAAGTTCTTTTATTTTTTGCCGAATGTCATTTTGTAAGTTGTTTTCATTGGCCAGATTTCGAGCGTTTTCATTTTTATTCTCAGTTCTTGCTGAATCTAATCTAGCTTTATAAGAATTTTCAAGCTGTTTATTCTCTTCTTTTAAATTTGAAACTTCAGTCCCACCTAAAATCTTTTGATCATTCATCCGCTTCATAGACTTCAGGTCATTTGCAAATTTTCGCTCAAGCTCTTTGGATTCACTAAAAGTGTTTTGTTCTGAACGCTCATTCGCCGAATTATTTTTAGAACGCATTTCTTTTTGAAGGTCATTAAATTTGTTTTGACTTTGAACAACATCAGCATTCTTAGATTTTACAAAATCATTTGTTCTCGATTGTTGTTGCTCTTCCATGATTTGTTTATCTTTAGCAAAGCTAGATTTCAAAGACTCATTATCATTTTTAAGTTTTGAAATTTCTTTAAACTTTTCAGATTCGGCAGAAGTTCTCATTTCATCAAGATTTTGTTGATGCTCTCTTGATTGCTTAGATTTCTCTGCAACAGTTTCATCTTTTAGAATTTTAAATTGATCACGATTTGCCTTTTCCAAATTATTGACCTGATTTGCAAATTCGTCCTTATAGCTCTTATTTGCAATTTGGTATCTATCACTCATGGACTTAGAGGATTGTTGGTGAGATCGATCATTTTCATTGATACTTCGATCAAAGGAATCACTAATATTATTGAGCTTTTCTCTAAAATCTTTTTTTAAATCATTTCTTTCCTGATCAAATTTTTCAACATTATTTTTAATTTCATTGCGAAAGCCTTCTTGGCGTTTTGCAATCTCTTCTTTTGTTTTTTGAGAATAATTATCATTGTTTATTTGATTTTGTTCTTCTAATTTAAATTTTTGACCATCGTAATTTTTTGAAAGTTCGTTTGTCTTCTCAATATTAGATTTTTTTAATTCATCAGTACTTTTGTTATAATTATTCTTAAGTTCATTTTCAACTTCTCGAAAATGATCCTTGGCCGAGCTTAATTTCTGAGAATAATCTTTAACGTCCATTAAATATCCCAAATTCTCTGAAAAAGGAGAACTTAAGAATATTATATAATATAGACCTATCGATAGAGAGAGAGGAAAAGTTGTCCACTTTTCCCCCCTAAATTGCTCAATGTTGACTATTTAACTAGGTCTTCATCTATTGATTCTGCAAAAACTTCTAGTGGTTGTGATCCACTTAAAAGCTTCCCATTAATAAAAAAGGTTGGGGTGGATTTAATCCCCAATTTTTGTCCTTCAGAAATGTCGGACTCTATTACTGCCTTATATTTTCCAGAGTCAATACAATTTTTAAAATCAGCTTCTTTCAGACCAATTTTTTTAGCAGACAGGATGAGGTTTTCACGATCAAGCTTAGTTTGATCAGCAAACATTGTATCATGCATTTTCCAAAAATTACTTGCTCCTTGCTCTTTTGCACATTGTGCAGATTCAGCAGCTAGGCGCGCTTGAGAGTGAAAAGGCAGAGGAAAATTTTTAAAAGCAATCTTTATTTTATTTCCGTATTTTTTCTCTAGCTCGGCAATTGTTTGCGAGGCTTTTGAACAAAATGGACATTGAAAATCTGAATATTCTACAATTGTGACTTTTGCATCAGAGGCTCCTTTTATTGGTGCATCCTTAATGTTCACATCAAATACTGGTCTTTTAGGTTTTTCAAAGTAGACTTCTACGGGATTCTTTTTTGTTTTTTCTGCTATCCATTTATCAATTGCGTTCTTCTTCATTTCCACTTCGATAAATTGTTTAATGCGTTCCCGAATTTCAGCATTAACTTGATCTTTTGGTATTTGTCTTTCTTTAATAAATTTTTCAATATCACCATCACCAACCTTAAGATCTTTAGCAATATATTTATTCAAGTATTCATCGTTTGAAAGTGCCTTTTTGTTTGGATCTAAATTCATAAACTTTTCTAATAACATTGCCTGAAGTTTATTGAACTTGATTTCATAAATTTTCATTTGTGCATCATAAAGATCACCTTCAAGGCCGGATTCTAAGTCTTTAACTAAAATCTTCTCGTTACCAATTGCCGCTGCTACATCTTTAGAGGGTGCCGATTTAAAAATAAAATTAGCTTTTGAATTTACATCTTTCTGACAAGCAAAAAAAACCAACATTGCAAATGAGACACCCGCTAGGGAAATACCTAAACCTTTCTTCCTCATAAATTCTCCATTTAATTAAAAAGTAATCAATATTAAACCAGATTATTTTAACTTCATTTTACTATGAATGCGACATTTCTTGTATAAATTCGTTGTAAATCGCAGAACATTTTATTAGATGCTGATGGGTGCCTATGTCAATAATTCTACCTTTATCCATAACAATAATTTTATTCGCATTTAAAATCGTTTCAACACGATGAGCGACAATGATTGTGAGAGAAAATTTTTGTATCAACAGCACCAAAGTTCTTAATGCAAATTCTAAATCTGAATCAAGAGCTGAAGATATTTCATCAAAAAAAACGACATTCTTTTTTAAGTAACAAGCTCTAATTCCTGCAAGCAATTGCCTTTGCCCTAAAGATAAACTTGTTGGAATTATCTTGTCTTGAGGTTCTATACCCCATTGTTTTAAATATGGAATCTGATTTTTTAGGAAATTCCATTGTTCTACAAAATCAGCAGGCTCTTCTCGACATAGAGTAATGTTAAATAATAAAGATTCACTAAATATATGTGAATCCTGCGAAACGATGCTCACTTCTTTCCGATATTCATCTAAATCATTAAGTCTTAGTTCATAAGAAACACTCTCCCCTGCCATTTCTAAAATAACTTCAGAGCTTGGAGAAAGAATGTTGCCTGCTAAAATATTTAACAGGGTAGACTTTCCACAACCTGATAAACCAACAATACCGATGAGTTCACCGGGTAATCCCTCAAAGAAAATATTTTTTAACGAGAATGCTGCTTGTTCAGATGTTGCGATAGAACTTCTTTTAGGATATTCAAAAAAATCTATTCTCACTTTCATCTTTTTAAAATTTCTTCTCTCCTGGTGATTATATGAATACTTAAAAGGCACTTTGTTTAACTCTCCCAGAAAATGCTGAATACGATCTATTCCTGTAAATGCTCTTTGGATATTTGCAATTTTCCCTGAAATTTCTTTAATTGGATTTATGGATCTTTGAATTAAATCAACCATCGCAAAGATTAGCGCGGCCTCTGTTAAATGAGAATAAGGAAAAATAAATATAACAAACGCCAAGAGAATGGGATAAAGGGATTCGGCAAGAGCGTAGTAGGCAGCATCCATTGTATTTGCCTGATTTTGTTTTTGTAAAAAATCATCAAAGGCTATGCCAGATTTTCGTGAAGCATAATTATCATGTCGAGTGTAATACATTTGATGAAATCCACCTAGTACATTAGCAGTAACTCGATTGACGTGGGCTTGAGAGTTTCTTAATCGCATAAACATATCTCGCATTAACTGACTTCCCCAAATAAGTAGAAGAGTTGCCATTACTTCTGCTGCAGCAATAAATATCCCTGTAAAATGCTGCAAAGAGATGAAGCCGACTAAGCATGATACAACAAAACATAAATCAATAAATATCCCAAAAGATCCTGAGGTAATAAGATCTCTAATGGCTTCAGTATCAGACATGATTCTTGATAAAATTTCTCCTTGCGGGTATTTGTCACTATCTAATTCATGAGAATAGAGCCACCGACTAAATGTTTCAGTTCGTGCAAACTGTATTAATAGTCTTACATATTTATTTACCGAAAGTTGATAAATTACTCTATTGAGATAGACTGCAATAAAATTAACAAGCAGTGCTTTTATTGAAACTGAAAAAAGATAATCATTGTCATAGTTACGAGATAAATCTGATATCAATCTTGGAGTTAAAGCCCCTAGATAGGCAGAGATGCTTAAACACAAAAAGAGCAATACGACCATTGCCTTAGAGCCTTTAAAGAAAAAAAGATTATACCATTTGTTTTTGGAAGTGTTCATATGTTTTTGTGTTGCTCTTTAAAAGTTGTTCTGAGTTTCCATGTTCTACAATTCCAAGGTCTCGATCTAAAAGAAAAAGAACATCCGAATTTCTTACTGTAGTCAATCGATGGCTTGTTAATATTATCGTTTTATTGGCAAGAATACTCTGTGCCTTAAGTTCTCTAATGATTTCCTTTTCCAAGATTAAATCTACAGATGAAAATGGATCGTCCCAAAATAGAACATTGGCTTCAGACATTATACTTCTGGCCAAGCATAGCCTCTTGATTTGCCCACCAGAAAGCCTCTTGCCATTTTCTCCAACTTCCAAGGCTAAAAGTTTTTCTATATCAGGCTCAAGGTAATCAAGTCCCAAAATTTTCAAGATTTTTTTAGCACTTTCGATCTCTGTTGAATTAGGGATTTTTCCTAAAAATATATTTTTTTCTATCGTATCGTTGTAGATAAAGGGATCTTGAGCAACTAGGCTTAGAGGAATACTTTTTTGTCTTAAGACCTCGGCCATTTTGAATAATAATTCACTCTTGCCGTGACCTGTTTTGGCGACAATGACGTTCCACTTCGATTTGACAATATTTAAGCGAAGATCATGATCCCAGAAGGGTATTTCAAAATCGAGTAGATCCAAATTTTTATTTATGGTCTTTAATCTTTTTTCTGAATCTAACTCAGTGCTTAATAAAACATCTAAATCTTTAAGTCTCTTCCAAGAGGCACTAGACCGCGAGACCACAACTCCTATCCATGAAAGATAACCCATCGGCTCCATAAAAAGGAAAATGAAACCTGAAAATAAAATTAGGGTAGATCCACTTAAATGATTGGCTTTAATAATTTGAGCACCCCATAGAAGAGATAGACCGATCCCCAAAGTAATCAGAGGTAGAGTAATAGATATCCCAAGACTCGAGCGATAAAAATAATAAAGTTCCTTTAAAGACATTTCTGAAAATAAGGTTGTAAATGACTCTTCAGCATGAAAATTTTTGATTGTCCGCTTACCTGAATAGGTTTCCATGATGAGATTTTGAACTTCACCTTGCATATCTTGAGTTTTTTTAAAATAAATACGGTTTTTAGATACAACATACGTAAAAATGAAAAATGAGACTAACATAGGCGTTAATGCCAAGAGAAGATGAGCATTAAACGCAATCATTTTAGGAATGAGAATAATCATCGCAATGATAAAATTGCCACCTTGGAGGCCAACAAATCCAATGAGCGCTCTTATCTGATCAATATCACCCGTGAGATATTGAAAAAGTTGTCCACCATTTAAAAGACGAAATCTGGTCGGACTTACATTTTCCATTTTTTCAATTAATTCACTTCTTAAAAAGCTTTGCAACAATCTTGCAGGATAGAAAAAAAGAATTCTCGATGAAGTTCTAAAAATGAGAATCCCCAGTGCGAACCAAAAGAATCGGCTAGGATGGAGTGCTTCTCTGTTGGCGGCAATCTTATCAGAAAGCTCCTTGGCCATAAAAGGTAGCTCACTTTGTATTTTATGAGTAAAGACAAGGCAGAGGATGCCAAATAAATAATAGATTTTAAATTCTTTGAATTGAGATTTTATTAATCCTAAAAAGGATTGATTAAAGCGTTCTTTTTGCATGGCTAATTCTAAGGCGTTTTAAATTCTTCGGCCATTTAAAGTTTGACAGAAAAAGCGCTGACTTTTAGTATAAGGGAAATCTTTAGGCGGATAGCTCAGTGGTAGAGCGCTTGGTCGACATCCAAGTGGTCGCAGGTTCGACCCCTGTTCCGCCTACCATTTTTAAAGCTTCAAGCTAATTTAGTCATGAAGTATCTTGGCGACATGCTCCAAAATCAAATTTGATCAAAATTTTATGAGTCCTTGAGCCAAAAAGCTTAACTTATTTTTTTTATCGCGACTCGATCTTTGGTTAAAATGGTTATTCTTTCTGCAATTTGTGACAATGGTTCTACGTATTCAGCAGCTCCTAAAGATGCTGCTTCTTTTGGCATCCCATAAACGACAGAAGTTAATTCGTCCTGAGCAATTGTTCTAACACCTAAAGATTTAAGTTCAAGCAGTCCCCTTGCTCCATCTTTTCCCATACCGGTTAGAATAACTGCCACTGTATGTGAGAAAAGATTTTTTGCTACAGACATAAACATGTAGTCAACTGAAGGCTTAAAGCGATTGACTGGTTCATCATCGTTAATTTCAACAAACGACTTTCCATTCTTAATCACCATTTTCATCTGAAGCCCTCCAGGAGCAATTAGAACTCGATTTGGCTTAATCTCATCTCCATTTGCTGCTTCTTTAACTTCAAATTCAAATAGGTCATTCATTCTTTTGGCAAATGCCGCGGAAAAGACTGCAGGGATATGCTGAACAATCAAAATTGGAGGAATCTGATCTGGCAAACCTCCTAAGATTTGTCTAATTGCCTCGGTGCCTCCAGTAGAAGAACCAATGAGGATCAACGAATCTAAGTTAATGCTAGATTTTGTTTGTTCAACTTGATATTTTTTTAATGTTGGTCCTTTAACAATATTTGCCCTTGCAGCTGTTTTAACTTTTTCTAAAATCAGAGGTGTGACTTTATCAATTTCAGAAGCTTCTGGCTTTTGAATATAATCAACGGCACCATTTTCCAAAGCTTCAAGAACTAAAGGTCCTTCGTTTTTAGAAATAGATGAAATCAAAATAGTGGGTATATTGTACTTGGGAACTAGCAATTTTAATAAAGTTATCCCGTCCATTTCTGGCATGTGCAAATCGAGAGTGATAACATCAGGCCGATGCTTTAGAATTAGAGCTTCAACCTCGTTTGGATTGTAAGCCATGGCACAAACTTCGATTGAAGGGTCACTCGAAAAAATTCGGGCAAGAATATTACAAACGGTTTTAGAGTCATCTACAATAAGGACCTTGATATTATTTTTATTCTTAACTGGTAAAATATTAAGATTCGATGACTCGTCTTTACTAACTCGAACTTTATTTAGTGATGGCAAAAAGACAACATCAACTGAATTCTCTTTTTCTACTTTTTTATAGCTCGAAAACAGAAAGTTTTTGAAGTGATCTTCTATAATTTTTACTGAAGCATTCGAGCCTATAATTTTTACTTCGATCTCTGAATCATTAATTCCCTGAAAATAAGTTTTAACCTGAGAGCTCACTTGATCTAGCACTTTTGACGTGAGATCTACTTTTTTAAGAAAGAAACCGACGCAATTTTCTTCATTGTGATGAAAAGAAAAAAACACATCTCCAAGAGGTAGAGAAATAACATATTCTCCACCTTCTTTTTTTGACATCATTTTCTTTGAATATACTTTTTTCATATAATTCTAGTCCACTACTTTGTACTTAAATAACGACAAGACATATAAGAGAAACTTGTCGCAGGAACGACATCAGTTGAAAATGGCATAAGAGGATGTTTCTTATTTGCACTTTCATTAATATCTTCCACGAGAAGCTGAATTCCCTTCCAGTCCCCAATTAACTTGGCAGCATGAGAAGAGATGCTCCCAAAACTCAACAAGGAGCAAGGAGCACCTGAATATCTTTTATAGATAACGGGGAAATAATTTTTAAAATCCGCAAAGTAAAATTTATTTGTTTCAAATCTCATTACTTCTTTGTCTACGTATTGGATCTGATGCTTAAACCCAGAAGCATTTTCCAGAATTACAGCTTCTAGTATTTCTGCTTGTCCTTCAAAGAATATAATCGTTGGCGGTTGATTCAAGTCCAAGTTTTTTGAAAGTTCTTTTAATTTCGGCAGATCTGACAAAGAGGCAAATACAACTCTCAGCTTTTTTTCAGGAGACGAAATTGAGTAATGCTTTTGATTTTCATTATCAAATGATGAGACTATCGCTTTTCTCTGAATATCCTGGGCCACTGATCTAAGTTTTGTTCTAATTTCTTCTCCACGTTCTTCCAGAATATTTAGTGCAGGTTTTTCAACGTAGTCAGAGGCACCATACTTAAGAGCTTTCATGGCAACTTCTGAATCAGCACGTGAAGCAGATGAAATAATTACGACGGGAGGATGAAGCTTGTTAAAATTCTTTTGTAAATAAGTGACACCATCCATTTCTGGCATGTGTATATCTAATGTAACGACATCAACTTTATGATTTCTTAATTTTTCCATTGCATCTTTACCATTGAGTGCAGTAGCAACCACTTCAAATCCATTTTCTTTGTTTAAAACTCTTTTTAGTAATGTCAAAATACTTTGAGAGTCATCCACACATAAAACTCGGATTAATCCTTGAGACTGTAAGTCACTGACTGGCGAGATGATGGGCGCATGTACTGGCGCAACTGAAGTTGACTTAGGCATATAAGCCGATGGACCAATTGGAACAATCTCTAAATGCATACCTGTCAACGGTTCAGAAATCCCTGAGAATAAAATGCCAGAAGGGTAAAGATGAGACATCAGTTCTTTGGTAATTTTCTGTACCTGCTCCGTTTCAAAATAGATAAATACATTTCTGCAAAAGATGACATCAAACTTTTCATTTTTAACCGATTCACTAATCTTTAAAAGATTTCCAGGTTTAAATTCACACTTGGACTTCAAATTGTTTTTAACTTTAGCATAAAGTGAAATATCTCCAGAGCCCTTTGCCCAATTATTCCCTAAGTAATTCATTGGAATTTCTTTTATTTCATTTTGGTGGTATACTCCGTTACTGGCCACGCTTATCGAATCTACATCAATATCAGTGCCAAAAATTTTAAAACTCATTGAATGATCATACTGAGGCAAATGATAGTCTAAAAACATTGCTAGAGAATACACTTCCTGCCCTCTACTGCATGCAGCTGACCAAATCTTAAGAATTTTATCGCCTCTTTTATTGGCTTGTGCCACTAAATCAGGAAGCATCTTTTTTAAAATTTCAAAATGAGCAAACTCTCTAAAGAAGAAAGTATGATGAGTTGTTATTAAGCCAACTAAAATAGCGCATTCTTTTTCATAATGTTCATCAACATAACGAGAATAATCTTTTGCCTCTTTCAAGCCAATATCTAGCATTCTTTTTCTAATTCGAGTTTCAATCATGTAAGCCTGCTTTTCACCAAGCCTATTACCAGTAATTTTATGAACAATCGAAGATACTTTCTCTACGACAGGAGCAAACTCTGAATTTACATGACCGGTTGAAGCAGCGATAGACATATAAGAACCTCTAACATTTTGCGGACATTCAATAAACCGATCTAGGCTGCTTTTCTGACTTCGCCAATCGCTTCCAAATCTTTAATATCCAAAACTTTTGCAATATCTAATAAAACTGTTAAGGAACTTTCTTTCTTATAAACACCATGGATATAATGAGTATTTATTTGATTTTCCACGTCGGGCATCTCACTGACTTCATCTGGGGAGAACGCAAGTACTTTGTTTATGGAATCAACAACTACGCCAATATTAATTCCACCAACATCTACAATGATAACAGCTTCTTCTTTGTTGTGTTTGCTCATTTCAATTTTTAATTTTTTTCTTAAGTCTACAATTGATATGACTTGCCCTCTAAGATTCATTATTCCTAAAAAATGGGCGGGTGATTTAGGAATGGGTGTCGTGTCTGGAACTGATATGACCTCCCTTACCATTAGTAATGGTATGGCGTAGTCTTCACTTCCGAGACTGAATTCGATAAAACGACTTAGATCACTACTAGATTTTTTAATCTTTGATACATTATCTTTTTCCATATACACCTCTCTTATGCCACTCGTTCTTCATTTAAAATTGAATTCTTTTTTTTCATTGAACTTGAAAAAAGTTCAATCAAATCTAAGATGAATGCGGGTTTACCGTCACCCAAGATTGAACTACCCATAAAACCTTTTTGATTTTTAATTTCTTCACCAAGCTTTTTGATGACGACTTGTTGTTGATGAAGGATATCGTCTACGAGCACAGCATAGCTTTTCTCATTTGATACAACAATTAATGCAATTTGCTCATTGATTGGTTTTTCCTTTACCGTGCGCTGGAGTGCCGTACTAACTTTAAACATAGGGAGTACCTCCCCCCTTAGCTTTAAACAATTTCCTAAGCCAGTTATATGATGAATCATATCTGGAGTGGGAGATAGCGATTCATAAACCTGTCCAAGAGGAACAATATATCGTTCATCTCCAATTTTGGTAACGAGGGCTTCGATGATGGCAAGGGTAAGTGGTAGTACAACTCTAAATACAGAACCTTTCCCAACCTCGGTAAAGACCTTAACTTCTCCAGATAGTTTTTCTATATTTGTTTTTACGACATCCATCCCGACTCCTCTACCTGAAATTTCGGAAACTTCAGATTTTGTCGAAAACCCTGGATGAAAAATTAAATTTACGATCTCGTCATCATTTAATATAGAATGTGCTGAAATAACTTTTTTCTCTATTGCCTTTTCTTTAATCACTTTGGGATTGATTCCTTTTCCATCGTCTCTGATTTCTATCACCAAATTGTTGCCTTCGTGAAAGGCTTTAATTGAAACATGTCCTTCTTCATCTTTGCCTACGCTCAACCTTTCTTGTGTGCTCTCTAGTCCGTGATCAACTGCATTTCTAATAATATGAACTAGTGGATCTGAAAGATGTTCAAGTACCGTTTTATCTATTTCAGTATCCTCTCCTATTAACTCTAAATGCACTTTTTTATCTAAAGCTTTGGAAGTATCCCTTACAATACGTTGCATTTTCTGCAGCGTGGATTTAAGTGGAATCATCCGCAGACTCATAGAAATATTTTGAATTTCTTTTGAAAGTTTAGATAAGTGAGAAAGTGATTTTAATATCAAAGGATTACTTACTTCATCACGATGCTGATTTAAAACCGTTTGTATAATAACAAGCTCACCAACGAAATTATTGAGCATTTCTACTCTAGAGAGACTGACTCGTATACTGTCATCTTCTGTAGTAGCTTTCACAGGAGCCGATTTTTTAGTTTCCGCCGGATGGTTCTCAAAAACTGCAGCCACAGGGGTAATCATTTCAAGTGGTGTCTTTTTTGGAGATTCTATTTTAATTGGCGTTGATTCAATACTATCGAGATCTTTTTGAAATTTATCCAAGATAGCAAGATCTTCATCGGAAATACAATTTGCTGCAGGGATCTGTGTTATTTCTTCTTCAACGACTTCCTTTGAAGTGCTAGTACTAAGCTCGCCATTTAAAGCCAATTGAATCTTGTTAATAATTTCTTGTGAATTAAAGCGAGAGTCTAGATCCATTGATAATGTTTTAATCATTACTGAAACGTAATCATTGCATTCTAAAAGCAATGAAACAATTTCGTCAGTGATTTGAAGTTGCCCCTCTTTAAGTTTTAATATAAGGTTTTCCATTTCATGGGTAAATTCAGCAACATCACCAAAGCCAACTGCGCGGGATGTTCCTTTTAGATTGTGTGCCAAACGAAAAATTTCATTCATTAGATTCATATTTTTCTTGTCACTTTCCAAAGCTAAAAATGCCTGCTCAGCATCATTTAACAATTGACTAGCTTCGGCCAAAAAATCTAATTTAACTTCTTTTTCGAATTCATTCATGGTTTATCTCTTTTAAAAACATTTAAAACTGCTCGAATTTTTATCGGTAAATAATTATAAAAGTTAAAAAATCATTGCTTTAGCTTATGTTTGGGTAGCTCGGCTAATGGCTTGAAATAGGGTAAACAAAGACCTACGAGTTCAAATTATGTCACACTTTTTTTTGGATTCTTATTTAGAATCAGATACAATAGCTCGGTTAATACCCCTTAATCTTGGAAATTTTAATGATTCAAGTACGAATTGATCCAGCGATAAAAAATGTCATCGACAATTTTCGACTTCCTGAAAATCTAGGTTTTGGCAACATCATGGCCCCCATCATGGCCAGTTGTAGTTATGAAAATGGCAAATGGGGCGAACTAGAAATTATCCCATACGGTCCTATTTCAATGTATCCCAATGCCAAAGTTCTACATTATGCTCAGGAAATCTTTGAAGGTATGAAAGCTTACAGAATTGATGGCAAAGGTCCCTTTATTTTCAGGCCCGCCGAAAACTTTTTGCGTTTTAATCGTTCCGCAGAAAGAATGGCAATGCCTCACATCCCCAAAGATATTTTCTTACAAGCGACATTTGACTTAATTGCTTATTGTTCTAAAGTCGTTCCATCTCATTCTGGTGAATCTCTTTATTTGCGCCCCTTTATGTTTGCTACCGAGGAGGCGTTGGGTATAAAACCCTCTGAGAAATTTCGCTTCATGGTCATAGCATCTCCATCCGGCTCTTATTTTACTTCCGAAGGCTTGTCAGTTTTAATTGAGCGCTTTGCCGCTCGTGCTTTTCCGGGAGGAACAGGTTTTGCCAAGGCTGGTGGCAATTATGCAGCTAGTTTATTGGCAGCAATAAAAGCTAAAAATATGGGTTATGTTCAAACTTTGTGGCTCGATGGACGAGAAAGAAAATATATTGAAGAGATGTCCGGTATGAATTTTTTTGCTGTCATCGACGGCGCACTTCATACACCTTTATTAAATGACAGTATTCTAGATGGCATCACTCGTCGATCAATTATGACTTTAGCACAAGACAAAGGTATTAATGTAATTGAAAGAAAAATGGACATTGAGGAGCTACTTAAAGATATCAAAGCTGAGCGTTGCACTGAAGCCTTTGCTTGCGGTACCGCCGCTATTATTGCTCCTATTAATTTCTTGGCAGAAGAAAATGGAGAGCGTTTTCCATTAAAAAATCATGAAGGAAAAATCTCAATTGAATTAAGAGAAGATCTTTTAGCTTTGCAAGAAGGAAGAGCTAAAGATCCATATCATTGGGTCGAATATATCGAACCAAAGTCAATCTAGCTCAAATGTGGTATTGTCCAAAAGCAAATCAAACTTATAATCGTAGGTATTAGGGCCCATTTAAAAAGCTTAACTGGATGAATTCCTACTTCGCCAAAACTTTCTCTTAAAATATTTAATCCAGCAGGATTAGGAGCATTGGCGATGACGGTTAATCCTCCACCAGCAAGGGCACCGGCCAATAAAGCATATCGAGAATTTTCACTTAAATTCACCAGAGATCCCAGATAAGTTAGGGCGGCATTATCAGTAAAGGCAGTTAAGGTGGTCGCACCGAGATATAAATGGATATCGCTTAAACGATTTAAGATGAGTACAAGCCACCAAGCTTGAATTTGCCCCAAACATATCAATCCTGCTAAGAAAATTGCTACTAGAAATGACTCCTTAATTTTGAGTGGTTCTTGATATTTTTTTGTCATTTCTATGAATCCTAAAAATGCAATAAAAAGAAAAAAGATTATTGCAATATGGTGAGAAAAATAAACAACAAGAAATAAAAAGGCTAGATGAATGCCTTTTTTCCAAAAACGTTTTAAATTAAAATACGCGACCAATGATTTTTTGAAATCAAGCTTATTTATTTCTTCCTTAAATATAAAAGTATTAACAGTAGTGGATACAACTATGGCAAAAATAGCCTTTACTCCGAAGTGAAAAAACATAAAGGGAGTTGTCAAACTCCATTTGCTCGCAACCATCAAAACAGGTGGAGCTGCAAAATGAGTGAGTGAACCTCCAATTGAAACATTAACGAATAAAAGTGCCAAAGTTGCATATTTAAAATTTATTGAGACATCTGATTGAAAAAATTCTTCCAAAAGAATTAATGCAGTAACTGTCATTGCTGCTGGCTCAGTGATAAAAGATCCCAGTAATGGACCAATAACTAAAGTTGCAGCATAAAAAGAAATCTGGCTTGAAAAAGGTAAAAAATTAGAAATGAACACAATTAGCCCACGCGCCATTGCGATGATAGGTCTTGTGGCAGACATACACATGATGACAAAAACAAAAATGGGTTCTCTAAAATTAAGGGATTTTAAATAACTTGCTGTTGCTAAAGGACCTTCAAATAAAAAATAAAATACTAGGAAAATAAAAGACCATAGTCCAAAAACTAGTTCGACTTCTGAGAGTAAATGTAAAAAGATTGAAAGTAAGGAAGAATTTTTAACCTTTCTGGCCAATATTTCAAATCTATAGGCAAAAAAAGTATGCACAATCGCAAAGAAAAAAAAGATGCTCGCAAGATATTCTATTTTCGAAGCATGGATAAAAAAATCCTTAACCATCTTTACCGATAGAAGCAACCGGACAAGCTTCCAATTGTTCCATACATAGTTCGATTTCTTCCGCAGTCAATGGCTGCTTAACAACATATGCGTTTCCATCTTCATCTTCTTTAAAAAAATCAGGGGCTCCTGTGTAGCAAACATTACAGGCAATGCAGCCTTCTCCACTGTCATCATCGGGATCTGTACAATACCAAGGTCCTGGAATATTTAACTTATGTTTCATATTTTTATTGGCCATGTGTCCTCCGAAGCATCATTTAAATTAAACCCATATTAACCAAAAAATCACACCTATAGAAGTTTAAAGTGAGAGAAACAACAGTAAAATTATTGCCTTCTCACCGCAATTTCCATAGAATTCGAAAAATGGCAAAACAAACAAAAGTTATACAGGATTTCCTATGGAAAAGACGATGACATCACTTGAAAAAGCCCGGTTGTGGGCCAACAATCCCGCTTTTGATAATCAATCTCGGCAAGAGATTCAAAAACTTATTGATGAAAACAATATTAAGGAAATTCAAGAGCGATTCTACAAGGATCTCGAATTTGGCACTGGAGGGATTAGAAGTATCTTGGGTCAAGGCCCAAATCGCATCAACATTTATACGATAAGAAAAGCAACTCAGGCACTTTGTACCGAAGTTCTTGCTCAAAATATAGCTCACCCTAGCATCTGCATTTCCTATGACTCTCGTCATTTTTCTTTCGAATTTGCAAAAGTAGCTGCTGAAGTCATGGCCGGAAATGGCATAAAGGCATATATCTTTAAACGCCTTAATCCTGTGGCAATGCTTTCTTTTTCAGTCCGCCATCACAAATCTCAAGCTGGAGTTATGGTCACGGCTTCCCATAATCCACCTGAATACAATGGATATAAGGTCTTTTGGTCGGATGGGGCCCAAGTCACTCCGCCTAACGATCAAAATATTATTAATAATTATTATTCGATTACTGATTTTTCTTCAATCAAATTTACGCCATTTGATCTAGCTTACGAAAAAGGTTTAGTGGAGTGGGTCGGAGAACATGTTGAAAATCTCTACCATGTCGCTATTTTATCTAAAGCCATCAATCCAGAAATGTGCAAGGCAGATGGTGCAAAACTAAAAATTGTCTACACCCCCATACATGGCGCAGGATTGATTCCTTGCTCCCGTGCTCTGGCCGATTTAGGTTTCAATGATCTTAATGTCGTTCCGGAACAAGCGCTTCCGGATGGAAACTTTCCAACGGTCAAAAGTCCAAACCCCGAAAACCCCTCTGCTCTTAAAATGGCCGTTGAACTTTTAGAAAAAACAAAAGCCGATATTGTCATGGGTTCAGACCCGGATACCGACCGCCTTGGTGTCGCAATTAAACATCTTGGCGAAATTGTATATCTGACAGGTAACCAAATTGGTATTTTGAAACTTCACTACATTCTTTCCGAATTAAAAAAACAAGGAAAACTCTCAAACAATAGTTATTTTGTAAAAAGTATTGTGACTACATCTCTTCTTGATACTATCGCCAATCACTATGGTGTTGAGGTTTATAACACTCTTACGGGCTTTAAGTGGATCTGTGGCAAGATGAATGAAATTGAAAAAAGAGATCCGATGAAGCAATTTATTTTTGCAACTGAAGAATCTTTTGGATACCTAAGCCATTCTTTTGCTCGTGATAAAGATGGTGTGAGCTCAGTTTCTCTCATGGCAGAAGTCGCACTATTTTATAAACGACAAGGATTAGACTTGATAGACGCTCTCGATAAGATTTATGAAGAATTTGGCTTTTCCCACGAAAGTCTACTTTCACTTGATTATTTTGGAATAGAGGGGCAAGAAAAAATTTCACGGATAATGACAAACTTTAGGCACAAGAGCGATAAATCTATTGCTGGTAATAATATTGCGATGATTAAAGACTACTCGCTTGGAATTGAAGGTCTTCCCAAGAGCAATGTCTTAGGATATTTTTTTGAAAATGGCGACCAGTTTTATTTAAGACCATCAGGCACAGAACCAAAAATTAAGTTTTACACTATGATACAAGAGCAAAGTGGAACATTGACTGAAAAGAAAAAAAGAGCGATGGAGAAAACCTCAAAATTACTCTCTTATATTAACCAAGAAGCTGAGAAGGCCTAATGAAAAGTCAAGAATTAGCAGTCTGTTTAGTTAGCGGTGGAATGGATTCACTGGTAACTGCAGCCATTGCCTCTACTCTCCATGAAAATTTAGCTTTTTTGCATTTAAATTACGGTCAAAAAACAGAAGAAAGAGAATTGCAAAGTTTCAAAAAGATTGCTGAACATTACAAAGTTTCACCATCTCATCAAAAAATAATTGATGTAAGCTTCCTGAAACAAATTGGAGGCTCAAGTCTTACAGATGATTCGATAGAAGTAAAAAAATATAAAGGAGACTCAGAAGAAATCCCTGATTCTTATGTTCCTTTTAGAAATACCCACATTATTTCAATGGCCGTTTCTTGGGCAGAAATTATTGGTGCAAAGAAGATTTATATCGGTGCCGTATACGAAGACTCTTCGGGTTATCCAGATTGCAGACCAAGTTATTACCAGGCAATGAATGCTCTAATAAAACAAGGAACTAAAAATGGTGATATTGAAGTCGTAACTCCTGTAATATATCTTAAAAAAGAAGAGATTGTTCAAAAAGCAATCGAGCTCAAGGCTCCACTTCAATTGAGCTGGTCTTGTTACGAAAGAAATGATAAGGCTTGCGGGGTATGCGACTCCTGTGCATTACGGTTAAGAGGCTTTGAGAAAGCGAATGTCCAGGATCCAATAGAGTATGATAAAAGACCAAGTTATTTAAAGTGATTGCTGAAACTCTTCAAAACTAGTTGCACCTACTTTTTTAAAATCTTCATTAAGTTTTTTTTCCCAATTATAAATTAAAGCCGGTCCTTGGAAAATAAAAGCTGAATAAAGTTGAACTAGGCGTCCTCCATTTTTCCAAAAATCAACAAGATCATCATATTTTGAAAATCCACCAACGCCAATGAGTTCAATCTGTGGTGTTTCCCTTAAACTGGCCAACAGAAAATTTCTAGTTTTTTTAGATTTTTCAAAAAGAATTTTACCTGAAACTCCCCCTGCTCCAAGTTCTTTTATAATCGTCGTATTGGTTGCAATGATACCACTGATTTCAAATTCTTTGACTAAAGCAACGACTGCGCTAAGTTCTTCTTCGCTCATATCAGGAGATACTTTTACTAATACGGGCCGAGGACGAAGGCTTCTCTTTAGAGATACAGCAGTGAAAATGTCTCGTAGCCCACTATCTCTAAGCAAATCTCTCAAGCCTGGTGTGTTTGGAGAAGAAACATTGATCACTAAATAATCAACATGGGGAGCAAATTTTTCATAGAGAAATGCGTAATCCTGAGCGGCATCTTGATTGGGAGTTATTTTGTTTTTACCAAGATTTACTCCTAGAATTTTCTCACGCCGATCGGACAGTGTAATATTTTTTAAAATGGCATCTGAACCCAAGTTATTAAAGCCCATAGAATTTCTTAGACTTTCTTCTTCAACATAGCGCCAAAGCCTAGGTTTGGAATTACCGATTTGTGGCAAAGGTGTGACTGTTCCTACTTCTACAAAGGAAAAAGGTAGATGAGTTAAAAAACTTACGGCTTCAGCATTTTTATCAAGACCAGCTGCTAAACCAAATGGACCTTGAAAAGACAACCCCATGGCATTAATGCGAAAACAGTCATCCTTGAAGATTGATTCGTGATCATCACTCAACCAAGGACCGACCATTTTCATAGATTTGATGGTGAGTTCGTGTGCTCTTTCAGGGTCAACAGAAAAGGCTAAATTTTTAAAAAGAGGGAATGCTTTTTCGAAAAATTTCATTATTAATACAGTTGCACAAAGTCGCCTTCAAGCACCTGGCCCCCAGAATGTAATATCGCGATAGCTCCATCCCCACCGAAATAATCTACGACTTCGATAGTTCCCTTCATGTCACCTTTACTCATGCCAATGAGTGCTCCCGTTTCGGGGTCGTAAATTTCAGTACCTTCTGTAATTATTTTTAAAATATCACCAATATTAATACCACTTTCTCTTCCAGCATTGAGATAAATTTTATTTCCAATAATCTTGGCAACTCTTCCAACCCAATCAAGCTTACTTGCTAACTCTAAAACCTTAGGAACTGATTTTCGTACACCAACTCTAACTGCATATCGAAGTAAATCTCTTCTATATGAAAGATAATCTTCGCGGTCTGATGAGAAAAATCGATAAGTGCTGTCGTCGGCATAACCTTGTAATGTTTCAGTGTAAATTTCTTTACCAGCATTAACATCAAACACCCTAACTTCTACTTTAGATTCAGTATAAGATTTGGTCTGACGTACAATTCCAATCTCATCTGATTTTTCACGAACCCGGGCATCAATGACTCTACCAAAAATAACAAAATTAATGCCAGCAATTTTAGCTTGTCGAGTTAGTTGAACTAGTTTCATCCCCCCACCAACATAAATTTCTTTTGAATTTCCAAATAATTTGTATGAGCTCGGATCAACAATAAACTCACCAGTGCGCGAAAGCTCATTTCTCAATTCCTCTGTGGCATTGACCTCAAGGTCTTCACTCTCAAAGGGTGATTCATTAAAAAATGGCAAAAGTGCAACTTTCTTTTTTACGCCAGAAAAATACTTTCGCTCTTCAACCCTAGGACGTTTACCTTGTCCATCCCTTTGAATCACACCGGAGCTGCAACTTATAAGAAGTTGACTAGAAAATAAGAGTAACAAAAGATTCCTGACCATTTTTATCCCTCATGCTAAAGCTTGGTCTAGTGGCCCTTTCTAATTATTCTTTTGTTTTGTGATAATTGCAAAAGTTTTGTCACTTGAATTGAAAACAAGTATTTTTTTCTCAGTCAAAGGCATTTGCCCATCATTTTTAGCTAAAGTGGCAAGCAACTTTTCCAGAGTCGACTCTGCTCTGATTACAATTGTAGTTCCTTCCTCTGAAAAAGACTTCATTTGTGCCGCTAACTTAATATCTTTAAGGTTTTCCTGAAGAGCTGAGATCAATTGATAAATCTCAGAAAGACTAGTTTTGGATGTAATTTTTGACTCAAGCTCACAACGACTTACAATCAAAGACTCAGTGAGTAGCACTTTGGAAATTTTTCCAGACTGAGCTAATAGCAAATTGTAGACAAGACTGGCTAAATTAGAGCTAAGATTTTTTTTATTATCTGTTGAAAATTCTCTTTTTTGGGAAGGAAAATCAAATGATGAAATAACCTCATTAGTTTTAGTTTTCACCAAAATGTATTGCGCATTTAGTTCAAATGACATTGTCTTGGCTTCTGAGTTGGAAGACATTTTCTTGTAAATAGATTTCCATTTTAAAGTGACTGAATTTGGGTTCAAAGCATCAGGTTTTCTGACAAAATCTTTATCAAGAACAACAACTTGATCGAATCCTGTAAATTGTGATTGTGCCAATTTTTTCCAAGCATCGAGAATAACTCCCGAGAAGTTTTCCTGCTGCCCGACACCTAAATCTTCCCAGGTTAATGAGGTATCCAAATCGATTGATGGTAATATATAGAATGTTTTCTTTTTTAATTCTTCAACATCTAACATGAAATCATTATAGCGTATTTTAAAAATCAATTCATCGAACTCAACTTTAAAACTTGCTTGAATTATTGGCGCGGTCTGAATTGTAGGTAGTGGCTTATTTGATTCAGGAAGAATTAACTCACTTTTATCAAAGAAACTTTTAAGCAAATCAATTTCATTCTTATCAGATAATTTTTTCTTTTCGACTTTAGACCAAAAATTCTCCTTATCTACCTTAAGTTCATCGAGCTCTAAATTAAGAGATTGGGTTAGAGCTTTTAAAATAAGATTTTCTTCAACTACATTTTCCTTAGATATTTGAGAGGGGCCAATTTCGATTGGGAGAACAATCTCTTTGGCCATTAAACTAAAACTATATAAGAGCCCGAGGCAAATAATTTTATACATGAACTCCCTCTAACCGACCGTCTTCCAACTTTCCATCAATTATAAATTTCACAGTATCTCGATTAAATACTTCGTTTACTTGATGGGCCATTTGAGGAGTTGGATTAATTAAATACTGTTCTCCAAGAGGTAGCCGAGCGCGTCCTTCTGGACTTTCTAGAATGAGATGCATAGGTATTGAACCTCGATATGAAAGCAATACCTGGCGTAACTTATGAAGTTTAATCTCTGTAAGATCATCTAGATTCACATTTATCCGAACTGCTGTGATTTTATTTTCTGAATGCTCTTTAAGTTTGTATATTTTATCCGCTAAAATTTTTCTTGGACTCTCTTGCAAATTGACGACTCCCTCAACGAGCAGTGGATCATCACTATTTATGAGTTGTTCAAATTCTGCAAATGCTCGAGGAAAAACAATGCATTCAATTTTACCAGTCAGATCCTCTAAGGTGGCAAAGCACATTTTGTCGCCCTTCTTGGTCAGAATCATTTTCTTCGCGGTAATCTTTCCGGCAAGAGTCATCGATCGCTTTTGGTCATTACCAATACAATCTTGAACGGAAGAGATTGGCATGGTGGATAACTCTTTCATTAAGGAAGCATATCGATCCAGTGGATGACCAGATATATAAATCCCCATTAGCTCGGCTTCGTGAGAAAGTTTTTCTAAATCATCAAATTCCTCTACAACTTGAATATCTAGACTTGCTTCAGCTGTTTGGTTAAAACTTTCTCCATTTTCCTGTCCTAAATCAAAAAGGGAAACTAATCCTAGAGAAGTTTCTTCTTGTCGTTTTTTACAATAGGCAAGAATCATCTCCAAGTTTTCCAAAAGAGTCTTGCGATTATATTTCTCGCATTCATCGAAAGCACCAACCTTAATAAGTGATTCAATAACTCTTGTGTTTATGCTTTTTAAATTAACCCTTTCACAGAAATTAATGAATCCGGAGTAGGGGCCATTCTCACTACGCTCATTAACAATTTCCTCAACTGCATTTTGACCAACGTTTTTTACAGCGCCCATACCGAAACGGATATTTTTACCAACAACATTAAACGGCCAGAGAGATTCATTTATATCAGGAGGTAAAACTTCAATTTCAAAATGTTTCGCATCACTGATATATTGTGTAATTTTATCCATGTTACCAAGCTCTGAACTTAACAACGCTGCAAAAAATTCAGCAGGATAATAATATTTTAAAAATGCAGTTTGATAGGAAATAACTGAGTAAGCAACGGCATGAGATTTATTAAAGCCGTACTCTGCGAATTTTTCCATTTTATCAAATAGGTCATTGGCGGTATCAGTATTATAATTTCGCTCTTTTGCCCCTGCCAAAAAGAGTTCTCGATGATGTGCCATTTCATCGGCTTTCTTTTTTCCCATCGCCCGTCGAAGCATGTCTGCCTGACCTAGTGAATAACCAGCAACGATTCGAGCAACGTTCATTACTTGCTCTTGGTAAATGATGACTCCGTAGGTATCTTTTAAAACTGGCTCTAAACTTTCGAATGGATATTGCGTAAGCTTTCGGCCATGCTTGATTTCAATAAATTCATCTACCATGCCAGATTCAAGTGGACCAGGTCGATAAAGTGCATTGATCGCCGAAATATCATCAATACAGCCAGGTGCAATTCTCTTACATAAATCTATCATTCCAGAACTTTCTAACTGAAAGACTCCTACCGTTTCTCCCTTGGAAATAAACTCATATACATTTTTATCTTCAAGATCAATGGCTTCAATATCAAAAGTCTTATTCTTGTCTCGCTTAATGAAATTAGTGGCATTCTCAATAACCGTTAAA
The DNA here is from genome assembly GCA_947450475.1 of Bacteriovoracaceae bacterium. Taxonomy (GTDB): domain Bacteria; phylum Bdellovibrionota; class Bacteriovoracia; order Bacteriovoracales; family Bacteriovoracaceae; genus Bacteriovorax. The sequence continues at coordinate 568,007 of CANFVK010000001.1, read as the reverse complement.
GTTTTTAAACCAAGGAAGTCGAATTTAACCAGCCCAATTTTTTCTGAAAAATCTTTATCAAATTGAATAACCTTTTCGCCTTCTCTGCCCCTAAACAAGGGGCAATAGTTGACTAATGGTTCGTTGGTTATAATTACACCTGCTGCATGTATCGAAGCATGACGTAAAAGACCCTCAAGTCTCTTGGAAATATTAATAACTTGCTTAATTCTGGGGTCGCTCTCCATTAATTCTAATAATTTTGGTTCGAGTTCAAGAGCTTTATCGATGGTCATTTTTAATTCTTCAGGAATTAATTTAGAAATAATATCTGCTTCGCCGAAAGTTAATCCATAAACCCTAGAAACATCTTTAATGACAGCTTTAGCTTGAAGTTTTCCAAAAGTGATAATTTGTCCAACGCGTTCATCTCCATATTTTTTTGTGACATATTCTATAACTCTGGAGCGGTTGTCTTGGCAAAAATCAACATCAAAATCTGGCATTGAAACTCGCTCAGGATTTATAAATCGCTCAAAGAGTAGATTAAATGGAATGGGGTCAACGTTGGTAATTTCTAGTGAGTAAGCCGCAATTGATCCTGCGCCAGAGCCTCGCCCTGGCCCAACAGGACATCCATTATTTTTGGCCCATTTAATGAAATCTGAAACGATAAGAAAGTAGCCAGGAAATCCCATTTTTACAATCATTGAAATTTCATCTTCAAGACGTGCAATATAGCTTGGTCGAATTTCAGTTTCCCAGTTATCTGCCAATTTTAATTTTACAAAATGCGGCCCTTTAAATCGTTGTTCAAGCCCTTCTCTACATTGGCGCGCAAAATATTCTGCCGGTGATTCTTCAGTTTCTATCGGATAATCCGGCAAATGATAAATTTGATTTCCCGTTTCGTCTTTCCAATTAAATTTAACATTGCATTTGTCTGCTATTTTTAAAGTATTGTCGCAAGCTTCTGGAGCATAGTGAAAAGACTCACGCATTTCCTGAGGTGTTTTATAAAAAAACTCATTCGTAGTTAAGCGCATCCGCTGCTCATCCTGGAATGTTTTTCCCGTTTGTACACAAAGCAGAACTTCCTGAGCTGTCGCATCTTCGCGAGTGAGGTAGTGACAATCATTTGTTGCCACGAGAGGAATATTTCGTTCGCGAGCAAATTTAACAATTTTCTCATTAACAATTTTCTGTTCGGGAATTCCATTTTCTTGAATTTCTAAGTAGAAATCTTCACCAAACAGATCATGCAATTTCTCAACTGCTTTTACCGCTCGCTCATCTTGATCTGTAAAAAAGTTATAGCCAACCTCCCCTTTAAGGCAAGCAGTGGTGCAAATTAGACCTTCCTTGAATTCTCTTAGCAACTCATAATCCGCTCGAGGTTTATAATAAAAACCTTCAAGATAAGCTCTTGAAAGAAGCTTACATAAATTTTTATAACCAGTTTCATTTTTACACAACAGTATAAGGTGATGAATTTGGTGACGAGATTCCATCTCATCTTGTGAGCCGACAACCTTTTGTTTTTTAAGAGCACCTTTTTCAAAGCGAGAACCTGGAGTAAAATAAATTTCGCTGCCGAGAATAGGCTTAATCTTAGCTGCTTTACATTGGTTATAAAAATCTATGGCCCCAAACATATTTCCATGGTCTGTTTGTGCAATTGCTGGAACGCCTAATTCTGTTGCCCTTGCAATAAGATCCTTTAACCGGATGGCCCCATCTAAAAGAGAGTACTGAGTGTGTAAATGCAGATGAACAAAACTATCTGGGTGTGATTCGAGAAAAGACATGCCCCTAGCTCCTATGATTCAATTCGGTGTGTATTCCCATTTAAGCATCATCCCCCCTCAAAGTCAGGGATTTCTGAGTCAATTTTTACACGGTTTTTGAAGAGTTTTTGTAAGTTTTTGGCTTTTAGCGTAAAATATTCAAACTTGTGGAGAACTGATGAAAAAAGACAAAATTTCCATACCTTCTGCGATGCTTATTTCTGCCCTAATTTTGGCAGGTGGTTCTATCTATTTGAACCAGAACAAAAATGGAGCCTCTAGCGATAATAAAAGTCGGTTGACTAAAGTCATTTCCGCTCCAAAACAAGCTCTTAAAAACATTATTGAAAAACGCATCGAAAAGCAAAACGAGATCTCTCCAACTCCTGAAGAGTCACAGGGAAGTGCCTTATTGACCAAAGAGAGACTTTACACTGAAATTGAGCTCAAGGAAATGAATGAAGGCCAGTTTGTTGAACTTTTAAAAGACACTCAGCTACGATTACCTAAAATATCTGATATAAAAAAACTACCACCAGGAGCTCTCCATCGAACACCTACGCTCGTTATAGAAGCCGGAAGAAACCTTGGTGTCATCAAAGAAATTTTAAGATTTCATGAATCTTATGAAAGAGTTGCTCTGCCATTTTATCAGGAATGTGCAAAGAATGAAGAGGGGTCAACACCTGTGCGAGCATTATGCCTAACTAATTTAATTGAAATTAAAAAGAAAAATAATGATACAATAAATTTAAAAGAGTACCCCAATCAATTGGTTGAACTCTCAAAATTGGTGACTGACATATAATTATGAAAGGACAAAGAAAAAAAAGATTACCAGGCCAACTGCATTTTGATCTTGATATTCCTAAATATCACGATCGCAATTTTCATTTAGGTGGTCGATCTTTTTATTTTTTTGATTTTGATGACAATGTCGCCTACCTCTCTACTCCAATCATCATATTTCACAAGAAAACTGGAGAAGAAGTTAAGCTATCAAGTGGTGATTTTGCAGCTGAGCATAGAAACATTGGCAGCAGTGGACTCTATCAAGATTATTTTATGGATTTTAATGATGTGAACGGATCATTTCGACATTTTCGAGACAAGGAACTTAATCCACTTGAAATTAAAGCCGGAAAAAAGCAAGGTTTTGTAGAAGATATTGAACAAGCTATCGAAAAAGTAGATCTTTTATGGAAAGCGCCCTCATGGAATTGTTTTTATCATGCAACTTATAACCAAAGACCAGTTTCACTAATTACAGCGAGAGGTCATCACCCGAATACCATCAAAGATGGGTTAAAGTTGATGGTTAAATCTGGTTACCTTCCTCATGATCCTAACTATCACAGCATTTTTCCAGTTTCTAATCCAGAAGTTCGATTAGAATTAGGAGATAAAGAATTTAAGCAAAGTGTTGCGGAATTAAAAAGGCATGCCATTCGTGCAAGCGTGGAAAAAGCCATCGTAGAGTACGGTTATTCTCCTTTTCATCGTTTCGGAATGAGTGATGATGATCACAAAAACGTAGAGCTTATAAGCGAAGAAATGCGAGATTTAAAAAAGAAATATCCAGAAATGAGTTTCTTCGTAATTGAAACTTTTAAAGATTCTTATTCCAAACTTGAAATACTAGAACATGAAACAAGAACTGTTATTTCATCGAAGGAATCAAAATCAAATCAGATGAGTCTTTTCGAATAAGCTATTCCCACTCAATCGTTCCTGGTGGCTTAGAAGTAATATCATAAACAACTCTGGTAATGCCCAAAACTTCATTCGTAATTCGACGTGAAACAACTTCTAGAAATTCGTGAGGGAAATGCGACCAATTTGCTGTCATTCCATCAGAGCTATTGACCATGCGAAGACAAATAACATTTTCGTAGGCTCGACCATCTCCTTTTACTCCGACAGTTTTTATAGGAAGAAATACAGTAAAAGCTTGCCATGTCGATTGATAAAGCTTGGCTTCAAGTAACTCCTCATAGAGTATTTGATCGGATTCTTGAACCATGCGAATTGCTTCTTCTGTTACTTGACCTACTATACGTACGCCAAGTCCGGGGCCAGGGAATGGATGTCGAAAAACCCATTCACGATTTAATCCTAGAGCTAGGCCCATTTCGCGGACTTCATCTTTAAAAAGAAATCGCAATGGCTCAAGCAATTTTAATTTCATCCTTTCAGGAAGACCACCAACATTGTGATGAGACTTAATTGTCACCGATTTTCCACCAGCTATATGAGGAGAAATAGATTCAATAACATCCGGATAAAGTGTACCCTGAAGTAAATATTCAAAATGAATTTTAAATTTATCTTGAAATTCATTAACTTTATTTTCAAAAACTTCGATAAATTTTTTGCCGATAATTTTTCGTTTCATCTCTGGGTCATTAACGCCACTCAAGGCAAGGAAAAACTCGTGACGAGCATCGATAACTTCAATTTTTAAGTATGTATGTTCTTGAAGTCTTTTAATGTGGTGGTAATCCTGTATGCGCAACAGACCGTTATCGACAAAAAAGCAGTGTAAATTTTCTCCCAAGACTTTATGGGCCAATGTAGCAGCAACTAATGAATCTACCCCTCCCGAAAATGCGCATAAAACTTTCTTGTCACCAACTTTTTTAACAAGTTCAATTGACTCATCTAGCATTTCTTGTGGATTCCAGTCCTGATTTAATTCGGCGATATCCTTATAAAAATAATCTAAAATAGTTTTCCCGTGTTTTGAGTGTTCAACTTCAGGATGAAATTGTAATCCCAAGATTGGTCGATGATTGTGTTTGATCGAAGCCACCAGTTGATTTGAACTTCTCATAATAACTTCAAAATCTTTAGGAACAACACTTACGTGGTCTGAGTGACTCATCCATACACTCATTTGATTTGGACAATTTGAAATTTGAAAGACTTTTTCAAAATGTATTTCAGCTTGACCATATTCACCAATTAATCCCTTTTCAACAACGCCTCCAAAATACTTTCCCATCAATTGCATACCGTAGCAGATACCAAGAATTGGTAAATCAACTTGATCAAAGATGAATGAATAGTCGTGATCATCAAGAAAAACTGACTGAGGTCCTCCAGAGAGGACTAAGCAATGAGGATATGCTTCATTATTGAAGCGTTCCTTGCAAAGTTCAAGTGTTATGATTTCAGAAGAATAGCCCAGTTCTCTAGTCTTTCTGGTTATTAATTGGGTGTACTGCGAACCAAAGTCAACAATCCATATTTTCTTAGAATGATCTTTTTTCATTTTCTAACTCATTCTATAGTTAGGAGCTTCTTTGGTCACAAAAATATCATGGGGATGGCTCTCTTTTAAAGATGCACTAGAGATCATTATGAATTCTGATTTCTCATAAAGTTCAGGCAAATTTAGAGCTCCCACATAGCCCATACCAGAACGAAGACCACCCACTAATTGAAAAATATTACTTGAAAGAGAACCTCTATATGGTACTTGTCCCTCTATTCCTTCTGGAACAAGCTTACTCATATCATCAACGCTACTTTGACCATATCGATCTTTGGATCCTAGCGCCATTGCACCTAAAGAGCCCATCCCACGATAAACTTTATAAGCACGACCTTGATATAGTACCATCTCCCCTGGTGCTTCATCTGTACCAGCAAACAATGATCCTATCATGACAGAGCTTGCTCCAGCCGCTAAAGCCTTGACAACGTCTCCAGAGAGCTTAATGCCACCATCGGCGATGATCGGAATATTTAATTTTCTGCAAAATTCAGCACATTCTAAAACAGCAGAAAATTGCGGAACACCAATGCCGGCCACAACTCTGGTCGTGCATATTGACCCTGGACCAATACCTACCTTGATTCCATCAACCCCGGCATCGATTAAATCTTTGCAGGCTTTAGCAGTGGCAACATTGCCAGCGACAATATCAATTTGTGGAAAATGCTTCTTTAAATTCTTTACCATTTCAATAACACCCTTTGAGTGTCCATGAGCAGTATCAACAACTAACGCATCAACTTGAGCTTCAACTAAAATACGAGCTCGCTCAAATTCTTTCTCACTAACTCCTATTGCCGCAGCAACTCGAAGGCGGCCGAGTGAATCTTTATTGGCGTTTGGAAAAGTAATCGTTTTTAAAATATCTTTTACCGTTATCAAGCCCTTTATAGATCCATCAGAAGATATTAGTGGAAGTTTTTCAATGCGATGTTTATGTAAAATTTTTTTTGCTTCATCAACTGAGATAGAAGGATCAGCTGTGACAAGTTTTTCTTTTCGCGTCATCACATCTTTTACTTTTTGGTCAAAATTAGATTCTAACTGTAAATCTCGATTGGTTAAAATCCCGACTAATTTTTTGTTTTTATCAACAACCAAGACACCAGTAATTTTTTTTTGATTTTTCAAATCCATTACATACCGAAGAGTCGTTTCTTCATCAACACTAACTGGATTCAAAATCATACCCGCTTCAAATTTTTTAACTTTTTCAACTTCTTCAGCTTGTCGATAGGGATTTAAATTTTTATGTATAACTCCAATTCCCCCCTCTTCAGCCAATACAATGGCCGATGGTGCCTCGGTAACGGTATCCATCGCAGCAGAAACAATTGGTATATTTAAAGAAATATTTTTGGAGAACTTACTTTCGGTTATGGTTTCGCTTGGAAGTATTTCAGAATAAGAAGGTTTGATTAACACGTCATCATAGGTAAGAGCTTTGGATTTTGCAATTTTCGTCATAATAATTCTCAATCTCAACGTAATAGCTAAGCATTGATAAAACTATGATAAAAAAAGATTTGGCTAAAGCTTTTTTAAATCGTCGATTAGTTTATCGCTTTCTTTTGTCGAGTCTTTATAATCTTTGTTATAGGGGTTGACTAGAGGGATAACCATCTCCGCTGGCATTTCATGTTCAACAACAGAAGCAGGCGCACGAGTTTTAACTTCTGGAGTTAGTACTTTTTCCGAGGTTGGCAAACCTTTTAATCCATAGATATGGACAATAAATTTATCTGGGTCGCCTTTGCCTTTCTTTTTATTGGTTTTTGTTGTTACTGTCTTTAGAAGCTTCTTTTTATCAAGCAAGCTGCTTTTATATTCGTCTAGCATCTTTGATTCTTTTGGAACAACTTTATCATGAACCGATGCTACTTCTCTTGAAGCCGTTGGATGGGTTTCTAATTTGTCATTAGCCTTAAATATCGCCAATGAATTTTTATCTAAAGGAGATACTCCCTTAAAAAGTGAAATCAAACGACCATAAGTTCTTTCTCCTACCGGCGTTGGATCTCTTGGAGCACCATCCTCATAAGCGTTTTCGATAAATGAAAAATGCCCCTCTGAGACTTTTAAATTTAATTCAGTTGCTCTTAAGTTAGCCAGCGTCATTATGCCATTAATAACCATAAGCTGAGTTTTACCTTTAAGAGAATCATAGGAAATAATAGCTTCTCCACCTTGATAAGTGACAGCTGCATTAGCAGATAAAATTTTAAAATCATCATTTTTATTTAGTGATTGAAACCATATATCCCCTTCGCGCAATTCTACACTTCCCCCATAAACTCTGGCTGAGGAAGAATTTCCTAAGTAAAAACGGTGATCAGCATTGTCGGTAAAAGTAACTTGACCAGAGTGTTCGATAACTATCTCAGCGCCAATTTCAAGAGTCTCGCCTTTTTTCAACTCTCTGGTTTTACCCTTATAAGAAATAAATCCCTCACCTTTTAAATCAATTATTCTACCAAAAGAAACTTTGGTTTCTTCTACAGCATAAAGGTTAAAGCTCAATAGTACCAAAACAAATAAGACAAATTTATTCATTCGTTTTCTCTTCTATATTTTCGTAATATGAACTAAGAATTTTCCATTCCTTAGTATTGCGATACTTCTTTCTAAATTCTTCTACTGTGGCAAAGAATTTCTTCTTGTCTCCCATTTGAAGATGGGTCAATGAGATCCACAGTTTCGCACTTCTGTAATACTGCGAAGTCGGGTACTGGGTCATAAGTGCTTCAAAATGATTTAAAGACCAATCGTAATGAGTACCACTTTCATAGGAGGCAATACCAGCTTTAAAGTAAAACTCGTCGTTGTATCCCTTATTTTTTGGATAATTATTTAGCAAAGATGTATAGAATTGAGAGGCTTTCTCATAATTTTTCTCTTTAAATTCTTTGTCTGCAATCTTAATCATGTCATCTGCTCGCCACTTATATGTTTTAAATTCAACATAATCTTTTTTGACTTCAGAAGAATGGGCGGATGGTGCAACACTTGCGACAGAGCGAGAAGTCTCAGTATGTTTTTCGGTAGCGTGAGTCGTCGTCTGGGCGACCTCGTGATCAACGTCGCTATGTGACGCTGCCCCAGAGAGCTGAGTATTAAAATAAGCTTTTTCTTGACGAAGTTTTTCAACTTCGAATTCTAAACGCTTAACTTCCGCATGAAGTTCCCGATTTTCTTTAGCCAACTTTAACGAAACTTGTTCATAATGATTTATCAATGCAGCTTTTGCCTCAATCTTTTTAAAGTCCACACTACAAGACGCAAGAAGTGGCAAAATAAAGATAGAAAACTTTAATGGATTTGAATTTTTCATACTTCCTGGCCCCAAATCAAAATAAAAACAATAGTTCTCAAAAAGACTTTTCGGAAGAATAGGGAAATTAATTAGTAGAAACTTTAGGAATTGAGCTGTTTAAATAAATTTAATAGGGTATCAATTCCTTCTAATATAGGTGCAGGGCCAGGCTGAAGAAATATTTCTGGCGCTAATTCAAAGACTTGACCCATTTCAACAGCCTTAATAGTAGACCAACCTACTCTCATATTAAAATCATTCAAATCAACTTTTTTCCCACACCAACACGCCAGAATGATATCAGGGTTAAATTTTATAACCTCTTCAGAACTTACAAACCGATCTTTGGCCAAAGAACCGAACTGGCTTTTGTCTGCAAAGATATCTTCTCCCCCGCAAAGCTCAACCAACTCACTAAACCACTTGATTCCACAAATCCTAGGATCATTCCACTCTTCAATATATACTTTAGGCCTGAAATGAAAATTTCTTGCCTCAATTTTGGCATAATTTATTTTTTCAAGCAGTCTAGCTATATAAGCTTCTGTTTTTTGTTGCTCACCTATCATGCCTCCAATAACTTTTAAATAACGTAAAATGTCTTGAATGGAGCGCTGGTTTGAAATATAAACATCGAATCCCATGCCTATTAATTCTTGGGCAATATCTTTTTGAATATCTGAAAAGCCCAAAATTAAATCAGGATTTAAAGATGTTATTTTTTTTATATTGGCATGAGTAAAAGCTGATACGACTGGATGTTGGCCGACCTCAACTGGTCTTACTGCATAGGCTGAAACTCCCGCGATAACATCGCTTCGTCCAATTCCATGAAAAAACTCGACAGATTCTTCTGTCATGCAAACTATGCGCGAAGGATAAGAATTTTCTTTAGTCATACTCGCCTCTGCAGAAATAAATGAGTTTACAATAAAATTTACTTTCCTTAAGTTAAGACTTTAATCAATTCATTGTAAATGAATTGATCACTTGAAATTTACCAACATGCTGAGCTAAACTTCACTTGTAACGATTTTTCAGAGGATATTATGTCTAAAACTTTTATCTCTATTTTTTTCTTGTTATTTTCAATTATAAGTTTTTCTTGCAGATCCGACGAAAGCGTTCCTGCTAAGCCCGTACAACTCGTCATACAATCCTACGAGAATAATAATAATCTATATATCGCCATTAGTTATGAAAATGCACCTGAATGGCATACTTATTGGAAAAATCCAGGGGACGCAGGACTTGCAATTAAGAATCAATTTGTAATCAATAAAAAAGAAATTAAATTACTAGAAGAAGAATGGCCTGCCCCAAGGCGTTTTATCGAAAATGGTACACAATGGGCATTTGGATACCTGGGAAGTTATACTCTCTTTTATAAATTAGATAAAAATCTATTGAATAAAGTAGCTGGTAAAACAATTCAATTAGATTCGACATGGCTGGTTTGTAAACATATTTGTGTTCCAGGTCGAAAGCAGTTGTCTTTTAAATTGGCTAACAAAAAGGTGACAAATCATGAAAATGATCTTTTGAATCCAATTTCTGAAATTGAACTAACCTCTCGCTTTATGAACTTGCCTCAGCAATCTATTATCCCAGAGTATTTGGAATTTAAATTAACCAAAAGCCAAAAAGATAAATCCTTAGTTCTTACCTATGAAGTTAAAAAAACCACCGATGTTGGCTTTTTGAAAAATGCCAACTTGATTTATTCCTACCCTTCAGCTCCTTTTGATTTTGGCCATGAAAACCTAATCATTAAAGAAACGAGCCTCGGCGGTATAGTCGAAATAAACTGGGATGGCGAGTATTCAACCCCTCCAGAAGCATTGCCTGCCGATGGAATTTTCAAAAAACCTCATGTCATTAAATTCCTCTTTAATGATCCAATTCAACGAAAAATGCTAGTTATAGAAAAAAAGTTTTTAGGATTTGATTCCAACACTCTAACAAAAGTTCCATCATTAGCGCCCACAAATCCATCAACTTTCCAAACTAGTGATAAAGAAAATCAACAAAGTGTTAAACTGGGTAGTGTCCTTTTTTACTATTTGATCTTAGCCTTCCTCGGTGGAGTAATACTCAATATCATGCCCTGTGTGCTTCCTATTATATCACTGAAACTTTTTGGACTAATAAAATATCAAACAGAGTCTCGTGCAAAAATTATCAGGCACAATCTTTTTTATACTCTTGGAATTTTAAGTACATTTTTAGTTCTTGCATTGATTATTGTTTTATTAAAATCATTTGGGACACAAGTTGGATGGGGGTTTCAACTTCAATCGCCCAACTTTGTTGCGCTCATGATAATTGTTCTTTTTATTTTTTCCCTCAATCTTTTTGGGCTTTTTGAATTTTCGACACCTGGAGGAAGAAGCCTGGGCAATGTAAAACTCTCTCAAGGGTTTGCAGGAGATTATTTTAGCGGTGTTCTAGCTACGATACTTTCAACTCCATGTAGTGCACCATTTTTAGGCACTGCACTCACCTTTGCTTTCAGCTCTTCCGGTATTTTTATCATTCTTATTTTCTTATCAATTGGCCTTGGATTAGCATCCCCTTTTATCGTTACTGCTTTTATCCCATCACTAATTTCGTTTTTACCAAAACCAGGAAATTGGATGAATATGGTAAAAAAAATATTGGGACTAACCCTGATCCTTACTCTGCTTTGGCTTTTTGATGTTTATATTGCCCTAGTCGATGGCTCTGCTCATTTTATAAAACTTTCAACGACCCTTGTTTTTATTTTTGCAGGCTTTGGCGTTTTAAAAAAAGAAAAATGGATCGGTTTTACATCTTTGTTAATTGCTCTTTTATTTTTTATTAACCTATCCTCAACCACTATTATTGCAGGCAAAGACGAACAAAGTGCTCTGATTAGAGATAAACGTGCGAGTGGATTAAATTGGGAACCTTGGTCAGTCCAAGCAATGCAAGAACTTAAAGAAAATCGACAAATTGCATTCATCGATTTTACAGCGAAATGGTGTTTTACCTGTAAGGTAAACGAGCGTTTAGTTTTAGATACTGCTGAGTTTAAAAAATTTGTATCTGAAAATAATTTAAAATTATTAATCGGCGACTGGACAAAAAGAGATGAAGTCATTGCTTCCTTTTTAAGAGATAATGGTCTAGTAGGTGTACCAGCTTACTTTATACAAAAAAAAGATGGTTCGTTGATTAATCTAGGTGAAACTATTTCGATTGGTAAAATAAAAAAAAATCTCTAACAATTTTATTCAAAGCGAGTTGCCGAGCGCATAATCTTAGAGATTACTTCCTTCGGCGATTGGCTTTCATAGAGAACTTCGTAAACACCATTAAAAATCTGTGCACGAATTTCAAATTTTTCAGAAATAAAATGAACAGCTTTTGCTGTTTTGTACCCCTCGACGACTGTTCGTTGAGATCGAATAATTTCATCTGCTTTTCTTCCTTTTGCCAATTCCAATCCAAATGTTTTATTTCGCGAAAGATCTCCTGTTGTCGTTAAGATAAGGTCCCCCATACCTGATAACCCGTAAAAAGTTTCTGGCCGAGCATTATACACACTTCCAAACCTTAACATTTCGGCAATACCTCGGGTAATCATGGCGGCGCGAGTATTGTGGTTGTATCCAAGTCCTTCAATCACTCCACCTGCAATCGCAAGGATATTTTTTAGGGCACCACCAAGCAATACACCTTTAATATCATAATTAGCCAGCGCTTTAAAATAGGGTGTATTAACCATATCTATAACTTGTTCCAAAATTAGCTTAGAAAGTCCAGCAATCGTCACCAAGGTAATCTGCTCTTGCATAATCTCATGAGCAAAACTTGGCCCCGACAAAAAGCAAAATAAATCTTTAAATTCTGGAAAATTTCCAAAAAAAAGATCATCAGATAATTCTAAAGTATCAGGGTCAATGCCTTTTGAAAGTGACAAGAGGGGGATCCCTTTAGCGAGGTATCGATGAAATCTTTCATGGTTTTCTTTAAAATATAAATCAATCCCAGATGTCGGCAATGCTGATACTATGAGTTCAATATCGTTTTCATTATGTGTATCAACTTCTTCCCAAGTAAGAGCTGCATCAATATTTTTAGCAATCTTCAACCCCGGAAGGTATACAGAATTTTCTCCTTTTTTGATCGCAAGATACACATCCTCTGACCGAACCTTCAAAATAACTTTTTCAAAATTAGTGGCCAATACTTGTGCGATTGAAGTACCAAATGCGCCTGCACCAATAACAAGTGCAATTTTTCTTTTTTGGAGGATAATACTCATAACGATATAATTCCTTTTATAACTGCTACTTTTTTGTATATGCTTATAATGTCATCACTATTTGCAAAAACTTTCTTGGCCGAAATTGAAATGTATCTACCACCTTTAGAAATTTTTTCATCAATTTCCATATCTACCAAAATCAATAAAAGACCTTGAGCCTCTGAAACTGGAACTATAAACTTAAACAAATATTCAGATGGAAATTCCATCGTTTCATCCATAACCATTTTAAGCTTCCAATATTTAATATCGAGCTCACTAGAGGCATTACTCACTAAAACTCCAATTCTTTTATTGTTATATTTTGAGCGTATCGAAGCATATCCATAACTTCTCTTGCACATGCATCTCCGGCTTCTCGATGAGTTATATAATCAACCGCTTCTTGAATTTCATAACTGGCGTTTGGAACGGTCGCAGAGAATCCCGCTCTTCTAAGCAATGGCAAATCAATAAATTCATCTCCCATAAAAAGAATTTCTTCATCCTCAAAGCCCATTTCTAAAATTTTTTTGTAGCCTTCGCGTTTATCTTCGTTACCCAAAAATACGAAATCTAATTTCAAATTATCAATAAACCGTTTTCTAACCCCTGCACTATCTCCACCAGAAATTACACCAACCTTGAGCCCTGCCTGCATCAACATTTTAAAACCATGTCCGTCGAGAGCATGGGTGGTTCTATTAAAGCCTATGTCCTCTCCCTTCCATGTAATTCCTCCATTGGTCAAAATGCCATCAATATCAAATGCACAAACTTTAATCTTAAGAAGTTTACTTTTAAACTTTTCTGCATACTCCTTTAGTACCAATTTTTGACTTAGTGGTTTTGCCATATCACACCACCTCGTAAATACGAATAAGCTGTTCAACAATTCCCTTTATTTGATCCAGTGGCAAACTAGTAGAAGCGTCAGAAAGAGCTTTTTCAGGATTAGGATGAGTTTCCATGAAAATCCCATCTGCTCCCGCGGCAATTGCCGCTTTAGCCAGTACTAAAATCTGCTCTCTTTTGCCGCCAGTGGTGGTACCGAGGCCACCTGGGCGTTGTACGCAATGAGTGGCATCATGAACCGTCTTTACACCAAAACTTTTCATAATTTGGAAGGAAGCCATATCTACAATTAAATTGTTATAGCCAAAACTGGATCCTCTTTCTGTAAGTAAAATCTGATTTAAGGAAAGGATACTAGAAGCTTTATCCACTATATTTTTCGTTTCTTCTGGCGAAAGAAATTGCCCTTTTTTAATTTTCAAAATGCGATTATATTTTTTGCATGCTTCAGCACCTGCGGCAATCATATCTGTCTGTCGACATAAAAATGCTGGAACCTGTAGAACATCTACAACCGTTGCCAACTTCATGGCCTGCTCTCGCTCATGAAAATCAGTTAAAACAGGAATACCAAAAGTATCTTTTATCTTTTGCAAGATTCGCATCCCCTCATCAATACCTGGTCCACGGTAAGAAGTAATTGAAGTGCGATTGGCTTTATCAAAACTACCTTTATAGGTTAGTGTGATTTTATTTTCGAAAGGCTTTAAATCTCTCAATAATTTATCCGCGATAAAGAGAGCAAGTTCTTCACTCTCTAGTACACACGATCCGATGAACAAGTTCAATTTTTCTTTGGTCATAATTGTTTCCTATTGCGATCTGACTCCTCAATAAATGCTTTAAAAAGTGGATGAGGAGAAAATGGTTTAGATTTAAATTCTGGATGGTACTGACAAGCGATATAAAAAGGATGATTCTTTAGTTCAACCACTTCAACTAAATCTAATTCTTTATTAAAACCTGAAACCACTAATCCGGCATTAGTCAGTTTATCAATATACATATTATTGACTTCTAATCGATGACGATGTCGTTCTTGAATTTGCTCCTGACCGTATATTTTTCTCGCAAGAGATTGAGATTCAAGAGAACAATTATAGCTACCAAGGCGCATATTTCCACCTTTGCTGCCATCTCTTGTCTGGCCTTCCATGTAATGGACAAGATGAGTGCCTCCACTTTGGAATTCTTCAGAAGTTGCATCTGTTATTCCTACAACATTTCTAGCAAATTCAATCACGGACAATTGAAGTCCAAGACAAATTCCAAAGAAAGGAATTTTCTTTGTTCGGGCATATTCAATTGCCTTTATCTTGCCCTCTGTCCCACGACTACCAAAGCCTCCTGGAACCAGAATACCTTGCACATCTTTAAAAATCTCATCGAGATTGGCATTGCTTTCAAGATTTTCAGAGTCAATATAAATGGGTTTAAATTTAAGTTGATTCGCAATGGCTCCATGATTTAAAGCTTCATCTAATGATTTATAAGATTCTATTAGATCAGTGTATTTTCCTACAATTCCAATCCTCACTTCTCTTAGAGGATGAGTGAAATTATAAATCACTTTTTCAAGATCTTCGATTTTTGGAGCTGGCGCCCAGATCCCCAGAAGTTCATTGATTTTTTCATCAAGTCCTTGTTTGTGAAATTCTAAAGGTACTTTATATATGGAATCTACATCAATTGATTGGAAGACATTTTTAACTCCCACATTACAGAATCTAGAAATTTTATCTAGTGTATCTGGATCAACATCGCGATCTGAACGACAAATAATAATATGTGGCGATAGTCCCTGAGACATGAGTTCCTTTACTGAGTGCTGGGCAGGCTTGGATTTCAATTCTCCAGCGGCAGCAATGTAGGGAAGAAGGACTAAGTGAATAAAAAGAACATTACTTGGCCCTTCATCGTGAGCAAGCTGTCGAATAGATTCAATAAAAGGAAGGGATTCAATATCTCCTACCGTTCCACCAATTTCCCCAATAAGCAAATCGGCATTATCTGAGGCAATATGTATCCGGCGTTTTATTTCATCAGTGACATGAGGAACGACTTGGACAGTTTTACCTAAGTATTTCCCCTCCCTCTCATTTTCAATAACTTTTAAATAAACTTGCCCAGTAGTAAAATTACTTTCTCTTTTTAAAGTTAGAGATGTAAATCGCTCATAGTGCCCCAAGTCTAAATCGGTTTCTGCACCATCATCGGTTACGAAAACTTCTCCGTGCTGAGATGGACTCATGGTGCCAGGGTCGACATTTATGTAGGGATCCATTTTCAACATTGCGACTTTAATCCCTCTTCTTTCTAAAAGACTTGCAATGCTCGCAGCCGCTAAACCTTTCCCCAGCGAACTTGCGACTCCACCAGTTATAAAAATAAATTTTTTGTGCTTTTTATTATCTGACATTTAGTACCTCTTCAACTTTTAGAATATCTTCTGGTTTGTCGACTCCAACAATAGTGCTAGAGGTTTCCAAGGCACCAATGCTCATACCAATCTCGAGCGCACGCAATTGTTCAAGTTTTTCTAAATTCTCCAATCGAGTCTCTTTGGCATTAGCAAACCTTGCTAAACTGTGAGGTCTGTATGAATAGACTCCTATATGCAAAAACCAATAATCGGCTAAGTGAATGCTTGCAACGTCTCGTTTGTAAGGTATGGATGAACGAGAAAAATAGAACGCTTGCCCACTAAGTTCATTCATCACAACCTTTACTTTATTGAAATCAAAAAAGTCTTCATTGAATCCAATTTGCTTTTTTACCAATGTAGCAATATCAAATGGACTATTTAAATGATAATTGGCCAAGAAGGTAAGATCTTCAGCTTCGAGCAAGGGCTCGTCCCCTTGAACATTAATGATTAAATCAAAATTAAAATTTTTATAAAAGCGTTGATAAGCTAGTTCTATTCGGAGTGTTCCTGAAATAACATCATCATCGACTCTGACCACATTTGGAGAATACGATTTAACGTGGTCTTCGATTTTTGGGTCATCCGTGACAACAAATGATTCAAAATCAATATTAGGATGATTTGCCTTGAGACAATTTTGATGCACCCGCTGAATCATCGAGCGACCTGCTATCATCGCCAACGGTTTGCCTGGAAAACGTGTCGAGGCAAAACGAGCGGGTATTAAAATGAGAACTCTTTTTTTACTCACTTTAAAAATCTCCAAATATAGGTATAATAAACCTAGTTATTATAGAGGAGTTAGCAGGGAATGGCCCAAAGAATTTACCCAACTTACCTGAGTTTTTTTATCTTCATAGCGATTCTCAATCCTCAAAGCACTTTTGGACAGGATTATAAGCGCACAGTCATTACTGATCCCGGGATAAGTAGACGATGTGAGCTACTCAGTGAGAAGCGCCAAGAAAAAATTGCCAACAAACAGCGCATTATGGCGATGATTGAAAGAAATAAGCATTTGCAAAAAATCACACCAGAAAACAAAGTAACTCTCAAAAAAAAACTTGAAATAAACCTCGGTCATTTGGAAAATGAACTAGTTCTCACGCAGGCTCAAATTCAATTCCAGGAAGAAAATATTGTGCGCAAGGGCTGCCCCGGTATTTCTCTCTAAGTAATCAGAAAATTGCTTTTCAGTCTGAATTCAATTCTCTACAATTTTAGTTATGAAAAATACTATCACATTCATTCTCCTCTTTTGGGCGGTTCTACTAAGCCATAATACCTTTGCTCAACCAACAGAAAGCAAGCCTGAACTAAGTGAAGATCCTCAAGCCCTATCTGTTGAAAATGCTCCAACTGATGCCCTTAGTGAGGAGCCACCTCTTGAAAATCCTCCGAATGCCACGAATTCAACCGAATCATCCGCTCCAGTTACCGAAAATCCGGTAGTGACACCTGAAGCGCCTCCTCAAGTTAAGGCAGAATCTGAACCTGTTGAATCAGCAGAAAAAAAAGAAATCAAAGCTGAGGAAAAAGCGAAGATACAAGTCGTGGATGAAGATGAACTTTTAAAGCCAGCCAAAACTAAAATAACACCTGAAGCTAAAGTTCGATCTCAAAAAATAAGCGAGTCGGAAATTTATATTCAAGAAGCAGACAAATACAAAGTTGTTGATACATTTAAAAATCTTCAACTCAACGATGTTATTGAGCAAGGACTTCGTAAAAATTACCAACAAAATATCCGCTATCAATTAGATCAAGCCAATGAGATCCAATTCAGTGGGGCAAAAAGTGCTTTTTGGATGCCTGATTTAAAAATAAACTTAACGACAGCAAATCAGAAAATTGGCATGATACATTCTGGTAGCGCTCCATCTTCCCCCAACCCAACTATTCCCAGTGGATCTTTGGGGCTAAGTCTTGGGGAATATACTGTCTTCAACTGGGGTAAAGATTACGCACTTTATCTGAACAAAAAATCAAATTATGAAAGAACAAAGCAGATCTTCGATGAATCAAAACGTGAATTAAAACTTGAACTCATTGCGACTTACTTTTCACTAATGAGTACAAAAAACATTGAAAAAATTCGCCAAGACCAACTTCGCCAAGCTTCGTTTATCTATAGACTGAATAAAGAAAAAATCACCATTGGAAAAACATCAAAACAAGATTATTACTTAGCTCGAACAGAGTATCTAGCGGCACAAGATGTTTACCATGAAGCCAAAAGAAATTCTGACATTGCCGACGAAAAGATGTCATTTCTCATTGCTGATGAAATTGGAACAAAATATGTAATCAATGAAAATCTGGATTATATAAGAATTAAATTAACGCTTGACGATTCGCTAAATTTTTCAAAAAGAAATAACCCAACACTATTGAACAACAAAACTGAAATTGAGAACGCTGAGCGGTCGTACGATATCGCTTTAAAAGAAAATATGCCCTTGCCAAAATTTACAATGAACTTGGGAGCCTACACAAAGAAATTTGGCCCAACAACCAATAGCACTCTCTATGAAACATATGGAGGCGGAAGTAATGTTGAATTGGTTGCAAGCTTAAACGCAAGCTGGGCAATTACGGGTGAAGATGGGTTATTTAATTCAAACAAGCTTGCACTTTCGCGACTTAAAAAAGAAATCTCTTTAAAAGATTTTGAAAAGAATCAACACTTTACTCAATCACTTGTAAGACAAACTTATAAAAACATCCTATCTCTTCAGAATCAAATTGTTATTCTAGAGGCAAAACTACCGGCAATTCAAAAGACGTTTGATATCGTATTAGAGAATTACCTTGCGAATAAAGCAAAATATTATGACTTCCATCTCGCATTGTTAGAGTTTACTGAAACTAAAATTTTATATGAAGAAATAAAGCTTCAGCATCTCAACGAAAAACTAACACTAGCAAAACTCACCGGGCTTGAAGATTTTCCTGGAGAAAACTTCGAACAATTGGCGATAAGAGTAAAGGGTAAATAAAATGAACTTTTTTTTAAAATCATTACTTCTTATTTTACTAACTTCAACTTGTGCCTATGGTGTAGATGATTTTGTTGCGAATACTGAGAAAAATTTCGCCCCTTCACATTCAAACCGCTTCTCATTTCTTCTGGGTGTAAACCCTAGCCTTTCCAAATCAACAGATGTTGCTAATTTTCTGTTTTCATATGCTAATAGAATAGATAGTTTTTGGATAGAAGGCTCTGCCTCTACAACATCTGGATTATTTTCCAAAATGACTCTAAATAATCAAAATGCAACAGGCAGCAGTGACAGCGAACTCAAAAACTCTAGAAGTACCTTAACTTCTTTTGGTTTAGGTGTCGCAAGAGAATCAAAATATGCCCAAGCCCTTTTCTCTTCAAACAATTTGTACGAAATTGTAGCAACTGATTTAACCTATAATATTTTTAAAGAATCAGTTCAAAGTAAATCATTTAACGGTGTCGGTCTATTGGCGAAATTTGGTCTCTATAAAAAAACTTCGGACTACTTTAGCTTTGGGGCACAGTTTGTTTATCATCTTGCGGTCGTAAAAAGAGCTCCAGATTCTGATTCGGAAACAAGTTCAATGCGTTCTCTAACTTTAAGTCATTTAACTATTGGTCTCGATTTGAGTTTTTTCTTATAGTCCATTTATTCAGTAGGTTTGTTTATGATACCTCGTTATGAATCTAAAGAGATCTCTTCCATTTGGAATGATGAAAACAAATTTAAAACTTTTTTTAAAATAGAAATTGAACTCTTAAAGGCACTTGAAGAAAAAAAAATAATTCCTTTGAATACCGCTAGAGTTATCGAGTCAAAAGCAATCATTAATCCAAATCGAATCGATGAAATCGAACTCGTCACTCGTCATGATGTTATTGCATTTTGCACTTCCATTACAGAACAATTTCCAGCTGATATTGGAAAATATTTTCACTATGGAGTAACCTCATCAGACATTATTGACAGCTCACTTACATTGCAAATTAAAGCTTCTTTGGATGTTGTTATTGAGTCATTGGATCAGTTAATGGTCGCGCTTAAAAAGCGTGCTATTGAAAACAAAATGCTCTTAACGTTGGGGCGATCGCACGGAATGTATGCAGAACCTATGAGTTTTGGACAAAAACTTTTAGGTCACTTTGCCGAGTTTAAAAGAAGAAAGCTTGATCTAGAACAGTTCTATCAAAACGAACTCACTATACAACTTTCTGGAGCAGTGGGAAATTACACTATATTAAATCCAGAAATAGAAGAAATGGTTGCAAAAAAGCTAGGCCTAAATGTTGAAATGGTTTCTACTCAAATTATACCTAGGGATCGCTTATCAAAACTGATCTCAATAACCTCAATGTTGGCAAATGCGATTGAACGATTAGCAGTTGAAATCCGCCATCTTCATCATTCAGATGTGAAAGAAGTTGCTGAAGGATTTAAATCAGGCCAGAAGGGCTCGAGTACTATGCCTCATAAAAAAAATCCTATCTCATGCGAAAATCTCACTGGACTAGCTCGCTATCTTCGTTCCCATTTAAATATCGCATTGGAAAATTCTATTCTATGGCATGAAAGAGATATTTCTCATTCAAGCGCTGAAAGGCTCTACCTACCCGACCATTTTGGAATTTTGGTCTATTCACTAAATCGTTTCAGCGAAACAATAAATCTTTTGGAAATAGATACTTTAGCAATTGAGGCTAAAGTATTAAATAATACCCATTATCTTTCTAGTTATTATCTTCATTTTTTAATTTCTCATTGTGAGCAATTAACAAGAGATGAGCTTTATTCAATCATTCAAGCTGCCTCTTTTGATCCTATTGCTACACAGACACCTTCGCAATTTAGAGATTTTATTCAGTCAGAACTTTTGAAGAAAAATCAAAGCATGATTCTTCCTGAGTTAGACCGCGATGGTCTCCAGGCTATTTATCTAAAATCAGTTGACCATATCTTCAAGCGAGTTTTATGAAAGATATTATCAAAAAAAATTGGTACATTAATTCAAAAATAACTGATCTGACTTTTATCATTTGCTGTCCATTAATTGCACTTATCTTTTTAGTCTTAATTTGCGAGCCCCGACTTAAACATGGAGCATTTCTTTACGGCAGCGAAACTCCCTATTGGTTTGCAATCTTTGCAACACTACTAACTCACTCTCATGTTCTCTTGGTCTTTACTCGCAGTCATCTCAATATGGATGTTTTCAAACGATACCCCTATCGCTTCACCCTGATTCCACTTTTAACCTTAGTGGCAATGTGGATTTCGCCCCTATTGTTTGGAGCACTTGGGATCCTGGCGTTATACTGGGATGAATGGCATTCTTTAATGCAAACTTTTGGTTTTGGCCGCATCTATGATGGAAGAGTTGGGAATGATCCTATTCTCGGTCGAAAGCTCGACATTGGAATGTGTTTTGTTTTAGGACTGCTTCCGCATCTTGTGCTCATTACTTTTGTACCAGACTCCCAAAGACATGAAAGCCTAATTCGATATTTTGAGTTATCTGAAGAAATGATTCAAAAATATGGTCATTGGCTCACCTCGATGCGAATACCTTTAGTAGTTTTTGGCATTTCCTACATACTTTATTATATTTTTTCATATCGAAAATTAATTAAAAAAGGCTACAAATACTCAAAAGCTAAATTAGCGCTATTTGTTGTTACAGGCTCAACGACTTTAATTACAGCTTCATTATTTACTGTTGCAGATGGTATCTTTTTTGGAAACATCTACCACGCTCTTCAGTATTATTTTATCGTTTTGGTTAGCGAAAGAGGAAATCTCTCCAAAATCACGGGTCTTGAAGTCACCAATCGGAAAGGTATAAATCTCATTTTTCTTTTAGTCATTTTACCATTTATGTTCGTTTTTGCAGGTTTGCGCCAAACGACTTCTCACGTTGAATATCTAGCTGCTTTTTGGCTGCTAACTTCACTTATGCATTTTTGGTTTGATGGTTTTATTTGGTCGGTTCGCCGTCAGGATGTTTAATTATACAAGTTCAGGTTTCTCTATTTTCAAATGGTCAACAATCTTTTTTATTTCTTGAGAATCTTTTAATGGTGCAACTAAAACAACTTTATCATTGACTACAACGATGTGCTTTTCCATATTGATTAAAGAAACGAATTTTCCAGGTGTGTAAATAACATTATCTCTTGAATTATTAAAGTAGGATCCCTCTGAGCTGACTAGAGTATTTTCTTGAGTCTGAGTGACTACTGAAGACAATGCATCCCATGATCCTAAATCATTCCAATCAAACCCTGCGGGAATAACCACGATTTGATTAGATTTTTCCATAATTGCATAATCTATAGATTCGCTAGGTAATTGTTCATAAACTGCTTTCGTTTTTTCGTCATCTCCAATACTTTCGAGCAATTTATCAAAATATTGAAACAGCAAAGGTGCATGCAATTTAAACTCTTCAAGTAAAACTGAAATTGGTGCTACAAACATACCGGCATTCCACAAAAAATGTCCGGTTGCAATATACTTTTTAGCAAGATCATAATGTGGCTTCTCTTTGAAGCTTGCGACTTTAAAAAAATCAGAATTAATTGTTTCACCTTTTTCGATGTAACCATATCCTGTGTGAGGAAAATGCGGTGGAATACCAATAGTGACAATTTTTTTATTTATCTTAGAAAATTCGCTCGCTTTTGAGAGAGTTTGTTGGAATCCCGTTTTATTTAAGATCACATGATCCGAGGGAATGATGGCCACGACATCTTCTGGTCCCAAACCGCTTTTTAACATTGAGGCGATCGAAAGTAGAATACAGGGAGCAGTATTTCTTCCAGATGGTTCAAACACTATGCACTGATGCTGAATTTTAGCTTTTGAATGATCTCGACAAAGCTCTTCTTGCTCTTTGACGGTAATAATAAATCTGTTATTTACTGCGACAACACCTTCAAGACGATCAAGTGTTTCAGTTAGAAGTGAATTAGAACCAGTGAGAGTAAGGTATTGCTTTGGTTTGGACTGAGTGGACTCCGGCCAGAACCTCGTCCCCTTGCCACCGGCCATAATTAAACAATATAAATGAAGAGCTTGTACCATTTGTCCTCTAAGTTAATTAGGGCATTTTTACGATGGTATAGTCTTGTCCAATAAAGAGAGTTTTTTCCTTCGCAATATAGGACTTGGCTTCTTCAGCTCCAGCAAAAACACCCAAACTCACCCTATACCAAGTCCCTTTTGATTTAATCTCGATTTGATTAATAATCGGGTCATAGCCACGGGCCTTGAAACCTTCAGCAAAATCTTCAGCTTCTTTAAGAGTACGATGACTACCAAGCTGAATTGTAAACTTACCACTCATTCCATCAGAGTGAGTAGTTTTAACTTCATGAGTATCATGAGAGGTCTTCTGATTCTCTGCAGACATATTAGGCGAAGCTGCAGTAGTGCCATGCTCTTGCCCCGGAGAGCCAAACTGCTCAGAAATCTTTTCCTGAAGTTTGTGCTCAATATCTGTACTTTCGACATTGTGCCCATCGGAATTTTTCTTGATCTCTTCGAGCTCTTCTTCATTTTTAGAGAGTAGTTCAACTACCTTTTTTTGGTCCGAAGAGGTCACCCCAGCTAGCTCAAGAGTATAATTCTTGCCAATTTTAACACCAAGAACGAATGAGGTAATGGCAATCAAGATCATAAAAATGAAAATGAGCGCAACTTCTTTTTTAGCAAAGACATATAATTTTGTTTTTGAATCCATGAATAAATTTTAAACGCGAAGATTTATTC
The DNA here is from genome assembly GCA_947450475.1 of Bacteriovoracaceae bacterium. Lineage (GTDB taxonomy): Bacteria > Bdellovibrionota > Bacteriovoracia > Bacteriovoracales > Bacteriovoracaceae > Bacteriovorax. The sequence continues at coordinate 544,317 of CANFVK010000001.1, read as the reverse complement.
GTGCAATGAACTTTTTACTTCAGTTCAATTTTTAAACCCATTTTTAGGTCTTATTTACATAATTATTGCCTTTTAACCCCCCAAATTTTTGGCAAAGCTTCTGCATTACTCGTTTCCAAGCAAAATGAATCAGCAAAAAGGAGCGATAAATGAAAATCTTTAAAAGAAAACTACTAAACAATTCCAAAGGTCAGGGTGTCATGGAGTATGTCATTATTTCAAGTTTGGTTGGAATTGTCTGCATTGGCGCAGTGAAGGGTTTTGGTGATGTTATAAAAAAGCGGATTGAGACTATGAAGAGTGAAATTGTAGATAATCTCAAAATCAACTAGAAACACAATGACTTTACTGAATTATCTTATTTCCCTACTTATTATTGTATTATCCGTCTTAAAGTCGGCTGATTTGTTTATCGTAAGCGATAAAAAGCTCAACAAACTGCAAGGTCAATTTGTAAAACGAACGAAACAACTCCATGGCAACCAGAAAGGAAATATTTCGCTGGTAGCCGGTAGCTTTACCACGATTATTGCCGCTTTCATGCTTTTTATGTGTCAAAAAATGAAATTAGATTATAGAGAAGCTCAGTACCGAAGCCAAAGTTATTTGTGTTTTCATTATTTAAATACCCAATCAGAAAAATACATCAAAAAAATATCTTTTTTTAACTGGGCCTTAAAAACTGCATTTATTTATCAATCAACTGGAACTGGAGCAGCTTCAGGATTGGAGATCTCCAAAAACCTAATACTGGCTAGAAATATTTTTCATTTTAATTATATAAAAAATCTGACTACCAATAAATATTGTCAATTAACTGAAACTATCTCCTACCTGGAAAACATTCCCTACCAAACCAACGCTCACAGAGATTTAGTAACGAACTTTGATGGCACGACAATAATAAGGAATAGAAAATGGACTTATCGTTATTTAAAAAACTATCACAATATACGAAAAAAATTCGCATTTTGTCTTCTAAGCGATTTTTCAATCAATGGAAATTTCTTTCCCAATTTAAATGTGTCAACCAGAGAAGTTGGATTGACGGATTTAGTGAATTCGAAATGCTTGCCTGGCTTTCAATTTTAACTTGTATCCTAAGTGGATTTTTTAGCATTCACAAAAATTATCAAAAAAAACACCTGAATCTGCAAAAGGAATTCGAACATGAATGGAAATCTATTTGAAGAAATAAAGAAAAATGGTGATAACAAAAAAAGAGATAAAGTTAAAAATACAGTTCTGCTTTTTGTTACTAATCTTGCGGTCGCAACTCTCTGTCTTTTTATTAAATATCCCAAAGAAAACTCTCCATGCCCTGCGAAAGTCCACATTACTCATCCTCATTTTAAGATGATGATCTTACCACTAAAGCAACTTGCCGAAATAAACCCTCTGGACACTGAAACGGTTGTTAGCTTAATTGATAAGAATAAAAAAATTGTAACGGCTAGAGCCTACTTACATGAAGAAGTAAAAGACAATGGCAACGGAACAAGTCATTTCAAAATAGAAATTTCAGAAAAAGATATTATTAAGATGTCTGCTGGAGATAGCGAAGCTTTAATGGCCATACCTGAAGTAAAGTCACCATATGGAAAATACTCCATTATAAAAAAGCGAGTTTCACAATATGAAATTAATTTTTAATCTAATTCTGACCTACCTTTTGTTTTTAGAAAATTCATCTCTTTGGGCAAGAGATGTCATCTTAATTGAAAATCGAAGTTCAATTGATGAAGGAATACTTGTAAAAACAATTTTGACCAAAAAATTCCATCTTCCTGATGAACTCATTAGTCTTCGTCAAATAAATGAAGGCTGTGAGAAAAAGTCTGAAGCTCTAATTCACCTCTGCATTGATCAGTTTGGAGAACTACATATTTCAAAAATGAATTATTACGTCGTTAATAATTCTCTTGGGATTTTTATTAATCAAAATGAAGCGGAGGAAGATTAAATGAAGGCATGTAAAAAAAAAAGCCGTCTTAAAAAAAACGGCTTTTTTAGAAAAAATATTAAAAAAAATTATTTAGCGGCGTGGATTGCAAATTTAGGAGTCGTTCCTTTATTTCTATTGGCAGCCTTTCTTTTGGCTCCAGCATTTTTTTTCTTTCTTAATCTTCTGTTTGTAGTTACACATGTTCTTGAAACCATTCGACAACTCCTCTCTACCTATAGAAACCAAATAAGGCTTAACTTCAACTTTAAGTCATCTTTTTTACCTACCAAACACTCATGTGTCAAAGAAATTTTGGGAACCTTCTGCTTATTTCTCCTCTTCAATCGCGCCATTAAGGCGGAAACCGTTTCGCGCAACGTCATTTTGGCCAAGGGTCAGTCTATTGAATTAAATATGTATAATATTGAAAAATTTAACATCAGCAACAAACAGGTCATAAGCTACAAATTCAATGAGAAAAATAAAATTCTTAACATACGCGGTCAACAAATTGGACATTGTGAAGTTTTAGTTTGGTTAAAAGATCAAAAGTCAGAAAATTTTCAAATTTATGTCATTACCAAAATTCAAGAATCAAAATATCTGCATCTGGCCGATATCGCCAACCACCTAGGACTTGAAAGCCAACTACTTTTTCCTCATTTGAGAATCTGGGGAAAATTAAAAAGTTTAGATCAATATTTAGAATATAAAAAGTTACTTCATAGCAATAATGAACAAGTTGTTGATGAAGTTGAAATTGATACCGATTTAAAAAGTAAAATTGTTGGACATGTATATGCTAGCTTCTTTGAAGATTTTAAAGATTCAATAAAATGCAGCTCCCAATTTTCAGATATAATTTGTGAATTTCCTGAAAATGATGCTCCAAGTGATTCATTAAAGAAAAATTTAACAGATAAATATAAAATTCAGTGGGTCCAGCAGTCGCAGCAAAGAAATAAAAAAAATTACTTTTTAAAAATAAAATTAATTCAAATTGAGCAATTAAACGGGGAGGACCTGCGATTAGGCCTTGAACAAGTCAGTGGTAATTTATCGGATTTTTTTAACATGCCGATCGAAAATATCATTAAACAAAATCAAGTCCTACTACTTAATAAAAATGTAAAACTCTCAACACTGGCAGAACCTCACAGTTTAGTTCGTCCTATGGTACCAGCAATTATGCAAATTGGAGCTGACATTGCCTTTAAAAGTCAAAATGTACAAAATATTCAAACTACAGAATGGAAATTTGCTGGATTAAAAATTCAAATAACAATTGAAAACTTTGGAGATGTTTTAAAAATTAATTATGAAACAGAACTAACCCAGCCCAACAATGGCACGGATGGAGTATCAAGCATTGGAGGAAACAAAGAAAAATCATCCGTAGTTATTCCACTTGATCAAGCTGTTAAATTATTTCAAATTTCACTTAGAACAAATGGCGATGCTAATGAAAGGTTGCCGTATCTAAGTGCCTTACCACTTCTAGGTGAAATATTTAAATCAAAAAGTCGGCAAAGCAATTACAAAACTATAACTGGAATCATTGAGGTAAGTGAAAATGAATGATCTCATCATATTAAAATATGAAGCAGAACTTTTAGAATTGTTTAAGATACACTATCGAAAGATGGTCGCTAAAAATACGCAATTAGTATTTAATGATGTTTTGAAGCCTACGCTCGAAGAGCTTGGTCTTTCAATTAAAAGTCACTTTAATTTTAACCACCTTCATAATTGGTTTGAACTTGTTCATGAACAAGCTTTTATAAAAAATATATTACTTCAACAAATTTTTGAAGAAGTAATTTTTCATTCACATAAAAAAATTCAAATCAATAATTCTTCTCACAAACAAATTATTTCTCAAAATAATATAACGGATGAAGATTATCAACTGAGTCTTGAGATTCTTACTCAAAAGCATAGCGTTGCGTGGAATTTTAAAGAACCTTTTGCTAGCTTTGGTCTTGAGATCAATGAAATGAATTTAAGGGTCACCCTGATTCATTTTTCAACTTCGGCCAACTTAACATCAAAAATATTTCTTAGAAAATTACAAAAAAAGCCACTTGATATTGAGCAATTTTGCCTAAACAAGGATGTGGTTAAGTTTTTGAGAAATATTATAAATGAAAAGAAAAACATTCTCATTTCTGGAGCAACAGGATCTGGCAAAACGACTTTACTTAGTTCACTGATTGGGCTGATTCCTAATGATGAACATTTGATCATCCTTGAAGATACAAATGAGATAAAATCTGGATTAGAAAACCAAACCTCAATGATATCTAGGGGAGAAACTAATAACAAATCCCTTAAAGACTACTGCGCTTATGCACTTAGAATGAGTCCAGACCGATTAATAGTTGGAGAAATGAGATCAAATGAAGTCGTGCCTTTTTTGCTGGCTATGAATACAGGTCACAAAGGTCAGATGAGTACTATTCATGCAAATTCTTGTGTTGATGCCATATCAAGAATTGCATTACTTTTTTCATTGTATTCAGAAAGTAAAGAGGTCAATTTCTCACTTATCACAAAACTTGCTTGTAAAAATATTGATCTAGTCATACAAATTGAAAACAAAAAAATAATTGAGATATGCCATATCATAGCTTCGGAGGGAGAAAATCCAATCTACGAAAAAGTTTATTCTGCAAGTTGAGAAAAATTGAGTAATATTTCATGACCTAATTTTAATAATTCGGCAGTCTCGATTTGGGTATTTTTAACTTTAAAACTTATTGAAACTGAAGTTAATTCAACACAAGTAAAAATATTATCCGGCATTTTTGCCTGTATTTTCGATTCCAGATCAGCCTCTAGGTCTAGCCCCGTTCCAATAAAAGACAGATAAAAATTTTGGTTTTTATCCAGAGTGCTAACGGCTTTCAAACTAAAATGCTTATCTTGAGATTTGGTTATCATTGTTCCACCGCGAGACGGCTCTAGACTAGAGCCCACAAAAACAGGGATATTTTTTCTTTTGGTTGGAAGTAAAGTTGTAGGAAAAAGCACCTTGGCCCCAAGACTAGCAAGTGCTGTTGCCTCATCATAAGAAAGAGAATTTATAAAATTAACATTATTTACAATGCGTGGATCAGTGCTTGCGACACCTGGAACGTCTGTCCAAATTTGAACTAATCCAGCGTCGATACCTTCACCCAAAAGTGCTGCTGAATAATCAGAACCTTCTCGCCCGAGAGTGGTAGTATTGCCAGATAAATCTGAACCAATAAAACCTTGAGTCACAAAAATGCATTCTTCATAGAGATAAGGAATTATTTGCTTTTTACAATTTTCAGCAACGATCTCAATGTGAGGAACTGCTTTTTGAAAATCGGAATCTGTTTTAATAATTTCTCGAGCATCAATTAAAATAATCTTTTTTCTTGGAATTCTCAATCGCAATAAATCTGAAATAAGCAGTGAAGAAATTCTTTCGCCGATTGCGTAAAGCTCATCCATTTCCTGTGCCGAGAAAGCGGCTTTGGCTTCAATCTGATGGGCCAAAACTTCTAACTCTTGGCAAATAAGGTTATAGTCTTCTATTATTTTTGGACTGGTAAATAACTCTTTTGCCAGTTGTAAATGTCGACTTATCAATTCCTCGGTGAGCCTTTTTAGCTCATCTCTATCTTGTGCGGCTGCAGCACGAGCAATAAACTCTAAATGGTTAGTCGTATTTTGAGTAGCAGAAATAACGACAATTTTTATCAAGGGATTGTCTTCAATAATTTGGCTACATCTAAGCATTGCTTGAGCATCTCGAACACTACTTCCACCAAACTTTGCAACGACCCAACTTCCCTCCATTAAAAGCTCCTTCTATCTCGTCAATTTTTTATGATGAGTCTTACTTGGGATCAAAGCTTTATCTCCCAAGCGACGTTTTTTATCTTCTTCGTAATCTGAAAAATTTCCATCATAAAAGACCACCTGATCTTCCTCAAAAGCAATCATATGAGTAGCAATACGATCTAAAAAGAAACGATCATGAGATATAACTACGGCACAACCTGGATACTCCATTAAAGCCTCTTCTAATGCTCTTAGAGTATTGACATCCAAGTCGTTAGTCGGTTCGTCTAATAGCAAGACATTTCCTTCTTCCTTAAGCATTGCTGCCAAGTGAACTCTATTTTTTTCACCACCAGAGAGCTCTTTTATTTTTTTCTGCTGATCTTCACCTGCAAAATTAAATCGAGAGATATAGGCCCTGGCATTAACTTCTCGCCCACCTAATTTTATAAGATCTAATCCGCCCGAAATACTTTCAATCACAGTTTTTTCAGCATCCAGCGATCGATCTTGATCGACATACGCGAGCTTGACAGTTTCTCCGATGCGAAGATTACCTGAAGTTGAGTTCTCTTTTCCAGTGATCATTTTAAAAAGAGTCGTTTTTCCCGCACCGTTAGGGCCGATGACCCCAACAATTCCACCCGGAGGTAACTTAAAGTTAAGCTTCTCATAGAGAAGTCTATCTCCATAGGCTTTTGATACATTGTCAAAATCTATGACCACATTACCAAGTCGAGGCCCTGGAGGGATGAAGAGTTCGTTGGTTTCATTGCGAGCTTCAGACTGAACTTGCTGTCGTTTTTCATACTCTGAAATGCGGGCTTTTGATTTTGCCTGGCGAGCTTTAGGTGAAGCTTTTATCCACTCCAATTCCTCTTTCATCGATTTCTGTCTTTTTGATTCTTGCTTTTCTTCAACTGCTAAACGCTTAGCCTTGGCTTCGAGCCAGCCCGTATAATTGCCCTGAAATGGAATTCCCTGACCACGGTCTAGCTCTAAAATCCATCCAGCCACATTATCCAGAAAATAGCGATCATGGGTTACAGCAATGACTGTTCCCTTATATGCTTGAAGATGGCGCTCGAGCCACCAAACGGTTTCGGCATCGAGGTGGTTGGTTGGTTCATCTAATAATAAAATTGCCGGCTCTTGCAGAAGTAATCGACAAAGTGCCACCCTTCTTTTTTCTCCGCCAGACAGAACGCCACACTTTTGATCCGCTGGAGGACAATTTAATGAGTCCATTGCCAAATCAAGTCGTGAATCTAAGTCCCAAGCATTACATGCATCAAGTTTGTCTTGGAGATCCGCTTGTTTTGTATAAAGTTTTTCCATCTCAGCATCGGAAAGCTCTTCTCCAAACTTGGCATTAACGTCGTCGAATTCTTTTAATAGATCGACAATCGCTTGAGCACCCTCTTGAACAATTTCTTTAACTGTTTTTTCTGGGTCCAGTTGTGGATCCTGTTCCAAATAACCTACAGAATAATTTTTAGAAAGTGTGGTTTCACCGAGATGATCTTTATCTAGACCGGCCATAATTTTTAAAAGGGTTGATTTCCCTGAGCCATTGAGCCCCAAAACACCAATTTTTGCTCCATAAAAATAAGATAAGCTTATATCTTTGAGAACATGTTTTTGTTTATAGACTTTGCCCACTTTGTGCATTGAATAGATAATTTGCTTGTCATTGACATAAGACATATTGATTCCCTCTTTAAATTGCTAAAATTGAATACTATAAATTAGCTGAAAATACCTTAATGTTCCATGAAAAATTGAAAAATTGAGTAGAGATACAAAAAGTAAGAAGGAAGAAAAAAAAATGCCAGGATGAAAAACTTCAGAACTTGGAGCTTTTTGGTAAACTGCAAAAACTCATCCTCTTGAAATTGCCATAATTCGGCTATAATTTCTTTACTTTCATCCAGAGGCGAAATGCCCGTTTGCTTGAGACGTTTTATCAAATTTTTCATTCTCACGCTAAGCGAAGAAAACATTTTAGATTGAGAAAACAATCCGCATTGAATTTGAGATCGCTCTAATATTTCATTTATTGGCACTCCAATCTCCAGAAGAACACTAAATAGATAAGCTTCCTCTAACGCTTTGGCGAATTGCTCAAAAATGTTTTTCTTTAAAAAATGAATTAATAAAAAAAACAATAGACTTCCTATCAGTTGCAACAAAAACATGAAGAAAAAAATGATGTGATTTGGTGGAAGTTCAACTAATGAGATTGATAGATACACAAATCCCCAAGTTGTTAAAAAAATAATCATAAACTGCAACAGTCCTGAAATAATTTCAGAAACTATTTTTCGTTCAAATTGAACATCTCTTATAAGGTGATTTCTTATTTCAGGAAATATTTTCTTAAGACCAACCCCCTTCGATCGATGAACCGCCACAAGTTGCTCAATTAAATGAGTATAAAATTTATACTTTGGTAAACTTTTTGGAAAAGCATTCAGCCCAAGAGTCAATGAAGCTTCACAATCAATAAATTTAGCCTTTAAAGCCTCGCCCTCTCTAAACGCTCCGATCAATGGGAGACGCCGCAAAAGCTGCTGAAAAGACGACCTAATTAATGGTGAATATAAGATAAGAAAATCCCATACATTATCAGGGAGGCTAAGGAGACTCAGACAAAAGAAAGCATAACCAAAAAGAGACAAAACTACTGTTTTCATTCAGGAGTAACAAGCAAGATTTTAGCCAAAAAGATTGACGATATTTGCAGATTTTGAAATTATATTGCTATGTTAAAAAACATCAATAGTACCAATATTTCTTTAAATGACTTACCTTCAGGTTTTCCGGAATTAAATGAAAAGATCATACAGCTAGAAGAAAAAATAAAAAAAATAAGCGAGATATGCAATGAGCTCAATCCCTACCAACCGGTAGCTAAGGAATTTCAATTACGTTTGCGGGAATTTAATATTTTAGAGTTTGAAGATCCTTTTAAAATCACTAATTCATTATTAATTTTATTAGAAGACACTATAGATGAGCTTCATCTTTATAAGCCAGCTGATCCTCAAGAAATATTCCGATGATTTCAGGTCTTCTTCTGTCTCAAAATCTCTCCAAAGTGCCATTGCATCCGGCTTCCATTAAGTATTTAAAGTTAGGTCATCCATGGATTACCGAAGATAGTTTTACGAAAAGATTTCCTCAAAAAGATTTTTTTCTCATCGGTATAGATGAAAAAAACAGACAAGAGATAGCTCTGCTTATTAACGATCACGAACATAAAAATGTAAAGGCAAGGCTTTGGAGTTTAAACAAAGATGAATGGAGAAATGGATTAAATTTCCAGGAAGATTTAGTGCAAAGAATTTCAAATGCCTTGGCCAAAAGATCATCCTTAAAACTTCTTACTGAACGGGAAAATGTCTATTTAATTAATGCTGAAAGTGACTTACTTCCAGGACTTCAGGTAGCTATTTTTAAAGATCAACTTCTTATTCAATATTACGCTCTATTTTGGAAAAAAATTGAGCCTGAAGTTTTGCCGATCCTATTTCAACAAATCAAAATCCATTTTCCTGAATTAAACATTCAAGATACCTGGATTCAAGAGCGCAATTTCAATCAAGACAAGAAGATCCGCTCCCTTAATGGATCAATTCAAAAAGACTTCATCATGGTTGAGTTTGGACTTAATTACCATCTGCGCTTTAACGACTATTACGACATTGGTATTTATACTGATATGAGTGCGATCAGAAAACAAATGACACCCTATCTCCAAAAAGGAAATTCTCTCTTAAATCTCTTTTGCTATACAGGAGCGTTTTCACTATACGGACTAAGTTTAGGTCTAGAAAATGTTGTCTCTGTTGATCTATCTCCTAAGTACCTTACCTGGTTGGATGAAAATCTTTCTCATAATCCCTCTTTAGATAGAACTCATCACACATCAATTTGCCTGTCTTGTGAAAAAGCTTTAGTCAAATTGATTGCTGATAAAAATGAGTTTGATTCAATTATTTGCGATCCTCCCAGCGCCTCAAGTGACGGACAAAGCACCAGTAGTGCATTTAAAGCTTACGAAAAGCTATTGCCAATGCTGCTTGAAGTTCTAAGTTCAAAAGGAACTCTTTTGGTTTTTTTAAATACTCACACCATAAGTTGGAATAAATTTGAAGAAAAATTAAATCAGATTATTTCTACAACCAAATATGCCAATCAAGTAAATATTGGTAAGAGATTTAAGCTTCAAGAGGATTGCTCGCCACTAAAAAATTTTCACGAAGGGGATTATCTCAAAGGCTTTCTCATTGACTTTAAAAATTCAATAAAGAGATAATTCATTAGGAGATTTTTATGCAATACTCAGCAATCTGGCGAAGAGCGACTGCCGCCATCATCGACACCATCATTTTGTCTGTTATCAGCGGAATTTGTATTAGATCATTTTTTTTATTCCCATTAGGATTTTTTATTCACATTTTTTATAAGCCTATTTTTGAATCTTCAAGAGTAAGGGCCACTCCCGGTAAATACCTTGCAGAAATTTCTGTGGTTAAAGAAAATGGGGATCAGTTGGATTTAAAGACAGCTTACGTTCGATATTTCTCTTCTTGGCTGTCTGGAGCGACTCTAGGCTTGGGATACGCTTTTTCATTGTTTAACTCAAAAAGACAAACTCTTCATGACATGCTGGCGGGAACAATTGTCATAGACCGAGTTTATGACAACGATGGGCTTTGGAATGAATGGGTTAATCAAATGCGCTTTTTTCTTAGTAGTATGAAAAATAAATACAATCAGTAAAAATAATTAGCTAATACCAGATGAAAGATTCCGCCAGCTGGGATTAGTAGCCACAATGGAACCAAGTTCAAAATGGTTATGACAAAAGAAGCTAAACTCATAGCCACGAGTATCCCATTGAGATTCATGGCCATCGACATTTTATACACCGTTACGATAATAGGACCAACCACTGCGGCCACTGCTCCGAAAGTAAAATCACTAATCCATTTTTTTCCACTAATTTTTTGAACGACATAAGGAAACCAAGTCGACATATGAAAAAAAGCTGCAGAAAAAATGGCCAAAGTTGCCACTATTGCTCCAGACATTCCAGCAACTTTATGTCCGATATAGGTCGCAGTGATAACCACTGGACCTGGAGTCATTTGACCAAAAGCTAGAGCATCTAAAAATTCACTTTGGTTTAGCCATTGGTATTTGACGACGACGTCATGCTGAAGCATTGGAACAATGGCAAGGCCAGTTCCAAAAACCAAAGCTCCAGCCTTAAAACAAACGAACCCCAGATCTTTAAGATTTTGAGCTAGTAACAGAGGTGCAAAAGAGAGTAATTGCATTTGGCGATTCTGAATTAATTTTTTGATAAAAATAGTCATAAGCCCAAACAAAACAATAATCATTGGCTCTAGCGAAGGATGATAGTAATTAATTAAACCAGATATGATGACTAAAATCCAAAACTGAAGATTTCTTAAATTGTTGCCAATCAGACCTTTCAGGCTACCAAGGATGACACCTAAGGCAGCTACTTGCATTCCGATCAAGATCTTATGAGTGAATGAGAACTCTCCAATAGAAGAAAAAAAGAGGGAGAATAAAATCATCAAAGTAAAAGCTGGAAAGACCAATCCAATGGCCGCTAGCAATCCTCCGAGAAACCCTGCCCGTATTCGACCCAAAAAAACTGCCGTTTGAAAAGCAACTGGACCAGGCATTGCTTTAATAAGTGAAAAGCTGGCATTAAATTGAGACTGAGTCATCCAACCACGCTGCTCAATTAAATCTTTTTGCATGGTCGACACAACCGAAAGAGGGCCCCCGAAACCGAGACAACCTAAGCGAAAAAAATAATAAAAAACTTCTTTGTACAAATTAGCTTTTTACAATCCGAGTTCTCCAGGCGCGAATGTCTGGAGCTAGATAATCGTATTTCATGGCCGCTAGAGTATAAGATGCGTATTCGTAATCTGTAGTATGAGTTAAGCATTCAGTCGGACAAACGGTTGTACAGAGGCCGCAGTAGCAACAAAGTGCAGTATCAATTGTGTACTGCTTTAGATCAAGTCTAATTGGAGTTCCATCTTTGGTTTTTATTTTTTGGGCATCAGTAGGTCTTTTCACCGCTGCAATATAAATACAATCTACCGGACATGAAACTGCACATTGTAGACAGGAAATGCAATTTTCAGCGTCATTAAATAGACGCGACCGAGAGTTGCTTGGAAGTTCTTCGCGAACTTCAGGGTACTCAATTGTCACGATGTCTTTTCCCCAGACGTATTTGAATGTAATTGCCAACCCTATAAAGGTTGTTTTTACAGCTGAGTAAACATTTTTAAACCACTGAGAAAAAGTTAGATCTGCTTCAATAGTTTTTTTAAGGTGAATCGTTTCCATAATATTCCTACTAAGTTTAAAAGTGAGTTATCTGTCAACTTCCCCAAGAACAATATCAATACTACCAATAGTCGCTACTAAATCAGCTACCATCTGCCCTGGCGCCAAAATAGGAAGTAGAGAAACATGAGTAAAGCATGAAGATTTTACTTTTAATCGATAAGGAGTTTTTCCGCCATCCGAAATCAAGTGGTATCCTAATTCCCCACGAGGGCACTCAGTTCTCAAGTAAATTTCTCCTGCTGGAACCTTGATAATTTTAGGAACTTTTCCAATGAATGGTCCCTCTTCGATTCCATCAAGACATTGACGAATAATTTTTATTGATTCAAACATTTCGCGAACGCGAACGTGATAACGATCCCAGCAATCTCCAACCGTACCCTTTAAACCTTCTCCCACAGGAACATCAAAATCTAATTTGTCATAAAGACCATAAGAGCGATTCTTTCTTAAATCCCACTTTACACCTGAGCCACGAAGAACTGGCCCGGTAGCTCCGTAATCAAAAGCTTGCTCTTGTGATAAAATTCCAACGTTAGCCGTGCGGTCAGAAAAGATTCGATTTTCCCCAACCAGTGAATGATACTTCTTAAGATCTTCTTCATAACGATCAATAAACGATTTGATTCTCTTTAACTGATCATCGGTGATGTCATTCCAGACACCTCCGATCCATATATAATTATAGAGCATGCGAGCGCCAGAGAGTTCCTCAAATAAACGAAGTATTTCTTCGCGATCTTGAAACACGTAAAGAAATGGAGTGAAAGCCCCAAGGTCGATAGCATAAGTTCCAAAAAAAACTATATGTGAAGCTATTCTCTGTAGCTCAGCCACGATGACTCTAATGTACTCAGCTCGCTTTGGAACTTCAGTGCCTAACATTTTTTCAACGGCCAGGGCATAACCCCATTCCATACTCATAGCAGCTAAATAATCCATGCGATCTACAAAAGGAATGACTCCTCGATAATCTAAATTCTCTGCATGCTTTTCAAAACATCTATGAAGGTAGCCTAAGTGAGGAATGGCTTCGACCACGATCTCTGAATCCGTTTTAATCTCTACTCTCAAAACTCCGTGAGTTGCAGGATGCTGAGGCCCCATATTCAAGGTGAGTAAATCAGATTTTAAAATTTCCTGATCTCCAAGAATTATTTTATCTTCATTTTCATTGTGTTCGTTATGAGTAGACATTACTCACCATCCTTGGCTTCATCAGCCGTTTCTTCAACGTCTTCTTTCCAACTAGCTGAAACTTTTTTTGGATCGCCAATCTCTAGTTTTAGATTACGTCCAAACATTTGGTCATAGGTATTATTTTTCTCTGGTGGATTAACGACCATGTCCAAATACTTTTCTTGAACTACATAGTCTTTTCTTAGTGGGTGACCTTCCCAATCGTAAGGGCAAAGAATTCTTCTGAAATCGGGGTGGCCAACAAATTCGACACCGATCATGTCATAGGTTTCTCTTTCAAGAAAATTAGCGGCATTCCAAACTGAAACGACAGAATTTAATTTAGGAAGATTATGCTTGTCTCCTCTAGGGAGTTTAACTTTTAAAATAAGTTCCAAGTTTTTTGAAAAACTTGCCATTATATAACTGACTTCAATTCGATCAGCATAATCAGTTCCAGATACGACTTGAAGAACATTGAAGTCAAATTCTTGTGAAGATTTTAGAGCGCTACAAGTTTCAAGAATCTTAGAGGATTCAACAGTTATTGATTTATCTCCAACACCTGCCACCAATTCATTAATAATGGCATTGGCGCCGTTGACATTTTTATTAATAAATTCTGCGATTTGATTATGCATGTTTCACCCACTTATCGCGCAACAATCTTTCGTTGGCGATTTTCTTTTGTAGAGTCATAATTCCTTCGATTAAAGCTTCTGGCCTAGGTGGACACCCAGGAACATAAACATCCACTGGAACAATTTCATCTACACCTTTTAAAACATGATAACCATGTTGCCAGTATGGACCGCCCTTGTTTGCACATGATCCCATCGATAAAACATAGCGAGGTTCTGGCATTTGCTCATAAAGTGTTTTAATTCTTGTCGCCATTTTCAACGTTACAGTTCCAGCAACAATCATTAAATCGGCTCGCCTCGGAGTTGCCATAAAGGCACCACAGCCAAAGCGCTCAAGATCATACTTAGATGCTCCAGTGGCCATCATCTCAATCGCACAACAGGCCAGACCAAAAGTCATAGGCCAAAGGGAATTTTTGCGACCCCAATTTAAAAAATCATCAACCTTCATCAAAACGACGCTGTCTTGCATCTCGTGCTCCCTATTTTTCAACGCACAAAAATCATTAAATTAAACATTCACAATTATTACATAAATTTACCGAGAGGTCTTGAAATCGTCAATGAATTGATGATCTTATATTCGATAAAAAAGTCATTGCCCTTTGAAAAAAAAACTATCATAGGGCGCTAAATTTTTGACACCTGACTTTGAAATCTTCGAACATATTTTTATAGGCTATTTGATTTTGTTTTTGTTCAAATTCATCCTTTGCAGCTGGAGCACGCGTAAGTTTGTTTTGCATGAGTCCAAGTCGATTTTGGTCATTCTTGCAGACTCTATCCATAATATTTGTATACTCTTTGACCGCTGCTAAAGGATAAGGAAGTCCCCAAGCAGATGAAATAAAATAAGCCTCAGCCGATGTTGCTTCGGGTAAATCTTTTTCATTCAGGGCAAATTTTTCTAAATCCCTCTTAAATTCACTAAAATGCTGACCAACTTTATAAAATTCAGAAATCCCGAGCTCCTTTGAAACAGTACCAACTTTTTTATCTAATAATCGATGACAGTTTGAGCGACCTAAACCTGTGCCTGGCAGCAATTCAAAGAGAACTTTACACTCAACGATAAAGGCATCAACTTCCCCACCACGCCCTTCGACTGTGCCTTTTATAAAATCTTTCAGTGCAAAACGAGCATCGTAAGGATTAAAAGCTTCTCTATAGGTGTAATGAGTCAATTCATGTGCAAAATCTAAAAGAGCATCAAGTGTATTGAGATGTCGATTCAAGTAAACTTTTGATTTAGTTTCATAAACAACTTCAGAAGGATCAGTAGCTGAAAAACGTCTCACCAAAGTTGTATCAGTTAGCGACCCCTCTCCTACCGCAATTACATCGTAAAGAGTAAATCCTTTTTGAGCTGCTTTATCAGTGGCGCGTTGAACGATTGCCTTGCCTGAAGGAGTTTTTTTAAGCGCTTCAATTAATCTTTTGAAATTTTCTTCTTCGCTTTTTGATTTAGTAAACCAGACATCTTTGAAATTAATCTCAGTATCCACATCAAAAACTTTGTGCTCTGCCCACAACACTGAGCAAAAAGGTAAAGTAAGAGCAAGCAGGGTGAAAAACATCTTCATAAACCGACTCATCGGCAATCAAAAAGATTTCTTCAATAAATCTAGTCAATTAAAGTTACTTTTTCATGAATTAATTTAAGTTCTTAAGATTAGAGACTTTTCTCATCTTGACTTATAATTAGCTGAAAGAAATGATTACCCTACTATACTCTCTTCCAGGAAGGACTCTATGGAGCAAACTCCAAAGAAAGAATCCATTCATTGTCACCAATGCCCAGCGTGGAAAAAAAGTTCCTTTCGAGACCTTACAAAAGAAAATTTAGATGAACTAAAACTTCAAAAGACTTCATTTGAAATAAATAGAGGCTCGACCCTAAATGAAAAAGGTCATTCTACCAACGGTGCTTATTGCATTGGCAACGGACACTTAAAAATAGTTTGGAATGAAAATAATAATGATGAAAGTATTGTTAAGATTGCCTCTCCCGGGGATATGACAGGTTACCGTTGCTTGTTTTCGGAAGAACATTTTCGAGCTACGGCGGTAGCTTTGACACCAGTACAAGGCTGTTTTATTCCAAAAGAAAACTTTAACAATTTAATTGAGACAAATACCGCTTTTAACAAAGAAATTTTAAATCGAATGGGTAGAGAAATAAAATTATCTGAAGAATGGCTCCATGCTTTTTGTCGAAAAAATGTTAGAGAAAGAATGGCATTTGCTCTATTGCTCTTAAAAGAAAATTGTGGAGTGCTCAATGAGGATAAATGGATATTAGATATTCAATTAACCAGAGAAGAGATGAGTTCTTGGATAGGCACTGCAAAAGAAACAGTCGTAAGATGCTTGTCAGATATGAAAGACGAAAAAGTCATTTCCCAGGAAGGAGCACACATTGTCATACTCAATCTTGATGCAATCAAAAAAATAGCAGGTCACTAAAACCAACTAAAGCAATCAACTAACTTTATCCAACATTAAACTGAATTCATTTTCAAAGTAAAAGTCTTCCTCTAGTCTCTAAGAGACTTATCTTTAACTGTTTTCAAGGATGAAACTATGAAGAAAATGCTTCTGACTTTGTGTGCGCTCTTTACCTTAAATGTAACTTTTGCTCAAGAACAAGCTTCTCATGAATTAATTGTGAAATTAAAACCTGGAAAAACACTTCCTAGCTATCTTCATGAAAAAAATGTTCAAACACTTTTTGACAATGTTTATGTCTTAAGAGGCGTAGATGTCGATTCTCTCGAGATGAAATTAAAGAATGACTCTGCAGTTATTTACACTGAAAGAAATCATCGATCGGAAAGAAGTGTGCTACCTAAACCACAAGGTTTTTCAAAAGATTATTCACCAAATAATTTTGGAACGCCCTCACAGTTTAATGATCCAAAAATTAATAAAGTCTGGTCATTTTTAGATGCTTCTGACAATGGAGTATCTGTGAATTCAGCATATCATCAATTCGGCACCAGTAATACAAATGAGGTTATCGTCGCAGTCGTGGATACAGGAGTTGATATTGACCATGAAGACTTAAAAGAAGTGATCTGGACCAACAACAAAGAAATTCCAGGCAATGGAATTGATGACGATGGTAACGGATACATTGATGACGTCCATGGGATAAATACTTTAGTAAGAGATGCTCAAGGAAAAGCAACAGTAGACGTCACCGATACCCATTCTCACGGTACTCATGTCTCAGGAACGATTGCAGCAAAACAAAATAACAACATTGGAATCGCTGGTATTGCATCACATGTTAAAATTATGCCTATTAGAACAGTTCCCAATGAAGGTGACGAAACTGATGTCGATGTTGCAGAAGCTTTTATCTATGCCGCAAAAAATGGAGCGAAAATCATTAATTGTTCTTTCGGCAAAAGCTCTAATGAAGGAAAGCATTTAATACCAGATACCTTAAAATTTATTGCTGAAAAATACGGGGTTTTAGTTATAGCGGCTGCCGGAAATGATTCCTCAGATATTGATCGTCATCCAACTTACCCAGCAAGCTTTGATAACGATAATCTACTTATAATCGCTTCAACTAGTAGTTCTGGAGGAATGAGCTATTTTTCTAATTACGGAAAAGTAGGAGTTGACGTTGCAGCTCCGGGATCAGATGTTTACTCAACAGTTCCAGGTAATAAATATGACAATATGTCAGGTACATCAATGGCCACACCTACAACCGTAGGAGTTGCGGCAGAAATATTATCTCATCATCCAAATCTAAGCTATCTTCAACTAAAGGATGTCATTATAAATTCTGTAACAAAAATTGCAAAATTTAAAAATAAATTAGTTTCAGGTGGAAGAATTGATTTATTAGCAGGCCTCGAGTTCGCAAAAACAGTTAAATAATTTATTCGGTGGCAGGAGTTGAAGAATTTTCATCATCTCCTGCTCCCATTTCAACATCTTCTTCATCAAATTTTATATCAAAGAAATCTTTAGAACTGTCCTGACTTTTTAATTCATTTTTAGTACCAACTGAATCAGAAGTTGCTTCCTGAGAACTTCGTCCCATTATTTTTGATTGACGCCGTAACACATAGGCAGAGGGTTTATCTATTTTAAGTTTGATTGGGTTGGGCAAAACGGCAGCAATCAATGAAGCTTGTGACTTACTTAGAGCCTTAGCTTTTTTATGAAAATACTTCTGAGAAGCGGCTTCTACTCCATATACTCCTGGACCGAGCTCAATGACATTGAGATAAACTTCTAAAATTCTTTCTTTGCTCCAGAAAATTTCAATTAAGATTGTAAAATAGACCTCCATTCCCTTTCTTAACCAATTTCGAGAAGGCCATAAAAAAACATTTTTCGCTGTTTGCTGAGAAATGGTACTGGCACCCTTTTGTTTTTTATGAGTCTTGTTGTACTTAACCGCTTTTTCAATCGCATCAAAATCAAAACCATGATGGTGGAAAAACTTATCATCCTCCGCCCTGATGACTGCATTTTGCATTGTCTTAGCAATTTGTTCAATCGGTACCCATCGTTTTTCAATACCAATGTTTTTCTGATTAAAAAAAGATGTTGTGCTTTTCCAAAACATTAGAGGTGTATAAGGAACTGGAACAAATCGATAAAGAAAAACCATTAGGAAAGTGAACCCGAAGAAAAATCCTAAAATCTTGAGTAATATAGAAAATTTCTTAGTTAACTTGACCAAACTTTTTACCAAGCCTTTTTAATATTCTTTATTCATTCATAAATTATGGATTGGTCCAACAAAGAAGACAACTGAATTTGCTATCTGAAGTATGTTCAAAATATATTTTTCACTTTTTTAAATTTTAGGCAATGTCTAAGAAGAAGTTAAGGGGGGGATATGAATTATTTAATCGAACTCGCAGTAGCGCTAAGTGCAGTTTATATATGCCAATATATTTTTGGAGATAGCAAAATATATTTTTTAAATACCATTGTTGCAATAATCGGAGCCTTTATAGCTAGTGGCATTTATCATTGGTTGAAAATCCCATTGCATACTGAATGGGGAAAAGTTGCTTGCGCTTTTATTGGCTCGATCTTTTTGATGATTCCTGTAATGTACTTTCATCACAAAAGGAATCTAGTATGAATCTTTTTCATCAAAACGGTAGCGAATCTTATTGGACTAAAACTGCCATATTGAAAAATCAAACTCATTTAAATAAAAATATTGATACTGATATTTGCATTATTGGAGGAGGAATTGCAGGGTTAACAACGGCGTACTTACTTTCTCAATCTGGTCGAAAAGTGTGCCTTGTTGAAACTCATGAAATTGGAAGCGGTCAATCGGGACGCTCTACAGCTCAAGTGACTTTTGCACTTGATAAAAGGTATTGTGATTTAGAGAAAATTCATGGTGATAAAAAATGTAAAGCTGCTGCCACAAGCCATCTCGAGGCAATAAGACAACTTGACTTAATTATCAAAGCAGAAAAAATCGAATGTGATAGCGAAAAAGTTAATGGTTATTTTACTGCCTCACCAGATGATTTATCCAAAGAACCGCTAAAAAGTCTTAGAGAAAAAAGTTACGATTATTTAAATCAAGAACTGGAGGTTTTACTTCGATTTGGTTTTCTCGATTGCTCTATTACTGACAAAATTCCATTGCTTCAGGGGGTATCTGGACCTGCCATATGCTATCCTGATCAACGACAGATTAATCCGCTAAAATACATGAGAGCACTATCTAATTGCATCAAAAGAAATGGTGGTGAGATCTATGGCCACAGCCACATAAGTGAGGTCTTCGGTGGTAAAGATGCTCATGTAACTCTTTCCAATGGAAACCGAGTTAATTGCCAAGCCATTATCGTTGCCTCAAATACACCCATAAATGATTTATTCTCGGTTCACTCTAAACAATCATCCTATCGAACCTATGTCATAAGTTTCGAAATTCCAAAAAATAGTTTACACAAAATGCTTTTTTGGGATAGCCATTTTCCTTATCATTACGCTCGAATCGTAAAAGGTTATACCGCATCTTCAGATCTGTTGTTCATTGGCGGTGAAGATCATAAGACAGGTCAAAATGATCACCCTGAACACTGTTATACTCTACTTGAAAACTGGAGCCGAAAAAATTTTCCCAATGCCGGAAAAATAATAAGTAAGTGGTCTGGAAATATTTTGGAAACAATAGATGGACTTGCCTATATTGGAAAAAATCCAAACGACCACGATAATGTATTCATCCTTACTGGCTTTGGTGGTAACGGAATGACTTATGCAACGCTGGGAGCACAACTTATTCATGACCAGATTGTGGGAAAGCCTAACCCCAATGAAGCCATTTATGATCCCTCCCGTTTAAATTTAAAATTAGCGGGTCACTTTATAAAAGAAAATGCCAATGTCTTAGCTCAATATAAAGATTATTTTATTGAAAATCATATTAGCGAAATTGAGGATCTAGAAAACAACAGCGGAAAAGTTTATCGTGATGGTTTACAAATCATAGCAGGTCACAGAGATCAACATGGTCATTTAACATTGCATTCAGCAATATGTCCGCATCTTGGAGGATTAGTACGATGGAATCAAGCGGAAAAATCTTGGGACTGTCCCTGCCATGGATCACGCTTTAATTGTTATGGAACTGTGCTAGAAGGGCCAGCCGTCAGCAATTTGTCACCGGTGCACATTCCTCATCTTTCGATGGTTGGAAAAGTAAAAAATTGGGTAGAGAATGAAAATATCATAAATCAACTTATTTAAAGATTAAACTTGGTACATCTGATCTTCAAAAGCAGAAAGTGCAGCCTTAGCTCCTTCCCCCATAGCAATAATAATTTGTTTAAAGGGAACGGTTGTTACATCTCCGGCCGCATAAATTCCAGGCACAGAAGTTCTTCCTTTGTTGTCAATGACAATCTCCCCGCTCTTGGTAAGTTCAACTGTCTCTTTGACAAATTGGCTATTGGGCAGCAGACCAATTTGAACAAAAATGCCGTCGAGATCCTGAGTAAAAACTTGATCTGTTTTTCGGTCTACGTATTCAATTCCGATAACTTTTTGACCATTTCCAATAACCTTTTGAGTTTTTGCATTTGTAATGACAGTAACATTCGGAATTGAATTTAGTTTATCAACCAAAAACTTATCGGCCTTTAGTTGATCCTGAAACTCAAAAAGAAATACCGAATTGACGATGCCAGCTAAATCAATTGCCGCCTCCACTCCTGAATTGCCACCTCCAACAACTGCAATATTTTTTCCCTTATAGTAGGGCCCATCGCAGTGAGGACAAAAAGCTACACCTCGACCGATGTATTCTTTTTCTCCAAGTATTCCTAACTCTCTCCATTTTGCTCCGGTTGTAATAATAACTGATTTAGCCTTAATTATTTCACCGCTTTCAAGAACAATTTTTTTGATTTGATCTTTGGAAATGCTTAAGACCCTTCGGTGCTCTAAAACTTTGAC
This sequence comes from Bacteriovoracaceae bacterium, assembly GCA_947450475.1. Classification (GTDB taxonomy): domain Bacteria; phylum Bdellovibrionota; class Bacteriovoracia; order Bacteriovoracales; family Bacteriovoracaceae; genus Bacteriovorax. Next base: position 522,858 of record CANFVK010000001.1, on the reverse strand, counting down.
AGGATACTCTGCAATATGTTGCATCAGTTGAGCTGCAAGCTGAGGACCCTCAGTGTATTTTACAGAAATGAGATTTTCGATACCTTTAGTGTCTTGGACTTGGCCTCCGAATCGTTCGGACAATAACAGAGTTGATGATCCTTTTCTCGCACTATAGATGGCGGCAGAGGCACCAGCTGGGCCTCCACCAATGACGACAACATCATAGAAGCCTAAATCTGCAGATTTTAAATTTGTAGCCTCCTCAATTCCAAAGCTAGATTCAAGCTTTGTTAGTAGGTCTATGAATTGAATTTTTCCAGAACTCAACAAAGTATTTTCTTGCATCACGCTTGGAACGCCTTGTACTCCCAATGAGGCTAATTCATCCTGAACATAGGCACCATCAATCATTTCATGATGAAAATTTCCATGAATTATCGCCATTAAATTTAGGGATTGAATCACTTCTGGACAATTCTCACAGGACAACGAAATAAACGTTCTTAATTTAATGGGTCCCTTTAACTTTTTTATGCGATCGATAATCATATCATCTGGAAATTTTCCTTTACCATCACTGTGGAGTATTGCCAGGATCAAAGAGGTAAATTCATGGCCGTTGGGTATACCTTTGAAGGAAACTCCATTGAATGCACCATTATACTCAAGATGAAACGAAGGAGTCCTGCTAGAAATTGATGAAGCTCGCACTATCAACTTATCAGATGTTGATTCAACCGATTTCAATAGATCTATTAAATTTTGCTGGTCTTCGTGCTCGCAATCGCAATATACCAACTCAATAATATTTTCTAACTTTGCAAATACGGTTTTTAACTGTTCAACAATATGACTATCTAGCATAACTCCCTCATCATTTTATTAATTATATTTTTCCAATAAGATCAAGACCAGGCTTCAGAGTCTCACTTCCTGGCTTCCATTTCGCTGGACAAACTTCATTGGGATGATTTGCTACAAATTGAGCTGCTTGAACTTTTCGCAATAACTCATCCGCATTTCTTCCAATACCGTTATCATTGACTTCAGCTAGTTTTATTTTTCCTTCTGGATTGACAAGAAATGTGCCTCGGTAGGCGAGTCCTTCTTCTTCAATATAGACACCAAAAGCTTTTGAAAGGTGTCCAGTCGGATCAGCAAGCATTGGGTATTTAATTTTTTTAATGGTTTCAGAAGTGTCATGCCATGCCTTGTGGACAAAATGCGTATCTGTACTTACAGAATATACTTCTACTCCCATTTTTTGGAAGGTTTCATACTTATCGGCCATGTCTCCTAGTTCTGTAGGACATACAAAAGTAAAATCTGCAGGATAAAAAAAGAATATTGACCACTTCCCGACAAGATCATTTTGAGTCACTGTTTTGAAAGCTCCTGCGTGGTAGGCTTGAACTTTGAAGTCAGTTAATTTTGAATTGATTAATGTTGCTGTCATAAAAACTCCTTAAATGAATATTTAATAAAGATATCTCTTTAAAGTTCATTCTACGGAGTATGTTCACAATTAGATAATCGATTTTTATTTTAAATCGATAGAAAAAATCTATCAAGCTTTATCAGGCACTTAAGGGCAATTCAACAAAGAAAGTGGTTACATTTCCAGGGATAGATTCGACCCAAATTTTTCCAAAATGAGCTTTAATAATTTGTTTTGATATAAAAAGTCCAAGCCCCATTCCGCTAATATCAAGCGAAGACAGATCACCTCTTTCAAATTTTTCAAATATTTTACTGATCTTGTCTTTAGAAATTCCAACACCACAATCTTTTACTTTTAGTAATACTGATTTTTCAACTATACTAACATCAACTTCCACAAGGCTATTTTGACCATACTTAAAAGCATTGGAAATAAGATTTACAATAACCTGTTCTAGTCGGAAGCGATCCCAATTTCCGATAATGGGTCTTTGATGAAATTGTATATTTATGATATTTTTTTTGTCATAAAGATCACCTAAGCGTTCGACAATGTCAGCTATTAGGTCACAAAAATCGACGTTGTCTTTTTTAATAGTTAGTCTTCCCGTTCTAATTCTTGAAATATCGAGCATATCCTCCACCAACCGAGTTAAACGATTGGTTTGTTTCTCAGCTTGTTGAACGAGTGTTTTAATTCTTTCAGCAGAAAAAGCATTCGGATCATTTCTGGCAATGGCCCTTTGCATAATTTGAGCTTGCAATTTAAGTGATGTTAAAGGAGTTTTAAGTTCATGTGAGGCAATTGAGAGAAATTCATCACGAGCACTGAGAGCATCAGTGAGTTGAAGATTTAGTTCAAGAAGTTTATCCTCTGCAATTTTTCTTTCATGCACATCCATGACATAACCAATGAATCCAGTAAATTCTCCAAAATCGTTGAAACGTGGATTGCCCGAGTCTAGACACCATCGATATTGGCCATCGGCGCGCCTTATGCGATAATCCGTTGAGTATTGGCATTTGTTTTTGGTTGCCCAATCAAAGACAACTCTAAAGCTATCTCGATCTTCAGGATGAACTGAATCTAACCATCCAAATCCCAACCCATTGTTATTTTTTTTCCCCGTAAACTCATACCACTGCTTGCTTAAATATGAGCAGGTTTGATCAATTTCTGAAATCCACATCATAACTGGAGAATTATCAATCATGTGCTCAACACGCTTTTGGTCAACACTTTTTACATACTCTTTTACGATAAGTGATCCACCAATAATTTTTTTTTCTTGGTTCCTAATTGGTGCAAAATTTATGTCAAAAATTTTTCTCTTATATTGAATAAGTCCAATCTTGGATCGCGCAGTGAACCTTTCCCCATTTAAGACCCTCGACCAAAATGTAAAAATTGAATCGTAGGCTATATTTTTACCCGAAACCAATTGCTCTAATGAGATGCCTGAAAAAACTTGCACCCCGTAGAGTTCAAGAACTCCGGCCTTAAAACTTGGGTTGAAAGAAATAATGTTGAATTCTGAATCGAAAACTCCGATAGCATCAATTGAGCAATGTAAAATTGAATCAAAAATATAATTGTAATCTATGGCAATCTTAGATTTATTTATCATAGGCATTAATATTTTAAGATTAACACCTATTACAAAAATAATAACCAAGTTTAATATTAATTTTTATTGATACTACTGAGCAACCCAGCCACCATCAACCACTAATGGATGTCCAGTCACAAAAGAGGAAGAGCTACTGCATAGCCAAAGCGCAGCTTGGGCAATCTCGGCGGCAGTACCCATTCTGGCCATAGGCTCAGCTGAAATAAGTGATTTTATTTTTTCGCTTTCTCCATGAGTGTAACGATCGATCATTGGGGTTTCGATCACTCCTGGGCAAATAGCATTAATTCTTATATTTTTTGTTGCGAATTCTAAAGCCGCTGATTGGGTAAGACCGATTACTCCATGTTTGCTGGCAGTGTATGCTGGGCTGCCGGCAAATCCAACGACTCCGGCAATAGACGAGCAATTTACAATGGTACCACCTCCAACCTTTATCATTTCGGGTAACTGATATTTCATGCAAAGCCAAATCGCTTTTAAATTGGTATCGAGCACCCTATCCCAATTTTCTGTACTACAATTAATTGTATCTCCAGTTTCCCCTTCAATTCCGGCATTGTTAAAAGCACAATCGAGACGACCAAAGCGCTCTACGGTTTTAGCAATTAAATTTTTTATCTCCTCTTCATGTAAAACATCACATTTTAAAAAGTAAGCTTTACCGTCTTCCGATTGAATTTTACTAACAAGTTCTTCCCCCTTATTAGAAAGTTTATCGGCCAGTACCACTGAAGCACCCTCTCTTGAAAATGCCAACGCCGATGCTGCACCAATTCCCGAAGAAGCTCCGGTGATAACAACCACTTTACCTTTTAAATTTAAATTCATGATAACCCCTTATTTTAAGAGCATTTAGATTATGAAAAATTTAATCAAAAAGACGCCTTTTAAAAAATATAAAAGATCAATTGAAGATATCTTGTAAAAGAATACTTGTTTTAAAATATAAATTTACTAAAATAAAAATATGAAAAATACAAAACAAAGTAGAATCTTATGGATTGGCATCACGATGCTAATTTCTAACTATGCCATGGCCCAGTCCCATTACTCTCTCGAGCTTAGCTCTCGAACTAAACCCTACGGAACTAATCTACTAGCAACTGCAGCTGCGGACAAATTGCTTTGGGGAAAAGAAGATAAGTCTAATCCTATATATGGCTACGGCAGTATCGGTGCCCAAGTTGGCGGCAGTCCTACAGCGGCAATCTTTGCAAAACTAGCTCCGATCGCACCGATAATTTTTGAAGTTCAAAAATCTAAAACTTACCGATTCATAAAGTCCAGTGAGTTTGATTGCTCCAGCAATCAATGTTTAAGTTCCGTTGATCGAACTGATTATTCCGTAAAATTACTAGCAGGGTATAAAAATTTGGTTGGCTCTTTCAGTGCACTTTGGAGGGATGTCAAAAGCAAAGAAACGACTAAACCAACTGCTTTAGAGTTAGAATATTTCTCGGTACCGGCCGGAACTCATAGATTTATTCAAACTGGAGCCATCGTTGGTTATAAAACATCAAACCAACAATTTTTTGGATTTACCCTAAACAATGGATACATTTCTAATATCAATAAAAAATTCACCAACTATTACGGGTTATATCATTTTGAGTGGAAAGAATTAAATTGGTTAGTCGGCGCTGGTCATTACCAAACCAACGAAGCAAATATTTCAGGAAATGGTGCCCTCATTTCCATTAGTAAAAATTTTGGAGAAAGTTTAGGACTCTAAAAATATCTAAGGTCTTAAAAAATATTTCTCTGTGCTATTGGGTTCACTTTTTCTTATAAATAATCTTTTTTCTGCATCTAAGCCTAAAAGTACTTGAAATACATCACTCAAAATTGGGCGTGAAGAGTAATAACCATGGCCTAATCCTCCAATGCCTAGAGTTGGAGCATCAACTTGACTGACATTGATAGAATCTACATTTTCAACCTGAGTACAAGCTCCAAGCCTTTTAGTTTTATTGAAAACTTCAGATGCAACCATCGCATTGTCATTGAATGAACAATAAAGAGTTATTCTTTTGGTTAGAGCATTCAGGCTTTCGGCATATTCTACAAATTTATCGCTTTCAAAATCTGGTGCATTTAAAATGAGTTCATTTATAAGTTTATTTTCAGGATTCAACTGTTGACTATTTTCTTTTACCCAGTCATTAAGAGCAGGAATGACAACTTGGTGTCCCATCGAATGAACCATCAAATTAATTTTAATATCAGCTTTTTTGAAACTACTAAGAAAATTTTTAAAATAAACGATAGAATCTGCTGCCGTTTTAGTATTGTTTTTATAGGTTACGTTGATCAGTTTTTCATCTAAGAAACCATCTCCTGCTCCTGCTGGCCAAGAAAAAAGCACGACAGGTCCTTGGTATTTCAAATCATAAGCAATTTGAGCAGCTCTAAGAACTGCTTCTTGATAGCGAACATTAAAGCCATGGACAAAAACTAAAGGAATTCTTCTAGATTTTTTTAGACTTTCAAAGAATTTTTCTTCAGTAAAATTTTTATAGCCTATGACTTTAAAATAATCATGAGATGATTGGCGATTATCCTTGGTAAAATTAATTTCACCAGTCGTGTGATTTTTAGGCACATTAATCCTACAAAGACCTAACTTTAAGAGATTATCCCCCTCAACTCCGAGCTGATCATTTGAGCAACCCATCATTCCATTTTTCATCTTACGATTTGTGGCAATAAATAAATCAATCGATCTAGTATCGGTAAAAACCTCCTTGAAAAAAGTTTCCCAAATTTTATTGAGATCTTGTGAAAACTTAAAATCGAGATTTTGGAGTATTTCTTCTGGAGCTATTGCTATCTTTGTTTCGGCCGTTGCCTCTTTTTTTACAGGCTGATCAACTTTATGACTTGAACAGGAAAAAAACAACAAAAGCACTATCAAAAGGAATACAGAAGTAAGATTATTTTTTTTTAGCATATAGAGACTCCATTAAATTTAAAAAATTATTTATTATTCATTAAGACTTCAAGCATTTGAGGAACAAGACGTTTAAGATGATTTGCGTCTTCAGAAGAAAATTTTGCAAAAAAAATCTCCTCTATCTCATTTCTCACTTTTTTTATTTTCTCTAATTGATTTTTTCCATAAGTGGTCAATGAGACAAACCGAGAGCGCCGATCTGCCCTATCTACTTCACGTTTAACCAAATTGAGATTTTCGAGCTTATCAATCATTTTGACAATAGTAGCTTTATCTATACCTAACTCTTGTCCGAGGCTCAATTGGTTAATGGCTTTACTAGTACTTAAGACAAACAAAATGCCACATTCGGGTGCCGTTAAACCGAATCTTTCAACGTGGTGAAAATCAACTAAATCTCTAAACAGCATCCCAGATTTATAAAGACTGTACCCAAAGAATACTCGTAATCCCTGGTGAACCTTAGAGGTATGTTCATCAACTTTTTTTGTTTTACGGGAACTTTTGATCATGCCAATTTATAGCACAATTAGTTTGCAGAGCAAATCATTTTGAAGTAAAACTGTTCATAGAGGTATTTATGCATAAGGAACTAAAGTCTTACGGTCTGTATGTTGCTGCATTAATTTCATTTTCTCATGGTGCAATGGCCCTTTCACTTGATGAGGCTATCCAAAAAGCAATAAGCTCTTCTCCTCTAATCGAAAAATCTGCCAGTGCCTCTCAAGAAGCACTTTGGAAAAAACGAGAAACCTATTCCGGCTTTTTACCAACTTTATCCGCAAGCGCAAATCACTTATTAAGCAAAAAATATGCTCTGACAAATATACAGTTTGGAAATCCTGGGGCTGAAGTCGTCGTACCTCAAATCATTCCATCAAGTCAGTTTTCTGTCTCAAGTTCATTTCCAATATTTGAAGGTTTCTCTAGCATTCAACGCTATCAATCGATGCTAGAAAATGAATCTGCTGCTCAGCTGGAGTTCAATTGGAATCAATTTAAAACGGAGATGGATGTCACACTCATTTTTTACAAGACTGTAGCGAGCAAAACTTTAATCGAAGTAGCTGAACAAAATTTAAAAGTCCTTAAAGATCACTTAAAAGAAGTTAATTTATTTAAAAAAAGCGGAATGGCCACGAATTATGACGTTTTAAGAGTTGAGGTTCAAGTTTCTAATGCTGAAACAGAGCTATTAAGTGCCATTGATAACTTAGCCATTAACGAACAAAACTTACTTGAGCTTTTAGGTGAAAATAATAAAGAGATTAAGCTCTCTGGCACACTTCCTGTATTTTCTGAATCTATTCTTGCGGGGCTAAGCGATTTTAATTTTTATCAACGCCCAGATATTAAGGCACAAAAAGAGCGCATAAGCTCATTGTCTCATTTAGATAAGGCCCAAAATAGTTATTGGGTACCTCGATTATCTGCATTTGGACAATACCAATATTACAACAATATTAATGATTCTCTCACAGACTCAGAAAAATATCGTTCAGCATACCAGGTAGGAATCCTACTTACCTGGAATTTATTTGATGGTTTATCCTCTTATTCGAAAGCTAAACAGACAACTGAACAAATTGTACAAGCTGAAAAATCTTACCGAATGACGGAACTTAAAGCACAAAAAGAAGTTGAAATTTGGAAACGAAAATTTAATTACTTTTTAATTCAATACAAGTCGCGTGTTAATGATATTTCTAAATCACAAGAAAGCGTTAGGCTCGCTAAAGAAGGCAGACGTGTTGGCTCGAGAACTAATACAGATTTGCTAGATGCTGAAGCTGATCTCTATAAATCGCAAGCTGGTGCTGTCAATGCTCAAATTGGAGCAATTGAGGCATTGATTAATCTTCAAACATCACTAGGGAAAAAAATCACAGTTATAAAATAGATTTGATTGAATCAAGGAAATTAAAATGAACAACAAAAAAAAGAATATTTTAACCATTGTTGGTGCTTTAGCCATTATGGCCGTCACCTACTTGCTTTATGAACATTTTGCTTACGTAAAAACAGACAATGCGCAAATATTGGGACATAGCTTAATGCTCACTCCTAAGATTTCAGGATACATAACTCAGGTGAATGTTAGTGAAGGGCAAAAGGTTGAAAAAGGCAGCACTCTTATTGAAATTGATCCCCGTGATTATGAAAACTTTCTCAAACAAGCTAAAGGTGAACTCGCATCCATTGAAGCTAGAAGAAGAGATGCCGAAAAAAACTATCGTCGATTGTTAGATTTGTACGCGAAGAGTGCCGTTTCTCAGCAACAATTTGATACTTCATCAGCTCAATATAACGACATTAAAGCAAAGTATGATGCAATTGCCTCTCAAGTTTCTCAGGCAGAATTAAATTTATCAAATACAAAAATCCTAGCACCAAGTGAAGGTTTTATCGCAAAAAAATCAGCAGAAGTAGGACAACTAGCTACTCCTGGAATTCCACTTATTGGATTTGTTGACGCCGGAGAACGTTGGGTTATCGCTAATTTCAAAGAAACCGAAATCAGCAGTATAAAAATAAATGCCAAAGTAGACATCGAAGTTGATGCCATTCTTGGAAAAGCCTATCAAGGTATCGTAGAAAGTATAAGTTCGGCAACAGGAGCAACGTTTACACTACTACCCCCAGACAATGCCACAGGAAATTTCACAAAGGTTGTTCAAAGAATTCCAGTAAAAATAAAATTGGTTAATTTAACACCAGAAGATATCACCAAGCTACAAACGGGGCTTTCAGCTTTAGTAAAAGTTCATAAGCACTAGGTAACATAATTATGTCTTCTGAAAAATCCAACGCTCCTCTTATCATCTTCGTTGCCGTTTTGGCTTCTTTATTAGAGATAATCGATACCTCGATCGTGAATGTGGCCTTACCAACAATGATGGGAAATCTTGGTGCGACTCTTGAAGATATCAGTATGGTTATTACTGGCTACGCCATAGCGAATGCTGTTATCTTGCCTGTATCTGCATGGCTTGGGGAGAAATTTGGACGAAGAAAATACTACCTAACATGTATCGGTTTATTTACTGCAACCTCTGTTGCATGTGGACTCGCTCCTAACTTACAATTTTTAATTATTTTTAGAATTTTACAAGGTCTGGCCGGTGGAGCTCTTTTACCAACCTCTCAAACCTTAATCTATGAGCAATTTCCAAAAGAAAAAGCAGGTCTAGCAGGAGCTATTTTTGGTATGAGCGTAATGGTCGGCCCTGCACTTGGTCCAGTCTTAGGGGGAGTTCTAACAGACGAATTTGGCTGGCGTTCCATTTTTAATATCAATTTACCCCTCGGCCTGTTGGCACTCTTTATTGGTGCTACTTGTATCTTTGATCGACCGATGGATCAAGGTCAAGTCAAGGAGAAAGGTTTTGATGCTTTTGGCTTGATTCTTTTAGTACTTGGCATCGGATGTCTGCAGTACGCTCTTGAAAGAGGTGAATCAGATGATTGGTTCGCATCAAAAACAATAGTCATGTGCCTAATGACCACGATCACAACACTTCCAGTATTCGTTTGGTGGGAGCTGAAAGTAAAAAATCCGATACTTAATATTCGTCTTTTTAAAGAACAAATTGTCGTAAATGGAATTGCACTTATGTCGTTACTAGGATTTTATCTTTATGGAGTTTTATTTGTTCTTCCAGTATTTGTTAGCAGTGTCTTTCATTACACAGCTACTCAAATAGGTTCCCTCTTTATTCCAGGATCACTTTTAACCATGGCACTGATGCCACTAATTGGAAAATTAATGACTTCAGGTGTAAATCCCAAAAGACTTATTTTTCTTGGTGTTTCAGGATTAATTGTTTGTATCTTTTTTTTAACCAAACTCTCACCTATGTCATCCCGAGATGATATCTTAATTTCGCTTTATATCAGAGGCTTCGCGCTAGCCTTTTTATTTGTTCCGATTAATTCGAGCATTTTAAGTCAATTTAAAGGTGTTAACATGGGCCAAGTCTCAGGTCTGCTTAATCTTTCTAGGCAAATCGGAGGGAGTGTAGGAATAGCCTTGGTTGGAACCTTACTTTCAATGCGTGCCCACCAAAATTATAATGATCTGGCTTCAAAAGTAAGTTTACTAAACCCCAATACTCAGCAAGTTTATTTTCAAACTGAAAATGGTATGGCCAAAAAGTTTTCTAATACTATTGGAATGAGTAAACCCGATAAAGCAGCACTAACCGCCATCAAGAGGCGAATAGATGGTCAAGCATTTATGATGAGCTTTAATCAATTGATGTGGATCATAATGCTTATCTATTCTTTAGCCTTTATCCCATTATATTATTTAAAAATAAGACTTCGACCAACTGAAATTATTGACTCACATTAAGTCAAAAGAAGCTGATTGATGTCTAAGTATTGTTCTTTTGAAATATGCATTTAATATGTGAGTATATAAAGAAAGGGAATTCTTATGAAAAATTTTATACTACTATTTTTTCTTTGTTCATTTAATTTACATGCAGAAAGCTTTTATGACTTTAAGTACAAAGACACTTCTGGAAATATGATTTCGTTCGAAACTTATAAGGGTAAAGTCGTGGCACTTGTCAACATTGCAACTCGCTGTGGTTTCACTGGTCAGCTCGATGATCTAGAAAAAATTTTCCTAAAATATAAAGATCAGAATTTGGTCATCCTTGGAGTTCCAAGTAACAACTTTTTATCTCAAACTCCTGAAGAAAATAAAGAAGTAGGAAATTTCTGTCGACTAAAGTATGGAGTAACATTCCCGATCTTAGAAAAACAAGAAGTCATCGGTGATAAAATGAGTCCATTGTTTAAATGGGTTCACTCACAAAAAGGTTTTGAAAGCAGCATTAAGTGGAATTTTGAGAAATTCATCATTGATAAAAATGGAAAAATAGTTGATCGTTTCCGCTCACTTACTAATCCCAGCGATAAAGATTTTTTAAACGCAATCGAAAAAAATATTTAGAGATCAATATGCCTAACCCAATAACTTTTTTTTCACATTCAACTGCTAATTCAAACATAAAACAAGCTTGGACTTCAATTGCCAGTGAAAGAAACGTATTAACTGACATTCCTAAAGAATTTGAAGGAGAGGGTCTGGGTTTTTCTCCGGAAGATTATTTTGCACTAGCGCTGCAAAACTGCTTTATCGCCACGTTTAAAGTAATTGCTCACAAATCTAAATTAGACTTTGAAAATATATCTGTTAAGTTTTCATTAATGCTTGGCCCGGGGGAAACTCAGTCGACCATGATGAAAGAAGCATTGTTTTTTGTTCAATTAACAGGTTGCTCTAACCAGGAACGTGCTCAGCGAATCTTAGAGAAAACCACTAAATCATGCATGATTTTAAATTCAGTAAAGACTAACTTAACTTTTGAATTTCACTTTTTATAAAAGATGAAACAACAATTAATTCTTATCGAAATTATTTTAACTTCTATTTTAGTTGGTCTGATCTTAACTATTCAATTTGTTAATTATCCAGGCTTTGAATATGTTGGAAGTTTAGGTTATAGCGCTTTTCATAAATTTCACGTAAAAGCCATTTCACCTCTGGTAGCTCCATTGATGATTGCTGAATTTTTGGTTTGCGCACTTAATTTATATTTAAAAAATCACTCTCTTAAATTTGGACTCTTATTATTGACATTGATTTTTATAATTTGGCTGGCTACTCTTGTTTATAGCATGCCTGTTCACGAAAAATTAGTAATTGCCAAAGACGATGCCCTAATAAAGCAGCTAGTTCTTACAAATTGGATCAGAACCGGTGGCTGGACTTTGAGACTTATCCTACTTGCGTTTTTTTCTAAAAAATAATTTAAAGAGGTGGCAACCAACTGCCGGGATTATTTCCTGGGGAGAGCTCTCCAGCTCGGGAAAATTCAACTTCAAAAGCATCGCTTTCATGCCACTGCCCTTCTTGCGAATCACAAAGAATAACTGTGGCATATAATCTCTCTATCCTAAACACCAAATCCATTTCAAATTCTTTGCACTGAAAACCTTCTTGATTTTTGCCAATTCTCAAAATGCTTATGTAACCAAAGATTGAATTAAAATAAGGAGATTCAGAGAAAATATATTTTCGCAATAAACTTCCTCTGATTGCAGCTCGCGTTCTTTCCAGAATTGACATTTGATCTTCAGTTGAAATTTTGGCATTAGCTTCCTCACCTAACTTTCGACCAATGACTCTCCCCATCTCGCGAGCGGCTGACTCTTCAGCTTCTTGCGTAAAAGTTTGAACTGGCTTCTCGGTCGGATCACGTTTGATATTACCATCAGACCAAGCTGCTAAGGAAAAAAGAAAAAATATAAGAATATAAAAGAAATGATTCCATTTCATTTTATTCTCCCTTATTAGCAAAAGACCAATCCATTTGAATTCCATGCTTCTTGAGTATAACTAGTGCTTCTTCAACACTATCTAGGACAGTTACAGTAATAAAATCACCGTTCCAAAACAGCAGCTTGCTAGATTCAGCTCCATAATCACCTATTTCAAATCTTAAAGTTTGCAGTGCTGTGAATATTTCTAAATTTTTATTTCTATATTTTCTTTCAAGCGACCAAATTTTATCAACAGCTTGAACATCTGATGCGATTTTGCCGCGGACACACCAAAACACACCTTTCATCGGAAGACTGCCATCACCCATGAATATTCCGTTGGTCGAACCACCGTTTGCCGGAATAATCCAGTTGTTTTCATTTAATTCTCTACGGTCGGCCACGGCCCAGCTAGCATAAGGATATAATGAGGTAATTCCACCTTCTTGGTATTTTGTTCCAGTTTCGGCCATCAATAGTTCTTTAGCAAATGGAAGACGGTAACCACGTGCCTGGCAATAAGACTTAGCTTCATTAAAAGTGTATAAATCTGTACTGTTGTAGCCATGCATTTTAATTTGACGTTCATAGTTTACTGGCATTGGTAACCAAATCAAATTTGAATAGGGAGCCTTCCATTCTTCATAAACGTTAGCCTGGAAATAATCAAAAACTTGTCTAGCTAAATCATCAACGGCATTAACAAGTTCGCCACGAGAAATAAAGTTTCTTGTTACGCCATTTTTATTGCCGATGATGTGAAAAGTTAATTGAAAATTTCCACCGCCCAAAGAAGAAAAGGTTCCGTAGGAAATGTAATCAATTTGCTCAAAGAGTTCCAGCGCTCTTTTAACATTAATCTCTTCCTTCGAAATAGGAGAGCCAAAAGGTTTATCGGCACTGATATCTCGAATAAATGCAGCTAATAAATCGGCTTCAGTTCCTCTTGAAATTTGAATTTTCCTTTGATCATCTCGCACATCAAAATTGGCAAATTGTTTATCAAGAGCAGCTTTAAATTGATTCTCTAAAGAGTAATCAATATTAACAATATCCTTAGACTTGTGAATGTCATGTAATTGATCAAACTTCATTAAAATATTGGCCATGGGCTCGAGCATTGCTTCTACAACCACTCCTTTATCGGCAAGTGACTCAACTTCCGACATTAATTCGCCCCAAAACATTTTTCTAACTTGATCTCGGCTTTGCGACATTGTCGTTTCATACTGTCCAATATCTCCACCTGAGAAAAAAGGTATTTGATAAAATAGGTTGGCAGGTTTTTTAGCAAGTTTGAATCGATTGTCCCCGAATTTTCCAGAACTAGGATCTTGCGGACCAATCTGATCTTTAGCTGCAAGGTTTTGAAAAACGGGTATGACCACAATTGAGAGAACAAAAAGTTGTACTAATTTTCTCATCGGAAATCTCCTTCAAAATTTTAACCAAATTGGCTTTTAAATGGGGTGAACCTACATAAAAATTACAGTATACGTCAAACCTTTATGTAATTTTTCCATAGTTTATTTCAAGCATTTTTGGGCAAATCAATTCTAGGCGATAAGGTAAAAATTACCGCAACTAATCATTGGAAATATTTTTGTCTTTTTCAGCTTGTGATTGATTAAGGTTTTCTTCAATTTGATTTTTTACGGCGGCGGGGGCTTCTTGTACATTGTTGATTTCACCACCTCCGGAATGCAATTGATTACTTAGATTCTTGCTTAACTCTTTTTGCTTTGAAAGATTGAGGTAACCTAAGACTAATGCTACTAGTAAAAAGCCAATTAAAAAAAATGCTTTCAGATTCATTTTTTCATCCCAAATCGTTTTGTAGTGATTAGACTATAGCATAATATCCAAATCAGGAAAAATGAATGACTCACTTTAATCAAATGGCAAATTCTTGGGACACTCAAGAAAAAATCAATCAAAATAAAGCTTATTCAGAAAAAATAAAAGACAATCTTCAAAAAAAAGATTTCCAAAACATTTTAGAAATTGGCTGTGGTACAGGGCTTCTGGGTTCTCATTTTATCAACCAACAAAATAATTACCTTGGAGTCGACACATCTCCAGGTATGCTTGAAGTCTTTGATCAAAAATTTAATCATTATCCCAATGTTCGTTCAGCTCATTTGAATCTAGAAGATCAAGAGTTTAATTTATCAGAAAATCCTTTTGATCTTATCTTATCTTCTATGGCTTTTCACCATCTCATTGATCCTCAAAAAGTACTATTTAAATTAAAACAATTATTAAGCCGAGATGGCATAATTGCCATCATTGATCTAGACGAAGAGCCTGGAAATTTTCATCCTGACTCCAAAAGTATGGGGGTACATCATTTTGGTTTTTCTCATTTAACAACAATGAATTGGTCCGAAAATTTACACTTTAAAAAGTATTCTAGAGAAATCATCAATGTTATTAAAAAAGATTCTGGAGAATTTCCGGTCTTTCTAGCAACATATTTGAACTAAAATTAAAGGAGACTTCAATGCCGACTGATTGGATTTATGCACTTATGGGAGGAATGATTATTGGTAGCGCTGTTTCTATCATGCTACTTTTTAATGGCAGAGTAACTGGGATTAGTGGAATCATTAATGGAATCCTGACTCCTGAAAAAGGAGATACTGCTTGGAGAATGACTTTTACTTTAGGCCTTTTTTCAGGTGGACTCTTGCTTAAAGCAATTGCGCCGCAAACATTAATAGGTGGCTCCCTTGCAACTGCCAATTGGAGTGTTGTCGTCGCGGGATTCTTAGTTGGATTTGGTACTATCATGGGAAGTGGCTGTACCAGTGGACATGGTGTTTGTGGAATAAGCCGGCTTTCGATTCGTTCAATTGTAGCTACTTTGACTTTTATTTCAGCTGGAATATTTGCTGTTTTAATTTTTAGAAAACTTGGAGTACTACCATGAAAAAAAATATTTCTTCATTTGCTGTAGGCTTTTTATTTGCTCTCGGTCTTGGATTATCTGGAATGACTCAGCCCCAAAAAGTTATAGGCTTCTTGGATCTATTTGGTACATTTAATCCGTCACTTCTTTTTGTGATGATAGGAGCAATTTTGGTTCATTTTATTTCTTATCGATTAATAAGAAAAAAAGATACTCCACTACTACATACTGAATGGATGGTTCCTACCAAAAAAGATATTACTCCGGCTTTGATTATCGGCTCTTCTATTTTTGGTTTTGGTTGGGGACTAGGAGGCTATTGTCCCGGACCGGCCTTAACCAGTTTGGCCAGTTTTGAGGTTCGACCTCTACTTTTTGTTATCAGCATGATCGGTGGAATGTTACTTTTTAAATGGGTTGATAGCTTTTTAAAATTAAAAAAATAGAGATTGGTATGACTTTAGAATTTTTTGGCTATCTTGCTTCTATCTTCATGGGTTTATCCCTAGGTTTACTTGGTGGAGGTGGGTCTATTTTAACAGTTCCTATCTTGGTCTACTTGTTTAATATCAATCCCATTTTAGCAACTGCTTACTCACTCTTCATCGTTGGTTTAACTGCACTTTTTGGTGGTATAAATTATTACTCTAAAGGAGAGGTCGATTTAAAAACTGGATTTACTTTTGCTATTCCTAGTTTTATTGGCGTCTACTTAACCAGATCATTTGTTATTCCCAGGATTCCCTTAAAAATATCAATTTTTAATGAAATGGAAGTCACTAAGCCCATGCTAATTATGACAGTTTTTTCCGTCATTATGCTTTTGGCATCTTTTTCAATGATAAGACCAAAAAAAGAGCCAATACAAGCTCCTGAATCTAGCTATAAAAAACCTAAATTTTATACCATTCCAATGCAAGGTTTTATGGTGGGCTCTATTGCTGGTTTTGTCGGTGCAGGTGGAGGATTTCTCATCATTCCTACTTTGGTGATCCTCGTTGGTCTTAAAATGAAGCGAGCTATTGGAACATCCTTATTTATTATTGCTACCCAGTCATTGCTTGGCTTTATCGGGGATGTACAACATCAAGTAAATATTCAATGGAGCTTGCTATTTAAAATTGCATTTATTGCCCTTATAGGATTATTTTTAGGAATCAAATTATCAGACAAATTCAGTGAAAAGTTACTCAAGAAAGGATTTGGTTATTTTGTTCTATTGATGGGAACAATCATTTTAATCGATCAATTGCGAAGAATGTAATATGGACAGAAACTTTTGGGACAAAGTCTATGAATCAAAAGCAGAAGATGCCGTAAGTTGGTATCAAGAAATTCCATTAATTTCACTAGAACAGATTTTGTCTTTAAAACTTCCTACAACCACAGAAATCGTAGATATTGGAGGAGGTCGTTCAAAGCTCGCTGAAAATCTTTTTCTTCATGGTTATAAAAATATTACAGTCCTAGATATTTCTTCGATAGCGATCGAGAAATTAAACCTATCCTTTAAAAAAAATATTCCAGATCATAAAATAGAGACAATTAACTCGAATGTTATCGAAACCAAATTCCCTAAGCATTATGATATTTGGCACGATCGAGCCGTTTTTCATTTCTTAACTAATCCAGAAGATCAAAAAAAATATGTTGAGCAAATCGAGACCTATCTGTCATCAAATGGCTTTTTTCTTATTTTTACATTTTCAAAATCTGGACCCCAGAAATGTAGTGGTTTAGATATTTGTCAATATGAAGTTCAAGATCTAAAAGAAAAATTCTCTAATTTGAAACTAATAAGGACAATTTCAATTGAACATCAAACTCCGTTTAACACTATTCAAAATTTTACTTATTGCTTATTTAAAAAAAATTAAAAAGTAGGAGGAGACTTACCGTTGAGTCATACATCAACTAAAGTCCCCTCCAACTAAATTAATTATTTTTTCAGATCAAATCGATCTAACATCATTACCTTGTTCCAAGCATTAACAAAGTCTTGGACAAATTTTTCTTTTCCATCTTCAGAAGCATACACTTCAGCAATTGCCCGTAGTTCAGAATGAGAACCGAAAATCAAATCAACAGGGGTTGCAGTCCATTTCAAACTACCTGTTTTGCGGTCCACGCCTTCATAGAGTCCTTCTGCTTTAGAAGACTTTTGCCATTTAGTAGACATGTCTAGAAGATTTACAAAAAAATCATTGGTTAATATTCCAGGATGAGAAGTAAAAACACCATTTTTTGATTGATCTGCATTAGTTTCTAAAACTCTCATTCCACCAATTAAAGCAGTCATCTCAGGCACTGTAAGTGAAAGCATGTTGGCGCGATCTACTAGCATTTCTGCAGGTGACATAAAATTCCCTGTAGCATAATAGTTGCGAAAAGCATCGGCTTTAGGTTCAAGAAACGCATAAGATTGAATATCGGTTTGCTCTTGATTTGCATCCATTCTACCAGGAGTAAATGAAACCTTTACACTTTTTGCACCTGCCGATTTAGCAGCCTGCTCAACTGCAGCTGTTCCGCCAAGTACAATGAGGTCAGCAAGAGATACTTTTTTTCCACCTTTTTGAAATTCTTTTTGAATAACTTCTAATTTAGTTATTACTTTTGCTGTTTGGGCCGGACTGTTTACTTCCCAATCTTTGGCCGGAGCCAAGCGAATTCGTGCTCCGTTAGCTCCACCACGCATGTCGGTGTTTCTAAAAGTGGCGGCCGATGCCCAAGCTGTTCTTACTAATTCAGAACTTGTTAATCCTGATTTTAGAATTTTGTTTTTAAGTGAGGTAATTTCACTTGAACTTATAAGCTTATGGTTCACAGCTGGAATATAATCTTGCCATATAAGAACTTCTTTTGGCACTTCTTTGCCTACGTAGCGTGTTCGTGGTCCTAAATCTCTGTGAGTTAATTTAAACCATGCTTTTGAAAATGCTAGCTCATATTTTTTTGGGTCATCCAAAAAGCTTTTAGCAATCTTTGAATAACTTGGATCAAACTTTAATGCGAGATCAGTAGTAAACATGATAGGCGCATGTCTCTTAGTTGGATCATGAGCATCTGGAACCAACTCTGCTACACTTTTATCGCTAGGAATCCATTGAGTGGCTCCAGCTGGACTTTTGGTCTTAACCCAATCGAAACCAAAAAGATTTGCCAAATATTGTGAACTCCACTGAGTTGGAGCTGCTGACCACGCTCCTTCTAAGCCACTTGTAATGGTATCAGCTCCGTGCCCTTTCCCGCACTTATTTTTCCATCCAAAACCTTGCTCTTCAATTGGCGCAGCCGCAGGTTCAGCTCCTGTGCATTTTGCTGGACTAGCGGCACCGTGAGCTTTACCGAAAGTGTGTCCTCCGGCAATCAAGGCAACTGTTTCTTCGTCATTCATCGCCATTCGACCAAATGTTTCGCGAATATCTTTAGCGGCAAGAAGTGGATCTGGATTGCCATTAGGTCCTTCTGGATTGACGTAAATTAATCCCATTTGAACTGCGCCAAGTGGTTTATCTAATTTTCTGTCTCCTTTATATCTTTCATCTGCAAGGAATTTTTTTTCAGATCCCCAGTAAACTAAATCAGCTTCCCATTCATCAGCGCGTCCACCAGCAAATCCGAAAGTTTTAAATCCCATCGATTCCAAAGCCACATTTCCTGATAACACCATCAAGTCGGCCCATGAAATTTTATTGCCATATTTTTTCTTGATCGGCCAAAGTAGTCGGCGTGCTTTATCAAGGTTAGCATTGTCGGGCCAGCTGTTAAGTGGCTCAAACCGTTGTTGTCCGCCACCAGCTCCTCCACGTCCATCTGTTACACGGTAGGTACCTGCACTATGCCAGGCCATGCGTATAAAAAATGGTCCATAGCTTCCGTAATCTGCAGGCCACCAGTCTTGAGATGTTTTTAGAACTTGAGTAATGTCTTTTTTCAAGGCTTGAAGATCTAGACTTTTAAATTCCTTAGCGTAATCAAATTTTTTATCTAAAGGACTTGATTCAGCTGAGTGTTGGCGAAGTGGAGACAGATCTAGTCTCTCTGGCCACCAAAATTGATTGGACTTAGTTTTTAGATCGGCCATACTTTGAGATGAACCGGGATAATCTTGAGAATACCCGTTTTGAGTCATCGAGATTCCTAGAATTAATAATTTGAGAATTTTCCCATTTAACATGCATACACTCCTTTATATTTTCATGTACATTTAAGAGATAAATAACCAGGCTCATTCTATCTAATCAACTTGAGGTTGAAACATTAAATTTAATCTATGAATAGATAGATTTTATCTATCAAAAAAAAACAATTGCTTAGGGTAAAGACTTAAGGTTGCCAAATTTTATTTTCCACCAATATATGAGAAGCCCAAGTATAACACCTATACCTACGACTCCGAGTTGAGCTGCGGCATTTTCGCCGTTATATGCACTTATGGCGACAATGATTCCCAACGAAATGGGAAAAATGGCCATAATAGAGAGACCTAAATTATTCAGTGGAATCTTAAATGGTCGAACCAAACCTGGCTCCTTGTTTCTTAAAACAACTAATGCCACAAATTCTAAACTAATTCCCAAAGTATAAAATAAAATATCAACAACCATTAACTTTCCAAGCGACCAGCGAGTAAAAAAAGCTGCGATCACTGCCGCTGCAATAAGCGAAATATATGGAACTTCTTTTTTATTTTTCTTGATTAAAAATTCTGGCAATAAACGATCTTTTGCCATAGCCGTTGGCAATCTTGAGATATAGAGCAATTGTGCATTAAATAAAGCTAGCGCTGATAATAGAGCTGCTAAAGCGGTTGCCATTCCCAAGCCTGGTCCAATGAGAATTCTAGCAATCTCAGGCCAACCGGAGGAATTGCCCCATATTGCGGGGTCAATACTAGCTTTGTAGCCGATGAGAACAGGAAACAAGTAAGAAGTAATGATCACGACCTTACAAATAAAAAGGGCACGAGGAAATGTTTTGTGTGGCTCATAAACTTCATCAGCATAAGTTGAAACATTATCCCAACCACAATAATTCCAAAGAATAATTGAAAGACCCGCTGCAAACTGGCCGGGACTTATGGCATGAGCATGAGAGGAGAATACTGTTTTTAGATTACTCCAATTACCCAAAAATAAACCGGCACCGACAAAAACAACAAAGGGCAAAGACACCATAAAAAATTTAGCTAGAGATTGAATCCCAACTGATCTACTACCTGTTAAATTATTGAGTAAGCAAAATAAAATAAAAACTAAGCAAATGCCCCACTTCAAATTAGCTGCTGCAGGGTTAGAATCATTTAGCTGAGGAATAAAATAACTCAAGTAAGTAACAAACAAGACTGGATAGACGGCGAGATCTACCGCCGAATAACATATGGTCCACCAACCTTCCTGAAAGGCCCAAAAACGGCCGAGACCTCTTCTAACCCAAACATAATAGCCGCCACTTTCCGGAATGGCCGAAGAAAGCTCTGCCACCAGAAGTGCCATTGGTGCGGCCCAAAAAATGGGTATAAGGAGTATGAGAATTACCGACCAAAAAGTACCAATTGCAGATATAGCGGATTCTAGACCGTAGGCTCCACCGGATACGATAAAAAAAGTCAAAGCAACTTGTGACCAAAGTCCAACTTTTTGTTTGTTATTCATTGCATTCCTTGCAAGATGTTTGTGGCTTGAGATAATTGTTGGCTATTGTAACTCATAAATATGAATGCAAGCAATATTAATCAAAATTGGGAAAAGATAATTAAAATACAACGATGAAAGCTGAATGGAGTTTAAAATTAATTAGTTAACAAAAATTATTAAGAATCTTTTTTTACAACTGAACACTTTAAATAAATTGAACCAAAACCGTCGACTTTGCAAGCAATGTCGTGGCCATCAATCGGATCATCCAATAGGCGAATCCCCTTCACTTTCGTTCCCGACTTAAGGGTTTCTCCTCCCACTTTTAAATCCTTAATGGTTCTAACAGTGTCTCCAGATTGAAGTTGAACTCCGTTTGAGTCTAAAAATTTTGGACCAACTTCAACTTCTTCAGCTTCTGTTTTGACTTCTAAAGTCCACTCATGGGCACACTCTGGGCAGACCCATAATGAGCCATCTTGATAGCCGTAAGGCGAATTACATTTTGGACAGACTTGAGATTCATCTGACATAAAAATCCTATAAAAAAAAGTATCTATTGCTCAGACTATTATTATTTATTCCAATTGTAAAATATGCAAGAACTACCCGAGGATTAGTTTCGAACTAATAAAATTTTTTAATAATAATTAAAAATTAACGTTTCCGAGTCATTCACAACTTTTCTTTTTTCATCTTATTTCATTTCATTTCGTGATTCTTCACAAACCTGTATGACATGAATGTCTTATCGCAGTATTTAGAATTAGTAGCACAGCTTCTAGCATGAAGAGATTACAGCACAAGAAATAGTTTACTGATAATCAAATAAAATTAATGTGTCTGATGAAATTGCTTAAATTTTTAACGAATAAAATAAATATTTAAAAACGATGATGGGCAAAAATTGTTCAAGATAACTTTAAGATTAGCAAGTTCTAAAAATCTAGCGGAATCGATAATGGGTAAAAAAAGATATGTCTTTTTGAATTTGATAGCAAAAGGCCCTTATCTCAAGGCAGCTTGTAATAACTCAACGACTAAAGAAATAATTTAACCATTATATTTTTAGAATACAGCTCGGATAGCTCCCCAACCAAATATTTAAATAAAGCCTTCGGCAATCTGATAATTACTTTTATTGGCTTTTATACATATAAATGCTGTTATGAAATATAGTCTATCTTGATTAAGAAAATCGTCCAACGCTTCGTTGATTCATGTCCTTAGTATTTATTAACTTTTGCTTGAACTAAGCATTCTATAACTAAAGGAGTTCCTCTTGATTCGTTAAGATTTTACAATCCGAAAGTGGATAGGCTACGCAAATTAATATAAATCTTTTCTTGATTTGATCTTCATCAAGATAAGACTGATCAGAATTATTTACATCCCCCTCTAACAACTTGCTTGTGCAAGTTGAGCAAGCTCCAGTCCTACAGGATGAAGGAAGATCCATTCCTGCACTCTCCGCTGCGTCGAGAATATATTTATCTTCAGCGCATTCAATAATTCTTTCAATGCCTTTCGGAGAAACTAGAGTAATTCTGTAGTTAGTCATTAGACACCTCTAGTTACATAAGCAATAATTGTGCCAGCGTTTTTACTTTTTGGTATAGTTCACTGTTTTGATGAAAAAATTGTAAGCATTAACACTTTAAAAAAATTCATCGTTAATACTTGGTGATTTTTCATTCGTATTATTTATTACATCAATTTTTTTTCTAAAGAAAAATAGTAACGAATTTCAATATCATCTCCACTTTTAATTGATTCATGAGTTGGACGATCTGCAAAAAGTCTCTCGTTTTAATTTTCAAGACAGTTCTAAGCCCGATGGTTCGTAACTAACTTATTTGTTTGAAGCGGAAACATTTAATGATATAAAAAAAATCTCATACTTTATTCTCTAGATTATCTAATATCATCTTATTCGGTCGCGATCTTAGATACTTCGTACCATTTCACGATACTGCATCTGCATTAATCTTTTTTTGATTCATGTAAATTGAATGTTAATGATAATTGTCGTGAATTAAATCACTTTTAACCTTCTTTGCAGTTTTTATAACTTTTTTTAATAGTATTAAAAATTATCCATGCTCAATTACATTGACAACATACCCTGTGGGGGTATGCTTTGACAAAAGAATTAGTATTTTTTTAAGAGATGACACAAGTTTCAAGGATCTTACGCATTGGTCTTATGATGAAACAATTTAGAGCAGGTTAATAAATGTTAGATAGAATAATTAAATTCGCATTAACTCAACGATTATTTGTTATATCAATAGCTGCTATGCTAGTAGCCTATGGTGGTTATGTCTTAACAACACTACCAGTAGACGTTTTCCCCGATCTTAATCGCCCAACTGTAAATATTATGACTGAAGCAGAAGGATTAGCTCCAGAGGAAGTTGAGACTTTAGTTACATATCCAATTGAAACGGCTTTAAATGGTCTTCCCGGCGTAGAAAGAGTCCGTTCAAGCTCTGGTGTAGGATTGAGTGTTATCTATGTTGAATTTGCATGGGGAACAGACATTTATAGAAATCGTCAAACTGTTCAAGAAAAATTAGAGCAGGCAAAAGAAAAGCTTCCAAAAGGCATAACTCCTGTCATGGGGCCAATATCGTCTATAATGGGTGAAATTCAGTTAGTGGGATTAACTTCTCAAAATAAATCCATTTCACCGATGGATCTTAGAAGTATTGCTGATTGGACAATGAGACCAAGACTTTTAAGTATTCCTGGAGTTTCTCAAGTTATAGCTATTGGTGGAGGGGTGAGGCAGTTTCAAATATTATTATCTGCTGAAAAAATTCAAAAATACCAGCTTACGATTGAAGATGTAGAGCATTATCTTTCCGATATCAGTAAAAACAAGACAGGTGGATTTATAAATATTGATAGAAAAGAATATTTAATTAGAAATATTGGAAACACAAAAAACAAAGAAGATATTTTAAAATCAGTTGTGGGAACGCATCTTGGAAAAACAATTTTGGTTCGTGACATTGCAGACGTAATAGAACTTCCTCAATCAAAAAGAGGAGATGCTAGTGTTAATGGAAAACCTTCAGTCATTTTAAGCATTCAAAAACAACCCGGTGCAAGCACAATTGAGTTAACTAAAGAAATCTCAAAAGCTCTTGAAGAATTAAAACAAACCATTCCTAAAGGTTCAGAAATTAATCCCAACTTATTTCGCCAAGCTGATTTTATTGGAAAATCTATAGATAATGTAAAAGAGGCACTTCGGGATGGAGTTATTCTAGTATTAATAGTACTTTTTCTTTTTCTTCTTAATTTTAGAACAACAATGATTACCATGACTGCCATTCCGCTGTCATTTATGTTAACCGCAATTATTTTTAAAATATTCGGTTTATCAGTAAACACAATGACTCTTGGTGGATTAGCAATTGCGATTGGGGAACTTGTAGATGACGCTATTGTTGACGTTGAAAATGTTTTCAGAAGGCTTAGAGAAAACAGAGCTTTAGAAAATCCTAGAAACACAATGCTGGTTATATATGAAGCATCTTGTGAAGTAAGAAATTCAATAATAATTGCTACGATCATTGTTTGCTTAGTTTTTATTCCACTTTTTTCAATGGGAGGAATTGAAGGCAAGCTGTTTGCTCCACTTGGAATTTCATACGTTATATCACTTCTTGCCTCAATGATTATCTCATTAACTGTTACTCCTGCGCTTTGTTCATATCTATTAGGAAGTGGCAAGCTCCTTGACCACAAAGAAGGCCTTGTTGTGAAATTTTTAAAATCGATAGATTTAAAAATATTGCACTTCTCTCTCAAAAATAAAAATATCGTTTTAGGTTTCACGATTGTACTTTTTCTAGTAGCAGTTTTTACAGCAACTCAAATGGGTCGAGACTTCCTTCCCAAATTCAATGAGGGAACGGCTACCATTACTGTCTTAGCTCAACCCGGAACTTCTCTAGATGAGTCAAATCGAATTGGAACCGCTGCTGAAGAATTAATATTAAAATCTCCTGAAGTATCATCTGTATCGAGAAGAACAGGCCGAGCAGAACAAGATGAACATGCTGAAGGAGTTCATTACTCTGAAATTGATGTGGATTTTAAAACTCTTGGACGTCCACGCCAAATTGTTCTAGAAGAAATTAGAAAAAACCTAAATACAATTGAAGGCGTTTTTGTCAATTTAGGGCAACCAATCTCTCATCGACTTGACCACCTATTATCCGGTGTAAAAGCACAAATTGCATTAAAAATTTTTGGGCCAGACTTAAATGTTTTAAGATTAAAAGCCAGTGAAATATATAAAGCACTCGAAAAAACCAAGGGCCTAGTTGATCTTCAAATTGAACAACAAGTTTTAGTACCCCAAGTAAAAATTCAACTTCTACGTGATGAAGCTGTTAAATACGGCGTTGTACTTGGTGATTTAGCTGGACTATTACAAAAAGCACTTCAGGGTGAAGTTGTTGGGCAAATTCTAGAAAATCAAAAAACTATTGATGTTGTAATGAAGTTTGATGAAAAATCAAGATCAGATTTAGAGCTTATAAAAAAGACACCCATTAAAATACTTCCAGATGGAACTAAAATTCGATTAGATCAAGTAGCCGATATTTATGAATCGAATGGCCCTAATATAATCAATAGAGAAAACTCCGCACGGCGAATTGTTGTTCAAGCAAACTCGCAAGGGCGTGACCTAGAAAGCCTAGTTGCCGAAATCAAATCTAAAATCGAAAAAGATGTAAAACTACCACAAGGCTATTTCGTTTCTTTTGGCGGCCAATTTGAAAGCCAGCAACAAGCCAGCAAACTAATGATTTTTTTATCAATCATGTCAGTCATTGGAATTTATCTAGTTCTCTATATGCACTTTGGATCAAGCTTTATTGCAATTCAAATTATGCTTAATATCCCAATGGCCTTCATTGGGGGAATAATTGGAATTTACTTAACTGGAAAAATTATTTCCGTAGCGAGCTTGGTAGCTTTTGTTACTTTATGCGGTATTGCATCAAGAAATGGTATTATGATGTTGTCTCATTATCTTCATTTAATGAAGCATGAAGGTGAATGTTTTACAAAAGAAATGGTAATCAGAGGTTCCCTAGAGCGACTAATTCCGGTTTTAATGACTGCACTAACTGCAATACTTGGGCTAATCCCTCTTGTTCTAGCTGGCAATGAAGCCGGAAAAGAAATACTTCACCCTGTTGCAGTCGTTATAGTTGGTGGTCTTATAAGCTCTACACTATTAGATATATTTGTAACACCCACTGTTTTTTATCATTTCGGTAAAAAATCAGCCCAACTTTCAATAGAAAAAACTGATCACAAAAATATTTTCGAAGGAGGAAAATAAAATGAGTAAATACGTATCAATTCTTGTAGCTAGCATAATGTCATTATCTTTACTGGCCCACGAAGGTCATAACAATGCCCCTGGATCTTTTAAGTCACTACATGGTGGAACCGTTCAAAATGGGAAGGATTTAAATCTTGAAGTTATTATTAGTGGTAAAGAGTTAACAGTTTATCCAACCAGCCATGAAAGCAAAGATATTGCTGAAAAGGATGTAAAAGTGTCTGCGTTAGCAAAACCGAAAAAGGGTAAAGCCTACCCAGTTGTCTTAACTAATTCTAAAGGTGGGTATAGTGCAACTGTTGAATTGCAAGGATCAAATAGACTTCCAGTCGAAATAACTATTCAATCTCATGGAAAAACTGATCATTTTACAATACAAATTGAAGAATAATTCAAACAAGGTTTTTATGTTAACTAAAATGAACTCTTCTAAAAATAAAAAAGTGCAGCTTTTATTGGTTGCACTAACTTTACCTTTAATCTCAAAAGCTGAAGATTCAATTTTTGAAAATAATTTAGAAATTCAAAATAACAAGACAAAAATTGAATCAGCTCAATATGATTTTAAAATTAACCGAAGTTTTTTTTTACCAGAATTATCTATTAATACTGGGATTGGTTCAGATTATAAAAAAAATAATAATGAAACAGATAAAGGCCCCTACTTATTTCTTGAGAGTAAAATCAATCTTTATCGAGGTGGCAGAGATCAAAACCTTGAAAAAATTATTCAAACTACAAAATTTAAATTAAACATTGAAAATGAAAAAATCTTAAGATTTACAAAAATTAAAGCATTTAAAATAATTTCAGAAGTACAATCAATTGAAAATGATAATATTTTTCTTAATGATGAGATTAAAGAAAATGAGATCCAAATGAAAATGGCAAAGAAAAAAGCTGATGCGGGACTCACGACATCGGCTGATCTTTTAGATTTTCAAATTAAAACTGAAACTTTAACCAACGAAATTAGTAATAATAATTTTAAAATAAGTGATCTAGAAAAAGAACTATTTCTTTTATTCGGGAACAAATTAACACTCGAACAAATTAAAAATGAACTCATGCTAACAAGAATAACGACTAATGCAATTATCGATATACAGACGTTGCCCGAATTTATGATTCTAACATCAGAGTTTAACAATTCCAAACTTGAAACGACAAACGCGCGTTCAGAATACTACCCTAGCATCGACCTAGAAGGTAAATTTGGAAGTATTACTCCTGCCAAAAAGTTTCTTGGTAACAAAACTGAATATCAAATCGCACTTAATTTAATCATTCCAATATTTTCAGGCGGAAGTACCGCTGCTAAATTTTCTAAAGCAATCTTGGAATCATCTCAAAAAGAGCGAGAACTAAGACAGTTAGAAATAGAGTTAAAAAAAGACATTGAGCAAGAAAAAAAGAAGCAAGAACTTTATATAAGCTTAATTTCATCATTAGATTTATCCCTTGAAAAAGCATCGAAGTATAAAAAACTAACAATCTTTGAATATAAAAAAGGAATTAAAAATTCTTCTGATGTAATTAATGCCTCTGATAGAAAATTAGAAATAAATAGAAAAATTAATGAACTTAAAAAAGAAAGTAAAATACTCACTTTCTCATTTAAAACAAACTTTCAACCCATAATGGAGTAAGAAATGAAAATAAATTTAACTATTTTAGCAGCTACTTTGTTACTATCTTCTTGTTCAACCACTTTGCACCGAGGAATTATTGCAATGAAACTTGATGAGCATACTGCTCACATCGGTTTAAATAGTAAGGAAGTTAACGTTGGAGATCATGTTGAACTATTTGAAAATAAATGTATTAAGCCTTTAAAAAATGCACCTATCAACACTCCCAGCTGCCAAAAAATCCATAAAGGATATGGTGTTGTTACAAAACTCATAGGAGAAGACTATTCTGAAGTTAAATTCGATGTTGGCGTAAATTTCGAAGAAGGTAATTTTGTTGAAAAGCATTCACACTAATTAACAATAGAGAGATAAAATAAAAATCTTTTACCCTGATAAGTATATATTTTTTTATGTTTAACAAATACAACTTTGGACTTTTGTTGAAAATAAACTTACCTCAGGATTTTTGTATTAATAAAAAGTAAGAAAACCAAAGTACTAAATAATATTTTAGTATTTAAACTACCAACAATTGGCCATAAAAATGATATGCAGATACTGAAAATTAGCATGAATTTACTTATCTTTGGATAGCGACTTTTTATCCAAGAATATTGCAACAAATAGCCTGAGCTTAAAATCGCAGAACAAATGATTCTTTTTAAAACCCAATTCCCACGAAGCTCGTCTTCAAACCATGTTAAATCACGAAACACCTGCAAAAAAACAAAATTGAAGTTACCATGATCAGGACAAGCATGAACATTTCTATTACTTCCGCTTTTTGCGCTTTGTTCATTTTAAACCTATTTTATCTTTGTCTTAGAAAGCCACGTTAATACTTCTCAAGTATCAAGATAATCAGCATCATCTTTTTTATGGTTTCCTAAAATTAATGGTATCATTGCAATTGTATTCATATGATGACCTTGCCCCTTCACTCTATATCCTGATGCTCGAACGAGAATATTTGCCAATTTCAAAGCAGCATTGTAAGCAATACCAAATTGCCAATCATTAGATATTTTAGTTTGTGCCGAGTCTTCTAAGTCTCTTTCAACAATCTTTATTAAATCAGAAATTTCATCCTTTGATGAATCTTGTTTTACTAAAACTCCATTTTTCAAAAAATTATCTATAGTCATTTACGTCACCAATTATTGGTTTAATCTCTTCCTTTAAAACACTTGTAATGAAATGGTCTTTAGATTTAATTCTCTTCTTAAACTCATCCCTCGTAAAGATATGAGGGTTGATTTCCCTACCTAATTTTTCCTGAAGACCAGATAATAATTTAGTCAAGGCTCTCATTCCTATTTCACCTATAACTATTAAATCAATGTCACTTGTTGCCTTTTCTTTATTTTTTGCCATAGAACCAAATAGAAATGCACATTCAATTTTTGATGGAACCAATCTTTCTTTCAATAACGATATGACTCCAACCGTTTTTTCTACGATAGAAACTAGATCTGAGTAAATTGGATGTTCAAGATTTGCCTTGTAGTAAATTCGATTACCATCTTTTCTTGCTTTAATTAGATCTATTGAAATGAGATGCTTCACTTCTTTTTGTAACGAGCTAATTTGAATATCTGTATTCTTTTCTATTTCTCGAAGATAATACTCTTTAGCCTCTCCATTAAAAAGAATTCGCATTACTTCGGCCCTAGCATTTGACGTAAATAACTCTGGAAGCATATTGTTCACCTTTATAGATCAATTGTATCACATAATTGGTCAATCTAAATAAAAAATTACTTTACTGCTTGCTCAAGCTGGCTTATTCAAAAACAATTGAATTAAGCACTTGAATTTATTAAGGATTACAGGACTAACTCAACTCTGGCATTTGTTTACTATTTGTCTGTAATTTTATATAGTTACGCCATGCCCGAACTACCCGATTCATCTTTGATGAATTTAAATCATCAAGCAAATTAAGAGTTTAAGAGCTAACATTAATTTTTTTAGACTTCGTCACTTCACTATATTTCACTTTTTATCACCCCATTTAATGGATTCAGTCGGACTAGTCGGACCGGGTCGGACTTGAAAAATTTTAATGGAGTGATGGAATAATTTTGAAAGTCTCTAAGTTAAAATCATCAATCTTTGTATAGAAGCCAGTGATAAAGTCACGTCCACCACAAAAATCTGAAACAAATATACCTTTTGTAGAATGACTCAGCTTTATGATGCAATCATCCTCAGCGTGCAAAGAGTGTGTTGTGGCAAGTTCATCTTTAAAAAAAGCAATGGCTGATGATACTCTTTCTGAGTTTTTAAAATTAACGATTTCAAAACTTATCATTTTATCTTCTTGATCTTCATAGCCAATAATTAAATTGTGCTTGCCAGATAAACTTAGATATTTACCGCTCCAATCATTAGCATAGATTGGACTAGATATTAGAATAATCATTAATAGAAATTTCATGCCTTATTATCCAAATTGTCTGATTCAAGTTTATTGGGACGCGATCTTAAAAATACAGAGCGCCCTCTCTTAACTATAACTGCATCTATTTTCTTTAAATTTGTAAGTTCTATCGCTTCTTTTTTCATTATCCAACCAAAACCATCTACAAGATAAGCCGTAATTTTACCTCGCTTATCTTTTTTCACTTTTGTAATTTGCCCTTTGGCTGAATACTCTTTGATCGTTCCAATTTTCCAGCCTTCAAATTTTTCAATCGCGACCCAAAGTTTTGCGAAGTCAGACTTTGAATAATTCTGAATTTTCACACTTTCTTTAACGCCAGTCTGCTTGGTAATAAATTTAATATACTTTTTAGTTTTATTCTCATGAGGTGGAGCGAATTTTTCCATCAATTGTACTAAATCAAAATTGCCATATTTCTTAATTAATAGAATCAACAGTGCATTATGTCCCGTTTCATAATCTGGAAAAATAGCAAAGCCACCGCACGATCCAATCATTCCATTATTGCGAGAATATTCTCCTACAACCATATTTCCAGGGTTCTGGTTTCTCCATGTCCTAGTTCCCCCAACGAATTGCCAAATCTTTCCCTTATCATCAAAATATTTAACTGATGATCCTGGCCCCTCTTCTGCTTTTATATATTTTTCAACCATAAATATGTTCTTAAATTACGCCGACATTTCTACAACTGGCCATGGCTTACTAACAGTGAAGCTTGTTTGTCTCAGTTCAAGATAACTTTCAAAAAACTGATTTCTTTGCTTCTGACTTTTTGCAAGAACTCTTTCAAGAACATAAAGTCGCAGGAGAATTTCAATATTGATATCCATACTTGTTGATTTATCAGCACACTTCTCCCACTTGGCCACGGCCGCATGAGATTCATTAACAACCTTCAAAGCAAATTCTCTTAAAGACATTTCAAAATAAGTTCTAATAAACTTAATTTGATCTCCCGTTAATCTTTCTTTCTGAAAAGGAAGTTCTTTTATGACGGCTTCCGCAACTTTTCTTACGTCAATCTTTGGGTGCCATTCTCCATCTACCATAACCATAGTTACGTTATGAAGCTCTACAGGAAAATTAAGTCCATCATATTTAAATTTTTTTACAATTTTTGTCTTCATAATTTCTCCAATACTGTTAAATCCACATCACGGTTATAATTGGTAGTAGTCCTTGCTCAAATGAAACAATGATTCTTATTTTAAAGTCATCAAGGTTCACTCCTTCAATACAATAATTCCAATCTTCTCTTCCTGTTTCATATTTATCTTTTTCTTTATTACGATGGCGCTTTCTGCCTTTTTTACCTTCAAGTATATCTAAAACCTCAATATCAGTTATTTCTCTGTCTTTTAATCTTTGACGAGAATGCTTTTTAAAAATGTATTCTCCAGTCAAAATTTTTCTATTCAATAAATCATAAAGTTCTTTATCTGATTTCTTGATGGGTTCGGAAGATTTGTTTATTTTATTTTTCATCACTACCACGTTCTTATCGGTGTCAACTCAGTTTACATTATAGCATATGTAAACCTAGTTTACAAAAGAACCTTTTGAATTTTAGAAGCTAATAGCAGGTTCGACTTTTCAATAAGTTAAGGCACGTAAGATTGACATTTATAACCTACGTGGTTATACTTAAAGGTGAAAGAAAAGGACAGCGTTCAATTAGATTGAATATCGCCTATAGGGCCATATACACCATTAAAGAAAATGGAATTATTGAATTTGCTTATGTTGAAGAGGTAAATAAATATGACTACTAAAAAAAGCAATGCTATGAAATTTTTAGATAAGGCCATCGGTGCACCGATAAGTTTTGGAAGCACTCTTGAGTCTATTCGCTTATCAGATGAGATATCGCAAGTTACTTTCGCTAAAAGACTTGGGATTTCTCAGGCCCACCTTTCTCAGATTGAAAAAGGCGTTAAATCTGTAAGTCCAGAGAGAGCTAAAAAGTTTGCTAAGATTTTAGGATATTCGGAAGTTACTTTTGTTGAGCTTGCCCTTCAAGATCAGTTTAAGAAAGCTGGGATTAAAATGAGAATTCATCTTGAGGCGGCTTAAGAAATCCAATTATAGTAAATTATATTCAAGTCAGCCGAATATTAAGAAAATAATAAATAACATTCATAAATTTTTATTAGATAAGTTCTAATGGCTAGATTTAGTTCTTTTCTTCTGAATTTTAGGTTCATTAATCAAATCTTCAATTGAACACTCAAAAGCCTTTGAAAGGCGAAATACTGTATTTAGGGAAACGAGGTCTACTCGTTCACGAACTGCGCCAAGGGCACGATTTACAATTTAGTAAGTCGTGGAGAAATCCCTTATCGTCATCGTGGAAGAAAAAAAAGATTAGTGTTTGTTCCAAGCGAAATAATTGCTTGGCTAAAAGGAGAACAAACATGAGCAGATCAAAAAATTATAAAAAACTAAAAAATGCAAAAGGTATTTATCAAAATGATAGAACGAGTAAATACTTAGTTGAAAAAAGGATCAGCGGAAAACTTTTTACCGCCACCTTTCTAAGTTTGTATGATGCAAAGGAATGGCAGAAGAGATTTGATGGAAAGAAGATTATTAAAGATAGCGTTGAAAGCCAATGCTCGACTTTAAAAGAAGTATGGGAAACCATGCAGAGAAATCACTTTCCAATCTTGGCGACTTCTACCAAGGATATCTGGCATCGTCGCTATAGAATGCTTCAGACGCTTGAGCATCTTCCGATGAATTTGATTACACCTTCTAAGGTTTCTGAATGGGTCATTTATTGGGTTGGCCATTTTTCAACTGATGACTATCAAAATAGTGGTCGAGGCCATGCAGGAAGATGCAATCTTAATAATGAGCTTAATCTGTTGGTGTGCATTTTAAATTGGTACAAGGAAAGTGATCTTTTTGAAAAAGAAGCAATATCTCTCACCTGCCCTGTTAAGAAAAAGCATCGCAAAATGGGTTTTATTAAGCCACTGCCAGACAAGAAAAAGCAGATTGATTTAAAAGATGCTTTCTTGTTTTTTGAATTTTTACAACCTCTCTATCGCGATCTAGCTAAAATGCAATTTTATTGCGCTGGTAGGATTGGAGAGATTTCAGGAATTCAATGGAGCAATGTGGATTTGAAAAATCGAAGGTTGATAATCAAAGAGACTTGCATCTGGGATACGGCCAATAAAGTTTTTGTTGAGCTGAAGTTATTTCCAAAAAATCGTGAATCGCGAATTGTTTTTATTACTGATGAAATTATGGAAGTTTTAAGACACCGCGAGGCTTTTAGATTACAGGGAAATAATTTTGTCTTTCATGTAGATGGTGCTCCTTTGAATTATTGCACTATTCAAATTAACTATAGGGCCGCTCAAAGAAAAAGTGGTGTGCCTTATACAGGAACGCATATCCTAAGACATGGAATGGCAAAGC
Organism: Bacteriovoracaceae bacterium; assembly: GCA_947450475.1. Classification (GTDB taxonomy): domain Bacteria; phylum Bdellovibrionota; class Bacteriovoracia; order Bacteriovoracales; family Bacteriovoracaceae; genus Bacteriovorax. The sequence continues at coordinate 489,077 of CANFVK010000001.1, read as the reverse complement.
TCGCAAGACAAGTTGGTGGCGGTTTAGATGCAGTAATAGCGATGACAGGACATAAAGACCTAAAGCTGGCCGATCATTATTCAAAGACCACTGAAGACGATCAGAAGCATTTTTCTGAGTTGATCATGAGTCATATCAGAAACAAAATGAAACCTGAAATTGAGCCTCAAGCTGACTTTGAAAACGTGATTAGGCTTAAAAATTTCAAAACAAGTTAATTTGTGCTAGTTTAGTCGGACTGATTAGTCGGACTAGGTCGGACCCGAGTGGTTTTGGCCTAGTTCGGCTTTATAAAATTAACAGGATACAGAGCATTGCCAGAACTACCCGAAGTTGAAACGATAAAATCCCAATTAAGCGATTTTCTTCCAATGAAAATCATAAAGACTTCGTTTTCCGATAAAACTTCTCGACTTATTCGCCAGCAGGATTTTGTGATAAAAGATGGAATCATCACTTCGATATCACGCAAAGGAAAATTTCTTATTTTTAGATTTGAAAATGAAAACCACTTCTTAATTTCTCATCTTGGAATGTCAGGTACCTGGAGAATTAGTGATCAAAAGCTTCAAGGTCTTGAAGCTAAGCACGCCCATATAATTTTTGAAGGAGACTCAAAAGTTTTAAGCTATGTGGATCCTCGCCGCTTTGGTCTCGCTTATTTTTTAAATAAAAACAACTATGAACTAAAATGCCAATCATTTCCCATCGACATAAGCGAAAATGCTTTTGATGCTAATCATATTTTTAAAATTTTTAAAACTTATCCCAATAAAACCCTAAAGCCATTTCTTCTTGATCAAAAGCATTTTTCTGGAGTAGGCAATTATATTGCCAGTGAAATCTGTGCCAGAGCAAGACTGCTTCCAAATAGGCAGGTAAACACCTTGTCTAAGAAAGACTGCAACAACATCAAGGCTGCAATCGATTTAATTATTTATGGTGCAATAAAAGGCTCTGGCACTACTTTTGGCGGCGGCTATCGCGATGCTTTTGGAGAAAAGGGCGAAGGGGTAAATCACTTAGTGGTTTTTCATCAACAAACATGTCAACTTTGCAAGAAAACTGAAGTGATTAAAAGTAATCTTGGGGGGCGAGGGACATTTCACTGCCCGCGCTGTCAAAAATAATATCTTAAAAAATAAATCCAATAGAACTATAAAGAGAATCGCTGGTGCGATAATAACTCCAATAGGAGGCATCTTGAGGAGCTTTGAGTACTTCAAGACCTAAAGAAATATTAACTTTATCCTGAAAATTATATTTGAATTCCCCCTTAATAATATTGTCATAGCGAAGAACATCGTACTTCATGTCAACCATCAAGCTAAATGAATCATTTAAAAAATAAGTAACGCTGCCTCCAAAGGCCCGATTCCACTTAACTGTATCGCTGAAAAAATCGTCACTAGCACGAATATTTTTAGTGAGAAGATTAATGAAATTAAGCGATAGCAAATAATCCTTGCGATCGAGATTGAGGCTAAAGTGAGCGTAAGCCTCTTTATCGTAGCGAGGATTAATGGTGAAATAGTCAGAATTGTATGTTTTGCGTGCGTTACTTATGGGAAAATCCCGTCCCAGTCTGGCATTGGGATCTACATAACTTAATCCACCTCGGGTTTTAAGATCTCCGAAAGCCTGAAACAATTGAACTCCGTAATAAGCATGATGATTAACCGTAGGTACTGGACTAACAACAACTTGACCAAGACTGTTGTCATAGTAAGCACTAGCATTGGCCCTCAACACATTTTCTGGTTTATAAACTGCAAATGCGGCAATCCCGCCCTTATTCCAGTGATACCTAACGTTACCACCTAGGGATTTATTGAAAATGATTTTAGAGAGATTGTATTCTGGATCGTTGTAATAAATAGGAACAAAATTGCTCGTAACAATTGTTTTCTTAGGTGGCAGTCGAACCCAATCACTTTTAGACTGAACCTCTCCATTTTTGAACTCAACCGACGGGTTGACTTGAGGGATAAAAAGATAAGAAAGAAGAACATCGAATTCAAAGGGACCAATATTTTTATTAAAAATAATACCAGTGATCCCTTCTTCTTCAGTACTTAGCAAAGTGAAGGCTTGGTTGGCATTTAAATAGCCCAAGCTCCAGTATTTTTCGTTAGGGTTCCAATCGAGAATTTTGCGGCCAACAGAAAGTTGAAACTGCTCCCCCTGATAATGAAGATAGGCTTCTTGAAGCGAATAATTAAGAGCATTATTGTCCTGAAAATAGAAGCGAAAATCTCCTTTTAAGAAATGATCAAACCCCTTTTCTTTTGTTAGAGGCGCCGACTGAAGCCCTAAGTCAATTAAATCACCCGAATCACTCCTATAAATAGGGTTATTTAGCCTAAAGTATTTCTCATAGCTAACAGAACCTTCATAAGCCCTTAATGAGAAACAAATAAGCGATGAAAACAAGAGTGTGTGTAAATATTTCAACATGAAAATCACGAGATCCTGAAATTATTTTTAATAGGTGCAAAGATTGTTTCTCAAATTAGAATAACTGCGACAATTGTTAAAGGTGCACCCTGTAATAAGGAAAGGATTTAACACATTGGACTTTGAAATGTTTTTATCTCCTTATACAATCTTGGGATTATGATTAAAATAAAAAATGTTTCAACCTTGGTGCTACTTTTATTCACCTTGATCATCTCAAGCTGTGGCTATATCTCAGATAAAGCTCCGGTAAACGTAGAGGTCTATCGCTCAGACGAATTAAAGGGTTGCAAGATAGATGTAAATAAACTTGGTGAAATATTTAAGGCTGATCAAAAAGAGCAAATTCGTTGTCTCCAAGAAAACTTTATTCAATTCACTAAATATGTAAGAAGTAAAACTCCAGGATCAGTTTCAGAAACGGAACTTAATGTTTTCATTAGAAAATTCTTTGAAGGTCAAAGCGATTCAATTGTAAAAAGCTTAAGCATTATTTTTCAATTAAACATGTTGCTTTTGCGTGATGAAGCCGACCGCATTTCAAACTCAAATATTACTCCCCTTTTCGAACTCCTGGTTCATGTAAACCAAGAAGCCGTAGTTATAACTCAAATTCTTAAGGATATGGACCTGAAAGAAAATCAGGGCAAATTCTGGGAACTCAGAAAAAAATTCAATGAATCAGTTACTCGTTTTGCCGATTTTACCTTGAAAATTATCGATAAATCTCCAGGTCTTCAAAAACAGCTAAATATCAAGCAGTTTATTCTCGATGTTAGCAAAAAATTAGGCTCAAGAGATTTAGATCCTGACACCGTAGACTCTTTAATCTTTTTTAAAAGGATCCTGGCGGCAGGTGATAAAGAAATCATAACATCAGATGAGTTAAAAACAATTATCAGCAAACTTCCAAAGATATTGGGATTAAGCTTTGATCTTTATTATGTCAAAAATTCAAATTTCTCCTCTGATGCCGAGCACTCTAGATTTTATTTAGAAAATGTCCGAGATGTTTACAGCATTGTAAATTTTAATCAAACTGACTTTGATCTCTTTAACGTTGATCAAATGTTAAAGCTGTTGCAGGATTATAATAAGAACATTGAATTTAAAAAATTCAAATCTAGTATTTTATCTCTTAAATCTCACTTGTTAGGTGGAGGCAAAGAAGCTTATTCACTGAAAGACTTAAGAACTACTCTTGATATTGCCAACGACTTAGCTGAGAAAATTTATTTTAATCAAGTAACATATGATGTTTATCGCTTAACTCTTGAAAAAACGACTCCTATTACAAGCTTAGCGCAGCTAGAACTTCCTACCCAATATGATCTTTTTAGCTATCGCCGCATTAGCGAACTCCACGCTGATTTTGTCAATACTGCTGTTAATTTTCGATATTTTAGAAATAAGGATACCGGTGTTCCTACTTATGGTGATGATGTCATTCGCAATAAGGATGGTTTTCTTGAAGTCAATCTTATTAAATGGGGAACCACTAAATTGGCCAAAGGTTACGGACACCGCAATACTCAAGGAGAGCTTCAAGTCAATGAAGCAGAGTTTAAAACATTTCTTTTTGATATGCGTCCTCTGCTAGAAGAGTTCAAGCTTTGGGCACCTAACCCTGAATCATTTGTACGAAACGCAATATTGTTGGCCGATCTCTTTCAAAATAAATCAAATGGTGATTTAGAAATAAATGAAACAGAAGCAACTGAATACGTTCAAATGATTTTATCTTCGGTTCAGATTACAAAAAATTTCACTGAAGAAATAGCGCGCAATTGTGACGGTGGAATAAACAAAGATGACCCTATCTTTGAGACTACTTGCTACAATGAAAACTTTTTTCATTCTCTCCTAGATAATTTAAATTTTAAGAAATTTTTTCCTCGCTTGGATACTTATGTAAAAAATGTTTCTCCTGCCGAATCAAGTGAGTTTCTAGTTGGTGTAGAAGGATTCGCCCGGGATGTCGCTGACCCTAATATTCCAATGAATGAGCGAGACAGCATTCTCATTTTGGGATCTTTAATTAATATAGAATCAACATTTATACGATTTGACACAAACAAAGATAACATTCTCGATTTCAATGAACTTGATGCAGCCTTTGATGTCTACAAACAAGGAATTATAACGTTGGCTAAATTAAAGCCTGGGCAGGAAGGATATGCTAAATCTATTTTCTTATATATGGTCACTAAGATGGAAATCCCTCCAACTAAGACATGGTTAGAAAGTGTGAGTTTCTTCTCGTTTCATCGATGTGTATCTTGGACTTTCTGTCGAAATACAGCGATGAAAAAAATAGAAGCCAAAAGACTCAATGTAGGAAAATTGCTCTATTACATGGTAAATCAAAACACTACTCCTGCTGCCAGCGAGAATAAAAGTAAAAAGCAGCAACAACTAGCGAATGAGTGATCACTCCAGTTTTAATCAATTCTTCCATATCTTTTATATCCTCGAGTAAAACCTCAATCTCTTCAAAGGGATCGAGGTTTTGCTCATGGGTTTTGTCCGCATCAATTGCAAGGTAAGTTTCGCAGTAATTGGTCATAAAGGCCGGATTGGAGTCCACTCTACCCAATAAATGCCATCGTTGTGAGGTATAACCGCTTTCCTCTTGAAGTTCTCTTTTGGCCGCTAAAAGAAAATCTTCACCTGGGTGTACTGCTCCACCGGGAATTTCAGTTGTCACTAAATCTGTGCCATGACGGTATTGCTTTACAAGGACAATCTTTTGATCTGATGTAATCGCAATAATATTCACCCAGTGAAAACACTGAACGACATCGAACTCTCCAACTTTTTGTGAATCCTGTGATTGACGTTGAACTTTGATGTATCGAAAAACCATGGCCTGAAGAATTTTTTGTGAATTTAATGTGAGCCATTTTTTCATGAAAAATCCATTCTATTTAAAATTCAATTTGTATTGCTTCTTTTCTTGTTCTGCGCAAGTCTTCATTGAATTGATCTCGACTTTTAAGGTAAATTTTAAATTTCTCATCTCCAATCAACTTTACTAGCTCATCTAGATAACGTTGGTTAATTTGCTTTTCTCTTACACTTTGATCTTCAGATATATTATAGGAAAATTTGTCGCCATATTTTAGGCGCAAATAATCATGATACTCCTTATACGCTTGCATTTTTTCTTTATCATTTCGGTTTCTCATATCTAAATAAAGAGCATAGTGAGTTGCTCCAATAATAGCCTCGACTTTACCTAACCAAACTTTTTCCATTTTATCAAAAACATCAAAATTGTTTTCCTCGCTTTCTATAACCTTTGAAGCTTGCGTTTTCATTTTTTCAGCCAGCTTTTCTTTTATGGGTACTTGATTGCTGAGGGTCGTGGGCACAGTTATAGCTTGAGAGTTATTTGAAGGCCCAGTTTGCAAAATGGCATTTATCTTTGCCAACTTATGTTGAGAATAAAAATAATACCATGCCAAAGCAGCGGTCATTAACAAAAAAGAGATAGTCCATTTTTTACTTTTCATTTTTATATAATTATTAATCGCGTTTCATATTTTCCATTTGTAATTCAAGATCAACATCTTTATGAGTTCTCAGCAATTGAAAAATCCCCTGAAGATCATCAATTTTTTTGGCAGTAATTCTAATTTTATCATCAAGAATGGAAGATTGAACTTTTAAGCCTGATTCCTTAATTAATTTATTAATCGTTCTAGCTTTATCTTTGTCGATTCCATTTTTAATATTAATGATTTGCTTTAGCATTCGGTTACCAGAAGGTTCAACTTTTTGAGGCTCAATACAGCGTTGACCAATATGACGCTTGACCATTTGGCCTCGAAATATTTCCAGTGCAGCTTTCATCTTATAGTCATCTTCTGCTCTTAGCTCAATTGCCGTATCTTTTAATTCAAATGTCGTGTCGGATCCTTTAAAATCATAACGAGCATTAACCTCTTTTTGGGCCATTTGCAGCGCATTTTTCATTTCCATCATATCGGTTTTTGAAACCAAATCAAAAGAAGGCATAGGATTTTCCTTTTTAGCTTAATTTTCTTTAAAGTAAATGGTACAAAGTCTTAAGTAAAAACACAATGAATGATAAATTTGACAACGCTACTATTTATGCCAAGGCTCAATTCCCAGGAAAGATAATCCTGGTAGAAAATGATGATGCCATTGCCTCAGGTCTGGACCTGATTCGCAGTGAATCTATAATCGGATTTGATACCGAAACTAAGCCGTCATTTAAAAAAGGTGAATTTTACCATGTCTCGCTCTTACAGCTAGCTACTCCTGATTTCGCCATTCTTTTTAGGCTCCATGCCCTTTCAGACTTCTCCTTGATAAAACATTTTTTTGAAAATGAAGAAATTAACAAAGTAGGAGTTGCCATTCGCGACGATCTCAAGGGACTTCAAAAAATATTCCATTTTGAACCAAAATCATTTATTGAACTCTCCGACATGGCCAAAAAATATAATTTAAATAATTTTGGCTTAAAAGGTATGACGGAAGAAGTCTTAAATTTAACATTGTCCAAAAAGGCAAAACTATCCAATTGGGAATCTAGAGATTTAAAGCTTGATCAAAAAATTTATGCAGCTACAGATGCCTGGATTGGCAGAGAAATTTATCTTGCTCTAACTAAAGAGTCTTAAGAAATTCTATTAAGTTATTTTTATCCTCAGGTGTCAGCAGCTCCTCTCCATTGGCACCAATAAATGAAGAAGAATGTCCTAAGTTACTCAGACCATTTTTATTAACGACAAATGTGGCTTCAGAATCCTTGAGCCAATCTTTAGGAATTTTTTTGCCAACCGGATACCCTACACAATCTTTATCGTAATCAGTATCTGGATTATTTGCCGGACCTTGAATAAAGCGCTTTGGCCTATTTTCAGGCTTGGTAAGTAATGCACATAAATTGGGAATAGAATTATTGTGTAAATATGGATAGCGCGCCCAAATACCTACTAATGGAGGCGGCACATAACCAGATTGCGCAACGACAGTAGTCTTCATCCATTTTGAAATAGATAATTTATTAAGACTTTCAGCAAAAGCTTTAATGCCTAGTAAACGTTGTTTATCAGTACCGGTGTCTTTTGTTGGAGTTTGCTCATGATAGAGTACTCGGGTTGTCGCCACTAAATGGAGGGGATCCATTTGATTGGCGTTTGGATCATTCCAACCTTTTTCATACTCTCCATGACATTTCTGACAGCGGCTATTGAAAATAACTTCACCTTTTTTGGCACGCTCAATTCTAATTGACTGAACTGGAAAAAAATCTGTCCATTTCGGTGCTTCAGTGGCAAAAGCCGCAACTGTTAATTCATCAATGGTTTTTCTATTCTCGCTCATCCATTTTTCTAATTCCTTAAGATCTGCACCTCGTCCCAATTCATTCCAAAGTATGTTAGTTAAGATGGGATTACCTTCAACAATAGATCCATCAGCTAGCCAGCGAGTTTTATACTTTAAATTCCACCAAGGTAATGGTTTTGAGTCAGAAACAAATGTATCCAATTGATTTCTTCGAGGAAATCGCTCATAAAAAGCTGACTTGCTAGCATAATCGTCCTCATTGCGTCTAGCGAGAGAAAGTGCGACTTGTGGCAAAGAAGTATCAAGTCCTAGGACTTGAGGAACTGTAGCTCCTACTGAAACCAAATTTTTCTTAGTGCGATCAAACATCAAGACTTCACCATTGGTTGCACCTGTGCTTATCTTGAAAAGGTTATTTGGAATATAGGGCACAATTTTACGTGCCATATGAAAAAATTTATTGGCCCGCACTCGCTTATTGGTAAGGCCCATAACGGTCGTACCAAATAGATTGGCGGAGTGACAAGCAAAGCAACTAAAAGTTAATCCATCACCGTTGGCAGTGTGAACAATTCCTGCTCCAACATAAAACTGATCGCGTTTTCCGTTGGGAAGTGGGATTTTATAAATGCCTGTTGCTGTATCTGGGTTAAATTTATTGAGTCCAAGCCACTCATAAAGCTGCTGTTCTGTATTAAAGCCAGCATAACTTTTTCCCATTTCGAGCATTAATTTTTTAATAGGATTTTGTGAACCAGAATTAAAAAAATTCAAGAGCGGTTTATAAGGAATTAACAACCCCGTCACTGTAACCGGGTAATTCATGGCATGCCTATAGCCCGCCATTTTCATCTCTTCTAGAGTCGCAGCATCAAGATTGTAGATGTTGGCACGATTTTCCCCAATTGGGATTATCGCTTGATCAGACCAATCTGCAGAATAAGGGACATAATCGGCCTTTACCGTGGCTGAAAATAAATTAAAGATCATTAGCAAGACCAACATCTCAATCACTCCAAAAGGCTCAGACCAAATTATTTCTATTAAATCACAATGCTCAGTTGTTTATTCAATCAAAACTTGCTCTAATTAAATAACTGAATTTATAACTACTTGCAACGTACAAAAGTGAAAAGTGGTAAATTTTACTGAAAGTTTTGGAGTGCTCTAAGCTCATGAATATCGTCTCTAAAAATGAATTATACTTAAGGATAAAAAATCAAGCCTTCAACTCCTCCCATTTTATTTGGCTTTGGACTGACCTAAATTTTGTAAGTTCATCTCAAGGTTGGATCTTTGGCTTAACTCACGTCCTGGGGGTTCACCTCTTGGCCCTGGAGCCGCTTCCTCCAACAGATTTATCATTTGACGACCCCTCGCTGATAGACGCACTCTTGGAACTAAAAATATATTTAAGCAATGGCCCCATCGCTTTTGTTGGAATCAATGCTGAACTAGCGCAGAAACTGTGTACATTGGGATTTTCAAGCTTGCAAATTGGCAAAGAACCTTGGGTTGAATTAAGCAACATCAAACCAACCGGCCACATTGGAAGGAAAGTTCGCGCCGGCAGAAATCAAGCGCTTAAAAGTGGTTTATTCGTTGAGGAATGGAATTTATCAGATGTTCTTGCCAATCAAAAAAAGCTTCAACTTTTCAAACAAATAAAAACATCTTGGGAAAACCAATCACTCATCAGCCTAACCGGATTCTTAAATGGGATGAGCTTTGAGCACTTTCCTCAGGATCGAAAATGTTTTGTTGCCATTAACAAAGAAAACAATATTGAAGGAATTTTAATTATTTCCCCTATCGAAAAAGATAAATCATGGTTCTTTGAAGATATGCTTTTAAATTCCCAATCACACGCAAGCAAGGGTGTTGGTGAACTGCTAACCCTAACAGCACTAGAAACTCTTCAGTTGCAAGGTTTTCAAGAGATAAGTCTGGGCGTAGTTTCAATGACCAGCTTAGATAAGTCTGATTTTGGAAAATCTCCACCTCACCAATTTTTAAAATTTTTAAAGTGTCTACAATTAGCCTCCGGATTCTTTTACAACTCAGGGGGGATAGAGTTATTTAGGCGAAGATTTAAAATTGCCAGATGGGACAAAATTTATCTTTCAGTTTGCGAAGAAAAACAAAGTCAACTGCCACATTCAATTCAATGGATTCAGGTAAGCCTCGCGATTATTGCCGCGTTTAAACCAAAACTGAACTTTCACATGGATCAGATCTTGGTAAAAATGATTGCTCCCTTAAAAAAACATCCGACATCTTTAACTTTTTTATTTTTTTCAATACTTTCATATTTCTTAGTCGCAAAATATCCATTAATAAATGAATTCATATCTCAAAATTTGGAATTTTCACTTAACGCCTCATTATGGCAATGGCCTTTTAGAACGATAACGTCTGAAATAATTTATTTTAGTAGAGGTCAATTTGAATTTTTCACAAGCATTATTTTCTTACTGCTTTTTTTCATTGAGAAAAAAGTTTTTGATCGAAAATGGGTATGGTATCTCCTGGCTATTTTTTTTAGTATGGATATGATGACGAGAACACTTTCAGGTTTTGTATATCGAAATATTTATCACTCTATTTCCCTGTTAAATATTCTAAAATTTTTTCCAATGAATGGAGGAGAAACCATTCTTGCTTCAATTGTTGGTTTTGCAGTTAGCCTCACTGGCCAGAAAAAAGATGAGTGGTTTGCATTAGGTTTTTTAGCTTTTATCGCTGCGAGCTTTATTCTTCCAACATTCGGAATGCAATCTCTGGCCGTTCTCTACGGGACGACTTTTTATATTGGAGGCTATCTCATTGGTAAATACTATCTAAAATACCAGAGCCATAAAGACGCATTGATCAATAAAAATAAAAATGAAAGTCTTCATTGTAACTGAATGCGCTTTTCCAATATTTCAATAGGAGTCAATGGGATAATAACTTTAAGATCTGGTCCATGGGCCTGATGAGTTAGAACTGAACGAATCCCCATAAAAAGCTGTTTGCCCTTAATCTTAAGCTCGCCTTTTACGTGATTACTCCAATTGTCATAATCTTCTAAACTAACAAATTTTTTCCCCGCAGCCTTGGCAGTCGCAATCTCTCCTGCTAAATACTCTCGGATCTTAGGAGTGGTTTCCCAACTCTTAGCTTCTAAGTACTCCGCTTCTGTAGAGACTTCAGTTGTAAAAAGTATATCAATGTGGGCAGTTATCTCATTAAACTGATTAATTTTTTCTTTGAAAAAACTCACACAGGTAATTTTCCAATCATGATTCATCTTATGAAAAGCATGATTTCCTGGAATAACTTTTTCGACATGAGATAGAAGTTCTTCCGACGGCAATAAACGAATATGCTGACCATTGATGTGATTGAGTTTATTAATATCATAAATGGCCGGGGATTTAGTAAAGCGATCGATATTAAATAATGTTCCAAGTGTATGCGGATCAAAGACATCTTCTTCTGTTGGATGCGACCATCCCAGAAGACAGAGATAATTTAAAAGTGCTTTAGGAAGATAATTCATTTCCTTATAAAGCGCTACCGAAGTAGCACCATGACGCTTTGATAATTTTTGGCGATCTTCCCCAATCAATAAAGAGACATGAGCAAATTCTGGTGGCGTGATCTCATAAGCTTCATATAGCATAAGTTGTCTTAAAGTATTGGGCAGATGTTCTTCAGCGCGAATAACATGAGAAATCTTCATTGAAGCATCATCCACAACGACAGCAAAATTATAAACAGGCACGCCATTGGCGCGCATTATGACAAAGTCACCGACCATTCCCTCTGGGAAAGTCACATCACTTCGAACATGGTCATGAAAGCTATAAGCTTTGTTGGGAACATGAAAACGAATAACAGCTTCATGGCCTTCTGCCAGTCGTTTTTCAACTTCAGTCTTTGCAAGTTTGCGACAAGTTCCATCGTAATGCGGGGCCAGATTTTGTGATTCTTGGATTTCTTTTTTGGCAGTAAGTTCAGCCTCAGTACAAAAACAATGATAAGCGCATCCCTTATCTATTAACTTTTGAGTCCAGCTTTTATAAATATGAGCTCGCTCCGATTGACGATATGGCCCGTATTCGCCTCCGACATCTGGCCCTTCATCGTGGGTTATCCCCAACCATTTCAAGTCCTCAATTTGGGCCTGTTCATATTTTCTTTCAGATCGATCAAGGTCTGTATCTTCAATTCTAAGAATATATTTTCCCCCCATCGCTTTAGCAAATAAGTAATTATACATCGCAGTTCTTGCTCCTCCGATATGAAGATATCCTGTGGGAGAAGGTGCAAAACGAACTCGTACAGTCATAAATAAACTCCGAAAAAAATGGCAAAAAGTTTGTGGTCAATGTAACAAAAATATTGTGCTTTTAGTAGACCAGAAGACGAGGTTCAAGCATTTCTTCCATGGCATAACGCACTCCCTCGCGTCCAAGACCAGAGTCCTTAATGCCCCCATAGGGCATTGAATCGATTCTAAAGCCGGGAATGCCATTAATAACCAAAGCCCCTACCTCCAAGTTTTCATGAGCGTACTTCATTTGAGATATTTGGTTAGTAAAAAGACCAGCTTGCAAACCGTAACGAGAACGATTAATTACACGAATAACTTCATCAAAATATTGAACTTTTTCAATAACGGCGAGCGGCCCAAAAACTTCCTCACTTACTACTTTCATGTCTTCACGGGTGTTGGTAATTAAGGTTGGTGCCATAATATTGCGTTCGAGATCTACAATATCTGCTCCTAAAAGAATTTCAGCTCCTGCAGCCTTGGCTTCCTGTACCCACTGCTGAATTCGCTCAAGATGCAAGCGATCAATGAGAGGCCCTACACTAACGCAATCAGAACTTGGATTGCCTACTCCAATTTCATTGACTGCAGCTTTAAATTTTTCAATAAAGGCATCAAAGATACTGGCATCGACAAATATGCGCTGTATGGAAATACAAATTTGACCTGAATAAAGGTAAGAGCCCATTGCAATAGCTCGAGCTGCTTCTTCTATGTGACAAGTTCGATCGACAATCACCGAAGCATTACCACCTAATTCAAGTAGCACTTTCTTTTTTCCCGCTTTGGCTTTCAGTGCCCACCCCACTTCCGCCGAACCAGTAAAGGAGAGCATTTTTAAGCGATCGTCCTTTAATAAAAGTTCTGCCTCTTCATTTCGACAAATGACAACATTAAGCACACCTGCAGGTAGTCCCGCTTTTTTACAAAGGGCCGCAAAAGCCAGTGCCGTTAGCGGAGCATAAGGTGAAGGTTTTAAAATGACTGAGCAGCCAACTGCTAAGGCAGGTGCAATTTTATGGAGAGCAAGATTAAGTGGAAAATTAAAGGGAGAAATTGCCAGGATTGGACCAATGGGAATTTTTTTTGTAAAAGCTGATCGACCTAAACCAATTCCAAAATCCATAGGAACAACTTCACCACCTATGCGAGTTGTTTCCTCGGCCGCAGTTTGTAAAAGTGCTAGAGCACGATCAACTTCACTTTGAGCATAGCCTAAGGGCTTACCTGCTTCAGATACTATTAAATTAACAAATTTATCTTTTTCTTGAAGAAGTAACTCTCGAATATTCAGAAGAAGTGATTTTCTTTGTTCAGCACTATATTTGGAATAAGTTTGAAAGCCTTGAACGCTATTGGCGATGGCAAATTGCACCTCACTTGAGTCTGCTTCCGAAATTGTCGCCATAATATTTTGATCGTACTTATTTTTAACAATCAAAACATTAGTCGATGAATGCCCCAACCATTCATTATTGATAAAAGATCTAGCTTGAAGAATATCTCTATTTAATTCCATTTATTTAGATTCCTTAATTTCTTTTACTTCAGAACCATAAAGTCCATTTTTCCAAAGGTAACTAGCATACTGATAATAGCTAATAGCTTCATTCAGAACTTCTTTATTTTCCTGAGCTCCTTTAGAAAAAGTCATAGTTTTTGGATCATAGTGATTAAAGCCTACTGATTTATTAACTCCTAAAGTAACAAACGTTCCTTTGGAATAATATCCTAAGCTTGAATAGGTACCTAATATAGCTCGCTCTTCATCAGGACTCATTTGTAAAATATTTTTACCAAAAAACTTTGAATCATAACTAAAATTCAACAGCGCGAGCACTGTTGGCGCTACATCTATTTGAGAAGCCAAGCGTTCAACAACCTGAGGCTTAATGATCGTTGGTGCATAAATAAAGAAAGGGATGTGAAATTGATCCATCGGAATTTCAGCAGTACCTCTTCCCCCAACACCATGGTCTGCAACAATGACAAAGATTGTATTATGAAACCAAGGTTTTTTTTCGGCATCTTTTAATAATTTATGAATGGAATAATCGGTATATTTGACTGCCCCCTCCCTTGAAGTGTGGGATGGAATATCGATGCGACCTTCAGGATAAGTAAATGGACGATGATTTGAAGTCGTCATAACAAAACTAAAAAACTTTTTTCGACTTCGATAACTTTCATCCGCTTCCTTTAGAACTTTATTAAAAAGTGATTCATCATCGACACCCCAAATATTGGCCATGACATATTCGTCACGTTTGAAATTAGTCCTGTCTATAACAGAAAAATTATTGTTCCCAAAAAAATAATTCATATTATCGAAGTAACCATAACCACCATAAATGAATTTAGTGTCATAACCACGATCTTTAAAAACCTTGCCTATCGAAAATAAATTTTCATTATTAGGTCTTTTAACAATTGAAAATCCAGGCGTCGGGGGGACAGAAAGAGTTAATGCTTCTAGGCCACGTATTGTACGCGTGCCTGTCGCATAGATGTTAGAAAAAAAGAGTGAATTATTGGCGAGTTCATCAAGATGTGGCGTGATGTTGGGCTGACCACCAAATCGATGCATAAAACTTGCGGCCAGTGATTCCACGCCAACTAAAATAACATTGTATTTTTTTTCAGGACCATTAGTCGTAATTTTTCGGTAATAAGGACTTCCTGCTGCTGAATCTTTATTAGCGCCTGAACTGTTTAATTCCTTGTTCATAAATTGTCTGACTTTATCGTTTTCAAGGGTTTTATAAAAAGAATAATAGTCCAGTTCATTGTGTCGAAAAGCGTGAAACAACTGCCATAAACCATTATAGGAAAGCTCATTGACCATCTGATTTTCAGAAATTTTTCTAAAGGCATTCTCAAAAATAAAAAAAGAACACAGAGGAAGTGACAGCACAACGAGAGCGGATTTGAGTCGATGACTAAAACGGGGTTCATGTCCTTCAAAATGGATTTTTTTCAGAAATTGAAAGAAGAGTCCATAAACAATAGCGGCACTACCAAATACCGAAAGATAGATGAGATGCATAGGATAGCTTTCGCGAATATTGCCCAATACCTCTTTAGTGTAAACCAAGTAATCGACTGCAATAAAATTAAATCGAGCGGTAAATTCAGACCAAAAGAACCATTCGGAATGAGCCTGCAAAGAATAAATTGAAATAACAATAAAGGCAAAAAAATGAGTCAGATAAAAATGAAATTTAGTCTTATAAATTTTTTCTGGAATCAGCAGCAAATAAATAACAACCGGAATTGCTAGATAGGTAAAATTGAGTGAGTCGTTGTAAATACCAGCTAAAAAAATTTTGGGCAGGTCAATTAGGGGCCTGCCAATAGCAGGAAACTCCTTAATGGTCAGAATTGTGCGAATAATAAAGTTTTCAAATAAGCAAAAAAACGAGAGAACTACAAGAAAACTCATTCGATTGGTAGCAAAAAGATTTTTTATTTTATTCTGCAACAATTTTTTCATTGGTTTTTCCTAGAGGACTTACCGTATAATTCTGCTAATCAGATTTTTACGCTATTTTCGTTTGAAGAAGCTTATCACGGAGAGCCTACTTGGGCAAAAAAACTTTATTATTTAGCTGTACGGCTTTGCTTTGCGTGTTGGTTTTTTTTGAATTCACAAATGTTGATTTTACCCTTCAAACTCAACTTTGGATAGCCGATGAAAAATCGTGGTTTTTGAAAGATCCCTACAACATTTACCGTGCTATTTTTTATCATGGAATAAAAATTCCAATTTATTTGATTGGAGCTAGTGCGTTCTATGGGCTCTATCGAGTATGGAAGCATAGTGTGTGGATTGAATACAAAAAAGGCCTCTTGATCGTTGCTTTAACACTAGTCACTTTACCTCTCTTTATTGCTGAGGTTGGAAAAAAAGTCTCCAACGTCAATTGTCCAGATGATCTCAAAGTCTTTAATTCTGATCGCCCTTATGCCAAACTTTTTGAGAACTATCCGCCAAATCCCAATTCCGCAGACGGTAAATGGCCTAGAGGACATTGCTGGCCAGCAGGGCATGCCTCCGGCGGATTTGCTCTTTTTTCACTGGTTTGTTTATTTAAATCTAGCCGCAACAAAATTCGAGCTTTTTGGGCAGCTATGATTACTGGACACATCATGGGCTTCTATCAAATGTTAAAGGGATCTCATTTTCTCAGCCATCACATTGTTACAATGCTCTTGGCGCTTATTCTCGTTTCAACATTAAACCTCTTAATCAAGGAATCACCATATGAAAGCGTTACCCTTAAAAATTAAATTGGCCCCAACTCCAAAGCAAAATCCAAAATACGCTCTAGTTGTCAAAGAGCGGGATGGAAATGAAATTGTAATCGCCGATCCTCGTGCCACTCGAGCATTGGTTGCATTAATGAACCAGCATGCCACAATTGGTGGCGCAGCTTGCCATTGGGGTGGACCTGCAGCATTTGCCGAAATGATGGCAGCGATTCACGCCTTAATGTTTAAAGATAGAACTAAAAACTGGTACGACACTTTTAATTTCGTCAACGATGCTGGACATGCTGAAAACGGAATTTATGCCCTTAGGGCCAATTACGGATTTGATAATCTGACTTTCGATGACTTAAAAAAATTTAGATCTATTGAAAGCAAACTTACCGGGCATGGCGAAGCTCACCTCAATCCTGAAGGAGTTTTTATTTCCAATGGTCCGTTGGGATCAGGCATTCCTCAGGCTCAAGGATTGGCGATGGCAGACAAAATCTTAGGCAATAATCGCGTAACATTATGTGTACTTTCTGATGGAGGCGCAATGGAAGGAGAAGCCAAAGAAGCTTTCAGCGCAATTGCGGGTCTCGCTCACAAAAACAAACTCAATCCTTTTGTTCTTTTTATTTCTGATAACAACACAAAACTTGGTGGTCGAATAGATGCTGACAGTTTTTCCATGAGTCCCACTATGAATTCGCTTGGTACTTTGGGATGGAAACTAATTCAGGTAGATGATGGACACAATTTGCAAAAAGTCTTTACAGTGATTGAAGATGCCATTAAACACGCTCATCAAGATCCAACTACTCCTGTGGCAATCGTTTTTAAAACGATAAAGGGTTATGGGGTAAAGTCCACTATGGAAAGTGCTAGCGGTGGACACGGCTATCCTCTTTCGGCTTATGATGAAAAATTAGTTTCATTTGTGCAAGAAATTTATAACGGCGAAGCACCTGCCGAATTTATTAATTGGGCCCAAGATATACTAAAACAAAAACCAGCTCCAAAGAATTCTGCAAGCCCTGCAGTCAAAACGGAAAAAGTGCAAGATGGATTTGCTCGCGCAGTTATACGTGCTGCCAAAGAAGGCTATCCTGTTTTTTCACTTTCTTCAGATCTTCAAAGTTCAACTGGGATTAAAGCATTTCACAAAGAGTTTCCTGATCACTATATCGATTTGGGAATTGCTGAATCAAATATGATTTCAAGTGCTATCGGGCTTTCAAAGCAAGGGCTTATTCCCATTGTCGATACATTTGCCCAATTTGGAATAACTAAAGGTAATCTTCCATTCATTATGGCAGGTCTTTCCGAAGGGCCCTTACTAGCTCTTTTTTCGCACACAGGATTTCAAGATGCTGCAGATGGAGCAAGTCATCAGGCAACGACTTATTTCGCGGCCCTTTCCAGCATACCCCATATGAATGTCGTAAACTGTTCTTGTTCAAGTGAAGCAGAAAGCCTTATGTATGATGCTATCGTACAATTTGCCAATGATCGCAAGTCTGGCCGCACGCCTAACTCTACAGTATTCTTTTTAGGCAGAGAAAATCACCCAGTGAGTTATGTCGAAGGTATTAAGTATGAATGGAATACTGCGAATGTCCTTACAGAAGGAAGTGATGTCACGATAGTAGCCGCAGGACCAATGCTCGCAAAAGCACTTGAGGCCCAAAAATTATTATCTAAAAAAAATATTCTAGCTACAGTTATCAATCATGCCTTTATCAATCACGTTGATGTTGAAACGCTAAAAATTTCGCTTGCTAAAACCAAGGGTCGATTAATCACCATTGAAGATCATCAGGTTATTGGTGGAATGGGAGCGATGATAGTTCATGCCTTACACTCCCATGGGGTAAACTTTCAATCTAAAACTCTTGGCATTCAAGGTGAGTTCGGTCAATCTGCTTACAAAGCAGATCAGCTTTACGCTCGCTATGACCTTTCTGCAGAAGGTATTGTTAAAGCTTACGAAAATCTTGCGTAGATTTTAGCTTAACGCTTGAGTGAGGTCGCGGATCAAGTCGTCTGCGTCCTCGATTCCAATCGAGAGGCGAACCATTTTGTCAGTTAGATGATAGAGTTTTTTTTCGTCATCTGGAACATCTGTGTGAGTCATAGTGTAAGGATGCTCTGCCAATGATTCAGTTCCACCTAGCGAAACAGCTAAGTGAAAAACTTTTAGGCTATTTAAAAATTTGAAGGCTTCTTTTTCTCCACCTTTAACATCAAAAGAAATCATCGAGCCAGAATCTTGGCAATGACGTTTGTAAATATCGTGTTGCTCGCTTCCTTCTTGATGAAGACTTGGGTAATACACTTTCTCGACACGAGGATGAGTGCATAAAAAGCTAGTGACCTTTTTGGCATTTTCACATTGAGTTTTCATTCTAATTTTTAAAGTCTCAAGGCTTCTCAGCATCAACCACGAGGTCCAAGCGTCTGGGACACTACCTAAAAATGTTCGAAGGGTTTTAACTCTGATCATAAGATTTTTTTCGCCTGAGCATACTCCTGCAATAAGGTCCGAATGCCCACCTATGAATTTTGTAGCAGAATATAAAACTAAGTCTGCTCCGTGCTTGATTGGTTGCTGAAAAACGGGACCTAAAAATGTATTGTCCACTGCCGTAATGATTTTTTTATTAGGCTTTGAAAAATATTTGGCTATTTCTGCAAAGGCTTCAATATCGATGAGTTCATTCGTTGGATTAGCAGGTGATTCCAAATAAATCATGGCCAATGTTTCTTGCATTTTATTTTCTTCAATGATTTTTTTTATTTCATTATAATTACAACCACCCCGAATACCATAAGCTTTAATTCCGTATTGAATTAAGACCTTTTCAATAAAGTGATGAGTCCCTCCATATAGAGGCTGGGAAAATAAGAGAGTGTCTCCCGGTCGCAAAAACTCTAACATCATTGTAGTAATAGCGGCCATCCCTGAAGGAAAAACAGCAGACATATCGGCATCATCCCATACCGCAAGACGATCTTCTAAAATTTCCAAATCAGGATTATTGATTCTCGAATATATTAGCCCTAATTCTTTTTTTTCTGTATTTTCTTTTTTACCATAAGCTATGGAGAAAAATTCCTTGCCATCCTCGGCAGTATTAAAAACAAAAGTTGAAGTTTGAAATATTGGACATTTCAAAGCTCCTTCAGAGAGCTTAGGTTTATATCCATAACCCATCATTAAAGTTTCTGGTTTGAGTGCAACACCATTTAATTCATAACCTGGTTTGCGATGAGGGTGAGAACTTTTAATCATGATGAATTCCTTCGTTTCTAAATTTCAAATATAGAAACAGGAATAACCATAAATTACAATAAATTTATTTTAAAAATTAGTCAGCGCTTCAAGCCAAGATTGGTGCACTGTAGAGAAATGACTTGAATCGCAAGCAACATAGCGAATTCTATCTTTTTCAACACCAAAAAATTTCGATGCAGCTTGAGAAGTTCGACCTATAATTGAAACACCTTCTGCACTTATTGTTTCATACCTTGCATTTGAGATTTTTTTAGCTTTGATGACTTCAAATCGATCATAGCTACCTGCTATGAGAAAATTAATGACATATTTGAAATTTGTTGTTGAGAAAGTATTGCTAACATTATTTGTTACTAACATTTCATCACAAAGGACTTTCATTACAGCGCTTTGATCAGTGATGATATCTTTTAAGAAATTATCACGAACGGCAATATATTCAAGACCACTGGGATTCGCATTGGAAATTGAGGCATCAAAAGTTGCATTAGAATATAAGGTATCTTCACAGTTGCGATATTGCACCATAAGCATAAATTTTTCTTTTTCATTAGTAAGAGTTTCAAAAAACTCTCGCTTACTTTTGAGATTTTTACAAATTCTTCTGCCGATATCTAATTCTTCTGAAGTGAAATTTCGTTCTGTGACTTGGGTGATTGCCCCAAGGCCGGTGACATCTTTACTGAAACTCTCTTGATTTGCCTTGCACCCAAACAGAGATACCAAAATTAAATTGATAAGCAATGAGTGAGACAAATTCATTTTCATTTAATTCCTTAAGATTCTAAAAAAAGTGTTTGATGACCTTTAAAATTATACAGGGATTTTGGTTCGTAGGAATAAAAAGAGAAAATCCAATATATGAGAAAATTTCTGAATTTAACTTTTTCTAGAGAAACCAAAGGCCAATTTGGAATTTCAACGATCATCATAAAATCCTTTTATGAGTGTTAATAACGCCAATTTTTTACCATACTAGGATTATCGGAGTAAAGAGACTAAAAATTTCCTGGAGCACATTGTAGACAAACCAACTCTAGTTTTCGCCATCTATCGACTACACTTTTGCGATCATCTATCACGAACAATACCTGACAAAAAGGTTCAATTAGATTGAGATAGATGTCCTCTTTTACATCTGCATCCTCTCTTTGATCCAGCACACCTCGCATATACAGTTGGTCGTATTTCACATTTTCTTTGTTTAACCACTCTTGCGTATGAAACCTGTACTCCTCTGCTCTACCTGTCACAAAAAGAATTTGATAACTACGCTGACTCATCGCTTCAATTATTTCAAAGCACCAGTGATTTAAGGTATCATGCACCATAAGCTCATTGAACATTTTCCAATTTCTAGTCGCACCTCTTACATGATGTACGCGATGCTCAACATCACATAGCGTTCCATCTAAATCGACGATGATGGCAGGTTTGCGAAGAGTCATTAAAATCTCCAAAATTTATTGAATTCATTTCGATAGAAAAAAATAAGAAAAATGCACATCCCAAGATTGAGAAAACCCAAGACTGCAAAAATATTTGCTAAGTCAAAGTGCTTTAAGTGAAGAATCATTAATACTACTGAAACAGTTACCATGGCCATCGCATTGAGAATATTATTTCCGGCGACAATTCTCGAAAGTTCATTGCGAGAAGTAATCCTCTGAAGCTCGGCAAACTGAGGCACCGTAAATATTCCTCCAAAAAATGACAAAAAGAACAAATCAAATAAAAGCCGAAAACTCATTTTTAAATGAAAGAACTCCAGCACACCGATACTGCCCTTAAGACTTGTTACAATCCCCATCAACACAATTTGCTTGCTTAAATTATTAATGATGAAAGCAATATCAAAAATAGAAAAACTCATAACAATTAAACTTAACGGAATAAAGGCGCGAATAATTTTTCCCTTAGTCATTTTCTCAAAGACAAAAGGCCCAACGCCCATTCCAACTGTGAAAGTAAAAAGCAGCATGGTCGCGACATGCTCATTGCCATGAAAAATATCTTTAGCCAAAACAGGAAGCAATGAAAGTAAGCCTGCCCCCAAAAACCAAAACCATGAAAGTCCAATGATTAAAATAGCTATCTTCGAATTTTTAAAGACCAATTTTAAAATGGTCTTTGTAGAACTAAAAAAATTCCAATCTATTTTAGTTTTTTCAATTTCCTCATCCTCAACGACTGGTACACTATTGAGTCGTTTGGCAAAGATCAAGCCAAGACTAGCAAAACCGATAATAAGAATTTTTAAAAACCATAAATTGGATTGATCGCTCACTGCAATTCCACCGAGAATGGTACCAATTAAAATCGCTACAAAAGTGCCCGAACTAATCAAGGCATTGGAAAATACCAAACTCTCACTTTTAGAATAGTGAGGAATCAGTGAATACTTTATGGGACCAAAAAATGTTGAATGAAGCCCAAAAAGAAATAAAGTTAACAAAAGAATTGGATAATTTTTATAAAAAAGTCCAAAAATGGCGATTAGACCAATTAGTATTTCAAATTTTTTTATCAGAACAACAATGGTAGTTTTCTCAAATTTATCCGCAAGTTGACCTGAAGTCGCCGATAGAAAGAAAAAAGGTAAGATAAAAACGCCCCCGGACAGGGCAACCAATGATTGAGAATTAAGCCCATATAGGCTCACTCCTTGATAGGTAATGAGAATGACCAATGCATTTTTAAATACATTATCATTCAATGCTCCAAAAAATTGAGTCCAAAACAATGACCATAAATCGTTTGAAATTTTTCTCATAAATAAAATTAACAATTTTTGCTGAAAAATGGTATTTCTAAATGAATTTATCTTTAATGAGGTATTTCTTAATGAAACTTTATCACTATGTTCATTGCCCCTATTGTATACGAGTTAGAATGGGCCTGGGCGCACTTAAGCTATCCTACGAATCGATTGTTCTTGCCTACGATGATGAGTCCACTCCAAATAGGCTTACAGGAAAAAAAATGTTGCCTATCGTGGATTATGGCAACGGAAAAATTCAAAATGAAAGTCTGGACATTTTAAAGTCAGTTGATACACAAGACACATTATCTTGGGGCCTGCTGGGACAAAATACTGAAATAGAAACGCTACTTACATTATTAAGTGATCCTGTTCACTCACTCTGCATGCCTTATTGGGTTTGGACTCCAGAGTTTAATCCCCAATCAAGAAAATATTTTCAAACAAAGAAAGAACTTAAAAGAGGTTCTTTTAAAAATTTAATTAAAAATAAAGAAATGCATTTGGCCAAGCTTGAATCTCTCATTAACCTGGAGATAGAACCGCATCTTATTGCATTTTACAAAAGTCCAAAGTTCACCATCTTAGACATAATGCTGGCCGCCCAATTGTGGGGTATGTACGTCTTTCCTGAGTTTCAGTTCAGCGAAAAAGTTCATCAATATTTGCAAAATATAAAAATAATCACTCAATTTGATTATCATCAAGACTTCTGGCAATAGCGTAATTAACTGATTTTATGAATGTCTGGCTTTTGTATTAGGTAGATCCAGTGGATTTTTGGTTGACCAGTCAAACTTTTGTAGGTATGACTATACATGTAAGATCCACTAGAGATGATTATGATTAAAACTCTATTACTAGCTACTTTATACTTTTGCTTAGCCCTCAATATGCTTTATGCACAAAGTGTTCAAAATGGAGGTGAAGCCGAAAAATCACCCCGCTATGCCATTCACTTGCTCGATTACCTGGCCCATGATTATCAAGGGGCCGTCTCTGATGGCAAAATACTTTCTCAATCTGAATTCAATGAACAAAAAGAATTCTCAGAAAAAATTATTGAAATTTCATCGACAGTTCCCGAAATTAAAAATGATCCGTTGATATTTTCCAAAGTACAATCGTTAAAAACACTCATTAATAACAAAGCTAGTGCGATAGACGTCGCGCTGCTGGCCCGAGATTTACAAAAAGTATTTATTAATATTTCTAAGATTGAACTTGCTCCCAATGCCTGGCCTTCTCTTGCTAACGGCAAAATTCTTTTTGAACAAAACTGCACGAGTTGTCACGGCAAGTCTGGCATGGGTGATGGCCCCTCTGCTAAAGATTTAACCCCAAAACCAGCCAATTTTTTTAATTCAACGCGAATGAACTCCATTTCAGCATTTCATAGTTACAATACTATTCGCTTAGGAGTTCCTGGAACTTCAATGGTGGCGTGGAACCAATTTAGCGACAAAGAAGTTTGGGACTTGGCTTTCTATGTTATGTCACTTCGTCATGTAAGTATTGCCAGAAAAGGCTCGATTTCTCCCACTAACACTTACTCATTTACGCTAGAAGATATGGCCAGTCTGTCTGATGCTCAATTAATGGAAAAAATTTATACTAAGGAAAATAAAAATAAAGAATTAGCGTTAGCCATGCTGCGAACTAAAAACAATACTACAACTAATTCTTATTATTTAAACAAGGCAAAAAATTTTCTTGATCAATCACTAGAAGCTTACAAAAATAATTCGACAAAAGATTCCAAGCGACTTGCCCTACAAGCTTATCTTGAAGGCATTGAGCCAGTGGAACCAGCTATAAAGGCTAACGATTCAGCATTGGTGAGTAAAATTGAAATAGAGATGAGTAAAATCAGAAAAATTATTTCTGATAATACTAACTCTCCTGAGATATTAGAAAGTCAAATCTTAACAACCCAAAAACTATTAAATGAAGTTGAAGAAGCCCTGACCAAGAAAGAGTTGAGTTTTGGAGTTGCTTTTTCCGGAGCCTTTGGCATCATTTTGCGAGAAGGTTTTGAAGCTGTTTTGATTATTCTTACTCTACTTTCCGTCATTAAGGCTTTCGGTAATAAGCGAGCAGCGATGTGGGTTCACGCTGGCTGGCTGTCAGCACTTGCACTAGGCTTTGTCGCTTGGACTCTCTCAGGTTTTTTAATGAAATTAAGTGGAGCAAGTCGTGAAATGCTCGAGGCAGTGACTTCAACTTTTGCGGTAATCGTACTCCTGTATTTTGGCTTTTGGCTTCATCGGCAAACAGAAATAACACGCTGGAAAAAATTCATCCACGAAAAAGTAAAAGGCGCCATAGACAACAAAAATCTTTGGGCGCTTGCTTCTATTTCGTTTTTATCTGTTTTCAGAGAAGCATTCGAAACCGTTTTATTTATTCGCGCACTCTATTTTCAAACAAATGAAATTGGTAAAAACGCAATAGGCTTAGGATTGGCAACCGCACTTATTCTTATCTTTGTGCTTTCTTACTTTGCTCTTGCCTACTCTAAAAAAATGCCGATCCGGGAATTATTTAAAATATCGTCTATTCTCACTTCGCTTCTGGCCTTTATTCTCTCGGGCAAAGCAGTTCATTCTCTGCAGGAAGCTGGCATTCTCAATTCGACATCCTTACCTATCAATTTGCGTTTTGATACCTTTGGTCTATTTCCGACCTGGCAAACTATGACGGCTCAAATGTTCACACTTTTATTAGCATTTATTTTATTAAACTTAAACACTCGCTCAAACTCTAGCGCTCAAGCCTAATCTTTAATTTTTTCTAATGCTGACAATATAAGGCATTTCTTGGGATGTGATTTGAATGGTCCCAAGCTCCATTTTCTCTGACGATTCAAGTTTTAAGACTAATGAATAATTTCCCGGTGCTAAATCTAGATCAATCATCCGCAGCTCATTTGGTAACGTGGACCAGTAACGGGTATCAGCTTTTTCAGATTCTTCAATTACTTTAGAGGCTCCAATATATTGAAGGAGTGCTGCATTTCTGGCAAAAAAATCATTCTGCTGTTTTCCACCCAAAGCTTTATAGGTTGCAAAAGAGGCTAAAATAGCCGATGCATGCTTGATGGCCAATCTGGTGCCCACTCGAGTGTACGTCCAAGCTGATTGCTCAAAAACGGCTTCCTCTGCAATATCCCCCATGGGGTCAACCAATGGCAACTCCTTAGAAGCTATCTCTTTTTTATCTTTATCTATAACTGATAAATAGATTTTTTTAGGCTGAGAAAAATTTTGAATTTTAGGCAATTCAAATCCGACTCCAACGGTATTGAGCGCAGTGCTCGCCACAACTAATCCAAGATAAGCTCCACCTGGATTATAGGTATTTGCAGTAGGAAGCAATCCCAATACATCCGCAACAAAAAGAGACACAAGTGGCTCTTTTGCCAAAAAATCTAGTCCATAAAAATTTTTTTCAGCGATTTTTTGGGCTATAACTCCTTTCTGGAGAACGAGAGTGACTCTTGTTTTTTTAGAGTCTTTCTTTTTGGGAGATTTTATTGCTTCAAGACTTTGGTCAATATAGGACATTAATGATTTTTGAAAATCAGTAGGAGCAATATAATTTTTTTGAACTTCTGAAGCTGGAAGAGTCGCTAGTTTTTCATAATCTTTTTTAAATTCTTTATAGAGACCGTTGAAGGTAGGATAAGAATTATAATTTTTGTAAATTATATTCTTAGCATCGCTTAATAGAATTGTCGCAATTTGCTCATCTTCTCTGGTTCCCATCATTTGATGAATCTTAGCGCCATAGAGTTTAAGCAAAAGATCATTTTTAAAAACTGATTTCCCAAGTCGTTCTTCTTTTATTGAGGCTAAAAAAGCATCCCAAGCTAAAATTTCTGCACGGGCCCGAAAAAGATCATCTCGGTTTTTCGATTGTTGGTAAGTCAAAATAGCATTTAGTGAGAGATAAAAATAAAGCATTGAGCGCTCATAAACTTCACCATAGAAAACATCAACTGTATCATTAACAAAATTTTTCTCTGCTTTTTTAGAAATTGAAATAGTATACAATTTATTGGAAAGGTTTCGGGCTTCATCAAGAGCAACTGTTGACTGCTTCCAATCACCCTTAGAATGCAACAACATCCCTTTTTCCATAAGAGTAAGCAATTTTTCTTTTTCGCTTAAATAAAATTCAGATTTAGACAAAAGCTGGAGCCCATTATCATAGGCCCCAGTTAAATATAAAGTTCTGAGCTCGTCACGATCCTTTCGACCGGCACTAGAGCAGCTACTTATTAATAAGCAAATCAAAAGTACTTTGAAAGCCATTTTATAAAAGTCAAACACTCGAGTTTACCAGCCCATTTTACTTTGTTCAGAAAACTTAGAAAGTTTTGATCTTGTTCTAAAGATCTCTATTCCTTTTTCGATATCGGTGATGCGAAGATTGATAGAGTATTGCTTGATTGTTTTGCCATCCCGAGATTCTGGTTTCATAAAAATATTGCCAAAAATCATAAGGTCAGCACCAGTTTGCTTCCCCACCCTTTTAGTCGATTTTGGATCAACCATACCGTCATTTTGATAGGTAATTTCTTTCAAAATGTGGTTGCGAGCATCAGCATCAACCAAGACAAAATCACCTTGTTTAGAGATTTCATTTAAAAGTTCATCGTTAATATCTGAGATTGGAAAATAAGCTTCGCTGGTTAAATTCTGGACTTCTCCCACGAACATCTTTAACTGTTTACCATTTTCCATCATATACTTTCTAAGTCCTTTGTGATCCGCCATCTCTTTCATAGCTTCACGAATGACTTGTTCAGTATCTGCTTGAAGCCATTGGTCAGTAATTTTGAGTGCTTTTTCATCAGAGGTTTTATTATCAACTCTTTCTGCCTTGAAAGATGAACACGAAGCAAGAATCAGCAGGCTTGATATCATTAATGCAATTTTCATAAAATATTCCTAGTTATTACTTGTTAATTAAATTTCACCACGACGGCTTTTTACAAAATCATCAGAAATAGTATCCAATGCTTTCTTTACTTTTTCTTTAGCTTCGGGATCCTCAACTTTTTTAGCTACAAAATTTGCGGCTTCTTCGACTGATTTTTTCAATCGGTCAGAGTCCATTTTAATTAAAACTGCACATGTAAAAGCCTTAAAATCTTCTTTGCTTCCCAAGCTTTTCTTATATTCTCTTTGCTCCCAATAAGTTTTTTCTACAGAAGCCCCGTGAATCATGGATTGAATTTTTTCTGCTAAGGTATTATCAATAAATTCTTTTAAAGGAGCTAATTTAGGATTGTTCATATCTATCGAAGCATTCCCCTCCTGATTTGTACCCAACGTTTTTTGAATAAAGGTTGTTATTTCACCTGCAATATCTGTCTTGGCATTAGCTTTGGCAATATCACAAGCTATCGCCCTTGCAACTTTGGGCTCTGTTTCGTAAGAAAAAAAACTATTCTTATCTACATCCTTTTCATTTTGTTTTGCCCAAACTCTGGCATCTTCAATCCAGCCTGGTCGAATATTAGAGCTAGCGTCTCGCACTTCATATTCTTTTCTTATTTCAGTATGCTTTACTTCTTCTAACGGGCGGTCCTCTTCTTTTTTCTTCGAGCTAGAGCAAGCCACAAGACCTAGAAGAAATGCAATGGTCAAAATTTTTGTCATAAGTGATCTCCTGATTTATTGAGTGTTGAATTATCTGCATTAGCGAGGCTGAGCTGATTTAAATTTTCAATTATATTTTCTTTTAATTCTGTAATCGCCATATCGATTGCTTGTTCACGATTTCGAGCGACCTGGACCGAGGAAGTACTGATTCGCCCAAGTACTTCAGCTTTAGCATTTAAAACCTCTAGTCGAAAAATAATTTGCAAGCGCTTGAATCCGGCAACTTTTAGGTATTGATCCTCAGAAAGTAGTTGTGTTTTAAGAGTGTATTGAGGAGCATTTTTTTTTGATGTAAGTATAACTTTTAGGGGCGCAAAAATTTCAGTTAAAATATGTTTAAGTTTTTCTGGCAACCGAACCGTTTGTGAAACAAGGGCCATCTTAATTGGATTCAATTTATTGAGTTTTTCCAGCATAAAATCTTTTGATAATTTTAGCTTCAAAGGTTTTGAACTAAGCAATGAATATCGTTCTTCTAATGGAGCAATACTTGCGAGATTGCGAAAAATTTTAGGATAGGTAAATCTTGAAAGTGAATCAAACAATTGAACATTCTCAGCATCGAGTTGTTCGATCTTAGTCTTAAACCCTTGCGCTGATTTTTCTTTATCTAAGCTCATGATCAGATAGATGCGGCCATCGACTTGCTCTTGCTTTTTAATCTCCAATCCACTTAATGCTTCAGTGGTTTCTTCAGAAACATTTTTTGATATGAATTCTTCAAAATTACCGAGAATTTGATTGTCTCTTTGTTCACTAAAACTTGAAATTAAAGATTTGGAGCTGATTTTGGTTTGAAAAAATTTAGCGGCTTCGGTTCGCGCCTCTCTTTGGGCTTCAACAATCGAATCTCCTTCACCTAAAACACAAAGCAATGCACTTTCGCAATCCGGGATTGTTTTCTTATATTCGACATACCAAGAGGGGGCACTGGCAAGAGTCAAGCTAGCCTTTAAAAGCAATACTATAGCTATAAATTTCATATCCAAAATGCTAACTTATTTAGCCTTTGGATTCAATCCAGAAGCAAGTGCCCGACACCTAGCACCCTATAAAAATTATAGTAAAGCCAGAGTCTGTTAGAGAAAAATACTCGGGTAATATAGAATGAATCAAAAGAGCTTTAAAATTGAGGTACAAATGAAAAATGTCATCTTAACAACCGTCTTAGTGGCTTCAACAACTTTGAGCTATGGTTCTGAAATCACTTTATCAAAAGACATAAAAGAAAATCTTAGAAATAAAATTGAAAAAGATTTGTCGGTTATCGATAGCATCAAATTTCAATCTCTATCTTCACCACAAAAACTTAAAGCAGTTATGGGAATATCAAATCTTAATTCTTCTACGGCCAACGAGTGGTTAAATCAGAGAGTAAACTATGTCATTTCAGAAAATGCGTTGTCTTTATTTAGCCTATTAATCAAGAGAGTAATCTACAAAGATAGAGAAAATGTTGATTTTCCCAATGCTGAAGCAATTCCCTACTCTCTCGATAAAGATACCGCTAAAGCACTTTCCGCTTTAAACACTGATAGCTCTGAAAAAGCAATGACCGTTATGTCTAATATTGGATCTGCACTTTATTACGGTGGAAAATCAGATAAAACTGTCTATGGTATGAAAATCTCTCGAGGCTTTTTAAAAGCTTCAGAAAAAGTAGCCGTGAACTCACCTCGCGTCGGGATTATTCAAATTGGCGAAGGCCTTTTTTCACCAGATCTTATGATCAATAAGGAAAATTCCAATGCATTTTCAAATACCATATTCAGACTTGGAACATTTTTTCATGAAGCAAGACACAGTGATGGGAACGCTAAAAGCTTAGGTTTTATGCATGCAACATGTCCTAAAGGTCATGACTATGAAGGAGAAGCTGCTTGTGATGAAAACTTAAATGGCCCTTATTCCGTAGGCAGCCTAATGATGGCGGAAATGGCACATACTTGCGAAGACTCATGCAGTGAAAAAGAAAAGCAAGTCTTAAAACTTATGGTTCTCGATAGCGCCAATCGGATCCAGCTAACAACCCACAAAGGCGAAAAATCAACCATTTGGGATGCTACACCGGAAAGTTTATAAGATTTGCTGATGATTTTACTTAAGTAATTAAATTGCCCTTCCGAAAAATAGAAATCCTAGTGATAAACCTATTTTGAGGAAGGTCAATGAAAGTATTAACAATCACACTCTTAACTTTTGGTACCTGCTCAATCCTTTCGGCAAAAGAGTTACCTCCCTATGAATGGGCTACGGTAGATGAATCCAATGAAGTAAGTGTTGTCAAAAATGAAAATTATGCTGCCGACTACAATCAGAGCATGAAAATTACCTACCTAACAAAACTACTAACCTCACAGCAAAAATCTTATGATGACAAAATAACTTTTCTTGAAACAGAATTGAGAAAAACAAAAGATAGGCTAATCGAAAAATCACTAAATCAAGAAAAAATAGAAGAAAACCTTAAAGACAATTACAAATCAGAAATATCTTTTCTTAAAAAAGAACTGGCATATAAAACCAAATCACTATTAGAGTACCAACGTCAAATTGAAAAAATGAAACCATCAGAAGACATGAAAAACATGATTAAAATCAATACCGAGCTCGCTGCCGAACTAAGAAAATCGGAAGATCAAATTGCCATTATTCAACTCAAGCAGATCGAAAATGCTCGTGGCGGAGCAAGATTGCCTGCCAGCGTTGTTTCACCTAAAAAATAATCCAAGAGAATCTAAAAATGGTCTAAATAAAGGCAGATTTTCTATCTGCCTTTTTTTTTTGTCACTTTTCAACGTTAATAATTTGACTCAAAAAGATCAACTAGTAAGCTAAGTCATTATTACTTATTACAATTGAGAATTTTTTTTATCTAGATAAATTCTGGTCATTTTTTTTACTACAATGAAAGAAATTTAACTGTGAATTTGTCAGTTGTACGTCAGTTGTTAGCACAAAATTTCACAATTTTAAAAGTATTAACAATGAGAAAATTATCCATTTTCGCCTTTGCCAGTGCTCTTATTCTTTGGGGAATAAGTCTTTATCTTAAAAGTGAAAAAGCCAATATGGCCAATTACAATGTTAGTAGAACTCAAAAAAGTAAAAGTGCAAATTTCGAAGAAAGCACCTCTTTATTAAATCAAAGCAAAAGAAGAGAACTCGACAAAATTGGCACGGTAATCAATGAAGAGAACGTCCAAATTGACCCAGATACAAAAGAGCAAATCAAAGTCGCCAAAAAAGTTTTTGATAGTAAGCAAAACCTTAAAGACAAACAAATTCTACTTGAACAGAGTTTCGCTGATCAATCAGGATCATTGAAAGATACCAAGAGAATTCAAGATGAAATTGTAAATATAAAAAATAAGTTAAAGTTGGAACTGACCAATTCAGAACGATGGGACCCTAAATTTACTTACTACTTAATGATTCAAGAAAACTATACCTATGCAGAAATTAATCAAATTAAATCATTATCTGAAAACGGACTTAGTTCTGATGAAATCAATTATATTACTGAATTGATTAAGGAAGATTCCTTTGTAGATAAAATTAAAGGGTTCAAAAATCAGACCGATACTTCCAGAACCATTGCTTCACTAAAAAAGAAACCAAAAGAAAAAGATGATTTTATCGATGATCCATTAGAAGGGGCAAGCCTAGAATCTAAACTCATCGAAATGAACTACAATCAAGAAGAAAAAGAGGAAATGGTCTATGGTAATGCTCAAAATTAATTCAAAACAAAATGATGAATCTCATAATCAAGAGGAGCAAATGACAAATTTTAAAAAGCGCTTACCTATTATCAGCTTAGTTCTAGGTGAAAAGAAATTTCTCATTAATTCAAATTTTCAAATCCAATTTATTGCTTCTCTGATGTTGATCTCTTTTATTTCTATGTCGATCATCTATTTAGCCAATGATTATTTTTTCCATTCCTATATTGTAAAAGGTCAAGCCTTAAACTTGCCACCAGATCATCCATTCTTTCTTATGATACATGAGCAAAAAAAATTCATGACTAATGTATTTATAACAGTAGCTCTGAGTATCTCAAGCATTGCCTGTGTTTGGGGTCTATTTTACTCTCACAAGATAGCTGGTCCTCTTCATCGATTGCAACGCTATTTTACCCAAGCAGCAACTGAAAGCGAGCAACTAAAAAACAAAATCTTTTTCCGAGAAGATGATTTTTTTCAAGAAGTCCCTGAATCAATCAATCTCTACATAGATAGCATTCAATCAGGTTCAAGGGCAACAAGCACAAATGATGAAGCTGCATAACTAAAGATTTTTTTATTCGAAAAACTCTAAAAAATTTGATTTGATATTTTCAAGTTCGACTTCTTCAAAGATAGTATTCGGATTCGTTCCCCAAAGGGGATGAGGCCAATTTCGATCATTTTCATATCTTCCGATAACGTGGATATGTAATTGACGAACAATATTTCCCAGAGAGCCGATATTAATCTTATAAGGCTGATAATAGGATTTTAAAAAATCGGAAACGATGCTTAATTCCTCCATCAACATGGTTTGTTCTTCATGTGTGAGATCAACAAGTTCTACTAAATGATTTCGACGTGGTACCAAGACAAACCAAGGATTATCTTTGTCGTTTTTAACGTACAGTCGACTAAGCTCCATCTCTGCAATAAAATATGAATCAACTTCTAGGCGGGGGTCAGTTTTAAATGGATGCATATCTTCGTCCTTGAAAATAATTCTTAGGGCTGCAATCTAGCAATAACCCATTGTTGATTAACTAATTGAAATAAAAATCTGTCGTTTAAACGATGTTCTCCATAAATAAAAAATTCAAATTCAAAGGGCGAAACTAGAAATCCTCCCCATTGTGATGGACACGGAACTGCTTTATTTTTAAATGTAACAAGGGCTTCGTTGTACTTTTGCAAAAGTAGATCCCTGTTTTCGATTGGCCGGCTTTGATCTGAAACAATTGAAGCAATTTGACTTTCTTTGTCTCGAGACTGGAAATATTTATGAGAGTCATCTGGACTCATTTTTTCTGCAAGTCCATTAATACGGACTTGTCGTTTAGATTTATGCCAATAAAAAGTCAGAGCGACTTCAGGATTTGCTTCTATCTCAAGCGACTTGGGGCTTTGATAATTAGTATAAAAAATGATTTTTTTTTCGAGCATCCCCTTATAGAGCAAAAATCTTGAATGAGGCCTGCGATTTTTGATATCTACGGTTGATAAAACCATTGCTTCAGGGTTTTCTTCAACTTTTTTGGCATCTTGGTACCACTGCTCGAAACACTCAAGTGGGTCAGAATCGAGATTGTATTGAAATAAATTATCCATTTTGTACCAAAATTAATACCCTTATTACCTTTTAATAATTTAAAAGATTCAACTCAAAAAGAAAAATAAAATTATTCATTAGATTTAAGAACCATACAGGCCAAAGTTTCAAAATGAGAGGTATAAGGAAACATATCAAAAATCTGTAAACTTTTGAGCTCATAAAGCTGACTTAGTTGAAGCCAGTCCCTTGCCAATGTTTCAACATTACAACTTGAATAATATAGAAATTGAGGTGAAAGTGTTAAAAGTGTCTTGATGATAGAAGAGTTTAGACCTCGTCTTGGAGGATTGACCATAATCGCATCAAACTTTCTGGAATTAAGTTCCAAATAATTTTCTACATCTCCAGCGACAAAATCAATTGATTTTTTATTTAGTTGGTTTGAAATTTTAGCAAAAGCGATAGCATCTGAAGAAATTTCGACACCGACAACATCAGCACAGGCCCGAGAAGCATAAAAAGAAAATGCCCCAACACCACAAAAGAGATCTAAAAAGCTTGAAGGATTGTCTGCTCTTACTTGCTCATACAACGCCGAATATAACTTGCGGGCAATTTGAGGAGTCACTTGAAAAAAGCTTCGTGCACCAAATGCTAATTGAACGTAATCAAAGTGGTGTATAATGTAAGAGTCTTTGGTCAAAAGAATTTCTTCATCCCCCTCTAATATGGCTTTATGTTCGGATTGAATATTGGCAGTAATAACTTTTATTAATGGATGTCGTTCTAGTAAATCAGCGGAAAGCTTTTTTAATCGATCAAGTGACTCTTTTGAACGCAACACAAAGCGAAAAAGCAATTCTCCCGATACATCACTTTGGGAAATTAGCAGATATTTAACTTCTCCATTCTTTTGATGTAAATCATAAGGAATTATCTTATATTTTTTAAATAGCGATTTAACATCGATTAAGGTTTGGTTGACTCCCAAACCATGTAAAGGACATTGCTCAAGCTCAGTAGGTTCTCCTTTGGAATTATAAAATCCAAAATGGATTTCATTATTTTTAGAAAAAACTGCAAGTTTAGCCTTTGTTCTAGTGAACATAGCATCGTCTTTTAGGCCAATCGTAGGTTTTAAAAGCTTAGCCGGCTCAACAAAATATTGATTTAGAATTTTTTCTTTTATGATCAAAGTCTCGTAATAACTTTTGTCAAGAAATTCACAAGAACTGCAGTGAGAATTTTCAAAATATCTACATTTCATATTGATTTATTGCCCGCCCAATTTTATGGTTAAGCACTTAAGTATCATATCATAATTTTAACAGGACAAACTATGAATACTATTTTAATTGGTTCATTTACTTCCCCCTACGTAAGAAAATTGCGATTGTTTTTAAATAACTTAACCCCTTTTGAATTAAAACCTGTCAATTATTTGGAAAAAAGTGACAGTGATTATCTTAAATCACTTAACCCCATTAATAAAATTCCCATCCTTATTGATGGTGAAACAGTGATTTATGATTCAAGAATTATTTTTCAATACCTTTCTATTAAATATAGTTTGAAGAGCCTCACCATACCTGAAGAAAATATCCTTTCAGCGATAGATGCTGCATTGGATACAGCTATAAATTTATTTTCTCTAAAGAGGGGCGGTCTTGATCTAGAGGCTGGCAACACCTATATTGAAAGACAAAAAGAAAGAATTCTACTCATTCTTGAATTTCTCTCTCCATGGGCAACGACTCTTGATCCAAAAAAGCCAGAAGATTGGAATTTTTTATCAATGAGTCTTTACAGTTTTTTATACTGGGGACAATTTCGAGGAATGATTGACTTAACAAATTATAAAATGCTTCAGAAATTTTTAATTGAATTTCAAGATCTTCCTGGGGTGGCAGAAAGCGCACCTATGTAGGAAAGTGATCTCTCATGCAGCTCTTTTTTTAATCAAACCTTCATTTTCAAGACTCTCAAACTTCAATTTCTTTTTAAAGATTGAAAAAGTGTTTTCAATTTTTACTATCTCTAACTTACTAAACTGAGTGGGCAGATATTGAGGTAAAGTAATTAGTCCATCATGATGAGCTAGTGATAAAACTGAGACATCATCAATCGTAACTTTGCCAGAAAATAAAAATGGAATGAGCTCACTCTTGCCTTGCTTCAATGAAGAATGAATAAAGTGATAGATCATCATAAAACCCTTAAGGTAAGCAATATCTTTGGTAAAGGGAGATCCGCCCCTTAAGTCAGCTCCTCGAAAAATTCTTCCCGCATTTCTAATGGCCTGAACATCAGATTGTCCTTTATTTCGATAAAATCCAATCACTTCCAATAAGTCAGCTCCCTCCTCTGCCATTTGGCACGCCATCATACGGTCATTGAGCCTTTTAGCGCGCAAGGGAAATAGAGAAAAACTAAGTAGTTCCATCATGACTGCAAGTCCCTCTTGGGCCACAGTAGAGCATGGCGGTCCCTTCGCAAGCCATTTCGCGTAAGGTTGATGTAGTCCATTAAGAGTAGTTCCTAAATGAACCCAACCTTCGTGAACTTCAAAAATGTCCAAATCTCTTTTAGAAAACATCATTCCATTTTTGATTTTAATATAATCAGAACCGGCAGAAGCATCGGAAAGAATTCCATCCGAGAGTTTGACTTTTATATTTTCACCAAGAAAATAAGGTTGCAACCTTGCTTTGAGCTCACTTACAAGCATTTCTGATGTTAATTTTTTTTCGGAGTGCTCTCCCGTTAGTGGTGCAAATGTAGAAAGTATATTATCCAAAACAATGGAGAATTCTGAAAGTTTTGTTCGCTCATCCTTCATCAACTCAGAGGGGCTACCATAAAGTTTTTTGGAATAATTATAAAACTCAACCTTTCCTCGATTTTTCAGCATCATGACGACATCTTCATATTGAAGGCAATTGCGAATTAAAATTTTACCAATATTATCCTGTGCTCCTAGGTCTCTAGTGATTTTTAATCTTAGTTCTTTAAATTCCTGCATTTTCTTATCAGGGTCATATTTTAAAGGTCGATCATGATAAGTTATTTTAGGAAGTTCTTTAAAGTTATTCTTTATGATGAAATTTTCCATTTCATCACTCCACTTAACGGAATCCAAAATTTGAATTGGTCTTTGAGCTTCATTTAGCATTAGGGAAAATTCGAGAATTGATTTTTTATATTTTAGATCTCTCATGATAGACTATTCGGCTCAAAAGAGGCTAAACTTGACTCGCTGAACCTCCAGTATTGCTCATCCGTATCAATGAAATGGATCTTAAATGAAAAATCGCAGCGGCTCCTATAAAAAAATACTACTTACTTCTGAAGATTTGGCCAAAAATGAACTTTATTTGCAGGAGAATATCCAAGCACTTAAAGATCAAAGTCTTAGTTGTGAGGACTTCACGACCCTATATATTTTGCTTTTTTTAAGAATTAAGCATCAAAAAAACTATTTGCAAAAAAAAGGATCATTGAACTATTCAACTAAACAAATAAAGCTTCTGGAGATTATTCCTAAATCATTCAAATTAGACAGTTGGGAGCATCAAAAACTTCAGGGCGTTTGTGGAATGGAGCTTTTTAGTTGTTTTAATCTTAAATCTATTCCTCTATCAATAAATCGGACCATGGTTCACTGGTACCAAAAAAAATGGGCCATTCAAAGACTTGAGCATATTCCCTCTCCAAAAGAACTACTTGCTCTGCAATTACAAAATTCTCGTTGCCTTACGACCATCGTTGAACCAAAACGAATTGCTCAACTGGTTTTCAATATCAGGGATCCATTAAGTTTTGTGCTTCACGATCTTATGCATGCCGATCAATTTTTTAACTCTCCAGAAAAGGCAAAAGGTCAGCTTGGCTTCTACCAATTACTGAACTCTCTTTATGAACAAGATGACATTATTATTTGGCTCAAGGAAGATGAGCAGTTTAGAAAAGAGTTTGAATATGTATCTAGTGATATGAATGCTTATGTTATACACCTTTTTAAATGTTTGAAATCTGCTTTCATACGAAAAGAAAGAAGCAGTCAATCTTTTATGAGAATTCTTGAGCAATGGAAGATGTCAGAAAATGAAAAAAATGCTTCGGATAGACTCAATACTCCAATGTTTAATATGGAAGACGAAATGTTGCTCAAAAAATTTTTCGAAAATAATCAAGGGATTTATCTATGAATTCAAAATCTAAAAATATTTTAATTTTAAATGGAAGTCTAGGTGCCGAAAAGGGAAATACTTCGATCCTGATTCAGCAAGCTCTGATGACTTTGCATCGATATCAAGCCACAGTCGAAGTGATCCATCTAAAAAAATACCCATTAGTAAATCTAAAGGAAAAACTAAATTGGGCAGATGGTTTTATTTTTACCTCTGGAACTTATTGGGATAGCTGGGGCTCACCACTTCAAAAGTTCCTGGAAGATTGTACCGAGTTTGAAGCCACAAATGTTTTTTTCAACAAGCCTGCTTCTGTGCTCATATCAATGCACTCCGTTGGTGGAAAAGAAGTACTCTCCCGACTCCAAGGGGTACTTAGCACAATGGGGCTATCCATTCCCCCAATGAGTGGCCTGGTTTATTCCCTCGCGGCCCATTTAGCGATCCATGAAAGCCAAACTTCGTTTAAAGACGATTTTTGGAGCCTGGAAGATATTGAAGTGACCACTCATAATTTAATAACGGCAATTTTGGGGAATTACAACTTTAAGTCGTGGCCGGTAGACACCAAAGATCCAACTCGCCGTTGGCTTTAATTTATTTAGATGAATTTCAATATACGAGGGTTGGTTTATTAACTTTCCCATGGCAATATCTGGTCAATTTTTCAAATGGGAGTCAGTATGGTTTCTGAGATTTTTAACCCTAAACTTTGGATAGAAGTTCCCGGCTTTAAATTTAAGGATATTACTTATCATCGCGCCGTTGAACAGGGCACGGTAAGGATAGCAATTAACCGTCCAGAAGTACGAAACGCTTTTCGCCCACAAACGGTTGATGAACTCTACCTCGCCCTTGATCACGCTAGAGTTAGTGCAGACGTAGGGGTAGTTCTATTAACTGGAAATGGTCCCTCCCCTAAAGATGCGGGATGGGCCTTTTGCTCAGGAGGAGATCAACGTATACGTGGAAAAGATGGTTATAAATACGAAGAAATAACTTCAGCTTCGGAAAACTTAGGTAAGATCGATCAAGCTCGACTTGGTCGTTTACACATTCTAGAAGTTCAACGCATGATTCGTTTCATGCCAAAGATTGTTGTCGCCGTAGTTCCAGGATGGGCAGTCGGAGGCGGACACTCGCTTCATGTCGTATGTGATCTAACACTCGCCTCAGCAGAACATGCCATTTTTAAACAAACAGATCCAGATGTCGCAAGCTTTGACTCGGGTTATGGCTCCGCTTATCTGGCAAGAATGGTAGGGCAAAAAAGAGCTCGAGAAATATTCTTTTTAGGAAGAAATTACAGCGCTCAAGAAGCTTTCGACATGGGGATGGTCAACGCAGTTATACCCCACAAAGAGTTGGAAAATGTGGCATTAGACTGGGCCCGAGAGATGAATTCAAAATCTCCCACCGCGATGAGAATGCTTAAATTCGGATTCAACATGATAGATGATGGATTAGTGGGCCAGCAGCTCTTCGCTGGAGAAGCAACCCGTTTAGCTTATGGAACAGATGAAGCCAGTGAAGGCAGAAGCTCTTTTGTGGAAAAGCGTGCTCGTGATTTTTCTAAATATCCTTGGCACTATTAAATAACTTTATCCCCATGGCATCAGCTAAAAATTTAACGATCCAAATGGGACCAATCAAAAGAAAAAAAATATCTTTTAAAAAAGCCGGCTTTTTGCCCTCTAGTTTGTGCCCAATGAATTGAAATATCCAGGCCAGGATAAAAAGAAAAAAGCACAAAATAAAAAAATGGGGTCTCATTAGTTCTAAAATAATAAGCTGAGAAATAATAAAAAGTAACATCGCCAAAAATATTTTTATATTTTTTAAGTTTGCATAAAAGCCCAGTGCAAAAATAATCATAAACGAACTCCAGTCCAACCATAAAGGCCATGTACTAGGTACTGGCAAAGCTTTCAATATTCCTAACAAACTAAACATAATCACAGGAACACAAAATTTATGGATGCGAATATTGGCCAGATTTTGATGAGACTGTTCATATTCACTTAAGTAATTTTCTAATTTGTTCATACAATTTTTACTCTAACCATCTTAAAATTTTATATGCAAATTGGCTCATCCATGTTGAATAAGGTGGAAAATAGAGACTAATCAATGACCATCGACCTTGCTGCAAAACTGATTTTTCGTGCGAAAATGCCTTAAATCCATAAAAGCCGTGATAACTACCTTGACCAGAAAACCCAACTCCTCCAAATGGCAAATAGGGATTAGCCAAGTGAAGTATAACTTGGTTAACACCTACTCCACCTGAAGTTGTTTCACGCTTTAAGCGTTCAATGAATTGTTTATTTTTTGAAAAAATATATAAGGCTAAAGGTTTTGAATGAGCCCGAATATAAGAAATTGCTTCATCGACATTTCTATAGGTCATAAAAGGGAGAATTGGTCCAAAAATTTCATCTTCCATAAGAGAACTGTTCATATTTGTCTCTACCAAAGAATGAGACAAATAGTTTTCTTCTGAATTATCTGAGCCCTCTATTAAGTTTTTTTCCGAAAGCATTTTTTGAGTTAATCGATTAAAACTTTGAGCATCAACTAAACGGGCAAAATCAGCACTCTCTTTTCTGTGAACTGAAGTTTCCCCATAACTTTGCGCAACCTGAGATTTAAAAAGTTCGATGAAGCGCACCTTTAATTCTTCAGGTATAAATACATAGTCTGGTGCAACGCAAGTTTGACCGGCATTTAAATATTTTCCCCAAGAAATACGACTTACGGCTAATTCCAAATCGACGTCGCGATCTATAATCACTGGCGATTTGCCACCTAATTCCAAAGTCACAGAACTTAAATTTTTAGCCGCAGCTGCCATGACTATTTTTCCAACATTGATACTTCCCGTAAAAAAGATATGATCAAAAGGTAGCTCCAAAAGCGCCTGAGCGGTTTCGATTTGTCCCAAAACGACAGCGACTTCATTTGATTCAAAAATAGACTCTATAATAGATTGTAAGATCAGTGATGTATTGGGCGTTTTTTCAGAAGGCCTAGCAATAATACAATTGCCTGCTGAGATGGCCGCAACGACTGGGTTTATCAATAATGAGAAGGGATAATTCCAAGGCGCTAGAACTAATACAACACCTTTTGGTTCATAAATAATTTGCGATTTTGATCCCAATAGAACGATTGGGGTTGATTCTTTTTTTGGCTTCATCCATTTTTTCAAATTCTTAATAGCAAAATTAATTTCATCAATAACAGGATGAATCTCTGTGAGTTCAGATTCAGGGTATGGCTTTTTAAAATCTTTATACAGTGCGAGTTTGATCTCTTCTCGCCGAGACATTACTTCTTGTTTAAGACGTTTTAACTTCTCAATTCGAGTTTCGGCATCAGTTGTAGAAATGCTCCATCTATTGGCAGTTTGGAGATTGAAAATATCTTGAAGCTCTTGCATTTTTAGTCCTTAGATTATGTTAAGAGATAAATAGTCGATCCCATAAGAAAATAACCAATAAGTTCGCCAGTGAAATCTCGCAAAAATGTCTTTGGAGTTAAACCATTTAGTAGATAATGTTTTGCCGACGAAGCAACCGAAAACATTAACCAACAGCCAAGGCTAATTCTCAAAATATTGAAATATGAAGAAATATCATAGGCGCGCTGAATGACATCTAGTCCCCAGGAAATACCAAAAGAACTAATGAAGATCATTACCATTAAAGAAGTTTTTTGGATGGTAAATGATTTGAAAAATTTAATCCAAAAATATTGAAACATTGAATTAATAAATGCGGCAACAAGCAAGTAGTACCACTCAGAAAATCTCATATAAATTCCTCAATACTCATTTCTTAGTTGATTATCCTATTATTTTAGTGAATAAAATTCAAATGAGCAAAAATAGTTTCTATACATATGATTACTTTCAGCCCCAAGAGTATCGTTTTTCTCTAGATTCAGTATTCCTTGCCCAAAAAGTGGCTTCATTAATTAAGAACCACAAAGATGTTCAATCTTGGAAAGTGCTCGATCTATGTGCCGGATGTGGAGTTATTGGACTTGAGCTTGCTTTGCACCTCAAATTAAGCCTGAATATTGATTTTTTAGAAATTCAGGAAGTCTATCTTCCTTATTTTGAAAAGAACCTAGAGATGATTTTTCCAAATTCAACTGCGCAATCTATGCGCTTTCTGCTTAAAAATTATCAAGAATTACTAGATTCTGAATTTGAAAATAACTATGATCTAATCGTTTCAAATCCACCTTATTTTTTTAAAAATGAAGGACTACTTTCTCCTAGTGAGTTTAAAAATCGATGTCGCTTTTTTATCGATAGTGATTTTAAAACGTTAATTCAAGCAACCAACAGAGCTTTAAAGCCTGGTTCGAGTGCGTTTATGTTGTTAAGATCTGGAATTCATCACAATCGAGACGTTGTATCTGACATAAAATCAATTTTGGGTAGTCAAGCGCATACTCAAAAGATTGATCAAGTTCGAGGAACTGACATTATTGAGATCTCTAAAAAATGAAAATAAATTCAATTGAATCTGTTTTTCCAGTTCCAAAGGATTTAAATTCAAAATCGAACTGCCTTTTTGATAAATTTGCTCAATAGAAATGTCTGCCTGATCATCGGTTTCAAAAAAAAGTCTATCAAGAGGTGTCGATTTTAAACTCAGTTGCTTTTGACATGAATCCTTCAATAAACCAGGGCCATAGGAGAAATAACTTTTAAATTTTAATAAATTCTTTAGAATTTGTTCATTGCCAGCAAAGTCATGAAACAAGATTATTCCTTGATAATTTAATTCCTTCAAAAGTTGTAAGATATCACTTTCAGCGCGAACGCAGTGGATGATTATTGGCCTTTGGATTTCAAGCGCCCATAGCAGATGCCACTTTAACACTTCAAGCTGAAAGGCTATGTTGACGATACCAACTCGTCTTCGATCTAGACCACACTCGCCTACTGCTAAAAAGTTTTGCGGCAACTGATTTTTCTTTTGGTTAAATTTGATTTTAAAATGCTCCAAATCCTCCAACGAGTTCAAATCCCAAGGGTGAATTCCCACTGAAAACATTTCGACTATAAATTCTAAATTCCCAGAATTAGATTTTTTATGCTTATGGATATCAATCAACATATATTTTTAATGATCCTTATGACTAAACCAAATAAATTTTTTATAGATCTATATTATGTTGATTCCCAATTATGACAAGATCGTGCATATTAAATACATGAACAACTTAGGTGGTCAAACCTCATTTTATCATTTATCTAAAGATGAGCTCACTTCTTTTCTTAAAAAGAATCAGCAATCTCCATTTTTGGCAGCAGAACTTTTTCGGCAAATCTATAAAAATAAAAAAAATAATGAGCTATCTAAAAAAACTTGGGACCTACTGAGCAAGCATTTTACCTTTCATTTACCTCAAATAAGCCA
Organism: Bacteriovoracaceae bacterium; assembly: GCA_947450475.1. Classification (GTDB taxonomy): domain Bacteria; phylum Bdellovibrionota; class Bacteriovoracia; order Bacteriovoracales; family Bacteriovoracaceae; genus Bacteriovorax. The sequence continues at coordinate 446,084 of CANFVK010000001.1, read as the reverse complement.
AACTCAAAGAGCTTCAGACGGAACAATTAAATTTCTCATGAAACTTTGTGATGGTCGCAGTGTAGAGACGGTTCTCATTCCCTTTTTTAAGCGTTACACCATCTGTCTATCTTCTCAGGTTGGATGTGCAATGAACTGCTCCTTTTGCTTCACTGGAACCCAAGGTCTTTCTCGTAACTTAAGGGCAGATGAGATCATTGGTCAATATATGGTCGCAAAAAGTTATTTAAAAAATGAAATTTCAAGCATCGCAATAAATCCCAACATCGTATTTATGGGACAAGGAGAACCTCTACATAATTTTGAAGAAATAAAAAAATCTATCGAAATTTTTATTGATCAAGAAGGCCTTGGTTTAGGCCCAAGACAAATGACTCTTTCTTCTGCAGGCTTTTTGCCTGGACTTAAAAAATTTAATCATCTACCAAAAATTAACTTAGCCATTTCTCTGCATTCACCATTTAACCATATAAGAAATAAATTAATTCCCATTAATGAACATTATCCGCTAGAGGATTTATTCCAGTTGCTAGATTCACTCGATTTGATGAAGAGGCAATACATAACTTATGAATATTTGCTCATTGAAGGTCTCAATGACCGCCATGAAGATGCTGAAGAACTTTTTAGGCTTCTTGGTAAAAGAAAAGCTATTATTAACCTCATTGCCTTTAATCCCTTTCCTGGAAGCCATTATCAAAGACCAAGCACAAGCAAAGTAGAATTATTTAAAGCGATGTTGGTCAAAAACAAGCTAAGGGTAATGGTTAGAACAACCAAGGGAAGTGATATTCTAGCGGCTTGTGGCCAACTTAAAAGCTCTCGCTAAATACCCTCTGTAAAAAATACATCCTCTGCACCCTTGACCGCAATCCAAGAGTACTATGGTTCGTATTTTCATTTAGGGAGAAAGACAAATGTTAAAGTTTATTTTTCAATTCATCTTTGTATCGCTTTTGGCAATTAATTCCACAAAGGCAAATCCGATACACTCAAAAGAGAGAAAACTATATACAGCAGCTAATTCCACGGAAGCGAAATTAGAATTCTCTTCAACTGTTCAATATGAAACTTCAAAAAAGCCTCAGGACAAAACTTTACGAAAAGTGATTGAGGCGCAATTGGAGCATATAGTTGGACCAATGTCGATGGCCGAACTCACAGCTGTTCCTAAAGGAGATCACCAGGTAAGCAACATCAAAATCATCTCACAAGACAATGAGACTCTAACCATTGGTTACAATTACAGCGGAACGGTGGTAATTGAAAATGGTGTAAACGATTTTTACAATGTCTTTCTACCTGTGAATCCATCTAAAATTTACAAAGCATCAATGGTAGGAAATCGTAACCCATGTACGGACGAGCACTACCAGACTGAGGGCGATTTCTGGTATTTTTGGAGCCCTAATCGGCCGGGTTGTAAACTAAAAATTGGTCGTGATTATAACATTATAAAAGCTAAAATAACCCGTATTCTCAATAGTCAAAAAACTTACCCAGAGTATCAAAATTTACCGGATGAAAAAGGCAACATAACAATTCACATACTTTTTGGAATGGATGATCCTAGCCTAAGTAGAAATCCGCTAACTAGTAACGATATAAATGCTGCTAACTACCGAACGTTTAGAAATTATCTATTAAGTAAAGGTTTTCTATCTACCATCTGGAATGAAGCCCAGGTAAGATCGATTGCTAAAACTCAAGATGGGACCACTCCATTTGTTGAGACAATTCAAAAGAACAAAATTGTTTACAGATTCTTTTTTGCTCCCACAGGAATTGATGAAGACTCACTTGCTTTTCACTGGTTTTACAAGGACGCAATTGAGAAATCTTCAATTATGATTTATGAGGGACACTCCGGTTTGGGTGGACATCTAGACCTAGACTCTATCGAGGAAAACTTAGGAACTAAAATTCAATTCAACACTAAAAGATACCAAATCTTTTTCTTTGATAGCTGTACTTCGTATCGCTACTATAATCAAATGTATTTTGATCGCAAAGTAAGTACGAATGATCCAAAGGGCACGAAGAAATTAGATATTTTTACCAATGGATTGGCTACAACATTTGACTCTATGCCAAGATCGAGTATTGCATTACAAACTGCAATAGATAAATCACTAGATTTCGCAATAAATGCAATTGGATTTGTTAGTTATCAAACGCTAGCTAAGCAAATCGATAGTGATAATCTTTTTGGTATAAATGGAGATGAGGACAATGTCGCTCCAACGATTATTAAATAATATTATTTTCTTCATTTTATTTTTTCAAACGGCTACTCTGGTAGCGGCTGAAACTTCATGGGAAGTTGCCACTGTTTTCTTGGGTGAGGGTGAAAGTCAACTTTTTCAGCAAGACATTGATAAAAACATTATAGAACTTACTCAAGCTTCACCAGGTTCAAATTTAAAACTGGGTATCTACCGCGAGATGAATGGTCTGAGTACAACCTACGTTCCAACTGATCCAAGCAATACCCAGGCGACATTGAGCGATCTAATGTACCGCAAGGACTTAAAAAAATATAAAATCCCAGGTTTACTTAAAAGTGAACGAGGCAGAAACTTGCAAAATTTTCTTGCCAATTTTTTTTCAAAATCAAAATCCAAGAGGGCACTCTTTATATATTCTCATGGCTCTGGGCCTCTGGGATTAAGCAGCTTAAAAACTCAGGAATTAAAATCACTTTTAGCAGCTCAAACTCCAAGCTTAGATCTGTTGTGGTTAGATGCATGCTTTATGGCAAACATTGAGTTTTTATTTGAATTAAGAAATAATTCTAAATTTACAATCGCTTCTGAAGAATCCGAATTTAGCTCTGGATTGCCTTTTGATTCGATAAACCTGCTTCCTAAATTCAGTAGTGGTAAAGAAGCATCAATATTTCTAGCGCGAAACTTTATTGAATCTTATTCTTATATCAAATCGGGAACGCAAAGAAGTTATGTGAATATCAGCTCTGCCACAATTTCTGTCATCGATAATAGTAAACTCATGCCTTTAGTCAATCTCTTAAAAGTAGCTTCTCCCCTCTTTGAAAGCCTTAGTGAAATACAAAAAGATAAAATCCTAAAAACTCTTTCACGTAATGCTTCAATGGATGATCACTCTCTCGTTGATTTAGGAAGTCTGATGATCGAGCTTCGTAAACTCATCAATGATGAAACTGCAGATCGTGACCTTACTTCCATTATAAGAATGCTAAATATTGATTCCATCAAAAGCTTAAAAACTAATCCCCGAATTCATCTCCATTCACCCGAGAGTCAATCTATTTTAGTGTTTGGCTTCAATGACTGGAGTTATGGAAAAGAAGTTGATTTTGGAAAAAATGAAAACTTAAAATTGCTTCTTAGCAATGATGGTTTCATTAATGGGCCGATTAATACCCAATGGCCTTTTAAAAAATTATACTCCAGTGAACTCGTAATTTCCCCCTTTGCCCCTGGAATCAATACCTTTAATTATTATTTCATTAGTGCTGAAGGCAAGCGACTAAGCAATGCACTAAGTTTTGCCCGCACACACGATTATGTAGAAAGCAATGGCGACAATAGTACTTCTCCACTTATTTATACAGCTTATACGCAACAACTTGGAATAAAAGCAGAGCGATATACTGGGATTAATATTGCTATTCCAAGAACGGCTCCTAGTCTTGATTATTTTGAACTGGAATTCAACCGACTCGCACATTGGCTAAGTCTATAGTAACATCACGTTATGATTGAGCTTCCAATTGATTTGATTAAAAACGATATAACAACGGCAATTGCTAATTACAGCAACCTAATACTCAAAGCAAGTCCTGGCTCTGGTAAGACTACGCGAATTCCACTTTATCTTTTAAAGCAAACTTCCAAAAAAATCTACATTCTTGAGCCCAGGCGATTAGCCGCAAAACTAGCTGCTATTCAGGTTGCGAAATCTTTAGGAGAAGCTGTCGGACAGACTGTAGGCTATATTTTTAGAATGGAAAGAATGACAAGCGTCAACACTCGCATATTTTTTTTAACGGAAGGAACATTTCTAAAAATACTTAATGAAAAAAAAGATTTGTCCGATGTCGAAGTAGTGATATTGGATGAATTCCACGAACGTCACCTAAGTACAGATGCAGCGCTGAGCTTTTTAATCAAAATAAAAAATGACTTGCGTCCCGATTTAAAATTAATCGTCATGTCGGCAACAATTGAAACCAAAAAACTAGAAGTATTTCTAGCTCAAGCTGGTAGTACTTTTAGTATTGAACAGCAAGCTCATCGCTATAAACTTACTCAGCATTTTTTACCCAATATTACAAGCGTCATAGGTGCTGCACTGGAAAAAAAGATACGCTCTTGTCTAGAGTCTATAATTGAACAAAATCTCCTCGGCGATATTCTGGTTTTTCTTCCAGGGATGAAAGAAATTAAAGACACCCAGAAGCTTATTGAATATTTTTGTCATGATAATGGCATTGATATTTTTATTCTTCATGGAGACCTCGATACCAATCAGCAAGATCATGTTTTAATGCCTACCAATTCCAGAAAAATCATACTATCTACAAACATCGCAGAAAGTTCTGTCACAATTTCAGGAATTTCAATAGTTATTGATTCTGGGTTAGCTAGAGAAAGTTCGTACAACTTTTTCTCCGGATTGCCAGAACTAAAGACGATAAAAATCTCTCAAGCTTCGGCGATACAAAGGTCTGGACGTGCCAATAGACAAAAAGATGGTCACTGTTTCAGACTTTATGCAGAACTAGACTTTCTACAACGCCCAAGTTTCTTAGTGGCCGAAATTGAACGAAGTGATTTATCAGAATTATTATTAAAGTCACTTTCACTTTTTAATTTAAAACTAGAAGACCTACCATGGCTCGATCAACCCAAGATAGCATCGATTAAAAACAGTACCGACTTACTATTTTCATTAAATGCCATGACCATAAATTTTGAACTTACATCTATTGGAAGAAAAATGATTTCATATGATCTTCATCCACGATTTGCTAGATCATTAGTAGCAGCAGAAAATACAAGCCAAGATACCTTTCGCCAATTACTAGAATTTATTTGTGATCTCATCGGTGAAAAGCAAAAAGCTCGATTTCTTAAAAAATATTTTCCTACCAATCCTATGTTTAACCCAAATACTACGACATCCGTCGAACAGTTACTTTTGATGGGCTTTCCAGATAGAATTGCCCGAAGCCGAGGACACAAGCACTTCGAGGTCATCACCAAAAATGGAGAAACTCTAAAAATATCTAAAGACCTTGCCAATACTTTTAACCCAAATCAACTTCTATGGATTGTTTTAGATGTAGATAATGCCAATCAGGTGCAAGCGATTCTTCCCATTCAAGAAGATTGGCTATACGATCTTATTCCCCTGCCTTTAACAGAAACTAATGAAATTATTTTTGATGAAAAGAAATGCCATTTTATTAAAAAAGAGAAAATACAGATAGGAACTATAATCCTTTCTGAAAATGTGAAAATGGCAAATTCACCAAATCCAGAGATAAGAAAAGCATTATTTGACTTAAGAATTTTGTACTTAAAATTTTTAGAAAGTGATCAAAAATACAAAAGACTTATCACTTTGAATAAATGTCATCTAAACCAATCGATTGAAAATTGCTTAAGTGATTTTTTGGCCACCTATACTAGCGATGATATAAGTTTCAATGATTCTAATAAAGAACAGCTTAAAGAAGATTTTTTTTATTATTTATATCAGAATTTTGATCCTGAAGGTCAGTTTGAACTTGAAAAAGACTTTCCCCTTTACATCGGATTAAGTGATCGAAGAAAAATCCCTATAAACTATGAACTTTCTCAAACTCCCTGGATAGAATCTTATATTCAGGATTTTTATGGACTCTCGCAAACTCCAGTGCTGGCACGAGGAAAAATATTGATGACTTTGAGGTTATTAGGTCCGCATAAAAGAGCACTTCAGGTAACTCAAGATTTGAAAAGTTTCTGGGAAAATACTTATCCCCAAATGCTCAAAGAACTTATGCGCGAGTACCCACGCCACCACTGGCCGAATCGGCCAGAAAGTGCTCGGCCTGTACTGCTTAAGCGGATGCTGACTTCTTCTTGAGTTCAATCACTGTTATTTCTGGAGGAACACCAAAGCGAGTTGGAGGACCCCAATAACCAGTTCCCTGATTGACATAGATCCAGGTTTTTTCAAATCGATGAAGACCTTTTACAAAAGGCTGAAATAAATAAATTAAAAAATTATATGGGAAATATTGTCCGGAGTGAGTATGACCTGAAAGCTGAAGATCAAATCCGGCTTTTGAGGCCGAGTAGACACTGCGAGGTTGATGGGCCAATAAAATTTTCACCAAATCCATAGGCGCATTTTTGAGTGAATCTTTGGGACTTGAAATAGTTTGATTGGAAAGCCTTTGGGCAGAATAATCATGAACTCCCGCTACTAAAATTCTTTCACTATTTTTTTCTATGAGAATATGTTCATTTATTAAAGTCTTAAACCCTTTATCCTCCCAGAAAGCAAGCCATTCTTCTAGCCCCCAATAGTATTCATGGTTTCCAGGAATCATCAACACTCCAGAAGGTGCAATTAGTTTATCAAATGCTAACAATTCATTTTTTAATTGTTCAGTTGTTCCATCAACTAAATCACCGGTCAAGACTACCAGATCTGGTTTAAGCTTGTTAGACTCTTCAACAATGAGTTCAACAAAGTCTCCCCTTATTGTTTGGCCGACATGAACATCACTCATCTGCAAAATTCTAAATCCATGAAACGATTCGGGTAAATGATCAAACTCAATAGAAACCGATTTAATGTCTGGTTTTTTTCGAGCATCAAAAAAACCAACTCCTGCCACGACACCACTCACACTCAAACTAGCAAATGCCAAAAGTGATTTTAAAAAGATTCTGCGCTCATGACTGACTTCACTAAATCTTGAAAAAAGACTCAGACTTGAATCATTAATTAATATAATAATGATCATGACAGAATATAGACCCATAAAAAAATACCCCATCCATTGAATGGAGTTATAAAAATATCCAGGATCTTTAGTAGGATACAAACGGTAAACAATAGGAGCTATGAGGATTGTCAGTGTTGCCATAATATGCATAACCCAAAAGACTCGAGTCGTATTGGGAGATAAGGCAAATGAACTCGTATAGTAACGACCAATAATAAAACATAGCACTGATGCCAAAAGACTAAATACAATTAAAAATGTTTTCATATGCTTATAATATCAAAGCAACTTAAACACATAAAGCGAATTATGTGATAGAAATAAAGATATGAAACAAAAAACTCTTTTATTCTGGAGCGGCGGTAAAAAAAGCGCACTTGCTCTACACCAACTGAAGCAAAATGATCAGATTGAAGTCATCGGCCTAGTTACGCTTTTTGATTCCCAAAAAAATACGGTTCCACTTCACGGCATTCCCGATGCACTCATTACAGAGCAAGCCAAGCTCTTAAAACTCCCTTTGCAGAGAATATATATCTCCGAAAATGATCAACTTGACACACAGACTGCCCGAATAGCTAAAATATTACAAATCTATGTCAAAACGGGAATAGGCCAAATCGCCTTTGGTCATCTCCAAGCAGATCAAAATAGTGATTTTTATCGCAATCTAATCCAATCGTTAGGTCTTACTGCTCTCTTTCCGCTTATGGATAAATCTTCTCTAGAAGTTATGACAAATTTTTTTGATTCAGGTCATAAAGCTCTCGTAACTTCTATTGATACTAGAAAACTTGATAACTCTTTTCTATCTTGCGAGTACAACCTAGATTACCTTAAACGTCTTCCAAGTGGTATCGATCCAGCTGGTGCTCAAGGAGAATTTCATACTTTTGTCGTTTTCGGTCCAAATTTTAAGACGAGAGTTTCTTACTCCAAATCAATAGCGATTCATGAGGGTGATTATTTAGTTTCACTGGTTAAAGAACCTTAAATGTTCCCAGCACTCAAGCACCGAAATTATAGAATATATCTTAGTGGCCAACTCATTTCACTGACTGGAACCTGGATGCAACAATTGGCAATGAGTTGGATGGTATTTCGCTTGACTCATTCGGCCTTTTGGTTGGGAATTTCAGGATTCTCTTCCCAAATCCCCATGTTCTTTTTTGGACTATTTGCAGGTGCAATTGTGGATCATATCGATCGGCACAAACTTCTCATATGGACTCAATCTCTATCTGCTATTCAAGCTTTTATTTTGGCAGCACTCACTTTCAGTGGAAAAATTAATATTTATGAATTGATCGCTTTAAATTTTTCATTGGGTTTGATCAATTGTTTTGATATCACTGGCCGACAATCTTTTGTGATTCAAATGGTTAAAAATCGTACCGACCTTCCCAATGCAATTGCACTAAACTCTTCAGTGGTTAACCTCACCAGACTTATCGGTCCAGCAATTGCAGCGATTGCTGTTGCGTCTTTGGGTGAAGGAATGTGTTTTCTTTTAAATGGCTTCAGTTACTTAGCCGTACTGATCGCTCTATTTTCTATAAAGGTCGAAAAAGTGAAGACCGCAGTATTAGATTTTCAAAAAATATTTAATTATATCAGTGAAGGTTACCATGCAACTTTTAAAAATCCCTCAATCAAACTAGTCATAATCTTTGTCGGATTTATTAGTTTTTTTGGTTCGCCTTTTATCAATATACTTCCTGCTATTGCAGCTCAATTGCCTGGAGGCGGAGTTCACACCCTAGGCTGGATTTCTGCTAGCACTGGATTTGGTTCTTTGGTGGGAGCACTTTACTTAGCTTATCGACGTGGACCACCAGAGTTGGCAAAAATCATCTGTACTGGCGGACTCTTAATGGGAATTTTTTTAATAGCGCTGTCTCTGTCTGCCAATTTACCCGCTGTTCTCATCTGCGTTTTTATTACAGGACTTGGTATGATGTTACAGTTGAGTTCTACCAATGCTGTTATTCAATCTCTTGTAGAAGATGATAAACGGGCAAGAGTGATAAGTTTTCTCACTCTTGCACTTTTTGGTGCTGGTCCCTTTGGTAGTTTGCTAATGGGCTATTTAGCAGAGCATATCGGCCTTTCAAAAACTTTTTTAATAAACGGAACCCTTTGCGTTCTTGGTGGAATATTTTTTGCAAAAAAAGCTGTGTCAATCAATGAACACATTCACGCACATCTCAACAAATAATCTAATTTAATAGGTCCAGTCATTATGAAATTGATTAAAAGTCTTTGGCCCAGGCTCTGAAGACAATCCACTTTCACCAGGACTCATTTCTTTTTTATTTCCACCAATAGGATCAGCTGATGAACAAGCAGTAAGGAGTAAAATGCATAATATCGAGAAGATTTTGAAGAGAGAAGCTTTCATAAATACCTCCACTTTCATACTTAAATTGTATGCCCATTAAAGAATGAGTGCAAGGTGAGCAAATTTATCTAGTTTCTACATCAATTTATTGAATTTTAACCAAATAATTCCTTGGTCAAATCAAAAAGCTTTTGTTTTGCCAGGTAATTTTTAATAAAATTTTTATTTTCAGGCTTGTACCAAAAGAAAAAAGTTCTCTGCTTGGTTTTATCATCTAGAGTAATGGCCGTCTTAACTTCTTTTAAAGTATATGGATGGTGGCCTGAATAATAAATTTCAGTGGCAACCGTCATAGGGGTTGGAGTAAAATCCTGAATCTGCTCAAGGCGATAGCCTAATTTTTTTGTTTTTGCAGCGAGATTGGCCATGTCTTCTGGGGTACAGCCTGGATGACTTGAAATAAAATAAGGAATAATCTCCTGTCGAATACCTTTTTTCTTAGAAATTTCTTCAAATTTATTTTTAAAAGTCTCAAAGAAATGAAAAGCCGGCTTTCTCATAAGTTTTAAAACATGATCTTCTGTATGCTCAGGTGCCACTTTTAAGCGACCGGAAACATGATGCGAGATTAGCTGCTCTACATACTCTTCGTCTTTTTTAGGATTAAGAGAACGATCATTAAACATTAAATCGTAGCGAAGTCCTGAACTAACAAACGCTTTTTTTACCTTGGGATGAGCTGCTACGTCGCGATAGAGCTCAGTCATTTTCTCTGGATTGGCATCCAAATTTTTACAAATAACAGGAAAAACGCAAGAGGGTGCTGCACATTTATCACAAAGAGATTGATCGATTCCTTTCATTTGGTACATGTTGGCCGAAGGTCCACCCATATCGCTAATATATCCTTTAAAATCTTTCATTTTAGCAATTTCTTCGAGTTCGTTCATGATTGATTGCTTTGATCGACTGGCAATCATTTTTCCTTGATGAGCAGAGATCGTGCAAAATGAACATCCACCAAAGCAACCTCGGTGAGTATTAAGAGAAAACTTAATCATCTCATAGGCTGAAATCGCTCCTCGATCTTTGTATTTAGGATGGGGAAGTCTCGTATAAGGTAAATCGAATGATGCATCAATTTCAGATTCAGACATGGTTTGAAAAGGAGGATTGATAACGAGAAGTTTTCCAGCAACTTTTTGAGTAAGTCGATTGGCAAATTGTTTATTAGATTCAACCTCTACGTGCATGAAGTTTTTAGCGTAGGCTTTCTTATCGGATAGACAATCTTCGTGACTGGTTAATTCTAAATCTTCCCAGAAAATATTTTTAGTTGGAATTTTTTCCGACTGATCTATTAGAAATGCAGTTTGGGCAATCGTTTTTAATTCATTGAAAGCAATCCCCTGCATAAGCAGCTTAACTATTTCTTTTAAAGGCTGTTCCCCCATTCCATAAACCAACATATCAGCACCAGATGTGGTAAGAATGTTAGGCATCAATTTGTCACTCCAAAAATCATAATGGGTAACTCGGCGTAAACTAGCTTCAATGCCTCCAAGCAAGACTGGTGTATCGGGATAAAGTTGCTTTAAAATTTTAGAATAAACACTTGTTGCATAATCTGGTCTATGATTAGTTGCCCCTCCAGGTGTATAAGCGTCTTCTGAACGAAGTCGTTTCCCTGCGGTGTATTTATTAACCATGGAATCCATATTTCCTGATGTGACCCCAAAAAAATATTTAGGAGTTCCAAATTTTTTGAAATCGCGCAGATCATCTTGCCAATTGGGTTGAGCTATTATGGCTACCCTTAATCCCATAGCTTCTAAAAGCCTTCCCATAACTGCAGTTCCAAACGCCGGATGATCAACATAAGCATCACCGGTAATTAAAATGACGTCGAGTTGATCCCATCCACGTTTTTTAGCTTCTTTGACAGTCGTGGGCAACCATGCCGTTATAGGAAGTTCATCTATTTTTTTTAATTCTTGATTCATATTGATAATATCCGTTTCCACCAAAATCTTTTAGGTTGAATTTTTATCCAACCCAATTCTTTTTTTATCATTACTTTTTTGACTCTATTTTTCTTTATAAGTCTTTTTAAAATCTCTTGGAGTTCTTCTTTATGAAACGAGGGAAAGCTTTTAAGCTTTTCAGAATCAAAATCAAAAATAATTTTTGAATATGTCATGGCTTCAAAATAAGAAAGAGTCTCTAATACTAAATCCTCTAAGTTTTGATCATTTCGATTAAGTTTATTTTCCATAGAGCGGGACTATACAATTTAACTTCTCGAAAAAGCATTAATCCTGTCATTTTTACAGGGAAAGGTTTATATTAAAAATACCTAGGAGTAACATCGCCTATGAGAAAAATTACGGTCATTTTTATTTTTTTCGTCTTTTTTCAAGCGGCCATGGCCGCTACAGTGAGTTCGTTGAAACCTTTTGAAACAGATGGTTGCACTTCATTTGTCGATGGAACCCCAACTCGTCCAACTCTCTGGAAACATTGCTGTGTCGAACACGATATACGCTATTGGTTTGGAGGCTCGATGATGGATTTAGATAAGACTGATCTTCGCTTGAAATCTTGCGTGCAAGAAGTCGCAGGAGATACCTGGGCCGAAATTATCTACACTGGAGTTCGCTTAGGTCATAACTCTCCAGTAAAATTTAAATTTCGTTGGAGCTGGGGGTGGACCCCTCAAAGAGATAATCGAGCACTATCCAAAGCTGAAACCCAATATGTTATTGAGCAGCTTCGAAGTTTGCCGTTGGATCCTGACTTAATCGAGGATTTCATCAAAAGAAATTTTCAAAAAAAATATGCCGAAATTTAAAATTCCCGAAGCTGAAATTCAACTTTCTTATTCAAGAAGTTCCGGTGCCGGAGGACAAAATGTTAACAAGGTTAATTCCAAAGTTACCCTTCACTGGAATGCATTGCTTACTTCCGCTCTCCCCCCCGCTGTTTTGGATCGATTCTTAAAAAAATTTGGCAATAAATTAAGTTCAGAGGGAGTTTTGACGATTATCAGTCAAATTCATCGCTCTCAAAATCTAAATGCAAGTGATGCAATCCAAAAACTTCAAGCGATGATAGACTCCGTTTCAATTCCACCAAAATTAAGAAAGCCTACAAAGCCCTCTAAATCTTCAGTCTTAAAACGAATAAGTTCAAAAAAAAATCACGGTGAAAAAAAGAAATTGAGAAGCGAGAAGTTTTAATGAAAAGCAATGAACTAATGCCTGTTTATTTTATAGGCCATGGTTCTCCAATGAATGCCATCGCCAATAATGATTACACGAAAGCTTTAAATAAAATAGCCAATTCAATTTCTACACCTAAAGCTATTTTAATGGTCTCTGCTCATTGGTTGACCAAAGGAACTAGAATCACTTCAATGAAATTGCCAAAAACAATTCACGATTTTGGAGGTTTTCCAAAGGACTTATTTGAAATAAAATATCCTGCCATCGGAGATAGTGAGCTTGCAAATCAAATAATAAATCGAGTTGGTCCATCTAACATTTCACCAGATTTCAGTGAATGGGGACTTGACCATGGAACATGGAGTGTTTTAAGACACATCTACCCAGATGCAAACATTCCAGTTTTACAACTCAGTCTCGATATGAGTATGCCTGCAGAATTTCATTTTAATCTAGGTAAAGAAATTCAGTTTCTTGGAGAGCAAAATGTACTGATTATTGGCAGTGGCAATGTTGTTCATAATTTACAATTGATTAATTGGAATGAGAACGCATCGGCCTACGATTGGGCAATCGAATTTGACCTTTGGGTAAAAGAAAAATTGCTTCAAAAAGATTTTCATTCTTTGGTAAATGATTTTTATAAAATGAAAACTGGCAAACTCAGTCATCCAAGCCTTGAGCACTATCTTCCCCTACTCTACATTTTGGGAACGTTAACAAACACTGATCAATTGAATCAAATTTTTGAGGGATTTCAGCACGCAAGTATCTCAATGAGTTCATTTAAGTGGGATAATTAAGCAAGTCTTGTTAAAACTTTTTCAATCTCTTCGTCAGTATTAAATGCGTGAGGAGAAAGTCTAATACCTGGCCCTCTAACGGCAAAATTGCAAGGAATTGCTTTTAATTTTTCTAAGCTGTCTTCTTTGGGAATAAAATTTATGATGGAACTATGATTATAATAAAGTTCAAATCCTAATTGCTCTAGCCCCATTTTGAGCTTACTTGAAAGTCTTTTGACTTCCGCTTCAATGACTTCGACTTTGGTGCTTAATATTAAATCAACAGACGCACCTAAAGCAGTTATTTCTAAAACTTGCTTTGAACCAGCTTCAAACTTGAGAGCATCTCTTTTTGGTTCACAATAAAGATCAGTAGGATCATCACATGTCCCAAAAGTATAAGCTCCAACATTATGCGGTTTTAACATTGCCATATGTTTCATATCCAATGCGAGAAATCCAACGCCAACCGGAGAGGTTAACCATTTATGACTTCCTCCCGCCACTGCATCAACTCCCCATTCTTTCATATGAAAGGGATGAATACCCAGCCCTTGCATGACATCAACAAAAAGAAAAATATTTTTTTCTCTTGTGACTTTGGAAAGTTTAGCTATATCACTTTTGGCACCAGTCAAAAACTGTACCCATGAAAGTGCAATAACTTTAGTCTTTGATGAAATTTTATCAATAATTTTTTCAACGGGAGTGGTTAGATCTTTCTCTGAAGCTACTAAAATATAATTGGCTTTAGCGCGCTTACATGCTTCTTGCCAAGGGTATAAGTTTGAGGCGTATTCCTGATCCCAGCTGATTACTTCATCTCCATTTTGAAGAGGAAAATGAAAACAAAGCTGACTTATCGCACTCGCAGTACTTTGAAAAAAAGCCACCTCAAAAAAATCACATCCTATAAGCTTGGACAGTGAAGTTCTAGAATGAAGCACATCTGTCATATAGTCATGATCGGTATAAAACCCCTCCTCGTAAAAGCGATTTCCCCAGTAGAGAATTTTGTCTCTAGCTTGACGAGAGATTGGTGCGAGGCCAGCATTATTTAGATGCAGACGGTTAGGACAATGAAAAAAATTTTTTTTATATTCAGTAAGTGCTAACATTCTTTAGCCATTTTTTTTATTTCGGCCAGGGCTTTTTCCAATCGCTCAAAATGCATACGATAACCTAAGAGACAAATACGTATTGCCGATTTACCGTTTAACTTGCATCCGGACAAAAACAAAGTTCCATTTTGATTAATTTTGCTCATTAATGCTTCAGTAGCGACATCACCTTTTTTGTGGGCAAAAGCCAATATAGTAAGCTCTGGAGAAGAAAGAATTTCAATTTCTGGTAGAGACTTCAATTCATTCTCTAACCACTCTGATAATTTTAATTTTTCTTCGAGATTTAAAACAAAGGGAGCAATTCCCAATGTTTTAATTGGAAGCCAGACCCGCAGTCCACGATAATCTCGAGATAGCTCAGGAGTAATGTCTGCATAATCGTGTTCCCCCATCGAAGGTATAGGTGGCATATATGAGTCATCAGAAGCATAATCAAATCCCATTGTGCCTGCATCTTTTACCAACAAGCATCCTGTTCCGTAAGGAAGAGAAAGGGCTTTATGGGGATCCAGAGCAATGGAGTCTGCCTTCTGTATTCCCTTGAGAATCTCGCGACCTTTTTGCGTGAGCATAAAAAGAGCACCATAGGCTCCATCTGCATGAAACCAAAGATTTTCTTTTTTAGCAATCTCTGAAATTTCGATCAAAGAGTCGACACTTCCAGTTTTTGTGGTGCCTGCAGTGCCTACTACAAAAAATGGTATATAGCCATTTTTCTTATCTTCAGAAATACTCAGAGCTAATTGTGAACAATCCATTTTGTAATTATTTGATTTTATCAAACGTAGATTTTCTTTTTTAAACCCTAACATTACCCATGCTTTTGCCACACAGTGATGGGCATCCACAGACATATAACCCGTCACTTTCGAATAATCAAAAATTCTTATTTTTTCTTTACGGGCCAGCATGAGTGCGTTCATGGTTGCTTGAGAGCCCCCTGTAGTTAAATATCCAAGTGCAGTTTTATCACTGTAACCCATCAGATGGATAAACCATTTAATTACTTCTTGTTCCAAAGCAACTAAACCGGGGGCCATCATGGTATGACCGCTATAAGGATTTAAAGTTTGAGCAATCATTTGAGCAGTATTAGAGATGATATTTCCGCTACCAGCGACGTAAGCTGCAAAGCCAGGGTGACCAGGCAATTGTGAAAGGGGCGCCATGTCTTTAAAAATAAAATTCAAAAGCGATTGATAACTTTCTGGACGTTCTGGAAAATTTTTTGACATCTGATAAGGCAAGGTAAAATCTTTTCTCAAAGTGTTAGTCAGCGGATCGTGGGCTTTACCCATAGGATGCATCTTTGAGAAGTTTCGCATGTAAGAAAGTACTTCATTTTCAGTTTGATCGAGAATGCCTTTCATTTCTTCTTCGTTCATTTCTAGCGGCTGATTTACTTTTTTCCACCAATCAATGTTGACTTGCATTTGATCGAGTACATTTTGACGACGAGGATGGATATACTCTTTTGCCTTTAATATCCTATAGGCTCCGTTGTCTAAACTGCCATCGATAGTGCGGGCCATGCGAAAACCACTGTGCTGGTAAAAATGTGGCCTAAAATGAAAGCGCGCCCATCGACTGGCTTCATGACCACAACTCATAAAAGATCCCCCCATAATCATCTGATGTTTGCCATCAAAACATGGAGTAGAAAAATCATCGTAGAGTGGGTGAACTTTAAAATTTTCCAAAGGATTAAATTGATCTTCGAGCCAGTGCCACACATTGCCACAAAGCTCTGACGAAACATTTTCAGGAGATGAATATTTAAAATTAAAATTTGCAATAGGCTGAGAATTTTTTTCCAATTCACTAAAGTGTTTGCTTTGCAAAACTGGGTCGACTTCACTTGTGCGCAGAGAATTAAATTCAGCCTCTGTAAATAATCGATAGGTAAGATTAGTTTTATTTTGATTTCGATCTACTTCATTTTTCCAATTACAAAAAGCTAAAGCCTCATGATAGTTAACTTCTACTGGCCAATTCCAAGGCATTGGTATGATGTCAAAAAGTGTCCGCAACTCGTATTGATGAGCTCCTTCAGCTCCAACCGATACCCAAAAAGTTGGCCGTTTGGTATTTCTAAATTTTCGCCACTGAGTTCCTTCATCTTGCCAATAAGTATCGTTAATATATGATCCACTAGCAACAAAATCAAAATACTCACGATTGGTAATTTGAAAATTAGTATACTCGAAATCTTTAATTTCAATGTTTCGAAAGCCATACTCATTGTCCCAGCCAAACGAAGGTGTATCATTTTTTTTCCCGATTGAAATGCTTGTGCCATGCTGCTTTTTCCAATCATTAACAATCAATTCATTATCAGCCCGAGTTGGGCTTAATGGAGCAAAAAACTTTGGAGTCTCTACGAACTCAATGGGTAGTTCACGAATAAGTACGCTTGTCGTTTCAAAATGAATCTTTTCATGTTCCATTCCCATCCAAAGCGACCACCAAGGAGAACTTTCCAAAGTATGCCTTTCGTTAAAATCTAAATCTGGATGGCTTTTTATTAGATTTACAATTAAGTTATAAACACTTTTACGGTAGGCATGGACTTCAGCGACAGAAGGCCATTCCATTTCATTCTTTCCCATGTCGTCCCAAGACATTTCATCAACGCCAGTCTCGAGAATTTTTTCTAAATAGAGATTAACTGGTTCCTTGAAAAACCCAGCAATAATCATTTTATTAAGGTACAAAACGGCAGGATGGCCGTAATAAAAAATAAGTGGATGTCGAAGTCCGTGATAAGGTGGTCGTTTAAATACTTCCTCATTTTTCAATCCTTGAAACAGTAGTTCAGTCAAAGTCCACGAATTGTTAAAATAATCGAGTACATCTTGCCTAGAGCAAAGGTTTAAATTTAAAAACGGCAATGCCTGAAGAATTTGTTTTTGATGATTGAATCCAGGACAGACTTCTGGAGCCAGACCTGTCCACCAATGTTCTTTAAATTGAACCCTAAGATCATTGTCGTAAGATTTGCTCTGACGTTCTTTAGTTAAATTTGGATTTCTGGTCAATGAAACAGACATATATAGCACTCCTAATATGCACACTATTATCTGTTATGTGCATGGATTTGTCATCGATCTGAAAGTAGACTAAGCTTCGACGAGAAACTATGAGCTATTAATTACCAAAGCTTTTCAATCAGATTTATTTTATGGAAGGTATTTATGTACAAAACAAAGGGTTACGCAGCTTTTAGTGCCTCGGCTCCTCTGGCACCCTACGAAATCCAACGTCGATCACCGAAAAAGCACGATGTGGTTATTGCCATAGATTATTGCGGCGTATGCCACTCAGACCTTCACCAGGTAAAAAATGAATGGGCCTCAGCGGTTTATCCAATGGTACCAGGACATGAAATCGTCGGTCGTGTTATTGAAATTGGAACTGCTGTTAGCAAATTTAAAGTTGGTGATCTTGCCGGAGTTGGCTGTCTAGTTGACTCATGCCGAACATGCAATGACTGCTTGCAAGGACAAGAACAATTCTGTGATTATGGAAGAGTCGGCACATATAACAGCATTGAAAAAGACGGAGTCACTCGCACTTTTGGCGGCTATTCTCAATCTATTGTTGTCGACGAAAATTTTACTTTAAAAATTCCCTCAAATTTAGAACTATCCAAAGTTGCTCCTCTTCTCTGCGCTGGAATTACCACCTACTCTCCCCTTAAACATTGGAATATCGGCCCAGGCAAAAAAGTCGGAGTGGTCGGACTTGGTGGACTTGGCCACATGGCGGTCAAATTTGCCAAAGCCTTTGGAGCGAAAGTTAGTGTCTTTAGTCGATCTGAAAAGAAAAAAGCAGATGCTCTAAAACTTGGCGCAGATGAGGTCATTCTAACCAACTCCCCTGATAAAATCATTTTATCTCACAACAAATCATTTGATATGATTATTGATACAGTTTCAGCTCCACATGATCTCAATTTATTCTTGCAACTTTTAAAGCGAGATGGAAGTTGCGTGCTGCTAGGACTTCCTGATATCGAGCCTACCATAAATATTGCTCATTTAATTATGGGTCGCAAAAACTTATCCGGCTCACTAATCGGTGGTATTGCCGAGACTCAAGAAATGCTAGATTTTTGTAGTGCTCATAATATTACTTGTGAAGTGGAACTCATCTCACCTGAAAAAATCAATGAAGCGTTCGAACGCATGATGAAATCAGATGTTCACTATCGTTTTGTTTTAGATATGAAGACACTATAAGAAAATTTTGATAAAATATTTTTATGGATAAATTGCAAACATATTTACAAATGATCTATGAAAAATTTCAAATTGAATCAGGTGCACAACGAAGATTTCAGATGATTCAGTCCATGCAGGCACTACAAGAAAAACAAATTAATTGTTTTCAATGTAGCGGACTTTGTTGCACAAAATCTGCAAATTCTATGCAGATTACCCCGCTTGAAGCCTTGGAAATTTTATTTTCGTTAAATCCGAGTAAGTCAGAACTGCAACCACTCAAAATGAGATTGAAAAAAACCATCCAAGATTTCCGCCTAGAGCACGAAGTTTTCACAGGTAAAAAAGTTAATGCACTAATGCGAAAAACCTACACTTGTCCTTTTTTTATAGAGGGCAGTAAGGGTTGCACTATTAAAAAAGATCTTAAACCCTACGGATGCCTAGGTTTTAATCCAAAAAAAATTAATGATAATGGACAAGAATGCCAATCTGATCAAATGCTTCTTTTAAATAGAGATTCACACTTTTCACAAAAAGAATCCATATTGAATGATTTTTTAAAAAACGCATGGGAACTTTCTTGGGATAAACAAGAAATTCCGAGAGCTGTATTATCTGTACTTGAAAAGATGGAAAATGAATTTTAATTCAAGACATATTGGTATCATTCAAATCATTTTTTCCGGCATTTGCTTTGGATCTTTAGGCTTTTTTGGAAAAAAAGCCTACCTCATGCACATAACTCCAGGAGAATTGCTCGCTCTACGCTATTTTGTTTCTGCCATCCTTACAGCGATATTAATAATGATTTCTAATCCAAAATCATTTTTTAGTTTAACTAAATTTGAAATCATTTCTTCTTTAATGCTAGGTATTTTCGGATACGCTTTATTCTCAAGTTTTTTCTTCTTAGCATTAAGTGGTTTATCGGCATCACTCACCGTCCTATTGCTTTACACTTATCCTGTTATGATCATGTTGATTTCTCATTTTTTTCTCAATGAACCTATGACTTCGCGAGATATAAAGTCTATTTTTTTAGTTACCATCGGACTGATCGGTTTGGTTTGGGGTGAATGGAAAGTAAGTCGACCAATTTTTTTGCTATTTGGTCTTGGTGCTGCTTTTTTCTACTCAATTTATATTCTCTTTTCCCACAAATTTCTTAAAAAAACATCACCTCTGCCCTCTTCTTTTTTTGTTCAACTCGGAGCTGGAGTCGTTTTATCATTAATTCATTTTTCCTCTAATCCTATTCGACTTTGGGAAATATTGTCTCAGCACTCGCTGTTTATTCTGACTATGGCGATACTTTGCTCACTCATGGCAATGACGCTTTTTTTAGCTGGTTTACAAAAAGTTTCATCAACCGAGGCATCTATTTTGAGCACTTCGGAACCTATTTCAGGAGTACTTATTGCTTTAGTGTTTCTCGGTGAAAAATTTTCAATTATCCAATTCATTGGAGGCACGCTCATTCTTTTGGGAATGATTCTTACTTCCATAAAATCAAAAGAAGTTTTAGTATGAAAAAAAATAGTCAAATTATTTTAGACGACCTAAATCTTTGGACTAAATATAAAAAGGGTCTCTGTGAAAATTGTGAAGGACTTTGCTGTTATATGCCGGTTGAAGTAAAAACAGTTGACCTCATTCGCCTAAAAATATTAAGTGATTTTCATCTCGAACTTAGTCAACGTGAACAAATCAAAGATGCTCTCAAGCATTCAGCTGTTTCACGTTACACTCCTAGTACCGAGAAATTTACTTTGACTCAGAAGCCTGATGGCTCTTGCTTTTTTCTTGATTCTCAGAAGCGATGTTCACGTTACATCGATCGCCCCGAAACTTGCAGGAATCATCCTGAGGTTGGCCCAAAGCCTGGTTTTTGTGCATATCAAACAAAGTCTCATCAGAAGGCTTGACGATTATTTTCTTCTGGCAGCTGACCAATAAAAAAATAGTAAGAAAAGTAAGTTGAAGATTCATAGAAACTCTCCTGAGGTTTGTTTCTTCCCAACTAACATTTTGTAAAAATAAATAAAGATTGAATAAGATATTTTAAAACTATTGTGAATAGTTTTTTATTAATATTGATTTGAATTAATAAAGCGTATGCAACTGAGTTAATTCATAAATAATATTTTTGTCAGTAATGACAAAAGCACTAAATGTTTTATCCTGACTACTCTTGATCCATGGGAAAAATGGTGCAGATTTATGAGTAGCAATAAAAACGTCAATATGACTGTCTTTAATAGCACCACCTTTATCACCAGCAAAAAAATAACCATCATGAGTTATGACTCTACCATCATCCAATGTGATTTTTGCACCCCGCGCTTCTGGAATGTAGATTACGGTACCTGGAGCTATTTTGGTTGCATCTGTAGCGAGGGTTCGGTAGGGTGATAAAATGTAGTCTTGAATTCCATCGCCATAAGGGCCATTTGCTTCGTGAAACTTTGTTCGACTGACATCAAAGCGAAAAACGCTACTGCAATCAACTTTAAAATCTGAAGAAACACCCGCGTAATTATAAGTAGTGATTTGACCATTTTTATTAACAATGCGGACCGAGCCCTCCATTGCAGAATCGCACCAGTCCTTAAGAGATAATTTTGGCCCAAGCTCAGCTCCCAAGACATCTCTCATGGCAAAATTGCCACTGCCATCTTGGATTTGTGGCAAATAATAATAGGTGGCCCATAATGTAAGTTTATTTGAAAGGTCGTTAGCCGTTGGTTCTGGGAAAGAAAATGTATCTCTAGCCAAGGGATCGCTTGAATCCATTCGAAGGATTTTTTCAGTTGAACATGAAACCGTTGAAAAAACTAATAACAATACTGTTGCAACAATAGCGCTGGGTCGGAACATCCTTATTCTCCATATCTCTTATAAAAAAATTATAAGAGATATAGACAACAATGAGTATCGCTGTTTTCTAGTAAAATATTACCGCTAGATGAAAATTATTCGAAAATAGACTTCACTAAAGTCTCAGTGGGAAACCCATTATCTTT
Source organism: Bacteriovoracaceae bacterium (assembly GCA_947450475.1). GTDB lineage: Bacteria > Bdellovibrionota > Bacteriovoracia > Bacteriovoracales > Bacteriovoracaceae > Bacteriovorax. The sequence continues at coordinate 424,373 of CANFVK010000001.1, read as the reverse complement.
AGCAAACTGCACAAACTCGTTATATGTTTGCTCATCAAGAGATGGAGTTCTCGACATAATCCATAGCGATTTTCGGTCTTTAGAGCCAATTAAAACAGCGTCATAGCCTTCGGAAAGCTTTATAATCGTGTAATCACCTTTGACTCTGAAAAGTTTGGTCCAAAAATTATTAAAGGTTACTTTAAGCTCTGCGTTAGTTTTGGTATTTACAATAACGGCTTGTCCGTCAATCGTTTTTGTTTTTCCACCTTTTTTTAAACAGGTATTAAGCACGCTGATTTTATTCTCACCAATAATTTGGTATTCAGCAGTTTGTCCTAAACAAGATCTTGTAAAAATCTGTGGCATTGAGGAAACGGCATACCATTTTCCGATATAGCGTGCCACATCCACGTTTTGAGCAGTAGGCAGAGCTTCTGGTTTGTGACAGTTCAAACTAGCACAAGCAATTCCTGAAATCATTAAACCCAATATCATTATCATTTTTTTCATAACAAGGTCTCCATTTGTAAAGTACAACATAACAATTGAGGTTTATCACCCTTTGAATGGTTTCATCAAGATCTTCACCGCTAGACCAAGCCTTTACATGTAAAAATAACCTATAGTTTTTCTATAATTGATTTAATTCCCTGAAAAAAAGTTTCGTGGCTTCTCGAAGCAGGAATATGAAGAAAGGTTCCAGGAACCTTTCGGTAATGATAGAGATAATAATAAAGTATATAATTGCAGACATATTCTCCAGCACTGCTAGAGATTTTAGTGGGACAACCAACTTCAGTTGCAAATGTTAGCAAATTATCCAAGGGAAGCGTGGAAAAAAGACCATCCTCACCTCTTGGAATAATTTTCTGATTTTTTGGACGATGCCCATCATTATCGGGTATCCGGGCATCAATGCAATTAATTCCAATTCGCTCAATAGTTAATTCGCCGCGATTTTTAGCATAGCCCGTTAATAGGACATGGGTAGGTTGGTGCTTTTTCATGGCTTCATCGAGCTTTAGAATAGATGAATGAAAACTAACGGGAAGAACTTCAGTATATAAATTAAACTCAAATTGAAATTGGTTAAGCCACAAAAGCAACTCAGAAGAAGGATTGAGGGTATCTCCGTCAAAAGGCTCAAATCCGGTAATTAAAATAGTTTTATTCATCCAAGTTTTGATTTTCTCTGCGACCTCTGTTTTTGATAATGAGACCATTTAAAAAATTGCGCAGTAACTGATCTCCACACTCTTTGTAGTTGGGATGATCAATATTTCTAAAAATGGCAGAGAGTTCAGTTTTAGTTATTTTAAATTCGGCCAGCTCCAAGCACTCCATGATATCAGTGTCTTTAAAGGAAAGGGCCACTCGCAATTTTTTCATAATATCGTTATTGGTCAGCATATTTTTCTCTGAGGTAAGCTATGTATAAATTTTCAACCTTGGTTCGTGCCCAAGGAGTACGACGTAAAAAAGTCAGGCTGGACTTTACACTGGGATTACTTTTAAAACAATTAATATCAATTTGATTGGCCAATTCTTCAAAGCCGTAAGCTAAGACCAGTTCATTGAGGATAATTTCTAGAGTCTTGCCATGAAGTGGATTATTTAGTTGATTATTCATCAATTCATTCTAGCAACCATTAGTAAAAATGCCCCCCCCCTCTGTAAAATATCCATTGCGTTGAAAAAGTAAAATTTAAATGGTAATTCAATTTTCTATGACAAACCAAGCCCCTCCATACAAAGCCACGCTTGAAGAAGTGCTCAAATGCCTTCAAACCCTAGAAAATATCGTGGATAATACCGACCTCCTGACTGAAATGACGGAAGCCGACCGAGTGGCCCTACTGGCCGCTGCAGGAAGATTGTCTCGGCCTGATAAAAAAGAAATCAAAAAAAGACAGAAAGAAGTAAAATTTTTTCGTCAAAAACAATTGATAGAGCAAAATCGTCTAAAGCGCGCTCAAACTGGAATTAGGAGTGCCAGAGAAAATTCTATTTTCGTGGCTCCTGAACAAATCCAAATTGAAAGCGAACATCACTATCAAGAGGCTCCTGAACTTGATAATGAAAGAAATTGCTACGTCTGCAAAGCACTCTTTACCAAGCTTCATTTCTTTTACGATACCATGTGCAAAGAATGTGGAGATTTCAACTATCATAAGCGTTTCCAGCGAACTGATATGACCAATCAAGTGGCACTTATCACTGGATCTCGATTAAAAATTGGCTACCATGCAGTTTTGATGATGTTAAGAAGTGGAGCGACCGTTATAGCGACGACTCGCTTTCCGGTTGATTCAGCGATGAGATACGCAAAAGAAAAGGACTTTCATCTTTGGAAGGATCGATTACATATTCACGGACTAGATCTTCGTCACACTCCCTCGGTAGAAATATTTGCGAGCTTCATTGAGCACAAATTTGATCGCCTAGATATTATTATCAACAACGCAGCTCAAACAGTAAGACGTCCTCCTGGATTTTATACTCACTTAATGGAAAATGAATTGCTCAATTTCCACGATATTAATCCCCAAGTGCAAATTCTTTTAAAAAATCATCACGATTTTAAAACCGAACTCAATCAACTCACTCATGGGGAAGACATTTCTACCGAAAAAGCACTCCCTGTCACTTGGCATGGCAATGGACCAGGAGTTGGTATACGTGCATCAGCTGAGCTTTCACAAATTCCATACAGTTATGATAATTCGCTGGTGGCAGCAGAAGTTTTTCCAGAGGGACAACTCGATGCAGATCTTCAGCAGATCGATCTTAGAAAAACTAATTCCTGGAGACTTCGTCTTGGTGAAGTGCCGACTCCTGAATTGCTAGAAGTACAATTAGTTAATTCAATTGCACCTTTTGTCCTTATAAATCGCCTGATTGGGCTTATGAGAAAAGAATTCACTGGCAAAAAACACATCGTGAATGTAACTGCGATGGAAGGTAAATTTTATCGTTTTAAAAAAGAAGATCGCCATCCTCATACCAATATGGCCAAAGCTGCTCTTAATATGATGACGCATACTTCAGCATCTGATTTTGCCAAAGATGGCATTTTTATGAACGCGGTTGATACTGGCTGGGTTACGGATGAAGATCCTGCAGATATATCGAACCACAAACAAAAAGTGCACGATTTTCAGCCGCCACTTGATATTGTCGATGGTGCTGCGAGAATTTGTGACCCATTCATAGACGGAATCAATTCTGGCAAGCATTGGTGTGGACAATTTCTAAAAGATTACAAACCAATTGATTGGTAAACTTTTATGTTTCTATTTTAAAGAGACATAAGCCTGAAGCAGGTGCCAAGAATGGCTCTCTTTTTACGACATTTATTTTCAAGGAATCGTAAAAATCTATCAAACTCAATTGATTCATTCCTACTCTAAAAAGTGCTCCCATCATCATTCTTACTTGATAACGCATAAAAGAAGGTGCAATGACTTTATAGATATAGGTTTTTTCCGGAAAAAAATTTGCGACTAGAATATCATTATCAACAAGATCAGATTTAAGGATCTCTTTTACCCAATTACTCACCCTATCTTTATGACAGTAATTATGAAAAGAGTGAATTCCAGTAAAGTGATTGGCCGCCTCTTGCATGGCCTGAAGATTTAAGTCCTCTTGAATATGAGTCATAAATGGAGCACAAAAAGGATGTGAATGACCTCCAAAGCTAAAATAATAATGATACTCTTTTAACTTTTGACCACTAATTATTTTAAAACTTTTATCTACTTCTTTAATCGATAATAACCGAATATCGGGTGACAAATATGAATTTACATTTTCGATAAAAAGATCTTTGTTGATTTCGATGGTCGTCATTAATTCAAATAAAGAAGAAGTTGCAGAAACCATTGAGTCTGTTCGGCTAGCTCCTAATGTATGAAAATCTTGAAGCTTCAAAACTTTTTTAATGGCAGCATCCACTTGCGATTGAACAGTAATTACGCCCGGCTGTTTTTGCCATCCATGGAAGCGAAAACCTAAATACTGAAAAGAAATGAGGTAATAATATTTCATCTTTTATACTTATGTGAATTATAATTATTATCATGAAGCGAATCTTAAAAAAAGCAGATTACTTGCAAACTATTTGGAAAAATGGATTAGGCAAAACTCAACAAATAGCTGTTTTTCCAAGTAGTGCAAGTGTGGTGGATAATAATTTTGACTATCGCCTATCTTCTGCCAAGATCACAGCAGACTGTGAATTTTCGTCATTTCCTGGTTACGATCGGGTACTCATCATTTGGCAAGGCGAAAAGTTGATGATTAACGGACAACATTTACCACTTCATCAACCTTATTTTTTTCATGGCGAAGACATTATTCTAGCAACTCTAGGCAATAATATTGTTATTGATGTTGGTCTAATATATCAAAGGAAAAAGTTTAAAGTCGAAGTTAAGAATATTTGCTCAAATAAGATAGATCTTGAAGATGGTTATCATTTCATTTTTCTGGTTAATCATGCTGCAATGTTTGACGGAAAATTATTAGACGTAGGAGAAACTTTAGAAATTAGTGGCAGTATTCATGACCAATTCAACACAGATCAAATTTCAACATTTCACTATTACCTCTTTAGCCTATACCCCTTATAAGAATTTTATATTGTTCTTCCTAAAAAGTTATCGCTAGTTTTAGGTGTGATTTGAGTTCAAGGAGGACCAAATGAAAAATTCAATCGATGCAAGAAGGCATTCAGTTTTTGGCATTTTTAGTGATCAAGCTTCATTAGAGCAAGCAGTTGAAAGACTCAAGTCAAATCATTTTAAAAAATCAGACATCTCTGTTTTAATGCCCTCTCAAAAAGAGGGACATGATATCGTTTTTCAAAAGCATTCAAAGGCACCCGAGGGAGTTAGCACTGGCTCAGCTACCGGTGTCGCGATGGGGGGAGTTTTTGGTTGGCTCCTTGGCGCAGGCATTTTAACTGTACCGGGACTTGGTGCATTTACCGCTGCTGGTCCGATTATGGGTGCCATTGCAGGAGCGGGATTAGGCGGAACAATTGGAGGAATCGCAGGTGGCCTCATCGGATTAGGTATACCTGAGTATGAAGCCATACGTTTTGAAGGATTTCTTAAAGAAGGTGGACTTTTGCTTACAGTTCATGTTGATAATTCCAAATGGGAACGAAACGCTAAGAAAATATTAAAGGATTATGGCGCCAAGAATATTTCAACAACTTATGAAAAGAAGTCAGAAAAAGTTCCGGTCGAAAAGCAGAAGACTAGCAAGTATGAGGGTCCACACTTAGTAGAGGTTTCTTAAAGATTCAAGGGATGAAATTAAAAAAGGACCCGGAGGTCCTTTTTATTAAACTGCTGGAGCTGGAGCTGCTACTTTTTTTGTAGCTTTTTTTGCTACTTTTTTTGTAGCTTTTTTTGCTACTTTTTTTGTAGCTTTCTTTGCTACTTTTTTTGTAGCTTTTTTTGCTGCAGGCTTTTTTACTGCTTTTTTTGCTACTTTTTTAGCAGCTTTTTTTGTCGCTTTTTTCTTTACGGCCATGGTTTCCTCCGAATTAAGCACTTGTTGTGAGTGCTAACAATATTGATTAATTAAAGGATAACAAAATATTTTATAATTGCAAATTCATGACGTCGGACAATGCTCTTTTAAAAACTGAAGGCAAAGTGCCCATGACTCTCTGGCCGCAACAGGATTATAGCTTGGCCGTTCATCACAAAAAAATCCATGTTCAGCGTCAGAAATTTGAACGCAGGTAAATTTTTTATTGGCTTTGCCAAGTTCAAGATTGAGAATTTGAATTTGTTCATTAGGTATATGTAGATCTAGGTTTCCCCAGAAAAAAAGTAGTGGCGATTTTTGAAATTGGGCCAAATGAAGAGCCGTTGGAACAATTCGACCTCCGTAATATGATATGGCACAAGCTAAATTAACATGAGCATTGGCAATGAATGAAACCCTTCCACCAAGACAATAACCAATTGAAGCCACATTTTTTACGCCCTCGGCTTTCAACCAATCAAAGCAGACCTGAATATCCTCTCGAATGCCTGATTCAGTTATTGCATTAAAATGATCCGTCACTTGTTGAAAATCTTGGTAGCCGCAAGTAAAGCCAGCAGGTGCCGTTCGGTGGTAAATTTCAGGTGCAATGGCGAGATAGCCAGCATCTGCAAGTCTTTTGGTGATATCTTTTACGTGATGATTAACTCCAAAGGCTTCCTGCAAAACAATGATGCCTCCCATCGTGGTCATCTCGGGACGAGCAACGTAGGCGTCCATCTTTTTGCCATCAACGATTGTTAGACTAATTTTTTCCATAAGAGAATTCCTTTTGCTCATTTTTATTAACGATTGACTGTACTCATATCAGCATATCTTGCACCTGAAGCGGCATTCATGGGGAAAGCTGCCTCAATTTGTAGCAACTCATTTTGGGACAAAGTCATTTTTGTTGCGCCAACATTTTCATGCAGCTTTTCTATTTTTTTTGTTCCAGGAATTGCAATAATATCCTCTCCCTGATGTAGAACCCAAGCTAAAGCTAACTGAGCTGTTTTCACACCTTTTTGTGCCGCCAGTTTTTCAAGATGATGAACAAGTTCAATATTTTTGTTAAAGTTTTCTCCCAAAAAACGTGGATGAACTCGTCGATAATCATCCATTGGTAAGTCTTCAAATTTCTGGAAAGCTCCAGTCAAAAAGCCACGCCCAAGTGGACTGTATGGAACAAAACCAATGCCAAGTTCGCGCAACAATGGAATAATCACTTCTTCAGGCTCTCGCTGCCATAGTGAGTATTCAGTTTGAAGTGCTGTAATGGGATGAACCTTGTGGGCCCTTCTAATTGTTTCTGGGGCAGCTTCAGAAAGCCCTATATATTTCACCTTCCCGACTTTAACCAATTCCGCCATGGCACCAATTGTTTCCTCTATAGGTACATCTTTATCAACTCGATGCTGATAATATAGATCAATGGTATCAATTTTAAGTCGTTTTAAAGATTCATCACAACATTTCCGAACATAATCTGGCTTTCCTGAAATTCCTAAAAACTTACCATCTGCAGTTCTTACATTGCCAAATTTAGTAGCAATAATAAATTGTTGGCGCTTGCCTTCAATTGCTTTGCCAATCAGATTCTCGTTAGTGAATGGCCCATACATATCTGCTGTATCTAAAAAATTTACTCCTAAATCTAATGCTTCATGAATAGTGCGAACTGACTCATCATCATTTCGCCCGGAATAAAAATCAGACATCCCCATACATCCAAGACCAATTCTTGAAATGACCAACCCCTGACTTCCTAATGCAACCTGCTTCATAGATTTTTTCTCCTTCTCAATTCAAATTATAATTTAAAAAATTTTTTTTCCTTCAGACTAAGTGATAATTCGCGGGCCAAATCTGCACGCTTGGGACTGCGCTCAATTCCAATTGCATTTAAACCAAAAGCATTGGCGACAGCTAACATACTGCCTTGACCACAAAAAGGATGAATGAGAGTTTGAGTGGTCGTTTGCTCTACTAAAAATTTTCCAATCATCAGACAAGCCTCTAACCCCATGCCACGTTCCCAGGTTTTATCTCCCAAATCAGGTATCACATCAGGAGTGCATTTACTCAGATCTTTTAAGCGAAGATTTTTACTAAAACATAAAATATGAGAATAAGCGGGTCTACCAAAAGTGGCTATGCCGGGTGTGACCCGGCAAATAATTTTATGCCAAAGTAATTCTGATCCAACAGCTTCAGCAGCTTTTTGCACAATATAACTTTTGTCAACCCAAACACCTTCAACCTTAATATCAGATTGAAAGAAAATACTGACCCCATTTTCTGGAGTTTTATCTAAAACAAGTTTAGCTGTTTCAAAAAACCATTCTTTCCATTTATTTAGACTGGTATTAGTGAACTCAGAAATATCAGGCATAGAAGCAATTAGCGAACAATTTTCAACTATATGATTATTGTTTAACCAGGAAATAGCATCATCACAAAAAACGGTTCTCATCACTTTTGCCTCATATAAAATCCAAATTTGCCTCATTTATTATAAATGACATTCAAATTGATGACTATTTATTTGGCATAGAATCTGCTTATAAGAAAATTGATCACTAAACCCAGGAGGAAAAAATGGTACAAAAAGCAAAGAAACACATGAGTAGTTCTTCAAATAAAAAAACATCTACCCAGTCAAGAAGTGAATCTGAAAGTGCTTCTAAAGTGCCTGGCAAAAGTTCTCCGGCTTCACCGGCGCCCGCTCCCATCAAAAAACAAGAATCAACAAGCTCTAAGAAGTCGCGTTAGTCATCCGCATTTTTTAAAGCTGCAAATGCCCAAAGAGTTTTGGGCATTTGCTTTTTATAATGGGATTACAAAAAAATGTTAGCCTCTTAAGTCTTACTTTTTTCGGAGTAGGTATTATCATTGGCGCAGGAATTTACTCTGTGCTCGGTGCAGCTGCAGCACATGCAGGAAATTCATTGTGGATAAGTTTTATTTTGGCAGCCGTTGTAGCAGTTCTAACTGCTTTGTCTTACTGTGAGCTCGCCACACTTTTTCCTTTTGCGGGAGCAGAGTTCGTCTATCTAAAAGAGCTTTATCCAAATTCCTCAATACCATCATTTCTGATTGCTATCTTTATTATATTTGCTGGATCTGCAACTTCTGCAACTGTTGCGCTGGGGTTTGCAAGCTACCTTCAAGAATTTTTTAATATTTCATTAACAATTGCTGCATTTTTTTTACTAAGTGTAATCACATTAATTAATGCTCTAGGCATTTCTAACTCTAGTCGAGTCAACATTGGGTTTACGACGATTGAAGTTCTGGGTTTATTAATCGTTATCTATTTTGGTTTAACTCACACTTCTGCTCATGTACCTCTTGGATTGTCGCTAGGTAAAGGAACACTGAGTGCAGCATCACTAATTTTTTTTGTTTATTTGGGCTTTGAAGATATGGCGAATTTGGCAGAAGAAACAGTAGATGCTCATCAAAATATTCCAAAAAGTATTCTGCTAAGCTTAATCATTACAACAATTCTTTATATTGCAGTCTCAATAGCTGTATTACAATTAGCACCCTTAAAAAAACTGGCTATTTCTCAGACCCCCATGGCTTTGGCCATGAGACCTCAAGGCGTATTCTGGGAGAACATTTTGAGTGTTATTGCATTATTTTCTACTGCCAACACAACTTTAATAACAATGCTCGCAATGAGCCGTATGATTTATGGTGTATCCGCGGCTTCTGAGCTGCCGGAATTTTTTTCACGTACCACAAAAACAAAGAAAATACCTCACAATGCCATTTGGTTGACTTGGATCATGGCATGTTTGTTTTTGTTTATAAAAAAAATTGAACTTTTAGCCAACATTTCTTCATTTTGTGCACTGGTAGCTTTTTTTGTAGTTAATGCATCACTTATTTTATTTCGATATAAATTACCTCAAAAAGAAAGAGCTTTTAGGTCTCCTGTTAATATTGGAAATTTTCCAGTCTTGGCATTTTTAGGTTTGCTGAGTGTAGGTTTTTTATTAATGCAATTTAATACTCAAACTTACTTAATTAGTTTTATTATTTTAATTATTGGTTTGATTTTGCGCCTCTTACTTGGCATGAAACGTGCTTAATATATTTATGAGGAAGGAGAGATGAAGATTGCTTTTTATTGTTTTGATCTTCATGTAAGCGTGAGTTTATTTCCTCTATGAATAATAAGGAAATTAAAGATTAGGGAGGAAGTATTGTTGCTACCTAATCGCAAAAAAAAGCTAGAGTTGAGAATTTGCGTTTAAATGTTGAATGCATTATAAATGCTACTGATCGGATCTAAAACATCCTTTCGCATTATTGACTTGAATTATTTTTTGTTTTCCAACATCAATAAGGGCCACCTTCGGGTGGCTTTTTTTTTGTCATCTTTTTTGACCAAAATTACCTACACTTTCCCAAAATTCCCCAATCCATTTTAATTTCATCATTAGCTTCAAAAGCATTCAAATGTTTATCAACGTAAAATATTGGCACAATTCCTGCTTCTATAATATCAAGGAACGTAAATCAGAGATTGAACCGTATTGTTTCAAACTCTGAGTGGGCATCTACCCATTTCCCCAATTATCGATACAGGGATTAAATCCAAGGTTGATCTTATTGAATCAACCTTGGAGCAAAGAAAAGAAAGAGTTGTTGCTTGCCAACGATTCAGCCAAGTAAGTGTACCTAAATTCAATAAGGGCCACCTTTCGGGGTGGCTTTTTTTATTTTTTGGAAATTCACTTCCCCAAGAAGTTACCAAAAATCCATTGCCAATGAGAGTTGGCAAATATCATTTTTTTTAAAACCGATAACTTCCTGAAAAATGGAAAAATAGTTTTTGCAAAAATTAACAATTAGACTCTCAATACAATTTCAGTGGGGAACATTCATGTCATTTTCAAAAACATTCTTAATGGGAATCATCTTTCTGTGTTGCTCTTGTATCAGACAATCAGAATCTATAAGTCCACTCGTAAAAACTCAAAGTTTGGCAGACTTGCAAAGAGAAGCGCTCATTAATACCGCCGCTCAAGCTGGTAACGCTGAACTGTCAACGGCTGCCCAATCTAGCTTGGAGTACTCACCCGACCCTAGTTTGTACTATTTAAATATAAGATACAATGTCAAAGACCTCGATGTGTTTGAGACTGCAGGTATACCCAATTCCTTTGAACAAATTGGTCATTCATTTCTTACAGGAATAGCCAAATGGCTCCTTTCAATTAGTGGGCCTAAAGATATTAATATAGACCCGATAGACTTTAACATCCCAGAATTAAGTATTAATTTTAATATGGTTAAATCTATACAGGTCAAGAGTATAGTCTTTCAATACAGTCAAAGCGTAGAGCTACAAAATGATTATAATGCAAACTTTTCGTTTATAGACTCATTAGATTTTGCTCGAGAAATAAATGTCCCAAGACTTGGACAAGTTGACAGCCTTTATTTCAGCTATATCAAGTCTCAAAATAAATGCCTTAATAAATGCCTTAATTTTAATATTATAAATGGCGATATATTAGATCTCGTGAAGCAAAAATCACCGGTAAGATTTAAACCACTTTTACGCATTGTGAGTTTTCCGAGTGTGACAGATTTAAAACTTGATGGAACTATTGAGTTGAGAATCGGTATTAAGCTCCCCTTTTAAATTAGAAAAAGAACCGAACTTCAAAATCTGCCAATTGATACTTGGGAATATTTTTTCCAGCAAAAATGCTTTGAGCTGATAAAGACAAAGTAAGTGGCAACCAAAATTTTTTCAGTTTAAAAAGTGAGATGGTTGAGTATGATAAACTCAGCCTTGCTGAATGAGAAACTTTTTCAGTGTCGGCAGACAAAATATCATCAGCGATCGCATTACTTGAGTCAAAAGTGCTCGCTTGGGTATAGTCCAAAGTATAAAGGAGTGTCGAACTCAATTGATCCGAAAAAGAATAAATGACTTGTGCATTTTCTTGAAACTTATTGCCAAGCTTAATTTTTGCATCTCCTTCATTTCGAGTGACTGGAAAACTAGAAGATTGAGGTAATCTAATTTTGGTTGTGTAAGGAAATTGGTAAGTAATTCTGACCCAATCTTCTAAGCTCCATGCAGCGCTCACATGATAGCCACCTCCAAATTCGGCAAAGGCATCCCACTGACCATCACCAAAAGAAATATCTTGAAGAATGTCTGGATTATCTTTTCTTCCAGTGGGGGCAACAAGCCCCATTGATAACAAGGAACCGGCATTTTTCCAGTTATTAAGGTGATACATAAAACCAATTTCTGTATCTCCAAAATCGTTCGCTTGCCACTTTCCAAGCGGCTGATAGTGATAGTAGTTTACAAAAAGAGATTGTAATAAACTCAAATTCACATCAGGTAAATTTTCAATATTTATGGCTCCATTTCCGATTGAGTTACGTCCTTTTTGAGTTCGCTCTACCTTCAAATCAACCGTTGCAGAATAAAAAGGTACGTAGGCATAAAAAGTTAAATTATCGTTTACTCCGTAGCCTGCACCAAAAGCTTGTGCTGTAACTTTTGAAGATGCTTGTCCTTGAAATGAACCAAAATTAAATTGGGCATATTGATCCGCTGACAAACCTGCCAAAAATGCATCAACGGCTGGATCAAGCCCCTTAACCGAGTCAGCATTAATAGAAGCATTGATATTATAGCCTTTAAAATTTCCAGAGCTGCCATAACTTCCGCTGATATCGCCAGTTTGAACAAGGCGAAAGGTAAAATTCTTAACACCACTTGGAAGCGTATCATAGTAAGAGGCAAAGACATCCTGGGTACAAATGTAAAAAAGTAAAAAAAATGTTAGACGAAAAACCATTGTGGATAACATAACATTTTTTAATAACAATCAAAAACAAAATCCAATATTAACCAAAAATGAGAAAATTCACCAAAATACTCGACGACTTCTTTTCTTAGCTCTTGGTATTGAGCTTGCACTTTTAATTAAGAGTCTCGTGTGTCATTTTTGCCATGGAGGATAAATATGTTCCAACGCACGGAAAACGAAAATCCTCTGGCCCTCGTAACCTCAGCTTCCTATGGCATTGGTTATGAAATATCGAAGCGATTAGCGAAACTAGGCTATGACCTAATTCTCGTGGCGGATAATCCGGCAATCGTTGAAGCCGCTCAAGTTTGTGAATCTAATGGTGTCCATGTAGAGAAATGTTTTATTGACTTAAGTCAAATAGAAGGTGTCTCAAAACTTTATGACAAAATATTATCAATGAAAAAGTCCTTGGACGTCATTGTCTTCAACAGCGATCACGATCGAATTGATGTAATAAACCTTCTCAACTTAAATATTATTTCACCGATTTATCTGATTAAACTTTTAAAGTCTGACTTGAAAAAAAACGAAAATACTAAAATATTATTCACCAGCTTCATGCATCAAGATATTTCCCAAGACTTTCTTGCCGCGGTAGAAGGATCACAATCCTTTTTAAAAACTTATACCGAACTTATCGGGAAAGAATTAAAAAAAGAAGGAATTCAAGTAACCTCATTGATAACAAAAGAGAAACTGAATCGAAAGCATTTACTTTCAGAGGAAATTGCCAAGCAGTGCTCAGAGGCACTTTTTTCTGGATTAGAAACGGTTAATCTTGATCATTTCAACATAAAGGATCTGCATAAGATAAAGTCGTAAATGATTATTAAACTTTTATCTTATAACATACACAAAGGCTTTGATTGGATTAATCAAAAATATTTTCTAAAAGAAATAAAGGACTTCATACGTTCTCTTGATGTTGAAATTGTCTTCATGCAGGAAGTGATCGGCAAGAATACAATTCTTAAGCGAAAGGGATTTATAGACGGACAATTTGAATTTCTAGCAGATCAAATTTGGCCTCATTTTTCCTATGCCCAAAATGCCATTTATGATCATGGACATCATGGAAATCTAATCCTTAGTAAATACCCCATAATTGAATATGAAAACTTAAACATTTCAACAAATCCATTTGAAAAACGAGGTTTTCTTTTTTGCAAAATAGAAATTCCAAAAAACGGGAGAGATAAATCTTTTTTCTATGCAGGCTGCTCCCACCTAAGCTTGCTGTCAGCAAGTAGAGAAACTCAATATCAAAAAATAAGAAAACACATAGATGATATTGGAAAAAGAGAAAATGATCTCGATTTCAAAATGCTCTTAGCTGGAGATTTCAATGATTGGAATAAAAAAAGCTCACGCATCTTTGAAACCGACTTGAGAATGCTAGAAATGTTTAAGGCTAAAAATGGTCAATATGCCAAAACTTATCCAGCAGTTTGGCCAATGCTGTGTTTGGATCGAGTTTATGCTCGTCAGGCAAAAGTAAGACGCGTTCAAGTTTTATCACCTAAAAACAGTAGTCAATTTTTTACTCACCTCTCTGACCATCTTCCACTGTTTTGTGAGCTAGAGTTCTTATGATAAGCGATACTTTTAATCTCACTCAAGACAATTATGCATCTCTTTTTTATGAAGGTAGTCAGTACTATGAAAGCTACTTAACGGCGATAAGACAAGCTAAGAAAACGATTCACTTACAAACGTATATTTTTCAAATGGATGAATTTGGAAGTGAAGTGCATGCAGCACTTATCGAGGCGGCGTTAAAGGGAGTTAAGATTTATTTATTGATAGATAGTGTGGGTTCAAGACTATTTGAACAACTGGCTGAAGAACAATTAATTAATGCCGGTGTTTTTTTTCAAAGATTTAACGGTATCCAGTTTAAGTGGATGTATCACTGGGGAAGAAGACTCCATCATAAAATCCTAATCTGCGATCAAGAGTTCTGCTTCGTTGGTGGCATAAATGTAGTTTCAGGTTATGACAAACGTACCTTTGTACCCCAATTAGATTTTGCCATTTTACTTAAAGGACCCATCATCAAAAAAATAATCAGTTATTGCCAGGATCTTTTTGCCAAAAATTATAAAACTCCCATATATTTTGAAGAATTGCCCAAATTTCGTAAAAATAAGAAAGGTGTTCAGGTGAAATTATTGATTAACGACTGGGCCGTTCGTCGAAAGCAAATTACTAACCATTATTCTTTCGTAACACGTAATGCTCAAAAAGAAATTACAATCATTAATTCTTATTTTTTCCCAAGAAGAAGTTTTATGAAGCAGCTAACAGATGCGGCGAAAAGAGGCGTTCGAGTTCGCTTGATTTTACCAAAATACTCAGATTGGCCCAGCTATATTCTGGCTTCAGAATACCTTTATGATTATTTTCTAAAAAATGGCGTTGAAATTTATCAATGGAAAAAATCGATTCTTCATGGAAAACTTGCAGTAATAGACAATTATTTTTCAACAATTGGATCATTCAATTTAAACTATACCAGCTATCAACAAAATCTTGAGTTAAACATAAGCATTTATTCTGACATATTTGCGTCATTTCTCAACCAAGACATTGAATCCCTCATTCAGTCAGGTTGTAGCAGGTTAGACTCAGAATCATTTATTAATCATTGTCCAATGAGAAAGCGAGTAAAAAGATTTTTTTATTACTTATTACTCGCTCTAATTGCTAATTTTTCAATCGGCTTAATATATCAAGAAGAGAAAAATGATGAGAATAAATTTTTTGCATTAATGAGGGTCATCATTTCATTGTTGTTTTTTATTTTTGGAATACTCGGTCTCATCTTACCAATTATTCCTGGAATCCCATTACTCATTATTAGTTTTTTATTAATTCACAAAAAAATTATTTTCAACAATCAAAAAGAACTTTGAAAAATATTTGGCAAAAAAAATGACCAGTTTTTTAAGCTGGTCATGAATTTATTTTTTAATTTAAAACCAGTATTTGACGGCCAGGGACGAACTTATAGACTCCGGAGCGTTTGTGTTTAAAAAATACTTAGCATTTGCACCCAATGAAATAAAATCAGACGATCGACTACTCATTGGTATATCAAAACCTACCACCGGTGCTACTGACCACTCAGTTGGCAAAGTCGAAAGAACAGGTCCACCACCAACACCTACATAAAAATTATAAAAGTTATTTGAAACTGTTCCAAAAGTATAGGCAGCCTCAGCTAAAACGGTCGTTCTTTGAAATCTACTGGCGTCATCCAACTTGGTTGTTGAAATGTCTAAGCCAGTTTTTAATTGCGCAGCTGGGTGAAATCCTGCATATACGCCAAAATCGGCACTCGCCCCAATTGGACCTGTCGGTGAATTAAAGCCTGAAGTTATCGCCATATTCCACTTAAGTTTTGAACCTGAAAGAGTGGGCTTTGATTCTGCAGATGTCGTAACAACATTTTCCATTTCTGAGCTCGAACTATATTGAGCGTAACTTGATAAAGATGCGGCCATAAGGCTTGAGACCAAAAATATTTTCAGCATAACTTTCTCCTCTGTTTTTCCCCCTCTATCAAGAAGGGATTCATCTTTATTTAATCTGCAAACTCAATACCATTTTGATTTTTTTTTGTTTATATCATCCATAACTTATTTGCCTGATGCCATGTAATGAACTAGTATTTGGCAATGAGTATTGTGATTGAAACAAAAGATTTATCGCGCGAATATTTGAGTTATCAAAAGCCGGAAGGTATATTGAATTCCATCAAAGGAATCTGGAACCGCAAATATGATTCAAAGATAGCTCTGAATCAAACGACACTTCAAATTGAATCAGGTAAAATCATTGGCTTAGTTGGTGCCAATGGTGCAGGTAAAACTACACTTTTAAAAATACTTTCTGGCCTAGTGACTCCAACAAGTGGAGACGCAACCGTTTTAGGGTATCGCCCCTGGGAAAGAGATTATAAATTTTTAAAGCAAATAAGTATTCTTCTGGGACAAAAAAACCAACTCTGGTGGGATATTTCTCCCATGGACTCTTTTGTCCTGCTCTCGAGGATATATGACCTGGAATTAAGCACTTCTCGCAAACGAGTTCTTGAATTAGCTGAAATGCTACAATGCACTCATGTTCTAAATACTCAACTGAGACGATTAAGCTTGGGCGAGCGCATGAAAATGGAAATCATTGGAGCATTACTGCACGAACCTCGTATCCTTTTTCTCGATGAACCAACCATAGGTTTAGACATTGTTGCACAAGAAAATATAAGAAATTTTCTTGCCAACTATGTAAAAGAAAAAGAGCCAACCATTATTTTAACAAGCCACTATATGGATGACATTGCCACACTTGCTGATCGATTACTGTTAATTAGCAAAGGAAACATTGTCTACCAGGGCACCGTCGATGAATTTGTAAAAAATAGCAATAGTGAGCTTGCTCATGATGAAAAGGTAGATTTTGAAGAAGTCATTCGCCGTTTTCTTGAAACGGAATCTCGCATTCGCTAAGCTGGCGATCGTCACAAACCTTGAGTACCGTCTCAATTATTTTGTCGATGCTATTGTTCAGCCAATAATGACCACAGGAATTGAAATTCTTTTGTGGCTTGGGGTCTTTGCGGGAACTCACTCCGTTACTATTAACGGCTTTGGAAAAGACTTTTATTTAAGTTATGCACTATGGGCCGCATTCTTTGCTCGCATTGCCACAAGCTGGATGTATGAATTTCGAATGATTGAAGAAGTAAGCTCTGGAACAATTAACAGCTTAATCGTTCGCCCTATGGGATTTTACGAATACTACCTATCTCAACTTTTAGGTTATAAATTTATCACTACAATCATTTCAATGATCATTCCGATTATTGCTTCTTATTATTTCAAATTACCCTGCATTTATGAGCGCATTCCGTTAGCCAGTCTTCTCTGCTTTTATTACTTGATTCTGGTTCACACCATTAGCTTTCTAGTTTGTTCAGTTGCATTTCATTTAACCAAAATTTCATCTTTTACAGTGGCAAAAAACTTAATGCTTTGGATTTTAACGGGAGAACTTTTTCCACTAGATCTGATTCCTCAACCTTGGCGCAGTCAACTGATCTCACTTCCCTTCGCAAGTGGAGTTTATCTACCGGTAGGCTACATCTCTGGTCGGGTTGATCACTCATACATGGTCCATGGTTTTATTTCAGTAACTATTGCGCTAGTTATCCTTAACTTAATCGCATCATGGCTTTGGAAAATTGGATTGCGGTCTTATTCAGGAACGGGTGCCTGATGATTTCTATTTTGAAAAAGTATATACTTCTTTATTTTTCGATGTTCAAAGCAAGCTTCATCGCCGACCTAGAGTATCGCGCCAATTTTTTTACCCGCATACTTACAGATGTTTTTTGGTATGTTGCTCAGGTTGTGACTTTTGAGATTCTCTATCAACACACTGATCACATTGGAGATTGGAATTTAAAACAGATGAGAGTCTTTTTAGGACTATTGTTTATCATTGATGCTTTCTATATGATTATCATCCACGAAAATCTAGAGAACCTTCCTGAAAAAGTTCGCAAAGGTGATCTAGATTTACTATTGGCCAAGCCGGTAAATTCGCAATTTATGATCACTCTACAAAAAGCCAACACTGCCATTATTGGAAATCTGGTTCTAGGAACCAGCTGGCTGATTTTCAGCCTTCATGGACTTGATGATTTTAGTTATATCCGTCTTCTCTGGCTTTTGCTTCTTGCTCCTTGCAGTTTAATTGTTATTTATTCTATGCGCTTTGTGTTTTCGGCTTCTGCCGTAATTTTTACAAGATCAGAAAATTTACAATTTCTTTGGTGGCAAGTTTATCGCCTCGGAATGAGGCCGGACTCCATGTACAACCCTATCATGAAATGGATTTTGCTAACGGTGGTTCCGGTTGGGGTGATTGTCAGTATACCTGCTCGGGCTCTTTTAAATCCACCCAATTATTTCTACCTGATATGGCCAGTTATTCTCTCGCCCATTCTCATTTATCTCACTCATCGATTTTGGAAATTTGCTTTAACTTTTTATTCAAGTGCTAGCTCGTAAACACTATCGATTGCCGTTAACCGGACCTTTGGCTTTGTCTCCAAGAGAAGTTTTGGTGATAGCAATATTTGCTGTAGCCCCATACTCTCTTCTAAACATTTTCTTTATCGAAGTGTCACTCTGAGCTGTTTTTCTAAAGTTGTCTGATATTTGCAATTGATCTGCACAGCGAACGCAAATCCACTCCGCCTCGGTCGTTGGATTGCGATGTTTATAAAGTTCAACGTCGGGACGAACTTGTTCGCATGCTTCACAGAAATTTCGTTGCTCTTGGTGAACAACTGTTTCCGTTATTTGCTTTTTAGCAATTTTTTCTCGTTGATTATGCACCGAAGGTTTTTGAGTCTCCTTCATACCAACTTTTAGCAACGCATCCTTTAAACTACCCATAAAAATCCTCTAAAAATTATTTTCAACAATCTTAGCAGATTTTTTTTACAAAAAAAGGATGCGATTGCCAATAATCATTTAATGAATCTTCTTCCTGTGGGCGGTGTTTATTCCTAGTGCTGAATAAAGTGGACAAGTCCCCACGAAGCCCGTCGCCATCGGGATTAGTCCCAAAAGATACCAGTAATTTTGTGGCCCCCAAAACGCGAGGGATGAAATAACCGCACCAACCACAAAGCGAATGACTCGTTCTGGGTCGTTAATATTTCTATTCATAAAAACCTCCTTGCTTCCTGTAGAGAAATAAATGCAAACGGGAGGCCATAGAACTCATTAACTTATTGTTATTACATATAACGAATATGGGCCAGTTTTGCCTCACTCTTTACTTACGCAAAAAGTACGCATAAGGTAGAATCATGAGTAAAGAAACACTTCCCCTTTTTCTAAGTAGAGTTCAGGCCGGTTTTCCGAGTCCCGCTGATGACTATATTGAGCAGTCGCTAGATCTCAACGAGTACTTGATCAAAAAGCCCACTTCTACTTTTTTTATGAGAGTGGCGGGAGATTCCATGAAAGACGCTGGGATCATGGCCGATGATATTCTTATAGTCGATCGATCGCTCAATGCTGCTCACAACAGCATTGTCGTAGCAATGGTCAACGGAGAATACACCGTCAAACGTTTGCTCAAAAAGCCCAATCAGCTTTTTCTAGCGCCAGAAAATAAAAAATATCCAATTTTAGAAATCAAAGAAGAAATGGATTTTGAAATATGGGGAGTCGTCACCTATGTCATCCACTCTGCCAAATAAAACTCTAGCGCTTGTCGATTGTGATTCTTTCTACTGCTCATGCGAGCGTCTCTTTTGCTTGAAGGCTCGTAAAAAACCTGTCGTAGTTCTAAGTAACAATGATGGATGTGTTGTTAGTCGAAGTAGAGAAGCTAAGGAGCTGGGAATTGTAATGGGAGTTCCCTATTTTAAAATTAAAGATTTATGTCAAGAAAAAGGAGTCATGGTCTTTAGTTCAAATTATCCACTTTATGCTGACCTTAGTTCGCGCGTAATGCGAACTCTATACCATTTTGCTCCAGAGGTAGAGGTCTACAGTATTGACGAAGCTTTCATGGACTTAAGCTCGCTACCATTTGCAAGTGCAGAAGATTTTGCAATCGAAGTTAGGCAGACTCTTTATAAAGAAGTTGGTATTCCTATCTCTATGGGCATCGCTGCGACCAAAGTGCTCACCAAAGTGGCCACAAAGTTGGCCAAAAAAAATAAGCGAGGCGTTTTTGTAATTGATGAGCATACAGATAAAGAAAAACTTCTAACTCATTTTCCCGTGGAGGATCTTTGGGGTATCGGGCATCAGTCAGCACTCAAATTAAAAATACTGGGTATTCGAAATGCATGGCAATTGCTTAACGCTAACGAAGCATTGATTCAAAAAACACTGACGGTGGTGGGAAAAAGAATTCAGCAAGAGCTCAAGGGGGTCAATTGCATTGAATTAGATTTAGAAAAAGAACATAAACAGCAAATTATTTCATCGAAAAGTTTTGAACGCTCAATTTGGGTTAGGAACGACTTGCAAGAAGCACTTGCCAATCATGCGCTGAGGGCCAGTGCCAAACTGAGACAAGAAGAACAAGTCTGCTTTGGGCTACAAGTATTTATTCATACCAATCGCTTTAAAGAATCCCCTCAGTACTACAATAGTGCTACGGAATATTTTTTAAGTGGAACCAATTCGCCACAAGACATTATACAAAAAAGCATGCAGGCCCTCGAAAGAATTTATAAAGATGGCTTTGAATATAAGAAGTGTGGCATTATGCTCTTTGACGTAAGACCTCACTGCCAATTACAGCTAAGCTTGTTTGATCAAGATCACTCAGAAAGAGCAAAGAAAGAAAAAATAGCCCAGACCCTCGACCAAATAAATCAAAAATTTGGTCCGCACTCTATTAGTTTTTTTGCCTGTGGAACCAAAACTCCTTGGGATAAAAATGGCTCAAAAAAATCTCCTTCATTCACCACTAACTGGAAAGAACTTCCCAAGGTTTATTAGTTGAGTTTATCACCACAAAGTAAATTAGCAGCAACTGCAATTTCAATTTTTTTGGGCTGAGCTAAATGCAATTCAGACATTATTTTTTTAAAATCTTCGTAAGATTTTTCTATGCCTATGCGAGGATTAAATTTTTTTTCAAGAGCGACGGTTGAATAACTCATCCCTTTATAGTCATGACCTGGATAGATCTTCGTATCATCTGGGAGCGTGAAAATCTTTTGAGTAATAGAGTGATACATTTTTTCAGCTGAACCCTGTTGAAAATCAGTTCGGCCAGTACCTCTTATCAAAAGTACATCCCCCGTAAAAATCATTCCATCGCAAGTCAAACTAATACAGCTATCAGTGTGGCCAGGAGTGGTCAAAACATTTAACTTGCAAGAACCAAAGCTTAAAGTATCGCCCTCAGACAAAAATCGATCAGCGCAGGAAATATTAGCATTTTTACTAACACAGGTTTTAGCGCCTAATCTTTTTCGAAGTTGGGCAGCAGACGTAATATGATCAGCGTGAACGTGTGTATCAACCACCCACTGTAAATTCAATCCAAGTTCACTTATGAGTTTCAAATCACGCTCTAGCGTTTCCAAAACTGGATCAATGACAATAGCCTCCCTGCTTGCTTCATCGGCCAGCAAGTAGGTATATGTCGAAGATTCTGCTTCAAATAATTGGTAAAATATCATTTTCTTAATCCTTTTATAAATATGACAAAATTATGCCCATTGAATCATTGATAGTAAATATAACTAAAAAAAAGTCGGCAATATATAAAAGATATCTATTTTTTGAATGAATATTTTTCTCTTGCTTTTCACGTTTCTTTGTTAGGTTTAAAACAAAGGAGATAACCATTGAAAAAGAAAACAAAGAAATCCAATCAAAAAAATGATTTTAAAAGAAATCCGCTTATTATAAGTCGAAGCAACGAAGAACATCGTCTTGATGATGAGCTCATCGATCAAGCAAGCATGGAAAGTTTTCCTTGCAGTGATTCTCCTGGCTACCGTTCAAAAACAAGCTCGGATAAAAAGCATCATCCGTCTTAAATAAAGTGCACAATAAAACTAATAAACCACAGCAAAGGAATCAAAACCTGAAGGCGCTCTTTTTGCGATAAAATAAAGAGAGAATATTTTTGATCTAATCCCAAAAGACCAATTCCAATCCAAGCTGAAAATAAGTAATAGCCTGGAAAAACGTAGCGCCCGGCGATACGATCACTGAGACTGAAAAGTAAGCAGAAGACCAAAGATGCGCTTAAAAGAATAAGCGATTGAGGTAAAAGTAAAAAACTGCACCATGTTCTAAATTTATTTTTAAGGAACAATGCAACTACTAAAATCAAGCTCCAGGGAAGTGAATAAGCCAAATAATGGTTAAAGTAATAGACAAAATTTAATATTTTTTGGATCAGCAGTGTATGTTTTTTAATTTCAAGCAATGCACGCTGGTTAATTTGAATATGCCAAAATTCTTTCAAAAAACTTTGGCCGGTTATATGAATAAAAAGATAATCAAAACCCACTGCCGTGAGTGCGACAAAAAGTAAGGCTAGTAGTTGGGCGAATATAAAATATAAATTACTCTTTTTGCTTTTTTCAGAAAAATAGAAACCAAGCCAAAAAAGAATTGGCCCAAACACAAAAAATGGACCTTTGATCATTAATAAAAAAGTACTGGAAAAAACCACTGCTATTGACCATTTCCAGGTATTGACCAATTTCCAACCTGCATAGAGAGAAAAAAAAGAAAAAAACATAATACCCAGTTCATGATTGGCCCTAATATTATAGGAGAAAGAAAGTGGAGTTAGAAGCATCACTAGCAAAACAAAATGGGCATTTTCTTGATTAGATAGACCAGCGACAAGTTTGGCCAAAATAAGAAAAGAGCAGATTTGAAAAAACATTCCCAAAACATGCAGAGATTGCTCAGCAGGTACGCCAATCTTGGTCAATGCAATCCCCATTAAAAGTTGACCAGGAAACTGGTCAAACATATAACCATCTCTATCAAATCCCCAAAAATTCTCACCCCACTTTGGAGTCAGCATATGAGAAAGATCTGATTGATGGTAGCGCACAACTAAATCAGTATAGTATTTAGAATCATTACTTTCTGATTGAAAATGACTAAAGGATAAAATGACAGCTGCCAACAAAAAGGCAGAAAACCAATAAAAGGCTAGCTTATCGAGCATAAAAATTTTCTTCATGAGCAAAGAATATTATAATGATTCTATAAAATCCACTTAAAGAATGGAGTAAAGCAGACAATGAAAGAAGCAACAAAACGGGCCATAAAATATTCCAAAGGAATGGGTCAAGCTGTTGCCGATCGAACTATTAATCGAAAAAAATATACCATGCTAAAGAAAAGTCAGTTAGTAACGATCACACTCCCCTTTATTGAATCAATGTCACTTCAAAAAGAGATTGAAGATTATTGTCAGAGAAAAGGACTGGTCATCTCTGATCATAAAATTATTAAGCAAGATCAATCTAGCTTAACTCTTACATTGACTGTTACAGAAAAATTTAAAATGGAAGAATGGAAAGATGTTGCATTGAGAGTTGCAAAAGGAAATACCATGCTCAGTCCTAAAGATGCTGAAAGTGAATTTCAGATGATGCATCGACATCTTTTACATGGAACGCTACTTTTATCTGGCAGACATCTTCAACATGGTGACGAAACCCAACCCATGCGCAACATGGAAATCTTTACTAATTGTGCGACTAGCGCCATGAGTTTTTTAACTTTCTATCTTCTCTTAAATGGAAGTGGAGTTGGTCGCTCAATGGATGATGCAATGATAGTTGTCGATTACAAATATCTTCCAATTATTGCCCCAGTTATAGACTTGAAACATGCAGATGTGTTGTCTGGAGAAATTGAAAACGCTGTCAATCGCAGCAGGGCCGAAGAATTGTATCAAAATAAAAAAATACATTTTTTTGATGTACCTGACTCTCGAGAAGGTTGGGCAAAAGCCATCGAGAAATTGGAAATCATGGCATTTCAAAAAAAATTTAAAGACGATGTCCTAATAATAGATTTCTCACAAGTCAGACCGCGAGGTGCTCCAATCAAAGGTATGCAAAATAGACCTGCTTCAGGACCTGGCCCTTTGATGCTAGCGATTGAAAATATAGCTAAATTGCGGGAGGCTAACATGGAGCCATGGCGATCAACTATGTTTGTCGATCACTATTTAGCAGAATGCGTTTTAGTAGGTGGAGCACGAAGAGCAGCTCGAATGGCAACCAAGAGCTGGCGCGAAAAATCAGTTCTTGACTTTATTACCATCAAGCGCAGTGGATTACTTTGGAGCTCAAATAATTCAGTAACTGTTGATAATGAATTTTGGAGTTATGTAAAAAATAAAAATAATCAAACTGAACTAGCTCTTCATGCAAATGATGTTTTTAACAAACTATGCTATAGCGCATACCATGATGGCACCGGAGAGCCTGGAATTATCAATCAAGACAAGCTTACTCAAAAGGATCAAGGACTTGAAAATTATCTTGATGGAATGTTTGCCGAAAGCCACAAGTATAAAATGGAATCGGAAACGTTCGAACTGACAAAAATCTTAGCTCAAAAATGCTTAAGTCTTCCTTATCATCAAATAACTAATCCATGTGGTGAAATTAGTCTCAATTTATTGGGAGGATATTGTGTCATTGGAGACGTTGTTCCGTATCATGCTCAAAGTGACGAAGAAGCCATTGAAGCTTTTAAAATTGCCACAAGAGCGTTGATGCGTGTCAACTTGATGGACAGTATGTATAAGAAAGAAGTTCTTCGCACAAACCGAATAGGTGTTGGATTAACCGGTTTTCACGAATGGGCATGGAAAAGATTCGGATTGAGCTGGAGTGATATTATCGATGAAAGCAAATCTCAACAAATGTGGCAAATGCTTTCTTTGTTTAAAAGGGTTGTTGTAAATGAAGCAAAAGAATATGCTATTGTTTTAAATCAACAAATCCCACACACCAATACCACCATTAAACCAGCGGGAACAACATCCAAACTTTTTGGACTCACTGAGGGTGCCCATCTTCCTTCAATGAGAGAATATATTCGCTGGGTTCAATTTAGATATGACGATCCTATTCTCAACGAATATCAATCCAAGGGATATCCCGTTAAGAAACTGAAGACCTATGCCGGAACTACGATTGTAGGATTTCCAACTCAACCTGAAATTTGTAAATTGGGCATGAAGGAAAAATTAAAAACAGCATCAGAAGCCACTCCTGAAGAACAATACCAATACTTAAGATTGCTAGAAAAATACTGGATTAAAGGTGTTGAAAGCGACGGGCATTCACCACTTGAAGAAAGCGGAAATCAAGTGAGCTACACTCTCAAATATAATCCTGCTGAAATAAGTTATGAACGATTTGTTAAAACTGTATTGGATGGGCAGTCAACAATAAGATGTTGCGCTGTAATGCCTTTTGGAGAAAGTAGTGCCTATGAATATCAACCCGAGGAAGCCATAACTGACATAGACTATAAAGCCCTCTTAAAAAAAATTCATATCTCTGAAAATGATAGTGAGGATATCTCTCAAGAGCATATTGACTGCATAACATCTGCATGCCCAATTGATTTTAAAAAACTATAGTTCCAAAACAAAATCATTGTTAATCAATTCCACTGTTGATTTCCTTTAACAAATAATGCACATTTTTTTCAGAAGCCTTCTAAAAATAAAAACTTGGAGATTTTATGAAAATTGAGTTTAAAAATATTTTACTGGCATTTATTGTGCTTTCCCTGGGTAGCTGTGCTCAACATAAAACGGCACAGAAAAAAATAGATAAAGAAATAACTGAAATGGTCATTTTAAAAGATGAAAGTGCTAGTGAAACGGCAAAAGACTTTATTCAAAGATCAGATAAGCTTACGACTGAACAAAAAACAAAACTACTTCAACTAAACGAATCAACAACAAAGCTTAATCAATCAATCAAGGAAGAAATTGAAAAAGCCAAGATGCTTTTGGTTCAGACCGTCCTAGAGCCTAAAATGAATTCCTATGAATATGCAGTTCTAAAAAAACGAATTACTCGACTAGAAAAGAAAAAATTAGAAAACAGTTTTAAAGCAGTAACTGAAGCAAGAAATATTATTGAGCCAAAAAAAAACCTAGGCCGCAGTGAATTTTACAAAGCTTTTTTACACAACCATATCCTTGAATATTAAGAATCTCTATTAAGATTGAAATTATGAAGAAAATAATACTCATCATCGCAACATCAGTACCACTCATACTATATGCCGGAGCCATGCTTGATAAACCACTCCAGTTTCAAGCGATTCACGGAGGGCTAGTGCATGAAACGAAACAAACCTTAATCGAAGTTGTCCAAGAAAAAGAACGGACTAGCATTTATATCACAGGAAAAGATCATAAAAATATTACGGACAAGGTGCTTTCATTGAGCGCTATAGCAGAAATTAATGGCAAAAAAATTCCACTGAGATTAAGTTATGAAAATGATCATTATTCAACTTCTCCTACAAATTCATATTTGAGAAAAGAAAATAATTTTGTATTAATGCTTTCGTTTTCTTTCGGTGGTTTAAAAGAGCAAACCAGAATAAAAATAATGGACAAGTAAGCTAACCTAAAAACATTTCAACAAGTCTGCTGGAACCTTTTTTCAAAAAAAAAGCAAATATCCTCAAAATCTTCTTCAAAATCCTCAACTGCACCATAATTTTTTTGGATAAGCTTTATGATCTCTGTGATTGTGCCATTTGTTTGATCAATCTCTTGCGGATCTAGTTTATCCCAATGCTTAAGAATTTTTTGTTTTATTCTAGGCCATTGTAGATATATTTGTTGTTGATTGAGCATAATGTCCATAACTCCTAAAAGGCTTAAATAAGATTATGCAAAAAAAAATCCCTAAAAGCCTACTCAAAAAGTTCACAAACCTCTTCTAAGTGCTTTGCCAAGACGTTTCGCAAATGAAGCTCGTCTTCAAAATTTAGGATATAATTTCTATCGACAAAACTACCTGCATCAAAATGATGATCAGGATGGCCAAAGCTTATTCTGGAAGAGATTTCGCAGGATCCTTTATGCTGAGGATTCATACCAATCATACGAACCCTTAATTCTCTTAAAATTGTTGGTCCCTGCTCCTTGCTTACTTTTTTAACTAACTCCCCGATCCCTAAACGCAATTGTGGATTTCTAATTTTAATCGCTTCCTTTATACCTTTTTCCAAAGCACAAACACGATAGGTACCATCAATAATTATTTCTGGCTTATTGGGATTCTCAAAAAAACGATAGGCAAAATTCGACAATGTTTCTAAGATATAATGATCAATATAATCACTATTTTTTAGTACCAGTTGTACGTCTCTACTTTTTTTATCAATAATTTCCTGATTAAATTTATTCATTTTCCCTTCAACGTTAAGTTGAGGAAATGATATCATCTTTGGTAACGATACCGCAATACTCTCCAGTCGACTTCACGACGGGAATGATATTAATATGGTTTTTATTCATCAAAAATAAACACTCATCTAATGAAGTTTCTTCAAAAACAGTTGTCGTTATGGAATACATGCACTCGCTTGCTTTTATATCAAAAGGATGTGGATATCTCTCGAGGAGTGAATCTGCCAGAACTGATTCATGAATGATACCAATAGGACTTTTATGTTCATCTGTCACCACTAAGTCATGAAAGTTATATTTGCTCATTAAATATTTAATGTCAGATGCCCTAGTTTCTGGATTACAGCTAACTTGAGTATGCTTCATAAGGTCGTTGACTGTGTTCATAGTGAATTCTCCTTTCTCTAGCATTAAATTGTTATCATGCAATTACAAGACCGGAAAACGTTTTGGCACAAGGTCTATCCATATAACGCTTAGAAATCCGAGAAAAAGACAAAAGATTAATTCTTCGACAGATATCATTGAGAACTTAAAAAGTTTTGAAGCATGAGGCTCAAACAACAGGGCCATCATCAAAAAAGCAGTAATTGTAAAAATCAAGATAACGATTTTATTTTTTCTAATTTTATACTCTAAGTGAATAAGTATTAGAAAAAGATTTGATGAAATCAGGGTTGAAAACACGAAAACTCGGATTTGATTTTCAGGCCGATTTTGATAAATTGCAAAAAAATAGACACCGAGTACACTCAAAAGAGAACTTAGACCTAAAAAAAGGCTCTTAAGTAATCGAGAATGACTTAAAACTTTAGCAGAACTAGACCTAGGAGGCTCATTCATCAACCTTTCATCGATCTCCTTATTTTCAAGAGCGATGGATGATGTCGGTTCAATAATAAGATGGAGAAAAGCAATATGGGCCGGAAGCAACACGAGTGGCAGATTAAAAATTACAGGCAAAATGGACAAACCGGCAATTGGAATATGAACTGAAAGTAAAAATGCAAAAGCCGATTGAAGATTGGCAAACACTCTTCGTCCCATACGAATGGCATCAACAATAGATCCAAAATCATCATCTAATAAGACTAGTGCTGCAGATTCTCTGGCAACATCAGTTCCTCGCTTCCCCATGGCAATTCCAATATGAGCACTCTTTAAAGCGGGAGCATCATTTACCCCATCACCAGTCATGGCTACGATTTCTCCATTTTTTTTTAATACTTGGACTAATCGCAATTTCTGTTGTGGAGAAACTCTAGAAAAGACAAAATGACTTTGCAAAACTGATTGCAGCTCTTGATCGCTCAACTTTAATAGATCGGAGCCAGATATGACATTTTCAGGATTTGTTAATCCAATTTTTTGGGCAACACTTGAAGCCGTTATGGGATGATCCCCCGTGAGCATAATCACTTTAATGCCTGCTTTTTTACAATCGGCAATTGCCCCAGGAACCTCTGATCTAATCGGATCAGAAATACCAATTAAACCAACAAATTCAAAAGGGAAATCATGCTGCTTGCTTGGTAGAGGTTCATTTTGCTGAAAGGACTTTGCCACTCCCAAAACACGAAGACCTTGTCGAGTCATCTTACCCAATTGCAGCTCTATAAAATCTAAATCAGCTTTTTTTAAGTGACAGAGATCCAAAATTGCTTCAGGTGCTCCTTTGGCGCTTACAACATATCCATTTGCCTCATGAGACTTCCAAGCATGTGTAAGAGAAAGCAGTTCAGATGAAAGTGGATATTCTTTTTCGCACAACCAGTTGGCATGGAGATGCTCAGTTCCTGCTAGGTACTTATTTCCCGCAAAAATAAAAGCCATTTCCATAGGGTCGTGAGCCTCTTGGCGTGAAGCCAAGATACCGTATTCGAGAATTTCGTGAAATTCTTCTGGAAGAATATCATCATTCAATTCAGACAACTCAATAAATTTATTCTTTATATAAAAATTTTGTATCACCATTTGATTTAAAGTAAGAGTTCCCGTTTTATCGACACATAAAACGGTGGCAGCTCCTAAATTTTCGACTGCTGGAAGTTCTCTGGTTAAAACTCTGCGAGAAGAAATCCTCGAAGCTCCCATTGATAAAAAGATCGTCAAAACGGCGGGTAATTCATTTGGCATAATTGCCATCGCCAATGTAAGTCCCGCCAATAAGCCACTTATCCAACTTTGACGATTTAATGTATAAAAAATAAAAACGACTAAACTTAAAAGTGATGCAGCAATGGCAAGCTTTGTAACCAGCTCATTTGTATCTGTTTGCAGATGAGTTTCTCGTTTGCCAGAACTTGCCAAACTCAATCCAATTTCGCCCATTTTGGTTTGACTGCCAATTGATTGAATAATGGCATTTGAATACCCACTAAGAAATGTGGTTCCGGCAAAAATAAAATCGCCATCATTTTTTTTAACAGGCAATGACTCTCCCGTTAACATTGATTCATCAACTTCAACTTGATGAGAAAAAAAGAGTATGCCGTCGGCTGCAATTCGATCACCTTCATTTAAAAAAACAATTTCACCATTGACTATTTCACGACTGGCAATTCTTATTTTTTTGCCTTCTCGTAAGACAAGTGTTCTAGGCGAAGATAGATCTCGAAGTGACTCGATTGCCTTTGTAGCTTTCGTCTCTTGAAAGATAGTGATAAAGAGAATTAAAATTAAAAAGCCAAGAAGCATGATAGATTCTTGCATATCTCCAAGAGTAAAATATATCCCGCCACAACCCAAAAGCAAATATACCATGGGCTCTTTGAAAATATCCAAAAGCATGTGTAAAGTGCGCTTATTTTTAGAATGAATAAGTTCATTAAAACCATGGTCTTCTTGATATTTTTCTATGTCATGAATAGATAACCCACCGCTATTAAATAGATCAACCGCTCTCTTGATTGCAAATTCATTAATCATAAAAAATCTCATTTTTTACTATTCAACTCTAATTCTTTCTTACAAGATTAATACCAAGGGAAAAAGCATTTTTACTAATAATAAGACATGCTAGATTGAGGCATTATGAAAAATTTAAAAATTTTAGCCAAATTAATATTCACTCAAACTTTAATTCTTTGTATTGGTCCAGTTAAAGCCGATGACATTTATAACTTTAAAAAATGTATAGAAGAAAGTTATATCAACAATAACGAGATAAAAGCAGCACGATATCAACTGCAAGCTTCATCCTACAAAGTAGATAGTAGTCTTTCTGGTTTTTACCCAACACTAAAAGCTCAAATTAGTTACGACAAGACAGACTCAAACTCTTTTTCTCCAAACAACAAGCAACAATATTCTACAAGTTTAATTGCCACTCAAAATCTTTTTTCGGGAAATTTCGATTTAAACAAATATCAACTCACCAAAGTGCAAAACCATTTCTCCCAACTAACTTTTGAAAATACTTTGGTAAAAATTAGCTCTGATTTAAAGAAATCTTATTCTTCACTGCTCTATGCTCAAAACTTAATAAAACTACTTAAAGATGTAATTAAAAGACGCGAAGAAAACTTAAGACTAGTAGAACTTCGTTTTTCATCAGGAAGGGAAAATAAAGGTTCATTGCTACTTTCTAAAGCCTATTTGGCAAGAAGTGAGCTTGAACTAATGCAAGCCAAGAACTCTCTAGTATATTATCAGATTGATCTAAATCGAGTTCTTGGAAAAGATGAATCAAGTAGAATTTTTATCAATGAAGAAATTGAGCCTAATTATATTGAAAATCAAGATTTTGAAAATGCGGTAAAAAATAGTTTAACTTTTAAAATCTCTCAAAATAATGTCGAACAATCAACTTATGATCTTTCCCTCAGTCGATCTGGCTTTTTCCCCATTCTTAATTTATCTGGCACTGAAGGTAAACAGGGAAATAGTTTCAATGATGGGGAAAATCATTTCACCCTTGGCATTAATCTAGTGATACCTATTTTTAGTGGCGGTTCAGATTTTTATGCCGTTAAAACAGCTAGTGAAGTCCTAAAAAGCAAACGTCTAATTCAAGACAACACTTACCAAGAACTTCTTTTTCAAATACAACAAAGCCAAAGCCTTTTTCTTGAAACAAAGAAAAAGATTGAAGTTGATAGCCTATTTGTTGAAGCAGCGAAAGTAAGATCTAAAATTGCCAAAGAGCAATACAACAATGGACTCATTTCATTTA
Organism: Bacteriovoracaceae bacterium; assembly: GCA_947450475.1. Lineage (GTDB taxonomy): Bacteria > Bdellovibrionota > Bacteriovoracia > Bacteriovoracales > Bacteriovoracaceae > Bacteriovorax. Next base: position 392,828 of record CANFVK010000001.1, on the reverse strand, counting down.
CTGATTGGGATCTAGTTGAAAATGATTTTATCAATTACCAAAAAAATCTTTTGCAAACTAAAAAAGATGCTATTTTTTCGCTTGCAAATCTTGAAAACATTAAGGGCCAAGGTGTCTATCATGAAAAATAAGAAACTTGTTATAACTATTTTTTCTGTATTGACTGTTGGTTGTGCATTTTTCTTTTACAGAAAAAGTAACAATAAACAAATCGAATCAAAATACACAGAATACACTGTAGCAAAAGGTAAGATTGATCTCAATATTCTTAGTACCGGAGTTGTTCAGCCCCAGAATAAACTTGAAATTAAGCCCCCTATTGCTGGTCGAGTTGAAAAAATAATTGTCAAAGAGGGTGAGTTTGTACATAAAAATCAGATTATTGCCTGGATGAGTTCTATCGAAAGAGCTGCATTACTGGATGCAGCAAGATCCAAAGGAGCCCTCTCTGTTAAGGAATGGGAAGATCTCTATCCAGCAACTCCAATCATTGCACCAATTAATGGAACTATAATTAAAAGAAATGTTGAATCAGGACAAACATTCAATACTGCAGATTCTATTTTTACGATGTCCGATAGACTTATTGTTAAGGCCCAAGTCGATGAAACAGATATTGCTAAGGTAAAACTTAAGCAAAAAGTTTCCATTACACTTGATGCTTATGCTGATCAACCTCTCGAAGCAACTGTAGATAAAATTGCATTCGATGCAACGACCATTAACAATGTTACGACATACATAGTTGATGTTTTACCTAGAGCAGTGCCAGAATTTATGAGAAGTGGAATGACTGCCAATGTCACATTCCAGTTACTTTCTAAAGAAAATGTTTTAGTGGTTCCATCCTCTGCAGTCTTTTTAAAGGAAGGAAAAAATTATGTAAATTACTTAGTTGATAAAAAGCAAAATGAGAAAGAAGTCGTTGTCGGACTTTCTGATGGAAGACAAATTGAAATCAACAATGGACTAAATGAAAATGAAAAGATTTTGGTCCCTGAATTTCATCTTGAATCAAAAAAGGGTGGAGCTAATCCGTTCTCGCCGATTGGTGGAGGACGCAGAATGCGTTAGGATCGACGATGTTAGAACTTAAAAATATTAAAAAAGTATATCGAATGGGTAACAATGAAGTTTATGCCATTCGCGATGTAAGCCTAAAAATCGATGATGGCGACTTTGTTGCGATCATGGGTCCATCTGGTTCTGGAAAATCAACCCTGATGCATATTTTGGGTCTATTGGACATTCCAAGTGAGGGGTCATATCAAATTGACGGAAAAGAAGTTAGTCAATTAAGTGAAGATGAACTTGCCGTGCTGCGCTCTCAGTTAATGGGATTCATTTTTCAGCAATTTAATTTACTGCCTAGAATGACTGCACTCGAAAATATTTCTCTTCCCTTATTTTATTCAAAACTTTCTATACCTAATGACCATTGCCAAGAGTTACTTAAGCAAGTCTTTTTAGAAGATCGAGCATTACATAAAATTAATGAACTTTCAGGAGGTCAACAGCAACGTGTAGCAATTGCCAGAGCACTTGTTAATCGCCCTAACATCATTTTTGCTGATGAACCTACTGGAAATCTTGACTCTAAAAGCCAAGAGGAAATTTTAAAGATTCTTCACCATCTTAACGATCTGGGCATTACGGTTGTTATTGTAACTCACGAAGAAGAAATTGGACTTCAAGCCAAGCGCCTTATTAGAATGCGGGATGGAGTGATCCAAACTGATCAGAGAATTTCAGACAATAAGAAAAATCAAAATGCTGCAGAAGTTATTAAAAGATCCTATTTCCACCAAACTTTCATGAGAGAAATTGTTGAATATTTTAATCAAGGCATAAGAACACTTAACGCCAATAAGATTAGAAGTGGTCTGTCGATGCTGGGTATACTAATTGGTGTAGCTGCGGTGGTGGCGATGTTAGCTGTTGGTCGCGGAGCTCAGAAATCGATAGAAGCACAGCTCTCCTCTCTTGGCTCTAATCTCCTCATCCTTCATTCTGGAGCAGTTAGAATAGGAGGTGTTTCTCAAGAATCAGGAATGACCACGAGATTGAGTCTCGATGATGTTCAAATGCTTAAAGAGCGATTAAGTAGCGCACGTTACGTTAGTCCAACCGTCAATGGACGTGGGCAAGTCACTTACCAAAATAAAAACTGGAATACCCAAATTTTAGGAGCGATGCCTCCCTATATGCTGATGCATGCAGCGACACCAACTTTAGGTAAATTTTTTAGCGATGATGATAATTTAAAAAGAAATCGAGTTGCCCTGATTGGTGCAACGGTTGTCCGTGAGCTTTTTGCCGATAAAAATCCAATTGGTGAATTTATTAAAATTAATAAAGTCAGTTTTCAAATTTTAGGAATTCTTCCGGTTAAGGGATCTACAGGATTTCGTGATCAAGATGATGTCATAGTGATTCCAGTTCTAACGGCCATGCATCGCCTCATGGGAAAAGATTGGGTTGATTCAATTGAACTTGAAATAAAAGACGCAAAATTTCTCGATAGTGCCCAAGATGATATTTTAAATCTCTTGTATTCTCGTCACAAAGTTCCTCCATCTCAACAAGAGAATGCCTTCAACATTCATAATATGGCCGATATTCAAGATGCGGTTTCGCAAAGTAGTAAGACTATGTCACTACTGCTTTCGGTAATAGCGGCCATTTCGCTACTTGTTGGCGGCATCGGCATTATGAATATCATGCTCGTATCAGTAACTGAAAGAACAAAAGAAATTGGATTAAGAAAAGCAGTAGGAGCTAAGAGAAAAGATATACTTTTCCAATTTTTAATTGAAGCAGTAGTTGTATCGGCCAGTGGAGGTTTCATGGGAATTGTCGTAGGCTGGGGAATTTCTGAAATTCTATCTCTTCTGTCCGGCTGGAGTACTTCAATTTCTCTAAGTTCTGTTTTGCTAGCCTTTATTTTCTCGGCTTCAACTGGAATTATCTTTGGAATCTATCCTGCAAGAAAAGCTTCATTTCTTCACCCTATCGAGGCACTTCGCCATGATTAATGAAAAGTACCAGCAGAATTTTTACACAAACGCTGCTGGATCATTAATTAAATTACAATTTTTTTGCGAAAACTTTCTTCAGAATGTTGCTCAAATCTTGCGCCACTAATTCCTCCGAGTGCGCCGAAAACTAATCCTAAAAGTTCCCCAAAAAAGATTTGGAGAAATAAAACTGAAGTTGCATTGCTTAATAAATCTTTTAACGAATCACTTGAGAAAAACAATAATAGTGCGACAAATAATAAGTATGAACCAGAACATGCGGCTAAGGCATTCATCACACCATCTGCAGTTGAATTTGATCGAGATCCCGAGGATGCAATAAATCCCCCAAGATAAAGACTGGCAGCCCATGCCAGAGTTGAAGCAATCCAGAATCCTGCCCCACGATCGGCCAGCTCGGAAATTCTAAAGTTCCAAAGCCCCAATGCCGCAATAAATGACAGCATCAGTATCATCGTTGTAGTAGAAACCATCATCGCTGCTACCACGGCGCGAACTCCAATGCGACTTGAAAAATGATTTTGATTTTTCATCTTAATCTCCTTTGTAAATTATTTATAATTTCTATTAAATTTGCTCCAGCCAAAAAAATGTCCAAGCAAAACTATAGAGAATCCAATGATGATATATTCTGGAAAATGCCTCCAAATTCCTACGGCAAGAGGAAATAGTCCTAAAATATTAAGTGCAAAATTCATGGGATGAGTGTGAAGCAGTCCCAATTTCCCCAAAGTTGTATCCCCCATTTCTTCTAAGTTTACATTTCTAGTAAAATAAAGACCTAAGAGACTAAAAGTAAGCACACACAGCAGTGAAGATTGCCATTGCTTCAACCATAAAAAATAAACTGCCCAAACAAAACCAATTAAATCCAGAATGATTTTTCTAGGATGAAACCTCCTTACCAAAAATTTCTCCATGAGCGAGTAACCACTTTCACCAATATTTATGCCTGCAAAGTTTTCATCCATTATCTTAATTGACATACCCCCTCCCCTTTAGCCAACCACAGCCACTTTATTTACTAGCAATAAGGGTTCCATAAACTTTGATTCAAAGATAATTAAAAAATAAAAGAAGCGGCATCGATTGTGCTTAAGAAATGCCAGGAGGAAATAATGAAAAATAAAAATGCGAAATGGGAAAACTGGTGCAATCTAGTTTTTGGCGCTTGGGTATTCATTATGCCATGGACTTTGTGGAGTGGGTTAAAGCCGAACCAATCCAATGCAATTTCTTGGAATTTTATCGTGATTGGTGCTGCGGTCATAGGTTCTTCCATTGCAAGCTTAAAAGATATTCAAGTTTGGGAGGAATGGATAAATCTTTTTGCAGGTGTTTGGTTATTCCTATCGCCTTGGTTGCTTTTTTATTCTCATCAATACTTGTTGCTAATTAACTCCCTTTTGTTCGGAGTTTTAATTATTGCCATGGCCTTAGGAGCAATACCTGTCGCTGAAAAAATGGAAAGGATCAGACAAAATAGATTAAAAAATTTAAGGATGTGAATTCTTCTCTAGCCAAACGCCACACTCTATATGATCGGTGTAGGGAAATTGATCAAAGACTGCGAATCGCTTTAACTGGTGAGTTTGAATCAACGTTTTCAGGTTATCGCTTAGTGTATTGGGATTGCAGGAGATATATAGAATTCGATCATATTTTTTAACCAAATCAAGAGTATTGCTATCTAGCCCGGCCCTAGGCGGATCAACGAGAATCGTGTTGCATTCATAACTGCTTAGATCAATTCCTTTAAGCCGATTAAATTCTCTTACGCCCTTCATTGCATCACTAAAATCTTCGGCTGACATTCGAATAATTTGTAAATTATTTACGTCATTGGCTTTAATATTGTATTGAGCTGCTTCAACTGAAGGCTTGGCAAGTTCGGTTGCCAGTACTTTTCTAAAATTAGATGCTAAAGCTATCGAAAAATTTCCGTTGCCACAATAAAGCTCTAGCAAATCTCCGGTACTATTTTTTGTCACATCCTTTGCCCATGCTAACATCGAAGTAGCAACTCCCGCATTGGGTTGAGTAAAGCTGTTTTCAATTTGTTTATAATATAATTTTTTTTGATCGACGACCAACTCTTCAATGACAAATCCCTGATCGATTTCTATCATTTGTTTTTTGGCCCTGCCGATGAGGTTAACTTTAAAATCTAAAGACAATTTTTCTTTTAATTGATGAGCTTCCTTGATCCATTCATCATTTAATTGACGGTGATAAATAAGTGTAACTAAAATTTCACCACTTTTTGTTGATAGAAAATCAACTTGGAATAACTTATGTCGCAAAATTTGATTGCTCTGCAAGAAATTAAATAGAACCAACATCATTTTATTAATTAATTGACTGGCCGGTGCAAATTGGTCAGTGCGAATTTTTTTATTCTGATGTTTATCAAAAATATAACAATAAAGATCTTCTCCCTCATGCCATACCCGAAATTCTGCTCGCATCCGGTAATGTAGAGGTTCTGATTTATAAACTTCAAAATCACGCTGATAGAAAGGATTAAACTGAACTTTTATCTTTGAAAGTTTTTCTGATAATTGTATTTCATAATTTGCCGGATCAACTGAATTTAAATCCATATAAATAAATTACCAACCATCTTAACCAACTAAGCTGCTAAGTCTGCTGGAACCTTTAGTCCTATGAGATATAAAAAGCTAAATGAGTTTGATTGGGCACTTGGGAAAGTCCTTGAAACTCTGAAGAGCAAAATATATCTCTTGAAAATTGTTTATAAAAAAATCAATTCTTTATAATGCAATGTTAACAATTTAAAGCCTTTATTTCAATTAATTTAATTTTTTTGAATTTTGCTTTTAGTCCTCATGATTTTTCTTCACTGATTCGATAAATAAGCCTCTTTGTAGTAATAGGAGAATATTTAAGAATGAGCCCTGAACTAGTTATCAATATTGTATTAAAAACTTTATTAACTTGTGTCGCAATGGTTTGCTTGAATTATCTCATGCTCAATTAATAAAGACCCCAATTTAGATTTTTAAACCTCTAAAAGAAATCTGTTGGCTCAACTTAAGATAACATTAATAAAATTCTTGCTGCCTCTTTTTATTGGACGAAAAAATGCATCTTAAACTTCTCTTGAGATTCATTTTTTAGTTGAAGCATTTGATTCTTAACAAAAGAAAAATTTTTAAATCAGAGAAGTCAATCTTTCTTAAACTCAAGCGGTAGGCAAATTCACCAGCAAAAGGTTTTATTAAAATGACTCCAGAATTAATCATTCAAATAATCTTAAAATCAGCCTTGAGTGTGGTTGCTGTTTTTTGCATTAAAATATTAATGTTCACTTAGAGAGGTAATTAATAATTATGGTACTCATTTTCTCTCCCCATACAGCAGATAGACTTGGAGGGTAATGGATACCTTCTTTTTCATTAATTGGAAAAGTGGTAAGGGCGAGACTGTCGATATAGAAGCAATTATTTTTTGAGGCCAGTTCACTCAACATTTGATTTGTAATCTGAAGTTTTTCCTTGGTTACAATACTCGAATGGGCATCAGGTGGACCTATCCATATGCAGCGGGTTGAAGCTGATCCGATGATATTCATAACTTCCTCAATACTTGCCGCAGCTTTTAGCGGGTTAGACCCGGCCGCAATATTGGTTCCGAGCTCAACGATCGTCACTTCTGGACGATAATTGGCTAGTTCGTCTGAAAGTTTTGGAGTGCTATGTTCTTTAGAACGGCTCTCTTGAGTTCCATCTTTTTTCCAAAAACCACAAACTGTTTTTTCATAACCCGTTTTTCCAAGCCACGTGCTTGGAGATGATCCGCAACTAGACTCCATAATGACATGATCTGAGATACTCGAGAGGCTTTTTTCCAACACAGTTCCAAATCTTCCATAACTATGAGAGTCACCTATAAAAAGAATCGTGGGATTATCTAGTGCCATTAAACAATTCAAGCTAGATGAAATAACAAATAAAAAAAAGGCCGTGAATTTTATTTTCATGGCCTTAAGACTATCAGATTTTATGAGAACTCAATAAAAGTGTGAAATTTATTCAGGCTTAAACCAGCATAGTGGTCTATTGCCTTTGCGATCTCCGTTATGAAGTGAGCAAACCCCAGTATTAGCATCAGTTGAGGAAACGCTTTCAGCAAAACCATGGTCACACAAGCTCGCTTGGAAGAATGTATCCAATCGGCATTGAGCTTGCGGGTGCTCATCATAAGTCTTAGTCACGACAGAGCCATCTGGCGTATTAAAATTGACTGCTCTCTTGCCATTAACAACAGCGTTTAAAAGTTTTCCCAAAGCCAATCCGGCCATGGCGGCACGCTGACAAATTGCTAATTCATCAGCATTTTTGTAAATTATCTGACAACTTTTTTGAACCTCGTCTGGAATTTTTAAATTTTTAATTGCTAAAGTATTGTCCTCACCTTCGAAGTAGCGACGAAGGCACTTCATGGTTCCCCAGTAATCAGCTTGACCTTCGTTTGAAGCCCACGAAAGAGCGCCAGTAATAGAACTTGATTTGCGAGGAGCTCCACCTAAATGGTGACCTAATTCATGGCAGGCAACAAGCGCCATTGCATCTTCAGTGGTCTCTGGATGGCGAGCTAGACCTCCAAACATGACGATTCTATCTACACCTGGTGTTTTTTGTTCAGCATAAGCATTGACAGTGGCGTCTGACCACCGTCTATCGATTTCAAACTTTCTTCCAGTTGAAGCAACAGCTCCAGAAAAAAGCTTAATCATTTTATCCATGACTTTATTGAATTGGGACTCATTGATTCCACCAAGAGACTTTAGACCAGTGGGAATTTTTAATTGATTCTCTGGCATAAAACCTGAGTTCCCTTCTAGATCACAAGCTTGGCTTCCAAAAGAGATAAGGCTCAAAGTAAGAAGGACTAGCTTTAACCATTTTTTCATTTTCTTTTCCTTTTAGAAAATTAAGGACCCAAAGGTTGAGGCATATTGCTTGAAAGCCTTTTTAATGTCCAAATTTTTTAGTCAAAAAGGTCGCATTGTTAGACGATGTTTGAAATCGCAACCGTCTTAAGGAGAATGTAATCAAGAGGTAATTGAATTGTTAAGTTCGATGGTGCACTTTTGCTCTGATCAGATTTATAATAACTTAGACTTATTTATTGATTTTCACTGGAGCCCGCTTGAACAAGTTACCGCAAATTTCATTGTATTTCTGGATTATGAAGATATGTGCCACTACTTTAGGGGAAACGGCGGGAGACCTGATTTCGATGACTTTAAATGTTGGGTATGCCATTAGTTCGTTGCTTCTGATATCTGTCTTTTTAGTGAGTCTAGTGGCGCAATTAAAGGCCCAAAAATTTCACCCTATCCTATATTGGATCGTCATCTTAACTACCAGCACGGCGGGCACTACCATTTCGGACTATATGGATCGCACACTGGGGTTGGGTTACATGAAAGGATCAATTCTTTTATTAACTGCTTTAATTATCACCCTATCGTTTTGGAAGTACACGACGGGAAGCCTGTCGGTTGATAATATCAAAACTTTTAAAGGCGAGATTTTTTACTGGGTAGCTATTTTATTTTCAAATACGCTCGGAACAGCTCTTGGTGATTTTTTAGCAGATGACTCAGGTCTAGGATTTCTTGGAGGTGCGATACTGATTGGATCTTTAATTGGTGTAGTCGTCTTGGCCCATTTTTATACTAAAATTTCGAAAATTTTATTATTTTGGCTGGCTTTCGTTCTCACTCGGCCTTTTGGAGCAACCCTTGGAGATGTCCTGACAAAGTCTCATGCCAAAGGAGGTTTAAACTTTGGAACAGTAGGCTCTTCTGCCGTACTCGCTTTGATCTTAGTGATCTTTATTTTTATTTCTCACCAAAGCAATAAAAAAGCATAGCTTAAAATAGTTCATCCCTTATTTATTTTTGCTCAGAATTTTATTTAAAGAATTGGCAAAATGCTCCACATCTTTAGGTCCAAAAGCCGATGGACCTCCGCTTACTGCTCCACCATCTCGCAACTCTTTTATAAAATCTCGCATTGATAAGATTTCGCCAATATTTTCTTCTGTATAAATTTCTCCCCTCGGATTTAGAGCGAGAGCTTTCTGCTCGACAACTTTGGCAGCAAGAGGAATATCGGCGGTTATGACCAAATCAGATGCTTCTACATGATCGACGATATAGCGATCTGCTGCATCTAAACTCTTGTCAACGATTACGAGTCGAATTAAATCATTGTGAGGAATACTTTGATAGGCATTTGCCACCAAAATTAAACTCATCTTCATTCGATGTGAAGCTTTAAAAACAATTTCCTTAACAGCTTTGGGACAAGCATCTGCATCAATCCAAATTTTATTCATACAACCTTTTGAGATCTCATTTGAAGTTTTAAAAAATGTTTAGTGACTTTTTTTTCCTAAGAACATACGACCTTTTTCTGAAAGCGGAGTCGCATTGGCTGGATTAATTTTGATTTTAACATTTTTTAAAAGCGAGCTTAATTCAATTTTATAGTTTTGATTTTTATCTTTTATTCCAGAAGAAATTAATTTCACCAGCCCAATCGGCGCAACTTTTTCTGCTATCCAAAAATCAACCACCTGCTCATCGCGCTTCTTGCGATAATGAGTAGCAAGAATTTTTCCAGCGGGAACTTCAACTGTCTCAAGGGCTAATCGGTATTTTTCCATCTGGGGCCCTTGGAAAAACAGAAAATCTTCTAGCCTCACGCCATCTTGATTATTTTCCAAAAATTCTTTATTCATTTTTTCAGGATGTTTCATATCGGTAGATTGAATGTAGCCCTCTTGTAAATTCATTCCACTGGTACTCATGGATAAGATGTACTGCTGCCATGAAGCCACACCTAAAAATCCCCCTGCTAGAAAAAAATATTCAATCCCTAGTTTATTAAAACTTGATTCAGAAATATATATACTTAAATCAACAGCAACTGCTTGCTCACCAAAAAACTTGTATTGAGCACCTGTGCCAACGGTGTATTCGTTAGAAAAACTAGCTAATGGTAAAAAGAAAAAAAATAAAAAGGGAAAAAAAATTTTCATAATTCCTTATCTAATTCTAGCAGCAACGCATCCGACTTTTGCTTATTTTCATCAATTACCTTGATCTGCATTTTGAGATTTTCAAGTTGCTCAGGTGTCATAGAAGGAACAGAATCAGACGAAGATAGGGAGCTTAATTCATTTCCCTGCATATCCTTGGCTTTAAGCTCTTCCTCCGCCATGGCACTTACCATAAAAAAGATATAAGCCATCAAAAAGATTAGGGCATATTTCATAAAAACTCCAATTAAAGGGATCAACTCGATACTTGTCGGCATATTAGATTTAGTTTCTGAAGTAAAAATGCCGAAAAGATTATAATGGATTATCGCCTTTAGGGGAGTTTTAGTGAAAAGTGTAATCTTGGTCATTTGCTTATGTTGGAATATACAGCTTTGGGCATCGGAGTCTTGTCATGATAAAAAATTAGACCTCATCGGTTACTACGGAGCTAAAGGAGAATACCCCTCTGAAATTTTAAATAAGTGGTCTGAAGAATCTGGAAATCTTGTCAAGTTGGAAATTCATTCGCAAGATCAATTCTCTAAAGCAGAACTTGTTTTTATCGATCAGGATAAAAAAATTATTCGATCCATCCCACTTTTGCTCATAAAAAATACAACTTCCCACTTTGATTTTATCAAACTTATTAATGCAACTAAATCCCGAGCAAGCATTTTAGTAATGAAAATTTATTCAAAAGATGGAAAACATTATTGCTCTCAAACAGTTGCTCTCTTTAAGCCAGATCCTCAAGGCGGGTTAAAAGGTAAAAAATGAAAACAAAAAAATTCTTTCTATTATATTTTTTTTGGATCATAGCTTTTTATAGTCACTCCTTTTTGCTTTATGCTCAAAGTGACACAACGAAATTAAAAGAATTTCTGAAAAATGATCTTTCTAAAGAAGTTAATAAAGTTGTTTCGCCTATTGAAAAACCCTGTGCCGATCAATCAATTGAATCGCAATCTACCCGAAAAAAAGCTGAAGACAGAAAGCTATTGTTGGAAAATTATCTTAAACTCGATGGAGATCCAATCGCTTTATCACAAGCACTTTGTTTTTTTGACAAACATAAACTCGATAATTTTGAAGCCGTGGGCGATCCTTCTCGTCGCAAGGGTATCAAAATACAAAATCAGCGTTACATTACTATCAACGATCTAAATAAAAGTTCAAAGCAAACCCGAATGTACATACTTGATCTTGAAACTGGAAAAGTGAGAAGTCTTTTTTCGGCCCATGGAGTTGGTGGCCTTAAAGGCGTGGCCGAAAGTGGAGAATATGCTGAAGAGTTTTCCAACAAAGAAGGCAGTTATGCAACTCCGCGTGGGTTTTTTATTACGGGTTCTAGAATTAACACCTCTTCTTATCCCACGATGTGGAAGTTCTCCATGAAGTTACATGGACTACAAGAAGATATTAACGACAATTCTTTTGTTAGAGCAGTCATCATGCATCCCTTCCCGCCCATGCCCAATGAAATTGCCAGCTCAGATGATGAAAAGCCAGGTACCAAAAAATCTTATAACTATGCACTTAGTTGGGGTTGCACAATGATCGGCCCTGCCATTGCCAGTGGAGTAATTGATCAGCTTAAGGCTTCTAATAGTAACTCAGGTGGTAGTTTGTACTACAATTATACCGATATCGAAAAAGCCAAAGGTGAGAAGTATTGCGGCCAGGAAAAGTTGCTGATTAAAAAATAATTGAGCAGAATACTTGATTACAATTTAAGCCTAGGCAAATTTTTCCAGATAAAATTGGTCGGAGTAATTGGAATTGAACCAACGACCTCTTGCACCCCAAGCAAGCGCGCTACCGCTGCGCTACACTCCGAAACAAATTCCGATAAATGTTAAAGCAAAAAAAGCATTTTTTCAATAATCCTCATAATTGATTACATTTGTGGTAACTTCTATTGTTTTAAAAGAAAATAGTAAAATAAAGAATCTTTATTCATGGAGGAATTATGATTCGTCTTCAAAATGCACTTTTTAGTGCAGCCTGCTTTTTATCCCTAATTTCACCAAGCGCTCAGGCCCATTCAGTAACCCCACTTTCACATTTTCAAATGCCATCTACTATGATTGCAAGGGTTCAGTTTAAAAATTATAAATTAGAAATGGGAAAACTAAATCAACTTCATCTTGATGTAGCAGGTATTGATATAAAAAATAAATCCGCTGATGTTGTCATCAACGATGCTGAATTTAGAAAACTTCAAGAATTAGGTTTTGACGTTTCTGTTAGTATGTCTACATTGTTAATGAGAGGTCCAGATACTCAATACAAAAATCCTGCAGAGATTGAAACTCTACTCAATGATTTTCATGCTCGTTTTCCAGATTTAACTCAATTAAAAGAAGTTGGTAAATCACTTCAAGGTAGATCTATTTGGGCGATAAAAATATCTGCTCAAGCCAATATTCATAGTCCTAATAAACCGGTTGTACTTTTCAACGGAATGCACCATGCTCGAGAAGTGATGGGACCTGAAGTTGCCTTAGATATTATTGAAACTCTCCTTACAAATTATGGCAAAAATAACAAGATTACTCATTGGGTTGATTCAACTGAAATTTGGGTTATGCCGATGTTTAATGTCGATGGAAATAACATAGTTTGGAATGAAGACAATATGTGGAGAAAAAATGCTCGCGATAATTTTGGTGTAGATATCAATCGAAATTATCCCTATGCGTGGGGATCCTGTAATGGATCAAGCGCATTTAAACATGCTCAAGATTACAGAGGGACAGCTCCGGCTTCTGAGCCAGAAACTAAAGTCATGATGAATTTAGTAAAAGAAATACGACCAGTATTTGATATCTCTTATCATTCTTATTCTGAACTGGTTATCTACCCAATGGGATGCGATGGAAAGCGAACTCAAAACGCTGATGTCGTTGAAAAAATTGGAAAAGAAATGGGAAGTAAACTTGGATATACTGCCGGTACTGCTTGGGAAACACTTTACTCCGTTGATGGCAGCGATATTGATTGGATGTATTCAGAGTATCAAGTAATTCCTTATGTCATAGAGGTGAATAGTTCAAAAGATGGATTTCAACCTGATTATTCTAAGCGTGCTCCAACTGTGGAATTAAATCGACAAGCTTGGCAGCACCTACTTGATCGTCTCGATGGTCCTGGAATAAGAGGCGTGGTCACTGCAAAAAATAAAAATGTTTCTGACTTCAATGTAAAAGTCCAAAAGAAAAATGGTACAGTTTTTGTAGATTACATGAATTATAAAGGTAACGCTGATGGATCTTTTCATGTTGTCTTAAACCCAGGTGACTATAAACTTACGATCTCAGGTCCAAGCATACAAACCAACATTCAAGAAACAAGTGTTGGCCAATCTCGCACTGATTTAAATATTAATTTATAAATTGAAATTCATTAGGCTTCGCGGATATGCCATCCGCGAGGTTTAGTGAATGACAAAATTCCTAAATAAGAAAGTGTCGCTCCCATCCCAGAATGTTTTCGGCCGGCCCAGGGCAAATAAGCACTTACTCGATCGCAACAATTAATATATGATGAACCTGCATCAATTTGACCAACTATCGCTTTGGCGCGTTCAATATTTTTTGAATAGACTGAAGCCGTCAGTCCGTATTCACAGTCGTTCATGAGTTCAAGAGCTTCTTGATCATTTTTAACTTTCATGACTCCAATGACAGGCCCAAAGGTTTCTTCTATCATCACTTTCATACTGTGATTGACATCAACCAAAATCGTTGGCTCAAAATATGATCCCTCTGCCTGTTTTTTCTTCCCGCCGATAAGTAGTTTAGCTCCCTTAGAAAGTGCGTCTTCAACTTGTGAGGATAAAAAATCTAAATGTGCGCTTCGAGTAATGGCACCAGTGGGAAAAGCTTTTACTTCATCTAAAAAGTGCTTCATGAAATCCTCATATACATTTTCATGAACATAAAGCCTTTCAACGGCACAACAGCTTTGACCATTATTGTATAAACAACCCTCAGCTGCAGCAGCAGCCACTTGCTTAATATCTTTTATTTCGTCTGTAACATATAAAGGATCTTTTCCTCCAAGCTCTAAGCCTACAGGAACTAATTTATGTGCCACTTTTTCAGCAATGTATTTTCCAGTTTTATAGCTACCAGTGAAAAAATAGCCATCAAGATCAAGTTCAAGAAGGGCTTCACCAGCAGCAGCACTACCAATAACTTCGATAAAAATGCTCTGTGGAATTCCTGCCACTCGCATAAGTCTTGTAATGTTTAATCCAGTGAGTGTGGCAAATTCTGAAGGCTTATATAAGACTGCGTTACCTGCAATTAGGGCAGGAATAAAAACATTAACTCCCACTAAGAAGGGATAATTCCAAGCTGAGATATTGGCGATCACCCCCAGAGCATCAAAACTCAAGACTTCAGTAGTATTGCCATCGAGATTAACTTGATTTTCACTCAACCATTTTTTGGCATTTTCCACAAAAAATGTAATTCGCTTCTGAGCGCCTGCAATTTCATTTAGCGCCTCAGATAAAGGTTTTCCGACCTCCAGGCTTAGATCAGCTGCCAGTTGATCTTTGTTTTTTTCTAAAAGCTCTGAAAATTTTTTTATGCAATCAATTCTGTCGTTAATCGAGATTTGCACCCATTCTTTTTGAGCTGCTCGTGCCAAAAGAAATTTTTCTGTTATTGATTTGTGAGAATCTTCTACAACCTCTTTAATTATTTTATTTGTCGATGGATTTAAGATTTTCATTTAAGCCTCTCTAAAAATGTATTGAATAATGGTTGAGGATCAACAACCTTATCTTGAATAGTATGGGAAAACTCAGGATGCCACTGCACACCTAGTAGAAATTGTTGATCACTATTTTTATAATGAAAAGCTTCGATTAATTGATCTTCAGAGCTTATGGCATCGACCACTAAATCATTGCCGAGAGTTTTAATTCCTTGGTGATGCACTGAATTTACCATTACCTTTTTTTGCTTGTAGATACTTTCAATTAGCCCACCCGCGCAGCATTCTACTTCATGAAAAATGTTGTCGTACAGTTGGGCATTGCGATGCTCGACTAAGGTTTTGGTTTGTAAGTTCAAGTCCTGATAGAGAGTGCCTCCAAAATAAACATTGGCCAATTGAAATCCGCGACAGATTGCAAGTATTGGTTTATGTTGCTTAAAGGCCCAATCCATAATTTTTAATTCATACTGATCTCGATGATAGTCTCCAGGCCAGCGACCTGATTCGATCATTTCTTCATGATAACTTTGAGGCGAAACATCTGCTCCACCTTGAAAGACAAATCCATCCATCTCTTTTAAGTATTGCTCTAATTCTTCCCAAGGAAGATCTGGCAACAAGATAGGCATCACTCCCTTTCTCGAAAGAAAACGGCTCATATCGTGCTCAAAATAAGTCAGAGTTTTTTGGCCAAATACTAAGCGGTTTGGATCTGGATACATAAAACAAGCGCTCACACCAATTTTAATCATCAAAGTGCCTTAGAAAATAGTTCATAAAAATCTTGGCGAGTTACCGGACGCTCATTACTTGCCCAACAAGGATCTTTAATGGCCAGGTCTGCCAGTTTTTCAAGATGCTCATGCCCTACATTTTGGGAACTCAACTTGACCGGAATGCTAATTTTAGAATTTAGATCGCGAATCCACTGAATAAAGCCTTGAGAGGTGCAATCTTTTAACCCAATTCTCTTGGCGATTGTAATCATGCGCTCACCAGAAACACTCTGGTTGAACTCCATTCCGTAGGGAAGCATTATGGCATTGGCTAAACCATGGTGCATATCAACTAAGGTTGAAAGTGGATGGGCAAGAGAATGCACGACACCTAACCCTTTTTGAAAAGCGGTGGCTCCCATTAAAGATCCCATCATCATTTTCGAACGCGATTCCAGATCAGGGTTATTCACAGCTCGCTCTAAACTTTGTGCAATCAAGCTGATTCCCTCTAGTGCCACGCCATCACACAATGGAGAAAAGCCTTTAGCAAGGTAGGCTTCTATGTTATGGGTGAGCGCATCCATTCCCGTCGCGGCAGTTACAAATGCTGGCAGATCCATAGTTAAATTTGGATCAGCAAAAACTTTGCGTGCCATTAGTTTGGGTGAGAATAAAATTTTCTTTTCATGTGTCAAATCATCAGCAATAACTGTCGAACGTCCAACTTCCGAACCTGTTCCACAAGTAGTGGGAACAGTTACAAAATAAGGAACTTCATTTGTCACATGGCGATCACCACCAATGGCATCATCGTAATCAAATAAATCTAAATGGTGATTGATTTTAAGTGCAATAGCACGGGCCACATCCATGCTAGCTCCTCCGCCAAGACCCACAATTGAATCGCATTGATTTTGGCGAAAAATATCAACACCTGCAAGAACATTTCTTTTAACAGGGTTTTTATCAATATCCCAAAAAGTTGCTACATCAATTCCCGATTTTTTAATAAGCTCTATAACTGTAGTAAAAAGAGGAAGTTTCGCCAGGCCTGGATCAGTGACAACTAATACTTTTTTTAATCCATTATCTTTTAAATGAGGCCCTAATTCTTCTATCACTCCTTTTCCAAAGCGAACAAGTGTCGGATAATTGTAATTGTATTTTTGAGTCCAATCTTGAGTCATTTTTTTTTCCTTGTTAATTTTAAACGATTTCAAAGTAACGCTTGAATTCCCAGTCAGTCACAGATTTTGCATGCTGACGCCACTCCCACTCACGAGTAGCACTAAAATGCTTAACAAAATCTGATCCTAAAATCTCTTGAGCGACTTCAGAATTTTTCATGGACATAGTAGCATCCCAAAGATTTCTAGGTAAAACGCCATTTTTTAAATCGCGATAGCCATTGCCTTTGGTCATTTCAACATTGAGTTTCATTTTATTTTTAATACCATAAAGACCTGAGGCTAGTGCAGCGGCATGAGCTAGATATGGATTGGCATCTGAGCCTACCACCCGAAGCTCTATCCGAGTCGATTTAGAACTTCCTGGCAGAGCTCTTATGCAAGTCGTGCGATTATCGATTCCCCAAGTGATAGTGGTTGGAGCCCAAGCTCCTTCAACCAGTCTCTTAAATGAATTGATAGTTGGAGCATACATAGGAAGAACAAAAGGCATGCAATGAAGTAGTCCCGCAATGTAGCTCTCCATTAGCTCACTCATTTTAGTTTTAGATTTCTCATCAAAAAAAAGATTATTTTTTTCATCCCATAAACTTTGATGAATGTGCCCAGAGCAACCTGGAAGTTTTTCACTTATCTTTGCCATAAATGTCGGCATAATATCATAGCGTAATCCAATCTCCTTTACTCCTGATTTAAAAAGAACGGCCCGATCAGCTGACTCTAAAACATCTCCATAAAGAATCGCGGCTTCCAAAACACCTGGGCCGGTTTCAGTATGAAGCCCTTCAATCGGAACATTGAATTTAAACATCAAATCATAAATATCATTTAAGAATTCATTATTTTTGGCCATGCGAAGTATAGAGTATCCAAACATTCCGGGTGTAAGTGGATTGGGCTCATTAAAATTTTTGGCGTGAAGATTTTCTGTAGTCTCTCGAAAATTAAACCACTCAAACTCTTGACCAAACGAAGCTTTATAACCAATCTTCTCACACTCAGCTTTTACCTTTCTTAATAATTGGCGAGGGCAAACGTCATTATTAAAATCCCCCAAGAAAAAAGGCACATCATTGTCCCAAGGAACTTTTCTAAAAGTTGATAAGTCTAGTGATGCGTTGGCATCGGGGTAACCAGTATGCCATCCGGTAAAATCCATTCCCTCATATGCCAAATCGTTTATGTCCCATCCAAAAACAACATCACAAAAACCAAAACCACTTTCGGCTGCACTTAGAAATTTATCCTTGTGCAAGTATTTTCCACGCAATACTCCATCTAAATCAGTAATTGCGACTTTTACTTTTGGGTTTGGTGAATTCTTAACGAAGTTAAGAACTTGCTCTTTGGTCAATTTCATTTTGTAGTCCCTGAATAAATAAATATTGTGCTCTTGAATATTCTAAAGGGTTCGGAGGATTTTCCTACTCGGTAAATTTTCTTTTTATCGCCATTCAAACATCTGAGTAAACGGCTATGTATTTAAAAATCTCATGAAATTCCAAACAGCTTTGGCAACAGGCTGTAACCCAACTATTTTAGTTCGAAAATACAGGCTAAGTGCGTAGTGCAATCCCATGAACAAATCTATATCATTCATATGTTTTAAGCTTTATTTCTAAATTCATATTTTCAAGGAGTGAAATATGTCCATAATACGGCTATCAATATCTTTCATTACACTGTTAGTTCTTAGCAGTTGCGCTAAAACCACTAGCACCGCAACTAGTTCCGGAAGTACAGGAGATTTAACTTCCGCTATTTCGATGATTTCGGCCGGAGTTTCAACTGCGGGCAGTGGATTGAGCACCAGCATTTTAGCTTTATCAGGACAACATTCACTTCTTACTTCAACAGTACTAAATTCAACTATGTGTGGCACTCACGGAGAGCCGCAAATGCCATCTGCTGGCGGAGATATGAATCAATCAGATGAACGCTTCCCATTTGTGCATACCTATTGTGCCATGACTACTAATGACGGTGATACTGTCCGTGGTGGATTCGCTCTGGTTGAAGGACTCATCTGTTCTTTGGAAAAAGGTGGAATTGAATTTGCTGGCGCAACCCAATCTATTACTATAAATTTCACAGATACTGAATGCTGGCCTCATCACGGACCAGGCGGACCAAGCGGTCCATCCTCAGGAACAATTTCAGCAATTGGCTCTGCTCCAGCAAGTTTTAATACTCACTTTGATAAAGGTGTGATTTTTACCTTCAGTGAAAGTGGAGACACTCTAACTTTTAAAGTCGCAGCGAACTTATCCGCAACGTCGATTGAATTTATTGCTCATGAAGCATGGACACTTTCTGGAAATACTGGAGTCATGGCCGGAAAGTTAAACAAAACGACAGGTCATCTTCAATTTGAAAAACGAGATGAGCGCATCCATACTTGCTCCGGAGTTTGCTCCGGATCTGAAGGCTGGAATCGCCACACTCGCCTCTTTGCCAATCTTGTAATGTCCAGCGGAGAGCCTACCGGATTAAATTCAATTTCATACGGCTTTGCTGATCTTCAAGCAGATAATCCAACTACACCAACCAATGGTTATGGCCAACTCATCACCGCTTCCGGATCGCTTAGTGATGGCATAAAAGCCCGATTATTTATAAATAACACTTCAAGTACAAGTAAAACTGATTTGCAAGATGTGACCAAGTGGATAGAAACAACAAATTCTCGATGCATGAATGCTGCCGGTATAGATGCAGATGGTAGTACTTGTACTGTATCAAATACTGGGATCAATGCCTTTACAGGAAGTACTCAATTTGCACTTTATTCAACTTCTATGCCTCAACTCTCTCCAGCGGCATGGCTCGCAGCTTACAGCGGTTTTCTTTTCAATTCAGTAAATCTTGATACCGATAATCCTTAATGCTTTATGTGCCGCTAAATTAAAAAATTAATTTCTAGCTAAGTAATGAAAGGGACCCTTACTGGGTCTCTTTTTAATGGTGAACAAGATGTCGATTAATTTTATAAATTCTACTACTTAATCATATTGTTTACTTGATCAATAATTTCAGATTCAGAGAAGTCGAGATTAAGTAGGCGTCGGATCGAAGAATTTTTGTCGATTTGCTGAGAAGCTCTATATGCCATATTCTTAAATTCTTCTCTTTTTGAAAAGGCATCAAACCCTAATTTCTTGTCAAAATCTTGATAAATAAAAGCTAACTTTTCTTTGGGCGAATTTCTTGAAAAGAAGAAATCTTTTTGAAAACCTTTAATCAACACTGTCCTTAAGTTTGCTCGATGTATCGATTGAACATCATTGACCATCGCTTTTAATTTATCCGGTTGAAGTGAAGGCAGTTTAATATTTTTTATCATTGGTGCCAAAAATTCTTTATTGGGTAATGTTTCAACTAATATTAGCCCAACAATTTTTGCTTGATCATTTAAAGCATTCTCATAACATGACTGAAATTCACTATCGCTTAGATTGACAGTATCATTAGAACTTAATTTAACAATGACAGCTTCAGAGCACTTGCTGGCTGCAATACTTAAGTCTTGAGGACTAGGCTCCCATTCATTAATTGCTTTGGATACTTTCTCTTGCACCGAAACACTTGTGCGCTTTGGATTTTTACAAACTTCTTCAGAAGTGTATTCAACATTATCAAAAATAAGTTCTTTAATTAAATTATATTTTTCAGGGCTAGCTTCTTTTAATTTTTTAGGATTATAACGGTAAGCCGCAACAGATTCAGCAAAATCTTCAGCTTGATTTGTCTCTCCATATTTAGAAATCATGGCTTCTGGTTTAGAAAGATTACTTGTCTTCTCTTTTTTACCATCAACAATTTTGGTGGTTTCATCCCAACCTGAAAGATCCATCCATTTTTTACTATCATCTAAATGAGTAACACTGGCCAGGGCATGACCTAACTCATGGGTAAGAGTATAGCGCTTTTGCTCGGGGGTTTGTTTGTTCCATAAATCAAATATTTCAATTAATGCATTTGCGACTGTTCCCTCTGAACGCTCCCGGCCTCTTAGAAAATGAACAAGTCTTCTGTTTTCTTCGAAAGGAAGAACTCCATCTGGATAATCGGTTAAACTTAAGAGGATTACATCTAATTCATCTTTTCTCCAATTTGAAGCAAATTCTCTGGCCAAGTGTGAACCATTCATTCCATATTTTCGATGCATGAAGAGCAGTTGTATCCCTTCAATGTTTCCAAAAATTTCTTTAACCGCACAATCCACTTTTTTGCATTTTGAATTGAATATTTTTTGTCTTTCTAGATCAGGCTGTCCCAAAAAGCTTACTGCATTGGTGAGATATTCAAAACTTTTTAAATTTTCAATGGATTCATTTTCAAATTTAATTCCATTTATCACTTTTGAAACATTGGAAGCTGACTGATTTTTTTTTAACCAGCAATTCATTTCATCTTCAGAAATAATGTTTTTTCTCGAACAAAAAGAAGCTTTAATTTCTGCATCATTCGCAGCATTCCACTGAAGATGATTGGAAATATTTTCCAACTGCGCCAACTCAGGATGAATCTTTACATGCTCAATACAATCTTTATCTTTGGAAAAAGATTCAAGTGAAGATAGTTGAAATATCAATATAAGTATTAGTCTCATTCTAATTTTTCTTTATATTAAAAAGAACTACTGACCTAAGTTCTTTCTTCTCATTATTATAAAACTCCAATTTCATTTTCTCTTCAGGAAGATCCATGACAATGTAACGACCACCTTCGTGAGACAGGTCTTTTTTATTATTCCTAGCAATGGATTCTTTTTGTGTACTCGTTAATTGAGCCACTACTTCTAGATAAAAATTAGCCTTTTTTTGGACAATAGCTCTTGGTATTTCGACGTAAAGATAATCAAAGTGATTTTTTTTAAACCCGATCGTAACGTCATTTTTGTCTTCAAAATAATGAAGATAAAGGGCAGTAGCCTCATCTTTCCTATTTACTTTAGGAGCAAATTTTTTCTCTAATTCATCTCGAGTATTATTAACCGAAAGTGAAGTTAATTCAGATGGAAGCAGGCCCTCGACTTGCTCTCGAATACTTTCTTTGGTCTCTCCTGAAGAAATTAGCGCAAATAATATATAAAATGCAATAATGGTTTTGATCATAGATACTTTTTCGGAATCTATAGATAAATCTTAATTGATTATTTAGTTTGTAACATCTCTTTCCAAGTGCAACTTTAATCGTCGGAGATTTGATATTGTTGAGAGAATGTATTACGAAATACTAAAAGTAACTTAATTAATAATACTCGCATTTTAAACAATGCTACCGATAAACACTGATTATAATAGTTTAAGCTAAGTAAATTCAACAAAGGACTAAAATGAAAATTGTCATTGCCGGAGCTTCCGGTTTTGTTGGTAAACAACTTGTGAATATCTTAAAAAATGATCATAACGTCGTGGCCATTTCAAGAAGTGCAAAGCCATCTGAGCAAGGTGTGGAGTGGAAACAATGTGATCTTTTTTCATTACTAGATATCGAAGAAACCTTGATTGGAGCAGATGTTGCGGTCTATCTAGTGCATTCAATGCTACCTTCTGCACGCTTAACTCAAGGAAGCTTCCGCGATTTTGATATGATCTTGGCAGATAATTTTTCTAGGGCCTGTAAGACTTCAGGAGTTAAGCATATCGTTTATCTAAGTGGAATCATACCGCCAGATGCTATTTTGAGTGATCACCTGCAAAGCCGATTGGAAGTTGAAAATATTTTAAAATCTTCTGGAGTTCCAACAAGTAGCCTCAGAGCTGGTCTTATTATTGGTCCTGGAGGATCTTCCTTTGAAATGATGCTTCGATTAGTGCAGCGGTTACCAGTTATGATTTGCCCTTCATGGACTTCAACTCTTTCATATCCTATTTCAGTCTGGGATGTTGTCGACATCATTAAAAATCGAATAGAGCAATCCCAATTAAAAGAACATGAATGCATTGATTTATGTGGTCCTGATCCTCTTTCATACGAAGAAATGATGAGATTAGTTTCAAAAAAAATCAATAAACGCCACTTCTTTATCCCCATCCCCTATGTCTCTCCAAAATTATCAAAGTTGTGGGTTTGCTTAATAACAGGTGCACCTAAAAACTTAGTCTACCCTCTCGTTGATAGTTTAAAGACTCACATGATTCCACTTTCACCAAAACCTAAGGTTTTAGATTTTATTGCGCCAATGAGCTTCGATGCAGCCATTTCCAAATCCATCGCTCAAACTAAAACAGGCAAAAATCCTAATGCCTATACCTATAGTGGAATTGAAAATGACTCTTATGTTAGATCTGTTCAAAGAGTAACAACTCTTTTTAGATCTGATGTAAAACTTATCTCCCATATTTATTTTGAATGGCTTCATCAGTACCTAAAACCACTTTTCAAAATCGAACAAAATGGATATTTCTTTTATGTGAAATTTATGTTTATTAAAACACCACTTTTAATATTTGAAGCTTCTGGACCTCGAAGTTTTCAAGACAGAGAACTTTATTATATCAGAGGAGGACTCTTAGTTGGAGAGAGTACTCGAGCTAGATTAGAATTTAGAAATATCTATCAAGGACTATATAAGATTATTGCCATTCATGATTATCGCCCAAAATTGCCTTGGTATATTTATAAGTATACACAGGCATTGGCCCACTTATTTGTAATGAGAGCTTTTGGCAAATACCTAATCCGAAGAAAACTTTAAAATAAAATATGGATAAAGAAATACTAAAATTATTCCCCAAAAAAGCATTCAAGCTTATTTCTCTAAAAGACAGTATTCGCATAGGAAGTTTAGTGACAAAATCGTTACTCGATAGCCTAGCTCGCGAAGATCTAATGATAGAAAGACAAAAAGCTTGGCGCCTTTTAGACGTTGTGATAACTCCTACAGACAAAACTAGATCAGCAATTGATTTAACGGCACAAGAAGGTGAAAAAATCCTAAAAGTTTATTTTTCACAATTTTATCAAGAAGACCTTGCTGTTCATTTAGACTTCAGAACAAACTCATTTTATTCTGACCAAAAACTGCATTGGATCCCCTCAAAACTTCATTTCAAATTTTCTCCAAATTTCCTAAAAGGCGTTCAAACTCTCTATCGGGGATTTTATTACGAAAATAGAGAGGATTTTAGCAAAGGTTTAGAGTTACTTGGGATGATCAAAGCCAGCATGAATT
Organism: Bacteriovoracaceae bacterium; assembly: GCA_947450475.1. Classification (GTDB taxonomy): domain Bacteria; phylum Bdellovibrionota; class Bacteriovoracia; order Bacteriovoracales; family Bacteriovoracaceae; genus Bacteriovorax. Next base: position 368,893 of record CANFVK010000001.1, on the reverse strand, counting down.
CAGAAAAAAAAGATAAAATAATGGCACTATTTATGGATCATTTTGGCGAAGGAAGAAGTTCCCCTGTTAATTTTTCCTTACAAAATTTACAAAAATCATTTAATTCCATATTTACTTTTTTCCTTCAAGAAGACATTGAGCTTAATCCAGAATTTGCTGTACTTGGAATTAATCTAGTTACACTTTATTTAACTCTTGAACAAATTCCTTTTGCCATAAACGTAAAAAGGGCATTCTTCGAAGTTGATAAATTATATGCAACCAAATGAATTAGAAAACGCCTCAAAAATTCAAGATCAGCATAAAAACTCGCAAAATTGCATTTTTTAATTAGATATAAAATGACCGTGAAATCCAAGTGGCAAATAGCAGTTGGCCCAAATGCGTGCCAAAAATTTCATGTCGGCGGCATCAAGTATTTCTAAAAATGATTGATCTAAATTTTGATTATATCCAATATATGCCAAATAGCCCTCATCCTCATCGCGACTTCGAGATTTAGCCACAAAAAATGGCTCCCCACACATTTCGTTTTCTTTCATTGAGTAAATCATTTTTGATCGATTGAATAAATCAAACTTAGTAAGAGCATCAAAAGCCATCGGATCATGAGCATTTCCCATGCTCGCGCAATAGATGAACTGATTTTTTCTTCCAACAAATTTGTCATTTAATACTGGAAAGTCATGGGCCCTCAATAGGCACTCTGTCGATTCAAGCCTGTTTTTATTAAGATCAATTTTAACTTCATACATAGAAGGAGCATCAATCTTTATTTCTGCATTTAACTGCCATTGATTAATTAAATTTAGCAGAGATTCATCATCTGTCATAAAAGTCTGAAACGTAATAATACCATTTTCTTCGTGAGCATTACCATTATGAAACACTAATCTAGGAGGAAGTGTATATTCAAGTGGGACACTTGAACCATCCTTTGAGAGCACTAGAATGCGGGTTTTCTCAAAGCGATCAAACTTTAAGGTTTGAGACATTGGCTTTTTATCTCTTAGGATATCTGTAATTTTATAAAAAGCAGGAGGAATAACAAAAATGATAAAATTCTTCGTTATCAACATATCATGAATCATAAAGACGTGCTTTTGCTTGAGCGAATAAAGTTCTATCAACTCTTCAGTTACGGGATCCATCTTAAATACTTTTAATGCTTTTGATAGACCTTGATAGATACCAAAAGCGAAACCTTCTTTTGTTTCTGAATCGAATTTGGGGTGAGCCGTAAAGGAGACTTTTGCAGGTAGAGAACCTTTAAAATTATAAATTGATTTAACGTTTAAATTATCAGTATCAACTTCAACGGGATGACCACCTTCAGAAAGCGCAAGAAGAGATTGACTCCAAGGAATTAAATTAATATTTGGCTGATTTTTTCTGCCTTTATTATTTTTTTCAGGTGAACGTGTACCAAATTCATGAAACAACATCTTACCGGCCGCTTGCTCTTGCTTGCGCTCAGATGTATTTAAAAATGATGCTTTTAAAGTTACTTTTCCCATGCTCACATGAAATTCAGAAATATATGCATCACCATCAAAAAAATGATTGAATGAATTGCCAAAAAGGTCTTTAGTTCCTGGTCCAATTTTTAAAAATCGTCCGTTTATATCATTGGGTATCTGCCCATCAATCCGAGAAAGATCCCACTCTCCTTCTATTGAAGTTGACTTATAAGCCAAGTAACTTAATTTTTTAAAAACTTTGTTATTTAACTTTAGATCAGAAAAATTCGAAGCAGTTTGTGATGCCGAAGAAATTGCTGAGGAAAGTAAAAACATACTTCCAAGAGAATACTTAAAAAAATCACGACGTCCCAAATCCATTGCTTACCTAAAATGATAAAGTTTATTTAATTTAGACTATAAATGTTAATCAATGAAATTTCTAGAAAAGAGTTATAACTCATCTCGTAAATTAAAGCATAAAAAATGGGACCCCTCGAGGTCCCATTTTTAATTGTGAATGAATAATTAAATCATAAGTTATTTTAGCCTTAGCACTACTGAAGGATCACCAAACATGTGATAAGTTTCCCAATAGTATACCGAGCGGTTAGCTCCCCCGTATTGTTTCCAAACTTCACTCATCGCAAAATTGGTAATATCACCAAAATTAGCTTTGCCTTCTTTGAAAATTCCATCAAACATTCTTCTTTCTAAAATGTCATCTTCATCCCAATAGCTTGAGTCCATAGAACCGTAATACATGATGGCACCCCATTCATGACGTTGCCATGTTTCAGCAAAAGACTCATCCACCCGGTAATCAGCAGTAACGCAGGCATTCGAGATTACAAATGGAAGTGATGATGTTTCACTGGTAAGACTTTTAACATCACTTTGCTCTACTCTCGGAGCATCCCAAAATGTATTAGCACCATGACCTGAATAATCAATAATTGATCGACCTTTAGTAATATTACTCATGACTTCTGTATTTCCAGCACTGTAAGTAATGGCGTAAAGCTTATCTCCACCAAGCTCCTGATCATTTGGAAAAGATCCAGAGTAGCCAAGATTTTTTGTATAGCTATCAATAACGTAATTATGAGTTCCTTCTGCTAACTCCCAACGGTCATTTGTTGCAAGCCAAGAAATATTTGACAACCAGCTACGAGATGAAAAATCTCCTTTAATATAACGAGTGTATTTCTTTAAGACTGTTGCTAATTGTGCTTCATCGGCAACAGCAATACGACCAACCGAAATATCTGGACCATTAATATCTTTATCATAATTGTCAGTATCGATGGCACTAAAATAATGATCAGTTAAACCGTTTATGACTTTTGATTGCTTTCCTGGAACATCAGAAGCATCTCCAACGATGATGGCATATTTCAAATCTTTTTTTGTAGAATAAAGAGCTTTAATTTTTAAACGTGTCTGCTCCGCTGGAGACTTTGCTGGTAAATCAATCGTGTAAACGTTAAAGCCTTGAGCCGTTTTAACACTTTTATAATTTGCAAGACTTGCTGAATTTTTAAATTTTGCTCCAACTACAAAAACTAAACCTTCGGCACCCTTGATAGCGTCTGCTTTAGAGTTAACTTTTACATCAACACTAAAGGCTTTAGTTACAGCAAGAGAATTACTTGATCCCGTAAATTGGACTGGAAACAGAGTAACCAGAAATTGCTTTTGAGAATTAATTGAACCCGCTTCGGCAATTTCAAAATTTGCACTTGGGTAAGCTTGGCTTGATTTAAAATTAAAATTCTTAACTACATTGTAAGTTGCACCTGCAATTTTTGGCACTGAAGCCATCACAGGCTTAAGATCACCTTTTAATTGATAGGCTTTAAGATTTGTGACTGCTTTTGTATTAATTAAGATATCACTAGCACTATTGGCCTTAACTAATAAACGAATAACCGGTACTTCGGGAGAACCAATTTCATATTTAATTCCGGTATAGCCATTGACTCCAACCAGGCTAGCTTCCTGAAAAGTTTCACCTTCAATCAGCTTAGACTTGAATTTAATTGCATCTACTGAAAAATCAAAATGTCGTGAATTTAGTCCCTCTGTCACGTGAACAGAAGCCAAAGATGAAAACGAGAGAGCTGAAAGAGACAGTAGCAGTGAAGAGGTTAATTTACTCATAAGCACATCCTTATACTTAAAAGAGACAAGAGTTCTTATTTTTCATTTTAATGGAAGATTTTTAAAAGAATCGAAAGTAAGAAAATAAGAGAAACTTACAACTTTTTAAGATAAGCAAAGGACTCAGCTAATTAAAAAATAATTATTAATTCACACAGATAGAAAAGATGATGAATACTCATGCATTCAAATAAGCTATATACTCAGGAATAATTTTCCCTATGAAATTTTATAAAATATGAAAAAGCCTGCAGAGAAAAAGACAAAAGCAATGAATGTGTAAGCATTGGGCAATCGCTTATTTCGAAAACTTTCAAAGCCACTGGCAAACATAGGACCAGTTACAGTTACTGCGGCCATGATAGAGAGTTTCCCCTTAGAAAGAGCAGTTAAATAGAGAATGAGAGAGAGATAGGTTCCCATTAAAGAGCCAACGACCAGACGGGATTTTTCAGTTCTTGAAAATTGCTTCCATGTTTTTTTAATTGAAATTTTTTCTTTAAAAAAATAGATCATTATAAAACCTAAAAGAGCACCAAGACATCGAATCGCATTGACTTCAATAGCGGAAATTCCCTTACTGTCTTCAAAACCAAAACGAGTTAGAAAAATGCCTACTCCGTCTAATAAAATAGCAATGAGTCCAGCTATAAGCCCATCGATTTGCCATGAACCATTTTTTTTAAAATGCTCAAGACTAATAGTAAAAAGACAAATACTCATCATTATAAGACCCAAGAAATTTAAAAGAGAAAAAGATTGATGAAATAAAAAGTAACCGCCGATGCCTAAAAAAAATGGTTGAAGTCCAAAGATCATCAGCATGCGAGAAGTCCCAAGTCTGGCCATCGCCTTAAGCATAAAAATATCGCCAATCATTAAGCCTAGGCAGCCTGAAAGAAGTAAGGCTGCGGTGGTGATAGGAGTTGGATTCTGCCAGACACGATTAAACGCAATTGTTAAAATAAAGGCTAAAAGAGCAACCAGCGCTTTAAAAGTGTTAACCCAGAAAGGTGAAACCTTGCGGGCAAATTCTGTAAAAATAGTACTGGCGTACGAAAAACAAAGCGTCCCCGTTAGCGCATAAAAGATAGGATTAATTGGTGAATTTGAATTGAGCAACTACTTCACTACTTCAACAGTAATATCATCAAGCGAGTCAATGAGAATTTGCGGATTAGCTTGCCCGGCATCCACCATATTAGAAGTGCCCTTGGCATGAACGACTAATTTTCGATTCACCAATTTATTGCGGTCATTTTCTGCTGTAGATGAATTATCATCCCAAAATTTTTCTAATTTCTCTCTAATTTTTTTAAATAAATCAGGAGAAGCAAAATTAGTTAATGTATACTGAATGGTCGTACCTCCAACATCTTCAACTAGAAGTGCATAAATATTAGTATTGATTTGCGGACTTTTAGAAAAGCGAATCAAGCTTCCTACTTTTGAAATTGGACTTCCGTGTGATTTAACTAATGACTCCAAAAGTTCTATTGGCTTTTCTCCAGCAGGCAAGGCTTGCGCAGAGGCTAAACTCAAGTGAGTCGGAGCTTCAGGCTCGGCCCGAACTTTAAACTTTAACTTTACCAAATCTCCACGATACAAACTTTTAACTAAAACTTGAGATGATTCTTCCGTTACAAAAACTGGAATAATACGGTCTACATACTCCATTACAAGCATCTTACCATCTTCTCCCAACGCATGAACTCGACCAATGAATTCCGTTTTATTGTAAAGATCATTTAAATCACCTCTATAATGGTAGGGCATTTTATCTAATTCAGAGTTGTAGTCTTTAGCCAATTGAAGAGAACTAATTTTGATATGTTTAATGGGAGCTTTATTGGTAATAAATTCCCCCTTAACAGTATAATATTGATGGCGCTTAGTTTGAGATAAAGTTGCCATTATATCTGCAGAATCTGAAGTAAGTGGCATTTGAACATTTTCAAAAAAGTTATTAGGATTTCGATAAGTCATTACAAAAAGCTTGGCATCAGAAACAGATCCATGAATTTCTCCTGTTAGGCCACCACCCTTGAGCATAACTTCGAGATCGGCCATATTGATATCAGCTCTTGCCATTGTCGTTAAAACAATCAAAAGAATAAGTGGTATTGAAACATTTTTCATAAAATATCCAGGTTCTATTAAGTAGTATTTCGCGCCATTATGACCTAAATCCATCAACTTTTAAAGGGCCACCTATCACATCTACATAGCAGCCAACCTATCTGAATTATGTGAATTATCAAAAAGAAATAAAGCCGTTGGTGCTTAGAATTTTCTTATCTTAACCCTCGAGCCATTTTTTATTAAATCTGCAGGGAAGTTAATGACTAGATCAACTGCACTTAACCCACCCCTTATCATTGCCTCATCAGTTCCAAATACCGAGGTCGTTACATGTTTGAGTTTTGCTTTATTACCAATCACTTGATAAATTTTCAGGCTCGAGAAAAATTTCAGTATGCTCTCCTACAACTCCAAGAGCAGAGACCTTAACATATCCGGCTTTACTATTTTTTTTGACTCTGGCTTTTAACCAATTTTTTCCCCCCCAGCCTAAAACCTTGGCATTATTTCCAACTGAAACTTTAGAAGCATCAGTTGTTAAGAGTTCTGCAACAATTTCCAAGTCATTCAAATCCACAATTTCTAAGATTGCTTCTCCTCGATTTATAGGTCCAGAACTTTCTCGAAAGATTTTAGTAATTACTCTTTAGATTTGAGTTCGTACTGGTTCGTATTTTAAGTCTCAAAATAAAGAAGTAAATATTTGATTATTTTTAGTATTTCTCCTATTTATAAATCGATTCTTTTGATATCGCGATACGCATGAACGCCAATCTTATAATTTTTTATTAGCTTCTTGGCAGAAAAGACTACGTTTTTCATTTTGAAAAAATGTCATTCATTTATAAATTAATAAAATAAATAAAATCAATTAAATCTATAGCTATTATGTATTTTTACTTTTTTAAAAACACAAGCATCTTAAGCAAGACAGAAATCGAAGAACTCGAATTCTACAAAAAGCTAAAAAAATTGAAATGATTGTCGCTACTAGTGTTAGTAGATACATCTAAAGTAACTTAACAAGGAGGTCCTTATGAACTTATTGCCATGGAAAGCGTCTAGTCTTTTACCGTATCCTCGTACCAGAGTTTCAGATGAACTCTCTTCATTTCAGCGAGAAATGAATTCACTAATGAATAGTTTTTTTGGCCGAGCAGATGCATTTACCCCAGCATCTTTGGATGCGAGCTATTTCCCCGCCATTGACTTAAGAGAAAAAGGCGGAAAATACATCCTTGATGCAGAAGTACCAGGGATGAATGAATCAGAGCTAGATGTTGATCTTCATGACAACATTCTTACCATCAAGGGAGAAAAGAAAAGTGAAAAAGAAACTAGTGATATTGATTATGTTTGTGTTGAACGTTCAAGTGGATCTTTTAGAAGAGACATTTATCTAAGTGACGAAGTTGATCCTGCAAATGTTAAGGCTGCTCTGAAAGATGGCGTACTTCACGTCGAACTGACTAAAAAAGAGCCAAGTAAAACGACTCGTAAAAAAATTGCTATCGGACATTAATGTAAAAAATAAAGGGACCTACAGGTCCCTTTATTAATATTATCAAGGAGCAATTTCTAGCCAAATTTCATTTCGACGAAGAAACCAAAGTTGAAACGGAGAATTAAAGCGAGCAAAGACAGGTTCCCCTATAGTCCTTACACCATCTTTTTTTAATAGATCTCTAAACTCATCGAGCTTTTCATTAAAACGCTTCTCTGACCAAGAACCTGAATAGCTAAAGACCGCAACTTTGCGAGAGGGAATTTGGTGCAAACGCACTCTTTCATCATTTGGGGAGGCAATTGTATTTATGTTCCACTTTTCGGGCATGGTAAATTGATAGGTAAAACCATGAGCATTTTTAACTTGGGTTACAGGAGCGGTCATGGCAATTTTCGATTTGGATTTATTATTGCCAAAAATATAATCAGCGAGTATTCGAAAAGCTTTACTGCCAGACTCTTCAAAGCTATCTTCAACTTGAGTATCAGCAACTAAAATTGTATCATAGCTTCTTATCTCATAAAAATTATTTTTTGAAATAACGCTATACTTTGGTTCTTCTATCGCCATCGTGATTCTCGAATAAAAAGAAAATAATATAATGAAAAGAATAAATTTAATTTTAAAGCCTCTCACAAAAAAAGATAATCATCGACCAATTTTAAACATAAAAGAAGCGAAAATAAAGCGAGCTAGTTGTTATAAAATTGATCGATGCTAAAGAACGACTAATATGATTTCTTTCCTTTTTCCTTCTTTTTGTCCTGTTTTTCTTTAGTCGATAGCTTCGGCTTTCCTTTTTCTTTAGCTTTTTCTTTCCCTTTGTCCTGACTTTTACTCATCTTTTTTCTCCGGTGATAGTTGTCTTACCATTGTAATATAGATTTCTCATCAGTTAAAATTTTTTCTAAAAAAAATAAAAAACGTTGCATTATTAGGCGATAGCGTTACTTTTAAAGTATGAATGATGAAAAGAAACCAAAGCCCGTTGATATAGATAAGATCGATCTTGATTTAATGAAACTTAAGACGACCGATATGCCCTCTTTGCTTGAATACGCACACACCGTCGGAGGTTTTGCGATTATTCCTACCAACCAAGGGCAAATAAAAAGTCATGCCCGTGAAGCAATGGCCGAGCAAACCCAAGAGCAATTGGGATTAATCTATGAACAAATGAAAACTCTCGCTCGACAAGTTCAAGATATAAAGAAGCGAGTATATATTTCAGACCTCATCTACAATGCAGAAATCTCATTCACTCCAGTTGTAGGAAAAATTTATTTTCTTTATGAATTTAAATTAATAAAAAAACGATTTCTTTCACTTATTTCCCCAGATGAATGGGGCCAGAAGATGGAAGATAAAATCTTTATTGCCGAAATCAGGCTCAATGCCGATCACACTTGGAAAGTGATTAAGTCAAGCGTAGAATTAGGCTGAATAATCCTAAATAATTCTTATCATCATTGCACTAACCATTCATTTTTTCGAAATGTTAAAAGTTTTAAGCTTATTTTTCCTGACATCCTTATTCTAACTCTTCATTCTACATCCCACACACACAGATAACGACATTCAACGAGGAAAGCATGAGAGCAAAAACTGAAAGCAGAAAGCTGAAGGATCTTAAAGCAACCAACCCTTACCTAAGACTAGGTTCTGACGTTACAGATCTAGAAAAATCTATTCAAACAATTGGACTGATTGCCCCTCTAGTTATTTCTAGTGATAATGTCATTTTAGCAGGGGCCAGACGCTACCAAGCACTACTAAATCTAGGCTTCAGCGAAACACCAGTCGTCATTATCGATCAGGGTGAACTTGAACAAGAGCTAATATCAATTGATGAAAACCTCGTCAGAAAAGATTTAAGTAAAATCGAAATTGAGGGTCATTTAAGACGGGCAAAAGAAATATATCAAGCGCTTCACTCATCTGAGGTTGAGGGCCATGTCGACAACAAAAACGAAATTTTAAATGCAAATGATATAACCGTTCTCCCTGCAGAGAAATTTCTAACAATGGTTGCCGAAAAGACAGGACTATCCCCCAAGCAAATTGCGGAGGCCATAAGCCGCGACGAAATGGCCGCTCCAAACGTGAAGACGGCAAGACAAAATGGCGAACTCTCAATTAGTCAGACCAATGAGCTGGTCAAACTAAATAAAGAAGATCAAAATAAATCGCTTCAACATATTAAATCACTTCCAGTAAGAGAAATTAAAAAATTTGTAAAACTCGCCAAGACCCAGGGAATCGAAGAAGCTCTCGAACAGTCAAGTCCAATTCCTCATGCCAGAGAGATACAGGAGATAGAGTTAGCCCTAAAAAAACTTAACAAAAAGCTTAAACAATTAGAACTCGAAGGAATCACTTTGGAGCATTTGCCTGAAAGTGCAAAAGAAGCGTTCAAACAAGTGATAGCATTTGCTTCTCACTCGGATCACCATTTTATCCGAAAAAATCCGAAATCTAATGAAAGCATTCATATGCAATAAATGATATTGTTATCACTATGAAAATTTTAATAAATGAATTCAAAGATTTTTTGGTTTCAGTTGCCAATGATCCTAGAATTCCAGTTAGAGACAAGAGAATTATTCTGGTAATGTTAGCTCTTGTCATTTCTCCAATTGATTTTATTCCAGACTGGACTCCAGTTTTTGGTCTTGTTGATGATGTCATTATGTTGGCTTTGATTTTTGATTATTTTTTCGAAGTGCTCGATCAATCAATTCTTCTCTCTCACTACCCTTGGAGCATGAAAAGCTTTGCTCGAATTAAAAGAATGTCACAACTGTTAGCTTTTTTTGCACCAACTTTTGTCAAAAATCAACTTTGGAAATACGAAAGAGAACCATTTTAGATATGAGATTTTTAATCCAAACGCTTTATGATGTGATGACCAAATTGGGTTCGAACAATTTTTGAAATTTCCCCCACAGCTAAACTGAAGGCAACTTTGTCAAAACTTGGCACCATTTTACCTCGAGAGAATTCCCCCAAAAATCCGCCATCTGCAGCAGAAGGACAAATCGAAAAATCCCTGGCAAGAATTTCAAAATTATCACCATTAACTATTTTTTGCAAAATGTCTTTAGCTTCGTATTCATGGACCACCAAAATATGGGCAGCCTTAATAGTTTTAACAAATGTTAATGCCATAATGATATATTACACTAACTTTAGGAAGATATCTGCTATAATTTTAATATGATAATGGATTGTCTTGAGATTCTCACTGTGGGCTTACCTTTTTGTGCTTTTAAAATAATCACGGGATCGTTGTTTCATCAGTACTGGCTAATTGCTTTAGGAGTTATTGATCTTTTTATTAATATAGCAAATTTTATTTTTTTAATTTTCTTTCAAAAAAGAGTTATTGACGCCTGTTCATTTGCACTACTAATTCGCTTATTACGAAACCCATCGCTTGCTCATAAAAATAAATGGCAAGACTTGGGAAATTCCATTGATGTCGTTTTAGCATTTAGCTTAGTCGCTTTTATTGTCGGCGCTAATCACATAAAAGACCTATTGCCGCTGCAACTTCAGATCTGGAACATATGTGTTGTCCTCAATGTCTTAGGTGCTGGATTGGGCCGAATTACCTACTCCATCAAAAACCTAAAACTTCAATAAACTGGGGTAAAATATCCCTTCAAAATAATTACTGTGCCTAAATGCCACAATATGAATAAGATATGTGAATTATAACGCACTGATATTTCAAGATCTAAATCATTCATTTTATCGATCGATAGTTGGCATCTTCAATGCAAATAGGTTCTTAAGCTTTACCAATAATTAATTTTTTACAATCAGCGAGGTTCAAGTGCAAAGATTATTAGTCCAATTTTTATTGTTGAGCATGATTTTTTTTATTAACAAAAAGACTTTTGCCGACGAAGTTTTTGCTCCAATCACCAATGAAACATGGGAATGTGAAACCAGTGATAGAATCGAAACCAATCTTACCATTGATGTCGACAACATTAATGAGACCTCTTCAGGGATCTTCAACAATGTTGAAGTGAACAATACCAGCGATAATATTCATATACTTTCAGGCATGCATAGAGGTGTTGATCCTAAATTTTACACCGTTGTCCTGCAACCGGCGCAAGACGTTAATTTTTTCAGAGGAAAAAATGATACATCCATTGAAGGCAAGGCATTCGTGCACTTGCATGAATCAAGTGAGTGCTTAGGAGAATTAAAAGCGCAGGTGATCTACCAATGCAAAGTAAATATTCAAAGATGATTCTATTTGTTTCTTATTAAAGAGTGTAAATATTACCATCTGTCCTCTCTTTGAGTTGAACATTTCACTAGAAAAGCTAGGATTTATTAATGATATAAATAAGTTTTTCTAGTGAGATTCAACATGCTCTTGAATAAACTTTTAAGTACATGGATTTTGCTTGCTGTGATGACACAAACATTTATTGCTTCGGGAAGCGAGCCACTTTTCGGAGTATCCGAGTATGAAAAAGCTAGTTCAGGTTCTAGTATCCATTTGAAAATTAATAATGCAAAAGATGTGATGAGCATTTTAAAAAAACACAAAGTAACCATTTTCAATTTACCAAAAAAAGAAATCTTACTACTTTCCAATGTCATAAATAATTTGGATGAACTGACTGCTTCAAATTTTGCAAAAATTGATGGCACTCGAGTGAGGTATGTGGAAAGCCTCACTAATGTCTATGCACGCCAAACCCAGGGCCCAATAGACATTGGTCCACATGCCATACAAAATTATAGTGTTTATACCCATGAATTAGGCCATGTAGTCGGCAATCACTCTTTGGGGAAATCCAATTACTACGCTCTTTATAATCGTGCCGTTAAAACGCCTTGTCACTTTACACAATATAGCAGTGTCTCTCATGGCCATGGAGCAAGAAATGAGGAGTTCGCTGAAGTCTTTGCAGCTTTTGCCCTCGCCCCAGAACTTCTTCATCACGTCAGTGCAGGTTGTAACGATGCTTTTGATTTTATGAAGAATGAGATTTTTATTGAAAAATAATTCTCAACTTTACCCAAATCTAAACGTAATAGACTAAACTTATCATTATGCCTTCGAGCAATATCGATTTTTGCATTTTAATTCCAATATATTGAGGTAAGATAAAGTGAGTCAATTTTTTGTGCATAGGCTTTTGGAGTATATAATCAAGTGATATCGAAAATAAAAACATTCATTGGCTTTTTAATTTTATTTTCTCAATCAGTTGCTTTTGCAAAATATTTTTTTGAGCCTCATGCCGCTTTTATTCTTTCCGGATCAAGTAATATTGCCAATGCACCAACATACTCTGGGCCTACTTATGGTGCAAAGCTAGGCTTTTATCAAAAATCTTTTGGCTTTAACTGGGGTCTTGACTACAGTCACGCTTCTTATACTTATTCGTCTGGAGTAGTATCTTCGCCATCATATTCAAGAAACGATACTGGTATTTTTCTAGGTTTTAATTCGGCTAACCAATATAGGCTTTGGAGTCAAATCTCCTATACAAAGGAATCAATTCTATCTGATTATGTTAGCGGTCGAACGCTTGAGTTTGGTTTTGGTTATGCAATTTCTGAAAAAATTAGTTTAAATGCTCTTTACCGACTTCCGTCCTATACAAACTCGTATTCAAATGGTGCAAAAACAACTCTGTCGCCAACTATAGAGTATCATGAACTCTCCGCAGGAATTAGCTTTCCTCTTGAACTTTAATTATAAGTTCACTACTTAAACCTATTAATATGATTGTCTTTCGCTGCTAAAAAATCATAAAATATCTTCATGTATAAACTCCGAGACTATCAACAAGAGGCGGTCCAAAGCGCCATTAAATTTTTTCAAAAAAAACGTGATCCTGCTATGATTGTTTTGCCTACAGGAGCGGGAAAAAGCTTAGTTATAGCTGAGTTAGCTCGAATAGCCAAAGGAAGAGTTTTAGTCTTGGCCCATGTAAAAGAATTGGTTGAGCAAAACTATGAAAAATATAAAAGTTATGGACTCGATGCCGGAATTTTTTCTGCAAGTCTTGGTAAAAAAGAATGGGATCAGAAAGCCATTTTCGGAAGTGTACAATCGGTTGCACGTGCACCCAACGATTTTTTTCATGACTTTTCTTTGCTCGTTATTGATGAGTGCCACCGAGTGGCTGAAGAAGGATCCACCCAGTATCAAGAAGTCATCCAAAAACTTCTAGAGCGAAATCCCAAGCTTTGCATTTTAGGGCTTACAGCAACTCCATATAGGCTGGGAGTAGGCTGGATTTACGAATACTCGCACATTGGAGAACTCAAAACAACTCAATCTAGATTTTTCAAACAATGTGTTTATGAGTTGCCACTTTCTTATATGATTAAGAATAAATTTCTTACAATTCCAGTAAAAGTTGATATTCCTGTGACTTGCTATGACTTTTCTGAACTCACAGAAAAAAATAGTATGTACACCATCGCTGAAGTTGAAGAGTTATTAAAAAATCAAAAACGTCTTACTCCTTTAATCGTAAAAAACATTATCGATATTTCTGAACGATTTAACCGTCAAGGAGTTATGATCTTTAGCAGTACTGTTAGGCACGCTGAAGAAATTATGTCCTATTTGCCGATTGATGATTCGCGCATGGTTTTAGGTGATACCGACATTGTTGATAGAAACAGAATCGTTGAAGATTTTAAAAAGAAAAAATTCAAATATCTCGTCAATGTATCGGTTCTCACAACCGGTTTTGATGCTCCTCATGTCGACGTTATTGCGATATTGCGCCCAACTGAATCTAATAGCCTTTACCAACAAATTGTAGGCCGAGGCTTGCGCTTGGAAGAAGGAAAAAAAGATTGCTTTATTTTGGACTACACTGGAATGGGACATGATATCTACACTCCAGAAATTAGTGATAAGCGACCGGCTAAAGATACCGTTGCGGTAAGTGTGCAATGCCCAGTTTGTGAATTCGAAAATCACTTTTGGGGATATGTTGATTTTGAAGGAGAGATGATAGAACACTTTGGAAGAAAATGCAGAGGTGCAACTCAAGATGATCTCACGATGAAAATTATCTCCTGTGGATTTCGCTTCCGATTAAAGCTCTGTCATGCCTGCGGCGCCGAAAATGATGTCACTGCAAGAGCTTGTGAAAAATGCCAGGTTATCCTAATTGATGCCGACGCCAAGCTTAAACAAGCCAAGCTCTCAAAGAATTCTCATGTTCTAACTCCAGACAAAATTACACTGGAAGAGCGTATGGATAAAAATGCTAATCCTTATTTGGAAATTAGGTATTATGATTTTAATGCACAGTATGTAAGCGAAGCTCACTTTTTTAATAATTCATCTTCGATTAAAAAATTCAACATCAATTTTCTTCGCTCTCACCTCAAACGACCAGAACTCGCTGTGGATCTATCCTCACCCAAAGATGTGATCAAGTATCAACGCCTATTGCGAATGCCTTCATTTGTTATTGCTAGAAAACAAGACAAATTTTGGAAAATTACTGAAAAAGTTTTTGCAGAGGAGCTATCTAACTAGATCCGTGCTATTAAGATTTCCTCACCACTAGATGGCATAAGGGCTTGTTTTTTTATTTATCTTCACTATTAAAAATTCTTTTTTGTCTATTTTCTTGTCGGCCCGCATAGCTTAAGAATGTAAAATTTTCAAATTAAAATAACCCTATCTATTTTTAATTATAATGGATTAACTTAAATTTTGCAGGGTAGATTAATTATGAAAAGCTCGAAATGGACAATGCTAATCTTCATATTCATCCAATTCAATTCTCACGCCTTTGCTGCCCGAACCATGGATGACTTGCAATCAATCAATGCTTCAAATGGCATAAGTAGAGAGACTAGACTTCAAGCTGGAAGTATCATTGCGCTAAATAATTCCATTACATTAAGGGGTAAATTTATTCCGATTGGATCTGAATTGATTGTCGATAATCTAGGTAATCTCTCACTAGTTAACTCAATTAAAAATAAACAAGAAAATGAAGATCTGCTTGATACTGGTGCAAATATAAATGAATTGTATCCTTCAGAGTTCACTGTGTTAAATCAAAATGAATTAACTGGCGAAATTGAACCTTATAATCTAGCCGATGATTTTAATGTCGCTGGACCAACAGTGGGGCGTGGTAAGCGCAGTGGAGTAACCAATTGCTATCACGTAGTTAAATATTTAGTAAGAGAACGTATTACACTTTATGGCGTGGCTGCTTACATGGCCGCTCCTCAGCTCAAAGAAGCCGGCTGGCATCGATATGTAGACTATGACTCAGCTCCAGAAGGCTCTGTTTGCGTATTTAATAAAGGAGGCATCCCAACTACATCCGGGGGTCAAATCTACGGCCACATTGGCGTTAAAGGAGCAAGCGGAATAGCCAATCCAACCTCAGGTTTTCATCTGAAACGTCCCTTCTTGGGATGCTGGAATGAGGTTTAAAGACTAATGGATCTCATCGCTTCTTTGTTTATTTTATTAACGGCTATTATTCATTGTTTATTTTTTAAACTTGAAAGCATTGATTTTATGAAAGAAAAAATACTCAAAAAATTTAGCTTAACTACAAGTGAAGGTTCAATCGTTAAAATATGGGCATTCAATCAAGGCTTTTATAATCTATTCTTGGCACTTGGACTTTTCTTTTCAATTTATCTGCTTCATGGTCATCAGCGAGAATCTGGAAAAATGCTTGCGAGCTTTATTTTGTTAACGATTATTGGCGCAGGATTAGTTTTATTTTCATCTTCACCTAAAAAATATCCTGTTGCAATTCTTCAGGCATTGCCGGCGTTGCTTGGCTTCATTGCTGTAATTAATCTATAATTTTAAAATTTTATCAATTATCACAATTGCTATTTTCAAGAAAAATAAAATGGGATATTAAAATATATGTATGGCAAAAATAGATTATATTAATCCTAAGTGCATTCCAGGAAACCTGTTTGTTGACCAAACTTGCATTGACTGCTGGACCTGTTATCATATTGCTCCTGATATTTTTAAGACTGATGAAGACTCACAATGTTTTATAGCAAAACAGCCAGTGACACAATCTGAATGGGAACAAGCCAAAGAGGCGCTGCTTTCATGCCCGGTTACTTCAATTGGAACTCGAGAAAAAAAGCTCAATCAAATTAAATCCACGCTTCCGAGAAAAATTGTCGATTCAATTTATTTTTGTGGTTATACTTCTAGAGACTCCTACGGTGCGACTTCATATTTAATTCTTCACCCAGAAGGGAATATTTTAATAGACTCACCAAGATTTAACTCCAAGTTGGTTTCTGCGATTGAATTACTCGGCGGAATTAGCTACATCTTTTTGACTCATAAGGACGACGTCGCTGATCACGAGAAATTTCAAAAGCATTTTAATTGTCAGCGAATCATTCATAGGTATGAAATTGAAGAGAATACTAAAAGTTGTGAGATCGTCTGCGAAGATGAAGAAAACTTTAGACTTTTTGACGACGTTGAAATTCTTTTTTCACCCGGTCACTCAAAAGGACACCTGCTTCTTTTATACCAGAAAAAATTCCTCTTTACGGGAGATCAACTCTTTTACGATCATGTCTTAAATAAACTATTTGCTTCCAAGAGCTTTAGCTGGTTCTCCTGGCAAGAACAAGTGCTGTCATTAAAAAAGCTTGAGCAGTATGAACTCGAATGGGTTTTCCCAGGGCATGGTGGATGGTGTAACAAAACGTCAGAGAGTATTAAGGAAGAGTTATCTGCTATTAAATAATTTTAAAATAATTGTGAAAAGCTATTAAAATACATCTTGCGCCTCTTGACAAAAAATATGAACTGGAAGCCCTTGCGATTTTAGATCTTGAAGAGATTGATAGACAAATTGCCAATGTCGAATATCAAAATCGTAATGGCAAGCTAGGCTTGGTTCGAAAAAATAAATCAAAACAGGCAATTTTTCATTCTGAGCGTTAATCACCGCTTCATTGTCTCGAATTCTTAGGTCTCACTTAAGCCAGACAATATTAATCTCATTTAAATTCTGCATGTGATAACTATCACTTAATGGAGTTCCTAAAGCAATAAGACATAGCTTTTGCAAAAAACAATGATGTAAACTTTTGTCTAGTTGTAAAAACTCTTTTTACGAGGCAAAAAGATAGTATGAAAGGCTTATATTGGGTAAGAAATGATCTGCGCCTACAAGACAATTTATCTCTAAATGCTTTCTTGGAAGAATGCCAGGAGGGCCTCATCGTTTGGTGCCCAACTAAAAGCAACTCTCGGGCCGGTATGCATCGCCAAGAGTTTTTGGAAGATTCGCTTTTTCATTTTAATTCTAGTCTGAAACTCTTAGGTCAGCATTTGCATATCGCTGAAAATAATGCTGCTGTTGAGTTTGAAAAAATAGTGCGACAATTTTCTATTGAAAAAATATACTTCTCTTCTCTTTCCTCTCAAGAAGAAAAAAGCGAAGAAGAAAAAGTAATTAAAATATGCCTAAGTTATAACATTGATTACTTTTCCTCTGATCAAGAAACCTTAATTAATGAAAGAGATCTTCCCTTTGAGCTTGAAAATATGCCCTATATTTTTTCAGATTTCCGTAAAAAAGTTGAGCTCAATTTAAAAATTCATGCTCCATTGAGTTTGACTATAAAAAGAAATCTCCCTCTTCAGCAATTTAACTATGTCAGCAAATTTAAAGTTCATCCAGGTTTGATTTTTCATGGAGGAGAAGATGCTGCTTTAAGAAGAGTACATTATTATTTTGGGGAAAGTATGGCCATACATACTTACAAAGAAACTCGAAATGGAATGTTAAATAGCAATGACTCCTCTAGGCTTTCTCCATGGCTAAGCTTGGGCATTCTTTCTCCGAAAACCATAATACATGAGCTGCGCTTATTCGAGTCAGATCACGGTGCAAATGAATCCACCTACTGGCTTCTCTTTGAGCTGCTTTGGAGAGACTACCTTAAATTTTTTTCTAGAAAATTTAAAAAGCAGATTTTTCTTGAAGACGGTATCAAACGAGGAAAACACTACATCTCAGAAAAGAATCAGCAATTATTTTCCCAATGGAGCCTTGGTAAAACGCCCGAGGTTTTCATTAATGCCAATATGAACGAACTCAATCATACTGGTTGGATGTCAAACCGTGGACGACAAAATGTAGCAAGTTATTTTGTTCATCAATTAAAACTTCCTTGGATTTGGGGAGCGGCATACTTTGAAACGCAACTGATCGATTACGATTGTGATTTAAATTGGGGAAATTGGCTTTATTTGTCAGGCAACGGCTCTGATCCGAGGTCCAGAATTTTTAATATCAAAAGACAAGCTGAAGTCTATGACAAAGAATCGCTTTATCAAAAAAAGTGGGCACCATGATAGATAAAAGTTCATTATTAGAAGCGACCATAATGGAAATGCTCATTAGTCGTGGAAAAGGAAAAACCATTTGCCCTTCGGAAGTAGTACGTTGTCTTTATCCAGAAAATTGGCGAGAAAAAATGAATGACGTTAGAAATGTGGCAAAAACTTTAGTCGAAAAACAACTTATCGTCATCACCCAAAAAGGTGTAGTTGTTCATCCTGAAACCAAAGGAGCGATACGATTGAGGTTAAAATGAATTCATTTTTGCAGAAAAAAAGTCTGATTGTGCTTATTCTTTTTTTATGTGGATGTTCTAGCTTTGGAGAAAAAATCATGTATCTAATAACTGATCACTTTGACGGAAAGCATTTTTATAATTCTTGGGGCGTGAACAATAATAAAACTCTTTTGGATGTAATTAAGTGGAAACTTGGTGGCGGAGCAAAAGCATGGCCTTCCCAAAAAAATTATCTGAAATCTCCTTCGAATTTAGTTAGAAAGGATGGCGCCGCGAGTGTTCATGTAACCTACATCGGTCAAGCGACAGTTTATATACAAGACTCCACTATATCCATTTTAACTGATCCACATTTTAGCGATCGGGCAAGTCCAGTAAGTTTTGTTGGACCTAAAAGGTATCGTGAACCAGCACTAACTATTGAGCAAATCCCAACACTGAACCTAGTTCTCATCAGTCACAATCATTACGACCACATGGATATTCCAAGCCTCGTTTCAATTGATAATAAATTTAAGCCTGAATTTTTAGTTCCTCTTGGTAATGCAAAATATCTAAAAGAAGCTGGCATACAAAATGTTGTTGAGCTCGATTGGTGGCAAGTCTATAAGTCAGTGCAGTTGGTACCTGCTCAACACTGGTCCGCTCGGGGCTTCAGCGATCGTAATGAATCGCTTTGGGGAGGATTTGTCATCAAAATGTCTTCTAAGAAAATCTATTTTGCCGGAGACACAGGCTATGGCCCTCACTTTAAAATGATCAAAGATAAATGCGGAGAGATTGACTTGAGTCTTTTACCAATAGGAGCCTATGAGCCACGTGATTTTATGAAAGATCAGCACATGAACCCTGAAGATGCGGTTTTTGCTCATCTGGATTTAAAATCTAAGAAAAGTTTTGCTATACATTTTGAAACTTTTCAAATGACAGATGAAGCATACGAGGACCCAAGACATGATCTTTCAAGGCAGCTTACTTCAAAGTCTTTAGGGCCAGAGGCTTTTTTCGTTCCTCAGCTTGGTGAAACTTTCGTTCTAAAATAATTTTTACTCAGCACGATCTACTCTTACGCGAGCACTTCGTTCCTTAAAAGTCACGACATAGAGAATTGGATTACAGCAGACCTCGCAGTCAGTTATCATCTCTTGCTCACTGCCATCTTCAGGAAAAAACTCCATCCAGATTTGCTCTCCACAATAGGGACATTGAACAGAAAAATTTGTTTCCATAAAATTCCTATTTCTCCATATCTTTTAAATTGATATACTCAAGCATCTTTTCGTGGGTAGCTTCTAAATCAAGCTTTGGTGCGACTCCCGATCTTTTAGCCTCTAGCCATCGAAGTGCACACAGACACCATTTATCTCCGGGCTTAAGCCCAGGAAAATTCCACTCAGGTCTGGGAGTAATAAGGTCATTGCCTTTACTCTTAGTAAAATCTAAAAACTCTTTAGTTACAGTTGCACACGCAACGTGCGTTCCGTAATCCTGAGACCCGGTTTGGCATAAGCCATTACGATAAAATCCTGTAACAGGAGAATGACAACATTTTTTGAGATCAGTACCTAAAACATTTTTTGGAGGTATAGACAAGTCTTGGCTCATGGCGAACTCACATAGAAAAAATAGTAATATTAATTTCATGACTGAAAGCTTCGCACAGGGATTGATTTAGTTGAAGTGGATATGAGTTATACAAAAATTAATTAGAATAAAATCAGGCCAACTATATTTTTATACGTTAGCAGGCCTAATTTATTTTATCTAATTACCAGCGACTTGAATTAGACTTTGGTGCCATTGGTTTAGCTTCAGATACATTCATAGCTCGTCCTTCAAATTCTGTACCGTTGAGTCCAGAAATAGCATCGGCGGCTTCAGAGCTTGATGACATTTCGACAAAGGCGAAACCTTTGCTTCTATTTGTGTCGCGATCAATAATGACCTTTGAAGACTCTACTGTACCGAACATTGCAAACTTTGTTGCTAGCGTAGAATCAGTAACAGAATATCCTAGGTTACCTACGTAAATTTTTTGACTCATGAAAACTCCTAAATATAAACATTCACATTGTTGTGACGTTTTAAAATGTATAATAAATTTTTTGAATTGTTATAAGATGGTTTTGAAGGATCGAATAAACGCAAAAATTCTGACTATTTAGTATAATCTACAACTATTTTCTTAGAAAGATACAAATTAATTTTTTTATTTCCCTTTTCAGATTAAATCAGCACGTTACAACAATTTATAAAGCATGATTCAAAAATCAATTAATAATCGAAAGTTCAAAAGTCCAAAGAGACTGGTGAAATAGCAAGTCTATCAGGTTTTCGTTGAATCATAAGTCCCTCCAACCAAATCTTCTTTGGGATCAATATACCATGATTGCTAAAGGTCACGGGAGATAATTTCCCGACGAATGGTAGAGGTATGTTTATTGGAAAATATTTTTCTAGAATCTTTCAAGGCCCTCGATTCTAGAAAATTTCACTGTAGGCAAAGATACAACTTGCAACAAATCTAGAATTACTTTAACCCTATTTTGTTGCGATCTTTGGGAAGAAGTGGAACCATTTTTTCAACATTATCAAGTCTCTCAAAAACTATACGAAACAATTTATCTGATCCTTTTTCTAGCTGATCTAGCCTATCAGTTAATGACTCTTCAGAGGCCAGTAGCTTTCTCATTTTAACAAATATTCTAACTATCGAAATATTAACCTGAATAGCTTTGGGACTTCTCAGAACACTCGAGAGCATTGTTACTCCTTGCTCCGTAAAAACAAATGGCTGCACTCTGAGCCCCATCTTCTCTTTATTGGATGTGCCAAATTGGTACCTCCAATTTTCTAGCTCCACTTTAGTTAACTCAAACATAAAATCATCTGGAAAACGCTCTATATTCCGTCTAACTGCTCTCTTGAGCATCTTTGTTTCAACTTCATACAGCTCTGCCAAATCACTATCGAGCATGACCTTTTGTCCTCTCATAACATAAATCATTTTTTCAATTTTTTTAGCTGTAATTTCTGACATTTTTTCCCTCCAAGTTAACCTTGAAGCATTATCAAAAAGCCGAGTTAAGTTCAATGATTTATAAATTTACATAGCTAGTTTTTCAGTTTTGAAACAGAAGTAGATCAATTAGGATCACTTGATCTCATTCTAGCTAACTAGAGATAACTCTCTTATTCAAAAATAAGTGATCTTTTTACTCACTCTAGATCATGGGAAGTCATTTTAAGTCACGGGAGATCATTTCCCGACAAATGGTGGAGGTGCCGCTGACAGAATCAAATTGTTGTTATCATTGATTCTTGTTTTTGGTTTGTAGCCAAAATAGCCACGGTCCGAGAGATTTTCCCTAAACGCCACTACTACTCTTAAGTGTAACGTTAGAATGAGATTAATATAAAAATAAATTTTTGAATAGTTGTTTATTGATAGTAAAAAACCGTGATCGTAACATTTTTTTGTTACGATCACGAGAATGCCAATTTAATTCTAATTTTACCCTTATAAAATGCCTTCTTTTTTTCCAAACTCTTCGATTAATTCTTTGATTTCATCTCTTGCATTTCTAAAACTCTGAATCTCATTATTGATTACAGGATCTTTTATTACCCATTTTAATTTTTGAGCAGTTCTTGACGCCATATCTGGGCAGGTATCCTCTTCACACAATGAAATCATGAAATCAATTTTTACAATAAACCTTAACGGCAATTTATCTGTGTTTTTTGAATACTGCTTTGAAATATCAATCCCTATTTCTTTCATTGTGACCTGACCCCAAAAAACTGGACTATTCAAAATCTCACACTCTGTTAAAATTTAACATGAATGGGAGAAATTAAATGAAAAAATCTAAGTTCAGCGAAGAAAAAATCGTCGCCATTTTAAAAGAAGCGCAATCTGGAACTACAAACGTTCAAGAAGTTTGTCGCAAGCACGGGATTAGCGGTAATACGTTTTATCTGTGGAAGAAAAAGTACAACGGCGTTGAAGTCGCTGAGCTTAAAAAGATGAAAGAGCTTGAAGCAGAGAATGCAAAATTAAAAAGGCTCGTCGCAAATTTATCGCTCGATGTTTTGATGCTGAAGGATGTTGTTTCAAAAAAGTGGTAGGCCCAAAACAAAAGCGAGCAATCGTTGATTATCTACGAGACAGCTATAGGACGAGCTGCTCTAGGGCCTGCAGAGTTCTTGATTTGCAAAAAGCTAGCTTCTACTACAAAAAGATCATCGATGAGGGTGAAATCAAGCTCAGAAGCCGTTTAAAAGAACTAGCAGATAAGCATCCAGGCTTTGGTTTGAGAACTTTACATGAGATCGCAAAAAGGGAAGATCTCGTCGTGAATCACAAGCGAACGGAGAGAATTTACAAAGAAGAAAAACTTTCACTTCGTTTGAAAAAGAAAAACAAAAGAGCGAGACATTTGCGAGTTGCTCAAGTCCCTCCAGATGCTCCAATGAAAACGTGGTCGATGGATTTTGTACACGACAGATGTTTTAGTGGAAGAAAAATAAAGTGCCTCACAATCGTTGATCAGTTCTCAAAAGAATGCCCAATGATAAACGTAGGAATCACGATGACCGGAGCTGAGGTAGCAAGAGCACTCGATAGTTTGAAAATAAAAGTAGGATTACCTGAAGTAATTTTTGTAGATAATGGACCTGAGTTTGCGGGAAAAGATTTAGGGTTATGGGCGATGAAGAACAATGTGAAGTTGCATTTTATCGAGCCAGGAAAACCAACACAGAATGCGTTCATAGAATCGTTTAACGGAAAATTTAGAGCGCAGTGTTTGAACCAGCATTGGTTTCAGACGATTGATGAAGCAAGAATTTTGATTGAAGAATGGAGAAAAGAATACAACAACTTCAGGCCACATAGTTCTTTGAATGGTCTGACTCCGGAAGAATTTACTAGGCAATTTGAAATGAAAAAGATAAACGGTTCTGATCAAGATGTGAGATTGAAAGTCGTCTAGAGAATGGGGTCAGGTCAATTGCTTCTATTGCTAATGGATGAACAACCTTGGGAATTGATCCAGCACTTTCAATAATTGCTTTATCTCCAAATAAATCTCTAGCAATTCCTTCGGCCAATTGCGATCTTGCAGAATTCGCTACACATAAAAATAAAATATTCTTAACAGTCATATCCTCTCCTTTCAATGTCTTCTAACTAAAAAAGTTTAAATAATTTATAGCATCCGTACCGCGGTACGGTGTCAAGCAACAAAAAAACACAAAACCTAAGCACATGTTAACATTAACGCAAAATATTTTATTGACTCTGTACCATGGTACGGATGATATAGTCTCATTATGGAAAAAATAACGATTGGAAAATTAGCAGAAATGGCAGGTGTTGGAGTTGAAACAGTACGCTTTTATCAGCGAAAAGAACTTCTAAGAGAACCAAAATTAAATGGAGCATTTCGAACATACTCAGAAGAGGATGCAGAAAAAATTATTTTTATCAAAAAAGCACAAGAACTTGGTTTCTCTTTAGCAGAAATAAAAGAGTTATTAGAACTCAATACAAAACCACGAACGACTTGTGCCACAGTAAAACAGAAAACATTATCCAAAATAAAGGAAATCGAAGAAAAAATTAGCGATCTTAATAAAATGAAAAATAGTTTAGAAAAACTTTCCTGTGCCTGCGATGCAAGCCAGGATCAAATCAAACAATTTAAGGTTCAAGAATGCTTTTCTCAAGGACTTAATTGTAAATGTTAATAACATAAGGAGATTTTATGAAACGTTTTCACATCCATGTTGGTGTTAAAAATCTTAACGAATCAATTCAATTTTATTCTACTGTATTCGGTCAAAAACCATCTAAGGTAAAAGAAGATTATGCAAAGTGGATGCTCGAAGATCCAAGAATTAATTTTGCAATTTCGACAAGAGTCAATGTCGTTGGAGTTGATCACTTAGGACTTCAAGTAGATCACGAAGATGAACTTTCTGAAATCACTGAAAGAATGAAAAATGCTGACCTCGGTGTTTACGATGTAGGAACAACAACTTGTTGTTATGCTGAATCAAGCAAAGCTTGGGTTAAAGATCCTTCTGGTATCGCATGGGAAACATATCACACTATGGCAGATGCAGAACTTTTTAATGAGATTTCTGAATCCACAGCGAATGCTTGCTGCGCTCCAAGTAGAATAAAAGCAGAATCTACTTCGTGCTGTCCGCCAGCTCCAGCAAAAGAAGAATCTTCAAGTTGTGCTCCGAGTACTAATAAATCAAAGTCATCGTGTTGCTAGGTTGAAATATGAAAAAAAATATACTCTTTTTATGTACAGGGAATTCTTGCAGGTCACAGATGGCAGAAGGTTGGGCCAAGCATTACCATGGCTTGAAATATAACTTTTATTCTGCGGGAACAGAAAAACACGGCTTAAATCAAAGGGCCGTAAAAGTTATGAATGAAAGTGGTGTTGACATATCAAGCCATTTTTCAAAAACTGTTGATGATTTAAAAGATGTTAAATTTGATATAGTATTTACCGTTTGTGGTCACGCGAATGAGAACTGTCCTGTTTTCTTTGGTGCTCCTAAAGTTTTACACGTTGGTTTTGATGATCCACCTAAATTATCTCTTGGATTATCAAATGAGGAAGAGATCTTAATTCCCTATCGTCGTGTACGTGATGAAATTGAAACTTTTGCAAAAAAACTAGAAACATACTTGGAATAAAAATGAAAAAATTATCTTTTCTTGATTCGTATTTAACTTTATGGATTTTTCTAGCTATGCTAATCGGTATAATTATTGGTGTCTTTTCACCTCAATCTACCCATTTTATAAATTCACTTTCAATTGGTACAACTTCTATCCCCATAGCAATCGGTCTCATTCTAATGATGTACCCTCCTCTTGCAAAAGTTAAATACGAAGAAATTGGTTTAGTCTTTAAGGACAAAAAAGTTTTAGCTTTATCCCTTATTCAAAACTGGATTGTTGGTCCACTTTTGATGTTTGGTTTATCAGTTATTTTTCTAAAAGGTCAACCAGACTATATGATGGGATTAGTATTGATCGGACTTGCAAGATGCATTGCCATGGTTTTAGTTTGGAACCAACTTGCTGATGGTAGTTCTGAATACTGTGCTGGGCTTGTCGCATTTAACTCTATTTTTCAAATTATCTTTTTTCCAATTTATGCCTACTTTTTCATGACTTATTTACCTAAGTTTTTTGGCCTTCCAAGTTTTGAAGTCAATTTTACAATGGGAGAAATTGCACAGTCAGTCGGTATTTATCTTGGTATCCCATTTTTAATGGGTTTTTTGTCGAGATTGGTGCTTATAAAATCCAAAGGTGAAGTTTGGTATGAACAAAAATTTATTCCCAAAATTAGTCCGATTACCCTCGTATTTTTATTATTCACAATTGTCATAATGTTTTCTTTAAAGGGCGATAAAATTGTCCAGCTTCCATTAGATGTTATAAAAATTGCCATTCCTTTAACAATGTACTTCATCATCATGTTCTTTGCTTCATTTTATATGAGTAAAAAAGTTGGAGCTGATTATCCTAGAGCAGTTACATTATCGTTTACAGCGGCATCTAATAATTTTGAACTCGCCATTGCTGTTGCTATAGCTACGTTTGGAATTAATCATGGTGCGGCTTTTGCGGCGGTTATAGGCCCATTGGTCGAAGTGCCAGTACTTTTAGCATTAGTTAAAGTTTCACTTTGGATGAAAGATAATTATTTTCAAACAACAATAAAAGCTTCGTAATAGAAGCTTTTACTCTATTACCATTTTAGAGATTGCATTTATTCCAACTGGTGGCGTAGCTTGCCATGGAAAAAAATATAGTCGTTTTGCCAAACTTTCTTTTATTTTTTTAATCTGTAAACTTTCACCTTTCATTCGTGCAACTAATAAAGGTTCCTTTGTGCCAGAGTAAAGTAAGCTTTTATTAATTACCCATGCATAAGGCTCGATATGAGCTCTTCTTAAATCCTCCTGTAACTCTTGTGCTTGAATTACGGGGGTAGTTTCGGGCAAAGTTACTAATACAATTTGGGTATAATTTGGATCTTGAAGCCGCATAAGTGGAGTTACAATTCTGCTACTATTTATTCCGGCCTTCGAAAGATCACGGATGGATTGTTTATGATAAGCACCTGTCGCGTCTATTAATAACAATGAATGTCCTGTTGGGGCCGTATCCATAACGATAAAAGTATTTTGGGCCTTACTTACCATACTAGAAAAGGCATGAAAGACAGCAACTTCTTCAGTGCATGGTGATTGTAAATCTTCTAGTAATAATTTTTTTTCATCCGATGATAATGTTGCTCCTTTTCTCTCCATAATTTTATCAATATAATTTTGAGTTTCAATTTTGGGATCAATTTTGTCTAATGTTAAACCTTCAATTGTTCCTTGCATAGTTGCTTCGAGATGGGCCGCTGGATCAGTGGTTGTTAAATGAACCTTCTTCCCCTTTTTAATTAGGCCAATTGCGATTGCAGAGGCAATTGTCGTTTTACCGACTCCCCCCTTTCCCATGACCATAATTAAACCATGCTCACGTTTAGAGAATTCTTCAATTAATGATTGAATATTAGAAATATTATTTGGGGATTCATCTATTTTTTGTTCATCTATTAATTTTATTTCTGAATTAAGCAAATTCCTTAAAGCAGAAATTCCAACTGTATCAAATGATTTTAAAGTAACTTCATCCTGAGGAATATTTTTTAGTTCTACTGGTAATGAATTAATGGCATCACTTTCTAACTTTTCAATTGAAAGCGCGACTTCATCACTTTTATTTGCAGCTTTAAATTTTCCATTAATAACGAGCCGCTGATTCGAAAGACCAAGTTGCATTAATTCAATAGATGATTTTGAAACTTCTCTAATAGATCCGATTTCTGGACGTGTAACTAAAACAACAGTAGTCATTTTTTTATCACTTAATGTATCTAATGCTTTTAGAAATCTTGACTCTTGCATTTTCAATCCAGAGTGCGGTCCCAAACAACTTGCCCCTCTATCATTTCCAGATAAAAATCCCGTCCACGCCTTAGGTAAACTTAAAAGTCTTAATGTATGTCCAGTTGGGGCCGTATCGAAAATAATATGATCATATTCATTTTTATTTTCGGCCAGTAGGTTTGCAAACTCATCAAAAGCTGCAATTTCTGTAGTACATGCACCAGATAGTTGCTCTTTAACATTTGCTTTTTCTTGGTCTGTACTTTGAGTCTCCATTTGATCTAAAACTCTATTTCTGTAATCGTCAGCGGCAACATTAGGATCGATATTTAATACTGATAGATTTGAAACCGATGGAACCACTACAGGAAAATTTCTTAATTCTACACCCAACATTTCATCTAAATTTGAAGCCGCATCAGTACTTACTAACAATATTTTCTTTCCTGAGTCAGCGAGATTGATTGCTACAGCAGATGAAACCGATGTCTTTCCTACTCCACCTTTTCCTGTGAAAAATAAATATTTTGTAGGCTCTTGCAATAAACCAAAGGACTGCTTATATAATTCCAATTTTGCTCCAGTATCTGCACTAACAGCTTCGAATCACTCTTCCAGAGTAATCTCAGCAACCTCTGTATTTTTCGTTGAATCAGCGAAAACCCTTAATCGAAAAAACTTTTTAACGATCGAAGTGAGAATTTCATTTTTTTCAGTAACTGCATAGCACTCTTTTCCTGAATTTCGGGCAGAAGAATAAGTAAGGGAAGTTGCTCCCAATTGCCTTTGCTTTTCAAATTCTTTTAAGCATATTGCGTAAGAAGACTTCTCTTTATAGTCTGACATAGTTGTCGAAAGATTTTTTACATCAGAGTTTTTATTCATTTCTAAAACAGCTTCGCACATTGCTCTCTCGTAATCAATAAAGCCTGAGTTCACTTCTTTCAGAGTATCAAATTTCAAATGATATTCAATTTCAAATAAACTTGTTTCGATATCCTCTGCTCCATACCAAACTGGAAAAGAACCATCGGTAAATCTAGATGCAGGAAGCTTTACTTTATCAAAAAGAAATTCACCGAAATTTTCGGGATCACCATATTTGTGCCAAGTATCTTTAGCTTCAGTATTAACTGATCGTGAATGGTTGATACCACTAGAAGCATTGGCCCAATCAATTAATCGATCTTGCTCTTCTCCTGAGTTTATTCCTTCATCAAATAAATGTCTTCTTGGAAAAGCTGTGGGTATGCTTCGATACGCTGAACATTTTTTTTCATTAATTAAGTTCAAAAATGACTCCGTTCCGATACATATCAAGCACTCTTCTAACTGTGAAAAGGGCCGCTTGGCTTTGCATAGGATCATCAGTCATAACTTCTATTGCAGATTTTCCCTTAAAGATCTCTCTCTTTTTGTGAAGCCATTTATTCACCACTTCTGGATTTCTCGGATAAATCACATTTAGGCTTTTTACAATTCCAAGCAATTGAGAAACTCTATTGAATACGTCCCACGTTTGCCCGACAGTATTTCCTTTTTTCCAATTTTGAATTGTTCTAATGTGCTTTTGTCCAAGAATCACAACTTGATCTTTCGGCTCAATCTGGAAGTCCTCACAAATTTTAAAGAAATTCTTACCTAATAAATTTGCATTTTCATCATCCAACGTCGGAGTAAAACCTCTGGCAGGATTACCTTCTAATTTGAATTTTTCTGCTTCTACAAAATTAATCATATTTGCTCCTAGTTCCTTTATTATATCGTAAATCTAGCCCAGAAACATTAGAAAATTTTCGCACATTTAACAAAGCACAATATTATCAGATACTTATTATCGAGAAAATTTTCCAACCATTACTCAACTAAAAAGCATAACTACCTGTTTTCAAATGAGCGATTACTTTAGCAGTAAGCTCTTTGCATTAAAAATCTAAAAGGGAGATGAACTTCCTATATGATACTTCCTTCTCTGCTTATAACTTCTCCAAGTTCTATCTAAAGTCGAGTGCCCCATCCACACACTGATATTTTCAAGCACATGTCCTTTTGAAAGCATGAGATCTACAAATCCCTTTCTTCCACCGTAAAGATCGATACCTTTTCCAAAATAATGGTGAAGTGTTTTAACAAGTGGTCTTTGAATTGTTTGTGCTTTAATTATTCTTAGAGCGAATTCTTGTTCTTCGAATAGAATGGGAATTGGCTTCCAGCGATCTTCAGTAGGTAGTGAAATTATTTTTGTCTGAAACACCCATAAAATTTTAGGATTACTATTTTCTTCTATTCTCCATAGTTCTTTATTTTTTAAATTATCAATTTCTTGAGGACGTAATCCTAACCAAACACTTAGATACAACCAATTAAATTGTTCATTTTTAATTTTCCCTTTTGATAAATTAAGATCCTCTGGGGCAAGTGGAGCAGAAGCGACTCTAACTTTTTCAGTTTTATTATAATAAGTATCAATTAGTCGTGCTCGCTCATAACCTTTAGGTGATGAAATCGGAAGAAATGCGCGACCTGTTTTCTTGCTAATAAAATATCCCCATAAATTTGCAATTTTTAAAATGGTTTGAATATATCGAATGCTATATTTTTTAGAATTAAAATAATCATAAATTTCATAGGAAGAATAAAACCAATCTGTTGGTTCTATTCCAATGGCAACAATCATTTTTTGAGCAGCTTTCCAAACAAGCATGGCTCGCGATGTTCGTCTTCTTCCACGATCAACTTCACTATCGCGCTTTCTCATAAACCGCAGTTCAAATTCATTTACAAATTCTTCCGGCAAAATAGAATCAAATCTTTTTTGAAAATTACGACTTGATTCTTCTGATTTCAAAAGTCGCTCTTCTTGTTTTTTTATATCTAGTTGTGAGTTAAGCTGCCTTGCTCTTACTTTTGCCTCATCAAGATTCATGTATCGATAAAACCCAAGAGCATTCCATCGCTCTGTTGAAATATCCCATTCCTTCTTGGGAAATTTTGCTTTTGAATCTTTATAATCTAATTTCTTAAACGATACATATTGCACTTTCCACTTCGGTTCACTTTTTTTAGTAGGCAAAGCTCTAATATAGTAGCTCATTGATTGCTCCATTTTTTGATTGAATTTGTCAGGAATGAAGACGTCGTCTCCATCGTCCTAATCGGACGATGGTTTTACTTCTAAAGATTTGAAATTGTTAAAGGCCATGGTGGAGGTGCCCACGGCCAAAGAGATTTTCCTTAAACGCCACTGCTACTCTTAAGTGTAACGTTAAAATTAGATTAATATAAAAATATATTTTTGAAAAGTTGATTTGTAACAATTCATTTTTAAATTTTTACGGTCAAGCGAAGCTGCTAGCTTAAAAGAAAATTTTTCTGCCATTCAAGAATTATTAACTCATTAAGCAAAATTTCACACTCGAAACAATTATCTTTATCTAAAAATTCTCCTGAAAAAAATGGTAATGCATCAGTACCTCTAGTATGGCTTACCATAAGGACAGCCTGAATGTTTTCATGCTTGCTTATGACTTTAGATCTCACTTTCTGATAATTAACTTTTCTTTTGTTCTCTTCACTTCCAAGATATGGTCTTCCAACTAACAAAATACCTTTTGCATTTACAGATTCTTTTCTTGTTTGTTTTATTTTCTTTTCGAGCTTATTTGCCAGCGCTTCAACTAATTCTTCCGTTGTTGCCTTTGAAGCTGATATTGCTTCGAGCATAAAACGTCCTGTAATTTTTGATTCAGCTTTTTCACCTCTTCTTACATTTGAAAGTTTTTCCTTTTCCATTAAGCTAAAATTCATTCCTGCTGTGGTCCTTGGTTCAAGGCGATTATATAAAGCCAGCTCTTCCTCATCTCTAAGATGGCTAGTATCATAAACTTCAATTAAATAATTAACTTTGTTCATTTCTAATTTATTTTTATCTACGCTCTTTATAAGTGTTTCAACATCGGCTTCAAGGCCTTTTCTTTTAGAATCATCCCATTGATCGACATCTTTAATCGTTACGAGGGTTGTAATTTTTTTCCTAGGCTTGATGCAATTTCATAAGCTTTTTTTGTAGTTATTTTTAAAATATTCTCATAAGGAATTCCTTTACTACTTTGAGGAACAAAGGACTCTACAATAAAAATTACTCCTTTATAATGAAACATTAAATCAGAGTTTTTCCCTGCATCTGTTGGTGGTTCAAATTCAAGATTTGAAACACCTGCTTTATGAAATCTATATCCAAAAGCTAGTTGGTTAAAAGCAGTTGAATATTGACTTTCAACTTTCATCATCGATATAACTTGATCAAACCGAGGTTTTTGATATAACTCTTGAATATAGTTTGCTAACTCATAGACTTCAAAAATCTCTTTCTTTCCTGCAATAATTATCATATTCACCAATCGATGCCTTGATTCTAATGCATGCTTCTCCTTGGCACTTTTAATTTGATTTATTATCCATTCTTTCCCGAATGCATTTGTGACTATTGACAATGCTTCAACTGGAGGACTCACTTTTAAACCGAGTTTATTAATATAAAAGCTAGCTTCTTTTAACCAAAATTCAAATGGATCGCCAAAATCTAAATTAGTATCAGCCATTATAATCTCGGAATTATTTCTTGTAGAAACCAATCATGAGCTTCGTAAATATTATACTTAACTACAGCAGGAAGTAGAGGAACCATATCCATTAGAAAATCTTGGTCTTTCATTTTTTCTTCAAGGTTATTTATAAAATCTTTTTGACTAGCTCCGATATTAAGTTTCTTAAAACTTGAAACAATTATATCCCAATTGGCTCCTGTTTTGCTGAATTCATACAAATCAAAAAGATCGCGGCCCTTACTTCTTTGATATAAAGCTCTAATTTTTGTTCCAATCATTTCTTCTGTGTCAAATGCTAAAATCTTAGTTGAACCTTTGAAGTAATCTGATTCCACACTATAGGGAATTTCTTGAAGTGTTTTTTCTGGAAGTGTTTCACGAACATTGATTTCAACTTTTAATTTTCTTGAACTTCCGTCAACAGAGTCATACTTATAAATTATCTTAATTGATCGCTCAGTACTATTAACTTTAGATGGTTTGCCCAGCATTGCTTCTAACGAATCTCTAACACTATCAATTATTTTTCCACCAGCTCCTGTCTCAAGTCGATTTAAGTCAATATCTTCTGAATATCTTAGAGGCTTTGGAAGGATGATTTTATGTAAAGCAGTTCCTCCACGGAAGGCGATCTTGTTTTTCAAATAATCATTGTTATAAAGTTCTACAAGTGCTCTTGAAATAACTAAATCTTGTTCAACTTGTGCTAAGAGAGGCCAAGGAGCATTTTTTCTCCATCCTTCTAAAATATTTTCAGGTATCATTCATCTGGCTCCACTTTAGTATTTATTTTTAAATTCCATTTTTTATCAACAGCACATTCAATTTTATTTTTATTACCTATCGACAATGGCACCAATTGCATTTTTCTCTTGATCAAAACCTTGTAGATACACTCTGAAAGATCTTTTTCTTTGAGAATGACATCTTGGATGTAACCAAGCCTCTGAAGTGCGGCTATTGGTGTTCTACTTTTTTCACAGATATTTTTTAACTTTTCCTTTTTAATTGATTCGTTAAGCTCACTTAACACAGTTGCTATATTATTTAATCGACCACTTTTCGCTGGAAAGCGAATTACATCAATTGCTGTAAGTTCTGGTGAAGAGATATAGAAATATCCTCCCCGTCCTCCAACCTTCTCTATCTCTGAAATATCCTCAAAATGTTTTTTAGTTATAAAGTCGATTGTTAATCCTCTTAACTTTATCGGTTTTAAAAACTTATTAGTCACAACCGTGAAAGTCATAACTGACTGATGGCTAGCTCCTTTAAAGGCTGCCGCATTTAAAAGACCAACATAATATTTTGCATCTAAGTTATTCATCATTGCATCTAAGAAAAATGAAGGATCAAGAGGGCCATTGGAGTTACCTGTAATAATGCCAAAACCCTTTCTTATCATTTGCACTTTGCCTGCTTTTGAAAGCCTTGAAAGTGAAACTGAAACTGAATTTTTCTTATGCCCAAGTGCTTTTACTACCTCATCAAGGATAAAATAATACTGTCCACTTCGGGCCAATTCTTCTAAATACTGACTAACTGTTTTTTCACTATTCATTCTCCCAATATTAACACAAGTGCTAATCTAGGTAAAATAAATATTCTCCTAATATTAACAAATTCGCTAATTCGAGGTGAATAAACATGAGGAAACGTTCACAAGTACATGTAATTACACTCCTTTACTGGATAAGTCGATTAAAAACATTTGCTTACCACTTTCAATAATCATATCGCCTTCAAAAGAATATCTAATTGCTCATAAATCTCTTCATTCCAAAACTCTATTGTTTCGGGATCTTTCGAATTACAAAATGTCACAAATTTAACAACAACTTCTTCCACTATGATCGATGGACTCAAATTTAACACTTCAGCGATTGTGAGAATTTCAATCATTAGCTTTGGTTTGAGACGAATGATAATTTTTCTTTTGTCTTGATCCTTATCAATTATTTTCGAATCTACTGAATTTAAAATGGTCTCTACAGGAAGTGGCTTTTTCTTACCTAGATCTAATAAATTAAAATAAATTGAAACTAATACTTTCATGAATGAATCGATTGATGTACCTGGGTAAGCCTCCAGATATACATTCGATGCTTGTATAATGTTGTCAGAAAAAAAACAATCTAATTGAAATTTTTCTGGATAATTTATATATTTCTCCGCTAACCAGAGATTGTAATTTTCCTCAAACTCCTTTCCACGAAGAAGTGCTCCACACTTATTACAAACTAAAGAGTCAGTTATAAAACTTAAGTCTAAAAGTTTTTTTTCTACTTCCTTTAAAGTTACACTTGAATGAAGACAACCAAAATGATCTCTGTCATTTTCAAATTCAATGATCTCCTTTTTTAAATAATCAATAATATTATTTCTCTCATTTTCATCTACTTCATCGGCCCAAAGACAGAATAATTCAAAAGCACCTTCATAATATTCTGCAACCTCAACCGCCTTTTTAATAAAAACAGAATCCAATCCATGCAGTCTCATTGATTCAGCTATTTCATAAAGTCGAATTTTTTGTTCTTCAGTAGTTTTATATAAATCATCCATATCAAAACCTTCAAATCAAAATGTTAATTAATCAATTTAACATAAATTAATTAATTCTACTTTCTATAAACAAAGACTACGCTGTGTAGTTCATAAATGAAGTGACAATACGTTCACATTATCTTTTGGAAGAATATTTAATCCCTCAGTAACCCCTTTCTCATCCACCCCAGCCAACCTTAAGTAAATTGCAAGTGTCTTTAAATCCTTCCAACCACAAATCTTCATTACCTTTACCGACTCTACACCTGATCCAATGAGTTGAGTCGCAAAACAAGCTCGAAGCGTATGAAATTTAATTTCAGGAAGGCCAATTGATTTACAAAATATTTTTAAAATTTGTGCCTGCTTTCCGTCTTTCCATAATTCAAATCGAGGAAGAACAAATTCACTTTTAGATTGTAATCTTATTTCTAAAAGCAAACTTTTAAGTTCTGAGGAAATTGGTGGAGGTGGTGGGAATCGAACCCACGTCCAAAGAATCATCAGTAAAGCGGACTACGTGTGTAGCTTTGAATTATTGTCTCAAAGCGAAGACTATCGCTGCTTGTCTTCAGCGAACAGCTCGGTGATTTTTAAGTGGCATTACCGA
The DNA here is from genome assembly GCA_947450475.1 of Bacteriovoracaceae bacterium. Taxonomy (GTDB): domain Bacteria; phylum Bdellovibrionota; class Bacteriovoracia; order Bacteriovoracales; family Bacteriovoracaceae; genus Bacteriovorax. The sequence goes on along the minus strand of CANFVK010000001.1, from coordinate 333,322 downwards.
CGACTCACTCGCCTCTTTAAAGTCGAGACAGACTTGTTGTCACACACTTTGTTATCGGCTGTAACCACCTCAACGAACGGGCTTAATTAAATTAAGCAGCCATTGCGTATGCGTAATCGTTAGATTCAGCATTTAATTTTTGATCGACTTTTTACCAGGACCATGCCGATCAACCTGGACACGCCCACAAAACGTCAGTACTCCCTGTCGAAACCGGTGCACCCCCATTTGAAGTTTTCACACTATATCATATTGGTAACTTAAAACAAGTCGGCCATCAGCGTGAATTCTACTTGATTGATATTTTTTCCATTGGGATGGGCTATAGTTGAAAAGATAATATCAACGTTTGCTGGTACGTAATAAAACAAATTCATTTTTACTCTTGGTCCAAAGAAAAACGAATTGATCATATTCTCTCTTAAGTAATCCCCGTCCAAGTAAATGCGATCCGCATAAATAGATTCGCGCCCCATCAAAAAATGAGCTTCTTTGAAATAAAAGGGAATAAAGTTTTTCCCTTTGTAAATATTCCAAAAATTATAATCGATCATTGTTCGCAAGTTAAAAATGGTATTGCCAAAAACATCACCATAAGGCAGTCCATAAAACTGATGAGTGCGGTTTTTGGTGAGGTCACTAACTCCTCCACCAAAAATAACTCCACGGGCAAAGTCAGATTTGAAATATTTGCTAAAATGGCTACTGAATAGTCCTGAAAAATTTTCTGTAAATCTTGTCTCGAACTCTCCGGCCATGGAGGTCGCTAAATACGTTTTGCCTGCATCTGGTGAATTACCTTGAAAACTCAAGGTCAATTTTAAAGACTGAATCAAGTCATCATAACTCATCGCCTGATAATCTGCTCGTCCTCCCATCCCCACATTCTGGAGTACTCGGTGTGAAATAAAATCATCATTGGTAGATCCACCCAAAAAAATGCTTGGAGTGATCGTCCATTTATTGTTGAGCATTTTGTAGCTAGTTTTTAATTGATAATCACGTGAGAGATTAAGCGTTTCACTACTTTCAAGTTTTGAATAATCCTGATTAATAAAAGCGGACACACTCCAAAGATCAGAGTATTTAATTAATTTCTGATTATAATCTATACTTCCGCCCATTTTCGACTGACTTGGGTAAAGCAGTGCCGTCGCATTTAATGTGTAGATCTCCATTGGATCAACCAAAGTAGTCATTGCACCTGCGCTGAAAAGATTTTCAGAATTACCCAAAGCAACAAACCAAAAATGAGGAATCATGTGATCAACTCGAGGATAATTCTGAGCGTGCTCCGAAGCAAAAGAGTTAATCGGGGCCTGATTAAAAGAAAATGCTGAAAGTTCAATAGAAGTAGGCTTTGATGCGTCTTTTCTTAAAAACTTCTCTGTTTCTCCAACAGTAGCAGTTAAAGTTTTTAATCGGTCGTCTAAAACCACGACTCTTGAATCATTAAACTCTGCAAAGCTAATTTGTTGGAGCAATTGCTTTGGAAGTTCGCTGACCGTTGGGGTTTTATCCCAATCGATGATTTGCAATTGATCCTTATTTCGAAGCAGAGCAAAATGTGTTCCAATAATCGGCAAATCAAAAAACTCTTTTGTCTTATAAAGCACATTTATTTTTTTTAAATCTACATCTGTCAGAAGTAAAAAGGAAGTTCCATAGGAGTCGTTTACTTTCATGAGCAATTGATCCCCAACTTTTTTCACTAGGGTAAGATTGAAATCACTAGAGAATGTATATAGCAAATTTTCATTATGAAAAACTTGCCATTTGTTATCCATGTAAGTGAATGATAAAAAGGATTCGCCTTTTAAGTGGATTACATAACTGGGATCGTGAGGTAAATCGAGTTCTCTCTCCACAGTTAATGTTTCGGGGTTTATCAGCTTCCAACTTTTATTTTGTACGCGGTAACTTGGATCTTGATTAAAACTTACCAACAAAAAACGATTCTCAGAATCGATCTCAACCATTGAAGCAATATCGACTATGGGAAATTCAAATTTAGCCGAAAGGCTGACATCATCTTTCAAGTCATACGAAACCAGAGCTTCACTAAATCGTTCTTTTTCAGCTTTATACAAAATATCGCCATCTAGAATAAGACCCTTTTGATACTCATCACTTCCGAAAACATTATTGATTTTCTCTCCCCACTCTCCTTTATTGTATAAAGAGGCACTGTTTTGTGCCAAATAATCTTCGCGAAATTTAGCGTACAACTCTTGAGCACTTTCTCCAGTGCAATTTTTAAAAACATGATTAAGAAAAAACGGGATCTCGCTAGAATTGCCCTCAACCAAACATTTAATTGTTTTGGGATTTTTATTTTCAAGGTATTCGAGAAAATGTGCCCCGGCCCAATATGCCAACTGACCGTGTGGGTAAACCCCAGGAGCATCGAGACAATCGAGGGTTTTACAGAAATTATTTTTTTTGTATTGAATCAATAGTTCTTTATTAAAAAGTGGGTTATTAAGTCGACCACCTTCAATTAGATGGGACTCCCCCCATACGGCTATACCTTCGATAAACCAACGCGGAACGATTGCCACGGGAGTTTTAGCGATCGTCCCAAACAAAGTTCGGCCCAACTGTAGATAGTCTCGGGTTTGGTCAAGTTGAGTGATGTGAATATATTCATGAAAAACTAGGCCTAAAAGCCAATTTTCCATAGAAATAAGATGGTCCTTTTGACTGGCAGGTAAATTGTAAATATTAATAATATTAGTAGGAAAGCCACGCGCGTTGCCATTGGTTAGACGCAGGTAAGGATCGATATTAAAATGAACCACATCTTTTGGAACATATTCAAAATAATTGATCGCCTTAACTAAATCTTCTTTAATAATGCGTTCGACTTTTAAAGCTACCGCTAAGTCGCTTTGAGCGTAATGAATTTCACCCAGAAATGTCCCATAATTAGTGGGCATAGAGACATTCATGGTCTTGAGTTCAACGCCAAAAGCTAATGAAAGGAATAGTTTAGAACAAAAAGCGAGGAGACAAACCAATCTCAATAGGCCCATTTTTTTCTTCCTTAAGTGGTGTAAAATTGGCATAATCATAGCTGCAAAATTAGACTTTGAAACTTTATTTTAACTAACGCATATACGCTTTAAAGGAGCCCTCATGAAATTCAAGACCGCATTAATTTTGAGCATCGTTGCAACTGCCCTTTCACTTTCTTCTTGTTCAAACCTTAAAAAGAAAAATGCAGCAGAAGGTGTAAATCCTGATACTAACAAAACTCAAGTTGATAGCTCAAAAGCTGATGGATCTAGTTTTGATCTAAATTCAGATTCAGACTCCAACAAAGCAGGAACTCTTAAAACGGTTTACTTTGATTTCAATTCAGCAGGACTATCAAATGCGACCAAAGATGCCCTTAACAACAATGCACAATTTTTAAAAGCACACCCTTCAGTTAAAGTTCAAGTTGAAGGTCATGCTGATGAACGCGGCAGTGTTCAGTTCAACTTAGCCCTTGGTGAAAAAAGAGCAAAAAGCGTTCGCGAATACCTAGCTGGTCAAGGAATTGAAGCTTCTCGCGTTTCAACTATTTCACTTGGAAAAGAAAAGCCATTATCGTTTGGCCACGATGAGGAATCTTGGAGCAAAAACCGTAGAGCAAACTTTGTCATCACTGCAAAATAAGTTTTAATGACAAAAATCCTATGCCTTTTAATTTTAGTTTTAATATCGGCGTGTGGCCTAACAACCACACGTCCCAAATTAGAGATGTCGATGGCCCAGGTTGCCTTCATGGCCGCAAAAGAATCTCAAGCAGACATAAAGGCTCCAGGACTATTTCGCAAAGCTGAGTATTATTATCTAAAAGCGAAATCTTCCTATAAAAGAAAATACTTCAACAAAGCTCAACAATACGCCCTGCTTTCCAAAAAATATTCTGAAAGAGCAGAATATGTTGCCATTCGAAAGAAGACATTAGAAAATTTATAAACTTAAACATTGCTTTTTTTCATTGAGGAATATCTATGCAGAGGCTGCATCTCTATTTTTTTATTTTAACTCTACTTGTCCTTTCATCTTGCAAAACTCAGGAAGACATACGTCGTGAAAAAACGGTAGACTCACTCAACGAACAAGTTGCTCAAACTCAAAAGAGTACCGCCAATACCAACGGCCGATTTACAACCATAGAAGAACAAATGGCAAAGATGAATGGCCAACTCGAAGAACTGGCGCATTCCAAGCAATTAGAAACTGCTGATCAAACAAATTTCAAAGATAAAATTACTTCGCTTGAAGAAGTTCAAAAAAAGCAAAGCGAATTAATCCAATCTTTAAATGATAAAGTTTTAGAGCAAAGTAAATACCTTGAACAGGTTGTAAAAACACTTGCCACCCTTAGTGAAGAAAAGGAACAACAAGCTACCAAAAAAAAAGAAGTCAAAGACGAAAAGGAAATAATTCCGACGGTTAAAGCTGCCATAGCCAAGATGACGGTTGGAAAAGTTGCCGAGGCCAAAGAAGACTTTCTGGTCATACTTGATTCAAAAAAATCTAAGAAGAAGGATCGTGAAGCTGCTCTACACTATTTGGGTATCATAGAGCTAAAACTTAAAAACTTAGAAGATGCCAAGGTTTACTTTTCAAAACTCTTTACCGAAAATCCAAATTCTTTTTACGCACCATCGGCATTGTTCAATTTGGCTAAAACCTTTATTGAACAAAAATCAACTGAAGAAGCAAAACAAAGTTTGGATGAACTTCAAAGCCGTTTTCCTAAAAGCCGAGAAGCTAAATTGGCCGGAAAACTAAAGGCTAAGTTATAATTATGAAAAAGCTACTATTTCTTTTATCGCTTACCCTAAGTTCATGTTCTTTTTTTATAAAAAATATTGAAGATATGGATCATCCCAAACACCGAGCTGTAAATCAATCGTTATCGCTTGTTTTTTCTCACAATATAAGTGGAGAAACTCACCCATGTGGATGTCGCAATTTTCCACTGGGGGGGCTTCCACAAGTAGCAGGACTTTTTAAAAAGCTATCAGACACAAGCGAAGTTTTTTATGTAGATACTGGAGATACCTTTTTTCCTTCTTCTGTAATACCTTTGAGCATGAAAGACTCTCTAGCCTTTGCTGCAAACAACTTAGCCCTGGGACTTGACCAGCTTGGATTAAAATTTTTTGTTCCAGGTGATCAAGACTTCGCTCTGGGAATGGATTTCCTAAAGACTCTTGCCAATACCCGAAAATTTGAATTTTTGATCTCTAATTTAAAAGATGAATCCGTCATAAAGCATAGGCGATTTGCAATTGTCGAACGAGCAAATGCAAAAATCTTTCTTCTGGGCTTTGTTGCACCAGATGTCTTTAATAATTCTCTTTCGGAACAATTCAATGATATTTCGCAAGTACTTCCAGGCTTAATAGAGGAGCTTAAATTAGCTGGGTATAATCCTGATAACAAATATCACCGACTTGTCATTTTATCTCATGCAGGATTTGATCCCGATGAAACCTTGGCGCAAAAATTTCCCTTCATTGATTGGATTGTTGGGGCCCATTCCCAAAGCTTTCTGCGATTTTCCCGAGATGTTGGCAATGTTAAAATCGTTCAAACTCTCTCTAAAAATCATTACGTCGGAAACATAAGTATTGATTTAAAAGAAAAGAAAGCAATGGACTCTTATACGCTTCATGAAATCAGAGATGATCTGGAAAAATATTTAACCCCAAATCCATTTAGAAAATTTATTGACGACCACAAATCTAAAATGAGCACCATTCAGCTAGCAGAGCAAGCAAAAATGACGAATGCTTCAGTTTCACCTAGTAATTCTCTTAAAAAATATAAGACCGCTGTCAATTGCATCGAGTGTCACAAGGTACAGGGTGAATTTTGGCAGGGCACCCCACATGCCATTGCATATACGACTTTGATGAATGTTCGTGAACAAAATAACCTCCATTGTATAAAATGCCATTCTTTAGGATTAGGTGACCCAAAAGGATTCAGTGCTGCAAAAAACATGGTTAGCTTTAAAAACAAACCTATTATCGATTACTGGAACCAAATTCACGCTCTGAGCTCCGAAGTTAAATCAGTTCGTAAGCTTGATAACGAAAGCATAAAAAAGATTTCAAAAAAATGGTTCGAAGTGGACAAACAATCTGGTATTAAAAATAATTTTGCCAACGTTCAATGTTTAAATTGTCATTCAAATCATGATGAACATCCATTCAATGCAGATGCGCCAGACACTCATGATCACAAGATGACCCAAGTAAAAAATAAGTGCCTTAGTTGTCACACTGGTGAACAATCCCCAGAGTGGTATGCAAAAGATGAAAAAACCCTTAATGAAAAAGCTTATAGTCAAAAATTAAAAAAAATGAGCTGTCCGCTTATTTAGTAGTTTAATAAAATATGAAAAAAGCAACCAACAAAAAAATAATCCTCGGAATTGAGACAAGTTGCGATGATACATCTATCGCCATTTTACAAGGCGACCCGGATGACTTGAATCAAATGCCAACCATACTTTCCCATCATTCTTTTTCCCAGGAACTTATTTTGCAAAAATGGGGTGGTGTTGTCCCCGAAATTGCAGCTAGAAATCATCTAGAGAAGATTACCCCTCTACTTAAAAGTTCATTAAAAGAAGCTGACATTGAATTATCTGAAATTGATTTGTTGGCCGTAACGACTCATCCAGGTTTACTAGGTCCTTTGCTAACCGGAATTAATTGCGCTAAAACGATTGCTATGCTTTATCAACTACCAATATCCTCCGTCAATCATCTCTACGCTCACCTAGAGGCGATTCATCTCACCACAAATATGAATTACCCTTATCTTGGTTTGCTTGTAAGTGGAGGACATAGTTTGTTTCTGTTGGTAACTTCTCCAAATGACTTTGAGCTTTTGGGCAATTCCATTGACGATGCTGCCGGTGAAGCCTTTGACAAAGGGGGTAAACTTTTAGGACTTGGTTATCCGGCAGGAAAAATAATAGATGAAATGGCAAAGTCTGGTGATGCTAAAAAATACACTTTTCCAGTCTCTCTCCTAGATCCGACTCAGGCCATGATGAGTTTTTCAGGTGTTAAAACTGCCCTACGTAACTTCATAGAAAATAATGCTGATAAAAGTTTTAAAATTGAAGATGTTTGCGCTTCGTATCAGCATGCTATCATTGAAGCTCTTACAAAAAAATGTCAAGTTGCTCTGGATTTAGTACATCATCGATTCCAAATGACACTACCAATAGTGGTTGGAGGTGGTGTCGCATGCAATTCCTATTTGAGAGAAAACTTTTCTAAAAAATTTAGTGACGCTCACTTTGTCTCTCCGAAATATTGTACCGATAATGGCGCGATGATTGCCAATTATGCACTCCGAACTTTTCACCAGTCCATTGCTTTTCCCAATTGCCTGAGTCTCGATGCTCGAGGCCAGTTTGTATCCAAGGCAGATAAACTTGAAGCCCAGAGAAAAATGAAATGAGTAACCTAGAGCTTCCTTTTGCCGATAAATCGTTAGGGCAACATTTTTTACGTGATCAAAATGTCATTGATAAAATATGTCAAGACTTTGCTGAATCAGCAGGGTCCATTGTTGAAATTGGACCTGGACCAGGAATTTTAACTGAAAGTTTGGCCAAAATAAAAAAACCTTTTTACGTTATAGAAAAAGATAAGCGCTTTGATATTTATCTCAATCAATTTATTTCCCCAAATCAAATAACTATGACTGATGCCTTAAAATTAAATCTCTCATCTTTTTTTAAAGAAAAAAATATTGCTGAGAGCAATATTTGGTTGGTATCAAACCTTCCCTACAACGTTGCTTCACCATTACTCATCAATTTTTTACAAGCTCCAGAAATAAAATTTATGACCTTGATGTTTCAGAAAGAAGTGGCTGATAAAGTATTTCCTTTTGCAACAACAAAAAATTATATGAGTTCTCTTTTGGTTATATGTCAGAGCTATTTTGAATGTAGCTTGCTGCTTAAAGTCCCACCAGGGGCATTTACTCCTGCTCCGAAGGTTGACTCAGCCGTGTTATCGATGAAGCGCAGATCAACCCCGCTAGTGCCTATTGATGATTTTCTAAAATTAGAAAAATTTTTGCGCCTTATGTTTTCTCAAAAAAGAAAGCAACTAGGCGGAGTACTTAAAAGTTTTTATCAGCAAACAAATATTGAAGCGGCTTTTAATTCTCAAGATATTCCACTTTCTATTCGTGCTGAAGCCCTTAGTCTTGAACAAGTTCTTAATCTCTACAGGATTTTATCAGCATGAAATTGCCTTTACTTTTTTGCTTGTGCTTATTTTTTACTTCAAAAATTTTTGCTAGTTATCCTGAATTTTTTGGAGCTAGTTTTTCAACTAGTTTCATAGGAAATCAGGCAAATCTTGATGCCAACGACCCAAGCAACAACTACTATGCACCAGCAGTTCTGGGCTTTTCCAAAAAGGTCAATGCTCTGGTTCAAGTTAATTCCGCTGCCACTCACTTCTCCCCCATGAGCAACATAGTTGTAACCAATGACACAAATTCAACATCCGGTACGACATTTGGAAATGTTGCCAATGATTATCAAAAATTTTATGGAATGGGGCTACACTTTGCTTTACCCGTTGGATATGAACATCTCGGCACACTCGGGCTTTCTCTTTTTCTTCCCATCGGTCATTTGATGGAAACCAACTCTGGTGATCCCTTTAAGCCAGAGTATGTCATGTATCATTCTCGCTACCAACGTAGCAGTCTTTATTTAAATTTTGCCAAAAAGTTCAACGAAAATCTAGCCTTCTCGCTGGGAACAATTTTAGGTTATCAAGCCTCGGCCTCAGTAAAAACAAACCTTAGCCTCGGTGGAACCGGAACAGGATCATGGGGAAGTGCGCGATCATTAATCGATCCATCTTTGGGGATTATCGCCTCGGTTGTGATGAGAAACAATAATGCCAAATACTATTTTACATTTCAACAAGAGATGAAGTCCAACTTACATGCCGAAGTTAATGGAGAAATTACAAACCCTCCACTTCCCATTTTTGAAGCCAATATTGACTCAATGATTTTTTATGATCCTCACACATTCAGACTTGGCTCATCAATCGCATTTGCTGAGATAGAATTTTTCTCCGCAATTGAATACCAAATATGGAGTGGCTACAAACCACCAATCATAACTTTTACCAAGACTGGTGGTGCCATTGTGTCGAGCAGTGCTTTTGAAAATATTAATATTCAAGATACCATCAATCCAAGAATTGGAATGAAATGGGATTTAACCAATCGTCTGAGCACAGGTTTAGGTTTTGCTTACCGTATGAGCCCACTCAATGGCAATTTTTCAGGAAGTGGGAATTCCATTGATACCAATACCTATATTTTTTCTACAGGCCTTCAATATCGCATTGTTATTTGGTCAAAAGATGTTAATTTAGGAACGAGTTTTGAATATCAACAACTCGAAAGCAAACATGTCGAAAAATCTGTTAATCAAGAAAATGGTAATGGAGGCTTAAAAATTGGCGCCGGCGGATACGACATTAACGGTCATGTCATTGCTGCTAGTTTTGGAATAAAATTTAATTTTTAAAAAGTTTGAGATATGGGCATAAAAATAATTGGATCAAATAAGAGAGCTGGATTTGACTACACCTTAATTGAAAAATTTGAGGCAGGAATCGTATTGCAAGGAACAGAAGTAAAAGTGCTAAGAGAGGGCAAAGTTGCCCTTAATGATTCTTACGTGGTCATTGATACTCAGGGAGAAGTTTGGGCCTATAATGTGCTTATTCCTCAATACAGTTTTGGAAATATCAACAACCACCAAGAGCAACGAGTTAAAAAACTTCTTTTGAATCGTCTTGAAATTACCCGCCTATATCACGAAATGAAAACACAAAATTTAACTTTAGTTATCACTAAAATATATTTTAAAGATTCAAAAATAAAATTAGAGTTCGCCACTGCTAAAGGTAAAAAATTGCACGACAAACGAAGTGCAGAAAAAGAAAAAGATATCACACGAAAAATTCAACAAGGCCGGTTTGAAGATTAGTTTATTTTCTTTTGCCTGATCCTCCAAAAAAAATTGCCAATATTATACCTAGAAGCATACCTCCCGCCGTAAAACTCATGACAAAATAAAATGATTGATCCAAGAGTGATTGAGAAAAAAACTTTGCGATTGAACCTACGAAATATCCCTTAGTTAAGACATTGATCCAATTCAATTGACCAATTAAAACGTAGCTAGGTCGAAAATATAATCCGATGGACGTGGCAAGAGTTGTTACACACAATATAATAATGATTCGCTTCATTAATTTAATTATCCGTAATGTTATTAAAAAAGCTACTCAAAAATTTAAATCACTTCTATACTAGAGATTCATGAAGCCTATAACCATCTTTTTCACTCTGCTACTTTTGTTGTCAGTTCAGCCTAAAGCATTCGCCGAAAATGTGCGCATAAAAACCCCTTCTATTAAAGGAAAACTTTTAGCTTACAATTTAGAAATGACTGACTGGCAAACCGTTATAAGTTGTCATTTTAGCTTTCAAGAACAAATCAAAGAATTTAACCGTTATCCAGAAACGACTTTAAAAAAAATAAATTCGAATATCTATTCTTTAAATATAAAAGCAGGTTTACTTTCTGAAATGATGCTTCATTTTGAGCTAATAAATTGTTCTTATAAACTTATAGTGATTGGAAAAAATCAAATAACTCACCAATTGGCATTTGGAGAAATTTTACTGATGGGTAAAGATACTGGAATTATGAGCGAAAGCGAATTGCAAATGATGCAAGATCCGATTCAAGTAACTAAAATATTAACCGAAAGAACAAAAAATCTGGCCGTTACCTTTGGTAAAGAAGGCGGAATTGAAGAAGACAATTAAATGAAAAATAAAATTCTCGTTGCACTACTATGCTTTTTGTCTGATGCTGCAGTATCACTATGGTCTTATTTTAAAATGACCAATTACGATGAATACGTCAAAGCTATTAAACAAGCAATAGACTCTCCTGACTTTCAACTGCAAATTTATCAAATTTTTCTTCAAACCTTAACCTTGGTTTTAATTATTTTTTTAATTCTACATCTTGTGATTTATGTACTGTTTTACAAAGAAAAAAAATTGGCGATTAAATATGTTAGACTTTATAGCTTTATGGCGGCAATTTCCGCAGTCGCTATGATTATTTCCTTGAAAGCCTATTTCTTTTTTATTCCAGGAGTCATTTACACCTATTCATTTATTGAAGCTGGTAAAATGATTCCCAAAAAAATTAATTAAAATCTGGAATAATAAATTTTGTTTTTTCTGGTTGAGTCCAATCTGGCAATTTTCTATTTTTTTCTTGCAAAACATTCTGCCCAGCAAGTGCTAAAAGAAATGAATCAAAGGCTCTGGGATTTTTAACGAGTATATCTAGATCATGGTTATAAATAAAAATATCAAGTTTTTTTTCAATTTTTCTAATCGTATCCAAACGAACTTCAATTCCCAATTCAATATCAGAAAGCATATCTAAATCTTTTTTCAAAAGAATTTTAGAACGAAGTAATTCAATGAGGATAATTTGCTCATTAGCTTCAAAAAGCTCTAAATGCTTAGGAAAATGTCGTTTTATGTAGCTGAATCTTGAAAGTATCATTAGTGAAATATTTCCAAATGAATCAAAAGAAGTTGAAAATGTTTCTAAAATTTGATCATAATAATATTTCCAAACCCAAAAATCGATAGCTCTATTCCAATAAGGAAGAAATCCTTTTTTTAGTCTTCTCTTAAAAGATCTTGAAAGCAGATGATGAGAAGTTTCTTTCTCAAAAATATCACGATTATAGACAATTTCATCAGACTTATTTCTATCTTGTTCGTATTTCTTAGGATTCTGATTAATAAGTTTTAAATCTTCATTTAATAAAATTTTAATTTTTTCTCGAACAGTAGAAACACTTGGCTCCGGGCAATTGATCGCACCAGGGCATTCAAGCTCACAAACCGAACAGGCAGATTGTGATAGCGGAAAATCTACCACCAGTTGTTTGACACCAAAGTTATGAATCCAAGCACGAATGGCTTCATCATTATCATGGGCTTCTTCATCCTTAACAGGAAGAAGTGACTTCAGAAACCATCGAGAATTTTGCGGATAATATTCAATTAAGCAAAAGTAGAAGTTATCGTTACGACCACCTTTCATACTTAGACTGCCGATGTTTTTACTATCCATTGTTTCCTTCAAAGAGGTTTTTCAATAGAAAACTCTAGTTTTTTCATATTGAATTTATTAATCAATGTCGTAACGGTTTCAATATCCTTAGGTTGATGAGTGAGAAGAAAACATCCCCCTCCACCAGCGCCGCAAACTTTCATTCCAAAGTGAGGGTTTTCGGCCAGCAGAGCTTCTCGCAAATTATTCATGTTTGCAGTCAAAATTCCTGGAAACAATTTTCTTCTCTCTTCACCTTCTAGCGCTATTAATCTGGAGATGCCTCCAAATTGATTTGTCTGAATATCTTTTAATGCCTGAGACGACAGTTTAGCAATTTCATTCAAACCTGCCCTTACGGCTAAATCCTTATTAAAAAATGCTTTATAAACTTCCCAATTATTAATTCCAGAATTTCTAGTCTCACCGCTGTAAACCAAAGTTAAGTGGGATTCTAGATACATTTTTAATTCTTCAGAAAAAAGTTGCTCTACAATGACTTCACCAGGCCTAGCCAATAATCCCAACACCCCACCAAACATAGCAGGATAATAATCTTGATAGCCTGCAGGCCCACAATCTAGAATTCGAGCTTCAAGAGAGTTTACTTTCTCAATAACTTCGATACGGTCTATAGATACGTTCTTAAATTTCGCCAGAGCACTAAAAAAAGTAACTCCCATCGCCGAAGATCCACCAAGTCCGGCTCCAGCTGGAGAGCCTGATTCAAGTTCAATGCTTATGCCACGATGAATTCCAAAAAGATTTAAGATTTGAGCGATAAAGCTTAAGTTTTTAAAAAAGCCATTTTGCAAATTTTCGTCTGAAAAATCTTTAGCATGAAAGCGCTCTTTTGAGAGATAATCATGAGAAATGATTTCGACTCCATCAAAATCCAATTCACTGACTGTTACTTTAGCTTTTAGGGAAGTTGCAAGATTTAAAGTAACAACATTGGGAAGAATGACATTTATGGGGTTGAGATCAAGAGTTCCCCCCAAAAGGTCAACTCTAACGGAGCCATGAGTTTCAACTCTTCTACTCACCGTAAACTCCGATGTAAGGAAGTTCGCGATAATGACCATCAAAATCTAAACCATAACCAATTACAAATTTATCTTCAATTTCAAATCCCAAATAATCAATGGGAACTTCCACTTTTAAGCGTGAGCGCTTTAATAATAATGAGCACAGCTTGAGGCTTTTAACATTTTTAAGTTTCATGTGCTTAAGCAAAAAACTAATGGTGAGTCCTGTATCAACAATATCTTCGACTAAAATAACATTTTTTCCGACTAAGGACTGCTTTACATCCAAGCGAAAACTAACTTGCCCTGTACTCTCAGTACCCTCATATGAGCTGATGGAGACGAATTCTATTTGAGTTGGAATTGTTAAATGACGAATAAGATCAGCACAAAAAATAAACGATCCATTGAGTACACCAACTAAGATGACTTCTTGACCTTGAAAATCGCGATTGATCATATCGGCCAATTCACGAACTCTTTGTTCGATGGATTCTTTTTTTAGAAAAACTGCAATATTAGAAGTAGCACTCATCCTAAATTCCGAATTTTAGGTTTCTATGTTACTTCTAGTGTACTATAAGTTTTGACTTTTATCACTTGCAGAATTCAAATTAACAAAGAAAGCAAGTTGATCTTGATCTTCTCCAAAAAAATCAGCATGTGATCGACAGCGAGCTTCATACAAATCTGTTTCGCCAACTAAAACTTGTTCGCTGTTTTTAGGATTTTTTCTAAAAGTCTTCGTGGCCGGCGCCCCACATAGCGTACAAATAGCATGAATTTTATCAACACTATCAGCTATTGCTAATAATGAAGCCATGGGACCGAACGGGACCCCTTTGAAATCCTGATCTAGACCGGCCATTATAACCCTTACACCTCGACGAGCTAGCTTTTCAACAACCACCGTTATGTTTTCATCGAAAAACTGGACTTCATCAATAGCAACGACCCTCGTGGAATCGAAAACTTTTTGTAGAATTTCAACTGAGGAATTAACGGGAGTCGCCTCAATCGATAGCGATGAGTGAGAAACGACCTCAGTTTCGTGATACCTATTATCAATGGCAGGTTTAAAAATTTGAACTTTCTGGCGAGCAATCTGTGCTCTTTTGACACGTCGGATGAGTTCTTCGGTTTTTCCAGAAAACATGGGTCCACAGACCACTTCAATACTTCCAGAAAATATTGGACTTCCGCCAAAAAAACTCATAATTCCTCCTAAAATGTCTCAAAAAACAAATTCAATTCCGTGTGTGTCTTCGAATGATTACAAACAATAGAACGGGTGTAAATGTCAGGGAGCAGATTAAAAATTAATAAAATCTGACATTCAAATTTTTTAGTGAGTTAGATTAATGTAAACAAAAATGCAAAATAAGACGCACTGAATACTACGAATAAAAAGATCAAAAATAAGGGAGTTAAGAGCACTAAAAAAGCTTGCAAATTTGTAAATGAGTAATGCTTTTTTAGCCCTTTATAAATGAAGAATCCTTGAGCAAGATTGCTCAAGGCATTTCCGATGATGGGAAATAGAAGAAATAAATTACTTGAAAAAGCTGAAGCTAAAAGATCTTCACTTCTATCGTCTTGGTTTTCAAATTCGTGGCCAAACAATTGAGAATAAAATTTGAAAAGTGTTTTCCAGAATCGATAGCCAAATTGAAATAAGAAGGGATAAAAAATAACGCTAAATAAGGTGGTAAGCAAAGAAAATTTTTGAAATTGTAAGTTAAAAGAACGAAAAGCGAGATGAGTAAAATCCTTACTCTCTGAAAAGTATTCAAAACTTTTAATGCCCAAATATAGAGCAAATATTGAATAAAAAGCATAAATCAAATGTAATGCCCATGAAATGCCAAGCAATTCATAAAAAGTTATTTTTCGCTCTTGGCGGGGATGAGCATAATGCCTGAAAGCATCGAAATATAATTTTAAGGCTTCGTTCATATTACCCTATTCAAAATAGTCGGATCGTTTAAGGCTAAATGGTATTTTCATTCCAACATAATGATGTATCTTTAACTTTGAATCAAGATCTACTAAGACAACATCATTGTCTTCAAGAATAACATTCAACAGCCTATTATCAAAACTAAGACTCAATATTTTTTTCTTGAGAATTTCACTGGGTTTTTCTGTCAACTCTGAAACGTGATCACCTTCAGCTTTTAAGAAATCGACTAGTTTCTTAAACTCCAAAGGCCTGGGGTGCATTTTCGGGACAGTTGATTCAACTTTAAAAAGTTCTTTATCAATTATTCTCACTTTTTGTGAAATATCATCATAAAAAGAAATGCCCAACTGATAATCAGATCCTTTGGGGGATAGAGTTTTTTTCCAAAAATCTTGAACATTAACAAAAAATAGGCGCGCATCATCAGGCTTCAAAACATAAAGAACTTTATCCAAGGTTGAAGTTAAAAAATATCCGTTGAGTTCACCAAACTTTTTATAAATATTTAAAGTTATAACTCTTCCATCGCGATCCTTAATTTCAAATTGAGACAAAATATCGGAGAGAGCACTTATCTCATAAGGAGCTATCGCAGTTTTAGCTTCCAAGTGAGCCAACGATTTGTAAAAGGAAAGCCAATTTTCTTCAAAATATTGTATCCCATTTGGAGCTGGCGGGTTAGTCGATGTATCTTTAAAGCTTAATGTAAATTTTTTATTTCGAAAGGTCGAAATCGTCAGTTCAGAAAAGTGCAGACTAGATTCGTCCTGGTAGAGATCCTTGAATAATCGAGTGTCATAAAAGTAGACATTGGTAAGCATGAAAACCATCTGTAGCCGTTTGTACTTCGCCTCCGAACGTTGATACTCTTTATCGTTTTGGTAGACACCGGGGTCAGGAGATTCGTCGCTGACAATGGCAACTTGAGATAATCCATCTCGAACTATTTCCATATAAAAAGTTTGATCATATGGTAATTTTTTACCAAGAGTAAAGCTAAGGGACCCTTTAGAGAAAATAAATGTCATCTTCAGTTCGTCATCCCCAATATAAAAAGCTCTCCCCACTTTTGATACATCTTGCGGGGAAATGAATTTTTTTACCTTCAATCCAGATAAGATTTTAAACAATTCATCTATTCGAGCTTTAGATAATGCTAAGTGATTGCCGTTGGCAAAATAATCCCCACCCTCATTTACAAAATCTATCTTCAATCCTTTCAAGGCTTTTAAATCGCCAATAGATGAAGTGTTTAAAATATCAGTGGTCTGGCTAACGAGCAACGCCTCGTTACGGTTGCCGCGCTCTTCAAACCAGTAGGTCAAAGCGATCGCCACGATCAAAAAGCAGAGAAGCGAAAAGTTTTTATGCCTTTTTAAAAAATTAAAAATCATTATTTATCTCTTTTTCTTCGATACATAAAAATGCTTAGTCCAAAAAGAATTAGTGGGGAAAATAAAACTGAAAAATAAAAAACTATCCCCATTTGTTGTTGAGAAATAATCATCGGTTCACTCTGAATTATAGGTAAATTAAAAGAAATCAATCGATCTTCATCAACTAACCATGAAAGCGAATTTAGAAATAGTGAATAATTTGTCCCAAATTTTTGGTAGGCATTTAAAACAAATGTTGAATTTCCAAAGACAACTAATTTATTTTTTTCACTTTCAAAAGATGCCACCAAGTTAAGAGGTCCTGGCTTATCTCTTCCTTGGTTATAGGCTACTTTTTGATTAACAAACTCTTTTAGAGTTGTCTCTCCCCATGAATCTGGAAAAGCAGAAGAAGTTGTAAGCATGATCACTTTACCTTTATTATTAGAAAGCTGCTCTGGAACTTCTTCGATTGAAGAAACTAGTGGAAAAAAAGCTTGTCCTTTGAATTTTTTTGTAATCGGGTGCTCATTATTATAACTGTCGACCAAAGGAATGGAGCCATTTGAACCATTAACAAAACTTTTTCGATCAATAACCAAATCATTTCTTATAATCAATCGATAGCGGCGTAGCAACTCTCTTAGCTCTGAGTGATTATCTTGATTAAGGTCAGGATCTAAGGCTAGTAGCAACCGACCTTTTCGTTCTAAAAATCTTTCGATAATTTTTACTTCAGTAGATTGCAAGGATTTTTTAGGACCCCAAACGATTATCGTTTTGGCATCAAATGGAATTTCTTGAGTCGTTGCAAGGTTCAAAGGACGCACATCAATAGCAGAATTTTTCATAGCCTCAAAAATAAATTTCATCCCTTCAGTTTCGGGAGAATTTAAATCGGCTTCGCCATGGCCTTGAATAAAATAAACGACGGGATCGCTTGAGCGAGAAATTTTAATTAAACCATTTGTAATGTTGAGTTCATCTCTCTCGGTAACATATTGCCGCTTGCCTTGGTATTCAATAACAAGAGTTGCAGCTTCAGTTATATGATAATCTGCTACCAAGTCGGGGCGAACATCAATATCTACTTTTTCTATATTGATGTTATTTTTCTCGTTACGGTAGAATTCAAATAAAGGAAGCCAAAGCATCGACTCTTGTTTGCGAGCAAATAATTTAAAGGTTAAATCACCTTTAATATTTTTAAGAATACTCTTCGTCTGATCAGTTAGCGAATTCAGTTTATAAACTGAAACATCTTGCTGCACAGGATGCTTGAACGCCCAATAATTTGCAATTCCTATCAAACAGAGAACCAGAAAAGCAAAAACCAAAGTCTCGGTTAATTTCTTAAATTGTTGACTCTGATAATAGAGACTAAGTTTTTCACGATTGAGCAAGACGAGTACAAGTGTAAGTGTAAGATTAAAAAGAGTTACTGAAATGTCTAACGTTAACTCGTCAGGGATCGAAATCCAAAGGGCAATTATAACAAAATACAAAATCACGTTGACGACAAAAAGTAGAAGGTTATACATTTTTTTCATAAATTACCACTTTCTCGACTGAAGAGATTTAAGTGTTAGTAAAAAGAAAAATCCTACATAACTAAAAAAGTAAACAATGCTGTAAGAACGAATCATACCCTTAACAAAACCTTCGTAATGAAATGGGACCGTCGAATACTGGATAATTAGTGCTAGCAGGTAATTATTGGTTGCATTCACTGTTATCACTAAAAGCATGGAGCCCAAGATGAGACAAAAAGTCAGAATACTCGCAACGATTTGGTTATCAGTTAAACTAGAACAAAACAAACCAACCGCAAGATAGGCCATTACTGAAAAAAGGACACCTAAATAGGAGCTACCCACGACCGCCCAATCACTGTAACCAGAGACTGCAAGAATTAACGGAAAAACCATAGTGAAGGAAATCATAAAAATAATTTGTATGAGATTTGAGATAAACTTACCCCAAATAATTTGCATTTCTGATAACTGTGAACCTAGAAGTAAATCGAGAGTTGATTGTTTTTTTTCTTCTGCAAAGGATCGCATTGACAAAAGAGGACATAGAAAAACGAAAATAAAATTAATATTCCCAAAAATTGGAGTGATCACTGCTTGAGTCATTGTAGCAGTTGTTAGAGTTTTTGCCTGAAGAAGATAATTAAAAAACAGCCAACCCATCATAAAACAAAAAAGCCCGCTCAAAATATAAATAAGCGGTGAAAAAAATGCATCTTTCAATTCTTTTTTAACCAGGATCATAATTTTTTTAAAATACATAATGTCTCTTAATATTATTTGACCATTTTGTTGAATAATTCTTCTAGGTCAATCTTAACTTCCGTAAATTCAAGTAACCCAATATTTTCTTGACTCAAAAATCGCGAGAGCTCTTTTTTTATTTTCTCATCGGCCAGTGCCACAATCTCCAGATTAACTTGATTCTGGTCAACATCCCTAACAACATGAACTGACTCGAGTTTAAAATGAGACATCATTTTAGTGCGATCAGTTTCGGAAAAACTTTCAACTTTTGCTTTAATATTCAATCTGGTCTTAATGCCTTCAATTATACTTTGAAGTGGGCCAGTGACTACGATCTCCCCATGATTGATCAGCGTAATGTCAGAGCAGAGTAATTCTACATCGTGAAGCTGATGACTCGAAAATAAAATCGTGTGATCTTTTTTTAATTCAAGAATTAATGCTCTGATTTCGTTTATGGCAACAGGATCAAGTCCGACCGTAGGTTCATCAAGAATAATCATTTCGGGAGAATGTACAATCGCTTGTGCAATCCCTACTCTTTGTTGAAATCCTTTTGACAGGTTTCCGATAAGTCGCTCCTCAACAGAGCTTAATCCCGTTTTGGATATCACCTGCTCAACCGCAGCATAATTTTTTGGCTTGTCACTATAGATCGAAAGCACAAATTCCAAATAATTTTTTACAGTCATATTTAAATACAGCGGTGGATGCTCAGGCAAAAATCCCACTCGACCATTTACTTTAAATTCTCCGCTAGTTGGTGGAATCAAGCCACTAAGGATTTTCATGGTTGTCGATTTTCCAGCGCCATTAGGCCCCAAAAAACCATGAATACTGCCTTTTTTTACCGAAAAAGAAATTTCATTTAAAGCATTTCGACCTGGATATGCTTTAGAGAGTTTGGATATTTCAATAGCCAATTCTGCATTATTTGCCATAGGACCACTTGTAAAGAGGGATATTCAATTCATTTTTTTAAAATTCTTTTAAAATCGTAGCAAAAGTTACAGCAATTGAAAAAATTATAGTGTAATTTAAAGTTACCCTACTAATTTACGATTAGATTTTAACCATGAATTATGTTGAACGTTTTCAATTCTTGACTAAAAAAGCCGATAATATCGTGATTAGTACACATATTTTTCCTGATGCTGATGGCATTGGTAGTGAAATTGCTCTTTGTCTGGCAATGCGCACTCAAGGAAAAAATGCCATTTGCGTTCATGAAGAGCCACTGCTGGATCGCTACAAATACCTTGATCCCTTTGATGTCATCATTTCCTTGGAAGATTATAAGTCTTTTTACAATGATGCAGATATTGATCTTTTCGTAGTGGCTGACACCAACTCACTCGAAAGAATTGGAGAGGGAGTCAAAAAACTTGCTCAAAAAGCTACAGAAACTCTTTTTATTGATCATCATCCCTGTTCTATGAGTGTCATGGATGACAATTGCATTGATACTTCCAAAGCTGCCACTGGGGAATTGGTTGGTGAGTTAATTCAGTCCTTAGGCGTTGAACTGACTAAAGATATGGCGCTACCGCTTTACACAGCTGTCTTAATTGACACGAGTAGCTTTCGCTACCCTACCGTAACTGGGAACACTCATCGCTTAGTTGGAAGTCTGATGGATACTGGGGTTCGCCCACCTCATGCCTACAACATGATTTACGGAACAAAAAAACTTACATTTATGAAACTTTTAGGAAAGGTTCTGGCATCAGCTCAAACCACCAAAGATGAAAAAATTGCATGGCTTACCCTTACTGAAGAATTGCTTGAAAAATTTAAAGTCGATACCGAAGATACGCACGCTTTCATTAATCATTTATTGATTCTTGATAATATAAAAGTAGCGGTCATGTTTAAAGAGACAGCTGGACAAGTAAAAGTTTCAATGCGCTCGGTTGGCAACGTCGATGTTGGGGTGATGGCACGCGCGTTGGGCGGAGGAGGTCACGATCATTCGGCAGCAACAATTATTAATGGCACTCTAGATTCAGTTATTAAACCGACAATTGATAAAATTCATGAATTGCTTGAAAGTATAGAAAAAAATAAGTCCAATTAATTAATTTCCGCCAAGAATTTTTTCTAAAGTTTCTCTTTCTCTGGGATTAAAATTAAATCCACCACTAGATAAAACTGTTTTTAATTTCATTTGTGTATCTGAACTGCGAGGATCGTTTAGACTTATATCACTTTTTAAGAGATGAGCATCTGGCGTTTTATCCGATTTAGTTTCTTCTGCAGTCTCGAGTACAGCAATTTTTTCAACTTGTTCTATTGGTTGCCGAGGAGTGTCCTCATTTAAAAACCCCGCCCCCAGTTGCTTTGAGTTTTGCAATTGTATTTTGGCTTTAGAGCTATTTGAGGTTTCCACATGGGAAGCGAGTTTGTCTCTTATTTCTCTTTCTGAAATTTGGGGCTTGGTATCTTTAATTTTTTTGATGCCCCGACTTTCAAGTCCGCTCTCTTTTGGGGCTTTTGTAGGCAATTGCTCTGTATTAGAAAATATTTTCATAGTGTGTCCCTTCGATCTCTATTAATATAATAACTGAATTATCATTAAATTATTATTGGGCAAGGAATCCCCAAATGACCGACTTAAAAACTCTGGTAGCGGCCGTCGACTCCATTATATTTGATATGGATGGAACTATGGTCAATACAGAACCACTTCATGCCAAAGCAGCAGTTATGGTACTAAACGAAATGGGCATTGAACTGGATCTTGAATCCTGTCTTGCCAAATACTACGGAATGACTGATATCGATGTCCTCAAGCTGACTTGTCCACATTTAAACGATGAACAACTAGAGCAGACAATCGAACAAAAAAATCTTCACCTTGTTAAAATTTTTGACCAGTTAAGGCCAGAAGAAAAATCAAGTTACGTTACTCCAGGACTTTTTGAATTTTTCGAATACCTAAAGTTTCATAATAAAAAAATTGCAGTCATAAGCGCCAGCGAGGACATTGTAGTAGATAGTACTTTGAACTGCTTTGCGATTGAACCATTTGTTGATTTGAAAATGGGTCGTGGTCAAACTCTGCTCACGAAACCACACCCCCAACCCTATCTAGAAGGTATGAGGAGATTGCAATCCACTCCCGAACGCACACTAATCTTCGAAGACTCACCGACTGGACTTAAATCGGCCATAGCCAGCGGCGCCTTAGTCGTTAGAATAACGGGCTTTGCCCATTCTGAAGAAATTCTCCATTCCCTAGAAATAAAGAATTTTTTATTACGCTAAATCGTCGCACTGATTCTTGACGATCAGTAGAGGTTAATTCAATCTCAAAACAAATTTTTATAGGAGAATTTCATGACAAAAATAATTTGGCTTGCCCTAGGACTTTTTGCCCTTAGCCTTCAGGCAGAAACAAAGTTTAATGTTTCTGGAGATGCCTATGTTCGCGGTTATTTTTTAAATGGCACAGGCCCCTCCCAAACTCAGGCTTTTGCCCAATTCTTAAGGGTCAATGTTGATGCTAAAGCTGATGAACACCTAACACTTAAAACAGGTCTAGTTTTAGCCGCAGAGAACTGGGAAGGTGATTACCATAAATCAGTAGCTGTAGGTGGAACTGCTGTTGGTGGAAAGAATGAAGACGGTACAGGTAATGGCAATGCGACTCACTTAGATCACGCAATAATTGAATACACTCAAGATTCTTGGATCTATTCAGCTGGTCGCCACGCGGTGACAACTCCCGGATGTTTTTTAACTTGTGATGACCGACGCGATCGGATTCAAGTCGCAAAATTAATGCCCAACTATGATCTCTTCGCTATTGCATACGATAAAAGAAGTGAGGGCGTTCTTAACAATGGTAAAGACGATACAGACATGATAACTCTTGATTACTACGGTAGCATTCCAATGTTTAAGTACGCTCTTCAATTTGGTTATTTTCACCAAACTTCGCCAACTCCATTATTAAGCCTAGATAATATTAAACAATTTACACCTCAATTTAATGCAAATGTTTTTGGTGTTGAAGTAAATGGCTACTATTCTGTATTATGGGGTGGTACAGTTCTTTACAAGGATGCTCATCATTCAGCTGCTATCCGCATAACAAAAGATTTTGGATTAGCCAAAGTTGATTATCAATCCATTTTCACAATGAAAGGTGGCTTTATTGCAACTGGTTTTGATACTCTTTCAAGCATTATCAATAATAATCCAGATCACAACCAATCACTAATTAGTTTAAGATCAATTGGAACTAGCTTGGGAAATACTCACGGAGATGAATCTCTTCACATGGTGAAGATTACCAAAAACATTACAAATGATTTTTCAGCTTCAATAGGCGGAGGATTTGCTAAAATTCTTCCGACTTATCTCTCAACCAAAATTGAATCAAACACTGTCCTCGATGCCACTGCAAAGTATACTGTTTCAAAAAATTTAAATGTTGCTGCAGCTTACGGATCATTTTTTGGTGATAACGAGGACCATGCAGGAAGTTTAACTTTAAATGCACTTTACTAAAAATTCATGATCATTATTTTGTTATAACAACAAAAGTGGGCATATTTAAAAAAGATGCCCACTTAATAAATACCTAGAATTAGAAGACCTTCTCATCTGCTTGATCCCATTCACAATTGCTTCTAAGCTCAGTCTTGTTCAAAATACGATTGCGAGTTTTCTGTGGTACGTACGCTGAAGCTTGAAGAAGCTAAGAAAAATTTGCAACAAGCTTTTAGGATATTTATGAAGTTAATCTTCACAAAAACAAAGCTTCTACTTCTCATGACGACTCTTGCGATTGGACTGTTTTCCACTTCTTGTGGAAGCGGAACCAGTGCTTCCAACATTCAGGTTCCTGGCATACAAAACATGAGTGTCAAACTGGTTCAAGACAGTGTGCTCATTTCTATGGTTTTCCAAAGTATTCAACTTGATGGAGGCCTTCGCTACAACATTCCCAAATATGCCAATTCTTATTTAGAGATCTCACCTGATCTTCAATCATCGGGAACTCTTCTTGCGCTAAACATTTCCCTCAAAGATGCCCTCAACACCAATTTACAAACGCTTGATCCTCAATCGTTACCTGGCGGACGTGCATTACCTGGTGTTGCAGGTGGGAGACTTCCAGCTGTTGCCTTCTCTATTGAAAAATTCAAGGGCATAAGCGTCTATCTAGGTCCAAAATTATTTGGAGTCTTTTTGCCAATAAAAAATCTTGGAATTGGCAACTCGATTATCACGGCTAGATACTACACAGGTTCAAATCGAATTGGTAATATTTCACTTGTCGGGCAAGATTCCAACGGTGAAAACTCCGGAATTCTTTTAATGCTAGATATGAACGCCAATGTTCAATCTCAGCTAAAAGCCTACTCTGCTAAATTCTAAACATTTGCCTGCCCCAGATATCTTCTGGGGCTATTTTTTTTGAGATTTACAAATAATGATTTGCCAGTGATTTTTGGTAGACGTGTCGTTTCGAAGTTCAATGAAAACTGGTCTTTCTATTTTCTCAAGATCGTTTGAGACATAAAATTTTTCACCTAAAACAGATATAATATTAAATAGACCTTGATGATTGTCAGTGTCTATAAGGTATTTCAAAAAAATTAAACCAACTGGGGCTTCGGCGCTTCCTAACTTATCAAAAGACTTCATATCATTAAGAGCTGATCTAGTCTGAAATTTTTTAATTGGAGAAGAAAGATCATTAATCATTTGAGCTGAGAATTCAAAATCATCTCGAAACTTATCCATGCTTATCGACAAAGTTTCAAGATTTTTACTTTCGCGCTCAGAGACGGCCCTTTCAAACTCTGATACTTTTGGTTTTGGAGGATCTACGATTACCATTGGAACTGATTCAGGTTTGGGAACTGCTACAACCTTGGTAACTACAGGTTTTGGAATTGGTTTGGGTTTCATTTTAGGCTTTGGTATGAGTAAAGCGACAGGTTCCGCTTTTGGCGGCTTAAGGGCTGCCAAGAAATCATTTAAACCTTTCATGTCAAATTCTTTTAAGGCCCCAGGAAGAAACAACTCGCCTTGTAAATACCTGCTACCTTCTCTGGTTAGTTTTGAAAAAATAAGTGGGAATTGCTTATTTAAAATTCCATATTGGATTTCTTTTGGTGAAAAAATTTTTACATATCTTCGCAAGCAATCCTCACCCATTCCATTTTGGTTAATGAGTTTAAAAGCATTGGAGCTTTGAATTAGCTCTGTGGCTTTTTCTGAGTATGAAACCCCAAAAAGAGAATCTTTTTCAGAGCAAAGTTTTTGAATAAGCTCACCATCAGAGGCACAAAAAGCAGAAAGAGCATTTTTAATTTCATCTAAGCTTACATTTTTACAGCTTTTTTTCTTTGCCAAACACCAGTCATAAAGTCTCGAATAGACGGGGTCTATGGTTAATGAAGTAGATCGCTGCAACCCATCGATCCACAATGCAATATCCTTTTTGCTCAAAGCAGTGACATTAATTTTTGAGATTTCATTGGCAAATTTTCCATAAACTCTGTCATAGAATTTATTCATATCTACACTTTGTGGCTTGCAGTCTCCCAAGACATCTTTAAAGTTTAACGAACAAATATTTTTAAAGCCTAACTCCTGACTAGCTTTATGATTAATTTTCATTGACTCAAAGAGGTAACTAATACTTAGGAGTCTGTAGAGATAGCGTATATAGTCTAAATTCTCGCCGAGAACAAGGTCCGGACAAATCGACTTTTCTTTAACTTTTTTGAACCAAAACTCATGTAGAGAAAGGGCATCGGGTTGAATTTCATTGTTTAAATAATGATTACTAAATTGATCATCAAGGAGCCATAAGTCCCCGTTCTCATCGTCAAATGTTGATCGAGGATCTAAGGGGCCATGATAGTTTTGAGTTTTCTTCTCTCCAATAAATAAACCACGATAGTAGGAATCTAAATGCTCTTGTTCAAAATTCTTAGCAATAGAATCAGGCAAGTTAAATGTGAACAGCATGACTAATAAAAATAATGTCTTATTTATTTTCATTCTTTACTTTAACCATACAAAACGCTGTGGAGATACATATGTAAATATCATCAAATTAAAAACCAATAAAATCAAATAGAAAATGTCTCTAGAGTGAAGTTCTTTTTTCATACTATATGCCTTTTTGAAGCTTAAACTCGCTGCTAAATTAAGCAAAAGGAGAACTCCCAATTGAATCATGTCAACTTTGTAAATTTGCCCCAGGAAATGAATCAACGGCAACAAGATGATAAAAACATCAATGCTTTCAAAATAAAACCCAGCAATCAGCAAAAAGGCATCTAGAAAAAACAGGAAGCTCAACTTTTCTGACAGATAAAATTTTAATAATTGGTTCAGTTGGAATTTTTCAGCTTCATCTTCAATCATAATTGTAATTGCAAAAATGCATAAATACTTTAACAAACTAGATCCAGATTCTCTCATCGCCTTTGTAAAAGTCTTTTTGTATATTTCACGGACCAATGATAGCCAGGAACTTTTTGGCTTAGGCCCACTCTTGTTTATTGACCATTTGCGAGAGAAGATAGCAAAAAAAATGAAGATACACACTGTAAGGGGCAATAACGATGCTTGAAGAAAATGGAATGCGTTTACATCACTTATTTGCGAGAAGAAAATAAAGAGACAAAAACTAGGAAAGAGGATTCCTAAGCAAAGAAGTGCCACAAAATCGCTGAATATATTTGCCAAAAAAAATAAAACTATGGCACTCAATGGTATGAGGGTTAGCAGACGCCAAGATGCGATTTGATAAATTTCCATTGAAAATGTAGAGTCCTCAAATCTCAAGACGAAAGAAACAATCATGGCCGTGACAATTAAATAATGAAAGGTTTGAATCTCCAACTTTATAAGATCAGACTTTATAGACAACAAGTTGCGGGTAAAAAATCGACTCATAATCAAGAAAAAGCCTAAGGGCAAAACAAGAGCTAATTTCCCAGTCTGAACTCCGCTTTCATCGAGTCTGCTAAAAGTTATTTCTTCTGACTTAAAATCAAAACTGGATTTAACCGCCCAAAGCAATGCGATGAAAATGACACACATTTTAAAAGTTAAGATCATCCTAGACTTGAGCTCGGGCGTTTTCTTTTGGCCAATACTGGCACCAAAAAAAACCAACAAGATTAAGAAATGCTTTATGATTGAATCAAACCCTATCAGAGAATAATGAAAACTTTGCAAGGAAAATTCAATTACAAAAATCATGAATATGAGGCACGCTAAACTGGCAGCAATCACCACCAGTGTAGAATCAAAAATATTATCCATTTTTATCAATATAATTTTCACGATTAACTTCTATTTCTCTCAGGCTTGTCAATCACGGCATGGCCTAGACTACGTAATAATTAGTGGGTAAAACCTTGGTAGGATGCCATATATTTCAAATAGTTACAATCTAGCATGATGCGGGAAACTTTGCCTCAATGGGGCCAGCTAGAAAAAAATGTAAGGTCATGTTACAATTGCCTTAAGAACAACCCGTTCATTGCCGATATGTTGAAGCAATTCACTCGGGATTGAACCCTAAAGGAGAAGGTATTGAAGACTACTTTAAACTTGAGGTAGCTTTTCTAGAACCCAATGCATAGAGCACATAAGACTCTTTGCTAATGGTTGGAAAGGTTGCCCCTAAAAAGGCTTAAAAACCAAAACAACAATTAACAAAGAGGACAATCATGACAACTGAAACACAAACAATTTCTACAAAAAAAATTTCTAACAACAATTCTATTGAAAATAAAAATAATGTTTTTGAAGAGCGTAAAGTTAAGGTCATGAAACCCCTTAGTTTAAGACCTAATCGATCAATCAAAAAGAACTCTAGTCTTAAACCTATCGGCCTCAAATCGAAGTGAATTTTTGCTGATAGAATTTAATAGATTTATTCGCGGTGATTTCCAACATTAGTTTTATTCTTTTAACTCTAGATTTTTCACCGCGAATAATTTCAACATTTCCCCGACTTACTCCAAAGATTTCAGATAATTTATCAATGATAGCTTGATTGGCTTCACCCTCAACCGGTATGGCTTTAGTTTGTATGACCAAAACCCCCTCATTGGAGATAAAACTTTTCTCAAATCGAGCTCCTGGTTTGGCCCAAACATCAAATTCAAAAATGCAGGCCTTATCCGTTGATTCAATTTTTTTATAAATTAGATTTTTTGCAGTAAGAAGATTTAATAGCGATGAAATCAAAATCTTTTTCTCCAATTATCTCCAAGAATAATACGGATCTCACTAATAATTTTATCCAAAGGAAACCCAACAACATTAGAATAGCTTCCCTCTATCGCTGAAATAAAAGTCAAACTCGGTCCTTGAATTCCGTAAGCACCGGCCTTATCGAGTGAATCTCCAGTTTCTAGATAATGACCCATTAAATCTTCGGTAATCTCATTAAAGGAAACAAAGGTTGAATCAAAAAAAAGATGCTCTCGCATTTTATTAGTCGAAATATCAAAAAAATAAAAACTAACTCCCGTTATTACCCTGTGGGTGTGACTGGATAGCTCGCTAAGAATTAATCTCGCTTCATCTTTATCTTTAGGTTTTCCATAAATTTTTCCTTGATAGACAACAATGGTATCTGATGAAATTATAAATACTGGCGATTGATCCTTAGGAACTTTTAAAAAAACGGCTTTACCTTTCTGGCTCGCCAAATCCATTGCTACATTTTCAGGCTCAGTTTCTTTGGATATCTCATCAATATCAGCAGTGACAATTTTAAAGCGAATATTCAGCCAAGTGAGTAATTCTTTTCTTCTTGGGCTTTGACTTCCCAATATAAGGTTAAATTTATCTGATCCCATGCATCCGCTTCCAAATATTTTTAGTCGTTGAATTCAATATTTTGCCATCTTCTGTATCATCTGAGTAGTCTTCGTATGAATAGTATTTATTGAGTGGCTTGATGAAGTAACTATTGCCATACTCTACAATGTTCATAGACTCTCCTCGACTTTTCAAACGATCTGAAAATTTTGATGAAGCCACCAGATTAGTGGTTTCAATTCTTCTAGAGTATTCTTGAATAAATTCCAGATGAAGTTGCATATCTGATTTTTTACCATCTTCTGACTTCAGGACTCCCCATTTACGGTAACCGTAAGTCGCAATCAGTTCTTTGGGATCAATCTTTTCATTAAAAATGACATCCGAATATTTTTGAATCATCAGCTCTCTGGCCACCATAAGACTTGGAATGTTGCGAGTTATTAATTCACCCATGGATAACCAGTGACTATGTTCCTCTTCAGTTGAAATCAGTTTTCCTTTTTCATCTATTGAAAACCATTTGTCTGACTCGAGACTAATCATCTCTTTATTTTCGAAACCCCGCATTTGAATTTTAATTTCATCATCTGACTTTTCAGTTTTTAAACCTAAAAGTTTTGATGATCGGTTTTTGAGATAGGTCTTTCCACCAATCAAGCATACTGCATCTATTTCCGGTCGGTAGCCTGAGACTGTTGCATTAGGCATGACAATAAACGCATAACTGGGTTTTTCTTTTATTAATTTATTATTATCTTCAATCAATTTATTTAAATTTTTATATTGATTTAAATGAGTCATCTTTTCTTCGACCATTCCCAACAACTGGTCTTCTTTATAGGGCTTCCTGTCTGGCACAGGCTGGGCTTCGTAGAGGGCGAGTGGATTAAATAAGACATCTGTTTCCCTAATATTTTTCTCTTCATAAAGATCTAACTTTCTTGATAGCCATAAAACATTTCCATAATTTATTCTGGCATTAATAAAATTTTCTCTAGCTCCAATATTTAACTCATTAATTGTTACAGAAGAATCAGTTGCAAGCCTAATCATTGTTCCATCTAGAAGAAAAATCCAAGCGAAGCTCTCCCCAGTTGTTTGAATTTCGTCTCCTTCAAAAATAGAACTCCTAAAACTTGGATTAAAAAAACTATCACCACGATCGATACGACATTGACCAACACATTGAAAGAAATGCCCAACAATTTCTTTATTTTCTCTTTCTCTGAAATTTTTTTGCCAATTGGGGTTTAGAGCTCTTTCTTCGCTTTGGTCTTTCCACGCACTCAAGGACAGAAATTTAGTGATGTCTATATTTCCCCAATCAAAGTTGCTATTCTTTTGACTTTTATAAAGAGGTGAATTTTCTTGAGCATTGCTCCAAGATGGACATACGAGGAGAAGAAGTATAAGTGTAAACTTTAAATTCATAAGTACTTTTTCGGCTTCTTCACTTGAGAAATGAAGCTTCTTACTATTCAAATCATGCTGCTGATGCTAATATTTCTCCTCGAGATTACCCCCAAGGAGCATTGACGTGAACAGTCCTCACAATACCGAAGCAAATGAGTCGGAGAACACATCTTTTTCATTCGTAAAAGCGGAACATCAGATACTCGAGTTTTGGAAAAAAGAGAACATCTTTAAAAAAACACTAGAGCAAACAAAAAAGAATCTACCTTATATATTTTATGACGGCCCTCCATTTGCCACAGGTCTGCCTCACCATGGACACTTGCTTGCTGGAACTCTAAAAGATATTGTTCCTCGCTACTTCACTATGAAAGGTCGTTATGTTGAACGTCGATTTGGTTGGGATTGTCATGGACTGCCTATTGAACACGAAATTGATAAAAAATTAGGAATGTCAGCTCAAGAAGCCGTCAAAAAATTTGGAGTAAAAGGTTATAACGATGAGTGTCGCTCAATTGTTCAACGTTATACTTCTGAGTGGGAGCGCACCGTAAGTCGTCTTGGTCGATGGGTTGATTTTGAAAATGACTACAAAACGATGGATGCTCCATTCATGGAATCGGTTTGGTGGGTAATTAGTGAGCTATGGAAAAAGAATCTCATTTACCAGGGTACTAAAGTTGTTCCGTTCTCAACAGCTCTGGGTACCGTTCTTTCTAATTTTGAGGCCAGTTCAAATTATCAAGATGTCCAAGATCCTGCGGTCACAGTGCTCTTCAAAATGAAAGAGAAAGATTTTCATATTGCCGCATGGACCACAACTCCGTGGACACTTCCTTCAAACCTAGCTCTTTGTGTGGGACCAGATATTGATTACGTTGTCGTGCATGACCAAGATAAAGATCTCAAAATCTTGATGGCACGTGACAGAGTAGAAGCTTATTCCAAAAAAAGAAATTTTGAGACACTTCAATCTTTCAAGGGAAGCGATCTAAAAGGACTTCGCTACGAACCTCTGCTGCCATACTTTAAAAAGCATGAAGCTGAGGGTGCATTTGTCATCTTAAATGATGGCTATGTAACAACAACTGATGGCACTGGTATCGTTCATATTGCTCCAGCTTTCGGGGAGGATGATAATCGCGTCATGAAAGAAGCTGGTATCAAAATACTTGAATGCCCCGTTGATGATGCTGGTAAATTTACTGCAGATGTCACTGACTTCGAAGGGGTTCATGTTAAAGCAGCTGACAAAGATATTATTAAAAAATTAAAAGACGAGCACAAGTTATACGACCAAAGCGTTCTGGTTCACAGTTATCCGTTTTGTCCTCGTTCTGATACGCCATTGATATATAAAGCTATTCCTTCATGGTATGTAAAAGTTGAAGAGATTAAAGAACGTCTCATTAAGGCAAATGAACAAATAAATTGGACTCCTTCTCACATAAAGGAAGGTCGGTTTGGAAAGTGGCTTGAAGGCTCTCGAGATTGGTCAATCTCAAGAAACAGAATTTGGGGAACACCTATTCCCATCTGGATCAATGACAAAACCAATGCTCGCATTTGTGTTGGATCTATTGATGAACTTTTTAAATTGACTGGTACCAAAGTGACTGATTTACACAAAGAAAATGTTGATCATTTAACTTTTACCAAGACAGGAGAAGAGGGCGTCTATCATCGTATTCCAGAAGTTTTAGACTGCTGGTTTGAATCTGGGGCCATGCCCTATGCCCAACTTCACTATCCTTTTGAAAATCAGCAAATGTTTGAACAGGGCTTTCCTGCAGAATTTATTGCTGAAGGCTTAGATCAAACACGTGGTTGGTTTTATACGCTCACAGTTCTTTCGACTGCACTATTTGATAAGCCAGCTTTTAAAAATGTTATCGTAAATGGAATTGTAATGGCCGAAGACGGCAAGAAGATGAGCAAGCGGCTAAAAAATTACACTCCACCAGATGAATTGATGGAAACATTTGGAGCAGATGCACTTCGTATTTATCTAATTAACTCTGGATTAGTAAAAGGAGAAGAGCAACGCTTCTCTGATGCAGGTGTTAAAGACATGGTTCGAAAAGTTCTGCTTCCATGGCAGAATTCATTTAAATTCTTTCAAACTTATGCTGAGGTTGATGGATGGTCTCCAGTAAAAAATTTTAAAACTAGTGACAACATTGTCGATCGATGGCTAATTTCTAACCTTCAAACACTTAAGAAAAATATCGCCAAAGAAATGGAGGAGTACCACCTATACAATGTCGTTCCGGCGCTATTTACTTTCATCGAAGACTTAACCAACTGGTACATTCGCCTCAATCGAGCTCGCTTTTGGGGTGATGGTCTTACTGATGATAAATGTGCTGCCTACTCTACCCTTTACACAGCTCTTCGAGAGCTAACAATTTCCATGGCCCCATTTACACCATTTTTTTCAGAGCATGTTTTCCAAGAGCTTAGAAAATTAAATCCTTCAGAAGCTCTATCTGTGCATTTGTGTGAGTATCCTGTAGCAATGGATACTCTAATCAATGAAGATCTCGAAACTGCTGTAGGAAGAATGCAACAACTTATTCTCCTAGGCCGGCAAAAGCGAAATTTGGTACAAATTAAAGTCAAAACCCCACTTAAGCGCTTAACGATCATTCACAAAGATCAAAAGCTTTTAAACGAAATCAGTAAACTTTCTGAATACATTCAGACTGAACTAAACATTAAACAAATTGAGTACTCAACTCAAGAAGATAAATTTATTCGTTTGTATGCAAAACCAAATCTCCCAGTGCTAGGAAAAAAACTGGGAAAAGATATGGGAAAGTACAAAGCCCTTATTGAAAAACTAGATGGAGAAAAATTGAGCGAGCTTGAAGAAAAAGCTACTCTCACACTAGATGGCGTTACTTTTTATCCTGAAGAAATCCTCATTTTCCGTGAAGCCAAAGAAGGGACTCAAGCGATGAGTAATCGCTACATCTCTATTGATATTGATACTGTGCTTGATCAAAAACTGATCAATGAAGGTCTTGCCAGAGAAATCGTCAACCGCATTCAGAAAACAAGGAAAGATTCAAATTTCAATGTTGGTGATCGAATTGAAATTGCTTATGCCGGAGATGAAACGCTAAATTTAGTTATTGATCAATTTAAAGATTATATTGCTGGAGAAACTCTTGCCCTAAAATTAATAAAAGTTGATCAAATAGATGGCAATGAATTTGAAATAGATGATCACAAAATTAAAATCACTCTTAAGAAAGCATAAAAAAGCCCGCTTTAAGCGGGCTTTTTTTATAAATCAATAATGCATTCTGCAATTTCTTCAGTTCGTTCCGTATTCATAATTGCCGCATAAGAGGTCACAACATACAATTTATTGGAATCGGTGTTAACTGTTTTTATAATTTGTTCCACGTAGGCAGTAGGATCATAATTAATATAGTGGATATTGGTTTGAATAAATTCATTCTTAAATTTTTTAAAACTAAAACTTGTTCCGTCTTCAACTAACTTTGAAACAATTCCATTTTTTTCTTCAATAACCACGCTTACAGCTTTATCTGGAAAATTAACTTCCATAACTTTAACAGAACACTCACCTCTTTCATTTTGACCTAAATGAATTCCAACTTTAATAACAGACGTGAGCGCATCAACTGCGCTAGAGACTGGTGGATTTTGGGCAAAAGCTAAAAACGAAAAAAAGAACATTGAAAAAGCCATAATCCATTTCATCGTAAACCCCTCTTATAAAGCCGCAGCAAAAACCTATCAAAACAATCAGGTTTATGTAAAGGCTCAAGCAGGTCTCAGTTTACTAATTTTTGAAGATCCTCATTTGTGGAAATGCGAAGTATCTTTTTAACATTATTATATTTTAACAGAGACAAAGACTCAGTTTCGAGATTTGGATTGGTTATCACTACTATTATTGAGGCGTCGGTAAGACCTTTATTGCCACGAGTCAACTCTGCGGTACTTAAACTTTGGAGCAAAGATCTCAATCCAGGCAAATCCTGATCCATAATTTTTGATGGACGGTATCCTTGATTCATTAGGGCCTTCACCACTTGAAGCTTTTCAATATCGTTTGCCGTATAGACTCTTTCGCCCTTCTCGTCTCGAAGTGGACGAGGAAATGTGTATCTCCTCTCCCACATTCTTAGGAGGTATTTACTAATTCCCGTTTCTTTTTCAACAACATTAATTGGATACACGATTGACCATCCTGAAAATTAGTTAATCAAAGTAGGTTACTTATATTTAATTTTATATCATTGGGAGAATCTATCGGTTCCATGACAAGCTATAGACAATTGCTGGCAATGCTTAGACTATTGATACTTAAAAGTAATTATCCTTTATTATTTATTATGGACTTTGATTATATCGTTATAGGTGCAGGAGCATCAGGCTTGGCCTTTACTGCGCTCATGCAAAAAAGAAATCCTGATCTTAGGATTGCACTTTTAGAAGCCCACAACCTGGTCGGAGGTTGCAGCTCATATTTCGAGAGAGATGGCTTCATTTTCGATGCTGGGGCTACGACTCTTTCTGGCTTTATTTCCGACAGACCCCTACTGCAACTTTGCAATGAACTTGACCTCAACTTTCAGATCAAACCCATTGATCCAGGCATAGTGTCTATTTTTGAATCTAAAATAGTAAATCGTTTTAAAGATGAAAAAAGATGGCGAAGTGAACTCAAGCAGAAGTTTCCGCACATCGATCATCAAAAGTTTTGGGACAAAATTCAAGACATTAATCTTTTTGGATGGAAGTTAAGCCAATCATTTTCGGCAGCACCCATCAGGGATGCAAGGGATTTGAAAATGCTTTTAAACTCTCAAATCTTGAAAGGCCCCAAAGCTCTTTACTATTTAGTTTCTAGTGTAAAAAACTTCTTGGAAATTCAACCGGACTGGGACGAAGATTATTTAAAAATGATAGATGAAATGCTTTTTATTACGGCTCAAAATAAAAGTGATCAAACGCCAATGCTAATGGGGGCCATGGGTTTAGCTTATCCTAACGATACTTTTTATGCGATTGGTGGAATGAAGACATTTTGTGAAGAGCTTTCCAAAAAATGTCATAATCTTTTTCTAAAAAACAAGGTCTTGTCTATTCATAAAGTTGTCGATGGCTTCGAAGTTAAAACTTCAAAGCAAATTTTCAAATGCAAAAAAATAGTTTCAACTCTACCTATCTGGAATCATGCTGAACTTTTTAGCGATGAAAAAATAAAAAGGCATTTCCTTGATAATGTAAAAGAGCTTACCTCTTCTTCTGAATGTTGGGGTGCTTTTATGTTGTATTTTACTGTTCCCAAAAATTCCACAAGGCAAGAATTGTATTTTCAAATTCATTCTAAAGAAGCGATTCCAACTTGTGACACTCATTCGTATTTTGCTTCATTCTCTCATCCCGATGATAATCTTAGAAACATTAGTGGCAACAACGAACGCCAAACAGTGACTATATCTACTCATACGAAAACTTCAAAATGGTTAAATTTAAATCGTGAAGAATATGAAAATCAGAAAAAAGAAACTGCTAATTTTATTCTTAAAGACTTTTGCAAAAAATTAGGTTTCGAAGCCCATGACATCCAACATTTAACAACTGGCTCTCCGAAAACTTTTATCCGTTACACTCAACGTCACCAAGGATTAGTCGGTGGAATTCCTCACTCCCGCTTAACGAATCCAATTAGACTTTTATTTAGACCTAACCCCATAAAAAATTTTTACTGTCTTGGAGATACTCAATTTCCCGGACAAGGAATTGCTGCTGTCGTTTTAGGTGCACAAAACTTAGCACGTAAACTCAGTTAGTATTCTTGAGGAAAAATTTCATATTGCTCGACATGGTAATTATTTTCTGAGCGAATTTGAATCGCCTTTCCATGAGCCTCTTCCAATGTTTCAATAAGGTCAAAATCTTCACTGGTAAGGGTTGCCGTAACTTCCGGATGAGCGTAAATAAAAACTTTGCTGCCTTTAGATTTTGCCAAAATGCGATTGAGTTCTCTAATGAGTTCGTAACAAACAGTTAGTGTAGACTTTACTCGACCAGATCCTTCACAGTAGTGACAAGGCTCGCACATAATTCGTGCTAAAGTATCTCTAGTTCTCTTACGAGTCATTTCAACCAAACCAAGTCCTGAAATAGGAAGAACATTTGTCTTGGCCCTGTCTTTTTTGAGTGCTTCTAATAAAGCGTTATAAACAATGTTGCGATTCTCAGCTTTTTCCATATCGATAAAATCAATAATGATAATACCTCCGCAATTTCTAAGTCTGAGTTGATAGGAAATTTCTTTTACTGCTTCCAAATTAGTCTTTAGGATTGTTTCTTCGAAAGTTTTTCTACCAATATATTTTCCAGTGTTAACATCAATGGAAACTAGTGCCTCTGTTTGGTCAATATTGAGTGAGCCTCCAGACTTTAAAAAAACTTTATTGTCGATAGCCCTTTCAATTTCTAAATCAATCCCAAATTTCTCGAAAATGGGAATCGACTCATCAGAATAAAATTTAAATTTCCCTTTCATTGTTGGAAGAAATTTTTGTACGAATTTTTCTGCTTCTTTTAAATTTTCTTTTGAATCAACTATGATTTCATCAACATCTTCATCTGTGATATCGCGAAGGACTCTTTGTATAAAACTTAAATCCTGATGAACCATATAGGGTGCTTTGGCTTTTTCAGATCTTTTGAGAACGTCCTTCCAAATTTTAACCAACATATTGTAGTCAAATTTTAACGTTTTATAGGACTGGCCTTCGGCCACAGTTCGAGCAATAACACCAGTCCCCTCAGGACGAATAGTTTCAAGTATCTCTTTGAGACGATCTCGCTCTTTTTCGCTTTCTATTCTACGCGAAACACCCGTATGTTCAATAAAGGGCATGAAGACAATATGCCTACCTGCAAAAGTAATGTGTCTGGTCACTCTTGGACCCTTTGTCGAAATAGGCTCTTTTGCTACTTGTACGACGATTTCATCACCTTCTTTGATGAAACTCTCGATGCTAATATCTGGTCTAAAGCGCATGTTTACCGCTTCAGACAGTGTGCTTAATTCATCTGGTATGACTTCACCCTGTCGCTGTCCTTCTTCTAGAGATTTGCGACTTTTCTCGGCCATGTCTCGCTGCTCTTCCAAGGTGGGAATGTAGGCATCATCAACATATAAAAAGGCGGCTTTTTCATAGCCAATATCAACAAAAGCAGACTGCATACCGGGCAGAACCCTGACGACCTTGCCTTTATAAATATCTCCAACAAATGGGAAATTAACTTTATTGTCTTCTGGACGATGGTCGTGTGAGCGTTCCATTAAAAAATCTAGAATCTCACCATTTTCGATAAGTGCGGCCCGACACTCATTGAGCGTCTGGTTGATAATAAGTTGCTTAGCCATTAAAAAATTCCTTTAAAAAATAAATCTCTTTGAGTCTATCAAAGCTTAGCCATTGTTTCAAAGGGCATGTATAGGCCTACTAGGTCCACTGAATTAATAGAGTTAAACACTAAGTTAGATAATTTAGAAGCTAAATTGATAGCCAAAACCAGGCTGTTTTAGGTAATTGTCAGCAATTTTATATGACGCAAATTCTTTCTTTGATAGCGAGAGAAAATTATCTTGGTTTAGTTTAGTTTTCAACGTCAATGTGGTTGTCGATCTGCTAGCTTGTGAAACGACCACGATCACGACCCCCATCACAATTCCAATTGCTCCACCAACGGCTACATTTTTAAAATGCTTAGAAGGTTCATCCACGAATGAAAGTGTTGATAAACCAAGTACAGCACCTGCAGCACCAGAGCCTACAACGATTGAAAAATCTCTTATGGAATCATCAACTATTCCAGAAGACTGCTCTTCAGCTCCATAAGTCAAAGTTGAAAACAATAATGACAAAATAAGGGTCAAACAAGCTAAATTTATTTTAATCATTTTATTCATAATCTTTTTCTCTCGTTAATTTGATTTTTGTGAACCTTTTGAATAAACTTTACTCTTTCTCCAATTGCGATTCAATTCTTAAAGAGAGTTACATTCATGACACAAATGTTTAGTGCTTATAATATTATACAAAAGAAGCGAGATAAAGGAAAACTTAGCAAAGAAGAAGTCTCTTGGTTCATATCTGGACTGATCAAGGGTGACATTGCTGATTATCAGATGAGTGCATTGCTTATGGCCATTTATCTCAATGGTTTTGACAAGGATGAAACTGTTTATTTAACCGATGCCATGCTTTACTCAGGTAAAGTTCTCAACTTTCCAGAACAGATTTTCATTGATAAGCACTCTACTGGTGGAGTTGGTGATAAAGCGTCATTTATTCTTGCGCCTATAGCTGCAGCATGTGGAGTGAAGGTACCCATGATAGCAGGCAGAGGTTTGGGGCATACTGGCGGAACTATCGATAAAATTGAAGCTATTAGTGGCTTTAAAACAGATATTAGCCTCGATCAATTTGTCACCTTACTCAAAGATCGAGGCATGGTCTTGATGGGGCAAACAGGCGAAATTGCTCCTGCCGACAAGAAAATTTACGCTCTAAGAGACGTCACCGCTACCATTGAATCCATTCCGCTGATTACAGCATCGATTATGAGTAAAAAATTAGCAGAAGGCGCCAAAGGCATTGTCATGGACATAAAAACCGGCAATGGAGCTTTTATGGCAAAATTAAATGATGCTAAAAAATTAGCCGATAGTATACGCCAAACTGGATTACGCTTTAATAAAAATATGATGACGATTATTACCGATATGAGCGAGCCACTAGGATGTGCTGTTGGTAATTCGCTGGAGATTATCGAAAGTATAGAAACTTTAAAAAATAATGGGCCCGCTGATCTTACTGAAGTTTCTCTTTCATTGGCCGGAGGCATGGTTTATCTTGCTGGATTGGCCAAATCCCACAAAGATGGAATCGCAAAAGCGACGCTGGCTTTAGAAAGTGGTGCTGCACTTGAAAAATTCCGAGAACTCATTGGCAATCAAGGTGGGGATAAAAGAATAATCGATGACTATAGCCTTTTGCCTCAGACCAAATTTCAATTCGAAGTCAATTCGACCAAAAATGGTTTTGTGACATCAATGGATTGCAAAGCTCTTGGCATGCATAGTGTCCTTCTGGGTGGTGGAAGACAAAAGACCTCTGACAAAATAGATTTTGCAGTTGGTTTTATCATGAACAAGAAAATTGGTGACAAGGTTAAAAAAGGAGAATGTTTATTGACCATACATTGTCATGAATCACAGCTAGCCATGGCCAAAGATATCGCACAAGCTATAATCAAAAAAGATATTGTCATTAAGTCCACAAAGGCTCGAAGCAGGAAAAAATTAATTTTAGATATTCAAACAAAATTTGCACCCAAATTAAAAACAAAAATAAATAAATCGAGATAAAAAATGTACGAGAAATTAGGAAAAGCAGCACAATATATTCAATCTATAAAAACATCTAAGCCCAAAATAGGTATTGTGCTCGGTTCAGGTCTTGGGGTGTTTGTTGATCAAATCGAAGACAAAACTATCATTGCCTATAATGATATTCCTCACTTTAAGAAAACAACAGTAGAAGGCCACGAAGGAAGACTCATCCTTGGAAAAGTAAAGGGTGTGGAAGTCGTCGTATTGCAAGGACGCCTTCATGCCTATGAAGGACTTCCCATGGACGAGGTGGTATTTCCCATAAGACTTTTGGCCATCCTGGGAATTAATATACTCATTCTCACTAACGCTGCCGGTGGAGTGAATTTAAATTATCGTCCAGGGGATTTAGTGCTCATTGCTGACCACATCAACTTAACTGGCAAAAATCCACTCATTGGCCCAAATAATAATCAAATGGGTCCTCGATTTCCAGATATGTCTCATGCCTACCACCCCGAACTTTTAGCTATCATGAAATCGGTTTCGCAGAGCTTGGGCAACAATATTCATGAAGGAATTTATGCAGGAGTTTTAGGACCGACTTATGAAACTCCCGCTGAGATTAAAATGATTCGCACCCTCGGCGGAGATATGGTTGGAATGAGCACAGTTGCAGAGTGCATCGCTGCTAATCACTTAGGATTAAAAGTTTGTGGAGTCAGCTGTATTACTAATATGGGCTCAGGGATTTTAGATCAAAAATTAAATCACGATGATATAAAACATGAAGCTCAAAAAGCGATGAACCATTTCACCTCGCTATTAAATTTATCAATAGAAAAATTTGGCAAATTATAAATCGGAGACAACATGAACAATAAACAACTAAGAGATGCAGCGATAGAAGCTTCTAAAAATGCTTATTCGCCTTATTCCAAGGCTCAAGTTGGTTGTGCCCTCTTAACTAGTGATGGTTCATTGTTTGCTGGATGTAATATTGAAAATGCCAGCTATGGTGGCACTATATGTGCTGAAAGAGTCGCGATCATGAAAGCAGTAAGTGATAAAAAAATGAAATTGAAGAAGCTTTATGTTTACACCAAAGAAGGCTGGCCTCCGTGCGGACTTTGTCGTCAGGTCATGAGTGAATTTGCCGACAGCAACCTTGAAGTTATTATCGGGGATGAGTCGGGAAAAGAAACAGTAATGAAGTTCGCTGACCTCATGCCCCTGTCGTTTACTCCGGATCATTTAAAAATATAATATAAAAAAGAAGAATTAAATGGTGGGCGTTGAGGGGATCGAACCCCCGACATCTACCTTGTAAGGGTAGCGCTCTCCCAGCTGAGCTAAACGCCCATTTGAATTCGTAAGTGCTGTATAAATTAGTCAATGCATAGAACTATGTCAATTCAAAAAATTGCTCTATTTGGGCTTCTTAAAAGTTTATAATTGCGTCAAAATCCAATAAAAAAGGCCAGATTACTCTGGCCCTTAATTGAACATCAGTTTTTAAGGAAAATTAATTCGCAACTTCCATCACTCTGTCGCCATCAACCACAGAAAGCGCTGGTGCCACAACTTGTAAAAATTTTTCTGGGTTGTTTAACTCCAAAGCAATCTTTAGTACTTGTTCAACATGCTCACATGGATGTACGTTAATTCCTTCTTTAATTTCATCAGGAATATCGGCTAAATCCTTTACGTTTTTAGCTGGTATTACTACCGTCTTCACTCCCGCATGTTTAGCGGCTAAAAGTTTTTCTTTTAATCCACCGATCGGAAGGACTCGACCTCTGATTGTAACTTCTCCAGTCATGGCCACATCTTGAAATACCGGTATTCCAGTAATGGCACTTGTAAGTGCTGTAACCATTGTCACTCCGGCTGACGGACCATCTTTTGGCGTCGCACCTTCTGGAACATGGATGTGAATATCATTTTTGTTATACCACTCTGAGCTTATGCCAAGTCTCGAAGAGATAGATCTAACATAACTAAGGGCCGCTTTAGCAGACTCTTGCATGACTTCACCAAGTTTACCTGTGATTTGAATTTTTCCATTTCCTTCAACAGTAACAACTTCTATGTGCAGGAGTTCTCCCCCAACACTAGTCCAAGCTAAACCATTCACCAGACCTACTTGCGCACCAATTTCGATATCAGTCGAATCAAATCGTCTTGGCCCAAGATATTTTGGAAGTTGTTTGCTCGTCACCAAAAATTTCTTTCCGGCTGCAACTTCTTTTGTCACTACTTCAGTTGCAATTTTTCTTACAACAGTATTGAGCTGTCTTTCAAACTCTCTTACTCCGGCTTCTTTTGACCAGCCTCGAATGATATCCATCATGCAAGTATCGCCAACTTGAACTTCGTGATCAACCAGTCCATTGCTCTTAAGCGCTTTCTTAAGAAGATATCTTTTTCCAATTTCCAGTTTCTCTTGAGGAGTATAACCAGATAGATGGATGATCTCCATACGATCTCTCAGCGGACCTGGAATTCTTGATAGGTCATTAGCTGTCATTACAAAC
This sequence comes from Bacteriovoracaceae bacterium, assembly GCA_947450475.1. Taxonomy (GTDB): domain Bacteria; phylum Bdellovibrionota; class Bacteriovoracia; order Bacteriovoracales; family Bacteriovoracaceae; genus Bacteriovorax. The sequence goes on along the minus strand of CANFVK010000001.1, from coordinate 291,281 downwards.
ATTACTTTAGATAAATCATATTCAACTTCTATGTAATGATCTGAAAACGATTTATTTTGCTCTGGATCCAAAACTTCAAGCATCGCTGATGCAGGATCACCTCTCATATCGGATGACATTTTATCAATTTCATCTAGAAGAATAAGTGGATTTGATGTTCCAGCTTTTTTAAGTGCCATCATAATCTTACCAGGCATCGCTCCGACATAGGTTCTTCTGTGACCTCTGATTTCCGATTCATCTCGAACACCACCAAGGGCAATTCTATGAAAACTTCTACCAAGGGATTCGGCAAGAGATTTTGCAATAGAAGTCTTACCAACTCCAGGAGGACCTGCAAGGCAAAGAATTGTTCCCTTACCTTCTTCTTTCAAAAGTGATCTTACTGCTAAATATTCGACAATTCTTTCTTTGACGTCCTTCATACCGTAGTGATGATCATCTAAGATCTCACGAGCATGTGGTACTGAGTTATTGTCAGCAGTATATTCATCCCAAGGAAGTGAAAGCATCCAATCGACATAGTTTCTAACTACTGCTGATTCAGCAGACATTGGAGACATTGATTTTAACTTCTTTAATTCCTTCGCGGTTTTTTCACGAGCTTCATCTGGCATTTTCTTAGCAGCAAGACGATCTTCCATTTCTTGAATGTCTGTTTTTCCGTCATCTTTCTGTCCAAGTTCTTTTTGAATGGCGTTCATTTGCTCATTCAAATAGTACTCTTTCTGAGATTTTTCCATTTGTGTTTTAACACGTGTGCGGATACGTCTTTCAACATTGATGATCTCAATTTCACCTTGCATTTTCTCTAGAAGCAACTCTAGTCTTCTTCCAACTTCAACTGCTTCAAGAATTTCTTGCTTCTCAGAAATTTTCATTGTGAGATGAGCAACCATAATATCAGCAAGTCTCGATGGGTCAGTGATCGAAGAAATACTCATAAGAAGTTCAGGAGGAATTCTCTTATTTAGCTTCACATACTGTTCAAAGATTCCTTTGATGCTTCTTATGGTCGCTTCGAGAGTAACTGGATCCTTGGTTTCTGATGAGCATTTCTCAACTTCTGCAAAATAGCCTTCTGGTCCTGATTCGAATGATTTAATTTTTGCGCGGTACTTACCTTCAATAAGAACCTTAACAGTGTTGTCGGGAAGCCTTAACATTTGAATGATGTTGACGACTACTCCAACCTCATAAATGTCTTCTCGATCTGGATTGAGAACACTGGCATCTTTTTGAGTTACCAAAAAGATTTCGTTGTTGTTGCGTTGAGCTTCTTCAAGTGCAGAGATGGATTTCTCTCTTCCCACAAAAAGAGGTACGACCATATGAGGGAAAATAATCATGTCCCTTAATGGAAGAAGTGGGAACTTTTTAGACTCTGACCAGGCTTGCGACATAGTACCTCCTGCACTATTAATTTCGTCCTCATACTCCTGTGGGTGTCACTTCTTGACTTCCACGTTGGAACTGAAGGGTCTATTAAAATCATGACATGAAATTGGATCTTGGTGCAAAAAAAATGATGAGGCATTAATTGCTTTTTTAAAGAATAAACAAAGAGTTGTCTAATGCTTTAGCGAGTTAATCGTTTGTTTTTTGGTGTTAAATAGGTAGGGGCAAATTGTAAGAAATGGTTAGTTGAAAATAATTTTTACATGTTAATCAGAAATATCAGACTAAACTATTTCAATAGATTCGCCACTAATATAGGGCAAGATGCTCTAAGTTAGATTTTGGTCAAGGCCCTTACGCGATTGATACCTCCATCTGGATATACAAGAATTTTTAATTGTTCAAAAGTTTGAGAATTGGAAATCTTAAAAAATTTCTTGTTACCTGCAAAAGCCTTAACAGAAGTTCGCTCTACAAGACTAACCCATTCATTATTGTGCAAGCCTTCAATAGATATTTCTTGTGGATTATTGTTAATAAAAAAACAAAAATCTAATTCAACTCTATGAATGACTACTGCCTTTGCCAATTGAATTATTAATTTTTCAAAATGCCCGGGCACTCGACTGCGAGCAGACTCAAAACCGTCAAACATATGCATCGGACTAAAGGGAGAGATAGTTTGTATCGCAGGCCCATAATGCTCATTGGAAGCATAAAGAATTTTTCCACCAAAAGCGAGATTAGCAACGTCGAATTCATCGCCTTTTTTTAAACTATCCCAATTCTTCTTAATTTCAATTTGATCTGGAAAATATGGAGCTGCAAGCGGCTTTGTCGTTTTGGCAATTTCATCAGCAAATTTTTCACTCTGAGCCACATCACAAGAAAGAAAGTGAACAGCCTCTTCCGAGGGAAGTTCCGCAAACAGCCCTAGCCGAGTCAATCCTCCATCAGGATAAACCGAAATTTTAATTTTCGAAAAATGCTTTTTCGAAACTAAGGCCTTTAGGCGCTTAAGAGCATGCCCCTCCAACGAAACCTTAGGGATAATGTCCGACCAGGTTTTATCTTCATCACAAAAACCTTCAATCTTAGCAGCGGGAACCTGATTACCTAAATGAAACTTTGTCGAAAAACTCACAAAAGAGATGGTTGAACTTTTGATTAATTCAAAAATCATAGTGTCACACTCGTGGGGATTGTGACGAACGCTCTCCCAACTATCCATAATTTTGCCCTGTACCCCGAAAAGATCAGGAGAAAAAACCGGTAAGTAGGGACTAAGTAAATTTTCAGCACGGGCAAACTTCTGATTACTTACAGCTATAATTTTTCCGCCAACTGCTAAATTGTACTTTGCCAGAGGATCAATTGGCCCTTTATCTAAAATTTCTTCAGGTAATGATGGTAAAAAAGCATCAAAGATTAAATTTTTATAACCTACATTGACAATTTCTTCATGGGATATATTTTTAATATCAAAATGCTGTTTGAATTTTGAGGTATCGATGCCTGCGCATTTAAATTCTGACAATATTAACTGGGTAACTTCAGCAATAAAGAGAACTCCATTGAGTTCACCATTACATAATAAACTAACCCCCATTCCAGTATTGGGTCCATCAAAACAATGAACAAAAAGGCATCGGAAGCCATCATTAGCTCCTTGATGGATGGCAAAGCGGTCAGGACCAGCATCTGCTACAAAGATACCTAGCCCCATCCCTGCCCCCATAAAAGCTTGACTACCAAAATCTTGCCCATGAAGCATCAATACAGCAGTATCGTGACTAATGGGATCTGACGTTTCTGGGTGATGATAAGCTTGGATTAAAAGCTGAATGAAGCGATTGAGATCTGCTACAGATCCCAATGCTCCTGCCGCAAAAGCAGGAAACATTTTTCGAGTGCCTTCAACCTCCATACTTTCTGTATTATATCCATGTGCACATTCTTGTCCTTGAAGAGGAGATTGACTAAAGCTTATATTGCGAAGCCCGCATTGATCAAAAAAAGGTCGAGTTAATTCAATTATAGTTTTTTCTTCAAGCGATTCAATCAAATGCTCTAGAACTAAAAAGCCACCTCCTGAATATTGAAATATTTTCCCTGGGGAATTTATCACTTTAACAGGTGGGTAATTAAACTCTTTATTGCCCTCAAGAAATTCTCTAATTAAAGGCATTTTTTGATTGGCAGGTACACCGTTGACATAATGCAAATTGAGAGCGCGATGGCTCATGAGATGCTCGAGGTTCACTTGATCGGCCCATTCAGGTTTAGCCGGATCATTTGATGTTAATCTAAAACTTGAATTGGTTTTTGCTAAAAGTGAATTAACCGATGTCTTGAGCGATATGTTTTTTTTAGAAAAATATTCAATTGCAAAGGCACTTGCTAAACTCTTACTCAATGAAGCGACTTCAAACAATGTATCTGCTTTGACTTTCTGCTTGCCTTTTATGCTTTCGCCCAAGCTTAATGTTTGAATGCAATTAAGACTTGAGCTTAGAGCAATTTCGGCTCCTACAATCTTATGTCGAGTAAAGACTTGGTCTATTTTTTCACGTAAATGATTGATGGGATGAGCACTCATTCTCTTTTGAGTAATTTTCCAAAGTTCATCTTTTGCTGTCTGAAATTCTGACTCAAATGAATTTTCAAAGCGAGATTTAAGAAGTGCTAATAGCTCACTTCCTGTTTTACCTTTGGCTGAAACAAGAAACTTCATCTTGAATTTATGTTTGTAAAGCTCTCCCCATTTCACTAATTCATTTTTGATTGATTGATCTTCAATCAAAACTAATTGTTGTTCACTAGAAGCCATCTGGTCGAGTGTCTTTTTCCCCTCACCGATATCTCCGTGAAAAGCAGCTGCCTCCAACACATCGACTAGTTCAAATGAAAGAATGGTCTTTTGTGCTTTAGTTTCTTCTAGGATTAGATCTTCGGCCATAGTGCTGGCAAATCGAAGACTTCCACACATACCAAAAAAGTAATTAAAGCGTTCGATATGGGAATTCATTTTATATTTATCATAGTCAATACTTAATACGAATTGCCATGGGTCTATAGCTTCACGAACTGAATCAATTGTAAATGGCAAGAGAAGTTCGGATGCAAATTCTACTGGTTTTTTGTCTGTCATTAATCTAATCATTAAATTAAATGCAACTGGATACCACTTCTCGGTGCGATCGCTCCATTTAACTTGAACTATTTTCTTGCTGTCTGATAAATCCTTTCGTATAAAATGCAACTCTTCATGGGCTATTTTTAAAAATTCTTCAAGAGAAAATCTCCCGTGATAAATTTCATGCCAAACCTCCCAACGAGATCGCTCTGCGGTAGCTAAATCATCCATCACTCGTACAGGTACACCTTTTATGTCTGCAGGTAATGCCACACAGCCATTTCCAGAAAGCCAATCCGTTATATATTGTAGCGATTGAAAAACGTTATAGCGGATTTCATCGGGATGATTATTGGCAATGAAAGTTGACTCTTTAATGTCTGCAACTAAAAGTGATCGTTTATAAAGCGGGTCATCAGTTTTTAATCCTTCAATATCAGGACCACTTATAAAATCTAATATTTCTTTATGGTGAATGGGATCTAGTAATTCTTTGACTAAAGTTTCAAGTTTCTGCTTGTCGCCTGATAGATAAAGTTTCCACCCTTCTACCATTGCGAGTCCTAAGCGAACAAAATCAGGATGGGCCACCCAAAAGCCGGAAAGATCACGTTTTAATTGAGTGATAATATCTTTGATATAGCCTTTGATTGTCACTTGAAAAGAAGGACTTTTAATGTCTGTGGTTATCGGCAATATACCATACATACCTCCAACTTTTATACCACCTCTGGATCCTACCACCTCAGCAAGTAATTGGTGAGACGCTTTAATATACTGAATAACAATATTGGGATCTGCTTTAACTGGAATTCTATAATTACCATCCTCCTTAAATAATCTAGCAGTCGATGCTAAGTAGTCATGCCACCCCAGAGATGCACCTACAAAATAGGGATGGAGTTCATCGATGATTTCATTGACTCTAAAAACTGCTCGAGGATTTTCAAGAACAATCATTAAGCGAATCGTTCCCAATTCAAAACTAGGATGAATTTTTTGAATGAGTTTTTCAGCTTGCTCAATCATTATTTTTATATAACGAGCCTCTTCTTCATTCTCCAATTTCGGAACATAAAACGCCAATGCTTTTTTGTTGTTCCAATTTTTAAATAAGTGCAAAGCAAAATCATAAAGATGAAGTGGCAATGGATTCTCTTTATATAAAAGAAAAAAAGATGGCAATGCCAATCCTGGAAATCTTTTAATCGGTAATGAAAGATGATCTTTTTCAAGATTATATGTTTTGTTATTGATGGGATCTTGATAATTAATTGTACCAGCAAAGCACTCGGTAAGATTGATTCCAGCAGAAACCAGATCGGCCCTTAGAGGTGTTTTGGAATCTTCATCATCTGCTCCCCAAAATGGATTTGAGGTCTGTGTCTTTAAAAGTTCTGCCACAACAGCGGGTTCATCCTTTAATTTTCGGTGGTAGGCATTCATGGCATTAATCGACAATTTTGTATCATCTGGAGGTCCAAACAATGTGACATGATTTCCTTTTAAATAATCAGGAATGTCCGCAATGGGTTTTCCTCCTCCTGATTTGCAATAAAAATCATTTTTAGGACCAATGACAATTCTGCCTTTTGAGTCTTCAAAACCAATTAAAGTTTTATAATCTATCGAGAGGAAATCTCTTTTTAAATTTTTGTTAAAATGAAAACAAGCTTCTGTCTGTTGATCAATGAAAATTCTATCTGTGATTCGTTGACTAAGTACTTTATTAAGATCGTTTTTTACGAGCTCATATAATTCGCACAAAAAACTCAACGCCTCTTTACTCTCAAGCCCTCCGCCTTGTCCGACTTCTAACAAGTTTGCCACGCCATTTACTGGACGAGCTTTCTTTAATAGGTATTTTAAGAATGCGGGGGTGACGTAATCCGAATAATAGGGAATATCTTTCTTCATTCTAGCTTCCTCGGTAAGTCGTATAACCATAAGGATTGAGTAAAAGCGGAACATGATATTTTCTGTCAACACTGGCAACGTGGAAAACAATAGTGGTATCTAAAAAGAAAAATTCACAATCTATTTTTTCAAAATAAGATTCTATTTCAAAGTTTAATCGGTAATCACCAGTCTCTTTTGGGCAATCAAAACTTAGCCGCCCATCGATATTAGTTTGCCCCTTACCTAAAATCTTCCATACTCCGTTGAGATCTTTTTTTTCTAGCGTGATTTGAACATTCTCTGCTGGAAGACCTTTGCTTGTATCAAGAATGTGAGTACTAATCATAAGAAATTCCTTTGAGGTATTATGGTTTTGCCTTAAATGAAAAATCCAAATTTATTTTTGCGCCAGCTGTAATGCTTATTTCCTTGATCTGAGAACCAAAAACTTCATGCCATACTTCTATCGTATAATTGCCGGCCGGTAGGTTGTTAATATTAAATTCACCTTTTTCATTTGAGACACTGAAATAAGGATGATCAATGACAGCAATGTAAGCCCCCATCCACGGATGAACGCTGCACTTGGATTGCATAAAAATTTCGGGCTTATCAAAAACCATTGTTATTCTCTGATCTTTTTTAGGCATCGGTATATTAAAACTTTTGTTGTTTTGAGTTATCGATCGAATATTGTGAAAGACAGGATCACTGTTAATGAAATCTACCTTTTGACCAACTCTCACTGCAAGTAATCTCGGTTTATATTGACAGCCTCGCTGATCAAGCTCTGCAACCTTGTTAGGTACATCGCTAAAATTTTTTGCTTCAAGCCCCTTGGTAATTCTTACTAAGGCATTTTGAAGCTTCCCATTTTTTACGATAACTTCATTTGAAAAAACATCTCCTTGTGAGGCACACCCACTGGGTAGATTGAGTTTTTTTCCTTTAGGAGGGACTCCTTCAAAATTGATATTTCCAGTAACAGATGCAGTCCCTACAGCAGCGGGTTGGTTTTGAGTTTGAACAATCGCTTGATTAGCTTCAGGTTTTACTTCAATAATTTCCGCTTTTTTTACGGCGGGCGCTTCATGAGTAACTTTTACACTTCTTTCACCTTGGCTAAACTTGATAGTCGCAAGAAGTAGAACGATCCCTAAGACTAAAAAACGTTTTGAGCGTTTCGGATTATCAATCCGTACCACAAAATATTCCCTGATCGCTGCTCCTGCAGCACACACTAAAAGCAAAATAATCCAATTAAAATCATGTCCGTAAGTTGCAGGAAAATGATTGCTAATCATAATAAAAATGACCGGCAAGGTAAAATAAGTATTATGAGTCGAGCGATTCTTAGCGTTTTTTCCCCAATCTGGATTTACGGCTTCATTCTTTCGTGAGGCTTCTACCATTTTGAGCTGACGTGGAATAATTCGCATAAAAACATTTGCGATCATCCAGGTTCCCAACATTCCACCAATGTGTATATAGGCAGCTCTACCACTGAGAGTATGACATAAAAAATAGGACATGATTACGAGCCAAAGAATGGTCAAGCCATGACCGATGAGAGGAACATCTTTAATTTTTCTATTCTCCCAAACAAAGTCGTAAAAAAACCAAGAACCAATAATAGAAAAAAGACCTATTCCAACACCTTGCCAATAACTAATATTAGAAACGGCTGAATCCAATAGAAAAGTTCCATCTCCGGTGTAAAAAATAAGTGCAACTAAAGAAGCCCCGCTCATCCAAGTCCAATAAGATTCCCACTTAAACCAATGTAGGTGATCTGGAACTTTGGTAGGGCCCATTAAAAGTTTTTCAACTTTATAAAAGCCCCCCCCGTGCACCATCCACAGATCTCCGACATGACCTTCTTTATTTGAATCAGGATTGAACTTGAGAGTGCGATCGAGCCACATGAAAAAAATAGATGTTCCGATCCAGGTCACGGCTACCGTAATATGAAGCCATCTAACAAGTAAAAGAAGCCAATCAAAATTTTCTTGATCCAAACTTAGTCCCTTTGAAAATTTTTAAATATAAAAACTCAAAAGCCCCTTGGAGAATCTGGGGCACTGAAGCCTTAGATAATGAGGTAAGCCTCCAGATGAGGAGGCTTTATCAAATATAACATTCATACTATTAATTAAGCTGACTCTACTTTCTTTTTTGGTGTAGAAGCAGAATTGCTCCCAGCTGCTGCAGTCAGTGTTTTGCGTGGTCCCTCAATTACCTTAGGAGTTCCTCTGCCTGTAACTGATTCGAGAGTAACCACGACTTTGCAAACTTTCTCGTTAGATGGGACTTCATACATAACATCCAACATAGACTGCTCAAGAATGGCCCGCAATCCTCGAGCCCCCGTTCTTCTTTCTAAGGCTTGCCTTGCAACTTCTTTCAATGCTGACTCTTCGAATTCTAATTCAATTCCTTCATACTCAAAAAGTTTTGAATACTGTTTAGTTAAAGCATTTTTAGGTTCTGTAAGAATTGAAACCAACGCAGCCTCATCCAATTCTGTCAACATTGCATTGACTGGAAGTCGCCCAATAAATTCGGGAATTAATCCAAATTTTGAAAGATCTTCTGGCTCGATACCACCTAATTTTTCAATCACTGATTGTTCGGCTTCAGATTTTTCAGACATAAGACCCATGGGTCTTTTAGTCATTCTTTTTTCAATTATTTTATCAAGTCCAACAAAAGCGCCGGCACAAATGAAAAGGATATTTTTTGTGTCGACTTGAATAAATTCTTGCTGAGGATGTTTTCTACCACCTTTAGGAGGTACAGAGGCAATTGTGCCTTCAACAATTTTCAGCAATGCCTGTTGAACGCCTTCTCCAGAAACATCTCTGGTTATGGAAGGATTTTCCGATTTACGGGCAATTTTATCAATCTCATCTATATAGACAATTCCTCTTTGCGCACGCTCGACGTCAAAATCACAATTTTGTAATAAATTCAAAATTATATTTTCTACATCCTCACCAACATAACCCGCTTCAGTAAGAGAGGTTGCATCAGCAATAGCAAATGGTACATTTAAAAATTTTGCAAGTGATTGGGCAATCAAAGTTTTTCCAGAACCTGTTGGACCTGCTAACAAAATATTTGATTTAGCCAACTCCACTGTATCAGTTTTGCGAGGATCACCAGTTTTGTGAGAAATTCTTTTATAATGGTTGTGAACAGCAACCGAAATAATTTTTTTTGCTCGATCTTGACCAATGACATAATTATCCAAATGAGCTTTGATTTCATGAGGTTTAGGAACATTGTCGACTACCGATTTGGTATTGTTTTTTTGCGAATCTTCAAAAATGATATCATTGCAAAGTTCAATACATTCATCACAAATATAACATCCAGGTCCTGCAATTAGTTTTTTAACTTCTTTTTGAGACTTCCCACAAAAGTTACAATGAAGTGCACTTTGGAAAGTTGTTTTTTCTTTTGTCATCTTGGCCAATCCTTAGAATTAATCATTTACGCTTTTTTATTTTTTTAATTTATTTGAACTTCTATCAATGACCAAATCGATCAGTCCCAATTCAATCGCTTTTTGGGGATTGAGATAATTATCTCGATCGGTTTCTTTTTCAATTCTATCCATCGTCATTCCACAGCTAGAATGTTTAACATAAATTCCATTCAATTGCTTTTTTAAATCTTGAATTTCATTTGCTTGAATTTGAATATCACTTGCCTGCCCTCTCGCACCACCCAATGGCTGATGAATCATTATACGCGAATGAGGAAGTGAGTGTCGATGCCCCGCTGCACCAGCAGTCAAAAGCAGTGATCCCATCGATGCGGCCATACCAACGCAATAGGTATAAACCGGACAAGTTATATGTTGCATAATATCGTAAATTCCTAAACCAGCATAGACCGATCCTCCGGGACTATTGATGTAAAAATGAATTGGAGCTTCAGCATCGGATTGCTCCAAAAACATCATTTGCGCCATAATTAAATTGGCTACAGTGTCGTTAACTTCAGTTCCTAAAAAAACAATTCTATCTAGGAGCAATCGAGAGTAAATATCGTACTGTCTTTCACCACGTGCGGTTTGTTCAATAACTATCGGGTTGGGAATATAGGCTTTAACGTCCATCGATTTCTCCATTTACTGATTAACTATTAATTTAAAATTCACAACCTAATCGGCTTAAAATCTCAAAATCTTTAACTATTTCGACGCCTTATAAATCAATTGATCTGGCCTAAAATGATGTCGTAAGTCATTGTTATTTTTGACAGTTGAATCTTTTGCCTCAAGGGAAATTGACTTGATCTTAAGTCTCAATCAATTTAAAGTTACTTCGTTCATCATAGCTTTTAAATATTTTTTACGGAGGAATTCATGTCTAGATTAGTCGGAAACACTGCTCCTGATTTTACTACCGATGCTGTAGTCAATGGAGAGATTAAATCAATTTCACTTCATAAGGACTTTGCAGGAAAATGGAAAGTGCTTTATTTCTACCCTCTCGATTTTACTTTCGTTTGCCCAACTGAAATAACAGCATTTGAAGATCATCTTGCACAATTTAAAGAGTTAAACTGTGAAGTTATCGGTTGCTCTGTTGACTCTGCATTTTCTCATTTAGCTTGGACAAACATTGAAAGATCAAAAGGTGGATTAGGTAAAATGCATCACCCACTTGCCGCTGATCTTTCTAAGAGTATCGCACGCTCATATGAAGTTCTCGCAGGAGAATCAGTAGCTCTACGTGGCGTTTTCGTCATTGATGACAAAAATGTTGTTCAAACAGCAACTGTAAACAATCTCTCTGTTGGAAGAAATGTTGAAGAAGTCCTAAGAACTGTAGAAGCATACCAATACACTGCAAAGCACGGTGAAGTTTGCCCTGCCGGCTGGACAAAAGGTAAAGCGACAATGAAGCCAGATCCAAAAGGTTCTCAAGAATACTTTAATAAATTAAAGTAATTCTTTTCTTTCTTACGTTAAGACCAGGCCGCGGCAATACAACGCGGCCTATTTTATTTCGAAATAATATGAAAAAAATCATTTCGTCTTTGCTATTTATTTTTTCACTTCAATCTTTCGCCATCGATAAACCAGCTCTAAAAATACAACTCACTCACATGTTAAACCGACTTAGTTTTGGACCTAGGGCAAATGAACTTGAACTATTAGTTAATTTAGGGGCTAAGTCTAAATTGCACTGGATAGAAGAACAACTCAATCCAGAGAAAATAGATGATTCATCACTGGAAGAAAAGCTTCGTCACATAAAAAGTTTAGATATGGAGCCTCGAGATATTATCAATTTTTATAAAAAGCCAGAGGAGTTGGCCAAGGACCTGGGGCTAAAGGTTGATCAAACAGATACCAATAGAGAAATCCGCAAGGAAGTAAAAGAGGCTATCGGTAATGATCGTTTTCCCGAAGCTCTTATTACGGAACTCACGACTCAAAAACTAATGAGAGCAGTTGAAAGTAAAAAACAACTTCAAGAAGTCTTAGTCGATTTTTGGTTTAACCACTTTAATGTTGATGTTGGAAAAAATGAAATAAAGTTTTTTGCATATCATTATGAAAATGATGTCATTCGAAAAAATATATTTAAAACTTTTCCTGAAATGCTACTTGCCTCTGCCCATCATCCGGCCATGTTAGTTTACCTTGACAACAGACTCAGTCGCAATAAAGCACTAAATGAAAATTATGCTCGAGAAGTAATGGAACTTCACACCCTCGGTGCTGACGGTGGTTACACTCAAAAAGATGTTCAAGAGCTTGCCCGCATTCTCACCGGCTGGGGAGTCAAAGACTTAAAAGAAAATCCACTTTTTTATTTCAATGAGAAAGCGCATGATAAGTCAGATAAACTTTGGCTAAGCATGCAATTTACTACCAATAAAAGTAATCCCAATTCCTCCTTGCTTGAAGGTGAAACAGCTCTAATGACATTGGCCCTGCATCCAAAAACGGCTGAACATATATGTCATAAATTAGTAAGTTATTTTATTGACGAAACTCCACCTCAATTGCTTGCCACAAAATGCAAAGAAACATTCTTAAAATCCAAAGGAAATCTCAAAGAGATTTATCGATTAATTTTTACCAGTAAAGAGTTTTGGGATCCCAAATATGATAAAAGTAAAATCAAAATGCCGCTTGCATTAATTGCAAGTTCTGTGCGTGCTTTAAACGGTGAAATCTTAAATACAACAGACTTACAAAAATCATTAAAAATGATGGGAGAAGAACTTTATCGCGCACAACCCCCGACTGGCTTTAAAGACGAGGCTAGTATCTGGGTAAGTCCTGGTTCAATGATTTCAAGATTACAATTCGCTCTTGATCTAAGTGCTCATAAATTTTCTGGAGTGCTTATCTCTTGGCCGACAATCGATAGAAAAAAAACTCTTGAAAAACAAATCCAATCCATGAGTCAAAGCTTTGGCATTGGGCAATTGAATGCAGCAAATCTAAAAATTATAAAGCATGAACTAGAGCTAGAAACTCCATTTTTTGCAAACAATGAAATCAAACTTACTTATATTGGTAAAATGTCCGGCATGATTTTAGGTTCGCCTGAATTTCAAAGGAAATAGCAATGGATCAAAACCATTCGAGAAGAGATTTTTTTAAACAACTTTCAGTTTTAGGCATTGGAACCATGCTTAGACCTCAGCTCATTTTTGCTCAATCTCAACCTCAATTATCACAACGAAAGCCTGTAGTGGTTTTTATTTTTCTGAGAGGGGCCCAAGACAGCTTATCGATGCTCTCTCCGGTAGGAGAGGAAAATTATTATAAGTGGCGACCCAATATTTCAATTAAACAAGATAAGGTCAATGCGCTTCAAATTGATAATCACTTCCAGTTGCATCCTGCTATGAAGTCCTTGTACCCACTTTGGAATAATAAAGAAGTTGCTTTTATTACCCAATTCGGAAGTCCGGATCTCACTCGTTCTCATTTTGATGCTCAAGAGTATTTTGAAAGTGGAACTCCAGGTTTAAAAAGTACCAGTGACGGCTTTTTAAACCGGGCGATAGCCCTGCTACCAAATAAAAATAAACTTAGTGCTATGGCGATTCAACCTACTCTGCCTCAAATTCTTAGGGGTAAAGAACCTACTCTAGCTTTTAACAATTTAAAAGATTTTCAAACTCCTAAAAGTGAACTTTCAAAAAGTTTAGGAATGGGATTTGAAGAAATGTATCAACAGGCAACCGACAAGGTTTTTCGAGGAGTAGGAGCAGAGGCTTTTGAAAATATTGAATTGTTGAAACTAAAATCTAAAAATTTAACCAAGGCAAACTACTCCAAATCCAACTTTGCCAATGGCCTGAAAGATATTGCTCAATTGATTAAAGCAGACCTCGGTCTAAGTATCGCTGTGACAGAAATGGGTGGCTGGGACACTCACGTCAATCAAGGCAGCAACGAAGGAACTCTGGCCAAACGATTCACTGAATTCTCAGAAGCCCTAGCAGCCTTTAGGGAAGACTTAGCTGCACAAATGGACAATGTTCTCATCATTGCTTGTACTGAATTTGGTCGAACCGTCCGAGAAAATGGCAATAAAGGCACTGATCACGGACATGGATCAACCGCTTTAATCGTGGGTGGAGGAATCAACGGAAAAAATCTCTACGGTCAATGGAAAGAATTAAAAAGTGAAAATCTGCACGAGGACCGTGATATTTCTGTAACCACTGACTACCGCTCTTTGATGGCCGGAGTTCTGCATTTTCATTTAGGCTGCAACGACTTTAAGGACATTTTCCCCTCTTACTCTCCAGATATAAATCTCTGGCGATCACTTTTTTTAAAAACGTAGAGAATAATTAATGAGAATGAAGCCAGCATAATTTAAAAAATGAGAGACCATAACAATGATGAAGAAAAAAGTATTAATTCCCCTTCCTAGAAAAGATTTTGATCCAACAGAGGTTGCCGTTCCTTGGAAAATTTTAGCTTCAAATAATGTTCAGGTTATTTTTTCTACACCGGATGCAAAAAAACCTGAGTGTGACCAGCTGATGCTCACCGGCAAGAGTTTAGGAATTTTAGCTCCAGTGCTTCAAGCAGATCAAAACGGCCAAAATGCCTATGATGAAATGCTAAAATCTCACGCATTTTTAAATCCTATAAAGTGGTCTGATATTGAAGTTGAACAATTCGACGCTCTATTACTTCCTGGTGGTCATGCGAAGGGAATTATTGAGTATCTTGAATCGGAAACTCTTCAGATCATAGTGGCTCATTTTTTTGAAAAAAATAAGGTGATCGGAGCTATTTGCCACGGAGTGGTTCTATTATCTCGAAGTAAAAAGCAAGACGGACGCAGTGTTTTGTTCGGCCGCAAATCAACGGCGCTACTTGCCTCGCAGGAATTAATGGCCTGGGCACTGACTTGTCTTTGGCTCAAGGACTATTATCGAACTTATCAAGAAACAGTTGAAAGTGAAGTCAAAAGATGTTTGGCTTCTCCTGAAGATTTTATAAGCGGTCCCCTTCCAGTTTTTCGTGATAATCCAAATAACTTAAATCATGGATTTGTGGTTGTAGACGAAAACGTTCTTACAGCTCGTTGGCCGGGTGATGCTCACCTATTTGGAACTAAATTTTTAGAGCTCTTAAATCAGCAGCAATGATCAAGACTACAAATGAGATTAGGTTAATCCCCAGGGTCAATGAAAAGCATTAATAAGCGAAATTTTACACGTGAACTTTGAATTGGCACTTTTCAAAATCGTACATTTTTACCAAGGTTATAATGATTTTAAGGACATTTTCCCCTCTCTCAACTCCGGCGTAATCCTGTGGCGCGCATTTGCCTCGAAAATTTAGGGTGCACTTGGCCAAAGTAATTTTTTCATTGCCTGAAAATTAATTGGAAAAGTTGTATCGAAAAGAACATATTAGCCGAGCCGAAAAACTTAGAGGGGACCTAGAAATGAGCACTGACAGTGAAAAAATCGTCAATTTGGAAAACTGGAAATTAATGAAAAAAGATAATCATTTCTCTGATTATTTGAAAATATTGAGTTTTAATGACCTGATGAACGAATCAAATGAATTGATCAAACAAATTAATGGTCAAGCCAATGAAGATGACCTCTTTTCAAAAACTCGCCTTCTGATGAATGAATTTACTCTTCGCCTTGAAAAAGAATCACGCACGCTTGCTGAATCTGTCAAAGATCTTAAAAGGCAAATTGAGGACAAGCTCCAATAAAGCCTAGTCGCATTTTAAACAATTACTATAAGCTTTCTAAACTTTGATAGTCATGAAGGACTTTCGCTCTTAATAGAGGAATTTTCATACGACGGTCATAACCTAAAAGATGTGAAACTGTTCTCAAGAGCTCAAGTTGATCTTGACGGTTGCCAAGAGACTCAAAAAGACTCAGAAGATAAATTGTATTTTTGGCAAAAGTCTCAACGTAAGCGGTTATAAAAGAACTAAAATCAGCCTGAGGATTATAAAACTCACATCCAATAAAATTCACAAAAATTTTATCGACATTGCTTTGTCCTTCAAATGATCGAACCATTCTGGCTTTCGTTTTCAAAATGGTTCTAGGTAATTCGAAAATATTCAAAGATTTTAATTGCTCAAGCGACTGAGCTTGAAATCGAGGATATTGAAATAAGTCGATTGCCAGAGGAAGAGAATTAATTTCAGGAATGTGAGGGAGGTCACTTAGCAGAATCCCCCCCTCTGAAATATTTACAATTTTGGATTTAAAAACATGCTCACCGTCAACGTAGAGACAAGTAGATTTCAATGGAGCTCGTAAATGTTTTCGCTCAAAACGAGGATCACCTTTAACTTTCTTCATAGTAATTTTGAAGCAACCTCAGACAGCGGTGATCTTTCACCAACTCGTAGAGTTGTATGACCGATAATATCTTCAGTTTTCAAGCGATCTACAACGTAAGCTAGCCCGTTGTTTGTCTCATCTAAGTAGGGACTATCGATTTGTTGGCAATCTCCAGTCAAAACAATTTTAGTACCTTCTCCAGCGCGAGTTACGATGGTCTTTACCTCATGAGGAGAAAGGTTTTGGGCCTCATCCACAATTAGGTATTGGCCTGGAATTGAACGACCACGAATATAAGTTAGAGGTTCTATATGCAGCATCCCCTGATTGATAAGCTCTTCGTATGAAGTTCCGGCCTGTTTTCTATTTTGGTTGAATAAAAAATCCATATTATCAAAAATTGGCTGCATCCATGGAGCTAATTTTTCATTAACGTCACCGGGTAAAAATCCCAAATCTCTTCCCATCGGCTGAATAGGACGTGAAACCAAAAGTCGGGAGTATTTTCCCTGAGCAATAGCTTTTTCTAAACCCGCAGCGATTGCCAAAAGCGTTTTACCAGTTCCAGCTTTACCTACTAAAGTGACGAGGTTTATCTCATCATTTAAAAGTGCATCTAGGGCAAATTGTTGTTCGATATTTTTTGGATAAATCCCCCAAATTCCCTCTCGCAATGATATTAGCGGTACAATGCCTTTTTTACCTTGATGATAGCGACCCAAAAGTCTTCTTCTTGGGTTATGAAATTCTTGCAAAATAAAATACTCGTTGGCAAAAACTCCCATTTGCTCGTCTTCGTCCAAGGCCATAAAACGGCTAGATTCATATTCCTTTAAACGCTCTCCTGAAATTTCGAAAATTCTTTGACCAGAATATAGTTCATCTAAAGCGATATCGAGTTGCCCATAATCTTCTGCAGGCACTCCGAGAATATCAGCTTTTAATCGAAGATTTATATCTTTAGTAACAAGTAAAACATCTTCCCCATCCATCTTGAAAGCAAGTGCGGAAGATAAAATGAGATTGTCGTTAACTGAAACATCTATTGGAAGATTTTTTGAATCCACATGACGATCAACGGAGATAATTAAAGTTCCACCATTGTCTAAATTAACCCCTTCGGCTAAAGAACCACGACTGCGAAGATCATCGATAAATCGCGAAAAATTTCTAGCATTTCTACCGTTTTCATTTTGATCTTTTTTAAAACGATCAATTTCTTCAATGACAATTAGGGGTATAAAGACTGTGTTTTTTCCAAATTTTCTAAAAGCGGTGGGATCAAAAAGAAGAACGTTAGTGTCTAGGACAAAAGTCTTTTTCAACAAAACCTCCAAAGGCATTACTGACTGTTTTAGTCGGCCATATTCTTGCTTAATAAGTTTGCCTAGAAAAATTGTAGAGAACTAGAGATCGATTGAAAAGTCGAAAAGACTTAAATACAAAATGATTCTTTTGGCCTCTTGTTCGCGGTAAGTTGACCCAACCTCTTTGCCATAGAAGCCTGCAGTTAGCTTAAAAGGCCAGAGCTTAATTGAGCCACCATAAGATACATAACCTTCACTTAGTCCGGCATTAAGCGTGATCAGCGGAAGTGAAAGTTCGGCCCCAATGTGAAATTTTCTTTCCCAGCCCACCATTCCATTTAGTGGAGATAGATCCGCCGATAAAGTGTAATCCAACAAACCAAAATCCTGCTTAAAAGCCATACCTGAATTGATTATCATGTCTTGCTTGGGAACCTCTGCAGTCCCTGAAGTTTTGGTGAAGCGAGTTGAAGCTAAATCCAAAATCGCCAAGCCAGCAGTAAATGTGGAGTGACCAGAAGATTGGGAATATTCCGCCCCTAAGTCATAACCCCAAGCGCTTCCCGCTGAATATCCCAGCGAGTCCTTAATGGAACTAATATTACCGGCCCCTGAGTTGATTGAACTCAAAATCGTTGTTCCGAATAAATCGAACTTATTATTAATTCCCTGCCGATTCATGTGTTTAATTGAAGCCCCAAGCGACAATCTTCGCCCGGCACTCACTTCAGATTTAGATCCTTTTCGAGAGGCTTTGGTTGTAAAAGCACCGTTGCCAATAATGTTGTAGCCATAACCCACCACAAATCCCCGGTCATAACGATAATTAATATCGAGCATGGGATTGGTCGCGTTTCTCAGTAAAAAATTAGTAGAGTTGTTAGCAAACAATGTAAAACCAATGGGCCCCATTTTCATAGTCGGAAACACCCCCACTTGAGTGTGAATAGGAAAATCCATCAAGCGATTAGCAATGCCTGGAGCGGTAGATGGTAAATTATTAAATCGATCCAACTCAGATAATGCGTCTGTTAAGCCAAAACTGGGATCTAGCACCGTTAAGCTCACTCCTTTATTTCGGCCGAGTGCTGC
Organism: Bacteriovoracaceae bacterium; assembly: GCA_947450475.1. Taxonomy (GTDB): domain Bacteria; phylum Bdellovibrionota; class Bacteriovoracia; order Bacteriovoracales; family Bacteriovoracaceae; genus Bacteriovorax. Next base: position 272,627 of record CANFVK010000001.1, on the reverse strand, counting down.
GGGATTATAAAAAAGAGTGTACTCGTCATCAGCAATGGCGGTAAAAGCATCGCCCATCAATAGAGCGCGCGGACTGCGGGCCAAATAGGAAACTTCTTGAGCTAAAATTGGTTTGATTAAAAATAAAATAATGAATAAAATATATTTCATTGAATAATACCTTCAAACAATAATGAAAAATAAGATTCTAATTCCACTACAGTGGCAGTGGATTCACAGTTGGCTTGACTCATGACAGACCCAACAGTTCCAATGTAAGGAGTCGCAACCGCTTTGGCTGCAGATATAGCAGTAGTAACTCCAGCAATGGCAGATAAACTAGTTCCCGAGGCAGAAGCAAGCACTGTGGGCAAAACTTCAAAAACTGAATTTAATAAAACCACACCTTGGCATAAGCGAGTTTTTCTTGTGGCCGCACTCACACTTGAATCAAGAAAGGGATGTGAAGAATTAGTTGACCGACATGCTCCTGGAAGAGCCGCAATCAGCAACTGAACTGGTCCAGACGTATTTCCATAACTGGTAAAACAATTATTGCTTCCAAGGCCAGAGCCTTTAACTCCAGTTATTCCTGCATCAGCATAAAAATGCATGTACTTGCCAAGTTGAGCAAGGAGCATGAAGGCCAGCTGAGAATTGATTTCTGAAGCATCTTTAGTATCAAAATAATTTGCTCGCGCTGTAGTTGTGGGCTCTGCTGTTGAAGAAATTCCCCCTGCGTACAACAAAGTATTTACTGCTGTTTGCAAATCTAAAAAACTACCATCTGATTCCAGTGCTCCTGTGACGGTGGTTTGTGAAGTTGAATAAATTGACATGCCCCCTAGAGGACTAGGTGTAGCAGTGAGAGCGATATCGTCAGCGAAAAATGTGACAATAGAAAAACCTGCTCGACAAGCATAAGCCGAGGCATAAGTTTTGAGAAAACTTGCATTTCTACTTTGATAACTAATGGAGTTAATTGTATCGATGGCTTTTTGACAATTTCCTTTACTCAGCCAAATATTGGTACTCAAAATAGTGCCATCGATTTCTTCAGAGGCACTTTGTCCGCAGCTATTTAATAGCAATAGCGAAATAAAAATGAATCCAATATTTATTTTAGATAACATTGCTGGTCCTCTCCCCCTTCTCATTATGCCCAAAGAATCAACGGGAAGGTATCCAGGGAAAAATCCCCCTAGCAAAACTTATGTTGAATGAGACTTAACTGACCCCTCGTTTAAAAAAGCGACCAACTTATCCATTGCTTCGCCAAATGCTTCTTTATGCAGCACTAAACTTAAACGCGCGGAATTGATCATTCCAAAATCAGTCCCAGGCACGATGACAACCCCTAATTCATTGAGAATGTCTTCACAAATCTGAACGGAATGGTCTGATTTATCTTTTCTAGTTTTAGCATATTTTTCAAAGATAGGAGTTTGGGAGAAATCGAGCATAAAATAAAATGCGGAGACTGGTTGATACCAACACTTCATCAAGTGAGCTTCTTTGAATTTTTCTCTAATAATATTAGCATTATCCCTCAAATGATTTTTTACAGGTACAAGAAATTGCGAGGAGCTTGAAAAATCATAATTCAGCATTGCCCGCTGAATTAATGAATTTGCACTTGAGGTTAATTGACCTTGTAAGTTCTCAATTCCCTTACAAATATTTTGGGGCCCGACACAATATCCGATGCGAAGTCCTGTGCTGGCAAAAGCTTTAGAAATTCCACCTACGATAATTGTTCTCTTTAAAAGTTCAGGAATTTTTTGATAAAAATAAGTGGGTTTGGGATCGTAATAACAAACCTCAAAATAAATTTCGTCACTAATAATGTTTACATGGGGATACTCTAGCAAAAGTTCCGCAAATCGTTGCATCCATTCATCTGAATAATGAATACCCGCAGGGTTGTTGGGGCTATTGATGATGATGGCTTTTGTTTTTTCCGAGAAGGCTTTTCTAATTTCTTGAAGCGATGGAGTAAAGACATCAAAAATTGAAGATTTTACCTCGACAGGAACACCTCGACAAAATTTAATCATCTCAGGATATGAAATCCAGTAGGGAGAAATAATAACAACCTCATCTCCTGGATCGATAAGTGCACCTAGTATATTTGAAATAGAATGTTTGGCTCCATTGGAAACGACGCAATCAAAAGGCTCATCCAAATTGTCAAATCTAATGAGTCTTGTTTCTTCAATATGCTTGATAATTTTTTTTCGTAACTCAATGAATCCTGAGACTGGGCTGTATTGAAAAGATTTTAAAAAATCAACTTCCGAGCGAATAGAATCAATAAAACCCTGAGGCGGTCTAAAGGGCAGTTGACCAGCTGTTAAATTATAAACCTGCTTGCCACTTTCCGATAGCTCCATCGCCTTAGTGTTTAAGCGAAGAGTGACACTTTCTGAAATACCTTTTACTCGTGAGCTAAGCTCCATAACTTCTCCAATAATTCCATCCTTAATTAGTATTTCATAATTTAGAATTTTGGGGAAAATTTGTCACAAAGATGTAGCTGTCTCCTTGTTCAAAAGTCTTAAAAGAAGTCAGGGACAAAGTTGACCATTTTGACATCGCTATTCCCTTAACTGGATCGGATTCGATCCAAAGTTGACCAAAAAACCACGATTCATTAGTGTCGTGGGAAGTTAATTCTTTTACGACATCAAAATAAATTGATTGCTGAGCGTAGGGTGGGTCTAAAAAAATAATTGTCTGCTCTTTTTGATCAGCTGAAAAAGTGGCATAAATATCTTTGAAATGAAGGATAAATTTTTCTGCGGTTGTATGACTACAAACAATTCGTCCATTTTTTTTGTGATGATTTTTTAAAAGTAAATTCTCTCTATTTTCTTCCAACGATTTGATGACTTGTCTATTGGCTTCGTTGAGATAAATAACTTCAGCTCCTCTGGACCACGCCTCAAAGCCCATTGCCCCAGAGCCAGCACAAATATCAACAAAAATACAATCATCCAGTTTTTGATAATAATCGAAAATTCTTCGTCGAAGCATGACAGAGGTGGGTCTTACAAAATCACCTTTGGGAATAGAAAGAGATTGACCTCGAGCAAATCCGCCAAGGATTTTAACACTCATAGGGAGATCTCCTAAAAAGAATTAAGCTGATTTCTTTTTATGGGCAGAGACTTCAGACGTCAAAGGAATTGTGAATTTAACTCCACTTTCCATAGTTACCTGACACCCATCTTGATCACTTATAATTAATTCGACACCGTTCATTTTTACACATAATCCTTTTATCGGATCAATCGAAAGTTGAGCAACTTCTTCTCCAATTTTGAAACCCAAGTTTAGAGTCATTTGACCTTGAGCTTCAAACGAAATTTCAGGAGCTTTAACAGCAACTGGTCGAGACATGGGAATTACATTTGTTTCAATTTCACTCATCGATTCAATTTCTTCATCTGTGAAATGAGCAGAATCATCGTATGTTGACTCCTTTGATATCTCTTCTGATATCTCTTCAACTTCTCCATCAGCATATTCAGAACTCATCATGGGAGTTGAAGAAATATCTGAAGATCTATCTGTGTCGAATTCTTTTTCAAGATTTTCAATTTCTGACATAATTTCATGAAGCTCGCTTTCATCGAAGCTATTATTGGCCGAAACAGTTTCCTCTCCGGGTTCCGGAGTTGAATCAATTTCATCTAGAATTTCATCAACTTCATCAAAAATATCGGCCATAGAAACCCCTAATTATAACCAAGAAAATACGCAGTTACATTATAATGCTCATGAACATATCGTCGTGCTAGATTGAAATCTTTAATCAATTTTTTGAGTATAGTATTTTTCATACCTTACATTAAAAAAAAGCCAAAAAAGTCATTTTTTTCGAGTGACTTCGCCCTAAACCTGCGTCAGTATTTTAGACCTTAAATCCCATTATTTTGTTGATCTTTAGAGGATTGATTTTGGATCAAAACGGAACCAACCGAAAAATTCATTTTTGGCCAATCGACTTGGACCAAACTATCGCCAATTCTACGAACGTGGAAATAAATAGCGATTTGGATTCGTCGACTCGCTCAGATTTTAATCCTTCTGATTTTTTTATCCCTGGCTGGAAAGGTGAAGGCCTCATTTCAACTTCGGCCATTACTATAAAAAACTCCATCAACAATCTTTCAATCGATGCGCTCGCTCACTTTAAAAAATTCTGCTCAACCAGTAAATCGATGAAACTGCAAACCTTCAATGAATTTCTTCGCTTTGCTGAATATGCCAAAATAGATCTTTCACTCATTTCTCATCAAAATGATTTTTGGCTGCACGTTCAAGATGACACTTCTCCTCTGAAAAAAAATCTAGAAGATTTTATAAAAGTGTATTGCTTCAGGGCCGTAGCTATTTATCTTTTCAGAATTAAATTTATAATGGATCTTTCCAAAGAACAGAACCTTTCAATTAGCGAAGATACGCTTTTTAATCCTCTCTCGTTTTTGGGAAAAATTTTTAAAAAAGACAGCTCTACAGAACTTGCCTGTGAATCACTTCAAATAAATCAATACAGCTGGTACAGACCTTCAGTAGAATATCGCGAATCTTTGCTAAAACTCAAAGAAGCCTTTGAAAATGTGACTCTTACTGAAATTATTAAGTTAATTTCAACTCCAAAAGATGATCAAATTTATTCCATAAGAAACTATTCTCACTCTCTTTCTCATTTATCTTTTGGCTTATTTGTAAATGAATTGCTGGTCAAAATGCCAACCTGGCTTAAACCAGAAGCAAAAATCAAAACATTAAATCATCATAAAGTTTGCGTTCTTCCCACAACTATAAATACTCGCTTCATTGGAAATCATGTTACTTCATTTGCCCTTTCTCATTGGCTCGCTCAAGAATCGAATATCAAATTATCCCAATGGAATAACTTAATTTGTCCTGAATTTGAAGGACAAGAATTTATTGATGGACAATTTCTAAAAATTTGCCAAGAACTTCAATTCTTGAGCTTTTTAACCAGAGTTGCTGCCGAACATAAATATGAAATAGTCCCTTTCATTTGCAAAATCATGAAAGAGAAGTACCGAAACTCTCCTGAGGATTTCGGTAATAATCAAGCCTCCTTTTTAAGCATTGATACTGGTACATGTGAAACTCTTTATCATCGCATCGTACTTAATTTAACCGAGCTCCCCAAGAGCAATCCCCACCATTATTTGATCCAACAAATACTGGGGCAAAAAAATCATTTGAAAAAAGATGGTGTGCTTTACGTTTTCTCCAACCAAAAACTTTTCGTTCCTAGTCATAGCGAGCGAATTGAGCAATTGCTAAATGAGTTTAAAGTTGAAGCTTGCTTTAACCTGGAAGACTTGAAGGGAAAGGGAGAAATCGCTCATTTTGTTTATGTCCTCACTAAACGTCAACAAGCGGCTAAACCAACTAAGCACCCGGCCGAGTTTAGTAATAAAATTAAAGAATCCTGCTTATCATTCGAGATAAAAGGAGATTTGCCTCGTTTTAATAAGTTTGGAAAAATCGTTGAGGAATTTCAAAATTTCACACGTCACAAAAATGCTGTCTCAACTCCCTTATACGTGACTGAAATTGATAATGAGGTAATTTTTGAATTTCACCAAGATGCGATCATCGAAGGTAAGCTCATATCCTCAGTTTCAACAAAAGAAAATGGTCACATTCCTCATCCAAGTTTTTTTAAAAACTTGTGGAACTCTAGCACTTCTTTAGAAAGTTTCTTTACGATTGAAATGTTATCTAATGAGGATTTTTTAAATACTAAGAAAAATTTAACCTCTGAACTTTTGGGATTAAAAATTGGTCCTGAAAAACAATACCCACTATTGATGATCATAAACCAAACCGATCAATTGGATGTCAAAATAGAACTTACTTCATCTGAAAGCTATCGGGCAAAGGTCGAACAATACGGAACGGCTTTTTATCACTACTTTGGATTAACGCCTAAAAACAATTACCTCAACCTGAATGTTTTTAGAGAATATTTCAGTTCTTCGATCGGACACCAGATTATACAGTTGCACTTAAGTGATGGGCCAACTAAGTTGAAAGCCAAACTGAAATCACTTTTGGTTCCAAGTTTTTTTGCAAATAATCAACTTATGCCCAATGAGTTTTTACCTCATTTTGATTTACTAAATAGCCAAAGTGATATTTTTCAAAACCAACATCCAGATCAGCTTATGGATAACTTTGCCAAAATAAAGCATTCTGTTGAAAAATATTCAGATGGATATGCTTGGCACATCCTAAGCTTACTATCGAGTTTTAAAATTCAAATCCTTTCTTCAATTGATGAATACAGTGTCCATAAAATAACTGAAACGAACTTTAGCAATCCTTTAATTACTCAAGAACTATTAAAGCTTAAAACGCTGCCAATTTATCCAAATAATGCAGATGTATTCATTGACTATAAAATAAAAACTCATCAAGAGCTTCAGCTCCCTTTAACTTCGCTCCAATTGGTTCAAGATGGAGACATCACGGCACTCATTTTAAAGCACAATGATAAGGATATTGTGCATCTCAATGCCGCCGTAAAAATGAATCAATTTATAAAATTTATTCTGCTAAAGGCATATGGTGTGAAGATTGCTGATATTTTAATAAATCTTAAAGTTCCTTGTGCCACTGAAATAGATGAAGTCACCAAAAATGTTGAGCTTATTAATAATTGTAAGTTGCATTTACTTAATGAGACCGAAGACCTCATCGCCATGATACTTAAAAATCAAATTTCGAGATAATTAAATCGTACCGGCGTTAATTCCGGCCAATATTTCTTTCTTGCTACCTACTTTTAAATCAACCAACTTAGTTTCTCTTTCGCTAGATTTAAAAATAATTTTGACACGCCCACCGGTAATCTCGCCATTTTGATCCAATTTATTATCTATTTGAATTTTACCATGAATTTCTTCAAGTAAAGATTGGCAAATCTGTAAATCAACATCTATTTTTTTGGTTGTCTGCGAAATTCCAACCCGCTGTTTTAGAATTTCATCATCAAAGCCCTTTCCTGAGTGTATGAGATCGAAAGCCACAATACTTCCCAAACGATGTGCAAAAACTGTAATCGTTCTTGCGCTGCCATCTGATTGAGTTGAATTAATAGCATAATTTAAAAGATGATACAGCGTCTGCTCTAGTTCCTCAGAGCGCGCCTTGATCATTAATTTTTCGGGTATTTTTATATCGAGCTTTACCCCACGAGAGAAAAGTTTTTCCGCTAATAAATCGACGACTCCCGAACAGGCATGCTCTAGATTTATATCTTTCAAAGTATCGGTATTGAGGGCCGTCTTTGGGTTAGGAGATTTATCAAGCTGAACCCCCACTGTATCGTCATTCCAAGTTTTATCAATTTTCTCATTAATTAAGGAAACGGAGTTACCAGTAAGTGGAGTTACCAATGTTTCTAAACTAAATTTAGCTTTATTCTTTGAAGTTTTTTCATAAATGTTATGGGCTAAATAATTAGAAAATAATTTTGAGCAATTAATTAAATCATTTTGTTCAAGAGCGGTACGAATAATTTCACCAAATTTAACACTGGCAACACCACCATTTTCTAACAACTCCCCCTCAGCTTCTTTTTCTTTGATTTGATTAAATAATTTTTTTCTAGTTGTAGTGATTAATTCAGAAAACATCAAAAGAACGAGAAATGTCGAAGTCACATAAAAAATAGTTTTTTGTTTATTGAGCTCACTAGATAGTTCGGACTTGTAAACTTCACTTGAGTCTAAAATTTCATCCTTAGTCGATTCAATTTTTTCAAAGCGACTTCCAACATCTAAGGCTTCACCGTCTCCAGCTAATTTAGGAGAAGTTCCAGTTCCAGGTGACAATATATCTTCATGAAACCAATGAACATTAGAAGCTAATGTGCTTAATTTTTTTGCAATAGAAGAAAGTTCAACTTTAAATCCATCTTCAATATTAAGAATACCTTCTGCAAAACATTCTTCTGTTAGATTTTGAAAATTTTGAGTTAGATAATTTGAGGAAGAATCATTAATCATCTTAGCCGTATAGGTTTGATTAACCCTTGAAAAGCAGGTTTGAATACCCCCTTCAAAATTCGTTAATCGCTTTAGATGATTGGAATTTTCTTGTATGTTATAAGTGGTAAATATGAGGCAACCTAAGAGGGCTAAGGCCCCTACACTTTTTTTGCTTTCTAATAATTTTGTAATCTGCTTCATTTGTTTGCAATCCTTGCAACGATTTGATTCTAAGTCGCTTTTTAAAGAGCGCTACTTTAAGTGTACATTTGGTGGTATTTAGGTCAACATTAGGTCAAAAATACCTGTGTTTTGCCAAAAGCAAGAGGTACCGTAGGAAAATGATCAAGAACAAAGCCTCTTTTTCAGTTTATTCACTTCCCCTTCTCCTGGCCATCATCATCCATTTGGTTATTTTATTTTTTATAAAAAAAAGCCCATTAGATTTTTCATCATTAATCATCAATCAAAGCTCTGGTTCAAAACCGCTTAGGATTAATCATATCGAATTGATCAGACATGAAGATATTGAACAACTTAAAAGAGTCGGTGTAAAAAATGGAGCTAAAAAAGATTATCTTATGCCAGATATGCTTCAGGTACCTAAGCCATCCCTCCAACTGCCGCCTCTGAGTCTTGGGAAACTGGGAGCCAATTTGCCACTTTTGCCTCAGCCTAAAAAAACTAATGGATCAATATCAAACGAGTTATCCAAGTCTACTTCAAAATTAATTCAAAAAAGCAATGTCTCAGAAAATAATATCCACGCGACAATGGCAAAGGAAGATCATGCTCACTTTTACTTTAACCCTAAAAAGGAAAAGCAAATAGCTCCTTCTGAAGTTCAAGACTCACTCAAGCAAGAAGCATATAAAAATGTTGTGACAAGTGCTACCAATCCAGTAGCGCAGAAGATGTCGAACTTTGAAATTCGATATGAACGTCCTGAAGGAGTCTCTGAAGATGAACTCAACTCAGACGAAAAAGCTTATTATTCTTTTTTTAAACGCTCTTATGCCAGCTATCTTTCCAAACTATATGCCACTTATGAAAAAATGAGCGTTGAACGACCCGGACTTGAGAAAGATTTTCTTAACAAACACTTATTGATAGGAAAAATTGATTACGATGACAAAGGCAATATTATTACTGTAAAAATCTTAAAATCTTCTGAAAGTGATAATGTTCATGCCTTTTTCGAAGAAACGCTCAAGCAATTAAATTTGCCAAATCCACCGAAAAGCTTCATCAAAAGCAAAAAGCAGTTTAGTACTTATTACCAAATTCAAATTAATTAGAAGATTTTTTTGAGGATAAAAAACAATCCTGCGGCTACGGCATAGGTCTTTATCATTTTTCGGGAGGACATAGTATTTATAAGTGCGATACCCATCTGATCAAGAGCATGAAAACCTTTCTTTACATTTTTTTTCAATAAAGTTCTTTTATTCAAGTTCATGACCTTGAACAAATCATCGAGTTCACGTTCGAAAGACAATTTTAGATCCTTATCCATTAGAGCTTTTGGAATGAAAACTTTTGCCGCTTCATTCATCAGTCGATATTGCTTTAATTGATCGTTGCAAAACCGACAGGTGCCAATATGTTTCATGGTTTTTTTGTAACTGTCAAAATGAGTTGGTGTGTCTAAGATTGTAGAAATAGATTTAGTATGAATACAATGTTCTGAAAATTTTTTAGATCGTTGCAATTGAATCGAGGTTTCCACTTAAGCTAATCCTCCGATTTCGTTTTGAAACATCCTCTCAGATGCAATGAGATGAACCATTTTCGTTCTTGCAGATGCTAAAAAAGCCAAAACTTCTGCTTGATTTAGCGAAGTAATATATTCAATTGAATTCAGCTCCAATAATGATTTTTCCTTTAAATATAAAACTGATTTCTCATCAAAATCTAAAGAGAAAAACCCACCATTTTTTTCGACATCATGAAAGCTCATTTTTAATTGCTGATATCTTTTTCTCGATAATTCAAAAATAATTTTTAGTAAGTTCAATTTTACTTCAATAAAAAAATCATTGGTATCGATTCCCTTGGTGCAAACCGCTCGATCGATTAAGGTATTTTTTTGAATAAGAAAAGATTGAACACAATCAATCATCAATTGTGTGGCCTGGAGATCATCAGGTATTAAGACGTAGGCAAAGCTGTAGAGATCTGTGCTTGAATTGTGGATGTATTTTTGTAAATCTTCTATTTTCATTAAACCTAAATAACGAAACCAGTCCTTGATTCGTCTTTAGTATTCTATCTAAGTCCCAGAATGATTACAACTAGGGATGTCTACGCCTTTTCGATGGGTTAGCTTTTAAAAGGTGCCTAATTGAGCTTAAGATATAATTAATTTCAAGAAATTTACTAAAACGGTCGATTAGTAAAACGAGATAGACGATAACCCATCTTTTGAAAAAGGTTTTTGTTATGAGAATTAGCTATAAATTTTGTGCAATGATATTAGCGATCGCCCTTACAGCTTCTTGTACTGTAAAAAACTCCGGCTCAACTGCTAATACTTCGAGTACATCTCCCATTTCAACTGGAGGCGGTGGAAATACTGGCGGCGGTGGAAATACTGGCGGCGGTGGAAATACTGGCGGCGGAAGCGATACATCTGGTTGCGATGGAGTGGCCCGAGACGGAATCACCAAGTGCTATTGGAGAAACATACCCTCTATTTTTGCAAGCGGAGGCACCTACGGTCAAACCTGGTGGTCTTCAACTGATTTTATTTCCAGTACGGGCTTTTCTCCCAATCAATTCTCAACTGATGCCACTTTTAATGTAAGAATTATTGCTCGAACTGCTACCGCCAATGCCACTTCATCTTTTAATAAAACCTGCAGTCAGTGGATGATGTATGCCACGAAATTAAAAATTCAACTTATGCTACATAAAAATGGTGTGAGTGTTGGTGAGGTTGCAACCCTAACTTCTAGTATCGATACGGCTTCGAAAGTTTGGCATTTCACTGTGCCGCCAACATCTGATCCGCTAGTTTTAGAAGTAGTGAACGTGTTATCAGACTCAAGATGTTCTGGAAAATATGGAACCAAGCCTAGTAACTGTACCACTAATCCCTACATGGATATCCCCATCAATAAACTTGGGCCTACTGAATGCGTGGCTTTTGATATCCAATATTCAACAGATGAAACGCTCGATCTTCCGGGAGCCTCTGCTAATTAGAGTTGCTTAATTAGCTCTAGTGCTAAGTTTTTTTGGTGAGCAATGCTCACTTCAACCAAAAGACCCGGACAGGTAATGTTTATTTCTGAAACATGATCCCCCAAGATGTCGTAGGCAACCCAATCAACGCCTTCTAAAGTTAATTCTTCAGCGATACGATCACATTCCATTTTTATCTTTGGGCTTAATTCAATGGCGTGAAAATTTGCACCTTGAGCGATGTTGGCGAGAAATTCACCAGGCTTAGGAACTTTTAGAATTGAACCAAGCTCACGGCCTTTGAAATAAATTGCCCGAATTTCACCACGAGTCACTTCATGACAATAGGGTTGAGCAACAATGGGTCCATTATTTTCTAAAATTTTTGAGTGAAAACGATGCTCTAATTCACTGCTGCTGAGAGCGATTTTTTCAACCCCCATGCCTTGAAAAAGATCAAGTGGCTTTAGTATTAAATGATCGTAATTTTCTTTTTTCATCAGCTCGGCAAATTGTAAAAATTCCCGAGAACTACTTCCTACAAAACTTGCTAATGAAGAAGGTTGAGAATAGGCATGCAGTTTTTCATTATATTTCAAAATACCATCAGCTGAATTTAGAATTTTAATTCCTTTCTCTTGATAAAATCGCAACATCCACAAGTAGCGCAAATAGCGCGTATCAAAAGGGGGATCAATACGCATATGGAGACAGTCTTTTGAATTAAGAATAATCAGGCTGTTTTCTTTGAGTTCAAACTTTTTTAAGTAAAAACTATCTTCATAAAATTCGTAATTAAAATTATAAACTAAAAATTCAGCATCTTTTTTATTTGAAAGATAAAAATCCTTTTCAAAAAGCAGAAAAACATCGAGACCTGCTCTCTTCATGTTAGCTGCTAACATTAAAGAGCTATCCTTTTTAACCGTAAGTTTTTCGAGCGAATCTATAAATAAAACGTGCTTCACATGCGCCTACATCATAAGGTATTGGGAAAAATCCTCTACCTCTTTTTGATTTTGAAAACTTGCGTATTTTTGATCTAGCCATCGAAAATACCCCTTTAAGTCTAGCCCAAGTTTCCTTTGGAGTCCCTCAAGATCTTGAGCTTTTTTTTCATAGGTCAAAAAAGCTGCGAAACTGGCATTGTTCCACTTTTTCTCTAAGGGGTAACAGTTTTTGGGAGATATATTTTGCTGTTGGCATTTATTTAAAATAGTCGGATAAAATTTTTTATCTAAAAATTCATTCAAAATAGCCTCACTTTCCTCTTTATTTTGAGGAACTAATTTCAAATAATGCTCTTGTAATTCGGAAGTTAAATTGACTATCGCTTGGCGCAGGACTCTATCCTCAACTTCTTCTTTTTGCTGCAACTTAAGATAATCAAGTTGATTCGTAGTCAAAAAGTATTGATCAAGCATTTGCTTTGCAAAATAATTGGCCAAATTTTCGTTGAGCTCAACTTCATTTTTTACAAAGAAAATTGTGTGAAATAGCTCGTGAAAAATGAGTTCGGCTAATTCATAATCAGAATAATGAAAAAATGAAGATAAAATGGTATCGTTGAAGTATCCAAGGGTCGAATAGGCATAAACAGGGCGAACCCAAGTCACGAAATTTTCCTTTTCCTTTTCTTTCGCAAAATTCTTAGCAGATACCAAATTAAAGAAACCAAGATAGGGAAAGCACCCCATAACCGGAAAGCAGTTTTCGACCGCCTTGATCTCATTATACGGAGAAGCAATTACCAGGTAAGTCACAGCTTTATTCTCTAGCATAGTAGTTTGAGTATAAATGGGAGTCTGCTTCTTGCCCCAAAAGGTATAGAAATATTTCTTTAATTCCTGAATTTTTTTTATTTTTTCTTTTTGATCTTTTGGAATGCGTACATTTTTCAACACATCAATATTGTCCTTCGCTTTTGCCTGCAAGGAGATCTGCCCCACTCCTTGCTCGTAGAGATAGTCCATTTTAGCGCATCCACTCAATATCAAAAAAATTGTGAAAATTTTTAGAAAATCCATGAAATTCCAAATAAATACTTAAGATTATCTTTGGCCTTATTGAATTCAAACGCCTGAAAAAGAGTTTTCACTGATCCCTTAAGTGAAAATCTTTCAGTCAATTTTAATTGAAGAGTAAAAGATCCAAACATTGAGTTGTAGCTTTGCTTACTTTCAGTTAAGGAAAAAACACTTCTGGCGTTAGATACAGTATTTTCTACGGTTATATCACCGCTAGAAGTCACCATTTCTCTAGCATAACCGACGCTGATAATTGGTGTTAATCTTGCTCCTCTCGCTGCAAGCATTTGCTTAATACCTAGCCCAAAAACATTGGTTTTCACAACATTTTGCTGTCCAATGACATCAATGCCAGTGGCAACATTATAACGATCATTTTGCGAAGTAATATCTTGAGTACTTGATGCCGTAAGGTCAATTGCGGTTAAATCAAAAAGATAAGTTGAAATTCCTCCAGAATAATTGCGACTCACTACTGAGTTTTGTCTATTGACCCCATAAAGTTGTTTGTCATAACCAAAATCCAAAGAAAATTCAAAAATAGCAGATTGGCTTTTTAGGGGAAGTAAGATTAAAAAAAGAAGGCATATTTTTATATTTTTCACAGTTACCTCGAGGATATATTATCAACTGTGATTGCGAAACCTAAGTAGGGGGAATTTCTTCCCCCTACTTACTGAATTTTTTATGAATTTAACGAAGGAGCCTTTTTGCCGTGATCAACTACTAACTCGGCCTGACAAGAAAGTGCCGTTGCAGATGTCACAACCACATCCACCCAATGCCATTTGAAATCTAATTCATCATTTTCTGGTTTAAAGTGGACAATTCTATTACAGTTTGTTCTTCCCTTCCATTTTTTAATTCCACCCATATTACCAACATCATCAACTAGCACACGAAAAGTTTTACCAATCATTGTTTGATGAATCTTGTCTTGAATCATGAGTTGATGAGCTTGAATCTCTCTAAGCCTTCGACCTCTGACATCATCAGAGAGTGAATCCTCCATAGTGGCGGCCCTGGTCTTATTTCTTTTTGAATACACATAAGAGTAAATAAAATCAAATTGAGCTTTATCAAGCAATTCAAGAGTGGCTCGATGCTCTTCCTCTGTTTCATTTACAAATCCTGCGATTATATCTGTCGATAAAACAATTTCTGGTTGAGCCTTACGAAGTTTTGCCAAAAGTCCAAGGTAATGCTCTGGCGTATATTCTCGGTGCATTCTCTCAAGAACCGTTGCCGATCCAGATTGAACTGGCAAATGCAAATGCTTGGACAATTTTTTTGAAGTGCCGTGCACGGCAATCAATTCATCGCTCACATCGTAAGGATGAGAAGTTGTATATCGAATAATCTCAAGTCCATCTATCTTATCAAGCTCAGTAATCAATTGAGCAAGAGACTCCCCATTTTCCTTGCCGTAGGAGTTCACATTTTGGCCCAAAAGCGTGACTTCTTGTATACCTTGATACTTTACAAGCTTTTTTACGTCTTCCACTACTTCCACCAATAAACGTGAGCGCTCCTTTCCTCTGGTGTATGGGACTATACAATAAGTACAATATTTATTGCAGCCTTTGATGATATTGACAAATGCTTGAGGGGAATCGCCAGAGACCTTTGTTTCGATAGAAAAGTTTTCGCTACGGTCCCAAGAATTGATGGTAAATTTTGAATCGCCCGCATAGACTCTAAAAACCATATCATTAATAGTGTCGATAACATCGGTACCGAAAGCAAAGTCAAGATGTTTATATTTTTTAACCAACTCCTTGCCTTCAGTTTGTGCAACACAACCACCGATCCCAACCACTAATTCATTTTTCTTCTTTTTAGCATGCTTCATCTCACCTAATTGAGAATAAAATTTATTGTTAGATAAATCCCTGACTGCACAAGTATTAAAAAGCACCAGGTCTGCATCATCCAAATTCTCAGTTTGAGAAAAGTTTAAATCCTGCAAGTGAGCCGCAATTCGATCTGAATCATGATAGTTCATCTGGCAACCAAAGGTTTTCATCCAAACCTTTCGAGGTGGGAAAACGAGATCCCCCATAATGACTGTCTTTTCTCCAGTTATTGGATCGATAATAGATTGTTCGCGAGGACCATCGCCTCTTGTACCAAGACCTGTTGCCATAAGTTTACCCTGTTAAAAAGCCTTATTAGCTTACGTATTAATGAATGTGGTGGTTAATTATCAAGAACGAGGTCGGAAGTAAACGAAATGGAAGTAAGTTTGAAGCTTTTACAAATAAAAAAGGGACCCGAGGGTCCCTTTTTTAACTAGTTTGCTTAAAAATTAAGCTTTCTTAGCAACTTTCTTAGTAGCTTTCTTTGCTACTTTTTTAGTAGCTTTCTTTGCTACTTTTTTAGTAGCTTTCTTTGCTACTTTCTTTGTTGCTTTCTTTGCTACTTTCTTTGCAGCTTTCTTTGTTGCTTTCTTAACAGCCATAAAATCCTCCAAAAGTTTTTATTCTTTTTTTAAGAATAAACATATTTTTATTTTCATGCAAACAAAAAATTCAAGTTTGATTTATTTTTCGTAATTTTTTTTTATTCCTTTAATTATTTTTTTCAAACTTCGGCTCCTTAATCAAGATAAGATGGTTTTAGAAATTGTCGTGCAATCGATGAAATGCTTTATTCATCGACATTTCATTCGTTTTCCACAGTTCTACTAGTGATCAATATACTCGTAAAAATAAATTTGATGAGATTTAAGAAAATTAGCTCTTGAATTGTAAAAAAGTCTTTTAATGGTAAAAAAATGCCTAATTTGGGTAGTTGAAGATGATTTTTTGATGTTGATCATCGATTGAAACCTCAACCACACCACCTTTTTCGAGTTTTCCAAAAAGAATTTCATGTGAAAGTGGCTTTTTAATCTCTTGATCAATCAATCGAGCGATTGGCCGAGCACCCATTTTGGGATCAAAACCAGTCGAAGCAAGATATCGACGGGCAGATTCAGTAACTTTAAGCTCAATATTTTTCTCAGATAACTTGGTTTCAAGCTCAATGATGAATTTATCTACTATTTTTAGAATTTGTTCCTCATCTAATTTGTTAAAATGAACAATTGCATCGAGCCTGTTTCTAAACTCAGGCGTAAAAAAGTTTTTTATTGATTGATCCCGCTTAAAACCTTGAGGTTGATTATCTTTATTAAAACCAATGGAGCCACTTTCCATTTCTTTTGCACCTGCATTAGATGTCATTATTATGACAACATTTCTAAAATCGGTTGAACGCCCTTGAGCATCTGTCAAAGTTCCGTGATCCATAATTTGAAGCAGAACATTGAAAATATCTTGGTGAGCTTTTTCGATTTCATCTAACAATAAAACAGCGTGGGGATGTTTTTTCATAACATCGGTTAAAATCCCACCACTTTCGTGCCCAACGTAGCCAGGAGGAGCCCCGATCAATTTCGCTACAGAGTGTTTTTCCATATATTCAGACATGTCAAACCTTTCTAAGTGAACTCCTAATTCTCGGGCCAACTGGCGAGCGAGCTCAGTCTTTCCTACGCCGGTAGGTCCTGCAAAAAGAAAAGAGCCAATAGGCTTATGCTCATGTCCCAAGCCTGATCTAGAAAGCAAGATAGCATCAGCTACTTTTTCAATAGCTTCATCCTGTCCAAAAATAAGCAGGCGAAGATTACTTTTAAGACTCTTTAATTTTTCACGTTCATCACCAATGACTGACATTTTTGGAATTTTAGCCATATTGGCAATGATAGACTCCACATCTTTACGGCTTACATTGGTGTGTCTTTTACTTGTGGGCATGATTCTTATCATGGCACCGACTTCATCCATAACATCGATGGACTTGTCAGGATTTTTTCTCTCCAGAAGATGTTTGCTGGACAAATCAACGATCAACTTAATAATTGCATTCGAATATTTGACATTGTGATGATCTTCGAATTTGGACTTAAGTCCAGATAGAATTTTGTAAGTATCCTCTAGAGAGGGCTCTCCAACATCAACTTTCTGCATTCTTCTATTAAAAGCTGAATCCTTTTCAATATGCTTTCTATATTCCTCGTAAGTTGTGCTTCCGATACACTTCAACTTACCAGATCCAAGTGCTGGTTTTAGTAAATTTGAAGCGTCCATCGAGCCGCCGCTGGTAGCACCGGCCCCCATAATCGTATGAATTTCATCGATAAACAAGATGGCATCGTGATCGATTTGATCGTTGAATTGAGTTAGTTCTTTAATAACATTTTTTAATCTCTGCTCGAAATCCCCACGATACTTTGTACCGGCCAAAAGACTAGCCAAGTCCAAGCTAAAAATAGTTGAATGCTTCAAGACCTCAGGAACTTCTTGTTTAACAATTCGATAAGCTAATCCTTCTGCAATAGCCGTTTTACCGACTCCCGCTTCCCCCACTAGGAGAGGATTATTTTTTCTTCTGCGACTAAGAATTTGTGCGACTCTTTCAATTTCTTCCTCTCGACCAATAATGGGATCAATTCGATTTTTTTGAACTTCTATGTTTAGATTTAAACAGTATTGCTCAAGTGCACTTGGCTTTTTTTCAGAATTTTCAGCTCCAAGTTCTGCACGAATATCATCATGAGGACTATTTTCTGAATTAATAGGCTTATCCACACCATGAGCAATCATTTTTACAACGTCAAATTTTTGAACGCCGTGAAGTTCCAATAAGTAATTAACGAAACTTTCTTTTTCATTAAACATGGCCACTAATAAATTAACACCCAAGATATCTTTCTTTCCAGAGGACTGAACATGAATTGCAGCACGCTGAATGACTCTCTGAAGACCTAGTGAGATTTCAGGCTGATAAAATATTCCATTTTCACGGGCTAAATGTCGCAAATGTTCATCAGTAAATTGATTTTGAGACATCGATTCAATATCTGCTGGTGTAAGAATGCTAAAATGCGAATCATCGCTTAGAAAATCTTTTAATTCTTTCTCCATTTTATCGAGATCTGCTCCGCAAGCATTAAGAATATTGCGAACCTCTAAATCCTCAAGCATAGATTGAAAAATAATTTCCAGAGACAAGTATTCATGTCGAAGTTTATTAGCCTTGAATACGGCAGTATTGATAATAAGATCTAAACTTTTACTTTGCATAAATCATCTCGCTATTTATTCAGGTTCAATACTACACAATAACGGATGTGAGTGCTCACGAGAGAGTTTTTCAACTTTCTTAGCCTTGCTTTCCGCTATTTCGTGAGTATATACGCCGCAAACACCAATTCCCTTTTGATGAACTTCCAACATAATATTTTCTGCTTCTTCTATCTTTTTGTGAAAGACACTTTGAAGGATGAAAATAACAAATTCCATTGTGGTGTAATCATCATTATGTAATAAAACTTTAAATTTCTTTGGAAGCTGAACTTTGTTTTTTAAAATAGTAGCAGTTCCGCCTTCTTCGTGATCATGGTCTTGATTCATCATTATTTTATTATCGCTCATTTTTTATTAAAGATGCAAGCGATCTATCGTCATGAGGCGGAGAAATCAATTTGTTTGAAGAGAAAAAACTAGAAAAAAAAAGGGGCTAAAAAGCCCCCAATGGTTAATTTTTAAGCGACGTCTTCTTCATCATGATCGGTCCAAGCAGTAATTGGATCCAAGATAATCATTTGAGTTTTTTCTCTATGAATCTTATTATATTTATCTTTCTTTTTAAAAGCTTGCTTTTCGATTTTCTCTACTGCCATATCTATACTGTGGTATAAATTATCAGACCAGGCTGTAGCATGATATTCACAATGTGGAGCATGGTAATAAATTTCTGCAAAATGCTCACCATTTTTTACATAACATGACCATTTCATTGTTCCTTTACTTTTAAAAAACTTTTCAAGCTTTGCTGAGGATTCCTGAATCTTTTCGTCTAATGCCGGAGTGTGTTCAAGGTGAAGGAAAGAAGTTGTAATTTTCATAGCTGGCCCTTACTGTAAAAGTACTAGTTTTTCTCTTTTCGTTTAGATGAGGGCATGACGCCCAACATTTCACGATACTTTGTTACTGTTCTTCGTGCGACTGTGAGATTTTCTTTAGCTAAAATTTCTACCACTTTTTGATCTGACAATGGTTTCAGTGGGTTCTCTGCCTGAAATATTGATTTTATTTTCATCTTTAATACCTCACTGGCAATGTCAGCTCCTCCGTCTTTTCCTCCTATGCCGGTGTTAAAAAAATACTTTAATTCAAATGTTCCTAAAGGACTGTGCATGTACTTATTCGTTGTTACACGAGAAACTGTTGACTCGTGCATTCCTATATCATTTGCAACATCTTTAAGAACCATGGGCTTTAGAAACTTAGGACCTTTCTTAAAAAATTCTTGTTGTTTTGCCACTATCGTTTTTGCAACTTTTTCGATAGTCCGCTGACGATTTTGAATTGATTTAATAAGCCATTCCGCTGAGCGAACTTTATCTTTGACAAATTCGGAAGCTTCATCTGTTTTATGTCCCGCGCCTCTCTTAATCATGTCTTGATACATCTTGGAAATTTTTAACCTTGGAATTCCTTCATCGTTGACTTGAACCACAAATTCTCCACCAATTTCTACAACAAATATGTCTGGTAAAATATAGTGAGTTTCAGGTATGGCTACCAAGCGTCCCGGCTTGGGATGAAAATTTTGTAATAATAAAGACGTTTTCTTTACTTGTTCAGAATTTACACCAAGGGTCTTGGCTATTTTTTCAAAATTTTTATTTTGTAAATCCTCGAGGTGTTCCCGAATTATTTTTTCTAAAAGTGGCGAGCGTTCTTCTGCAATTCTAGCTTGTGCCAGCAAACACTCCTGCAAATTTGAAGACCCACAACCTACTGGATCTAGTCTCTGAATAATTTCTAAAACATCATATGCGTCAGTTCTTGAGAGTCTAGATTCTTCGATCAGTTCGTCAAAATTTATTTCAAGATATCCATCATCATTAATATTTCCAATAATCGAAATAGCTAACTTCCATTCAGAGGGGTTGAGATTTTCCATTTTTAATTGCCACTCAAGATGTTCAGCAAGCGTCATGGATTTAGAAACAATATTTTCATAGCCAGGCATTTCATCTGAATCAGAGGAAGGCGCGGCCATATTGGGTGCTGAGGAATTTGAATTGAATGAATCGGCGTATGAGTCCCAATCAAAATCATCTTTTTCTTTCATCATGGGAGCTTCAGAGAAATCATCACTTGTAGCTTCCCTAGTGTCATCACTTGGAGCTTCCATATCATTTTCGCCGCCAACCTCTTCAAGCATTGGATTCTCGACCATCTCTTCGGCAATAACATTAGTCATTTCCAGATGGGTAAGAGTCAAAAGCTTGATTGCCTGTTGCAATTGTGGGGTCATTGCAAGGTTCTGGGACTGCTTCAACCCTTGAGTCATTTTAACGGCCATAGCCTTACCTTTGCCTTCGAATTACATCCTGAATTCTTCTCCTAAGTAGAACTTCCTTGCTCTCTCATCGTTTATTAATTCGTTCGGTTTTCCGCTCACCAATAATTCACCACTGTTCATGATATAGGCTCGATCTACAATGCCAAGTGTTTCACGAACATTATGATCAGTAATGAGCACTCCTATATTTCTAACTTTCAGTCCCTGAATAAGAGATTGAATATCGGCCACTGCCAATGGATCAACTCCTGCAAATGGTTCATCTAGCAAAACAAATTTAGGCTCTAGTGCGAGGGCACGAGCAATTTCGACTCGTCTTCTTTCTCCCCCGGATAGGGCCGACCCTTTTGAGCGTCTAACATGATCCAATTTAAAATCTTGAATCAGTGACTCCATTAAATCTTTTCTTTCTCGTCTTGATAAATCTCTATTTTCTAAGACGGCCATAATATTTTCCTCTATAGAGAGGTCTCGAAAAACGGATGCTTCCTGCGGCAAATAACCTATCCCACTTAAAGCTCGCTTATGAATAGGCAGATCAGTCACATCGACATCATTTAATTTTATATTACCTCTGTCTGCTTTTACTAAGCCTACCATCATGTAAAACGAGGTCGTTTTACCAGCTCCATTGGGGCCTAGTAATCCAACAATCTCACCTTGACTTACCGATAAATTAACTTCTTTTACAACAGTTCTTCCACCGTAGGTTTTTTTTAAGTTAAAAGCTTCTAGTTTTGCGTGTTCCATACTTTAATCAGACCATCCTTTAGTCTTTATCATGTTCTAGGGTGATACTAGTGTTTGCATCATCTACTTCCACTGTTTCAACATTTTCTCTTATCACAATTCTATTGCCCTTAATGACATCCTTTTGTTGAAAAACTTTGGGAAAACCAGTTAGAACAATCCTTTTCTCACTGATGAGACCTTCAAGCTTTTCAGCAAAGGCTTTGCGAACAAGGGTTTTACCGTTGTTAATCAGCCTCTCCTGTAATCTCACATCGTCATAAAGAGCATAATACTTGAGTCTTTTGTTGTAGTTTTCTAAAAAGACCTCACCGCGATTGGCATTAGCTTCTAAGTTATCTTTTTTAAAGGTGACATTTCCCTTCATGCTTACCAGATTTTGGGGAGTATTGAGCATAAGTTGATCGGTACTAAAGGCCAGGCTCTCTTCATAATGTTTTTTACGTTTAATAAGACCAAAAACATGATCTTGGTATTGAAAGAGTCGATCCTTTGGCCGATAGTTCGCTTTATTGGAATTGATTATTACTTGATCATTGGTTTTTAAAATATTGGTGGCAGTCACAACATCATCTTGAGCAACAATCTCTTCACCATTGGCTTTTACAAAAATTTTATGCGCTTTTAGACTGGTCTGACCTGAAGATATTTGAGCATCATTCTCTAAAAAGAGATCCTTCATTTTTAACAAGACTTTACAGTTTTGAGATTGAAAATACACAGGCTCTAAAACTCTTCCCATTTTATCGTAATGATAAACAATCCCTTTGGGCCCAAAACCTAAGACCACCCCATCAGTATTGGACAAACTTAACTCAGTTGATGACAAGTCAATAAATGGCTTGGAATTGGAAATTGAATAATAATTTACTCCTTTAAAAAAACTTTCTTCCACCAAATCATGAGAATTATTTTTTGGGACTGGCGCTAACTCGGAACCATAATGAGTCAGCTGATCGAAAGAACTAAAAAAGATTAATCCCCCACAGCTTATGAAAAATAAAACGATGATTGCGTATTGCCGAGTCTTCAAAAATCTTTATTCCTTCAATGTTAATGACATTCAGTCTTATCGTATTATATCTCCCAAATGCTTATAATATTAAGTATTTATTTTTTATATACCCAGCTCTCCTTTCTTTACTAACTCATTGAATCCTTGCTACACTTGACCATACCTATCAGCTACTCATGGAGGGATTAAGTCGTGTCCATAAAAGACCTACAAAAAATCATCGACTCTGGCGTAAAACTAACCCCCATGATGGATCAATATTTTCAAATCAAAAAAAATTATCCCGATACACTTTTGCTATTTAGAATGGGTGATTTTTATGAAGTATTTTTTGAAGATGCTCGTCAAGCTTCAAAGATTTTAAACATTACCCTAACCCACCGGGGAAAAATTGGTGATACACCAATTCCGATGGCAGGAATTCCACATCATGCAGCTTCAGTTTATATTGATCGAATCACAAATCGTGGCTTGAAAGTTGCGATTTGTGAACAAATTCAAGATCCCAAAGATGCAGTGGGGATTGTCAAGCGTGGAGTCACTCAAGTTGTTAGTCCAGGAATGCCCTATGATCTCGACAAAACTCAAAGTTCTGAACATCGATATATGGTTTCTTCACTCAAAAAAGATGATGCATACTTTTTAGTGGCACTAGATTTCACGACTGGAGATTTTTCAGGTCAAAAATTTCAATCTCTAGAAGATTTCATTGAAGGTTTTCGTCTCATTTCACCTCGTGAATTTATTACCTTCATGGGTCAATGGGATAATCTAGCACTAGAAAGCGTATTAGCTCATCACAATGTTTTAAAAACTCATCTCAGTGAAGAATACTTTCAGTCAAAATATGCTGATCTTTATATTGAGAAACTAATCCCTGGATATAAAAGAGATCGCATCCTCAAGCTTGAGCCCTCGATAATTTCGACCATCGGTGCGATTGCCTATTATGTTTGTACGACGCAATTACTTGAAAGTTTTGTTCATATAAAACCCTTTAAGCTTGTGGCCAACAATGGACAAATGAAAGTAACTCTTCCAACTCTTGTCGGATTGGAAATACTTCCTAAAAATCGTGAAAGTTATAAAGAATCCTTGCTAGGATTTTTTGATAAAACAGAAACTGCCATGGGCGCGAGATTGTTAAAAAATATTTTTGCCAATCCATTGTATAATAAAGAATTAATCAATCAGAGACTGAAAACTGTTCAGCACCTTGTAAACAACGATGTTCTTATTTCCAAACTTAAGCATGAGCTGTCAAAAATAAGAGATCTTGAACGAATTTTAGCAAAAATTTCAATCAATAAATGTTCTGCTTCTGATCTAATCAACTTGGCAAATGCCATTTTTGCTTACCAAGGATTGCTCGATTTAAACAAAGACCAAATCCACACTTTAGAAAGGTTTTCGCCTCAAGATTTCCAAGCACTTTCTGCATTGGCCGAAACTATAAACAAAACATTAAATGATGACATAGGTGCCAGTCTCGAAAAAGGTAACCTTATCAAAGAAGGAATTAATCCCCAGCGCGATCGCTTAGCAAAAATGCATTTGACTGTAGGTGAAGAACTGTTAAGCATGGAAAGCAAGCTAAGAGAAGAAAGTGGCATATTAAAACTGAGAATAAAATCTAATAATGTTACAGGTTTTTTTATTGAAGTTTCCAAAGGAAGCACTACTAAAGTTCCCACTTATTTTGAAAGAAGACAAACTCTGGTCAATGCTGAAAGATATACAACTGCGGAACTTACTCAACTAGAAAAAGAAACGATAACTGCTCAAAATAAATTAGAAAAACTAGAAAGAGAAATTTTTAAAAATCTTATTAATTTGGTAAGTGAGCTCAGTTTAGCTGTCATGCAAATGTCAACCTACATAGCTTACACTGATGTTTTTCAAAGTTTAGCAACCATCGCCCTTCAAGAGAATCTAACTTACCCAAATATACAATCAAACAAACAAATTCTACATATTGAAAGTGGATTTCATCCTCTAATCAAATCACTTATAAAAGATCAATTTGTATCTCATGACTTACATCTCGATAGTCATGTTTATTTTGGATTAATTACTGGTCCCAATATGGCAGGTAAAACAACTGTAATGCGAGAAATTGCCATCATCCAGCTACTGGCTCAAATTGGATCGTTCGTTCCTGCAAAATATGCGGAACTTGGCTTATGTGATTTTCTTTTTAGTCGATTGGGTGCAAGTGATGATATTTTGAGAGGACAATCAACCTTTATGGTAGAAATGGCCGAAACGGCGGAAATTCTTCGTCATGCAACCAAGCATTCTCTGATAATTCTCGATGAAGTTGGTAGAGGAACTTCTACTTATGATGGACTTTCCATTGCATGGGGTTTGGTAGAACATTTTATCGAAAAAACAAAAGCACTTACCCTATTTGCAACCCACTATCATGAACTAATAGGTATCGTAGATAAGAATCCAGCTTCAAAAAATCTTACGGTTGAAACGATAAATCATAAAGGTAATGTGCAATTTCTCTATCGCTTGATTGAGCAAGCTGCTTCTCAAAGCTTTGGGCTTTATGTTGCCCGTTTGGCAGGTATACCCCATAGCATTTTAGAGAGATCCGAAGCCATTTTGCATGAACTTGAAAACGAACAGAGCATTCAAATCACCAATATGTCTGGGGCAAATGCTGCTAAAAACTCTCAACTTTGCTTTTTTGAAAACCTTAAAGAAAAAGATGATGCCGATGATATTCCTGAATATCTTAAAGAACTCGAGCAAGAAATAAGTAAACTTGATATTTTAAAAATGACTCCTCTCGAGGCACTTTTAAAACTCAACCAATTAAAATCTCAACTTGAACTTCACTAGGCCTTAGGCAACTTTTGCCCATCAAGATGCCCCTCATTATTTTCCCTGAAGGTTTCGATAAGCCGTAGGTGACCAAGGAGAATAATTATGTTTAACACCAATGATAAAATAAAAAAGCGGGTTTACGCTTTGACTACCGATTTATTTATTGTTGTATTAACGAATTATTTTTTAATGGCTTCTTTTACTCAATTCTTACGGACTATTTTTTTCCATTTTCCTTTTAAGGCTCAATTATTTTTGATAAAAAAATTATCAATAATGTCCTCAGCTTCATTAATGGTTTTAACCTTTGCCTACTTTAGTCTTTTTTATTTTGTCACAAATGGCAGAACCATTGGTAAAACACTTTTTGGTCTGAAAGTGATATCCAATGCCGAAGAAATTACTCTTATTCAATCCATGAAACGCTCGCTCGCTTATTTAGTCTGTGCTTTCTTGGGATCCTTTTTATTTGCACTATCATTTTTTAGAAAAGACCAAAAAAGCTTAGCTGATATTATCTCAGAAACAGAAGTTGATTGGGAGAACTCAGAATTAAAAATCCAAAGTGAATTTGGATTAATTTTAAATGATGAATTAAAATCACAGGAGCTTCAAACTTTTTCATCAGAAGATAACAGCGAGAAAGATGAAGCTGCCTGATAAGTACAATTTCTTATTTTATTCCAACATACTTCTCAACATCCATGCAGTTTTTTCATGAATTTGCATTCTTTGAGTTAATAAATCTGCTGTGGGTTCGTCATGAGATTCATCGACTCTAGGAAAAAGTTCTCTTGCCGTTTTAATGACTGATTCTTGACCATGAACTAAGTCTGAAATCATTTGATTAGCATTAAAATCACCCACACTCTCTTTAATTGATGTTAACTTGATAAATTCCTGATAGGAGCCTGGAGCCTTTACACCTAAGGCCCTAATTCTTTCAGCAATCAAATCTACTGCTTGAGAGAGTTCTGTGTATTGACCTTCAAACATCACGTGCAAGGTTTGAAACATCGGACCTGTAACATTCCAGTGAAAGTTATGTGTTTTTAAATAAAGAGTGTAAGTATCTGCCAGTAAGCGTGAAAGCCCCTGTGCAATAACCTCTCTGTCTTTTTCGCTTATTCCAATATCAATTTTTGATTTCATCGCTTAAACTCCTTTGACAGTTAAACTACAAAATCATTATCGATGAAAATTCTTCATAAAAACAATTGATTTAAAACAACGATCAATAGATAAAAACTATGAATTATTTCTCTGTCTTAGTCCATTGAAAATGTAGTTCTTTTAACTGGGCCGAAGACGGAGAAGAGGGAGCCTGAGACATCAGATCACTGGCCGAAGACGTTTTCGGAAATGCAATAACATCACGAATTGAGTCTGTTCCGGCCAAAATCATAATCAAACGATCAAGCCCAAACGCCAAACCACCATGAGGAGGAACTCCGTATTTTAGGGCTTCAATAAAAAAGCCAAACTGGTGCTTGGTTTCCTCTGGAGAAAAGCCTAAAACTTGAAACATTCTGTCTTGAACTGCTTGATCAAAAATCCTGATTGAACCTCCACCTATTTCGTATCCATTACAAACAACATCATAGGCTTCAGCGGTTAGTAAGCGCAACTCACTATTGGCATTTTTATAATCAGCTTTCATGAAAATATCAATCTTGTCTCTGGAGGGCATCGTGAAGGGATGATGACAGGCTGTAAACCTTTTAGCCTCTTCACTCCATTCTAGAAGTGGAAAATCATAAACCCACAAAAAGGCTTTTTCCTCTTTTATCAAATGAAGTTTTTGAGCAAGATTGCGTCTTAGTGCATCGGCACTAGCATGGGCCACCGAATGGTCTGAGTCAGCAAAGAAAAGCCATGTACCATCTCCCTTTTCTTCTGAAAGGGTAAAGAGATTTTTTTCAATTTCATCAGTTATAAATTTCGCAATTCCAGTAGTGCGTTCACCTTTTGATAGTTTATAGAATGCAACTCCTTTGCCACCATGGGGCTTCACGACCTCTATGAAGGCATCAGTATCTTTACGGGTGAATTGCCCAAGAGACTCTGGAACAAACATGGCCTTAATAAGTCCAAAACCATTTGCAACAGTTGAAAAGGTCGCAAAGTCTGAATTCTTGAAAATTTCAGTCACATCCATTTGCTTAAGGCCAAAGCGAAGATCGGGCTTATCACAACCATAGACATTCATTGCATCTTTATAGGTCATCATTGGAAGTTTAAAATCAGCACTTAAGTCAAAAACTTTTTTCAGAATTTTTTCTACTAAATTTTTCATATATTCTTGGGTGGAGAATGAAACTTCAATATCCACTTGAGAAAACTCAGGCTGGCGATCTGCTCTTAAATCTTCATCTCGAAAGCATCGACATATTTGAAAATACTTATCAGTTCCGCCAATCATAAGAAGCTGCTTGAGAGTCTGTGGCGATTGTGGAAGAGCATAAACCTCTCCGGGATGCACTCGCGAGGGAACAATATAATCCCTTGCCCCTTCAGGTGTTGATTTATAGAGAATTGGAGTCTCAACTTCTATAAAATTTTCATTATCTAAAAGTGCTCTAATTTTATTCATGGTTCTTGAACGCATTTGCAAAATATCTTGCAGGCGCTTAGTACGTAAATCGAGATAACGGTATTTGAGGCGCAGATCTTCAGTAGCTTCAACCGCCCCATAGGGAAGGAATGGAATATTGTCGATATCAGAGCGAGAAAGAATAGTTAGCTCTGTGACCTGAACTTCAATCTCACCAGTGATCATATTTGTATTTTGCGCTTCTATTGGTCTAGCTTGAACGATTCCTTTTGCCAAAATTACGGACTCAAGCGAGCATTTTTTTAATTCATCAATATTTCCTTTAAATTCGACAAAACCCAATTGAGTCACACCAAATTTATCGCGCAAATCAATAAAATGAAGACTTCCAAGATTTCGGTACTTGTTAACCCATCCACAAAGAGTAACTGAGCGACCAATATCACTAGCCTTTAATTCTCCACAATGGTGTGAGCGCATTAGTCCAGGAATTGGAGTATGGGAAGTTGTCATTGATTTCTCCTCAAAAATTGACGACAATTTCATTAGCCATTTTTAATATTGACTAGGAAATTGATCATGACAACTATACCCCAATACCTTTCAAAGCTCATTAAAAATCTTGCATTTCTATTAACACTGTTTGCAATTATAGCTTGGGGAAAAGAAGCTTTTTTTATTAAAAATGCTCAAGGTCAAAAAATAGAACTTAAACTTGCATTAACTAAAGAAGAGCACACAAAAGGACTTAGTGGGTTGAAGAATAAAGATTTTAACAATTCAATGGCAATGTTATTTGTTAACTCTGAGATGGCACCAAGAAAATTCTGGATGCCAAATACTTATTTCGATTTAGACATCATATTTCTGGATGATAAATTGAAAGTTGTTGGAATGGATAAGAAAGCTCCACACCATCCTGGACTGACCGAGCCCCCTGCTATTTACAAAACATCCATATACTTGGCTCAATTTATCTTGGAAACGAAGGCAGGATCTCCCTTTAGCAAATCAATTAAAATAGGTGATCAACTAAACTTTACTGGACCAATTTCTCTTTCGGAAATAGTACTAAAAACTCATCAGAAGCAATAAAGCCTAAATTGTCCCTTACTAATTTCTTTTGAAAAGCAGCATCCGTTTGCATCCGCTCAATTTCTCTTACAATCTGCATATTTTCTTTTTTAATTCTGTCTAACTCGACAACTCTATCCTGAAGAAGATTGCGTTGAGTGTAAAAATCTGCAACTCCACCACTAGCAAAAACAAGTCTCAAAATCATCAGTGCACAAAAAATCCAACACGCCCGAACCAAATAAGTCAGCAACTTAGGATTGAGCGACTTTGATTTCTTTCGACTTGAAGTCGTAGAGTAACTTACTTGGGAGGCAACTTTTTTCGCGGTCCTCTTAGCAGGAGTAAAATCACTTTCTTGAGAATTAGCTACTGTTCTTCTGGTTACGACAGCGGAAGAAGTTGCCACTTGTTCATGAATTCTTTCTTGAGCTCTAGCTTTTAGTCTGTTGGCAGAAGATGAAGGTTTATCAAAAAAAGAAGCTTGATTTGTTTCTAAGACAACTTCCTCTTGCTTCGAGTTTGCTTGCGCAACAGTAGGTGGCTGAGGCTGATTTTTCATACGTTCTGCCTGACGAGAACGATTTCTTTCAATTGCCTTTCTCAAGCGCTCATTGGCAATATTGGAAGTATCAACACCATCTTGGTTGTTTTGCATTCGAGCTTCTTGAGAACCTGAAGATTGATTTTCGGAAGAAGTTCCTGTCGTTGAGTTACGAGCACGTGATTCATTTGATCTGTCAAAAGAAAATTCCAAGTAAACATCCTGTCGTTAAGAAACAAAACATCCTGTTTTGTTATATTTTAACCGAGCTTTGCTTTGACTTCAATCCAAAATTTTCTAACTACGGCTAATTCATGAAAATAATAGTACAAAGTTCTACCCACTATATTGTCAGGAAAATTTTCAATATCTGTATTATTGATTCCTTTCAAGAAAATATTCTTAAAAGATACAAAACTCAAATGATCAGGTTTAGTTGAAGCTACTGTAAAACATTTATCATCACATGAGAATTCACTTACCGGAAACGAACTTCTAAGCAATGAACGAACTTGATTTAAGCGAAGTGCCGCGATTGAGGCATCCCCGATAGGACCAAGCTGAATAAATTTATCATCTCGGTTAACTCCTTGAGAGCGAAAAAAAATATCAAATTTTCCACCTGCTTGATCAGCATTACCATTTTCAATATTCATCCACCAACTAAATCCAGGATCACTTATGTTGCAAACGGAATCCTCTAGAAGTGGAAATCTTCGATTTAAAACCTGCTCCCTTATAGCTTGAGCCAACTCGAGATTCAACGTAGCAAAAAATCCAACAGAATCAATGTTCTCACTAGCTGCTAATTTCAAAATCACTCTTTTCGCGGCAAGCGGTTCCGCCAGTTCTTCTAATGCCTCTTTGATATTCGAAACACAAAAACCTCTCACGCAGAATGTGCTCAAGCCTTTATCTATTTTAAAAATGATTCCGGCGGAATTAGGCCAAGATGTTTGACAAATTTCTCTTGCATTATCTTGAACTGGGGATACTTCTGCGGGCCTAAAGTCTTCGAGATCCTCAATTAATCCATCCGCAATCTCATAAAAAGAATCATCGTCTGCAACGCTGTCAAAATCAGAGAATGCCTCTGATTCTAATTTTAAACGAGTAGCCTCAGCGACAACTTTCTGCGGAATTTGACTGTTGTTAGTTCTTAAAAACTCGGTTAGCACCAAGGTTTCTTGAAGCAGAAAATCTAGATTTAAATCGGTTTGATCCATTTTAATCCTATCAAATCCTTTGAAGGAGCAATATTTTTTAATCTCAGTAATAATTGTAAAATCAATTACCCATTATTGACAAGTTTTTGGTTTATTTATTTACCAAAGAAATTCGAATAAATTGATAATGAGTATCACAATTAGTGGCGAGGGATCCAGAGGCAAAACTGGAGGAAGCATTTTTCTAATGGGATTGCAGGTATAATCACAAAGCTTCTTTAATTGAATTCTCCAGTTTTGTCCTTGCAAATTAGGAAAATAACTTAAGATGGCATCGATTATAAGTGCGACTTTATAAAGTTGAAGTATTGTTCTAATAATTGACATTATTTTATCCCCAATTCTCTTTTTTCTTTAAATACATTACAAACACAGGCGCCATAAAAAAAGAAACACATTAGTAAGAAAAGCCAGATGACTCCAATAACTGAAGTGTAGAGGTCCCCATAATTTCTCATTAAACTAGTGCGAACATAATAGATATAAATCCAAAAAAGGGACTTACCAAGAAATATCGAAAGTGAAAAAGAAAGTGACGCTAAAAAAGCCTCGCTAAATTTGATTTTCCAAGAAAATAACCAGCGATAAAGCACGGTGAAATAAGCCAGCAAGATAGTTATATGTAATAAGTTTGAATTCAACCAATAAGATTTTTTAAGATTGATTTTTAAAATATATTGCAGCGCTGGTCGTAGGAAATCAAAATTATCCCAGATAAATTGGGTTAAAACATTAGATTGTAAAAACTTGATAATATATATAATTATTGGCGGCATAATAAAAATCATTCCAACCATTAAGAGCGTGATAAGAATAATGACAAATCCCTTTAAAATCCGCCACCATGAAAGTGTGTTTTTATCATCTGTGATAAAAAAAATTCCCATCCAAATAGAATTTAAAAATGAGAGAGTAGATATAGCTAAGAAAAAAAAGTTTAATAAGTTGAACTTAGTCCCCGCAAAAAGTGGTCCTTTAATTAACAACTGTAGCTTAATCAATAATTCAGGAGCAATTTCAGGAAAAAAAGTCGAACCGATTATAAATAGATATTTTTGGGTTTTATCAAGACTTCCCAAGAAGTAGCCTATTCCTCTTACCAGCAAAAGCGTAAATGGAACAACTGACAAAAGGGCATAAAAACTAGCAGAGGATGCTAGCATCGTTCCTTTTTTTTGGTAAAAAAGCAGACCCGCTTTATAATAATTATGAAATTTTAATCTGAAAAATTGAACTACTAATCGCATAGTTTAATGCTATCGGAATCTTTACAATTGTGGAACCTAAATTTTAGTAGCGAATTTCAAATTCAAAAAAATTTCGATTTGTTTTATAATCTCAGCTACAATAGCAACCAAAGTATTAGAGGACTATTTAAAGGAAATGCTCATGAATCAAATGTACCCCGAAATTGAACCCTACAGCACTGGTTTCTTAAAAGTATCAGACATACATACTCTCTACTTCG
Source organism: Bacteriovoracaceae bacterium (assembly GCA_947450475.1). Taxonomy (GTDB): domain Bacteria; phylum Bdellovibrionota; class Bacteriovoracia; order Bacteriovoracales; family Bacteriovoracaceae; genus Bacteriovorax. The sequence goes on along the minus strand of CANFVK010000001.1, from coordinate 240,499 downwards.
AAGAGGTGGGAAATCCCAAAGGAAAACCAGTCGTATTTCTTCATGGAGGACCAGGAGGAGGATTAATCGCAAATTATCGCCGCTATTTTAATCCAGAAAAATGGAGAATTATTCTCTTTGATCAACGTGGATGTGGCCAAAGCACACCAATGGCCGAATTGAATCAAAACACTACTTGGGATTTAATTTCAGATATCGAGAAAATTCGTAACCATCTCAGCATTGCGAAGTGGTCCGTATTTGGAGGTTCATGGGGCTCAACTCTGGCACTGGCTTATGCTATAAACCACCCTGTTACCTGTACCGAATTATTTTTAAGAGGGATATTTCTTCTTCGTAAAAAAGAAATTGATTGGTTTTATCAGGAGGGGTGTTCAAAAATATATCCAGATGCATGGGAGGATTATGTCCGACCTATTCCCATCGAAGAAAGAAAGGATTTTGTTAGTGCTTTCTATCGGCGCTTAACTTCAGAACTTCAGTCCGTACGAAAAGAAGCTGCTAAAGCTTGGTCCATATGGGAAGGATCGACATCTAAACTTATTGCTGAAAAAGATATAGTCGCCAGATTTGGAGAAGACGAGTTTGCTGATGCATTTGCCCGCATCGAATGCCATTACTTTATCAATAAAGGTTTTTTTAGCGAAGATAATTACCTTCTTAATAACATCGATAAAATTCGCCAAATCCCAACAGTCATAGTTCAAGGCAGATATGATGTTGTTTGTCCCGCCGAAAGTGCTTGGGAACTTCATCGGGCATTTCCAGAATCCGAAATTCACCTCATCGCCGATGCTGGCCACTCGCTGTCAGAGAAAGGAATTACAGATAAAATTATTGAATACACCGATAAATGGTGAGTTTAATCTTTCTGAACAACGATTCCCATAAAAGAGGCTAATTTAGAAAATTTTCCAAATTTATAAGGGTCGACTAATCTGAGAGCATCAATTGGTTTTAAATCTTCAATTTTTAAAATTTTAAAGCCTGCCAAAAGTAGTGGATTAATAACTTCCTCGAACGAACGGTAGTAATCAGGCATGACGACCGGCTCAACTGAAAACCCCTTCCAAGTTGATTCTACATACTGAACTCCAAAGGCACATTCTGGTTTATACCAATTCCAAGACCCTAATGGATGTTGAATGGTGAAGATAAACTTAGCTTTAGGTTTTAAAAGTCGATAAATTTCCGCCAAAGGTATTGTCCAGTTTTCAATATAATCAAATGAAAGCGACGCCGCAGCTAAATCAAAAACTCCATCTTGATCAATAGGAAGAGTTTTTGCCATATCTGCTACGAAAAAAGTCGCGTCCTTGGGATTTCTTTTTTTTGCCAGCTCAATCATTTTTGGACTTACATCATACCCTACAACCTTGGCTCCTTCATGGATGAGGTATTCGGCTAAAATACCAGGCCCACAACCAGCTTCAAGTATCTTAAGTCCCTTAACTTCGCCGATAAATCTTCTCATGGCTGGCTGTTCAATGTAAGCATTTTCAGCTTTACTTGGGGCCATGGACGAAAAGCCCTCCGCTATTTTTTCATAAGCTTCTAGTGCAATTGGGCTAGCTTCTTTCTTATTTTCAGTCATAGTTTCCTTAAATTTTTTGTATTAAAAACATCCCATCTCTTATTGGAAGTAGAGTTCCATATAGATCTGGAGCTTCAGAAACATAATCATTCACCAGTCGAATAAATTCGGTATTTCTATCGCGATGTTCGCTCTTGTCTAGTTGATAGTCTGGCAAGACTTTTGCGTCCCAAAGCACATTATCAATAACAATCATCCCTTGAGCTGAAAGCAAAGGGATTGTTAATTTTAAATAATCGATATAGTTGCGTTTATCTGCATCAATAAAAACAAAATCAAATGGGCCGACTAAATCTTTTATCACTTCTAATCCACTACCGATTAAACTTTTTATTTTATGTCCGTGCTGAGATTTTGTCCAAAATGACTTAGCTATATCTACAGTTTTCTGGTTGATATCAATCGTTATAACCTCACCAGAAGAAGGAAGATTTTCGGCCATAGCTAGTGCGGAGTAACCAGTAAAAGTGCCTAGCTCTAAAACTCGCTTGGCTTTTATTGACCTCAATAAAAAGCCCAAAAGAGAAGCTTCCATTTTACCAATGAGCATTTGAGCCCCAAAGACATTTTCCTTCGTATAAACTTCAATCAAATCGCATTCATGGGAAGGTCGATTACTCTTTGAAATGCTGTAGTCTTCAATTTTTTTATCAATGAATTGCATGATTTTTCCTAACTTAAAACTCTCAAGCTTGTCTGAGCATTGCCCTCTTAACATTAGCCCAAAAAGAAGGTAAGGTATAGATATGAAAATCGATCCATTACAATCGTGGCTAGCTAGTTTGACCAACAATGAACCTTTAATAATTGCGGGGCCGTGCTCTGCGGAATCACGCGATCAAGTCATAAGTACTGCAATGGCCCTCAAAGAAATTCCTGCAGTCAAAATTTATCGCGCAGGCATTTGGAAACCTCGCACTCGTCCAAATAATTTTGAAGGATTAGGCGAAATTGCACTTCCTTGGCTTTGTGAAGTCAAAAAGCTTACTGGACTTTTAACTACGACAGAAGTTGCGACTGCCAAGCATGTTGAAATGTGCTTAAAACACGGTGTTGATATTTTATGGATTGGAGCTCGAACCTCTGCTAATCCATTCTCAGTGCAAGAAATTGCCGACTGTTTAAAAGGAGTCGATATACCGGTTATGGTCAAAAATCCTATAAATGCTGACCTTCAGTTGTGGATAGGTGCGCTGGAGCGCTTGAACCAGGCAGGCATTACAAAAATTATGGCAATCCATCGAGGATTTTCCGTAGCTGATAAACTCGAATTTCGCAATGATCCTCTCTGGCGAATTCCAATGGAGTTAAAAGTAAAGTTCCCGGAACTCCCCCTGCTATGCGACCCATCTCATATTACTGGTGATCGAAATCTTATTCATAGAGTTTGTCAAAAAGCGATGGATCTCAATATGAATGGTCTAATTGTAGAAACCCATCCTGCGCCTGATAACGCTTGGTCAGATGCTTCACAACAAATAACTCCTCTTCAACTAAAACTTATTCTTAACCAATTGTCTTTTCGAGTTGAGCACTCAGGAGATGCAGACTTTGAACTCCAACTAAATAATTATCGCGAACAAATTGATAGACTCGACAATGAAATTCTTCATTCACTCAAGCTAAGAAAGACTATTGTTGAAAAAATTGCAAACGCCAAAATTACTGAAAACATAACGGCACTTCAACGAAGACGCTTTGATCAACTTATGAAAGAAAGAATTGAAGCCGGATCCAAGCTAGGGCTTGAAGTTTCTTTTATAAAAGAAATATTTGATGCCATTCACGACCAATCAATTAAGATTCAAACAGATCTTTTTGAAAAAAGTAAAAAATGAACACGAAGTCAGTTCCCTTTCTAAGCCAATTGGTTCCTATTCATAGTCATGATGGAAAAATGTTTTATATTGACCAATATATACCATATCATTTAGATGATCTAACGGATGGACTAATATGGCGCAATGACTCTATATCATTTTGGGGGAAAACTTATTCTCAACCAAGACTAACAGCTTGGCATGGGGATCCTGGAATCGAATATAAGTATTCCAACATAAAGATGGTCGCCCCAGGGTGGACTCCGCTGCTAAAATCCATTAGAGACCAACTAGAAAGGGACCTGAATATATCATTTAATTCAGTTTTGGTTAATCTATATCGCGATGGATTTGATCATATGTCTTATCACGCTGATGATGAGAAAAGTTTAGGATTAAATCCCACAATAGCGTCGTTAAGTTTTGGAGCATCCAGAAATTTTTTATTAAAACATCGTTTTAAAAAAGAAGAAAAAACGATCTCTTTAAAATTAGAATCTCAAAGTTTGTTAGTGATGCAAGATGAACTTCAGCACTTTTGGCTGCATAAAATTGCCAAAAGCCCTAATGAAAAATCAGCAAGGCTTAACCTTACCTATCGTGAGATAAAATCACATACGTCTATTAAAGGAAAAACTAAATAGACTCAGGATGCTTTTTTCAAATCATCATTTTGTTTTTTTAATTCACAAAAATGAGAGAACTCTTTTCGTATGTGTCCAGGATCTAAAATTTCCATTCGATCTTTCATACTGTATAGCCAAAGAAATATATCATCACACATTTCAATTGTAGCGGCCCAAATCATGTCTCCTTCTGGATTAGATGTCACGAAAGGATTACCTAGAAAGTGAAAGCTTGGAAGTAAATCTGTTTCATATTGACTATAGATTTTTAAAATTAATCTTTCATCTTTACCATTAATTAATCTTAAATGATTAATAAATTCGTTGATTTCAATTTGACTTAAATTAGGTTCATAATTTTTAGGATATTCATTCACGCTATCAATATCCTCGACTCCAAAATAAACCAATGTTTTATCGAGATAATTCTCTCCTATCACGCATAATATTCCATCGAGAAAAACCAATCGAAGAGGGTAAATGATACAATCTTTATTGTTATGAAATACAACATTTAGCATTTTGCGATAGCAGATATTATAGTCAATTTTCTTTTTGAGATTCTCTATTTCAGCTTGAACAGTCGCGACATTAACAGGCTTTTTATAAAGATTAAATTGCTCATACGCTTTTTGGGCCACGAGCATTTTATTTTGAATTATTTTATGGAAGTATGGATTACACTCTTGAGATTTCGCCCCCTGAAAAGTTGCCTGTAATGCAAACCACTCAGAAAGTGAAAATTCCATTTGGACTCTACACTTTTCTTTTAGTGGATAAATAAAATTATCATCCATTAAGCAATTGACGTTAAACCTATTCAAGAAATTTTGAAATATCAGTAAAGCTTCTTCATCTAAATTTAGAGAAGAACAAAATAGTGCCTTATCTTTTTTGTCTTTTAGTTCCTCTAACGAGACTAGAAATTTCCAAAAACTATCATCTAAAATCACTTGATGCTCAGACATTAACAATCCTAATGGTGAGAGTAAAATCGTACCATTCTTGTCGGCTATTGAGTGTGAATTCTTAAATTTGTTTACTGAAAAAGTCAGATATTGTTAATGTCTTTAAAATTCAATAGGTTCAATGGAGAATTGGAAGGATTTTTGATCAATAATAAGTTGGTATAGATAAGCGTGCAGGTAGAGTCTCTTGGCTGCCTTTGCTCCATAAAAAATATCCCCCGCAATGGGATACCCAAGGTGGGCCAATTGCGCCCTGATTTGATGGCGAAGTCCGGTTTTTAATTCTACCTCCATTAGCGTTGTTTGGGTCTTGGCATCGAAACTTAGTGCAGTTAGAAGAAACTCTCCGCATTGTCCTAGCGAGGGATCACTTGAAACCACAACCCTACGCCCCTTTGCTTCTTTGGAATAAAAATAATGTTGAAAACGACCTTGAAGTTGGCAATGCCCTTGAACAATGCAGTGATAAATTTTCTTTTTTGCAAACTGATTGAAGTTGTCTCTAAGCCATTTATAGCTTTCTGCTTTTTTTACGTAAACCAGAATGCCTGAAGTTTCAAAGTCTAGACGATAGAGTAATCCCCGATCGTAATGTGCTTGATTAACGTTGAGATATTCTGGAAATTTAGTTCTTAAAAAACTAAGACAATTATTTTTTTCTTCATACACTAGAGGATGTGAATGAATATTGGCAGGTTTATTTAACACAAAAAATAATTCATCTTGATAGACAATCTCAATATCAGGACCTTCATATGAAGGATTAACTAAATTATCGTTTACAAAATTTAGAGGTAAGAGCAATGTAGAGCGAGCAGCTAAAGAGCGATTCAAAAAAGAACGATCAAAATATTTTTTAATTTTTGTTGAAGAAGCGTTAAATTGAAGTTTGAGAAAATCCTCAACCGAAGCTATGGACTCAAGCAGTACAAATTCAACCGAAGAGCTCATCAATACCTTGAAATAAGAAAGCCTAGCATAAGCTAGGCTTTTTTGTACCAAAACCAAAAGTCCTACTGACAAAAGGTTTAATCATAACATTTAGAAATTCGTATCGAGATAACTTAGAACTTTTTCTCTCAACTCATCCATGTTCATAACTGAATCAGAATCTCCATCAAGAAGAAGTTCTCTTTTGATGTAATCAACTGGAAATCCAGTTAGCTCTGCGAGAGTACCTAAAGAAACTTCTGTTTCCGAGGTCGTTGGTTTAGATACTTCTTGTAAACCTAAAGCTCCCATAAACACTCCTTTGTCCTCACTTCTTTCAGCCTTTCCCAAATTTTTACTCCGATCCTTCGGTGAAATAATTTGAGCTTTTTATCCTGGCCAAATGGTCAATTACTATGACGCAAAAAAATCATATCGAGAGGCCATAAGTGCTGTCAATCAATCTTGCCCATAATCGTCAAAATGTAAGATTTTATTAGAATTCAGTAATTTTATGGATTTAGCTTACCAATAAAGCTGTTGTGCTTGTAAGTCATTTCTTCAAATTCCTCTTGAGGCTTACTCAAAAGCGTTACTCCCCCGCCCGCCTGGTAGCGTAATTCGCATTTTAAAAAATCAATTTCGCTAGAGCGAATATTAATAGAAGCCGCTTTAAGATTTTTGTGCAAAAGCAAAGTTGACCCACAATAAAAATTTCTCTGCCGCGATTCTAATCCTTTAAGTATGGCAACGGCTCGTTTCTTTGGCGCGCCCGTAACACTTCCACCAGGAAACATTTTTTTTATCACACTACCAAGAGTTACCTTTTCAGAAAGAGGAACCACAATTTTAGAGCACTGATGCAACAGTCCTGGTACCAGCAAAGGCGATTTCTTTTTTACAACATGAGCAAGCGGAAGCTCAATTGACGAGAGGTCGTTTCTTAAGAGATCACAAATCATATATAGCTCAGCTTGGTTTTTTTTATCCTGACATAATATGCGCCATAACTGCTTCCAGTCTTTACCTTCTGCTAAGGGCATAGTTCCTTTGATTGGCATAGTGCCCAGAACTCCTTTGTCGTATTGAAACAGGCATTCGGGCGAATTGCTCAGAAATAATTTATCAAAGTACGGAATATAAGTGGCAGAGGCATATGCTCCTCTATTTTTTCTCTCTTTCCATAAAGTAAAAATAAAATCTTCTGCCTTTAAATTTTCTGAAAACTTATAAACATAAGGAAAAGTTAAATTAAACTGATAGCAATTCCCCTTTAATAATTCTTGGTAACCTAAGTCGAATGCTTTTTTATAATTTGAAAAAATTGGTTGAGATACCAAATCAAGATGTATTGCAGAGAATGCTTGGCCAGAGCATTGCTTCTGAATCGAATAGCTAATATCAATAGCCAAGAGAGTCTCTTCATCGCTCTCTTCTAGGGAAAGTAGCAATGGTCCTAATTCGTAGAAGAGATGAATGATTCGCAAATTACTTTCAGTTTCACTCATCAATAATTCTTCAAGACTCAACAACCAAAGCTCGATTGTCAGCTCAGTTCTCTCACCAGTAATAAGGTCGATGCAGTAGTGCCGATAAAATGCTTTTGCTTGAGTAGCACCTTCCAATTTTAACAATTGGTCTTTATAGGGAATAATAGTAAAAAGATTATTGCCCATCACGGTAAGTTAAATTCTCAAAACTGGTATAGGCACCAACCCAAGCCAACTTAGCGGTACCAATTTCACCGGCTCGGTTTTTCCCAACTATAATTTCCGCAACTCCTGGCTCCTTAGTCGATTCTTTGTTATAAACTTCATCGCGATAGACAAACATGACAATGTCGGCATCTTGCTCAATAGCTCCCGACTCTCGAAGATCTGCAGTCGTGGGTCTTTTGTCCGGTCGCGACTCAACTCCTCTGTTTAGCTGAGAAAGTGCAATCACAGGGCAAGCAAGTTCTTTGGCCATAGTTTTTAATCCACGTGAAATCTCAGCAATCTGCTGCTCTCTTTGAATAGATTTACTGGTTGACCCCATCAATTGCAAGTAATCGATTACAATCAAGCCAAGTCCTTGTTCGGCTTTAATTTTTCTGCACTGGCTCTGAATATCTAAAATAGTCGTATTGCCGGAGTCATTGATAAAAATAGGTAAACCGGAAAGTTCTTGAGTAGCTTTAGCCAAACTTCGTAAATCTGTGTCTAAAAAATTTTTTGTTCTAACACGCTTTGAATCAACCTTTGCCCGTCCCGTAAGAATTCTCATCGACAATTCAGTCGCTAACATCTCAAGTGAAAAAATAGCCACAGGTAGATTAGATTGCAAACATGAACTAACGGCAATATTGAGTGCAAGTGAGGTTTTTCCCATCGCTGGTCGTGCCGCCAAGACGATCAATTGCCCAGGTTGCATTCCTAAAAGTTTCTCATCAAGTTTTGGATATCCAGTTGAAAGACCGGAAATCTCTCCTAGCTTCCGCGTTGTATCTTCTAATTCTTTTAGATTCTCTCGGAGTGTGGCATTGATCTTTACCATTCCGCCAGTCTTGGCATCATTGGTAAGTTTAAAAAAACTTGATTCAACTTCCTGGATAAAATCATCCGCTTCGCCTGTAAAAGTTAAGCCCATCTGAACAACTCTCATCGCAGTTCGAACGATTTCACGCATAGAAGATTTATCTTTGACTATTTTTGCATAATCATAAACATTAGCCGAGGTTGCTTGATCTTCAACCAAACTAAGAACAAAGGATTGACCACCGACCTCTTCCAATTTTCCCTTTTCTTGTAATTTGGAACAAACGGTTACATAGTCGATCGCCCGATTGGCCAGCGATAGATCAGCAATCACATCATAAATAACACCATAGCGAGGGTCATAAAATTGAGAAGAATTTATCTTTAAATTTGAAATCTCATCAAAAACTGAACCATCAATGATGAGGCAGCCGACCAATGCTTTTTCGGCCAAAAGATCATGTGGAAGTTCGTTAGTTGTTTGACTAAGATTTGCGGCCATATTTGTTCCTAAAAAATAAAAGGGACCTCAACTGAGGTCCCATGTATTCTACACGATAAAATTGAAAAAATTAAGATCTTAAAAGCTTATCTACTTCAGCTTTTAATCTTTGCTCTTCAGTAAGTTCTGCAGCTGGAGCTGCTGTTTCACCTGAGAGTTTTGCTTCAGCTGCAGCTTTCTTTCTTGCTTCAGCAGCTTTTAAAGCTTCCTCTTGATTCTTTTTAAGCTCTTCAGCTTGCTTTGGATCAATTGAAATTTTTACTTTAAACGTTGCTTCAACATCTTGAAAAATTTTAGCTTTTGCATTAAAAATTCCAAGACCTTTGATAGGAGATTCTAAATGAATCAATCTTCTTTCTACAACAATTCCGCGATTTTCTAACTCTTTAGAAAGTTCTGCATTGGTTACAGTTCCAAAAAGTTTTCCGCTTGCACCAACTTTTTTAATTAATTCAATTGTTGTTCCTTCTACTGTTTTCTTTAATTCAAGAGCGGCATCTTTTTGCGCTTGAATTTTTTTCGCTAAACTTTTTTGTTGAGCTACTAACAATTTCTTATTTGAATCATCTGCTACCATCGCTAGTCCGTTTGGCACTAAGAAGTTTCTAGCATGACCAGCAGAAACGTTTACGATTTCACCGATGTTCCCTAAAGTGGGTACCTTTTCAGTCAAAATAACTTTCATAATATATCTCCTTCATCTTTTTTCTTATTGATAAAAAATTTTCTAAAATCAAACCACATATCAAACATACCTAGAATTGCCAAAAACTTGTAAGCCATCACAAGAGTGAATACGACGAACATCGTTTTTAAAATTCCTCCAATCCTTAAGTATTGTAAAAAAGCATTGTATACGCCAAAGCCTTGAAACAAATAAAACACACCCAAGCAATAAAGCAAATTAGTTCCAAAAGTATGAGCTAACTTAGGAAGACCATAATCAGTTCCGACTACGCAAACCAATGATACAATCAAAGGCCAAACAAAAAATTCTGGAGCCTTAAAATTGATGAGATCTTTCAAAGTATAAGAATATAAATGTTTGTATCGCCAAATCATAGAGTTGCGAAGAGTCATATAAAGACATATCCACAATCCAAAAAATGAAATTACAAAAATAATTGCTGGCAATATTCCATAAATCTCAACTGCAAGCTCTTCTGGCTTGGAAATGAGATCTTGAAATGCCCGAGACTCTTCTCCACCAGCATTTATAGTATCATTATTCTTATTTTGCTCTTTTACCATGGTCATTAATTTTGTGACCGAACTTTTCAATTCATTCTTTACAGACGTTTTTGAAAGTTGGTTAAAACCAATCAATGAACCACCAATGATCGAAACTAAAATAATTCCAGTTGTTATTAAGCCTTTAACTGGATTGATATCTCTTAAAATAACTTCCGCAATGAGTATGGCATAGAGCATAGATGTTAAGTACATCCCCGCAATCATCAATGGCACAGCGTATTTATAAGAAAAGAACCAAAGCAAGCTCGTGCTAAATCCACCGATGAGCAATGTAGTTAATCGCCCGTAGATAAGAAAAGCCAAAACCAAAGGCACTGGAGCAAAAACTGATAGGGGGCCAAAAGAGCAAAGTGCAATAGAAATAATCGCAAGAAACAACAGCTTCCCTAAGGACGCATGCTGATCAAAGGATTTTCCTGTTTGTGCTTCTGGATTTGTCATAATCATTTTACGGCCCAAACTCTTATGCTCTTTCTGCTACTTGATTTGATAGGTAGCTTGAAATTCCAAGTTGTCTAGCGTGCTTAATTGCAGAGTTAGAAAAACGTTGGTGTTTCATTGAAATTCCCGAAACGCGTGCTGGAGAAATTTTTCCAAATTCGCTTACCAACCAGTTCCAAGTTTGAGGATCTTTCCAATCAGCTTTGATTTTCTTAGCAGTAAACCAGCATGATTTTCTTTTTGCAAATTTTCTTCTGTCATCTTCCATGTCTTCGAAACCTTCTTCTTCATCGTCTTTCTTATTGTCAAGAACAGAACCACGGAAAGTTTTAGAAAGTGGAGATTTGAATTCTTTAGCAAGGACTTCTTTTTGAGAATCATCACCTAGAACAAAAATCAAAGAGCGCAACACTCCTTCATTGATCCCAAATCTTCTAGACAACTCAGTGTTAGCTTGAGTGTTAGATTTGTACATGAAGTAATGAAAGTGAGCGTGTTTAGCACCATTGGCAAATGGTTGAGCTAAGTGAAGTTTTCCCCAATCGTCAGAAATCAAAAGTTCTCCTTCGAAACCTTTTAATGTGTCTTTAACGATTTCTGCCATTTGAGCATGAGCCTCAGAACCGAGTTCAGCTTTTGTCACTACGGACAATTCGTAAATCATAAATCCCCCTTGGACTAATATAAATTAGGCTCGTCCCACCATGGGAAGAGCGAGTTATTCAATTTTAATCAAGGGAAGATAACATCGATGTTGCGACATAGAAAGCAATTAAACAAATAAGGAAAATTGACTAAATTGCGCCACTTAGTGTTTTTAAGTACTTGGGAGGTTTACTTGAGAAAACAGATCAAAATTTTACTAAAGCTCCCCTCGTTAAAAGCCGTTAAATCAAAGTGAATCTTTTGGAGAATGAATGAAAGCAGTCTTATTTTCTATTGTGCTTCTAATAATGAGCTCTGCTTTAGCTTTGGCCGATGAGATTGCTGACATTTCACTCATCACTCCGCTTTCATATATGCGCCCAACGAGCACATCCCAGTCAATTAAATCTAAAATTCAAGTAGGCCTTGGAGATTTATTCAATGCTGATATTTCAGAACGAGTCAAAAGCAAGATGGAGCCCTACAAAATTGATCTTGCACTTTATTTTAAAAAATCAGGAGAGCTAGACGCTTTTGTTGATAATGTTGTTAAGGAAGGAAAAGAAACAATTATAGGCACGAGTTTAACAGATGAAAAATTAATCAAATTCAACGGCTTCTTGGGGCGTAAATTAGTTGGTGAAATTGCTACTAGAATTCTCAAAGAAGAAGGAATTAAGGATCCTGCAAGACGAGAACTTTGGAAAAACAAAATTCTCGCACCATTCAACGAATGCATTGGAAGAGCAAAAAACTCACAATACGATGCTGGTCACTGTATGGACGCACTGACTACTAGCTTAGTGCCTTCAACTGGAATTGGAATTGTTTATGAACTATCCCGCTCTAGTCTTAGCAACTCATTGCCGGAAGGGCAGCGAAGTGAATTCAATCACAATCAAGTCGAAACTTACAAGGCATGCATTCAAAAAAAGCCAGACCTGAGCGCAACCGATGTTAAAACCTGCGCTTTGGATTCGATGCGTTCAGGAGTTTTAAAAATAACTGATTCCAAACTCACAAAAACTATAAATGAAGCAGCTTCTTCGAGCGGAGCTAGCAAGGCTATTAAGCAAAAAGTCTGGCCGGATTTTACAGATTGCACACAAAAGGTAGGAACCAAAAAATCTACTGGACTAGGTTTAAGTGATCAGTTTCTAAATTGTATTGATAGCTTGGTTCAGGCAACAGGCGTGCAGTTAGTCCAAGATAAGGTCAACACTAACAAATCTATTTTGGCTAATTTTTCTAAGGCCGAAATAACTAAACTATCTACCGAAAAAGCTAATGACTTTAGCGATTGTATGGATAAACAAAAAGAGAACAATATACGCAAAGGCGGGATGCTAGACACTTCCAAGTGCGAAAATATAATTACAAATGATATTACTTATAAAGTGGTCGTTAAAACATTAGCTCAAACTGCAAAAGATGCTTTCAAAGATGACTCCTCTCACGCTTCTTTTTTTACTCAAACTGGAAAAGAACTTTTAGATAAATGCTGGAGCAACGACCTTGAAGCTTCGGGAAGAGAAAGATGCCTTCGTAAAACGACTATTGAATTTGCACATAACATTGCCCAAATAAAGCTTGAAAAAGCCATTCCCGACACAATGAAATCCAAGAAGGAATTAAAAAATCTTGCGCTCTCCCAATTTCAAGGTTGCTTAGATAAGCAACTCCCCGAAAGCATCTCTACGGCAAATGACCTAGATAAAAAAACAGAATTCTGCTCAAAATCCCTAACTCGAACTGTCGCTTACGAGGTTGCAAAAGATTCCATTTTGACCAAGGCTAATGACAGTAAGATGGGAACCGAAGCAAGTAATGGTTTAATTAAAACTTTGGTAGATGATCATTTTATTAAATGTCTTGGAGCACTTCCTAGTGATGATCAAGTCCAGCAATGTTCAAATACACTAAAAAAAGAGGCTGCCATTAACTTAGCTAGTTTCCAAATACGAACTAGTGCCCAAGGCAAAATGGACCCGTCAGAAACAAACGAACTTATCAATCGATTAGTCACTCAAAATTTTTCAAATTGTTTAGGGAGTGCTCCTTCTGACGAGCAGCTCAATAAATGTATTGGAACTCTCACTCAAGGGGCCACCAAAGAAATTGTTTTATCTTACGAGAAAAAACAAATTAAAGAACAACTTAATGCAGATTTTACTCCATCTAAGCTAAAGCCAGTTGAAGCCGACTTCATTTCCTGCGTAGATAGAGCTTCGACTAGTTCAGACATGGCAAAAGAGCTCGATGAATGCACAAAGCAGTTTGCACTTAATTTTGCAAAAGTCCTGGGTGAATTAAAAATGACTACACTTATGAAGTCAGTGCTAGGGTCTGCAGAATACAACTCTCACAAACCTCAGTTGGATGAGATGATTGGAAAGTATAATGAATGCCTAGATGGACTCAAGAGCTTCCAGATTCAAGACGGACTCCTGGACAAGCTTACTCAATGTACCGATGCTCTTCAACACCGGGGCGTAAACTTTATTTCGGGAACGGTGAATTCCTGGATGAGTAGTGAGCAAAAAGATGCCTCAACACTTATGGTTAAAAATGAATTTGCCAAAATCCTCCCGTGTCTTGGTCAATTGTTGCCAGCATCTCCATACTCTCAACGCTTGCAAACCAATGTCGATTCTATGCTAAAGCCCGTTGCCATGCTTATGGCTCAATATATTGAGTACTCTCCGGAAAATGCCAAGCAAAGCCTTGATCAGGTTATTAAAAAACTTTCTACAGACTTAAAAGATGTAGCTACTAATCCTGCCTCTAAAAAAGCTTTAATTGATACTCTCTACAGCAATGGGGCGCTTGATCAATTTCTAAAATCTATGATCAGAGGTCAGGTTAAAGATTCATTAAACCAAATCAGTGAAGAAGATCTACCAGCAGATTTACGCAATATCTTACTGGAAAAAAATACTTTTGATAAAATCTTTGCAAGCCAAGAAGGAGCCGCTATAAAGGATTTGGTTATGGAAAAAATTCTCAAGCCAGTTCTAATGGAACAAGCAAGCATGAAATCTCCCGTAATGGTTGAAGGAATGAAACTCGTTCAAGATAAAGTGGTAAAGCTTTTAGTAAACTCACCTGATTTTGGTGATCAAATCATCAAGAAAGGAATTCAAAATAAAATTAAGAGTATGAACGGATTTTCGAAGGTCTTAGCAAAAGTTTTCTATGGTGGTGATTCATTGAATTGGGATAAAGTAAGGTTGACAAACAATGGAGAGATTGCGGAGAAATATATTCGTGAAAATATCTTAATGCCAAAATTTAAAGGTGAAGCAATCTCTAAAGAAGAAGAGAAAAAATTAAACGATGAAGCAGAGAGACTAGTTAAAGAAGCAGTTAAAAATTACAAGTAAAATAAACCTTTATTAATTTAAAATTAGATCCCATTAATCCTATAAATTCGAGGCAGTGCATATCGACAGATGGCCGGGGATTCTCATAAAGTTTATTAGAAACTAAAACGAAAGGAATATGCGTATGAAAAAGATTAAAGTGGCAAACCCTGTAGTGGAACTCGATGGCGATGAGATGACACGAATCATTTGGAAGTTTATAAAAGATAAACTTATTCTCCCTTATCTAGATCTCGAGATTAAGTATTTCGATCTAGGCATGGAATATCGCGATCAAACCTCCGACCAAGTAACGGTTGATGCAGCCGAAGCCATTAAGAAATATAATGTAGGTATAAAGTGCGCAACAATTACCCCAGACGAAGCGCGAGTGAAGGAATTTAATCTTAAGGAAATGTGGAAATCCCCTAACGGTACTATTCGTAATATCCTAGATGGAACAGTTTTTAGAGAACCAATCATCTGCAAAAACGTTCCTCGTCTCGTGCCTAACTGGACAAAGCCAATTATGATTGGTCGTCATGCTTTTGGAGATCAATATCGTGCGACTGATTTCGTTACTAAGGGGCCTGGAAAATTAACCATCACTTTCGAAGGAGCTAACGGCGAGAAAATCTCTAAAGAAGTTTATAACTTTAAGGGCGATGGTGTTGCGCTAGCGATGTACAATACTGATGAGTCAATCAAAGGATTTGCTCACTCATGTTTCAACATGGCACTATCAAAAAAGTGGCCGCTATATTTTTCTTCCAAAAATACTATTTTAAAAAAATATGACGGAAGATTTAAAGATATTTTTGAAGAAATCTACCAAGCAGATTACAAGAAAAAATTTGAGTCTCTTGGAATTACCTATGAGCACCGACTCATTGATGACATGGTAGCTTCAGCACTAAAATGGAATGGTGATTTCGTCTGGGCATGCAAGAACTACGATGGAGATGTTCAATCTGATACCGTGGCCCAAGGCTTTGGTTCGTTGGGCCTTATGACTTCAGTTCTAGTCACACCGGATGGAAAGACGATGGAAGCTGAAGCGGCACACGGAACTGTTACCCGACACTTCAGAATGCATCAACAAGGAAAGCCGACTTCCACTAATCCGATAGCCTCTATTTTTGCTTGGACGAGAGGTCTCGCCCACCGTGGAAAACTAGACAATAACCCCGAGCTAGTTCACTTTTGCGAGACGCTTGAAAAAGTTTGTGTCGAAACAGTAGAGTCTGGAAAGATGACTAAAGACTTAGCCGTCTGCATTTATGGAGAGAAAGTCAACTCTGATCAATACCTGACAACAGAAAAATTTCTCGATGCTTTGGACCAAAATTTAAAGAATTCATTAAAGCTATAATTGATATAAGCCTCCTTTGGGAGGCTTTTTAAATATCCCTATAATTTTTACTCACGCCCCTAGACTTAAATCAAATACGGGCATACAAATTCATTAGGTGTAATACTTAATGGAGCTCATTATGAAATATTTAGTGCTTTTGTGTGTCCTTGCTTCCTTCAATTTAAGAGCTGAAATAAGCTCTGCAGATATAGCCATTCCAGACGAGGCGATTGAATCACCTAATATGGATATCGAAGGTCTCTACGTAACCAAAGAAGAGGTTAAAACAGATCCTGCTGCGATCAATGGCGATAAGTTGGCTAAAGATCTTAAAGCGATCAAAGAAGATATTATCGTGAAGGGTGTCGATAATAAAATGAACGATAAGAAACTCAGCCAAATTGAGATAATGAGAGAGCAAAGAAAAATTCTTGAGGAGAAAAATCGTCTTATGCTCGAGCAAGAATTAGAAAAGATTCGTTATAATCAAGAACTAGACTTAGCTAAACAACTAGAGCATGCGATGAACCAAACTCTAGATGTTATTGAATCTGTAAACAAAAAGCAATAATTAGTCTTAAATATATATGAGGCATGACTGCTCGACAGGGTCATGCCTTTTTTATTGTCTATTTTTTCAACATATAAAATTTATCTGATTAATATTTGGACAGTTACGTCTCTTTTGGCAAATGAATTCATTGGTTTGATTATTGGCACTAACCTTGTAAGTACATTCCTAGAAACTTTAAAGGGGAATGTATATGAAACCAACTTTACCTATTCTACTTGTCGTTTGTTCGTTTATAGCTTTCAAGTCCGTGGGATTAAATCGCAATATCGCCAAGTCTATTAAGGGAAGAATTCCTGCCAGTGACTCAGCTCCAGCTGAAGTTAAACCTGAGATTCATTGCCAATCAGAATCTAAGGGCGAAAAGCTAAAAACTGAAGTTGAAAAATTGCTTGAAGACAAAGAAGAAGTTATAAAAAAAGTGGAAGACAAAAACAAAACTAAAGATAATGACAAAGTCATTGTTCAAGATGACAAAAATGAAAAAGAAGCGCCTAAAAAATTAGTAGATAACTCCGACTTGATGAATTTACTGACACAAATGACTTCAATGATCTCACTTCAAATGCAAAGCCAAATGCAATTACAAATGCAAATGATGTCTATGCTTTCACTTATGCAAAATAATAATTTGCCGCAAGTTAGTCCCTATGCTTATATGTCAGACTTCCAACCCAATTTGGCTTCTGGCATAAATAATCAATTAGAAATTGCTGGAATGGGAATTGGAATGCCTCAATCGCCCGTTCACTCAATGCACTTTCATAACCCTTATTCTCAACTGCCACAACTTGAAAGAACGGCACCATCACTTGACTCGGGCTTTTTGTTTAATCAGCAACCGATGCTTAGAGGATTTGATTTTAGCTCTAGTCAAATGCAGTCACCTACAATGCCGTTAGGTCAAGAAGTGAGTTTTTCAAGAAACAATATTTAACTTACAAACATTCGATCGCAATATTTCCCTTGCGCCACTTGCCTGACTTTTACTGTCGGGCAAGTTTATTTTTTGAGGAAAAATTTTCCTTTTTATCTCAATATTTTTCAAAATTTTTCGAAAAGCCAAATACAAAAGGTGACTTTGAATAAGTTCGCCAAAAAAACTAGCCCTTGCGCTACTTCAATGGAATAGGAATTAACATGAAGGTAGAACTAAAAAGTAAAGAATCTCAAAGCACCAAACTGCTGATTAAAAAATGCCATATGTGTGGCCATGTCTCTGAAAGCTCCCAAGAAGTTCAAAAATGCCAGCAATGTAAAAAATCTTTTCTACCTGTCAACTATTTCACTAAGGTTCACACTAAAAACCAAAGTGAATATGAGCAACTTTTCGCTCATGGCCACGAAATACATGAGGACGATCTCATAAAAGGTCTTACAGTTCTGTGGTAAGGCTTACCTATTCATGACAAAAATGCTATGAATAAGTATGCAAAAAATTCATCCCGTCATTCAGCGTCTCTTTGAAAAAAAAGGCTTTAATCAAGATAGTATTAATAACTTCTTATCTTGGGATTTAAAAAATATTCCATTGCTTACTTCATTAAAAGATTTAGAAAAAGCCTCAATACGTTTAATTGAAGCAATAGACAAAAATGAAAAAATTGGAGTTTATGGCGATTATGATGTCGATGGTACGACTTCATGTGCTCTGCTTTATCATTTTTTTAAAATGATTGGAGTGGAAACTGACTTGGTTCAACCCTCACGATTTATTGAAGGCTATGGACTGCACCTCTCGTCAATTGATGAGGCATTAGAAAAAAATCTAAAGGTTTTGATAACGGTTGATTGTGGTATTTCAAATAACGAAGCAGCAGATTATGCTTTAGAAAAAGGATTGGATCTCATTATCACTGATCACCACAAAGATGCTCGTGAAAGCATGCCCAATGCTTTTGCTGTAATCAACCCAAATCGGCGAGACGAAAATGCATCTAGTGAGCTTAAAACTTTAGCAGGTGTTGCTGTCGCATTTGCTTTAGCTGTACAAATCAGAAACGATTTAATGAAAAGAGGACAAAAAATAGAATCTTTGTACTCTTTGTTGCAATTTGTCGCCATTGGAACAATTTGTGACTTGGCACAATTGAGCATCGTTAATTTAAAATTAGTTCGCCATGGTCTAAAACAAATCAAAGACACTCAATACCCAGGACTTAGGGCTTTTTTCACAGCTGAAGAACTAAATTCAAAAACAATTCCATCCGAAAAATTAGCTTTTCATGTTGGTCCACTTATAAACTCCAAGGGAAGACTTGATCATCCAGAGATTGCCTTGCAACTTTTAATCGCTTCTACTGCTGAAAAGGCGAGACAATGTTATGATCAACTAGTTATCTGCAATCAAGAAAGAAAATTTATTCAAAATGAAGTTTCCAAAGAGGCACGGGATCAAGTTCTAAAAGAACGAAAAAACTTGGGATTTAATCAAGAACATCTAGTAAGCATCGTCTATCAACCTCATTGGCACGAAGGAGTTATAGGTATCGTTGCCTCCAAACTTGTAGATACATTTAAAGTACCGGCCATTATTTTTACCGATTCTGAACATCAAGGTATCATAAAAGCGTCTTGCAGAAGTGCTGGAACTTTAGATATTTTCTCTCTACTCAAAAAAAATGAGCATCTCTTTATCAAATTTGGAGGCCATAAAGCGGCTGCCGGACTTTCTATGAAAAAAGAGAATTTACGAGTATTCATCGACAATATGAACCAATTGCTAAAAAACATTCCGGCCATAGAAAGAACCAGAACAGAATTTTACGATTTGGAGATTGAAGCTGATGAAATAAATCCTCAACTAATGCGTGAGCTAGAGTTGCTCGAACCCTTTGGAATGGGTAACGAAAAACCTATTTTTAAGATCAAAGGAGTCCATCTTGATTCGTTTGATGTTCTTAAAGAGGCTCATGTAAAATGGAATTTTTCTAAAAATAAAACAAAGTTAAAAGGAATTAGTTTTAATTATGTTGGAAAATATGAAGCGATTTCACCTGAGGAAATATTTTCAACTCAAAATCTCAAAAGAGAAGATCTTTCAGTTTATTTCACTTTAGGTCTAAATCGATTCAACGGAAATGAATCCATTCAATTAATGATTGACCGCCTAGATTTTGGATCATTTTAAAAACTAGGCAGTCAATATTAGAATTTTATTTCAATACAGCAGCATCAAATTTCAGCCCAATAAAAATAGACTGAGGATTTGATTTTACATTGGGAGAACGGGATAAATCATTTAACGACTCTCCACTATAGACGACATGATAGCGAAAGGCATCTTCTTTTGATTCTTGATACTCAAATCCGACATCGAAAGCCATTCGTTCAGTCATCTTAGTTGAATCAATCTTTTTCTTGTCACTTATAATTTTAACAAAAGGAAAAAAATTCTCGCCGGTAAAACGAAGTTGTCCAACCATCGAAGTGGTCATTAAATTTTCTCGATTAGTTCCCGCTTGCTTGGCAACAAATTGATCATAATCTAGTTCAATCACAACATTGTGAGGAGTTATAAGCTGTACTCCAACTGCTGCAAACTCATCATCACCTTTGTTATGTCTTTGCCCATCAAAATAAGTAAAACCTGAAGCTTCAGGAACAATGCTGTAGCCTAAGATCGGTTTTATAATGCCTCCTAAAAAGTTTCCATTCCAACTTAGAGAATATCCCATTTTTGATTGAGAGTTTCTAATTGGGTTGGCCCCAGCATCCTTATCTTTATTTCCATTAAAAAGTTGAAATGCAACTGATTGATCACCGAACTCTTGGGTGATGGTTATCCCAACTTGATTTTCTGGAGCAGATTGATAAAAATAAGAGGTCGAGTAAAGATCGTACTCGACATAATCATATTCTCTTCCCCCATTAATCACCGCCTTTTTTCCAAAAGCAACAGTAGTCCCCTGAGAAAAACTTTTTGTCATATAAGCTTCGTAAATAAATGATGAAGTCCCATCTGTTACGTCTTTGTTGCCGCTTGATTCCAACAAGTCCATCGTCACTAAGTATTTAACGGTAGGATTTAGCGTACCGGAAAAATTAGTTTTTAAGTAATCCACATCAAATGAGCTGGAACTTGGCAGTCCAGTCTTTTCTAAATCATGATCAAGATATCGCCATCCGGTACGACTGATAATGTTTAAATTATTAATTCCCGCAACTGCAGCGTGAAAAGACATAAAAAAAATGATAAACGAATAAAATTTAATTTTCATTAGTTCGTCCTAATTAATTGCGAAGAATTTCTACTTTTTCAATGATTACATCTTTTACAGGTCGATCCATTGAACCAACTGGAGTTTTTCCAATGGCAGAGACAACATCCATTCCTTTGGTCACGCGTCCAAATACAGTATGGCGACCGTCGAGATGGGGAGTTGGAACTAATGTAATAAAAAACTGGGAGCCATTAGTTCCTGGACCTGCATTGGCCATTGATAAAATACCAGGACCATCATGTCGTAACTCTCGGCTAAACTCATCATTAAAACGGTAACCTGGACCTCCACGACCAGTGCCTTCAGGACAGCCCCCCTGAATCATAAAATTATCTATAACTCTATGAAAAACCAGCCCATCATAAAATGGACCATCTTTTTTTGTTTCTTGTCTACCTTCTGCTAAATTCACAAAATTCCAAACTGTTTCAGGACATTGCTTAGCAAAAAGCTCAATTTCGAAATCTCCCATTGTCGTATGGAAAACTGCGGTCATTCGGTCAATTGGTTCTTTGTAGTCATTTTTTTTCATACTTCCTAATCCAAACATAAAATCTCCTTAATAATTTATAGTTTTATAATTCCCTTTTAAAACATCAATTGGTACAAAATTTTTCTGAGAATAAAAAAAGAGTGATTGATTTTGATCAAAAAATTGATCGAGCTCAATTTGAAATGCCGGTTTACGAATTCCGGAACTATCAAAGACAGAAAGCATTTCTGCTGAAATTGACTTTGCTTCTAATGAAGGAAAGAGACTCTCTATCTCCGTTCGCATAAGACAAAAGCTAACCAATACCGGAACCCCTTCTTCCATTTCCTTAGAATTAAGCAGATTCTTAAGCTTTTTTTCTTTACTCTTATCACCTAGGATTTCATCAATCCAAATTAGATTGACTCGCTTAAAATGAGGAGCATCAAAGAATATAATTTTATTTGAAACCTTATCACTGACTTTAAAAAAAATAAGTTCATCTTCTTTAAGTGTAATTGGTCGATCATGATTCATTTTTTGGAATTGAATATACTCTTCATTAAAGGCAGCTTGTACTTGTAATGCTTTATTGTAATTGATGGAATAACTTTTCATGAGTGCATCTAAGTCTAGGTAGCGAATAGAGCTTTGACGAAAACAACCTGCCTTTTGATCAAAGTTGGCCCAAGCCGGAATAGAATTGAGAAAATATTTCTCTACTCCAGTTGAAATATAATAATCTTCAAGTGAGCGAGGTTTTAAGCCTGAACTATTGTTTGAGGCACAGCTTGAAAAAAAAATCATTAATGTAACGACAGCAAAGTTTTTCATGTTGCCCTCGAAAAAAAAGACATAATTTTTTTTTCAATGATTTTAATTTGAAATAAGCCTTCACTCAAATTTGTTGCGCCCAATTTATAATAACCAGGCTCTTCGTCTTGAATTCCATTAGCGAAATGGCAATCCTCTTCATATCCGCAAGCCACTAAAATGGCATCAGCGGCAAGAGTCTTCAAATCAAGATTGGAATTAGAAAATTCTCGAAAGTCTGGAGTTTCAATAGTGGCAAAAACGCCATCGCGGTCTAGGAGTTTATCAACAGAGGTAACATCATATCCTTGAAAAATTTTAATCTTAGGTTCAGGCTCAATAGGTTTGGGTATTTTGACTTTGATATAATCTTCAAGATCTCGCCATTGGTGCATTTTTTCTTCAAAGATTAATTTGGCTTCTTCAAATTGTTTTTCAATTTCGCTAAGTAAAGAAATCAGCTCATGATTAAACCACGGATTTAAAAATGGTTTATTGATAGGCGAATGAGTCACCCAGCTAATACTATGGTCCGGGCGAGAGAAAAGCCAATCTCGGCATTTTAAAAGAGCCAGCACGCTTGTTTCAGTATCGCCCACAATGATAATTTGTTTTTTATTATGAAATTCTAAACTTGTGAATATCTCTTTTTCATAAAAGATTGGAGCCGATAGTTTTATATTATTTTCATTAAGCGCAGCAGAGTGTGACGGTCCCATTGGTTGAGGTTTTTTGCCTAGCCCCCTGGCATCGATGACTATATCAAAATCTTCAAAACTTTCTACAGGCGTATGCAACGAGCTAATAACTTGTTCACCTAGCTGGTTGAACATGTCAGGGTTTTCTTCAAGTTGCTTTAGGATGGCTTCTCTTGGGTTTACAGAATAAATCACTCGAAAAAGATCGTGGAGCCTTGTGCGATTAGGAATGGATTCAGGCAAATGTAAAAATCTTTTGTGAACCCTAAGCACTTCACCTGCTTTGGTTAATTGCTTTGTTTCAACTTCTTTAATTAATTCGCAAAGTTCATTTTCCCAAAACGATTCCAAAGTTTTGTTTTCCTCATTAACGAGTATATTAACTTGAGGAAAAAAATCTTGAAGAAAGCGGATATTTCCGCCTAGTGGTGAACGTTGAAAAAGTGTGACTTCGGCTCCAATCAAATCAAAATGATGAGCGCAATACAGAGCAAGCGGCCCGGAGCCGATAATGGCTAATTTCATAGACTTTGTACTCCTGATTCTAGGAGTTCAAAGCTATCATAAAGTGTTAATTATTTGAAATAAACTTTCGCGTCACCTTTGTCTATGACCGAATGCTCTGAGAATTTGTAAATAAAATCAATAAAACTTTGCATAGCTTCAAACGTGGGAACACTTTTATCAAATTCACAGCCATATTGCATATATACATTGGCGTCAGCGCCCACGACTTCTTTCGCGTGACGCACATTCATAATAACTGGAATGTAGGAAGCATCAGTAAAATACATTCTCATACTTAGTTCATAATCATAGGGTAAAGCCTGATCTTTTGCCGAATTCCAAGGAACTTGAAATGAGCATCCATCACCTGCAATATCTACCATTGTAACTGGATAGATTGTTCCATTGTCGTCAATTACAGAGTAAGCACCTAAAAACTTTTGGAAAACAATTCTATTAAAGGCCCTTCTTTTTTGCTCGATCGTTTCTGCTTTTTTCTTGTTAAAATCGAGTACTTTAAAATCTTCAGACATATCCATTCTCCGAATTGTTATATGGTGACTATTCGGCAGAACAAAATTATTTTAAATTATTTTTTTAAGTAAGATGGAGTCGAAGAAATTTCCTCTTTCATCCGACAAAAAGATTCTAGTCGGGAAAGAATAAGCTGTGTTGTCCGAGAATTAGATTCAAGTTTAGTTCTAAAAAAACAACCTTTGCTTTCTTCGGAGTGAGAACAATTTGAGAATTTGCATTGAACTGCTCCCGCTTCTAGGTCGGGAAAGTACGTTATTAATTCTTCTTCCAGTAAATCTTCAACGCCAAATGAACGTATGCCTGGAGAATCAATTAGTGACATAGTTTCGCAGTCAACAATTTCACTCCAAGTTGTGGTATGTTTTCCTTTACCCACCTTACCAACATCGTTGGAAAGTAAGGAAATCTTTCCGTTGGAAACTTGAGAGATCAGTCGACTTTTTCCAACTCCAGATTGTCCTAAAAAAATAGAAGTCTTATTGAGAAGCCGATCTCTTAATTCAGCCAGACCTAAAGCTAAATACTTAGGAAAATAATCTGGATTTTCTGCTGAAACTTCAAAGCACTCAATACCAAGCTGGTTCATTCGATCGAATTCAAATTCAATATCTAACAGTGAAGAGTCATATTCATCCATCTTATTAAAAACCATCAATGGCCTAATCCCCCACTGATGGGCGCGAACCAAAAAGCGATCAACAATGCCTCTTTTATATTCTGGACGAGAAACAGAACTCACAATGACCAAAAGATCACAATTTGAAGCTGTAACTTTCTTTTTTTGTTCACGAATAATCAATCTATAAATTTCATTATTACGGGGAAGCACCTCTACTATTACATGATTATCAATCATCACATAATCGCCTACGACAATGCTATTTTCATCCCCTTTAAGCAAATTGCCCAATGCCGTAGCGACAATCATTTCATCTGAGCCATCGACTTTGCACTCAAAATCTCTTTTTGCCGATTTAAAAACTCGAGCCTTTAACATGACATGAATCCCTCTGGGAAAAATTGATTTTGGGGGTCATAAAGAAACTTCAATTCTTTAAAAATTCTTCTTTGGTTTTCATTAAAAAATGGCGCTATAAACTTTTTTTTCAAAAGACCAATACCATGTTCAGCAAATGGTGATCCATGCCAAAGATGCACTTGAGCATAAAGCTGCTCTAGCTGATCATTGCAAAAATCATTTTTATCTGGAGTCGGCATAAAATTAAAATGCAAATGAGCATCGCCAAAATGACCAAAAAGATTATAGGCAACACCGAGCTTGCTAAAGCGACGATAAAAATCTAAAAGCTGGCCAAATTTCTCCGGCGAAACCTGTACATCCGTTCCTTTCTTGGTTACTCCCATTCTGGAGTTCACCTCAAAAATCGCCCGAGGTACACTAACTCGCAAATCACGGCAACGGGCACTTCCCATCTCGAAAATATTTTCGTCCTTTATTAACGTTAATTTCGCCAAAAGGTTCTCATAAACATATTCAAAATCTTTTTTTCTTATTTCTAAAAAAACAACATCTTGATTCTTGCCTGGATTTTTATCTGGTGCTAAGTAAGAAAGCGAATTGGCATCAAGCAATTCGCAAGCCCTAATCTCAGCGCGAAAAGTTTGAACGGCTTGAAAAATCTCCAAATGTGGGCCATAGTCTTCTTCCCACTTCGGCAACAATATAAATAAATAGGTTTCTTCTTCATACGCAATAGTTTTAAGTGTGGCTGAAGTGATAACTCCAAGCTGCCCTTCAGTTCCAGTCATTAAATCGGTTTCGACTTCAAGCCGAGGAAAAGGAGCATTTTTAAAATTCGCATAAGGAGCAAAATCATTTTGATATGAGGCAAGATCAAACGCAAAGTCTAATTTTTTAGAGGCTGAAAGCTTTTTTTCTTCAGCTTCAAAATTTAAATAAGTGACTTCCTCGATTTGAGAACGAAGATTTTTAAAGCCAAAAGAGCGCTCCCCCGTACAACTAGTTGCAATCCCCGATAACACCCCTGCGAGCTCTTCAGTGGGCGAAGTCATGATCTCGCGGCCATGTTGGCGACAATAGTCCTTGGCTTCTTTCCAAGTGATAAAGCCAGTAACACGTAGATCTTGATTATTGATTAAACTCATTTCACCTTTTATCGTCGAAAGATTTCCAAGGACAGTCGACTCTAAGAGCCCGAGCTTTAAATTTTCAAATGGAATAACTGTTGATGTTTGAGAAGAGTGATAAAGAGTCGGCTCCCCCAACTTCAAATGCTGGCGGAGCTCATGAAGAGAATAGAAACTTTTTCTTTTGTGGCCACTCATTGATACAGTCTAGACTTTTAGCTAAGATTCGCAAAGTTTTATTTAAAATTCTAGCCACTTAGAACATGTAAAACCCGATCTTGGGCTTGACATTAAGGGCTTAAACCTTTACTTTTCTCTTCACCGATATTTTTCAATGCACTCGTAGCTCAGCTGGATAGAGCAACCGCCTTCTAAGCGGTAGGTCTCAGGTTCGAATCCTGACGAGTGCGCCATAAAAAAATCAACACAATTTCAAGATTGCCAACTACAACTTTTCCTTTCTCAACATTTTCAAGTTTTTAATCTCCTCTTCATCCCAATCGTCTTCCGCTTGATCTAGATCGTATTCCATACCAATCAACATTTCTTTAAAACTGTCTTTATTTTCATCTTCTAATATTTTTTCATCAGGAAATGGAATATGACCTTGCTTTGGGGAATTGTTAATCATCGTAAATTCACGATTGCTGATGACGTCTTTTTTAATTCTTTTTGACATATTGCTCTCCTTTCGAAACGCAACAAATAAATTTGTCACTTTAAAAGGTGCAAAGACTTAGCCAGTTTTGACTTTTTTTATAAAAGAAAGAACGCATCGGACCTTTCTATTATTAGATTATTAATAGAATCAGAATATCAAAATGATCCCTTGAGATCGAAGGGATCATCTTGTCGAAGTATTTTCAAAATCGAAACTAGTAGAAGTTACGAAATGCCCATGCAAGTTAATGAATAATAAACTAAAGTGAAGCTATCTCTTAATAACTACATATTTCCTTGAACAAAGTCCAAAGACAAGACGATGCAAGTATCTTGAGTCTTTTTTACTTTAGCAGTCCAGAAAGAATGATATGGCCATACACTTCTGTCGTTACGGTCTTCAATCCATGCATAAACGTCATAAGAATCTATTGAACCTTTCTCTAGCTCAATATTTTGGAGGGTGATTAAGTCACGAGGCCCTTCTTTTTTAATTAACTCTGATTGAATGGCATCAAAACACAAATCGCTACTAGCACTGGCAGAATAAATCAGCATTAATAAAAGGCTTGAGCAAAGCAAAAACTTTTTCATATATTCTCCAATCTAAGTCATTGTGGTTTATAATTTACAATTATCCACAGATCAATCAAAAAAGATTTATTGGAGATACCCATGCAAATTTTATTCACTTTTACTATCTACATAAGAATCTGGGCTATCGAAGCAGGAATTTTAAGCATAAAGTATAATAATTTTTTCTTAAAGCTTGTGCCATCTAGTAGATCAGTTCCATCATCAGGCTTACCCAATTTGTTTAAATGACGAGCATTTTTCATTCGAAATTTAATATTAGTTAAAACATCATTTGTTAATTCAATTCTACCTCTGCAAAAAACGGCCATTTCGGTGTTATAGAAATTGGAGCGATTATTGCTATTAAAAGTGCCTACCATAAAGGAGTTATTATTAAAGACAATAGTTTTTGAATGAGTCCCCCAATCAGAATTTTTTATATCGTCATTCATCAAATCTGATTCATTAGAAAATGTTCCCTTGTAAATATAGGCATTAAAATTTTCATAAGCTATTTGTTAAAATATTTATTTTAATATTTCCGATTCGGGTGACAATTGAGCAAAAGTTACTGAACTAAATCGTGTTTTAAAAAAGCCAAAATACAACTAATGATAATTTCATAAGCTGTTTACCTTTTAGACAATCATAGCAAAGTAGGGGCCAATCCCTAAATGCATTTCTTCCAAAAACTATATCATTAAATTAATTGCGTAAATTCAACTTATATTGACAAGATTTAGATTGGATCTTTTCAGGAGAAATTTTATGAAATTAGCCTATGTTTTAATCTGTCTCATGATACTGTCCCCATTGCTTAAGGCAAGAGAAACGGATCAGTTTATTTTGGCTTCGCATCTACTAAAAGATTCATCTACAGCATTAAATGATTACATTGAAGACAAATTTAACCAAGCTTTGATTAAGATTAATAGTTCAGTGAAATTCCCATCATGTTTTCAAGTAGCCGATAAAGTTTTAAGTGAAATAGTGGGACAGAATTCATTTAGTCAAATTAGTCACTTTGCCGATACTTCTTTTTTAGTTGATCGTTATCCGGATCTAACGATCAATAATAAAGATTACATCCAAGCATCAATCTATGAACAAGCGGGATTGCCTTTTCCTCTAGTGCAATTAGCAAGAACTATAAATGTTGGCGGTGTCTATATTGGAAGTGATAAACTCGGACACTTTGCACTTGTGGGAAGAAATTATTTTCGTCGCAATCTAAGAAACCGAAGTCTAGGCATGAATCCGCTTGAGGCAGAGAAAGCAACTGTACAAACCGGAATCAATGAAGAATTTCTTGTCCTAGGATATGCACTAGATGGAGTTTTTTCATTTGCAGATCTAGAAGCAAATTATCAAGGAATGCTGTTTGGACTTTCCATGTGTGAGGGCAAACATCCATATTTGGTCAGATCAAATAAGAAGTGGATTAGAAATATGAACAGAGAGTTTAATATTAGACACTATTTAAACCCCAAGATGGATGAATCATACAATCCTTCTTTCTGGAAAATGCACCTATGGAATAAAATTAATCCAAAAATAAAAATTTTGTATTGTGAATTAAAGCAAAACCCCATATTTATTGAACGTAAAAAATATTATGACATGGTGGTTTTAAAAAATCGCAATGATCAATACATTAAAGACTTTTTAGAAAATTGCCCATTCATTGAACCTGAACTCGAAAGCATCGACCGTTTATGTATATGAATACTATTTCATTTTTAATAAAGTGACTTCGAAAATAATTTCGGCATTAGGAGGAACTTTGCCTTTGCCCTTGCTGCCATAAGCATGCTCAGGTGCGATTACAAAGCGGCTAATTTCCCCAACCTTCATTCCAATCATGCCCATTTCCCAGCCCGGTATGACCTGATTACGCCCCATCGTGAACTCAAAAGGCCCACCTTTGGCATAGGAAGAGTCCACCTCTTTGCCGTCTTTTAAAAATGCCCGGTAATGGACAGTAACATGCCTTCCTGCTATTGCGCCAGGTCCGACTCCTTCTTTTAGCTTATCGATTTGAAGTCCTCTTTTTAAAACTTTACTTTCAAGAACGACTGAAGACTTTTCTTTAACCGCAACAGTATTTTTTTTGAATTGGTCATCATATAGCTCTTTTAATTTAAAAATTAAAAGAATTAGACCTGTAAAAAAAATAAGTATCCAAATATAGCTCATCATATATTTAAATTTTTGTTACCTACAACAGGTAATCGTTATTTTGGCACTAGCAAATTGCTCAAGGTGCAAATGACCACATTGCTGAAGTGCCGATCCAACATTGGGAATATAATTGGGTTCCGTAGATATCAAATAAAGATTATCACTATCTCCAGCTGAACAGCTTCCGTAGGCTCCAGTCAGCTCTTCATCAGAAGAACATTTAGCAATGGCTTCAACCAGCTGATCCTTTTGTGAATTTTGAGAAACAACATCACGGCAACGCGTTTTAATTAATCGCCAGTCAAAACCTGTTCCTGGATTCACACAATACTCCAAAGCGCTTTTTGAACGATTATAGCGAATGGTGCCCTCGACAGAGGCTCGATCACATAAATTTGTTGATTGAGTTTCATCACCTATTTGAATTCCACCTTTGTAGAAAATATCATTACCATCTCCGAGGCTCCAGATTCCATTTTTCCATCGTTGTGGCGCCCGACACTTGGTAAGGTTACCTGGGACGCCTTCAAAATATAAATTTATAATTTTGTCAAAAGTGTTTCCCGAAGCATTTATGATTTTTTTATTTTGATAAGACACAGTCAATTGACCGTTGGGAGAAATTCCACTTAGATGAAATTTAGCAATCCCAACCGCTGAATTGCCATTAGAGATACCAATAGCAAATTTTCCAATTTGGGTCGGCTCATCAGTTTTCCCCAAAGCTTCAAGGCAAGTAGCTTCATCTGCCAAAGCAGCAATTATGCCGTTATTAATTAAAGTAACATCTGAATCAAACTCTATTTTAGATTGAGATTTCTTAGATGCCGAAATAAAATCGACAGCAAAAAAACTGATCGCACCAACGAGTCCCAGCACAACAAGAACTTCGGCCAATGCAATTCCAGCGATTAACTTATTTTTATTTTTTATTTGCAACATGTGATTGTTAACTTTGCTGTAATTTTATGAGCAAGAGCGTGCGAACAATTCTGAGTTACGATAATGCCTGCTCGATCCGTCGAAACATCATAGAGATTGTCATGAATATCAGCACTGACGCATCCTCCATATGCTCCGGTTAATACTTCTTCGTCTGAACATTGTCCACTGACAGTAACAACCGTGTCAGTTTGCTGATTGCTAAAATTTTGTGAACGACAACTACTAATGACTGCCGTCCACGAAAAATCTCCTTGAATATTTGAACAATATTCCATCACATGCTTTGATTTGTTAAAACGCATGGTTCCTTCTGATGGCTCATCGCATTTATTAGCTTGAGTTTCATCACCCAATCGAATACCGCCATTATAAAAAATATCGTTCCCCTCTCCATAATTCCAGATATCATTGCTCCATTTTTGCTGAGACCTACACTTAGTGATATTACCTGGAGCACCCTCAATATACATATTTATGGTTTTATTCTTTGTATCGCCAGTATTGCTAATGGACTGTTTGTTTTTATAAGAAATGGTGAGCAGCCCATCGGGAGCTATTCCGCTAAGTGAGTAACCAGTGATGCTTATTCCGGCATTTCCAAATGTCTTATTAATAAAGAATTTGCCATCAATGCTTTCAGGCTTAACTAAAGCTTTAAAAGTATTTAAACATCTGACTTCGTCTGAGAGAATGCCTATAATTTCATTAGTAGTTGTAGTCACTTCTGTATCAAATTCAAATTTAGACTGAGATTTTTTGGTCATTGAAACAATATTCATAACGATTAAAGTAATCGCTCCAATAACTCCGAAAGCAATCATAATTTCTACTAGCGAAAACCCTTGGCGATTTTTAAGCAACATTGACAACTCATTCAAGATTATTTAGTTCTCTTCATTTACACTTTCATTATATCTACTCTCTAGCGCAATCAAGAGTTTTTAATAATTTAAGCTCAGTCTCTGGATAACCCAGTGGCGCGGGAAATCGTCTAGAAATTTTAGTTAAACCAATGATCTCTCCCTTGGTTCCATCCATTTTTTTAAGAATTTTAGCCTGAAGCGCTGTGGGTACTTTTAAAAAAGAATTTAACTTCAAGATATCCTCTTGATTAATTATAAAAAAGGTCATTTCAGATTTAGTTGACTGGTGTACGATATAACTCATCTGTAAAGGAGCAGTGGAATCCAGCATCAACACTCCTTTAAAGGCATACTCGCCGCAACCTTTAAACTCCTGCCCCAATAACGGATTCGTAGAAATTAAGAAAATGAAAAAATATATTTTTTTCATAGAATAAAATCTCGGCAAGGATTTGGTGATGAATTACTCATTTCCTTTCGATAAAGTGACTCATAAACTTTCTTGGCTTGGCTTGCTACATTTACCGCTAGTTTTTTTGTCACGTCAGATTTCGAAAATGCTTTTTCATATTCTTTAAGTTTATTTCTAGATTCATCGCTAAGGCTTGCTTTGATGCTTTCAGACATCTCTTTTTTTAATATAATTGAATCAATTGAGCTTTGCCACATTTTGCGAGATTGCTCACTCTTGGATTCACTCAAAAGCTTTTTGTAAACGCTTAACTGAGAATCATCTTGATTATCCAAGAAATCCAATGGTGCAATATCCTTCCATATTTTTTTTTGATCAGGATATTTTTTTTCCAATAAGGAGGTTATTTCTTTTTCAGTCTGAAATTGTCCCCTGAGTGAAACTTCGTAATTTAATTGATACTGACGATATTCCTCAAGAGATTCTCTAAGTGATTTAAAGTTTTGTTTTGCTAACTGATCAGTAACGGCATCAACTTGCTCATATTGTACCAGAAGGGATTTCAATTGATCATAATTTTTACTTTGACTACAAACTGTGTTTTCAAATGTTTCACTTCTGCTAGGGTATTGGTTTGAGAAACTATTAAATTGCCCATCGTTGTAATTTAAATAAGGAGTAATCATCTTATAAAGGAGATCATCAATCAACCTTCCGTTTTTAGTGGAAATCATGGGGTAATCAGCAGTCCAAGCCTTTTCTCTAGCAGCTAAAAAGATATCCTCTAAATTTTTTCCAGGTTTCATGAGATCAAAAAACTTGCCACTAAAAGTATTAGTCATACTAAATAAACCCAAATCAAACGTTCCAGCATAGCCAAATTGCTTACTTCCTGTTGCCGAAATCATGCAGACCTTATCATTTTTAATATTTAATAAATTTCCTGAAAAACAACTCATGTCCATAATCGCGAGCTTTACTCCCTTAGCTGCAGCGAGATTGGCCAATGTTTCAAGATTGTCTAGATTTACAGTTTCTGCCCCAGATAAGTTAGTTAAATCGTTAGCAGTGCTTTTAGCAGTCGCAATCGCGTGAGTTTTTTCCTTGGAGGTATTTCTAGCTCCATGAGTATTTATGACTAACATCAACTGATCACCATCTTTTAATAATCCAGATTCGATTTTAGTGATCATCTCGTTAATCATTTGATTATAACTTTTTTCCAAAAAGGGTCCGGCATTAATAGCCTTTGAAAATCTAGAAGCCAATATATCTTCAGTACGGCCATGCCCCCCATTAAAACTCACCGTCGTTTTCCAGTCAGAATTATTAGAAAAACTTCCAATGTTTTTAAGGTCATTATCAAATATGGTTTTTTCTCCTTTGGGCTCTCCACCGCCTCCGAGCATATAAAAATGCTTTTCAATAGCAAATCCAAGCGTTGGAGTCAGGCATAGAGCGTAAATGGATAAAAAAGTACTTAATGCTGTCTTCATACCAAACTTATCGACATATTCTTATTTTATTTAATACCTTAAACTGTATTAGTAAGAAAATTATCTGGTGATAATTGAATGATTAAGCTGAAATGGAATGTTTTATCCTCGTCGTCACTGGTTCCATATTAAGAATTATTAACACACCTTCTTTATTCTCTTCCTGTTTGATTGTTATAATTTC
Source organism: Bacteriovoracaceae bacterium (assembly GCA_947450475.1). Classification (GTDB taxonomy): domain Bacteria; phylum Bdellovibrionota; class Bacteriovoracia; order Bacteriovoracales; family Bacteriovoracaceae; genus Bacteriovorax. Next base: position 207,240 of record CANFVK010000001.1, on the reverse strand, counting down.
TTTAATATCTTTTTCAAATTGGTCCTGAACTTTTTGAACCATTAAGCTTGGCACTTTCATTTTGCTTAAGTCATCGACAGTCAAGATACTTTCAACTGAATCCACGATTAAACCAAAACGCTCTTGATCAAGATCAAAAATTAAAATCTTTGAAGACTCTGGTCTAATGGTCGCTTCTCCCATCAAATATAATTGACGAGTATCGATAATCGTAATCAGTATTCCTCTAAGATTTAATATTCCCTTCACGAAAGATGGCATACCTGGAGCTGAAATAATATCTGCTGAATAATTTATAATTTCTCGAATATCTTTTATTGAGACTCCAAACAAATGATCAAGTTTAAATGATATATATGACTGCCGGGAAATATTTTTTCGAGCAGTAAGTTCTTTGGATTCAACGTTAGTGCTATAAATTTTACTATGCCCCTGTGTTATTTCTATAATTTCATTGTTGCTTAAAACTTCTTGATAATTTAAAAGTATTATATCCCCTTGGTCACCAAAGGAAATGCAACCTAAAAACATACTTGATCTTTTCTTATTCAAGAGAGGGATAGGCATGATTTGATCTTGAGTGTAGGTACTTATATTTTCCACCGCATCTACTTGTAATCCAAATAACTCATTATCAATTTTTAAAATTATAATTCTAGTTTCTTCGATTATTTTTTCATTGTTTTTTCTGGCACCCAACAGGAAAGCCAAATCCAAAACTGGAACCGTTTGGCCTCTGAGATTGACGATCCCCATGCAAAGATCACTTTTAAAAGCAGATTCTTGAATTTCCGGAACTTTTATAATTTCATGAATTCCTGAAATTTCAAATCCCATTTTTAACTCATTAACTGAAAATGAAATGCATTTATTGCGACTTTCATGTTTATTATTCAAACTTGCAGTTTTTTTATCATTTTTAAGCTGTTGCTCTAGAATTTGAGGAATATTTTCTATTGAAACCAAGGCAAATGGATCAATAATTTGAAGAATTCTTTTTCCAGCATCCAGTTTGATAGCCCCTGAAATTACTTTATGAGAATTTTCATTGGTATAGTTAAAACCACAAAGCATTTGTTGAGTAACTCTTATGATCTCACTAGTTGAATCGAATACCAGCCCTACTTTGGCACCCTCATAATCGACAATGGCTATTTTTTGGATTGCTGAAACTTCATCATTTTCAAAATGCAACAGTGATTTTAAATTTATAATTGGTATAATTAATCCCCGCAGGTTAAATACTCCAAGAAGAAATGCTGGCGCTAGTGGCATTGCTATAATATTTTCAGGAAAATTGACGACTTCATGAATCGACTTTACATTAATCGCCACTTCCATCGAGTTAATGTAAAATGATCCAAAGATCTCGTCTTTAGATTTAACATGTTTTTCAGTTTTAGCTTCATTGTTCATTTTAATTCCACCACTTTTTCTTAAGCAGATTTTTGAAAACGATGTACTGTCACTTCGCCAGAATTGCAATCAACCAAGATTTGCCGTCCGACTTCACCACCCACATCTAGTTCCTTGTATCTAAATCCCTGTTCACTAAGATATTTTTTTACAGCAGCAATATTTAGTAACCCAACATGATCAACGTTCTTTCTGGCAAGTTGAGACATCATATTTCCACCACCGGCATAAAAGACTTCAATTTCCTTGATGTCCTTATTTGTAATCTTTAATAGAACCATCAGCGAAGGAACAGCTTGACTAACAAATTTAGCGCTTATATCGAAAGAGGGCGCATATGCTTCAGGCAACAAACAATGAGCAAGACCAAAAATTCCTTTTTTTTTCCATATAAAGGCAATGCCGACACATGATCCAAGCGTAGCTTTTAGAATATCTCCACTGTGACCGACCTTGACTTCCCCAATTTTCACATGAATTTCATTCACTTTATCCAATTTGATCCTCATTTTTTTCATATACTAATGGTAGTTTATATTTAAACGAAGTCTTCAAACTACTCAACGACTCTGATTCCCCGATGATTAATACACCATTCATGACAAGCCCTTTACTGATATTGGCCAAAACTTTTTCGATATCACTAGGCTCAAAATATATGAGAACATTTCTCAAAAAAACAATGTCAAAAAAATTTCGATCTTTGGGTGGATTAAACAGATTATGATTATTTAATTTTATTTTAGCGCGGATGTCCGGATGAACTTTAAAGTAATCTCCTGACGCAATCATGTATTTATCAAACAAGACTCGATTTGATGTTTTAAAAGCTTCAATTGATCTACCTGAGTATTCAGCTTTTTCGGCAAGTGCTAAAACTTCAGAAGAGATATCTGATCCAATGATTTGATAGGTAAAACCTGGATTTTTTAATCTGTGCTCTTCACAACAAATAGCTATAGTATAAACTTCTTCGCCAGAAGAAGAAGCCCCCGACCAAATTTTTAGAGGTTTTTTTGGGTTTGCCTTGCTCCAGTTTGGTAGAAAGTCTTTTATAAAAAAATCCCATACCCTTGGGGTTCTAAAAAAAGAGGTTTCGTTGGTTGTAACCAAATTGATAAATTCTTGAACTTCATCTTTATTAGAATTCATATAATCAATATACTTATTATAGCTTCCCAATCCCAACTTTCTTATCCGTGGTGATAATCTACCCTGAATCAAAGTTTTTTTATTTTGCCCCATCGATATGCCAGTGTGCTTATGAACTAAAGATAGGAATTTATCCAATGAATTGCTATCTAATTCTTCTTGTTCCATTTTATTCATTTTTATGCCTTGAATTTAGCGACAGTTAATTTTAATTGTTCAGCCCCACTGGTAAGCTCTTTCGTGCCATTGGCTATGGACTCTGAAGCGGCAACTGAATTTTCGGTTTCCTCTGCAACCTGCTGAATAGCAGAACTGATTTCTTTAGCCGCAACCAGTTGCTCTTCTGCAGCACAGGAGACTTCAGAAATCGCTTGTGTGGTTTTGACTACTCCTGAGACTATTTTTTCAAAAGCTTCTCCTGCTTGCTTGGATATTTCACTTCCTTGAGCAACTCTTTTTACTGATTCATTAATAAGCTTCGATATTTCTTTAGTGGCTAAAGATGATCTTTCTGCTAATTTGCGAACTTCATCTGCAACAACTGAAAACCCCAAACCATGCTCTCCTGCTCTGGCAGCCTCTATAGCCGCATTAAAAGCAAGTAAGTTGGTTTGACTTGCAATTTCGCTTATGACTTTGACGATCTCACTAATATCTTCAGAAGACTTACTAATAAGTTCCATTGCCTCTATCGCTTTAGTAATTGCTTTAGCACCAACTTCGGCTTCATGGTGTGTGGTTTTGGCAACAATATCTGTGTTCTTAGAATTTTGAGCAATTGAGTTGATAGATGCAGTTAGCTCTTCTATCGAAGCATTCATCTCTTCAGTAGTTGCTCCTAGAGATTGGGCCCCTCTAGCTACAGCTACAGCTTTTTCAGAAATTTCTCTTGTGCTAAGTGAAAAGTCTGTCGCCAATTTTGTAACTGTTTCCTCTACTTCAACTTGAATGGATATATCTCCACCAAATTTAGTAACTCCACAAGGTTTTCCAAATTGATCAAAGCTTGGGTTATAAGTTGCCTGAAGCCAAATAACTTTGCCACCTTTACCAATTCTTTTAAATCTTCCAGACTCTGCATCACCTCGCCCAAGTTTATTCCAGAATTCTTTATAGGCACTTGAGTTCGTGTAGCTATCTTCACAAAATATACGATGATGCTTTCCTTTGATTTCATCTAATGTATAACCAACTGTATTTAAGAAGTTGTCATTGGCAAAAACAATAGTCCCATCAAGATTAAAATCTATTACTGCTTGAGACTTGCTTATTGCATCTGATTTTAATTTTTCGCCCGTTATATTCGTAGCAATTTTGACAACCTTGGTAACTCTTCCCATCTCATCAAACACTGGAGCGTATACAGCTTGCAGCCAAACCTCTTTCCCCTCTTTGTTTATTCTTTTAAATACGTCTTTCTGACTTTTTCCTTCTTTGAGTTCAGTCCAAAATTGTGAATAGCTATTCGAATTTGCAAGAAGTGGCTCTACAAACATTCGATGGTGTTTGCCAACAATTTCCTCTTTCTTATATCCCATAGTAATAAGAAAATTTTGATTGGCTCCGAGAATTGATCCATTGATGTCAAATTCTATAAAGGCAAACGAAGAATCTATCGCAGCGATGATTCCTTTTGAATATTGTCGCTCGTTTTCTGCTTCTGTAATATCGTAGCGAACACCAAGATACTTTCGAGGTTTCCCATTTGATCCTAGAATAGGCGCAATGACGGCATCAACGTAATAAGGAGTCCCGTCTTTTTTTCTATTTTTGACGACACCTCTAAAAATATTTCCTTTCCCAATAGTGCCCCAAAGTTCTTTAAAAACCTCTTTAGCCATATCGGGATGTCTTGTTGTATTATGAGGTTGCCCTAAGAGCTCTTCTCGACTGTATTGAGACACATCAATAAATTTTTGATTTATGCTTAAGATATTTCCTTTTAAGTCTGACTCCGAAACAATACTGGTCACATCCATTATCGCTGATCGAACAAGTAATTCAGCTTTTAAGTTAGTAATGTCAGTTCCGTAGAAGATAATCTTATAAGGCTTAATATTTTCATTTATAATTGGATTTATCGTTGCACTTAACCAAACATCTCTACCTGATTTACTTTGCATCTTATATTCGCCAGAAGAAAAATCTCCTTTTTTCAACTTCTTCCAAATTTCTTCGTAGTCATTAATGCTAAAAAAAGATTCATCGAAGAATTCGCTTAATTTTTTTCCAACAACTTCCTCAAGTGAATACCCAAAGGTTTTCAAGAAATTTTCATTTACGGTTAAAATGGTTTCATCCATTTGTAGCTCTATCATCAACTGTGACAGGCTTAGCGCTTGATAAATTGGATTTGACTCCAATTCACTAAACTGATTGTTAATGACTTTTAGTGACTCCATAAAAATTCTCCATCTATATATTTTTTTGCTAACAGTCTCTTATAAATCTTAGCGACCATTCTCTGTACGGCATATATTGGAAAAAAATGATGTCACTGAATTTAAGGGAATTTTGAATTTCTTAAGGACGAATTAACTTTAATTCTTTTTCTGATTTATTTTATTTTCTCATGCTTAGTTTTCAAACAATAAGGAAACCTTAACGAAAGTTCAAAGAGAAGATCTTCGTTTTCAAAAAATCTTAATGTAAAATTATTTTAAAGATTGTTCTTTGATTGAATTGCTTCGCAAACGGCGAACGACGATCTAAGAGCTCCTAGTAAACTCGGTCCTCCAAAAGCATCACCAATCAAATAGAGACGTGGAAGCAATTCTAAGAATGGATCTTTATATCGAGAAAGGACTTGGCAGTATCTCCATTTTTTTAGTTCTGCCCCTACCAACTTTACTTGAGGATATTGGTCTTGAAGTTTAGCAAGAATTTTATTTAGGATGATTTCATCCGTTTGTTCAAATTCTTTTTCAGAGAATTCTGCCGACATAGTGATCGTGAGTGCAGCAATACTGCTAACTCCTTTTTGTTTCTGGTCAGCGATAGAAAAAAAATCGTTATCTGTAAATTCTTTATAGCCTTCTTTATTAATAAAAAGATCTTCTTCCAAAACTACCAAAGCAAGAACTGCTTTGCTATATTGAATTTTTCTGAGTGCTGCTAAATCATCGCGACTTTGGTCTAGTCCTAAATTAGATCGCTCGATAATGGCAAGAGATTGTGGAAGTGGCGCAGAAAGTATCAAGTTTTTGCAATACCATTTTTCTTCTTTATCGGAAGTTAAACTCCAGCAGTCACCCTCATATGATATTTTTGAAATAAGCTTTTCAAGCTTGATATTTATTGGTTCAGCAAGATTTTTGGCAAGCGCCGTCATGCCTGCACTGGCACACCAGTGTTCTCCAAGATCAGACTTAAACCACTGATGAGTGAGTTGCTTTATACTCCAGCGAGTATGAAGTTCCGCTATGTCTTCTTTGTTGCGATAAAACTGAGCACCATGATCAAAACGTGTATCGAGTGTTCTTCTAGTGGCCATTCTTCCACCAACACCTCTAGATTTTTCTAGAAGCAGAACACTACCCCATTTTTTTTCCGTGATGAACTGTGCAGCTTGTAATCCGCTAAGCCCAGCCCCTACAACGATATAATCTTTCATAGAGCTGATTAAAGCAAAACTTATACAACCTGCAAAGTCTCATTACAATTAATTGAACAGATAATTGGACAAAAAAAAAGCAGGTGGGGAACAAGCATTCTCCACCTGCTCAACTAGGATTTTTATTACTTTAAATGCACGAGGCCCGACTTACCATTTTGCCCATCAGATTTATCCACAACTTTATACGAAAGTGTTAAACCAACTGGATCATAAGTCAGCGTACAATAAACGGTTGCTCCAGAAGTGGCATCAAGCTCAAAACTTGTCTCAGTCACATTCCAAACGTTAACTGACGTTGCCTTAACTTGATCTTTAAACACAACCCATCCCGAAGTTGTGTTAGTACCAGGGAAATAAATAAAGTCATTGTGGCAAGCTGAATAGGTTTTCCCTGAGATGTCGGGACCCACTCGACCTGTTAAAAATGAAGGAGTGGCATTAGCGCCTGTTGCGCCAGTTGCTCCCGTATCGCCTTTGGCTCCCGTTGCTCCAGTATCGCCTTTGGCTCCATTGGCTCCGTTAGCTCCCGCGACTCCAGTATCTCCCTTTAATCCATTACAAACAATTTGAGAAGAATTTGAATTTCCAGAGGTTGTTTTTATGACATATCCACCGGCCGGGCATTGAGCATTTGGCGCAGTTTCCGTTGTTACATACGAACTAGATCCATCAGCGCCATTAGCGCCATCTTTTCCATTTATACCATTGATTCCGTTTGATCCATCTTTTCCGTTAGCACCATTTAATCCATCTTTTCCGTTAGTACCATTGATACCATCGATACCATTGATTCCATTTGATCCGTCTTTTCCGTTGGCACCATTTAATCCATCTTTTCCGTTGATACCGTTGATTCCATTTGATCCGTCTTTTCCGTTAGCACCATTGATACCATCGATACCATTGATTCCATTTGATCCGTCTTTTCCATTAGCACCATTTAATCCATCTTTTCCGTTAGCACCATTGATACCATCGATTCCATTGATTCCATTTGATCCGTCTTTTCCGTTGGCACCATTTAATCCATCTTTTCCGTTAGCACCATTGATACCATCGATACCATTGATTCCATTTGATCCGTCTTTCCCGTTAGCACCATTTAATCCGTCTTTTCCGTTGATTCCATTTATTCCATTTGATCCGTCTTTTCCATCAGCACCATTCGCGCCATCTTTTCCATCAGCTCCATTAGCCCCTCTAACTCCATTACATACAACTTCATTGGACGGAGTTACGGCATCTACCCATGTAGAAATAATGATACCGCCGTTAGCACACTGAAATGGGGCTGCGGGAGATGTTGTAATATAGGCTTGCTTACCATTGTCACCTTTGGCTCCGTTAGCTCCGTTGTCACCCTTATCACCTTTGGCCCCATTAGCTCCGTTGTCACCTTTATCACCTTTGGCTCCATTACAAAGAACCGAGTAAACGGGCTCACTATTACCAGTTGTGGTAGTAATAACAGTTCCGCCTGCAGGACATTGGTCGGGGCTAGCAATTTTTAAGGTAACAATTGTTCCAACACCATCAATTCCATTAGTACCATTGATTCCGTCTTTGCCATCTGTTCCATTCGTACCATTAGTACCATTGATTCCGTCTGTTCCATTAGTTCCGTTAGTTCCGTTAGTTCCGTTAGTTCCATTAGTTCCATTAGTTCCGTTAGTTCCGTTACATATAACCGTTGATTCCGGTGAAGTGAAATCAGTTGAGGAAGTATAAACCACTCCGCCATATGGACACTGTGCTGGAGTAGCAGTTGTACTAGTCATCTGTGCATTGGCTCCATCATTACCATTTACACCATTACAAACATTACTTGTAGAAACTAAAACGTCAGAATCATCCAGTAATCCATTATTATTAAAATCAACAAAAGTTTTAACTTCTATACCACCAGCTGGGCATGAGACTTTAAGCGCTGGGCTTACCAAAATCCCCCCGCCCTTTCCGTCGCTACCACTAACCCCAGTAGCTCCGACAGCTCCAGTTGCTCCGGCAGCGCCATTACAAACACTCTTAGTGCTTTTAACGACTTCGTCTTTATCTAAAGTACCATTAAGATTCGAGTCTAAATAGGTCGTGATGGTAAGACCACCATCAGCGCAATCGGTATATAATGCCGTATCAATCATGACACTAACAGGAGGACTAGTTAGAGTTGAAGCCGCTGTTACGGTAGAATTTTGAGAATTTGATTTCCCACAATTTTGATAAGCAACAAGAATAATTGTCGATACTGCAAAAAAAGCAACGGAACTCTGCGCTCTTTTATTCGTCCTGAATTTTCTTAACCAAACTTTAACTTTCTCGGTCGTGACTTTAATTTTAATTTTCATCCCCATTCCTTTTCGTGAAATTAATACTTATTTCTAAGCTGGTTTACTATATTGATTTTCGGTATCGTTATTTTCTTCTAGAACTTCTACAGACAATTTCCTAGTAATCGACTGAGCTATAGATTCCAATTCTGGGAATTCATCATTAATTCGCATTTTGAATTTTTGAATTTGCTTCGGGTTCAAATCGGCCTCAATGAGGTCGGTGATGTATTTCTCAAAAGCATAAACTGGTCCAGCAATTTTGTGGGAGATAATCTTTCCCAGCGCAAAAAGAGCAATACAAAATGCGCTTGAAACGATAAAAAAAGTGACGAGAAAAGGTGTGAGAAACTTATCTAAAACAAAAGCGTTGTGTCCAACTATTTCGATTAAACTTACTCTTAGGAATGTGTATGAAAATACCATGGCAATCAAGCTAATACTGATGCCGACACCAAGAAGTAAGGCTCAATATTTAAGTTGGAAAGAAGGATTTATCCAATTTTTTTTACGTTGATTATTTTCCATCCATAATTGATCACCATGAATAAAGAGCACATAAAAAATAATGGAATATCCAATCCATTGGAAAGCATCTGCTAAATTAAAAATAGGAAATAGAAAATGTCCCTTTGATCCGAAAGTGATAAAATCTGTGACCTTTCCCCAAATCACTCGATCAGTAACATTGCCGATAATCCCACCCAAAAAAATGGACATTCCACATCTCAATAGCATGGAGCGAATTGGTAGCAGATATTGAATGATGGCATACGTGACAACTAAAAATGCCCCCGCAGTCGAAAGCGAAACAATCCTTAAAAAAGGTGGAAGATTGGCAAATAAGCCAAGCATGGCTCCTTGATTGTAGTGCAAAGAAATTTGAAGAAAGCCCAACGAAAGATTGTCGTTGAGATTCATTGCCCACATTTTTGAAAAATGGTCAATCAACCAAACTAATAATAAAGGTAAGAATACAGTAAACCAGTCTTTGCGATTCATTGATAAATTCTAACAACTGACGAATTTGGGTCAATGAGCAATTATTGCATTTTTATTACAGTAAAATTATTTATAGAAGTAAAATTAGGGCATTAATTAGTACATCTAAAGTCTGATTGAATTGATAAGAATTGATTTTAAATTTTTTTGAGTTGTAAAAACCCTAAAGCACTTCAAGAATTTTAGAATAAACAGGATTTTTAGTTAGATTCATCCGCTCAAGATTAATTTTGGCGACTTGAGCCTCTTGGCTTGCAATGATATTCAATTTTGATTCTGCTAATTTTCTGATGAAAAAACCTTGTTCGTAAATTTTAACAATCGCGATAGCATGCCCAACAATGGCTTCGGTGTTATCTGGATCGAGATTTAAGGCAATTTTTAAATATCGATAAGCATCTTGTCCGTTACCAACTCCGCTTAGTTGAAGCTTTTGAGCCAGCTTACCATGAAGTCCAGATAATTTGCCGCATACTTTAGAACGAAATTTTAATTCAATGGCTTCATTTTCACAGATTGGAGTTAAGCTAGCAATAAAATCACTGGCAACTTTTTCATCAAATGATGTCTGGTCTTTTATCGATAGTAAGTAAGTTGAAGCTGCTTCATATTTGACTTTATTATCATCACTACTTTTTTCGGCAATTTGAGAAATCTGACCCGCTAGTTTCTCAATGATAAGAGCTGGTAGACGATCTTGAGATGCCCCACAAGAAACTTCGGCGTATAGATTATTAAAAGTTATCTGAAGAAAGCATAGTGATAAAGTGAGAAATTTCATAAAGTCTATTGTATCAAATCTTTAAATTCATTTGTAACTTACTTTGTAGCTTAACGCCTTGATTTTTTATTAAAGGTTTTAATTTTAGAGATATGGAAGCTGATAAAGCCAGCTTAAAAGCGTGGCCACGAAAGAACTTCGTGGCCTTTTCGCTAAAATCTATGATCTTTCATCGGAGTTAAAAGACCATGGAAAGTCTTTTTAATAAATGTCTCGGCAAGCATACTGTGGATCGCGCTCCACTAAATCCTGAACACTCTTAAGTAAATCATTGCAGCTTGATATCAACTCAGCTTCTTTGCGATTAATTGGCCCATAGTGAGTGCGCTGGATTCGCAACATTACCATCGCGTATTCAGTAGCAAAAGCAGGGCAAGCTTTATTAAAAACCTGAAAATCTGCACCTGCACCACTCCCTAAAGTACTACTTGATCCACATGATGCTCCTTCTTTGAAAGTAGATAAAAAACAACGAGAACTCGGAGAGCTTTTGTATTCAGCATAAAGTTTTGCCAATTCCCCAGAAGAACCTATGGAGTCATAACTGGTTTGAAAGACTCCCGCTTCGGCCGTTGCTGAAGGACGATTTGATCCAGCAGAACTATCCCAACCCACGCAATAACTTCCAGAACTCTCACGCATACCTAGTCCAATTCCTAAAAGATATACCGCCCTAAGTGGATCATTGCCAGCTTCAGAATTATGAAAGTTCAAAGTCGAAAAAAGATTTTGATAATGAGTCAGAGCATCTTTGGAGGGTAAGCTAGAATTAGCCGATGTTAAAATGGCATCTATTTTAAGCAGAGAATTTCCGTCAAATCCTTTGGCCCGACATAAACTACGAGCATAAGTTAAAGCTACACCTTTTATGTATCCAGCTGGTGCTCTACCTCGATTTTTCCAAGAATATTGAGTGCAGGCAGAATGCGTAACTAAATTTTTAATCAACTCAACATACTGAGTATCTACCGAAGCTACGGGAGGTTTGATAACTGGAGCAGGAGATACTACGGAATTAGGAACAGGAGGTTTAGCTGCTGATTTTGGTCGCCTCGCCCCCATGGCCCAAAGATTCAAAGAAAAGAAAAATAGCAGAAAAGAAAAAAGAGAAAAACTCTTTGCGAAAGGCTTCATCCTAAAGCTCCTAGTCAAACATTTTACAACCATCCGTGGTGATAATGTTGGCTAAGCATGAATGATGCCAAGAATATATTATAAATTAAAAAGAAAAATTGAAAAAGTCAGTGACATTTTGAGAACAAGCAGAGTTTTAATTTCACCGAACAAAAAACTTCGGCAGAGTCAATCTGCCGAAGTCATTTACTAGGATTTAGATTACGAAAGTTGGCAATTATCACCTGGGTAAGTTGAACACATATCCCATGTATCGTGACAGTTATCAACTGGACGTTGAGGTTCTGGATCATGCTTATGCTTGTGATGACAAATCAAAATAATAATCAGGATCGCCCCAAAAATCATAGCGGTATGGCCTCCCATTCTATGACCAGACCAACTTGCTCCTTGAGCATAAGTGTTATTTAACTTCGAAAGAGTAAAAGCACGAGCTTCATCTGATGACATTTGATTATCAGAAATAGTTTTAGCCAATTCTGAAACTTCAGCTTGAACTTGTTTGTCTTTTATTCTCTCGAGTGCTTGATCAATTAGCTCTTTGTTGCTCATTCCATCTTTTTGGAGACGAGAAACATCTTTTTCAAAGTCATTCATAACTTGCTCGAAAAATTGTGAATCTTTTTGATCCCACTCAACATTAAGACGATAATTCAACTCATCAAAAGATCGGTTCAATTCTTCGCTTATTGCTTTAGTCTGCTGGATCGGGGTGTAAGCATAAACGTGAGTGAACGCTGAGACGAGCAAGAGAGCAGTGAATTTCTTTAACATAAAACCTCCTTTGGTTTTTTCATAAAATAACCGCGGTGATTTTTTTATTCTTATTTTTTTTTAGGCGCAACTGTTTTTTTCTGATATCAAGCTCAAAAAATGATTTATGAAAATCATCAACCACATAGGAGTTTCATGAAAAACTTAACATTATTAATCACATTGTTTTTTATTATGATTGGAAAAAATATTCAAGCTGAAGTTTGGCATTCAACCCAAGAATGGAGTAATGAGTGGGAAATGGAATATCAACATTGGGTGAATAAAAAATTAACTACAACAATCTTCACTAAACAAGTTGGAGTTCTTTCCGGCATAGCTACTGATTGTGCGGATGCACTTTATGATGTAAGAATTTTATTTGCCTACACTCACTCGCTACCGTTTGTCATTAACACTCCCTACACAATGAACTATCAAAGCAAACTTTTTGGAAGTGACACTGATATGTTTGACTCCATCAAGGATGAAAAAAATCGAGTGCGTGCATTTATTCGTTACATCAATAAAGAAGTTGGTACGGAAAATTTGCAACGCGATACTTTTCCGATTCACCCCACTTTTATCAACTCAGGGACATTGTACCTAGTCGAGTGGAGTTTTCTAGGTAAAGTTAATCGTCACTCTTACATAGTAAAAGGCTTTACCCCTGATCACGAGCTGCTTTATTACGCTTCAGATGCGCCAGTCGAAGTTCGTAACCTTCAAGTGGATACTAAGTATCCTCGTTTTAGTTTCGACTCTCCTCCTTTTGGATTTCGTCAATGGAAACATCCAAACGAATTGCTTATTGATGAAAGCCATATCCCTAAAGAAGAAGGCTATAGTTTGAAGCAATATGACCTTGCCAGCACATTTGGTAAAAAAAGAGTTCTAAAAGAGATTAGAAAATATTATCAACCAAATTCAATTGAGGCTTTATGAAAACCACGGTGCCAATCGTCCTATTTCTATGTTTTAGTACAGTGTTATTTGCCGATGAAATTAATTATGAAAACCAAAGAGAGTCTTCATCTCGATTCATTAACACTGAAAATGAATCTGAAATTAAAAGGCTGTATGATCAAACCTCTAATTTTGAAATATTAAAAGAAATCTCTAAAGACAAATCAATTAATTTTTGTGCATCAAAATTTATCCAATCGATTAAAAACAAGCTTTATCTCCTAGATCCAAAAGAAATTGAAACAGCAATTTTAGGGCTTAGGATTAATGATTCGCTTGATGATATTAGTACTAACATTCTACTTAAGACCAATGCAATGACGACGGCGCTTCCTTCAATTATTGTCAAAAATGACTTAAATGACGAGGAGGAAAAAAGAAGTCTAGAGATATTTCGCTCAAACCTTAAATCACTTAAAGATGATTCTCAATGCATAGAAGACTCTTATCGTGCCTTGGTTAAATCCCTAATTAAAGAGATGCCAAAATTCTATAAAAATTTAAAACACATTAATAATATCGCCTATAAAAACAATCTCATTAATAAAAAACAGTTTAAAATTCTTGAAGTCCTGAGAGCAAACAAAGTTTATGAGTGGCCCCTGACTCTATCAGAGTATGGCAATACTCTCATGTCATTGGCAAAAGCCTTTCCCTCCCGAAGCAAAGATAGCTCAGTCCTAGTTTCAAAAGTATCAATAAAACAAAAAAAGTCTTTGCGTCAAAATTTATTTGAACGTTACAACAGTACCCAAATCATGATCATGGCAAAAATTATAGCTGATCTCAAAAGAAGATTGGATAGCAATGATGTTTCAATTATTATTGACTATCAAGATCATGATTCGGAAATTATCGCCCTTTCACCTATGGAAAAATTTCGTTTCATGCTCAAACTTTTAAGAAGAGAGTTAGCTCAATTAAACAATGGTTCTCTGATGAATGGACAAAATGCCAATTATCTCGACCTCATCGCCGCAAGTTATGAAGTCGGGAAAATCCAATCCTCTGAGATTGAACAATTGGCATCGCTACAAGAGATTTGGGATCCCTCTAGATCCCCCAAAGAGAAAGTTATGTTTTGGGTCAGAACTTTTGGCAATCCTGCCTCAGTGTTGCTGCCGCCTCCATTTGGTTTTGTATCGATGCTAGCTCTCATGCTGATTGACCAGCAAATTTCCGAAGCTCCCGTTAATCACGATTTGGATTTTATTCTTTTTTAATTATAACTAAGGAGATTTTATGAAATTAATATGCACCTTTATATTGTTTACAGCTTTTTCAATTCAAGCACATGAGGCAAAAAAAAGAGCTGTGATTCGAGATGCGAACTTTGAAGCAAAGATCGCTGATGTTGTATTAACAGATCTCATAAGTGATGAAAGTTTTGAAGGGAAATATTTCAAGATCGTCGATGGAAAAAGCAATCAGGCTATAAATTTTGCTGATTCAGAAGACCTTCAGTTAAAGGCTGCTACTGTTTATTATCATCTTACAAAAGCTCGTAACTTTTTTGTTCAAAAAGTAAAGTCGAGCTATGTTCAAGAATTCGCTCCTATTACGATTCGTCTTAATTTGACTAACGTATTTAACGAATTAGGTCACTTCGCCAATGACAAACTTGAACCTCAATATAACAATGCTCTTTCTATTCCTGCAGGGATAGGATATGAGCCACGCCATATAAAACCTTGGGGAATGGAAATTTGGTTTCGACCATCAAAAGAAATTAATATCAATGATTTTAAAACTGGAGTTGAAATCAACGGAATTAAAAGCGCACTTACTCCATTTCGTAATCAAGTTCACATGACAAGTTTGCAAAACTTTCTTTCACTTCTAATTCAATCAAAAACAATTACCTCCTCAGTTGATCCGAGTTCATTGATAAGAATGGCCGGGACCAGTTTATTGATCGAAATGATTTTTCAAACTTCAGATTTTACTGCCGATTTCTTTTCACGCAAAATTTACAAATTGGATTCAGCTTTTGTACCTGAAATTATTTATCATGAATTTTCTCATCTTGCTTTAAGCAATCATCTCGAACTCACTCACTCCAGTCCTGTTAATGAAGGCCTTGCCGACTTCTTTGCTGGTAAAATTGCTCAAAGTAAAAAGCTTGCTACCAATATTAAAGAGTACAACTTATTTGATGGTAAATTAGTAAGAAAAAAACAACAGTATCGTTTAGAATTTGAGCGAGGTGATTTCGCCAATGCCGATTTTGTTTTTGGATTACTTTGGAATGTAGGAATTAAAGTTGGCGGTGAAATAGAAAACCAATTTATCTATCAAATGACCCAAAACTTGACGACAAGTTCATCCATTAAAGATGGACTCATCAACTCTGCATTGAAGACTTGCAAAACATTATGCAAGAATCCTTCAAATGATCGTCTTGGGCTCTACAAGTTATTCAACTCAAAGAATCTTTAGTTACTAAAAATCTATCTTCCTTGGAAAGTGACATGTATAACCACCGGGATGTTTGACTAAATAGTCTTGGTGGTATTCTTCACCTCGGTAAAACTCAGCCGCTTTTTCAATTTTTGTGATGACATGACCATTCCATTTTTTTGATTTATCAACTCGCTCTTTAACTTCTTGAGCAACTTTTTTTTGTTCATCATTCAGGTAAAAAATTTCTGAACGGTATTGCGTTCCAATATCATTTCCTTGTCGATTGGTTGTTGTTGGATCGTGAATTTTAAAAAAATACAAAAGGATATCTTTATAACTAGTTATTTTGGGATCAAAAATAATTCTTACCGCTTCAGCGTGACCAGTTGAACCTGTTTTTACATCAGTATATTGGGCATTTTTGAGATTTCCTCCAGTGTAGCCAACTTCAGAATATATAACTCCTTTTTGAGTTCGAAACAGTTCCTGCATACCCCAAAAACAGCCTCCGGCCAGCTGGGCAATATCCCAATGCTTTTTGGCAACAAATAAATAAAGGTACTTTCCATATCCCAAAGCCTTCATCTGATCAATGGCAACAAACTTTAAAGCTGCTGAATTGATGCAAAATCTTTTATGAGTCGGTCCTGGCCCATCATCAAATACATGGCCTAAGTGTGAATCGGCCAAACTAGATCTTATTTCGGTTCGAGCATATCCAATTTTATGATCTGTTTTGGTATGTAGAGAATGATCTTCAATCGGACGGGAGAAGCTAGGCCATCCAGTGCCCGAATCAAACTTATCTAATGAACTAAAAAGTGCTTCCCCACTAACCACATCGACATAGATGCCATCTTCATGATGGTTCCAGTAAGCATTGTGAAATGGAGCCTCCGTTCCCTCTTCTTGAGTGCAGGTATACTGCTCAGGGGTTAGCTTTTTTTTCAACTCATCTTTTGTAGGCTTTTTAAAATCACTTGCTTCGGTCATTGGTAGGACTCCCAAAAATAAAAAAAGATAGAACATGCGTTTCACGAATAGACTCCTATTCAAATATTCCCTATGAATTAGTTAGCATATTTAGCTTTATTTGGCCTTATAAATATTACATATCAAAATCATAGAGATTTAAGTCCTCCATTAATAGTGATAGGATGTCGATCATTATGATCACTTATTGGAGAAGACTTATGAAAAGGACAATCTTTACTATTTTAGCGCTCACTTTTTGTTCTGCCTCATTCGCCGCTATCGTAAAGAGTAAAGATGATATAAACAACTGCACTCTATTCCAAGTCATTCAACCTGATGAAAATGGCAACATTCAAACTGCTGAAAATCAATCGGTGGTTTTTTCCAATGATACATATGGAATGTCATTTCAAGATATGGAAATAAATTTCGAAAAGAGAGAAGTTTTGGTTCAACCGATGGTCAATATCATTCTGGGACTCAATAAGCCACTTATCAGTTCCAAGGCCATTATCTCGGCAAAGAATGATCAGTTTAATTTTCTCATTAATCAGTTAAATCGCAAGATTTTGGTTTTTGAAAAAATATGTATCGCTAAAAATAATGAAATTATTTATGCCAATTATTTTGACGACCAAGAAAACATCAAAAAATAGCTTTTATATTGTATTGTCGTAATTCTTTGGGAGTTTCGACTTCGAAACTCTCGCCCACTTCAAGACTCAAAGCCGCGTTACCCAATGGAGAAAAAACTGAAATAACCAACACTGTAGCGCCATCAACGGAGAGCATAGTCCCCCCGGAAGTGGATGTAATGAAATAAAAGCGCTCAGCGCCCCGGTGTTCAATCTGCGCAAGGCTGCCAAGCTGTATTTTTTTGGAAACTGATAGCTCCATCTCCTCTAGCATTTGAATATCTAATTTAATTTCCTCAACTCGCTTTTGTTGGGCTCCAGCCAGGTAAGAAGCTTCAATTGCGCGTGTGTCGTACTTTCCTTCAGACTTAAGGTCGGCCTGAGTAGCAAGATCGCGAGAGGATTTAGCTGCGTCCTCGAGCTCGCTTTGCTCAGATTTTAAAAGGGCCACGAGTTGGTCTAGAAGCTTTTGTTTATTAATCATCGCTAAATTTTTCCTTTTGCTAATATTACCATTTCATAATTGCTTGTTCTATCAAGTAATTATGACCCCCTCACCTTTTTGCAAGGCTTTTAGACAAAGACAAATATCTTTTCTATACTCTAAACACTCACCCCATAAGGATTAAAGATGAAATCATTTTTACTGCTACTTTGCACACTTATTATTCCGACGCTGTGCCATGCTCAAAAGTTGAACAACTTCAAAAAAGTACTCGTCATTGTTTTTGAAAATACTGAATATAAAAAAGCTGTAAGCCAGCCCTATTTTGCCAGCCTAACCAAAGAGGGGGCACTCTTTACAAATTTCAAAGCTTCAACTCATCCTTCTCAGGGGAATTATATTTCTATGATTGCAGGATCAACTTTTAATATCATTAGCGACAAAAACATCGATCTCAACGAACGCCACATTGGCGATCTCTTGGAAGACGCTCACAAAGACTGGAAAATTTATGCTGAAGGATATCCGGGAAATTGCTTTTTAGGTAAAACCTCTGGTGATTATGCTCGTAAACATGTTCCTTTTTTAAGTTTTACCAATGTTCAGACCAATCCAAGCCGATGCGCTAAAGTAGTTGAAGGTAAAGAATTCTTTACTGACTTCGAACAAGGAAACTTAAAAGACTTCTCTATGTATGTTCCCAATTTGAAAAATGACGGCCACGATACTGGTGTCGCTTATGGAGATGTATGGTTCAAGAAAAATTTTGATTCGATTTTCCACTCGCCAAAATTCCCCAAGGATCTTTTAGTTGTCGTCACTTTTGATGAGGGCGTATTATTTAATAACCAGATCTACACTCTTTTCTACGGCGCTAATGTTGCTCACGGGGCGAAGTCTAACAACCCCAACAACTTCTACACTTTACTAAAAATGTATGAAGACGAGTTAGGCCTTGGCTCACTTAATAAAAATGAAATGAGTGCGGCTTCCATAGATGATGTCTGGAATAAATGATTCCAAGCTCTAAGCTACTTCATTCTCTTAAATAGCCTTGGATAACCTGATTTTTGATAACGGTTAGAGATCAACTCCCACAATGATGTACTTTTATCTTGTGTGATATCATTTTTTAAAGCGTAATCATCCATGGACGTTGTTACTGCTTTATCGCTAGCTTTTCCAGCACTTCCTTCATCGGCAGCCAAAGTGCCAAGTCCTGCATCTTTTGCGTCCTTGCCTTCCCCTTTTTTACCACTCTCAGCACTGCTTTCCCCCATCAAGGCATCGGGATCGATGGCTATGTAATTCATTTTTTCATCTCTTTCTTTTGCTAATTTTTCTCGAGCAGCCTTTTCCGCTGCGGCAGCAGCTGCGGCAGCATCGCTAGCACTTAATCCCAATCCATCTTTCCCCGCTCCACCGAGACTGGCATACATTTCTCCTGCCGACATCTTGCGATTGTCGAGCTCACTTTGCACTACGGCCTTAAGACTAGATTCAAAATCACTGGCTCGTTTTGCCAGATTGATCTTACTGCCTTTGTTTTTCAATGTGTCTTGGATCAGCTTTTGCTGTTTTGTTAATTCTGCACGGAGTGCGTTTTGTTGTGCGCCTAAAGAAGCAGCAGCTGATAGACTCCCACTAGAAATTTTACTGGTCCCATTAACTCCATCGGCCATTTTGCCAATGTTTCCTATTTGAGATTGTACCACATCTGGAAGTGATTTGAGATCTGGTCGATCATTTAGCTGCGTGCTGACCGGTGTACAACCGGCAACATCTTTTCCGGTTACACAAGGAAATGTTCCTCCCTGGCCGGAAAAATCAATTTCACCTTGTCCTTGTTTATTGATATCTGTAATAGTGGGATTTTTTACTGTTACTTCAACTCCCTTGTTTGGCGTCGGCAATGAATTATTGGCTTGCTCCACACCTTTATCTAAAGCATAAAGTCCATTTAAGATGGCATCGATCTTAGCAATATTGCCTTGAATAATGCCGATTTGATTTTCAGTCGCTTTAACGGCCATAAAAACAAGCCCGGCCAACACCCCCCAAATCATGGCCCTATTTAGAGGTGAAAATAACATGGTATCAATCTGAACACCAAGTGTAGCGGAAGTCGCTAAGACAAAAGAAATGGCGGCACTCGATGCAATTCCCAACGGAGAAAATAAATCGGCACGAGCTTCTGACATCAAGGCATTTTTAAAAAATGAACTCATGGATAAAACCGGTTTAACTGGCGTGAAATTTATAGTGGCTTGGGCATAAAGTGGAGTTGCTAATATATTTTGAATCATAACAACCGGAGGAACCATGCACACCCCTTTAGTAAACATCGAAAGGGTATGTTTGGTGGTACAAGTTGCTTGAGCAGCACTAACCAAAGGGCACTGTGCAGCTGCAGAAGATTCTGCCGAAGTATTAGACGCAGTTTGAGATTTATCAGTTGCATCGGCGGCAGCTGAAGGCTTAGGGGCTAAGGCCGTTACATCTTGAGTTGTTTCAGTGCCAACAGCGGCACCAGAGGCAGATCCTCCGGCAATGTTAAGTTTTCCTTGGGCAATAAGCGGCTGGTTAGGAGGCGTGCTTGCACTACCAGCTGCTACCTTGGCAGCCCCCATGGAGGCACAAGAGTTGGCAGCTGTGGCGAGCGCCGTTCGACAAGCAGCTTCAGCTGAAGTCTCTTGCATGTATTGCATTCCTGCTGAAATCGCTGCTGCGATAAAAGCTGCTGCTGCCGCCATTTGAAGATTTTTTTTAGTATTGGCAGTATTGAGTGCCTCTTGATAAGATTTTTTTAATTTTTCAAACGCAGCGATCTGTTGTTTTTCAAGTCGCCCTTGATTGTCACGCTGGTAATTTATTGTCAAATCCTCCATCGCTTTTTTTAATTTTAATGAAGCGAGGATTTCTCCGGCCACATAGGCAGCACCAGCCGCTGCTGCAATCATCATATCCGTAGTCAGTTTACATTTCCAAAGCCTCTGAGTCAGAAGTCCGATGGCACTCATTGTAAGAGTCGACATAAGATCGCCGTCTTTAGCGCTATCGAGTTTGACTGTTTCGGCTTGAGCACTATTGAATCCGATAGATGGTACTTTGTAGCTAAAATCAAGTAGCAACAAACATCCAGACAGGAGTGAGACTAATAAAAATTTATAAATGACTTTCAACATACGTGCCTCAATAATGAAACCAAAAACCTATTTATTTACAGGGGCCATTGGAATTTCATCCAATAACTTTGGATAGCCTGATTTAAAATAGCGATCAGAAATCATCTGGAAAATGGATTGGTTAGAATTGGTATTAATATCGTTGGTTCCAACATCATACTTGGCATTGGGATCATTTACTGGTTCTCCCCCTACGGCAAGAGTTGGCTGTTGGGCCGGATCTTTGAAATCAAACTCAAGCGTTTTATCTTTTCCAGTAGCCACTCCCGGAGCACTAGCGCCCAAAGTCTCTAATCCACCAGCTTTACTTGCAGCGCCAGGTGCATCTTTACCAAGCTCGGCAGTACCCACAGTACTGGAGCCTCCGATAGGAGAACTGCCAACGTTTGAAAGGAATCCACTGGCACTGACTCCGTTTTGCTTTAAAATTTTTGCAGTGTTGGCATTTAAGTTCTTCAACAAATTATTTTGTTCTTTAGCAAAATCAATTTTCTTTTTACCTAATTGATCATTTAGTTTTTTCTGGGTTGCCTTTAAGAGCTTATTAATCGCTCCTTGTTTCCCGGCCAATGAGCCTGCAGCAGATAGTGAAGATGCTGACACTGCATTTTTACCACTAAGGCCATCGGCCATCTGCGCTGATTGGGAAGCGATGGTTTTAAAAGACTCTGGAAGATTGACAAAATCTGGCATGCTCTTCATTTTCTCTTCCATCGAAGTACAATTACTAGATCCTGCGTTAAGCATACAGTCTGTTTTCAATTTAGGATTTGCATTAAAGGCCATAGACTCTTCTTGATTGGCCTTAAATTGCGGATCTGAAAGCTTCTGCTCGTTCACTTTCCCACCTTGAACTCCTTTAGTGAGAGCATATAAATCATCTAAGATCGCCTGAATTTTATCGATATTTTTTTGGATCTGATCAATTTGATTTTGAGAAGAATTAGAAGCCAGATAGGCTAAGGCTGCCATCACGGCAAAAACTGTGGCCCTTCTTAGAGGAGCAAACATTTGAGCATCAAAGGCTGCCCCAAGTGAGCCATCAAGTGCAAAGTAGCTTGCCGCAATTCCCGCACCTAAACCCATAAAAGGCATCCATCCAGCTTGAGCATTAGGAAAAAAATAACCAAGAGCTTGCTCGAATATATTTACTGGCCGAGATTGTCTTATTTCATAGCTGGCGACACTTCTATTTCCACCATAAAGGATTTCATTTAATATTTTATTGTGATTTATCACTCCCTTATTACCTGTTGGAGAAGCCGTCTGAATAATATCCTTAAAAGCAAGGGCCGGCTCACAAGCAGCAGTAACACCCGAAACGATTCCTTTCGCTGCGATACCTCCGGTTTCTCCACACTGAACTTTATTTTCAGCTTTAAGCATTTCTTGTTGTGGCTTAACAGTTGCCGCTGCAGCCGCTGAAGGCGAACCTGGAGCTTTTTCAGTAATACTGGCAGTTTTATATCTCGCGAGCCATGCAGCTACTTTGGCTTCACAAGCGGTACAGCTTGCGCTTTCCTTATATTCCATCGCAGCCAGCGGAGGATTTTGTGCAGCTGCTGCTGCATTTCCCGATGCTTTCTTGGCCACAGCACAACTCTTTAATCCGGTAGAAGCACTAGCAACTGCCGCCGCACACATCTGATCCATATGCTCTTCTTGGAAAGAATAATAAGTGGCCATTGCCGCAGCTCCGGCAAAAGCCGCCGCCGCTCCAAGTTGCAACATTTTTTTTAAGCCAACTGTTTTTTTAGCTTCCTCGTATGACTTTTTTAAATCTTCGAGTCGTTTGATTTGAGCATCATTATCTACTGTATTACTTTTTTTAGTGATTTCCTCAGACATGGCATCAAGCTTAGTCTTTAAAGCAAAATTAGAATAAACTTCTCCCGCAATAAAAGCAGCAGCGCCAGCGGCTGCGATCATAACATCCGTAGTGATAGGGCGGTAATTCATCGCCATTCTTGCACCAATGGCCCCAATGGCGAGCATGGTAATAGAAGAGAGCATATCGCTGCCATTAGCATCGTCGAGTTGTAGCGTGCTACTTTTAGAAAGATTTCCATTGGCATCGCGTGTGATATTTGAAGCTTGCGACTTCACCATTGAACTAGTTGTGTCTTGGGCAAAAGCCACAACATTTAAAGTCGTGAGTGAGCCGGAAATAACGGCAATTAAAAATGCTTTATACAATTGGTTAAACATGAGCTTTCTCTCTCTAAATGGTTGAGTCTATTATACATTATAAGTGCTTAAAGCCTTAAAAGATGGAAGGAAAGATTAGCCTATTAGAAGAATTTCAGTCGGATATAGAGCGAATCCTACGTTTAAATACTGCCACAAATTTTGGGCAATTTTTATTTTAAAAAGATTGAGAGTCAGGTTTAATATAAGAAAGGATACAAGCGAGGCGACCATGAAAATTTTTAGTTTGATTACATTTCTTTTTTTATCGCTGAGTTTATCAACTCAAGCACAAACTCCAACTTCGATTGTAGGGCAATGGAAAACCATTGATGATGAAACCGGAAAACCAAAATCCATTGTGGAAATTGTTGAAAAGGATAATCAGTATAGTGGAAAAATCATTAAATTATTCAGGGAACCAAATGAAGATCAAAATCCTAAATGTGACAAATGTTCAGGGGATAAAAAAGATCAATTGATTTTAGGAATGCAGATTTTAACAGGGCTAAAAAAAGAGTCTGATACCAAATGGGTCAACGGAGAGGTACTCGACCCCAAAAATGGAAAAACTTATTCTTGCAGAGTAGAGCTCATTGAAAATGGCAAAAAACTAAAGATGAGAGGATTTATTGGTATTTCCCTTCTCGGCCGCACTCAAATCTGGCACCGGGAAGAAAACAAAGCCGTGCTTACATTTCAATCTCGATGAAGAATACGGCGAGTCCCCCATTTCTTGGATTTTGCCCGATCTTCTTTGGCAGTATAGCCACTGTCACTTTTTCGATAAGAAGGAAGTTCAGGATTCTTGGCGCACTCAATTTGAAAATCTACCATCACTTTAAAAACGTCTAACATATTGTCATGACAGTGATTTAAAATCTCTAGACCCCGGCGCTCTGATTCATTTAAAAAAAAATGAATCGACTCCAATGTTGAGAGGCAAAAATCCGCAGGTTGTTCCTTAATCACAAAAAGAGATGGGCGAGTTGATGTAAAAGATAAGCGCGGAAGTGATTTGATGTTGGTGGAGAGCTTCATCATTTTTTTAGCACATGGCCAGGTTCCATCAATTAAAAAAAGAACTAATCGTTTTGGGCCCAAACTTTTTAAAGTCGCTATATCATCACTCGAAATATTGAGAGCCTTTTCACCTGGATACAAAACCATACACTCATTGCCAGGGTCTCGAATTAAGGCATTAACTTGATCATCCTGAGTAAAATCGATTCCAATAATGATTTGAGAATTTTTCAAACTGGCTTTGCACAATCTTCCCGTGCCTAGTTTTTCTTTTTTTGCTTCCATCGGATGCATCAAAAGAACGAAATAAGTATTGGTCTCAAAAGGCTTAATGAGCGAGCAAAGACAATGTTGTTTTAAGCGAAAGCAGTCAAAACAAAGGCTCTCTCGTTTGTAGTGAGGAGCTTGTGATTGACGGGCTTGTTTATTTTTTAAATAAGTTTCTTTGTCCATGTTTATAACTTTAATCTCAAATATACTTCTTCATCAAACCCAATGGCCAAAGTCTTATTGTTTTTTTCCAGGATAGGTCTTTTAATCATCGAAGTGTTCTCAATTATAAATGTCTTTTTTTCGAGCAGTGTCAGCTCTTCATACTGATCTTTTACTTTTTTATATGTCAGCCCTTTTTTATTGACTGGTAATTCCTGAAAGAACGAGGTCCAGCGTTCAATTTGCTCTACAGTAGGAGTTATTTTTTTAAAATCAGAAAATAGATAATCGATTTTATTCTTTTCTAAAAAGGCTCGAGCTTTTTTTACAGTATCACAATTGGCAATAGCGTACATAACAATCATCTTAACTCCTCATTGCTTTCTAAAAATCACCACTGATTTTTGATCATTATAAATTATTTTTAAATTCCAGTGGGTAGCAAGAAACTCAATGGTCTTTTCGCTATAAAAAACTACATGGGTCGGATCATTCTTGTACCACCAATGGGCATAGACTGTATCCGCCGTCACGAGTTGAGTCATAATCGCCAACAATCCATTAGGACATATTGCTTGAACTAAAATCTTCCAATCACAACTTGGATTTTTGAAATGTTCTACGACTTCAGTGCAAGTGACGACTTCATATTGGCGCTTTAATACTTCATTATCAGGAAAAAAAACAGGATCATATAACTCAACATGTGCTCCCTTTTCTTTTATAAGACTCGACAAAACCGGGCCTGGACCACAACCAAAATCAAGAGCAGAAAAAACTCTTGGAAGAAGAGGCTCTAGTGGATCAAGCAAACGCTTTAAGAAATTTATATATCCCTGATCTGCTTTGGCGTTTTGGTGACTTTCGTAGCGTTTTTTTTCCTCAGCATCACTTAAGTGAAGTTTTGGATTTTTAAAAATCAAATCGCAAATAGAGCACTTAAATACAGTACTATCACCAAGATGGTCCAAAAGCGTTGAGTTCTGACAAAGTAAACATTCCACGCTAAGCAAATACTATAAAAGCTGATCATTGAAAATGGTCTTTTTTTAGTATTTGCACTATTGGAGTCTCCTCTCTATAATCCTTGCATGAGCCTATTGTGCACCCTAAAAAATATCCATTTGAATTTTGGCCCAAAAATCATTTTTTATAATGCCCAGCTCACTGTTGCTGTAGGAGACCGTATTGGTCTTCTGGGACTAAATGGCAAAGGTAAATCGACGCTTTTTAAAATCCTAACCGGTGATGTTGTCCCAGATCACTCCTCACCTCCGTTTGAATTTAATAAGGCCAAGGGTGATGGGGATGAAAGTAAAAAATTCTCTTTATTTTATGTGCCTCAGGAACTTCCGACATCAGGAATAGATCATTTAAGTTTAATGGATTATTTTTTTGTGTTTTATCCCGAATTAAAAACGCCCTATGAGACATCACCGGAAACTTTTGATGAACTTCATGGATGGGATTTAATCCAAGCTTATGAATCTTATTTAAAGTATTTTGGACATGATGACCTTACTAAAAAAGTGAGTGCCCTAAGTGGTGGTGAACAAAAAAAAATTCTTCTGAGTCTTGGACTTTCAAGCCGAGCTAATCTTATATTATGGGATGAACCAACCAACCATCTAGATATTGAAACTATTAAACTGTTTGAAGAGGAGCTAAATTCTACCAGTAAAGCCTTTATGCTCATTACCCATGATCGTTTTTTACTTTCTAAACTTACACGCAAAATTTTTCATATTCAGCACGGCAGAATCGAAAGTTTTACTGGCTCCTACACTGATTATTTGGCATTTTTAGAGAAATCTGAGCAATCAAAAATGCGTCTATTGGATAAGTTAAAAAATAATCTTGAGCGAGAACAAGCTTGGATGCGCCAGGGAATCAAGGCAAGGGGCACTCGTAGTAAAAAGAGAGTCGAAAACTTCCTGGGTCTAAAAGATCGTGTATCCAATATCAAAAGTGAAGCCAAAAGAAGTCTCGACCTCAATCTTGTTAAATCAGGACGCCAAACAAAAGTACTGGCTTCGTTCTCCGATCTTACGTTCGGCTATCCAATGAATTCACACTTATTTCAATCTATCAACGGTGAGATCCACAAAGGAAATAAAATTGGCTTGCTGGGTAAAAATGGCGTCGGCAAAACGACTCTGCTTAAACTTATCATGCAAGATTTAAAAACAACTGCTGGAAAGTTAAAAACGGCAGACAATTTACAAATTCAATACTTTTCACAAAAAAGAGATGAGCTAGAAATCGATCTTACTCCCCACCAATTACTTGGAGATGGATCCGATTTCGTAGAGCTTCCCGATGGATCTAAAAAGCATGTTGCATCTTACTTTGAAAGTTTTCTTTTTCACCGCGATGACATTCATCGGCCGCTTAAAACTTTTTCTGGGGGTGAAAAAAGCCGATTGCAGCTTGCCCTCAATCTCACTAAGGTGGGAGACATTCTTATTTTCGATGAGCCTACAAATGATCTGGACTTAGAAACTATACAAATCCTTGAAGAAAAACTTTCTGCTTTTCAAGGAGCGGTAATTCTCATCAGCCACGATAGAGCTTTTTTAAGCACTGTTACCAACAAAGTATGGCTTATCGAAAATCAAAAACTAGAAAATTTCGAAGGAGGATACGAACAAGTCGCTCCCTATCTTGAGGTTTTGGAAATAGAAAGAGAAGTGGCGGAAGAGATGAAGTCTCAGCAACCACTTACAAGCAAAGAAATACCTATTTCAAAACTAAACAACAAAGACAAATTACGCCTTGATACAATTTATGATGAGATAACTTCAACTGAATCTAAGGCTAAAATTATTGATGACAAAATTACCAACCTGGATTACTCAAAACTTAGTGATCCAAAAAATATGGAATTAAAAATTCTAACAGAGGCTCAATCTGTTTTGGAAACACGTCTACTTGCTCTATATGAAGAACTGGAAAATCTAGAGACCTTTAACAGCACTCCCCATGTAAGAAAGCCATAATTTTTTAGTTAACTCAAATTCCAAAGTTTTTGGAACTATTCCACTAAAAAATGATCTCATTGGTATACTCGAAAAAATAGGTTTTATTCCAATCATTTCCTCGGCTAACATTCCGGCATCAAGACAATAAGATTGTAACTCGTCTGGCTTGATAAAGAGCTCAAGCAAGTGCATATGTGGAGGTGTGTTTTTTACAAACCACTCTACTGACTTGATGATAATGAGGTAAGAAAGTGGATTGCGATTAAAAGTGTGAAAAATAAATAGTCCATTAGGTCTTAAAACGCGAGAAAATTCTTTAATCACTTCTTTTGGGTTTTCTACATGCTCTAAAAAATCCATCGCCGTAAGCACGTCGAAACTCTGATCTGCAAATGGCAAACGGTAAGCATCGGCTACTTGGTAACGTACACTTTGAGTCTGATCAAATTTTTGAGCAACTTTTAAACTCTCCTCAGATAAATCAACTCCTGTCACTGCATATTGATGGCGCGCCAACTCGTTGCTTAAAAATCCGGCCCCACATCCAACATCCAAAACACTAATGTCGGAATGGATTTTTTGAGGTCCTAGGTGACTGCTAATTTTTTCAATAATCCATGGATTCTTGGTTTTTGATTCAGCTCTTAATAGTGCAACGGGGTCATCATCAGCGGTGTACCAGCGATCACCGTATGTATCATAGATATCATTATTTATTTTTTGCAAAAACCCTCCAATACAAAACTTGATACATCATGACTATAAAGAGAACTATCAATTGAATTTTCAGAAATAGTGGATTGAAATGCCAATACCATATAAATCCAGCACAGAAAAAAGTGATTGGATGTAAAATAAAAAGTACAGCATGAAGCCAATTTTCCAGAGGTACACATTTTTCGGTATGAACAAACTCATCTTTTGTTACTAAAAGACATGAAAAGATACAGGCAATTATATATATTTTCAAGGCAACATCACTTGGACTTTGCGTACATAATATCCCATAACAAATAAAAACGGAGAAAGTATCTATAGGATGTCCAATTTTTTCCCAAGTGGGCAGTCCACGATTTCGATGAAAATAAAGTTCATCTATTGCCATAACCATTGCTTGTAACAAAATCGGAAAATACCATAGAATCATCAGCACACCTCGAATAAGGCACCAAAAAGGGTCAATCCTGGCCCGAAAGCCAAACTCACCACAATGGTTCCAGCAGGATAATCATTATTCAATATTTCATTCCAAACGTGCGGCAGAGTTGCAGAGGACATATTGCCTCTTTCAAAAAGAATCTTTCGGCTCTCTCTCAATTGCTCATCGCCTAATTCGAGAACAGCTTGAACAGTGTCAATAATTTTAGGGCCACCGGGATGGACTGCAAATATGCATCTAGGATAATCAAAAAAACTTCGTCCTATTTTGCCAAATAATAATTCGATAAAGCTCTTTAGTTCAGGTTTAATTTTGGCGGGAACCTCTCTGGATAAATTCATTTGCATCCCCCAAGAGGCCGGAACCCAACTCATATCGCTAACAGATTGAGGTATAATTTTTTCTAAAATCGCTAAAATTTTTAAATTCAAATGATCTTTTTTAGGAGATGAAGTTATTGAGTATTTTGCATGACCATCAGCAAATAAAGTCTGCACTACCATTTGCTCTGGAGTGTGGACTTGAGCATTCATATGAAGTCCACACATTTCATTGTGAACAATATCAGCTTTAAAATGAGGATTACTGCTAGACTCAGATAAAACGAGGCTACGTGCCAAACGAATCGCCGGCAAAGAAGCGTAGCACCCCATGTGGTAGGCATGAGTAACATCTGTAACTTGATTCCATTGTTCTTCACCCACAATTTTCTGAGCAGCACTAGGAGAAATATAGCCAGTGCAAGTTACATGTATCAAATGGTTTGGCCGGTGTGATGAATGATCAAGATCATAAAACTGATTAAAGATCTCGTATGCTCTTTGGGAAAAAAAATGCGCGCGCTCTGTTATTTGAATTCCATTTGGGGTAACTTCATCTATTTTATAAATATGATTTTGATCGAATTTTTCTGCTAACATATCATCACTTTCAAAAAAGCGCTGCGAGATTTGCGAAGGTTTTACACCATAACGTAAAAATAATTTTTCCAACAATATTGGATCAATTGACGAATCGTCCTTGAAGCTTTCTGCCAATTGGTGACACTTAATAATCCAATGAATTAAAACATCTTGTTGGACACAGTGCTTGGGTTTTACAATGTGAAATTGATTTAAATAAACTGAATTCATAAACCCTCCAGGCAAGACATTTAGATGTTGCGAGGTTAGTCTTGGCGAAGTGATTAAGTCAAATAAAAGCTTAAGATATTTTTTATAATTGCCTTATTTTTCACATAATTTTTATCAATACAAGGCTATGAATTAAAATTGCGAGAAATACTTTGTTCGACTACTATTAAGTTCTATCATCTGTCTAAAGGAAATCTGGGGCCATGAGCGATTTAGCAAAAAAAATCTATTCACATAAAATTCTTGCAAATTATCCTCAGGGATTAGATCGAAACAAAGTAGAAACGTTCTTATCCGATAGTCTTGATCTCATTTTTCCGGGGATGGTTAGACAATTTTTCTCAAGTCAGGAGTCACTAGAAAGTTTTTTAAACAATCATTTGGAATCATTTAAACTTATTTTGCTTGTTCTAAAAATACCTTCTGAAAAAAGTGCAACCATTATTAAAAATTACAATGAACAACTCATTGTTATAGGACAAAAAATAAAATTGGATGCCGATTTTCTTCAATCAGGTGATCCTGCTTCAGAGAGTTTGGAGGAAATTCTTCTATGCTATCCAGGACTTTTTGCGATTGCGACTTATCGCCTCGCCCATTTTTTTGTTTGTGAAAACATTCCACTTCTTCCGCGCTTCCTTTCAGAAATTGCACATCAAAAAACTGGAATCGATATTCACCCCAAGGCTATAATTGGAGATTCTTTTTTCATCGACCACGGCACTGGCGTGGTGATTGGCGAGACGGCGATTATTGGAAATTTTGTAAAAATATATCAAGGAGTCACTCTAGGTGCACTAAGTGTTAATAAAAGCTTAGCAAAAACAAAACGACATCCAACCATAGAAGATCACTGTGTGATTTATTCTCAAGCTACTATACTGGGGGGAGAAACCGTGATTGGAAAACATAGTGTGATCGGTGGAAACGTGTGGATGACAAAAAGTGTTCCAGCATACTCATTGGTTTACCACAAAAGCGAAGTGAAACTCGACACTTTAAACAAACAATCAAAAAATATAAATGAACAAGAGGAGTTGAGCTATGAAATATAATAATATTTTAGAAAGTATAGGTCGCACACCAATTATTAAAATAAATAACCTTTTTCCTGAAGCTGATAAAAAAAATATTGAAGTTTACATGAAACTTGAAAAAGCAAATCCGGGAGGATCCATCAAGGATCGCATTGCTCTTGCCATGATAAAAACTGCTGAGCTTTCGGGAAAACTTAAGCCAGAAACAGTTATCATTGAACCAACATCTGGCAATACGGGTGTCGGTTTGGCAATGGTTGCTGCAGTAAAAGGTTATCGCCTCATTCTAACAATGCCCGAAAGTATGAGTTTAGAACGCCGCCGCTTAATGGCGCTTTATGGTGCTGAGCTGGTGCTTACCCCAAGAGAAAAAGGAATGAAGGGTGCCATAGAAAAAGCTCAAGAATTACTATCTGCTAATCCAGGTTCCTGGATGCCGATGCAATTTGAAAACAAAACAAATGTCGACATTCATCGAGAAACTACCGCTCTAGAAATTGAAGAAGATTTTCCCAATGGCTTTGATTATATGATCACTGGAGTTGGCACAGGAGGACACATCACAGGATGTGCTGAGCATTTAAAAAAGAAATTTTCTAATCTAAAAGTTTTTGCTGTTGAACCTGAAGCATCCCCTGTACTTTCAGGTGGAGTGCCAGGACCTCATCCCCTTCAAGGAATTGGTGCCGGATTCATACCAGCAATCCTAAATATAGAATTACTTGATGGTGTTGTTGCAATTAATAAAGATGAAGCCTATCACTATGCAAGACAAGCAGCACTCAAAGAAGGCATTCTTTTAGGTGTTTCAAGCGGAGCAAGTTTGGCGGCAATTGCAAAAAAAATTGGTGAAATACCCGAGGGATCTAGGGTGTTAACATTCTGTTACGACACAGGTGAGCGTTATCTTTCAACAGAGGGCCTGTTTTAATTATCCGACCAAAAGATAGTGGAATAAATTACTTCTTAATTTCTTACCCAAATTGACGATATGATTTTATCAGGAGTTTGGGTATGAATAAGTCTCTATTTACTGCAATCTATTTGGTCACAATTTTATCAGCTGGATTGAGTATTCATCAAGCTTTTGCTCAACGCTCTCCCTCGGTAGAACCGATGGCAGAAGTATCCATTGAAGAAGATAGACCAAGACCAGCTGAAGGACCGGCAAGAGGTTTCGACTTTAATCATACAAATTCTACTAGCACTCAAAGTAAAAGAGTTCCTGCCACCATAACTTCACCAAAAAGCAGCCCAAAATCTTCAGCAAGTTACTTAGGGCCTCTCATCTTTTTGTTAGCTCTTCCACTTGCTCTTTGGATCGTCATCGCCAAAAAACTAAAATCTGAAGTCAGTATTGAAAACAAAGGTTACTACCACAAAACATACCAGTTCAAAAATTACAAAAATGCTGTTAATGAAAGTGAATATGATGATGAGGATCAGGACTTTCCGAAAGCTTCTTAGAAATTAATTGCGAAAAGTTTTCCACAATCCGTTGCCATCGTAAATAAAGACTTGGCTTGTTTGATTGTATTTAACAATTAACTCTTTTACGTTATCATGATTTAAATCTTCTAAGTAGATTTGATAATTTCTTAAATGGTAATGACCCTTTAGAGACTTATATTCTTCATAAAAAGCTGGTCCCTTAAAAGCTTTCATTGTTTTAAGATCATTATTATCGAAAGAAACTACATAAATTCTAGCTGTAGATTGAGATTGCACATAACGGCTGTGTCCTTCAAAATAATAAAGAATTAAAATTGAAGTCAGGGTTGAAATTTTCTTAAACTCGATCCGATAGAGCTCTGAATCGAAACCGATATTGTCAAAATGATAAGAAAAAATTTTCTGCCTTTTACCAATTTTATCTGTTTGATAAATCTCTATCCAGTCTTCACCATCTTTTTTAACAAAGAGCAACTGTTCAGGATTTAAATCAAAGTTCAAATCTAAATCATAATAAGGACCGTGGACGAATGAATAATATTTTTTATCGATTTTAGTATCTTCTTTTCTTGCCAGTTCTCCAGAAAAGATTTGCCTAAAATAGTGCTCATCTTGGGTCATGGCCCTCCATGGCAGTAGTAAAAAGAAGAGGCTAATTATGAAAAACTTCATCATTTTCAGTGTATACGAGCTTTAAAAAAAGGAGAAATGTCCAAATTTTACCTAGCAAGACATTCCCAATAAACCAATCATGAGCTACACTTGTATCCAACTCAAACTATCGGATTTTAACCGGCCAAAGGGAAACCATGGACTTTAAGCTTTTATATACAAAAAATAATCAGCAAGGCATTCTTCGCCATTTTAAATTCAATGATTCTGCCAACAACAAGATTATTGACTTGAGCGAAGCCAAGCAATATCCAATTCAAGGTCTAATTTTTGCTGAAAATTTAAAAAGTGATGATTTTCTAGCAGGTTTTGAAAGTGAAATAAAATTTTATCCTGTACGATCTCATGAAGAATTTGGAATCAATGCGGATCAATTTGAAAATCTTGGATATGAAGACGGTAAAAAAATATTTGATAAAATGCGAGAGAACTGGGTTCTTCAAAATAATCTCTCGTTAATCGAAGAATTATTCAAAATTAGAAATCATCTTCTGGGGCTTTGGCCAAATGATAGGGCCGGATTTTTCGAAGAATTGTGGTTCTTATTAAAATCCAATCTTGGAGCTTCTGATTTAAAATTAATCTACAATGACATTATTAAATCTAAAAATGAAAATGAAAAAAATAAACTAGTTAAAGTAAAAGTTCAGGGTGAAAGATTTCCAGAACTCACTTCATGCGATGAAATAGACGATCAAATTTTAAAAAGTTATGAAAAAGAATTTTCGAATTCTATGCAAATTACAGAATACAATAAAGAAAAAGGCCAAGTTGTACTTTGTGGAGCAATTAAAAAAAGCCCTGTGATAGTTATGGCAAACATTTTTCAACTTACACGTTTGCAAAAAGTTTTACTCAACTCCCTTTTTGAAGGTTTAAATATGTAAATAAAAAAGCCCATCCCTGGGCTTTTTTATTTTAAAGATGAAGATTTCTTCCAGATATTTCTAAAGTCATTTTGGAAACAATTCTTCCAGTTAAATCCAGGACTGCGTTGAATTTTTCCTGACGACAATTTGGTCCATAATCAAATGGCGTAACCATTTCTACCTGAGGAGCGAAAGCTACGGACTTCCATTGCAAAGAAATCTCATCATGATCTCGAGCGATGAGAGAAAAATCCAAAAAAAATATCCATTTTCCATTATCTAATTCTTGATTAACGAAGTTTTGAAGCATTACCTCTTTTCCATTTATGAGCAGATTTAAGTGTAGATCTTGAATGCTTTTGGGGAAATGGGCAATTTCTTTTCCAGAAGGTCTTTTAATTTTATAATCACAAGGTTCGCATAAGTCAGCTTCCTGCATATCCTTCGTGCACTTTAATCTTTTGCCTACCTCATGAACTACGACTGCTTCTTTATCAAACAATGTTGATTCAATAACCATTTTTATTTTCTGCAAACTAGAAATAGTGATTTTTTTATCTAGAAATTTTTCACCTAGGCTGATTTCTTCTTTAAAAAAATGACTATCATTTTCTAAGACTTCTTGATTTGTTGAACTAGCCAAAAAACTCACTTCTGATCTTTTCAACAATGTATTCTCATTATTAACCCAAGTGAATTGAGCTTCACTGTCTGGGAAAATATTTATTTGTTCAACTGCACTTTCACGAGAAATATTTTCTGGAACAAAATAAATTTCAATTCGATCCATGAATGAGACAATGATCTCGGCACACTTATTTCTCATAACTCGATACTGTTGCATTTCTTTAGCCGACATTGAAAAATCAGCCGCCACTAATTTAAACTCATCACCATTTTTGATTTTCTCCTCTTCGCGAAGATAACTTTTATCATTAAAGTGTTTTCTTAAAACGAGATTTAAAAGTTTGCGCCTTAGTAGAGACTGATCTTTCTCGTGATGAATCACCAAGTGAGGCTGACTATCAAAAATAATTTTTTTATTCCCTTTGGTCTGATTTTGCGGATCACACCCCAACAGCTCAAAAGTAGTTAAACAGACTAATAACCATTTCATCTTTTTTCTCCTTTAGTTTTTCAGGAGAATTATTTAACTTAATAAATTTAAAAATAATTAAATTAACCTATAAAAGGCGTTATAAATTTCCAAAATGAAATACGAAATTAGGAGCGCTGACCAAATTGTCCAAGTGGACCGCCGCCCAAAAGATGAAAATGAGTATGGAAGACAGTTTGACCGGCGTGAGCGCCACTATTAGTAACCACTCGAAATCCATTTTGAGCCAAATCACTTTCTGCCGTAAATTGAGCGATAGCTTGAAAAATATCAG
Source organism: Bacteriovoracaceae bacterium (assembly GCA_947450475.1). Taxonomy (GTDB): domain Bacteria; phylum Bdellovibrionota; class Bacteriovoracia; order Bacteriovoracales; family Bacteriovoracaceae; genus Bacteriovorax. The sequence goes on along the minus strand of CANFVK010000001.1, from coordinate 172,114 downwards.
CGATGCTTTGAGCATCTGAACTCATCTCATTTATATCTTTGGTATGATTGCGATGAATAAATAGAATGTGAGTTTGGGCCTGAGGGTGTATGTCGTAAAAAGCAAAAACTTTTTCATTCTCAAATACTTTTTGGGAAGAAATTTCGTTTTTTAAAATTTTACAAAACAAACAATTTACACTCATAACTATCCTTTTACTCTCTTTATTTTGGCACCAAGCTTGGTTAGCTTTTCTTCTAATTTCTCATAGCCTCGATCTAGATGATAGACTCGTTGAATTTCAGTTTCCCCCTTGGTTGCTAAAGCCGCAATAATGAGAGCAGCAGAAGCCCGCAAATCAGTACACATAACTGGAGCTGCGGTAAGATCAGTTCCTCCCTCAATTATCGCCGATTTACCCTTTAGAGTAATATTGGCCCCCAAACGAATTAATTCGGGAACATGCATAAAACGATTTTCAAAAATATTTTCAGTAATAACTGATGTCCCCTTTACCAAAGTACATAGGGCAATCAGTTGAGCTTGAGCATCAGTAGGAAATCCAGGAAAAGGAGCAGTGTCTATGTTACATCCTTTTAAATTCTTGCCAGAGACCGCAATACTATCTTCTGTCGTTTCAATTTCAGCTCCCATTTGTACTAAGGTTTCAATCACAAAATCCAGATGGCGAGGATTAACTCCTTCAATCGTTATCTTAGATCCAGTGGCCAATGCAGCCATTAAATAAGTTGAAGCTTCAATTCGATCTCCAATGGCTTCATAGGAGACCTCGTGAAAGGACATCACACCTGTTATCGTAATCGCCTTAGTGCCAATTCCCGATATTTTGGCTCCCATTGCATTTAGAAAGTGCGCCAAATCATCAATCTCCGGCTCAAGTGCTGCGTTTTCAATTACGGTGACACCGTCAGTAAAAACAGAAGCCATCATTAAATTCTCAGTCGCTCCAACCGAAGGAAAAGCAAGTGTCAGATGCACTCCTTTCATTTTTTCAACTTGAGCTTCAACATAACCTGATTTTAAATTAATCACACAACCTAATTTTTCTAAATTGGTTAAATGCAGATCAATTGGCCTAGTGCCAATCGCACACCCACCAGGCAAAGAAACTTTAGCTTTTTTCATTCTTGCCAACAAAGGCCCCAGAACAAAAATTGAAGCGCGCATAGTTTTCACTAAATCGTAAGTGGCTTCGTGAGAATTTAACTGGGAGGCATCAAAAGTTGTGAACTCACCTTTTTTCTCTACCTTCACTCCCAGATTTGAAAGAAGTTTAATCATGGTTTTTATATCTTGAAGTTCTGGAATATTTTTTAGATGGATGGGCTTATCCGACAAAAGAACCGCGGCGAGAATTGGCAAATAGGCATTCTTAGCACGAGAGATACGAACACGACCATCTAAAGTACAAGGTCCAGTCACAATTAGTTTATCCATAATATTCCTCTATTAGTCCTTTCTCAGTCTTAAAAAGCGTTTTCTGCCAGTAAAATCATTTATCACTTCTGTCTTTCTAAAACCAACCTTCAAAGCCATTGTTTCCAACATCCCGAGGTGATCTTCGTGTCCTTCAAGCAAACTCATTCCATTGGGTGCAAGTTGCAAATAAATATTTTGAAAAAAATCCTCAAACCAATTATCGTAAAAATCATCCTCCAAAAAAAGTGCCATTGGAGGTTCGTACTTGATAACTTGTTGGTGAACTCCTAACCGATCTTTTACTTTTTTTATATAGGGAGGGTTTGAAAGAATCAAGTCAAATTCACCATCAATATTATTTAATCTATCACTAAGCACGAATTGAACTTTGTGCATTGGAGCGATTGCGTAAGAGAGGTTAAAATAATTTTCATGGGCCAAATTGAGTGCCTTTTCTGAAAGATCACTTGCGATTAGTTCAATGGGAGACAAGCTCTCCATCAGCAAGGTCAGACCTATAACTCCAGAACCGGTGCCAATATCGGCGACTCTGCATTTTTTGTTCTTATAATTTTTCTGAATTTCTTGTAGTGCTAACTCCACTAAAATCTCAGTTTCACTTCTTGGAATCAGAACATCTTGGGTCACCCTGAAATGCGAACGAAAAAAATAAGAATAACCAGTGATATATTCAAGAGGAATACCTTCTCTGAGCTTGCTAAAAAAAATCGTAAAGGGGTGCCGTCTGTGTGGTAAATAAGGAAATTCAAATAATTCTTCTGAATCAATGCCGTTTAAAAAGGCATGAAGTTTTATGTCTTGGCGCAATCGATGCAAATTAAGTCCAGGATATTGAGCGAGAAGTGCTTTTTTTTCTTCTTGAAAAAAAGTATTTAAGTAATCCCCCAAAATCTGAAGTGCCACTAGTCCTCTTGTCCCTTCATCAACTCTGCTTGATGATGAGCAATAAGAGCATCAGTGATTCCCCCCAAATCACCATTCATAACTCCGTCCAAATTATGTACAGTGAGTCCTATGCGATGATCAGAAATTCTATTCTGTGGGTAATTATAAGTTCTAATTTTTTCTGAACGATCACCTTCGCCAATTTGTCCTCTGCGCTCACTGTCGATTTCATCTTTTTGAGCTTTTACCATTTGCTCATAAATACGCGAGCGAAGGATCTTCATCGCTTTTTCTTTATTTTTTAATTGCGATTTTTGATCCTGATTAGCAACTGACATTCCAGTTGGAATATGAGTTATACGAACGGCTGAATCGGTTGTGTTAACTGACTGTCCTCCAGAACCGCCAGAGCGGTAAACATCAATGCGAAGATCGTTAGGATTGAGTTCAAATTCAACTTCATCCACTTCTGGCATAACTGCGATGGTAATGGTTGAGGTATGGACCCGGCCCATAGTTTCAGTCTTTGGAACACGTTGAACACGATGAACTCCAGCTTCCCATTTTAGTTTCGAATAAACTTTCTCGCCTGTTACTGTGAAAATGATTTCTTTTAGACCTTGATCACCTTCAGACATCGAATCAACTTCAGTTTTATAGCCTAAATGTCGAAAATAATTTTGATATAAACGAAACATATCCGCGACAAAAATTGAAGCTTCATCTCCTCCTGCTCCTGCCCGCATTTCCATGATGACGTTGCGGTCATCAAGAGGATCTTTTGGCAAAAGAAGTAATTTTAATTTTTCTTCCATCGGTGTTACTTGCGCTTCAAGCTCAGCAAGTTCCGCCTTGGCCATTTCTCTTAGATCTTCATCTTTTTCATTGCGAAGAATTTCTTTTGAACCATCGAGATCTGCTTTTATTTTTTTATACTCTCTGTAGGCAACCACGACTTCTTCAATGCTAGATCGCTCAGAAGAAATGTCTTTAAATTCTTTTTGTCGATCATAAATACTTGGATCAGCCAACTTTTCGGTTAGTTGCTCGTAGCGCGAAATAACAGCTTCCAATTTATCAAACATTGACATGAATTAGCCTTCTATAAAATCTTTAAGTTTTAAATTACTGCTTTCAATATCGGCGATGGAGTTGAAATCGATTTCATCAACTGAAATTTTTTTAGCTTCAGCCTCTTTTAAATTATATTTTTCCTCTAGGAAAAGGACTGCTTTTATCGAAGCCAAGGCTACTTCAAGTTGAAGATCATCTGGCTCTTTGGTGGTCAACTTTTGCAAGAGTCTACCCGGGTAACTCATAATCAATCCCAAAGCAGAGTTGGGATCTTTCCCCACAAATTTTATTAATTCATATGATATACCAGCAATCGGAAAAGTTAGTGCAACCTTAAATAGCATTGCGTATAGATGCTTTAAAACTACAGGAGCACCAGCTCCGATCGGAATCAATGCAAAAATGATTGCGAATAAAATAATTGAAACAAACATCAAGAAAAAAATAAAAGTCGTCCCACATCGAGGATGAAAAGTTGGGAATTTTTTTGCATTTGTAATGGTTAATTCTTCACCCGCTTCAAAAGTCGAAATCGACTTATGTTCCGCTCCATGATATTGAAAAACTTTTTTTATATCAGGAAGAAAACTGATGAGATAAATATACGTAAGAAAGATAAAAGCTTTAATAGTTCCATCAATGGCGTGGAATTGCCAGCTTTGCAAATCCCACTTGGCTCCTGACATTTTTTCGATGACCGCCGTCAAAGCGTGAGGAACAAAAACAAATAGTCCTATTCCAAAAACAAACGAAAAAGCGATTGAAACAAATGTTTCAAAATTAACTTTCTCTTTAGATTTTTTTTGAGCTTCGTATTCACCTTCACTCATCCCTTTCTTTAAAGCATTTTTTTTATTCTCTTCATCTAGAGCAATGTTGGCAGAGTAATTTAGCGATACAACTCCGTTGGCCATCGTTTCAATTAAGACTAGAACTCCACGCAAGAAAGGCTTTTTGAGAAATGAAAGCTTTTGGGAAAGTCCAAACCACTGATCGCGTCTCAAACGTATAGTTCCATCGGGCTTTCGCACCGCTACTACAAAAGCATTGGGAGATCTCATCATGACCCCTTCGATCACGGCTTGTCCCCCAATAGAGGCATACTGCTTTGAAAGTAAGATAATCATTTTATTTTTTAAATTAACTATTGTCATAAATTTATCTTAAGAATTCATTTGATCCAAGAAAGCTGAATTTGTTTTGGTTTTAGTTATTTTTGATAGGACAAACTCCATGGCATCAAGTGGGGCCATGGCGTGAAGGACTTTGCGTAGCAAATATGATCGTTGAAGATCAGCAGGTGCCATGAGTAAATCTTCTTTACGGGTAGATGACTTGTTAATATCTAGCGCTGGAAAGATTCTTTTCTCAAGGAGTTTTCTATCGAGTTGGATTTCAGAGTTACCAGTACCTTTAAACTCTTCGAAGATGACTTCATCCATTCTAGAACCTGTATCGATCAGAGCTGTTGCAATAATGGTTAGTGAACCACCACCTTCAATATTTCTAGCAGATCCAAAAAATCTTTTGGGTTTATGGAGCGCATTTGAATCGACCCCACCAGATAAGATTTTACCAGAAGGTGGAACGACAGTGTTATAGGCACGAGCTAAGCGAGTAATTGAATCTAAAAGAATGACAACATCTTTTCCAGCTTCCGTTAAGCGCTTGGCTTTTTCGATGACCATTTCTGCAACTTGCACATGTCGAGATGCAGGCTCATCAAAAGTACTCGAAACAACTTCTGCCCTAACATTTCTTCTCATGTCGGTAACTTCTTCTGGGCGTTCATCTATGAGCAGAACAATTAAAACAGATTCTGGATGATTGGTTGTGATGGCATTGGCAATATCTTGAAGTAAAACTGTTTTACCCGCTTTTGGAGGAGCTACAATCAGACAACGTTGGCCAAAGCCTTGAGGCACAAATAAATCAATTAGTCGGGTTGAATAATTGGTTGGATGATACTCAAGATTGATTTTTTTCTCAGGATAAAGTGGAGTTAGGTTGTCAAAGAGTACCGTCTTTTTATGTTTTTCTGGTGTTTGAGCATTTATCTCATTAACTTTGACCAGAGCAAAATAGCGCTCACCTTCTTTAGGTGGGCGAATTTCTCCTTCCACAGAGTCACCTTTTCTCAAACCGAACTTTCTAATTTGGGAAGGAGATACATATATATCATCAGCACCTGGAAGGTAGTTATAAAGTGGGGATCGTAAAAAACCAAACCCATCTGGAAGAATCTCTAAAACGCCGTTTCCAAAAATTGCTTTATCATCTTTTGCCGTTGCTTTTAAAATGGCGAAAATAAGCTCATGCTTTTTTAAGTTACTTGGATTCTCAATTTGTAACTCTTCGGCCATGGTTGTGAGTTCGGCAATGTCTTTTTCTCTGAGATCGTTGAGATGCATTTGAAGATGACTCCTGTTTTTGGGTATTTTTTAAAAAGCAATAATTTTTAAGTGAATAGGAAAACCGAATTTTATTGAAACCTCTTACTGATAATTTTCGGTGAATTGAAGACCAGAACAATTTTTGATTATTTGACTATATTATCCAGTAAGCGTTTTCTGTCAAGAAATTAACTCAAAATTCTAACTTGAACTGAGTTTTAATCTAAGCTATAAGTCATTAATATGCTAGATTTTTCAAGTTATCAGCGCTTTAAAAGTTTTAATCAAAAACCCATCCTTGCGATCGATTTTGGATTTAAAGTTATTGGAACTGCACTCTTTTGTCCAGGCAGAGACCCCTATCCTTATGTACTAGACAAAATAATCTACAAGTCTCATGTTGATACTATTGTTGAATTAAAAAAAATCATCGATGAAGAATCGATAAAAGTTATCGTATTGGGAGTTCCCTATTTTATTGATGGTAAAGAAAGCAAGACAACTAAATCGATCAAAGAATTTGGTAAACTTATTGAATCGAGCTTCGTTGGAATAGAATTTTTCGAACAAGATGAAACACTGACCACTAAAGCGGCTCAAGAGAGAATGCTTAATTCTGCACAATACAATTTTAAAATAGACGTGACAAAAATTGATTGCGTTGCCGCTACTATTATTCTTGAGGACTTCATTCGTTCATAGCTAAAGTCTGATTAAAGATAACGGATACTTGCTAGGAATTTATAGCCTAGAGCTTGAAAGCTATAAAAGCTCAATTAACCTCTAGTTAATATGAAAAAAAACCATCTTTTAATTTTGTTCGTAGGTGCTCCACTTTTTGCCATCTTACTTTTGGCAGTTCAAATTTATTATACCGTCATGGTGTGGAGCTACCAAGGTCCCGATGCGGAATTTCAAATCAAACCCAATGAAAATTTTTCCTCTATAAATGGACGTTTAAAGAACGAACACTTTATAAAATCGTCGAGATTATTTCATCGCTATTGCCAGTATAAAAATGTCATGACCAAATTCAAAACTGGACGCTTTACTATTAAACACAACTCTACGATGCTCGATGTTTTTAATATTTTAATGAATGAAAGATCCCAAGCTTCTTTTTTCACAGTTCCTGAAGGAAAAAATATGTATGAAATTGGGAAAATGCTTGAGGCCGGCGGAATAACTAAGTACGAAGACTTTATAACCGAAACAAAGGACCAAAGCTTTCTAAAGGAGCTGGGAATTGAAGGTGAAACAGCCGAAGGTTACCTATATCCTAATTCATATGACTTCGCTGCGAATGAGCCCGCCAAACTAGTCATCAAACAAATGGTGAAAGAGTATTTTAAAAAAATAAGTGAGGTTGATTATAGCAAAACTAATCTCAGTCCGAGACAAGTTCTTATTCTGGCATCCATCGTGGAAAAAGAAACTGGAGATAAATCTGAGCGACCAATGATAGCCGGAGTTTTTCTCAATCGTTTAAAAATAAAAATGCGCCTTCAATCTGATCCAACCACGGTTTACGGAATTTTTGAGCATTACAACGGAAACATTACTAAAAAGGATTTACTCACTCCAACTGATTACAACACATACACGCGAAGTGCGCTTCCCATCGGCCCCATCAGCAACCCGGGCATTGAGTCAATCAAAGCTGTAATAAATCCCACCGATCACAAATATCTCTATTTTGTTAGCCAAAATGACGGAACTCATATTTTTTCAGAAAGCTATAAACAGCATCTTGAAGCTGTAAATAAATGGCAAAAAAATCCTAAGAATCGCGAGGGAAGAAGCTGGCGTGATCACGACCAAAACTAATGTTGAGGCTCTTTACTTTTTAATGTTCTCCTAGCGTAATCTCTCACTAGCATATCTTTGTCATCGGCAAGTCTTTTGAGCGTTTCAGTCGGAGTAAGCACATTTTTAGCCACTTCATGCCTTACCGTAATGCTTGGATGACGAGTCAGAATGTCGAGAATTCTTCCAGTCGCATTTTTTGACTTGGCCAGCTCTAATGCTACGCCCGGCTTATCTTCCTTAAGAAAGGCAAACAATTTATCCTCTTCTCGACACTCGCGGACTAGGCTTAAGTATTCTTCTGCATGCATATTTAGTGGCTCCAACGATAAACATTTTCAATGAGACTTATGTTAATCATCTCAGGAAATCTTGTAAACTTTTTTAACAAATTTCCCTGCAGATTTGATCAATTTTTATACAAATGAAATGAAAGGTAATGGCAGTTTTTTCCCTTGTGTCAAAAACAAAATCCAGTGTACAATTATTCTGTTGAGTCCCATGCGTTAATTATTAACCAGCATGAGCCATGTACAACGAAAAAGGATGACAACGTTTCAAGGAGGAATGTGTGGAGAAAGGTAAAATGGAAAAGTTTAAAGCACTACTCCTGCAGGCTAAGATCAAGATTATCAATGGTGGCATTTTAAGATCGAATGAAGACTTAACAGTTTCTCCCGATGATCTTTCAGATGAAGCCGATCTTGCTTCAAGTGTAATTAACCAACAAGTAACTTTTAATATGCGCCAAAGAGAACTTGGCAAATTAAAGGCGATTGATGAAGCTCTTTACAGAATTGAACAAGGCGCTTACGGTCACTGCGAAGAATGTGATGAGTCTATTGGGGAAAAACGTTTAGAGAATCAGCCGTGGACAACACTTTGTATTACTCATGCAGAAGAGCAAGAAAGAGAAAGCCAAAAGTTTATTAGAGCAGTTTAAAAATTAAAAATCACAAATTCGCATGTAAAAAAACCTCCCATTGGGAGGTTTTTTTTATTCATTTTACTTACTAGCAAAGGTTACTTGAGCGGGAGTAGTGCCGAAATGGCTTTTTGGGCCTGGCCAGCTGTTGAGCCTCTTGCTCTTTTAATTTCTTCTCATGCCCCACACTTCTATTTTCACAAGAAAATAGCCCCATACTAAGCAACATAAACAAAAAGTAGAATCTGAAAAGTCCATTTTTCATGGCCAACCTCACTTTGTCTTCAAAAGCAGATCGTCTTAGCCCTGATCTCTAATCCATTAAAAGCAAATATAAAGCCAACTAATTTAGTGTCATTTTTTCACTGACTCTTTTACTTTGATAATAATTAATTTACATTTGCCAAAGCTTAAAAGGAGGCTATATGAAATTGTTGCTACTCACATTGCTTCTAGTGACTTTTTCATCCACGGCTTCTGCCGATGCCTTGCCAGCGCTTTCATGTTTTGGAACAGAACCATTTTGGAACCTCACCACCACAAGCGAAGGAACTTTGACCTTTGGAAATCCAGGCAGCCTAGAAAGCAAAACCTTAACTCACACCACTTTAGTAAATGCTTCTGGAACGGCCGGGGGTTTTGCCTTTCAAATTGAAGCTAAAAGCACAGACCATTATCGAATTAAACTAAATGTCATTAAAGGCGAATGCAATGATGGCATGTCAGATAGAATTTATCCTTTCAGCACTTTAGTAGAAGCTGAAGGCGTAGTGTTCTATGGATGCTGTAAATAGTGACTAAACTTTAGACAATATTCCAAAGTTTTATCGTTTCTAAACTTAAATGACAGCTTAACGACTCAATTTAATTAAACCCTAGCTTGGCCCAATGTTTGCTTTTCTCTTAGGAAGAACTATTTAAGCGAAGTCACATTCGCAAGATCTATTAAGGGATTATTATGAACAAGTTGACCATGAAAAAGATCGTTTTGACTCCGCTCATTGCCGCCTTGTCTATTGCAGCGTCGGCACAGTCAAGCTACACTTCAAATCGTTCATTGGCGCCCAGGACTTCAGAAGAAAGATCCTACTTTGATCCCAAAGATCTCAATTCCTCATACGTAAGCTGGGGAATCAACCCAAGTAACCCCGCTAGCATTAACTTGCTAGATGCGTGGAAAAAATTCAAAAAGAAAAAAGATATTGTCGTTGCAGTAGTAGATACTGGAATTGATCGTGAACATCCTTTTCTGGAAAACAATATTTTCGTTGAAAATGGTCAAGTTGATGCCAACAATTTTGGTGTCGATTTCTCAAAAGATAAAAGAAATAAGGGTGCTCCAACTGATAATCACGGTCACGGAACTCACGTCTCTGGAATTATCAAAAGCATTTATCCTGATGTAAAAATTCTTGCACTTAAATATTACAATCCAAACGCATCCGGTTTAGATAACTTAAACTCTACGGTCGAAGCACTAAGATATGCAGTCGATCACAATGTTGATGTTATTAACTATTCAGGTGGCGGGCCAGAGGCTGCAACTGAAGAACTACGAGTGCTAAAAGAAGCTGAGAGAAAAGGTATTCTAGTTGTTGCGGCAGCTGGAAATGAAGAATCAAATATTGATGACAAAAAGAAAGCTTATTTTCCTGCAAGCTATGGCCTTAAAAATATCATTACTGTAACAGCTCACGATGAGGATTTAAAAATTTTACCTTCATCCAACTATGGACGCTCAAGTGTTGATATCTTTGCTCCTGGTTACAGAATAAAATCATCACTCCAAAACGGTCGATCAGGTTACCTGACGGGAACCAGCCAAGCCACTGCCTTTGTAACTGGTGTGGCTGCCCTTATTAAATCAGAGTTTCCACAACTCTCCACAGAGAAAATAAAAGAAATTATCAAAGCTTCTGCCCATAAAGAAGTCTCGATGGATGGAAAATGTGCAACAGGTGGTCGCCTTGATGCGGGCTCCGCCCTGTCTCTTGCCGCACAAATTGCCAGTGAAGGTAGCGATACAAAAAGACAGGTTGCTAACGAATCTAAGAAAGAAGGAAAAATTATTTATCGAATAGCTAATTAAAAAAATGCCTCAACTTTACGGCTACAGTTAAAACTGTGGCCGAAAATAAAATCACTTTTAATAAAAACTCTAGCCGAATGGTTCCCCATAATCGGTAGTTTAAGCAAAACTCCGACCAACTGGGCTCTGCTTTGATATTTTTCTGAGCAAATTGCAGATAATAAATCAACTCTTGCCCCAAAAGACTATTATCATTTTGAGATAAAAGCATTTCAATTATTTTTGGTCGAGTACCATATAGTAGTAGTTCATCAATAATTGCAATACACTCAATATAAAAATGCTTTCGTTGCTCTCTCGGAATCATTCCCACAGTATTAATCCCTGAGATTAGGTCTGAAAAGCGTTTCGATATATTGCGAATATAACTTTTTGCTGAAGTAGATTGCTTATTTTCCAATTGGTGATAGTGGGTCATGAAAGGATTGAGGGAATCAAGATATCGCTCCTTTAATCCATAAAAACTTTTGGGACCAAAAGGATCTCCGACCGGATGAAAAAGTAGCGATCTCCCACATGACTCGCAGGATTTATCAGTTATGAATACCGAATGGCAATTTGGGCAACGCTTGAAAGCACGATAAGCCTGAGGAGGTATTTTTAAGGATTCATCAATTTGAGAAAAATCATAGTCCATTTTTAAAATTTTAAAGCGAAAACTCTCTCATTGGCAAATAATCCAAAAAAAATTACTATTTGTTATGCGCTTTTATTCTTTTATTTCAAAATACCAACTTCTACTGCTGTCTTTCATCGGAGGAGTTCTCTATGCCTGTGGCTTTCCCATGTTCAATGGTTCAACTTTTTTCCTCGGACCACTCATTGGCTTTACTCTTTTAAATTTTGCCCTACAAAAAGAAGCAATAAGCCTACGCGAGCAATTAAGCATGGCCTTAGCTTATTCGCTTGGCTTTTATCTTTTCGGATTTTACTGGATTCCTCATACTCTCTTGGAGTTTGGAGGATTGGTTTTTCCTTTTAATTTTCTGCTTGGTCTTGTTTTTTCCATTTTTATTATTCCACAAATTTATGTCTTCACCCTGATACAAAGAAAAATTAAAAATTTGCCACTATTAGCATTACTTTTTGTTCTATCTGAAGAAATGATACCTCAGCAATTTCCCGCACACATTGGGCATTCCTTCATGTCTCTAGCACCAATTCTTCCCTTAAAACTTGCACCAATTTTTGGAGCTGCAGCTTATTCTTTTATTACGGCTTATTTGTCACTAGCTTTTGTTTCTCATTTTAGAAATAAAAAAGTGCCTCTTCTTTCTTATACTTTAGTGGCATTAATGATCATTTTTAACTTTTTTGGTCCTTCATCATTTCAAGGAAAATTTTTAGCGAAATTAAATGTTCGAATTGTTCAACCCAATGTAGGAAACTTCATGAAAGTTGATGCAGAAAAAGGGAGTCGTAATTCTATTTCCCAAATCCTTGATGATTATTTTAAACTAAGTACTGCCCCCTCACCTTTTCCGTTGGACCTAATCATCTGGCCAGAAACAGCCTTTCCCTCGCTGATTTCGACTGACCTAATGAAAACTCGCAAAGAATTAAAAATCCCAGGAATACTTTCTCAAATTATTGAAAAAACCCAAGCGGAGCTTTTTTTGGGAGGTTATGACATCAAGCCAAGTAATGGATTAGTCGATTATCAAAATCAATACAACTCTGCATTTCATTTTGGTTCGGACCAAAAACTCAAAGATGTGTATCGCAAAATGAGACTGATTCCTTTTGGTGAAGGCTTGCCCTTTGGCCCGCTTAATAAAATATTGAGCCAATACATAACTAATGTATCTTATTTTGCAGAGGGTGAAAGATTTACTCAATTCCAAACAAAATCTAACATTTCTTTTGTCAGTGCTATTTGCTACGAAATTCTTTTTTCAGATTTCATACGAGAATTTTTGAACAAAAACATAAATAATCCCGCATTTCTTATCAATTTAACTAATGACTCTTGGTACGGGAATACGGCCGAACCTTCTCAACATTTATTTTTAGCAAAATGGAGAGCTCTAGAATTTAACTTACCCATTATACGCTCTACCAATACTGGTATAACTACTGTCCTGATGCCTGATGGAAGCGAAAGCGCTCGATTAACTTTTCAAGAAAGAAAAAATTTAGATATTCAAATAGAATTAAAGGAAAGAAAGCCTACTATTTTCCAGCATTTTGGAATTTTCCCATTGATATTTTTAGCTCTACTTTTTTTGGCAATTGAAGCTTACTTCTCTCATAAAAATTAATTTTTAAGTGAGAATCCCTCTTTTAACAGATCATGCAAACGAATAAATCCTAAAAATTTTTGATTTTCGATCACTGGCAATATTTGAAGCGACTTTGATTTACTTTCCATCAACTCAAGAGCTTCGAAGGCAAGATTGTCGGGAGAAATAACGATAGGATTTGAGTTCATAATGTCTTTAACCAAGGATTTTAAGCCTGCATTTTCCCTAGTGAAGGTTCGACGTATATCTCCTTCGACCATAATTCCTAGAAAGTTCTCTCCATCAACGATTGCGCAACCTCCAACTGGATATTTAGTCATTATCAAAATGACCTCCTGAAGAGTCTGGGAAGAATTAACGATTGGACATGAACTGGATTTAATCATCAAGTCACGCACTTTCATTCGAAGTGATTTACCGAGAATTCCCCCTGGATGATTGATGGCGAAGCTTTCTTTTGATAACCCTGTAAGCGCTTCAAATAATACCGCCATCGCATCTCCCATTGCCAGTGCCACCGTCGAGCTCGTTGTCGGCGCTTGATTATTTAAACAAGCTTCTTTTTCAACATGACAATTAAGTAAGATGCCACATTCACTTCCGATTGGAGAAGTCTCGGCCCCGATTAATCCAATCTTGTGACTTTTCTTAAAGTGGAGAAATGGAAGAAGTTTGATAATCTCCTCCGTCGTTCCAGACTTACTTATAAAAACGATCGCATCTGTCCTTCTAATGCGTCCTAGATCGCCATGAAGCGCTTCTGTTGGGTGTAGAAAAAAAGAGGGCAAGCCTAATGAAGTAAAAGTAGAGGCACATTTTTGTGCAATAATTCCGGACTTTCCGACTCCACAAAAAATAAGCGTTGATTCTGTATTTAATAGTTCTTGAAAAAGAGCTGTAAGGCGCTCAACTTGCTCGTTACCCGTCAATTCTAAAAGTTCTGCTGCTTTTTCTAGCATCTTGGCCTCTAATCTCAAAACATCGGCCATCGTCTTTGTGTGGGTCATACATTCCTTAATTCAATTTTCTTTCGCTTATTTTTATTCTTAGTTACAATATATTTAAGATGATAAAAATTTTTTTACAACTAATAAAGGTTTCTTTGCTAACTAGTTTGCTTAGTTTAATGCTTTTTGGTTGTTCCTCTTATGAGAATTATAAGCAAGTCACCGAAGACCTAGAAATACCTAGCCAAGTTTACCGTGCAGATTACAATAAAGTTTGGCAAGAAGTCATGAAGATTACCAATAAATTTGATAGAGAGGTCTACAATCAAGAATCTGGGGTTATAAAAACGCGCTGGATGGACAATACTTTAGAGCTAAATTTTGCTGATTCATTTGGTTCAAACGATGCGGTCAAGTCGGCCCAATTCAAACTAATCATTAACGTGGTTAAAGGATTTCGCGGAAATAAAGAAGTTTCAAAAGTTACAGTTTTTAAGCGACAAAGAGTGGAGCATGATTTTCTTCAAGGCTGGAAAGTCATCAGAAGCGATGGAATACTTGAGAAATCGATTTTATACAGACTAGAAAGATCCTTGGCGATTGAATCTAAACTCCAAGAAATCGAAGAAAAGAAATCGAAGGAAGCTGAAAAAAATTTCTAGTTAATTGTCGTATTGCTTAGTGCAACTCTTTGCCAAAAAATTCTTTTTGTCTTGTGATCAGAATCTGGTGATTTTTGACCAGTTATTTTTCCAAGAGATAAATCCATTTCACTAAAAATATCATTATAACGATCTTTTTGAATCATTTTAAAAAGTGGATCTTTAGCTTCTTGAAACTTCAAGTCTCCAACAGCTAAAATGACATTACGAATGAGGTTTGATCGCTTGGTCTTAAACTCTTTTCCATTTAAAGTAGGCTGATAATAATTCTTCTTATCATAGAGCATGGCCCAAACATGTGGAGCCAGCTTTGTTAGTTGTAATGAGCGGATATTTTCCAAAGCCTGAGAACGAACAATAAAAGATTCATCTGAAAGTAAATTCGCGTAATGAACACCATATTCTTTTTGGTTTAGTGCCAAAAGAGTTTTCAAACTAGCCATTCTCATTATCCAATTTGGGTGCTGTAAAAACTTAGCCAGAAATGGTGCAGATTTCTGACCCATAATTTGACCCAATAAAAAAGTAGCCACCCAGCGATTTTTATCTGGGTACTTTCCATTTTTCATAACTTCAATCAAAGCTTCAACCGATTTTCCACCATGTTTAAGTGTTTCCGTTTTCAGTGATGCTATCTGATTCTTATCGCTATAGTTTTGCATGTATTTTTGTAAAAGTTCTTCTTTAAACTCACCTGCATTTATTGATGCTTGAGCACTGAGACAAAAAGCAATCAAAATTATCAAGACAGAATTTTTGATAATTTGTTGAAACGTATTTTTCATATCGAGAGTCTCCATAAAATTATCCCAGCATTTTTTCAAATTCTTGCAAGAGCTCTTCAGCCGATTTTTGCTCACTTCCCTGAGGCTTTTCTTCTTGTGCACTTACTTCCATCACATCTTTAGTTTCAACGGAAGGTGCTTTGCTTTCAGTAATCGCTTTAGCCATTTCAGCTTCAAGATCAATTTCATCTTCAGCTTCATCTTTGGCAGCCTCAGCTACTTCTTCTTCAACTGGCAACTCTTCTTCTTGGGTCGCTTGATTTTCCTCAAGCTCTTCGATTTGCTGATCCTCTTCAACTTCTTCGACTTCAATGTGAGATTCTCCCTTTTGGAAGGCACTTAATTGAGCTTTGAGCTGGTCATTTTCTTGTTGAAGCCTTTTTAAATTAGCTAAATCTTCTTCGATAATTTCGTATTCTTTTAATCGCTCTCTAATTGTTGATAATTCTTTTTGAAGATTTTCATCTCCTGCAGATGATGCTGCAGCTGCTCGAGCTTCTGCCAGTTGAGCCTGAAGTTTTGCAACATCGGCGCCACCAATTTCTTGCATTCGTTTTTCTAAATCTGTAATTTGTTTCGTGCGATCGCTTAGTTTAATCGACAACGATTGGATCTCTGCATTTTTTTGATTAATCTCTTCTGAACTAGCAGCTACAGAAGTTGTACCAATCGAAATATTACCAGCAACGGGCAGTTCTCCAATCGGAACTACTGAAGGAACACCATTGCCGAGATCTAAACCTCCTCCTCTGAACAAGGAAGATTTTAATGAGGTTGAATTTTGAATGATTGAATCTAAATAATTCTTCACCACGCTGGCCGGAATTTCATGAGAAAGTTGATGAAATTTTTTTCGGTTATAAAACCAATAAACAATAATTCCACCCATTGTTACAAATAAAAGTGTACTAAAAACGGTAATCGTTTCATCAGTAAATTTGGTTAGAATCAAACGCAATGTTTCTGACACAGTCCCTTCCTAGGAAAACATTTACAATATAGATAAAATTATAAACTTTTACTGAATAAAGACAAGACTTCTCGATGTGTTGGCGTCCTTGCCGCCAGAATGGTTTCTTGAAATGGATGAAATTTCTGACCATTGTAATCAGTTACCTTGATACCGGCTTCTTCACAAATAAGCCCGGCCGCAGCGACATCCCATGCAGCCAATCCTCTCTCCCAAAAGCAATCGAAATAACCTTTGGAAACATAGCAGAGATCTAGAGCAGCACTTCCCATTCTACGAATACCTCGACTTTTTCCAACCATGTGCTTGAAAAGTTTAAATTCGTGTTCAAACATTGGTCCTTTTTCAGTGGTAAAACCTGTAACTAATAATGAATCTTTGAGTTTTTTTGCCTTGTGTTTCTTTTTTATTTCTTGAGCCCTTGAGTCGGAAAAAATATTTTGAACTCTGGCTCCCTTGCCTTTGATTGCAAAAAAACACTCACCAGTTGCAGGCCTCAGCACGACTCCGAGCAAAGGAACACCAAAATGAACCAAAGAGATGCAAACGGCAAAATAATCAAGTCCATTTAAAAAATTATTTGTGCCGTCTAAAGGATCAATGATCCATACCCACTCTTTTTCTTTTAAAAACTTATAGCGGGTCATCTCTCCTTTAAAAAGTTTGAACGCGCTTTCCTCCGCGAGTATGAAGTGACTGGGATATTTTTTAGTGATCTCAGAGATAATCATTTTCTCTGACTCAATATCAGCATTTGAGGCAATGCCCTGAGCTTTTTTAGCAGTGATTTTGAGTGAAGTTAGATCTTTTTGCTTTTTCATTAAATGTTTAGCAGATTTTTTAGCAACAGCCATCGCAAAAACCAAAGCTTCTTGAATATTAATGTTAATTTTTTTACTCATATTCACTTTCATCGTTAGGAATAAATTCATCACTGTCTTCGGTGGAATCCAAGTCTGTTTGGTTGCCTTGAGAGATGGTTGGGATTGAATCTTTAACAGGCACTCTATAACTTTCTTCAAACCATTGTCCGAGGTCAACCATTTTACACCTTTCACTACAAAATGGTCTCCATTCAGATTCATAATAAGAAAAATTTAATTCGCAATGAGGACAATTGACTAAAAGAACCTTATTCATACCAACTCACCATATCTTCCAAATTTAGATTTAATCATTTGAAACAAAGAGTTGTTTGATTCAAATTTTTTTTCATTATATTCTATCACAAAACGCATTCCTTTGATCGCATTAATGAACCAAATTTCTTTTGCGACTGACAAATCCTTAGTTGTTATTATTGACTCTTTAATGTTTGCACCAATTTCCGTGCACTTTCTCAATAGCTGATTTCGAGTGACTCCATTGAGAACCATCGAGGAAGTTGGAGGCGTTAGCAATTGACCAGAATGATCTAAAATCAGAATATTGGAAGTACTCGCCTCCGTTAAATCTTGCTGAAAGCTAAAAAAAAGAACGTCATCATAACCGTTTTGTTGAGCTTGCTTTAGCTCAAGGTCGGTATCTAGATAATTTGAAGTTTTTAAAAAATCTGGATTTAAACCTGGAGTTTTCATTTTATTAGCGTTGGTAACTTTGATCCATTCACTAGATGTTAAATGACCTCGATACTGAAGATAAAGCAGATCATCAAAAATAGTCACCCGAATTGAAAGATCACCTTGAACCAAAGCCAAATGTTTTTGAATGTATTGTTTTATTTCTTCTTTGTGAGTTGGCCATTTTTCATTAGAAAATAAAAAATTAGCACCCTCTAAAAGACGATTGAGATGGTCTTCTAAAAAGATAAAACGACCATTTATTCGAACAAATGATGTAAAGACCACATGTCCTCGATTAAGAGATTGTGAAATATAATGCTGGGCAATTTCCTGAGATAATATTTTCATTGAATGCTCTGGCTTCTTTCTAGTTTAAAGTGTAGCTTTAAGGCAGGTACATTGCCAAATGAAAAGGACTCAATTATGCCTATAAACGGCTCTATTATTATTGTTGGATTTGGCTCTCAAGCCAAGGCGTGGGCCCTAAACCTAAGGGATTCCAAATGCAAAGTCATCATTGCACTTCGATCAAAGAGCCCCTCAATCGAAAAAGCTCGTGCCCTGAATTTTGATTGTATAGAATTAGAGTCCTCTGATCTAAAAAAATACTCTTTCTTCCTTATGCTTTTGCCAGATGATCAACATTTAGAATTTTTTGAAAAAAATCAATCTTTCTTTAAACCAAACTCTCATTTCGTTTATGCCCATGGCTTTAGTATGGCCAAAAATCGGCTTCATGAGAATTTCCCACAATTTGCCCATTCATTGCTCGCTCCAAAATCGATTGCCAGCGACGTTCGATTTCAGTACGAAACAAAGGGAAAAATCGGTGCAGTTACATATGCTAAAAATCCTGAACTTCAGCAACAAATTGTCGAACTTGCCAAGTTTTTAGGATTTAATGCACTTTTTAATGCTTCAGTAGAGGAGGAATGCACAGCGGATCTTTTTTCCGAACAATCCCTTCTGTGCTCTTTAATTCCATATGGAGCCTTAAAAAGTTACAATCTGCTTCGAAGAAAAGGGATTTCAGAAGAAGTAGCATTTATGGAATGCTTCCTAGAGCTCAAATCGATCTCTCATGCACTAGTGTCTATGGGCCCACTAGAATTCTTTAAGCTTATTTCTCCCAATGCCCTCATTGGTTCTCAAAAGGGAAAACAACTACTCATGGGAAGTCATTTTGATAATGCCCTTGAGCAAATTTTTATTGATATAGAAAATAAACAGTTTTATAAAGAAGTTGAAATCGATGCAGTTCAACTACGCCAGGACGTTCTAAACCAATGGTCTAAAGAAGAACTCTGTCTAACTTTTGAAAAACTTAAAGGTAAACTTATTGTATGACTTATTTAAATTCAAAGCCTCAGTCTAAGCTCAATACTCGTCAAATACGTTCTATGAAAAAAGCACTCTCAACCAAAAACGTTCAGATGCTTACTTGCTACGATTTTCAAACTGCACAAATCTTAAATGATTCTGCCTTAGATTTAATCTTAGTTGGAGATAGTCTCGGCAATGTTGTCTTAGGCTTAGAGAATACGATTTCAGTTAATATTGAAATGATGATTCTTTTTTCTAGAGCCGTCAAAAAAGGTGCACCAGACAAATTTGTCATAGCTGATCTTCCCTTTGGTTCATATAGCTCGCTGGAGACTGGTCTAAAAAACTCCATTGAACTTTTTCAACAAAGTGGAGTTGAAGCATTGAAACTAGAAGGTGCATTTGCGTTTGAGTTAGAGCTCATTGAGCGTCTTACCCAAATAGGAATTCCTATTATGGGTCACATTGGTCTGACTCCTCAATCAGTTCATGAGCAAGGTGGATACTATACCCATGGCAAAGACGAGGTTTCACAAAATCGCTTATTGAGGGAGGCTAAATCACTTGAATCTGCTGGATGTTTTAGCATCGTTTTAGAGTGCGTTGAAGAAAACTTAGCTGAAAAAATTACCTCTCAACTGTCAATTCCGACGATTGGCATTGGCTCTGGAACAAAAACTGACGGACAAGTTTTGGTCATCAACGATCTTTTACATCTTGGCAAAAATGATCCCCCAAAGTTTTGCAAACCCATCGCTAATTTTTATCAGATGAAAAAAGATCTTATCGATCAATACCTAAAAAGTTGAGTGTTATCAGATGAGAGTCATTACAATTGACAATGGAAATACTAATCCACATGTTGGAATTTTCATCGATAAGAAACTACAAAGCGTCTTGCCTTTAAAACAGTATGTTCCATTTTCTGACGACTTAGTGATGATTGCCAATGTTGGCCATGAATTGAATTTCACCAATAGTTTTGATTTTAAATCAAGAATGCCAACGGTAGAATTTCCTTTTTTTTTCAACATGCCTGTTGATTATGCTCCCAGCATTGGTATAGATCGTCTTATTTTGGCACGTGAGGTATTTGAGGGAATTAAAAATACAGAAGAAACAGTCTTGGTCCTAGATGCGGGTACTTTCATAACCATGGATTTGGTCACTCATATCGGTTTTAACGGTGGTTATATTTTTCCAGGTCTGGCAACTTTTCTTGCCTGTTATCAAAGAGGAGCTTCTCTACCTCATCTAAATTTTCCAACTAATTTTACTTTAAATTCACTACCCCATACAACTCAAGAGGCTATTTTAGGAGCAACGGAAATTTATTTGGAATCTATATTGAAAGATGTAATAAGAAAAACATCCCCCAGTAAAATTACTCTTACTGGGGGAAATTATCCTATTATAAAACAAATTATTTTAAAAATTAATTCAGAACTTCTTGTTGAATCAAATCCTCACCTAATACACTTAGCAATGTATTCGATTTATGACTCTCATCTTCTTCAACCATCGCACTGAGTTTTAGTGGAATTTCTACTGCACGATATTTTTTCCCATTAGTAGTTCTAATCCAAAATCCTTTTACTAATTTATCTTCTACCACCATTCGTATGGGCTTTAAACTAATAATATGATCAAGGTTTATTAAGACGTTTTCGAAAATATTATCAACCGACTGACCATCTTTTGGAGAGACAATTTTAAATTTTTCTAATGACATGAAAACCTCAACTTTTGGTGAAATGACATGAAGAGGATTATAAACCTAATAAAAAAAGTTAATAGCTAGTGTGTATAATTTACAATGATTTTTTATGAAGAGAATTCAGGTGAAAAGCAGTAAATAAACTGATGACAAGAGGTAAGAAGAATCCATAAAATTTAAAATGAAGAAAGAGAAATGCTGAGATCAAAGAGCCCATGACAAACGAGCAAAAGATTCCAAAGCGGCACCAAGTAGCGAAAAACTCGCGTTTGTGTACGTTTTTGCGAGTTGACCAAATGCGAACTATGCTAATTCCAAAATTCGTTGTAAGCCCTGTTAAGTGAGTGGTTCTAACCTCCATGCCCGAGACGGATGAAATGACTGCATTTTGTAAACCACACGTGAAGGCCAGAAGAAAGAGTAAAAAATAGTCAATTTGGGTGGACTTCGATTCACCAAACTCACCTAGGAAACCATTGATCCCCAAAAAGACAATGATAAAAATATTAATGACAATAAATGAGAAAACCAAAGTGTAGTGAGGAGTTAAGTTTTTTATTCTCTGTCTTTCAACATTCCATGCTGAAATGATAACTCCGATTAAAAAACTCATTGGAACCAAAAGCATTCCCAGCATGTTTGGCCAATCGAATTTAGCTCCGGCCACTCCCGCTAAGGTTGCGAAACCTGTGACATGTGAAACGAAGCGGTGAGCGGCTAAAAATCCCCCCGTATTAAGAGATCCGCCTTGGAAAGCTAACAAGAACCAAATAAATAAATTTTTCGGAGCATAGAGCTCATCTTGGTCTTTAAACATATGTAATATTGCCTTCAGCCCTTGGAATTGAAAAGTTATAATTGTATAGATATAGCATGCATAATGAATTTGATTTTGATGATTACAATAAACGTTTTGGTGGAATTGCTAGGCTCTATGGGGTTGAAGCATTACATAAACTTCGTCGGGCCCATGTCTTAATCATCGGCTTAGGTGGAGTTGGCACCTGGACGGCGGAAGCCCTGGCCCGATCAGGAGTTGGAGCCATTACAATAGTTGATCTCGATGATATTTGTATTACCAATACCAATCGCCAAATTCACGCGATGGATGGTCTCATTGGAAAAATGAAAGTAAACGCTATTTACGAACGGATTATATCGATTAATCCTCAGTGTAACGTCAATGCCATTTCAGATTTCTTTACGGCAGCTAGCGCCGATACAATTCTTAACACAAATTTTAATTTTGTTATCGATGCTATCGATAGCCTTCAAAATAAATGCGTTCTGGCTTCTAAGTGCCAAGAAAAAAATCTGCCTTTAATAGTGATCGGAGCTGCTGCTGGAAAAAGAAATCCCACCCAGATCAGAGTGGATGATCTAGGACTTGCTTGTAATGATTCACTACTATTTGCTTTACGAAAAAGACTTCGCCAAGAATTTGCTTTTCCATCTGGTGCAGGTTTTACCAGAAGTAAAAAACAAATTTTCAATATTGCCTGTGTCTATTCTTCAGAGGAGCCGCATTTTCCTGACAATAATGGAGGCGTTTGTAAAACCATAAATCCTGGTGAAAATTTAAAACTTGACTGTGAAACTGGCATGGGGTCTATCACACATATCACCGGCACATTTGGCTTTATGGCCGCCAGTCATGTTATTGAACAAATAACTCAATCCTAAAAAAAGGATTTCCTATTTTGCATTAAGTATCATCGAGACCAAGTCGATATGCCTTATAAATAAGTTTTTCTTTTTTCTTTTCGCTGACATCTTTAAGTGAGCCAAAACTTGTCACTGAGACTGGAGATACTCCACAAAACTCAAGCACTGCTTTTTTCATCATATTTAAAGCGGGATGAAAATACATAAAATAAAGCCAAGCAACCGGAGCGTCACTTGTTAGGATAAGACGAGCACTTCTTCCAGATAATAACTTATCCCACTGCAATGAGTTCTCTCTATACTTAAAAGCAAAACCAGGTAAAAATACCCTTTCAATAAATCCCTTCAGCAGGGCCGGCGGGCCTGACCACCAAACAGGGAAAATAATGACGATATGATTGGCCCATTTCAAGAGACGCTGAGCCTCAAGTAAATCTGCTTCCAGTGTTTGAACTTTTTTGTAACCATTTTTTAAAATTGGATTAAAGCGAAGTTGACCAAGATTAATTCTAGCGACCTCTCCACCTTTTTCAATAGCTCCATTCTGGTAAGATTCTGCCAAGCGTGCGCATAAAGAATCTCCATCAGGATGACCAAGAATGATCAACGTTTTCATTTGATGGCCTTATCTCCGTGGAGTTTGCGTAAAATATTTTTGGCAATTGATGGCATGACGTATTGATCTATTCGCTCATTTAAAACAGCTAACTCTCTAATCAAGGTCGAAGAAATGGTTGCAAAATGGGGCTTGGCAAACATGCAAATAGTTTCAATGTCTTTACTAATTCCCCGGTTCCCCACAGAAAGTTCAAGTTCCATTTGGTAGTCAGAAGAATTGCGCAAGCCTCTCAATAAGAACTGGGCCCCTTTTTCTTCGGCAAAGCGGACAATCGTACCTTCGTGCTCACAAATCTCTACATTTTTTAATTTATAATAATCCACGTAAGCCTGCATCATCTCTAAACGTTCTTGAGCGGTAAACATATATTTTTTGTTGGGATTGGTCGCAGCAACCCAGAGAAGCTTATCGAAGTGAGTCGCGGCCCTCATCATGATATCGGCATGTCCCCAGGTTGGAGGATTGGCACTAATGGGGTAAATGATGATTTTTTCACTCATAAAAGACTCGCAAATTTTATAGTTTTCCCCACTATTATACACTTTATAAAAAGAATTCCTAGTGTTAGACTTTTGACTTCCAAAAAAGGAAAAAAATAAAGCGCTAAAACCTCAGGATTTTTATCATGTCAGAAAGCAACACTCCAAACGCTATTGAGTACAATTTTCTTTCGATTGAAGCCAAATGGCAAAAATATTGGGATGAACATAAAACGTTCAAAGCTGAAAATGTTTCGACGAAACCTAAATACTATGCGCTTGACATGTTTCCATTTCCTTCTGGTGACGGACTTCATGTTGGTCACCCTGAAGGTTACACCGCTACCGATATTGTTTCTCGTTACAAAAGGATGAAAGGATTCAATGTACTTCACCCAATGGGTTGGGATTCTTTTGGGCTTCCTGCTGAAAATTATGCGATGAAAACTGGAACTCATCCAGACATTACGACTAAAAAAAACATTGCTACTTTTACCCGACAATTAAAATCACTTGGATTTTCTTATGATTGGGATCGAGAGATTGCAACATCAAATGTTGATTATTATAAATGGACCCAGTGGATCTTCGTTCAACTCTTCAACAAGGGACTAGCTTATGAAGACGAGATGAACGTGAACTGGTGTCCAGCTTTGGGTACAGTTCTTGCCAATGAAGAAGTTATCGATGGAAAAAGTGAAGTGGGTGGACATCCGGTCATTCAAAGTAAAATGAAGCAATGGGTCCTTCGCATTACCGACTACGCCGAGAGATTATTAGAAGATCTAGAATTAGTGGACTGGCCGGAATCCATCAAAGAAATGCAGCGAAACTGGATAGGTAAATCTGAGGGTGCAACTATCAAATTCAAAATTGATGGATTAAATGACTTCATTGAAGTCTTCACCACTAGACCAGATACACTTTTTGGTGCCACCTATATGGTCATTGCTCCTGAACATGCCCTCGTGACTAAAATAACGTCGACTGAGCATCTTGAAAAAATTCAAACATATATCGATGCATGTAAATTAAAAAATGATTTGGAACGCACTGAGCTTAACAAAGAAAAAACCGGAGTTTTCACTGGCGCTTACGCTATCAATCCGGCCAACGACAAAAAAATCCCCATTTGGATTGCCGACTATGTACTCGCTACTTATGGCACTGGTGCCATCATGTCTGTACCAGGTCATGATGAAAGGGATTGGGAATTTGCTAAAAAATTTGATCTGCCAATTGTAGCAGTTGTTGAGGGTGCAGATGTCAACGAAGCCCCTAATACTGCTGACGGGAAACACATTAACTCTGATTTTATCAATGGCTTAAATAAGATTGATGCCACCAAAAAGATGATCACTTGGCTGGAAGAAAAAAATTTAGGAACAAAAAAAATTAATTACAAACTTCGCGATTGGATTTTCTCTCGTCAGAGATACTGGGGAGAACCTTTCCCTATTTTAAAATTTGAAGACGGCACCGTTCGTTGTCTTGATGCTGATGAATTGCCATTGGCACTTCCTGCACTTGAAGAATTTAAGCCTTCTGGTAATGGAGAATCCCCTTTAGCTAACGCTACCGATTGGCTATGGATTACTGACCCCAAAACTGGCAAGAAAGCAAAACGCGAAACAAATACAATGCCTAATTGGGCAGGAAGCTGTTGGTACTACTTAAGATTTTGTGATCCAAAGAATTCAAACGAGCCTTGGAATAGCGAAATAGAAAAATACTGGATGCCGGTTGACTTATACATCGGTGGAGCTGAACATGCCGTCCTTCACTTACTCTACGCTCGTTTTTGGCATAAGGTTTTATTTGACCTTGGCTTTGTTTCTACCAAAGAACCATTTAAAAAACTGGTCAATCAAGGACTCATTCTTGCTAGCGATGGTGAAAAGATGAGTAAGTCTCGTGGCAATGTAGTCAATCCAGACCATGTCGTTAAAGAATTTGGGGGAGACTCACTTCGCCTTTACGAAATGTTTATGGGCCCACTGGAAAAAGTAAAACCATGGAAAGAAGATGGAGTTAAAGGAGTCTATAACTTTTTGAATCGTGCCTACAGATTTTTTGCCGACCAAAATCATATTAAAGATGGAGTAGAAAAAGAAGAAACATTAAAAATACTTCACAAGAGTATAAAAAAAGTAACAGCTGATTACGAAAATCTAAGATTTAACACTGCCATTTCTCAATTGATGATCTTTGTAAATCATTGCTACAAAATAGGACAAGTAACAAAATCCACTGCAGAAACATTTGCATTACTTTTAGCTCCGATGGCCCCACATATGGGTGAAGAACTTTGGTCCCTGCTTGGTCACAGTAAGACTCTGACCTATGAACCATGGCCGCAATTTGATGATGCTCTCGCTAAAGATGACACCATTACAATAGCGATACAAGTTAATGGCAAGTTAAGGGCCACTTTAGAAGTAGAGCCTACTATCTCTCAAGTAGAAATTCTTGCTTTGGCAAAGGCTGATGAAAATGTGACTAAGCATTTAGCTGGAACAATCCTTAAAGAAATCTATGTTCCTGGAAAAATTGTTAATTTTGTTGTGAAAGGATAAGTTTATGTCAAAAAAATTTTATATTACCACTGCGATTGACTACCCCAATGGAAGTCCTCACATGGGTCATGCTCTAGAAAAAATTGTCAGTGATGCCTACGCACGATGGTATAAATTCTTGGGTTTTCAAACTTATTTTCTTACTGGTACAGATGAAAATGGACAAAAGCTAATCGAATCAGCAAAAGCTGAAGGAAAAGATACTCAAGCTTACGTAGATGAAAATTCAAAAAAATTTAAAAAGCTTTGCCTCGATCTAAATGTTTCAAATAATGATTTTATCCGCACTACCGAAAAAAGACATCATGATGTTTGCGTTGAACTCTGGAAAAAACTAGAAAATAAAGGTGATATTTATTTCGGAGTTTATTCAGGTCAATACTGTCTTGCATGTGAATCTTTTTATACCGAAACCCAAGCTCCAGATAATACCTGCCCGGCTCATGGAAAGCCCCTCACTTTAAAAGAAGAGGAAGGCTACTTTTTTAAAATGAGCAGCTATCAAGAATGGATCATTGATTATATAAAAACACATTCCAACTTTATCGTACCTCATTCCTCTTTTAATGAAATGCTTTCGAGAATCGAGGGAGATAAATTGCGAGACCTTCCGATCTCACGTCCAAATGAAGGTTGGGGTATAGCGGTTCCAGGCAATTCCAAATTTGTAATGTACACTTGGTTTGATGCACTCATTAACTACTACTCCGCAATTGCTCACTCTGAAGCTGAAAAGTTTTGGCCTGCTTCCATGCATGTAATTGGAAAAGATATTGCTTGGTTTCACACCATCATCTGGCCAATCATGCTCCACGCTGCAGAACTCCCCTTGCCACAGCAAGTTTATGTTCATGGAATGATTCTTGCCGAAGATGGTAAAAAAATGAGCAAATCCCTAAACAATGTCGTCGATCCCAATGAATTGCTTGCTAAATATCCACTAGATTCTTTCAGATATTATTTACTTCGGGCCATACCAGCTCATGGTGATGGTCGATTTTCAGAAAAAGAACTCATTGAAAAACACAATGCTGAACTTGGAAATAGTTACGGCAATCTAATCATGCGAGTTCTCAAGTTATATCTCAAAGACAATGATCCACAACTGAAGGGAGATGGAGTGACTCAAGAAGTTTTCTTCGACGATTGCTTTCTCAAAATGAAGGAGCACATGGAAAAACGTGAGCACAACAAAGCACTAGAAGCACTATGGGAAGGAGTCAATGGCATGAATCAGTACGTGAACACTAAAGAGCCATGGAAATTAAAAGAAGATAAAGTGGCGCTACGGCAAGTCGTTTACAATTGTGTGTTCTCAATCCACGCCATCTCAACATTGCTATCAGCTTTTTTACCAGAGACTGCTGCCAAAGCTCTGGAGCCCCTAGGAGTTGAACTCAAAGGCTATGAGGCACTTATCTTTGGAACTACTCAATACCACCTATCTGAACCAAGCCCATTATTTCCTAAAATTGATTTACCCAAAACCAATAGTTAAACAAAATAAAGTTTAGTGCCATTAAATCATGCCAGGGCTTCGGCCCTGTCATAAACATCATATTGTTTAATATTTTTTGCCATATTTAGGCAACTGTATAATTTTACTCTGTCTTGAAGATATAAAGGTAAATTAAAGCTTAGCTTCATTTTGGGAGTTGTACTATCTCTTCAACAGCATCATTTTATTTGGAAAGACAAAAATGAACGAAGAACAGCTTGCCCTGGTAGAAGAGGGGCTAAATCTCTTGATAAAAAAATATAGACTCAATTTAGTTGAAGGTGATCACGAGCGCTTGCGTGCAGCAATGGATGCTAAAATAGCGCTTAGAAGAGTTATTTTAGCTGTTGCGGTCAATGGAAACATTAAGGACATCATTCCAACGAACGAAGATAAGACCGCTACTGGCTGGCTGGTTCAGGACCTAAATGATAAATTAATCCGCTACCTACCCTAGTCTTGCACTCTGGCGCCATATAAATAATAATAGGCTTCCAAATCACCGGAGGCGAAATATGTTTGAATTAATTACTGATGATATAAAAAAAGCAATGCTGGCCAAGGACAAAGAGCGCTTAGATGCACTTCGCTACTTTAAAAGTATGCTTATCGAAAACAAGACTTCAAAGTCTCCCATTGCAGAAATGGACGTTCTTATTAAGCACGTCAAAAAGCTAAAAGATTCCTTAGAAAATTTTCCTGAAGAAAATGAAATCAGAAAAAAAACTGAACGCGAAATAGCAGTCTTGAGTGAATATATGCCCAAACAACTATCTACGGAGGAAGTTATAGCATTTATTCAAGAAATTATAATATCTCATCCAGGCATTAATGCTGGCCTTATAATGAAAGAATTAAGTCCAAAAATAAAGGGTCAATTCGATAGTAAGCTTGCCAATGAATTAGTTAAGGCTGCCTTAGCTTAATTAATTTTTACAAGTTATCGAAACTGGAAAATGGTCACTCAATAACTCTTGATAAAATCGATAATAAAATGAATTGGTGAGCTGATTAAGAAAAATTCTTCTTTTGAT
Source organism: Bacteriovoracaceae bacterium (assembly GCA_947450475.1). Classification (GTDB taxonomy): domain Bacteria; phylum Bdellovibrionota; class Bacteriovoracia; order Bacteriovoracales; family Bacteriovoracaceae; genus Bacteriovorax. Next base: position 143,422 of record CANFVK010000001.1, on the reverse strand, counting down.
GCCATCAATTCTTTCTTGAATTAAAAAGTCATCAGCTACGACTTCGTTCTTCTTTACTGTTAAATTGCGCTGAAGCATGTTAGAAAAATTAGTCACAATTCGATTCATTCGATCTTGACCTGCAGAGGTTAATGGGTAATCCAATTTTGTAGGAAGAGTATCATCTTCAGGAGGCACGTCTCCACCGACCAAAACACCGACATCTTCATTGAATCCAGTGAATGATTTTAATCGTAGGGTGTTATTTGCCTGCAAACCCCTTATCATATAAGTCTTTTCAATATCGGATTCAATACTGTATTTAAAGTAATTATAGACTTCTCCATTGCTACAGCTCGGAAAGGCTGACTTATCTAATACAAAATGATCATAAGAATTGGCAACTCCGTTGGTTTCTTGCATGTCAGAATTATAGCGAGTTGGTGAAAGGGTCGTTGGCTCATCAATCAACCTTGATCCCCCGGGAAAAGACTTTAAAATTTCTTCCCAAAAAGGGATGCTCGCTTGCAAGTTGGTATCTGAGACAAACATAATATTTTTATCGTTGTACTTATTCCTATACTTATTCATAAAGCTCAAGGAAATTTTCACTTCTGCAAAACGAGCAAAGTTTGAAGCATTAACTCCATTTCCTAATTCGGCCGGTGTTTCTACTCCAAAAACATTTTTCATCAAATTTTTTGATGCTTCTTCATCACCTGAAAAAGTAAAGACAACATGATTACTCATTAGCGAAAATTTCATATTTCCAGAGGTAAAACTCGCCATAAATGGTCTACGGGCATAACTTTGAGTAAAATTTTTACCCATAAAACTTGAGCTCAAATTAATTATGCAAGCGTAAGCAGGACCAGCTCGGTTGTCCTTAAACTCATTACAATGTGGATTAATAGCTGGGTTTACCTTGTTAGCACGGTAATAAAAACCAACTAATTCTTCAACTGAACCTGCCAGTGCGGAGTCTCCTCTTGGAGACAAAAGAAGCGACCAACTGGGATCGAGATTTTTTAGTGCCGTTAAAACTTTGAAATAACCTGGGGCCCTATAAAGAGTATAAGCCGTTTTGGTATCGGCCAATAGTTTTTGAAATCTCATTTCAATTTCTTTCTTCTTATCTTTATCTGCTGTCTTAGCCTTTAAGTTCTTTAGCTCTTGCTGTAATTGTGGACTACTTCTTAAAAAATCCAAGACTGCTTGATTGTTGACTTCGTCATGTCCGACAGTTCCGAGCAATTCAAGTGCAGAAACTACATCGTATTGGTTCATTATCTTTGCAACTAAGTTGTAATCTTTAAATAGTGCTTTAGAAGTACCTGGGTGGAGTAAGTTATATCCGGCAATTCGAATTTGTCCGTTTGATGTGGAATTAGTTTTGGTCGTAGGTCCAAAGTGTTGATAGTTACTGAAGCAGTCTACTTTGAATTGCTTACGGACCAATAACGTATCAATAACCTGACAAGCTTGATTATACTCTTCGATTTTAGTTTTATCGTCGGCAGCATTCTTGGGTTCATTAACTTCATCATTAACTTGCGCAGAAGCTATCGAACTCACGATAAGAAATAGCAAAATAAGGATTTTCACAATACAGTCCTAAATTTATAGCCCCGCTAATAATAAGTATCAGTCTAATCGCTTTTCACCATGTCGCGCAACAAATGGTGTCATTTTTACATACATCTAAGCCATTGAAAATTATAATGTCATTAAAATTTAATGCAGAATGACTCAACGGCAGTTGTTCCCTAAAGAAAAAGCTACAAACTCCGAAATCTATAATGAGATGAGACTATTTTATAAGCCTAGAGTTAAACCAGGATTAAAGCGGTGATAAAAAAAATACTGATTGCCTCAATAGCGCTGATTTTATCTTTTGGAGCCACGGGCTCGGGGGTCACGCGACTAGTTGACTACATGGTCACTGAGAGTGGCGTGGTGGAATTATTGGCAAGATATGGTATCAAGGGCACCGATGCCAAAATGGTAGAAAGTTATGTGGCATCTTCGCTTGCCGCTCTAGCCTCAAAAAAATCATTAACTAAAGTTGAATTAAAGGAACTTCTATCTAGGCTTCCGGTATCAGGTGCCGATGCAAACATGAGAAAAGAATTGCAAGTGCTTTTAGATATGTCGGAAAATGAAATTAAAAAAGAAGATGTTGTAAAGGCCATCAATAACATAATCTACCTGGCCAATCGGCATGGAAAATCCATTATTATTACTTGTACTGAATGTGTTAATGAAAATTTAGCCTTGAGTGGATTTAAATTTACAGTTGAAAATATTAAAAACTCATCTTCACTTAAGGTTTTGAATGAAGTCCTTCCTAAAAATCCGGCAGAACTCAATACCTTCATTGCTTCGAGAATGAAAAGGCTTGGGATGGGAGACTACTCAAAGGTTACGCCAGATCTGGTCTCTACCTCTGAAGAAAAATCTTTAGCACTTTTTTTAGGTCTTGCTGAAAGTGGAACCCCTGATCAAAAAGCCCTTATTGCGTCAGTAAAAAAACTAGCAACTAGAAACGGAAAAACCAACTTAATCGATCCAAAAAATCCACAAAAATTTTGGAAAGTCGTCATTGATGACTTATCACCGCAAGAGATGAATGGTTGGACCTCCACTTTGGAAGAAGTCGCTTCGCTTTCTCAGAAAGAGGGACTTTCAACTGAAGAAGCCTTTTATCGAACTCTAAAAGACAAAGCACAAGGCAACGACTATCTGCTAAAGCAATTTGAAAGCCTGAAGTCGAAGAGATGCTTTTTTAAATAATTACATGATGTCTAAGACTGCAGGTTCACGGTTAATGACGAGAATTTTCATGGCATTTAAAAAATGTTGAAATGTATCAACGTCATTATATTGAGAAAGCTCTTGGACTGCCTTGTGGGCCAATTTTTCGACATCTTTCATTCCCATTAATTCATCGGCCGCAACAGATTCCCAAATAGCCTCTGCGATTGCTTTTTCTTTTATACTTTTCGGATTCGTTACAAGTTCTTTAAAGACCTTATAATCCATTTTTTCACCTGATGTAAGGTATTGCTTGTAGAGCTTTTGAGCAAACTGCTCTTCAATGCTTCGATATTCTGCCAGGATTTTAAGGGACTCCTGCTCTGCTTTACGACTGGCTACTTCTGCCAGAGAAAATTGAAATGCCTTAAAAGCACCAAGAGAAGTTTCTGACTGAACAAACCTTCTAAGTTTAAGTGTTGCACGAGCTTCAGACTTGAAGGATTCATAAACCAATCTTGATCGGGCCGTAAAAACTTTTTTGAGCGTTTGTCCTTCAGACATAATACTCAAAAAAGGAATCCTTCTGCCTTTCAAGAAATTAAATTCAGGCATACCCTGGAGTTGTATCATGTAGGGTATTTCTCTTTTCTTCATCGGAATATCCATAAAGATATCAGTTAAGTCCTCTATGTTTTTATTAATGAAAGTCTCCAAAGAACCGGGATGATTACCTAGAGTCGAAAGTTCTTTTTCTATTCTTAAAATCTTCCCTGCATTTTTGGCAAGTGATTCATTTCTCATTCTTAAAAACCAATCCCTGACTCCGCTATAAATAGGTATTCTATTGCCGATTCGCTCTTTAGCCCCTAACTCGGCCATGACCCTGACAGCCTTATCAAGTCTTTCTCCAGAATAGCCTCTAATCATTCGAAGCATATCTTTGGGATTTTCAGCAAAATACTGTGACACCACTTTGGCGGTTTGACGATTGATCTGGTCTGTACTTTCCTTAACTGCGACTTTACCTAATTCAGCTTTAAAAGTTTTGGCAACTGCTACTTGTGCTCGCTTGATGGGATCAATAACTTTAGCGATCTTAGACATCATCGTCTGAAGATCAATCTCTCCAATGGTATAAAGTTTGCGAATTTTTTCTATTTTGCTTTTAGCGAGATCAAGAGATTTTTTATCTAGTCCCAAATTTTTAGAAACACTATCTACCCCTAAAAGATAACGTGCAGCTCTCACTTCTTCTTCATGAATTGCTGATTTCGCCGCTGCCCGAAAGGCAGTCTTCCCCGTTTGCTGCATTATGGATTTAGTAGAAACGGCTACTAATTTAGGACCCAATGACATGGACTTTGTTGCGACTCCGATTAATGGAAAAATGCTAATCGCTTCAAAAGCTGTCCAAACAAAACTACGATGAACTTCCTCTGAACTACCTATACTGGAAAAACCTAAATCTTCCATGACTTTGACTTTTTTCTCGGAAGCATCTGCATCCAATTTTCTTTCAAATTCATTAGTCGTTAATTTGACCTGAATACCCAATGAAGCCAATCCTGCAACCGCCATCGCCCCGCCGAGAGGAGCACAAATTCCTCCTGAAGCAATAGTGCAGGCTCCTCCAACCACGACTGCGGCCATGCCGGCAACACCTGATCCAATTCCCCACCACATATCTCTAAATTCCTCGGAAGTCATCTCATTGATTTTTTTCAAAACGCCTTCAGGAACAGCGGGAAGTCCGGCCATTTGATTAAGTTCATTTTGAGCTTTTGTCGTTGAATAAAAAATATTTTTAAACTCTCTTTCATCATTTATATTCATTGAACAGAACGTTTCCAGGTGGGATAGAATTTGAAGTTTTCGAGATAGTGCAGCCTGCTTTAAAATATCTTTATATATAGGCTTTTTAAAAGAATCATCTACCGCTAAGAAATTTAATTTCAAATTAAAAGTATTATCTATTCCATTAACTTTGGAAAATTCTTCAAAAAGCTTTTTTTGTTTTTCAACATTATTCTTCTCTTTATATAGTTTCAGAAAGAAATCACTAATTTCAGCTTCAGTGCTTTGGGAAACATCAGCAATCTCTTGTTTTGTTCTTTCATTGATAAATACACCAGCATTTAATGCCATACTTTGATTGAGGATCGTTTTGTATGATAAATCTTCTGTTATCTTGTAATAATCTTTGTCTCCACTGGTAACACTAAAGAGCTGGGCATTGCGATGATTAATATCCTCTATAATATTTTTCCAAATATATTCTTTTTCAGGATGAGTTAATATTTTTTCAGCATGGTTATTGGTGAGAGGAAATTCCAGCCCCAAAATATGTCCAGCTTCCTTTATTTTTGAGTACTGCATGCCAATTGTTGCTTGGTCACACTTGGCTGATTCATTTGTTTTAATCCACATCCCATTGAGTTCATAGGTTGGAGGAATACCCTCTTTTTGAAGTTCAAGTTGATCAAGGGCTACCATATAACCTAATTTAATTCTTGCCCAAGGATTACCTGCAGACATTTGATCGAGAAGAAAGTTTAGCTCAAAGGGACGAGTTTCTGCCAAAACATCAGATTGATCGCGAAGAAAATCCCAGATCATATTTAACATGGGATACATTTTTTTAAATCGTTCTTCCTCAAGTCTTCTGGTGGGAATATATTTGTCTCCTGAGCGAAACTCACTCAAGGCATTGGAAAGATTATCCACAGCATTACCTTTACATATATTGGCAAGATCGGTAAACGCGGAACTTCCCATTCTTTGGCATGCTGCTCTTGTAACCTGGTGAAGTTGAGAGTTCAAAGGTAAATTACGGTATTGATAAAATGTATCTGCCAATAACTTCAGACTCCAGTCCCGCCAAACCGGAGAAGAGTACATAGAAGGAAAAGCAAGAAGTGCTTTTCGTCCAACAAATTTTTTCTTCAACCGCTCACTAAGCAATTGAGTATAGTCGGTTAATCCATTTTTTTTCATTAAGTCTAGTAAATAAGGTGAGAGGTTTTGTTTACCTGGATAAATTGATTGAACTGTACCATCGGCAAGTTTTATCTCGGCAGTCTCTTCTGAGCTAAATGATCCCAAAATATTTTGAAAAATGTCGCTGCCTGCATACGTGATATTTTGTTTTTTGATTTTGCCTCTAAATACTGCAAAAATATCAGACGATTTAATGGAAAGTATCGTTTGAAAATGAGCAACATCATCTAACTGAGGCTGAAGTGCTAAAGGAGAATGCTTCAAACTCATCTTGGCATTTTTATAATTTTCAAATGGTATTAAACCACTATAACCTTCTAGCGTGGGATCCTTATTAACGTTATCGATATAATAATCGAGATAAGCTGAATCATCTTTCTTAAAAATAAGACCATGACCAGCCAAAATATTTTCAATAAACTGCTGCCCAATACCCTCTTCAAATTTAAATTTAAATTCTGCCGGTAAATTACCATTAAATTGATTTTGACAAGATTTAGGCAGATGCAGATTATTCTTGGATTCTAGAATGGTATCATAGAGATAAACTTGCGAAAGCATCATGTGCAACGTCATCCACTTTAGTGCAAGCACATAATTTTTAGAAGATGGAGCTTTTAGCAATGTTAGTACGTCGTGGCGGATAATATCAGTAGCTGAAAAATTGAGCAGCTGATAATGCTCATTGGACTCGATTACCTCCATATAGAAAGGATTCGTCGCAGGATCAGGTCCCTGCGTGAGAAGTCCCAATTGCTCAGCTGACAAATCTTGAGTCAATGCTTTGGGAAGTAAAGGACGCAAATTATTGTAAAACTCACTACCGTCATTTTCTTTGGTCAAGTAAGATCTTTTAATTACAACCAAGTCTCTTATGGGCAAAAGGACATTTTCCACGTAATCAGCAATTAATTCAACCCGATCTTGAACATCATAGCGATCATTGAATGTTATCGCGTTTACTTGTTTTAAAAATATCTGGGCTTCTTTAGTTAACATTAAAAATTCAGGATCAATCTTACTGTTAAAATAACTTAAGGGCTTTTTAGCCTTCTCTTCTTGAATAGTTTTACTCACAATTTTATCAAACAATCCTTCTGTTTTTACTTTTGGACAATTTTTTTGAATAAATTCATCTTTATTTATAGTGAAATTATTTTGTGAACAAGAATCTTTTTTTAAAGAAGTCATTAAGTGTTCAAAGTCTTCATCTAGTTGCTCCTTAGAGCAATTAGATTCTCTTTCGGAACCTAGTGCTTTGGTTTTTAGTAAAGACATTTGGCTTTTGAGTTCATTAAAATGTGCAATTGAAGATGGAGCTCTATCCCAATGAGGTAGTTTAAAGCTACAAGCTTGTAGTAAAAGACATAAAATCAAAATAAGATTTATTGCCACCCATTCTCCATTTTTTTAGGAGGTTTCCTTATTCCCTATCGGTTAAGTCGGTTATTTCTTAAGCATTAAAATGATTAGATTAAAGTTAAATCAATTCATAGCCGACAAGTTTAGTATGAAATTTCTGCCTGTTGTATTAATGCTCTTAATTATCTCCTCGTGTTCTAGCATGGGACCCAATAATCAATTTCAGCAACGATTTCCTGCGGGAGCTGCAGATGCAAATTGCAAGGAATTATTAAAGAGCTTTTTTCCAAATAAAAAGTATGAAAAAAATCTGGCGAAGGCACTTGAAGAAAGGAAACTCATCACCTTAAAAGAAAAAATCATTCAAGTTCATTATCCTAAATTAGAATGGATTAATCGCTTAAAGAAATCGCTCAATAACTCTATTAGAAATTTTAATAATAACCGCTATCCAGCGTTTTATTTATTCAGTGAAGAAGATGTCGTGCCAATGGCCAAAAAGTACGCAAAAATTTTAGAAAAAATTGCCCATCAAGAAACACCACTTGATAAAGAATCCGCAAAAGCATTTGATCTTATTCAAAGCTGGCAACACTCCTTCGTTAATTATCAAAAAGAGTTAGATGATCTGATTGAGGAGCGAATTTCCCTTCAATATAATCTTAATTTATTAAAAAAATTAAAAATTGATCCTAAAGATTCTGCTAAAGATTTAAAAATTACATTTAAACGAAATGGCGAAATGATAAGTGAAGTCATTTCACTTCGGGCAGAAGATGGCAATCTCGACTTCGTAATGAATAGAATTAAAAAAGAATTAGTCGAACTTGATGGAACATTGCTAAAGGATGGAAAAATTAAGGATAGAATTCTTCGTCAAGCCATGCTTGAAGATATGTTAACGATCGTTCATCGGGAATTAGAATCTAAAGTAAAAAATGCACCTAATATTCATGAAGATGTAGTTAGGGAGCTTGAAAAATTAACTCAAATGTTCAAAAATTCCGATTTTGATCCCTCAACTTTTGGCGTCTACAAAATAACTGATAAGATTTTTATGCGAGAAATCCTCAATCTAACCAAACTAGATGTCGCTTACGCGAAAATTAAAGGTCCACTGCTAAAACTTACTGATATTTTGAAAGATTATTTTTTGAGTAAAGTCACCGGAACCGCAAAAGAAAAGACTGGTATCTTAAGACGCATTTATGCCAAAATCTCTAAGATCTCTCCGCTCAAAGCTTCCTTGGTTGGTGGCTCAACAGTCGTCGCTGGAATTGGAGTCGAACGCTACTTTGCTTTTGATGGAAATACTTCTGATGAAATCAGTGAGAAAGCACCACAAAATTCACTAGGACCAGATGACATGGCCCATGAAGAACAGCTTGGTCACACTAAAGAAGTTGAATTAGAAAAAGCTGCTGAAAATTCTAAAGTGATCGAGGCTCACGTCGAGGAGTTGTTACAGTAATCTACTCGACGTGAATGGAACTCATACTCGCAAATCTTTTCTTAAAATTTTCCCCACATTACTTTTTGGTAACTCTGTTCTAAATTCTACCAGCTTGGGAACTTTGTAATTGGTCAAATTCTCTCGACAAAAAGCTACTAGCTCTTCAGCTGTGAGGGTTGGATCTTTTTTCACAACAAAAAGCTTTATCGCCTCAGTAGTTTTTTCGTCTGCGACACCAACCGCCGCTACTTCAAAAACTTTAGGGTGCTGACTGACAACGTCCTCGATCTCATTGGGGTAAACATTAAACCCCGAAACTAAGATCATATCTTTTTTCCGATCTACTATTTTAATAAAGCCATCATTGTTCATTACTCCAATGTCACCCGACTTAAAAAAACCATCTGCTGTCATAACCTTAGCCGTTTCATCATCTCTTTGCCAATAGCCAGGCATGACCTGTGGACCCTTGATACAAATTTCACCAGTCGCTCCAACTTCCAGAGTCTTGCCATCATCGTCTTTAATTACGACATCAGTAGATGATATTGGTAATCCTATAAAGCCATTAAACGCTTTTATATCAAGTGGATTTATACAAGCAGCTGGAGATGTCTCAGTTAAACCATAGGCCTCTATCAAAACTTTTCCCGTCACACTTTGCCATCTTTCTGCAACGGCTTTTTGGACAGCCATCCCTCCTCCAAGACAAATTTTGGTTGAAGAAAAATCGACTTCTTTGAATTTTGGATTATTTAATAAACCATTAAAGAGGGTATTGACTCCGGTAATAACTGTAAATTTCCATTTTTTTAATTCTTTGATGAAGCCAGGTAAATCTCTTGGGTTAGTCACCAATACGTTGACTCCTCCAACTGTCGCAAAGACACATGAAACAGTTAATGAGAAAATATGATAAAGAGGCAATGGCGAAATAATTATTTCTTCTCCCTTTACTAAAATAGGAGAAAGCCAGGCTCTGGCCTGACAAATATTCGCAACAATATTTTTATGCGTAAGAATAGCACCCTTGGCTACACCTGTGGTTCCTCCTGTATATTGCAAAAAAGCGATATCACTTTGTGCGATGGAAGGTTTAAGAAAAGTCGCTTCATCGCCAATCCTAAGTGCTTGACTGAAGCTTATGGCCTTATCTATTTTCCATGCTGGAACCATTTTTTTGACATGCTTAATGACCAAATCAACAAGTAGAGATTTTGGAAATCCTAGCATTCCACCAATCGAAGTTGTAATAACATGCTTGACTTCCGTCTTGCTCAAAATGGCTTCGAGAGTATGGCAAGCACTTTCAAAAATGATTATGGTCTTTGCCCCTGAATCTTTCAATTGGTGTTCTAACTCTCTAGCTGTGTAAAGCGGATTTACATTAACCACAACCATTCCAGCTCGCAGAATTCCAAAGAGAGCGACGGGATACTGAAGAATATTAGGTAGCATAATTGCCACTCGATCGCCCTTGCGTAGACCCACTTGGTGCTGAAGGTAGCTAGCAAATTTACGGCTCAAAAGATCAATTTCACTATAGGTAAGGCTTTTACCCATACAGTGAAAAGCTGGACGCTGAGAATAATCCTTAAAACTTTCATCGAGAACATCTGCAACGCTTTGGTATTTCTCCATGAGCTCATCAATCTTAAAGGGAACGCCATTTTGGTAATGCTTAGTCCAGATATTTTCCATTAACTTCCTCGCTGAATTTCATTTACCAATATTCTAATCTAGCTCATACTAAAACGCGTAGCGCCATCACAATATTTATCTATTTTTATATTTGGTAATAACGCATAGATGTGTTATACCTTATGCCTAATAGTTACTCGGTCCTAAGCGTTAAGTCTTTCGACCTTTTTTTGGAGTTTTTTTTATGGCTACTAAGTTGTACGTTGGAAACCTTCCTTATTCTGCTACAGAAGATGGATTAAAGAATCATTTCTCATCTGCTGGATCAGTTGCATCGGTGAAAATCATCATTGATCGTGAAACAGGAAGAAGCAAAGGCTTCGGTTTTGTTGAAATGGATTCAGATGATGCTGCTCAATCTGCTGTATCTCAATTGGATGGTCAAGAGTACGAAGGACGTTCGTTAAGAGTTTCTGAAGCTAAGCCACAACCTGAGAGAGAATCTCGCGGCGGTGGGTTCGGCGGCGGAAGAGGCGGCTTCGGCGGCGGCGGTGGTAACCGTGGCGGTGGAGATCGTGGATCTCGCGGCGGCGGCGGCGGAAGATATTAATCTTAAGCTTTACTGAACATATAAGAAACGGCTCCTTCGGGAGCCGTTTTTATTTAAGGTTCTATGAGTAATAATCAATACACTGAAAATGAAGATTTTTACATTAATAGTGAAGGCAATTTGGTCTTCACTGAAAAATACCATTTAAAACGTGGTTTTTGTTGCCAGAGCGGCTGCCGACATTGCCCATATGATTATAAAAATAAAGTCGATCCCAGCATCCCTGCTGAATTTCATGATGCTTGGGGTGATGATGAAATTAATCTTGAAGAAGATGAGTAGATGATTTGATAAATTTCTCTTTTTGAATTCGAGATAATTTTTTTATTGCTGCTTCCTTTACACTAGCTTCACTTCGATCCCTACATTTTTCAAGATAGACAATTTTTTTGGGTCGGTCACTACGAAAAAATTTTGCTCCTCGGGGAAGTTTCCCTGAGTGCTCTTTGAATCGTCTCTCTACATCAGTCGTGATACCGGTGTAAAGGCGCTTTTTGGCAGTCATAATTATATAAACAAACCACTCTTTCATGGCAAAACTATGCTTCTAAACTAATATAAGAAAAAGTACTCACGTCAAATAGGCCACGATCGGTCAATTTGATTTTAGGAATTACCGGCAAAGCAAGAAACGCCATTTGAATAAAGGGCTCATTTAAAATAATTCCTAATTTTTTATATGCTACTTTTAACTTTTTGATTTCATCAAAAATTGCTTCTCCGCTTTTGAGACTTAACAGACCGGCCATTGGCAATTCTAAGATAGCAGTAACTTTAGAATCTTCAACCACACAAAGTCCTCCACCAGCTTTAATTAAGGCATTCGCGGCAATAACCATATCGCCAACATTTTTTCCGATAATCATAAGATTATGAGAATCATGGGCCACGCTTGAGGCAATTGCTCCTTTTTGAAGTCCCAAGCCTTTTACTAATCCTAATGCTGGATTCAATTGATTTCCGTAGCGTTCAATATTGCACATAAAAAGAATATCTTCCTGATCAAAACTATTTCCATCATATTGAGCAACCAGATGATTGGTAATGATTTCATCCTTTACGATTTCGATGACATTGTATTTTCCTGGCCGTAAATGGTAGTCGAGGTCTTGCGGCAGAAGATGATTTCTCCTAATGGTATTTTCCAATGGGGGCTGAGTGCTCTCTAAATTTGAAGCAAGAGATTGTTTTAAATTTAGCTCACTGACTTTTTTGCCTGCGATTATAACTTCTTCAATTTCAACATTCTCTAGATTTTTTAACAAAACAATATCGGCTTGCTTACCTGGAGCAATAAGGCCCAATCGCTTCAATCCAAAATGTCGAGCAGCGGAAAAAGATGAAAGTCGGTAGGCTAAGTGAACCGGCATTTTAAAATCATGAATCATTTTTTTTATCATGTAGTTGATATGTCCTTCCTGCAAAATCTCGTAAGGATTTCGATCATCAGTACATAAAAAGCATTGGGGTGAGTTAAATTCAGTTACTAGTGGCGCTAGCGTTTTTAAATTTTTAGCCACAGACCCTTCGCGAATAATCAACGCCATTCCCTTTTGTAATTTTTCTTTGCCCTCGTCTTTAGTCACAGTCTCGTGGCAATTTTGAATTCCAGCTGCAATATAAGCATTAAGGGCTTTCCCACGCAACAAGGGACAATGACCATCAAGATTCATATCTGAAAACTCTTCAATTTTATCAAGAACACTATCATCTCCGTTGATGACTCCGGGAAAATTCATCATTTCGGCCAGTCCCAAAACATTGGGATGTGACTTGTATTTTTTCATTTCGGATAACTTAAATTCTCCTCCATTACTTTCAAAACCAGGAAGAGCCGGTACACACGAAGATGTTTGAACAAATAAATTTTGGTGCATCAATTCTGAACAACGCAAAAACCAAGAGTAGCCTTTATCACCCATCACATTCGTTATCTCGTGGGGATCGCAAATTGCAGTAGTCGTTCCCAAAGGTAGAGTCATTTTTTCAAATTCAAAAGGATTCATCATCGAAGATTCAATATGTAAATGCCCATCTATAAAACCAGGCACTGCGATTAAACCATTACCATCAATCACTAGTTGCGCCTTGGTGTCGTTGTACTCTACTCCAATTCCTGCAATGATTTTTCCAGAAATTACAATGGCCGAATCCATGATCTCGCCATTTACTAAATCAAGAATTTTTATATTTTTTATCAGGCAGTCAGCGGGAGCGTCTCCTCGAGCTACTGCTAATATCGATTTCAATTCAGATCGCGAAACACTTTGAGTTCTTTTCTGAGCGATAGTCATGGGTCATCCTGTGGTTTACTTTATTTGGTCAATTAATTCATCAAACAATGGTCTAGCTGCCATGCCTTGTTGATAATCTCCATTAAACATAAAAACAAAAACGAGTGGTGAATTATTTTTTCTGCCAATGTAACCAGCTAAACCAACGACACCGTCGAGATATCCAGTTTTGGCCCGAACCCATTGCCTTTGCTCATCTTTTTTAAAGCGATTTTTTAATGTACCATCGACTCCGGCAATAGGAAGGCCTGAAGCAAATTCTGGAAAAATTAAAAATTCATTTTTTATGGAATTAAGAACTGTCGCCAGTTGTACCGGGGTAAATTGGTTTTCTCGCGTAAGCCCAGAAACGTTTTCGAGAACGTAATCTTTTCGTTTAAATCCAACTCCATCGAGGTATTTTTTAATTTCCTCAATGCCATCTTTCATTTTAGCAGGCGCTAGCGAATTTTCGGCCGCCAGATTTTTGGCGAGCATCTCTGCCACAAAATTATTTGAAAACTTAAGCATGTCAGAGGCAATTTCATTTAAGTTCTTTGAGGGAGAAGTTGCCATTAAGACTGCATCGCTAGGACAAGTTCCAATCTTTACCTTGCCTTTGACGGCAATACCTCTTTGTTTTAAAAATTCTTTTAAGTGCATTCCCATCCATAAGTTGGGATTTGAAATACTTTTATAAATAACTGCTTCTTTAGCGTCCAGAGACATGCTGCCTTTGACTATTATTTTATCGTGGTCCCCCACTCTCACCCTCGAAGCCTCAATCGATTTAACGCCAGATTTAGCAACGGTTTGAGTTTTATTCTCCAATTCAAGATACTCATTTTCAGGATCCAGAAATACCGTAGCCGCAACTCCAGACTTGTTTCCGGGACGAACAAAAATATTGACTGAATTCCAATTAAAAGATGCAGCTGAAACAGGAGCATCAAAAGCTCTATCTACTCGAACTGATTCCCTTCCAGAATCAAAAAGTTCTTCGTCAAAACGAGTGGCGTCCACCACGAGATCTCCTTGAATCGAAACTATTTTAGTTCTTTTAAATTCGTTAACTAAAAACCACAATCTCTCTGAGACAAAAGATGGATCCCCCCCACCTTTTAAACACAAATCACCTTCAAGTCTTTCAAGATCGTTCCCCGCCTTTGCCCAGAGAGTTGTTTCAAATTTTTTATTCATTGGAAATTGATTTAAAACAGCAGCGCCTGTAATTATTTTGGTCAACGAAGCAGGAATCATGAGCCTGTTGGGATTTATTGAAAAGACTTCACGCCCTTCATCTTCTACGTAAAGACCTAAGGTTCGTTCGTTAAAATGATGCTTTTTAATAATGGCTTTTAATTTATTGTTTAGACCTTCAGCAAAAGAGATCTGAAAGTTCAAAAATATTGTGATTAATGTAATAAATTTCATAAAATATCTTGGTTTGTTGAATTGAATTTAGTTTAATATTTTATCGTTTATTTTTGAATTACCACAAGGAGATTGTGTGAAAATTTGTTTTAAATCTTTAGCTTTTATTACTCTCTGTGCTATTGGTTTATCATGCAGTTCCGTTTTTGCTATTGAAAAATTGCGGCTTATTGCTGATCAAAATATTGTAACAGGTGAAAAATTTAAAGAAACTGAAATAGGTGGTCTTTCAGGTATTGTTCTTGATCGTCAAAATAATAAATTACTTGCCATAAGTGATGACCGCAGCATGGTTAATGATGCTCGCTTTTATGAATTTGATTTTAAGATAGATGAAAAAGCTTTTTCAATAACTCCCAAAGAAGTTGTCATCTTAAAAAATAAGGACGGAAAATCCTTTAAAAAAGATGATCTTGACTGTGAAGGTATTAGCCTGCTAGCTAATGGTGATGTGGTTATATCTTCTGAGGGCAATATCGGCCACAACCCGATTATTAATCCTGAATTACTTATTTTTAGTCGAGATGGCAAATGGAAATCAAACATTGAAATTCCAGAAAAATTTCTTCCTCAAAAAAACCAAGAGGCTAAAATTGGCGCGAGAGACAACTTGGTATTTGAGGGACTTTCATCAACACCTGATAATGCTAGCCTTTTTGTGGGAACTGAAGAAGCACTCTTTCAAGATGATCGAACTTCTACCCCTACTCATGCTAGTACTATTCGCATTATTCAATATAAAAACTTAAAGCCTTACAAAGAATTTGCTTACACATTAGAAAAAATTCCAAGTATCAGCGTTGCCGGCTTAACCGTTGGCGAGACTGGCCTCTCTGACCTCCTGGCAATAAATGATACGACGTTTTACAGCATAGAACGAAGCTACTTACCTTTGGCCAAAAGAACAATCATAAGGCTTTTTAAAAACACTATTAATGAAAAAACCACTGACATCTCAGGCATTCCAGCTCTAAAGGGTGCAAGTTTTAAAACGGTGGATAAAGAGCTATTGGCAAATCTCGATGATTTCACTTCGCTCATGACCAAAGACTTTCAACATCTAGATAATATTGAAGGGATAACCTATGGGCCAAAGCTCGGCAATGGACATGAAACTCTTATCCTTATAAGTGATAATAATTTCAATAAAAAGCAACGAACCCAAATCTTAGCTTTTGAAATTATCCCCTAGGAATCACGAAAATATTTCATTGATGATTGTCTAAAGGTTATACGGCCAGCTAAATTTTGTTCGCAAATCTCATCTTTTACTATGCTAAATCCTCAATTTTTGTGGCGTGAAGTTGGCACTCCCCTTGCTTTAATAAGCGTTGAGTCGCTTAAAAAAGAGAGAAAATTATGAAAGCATTATTTATTGCCATTTTTGCCTTATCAAGTCTTGCTTCTGAAGCAAGTATTCTTTGTCACACTCCAAGGCTCAATAAAGTCTTTGAGATAAAAGACAATCGAGTAACATTTTTTAATGAATTCGATTCTACTGCCAAAAGAGAATTAGCTTCGGTCCTTTCGCGATCGCGATCAAATCAGGCAGGTCTTAACAAAGTAGTAGATTTTGAAAATCAAAAGCATATTATCCATATAGCTAATGCATCTCAATTTTCAGATGTCGATGATTACATAGTGATTAAAGCAAAATCTGGTCACGAAGTTACTTATCCTCTGAGCTGCGAAAATAAATAATTAATTCAATTTGCTTGTCCCCCCAAGCAATAGGCGCAAGGGCCCTGACTTTTCCTCGCTTTAAAAGACAGGGCCTTTTTTAAAAGATTAGAAGTAAAGAACCAGATTCTAAAGATTCAATCGTTAAGTCGACTTCATCTTCAACTAAAACTGCAGAATAAGCAGCTAAAGAAACGTTGTTAATTTTCTTACTACCACTTAAATTTAAAATGGCACAAGGTCGATATAATTTGATTTTTTGATTATACTTCTCATCTTTGTCTAGATTGAGCATAAATAAATGAAAATGTGAGTGAGAGCAAAGCTCTTTGAGACCATGGATTTCAAACAAGTCTTCTTTTTTCTGAAAAAAATTTAATTCATTTTTGGCTGGATCAAATGAAATAACTTCAAGTGATTTATCGACATGTAGCTCTCGGCCCACCCCCGCCTCATCAACCCGATTCCAGTCCCAAACCCGATAAGTGATTCCTGAATTTTGCTGAACTTCCGCTAGAGTAATATTTTTACCAATAGCGTGAATGCTTCCTGCTGGTACAAAAAAGAAATCTCCGCTTTTAACAGGATGAAAATTTAAAAGCTGCTCTATTGATTGTTTTTGCTCAATTGCCTCTATCAATTTAGGCTTTGTCACTCCAGGCTTAAGTCCAAGATAAATCCCTTCTCCAACTGCTGCTTCAAGAATTACCCAACACTCAGTTTTACCTAGAGCAGCTTCATACATTCTTGCATATTCGTCGCCTGGATGGACTTGAATGGAAAGCTCTTGTGAGGTGTCTATAAACTTTGCCAGGAAAGGTAAACGCTCCAAGTAGACTTCCCAGGTTTCACCGATGGGCGCTACTTTAATCGCGTTGGCAGAAAAATCGGAAGGAAGCTGCTTTAGAACTTCTAATCGATTTCCTCCCCAAATTTTACGTATGATGGTGGGAGATAAATTTAAAATCACTTTAAAATAATTCCATTACCCAGAAGGTTGTTCTCATTAAAAAACATTTACCAACATATTTAATAAAAATAGACCCAAACCTGAGATAACTGGGATACATAGATTATCATCAATAAACTGTGAACATAGCTCTGACAATGCTCCTATGACTCCACCGACAATCGAAAAAATCAAAAGATTCATACTCGGAGTTGTGTAAATTAAGCCATAAACTAAGGTTACAATGTAACACACTGTAAAAGCTGCAATAGTACCCTGAAGCGATTTATTAGGAAGTATTTTATCACGGCCATAAAGAATGCCGCAAAAAGAGGCAATCGGGTCTGCAAAAACAAGAAATAGCACTGAAAGAATAGCTATTCTTTCGGGAAAAAAGAAAAGCGAAAGCGATACACCAAGTGCATAAAAAGGTAATCCGGAAACTGAATTTTTCTCAGACTCTCTCATTACAGGTTTCATTATTTTCATTAAAATAGCATTGAGTTTTTCATTTCTAAATCTCAAAAATTCAATAAGAAAAGAGCAGGCTGAAATGACCAACAAGGAAATGGCCATGAATTCAATACTTACTTTAGCTTTTTGGTAGACTAACATTCCGATCAAACCTGTGGCGATATGCCAAAGCTTGCGGGCGACGTGCAGATCAGATCTTAACCGAAATGGAGAGCTTACTCTCACTTGCGCTAGGTACGCTTGTCCCATAAAAAGGCTCCTTAAGATTTTAATAACCAAGCTTGCTGGTCACATATACTTATCAAGTAGCTAATTTAGGCAATAGCTTACCTTTAAGGCCTATCTGTGTAAATCTCTATGCATTAATTACAATTGTAGTCCTTCCAACTACTTTGCTATTTTTTTCCTTACATTCTCTAGTTTTTCTTCCTATAATAATTAAAACAACTTCTCAAATTGTAAAATGACAAAAAGCTCAAAAGGATAAATTGTTGTGTCAATAATGAATGAACACTCTAGCCTAAGTAATGATTTTCAAACGCACCTAGGTCCACAGGGGCAACAAAAAATTTGGGCCATCGGCGGCGGTAAAGGCGGCGTTGGCAAAAGCCTTGTCACTGCCAATCTCGCTATCTGCCTTGCACTTATGGGCCACAAAGTTGCCGCGATAGACCTCGATCTCGGCGGGGCGAATCTGCACACCTGTCTGGGTGTTCCTATACCAGAGAAAACTCTCTCTGATTATCTTTCAAAAAAAGTGCGAAGTTTAAATGAACTTCTCACTCCAACTGCCATTAATAATCTTTTTATTATTAGTGGTGCTCAAGATGATTTAGGCATAGCTAATCTAAAACAAATGCATAAAGCAAAACTACTCAATCAACTTGGTGAACTAAATGTTGATTACGTACTTTTAGATCTTGGTGCGGGAACCACTTTTAACACCATAGACTTTTTTATTTCTGCCGATCAAGGAATTATTACGACTCTTCCAGAGCCTACTTCAATTGAAAACTCTTATCGATTTATTAAATCAGTTTATCACCGCAAATTAAAACTAGCGGAGGAGCTACTTGAAATTGGTCCACTTATTGATCAAGCGATGAATGCTAAAATTTCTCAAAACTCAACACCTGCCGATCTCATCAATAGAGTCATTGAAATTAATCCAGTGGTAGGTCAGAAACTTCGTTCAGAAATTAACAAACTAAATCCTCGCTTGATTATCAACCAGGTGAGAACTCAAGCTGATATTGACATCGGCTTTTCAATGAAATTAATAAGTAAAAAATATTTTGGAATCAATCTAGATTACGTTGGCTATCTTGATTACGATGCCACCGTTTGGCAAAGTGTGAAGAAAAGAAAGCCACTACTCATGGAATTTCCTAATTCTACACTTGTAAATAATTTTGACCGCATAATTCATAGACTGCTTAATATTAATTAGAGAGAAAATCATAATTTATGAATGAAATAAAAAATTATTATGAAGTTTTAGAAATTCCTTCAACTGCTCGTTCTGAAGAAATTTATCATAGCTATCAAAGGGCTAAGTCTGCCTATTCGTCTGATTCTTTGGCCCTTTATTCGCTAATGAGTCCAGAAGAATGCCGAAATATTCTGGAAATGGTTGAAGAGGCTTACTCTATACTTTCCGATCCAATGAAAAGAAAACGATACGATGAAGCGAGAGGAATAAACAGAGAGTTCAATACTCTTACCTACAATACACTTTCAGATAGAGTTGCCCCTGCTCGAGAAAATATTTACCAACAAAATAGTTCAATGGCACCTCAAATCAATCACTCTCTTAGGGAGAATTTCTCGCTAAACTCCCAAGCTTCTTCCTCTTCTATGAGCAAAGGAAGCTCTTTTGAATCATCAACCAGTGGAACTTCTGCAGCTTCAACCAATGTCACAAAACTAGTTACGCAAAAGCGATTTGCACTTGATTATCTGCTCAATCCAACTTTTGAAAAAGAGATTGAAGATTCAGTCGAATTTTCTGGTGATTTTTTAAGAAAAATTCGTGAATACAAAAGCGTCGATCTCGATCGCCTCAGCGATATGACCAAAGTTTCTAGATTGTACCTGCAGGGAATTGAACTTGAAGATTATGATAAATTGCCAGCGCCAGTTTATGTCCGTGGTTTTGTTTTTCAATATGCAAAATGTCTAAAACTAAAACCAGAAATTGTAGCCAATTCTTATGTAGCCCGAATGAAAAAATTAAAACCATAGTTCTATCACCTTGGTTAACTGATTAAAAAAAGAGTTATTAAACGTGTCTAACAACCAAGCTGATATTGAAGATTTTCTTACTCTTACCATAAGTGAAGAAGATCGCCAAAAATACAAAAGACTAGATCAATACCTCGCCGATAAAGCATCTGGCCATTCTAGAACTTTTTTAAAAAATCTTTTTACTAAAGATCAAATTATTCTCAGCGAAGATTCACCAACTCAACCCAAACTTGAATTAAAAAAGATGCCTCCAGTTGGAACTATCATTGAAATTCTGGTTCCTCCACCAATGCCCTCTGTGGCAGAAGCTGAAAATATTCCTCTAGAGATTCTTTACGAGGATGAGCATTTAGTTTTTGTAAATAAACCAGCAGGTTTAGTGACCCATCCCGCTCCTGGAAATTACACAGGTACTCTAGTCAACGCCATTCTTTACCACTGCCATGACATTCAAGGAATTGGAGATCAAAAGCGCCCGGGAATAGTCCATCGGCTTGATAAAGGAACTAGTGGAGTGATGGTCATTGCCAAAACTCAGGCTTGTCATGAAGGGCTTGTACTCCTATTTTCTTCTCATAATATTGAGAGACAATACGAAGCTTTGGTAATGAAAAATCGTTGTCAGTCTTACGGGACGATCGAATCACTTATAGGGCGAGATCCTCACAATAGACTAAAAATGAAAACCAGTGGCACTAGAGGAAAAAAAGCGATTACTCACTTCAAGGTCTTAGAAATCTTTGATCGCCACTTGCATATGGAATTTACCCTTGAAACGGGACGAACTCACCAAATAAGAGTGCACTCCTCCGAATTGCTAAAGATGCCAATTATCTGTGATTCTACCTACGGTTCAATTAACGAACATCTTATGAAATTAGGCGAGCGTTACAAGGCCATTATTAGTGATTATCCTTATCCATTTTTGCATGCCAAGGTTTTGGGATTTGTTCACCCTATTACGGGCGCAAAGTTGCGTTTTGAAGTTCCACCTCCTAAATTATTTCAAGAAGTTTTAAATCTATCTAGGGCCAGTCTGAAAAATGAATAGTGCGCTAAAAATCTATGAAAAAGAATTACCTCTAGGCAGATTTGTTACTTACTCTTCTTGCCCAGGATTTGAATTTACTAAAACGAAGCAAACTCATTCCAATATAGTGCTTGATGAAAATAATTGTAACGGACTTGAAGCTGATGGAATTGTAGGCAACGGCCAACGGCCCATCACCGTTCTTACAGCGGATTGCCTACCGATCATTCTTCTTGGTCCAAATGGACATGCTTTTATTCACGCTGGCTGGAAAGGCTTACATAATAATATTTTAAATCATGAGAAAATTAAATTGATAAAACCCAATTTTGCTTTTATTGGGCCACATATCAGTAATAAACATTATGAAGTTCAAGCAGATTTTAGACAGCACTTTCCTATAAGTTCAGCGCTGATTTCAATTGATGGAAAATTTTTTTTCAGTCTGGTAAGCGAAGCTAGGACACAGTTAAATCAAAATTTTCCCAACATAGTCATTGAAGAATCTGGAATCTGCACCTTTGAAAATCAAACTTTTCACAGCTACAGGCGCAATAAAACACAAAATAGAAATTGGAATTTTTATATTCAATAAAGGAGCTTTATCATGAAAGAAAAATCAGTCTACCAAGGCACATCACTTAATAATACGATAATGGTATTAGCGCTTGGATCATTGATGATCATTTTTTCAATTTATCTTACTTCGCATTATTTTGATTTACGATTTCCAACCGGACTTGAAAATATGTCTGTTTGTAATTTTAGTCAATTTTTCAATTGTGATAAAACGGCTTATTCTCCAATGTCAAATATAGCAGGAGTGCCCATTTCTATTTTCGGAATTATTATTGGAGCCCTGACCATGATTGGGTTCATTTTTAAAAGCGAAAACTACGAAAAAACCATCTACTTTACTCTCGCCATCAACTTTGTAGGATGTGTCTTTCTCTTTCTGTACTCATTGTTTATTTTAAAGGGATTGTGCCCATTCTGTACTTTTTATTACATTGTATCCGGCTTGGCACTTTATCTTTTTTTTAAAAAAAGTGGTGATATAAAGCCTTCAATTAAATATCTTTCAATTTTTGTCGTCATCACTGCTTCCATCTGTGGTGTTGTAAAAATCAATGTTGATTCTAAAATAAATGCTCAGAGAGATGTAGCCGCGAGTCTGCTCAAGCAATATTTTTCACTTCCGGTTTTAGGATCTCCTTCAGTCTCATCTCCATTCAAACTTGCTACTGTTGAAAATGCACCAATTAAAGTCGTCATCTTTTCAGACTTTGAATGTCCTGCCTGTAAGGCGCTTGCCCAAGTCCTACACCCTACAATAGCTAAATTTGAAGGTAAGATAGATATTCAATATTTCTTTTATCCATTAGATAATAGTTGCAATCCATCCATGGAAAGACCTCTACATCATTACGCCTGTAAAGCAGCCTATGCCGCAAGTTGTATGCCTGAAAAAGATTTTGCAAAAATTCACAATGATCTATTTTTCAATCAAGATAAATTTGAAGATGGATTCTTGGATTATTTTATTAAAACTAATGGAATTGAAAAATGTGTAAGTGATCCAAAAACAAAAGAAAAAGTAGTCGCACTCATTAAAGCCGCTGATCCATTTAACATTCGCTCAACTCCAACCTTCTTAATCAATGGTGTCAAGATTGAGGGAGTTCTTCCATCCGATCAAATGTCTTCCATCTTTGAAGAAATTATTAGGCGTTCAAGGAAATAGGGCTTTTTCGTGAATAAAAGAAGTCGAGAGATACCTCTATTTGCTCATCCAATTATTGAAACTCATTTTCATCTCGACATGCTTAAATCTCTCTCAAGAGATGAAATAGTCGAGAAATGCTTGAAACAAAACATTGAAAAAATGATTACTATCTCGACTTCTGCAAAAAATTTAGATGAAGTGATCTGTATATCTGATACTTATTCCAATATTTATTGCACTCAAGGCCTTCATCCCCACGATGGAAAAGAATGGAATGAAAATGTCCGTGCTCATCTATTAAGTAATCTCAATGATCCAACAAAGAATAAAAAGATAGTTGCGATTGGAGAAATTGGCTTGGATTATTATTATTCTAAATCACCTCAACAAGAACAAATCATTGCATTTGAAGAACAGCTGCAAATTGCTATAGACTATAATTTACCTGTGGTGATTCATTCTAGAGATGCTGACGACGATACGATCGCGGTTTTAAAAAATTTTACTAGTTTGTTAGATCGAAAAGGAGTTATTCATAGCTTTACGTCTGGCCTTGGTTTAGCCCAATTTGCTCTCGAGGCAGGATTTTATTTAGGCTTTAATGGCATTATCACTTTTAAAAATGCCGAAAATGTACGTGATGCTTTAAGAATCACACCACCCAACCGCATTTTGCTTGAAACAGATTCTCCTTTCTTGACCCCAGATCCCTATCGCGGCACTGAGAATGCTCCATACTTTCTACCATTCATCGCTGAAAAAATTGCGGAAGTAAAATCTTTAACTTTGGAAAATATTCTCATTGATTGCTACCAAAACAGTATTGATCTTTTCAAATTCTAATTGACCAAAAAAAGCCCACATATTTCTATGTGGGCTTGGCATTTAGTAAATTAAATTAATGAATACTTATCCACCAATAGTTGCAATCAATTGGGCGATAAGAAGCGAAACAACTGACATAACTTTGATCAAGATTGCGACACCAGGCCCAGATGTATCTTTAAATGGGTCTCCTACTGTATCACCAACAACTGCTGCTTTGTGAGCATCAGATCCTTTTGGATGCCCTGGTAGGCCACCTTTTTCGATATATTTTTTAGCGTTATCCCAAGCGCCACCTGCATTGGCCATAAAAAGTGACATGGTTGAACCAACCGCAAGTGATCCCCCCAACATTCCCGCCAAAACAGCAGGACCCATTAGGAAACCAACAACAACTGGAGAAACAACCGCAATCATTCCTGGAAGAATCATTTCATACAACGCAGCTTTAGTGGCAATGTCGACAATCTTAGCTGGTTGAGGCTCAGCTTTGCCTTCGCGAAGTCCTGGAATTTCTTTAAACTGTCGAGCGATTTCTTTAACAATTTGTTGAGCTGCTTTTCCAACCGCCGTCATAGTGGTAGCTCCAACTAAAAATGGAAGAATTGATCCGATGAGAAGACCAATGAGTACTTTAGCCGAAGTCAAATCAAGAGACATTTTTGCTAAACCTGCAGCTTCTCTCACGTGATTGACTTCTATGTTAAATGCCGAGAAAAGTGCGATTACGGTAAGAATTGCAGAACCGATAGCAAAGCCTTTTCCAATAGCAGCTGTAGTGTTACCCACAGCATCTAGCTCGTCAGTAATGTCACGAACTTCTTTTCCAAGTCCAGACATTTCTGAAATACCACCAGCATTATCAGCAATTGGCCCGTAAGCATCAACTGTCATAACAACCGCAGTTCCAGCAAGCATACCTACCGCAGAAAGTGCAATACCATATAGACCTAAAGCTTTATCAGCAAAATAAGCCGCGATAACAACAATCAACATAGGAATTGCAGTAGATTCCATTCCCACAGCAAGACCGCGAATAACTCCTGTTCCAGCTCCAGTTAAAGCTGCTTCTGCGACTAATCGAATCGGTCTGTGAGCAGTATAATACTCCGTAATCAATCCGATAAATAATCCACCAAAAGCGCCTGCCGCTAATGCAATTGTCACGTTTTGAGTTAATCCAAAACCCGGCACAAGTAGAAAACTTGCTGCTGTCAAAAGGATAGGAGGAACAATTAAAGCATTTCTTAAAACAACTGCTGGGCTTGAATTTTTAAACAAGCGTGCAAGAAAAATAACTACTATCGAAATGATAAGTCCTAGTCCAGAAAGCAAAAGTGGAAGACCAACACCTAATAATCGAGTGCCTTCGACATCTCCAGGATTTGATACTAGTGCGTTTAAACTATCTCCAGAAATTGTTAGCGCAATCGCCATCGCTGCAACAATCGCTGCAACCATAGATTCAAATATATCAGCACCCATTCCAGCAACATCACCAACATTGTCTCCAACGTTGTCAGCAATTACACCAGGGTTACGTGGATCATCTTCCGGAATATTTTCTACTACTTTTCCAGCAATATCAGCTCCAACATCTGCTGCTTTAGTATAGATACCACCACCAATTCGTGCGAAAAGTGCAATTGAAGATGCACCCACTGCAAATGAATGCAGAACTGTTGAAAGATTGCTTTGACCCTTAAACATTATATAAAGTACGGCTAAACCAATCAAACCAAGGCCTGCAACAGCAAGACCCATAACAGCGCCACCATCAAGAGCAACTAAGAGAGCTGCTGCTTTAGAGCCGCTTCTTGCCGCTTGAGTGGTTCGGACATTTGCATAAGTAGCAGCCTTCATACCAAAGAAGCCGGCCAGCAGTGAAAGAAACGCTCCCAAAACAAAACAGATTGCTGCGAGCGAGCCAAGTCTGAGCCACATCAATCCGCCAATCACCAAACAGTAAACGGCTAAAACTTTATATTCGCGAGACAAGAAGGCCATCGAACCTTCACGCACGTAAGATGC
This sequence comes from Bacteriovoracaceae bacterium, assembly GCA_947450475.1. Lineage (GTDB taxonomy): Bacteria > Bdellovibrionota > Bacteriovoracia > Bacteriovoracales > Bacteriovoracaceae > Bacteriovorax. Next base: position 117,954 of record CANFVK010000001.1, on the reverse strand, counting down.
GATTCTCTCCATTGTTTCATTTCCACCTGGCTGAGCTTTTACTCGAAAGTAAAAAGCAAGTGCCAGAACTAGACCAACCACCCCGGCAATTGCAGGAGAGAGAAGTAGTGTTTCACTAAACATTTTTGCTCCTATGTTTGATTAAATTTCTGTTTAAAATAGAATACTTAAGTTAAGCCAAAAAGACCAAAATCGTCAAGCAATCACGCGATGCAAAGTGCGATAAAATTGAGGAATTTTTTATTAAAAAGAAGCCCGGCCGCTGATAAACGGCCTGGCTTTAGTAGGATTATTTTTGAAATTTTTCAGTAAGGATTTGAGACTGTTGATCCCTTAAAACATCATTGAAGGCTGGAGCGTTATGGGGATAAAGTACCAATAAACGGGCCTGTCCTGCACCACGCTTTAATGTAAGCTTTTCTAGGTCATTGGATTTAACTGTCACCATTTCTGGCATTTCGTAAAAAGCAAAAGCCATTTCACTTAAGTTAATCGATTGCCATTTTTGACCATGATTAGCTAAAAAGTCATCTGAATTTTCTTCTGTTTCCAAATTGCTCACTGCCAATTTAATGCCCACATTTCCTTTTTTATCAGTAGGAATTTTTGCTAAATCGGCTTCAATGACTGCAACATTGGCGTGGTTGTAGTACATCATCTTTGAGCCATCAATTAATGCCGGCAGATAGTTTTCTTTCGCCGTTTGCGGAGCTAGTTCGAAGTCTTTGCGAATCTCTCTGGCTAATTTTGCATCAAGCAATAGCGAGGCAAAAGTATCAGCAGCAATACCACTTACGTAGTTAGCCTTAATACCCAAAAGTTCTAAGTCGGCAACACCATCTTTATTTGTATCAATTTGCAATGAGATATCGCAAGGCTGCCACATAGTTAGAGCATCATAAAGCTTTATTCCTACTTGAAGATATTTTTTGCTGACCCCATCAATGTCTTTATCAATAATCCTGATTCCTGCCGCTTCTAAATCGCAAGACGTGCTTTTAGAGATATTTAGAGGTGGATTTATTGTTTTTCTTTCATCAAGTCCTAACAAATTAAAGACCAGAGCATCTCCATTATTTTGCCCTTTGTTATTTAAAGTAAGCCGAACTTCAGCTCCAACTTTATCGTCAGAAGAATTTGTCATAGTCAAAAAATCAGAAGCTTCAATAGATGTGACTTTATTTAGGACTGCCAGAAATGGGATATTCATTTTCTCAATGCCATCCTCAGAACTTAGCATGACAAAACCATCTGCTTCAATATTATTTGTATCATCATTAGCTTTTAACAACGTAAAACTTACGTTGATTTTTATAGAGTTATTGGCTTTTACTTTAAAAGATCCAGGTAAAGAAACTTGAATGTTTTTTGTACTCATCGAGCGTGTAGCAAATACCAAATCTCGATTTGAAAAGTTAGTTATAGTTATTGCTTTGGAGATTGTTTTGTTAGATGAAATTGAAACTTCTCCAAGAGATAATGTGGCAGGCATAGCAAGAACTTTAGAATTAAAAGCACGGTCAACCTGTACTCGTCCTGCCCCCTGAAGAGAAACTGGAACGTGAGCATTTTCTTTCATTAAGATTTTTGAATTATTTAATGCCTTGGCTTTTAACTGTGCCACTGTCATCGTAGGAAAAGCTTGCTTTAAAAGTGTCATTACACCTGCAATGTGTGGACCAGACATAGAAGTTCCACTTAATTGCACTCCCTGCTCCCCACTGCCCATTTTAGCAGAAATAACATTTAAACCTGGGCCTGTGATTTCTGGCTTAATCAAAGAATCTAATGAACGAGGTCCCCTAGAAGAAAAGGATGTAATTGTATCGATTAAATCATCACGAGAAATATTTTTTCCTGGAGAAAAATTAAATTCTACGTTGAGAAGATTTTTTAATTCGTCCTTGATCAAATTTCCCATATTTTTAGTTATCATGACTGCTGGAATTTCAAATTTGCCCTCTCCTCCCATCGCAATGGCGGGTCCTTCCTGATTGTTGACAACGACAACTCCTATTGCCTGAAGCTTTGTAGCCAAAGAAAGTTTATCCACGAATGAATTAACTCCTCGATCGATAAGAGCAATTTTTCCTTTTACCGCGATTTGTATATCTTCAGCGACTGGATCTGCACCGTTGCCAAGATAGACCAGGGAGCCTGACACCAAACTATTTTCTGCCGGCAAGCTGATATTGCCTTCAATTTTTTCTACTAACTTTTCTTGATCCTTAAGTTTAACAGAGACTGCTGGAATTAAAATATTTTGAGGCATATCATCGATGCCAGCGGCAACTGAAATGGCTTCATCTGATGTTGAAGGAGCTCCCACGATGTAAGGGTTATCTCCAGAGTTACCGGCAGAAGCTACAACCACAGTGCCACCTCTGGTGAGATTTTTAATGGCCTCAGAATAAAGAACTTTCGGTTTACCGTATCCTCCCCCAAGTGAAAGATTTACTACATCTAGTCGCTCATTTGGGTTCATTGATTCTGTGATGTCTGCCGCAAATTCTAATGCCTCTATAACCGCGATGTCAGAAGTTCCGCCTTGCTTGCCAAAAACTTTTAAAGCATAAAGTTTGGCTTCTGGAGCAACTCCAGAATATGTCTTGAGTCCATCACCATGACCTGAAACGGTACCCGCTACGTGCGATCCATGTCCTGATTCATCAATTGGATTTGAATCTCTCTTGGGAATCATTTGCTCTATATCGGCTGAGGATGGAGAATAGTCGGTGCCCACAAAATCGGCTCCACCAACTACCAATTGATTGGGAAAAAATTCATTGGAAGTTTTAGGATCAATAGCATCGAATATTTCTTTTTTGCCAGGACCTCCCAGCATGATATGAGTGTAATCAATTCCAGTATCAATGATCCCAACTTTCATATTTTGGCCACTGATACCCAATTTATGCAACTTATCGGCACCTATAAAAGTCACGGTGTTGTGATCATTTAAACCGGAGCCCAGAGTCGCCAGTGTATTTTCAATTTGTTCACTAGAGGAAATTTGAGGACGATTAAAATTAGTGTTTTCGATTACTCGAGAGACTCCATTTATCTTTGCAATTTTATCTACCAAATCACTTGGTGCAATAAATGAAATCGCATTTAGAACTAATTTGTAGCTAGCGATTATTCTTATTTCCGGTGAGAGCGCTTTTAATTGATCAATCGCATTTTCTTGCTCTTGTACAATATCGTTTTTAGCAGCTAAATCAATTTGTGCTTTTCCGTTAATTATTTTGGCATTTGATAAAAGCGCAGGGGAATTAAGTTGAATTAATCCCACGTAGTGAGTTGGTGTCTGTTGGCGCATGCTGAAATAGTCACCGGAGATTAACTTTTCTAATACGCTATGATTTCTAGGAGCACAGGATGTTGTAACGCTTAGTAAAAATAGCATGATAAAAATCGAATTAAATTGAATTTTCATGAAAGAGTCTCCCTCAGCAGTTCACCGACGGCAGACTATATCTGAAGAAAGAAATTAGTCAAAGAAATGGCTAAGAATTTTTTAAAAAATTGAGATTTTTAAGTTTGGGAGCCTTGAGGTATGTAAAAATAACAACCCCAAGTGTCATCGTACCTCCAAAAACCACTGACGGTACAACTCCCATTAACCTCGCGGTTAAACCAGATTCAAAAGCGCCGATTTCATTGCTGGAGCCAATAAAAATTGAATTAACTGCATAAACCTTTCCCTTCATATCAACTGGTACCATCGATTGCATAATCGTACCGCGAACAACCACTGAAATATTGTCAAAAGCACCACTCAGGGCCAGGACAAAAAGTGAAAGATAGTAATTTTTTGATATGCCAAAAATAATCATGCAAAGCCCAAAGCCCAAAACCGCCCACAATAACTTTTTTCCAGTGTTTTTTACCGGAGGCCAGTGAACAACAATCGCCGCCATTAAAAAAGAACCTAAACTCGGAGCTGCTTTTAAAAAGCCTAACCCTTTAGGTCCCACTTTTAAAATATCGTTAGCATATATGGGCAGCAGGGCGACCGCACCACCAAACAAGACTGCAAAAAGATCAAGAGAAATTGCACCTAAGAAAACTTGATTGCTAAAAACAAATTTAATCCCCAATTTGATTGAATCAAGCATAGACGCTTGTTTATCCTGCTTTAAAGAATGGTGCTTTGGTGAAATGAAATAAAAAGCAATCATACTTAAGCTGATTAAAATAAAGATGACCAAGTAAGCATTGTAAGACAAAAAATTAAATAGAAACCCACTTCCTCCTGCGCCAATCATGAACGCAATTTGCCAAAGAGTTGAATGCCATGAAGTTGAATTAACATAATGCTCTTTAGGAACACATTCCGTCAGTATCGAAAATAATGACGGCGAAATAATTCCTCTAGCAAAACCACTCAATGCAATAATTGCGTAAAGCCAGTAGAGCTGATAGGTGGATGAGGAATAAGCTGCATAAAATAGACTAAGACTGCAAATAAGCAATGCAGTTAAGCAACTATAAACTATTTTTTTGCGATCATAGAGATCTGCAAAATGACCAGCAAATAAAGTGACAGAGAAGTTGGGTATGATTTCAACTAAACCGATCAATCCTAAAGAAAGTGGATCATGAGTTAGCGAATAAATGTGCCACCCAACGACCACCGCTTGGATTTGCAATGCCATAGTTATTAATATTTTGGTTGTCACAAAATAGCGGAAATCGGCAAACTTTAGAGCAATATAGGGATCGTTTTTTAAAGGAATCGAATTATTCATTACTGTATTGTAGCGAGGTTAGCGACCCTTGACTATAACCACTCGAAAATATGCTAAAATAAAGCAATGTAAGTAAAAAGGTCGGATTAATTCTCACTGGAACGAACTTATAGATAATTTTAATTACACCGATAAAATGTTATGAACAAAATAGACAATAACTTTTTTTCCATCTCATTTGACTTGATAGTTTTAAATCAGCCAATGCCTTACGATCTTTTTGTCAACTCTTCTTCAAATGATTTAAAAGAAAAGTATGTTCGTATCTATCCTCAAAATGATATTTTAACTTTTGATGATTTGAAAGTTTTCAAAAAAAAATACTTCCAATTATACGTTCATGAATCACAGCGTGAGAATTATTTAAAGAGCCTTATACTTTGCAAAGGTGTTAGCGACAATCAAAAATCAGAAATTATAAAATCCTCGGCCATCCACTACCTTGATAAAATTTTTGATTCAGATAAAGAGTTTAATACTGATATTCTCTCTGAAACGATTCAAGGTTGCAAAACCTCAGTAGAATCAATGGTTGATGTCGTAAAAGATTATGATGTCTCCCAACTGCAAAGCCTCATAGCTTCATTAAGCTTTCATGATTTTTACACTTATGACCACTCGATAAATGTTTCAATGTATTGTATTGCTCTCTATTCTGCAGCCAGACCTCAAGCTCCGAAAGAAGAAATTGTCCTGGCGGGATTAGGTGGATTACTCCATGACATTGGAAAAGTTAAAATCTCAACAGATTTAATTAATAAACCAGATAAACTCGATGATGCTGAGTTTGATATGATTAAAAAACATCCAGACTACGGACATCAATTGCTAGAGGAAAATAGCTGTGGTTGCGAAGGAATTGACTTTAGAGTCATCCAAAGAATTGTTCACGAACATCATGAAAATTTTAATGGCACTGGCTATCCACAAAAACTATCTGGAGTGAATATTCATCTTCTAGCAAGGGTTACTGCCATTGCTGATTTTTTTGATGCGATCACGACAAAAAGATCTTACCATGAAGTACTTTCTACTGAAGATGCACTCCGAGTTATGGAGAAATCTGTAGGCAAGAAGTTAGATCCTGAGCTCTTTGAAGTCTTCACCAAAAACGTTAAACAACTCATTCTTAATGGTCGCAGCAATCGAGAACTTCCTGAAGATTTTGATCCATGTCACCCCCAAAATGTTCTACCCTTTCGAGTTCCTGAACCAAACTTCAAAGTCAAAGTCTTTGATAAAGAAAATCCCCAAAAAATTACTGCCAAATTTAAAAAGAAAGCTAGTTAATGTTTTTGGTGATCAAGTGCTTTGATCAATTCATCAACTTGAGTTTTTGAGTTGAAAATATGAAATGAAAGTCTGATATTGCCTTGTCTTACAGAAACATCGATATTGCGCTTCTTCAAGTCTGCCTCCAGAGCAACGCTGTCGGCATCTGCAGCTTTTAAGCAGACAATATTTCCCATATATTCACGAGGCGTAACGAGTGAGTATTTATTTTTCGGAAAATGATCTAGGAAATAATCACGAACTTCAGCATTATGAGTTTGAATTGTTTTTAATCCCACTTCAGTTAAAAAACTTAAACTTCCCTCAAGACAACCAGAACAAAGTAAATTGGCAGCTTGTCCTCGGTCGTACTGTCTGGCACCAGGAAGAGTCTCGGTAGTGTAATCAAGCAGATTATAAACTACTTTAGATTTTGGACTTAATATCCAATTAGCATTGCGATGATATATTTTATCTTGCGCAGATTGATTAAAATATGCAAAAGCATGTCCATAAGGACCTAGCATCCACTTATAAGAAGAGCAGGTAAGAATATCAATATAAGAGAGTTCTTCGGCAGTGATTTCCATGCCCCCCAACGCCTGAGTCGCATCTACAATGAACATAATTCCTTTTGAACGAAGCATCTTGCCAATGGAGAGGATATCCATTTTCTTACCCGTATCAAAAGTTACCCATGACATATCAAAGATTTTGGTTTGAGGGTGAAGTTTTTTCTCTAACCATTCAGCAGTTGGTACAATTTGATCGGCTAAATCAAATCTATCAAAAGTAAATTGTTTAAAATTTTTTTCGGCCAACATCCAAGGCAAAATATTAGAAGGATAATCTTTGTCGATCGCTGCAACATGATCTCCTTTTTCAAACATGAAACCATTGGCCACGATATTGACAACATCGGAGGAAGAAGTGGAATGAGTTATGAAGTCTGCACCAACATTAAGTAGATTGGCGAACTTGATTCGCAAATTTTCCGAAATACTCATCCAATCATCGTAAGCATAAAACGAGGGATCGAGTTCTTTTTGCATAGCTGCTTCAATTGTCGCTTTGGAGCGAATGGGACTTGGCCCAAAATAAGCAGAATTAAAATAGATTGATTTTAGGTGAGCAAACTCTTTTTCGATTAAACTAATAGTAATCGAATCCATAAGAATTTACTTCTTAGCGGCTGGAGCTGCCACTGGAGCGCTAGTCGCTGAAGAAACAGGTGCCTTTTGAGCATCTGAATTTAATGGACGGGCCAATGGCTTCTCATTATCCAATATTGATTTTTGGTATTTTGTATCTTGTAAGCGAGCTAAAAGAATTGAATTGCCAAGAAAGATTATTGCCAACACCGCAGTAATTTTGGTCATAATATTTCCACGAGTCGAACTCGACATAATAGATTCAGAACCTGCCGCTGTCATTAAACCTGCCTCAGCGCCTTTTCCAAATTGAAGAAGTACGACGATGATTAAAAATACAGAAGTAATGGCCTGAAGAATCATTAAAGCGGTTGTCATTTTTTTTTCCTATTAAAAAAATTAGTCTTAATTAAATAGCAAACTTAGCACTCCTTTGTAAAGAAGTTGCTCTTAGCCTTTGCGAGTTTCGTAAGCACTTGCGCTTGAACACAGGGCCCTGAAATCAGCAGCTTTAAGGCTTGCACCTCCTACTAAAGCTCCATCAATGTTTTCTTTGCTTAGCAGCATGTCAATATTGTCGGGCTTAACTGAACCACCATACAGTATGATAGTCGACTCAGCACCCGCTGAGAGCTTTGAACGGATAAAGGCATGAGCCTCTTCTGCTTGCTCGGCACTAGCTGTCTTGCCAGTCCCTATGGCCCAAACGGGCTCGTAAGCTATAAGCAACAGTGGGAGCTTATCAGAAGAAATATTTTTTAGCCCCTCTGCAAGCTGCTCCTCTAGGACGTCAAAAGTTAGATTAGACTCTCTTTCTAAAAGAGTTTCACCAACACAGTAAATAACTTTTAAATTGTGTTTTAGCGCCGCTAAAACTTTTTTATTCAATAACGGATTGTCTTCTTTATAAATCGTTCTTCTTTCAGAGTGACCGATAATCACAAACTCCACACCTAAATCGGCTAAGGCCAGAGGAGAAATTTCACCGGTATAAGCGCCAGAGTCATGTTCGCTGCAATTTTGGGCTCCGATAGCAATAGCCCCAGTAGTAAAGGCAATTTCTTTTAAAATGGGAATATGCAGAGCTTGAGGTGCAATCCATGCCTGGCACTTGAGCTCCATTTTCATTTTACTCATCTCTACAAAAAAATCACTTATCGCTTGAAGCGTTTGGTTCATCTTCCAATTGCCAACAATGTGAATGTCTCTTTTCATACTACTTCCTAGTCAATACCAAATTTAAGAGCTTGAATGCCTGGAAGAGAACCATTCTCAATGTACTCAAGACTTGCTCCGCCTCCAGTAGAAATGTGCGACATCTTTTCAGCCAACCCCGAAGCATTAACAGCGCTCACAGAATCGCCTCCGCCAACGAGAGTAAAGGCATTTTCTAAATTTGATAAAGCCCTGGCTATTCCAAAAGTACCTGCTGCGTATTGGGAATTTTCAAACAATCCCATTGGACCATTCCACAGCACTGTTTTAGCTTTATTTAAATGATCACAATAATTCTGAAGTGTTGCCGGACCAATATCTAAACCAATCATTGCTTCAGGTATACTAGCATTACCAATTTCTATTGGAGTGCCACCAAAAGTTTCGGAAGCAATATGATCGCTAGGGAGAACAATTTTATTTTTTGCAGGAGTAGCTAAAATTCTTTTTGCCAAGGAAACATCTTCATCTGAACATAGAGAATGGCCGATAGAAAACCCTTGAGCTTTCAAAAAGGGATATGCCATAGCTCCCCCTATCAGCAATTTATCAACCGAGATTAGCAAGGCTTCGATTATTTTTATTTTATCGCTAACCTTTGCTCCACCGACGATCGCAACAAAAGGCTTCGCAGGGTCTTTAACAATTTTTTCAAGTGATTCTACTTCTTTTTTTAAAAGTAACCCACCGAAAGCTTTATTTTTAAAAAAGGCATTGATCTCATAAGTTGAAGCGTGCTTGCGATGAGCTGCTCCAAAGGCATCAAAAACAAAAACATCGCCATAGGCGGCTAAGCTGCGAGCAAATTCCCGATCATTGCCTTCTTCTTCTTGGTGAAAACGAAGATTTTGGAGCATAATTATTTTAGGTTCATTGAGATTTAAAAGCGTTTTAATGCCTCGATCTAACGCAGTTTCAGTCAAGACGACTTCTAATCCAAGTTTTTCTGCGAGGTATTTTGCCACAGGCTCCAAAGAAAAATTTGGATCAATTTTTCCTTTTGGACGACCAAAGTGGCTCATCAAAATAAGTTTTTTAGGTTTATATTCTAAAATAGTTTTGATGGTCCCTAACGCTTCATCCACTCGGGTGGTATCTGCAATTTTAGTAGGATCGTTTTTATCCATTGGCACATTGAAATCAAATCGAGCTAAGACTTTTTTGTCTTTAGCTAGTAATCCAAAACTTTCGTCTGTTATAAATTTTAAGGCCATGAATTAGATTCCTTTGCTTCCCATAAATTTAACTAAATCGAGTACGCGATTTGAAAATCCTGCTTCGTTATCATACCAAGCAACTAGTTTTGCGCTATTGCCAATGACGTTGGTCAGACTGGCATCTACACATGAAGAATGTCTCATTCCCATAAAATCAACAGATACAAGTTCATCTTCTTCAAAACGCAAGATTCCCTTTAAAGAAGTTTCAGAAGCCTCCTTAAGGGCCGCATTGATTTCTTGCTTGGTTGCTGCTTTTTTTAAATTAACGGTCAAGTCGGTAAGTGAAACGTTGGGGGTCGGCACTCTTACGGCATAGCCATCTAATTTTCCCTTTAGTTCAGGAATAATTTCGCCTACCGTTTTTGCCGCTCCAGTAGTTGTAGGCACCATCGAAAGTGCGGCGGCTCTGGCCCGTCTTGGATCAGAATGGGATCCATCTAAAAGCATTTGATCGGAAGTATACGAATGAACCGTAGTCATAAATCCATTTTCAATACCAAACTTATCGTTTAAGACTTTTGCCACAGGCGCTAAGCAGTTGGTTGTGCAGCTTGCATTGGACACAATGTGATGCTTGGCCGCATCGTAAGTGTGGTTATTAATGCCCATAACAAAAGTTGCGTCGAGACCTTGGCCAGGAGCGCACATGATGACCTTTTTCACAGATCCTCGAATATGTTTACCAAGACCGGCCTTATCTTTAAAAATACCGGTAGCATCGATGACAATTTGAACCCCATAATCACTCCAAGGAATCTCGGAAGGGTCCCTTTGGGTAAAAAACTTGATCGCCTTGCCATTGATCACTAGTGTGTCATTTTCTAATTTAATATCGTGCTTTAAAACGCCATGAACTGAGTCGTATTTCAAAAGATGAAGGTACTCTTTTGGACTACCTGGATTATTAACCGCAACAATTTCAAAATCATTTTCTGCACGATTAAAATACTCTCTAAGGACCGTTCTTCCAATTCTGCCCATTCCATTAATTGCGACTTTTAATTTAGTCATGAAGCCTCCAAAGCAAAAACTCTTTTATGTATTAAACTTAAACTCATTTTTTAATTGCCTTAATATGACATATTGGCGAAGAATTGAATAGCTTAATCATAGGAGAAATAGCTTGAACAAAACCCAATATATTGCAAAACTAGGCCCAAAAGACGATGTCCTCTCTCCCTTTATGGTCAAATATATAGCTGTGGCCGAAGGCAAGGACTCAAAGTCTTACCTCAATGTCATCCTTGTCGACAATACTGGTGAAATTGAAGCCCGCAAATGGCAAGGCGCAGAGCTGGCCTACTCAAAAATCAAAGCCGGAGATGTCGTTGCAGTTAATGGCAAAGTTAATTTGTTTCAAGGAAGGATGCAGCTAATTATTCAAGAAATGTCTAAGCTCGATGAGTCGCAATTTAAGCGTGAAGACTTTATTCAAAAATCAGCAACTGCACCAGAGAAAATGTACCAAGAACTTTTGAGTATCATTAATTCTCTAGAAGAAATTTATATCAAAGATTTACTTTTGGCGATTCTGAGCGATTTTGAAATTGCCCGTAGATTAAAAATATGGCAAGCAGGAAAAAGCATCCACCACGCTTATCAATCAGGTCTGCTTGAGCATATTCTTTCTTGTTCACAATTGGCCTTAACTCTTTCGGCCCATTATAAAGTAAATCGCTCCTATGTTGTAGCGGGCTGCATTTTACATGATCTTTGCAAGATTTATGAACTCAGTGAAGGCCCAGTGATTGAATACACCGATGAAGGAAAACTCATAGGCCACTTAGTCAAAGGTCTAGAGATCGTCGATCAATTCAGCGCTAAAATCAAAAACTTTCCCTACTCCGTAAAAAATCATATTAAGCACATCTTGTTGGCCCACCACGGTGAATACGCTTTTGGTTCACCCAAACTCCCACATACCAGTGAAGCCTATCTTGTCCATTTGATTGATCTAATGGATTCAAAGATGAACTCTTTCGAACAGGTGAAAAGCGCTGATTCCAATATTGGTCACTGGAGTGGATTCGTTAAACATCTCGATCGCATCGTTTATAAAAGTGCACTTCCAACATTTCGGGATTACCTAATTGACGAGTCTCCAGCAGATAAAAATTCTTCTGCTAAAACAGCAACCAGTTCCAATTCGGCCATGGCTCAGCTTTTGAAAGATTATAAAGTAAGTGATGAATAAAATAGCGAGTATCAAGAATTCTTGATACTCGCTTTGCTTTGCAAGCGACTAAATTAATATTACTCTAATAAAATGAAAAAAATTCTCTATATCGACGATAATCAAATCAATTTGGATATCTTTAGCGAACAGTTTAGTCACATTTTTAATGTTGTCGTTTCAACTTCGCCCAACAATATGTTTGAATTATTGGAACAAACTAAATTTGATGCCATCTTGCTCGACATCCATATGCCAGAACGCAACGGCTTTGAGGTCTTAAAAGATATCATGAATTCAGCTTATGCCAAAATTCCAGTTTTCTTTTATACTACAGATGAATTGCAAGTTCTTCGCTACCAAGCTCTTGAGTCTCTCGCAAGCGACATACTTTATCGCACGCTACCAGAAAAAGAGATTGAGCTTAGAATTTTAAATAAAATAAACCTTTCAACCAAACAAGAAGTCGTCGAAAAGCATTTGAATCTTTTTTCACTTAAATTAAACACTGAAACGATGGAAGCTTTTTGCAACGAGGTTAATCTCAACCTTACTTTAATTGAGTTTAAAATCTTGGCTTCTTTGATGAGATGTTTTCCAGATCCTCTGCCTAAAGACGTCATGATCAACAAAGCTTGGAGTGTTGATACTGTCCAAGATAGAACTGTAAACACTCACCTCACTAACTTGCGCAATAAACTTCCCAGAGATGAATTTAGTCTTGAATCCCTTCGTGGTAATGGAATTGTTCTTAAGCGTAAGGGACCGCTCAATCAATAGCCGAGCATTATACTTAAGATTCATAACAACCAAAAGACATTTTTTTGCCCGCATTTTTTGCTAAGCCAAAACGTCGTATAATAACATTTATGACAACTGTTCAAAAGAAATTGAGTGAGCCGGTTAAAAACGATAACCTCAAAAATTTAAAATCCCTTACAGGTAAACCAATTGCCAGCGCAGCTGCCGCAACGACGACTGCGGCTTCAGTTGATCCTAAAATCTCAGAGGCAGCAAAACAATTAAACTCAGGAGATAATGCTAATGCTGGATTAAACTCTCCCGAGGCGGCCACTTCGGCGGCCAGTGTAGCTAAAAATTTACTCAACGCTCCTGTGCTTCCCATTTTGATACCTAAAGAGGCTTCTGAGTCAAAAAACTTAGCAGAAAAACTCAGTGATAAACCTGTCATTAAAACTAATTTCATCAAAAAACCAGCAGTCATTTTCATAGAAGGCTTTAGTGCATTAGGCATTTCAAATGGCGATGGAATTAAAGATATGGCCGATAATTTTCCAGGTTCAAAGCGGTTTTCCTGGAATGAACAAGAAAAAATTATTGAAGAAATTAAAAAGCATGCTGTTGATCAGCCTGTAGTTTTGGTCGGCCATAGTTTTGGTGGAGACAGTGCTGTGGAAATTGCCAATAGCCTAAACAACCTAAAAAATGGATTTCGTCCCATTGATCTCTTGGTAAGTATTGACTCAGTCGGAATGAATCATTCTATTATTCCGATGAATGTGAAAAGAAATTTGAATTTCTTTGGTGAGGGAGTTGTTCCTTTTTTACACGGAGAGCCCAACATTGCTCGAAACACTGACTACACTGAAGTCATCAATGAATTGCGCTCTGAGCTTCATTCGAAAATGGAAGATTCTGAGGAAGTTCAATTTAAAATTTTCAACGACATCAATGAAGTCTTAAGTGAAAATGATTTACCCGATTTATTTGAAGAAATGCAAAAAAATGATTTGCTAAAAGCACTTATAGACACTCGTCAGATTCATGTGAAACTGTAAGGGTATTGCTTTCAGTTTCTAATTCTAAACACACCGGCAATTTTTTCTCCATCGATTCAACAATATACTGATGCATATTTTGGCATTCACCGTAAGCATCCAGATAAATACTATGGATAACTTTCTTATTGTTATAAAAATTCATTCCAGTGATAAAGCTTTGACAATCTAGAATAACTTTTTCAAATTTTGCCGTTTTGATTTCAAATGAAAAGTCCATGTTTGCGATAGGAACGTAATCTTCAATTAGGGCTCGATCAAAAGTTTCCGCTTTTAAGCTGAACGAAGTTAAAATGCCGATTAATAAGATCACTTTTTTCATTTATTCCCTCTTTGATTTGAGTACTAACCTAGTCGGGAATAAAAAAAAGAAGTTGAGCTTTTTATTTAAAAAAGATGACAAAAAAAATTTGTTCGGTCTATTGAGTATCCATCATTTAGCTTGCTTATTATTTAATGACCGACAGAAACGCTCGGAAAAAATAAAAAAGGGCCGCATTCCATGCGACCCCTCTTCACTTTTTCTCTAATTTGGATAAAGAAAATGTTCTCTAAAACGGAATATCGTCAGCAGTAAAATTTGTGTCTGTAGAAATGTCATACTCTTGATTAACCATACTGGTGTCGTAAGAAGGTGTGCTTTGAGAATTATTTTTCTCTGCTCCAGTCGAAGCTTGACCACCAATAAACTGTACAGTCTTAGCGTTGATTTCAGTTGTATAACGTTTCTGGCCGCTCTTGTCGTCCCATGAACGAGTTTGAAGCGAGCCTTCAATAAAAGCTTGTCTTCCTTTAGTTAAATACTGGTTGCAAAGTTCGGCCAGCTTTCCCCAAACCACAATTCTGTGCCATTCAGTTCTTTCTTGCTTCTGACCTGCTTTATCTGCCCAAGACTCGCTAGTTGCAACTGTAAAGTTACAAACGGCCATACCACCTGGAGTGTATTTCAACTCTGGATCTTGTCCTAATCTTCCGAGAATAATGACTTTGTTAACACTCATTTAAGAAATCTCCCTTGTGTGTGATTCACAGTAAGTACACGCGTAAAAAAACTTACTGTTACCTGATTAATTTAGTCTAGGTTGCAACTTTAAACACATAATTGCGGGAGCAAAAGTCTTTTCTTCTTACAAAATAGAACCGTAAAAAAATGTTATACTTGTTTTGCGGTGGGTTGAGTTTTTGGAACAGCAACTGTCTGTTTTTGCGCCCAAAATTCTTTAACTAGTTGACGAGTAACTTTTACATCGCGCTTGTACCAAGTTGCATCAAATCCACAGTGAGGGCACGCCACTTGTTTTTTGTAATCGGTACGTACTGCTAATTCGAAACCCGCCCACACAATAAAAAAAATAAAAAAACATTTCACGCCCATAAAGGGAAATAGGGCACTACCAAAGACAATTGAAGTTAATAAAATTTGTAAATAATTGCGCTTAGACAGCTTGGGTGAAATTGAAATTCCGCGTTCAGTTCTGCAAAGAGGACAGAAAAAAACATTTGATTTATTCTTGTACTTATAAACTCTGGTCTCTAAAGCTTTCATAATTAAAATGCTCCTCTTTGGTTTATTGTAACCTATAAAAGCTAAAGCTTTTTAGCAGGAAAATTTTCCCTTTTATTTGCTTTGCATAAAACTCAAGTAAAAGGCGAGCCAGGACCCCCGCGAGTCCTGGTGATTGATAGTTCAGCTGGTGTGCAAAAGCACATTGAAATTGGTGGTGGTGGGTCTGTCGAAATACAGCGAACGTTCCACATATCTAGACTCGACACTCTAGAACTATAAGAGTTAACTTCAAATAATGTACCAATTTCAAAATGCTGGACTTGAACCATATTTCAATGAATTGTTTGACCATAAATTTTCCCTTCGGTAGCATAGAGACACCTCAAAGATAAATTGGATTAAAAATAGTGATTAAAGGAAACCGCGGGCAATTAAGCATTTTCATGGGAATCACACTAATTATCGTGATGGGAATGTTGGCTTTCATTATTAATATTGGCTTATTTGTTAAAGCTAAAATTAATCTTCAAAACGCTGCCGATGCAGCTGCCTTTGCCGGAGCTGCAACTCAAGCCAGAGAATTAACCAATATCGCCTACGTTAATTGGGAACTTCGCAACACTTACAAAGAATGGATGTTTAAATATTACATCATTGGGCAGGCCGGCCTTTTCGGTAAACAGTTAAGTGATGCCAATTTATCCTCAGGTGGTACGACCAATTTTCTACTACAAACTCCTGCCGTTGCCGGTTCTGCTGAATTTGATCAGTGGAATGCTCCTTCAATCTGTATTCACAATGGAACCTCCGCTGACATCTGTAGCATCTATGTCGTTCCAGGGATTCCTCGATTTCCTGTGGTTGGGGTAGCGGGAATTGCAGAAATTCATGAAGCATTTGTAAGTAAACTGACCACTGAAAAGGCTAAAGATTGCTCGCTTCGATCAAAAACAAATTTTTTCGCTGCCCTGACTTGGGCCTATGGCTCTGGATCCGCTGATATTCCCGATGCTCCCGAACTCTTAGCAAACCGACCTGGAGCTTGGCTGCAAGCTCTAGAGATTGCGCTAAGAATGAGAAACTTAGAAATGATCGTCAATCGCCCCCCTCTTCCAGATTTGACTCGTCAAAGTATTTTAAGACTTCAAAGTCAGGGTGAAGACATTGGCTACAATGAACGTCCACTTAAGGCATTCTGGTCTGGCTACCGCAACCTCGGAGGAGGAGCTTACAAAGATTGCATCCAAGGAACTAAATGTACTAAAACCGTGGGTGAGGAATTATCAGCTAACTTTAAATTGACCGAACTTGCTCCAAAAACTTTTACCCCAAGGGCCAATTCAGTTTCAACTTTTCTAATTCCTCCAGATGCTCAATATCCTGGTGGGGGGAGTCCTGCATTTGAGAAGCGTTATCTCGATCTTCAAGTCATGACTGTGAATCTTGCTCCCCTATTTACCACCTTCGTCAGTACCACCAATAACAACACCGCCATTGGTGGCACTCCATCGGAAGCAACTTGTGGGATGTCGCGAACAGCATTACCTGTTCCTGGCTATATCTTAGGCTTTAATAAAAATCCTGAAGTCCTTACCTATTATGCAGTCAAAGCTGAGAGTAAATTTATTGGCCTCTTTTTTCCCAATGGATCAAGTCCGGCCAACGAAGGTTTTAAACTTACAGCTTACGCAGCAGCTAAGCCTTTTGGTGGAAGAATTGGTCCGAAATTATTTGGCTTTGGAGATGACACTAAGTCAGAAAATTTTATCAACGTGAAATCTCGCAACGGAGACTTTAAACGCAGCTTAAATTTTGTTACAGGTCTGACGTGTCCGACTTGTGCCATTTTTAAACCTGGTATGCCTATTCCCATCAGCCCTAATTTTTGGGCCAGCAGTATCAATAATACGCTTGGAGGAATACCTGGCTCTGGTGCCAACGTCTTTTTCAGTATTCCCAATATGATTTACGATTTTTCAAGCCCCGCCGATCTCGATGAGCAGGCAGGGTCAACTGGTCCCAGCGAAGTTCTCGAAATAGAAGCCTTAACCGCCCCAAGTCTGATTAAAAATGGTGGTACTGGTTTATATTACAAAAATCAAATTAAGGCACTTAAAGCTTCGCTCGGACCAGTCTCACCTGGAGATTCTCTCGATAGCGCAAGAATGTACAAGGCATTGGTGCGCTCAAGACGTCCAACTCAATATGATGCTATCAACTATCTAATTCCAGATTTTCGCGACCCTACTCTTGGTGGCGGAAGCAATGCAGCTCCTCTTGCCCAAAGAGTTGGCCCAGTTCCTACAGAAAACGTTGGCTACAAGTATAAATTATTTGCTCCTCTTTTTGGCGACAGCTTGTTGTACAAAAATGCGCCCTCGGTACAAGCCAGTATTATAGAGTACGTCAATATGATGAAGCCTTCAGTTGTTACTTACTTAAGTGCACTTTATGACGTAGCGACTAGCGTCTACAATACTCCCACTACAAAAAATTCAAAGCTCCTTCAGGAAGCCGGGCTTTCTATCCACTCTGGGGCCGGTGGCGCGGGTCCAATTCCCCTCCCCCTTAATTCAGCCGATTGCAAAACTGATTTAGCAACTAGGTTCAATCATTTTTTTACCAGTGAAGTTTCAGTTTGTGGATTTGTCCCTTTAAAAGCTGAAGCCCTAGAATATCTCAAAAAAATGGATGTCGTAGACCCTGGACTTAATCCTAAAATGTATTATTTTAGTGATTATTACTATGAACCTAACTCTCCACTTAATCTCTCCGCTGATAAACTCCTGACGGCTTATTATCCTGGAACCAGACAGGGAACAAATCCAGGCGAAATGGGTATCGCCTCACATCCGTTGGGACTTGGAGCTGATTACTCCACGAGAAGAAATTACTATTCCACCAAATTTTTTCATATGGCAAAAATTATGGATGGTGCTCCGACTGCCGAGTTTACTTCAGGCAAAAATGACTTTGAAAAAGACCCAGCGCTAAGGGAAGATGAGAAGAAAATTCCTAGTGATTTAAGTGGGGGAAAGGTCGAAATCAAAAACTCTCTTCCCTATAATGACCCATCTTTAAATAATAAGTACTTTCTTGATTTTTAATCTTGAAAAAAGTTAAAAATATCCTATATACTCTGTGGCGAGAAATCCAACTATAGATTGAAAGAGGTTATTACCGTGGCAAAAAAATCAGTTAAAAAGGCTCCGGCCAAAAAAGCGTCAGCCAAAAAGCCTGTGGCAAAAAAAGCATCGGCTAAAAAGCCTGTGGCAAAAAAAGCTCCGGCAAAAAAAGCAACAGCTAAAAAACCCGTAGCAAAAAAAGTTCCAGCTAAAAAAGCACCTGCTAAAAAAGTTGTAGCGAAAAAAGCTGTTGTTAAAAAAGCTGCTGCCCCTAAAAAAGCAACTCCAATCGTAAAAACTAAAGTTGCCAAAGTAGTTAAAACAACTTCTTCAAAAATTCTTACAAAAGAAGAAGCTATAAAAAAATATAAAAATTCTCAGGTTGCTCCTAAGAAAGTTAAAGCAAAACCTGTTGTTACTCATAAAGAAGAAAGAGATGACGAATATGAGTTGACAGCAGACATTCTTGAAGATGATGTTGAAACAGTTGATGAAGTAATGGGTGACGAGGATTTTGCCGATAGTGAAGATGAGGACGGTGAGGATCGTTTTTTAGGTGAAGAGTTTGATCCTGAAGATGATGAAGATGATACAAAAACGGCAGGTGCCTTTTCTTACGGTTGGGGATACAATGATGCTTTTGACAAACCAGAAGATGTTGATCATGACAATCATTTCGACGAAGACGAAGAATATGCTCTAGGAAAAAAATCCTCGCCAGATGAGGACTCTTCTGACGATGATGATGAGTATTAAGTAAATTATCAAATTAAGCATAAGGGCTTCTCTCGAGAAGCCCTTATTATTTTAAAAGGCATAACATAAAATGAAATCTTACCAGCTTGAATTTTACTACTTTGAGGCCTGCCCTTATTGTCAGAAGGTTATGAATGTCATTAGTGAAAATAAAATTAAAGTTAGCTTTAAAGACATCTATGAAGATTTAGCGAATATGCAAAAACTGATGTATATCACTGGTAGAAAAACAGTTCCATGCCTCTTTATTGACGGCAAGCCGATGCATGAGTCGAGCGACATTGTTGTATGGTTAAAAACCAATGTAAATGATCTTGAAAAAACAGAATAAGCCAATATAAGGAATGCATTACCATGGAAATCAGAGACCCCGTTCACGGCTCTATACATATCTTAGATGAAGAAATTCCGATTATTAGAGACGATTTTTTTCAGCGCTTAAGAAACATTAAGCAATTAGGTTTTTCAGAATATGTTTTTCCCGGAGCTACCCACACTCGTTTTATTCATTCAATCGGTGTCATGAATATTGCTTCAAGTGCCTTTGATCGACTGTTTAAAAAAGTGCTTTTTGATAAAGATGTCCAAAGACTTAGAGAGACTTTTAAACTGGCTTGCTTGCTACATGATGTAGGCCATGCCCCTCTTTCACATTCTACTGAAACAGTGATGCCAAAACTTTCTGAATTAAATATACCAAGAGATTTTTTATCAAAAAAAGATCAGCAAAATGACAGACAAGCAACTCATGAAGACTATACGATTAAATCCATTGTTGACTCTTCCTTTGCAGGATCATTTTCTTTGGTAGAAAAAAAATTCGGACTCGAAAGAAAACATATTGCTGACCTCATTACAGGGCACACCAATGATTCACATTATTTTACCATTGCCGGAATTAACTACTTTCCCATTCTCCACCAATTAGTTTCCAGTGAACTTGATTGTGATCGAATGGATTATCTATTAAGAGATAGTTATTTCTGTGGTGTAAGCTACGGCTCATACGACCTTGATTGGTTATTGGATAATTTAGAAATATGTATTGAAAACAATACCGCTTATCTAGGAATTAATGAGCGTGCGGTTGTGACTTTTGACGATTTTCTCTTGTCGCGCTACCACATGTTTATAATGGTCTACTTTCATTATCGCGCTGTTTGCTTAGAGCAATTGCTTTTCAAATTTTTTAAGACTTCTCCAACTGAATACGTTATCCCTGCAAGCATTGAAGAATATATTGAGCATGATGATCAATACTTAATGAAGATTTTAAAAAGAAGCAAAAACAAATACGCCGAAGCAGTTATTAAAAATCATGTTCCTCAAAAGATTTTCGAATCATTTAACGAGGGGCAAGAAAAGCACTTAGAACTTGTCCAACAATTTTTAGAAAAAGAAAATATTGAATTTATCCGCTCTGGCTCTAGCGGAAGACTCTCTAAGTACTATGTCGAGGAAGAGAGCATCAGCAAATACCCGATGAAAGTTGTTCGTAAACTTTTTGGTAGTGAAGAAATTATCACTTTCAATATCAATGAAGCAACGGACCTCTTCACCAAATTTGCCAAAGCCCATGCTGTCAATCGACTTCACTGCGATGTCGAAAGTTTGAACCCACATCAATTAAAAAATTTGCATCAGCTTATTCATTCTTTTAAATAGTGAATACTGCATCTTTTGCCTAACGACCTCTGGCGCCAACTCCTTTGCTACAATAGTAAAGTGAGTTTCGCTAGAGGAGTTCTGTATGGATTTAAAAATTTTTCAAATGCTCGAGTTTATCAATTCAAGACTTAATAATATTGAAAAAAATATTAACAGGATTGATGAGAAGCTAGACTTCTCCATCACTCTCCAGAGAAATCATTTGGTCAGAATTAAAAATGGAGAAGAGATTGACGATAATATGATCCTTATGGGAAGACCCTATAATGACCTTACTCCTCAGAAAGCTTGGAGTATCTTCAATAATCCCAATATTGATTTTTTTATTTTAGATGTTACCCAAAAAGCTTTTCAAGGCTCAAGGCTTGAAGGCGCTATTCATATTCCTTTAGAAGAGTTAAATATTCGCTTCGTTGAAATTCCAAGTAAAACGATTCCTGTTATGATCATTTCGGAAAATGGCCTAAGATCTATACAAGCTTGTGAGCAACTCGTTAAAAAAGGTTTTTTTAATATCAACAATATTTCTGGTGGTTATGAATTTTGGCCTGGAAATCAAGAAAAAGATGTCAGCACTGATGTAGCGCCCCAAATTCCAGATGCTGATGTTTGAGATTTAATCAGCTAGATGTTCAAATAAACCTGGTTGCACAAGTAGCTTTGAGTGGAAATTTTTTAATATTAGTTCAACTCTATTAAGCTCTAAATCACCAATAAGATCTGTGTATTTCTTTTCAATCTCATTAATACACTCAAAAAGATTTAACTTAAATTTTAAACCATACTCCGTAAGAAAAATATTTTGCTCTCGTTTGTCCTGAGAATTTATTTTTCTTTCGATATACCCTCTTCTTTCAAGTTCATTAAGGTGTGAGGTCATGGTTTGCTTTTTGAGACCACATCCCCAGCCAATTTCTTTAATTGAGGGTCCTTCGTGTTCACAAATAAATAGTAAAACCTCAAGAAACGAAGGTCGTAAATCGGTAAATCCTCTGGTTTGTAAATGAGTGAGCAATTCTCCAGAATAAGTTCGGTATATTTTTTTTACGAGACTGCCAATGCTTGAAACTTTCTTCATGAAAAACTCCCAGGTCCCTAATGGTCCTTTAGTCCTATGGTAAGACTAAAATAGTGTTCCACAAAATGAGTCCTCAAGTCAAGTCTGATATAAGGACTAAAAAAGACTTCGAGCGTTGCTGATCGAAGTCACGACTCCGCAACAAATCCCAAACGTTAAAAGATTGGATCCTCCATAGGACATGAGAGGAAGTGGCACCCCAACGATGGGCATAAGTCCAGAGACCATACTCATGTTGATGATTGTATGAGCAAAGAAAATGGCGAGGACCCCCACCACCACAACTGAATCGAAGATTTTATTCACATTGGAGGCCAACCACAATAGTCTGTAAAAAAGCGCGATATAAAGTGCGACCAAAAAGACCGCGCCAACGAACCCGTGCTCTTCATTAAAAATGGCAAAGATAAAATCGGTGTGATTTTCCGGTAAATAATTAAGTGCCCCTTGAGAAGAACGCCTAAAACCCTTTCCAAAGAATTGCCCAGAACCTATGGCAATCTTGGACTGGATAGCATTATAACCAGACCCCTTGGCATCATACTCTGGATCAATAAAAGTGGTGATGCGTTTTTTTTGATATTCGCGAAGTCCAAAATTGTAAATAACCGTTGCTCCAACCATTGCCACTGCAGCAAGAATGACAATTGTTTTCCACTTAAGTTTTCGATAAAAAGTTATGATGAAAAAAATGATTAGAACGAGCATTCCCGTACCAAGGTCAGGTTGAATGATAATCATCAATGCAGGAATTAAACTTATCAAGAAGGGAATAATCAATTCTTTTAGACCAATTTCCTGATCGGGTGAGGCCTTAGAGTACCAACGGGCCAAAACTAACACCATGGCAATTTTCGTGATCTCTGAAGGTTGAAATTTAAATGGCCCAAAGCCAATCCATCGCTGTCCTCCGAGCGCAGAATGACCTACAACCAGGACGACAATAAGTAGAATCACACTTAATAAATAGGAGGGGTAAGCCAAACGAAAATAATTTTTTGGCTGAATAAAACTGACTACGGCACCAATTAACCAAGAGAGGAAAAACCAAATGATTTGAGTTTTGTATAAACCCTCTTCGTGCCCCACACCTTGGGAATGAGTGGCAGAATATAAATTGAGAATGCCAATGACAAAGATGGCGGTACAAATGCCAAAAAATGAATAGTCGTATCTTCTTAATTCTTCTTTAAAATTAAACATTATTCTACCGGTCCTAATTGAGCTTGCGAAGATTTCTCGAGAGAAAAGCTACGAACCTGCTTACCAAGTTCATCATAGTAATCTTTAACATTTGTCTCTGGCACCATAGGAACCGGATTTACTCGATTGTCTTCCATCAATTGAGCGTAGTTCATCTTGGCTTGCTCTTGAATAATAATTTTCTTCTGATAACTCGGATAATATTTATTCATGTATGCTGAGATCATGGCCTTAGCGACTGGTCCCGCAGCACTTCCTCCGTGACAACCGTGCTCGACCACCACTGCAACCGCAATTTTTGGATTTCCTGCTGGTGCATAAGCCGCGAACAATCCGTGGTGGCGGTATTTATATTCTTGATTTTCACATTTATTAAAAATCTTATCTGCTGAAAAACTTATGACTTGAGCTGTTCCTGTTTTACCCGCCATTTGAATTCCTACACCCTTTTGAGAAGTTGCAGTTCCACCAGGTTGATTCACAACTTCAAAAAGACTCTGCTTAACCAGATCTAAAGTTTTTCGGGAAATTTTAAATTGGTGAATCATCTCTGGCTCTATTCTCTTCAGGATTTGGCCTGAATTAGAAAAAACTTCTTTGACCACATGTGGTCTCCAGAGTTTTCCCTCATTGGCTAAAGTTCCATAAAACATTGCCAATTGCAAGGGCGTAACATTTATAAATGACTGGCCGATAACACATGAAAGAGTTTCGCCCTTTTGCCATTCAACTCCGGTTCGTTTCTTTTTCCAATCTTTATTGGGAATCAAACCAGAAGTTTCACGAGGAAGTATTATACCAGAACGCTGTCCCATTCCAAAAAGGGTGGCGTATTTATAGATAACATCAATATCTATTTTATTTCCAATGCTATAATAAAAAACGTCACAGGATTCTCTCAACGCCTTTACAACATCAACCAATCCATGTCCCTCTTTTTTCCAGCAGTGAAAAACCCTTCCCCCCATTCGGTATCCACCATTGCAAACAATCTTTGTGTCCTCATTTATAATTCCCTCTTCTAAGGCGGCAATATGAGTAAGTGTTTTAAAAGTTGACCCCGGAGAATAGTGTTCCTGAATGGTTCTATCGCGCAATGGACGTTTGTCATCCATCACCAATTGGTTCCAGTAATTCGATGAAAGTCCTGTTGAAAAATTAGCAGGATCATAAGCTGGTCTTGAAACCATGGCTATAATTTCACCACTATCGACATCTAAAGCGACGGCGGCACCATCTCTACCATCCAAGGCGTGATAGGCTGCCAACTGAACGTCTCGATCAATCGTTAATCTTACATTTTTACCAGGTCTTGCTGACTTGTTATCGACTCCAGAATAAAGGTCGTCACTTGTAACATGCCTTCTAGCACGCCCGCGAGCATCAACCTCCATAAACTGAAATCCATCTTCTCCGCGAATTTCTAAATCATATTGCTGTTCAATACCTGCCTGGCCAATAAAGTCTCCCTGCTTGTAATCGTATTTATCGCGATCTCTTAAACGAGGAATTTTTTCTTGTGAAATTTCTGAAATATAGCCGAGAAGATGAGCTCCAGTATCCTTATCTGTGTACTCGCGGCTTATGAATGTTTCCACTGAAACACCAGGAAGCTTAGAAGACTCTGTTTCAATGATAGCAACTTCTCTTCTGGAAATATTTTTCTTAACAACGATTGGAATATACTTAGCCTGAGCTTGATATTTTTTTAACGTTTTAACAATTGAATCTGGAGGTAAATCCAAAACTTTTGCCAAATAAGCAATCGTCTCCTCATCACCTTCAAGGTACTGAGGAGTAATAATCGCATCAAAACGAGGGACATTATGAGTGAGCAGTATATTATTTCGGCTAAAAATCATTCCACGCGGCGCTCGAACGGCATCTTTTCTTAAGCGATTTTCAAGAGAATAATTAAAAAACATTTTCCCATGATAAATTTGCAAAAACCAAAGTCTCGCCAATAAAACAGCAAAGCAGCAAACAATAATATTTAATATAATATCTGCGCGTTCTTGGTGAGATTTGACGAGATCGTCTTCTCCAAACATTAAATCTTATCTCCTAACATTCCTCGGTCATCAATGCTCCAAATTTTGTTAAGAATATAGAAAAAGAGTGGAGACAACAGAGCAATAAAAACACTTTGAGGTAAAAAGCGCCAACCTTTGTCAAAAATATAATCAAGATTTCCGATTTGTATGTAGATCAAAATAGACTGAACAAAAAACCATAGAAGCTGGAAAACTTGAGTAATCAATATAGTCATACCCCATGATGAAAAGTGAATCATCTCTCTTACATAAGAAACAACGACACAGATGATGATACCAGTCACTGTTCCCATCTCCCACCCTTCCACTGAAAAGAAAGCATGAAAATATTGAACGATCATTATGATAATAGCTAAGTAAGGCGTCTCTAATCTTAAGCCCAAAAATAAAACCATTAAAATATTAAAAGGAATTCTAAAATTCAAAAGACCGATCATCGGAAATATTGCAGTTGTTACGATCTCTAAAAGGAAAAGTAGAATAAGGGTTTTGATGAGGGGAAAAACGATATCTTTAAAATTTGATTTCATCGCTTAACCTCATTTGCATTAAGTTGCTCCTCAAGGGCTTTCCATTCGAGTTGCTTATGTTCTTCTTGTTCATACACTAGGACTAAAACTTCTTCTAATTTCGAAAAATTGACCAGCGGTGTGATCTCAACGTGCTGGGTAATTCCATAGCTTTCTCGTTCAATACGGGAAATGTAGCCAATCTTTAATCCCTTTGGATAAACATTACCCAAACCTGCAGTTAATACCAGATCATTTAAAATAATAGGTTCGATCCGATTAACATATTTCATAATGCAGCGACCGCGACTATAACCTTCAACAATACCATGTGAACGCAATCGTTCAACAACACCATCGACTCGGTTATTAGCATCCAAAATGGTTATAACGTCTGCAAAATGATCTGTTAAACGATACACATAACCGACTAGTCCTTCGGCACTTGTAACCACTGATTGAAGCCTGACTCCGTCCTTGAGACCTCTATTAATACGGACAACTTTGTAATCATCCGCTGAATCCCAAGAGACAACCCTGGCCACTATTTTTTTCCGGTCAATTTGTTCACCGTACTTTATTAGGTCCCTTAAACGATCACTTTCTTTTACCGCTTCTTGATAACTGAAGATTTCATTTTGGAGATCAGCGATTTTTCCCTTGAGACTAATATTTTCCTTACTCGCATTTAAGTTTGAAACATAATGCTCAACATAAGAAGAAATACCCCTTTGAAAAGTCATGACAAAATTTTGCACGGGTGCCATTAAATCGATAATGACTCTTTCTGCAATGGAGGATTTCTGAAAAACATAATCTCGCTGCGACATACCATAGAGGGCAATGACGAGAATTACGCTATTAATCACAACCTTGGTTCGTCTCTCTTCTGTATCAGAAAGCCTCAACTTATTAACTCCGTAAAAAGGAAAATATAATTTATCTTAATTTAGCTTAAGTAATCTCTTTTAAAAAGCCAATAATCTTTGCGAACTAACTTTTTTATAGCTACAATAATCTAAAATTTTTACCAGCAACACAGGATCTCAAAAATGTCGGAATTTACTAAAAACAAAACGGCTAGTTTCTTCGTTACATTATTAATTGGCTTTATCATTCTCTCTTTTATGTTTACAGGCTATCAGTCATTACAACAAGGGACTGGAAACACTATAGGAAAAGTTGGTGATCTCCCAATTAAACCTGAGGAGTACCAACAGGAATATAACCGCCAAATAGAGTTTTTTAAGCAAATGATGGGTGGAGAAATTACCGCCAAGCAAATAGAACAAATGGGTATAAAGCAAAGCACCTTAAAAAATATTGTGCAAAGAAAATTAATGATTAAATTTGCTACTGACTTAGGAACTTTTCCTTCAGAGCAAGAGGTTGCAGCAGAGATAAAAACCCTCACATATTTCCAAACCAATGGGCAATTCGACAAAGATCGCTATAAAGCCGTATTGGCCGCTAATAGACTTACCCCGAAAGAATTTGAAGATGATGTAATTAATCAGCTAAAATTAAAAAATTCACAGGGACTCCTTCAAAACTTCCCTCTTTCCAAAAATTATCTCAGTGATTTGCAAAAAATTCGCAATGAAAAATTAAACGCAGAGATTGTTCAATTTTCCAAAAGTGGATTAAGAAATTTTGTTGAAGTTTCTAAAGAGGAATTGAATAAATTTCTTGCGGTAAACACCAATGCCATTAGGCTTCAATCGATGTTTAATGAGCGAAAAGCAAGCTTGGACAAACCAGAAGAAGTAAAAGCTCGCCACATTCTTTTGACGACTCAAGGAAAAGACGAAGCTAAAGTTAAAGCAGAAATTGAAAAGATTGCCAAAGAAGTGACTCCTGGTAATTTTGCTAAAATGGCAGATAAATTCACCGAAGATCCATCTGGCAAGGGAAAAGGAGGCGATCTTGGTTCATTTGGCAAGGGGCGAATGGTTCCAGAGTTTGATAAAGTAGCTTTTTCAATACCTACAAAAACGATTTCTTCACCTATTAAAACTCAATTTGGATATCACTTAATATTAGTTGAGCAAAGGACCGCTGGTCATGAAGCTAGCTTTTCAGAATACAAAGAAAAATTTGCAACAGAATTGCTACAAAAAGATAAAGTTGAAGAGATAAAAAAGCTTACACAAGAAATTTCGGATAAGATTAAAAAGGCGCTGGAAGCCAACAATGAAAGTGAATTGAAATCACTCGTTGCTAAATACAAGCTTCAATACTCAAAAGGATCAGTCAATAGACTCGATGGACTTTCAAACGGAGCCAACCTCACTGCAGATAATATGAAAGATCTTTTTGCTGGAGATTTAAGTAAGTCAAAAGTTAATCTTTTTGACGATGGAAGCGGGATTATTATTTTGAAAACAGCTGCTGCTACTTCGGCAAATGCTTCGGCAGATCTTAATGAGCAAGCGAAAATCGCCACTGATAATGCTGGGTTAAAAAATGCACTTTCACGAAAAATGATGGAATCCATACTCAAAAAGCTTGAAGAAGATACTAAAATTAAAATTTACTCTAATATGCTCCAAGAGTAATCATAAGGAATTTACGTAATGCCCGACAAAAAATCAAAATGGCCTGAAAATCTAGCTGGTCAATTTTATGTTGATGATCAATGTATCGCTTGCGATGCTTGTGTTATCGAAGCCCCTAGGTTTTTTGAGATGAATGATACTGACGGTCATGCCTACGTTAAATTACAACCAAAAACTGCACACGAAATTGAAGAATGTCTCAGCGCTCTTGAAGCTTGCCCGGTAGAGGCGATAGGGAGCGATGGGGATTCTTGATTAAGAATCCATCATCTTTCAAGGATAGCTTTCTTAAGCTCTAAGAATTTTTCATTGTCATATTTTGCCAACATTTCACTGAGCATTTCATAAGACATCCATTTTTCATTTTTTTGAAAGTATTGCATGTCTGATTTTTCTAAATAGGAAAGCAAACTATCGCCTATTTTTTTCAAGCTACTCAAAGCAAATTTGGATGCATTTGCCTTACTCAGCCATTGAAATATTTCGGCCATAACAGCATCTTTTCTCCATGAATCTCGAATAAATCTATAATCAACAGAATCGATTAAAATATTAAAACGTGAATCAAATTCTAACTTTGAGGCCATCATCAGTTTATCTTTTGGATATCTATTTTGCTCTATTGCTTGCCGTTGATCGTAGTTTGATGAAGTGTGAATTTCTGGAAATATAAACTCTCCATTCGAGGCATTATAATATGCATCTGAAATCAGCTCATCTAAAGTCGAATGCATTTTCTGAATTTTACTTTTATTTCTCGTTTTGCTTTGAACATTATCAAATATTATATTTGAAGCTTTAGCTGCTAAATCCTGATCTTTGGCACGAATTATCAACATACCGATACTTCCAAAACGAAGTGCATCCTCAATTTTGACTTCCACCATCCCTACATTGGGAGATGATACCACTGCTTTGATTTCTTGATTTTTTTCATCCACATGAACAATAGATATATGACTAAATTCTAAACTAGGTTGAAAAGGAATCGACATGTTGCTTGAAAAAAAACCTGTACCTTTAAAAATAACAATATCGCCATTTTCAAATTTGAATGAGTCAAGTGAACTCAGATCTTTACCAAGATGGATTTTAGAAAAAGAATTTTTATCAAAAAGTGGAATTGGCTGATCTTCAAATTTAATCAAATCAGCTGACATTTGATTATCTTTAAAATAATGAACTCCGACATATTCTTCACTTCTTCTTATCAGTGAACTTAATTGTGTCAGTTTTTTTCTGCAATTTGTAGGTAAAATAGAAAGAATAGAATGTAAGGCTAATCTGGCTTTAAAGCTGTTTGCCAATATTTTTTGACCATCATTTTGCAAGATCTTCAATTCAATATTCATAGGAGAAACAAGTTGGTAATCAGAAATGAGACTATCTAGCAATCTGTCGCAACTATCACCATTCAATTCTCTCGTAGCGACCAGGTCTATGACTTGAATTGATTCGGTCAAAAGATCAAATTCGGAGGGATTAATACTTGAAACACTTCTTTTAGATTTTGAAAAAAAAGAGCAAGAATATAAAATAATTAATAAAGTAGATATGACAATTTTTATTTTCACACTAATCCAATTTTAAAATAAAAGAAGGGCCCGAAGGCCCCTCATTATTTTAAAAAATTATCTCTTAATCTGTAGAACTTCTTGCAACATTTGGTCTGCAGTGGTTAACGTTTTGGCATTAGCCTGGAAGTTTCTTTGAGCTGTCATAAGATTAACAAACTCGTTTGCAATATCAACATTTGAAAGTTCGATAGATTTTGAAAGCACTTCTCCACGTCCTGATTCACCTGGCTTTCCAAGAGCAGCTTGACCAGAAGTTTTTGATTCTTTAAAAATGTTTTTACCAACTTTAAATAATCCTTCATTGTTTTCAAATTTACTAACTGCTACTTGAGCAATATCTCTTGTCTCACCATTATTATAAACTGCTGTTAAAATTCCTTTATCGTTAAACGACAGTGAAGTTAGAGTTGCTGCAGTTGAACCATCTTGTGTGTGACGTGCAATAGAACACTCAGAACCATATTGAGTAGATGCATCAAGACCAGTTCCACCTTCTTTAAGTGTTTGTCCCCAAGTTAGGCTAATTTTCTGATCTTTCGCTGCACCTTTATTGAAATTAAAAGAATTTTTACCTTCTTTTCTTTCCTCTAATTGTCCTTTGTCATTGAAGAGCAATTTTCCGTTGGCCATTTCGTACATTGTATCAGGCTTGCCACCTTCAACATCTTTTCCATCTGCAGCTACGTGGTATTCCCATTGGTTGTTATCTGTTTTGTTATAGTAAACAGTTACTGTTCTTGCAGTACCGATGTTGTCATAAACAGTCATTGTATTAGAAAATGCAGCTGTTTTCTCTGGATTTTCAATATTAAATTCAGATTTGTTAACTCGAGAGTCTAGGTTCATTGACATTGTAATATCTTTGGTTGCTTTAGCTGGAATAGTTGTGCTGCCTAATTTGATAGGATCAAGCTTATTCATGATTTTACCTTTTTCGTCGGCCTGGAAACCAAGAATTTTATAGCCATCCATTGTTGTCAATTGGCCTTCTTTATCAAAATGGAATGAGCCGTCGCGAGTAACCCCTCTTCCAAATGGAGCTTCCACCGTAAAAAAACCATCTCCAGAAATTGCTAAGTCAGTCACTGAATCAGTTCGAGTAACATCACCTTGAGTCATCATAGGTTTAATGTGACCAAGCTTAGTTCCTGCTCCGATCTGATCGCCACCTTCGATACCTTTAAGTGAAACTGCTAAGACATCTTGAAATTCTGCTCGAGAAGCTTTGAAGCCATTTGTTCCAGCGTTGGCAATGTTATCACCGATAACCCCCATACCTTGCCCAGAAGCATTAAGACCTGAAACACCAATTGTGAATGAACGAAGAATACCCATTTGTCCCTCCTAGACCTAATTTCTCAAAGACGTATTAGTACTACAGACTAAAACTAGGGCTTCCGGAAAGGACCAGCACCGTTTCTTTGAGAGTTTTTTTGTTAATTCATTAATATCGTAGAATCAATTTTCGTAAAAACATTATCACCAATACTATCTTTATCTATCGCCGTAACGATCATATTTTTAGGTACGTCTACAATGTAAGCAGCCTTACCAGTGATCACAAGCGAATCTTGACCTCCTTTAATTTTTAATTTATCAACTGCACTTTGCAGCTTTGTGTATTCTTCCTTGTCAATTGACAAGTTCCTTTCTTGTAAGCGTCTCATGGCATGAGTCGATAAGCGCAAACCTTTTGACGATTGATCATTTATTGATTGTTCTGAATTTTCTAAAGTAGAATCTAAAAGATTTTTAAATTCTGAGGACTCTCCAACGCCAAGCTTATTGGTGTTTTCAACATTCTGCTTCGAAGGTAGCTTCGTTACGTTAGGGATTAGAATGTTGTTAATCTTTGGATTCGTCATTAAAAACTTATTTCCTAATTATTGCTTTGGTTCTCTATTTGATTATATGCTGACGCAGCTTGCTTTTGCAATGCAGGCATTTTTTTACTATCAAGTTCACTTGAAGGTAGTGAAAAACTTTCAACATCCTTTAAAAAAACTTTTCTTCCACCACTTACATCAAAAATAGTTTCGCCATTTTCAAAACGAACACCGGTTACCATACCTTCTGCTCTGGTGACACCCATAAATTTTTCATTTTTATCATCATAAGCAACAACATCAAAATGGTAAGTTTCTTTAGGTGCAATTTGACCATCGAGACCAATGCCATCCCAAGTAATAGCCTGCTGTCCTTTACCAAGATCCTCTTTATCGATTTTGCCGATCATTTGATTCTTATTATCATAAATATGAACAACAACATTTTTTGCAGCCTTGTCCAAATAGAATGGTAAGTCTGTATTTTTACCATCACCACCGTAATCGACGGTAGTCCCACTTGTAATAATTTTTTTGCCAAGAAAGCTAGCACCTTGAAATCTTTTTTCGTTGCTATTATTTGAAGTGAGCCCATCAAATTTTTTGTTCATCGCTGTCAACTGCTCTAATTGTGAGAATTGGGCAAGATTTGATGAAAAATCTTTTTGATCCATAGGCTTCATTGGATCTTGATTCTTTAGTTGATGTGCCAATAACTTCATAAATCCATCTGGGCCAAGAGTTTCATGAGTCTTTCGATCGACAAAGCGTTGTTCTGGCTTGACTCCAGAAACTCTATTTAAATCATCGCCAACTTTTGAATTAGCAGCTTCGCCATCAACCACGGGATCGCTTTTTCTCATAGAAATATTACTGAATGAACTTTTTTCCGAACTTAGTGGTTTACCAATTGTAGGCATTGATTAAGCTCCATACCGATCTTTATATTCTTGCCACAATTCTTTTCTTTTTTGAGATCCATCTTTTGAATCAGATGAAAACTGAGAGGATTCAAAGCTCATAAATTGCTTAGAGCCACCTTCAGCATTTTGTTGAAATGAACTAGATTGCTTGGAATCACTTTGTCCAAATAAGCTAGACTCGCTCATGCTTGACACAATTCTCAAATCTGACAATTGTATTCCTGCTTGATTTAAATTTTTAATAAGTCCAACTTCATTTTTCATAAAAAAGTCATGTCCTTCTTTACTTGAAGTCGTTATCTGCATGTCAACTTGAGATTGGGTCTGGCTAGGAACTCTACTAACCTGAATCTTGAACTCACCTAGTGACTCATGCTTTACAGTTAAGTCTAAGTTTTGCTTATTGGCGACCTGACTTTGTTCAACATAATCTGAAATCTTTTTAATAATTTCGGTACTATTAGCTGAATTTAAGTTTGAAATATCAAGAACTTTTTGATTCGCTTGCGAATGCATCTCTGAGTGAGTTTCACCTTTTGTCTGAAGCATCGGAACGATCTCTTGCTTTAAAGATGCTAACTGTGCTCCCACTTTAGTCTCTGGAAGCTTTAGCTCATCAACAGAGGCTTTACCTTTCTTATCCTTAAAAGCCAAATCATTCGTATTTTTTATTAAATTATCGCTCAAAATATTTTGGCCCTGCCCGTAGCTTTTTACCAAAGATAATTGATTTTTTGCCTGCTGATTCTTAAGAGCAAGGATGTCGTCACCCTGGAGCAAACTCAATTTGGCATTTGCACTTTTCTTTTCATTAACATCTTCGCCCGTCACCGCTTTAACAACGCCAGCCTTGACTGGTCCTTGGAGAACTGAAGGATTTTCAGCAGAGTCAGTTTTTGAGATTTTAGGTTTAGCTTGATTAATTAAAAAATCAAGTGAGTTTTCTTTATTTGAATTTGGAATTAATTCCACTTCTAATGCATGAGGAGGCTTGCCTTCATTTTGGACTTGGGGGAACTTTCCTTCTTGAGAAATCTTTCCTTCTTGAGAAATCTTTCCTTCATGAGAAATCTTTCCTTCATGAGAAATCTTTCCTTCATGAGAAATCTTTCCTTCTTGAGCGCCTTTTAACTTATTTAAAAGTTGGTCAATTTTGGTGGAAGCATTTGAAACATTAGTTTGTAGCTCAGAACCATTAGTAAGATTGGCAATTAAAGATAAAAATTCATTCGAGCTAGTCTCTACTCCATTAGCAGAAGCTTCCCCTTTTTTAGGTAGCTTTTCAGGGGTGAAACCTACATCGGTTTTACCTTGAGAAGCTGGAATATTTACTGGCAATCCTTGCATATTTTCCTTAAAGCGCAATCAACGCTTATTGTTACTGTAACTTATTTTTTCATCTGAAGAAACTGTTTCTGAAGTCGGGCAGAAACTTCCTTATCCATTAAATTGAAAATCTTTGAAGCTTTTAGAGAATCAATCTGACTCAAAATCCGAACAGATAAGTCAGGATCTTGGACAGTTAAAACTTCAGCAGCATTTTGAGGCTTCATCGCAGAGATAACTTCAACCATTTGAAGAACTCTTTTTTCTGCTTTTTCATTTTGGGCATCAATGCATCCTAAAAACTTTTTCTGTGATTCTTGAAAATCAATAACTTTTTTTTGAAAATCTTTCATGTTTAAATTTAATTGCTCTTGTTCTTTGACTATGGTGAGCTCTTTAACTTTCAAAGAATCTTCCTTTTCTAAAAGTTCTTTGGAGAAATCTATTAAATGTGCATCACCGGCCCTCTTCATTACTTTTTCTACTTCGGCCAAAACAGCTTTTTTAAATTCTTCTTCACTATAAACTCTTCTCTCAACAGAGGCAGCTACTTCTGTTTTTTTTTCTGCATCTTTATTTCCAGCTTTAGCATTAGCAGGAGTTTTTGCAGGCGCAGTTGCCCCAAAGGCATTTATGGCTATTAAAACAAGTATCAGAAACAATATATAATTTTTCATATTCACCTTTCTACAAAGAATCACTTGAGCCTAGACCTCTGATTTGCACAATCTCATCTATGGCTTCTTGTTCTTTTTTATTCTTTTCTTTGGTCCACTCACCTTTTTTCTTATCTTTAAAATTTTCCATAACCTTTACTTCTCCACGGGCCGTAGCAAGCTCGGATATTTTCAAATTATATTTTTTCCTAAGTGCCCAAAGCAAATTTTCCATATTTTTAATATCTTCTTTTTTACCTTGGATAAAATATGGAAAAAATTGAATCATTTTTCCACCAACTAAATCCTTCATTGCTACCTCTTGAGCCCCATAAGCTTCATCTATGGCAGCATTGGCTAAAGCAATCTTATCCTCAACTGTTGAAATTTCTTTAAGGATTTCTCCTAGTTCAATTTTTATTTTTTTCTCTTTAAACTCTCTAACCTTTAACACGGCCTCGAGTTTGAATTTAAATTTTTGCATATTATTTTACTTACGTTATGTTTTCAGCTTTTCGTGCAATTTCTACCATTCGATCAAACAATGTTTCAATTGATAAAAATTCAGTCATTCCTTGATTTTGTTTTAATAAATTCATTAGATCATCATAAATTAATAATGCTTTATCTACTTTGGGATTGGATCCTTTGGCATAAGCACCAACGCTGATCAGGTCTTCATTGGCTTTGTATGCAGATAATAAGTCACGCAAATGACCTGCAACAATTTTGTGCTCTTTGGTAGCTACTTTAGACATGACCCGTGAAAGACTTGATAAAACATCTATTGCTGGAAATTGATTTCTAGATGCTAGTTCTCTAGATAATATTATGTGTCCATCAGCAATAGCTCGAACAGCATCAGCTATAGGCTCGTCCATGTCCCCTCCCTCTACGAGAACAGTATAGACTCCTGTAATTGAACCAGCTCCAGCTTTTGTTCCTGCCCTTTCCATTAGTTTAGGCAATCTGGCAAAGACCGAAGGAGTATATCCCTTTTGTCCAGGTGGCTCACCTGATGATAATGAAATTTCTCTATTGGCCATAGCAAAACGAGTAATTGAATCCATCATCAAAAGCACATCTTGATTTTTATCACGAAAATATTCAGCAATCGTTGTTGCAACATAGGCTGCTTTCATTCTGATAAGAGCTGAGGTATCTGAGGTAGCAACGACAACCACTGAGCGCTTTAAACCTTCAGGACCTAAGTCTGATTCAATAAATTCTAAAACTTCTCTTCCCCGCTCACCAATTAGTGCAATGACATTTATATCCGCACTGGAATTTTCTGCGATCATACCCAAGGTTACCGATTTACCAACACCAGAGCCTGCCATAATGGCAAAACGTTGTCCTTTACCTGCTGTCATAAAACAATTTATCGCATGAATTCCTGTATCTAGTGGTTCTCTAATCGTTGGTCTATCTAGCGGATTAAGTGGCTGACCGTAAATACTACGTGCTTCAACTTTTACTGGCTCAATCGGTCCTTTATTATCCATCGGATTGCCTTGAAAATCGATGACTCTTCCTAGCATGGCTTCTGAAATTTTTATGGTTGTTGTTAAATCTTTTAAATAAACCCTTGTTTCAGAATTTATTCCAGAAAGTTCATGATAAGGCATGGCCATGCATCTCGGTCCGTTGATTCCTACAACTTCACCTAATGATCGATCTCCAAATTCAGTGACAAATTCAACGTTTGAGCCTATGGGGGCCCTAGATAAGTTAACTTCAAAAACCATCCCTTTATTTGAAAATACTTTACCAATCTTTTGAAATGGGGAAGCGTATTCGTAGTTTTTTTGGATTGAAGCAAGATCAAGATTTTTATCCATTAGCAAACCCCATCCTTTTTAATTGTCGCCTAATACGTCTTCAAAAAGTTTATCTAAACTCTTAAATTGCTCTTCCATGGTCGCATTAATAATTCCATTATCAGATTGGATAACCATTCCTTTAGACTTAATGTCTGAATCAATTTCGACTCTGACATTTTTAAGCTCACCTAATCGAGCTTGAATATGAGTAAGTATTTCGGGCATGGCTGCAAAGTCATTTTGACTTACTTGAATTAATAAATTTTGGCGCGCTTGCATTTCAAGCAAAAGTCTTTCCAGCAATCGCTCTACGTACGCTCCATCTTCTTTCAACTCTCTCGTTATAATCCACTTTGATAAGTTCTTCAAAAGTATATAGACTTCTTTTTTTTGATTTTGTAAAAGATTTTCTTGGGCCTTCAAAACTTCATTAATCATCTCTGAAAAATTATCCAGCTTTTGATCGACGGCATTTCTCATCTCATTGAATATTTCTTCTCTTCCCTGATTTACACCTTCTTCAAAACCATTTTTAAATGCATCGTCATGTATTTCTGAAACTTTTTTAGCAACTTCTCTCTCAATGATTTCAAGAAACTCACGATCCTCTTGATCTTTTAAGCCCCTGAATTTTTCTACAATCGGATTAACTTTAAAATTTGAGTGCCTTGCATGTTCGCGCTCTTGTCTAATGACTTTTTGAAATTCACTTTTTTCCAGAGCTTGTGCGTTTGTTAAAAGTGGTTTAAATTCAAAATTTCTGACTTCAGATGCTGACGCATCAACTTCTGTGAAATTATTAAATTTATATTCTTCAACCTCTCCAACATGCTTAACCATAACTCATATTCCTCTTAAGTATTTAAACTAATGAATCCCCATCCGAACCTCTAGAAATAATTGCTTTGCCTCTAGATTCAAGTTCTTTAACCTTGGTAACCATGTCAGATTGAGCTTTTTCAACATCTGATAGTTTTGTAGGCCCTAATGATTCAAAATCCTCTCTTAATAATGTTGCCGCACGATTCGACATGTTTTTGAAGAATTTTTGCTTAATCTCTTCCGGTGCAGTCTTCATTGCAATAACAACTTTTGCATTATCACTTTCTCTAAGTAAATTCTGAATCCCTTTATCATCAACATAAATAAGGTCTTCAAATGTAAACATGAGTTTTCTAATTTCTTCTGCAAGTTCAGGGTCTTTTTCCTCAACTCGAGACATAATATTCTTCTCAGTGTTTTTATCCATAATATTAAGCATGTCTGCGATCGGCTCAACACCACCAATTTGATTAGTATCAATTGATCCCAGAGTGCTAAGCTCAGTTTTAAGTACATCATCAAGGTGAGAAATAAGTTCAGGAGAAACATAGTCAAGATTAGCTACTCTGAGAACAACTTCCCCTTGAAGCCCCTCAGGTAATCTTCTCAAGACTTCTACTTTTCGCTCCGGCTTAAGGTGCGCAACGATTAAAGCAATGGTCTGAGGATGTTCGTTTATTAAGAAGTTTGAAAGCGTTCTCGTATCAACTAACTCAAGAGACTCAAGTGTATTTACTTGACCAACTTCAACAATCTGTCCCAGTAGCTGCTTGGCCCGCTCTTCACCAAGTGTATTGATAATAAAATCTCTTCCTCTGTTTTCTGCGAAGAGGAGATCATTTTCTTCATTGAGTTGTTTATAGAAATCCTCTAAAACTCTTTTCACCATCCAGATTGGAGCTTTTTTAACACTAGACATTGCATTAATCATTCTTTTTACATCATTGTCTTTCATGTTTTGAAAGATCGTCTGAGTAATACTCATTCCCAATGAACTTAAAAGTAAGCCTGCTCTATCCTGACCCGTAAGTAAGCTATACTCTACATCTGGATCTAATTGCTTATCATCTAATGCCATAACACTTCCCTTATAATTGCGTCACTATTACGCAATTTCCTTATTTGATTCATTAGTATGGATCATCTCGTGAATAATCTGAGCGGCTTTGCCTGGATTATTCTCAACAAGTGCAATAATTTTTTCTCGAAGCATATTTCCTTCAATTTTCTCTGGATTAAGCTTTTCTTCAATTTGCGGAAGAGCGTCTTCGAGACCAGGAAGTCTCTGATTAACTTGTACTTTTTCAAGTTCCTCAAGAGTACGAGGTAAGAAATCCTCGACTGTCTCGATAGTATTGTCGGTGATCCATTGAATAAATGGACGCACAACCAAAAAGAAAAATAACGAGATCGTTAATCCGACAGCTAGATATTTAACAATGTTTTTTATCAAATCTCTATTAGCCTGATCCTTCAACATAGCATCTGCAACACTCATGTCCTCTCTTGCAAATTCCATATTTTTAATGACTAACTTGTCACCTCTTTTGTCTGAAGTACCCAAGGTACTCGAAACAATTTGTGAAAAATTTTGCAGATCTGCCTCGCTCCACTTTTCATATTTCATTACGGCATTGCCATTCTTATCTAACTGAGGTGAACCATCTTCACCAATCACGGCTATTCTTTTCCCATCAATCATAACGGCTGCAGAAATGGTCTTTACCGTTGCTGAAGGCTTTCTTGATTGAGTTACAGTTGATGGAACATTAAAATTTTTAGTTGATAATTCTTTGCTTACATTGTTTTTTGTTTCAGCAACACCTGGTTGTGGCTCTTCTCCTGGAAGGTTAGATCGCGCCCCTGCAACCCC
Organism: Bacteriovoracaceae bacterium; assembly: GCA_947450475.1. Taxonomy (GTDB): domain Bacteria; phylum Bdellovibrionota; class Bacteriovoracia; order Bacteriovoracales; family Bacteriovoracaceae; genus Bacteriovorax. The sequence continues at coordinate 79,086 of CANFVK010000001.1, read as the reverse complement.
TTGTGGTGATGGACGTGAACCTGTGACATTCTGAGCATTTTTTACCTCAGAAACAACAGCGGCGTTTTCGTTATCATATTTAGTTTCGGTTGCTACGGATTCAGTGAAGTCAAGATCAACAGTAACCTTAGCGACGACTTTTCCATCTCCAACTACTTTTGTTAAAATTTCCTCAATTTGCCTTTCGTATTTTTGGTTTAATTGAGCCTCAAGTGCTAAGCGGTTCGCCGTAGTTGCAGTCATAGCATCGCCAATATTTTCTGATAGTTTTTTACCTCTATCATCTAAAATGACAACATTTTCTGGTCTCATTTCTTCAACAGAAGAAGCTACCAAGGATCCAACACCTTTAATTTCGGCAGGTGTTAATGTCACACCAGCATTAAGCTCTAGCACTACTGATGCTGAAGGAGATTTTTTCTCTGCAACAAATGGTGAAGACTCAGGAATTGAAATATGAACTCTCGCTCTTTTTACTCCTTGAATATACATGATAGTCTTAACTAGTTCTCCCTCAAGTGCTCTTTGCTTGTTAACTTTCTGAACAAAGCTCGTAGTACCAAAAGATTGCTTGTCAAAAACCTCGTAGCCGACTGTCCCTGAAAAACTTGTTCCTAATTTTGCAATTTCCAATCGCCAAACACCAACGAGATCTTCTGGAATTGAAATTGTTTTTCCGTCATTAGATGTCTGATATGGGATTTTTTTCTCTTCTAATAGAATAGCTATTTTTCGAGCATCTTCTTTGTTGAGATCTGAATAAAGTAAATCGTATCGAGTTTTGGAAGCCCAAACCACGATACCGGTCATAGCCGCCATGATCAAGCAAGTTATCACGATAAAACCAAATTTTTTAGTGGTATCAAGTCCATTAAAAAATTCTTTTAAGTTCCTATAAATTTTTTCTAAAATATCTTGCAAGGCCATCCTCCTGATTTCTTAATTTCAATTCCTTTGAAACTAATAGTCACCACTACATTTGCATTTTCATTATTTCTTTATATGCTTCGATAACTTTCATTCTAACTTGGTTCATAGTCTTAAATGCAATTTCCGCGTTCTCAACAGCTAGCATCGTCTCGTGAACATTTTTAGTTTGCCCAGAAGCTAGTTTCTGTATCGCTTTATTAGCTTCAACTTGCATATTATTTACATCGTTTAAAGACGTCGCCAACATCTCGCTAAAACTTTGAGCTGGTTTAGCCCCAATTGCTGGATTAGCAGCTAATTCGTTAAATTGTGGAAGTGAAGCTTGATCAACGGAGGCACTTTTCATCCAATCTTGAGTGTTATAACTGCTCAAAAGTTTGTTCATGTTTCCTACATTTTCAATCGACATAATTTATCCTTTTTTAATTAATTTCTTCCAATTTCTAAATCTTTCATGGCCATACTTTTTGCAGTATTCATCGCATTAATATTGGCTTCGTAAGCTCTTGAAGCTTCTATCATGTTGGCCATCTCTTCCATCGTATTAATGTTTGGATAGGCAACGTATCCTTCCGCATTGGCATCAGGATGATTTGGTTCATATTTCAAAACCGGAGGCTTCCGGCTGTTTACTATTTCTTTTGCTTGAACTGTTTGTGCGTTATCTTCCATCTCGGCATTTAAAATTTCTGAAAAATTTTCTCTTGCCGGCTCACTACCAAAAACGACTTCTTTGGGTTGGTAAGCTCCACCTTCAGCGGTTCTAGTTGTTTGTGCGTTAGCAATATTAGAAGAAATAGCTGCCATTCTTTTTTTGTTAGCAGTAAGACCTGAAGAACTAATTTTTAAACTTGTTAATAAATCCATCATTTATCTCCTAAAAGCAAACCCTATCGATCTGAGCCAACTGCATATTTCATCAAAGCTAATTTTTTATTCAACAATTGAACTGAAGCATCGTACATAATTTTATTTTCGGCCATACTTGCCATTTCTTTATCACGATCGACAGTGTTTCCATCTGGACTTACGATGCCATTTGATTCTTCAACAATTTCTGGTTGCAAGTTATTAAAACCACCGCCGCCTACATTATAATGTTTGGAGTCGGTGGTTTTTAAAGTTTGTTCTTCATCAACATCGAGCGCTCTTGAGAGAGCCTCTTCAAAATCAACTTCTTTCGCTTTGTAACCAGGAGTTTCTGCATTGGCTATATTTGAAGCAATTAATTCCTGACGAAGCTGTCTATATTTCAATGAAGCAGCTAGCGCTTGAATTGTTTTATCGTCAATATTCATATCCAATCTCCCCGAAAGCGTTGTTAACTATCTCAAATTAACAAAATAAGATGATCCTTCAGTTCTATATTCATTTATTTTATTTCTAAGAGTCCTAATGGAAACGCCTAAAATCTTTGCTGCTTGTGTTCTATTTTCACTCGTGTGAATAAGTGCTTTCTTGATGAGTAATTTCTCTGCATCCTTTAGAGACATTAATCTCACACCTTCAGAATCATCTTCACCCATAAAATTAACTGTTTTTTTGTCATTCATTTCATAAGAATTTTCATCTAGAAGAGATGACTTATTGTTAATTGAACTTGCAATAACTTGCTTAAGTTCATGAATGTTATTTGCCCAGTAGTGAGATGTAATTCTATCCATTGCAAGAGTATCTATTTCGGTAGAAAACTCTTCTTCACCTGATGCTTCAGACATGAAATGTCTTGCTAATCGCTGAAGATCTTCTTGTCTTTCTCTTAACGCCGGAATGTTTACAGCATTGTTGGCAAAGATAGTATGTAAGCCACGATAAAATCTACCAGCACCAACTAATTTCGAAAGGTTCTTAGTTGTTGTAGCAATGAGACGAACGTCAATGTCATAATCTTCTAGTTCATTGATAATTTTATGTAGTCTTTTTTGAAATTCTTCATCTAGTGAATCAATATTAGCAAAAACCACTGAGCCTTTATTGGCTGCCTCTAGGATTCCTTTATTGAATCTACCAGTTGCATTATCTCTATGACCTAATATTCTATTTTCAACTTCCTGAGCTGGAAGAGAGCAGTCAACAACCTCTAAAGGTTGATTTGCGCGGCCTGAATTTTCATGAATGTAACGAGCAAGAGTTCTTTTTCCAACACCATTTTCTCCTGAAATCAAAACGGCGGCTTTGCTCACTGACAAGTTCCTTGCCTGGTGAAGTGCTTTTTCTACTCTAACATCTGTCCCAAAAAGTTCTACCTTAATCGTTTCCATCTGACCTCCTGTCATAACGAACGCCCCCATCCTGTGAAGCAAATTTATAATGTTTTCTCTTTCAAATTCAGTAAAGTTAACTCACTCTTAGCTAGTTCCTTGATGTAATCCGAAGACTCCTTGTCATTCACCAAGCCTGTAAAAATTTCTCTTCCTTCTTTAACCTTTTGGTTATTTACCATCGCTTGCCCTAAAAGGTAATTTACTCGTCCTGCGTAAATTGATTTAGGGTTCGCTTTTTTAAAATCATTTATCTTTTTTTCAAAGAGCATGAAATTGTCTTTAATTCCCGCCCCTGCATTAATTTCAATTCCCAGATATGCAATTCTCTCTCGGACATTCTGAATATAAGCATTCTCTATGCCAAATCCTCTGGTGTCACTTAATATAGCTTCACTAACTTTCAGGAATTTATCGTTCTTTCCCTGTTCATAGATGGAGTCAGTATAGGCCCGGATCATATCCGCAACGTCAGAAGGATCATATATCACTCTTTGCTCTTGTCTTGAAAAAAAATTCTCAAATTGTGTTACAGCTTCACTATAAATTTTTTGATTGTAAGCCACCAAGCCTTTGTAATACGACGTCTTGTTGTGGCGAGGTAATCTCTTGTCAAAATCTAGAATGTTTTTTTGAACAAGATCCCAATTTTTTAGTTTTATATCTTTAACCAAAACAAGTTCACTTAACAAATCACCTACGTGCTGACTGCTATCTCTCGGAACCCAAATCGGAAATGTTCGCTTACTGGCATCTTTTAATTTTTCAAAGTTTGCATAAACATCGTCAAAACCTTTAAAAAGTCCAAGTTTAATATAGCTGCTACCAACAATAAAATTAATCATCGCATCCTGTGCAACTTTATCAACATATTTGTCTTTGTAAGTTTGCCAAGCTTTTATCACTTGAGAATATTCCGATTTTTTATATAGCTCTAAGATAACTCCATAAATAATTTCGGCTCCATCTGCTTCGAAAACTCGAGCATCAATCCTCGGCATAGACATGGTAGGAATTAGTGAAAGATAAGCCAAAGCTTCTTTATATTTTTCATCTACAATCAACGTTCTTAAACGAACCTGTTGCAACAATTTTATAAGATTTCTATCAGTTGGAGCATGCGAGCTTTTGTCTTGCTCTAGCAATATCCTCATTTCTTTATCTCGATCATCCTGAACTAGTTTGCGAACACTTCTAAAAGCAACATAGCGAATCCTAGATTCTAGGCTGATTGCACTGTCTACTGACTGATCGATTGATTTTTTATAAAGTTCAAGGGTTTCATTGTAATTTCTGTCTAGAATGTCTGAGCATATTGCTATTCTCAAATTGGCATTAGAGGCGACAAACTCATGAGAATAATTTTTAGTAAAATCTTGAAACAAAGCCATGGCCTCAACAAAACGCCCTAGTCTGAAGTAGGCTTCAGCGGTGTTATACATAATCACCGGATCAATCGGTTTTACGAGTGAGGATTTATTTTTTTCAAAAAGTGAAACTAGTTCATTAAGACTTCCAACTTTAAGTAAGCTGTAAGTGTGATAAGCCATCATAAGCTGAGGAGAAAGAATTTTCTTCATCGTCTTTTCTTGCGATAGCTCTTGAATCTTTTCGACTTGACCAAGCTTGGCCAAAGTATTGAGCATTGCCTCTGCCGGAATAGCTGACTCTTCAAAATCAAAATTGTTTCGAGTTTCAGCGTAGAAATTTTTTGCCAACTGAAGTGACTTTAAATATTCGCCCTTCTCCATAGAGTAAGATAATAAATATTTAAAAATTGCTTTTTTTAACTCATAAGATTCACTTTTTTCAGAAAGTGTCGCGAGTATCGACATTCCATTTTTGAATAACTCTTGATTAGGCGTATCGATATTTTCTCTTAATATCGAATTCGCTTTCATGAATTCAAACAATTCCCATTCGGTATTCATTCCGTACTTTTCTTGAAAAAGTTTAATCGACTTATACATCAATCCCCATTTTTTCTTTCTATATAGATTGATGGTTAATTGAAGATGGGCCTCTTTTTCATTTTTTTTGAAATCTCTATTGGCAATCGGATAAAATACTTCTGGAATTTTGGTCTGAAGATTTATTATTTGCTTATATGCTGGAGCGATTGGGTCATAGTCCCAGATGAAAGTCGCTCCGTAGCGAAAATCACGATATGGCTTCTTGGAATTCTCTTCTTCGTTTGATATCTCTAGCTCTGATTTAGCATTTAACTTTGCAGGATCAACAATAATACTTGAAAGAATATTATCTTCTTTTGCTTTTTGAGCAATTTCATCAATTTTTTCTTGATGAGTATCTTTTTTAACGATCGCACTTTTCTTCAACTTTGGCTTAGTTAGAACTCTTTCGAGTTTTGGCTCAACAACTGGAGATTCTTTAGGAGTTGAAGGAGTTGAAGCACTTGCACTCTCTTCGTTATTCACCTGAACCGTTGCATCTTCAGTCGGCTTTTTAACTGAAGCCTTCTTTAGCGTAACGGTGTCACCATCCATCCAAAAATCCACGACGTACTTTTTGTCGCGCTCTCGGTAAAAGCTAAACATTTCAACATTTTCACTTTTTAATTCAACTTCTATTGTCATCGCATTGCTAGAATTATTGTCAGTAGCTGTATCTTTATAGTGAATTTCTTTTATGTATAATGAATCAACTTTTAAAGCACTCAATTCATCCTTCAGAGACTTATAAAGATCATTATTTAAAGTTTTAATACTTACGGTGCTCCCCTTCTTATTGAACTGAAGTTGATCTCTTCCCGTAAACAAATTCCAACGTAAATAAGTTGAGGCTTTTTCTTGATCTAATAGGGATTGGGCAAAGGAAATATTTTCCAATGATAAAAGCGTCACGAAAAAAATCGTCAAAATTTTGATGAATTTTTTTTGTTGGCACATTCTACAAACATCCTGTTCGCATCGAATTGTCCTGTTGAGAGTCTGGTTAAAAATAGAAATTTCATTCTTCCTGAACGAATTTCTGACTCACTATTAGTTTACCTATTTTTTATTTTTTTAAAAGGAAAATTTTTCTCAGTGGAAAAAAATGCTTGTCAGTGATTTGACGGGTGGAAAATTTGGACTGTTTACAATGATTTAGAAGAAGATTCTAATAAAGATAAACCTTTAGCATTTTTAAGGGAAAATAACCTACTTATTTAAGCAAGCATTATGAAACTTTTAATTATCCTCATGTTCGCGATCTTTATATCAGGATGTAGTTCCGAAAAAGGCTCTTATGCCAAGAGCGAACGAGTAACTAATCAACTCATCAAAAATATTCCTAACCCATGGAAGGAAATCAATAGTGAAGGATCTGACTTTGCGCTTGCCAATTCTCGCACAAAATCTATTTTTCTTTTTAATAGTGCTTGTAGAAAATACGAGGGTAGTGACCTCAAAGCACTAACGTCTTCACTATTGACAGGCTTGGAAGATTTGCAAATTCTAGAGAAAAAAATTACCTATTTCCAAGAACGTGAGGCAAGTGAATTAAAAGTTAGCGGTAAACTTGATGGTGTATTACGCTACTTGAAGATAATTACGATTCAAAAGAATAATTGCATATACGATTATGTACTCATCTCTTCGAGCTCTAATTTGTTAGATCAAGATTTAATTTTTTTAAATGATTTTTTAAAAAGGATCGTACTGAACTAATGAGAACATTAAGCTATCAATTAAGCTCCATTTCTCTTCAGTTAAAAAGATTTTTTATTTTTATCGGTGAAATTTTCGCTTTATTTTTTGAAACCATAAGATGCACATTTTCAAGTCCTTTTTACTTTTCTCGCTTGATGGAGCAGATTACCCATATTGGCTACGGTTCCACTTCCATAACTGTTGTTATAGGACTTACCATGGGCCTAGTTATGACGCTTAATTTTGGCTACGGCCTTGCAAAATTTGGTGGCACGCTTTATGTCCCTGCGGTAGTTTCACTTTCCCTTGCCAGAGAGATGGCTCCTCTATTCACTTCTTTACTCGTTGCCGGTAGAGTTGGCTCAGGTATAGCAGCTGAAATAGGAGCAATGAATGTTACTCAACAAATTGATGCTATCAGAGCACTTGGAACTTCCCCTGTCAGAGTACTTGTCGTTCCGCGTTTCTGGGCACTCGTGCTCTCTTTGCCACTGCTTTCTGCTCTTTCATTTGCAGTAGGCATTCTCGGTGGATTAATAGTCTGCAAAACAGAATTTGATATCATTCCAGGACTCTATCTTTATAAAGTATTTTCAACTGTAAAATTTCATGACTATATGTCAGGCCTAGTAAAGTCTGCGGTATTTGCTGGCATCATTACAATCTTTGCTTGCTATAAAGGTCTAAACACACGAGATGGAACAAAGGGAGTAGGATTAACTACAACTTGGGTTGTCGTAACTGCTTCAATATTAATTTTGGTAACTGATTTTTTTATTAGCAAAATATTTTTGGTTATTTGGTAAAAATGGAACAAAATCTTTTAGAGTTAAAAAATATTCATAAATCTTTTGGTGAAAACTTGATTCATCAAGGTGTATCGCTGACTCTTAAGAAAGGTGAAAGCCTAGGTTTGCTAGGAGGCTCTGGAACCGGTAAATCCGTTCTTTTGAGATCCATTATTGGATTGGAGAGAATTGATCGTGGAGAAATTTTATTTCACCAAGAAAGGATTGAGCATTTAAGTGAAAATCAGCTTACCCCCTATCGAATTAAAATGTCTTACTCATTTCAAAATGGAGCTTTGTTTGACTCTGTAAACGTGTTCGAGAATATTGCCTATCCATTATTTGAGCACACAAAACTTTCTTATGACGAAATTAAAACAAAAGTTGCAGATATGCTCAAGCTCATCGACCTTGAAGGCAAAGAAGAGCTGATGCCCTCAGACCTGTCTGGAGGGATGCAAAAGCGGGTTGGCATGGCCCGTTCAATGATTCTAAATCCCGAAATTATTCTCTACGATGAGCCCACTGCGGGATTAGACCCAGCGAATACATTGAATGTGGTCTCCCTTATGCAAAAATTAAAACAAAAGGGAATCGCTTCAATTTTTGTAACTCACGATATATCGTCTGCCATCATGCTTTGTGATCGAATTATAGTTCTTCATCAGGGAAAAATTATTTTCAATGATACTCCAATGCATTTTCAACGTTCAGATAATCCCATTGTGCAAAAATTTATCAACAGTAAGGAATAGAATATGATCAAGCCTAATGATAAAAAAAATTATCTAATTTCGGGAATATTCCTCTCAATACTTTTGGCAATAAGTGCAACAACCATTTTCATGCTAAATAAAGAAAATCCACTGTTCTCGAGAAGAGTTTACGTTAAAACTGAAGTTAAGAATGCGCAAAATTTAAAAATTGGAGCAGCTGTACAATTAAAAGGAATTAAAATTGGAAGCATTACCTCCATCGACTTCAAAAATCTTGATACTCTTACCATCACCCTTGGAATAAATGCTGACTACACGGAATGGATAAAAAAAGATGCCTTTATTTCGTTTAAAACCCAAGGAGTCCTCGGCGACAAATTTCTAGAAATACTTGGAGGAACTGAGGCTACACCTCACGTCGAAGAAGGAGACCTGCTTACAACAAACGAAACCAATCAAATCGACCATATTATAACAAAGAGTGAAGACCTAATGGTAGTAGCAGGAAGCATTTTAACTAAATTTGATAAAATCATGTCTTCTGTAGAAAATAATCGGCTAGAACGAGTTTTAGTAAATCTAGAAAACTTAACGTCTAATACCAATAAGGTCATGAGTACTTTAAATGACAAAAATCTAACCTTATCAATTGCGAACTTTAAGCAATCCTCTGACTCATTATCAAAAGTGACAAAGCAAATAGAAGAAGGTCCTGGAACGCTTCACGCTCTAATCTACGACCAAAGTTTACATGAAGACATGAGAACGCTTGTTGGTGGTGCCAACCGTAATAAAGTCTTAAAATACTTTATTAGAGAATCTATTAAAAAAGGAGAATGATTAATTAAGTTGGAGGAAGCCTTTTTTCTTCATCTTCTCAATTAAGGTTGTACGGTTCATCGTCAACAATTTTGAAGCTTGGTTTTTGTTTCCACCAGTTAATTCTAAAGCTTGATTAATTAATGAATCCTCAATATCTGAAAGCAATTGCTTTAGATCAACTCCTTCTTCAGGAAGGTTGATAAGACTTTTATAAGATTCAACTTGGGTTGGAGAAACTTTTAAAAATTTCGCTGGTAGGTCATGAACCTTAATGAGACTTCCACCTTTTAAAATCACAAGTCTCTCAATTAAATTTTCCAATTCACGAACGTTTCCAGGCCAGTCATAGGAAATTAGTAATTCCAATGCATCATCTTCAAACTCAATATTATTCCTTAAATCAGCACTAACGAATTTAGAAAGGAAATAAGAAATCATTAGGGGTATATCTTCTCTTCTTTCTTTTAGTGCTGGTATCTTTATTGGAATAACATTTAAACGGTAATAAAGATCCTCGCGAAAATTTCCATCTTGTACTGCCATCTCCAAATTTCGATGAGTCGCAGTTATAATTCTTACGTCAATTTCAGTTGTTTCAGTACTTCCTACTCGCTCAATAACTCTGTTTTGCAGAACTCGAAGAATTTTTACTTGAAGCAGAAGAGGCATATCTCCAATCTCATCTAAGAAAATTGAACCTCGATGGGCCATTTCAAATCGGCCCTTACGCGCAGAGATAGCTCCCGTAAATGCTCCCTTTTCATGTCCAAACAATTCACTTTCTAGAAGTTCAGAAGGTATGGCCCCACAGTTTACAGAAACCATGTTATGGGATTTTCTAACAGAAAGGTTATGAAGAGCATTGGCAACCAATTCCTTTCCTGTACCAGAGGGACCTGAAATAAAAACAGTTGAGTCTGACGATGCTACTTTTTTAATTCTCTCAAACACTTGCTTCATTTGAGGCGAGCGACCTACCATTCCACAAAAAATATCATCGGGTCCAGGAGCTTCGATTTTAAATTTGCTTTGAAAAAGATGTGATGACTGAGCAGGTGGTTGGCTTAATTTAGTAGTCGCTACTTCTGAATTTACAAAAGCAGACTCTGGAATATTTAATTTTTTTGTAAAGGCTTTAACTACCAGTTCCGATAGAACATCGAGTTCAAACGGTTTTGTTAGGTAATGAAAAACACCCTTCTTCGTCGCATTTATCGCCGTTTCAATTGAAGCAAAACCTGTCATTACAATTGGAACAAAATGATGTCCACGCTCTTTTAGCAAGTCAATGAGCAGTAACCCATCAGAACCACCAACTTCAAAGCTTATATCTGTGATAAGGCAAAAAGATGTTTGATTAACAACCGTTTCCGATTTTATTTTTTTATCTAACTCAAGAAGACATTCTGTTGGAGTCAGAAAGAAATGCACGTTGAGAGATAATTTTTTTTCAAGAAATTTTTTAATGGTTGTACCTAGAACTCGGTCGTCTTCTACCAAGTAAATATCTGGCAACTTAACAATAGTGTTTTCGGTTTTACTTTGGTCTTCATAAGCTGTGTGTAGAAATTGAAAGTCATTCACTCTTTTGCCGTCCTGAAGAAATATGAATAAAAAATTACTTGTTTAAAATGGTCAACTCTTGTGACTCATATTAAAAATGCTAACAAGGAAGTTAAGTCAGTGTCAATTTTTCAACAGTAGATCTTCATTTGAAGAAGAAAGGTTTTTTAAGAAATTTTCATATTAACTAATTGATTATGTGAGCAAGAGTGTCAACCATTTTATCAGGTCCACCCATCACTAAATAAATCAATACTGATGTAAGACAAAATGAGGTAATAAATCCCCAGGCGTAGGCAATTTGTCGATAGTCCTTTAACCAATATGTGTATGCAAAGTGAAAACTCGTTAACGACAATGGGACGGCCCAAAAGGGAGTGTATTTTATAATAAAAAAAATAATATCAATGAAAGACATAAACTATTTTCCCAACGTATTTGAGTGAACCTTCTCACCGTCAACATATTCTTTTTCTATATCTTTTGCCCTTCTTTTGCCGTCGAAGCTATCATCGTGCTCAATCGCTGGGGCTCGAGATGTTTCAACAGCTACAATCTCTGATTTACAAGCAACGTCTTTTAATTTTTGTAACTGAAAAAGTTCGTCCTTTTGATCTCTTGAAACTTCCGACAAACATTGATTCACTCGATTACATTGTTCTTTTTGAACAGCTTCGACTGTCTTTTCTTCAATAATTTTACCTGTCATATGATAAGCAAGGCTTACTTTCGCATTCGCGATATAAAAAACTCTATTTGTTCCTTCTTCAATTTTTTTATCACAGGAAAAATCTGAAAATTTCATTGTATCGATTTCTGGCATTTCACAATGAAATCTCTCAATATTGAGGGATAATTTTTTAAAGTAAGAAATACATTTTTTTGAATATTTTTCAGAATATTTTTGAAAAAGGATTTTTACTTCATTACGAGCATAATTTTCTAAAATAGAATCTGAATATCTTTTTTTAGGGATAGCCGAACAACCTCTGTCATCGTCAGAACGTATGGTTAGATAGTGCTGAAGTGTATCCTGAAAGACTTTTTCACTACCTTCCTTTTCTTTTAGCGTTTCAATGTTTAAGTCGCAGCTATTTTTGACTACGGCAGGAGATCTACCCACATCTTTGGCGTGAATTATAGCGGGTGAAAAGGACAAAAATAGAGAAAGAAAAATACCCATAGAGGCTCCGGCTTAAGAAGAGATATCTGTGGTATCGGAATTTTTTGAAAAAAATAAAGTGAAGTAGATAAGTTGGTTTAAAGTGGCACTTCAATCAAGAAGTGCCATGGATAAATAGTAATTAAAAATGTGATTTAAGTTCAGTTAGTCGATCAAGTTTCTCCCAAGGGAAAACTTCACGACCAAAGTGACCGTAAGCAGCTGAAGTTGAATAGATCGGCTTTAAAAGATCTAATCTTTCGATAATTGATCTTGGCTTCATATCAAACATTTTATTTATGACAGAAGTTAATTTAGAGTGATCAACTTTCTCTGTTCCAAAAGTTTCAACCAAAAATGATACTGGTTGGGCCACACCAATGGCGTAGGCGACTTGAACGAGAGCTTTCTCTGCTAAACCTGCGGCGACTATATGCTTGGCCACGTGTCGAGCAGCATAGGCTGCAGATCTATCAACTTTCGAAGGATCTTTACCAGAAAAGGCACCACCGCCGTGAGCTCCGTGTCCTCCGTAAGTGTCCACGATAATCTTTCTACCTGTTAAACCACAGTCTCCCATTGGGCCCCCAATAACAAAGCGGCCGGTTGGATTTATGTAGATCTTAGTATTGTTATCGATAAGATTTGAGGGAACAACTTTATTAATGACAAGTTCACGAACACCATCTTGAACTTGCTTTAGAGTCATTTCTTCTGCGTGTTGAGTTGAGACGACGATAGCATCTAATCTTGAAATTTTTCCGTCGACATATTGAGCTGAAACTTGTGTTTTGCCATCAGGACGAAGTAGACCAAGAGAGCCATCTTTTCGAACTGCAGATAATTGACGGGCCAATTGATGAGAAAGATCGATGGTTAAGGGCATAAAGCTCGAAGTCTCATTATTGGCATAACCAAACATCAACCCCTGGTCCCCAGCTCCCTGTTCGGTAAAAGTTCCTTCTCCTTCATTTACACCTTGGGCGATATCAGGAGATTGCTTATCTAGAGCAACCATTACACCACAAGTATGAGAGTCAAATCCCTTTGATGAGTGATCATAACCAATATTTTTAATTGTATTTCTCACTACCGATTGAAAATCGATATTTGATTTAGAAGTAATTTCTCCCGCCAATACAACCAAACCAGTTGTAATCATCGTCTCGCAAGCTACACGAGACTTTGGATCTTGAGCTAACATCGCGTCTAGGACGGCATCAGAGATTTGATCGGCGATTTTATCTGGGTGACCTTCAGTCACAGACTCAGAGGTAAAGATGAAATCTTTTAACATAGGGCTACTCCACACTAAGGAAGATGGTAAATAAAATCCATCTAAATAAATAATACACTAGGCGGCACTATACACGCTGAAAAGTGAGTGCGCAATTTATTTTCTTTCTATAAAATATTTAAATTGATTAGGATTTCGGTAGTAAAAAATTTGACGAGGATTATCAGCTTCAAGCACGTAATTTCTCCCCTTGAGCTCGATGGCCACAAAATTCTTCCCAAGGCCTTCATTGTTAAAATGGTATAGAAACCGATAGCGATCCTGTTTAAAATACTCATAGATCTTTTTGGCATTTCTAGCTGGCTTGCCAGGAACTTCCTCTAAGGGCAAAAAATCCTGCCAAAGAGAATCCATCTCAATTCGACCAAACATACTTAATCTAGAAAAATAGCGTATGGCTTTAAAATCAGTTCGAGGGTTATTGAGTAAACTTAATGCAATTCGAATATTTTCTTTCCTGAGAAAACGACCAGTCCTGCTCATGTCAGGGCAATAGATACGAAGATTTCCAGGAATATGAAAATAAGTAAAAGAGAATTCACCTTCTTTAAACAAAACATTGAGCCATTTATTTTCATTCATTTTTATTTCGGGTGCAAAATACTTAATTAAAGAATCACTTTTGGAAAATCGATTATAAGCTGGATTTTCACTGCGGTTAATAACGACCTGGGTGACATCTCGGCGCTCTAGAGCATCAGGGGCATCTATCAGACCTACTTCATTATAAAGGATCGTTTCAATAGCAAAGAGTGCTTGATATAGATCTGATCTTCGGGCCCAAAATTCATAAGTTCGAGCTTCCTTACTTAGAACAAAATCTTTTAAAGTGTACAAAGATCGAGAACGATCCTCTAGTAATGCCGCAAGATCTTGAATTTGACTATTTTCTGTCATCTTGATTTTTTTGCCATCAAGTAACATTTGATAAAAAGCTAGAGATCGTTCATTGCGTGCCTTCCATTCTAAAAAACGAGAAATAAGATTTTTAGGTCCAATTGATAGTAACTTTTTAAAATGAGTGACGATGTATTGCAAATCGACTCTTTCGTTCTCAGTTAAGAAATTTCGCTTAATATCTTTATTCAAACTCAAATATAAAGTATCAAATGATGCACGAACAACAGAATCGTTGCGAGAGAGGTCTTCATCAAATGCCCCATCCTGAACAACCCTTCGATAAAAATAGACTGAATTGGCACGTCCCCGGCCTTCTTTGGAATTGAGTGATTTATTTTTTTCGTATTCGGATCTCAACGCTAAATGATTGATCGGAAACTTAAAACTTAACAAAAAAGGAAACTTGTTTTTTAAAAATTCCAATTCTCTCACTAGTTGCTCAAATTGAAGAACGGCCTTATCCTGAATATTCTTTTTTTTAACTTCACTCGATGCGAAAAAATATTCCTTCTTAGCTTCAGTAATTAAATTTATTTCGTTTTGAATTCGATCAAGCTCGAAAGCATTTAACTTGCTCCCCTCAACAGTTGAAAGGTTATCGATTTGAGTTTGGATCCAAATATTTTTTTCTTGAATTAGAGGTAGTATGTTTTTTATGGTTTTAAGGTCGATGCTCTCGTCCAATAAAACTGGAATAAAATTGCCGTTACCTCGATAGTTTTTATCTAATTGCCGAAAAGTATCTTCAGTACCTGGACGACAAGCAAAGTCTGAGAATTCTTTTTGAATTTTCAAGTATTCATTTATAATCGTTGAATTTAATCTCTCCGTGGCTAACGAAGCCCATGAAGGGAAAAGTATGAAAAAGAGAAGAAAAATTTTCATTTTATTGGTTGTAATTCCTTCACAAAACCGGATTCCCAAAGCCCCAGACAAGTTCCATTACTTAAAATAAGAATAAGATTATCAACAGAAGCTAACTTTTCGATTTCAACCATTAATTCGGCTAAAGTCCCGACAACACTTCCCGGACGCCCTGATAATTGAATTTCTTCTACAATTTTGTAAATATCTAGGTCACCAACATTTTTTACGCTTGTAGGTCTTGAAGGTTTTGTAAAAATAACGGAAGCCGCTCTCGATAATGACTCAGTAAATTCTTTTTGAAAGATAGCACTTCTAGCGGTCGCAGAGTTAGGCTCCATAACCACGTGTACTTTTTTTCGAGGATATTGAGTTATGATGCCATCGAGAGTTAATTCAACAGCACGAGGATGATGAGCAAAATCATCTATGATTAGTGAACCTTTATAGCTACCTCTGACTTCTTGGCGACGCTTAACCATATTTAAGTTTAATATGGCTTCAGCAATAGCTTTTTCTCCAAAGCCTTCTGATAAAGCATACAAAATGACAGACGTTAAGTTTAAAATATTGTGTCGGCCAATAAGATTGGTTTTAAAAATGTAGTTTTGGTTATTAAATTTTAATTCAAAAGTTGATCCACTTTCTCCTGCTTCAAGAATATGAGGACCCACCGCCGATTTCTCACCGTATTTTATCCAGCGCGATTTATCTCCGTCAAAAAATTCATTAAAGAGATCAAGTGAGGCAATGTAGTCAGCACTCAGGATCATTTTTTTGCCGATGTGAGGCATGGCAGATCTAAATTGGTCCTTGATATCTTCAACTGAATTAAAGATATCAGCATGATCAAATTCCAAGGAAGTTAAAATAAGATTGTCTAATGAATAAGATCTAAATTTCGAAATTTTTTCAAAATATGCGCTGTCGTATTCATCTGATTCTATAAAAAAATATTTCCCATTTCCCAATTTAGAAGAAGGTCTCTCTTCCATAACTCCACCAATCAAATAGCCTGGATTGGTACCTAGTTTTTCAAAAATCTGGGTTGCTAAAAAGGTTGTTGTAGTTTTGCCGTGAGTTCCAGCTATTCCGACAACGTTTACATCACTAAGAACCAAGGCGCCAATGGTTGTTGGAAAAGACGCAAATTTAACACCTAATTCTTCAATCAATTTTGAATCTGGTCCGTCTTTTGGAATAACATTACCAACGACGATAAGATCAAATTGTTTCAAAAATTCGGCAGTCACGTGATCGAGCTTAAAAAGCGGTATGCCAGTTGATTCTAAATAAGTACTCATCGGAGGATAAAAATTGGCATCTCCTCCTTGAACATCAAATCCCTTTTCTTTTAGTAAGCATGCTGCTGCCCCCATGCCTGTCCCACAGACTCGGTAAAAAAAAATCTTATGGATATCTTTCTGAAACTTCTTAAGTTCATTAAAATCTAGCTTATTGGTTAAATTCATGAGTGTTCCTGTCGGGTTTTAACTTAGATCTTTTTAAGTTTATCACAGCAAAAACTAAAAAGTTAACCAAAAATGCCGATGAAGCTATGGAGAAGATAGAAGCTTAATAAAAATTGAATTTATTGCCTCGAAGATTTTAATGATGAAAATAAGGATTTTACTAATCGGAATTTTTGCACTCTACAGCCTTTCGAGTTGTGAAAAGGGCGCAAATTTAAGTCCAAAGCTTAGTCATTTTGTAAAATCAGAGCATTTAAAAAAATTAGACGATAATGAATCTCTCCCAGTTGCCTACCTTCAGTATCTGCAAAGCGAACAAAAAATCAGCAGAAAAATTGCGGAATCATCTAATCTCGATTTAGATTTTTCCTCTGATAAAAACCCTAAATTCCCTTTGTCATATTTTTTAATTCCTGATGAAATGGCGCAATTTCAATCTGAGGAAACTAAAGATCCAAAAATCTTAGATCAACTGGTTCTCTCCATAAGTGGAAAGAGACATTATAAATTTTTAATTCACCCTGCAGAAGAAAGTCAGTTTGAATTTTTAAGATCAGTTTATATTTATATTGGTCCTGATCAAACTGAATTCTTTGCTTCGCCAACTTCGCTTTATTATACTTTAGTTGTTTGGAATCGAAATAACTCCAATCGCAAACCATTCGTTGCAGTTCTGGGACAAAATCAAAAAGGGAGTGATAAGAATCTTAGCACTCAAATCATCAGGGAGATTCCCAAAGATTTGCTCCATGAAAAAAATTAGTTTAACCTATGTCAAAAAAATCTTTCCAAAGCGTTTAAAACTTTCAAACAAAACTGATGCGGGCAAAGTGCTTGTCATTGGAGGCGGTAAAGGCTTAATTGGCGCTGGAATTTTAAGCGCACTGGCCGCTACACGATCGGGTGCAGGTTACACTCACTTAATGAGTGATCTTACTCAATTTCCTTGGGTCAAATTTCCAGACTTTATTCTTCATCCATTAGAGATTAAAGAACTTAAAAAGCTAAAAGATTTAAAAACATTTTCTTTTGCAGTTGGACCAGGTTTGGGACTTAGTAAAAAAAGTCAAAATTTACTTCTTTATCTCATCAAAAATAAATTCGAAAAAGTTGCACTTGATGCTGATGCTCTTAATTTACTGGCTAAGTTAAAAATTACAAAACTACCTTCAACCTGGACACTTACTCCTCATGAAGGGGAACTTGCTAGGTTATTGAATGTGAATGCAAAAAAAGTGAAATCCGATCGTCAAGCAGCTCTTTTTCAGGCCCAGCTAAAATTTGAATGTCATATTTTATTAAAAGGCGCAGAGACTCTTGTTGTCGATACTAATCAGCAAATCTATGTTATCTCAGAGGGAACTCCCGCTTTGGCCAAAGCTGGAACAGGTGATGTTTTATTGGGTATAATTGCGGCAATGCGAGCTCAGGGCTTAGGACCTAAAGAATCCTTAATTGTTGCTAGCTACATGCATGGATGGTGTTCTCAGGCTTGGAAAAAAACGGGACACAATGATCTTAGTCTTCGCCCAACGGACATAATAGATAATCTTTCAAAATTTCCACAAAGAGGAACCTAAGCTTTTTCTAAGTAAATTCAATCCCGATCGCTCATACCAATATGATTGTGTGGCATTAGTTAAAATAACCGTCCCGATACTTTCTTCAGTGTCAATCCAAAATGAAGTTCCGGTGAACCCCAAATGGCCAAATGTTTTTAGTGAGCAACCTTTTCCGGCCAAGGTATTTTCAGGATCCATCACGCGATCAAATCCTAAAAGAAATCGATCGTCGGGTTTGATAGATTCGAATTCCTGATTAATCCTTTTAATTAAAGAAACACTTTTGTCTAAATTTAAAAGTGAACGACAAAGCCCATCGACGGTAGAAAACAACCCTGCGTGAGACACAAATGCTCCTAAATTAAAACAATTATTATCGTGAACTTCACCGCAAATTATTTTTTTATTGCGGATTCCGTATTCAGGACAAAAAGCATTTTCTGGAAGTTTTTTCCAATGTACTAATTCCTGGTCAAAGTAGTATGAACATAGTTCTTCTAGTTTTTTTCCAGAAATTTTTTCAATCTCTAACATACATCGCAATGAAGAATAATCAGAATAAAGTGAGGGGGATTCGATAATGGGATAACTCAAAACCTCTTGCTTCCAATTTTTTCTAGAAAGCAAACCTCCAACAGGCAATCCAGCTTTGTGATTTAAAAGTAGCAACGTTTCGTTGTTTAAAAGTGAAGGTGCTTTAAGGATTGAAGCTGAATTAGTCAGAGGCTTAGTGAGGCTTGCAAGATCAAAATAAAGGTAAGGACGAGTGCTTATTACGCCTGCCTGAATCTCAAAGCTCTCAAAACTCTGCTCCTTAAAATCAATCACGCCAAAAGCTAGAGAATCAAAATGTTGATTACTCATTAATTCTAAGGCCTCTGTAATTATTTTTTCCATTTTACCCTTCGCTTTTCTTAACCGAGCATTGCGCTCGCCTTTGTGTAGATATATTAATTATTATGCCGCTAATGCTAAACAAAAATTTGCCCGATACTTAGATGTTGATAACTAAAGTTTACTTGATTTTGATTGAAGTTTAAAAAAAATGAGAAAAATTTTATTATTACTTTTATTCATCGCACTCACTAGTTGCAAGTTAAGCAACTATACTGCAAGTGAAGGCAATAGAAATGCTGTGCCAGAGGACTCAACTGATCCGGCCAATATTCCGAAAACGGGTACCTCCATGGCATTGACCAATCCACTTACTTCTCCAGGATCGGTGGCAACTCCTACGATTACAGTCAGCGGAGTGACGAGTGGTCAAACTGTAAAGCTCTACACTGATTCCAGTTGTTCTCATTCCGTTGGAATTGCAACAGCAACATCAGGAAGTGTCCAGATAATTACCAGTGCTTTAAGTTTTGGCAGTTATTTATTTTATACTAACAGCACTAAAGATAATAAAATAAGTGCATGCTCCATTGCTCAATTAAGTTATATTTATCAATTACAAAAATACAGCGTCAAAGTTAAATGGTCCGCTAATCGCGAGAAAAATGTAAATTCTTTGCTGGGTGGATACACCGTTTATTATGGGACAACTCCCTTTTTCAATACAAATAATGCAAGCTCTATTGATGTCCCCAGCACTGCAACTGAAGTTGCACCGACCTCAACCACCATTACAAATTTAAATGCTGGTACCTATTATGTGAAAATTCAAGCCTATTACAAAACGTATAAAAGTGCTTATACTACGGAGGCTTCCATTGTCGTGCCGTAGCTATATATACCCAATTCTTTTTTCTTTTTATTCATTGGCAGCTTTGGCCAACACATCTGAATATATGCCAGGAGAAATTTTGGTTAAATTCAAACCTAAGGCGAGTATAGCAGCAGTTAATCATTTTATTAGCACCCAAGGTCATTCAGCGCTAACGACTCACAAAACTAATAGTTTTACTCACGTTAAATTTAATATGCTAATTGATGTTCAAGCTACGTTAAATGATTACCGCAATAATCCTGACGTCGAAAAAGCACAGCCCAATTTTATCTATCACACTTCAACACTGCCGAACGATCCCTTATTTTCTCAAATGTGGTCAGCAAAAAATACGGGACAAACAATTGCAAAAACATCCACCGGAAAAAATGCTCCTCTAGCAAGTAATAATCCTCCTGGGAATTTCTCAGGCAATGATATGGATTTAGAAAATGCATGGTCAATTAATACTGATTGTCGATCTGTTGTTGTTGCCATTGTCGACTCTGGAGTCAATTACAATCACCAGGATCTCTTAGGTAATATGTGGAATGGTGGCTCGAATTACCCCAAACATGGATATGACTTTGTTGATAATGACAATGATCCTATAGATCCTTTTGGACATGGAACTCATGTCGCGGGTATCATCGGGGCCATCGGAAACAACAGTGTCGGAACTGCTGGCGTTTGCTGGAAAGCAAATATGATGGCCGTACGAGTAATGGATTCAACTGGGTCTGGTACTACTGCAGACATAACTAAAGGGGTAGAATTCGCAGTTTTACATGGAGCTAAAATCATCAATATGAGCATTGGTGGGGGAAGTTTAGATCCGTTATTTAGTGATTCAATTTCTGTAGCTCAAAATTTGGGAGTCCTAGTTCTTGCCGCTGCAGGAAATGAATCAACTGACAATGAATCAAGCCCAAGCTATCCTTGCAACTTTACTCAATCCAATCTACTTTGCATTGGCGCTCTCGATCAAGACTACTCAATGGCCTCCTATTCCAATTACGGCCAAACCAGTGTTGATCTTGGAGCACCTGGAACCAATATTGTAAGCACCTGGCCTGGAACTGAAGCAACGACGACAGAAACTTTGACATCAGGATGGAGCTTTACGAGTGTTACCACTTCATCATGGGCATACAAACCTTCATTCAGCATAAACTCCTCAATATTTGATACTCTGGCAATTCCTGCCAATTATGATCGCAGTGCCAATCGATATGCAGCTAATACTAATGAAAGCGCATGGAAAGTTTTTAATTGGGGCAGTGTTGCTTCTGCTAAAATTAATTTTTATATCTTGCTCGACACCAACGACAGCAGTGATATCTTTGAAATTTTTATTAAACCAAATTCTGGTGGCGATCCCTCGGCAACAGGGACTTCACTTCTTTCAGAGCCAGGACCATCTAGTTTTGCTAATTGGATTAATTTAGATCTAACTAATTATGTTAGCAGTAGCACTAGCTTTGGTTTTAAATTAACTTCAAATAATCTGGGAAATGGATTTGGGGCCAATATTTCTCAATTTTCAATTGATACGCTCACATACAACACCAATACCTACAACCTAGATACCGGCACATCAATGGCTACCCCCAATGCGGCCGGAGTAGCAGCACTTATTTGGAGTTATAATCCTGATTACACCTATGGTGATGTCATTAATTCACTCAAAGGCGGAGGTGTGACAACACAGAGCTTAGTTGGAACAACCGTTACCGGCAAAGCGGTCAATGCATTTAATTCACTGAATTTTATTAATACACCGACCGGCCTAACGCTTTCTAAGTAATTTTTGATTTTGAATTTCTGATGGCCGCTTGAGCAGCTGCAAGTCTTGCTATTGGTACTCGATATGGAGAGCAAGAGACATAATCTAACCCAACTTTGTGACAAAATTCGATAGATTTCGGCTCACCACCGTGCTCTCCACATATTCCAAAATGTATATCACTATTAGACATTCGACCTTGAGCTACAGCGTGCTTAATCAGAAAACCAACACCTTCTTGATCGATGGTGACAAAGGGGTCATTGGCGACAAGGCCTTTGTTCACATAATCTGGTAAAAATTTGCCAGCATCATCGCGCGAAAGTCCAAAAGTAGTTTGAGTGAGATCATTTGTTCCAAATGAAAAAAATTCTGCATGCTTGGCAATGCTACCTGCCATAATCGCTGCCCGTGGAAGTTCAATCATAGTTCCAATTTTATATTTAATTTTTTTTCCTTTTTCTTTAAATACTCTCTCGATTTCCTCGATTGCTTCTTTTTTTAGCAGCGTGAGCTCTCCCTCTAGAGCAATTAAAGGAATCATGATTTCTGGAAGAACACTAATTCCTTTTTCAGAACAAATAAGCGCAGCCTCAATAATGGCTTTGACTTGCATTCGATAAATTTCAGGAAAAGTAACTCCGAGACGACAACCACGATGACCGAGCATCGGATTAAACTCATGGAGTTGATCACCTCTTTCTTCAATTATTTTCAGATCTAAATTTAAACTATCTGCCAATTCTTTTTTATCTTCAATTGAGTGAGGAAGAAATTCATGAAGAGGTGGATCCAATAAACGAATATTGACGGGCAATCCATTTAGAACTGTAAAAATTCCCACAAAGTCTTCACGCTGATAAGGCAGAATTTTTAAAAGAGCCGCTTCGCGTTCTTTTACATTACTAGCAAAAATCATTTCTCTCACTGCAAGAATACGATCTTTTTCAAAAAACATATGCTCTGTCCGACACAATCCAATTCCTTGGGCACCAAACTTAACTGCGACTTTTGAATCATCAGGCGTATCGGCATTAGTGCGTACTCCGAGAGTTCGAAATTCATCAGACCAATTCATAAAAGTTGCAAAGTCATTGGTAATGGCGGCTTCAATCGTAGGAACAATGCCCTCAATAACCTCACCAGTAGCGCCATCAATCGTAATAGAATCGCCTTCTTTATAGCGAACACCTGCAACGGTTAAAGTTCCTGCTGCATGATCAATTATTAAAGCGGAACATCCGGCTACACAGGGTTTCCCCATGCCTCGAGCGACAACTGCCGCATGAGAAGTCATTCCTCCACGCGCAGTTAAAATCCCCTGACTTGCAACCATTCCAGAAATATCTTCAGGAGAAGTTTCTTGCCGAACCAGAATAACTTTTTTTCCAGATTCGGATAATGAATGAGCATGCTCGCTGGTAAAAGCAATAATTCCAGCACCGGCCCCTGGGGATGCTGGTAAGCCTTTGGCGATAATTTTCTTATTGGCTTTGGGATCCAATCTTGGGTGGAGCAATTGGTTTAAATCCTCTGGATTAATCCTAAGAAGTGCTTCTTGCTTTGAGAGAATTCCTTCTGACACAAGATCAACTGCGATTTTAATTCCTGCAGCTGCAGTTCTTTTCCCATTTCTGGTTTGAAGGATGTAGAGCTTTTTATTTTCAATAGTAAATTCTATGTCCTGCATGTCTTTATAATGAGCTTCCAGTTTTTTATAGACACTAGTTAATTCCTTAAAAGCCTCAGGCATGGCTTCTTCAAGTGTCTTAAAATTTTTATTGGATTCATTTTTTGAAAAATTATTGATAGGTTGAGGAGTTCTAATTCCCGCTACCACATCTTCTCCTTGAGCATTAATCAAATACTCCCCAAAGAATTTTCGTTCTCCAGTAGAGGGATCGCGGGTAAAGCAAACTCCCGTTGCGCAATCATCTCCCATATTTCCAAAAACCATTGATTGAACATTGACCGCAGTTCCCCAGTTATGAGGAATATCATAGATCTCGCGATACTTAACAGCTCGAGGGTTTTCCCAAGAATTAAAAACTGCAGCAATAGACCTAAACAATTGATCCATTGGATCGGTTGGAAAAGACTCTCCACTTTCTTCTAAAATTATTTTTTTATAAACTGACACCAATTCTTTTAAATCACTGGCCGTCAATTTAGTATCTTCATGAACACCACGAGCTTCCTTGAGATCTTCTAAAGTAGCTTCTAGTAGAGAGACATTAAAATCCATGACAACGTGAGCGTACATCTGAATAAAGCGGCGGTATGAGTCCCAGGCAAAGCGTTCGTTGTTAGTAAGTTTTGCCAGACCAAGCACCGATTGATCATTTAAACCTAAATTTAAAACGGTATCCATCATCCCGGGCATTGAAGCCCTCGCGCCAGAGCGTACAGAAAAAAGCAGAGGATTAGTATTGTCTCCAAACTTTTTTCCCGTTAGTTTTTCAACTCCCACTATGGCATTTAAAACTTGAGAACGAATGTCTGAATTTATGGTTTTGTTGGTTTTTTCATAATCCAAACAAGCTTGAGTCGTTACGGTGAACCCTGGTGGAACCGCAAGCTTAAGTGAACACATCTCTGCGAGATTAGCCCCTTTGCCTCCGAGCAGATCCTTCATGTCTTTGTTGCCGTCAGTAAGTTCACTGCTAAAGAGATAAACCCATTTCTGTGATGATGTGACCATAACTTCTAACTCCTAATAACCTCGGTGAATTGAGGTTTGGTTGAGAGAAAAAACTCAATTTAAAATTTAAACTTTTCTTTAAAATAATTTTCTACTTGATCTATCGCCACTCTTTCTTGAACCATTGTGTCGCGGTTTCTTATAGTAATGGCATGATCAGTAAGAGTGTCAAAGTCTACCGTTAAACAAAACGGAGTTCCAATTTCATCCTGGCGACGGTATCTCTTTCCAATTGTTCCGGAAAGATCATACTCAGCTTTATAATTCTGACTAATATCGTGAAATAATTTATTGGCAACTTCTTCAAGTTCTGGCTTTTTTACCAGTGGCAATATTGCTGCTTTGATAGGCGCAAGTGCTGGGTGGAATTTCATCACGGTTCGTTCTTTATCGGCATCTCCTTCATTTTCTAACCGGTAAGCATCACACATCAAAGCCAACATACAACGATCAGCTCCGACAGATGTTTCAATGACATAAGGAATATATTTTTCGTTATTATTGGCTTGATCGACATACTCTAGTTTTTTTCCGGAAAATTCCTGGTGCTGTTTCAAATCAAAATCAGTGCGAGAGTGAATACCCTCCATTTCCCCCCACCCCATAGGAAATTCATATTCAATATCCGTAGCAGCATCGGCGTAGTGAGCAAGACTATCCGGTCCATGTGGTGCCCAGTGAATTTTTTCTGCCCGAAGACCATTTTCCAAATGCCATTTCCAGCGTATTTCTTTCCAAGCCTCCATTGCTTCTTTTTGCAATCCAGGTTTTACAAAATATTGCATTTCCATTTGTTCAAATTCTCGAGTCCTGAATATAAAGTTTCCGGGAGTAATTTCATTTCTAAAAGCTTTCCCTATTTGAGCAATGCCAAAAGGTAGTTTTTTTCTCATAGTTGTTTGCACATTTAGAAAATTAACAAAAATTCCCTGAGCTGTTTCGGGTCGTAGGTAGACCATCGAAGCGGTGTCTTCCATTGCTCCCATCTGAGTTTTAAACATCAAATTGAACTGTCGAATATCAGTATAGGAATCTTTAGAGCCACATTTGGGGCAAGGCTTGGTCATATCAATATTATCAGCTCGAAATCTTTCCTTGCAAACTTTACAATCAACTAGTGGATCCGAAAATCCATCGACGTGACCAGAAGCTTTCCAAACTGTTGGGTGCATTAGAATAGAAGCATCAACTCCAACGACATCTTGTCTAAGAGTCATTGATCTCCACCAACGATTTTTTAAATTATTTTTTAACTCAACTCCATAAGGGCCCATGTCCCAACAAGAATTAAGTCCACCATAAACTTCGGAAGATTGAAAAATAAATCCTCTTTGCTTACAAAGGGCCACGAGATCATTCATTGATTTCAGATTGGTTTCGTTACTCACGATTGGACTCCTGTTATTTAGATCAAAAATGATTAAAATTTCAAACAGAAGTTTACTAGGAATGGCATAGACTTTAAAGCATCATTTTAGCTCTTAAGAGAGAGCTCATAGAGTTTTTTATATTCACCGCTTTTAGCAATTAGTTCGCTGTGCGTCCCTTGCTCTACCAGGCGACCATCTTTCATCACAAATATTTGATCATATTCCTGAATCGTTGAAAGCCTATGCGCTACGGCAACAACTGTTTTGTTACCAGCAATCGCTTCTAGCGCTCTTTGAACAACTTTTTCAGATTCATTATCTAGGGCCGAAGTAGCTTCATCAAAAAGAAGAATTTCAGTATTTTGTAAAAATGCCCGTGCAATTGTAAGTCGTTGCTGCTGCCCACCAGAGAGCTTAGCTCCCCTGTCACCGATAATGGTTTCAAGACCCTGTGGAAGTTTACTGACAAACTCAAAAGCATACGAGACTTCTAGCGCCCGTGCTATTTCAGTTTCTGAAAATTTACCGCCAAGCGCTAGATTATTGCGAATGCTGTCATGAAATAGAAAAATATCTTGAGAAACTAAACCAAAAAGCTTGCGAAGAGACTTAAGCTTTATATTTTTTATATTTATTTCATCAATGCTAATGCTTCCTTGCTCAACTGGGTAAAGTCCCAACAGTAAATTAATTAGGGTTGATTTCCCTGAGCCCGACAAGCCGACAAAAGCAACTTTCTGGCCTTTTTTAATACTCAACGAAAGATCATTGATGACGTCGCCCGCTCCATAGCTAAAACTTAAATTTTTTATTTGAATGTCATGCTGGAACTTTACCAAATCAATGTCCCCACGATCTACTTCTTCTTCAATTTTTAAGATCTCATTTAGCCGATCCATTGCGGCTAAACCTTGTCCTAATTTGACGTTGGCTTGAGAATATTTTCGAATGGGATCCATCAATAAAGCCAAAGCAGCAGTAAACTGAATAAAATCCCCAACAGTCATGGCATTTGATCTAATTCTAAAATAAGCAAAAATTATAACAATTGAAAATGCAAATGCCCCTACTAGCTCTACAAACGGATGGGCAATCTCCTCAACTTTAGAGGTTTTCATAACAAAATGAAAATAATAATCCTGTGATTTTTTAAAACGCTCCATTACAAACTTTTGTAGATTAAAGGCTTTCGTCACCTTGTGGGCCGAAAGTCCTTCACTTAAATTATGAGTGAATTCTGCTCGACCTTCCTGAACCTGAGCCTGATTGAGTTTAATTTTCTTCCCGCTAATTTGAAAAATCGCAACAAAAAGAGGCCCCACAATCAGGATAACCAAAGTAAGTTGCCAGTCACTCCAGACGGCCAAACCTAAATAAACAATACCTTTTGCGGGCTCTCTTACGATGTCGATAACTGCACGAAAAGATTGTGCAAACATTTCAGCATCGTTAAGAATGGTAGAGAGCATTCTCCCCTGCTTATTTTGATTATAAAAACTAGTTGGAAGTTTTTGGAGCTTTGAGAAAACTTCTTCTCGCATATCATTGTTTATTTTTTCACCAACAAATCTTAACCAGTAAAAATGAAAGAATCTGGCAGGAAAATTTAATAATCCAATCAAAAAAAGTAAGCCAGCTAAAGTCAAAACTTCATGCAATGATGCTTTTCCGATAAGACCTTGATCGAAAATGGGCTTTACTAACTTTACTTGCGCTCCCGAAAATGCCGCGAGAACGAACGAAAGAATAAAAGCTCCAATCGCCATTTTTTTATAAGGCTTTAGGTAGGGATAAAGTTGTTTGATTAATTTAAAATACATGGTCTGCAAACCTTAACTCATTAGCCTTTAAAAGACCATACTAGCTGTCTTAAAATCTTTTTCTTCAAAATGAAATTGAAAACAAAAATAATGAAAAAGCATACGAGGCAGTGACTTAAATTCGAGCTTAATGGTCCCAAGATCAGAGTATTTGGTATGAGCAATATGACCGACCAACTCCCACAATTCCCTTCCCGATTGTACGGAGTAAGCACTACGTTGATTCATACAGGGAGGACAAGCAAAGCCGCCCTCATCGGCGATGAGATACATATCGTTAAAGCCAGAAAGACCTTCACCACAAAGGGTGCAATGTTCTCGCTCAGGAAAAACTCCTAGGTGCAAAAGTAACTTAGTTAGGAAAATAACTGAATGAGTATGTGTATAAAAAGATTTCATTTGCAAACTTTTCTCTAAATGCACTAAAGCATTACTCAAAGATGTAAAAAGGCCCGTCATTTCAGTATTTTCCTCGTGAACATCATGCAAATTTTCGTTCGGTGAAATGCGATTTGACAATTCTAAAAAAAAACAAAGTAAATAAAAAGCACTGTGCTCTAAACGAATAAGATCATGATGCCAAATTAAATTCCACTCTTTGGCGTGATAGACATCAACTCCAGATTTACTGGCGCGAAGTTCAACTGCCAACATAAATCCCAATTCTATAATTGAGGACTTTTGCTTAACACCACCGCCTCTACCACCGTAAAAAATAACTGATACCTTTCTGCCAGATCTCAGCATTAAGTGTGCAACAATATGCCTTTCATCGTAAGGAATTTTAGAAAGAACAATACCTTCAATTTTTGTTTGCATTACCATGAATTTAACAATTTTAATGATCGAAGTCACCCATTAGATTCCTACGAAATCTGAAAAAAGATGCAACATTTTATCTTTAAAATGAGTTCTTTTATCTTTTAAAAAATGATCAAAGCAATATACTTCATATTCGGCACCTTGCCGTCCTCCACGTCCCACCATTTGCAACCAAAAATCGAAATTTTTGACTTCATAATTAATAAAAACTTTTTTTATTTCTGGTAAGTTAACACCATGACTAAGTGTGGTTGTGGAAAAAATAACTTCAACGGCCTCACTAGGGTTATCCAACTGAGAAAGAAAAAGTTCGACTTCTCCCCCCACACACCCCAAAGCAGGAATGCCCAATCGATTCGATCGCGTTACCATTTCTTCTACTTCTGATCGGTAAGAACAAAAGACTATAAAAACTGATTCTTTTCTCTTGAATCGTAACTCTTTCCATAATACTCGACTAAACCTAGCTTTTTCACTCAGGCTAAAATAATTTATTCGCCTAGGTGCTCTATGTAATTGGTGATTGCCAAAATCCAGATGAAACCAATAGTCATGATGATAGGCAAGATCTTTATTTAAGTTCGCGACCAAATCCTGGCTCATCGTCGCCGTAATTCCCAGCACTGGAGCTTGCGTTTCCAAAATGGCCAAAAAACGATCGTGGAGAATAGGCCGAAATTGTTCTCCCCAGTGATAAAAAAGATGAAATTCATCAAGCACAAAAAAAATATTTTCTGACTGACCAAAGCACGCTTCGAGAAACTCTTCATTTAGAAGTTCCATTGTAGCAATCAGTACACTTTTTCGAGATTGCAGAAAATTCATGAAGCATTCTTCAAGCGGTAATTTACCTCCAGTTAAAAAAACATTCTTATTTTCTTTAGACAATTTTGAATAAACCTCGTTGGCAAGAGCACGAAGTGGTGAAACAAAGATCATTTTATATTGTTGGGACTGGTAAAAATCAATTATCAACTTAGTTTTTCCGGCCGCAACTGGAGCTGTGAGAAGTGTAAATTGACTTGGCAAAAATAATTCATTAACTAATTTCATACTTTTAATCCATGCAAGTGCAAAATTCTCCAAAATTTGCAAGTCTGGAAAATATTGTTCTTAAAAAAACGCCCTCTTCAAATTTTGCGCAAATCAATAAAAAAATGATATATTGATGGATTTTTTAAAGAGATAGAAACATAATTATTGATAAGAACTATTTCACGGAGGACAGATGAAAAATTTAAGACAATCATTTTTTGCTAGTTGCTTTATTTTAGTTTTCTCGTTTTTTACCACAAGTGCTCAAGCTGGTCTGCTCATAGAGCCACATGTCGCTTACGGCTTTTTGGGGAATGCAGATTATAACCAATTAAAAATAACTTACTCGGGTGCTCAATACGGTGGAAAGCTAGGTTATCAATTCTTTGGACTAATGGCAGGTTTGGATTACACACATTCTACGATTGGATATAAAACAGATTTTTTAGGTACAACTTATAACTTAGATTACGATCGCGACCAAGTAGGAGCTTTTATTGGCTACAAATTTCCAATTTTGCTACGAGCTTGGGCAGGCTATTACTTTTCTGATAAAATAACAGCTTCTTCAACGTCGATCATAGCTGGCAATGGAGACTATTCAACTGGAAGTGGTACAGAACTGGGTCTAGGATTTACAGGGTTTCCTTTTGTGAGCGTCAATTTGCTTTACCGTACTTCTTCTTACGACTCTAGCTTTAATGCTTCAACTGGCGTAAAATCTTCACTAAGTCCCAAGATTGATACTTCTGAAATCGCACTCGGAGTGAGTTTGCCAATTAATTTATAATTTTTTCTACTAATAAAGGCAGGCTTCGGCTTGCCTTTTTTTATGACTTGACGAGCTTTGTTCTTGATGAGAAGCAATGCTTATGAATTCAATAATTCTAAAGGACCAAAGTGGACTCATTAACGATCCAGTTACCCTGGCCCATCTACACAACACACTTAAATCCAAAATTGGTGATAAGTTAAAATGCACAGTCCTAAATGTTGGGCTAACCCAAGCACATATTGTTTCGATCTCAGCTCATTTCTGTGAATTGAAATTGGGCCCCATACAACCAGGAGCCAAGCAATGGGTCGACTTAGTTGTTGGTCTATCAAGGCCCCAGACCAGCAAAAAAATTCTTGAACATGCCACTACTTTTGGAGTCAGAAAAATACATTTCTATAAAGCAGCGCTTTCCGAAAAAAGTTACCTTGCATCAAAAATATTTGAAGCTCAAGCTTATGAAGAATTTCTGATCAATGGTCTTTCTCAGTCAGCTCTTTATGATCGTTTGCCGGAATTTAAATTAGATAAATATAATCCTGCAGCTCAATATAAAAATGAGGCACAAAAATTTGTGCTAGATTTAAATGGCAAAACTAGTTTTTTAAACTCACCCATCGATTTTGAAAAACCGATAACCATTGCTATCGGTCCGGAAAGAGGATTTATTTCAGAAGATCTTGAGCATTTTCATTCATCAGGATTTGAGAGTATAAAAATCTCCTCAAGTATTTTAAGGGTAGAACATGCTGTCTATTGCGCTTTTTCTCAGCTAGAATTATTGCGAAACAAATTTTAAAAGGATTACTATATGCTTAGGAAATTAGAATTATTATTTGATGAACAGGTTAGACCTGCGCTTGCCGCTCACGGTGGCAATGTCGAGATTGTCGATCTTGATAACGACAAACTCTTTGTTCGTCTCTCCGGTGGATGCCAAGGCTGTTCAAGCTCCAAGGCTACATTAAAAGACGGTATTCAAACACTTGTTAAGCAAAATTTTCCAATGATTTCTGAAGTCATTGACCTTACAGATCATGTGAGTGGAGAAAATCCTTACATGTAGGTGCTATTAAATTAAAAATTTTTTCGACGCTTAGAAGTTTCAGGCATTGCATATTATCTTCCCTTAAATCACAGATTGCCAAGCCACAATAGTGACTCTTGCGAGTTCGACAATCAAGGCCTTCAATATAAAAATACTTATGGTTTTCTTCATTGTACGGATGCCACTCGAGCACTGGCTCAGGCCCAAACATAGTGAATGTTTTTAATCCTACGGCTACCGCTAAGTGTTTAAGTCCCGTATCGTTACCGATATAAAACGATGATTCTTTAAAATAACTAGGCAATTGTGATAAAGCCATTTCGACGATTTCAATATTGGTTGGAAGATCATATTCGAGCAGCTGACTTTTTATGCTTTGATCTTGAAGGCTGCTAGAAAGTGGAATGGCTACTTTAAATTGAGGATAAGTTTGTTGAATTAATTTTGCTAAATTAATAAAGTTTTCCAAAGGCCACATTTTTGTTGATCTGGTGGCGACAACACCAAAAATAACTCTTTGTTGGCAATGACTTTTTCCTGCAACTTCTAACCGAGGTGAGAAATTTAAATAATTGGGAACTTCTCTTGATCCTAGAAAAGAATAAACGCCATCAAGATCTCTTTGAATAAGTGGTTTGCTAACACCTTGATCAAGAACTTTAGTTTTACTTTTTATATGATGATTGTGAGTGGTATAAGGAATGCCCAAAAGAAATGCAATAAGCCTAAAAGCTTTAGCTCCACGACCAGATTGATGTAATTCATGAATGTAATCAATTTTAAGTTTGCGAAAAGCATAGTAGGTATCAAAAAAATCGCGCACCGATTTAAGCGAAAGGGGGTAAATCTGGTTGGCAGAAGTCTTCGTCAGATCATAAAGCGGGGCAACCCATTGAGGAACAGCATAAACAATGTTAGCCTGAGGGTACAATGTTCTTAAGTATTGGACTGAACTCAGTCCCATGATTGAATCGCCTAATGCGCGATTTTTCACGATGAGAATGTTATTTTTAGTTTCCATTGGGATTGATTATATCATGATTAAACTTACAGTCGCTATAATAACTTTTAATGAAGAGCTCAACATTACTCGTTGCCTAGACTCTGTAAAAGATATCGCCGACGAAATCCTGGTGGTTGATTCTTTTTCCACGGATAAGACTGAAGAAATCTGTGCTCAAAATAATGTGCGCTTTATAAAACACCCATTTCAAGGTCATATAGAGCAAAAAAATGTTGCACTAGATTTAGCTACTCACGATTATGTCCTAAGTCTTGATGCAGATGAAGCACTTTCGTCTGATCTACTTGCCGAAATAAAAAAAGTAAAATTGAATCCTTTTTATGAAGGCTACGCATTTCATCGACTCAATAATTATTGCGGACAATGGATAAAGCATTGTGGATGGTACCCCGATACTAAATTGCGCTTAATAAAAAAATCAGCCGCTCGCTGGAGCGGAAGCAACCCTCATGATTACTTAACAATGCTAAAAAATGAAAAGTTCAAAGTGCTTAGTGGTGATCTCTATCACTTTAGTTATAATTCTATAAGTGAGCATATTGTTCAAACCAACAAGTTTACTACAATTGCGGCAAAAGCAGCTTGGACTGAAGGCAAAAAATCGTCACTCATACTCATCCTCACTCGCCCTTTTTTCCAGTTTTTTCGCGACTACTTTCTTAAACGAGGTTTTCTCGATGGTCGTTATGGATTTATCATATGCTTCATTAATTCTCTTGCAGCACTTTTAAAGTACGCCAAACTCTACGATCTTCAGCTTGGAAAAAAGATATGAAAATAGTTTTTCAACACCATAGCCCACTTCCTGTCATGGGCTATGGTGGAACCGAAAGAATACTTTTTTGGCACATGAAAGAACTTACTCGATTGGGACACTCCGTAGTTTTTATCGGCCCGGCTGATTCTCAAGTTGAAGCTCATGGAATTGAATTGATTCCAATCCAAAATAATTGGGAATCTCTCATCCCTAAAAGTGCAGACATCATTCATTTAAGTCATAATCAAAAAGTTCCGGGAGACATTCCAACCATTCAAACAGTTCACGGCAATGGAAAGTTGGGCGAACTCTTTTGTCTTAACTCGGTCTTCGTTTCAAAAAAGCACGCCGAACTCCATGGCTCTAATCAATTTGTACACAATGCGATTGATCTTTCCGAATATCCTTTTGAATACTCTCCAAAAAACTGGGATCAGTTTCTCTTTTTGGCAAAAGCCTCTTGGCGAGTTAAAAACCTTGCTCAATCAGTGAAGGCTTCTCGATCTGCAAGCAAGCATTTACATGTTGCCGGTGGAAGATGGTGGGGACTTTCTCGCTACATTCACAATCATGGCATCATTGGAGGCGAGCAAAAAATAAAACTGATACGTTCTTGCGATGCTCTTTTGTTTCCCGTGCGTTGGCACGAGCCCTTTGGTATTGCCGTAATTGAAGCTATGTCGCAAGGATTGCCAGTCATTGGATCAACATATGGAAGTCTTCCTGAGCTTATCAATCCTGAAGCCGGTTTTGTTGTTAATAATTACAACGAACTTCTTGATAAAGTAAAAAATCCAAAAAAAGCATTTGATCCTAGAGTCATTCGAAAATACGTTGAAGATCAGTTTGCCATTACCAAGCACTCTCAAAGCTATTTGGCCCTTTATGAAAAAGTTATCTCAGGAGTTATATTAAATCCAGAAGCTCCAACCTACCAACTAAAGGAGCGTGCAGAAAATCTTTTACCTTTTTAGCGATTCATTAAAACTGAATGCCGAATTAAATCTATTTTAGAAAAATCAAGATCAATCACTCCAACTTTCTCGCCATCTCCTAGATCTAGCAGAACCTCTCCCCAGGGATCTACGACCAGAGAATGACCGAAGGTTTGAATTTTTTCATTATGATCGCCCCATTGGGCCGCGGCTACGACGAAGCATTGATTTTCTATAGCGCGAGCTTTTAAAAGCGTGTGCCAATGAGCTTTACCTGTGGGTACAGTGAATGCGGCAGGATAAGTTAGGATCTTTGCCCCATTCATGCGGTAAAACAATGCTTGTTCGCTAAAGCGTAAATCAAAACAAATGCCTAAGCCAATTTTTACTGAATCAAGTTCAACCATCTTGTTTTCAGAGCCAGCAGTATAAGTTTTAGCCTCTGAAAGTTTTTTTTCTGGAAGATCACAAGCAAAGAGATGAACCTTATCATAGTGGCCAAGATTATTTCCAAATTTATCAAAATTATAAGCTCGGTTAACGACATTTCCATTTAACTTCGCTGCAGCTGATCCACCGATGATGGCCATTTCAAAATCTGTAGAAAGTTTTTTAATCTCAAGAAAGTGCTCTCCATCATCTTCAATTAAAAATGGAGTTGGACTTTGACCATCACTCATTGAATAAAAAACCTCTGGCAAAAATGCGGCAACGGCATCTTGCTGCTTAGCTAATACCAAAAAAGATCGGATTTTTTCCAGATTTTTTTTAAAATCGAGAACTGACGTGAGTTGTATGACTGCAATTTTCATTAAATATGTTTTCCTATGGCAAAATAGGTAAATCCTTCGGCCAATATTTTCTTTGTTTCAAAAAGGTTTCTTCCGTCAAAAATGACGGGCTTTTTTAATCGCGATTTAATTTCAGCAAAATCAGGAGTATTAAATTCACGCCATTCAGTAACTGTGATCAATGCATCAGCACCGGTTAAAGCATCATATTTATTGTCAAAAGATTTTATCTTGCCTTCGCATTCAGCGTAATGACTCATTTCTGCCAGATAATTTTCAGTAGCAACTGGATCAAAAATATGAACAGTGGCTCCTGCGGCTATCAGTTTGCGGGCCATAGCAATGGCAGCAGTCTCCCGTACATCATCAGTATTTGCCTTAAATGCTACTCCCCAAAAAGTAAATATTTTGTCCTTTAAATTTTCACCATAGTATTTTTTTATTTTGCTGAACACATAAGATTTTTGTTCTTCATTGACTTCCTCTGTGGCGTTGACAATTTTTAACTCCATACCATGGTCTTCTGCCGTAGCAATAAGCGCTTTAACATCTTTTGGAAAACATGATCCTCCATAACCAGGTCCTGGATACAAGAAATGACCACCGATGCGCTTATCTGATGCTATCCCCTTTCTGACCTCTTCAATATCGGCCGAAGTCGCATCACAGAGTCGGGCAATTTCATTTATGAATGAAATCTTAGTAGCAAGAAAGCAATTCGCTGCATACTTACTCATTTCAGCAGACAGATTACTCATTGCGTATATAGGATTTCCCTGACGAACTAAAGGAGCGTAGAGTTCTTCCATCGCATGAAAAGCTTTTTGGTCTTGATGACCAATAATAACTCTATCAGGTCGCATAAAATCTTCGACCGCAGAACCTTCTTTTAAAAATTCTGGATTATTTACTAAGTGAAATTTTTTAGATGTGGTATCTGAAATGAGTTTTTTGAGTTCGACATTGGTCCCGATAGGAACAGTAGACTTAATTACAATAATTGCATCATCAGCAATATTCTTTGCGACTTCAATTGCCGCATTTTTAAGATATCTTAAATCTGCTCTGCCATCGTCGGCCGATGGAGTTCCAACTGCTAAAAAAACCGATTGAGCTGTTTTAACTGAATCATAATTGAGAGAAAAATGTAAGCGTCCTGCTTTTATATTTCTTTCTAAAAGCTCATTGAGCCCAGGTTCATAAATGGGAGATTTACCGGCCTTGAGCAATTCAATCTTTTTGGGATCAATATCAATACAAGTGACATCATGACCAATTTCTGCAAAACATGTCCCGCTCACAAGTCCAACATAGCCTGTACCAATTACCGAAACTTTCATAAATTCTCCTCAAAAAATCTTGCGGTCATCTTAACAAAGTCCAAAGCATTATGCTAGTTTGGAATATGATCAAAACTCTGCTTAAATTTCTCTTGGCGTTAGCCCTTATTTTTTGGCTATATAGCTCTGGTAAATTAGACCTATCGCTAGTTAAAAAATCCCTGGCTATGGGGCCCCAATGGATTTTTGCAATCATTCTCATTGCTATGCAGGCGTTCACTGGAACTTACCGCTACAAAATCCTTTTGCAAACCAAAAGCAAAAAGCAATTGAGCTTTATAAAATTGCTTCCTTTAAATTATATTGGATTATTTTTTTCCAGCGTACTTCCCGGTGCGGTAACTGGAGATATTGTAAAAGTTGTTTATATCAAAAAGCATGATCCAAGCTTGAGAAAATCTTCACTAGTAACTCTCACACTTCTTGATCGATTATTAGGATTAATTGGACTATTAATTTTGGCAGGAATTTTTAGTCTTATAAACTACAAGACGCTTACGATTTTATCGAATAAGCTCTCACATTTAATTCAGCTCAATTTGATTTTATGTGCCGGGTCCCTTAGTTTTTTTGGACTGCTTATCGCAGGCAGAAAAGTGCAAAAAGTGATCACTCATTTTTTACACAAGTTGCCCTTAGTTGGTAAAAAAATATCTTCTATCGTTGAACCTTTACTTTCACTTCACGAAAGCCGCATTGAACTTTTTAATTGCATTGGATTAAGTATTATATCTCAGTTTTTTGGAATTCTGGCTTTTTGGATTGTGAGCTCACCATTTTACCAAGTTAAAATTCCACTCTCTTATGCATTTAGCTTCATTCCCATCGGCCTGATTGCAACGGCTATTCCCATATCTCCAGGAGGTCTTGGTGTTGGCCACATACTTTTTGCCAATTTATTTATGCTCGTAGGAATTGATAACGGAGCTTCTTTGTTTAATCTTTTTTATCTAGCAGCATTTTTACACAATTTCTCTGGAGTTATTCCTTATCTTTTGGTTGGTAAACCAAAGGAAGCTACAGGGGCTTATTAAATTCTAGTTCTTTCATTTTGGCGTACTTTAAAAGCACATAGAGTGCGTTTATCGAACAAATAACAAACCCATAACGGCCATCGAGAAATCCCTTTCTGAGAATATAATCTTTGAAAAATTGAAAGGGTGGGCGGGTGATCATTTTTAGAATTGAGGCTCTCTTACCGTTAGCAAAAAGTATTCTAGCTTCAGTCGTACTATACTTGTCGGTTGTCTGAATGTGCATTGATATAGAATCAAATGAATAATGCAGTAGATCTCCTGGCAGATAACCAACAGTTCCATCGACCTCTAAGTGTTCGTGAATGTTTCCCCCTGCCCAATGAGCTTTATTTTTTTTAACCAACCGCACCTTTCTATCTGGATACCATCCGCAATGCCGAATCCAATCTCCATTATAGTTAGTAAGTCGATTAAAAAAGTATCCATCTCGAAGAAAATTAGATTTTACTCTCTGAATTTCTGCATAGAGAACCGGCGAAAGTACTTCATCAGCATCTAGAGATAACACATAACCAAATTGAGCTAAGTCATGAGCAAAGTTTTTTTGATCCTGATACCCCAAAAACTTTTGTTCTACAAAACGAACACCATAAGACTCGCAAATTTCTCGAGTTCTATCTGTTGAATGAGAATCTACAACGATAACTTCATCTGCTAAGCCCTGGACCGATTCCAAGCATCTTGCAATATTTTTTTCTTCATTAAAAGTTATGATAACAACCGATAGCTCGATCACCGTAAATCCTTAAACCCAATTTTTTTCTCTGAGACTTGAAGAATAAATCTAAAGTCTAAACTCCAAGGCATTGCCGATTTTGATTTCATCTTTATTGGAACAATGGTTTTTTTAAATAAATAATCGATTACCCCTGGATCAGTTAGAACCATCCTGCCCCGCTCCTTTTTAGGAACTTCACTAACGTTTTTACACCAAATAATTTTTTTAGCCGCAACTGTATTAATTAATGAACTTGAATATTTTTCGAAGTTGCCCACAATATAAACCAATTCTTTTTCTTCTAATTGCCAAATATCACTCATCCTCAAAATTCGATCTTTCATTACTTTTGGATGAGTACCAAAATAAAAAATGGTTTTATTTTTTTTAGCATCTTTCAAACCGGATGAAAGCTTTTCTTCCAGAACCTCTGCCGCATGATAAAACTTGCCCATTTCGCGCATTTTCTCTTGATAAGAACTCTGCTCTCTGACATGTCCATAGTGATAAATACGAGCTTCTGTATAAAATATTTTTTTTATGTTTCTAAAGCCTTGAGCATCCCCCCATGATTCAATTGAAGAATTTAACTTGATGGCCCTCACCTCATGAGGATACCATTTTTTAGATATAGCTAAATGATGATGGGTTTGCCAAAAATGTAAATAGCGAAAAGCAACTGCATCAAAGCCTTCATTGTGAGCCTTCTGAATATCGGATTTTAGTAATTCAAAATCCTCTTCATGCAAAACTTCATCAGCTTGCAGATATATCCCCCAAGCGCAATCATCATTGCCATGATCTGCTTTAAGTGCTGCCAATGCCTTGTTGGTTTCAGTTGAAAGAACAAGCCCTTTTTTTAAAGAAAAGTCCCAAACTGAAGGAATAATTTTTAGTAAAGGCACTTTCGCCAACTCTTGAGATGTTGAATCCTCTCCAGAATCGAATGCTAAGTATGTTTCTTGGACCAATGATGAAAGCGACAAAAGAGACTCTTTGAAAGAATAGTCGTACTTGACCCCATTTCGAAGAATTGAAAAACCAAAAAGCTTAATCAAATTTAAAAATCTTGGTTGCGTCTACATGTCCGTAGCGGATCCATTTGGTCTTAAAAGATTCAATTTTTAATAGAAACTTTAATTCTTCGCCTGGATTTTTTAATTTTCTTACTTTCTTGCATTCTTTTTTTAAAATGCTTCTGGTGTCCTTGGGAATAACACAAAGTCCACTCATCAAATAGTTTTTGTCTTCAAATGTTAAAACTCGACCGACAAAAATATCATCCTTAATAATCGACGGAAGTGACTCTCCCTTTGGTAGTGGAACTTTTTTATCGTGGAGAATATCGTAGAGAACATCAAATCCTCTTATGTTTTTTCCAAGATATTCAAAAAGCGAATAATTAACATTTGATAGTGATTTTGCCAAAAAATCATCAACTGGATTATTAATTAAATAATCACTGATAACCGTTCTCGTTCCGCGCTTTGAGATAAATTGCAATACGTACCATTCATTAAATGAATTCATCCGAGCTTCAAAGTCATCATCATCATCGTTGGCTTGCCCCGTAATGGTGAAATACTCTTTTTTAGCTTCGAGCAAAGTGTCGTAATGCACATCTACGGTGTAAATCTCAAGGGCCTTTAAAAAATGTTCTTTGAGCGACAGGTGCATAGTTTCCCTTTTCTATTTTTATTATTCGTCAGTTTTAAGTACTGCAAGGAAAGCTTCTTGTGGAACTTCAACAGTACCAACCATCTTCATGCGCTTTTTACCTTCTTTTTGTTTTTCAAGAAGTTTGCGTTTTCTAGAAATATCACCGCCATAGCATTTAGCTAAAACGTTTTTCCTCAAAGCTTTCACAGTTTCTCGCGCCACTATTTTAGCACCAATGGCAGCTTGAACTGCAACATCAAATTGCTGTCTATCTATTAATTTTTGTAACTTCTGCACCAAGTCACGGCCTTTATAGAAGGAATTATCGCGATGGCATATTATGGAAAGTGCGTCGACCTTATCTCCATTGAGTAGAATATCAACTTTCACTAAGTTCGCCGTTGCATAATCTTTAAATTCATAGTCCATTGAAGCATAGCCCTTAGTGAGACCTTTTAATTTATCATAAAAATCAAAAACCATCTCCGAAAGCGGTAAATCATAAATGACCTGAACCCTTTCAGATGTAATATACTTAATTTGATTTTGAATTCCCCTTCGTTCTTCACAAAGCGTGATCATTCGACCGACATATTCATTTGGGACATGAATGGATAGTTGCACCATGGGCTCACTAATTGAATCAATCTCGCCTGGTTCCGGCATCTCCGACGGGTTGGAAATGGTCAATTCTTCACCATTAGTTTTTAAAACCTTATAGCTAACTGATGGCGCTGTCGAAATAAGCAGAAGGTTAAACTCTCGTTCAAGACGCTCCTGGATAATATTCATATGAAGAAGTCCTAAGAATCCGCAGCGAAAACCAAAACCAAGTGCTGCCGAACTTTCCGGTTCATAAGTAAATGAAGCGTCGTTAAGCGCCAGCTTCTCTAGTGCCTCTTTTAAATTTTCATAATCAGTAGACTCAACAGGAAAAATCCCACAAAAAACCATGGGTTTGACTTCAATGTATCCAGCGAGATTTGGAGTCTCTTTTTTGTTGGCATGAACAACAGTATCGCCAACGTGCACATCACGAATATTTTTAATACCACAGATCACCATCCCGACTTCACCGGCCGTAAGCTCATCAACTTCAGTAAAAAAAGGCGAATTGACAGCGAGCTTTAAAACATCGTATTCCATAGCTCCATTTTTCAAATAAACTTTTTCACGTCTTTTTAGTGTACCTTCCACCACTCTCACCAGCATGACAACGCCTTGGTATACATCAAACCAAGAATCGAAAATGAGAGCCTGTAAATGGGTATCGGCCCTCCCCGTAGGAGGTGGGATTTTTTCTACTATTTTTTCAAGTAATTCATCTATACCAATTCCACTTTTTGCAGAAACCAAACAGGCATCACTGGTATCGATACCAATAATGTCTTCGACTTCTTTTTTGACTCGTTCGGCGTCAGCATGAGGAAGGTCAATCTTATTGATGACTGGTAAAATTTCTAGATTATTATCAATGGCCATATACACATTGGCCAAAGTTTGCGCTTCCACTCCCTGTGAAGCATCTACAACCAACAAAGCACCATCACATGAAGCCAGTGAACGAGAAACCTCGTAGGAAAAATCAACATGGCCGGGAGTATCAATTAAATTAAAAAAATAAGTGTGACCGTCTTTAGCTTTATAGGGAATGCGTACCGCTTGAGCCTTTATGGTGATACCTCGCTCCCGCTCAAGCTCCATGTTGTCTAGTAGACGATCTTTTTTCTCTCTGGAACTCACAGCGTTAGTCGCTTCCATAATCCGATCAGCTAAAGTGGATTTACCATGGTCAATATGAGCGATAATTGAAAAATTGCGAATAAACTTTTGATCCATATGACCTGCAAATAAAATTGTATATTGAGATGCAAGAGCATATCATTAGATTTTAATAACTGAAAACCTTAAAGAAGCCATTATGAAAATAGACTTTCGCATTGAACATATTGATCCCATGGGACAAGGAGTCTATAAGTCTGAGGAATCAGACCCCGAAAAAC
This sequence comes from Bacteriovoracaceae bacterium, assembly GCA_947450475.1. Classification (GTDB taxonomy): domain Bacteria; phylum Bdellovibrionota; class Bacteriovoracia; order Bacteriovoracales; family Bacteriovoracaceae; genus Bacteriovorax. The sequence continues at coordinate 37,767 of CANFVK010000001.1, read as the reverse complement.
GCAAAATAACCTTTATCAAAAAAACCTTGCCCGGAGAAACTGGAATCGCCGATGTTTTTTCAGAGAAAAAAGGGGTTCGTTTTGCCAAATTAGTTGAACTTAAGGAAATGGCGAAAGAGCGAATCACTCCAGATTGTCCTCACTTTGCAGAATGCAACGGTTGCGACTATCAGCACACAACTTATGAAAAAGAATTAGAATACAAACAAGCGGCGCTGGCCCGGCATTTATTTAAATTTCCAGGTGTAAAAATCAATGTTCATGGCGCCCAAAAAAGATTGGGTTACCGCAACCGTATTCAATTGCACTACAATAAAAAGAAAAAGCAACTTGGCATGCTCGACGGCCAAATGAACATCTTGCCCGTTCCCGAATGCAAGATAATTTCTCCAGGAATTGCTTTTGAATTGCGCTCGCTTTACAACCAAAATTCCTGGCAGGGCCTATTGTCAAAAGAGCCGGTTGAAGGCCACATTGAACTTTATGCCAAAGAAAATATCAAAGGGCACAACGTTCAGCTTTCCTTTAATAAGCCCTACGCCAATGGAGGCTTCACCCAAGTCAATTTTGAAATGAACGAAGAGCTCTGCCAGTGGGTCCAGAATGCGGCAAATGAGATTATTCCTCCCAAAGCCATTGTTTATGATTTATTCGGAGGCAATGGAAACTTATCTGCCAAATTAAAAAATTCCACTATCGTCATTGATAAATACCGTCACCTCCCAGAACAAAGAGCGCATCAAAAATTTTTCTCTCAAGATCTCTATGATAAAGACGCTATACGCGCTCTGATTGGACTAAAAAATTTGGGACATCCTCGTCCTCAATGGCTGCTAATTGATCCACCTCGCTCTGGTTTAAAAAATATTCAAGAATATTTAAATGAATTTAAACCAGATGGTTTCATTTTTATTGCCTGCGAAGCTACCAGTTTCGCCCGAGACCTGGCTGCAGTCCTAGATCAATACGAGCTCAAATCAGTCGAACTTTTTGATTTATTTCCCTCAACTCAGCATTTTGAAACGGTTGGCATATTTACAAGAAGAAAAAATAACTAGAAACTATTAGTAGTTTCTAGTTTCTTATTTAGGATATGAGGTCAACTATGCTCACTAAAATGACAAATGTTTTCAATCAAAAGCTATTTGCCTTAATGCTCGTGATGCTTTTTGTTGTTTCTTGTGCCACAAATGAAGCGGCTACAGAAAAAACCCTCGAGCAGAAAAAAGCAGAACTTTACTATGGTCAGGGAACCAGCGACTTGGTTAGCAAAAAATATTCTCAAGCCTTAACCAATCTTCTCAAGGCTGCAGAATACGATCCAAATGACAGCCAGATTCACAACAACTTGGGCATGGCCTATTATTTTCGCGATCAACCAGTCCTGGCCGAAAAAGAATTATTAAAAGCCATTGATCTTGATAAAAAAAATTCTGATGCCAGAGTTAATCTAGGAACAATCTATCTTGAAACCAATCGTTTGGTTGAAGCTAGAAAGCAGTACTTAGCTGTAACTAATGACCTAACTTTTAAAAACCAATTTAGAAATTTTTATAATCTTGCTATTCTTTCTCTCAAAGAAGGTGATCGTAAATCAACTTTTGAATTTCTTGATAGATCAATTAAAGAAAGAGAAGACTACTGCCAAGCACATTTTAAACTTGGTGAGCTTTACATGGAAGAATATCGATTTAAACAAGCGCTCGAAGCATTTCAAGAATCTTCAAAAGGCACTTGTGTCAACGAGCCAGCTCCTCATTATCAACAAGCATTAGCACTTATGAATCTAAGTCGTTTTGTCGAAGCAAGGATTAAATTAAAATTAATCCTTGATAAATTTCCTAAGAGTAAATTTGTTTCTTTGGCAAATGTTCAATTCAAAAAAATTGCTGAAGAAATAAGAGCTCAGGCTTCAAATCAAAATTTTCAAACAGAATTAATTAAAGAATCTAAAACCATCGAATCACCAAACTTTTAAAATTTATGACAACAGAAGAAATCAAAACGCAACAATTGGCAGAAACGGAATTAACGACGACTATTGATGCTCACCAAGTAGGGCCATTGGCCGATATACCATCCATCACGATTGGTGAATTACTTCGCTCAAAAAGAGAACAAAAAGGATTAAATCTTAAAACGATTTCTCAGCAGACCAAAGTTCTCATGGGGCTTTTGGAGAATCTGGAAAATGATGAATTAACAAAGTTGCCAAGTAAAACCTACGTCAGGGGATTTGTAAAATCAGCCGCTAAAATTCTGGGAATCAACCAAGCTGAAGCGCTTGCCGCTTTGGAATATACCTACGGTCGCTCTCAAAATTCCCTAAAAGTTCATTTGCCCAATATTGAAATACAAAATGAGGCTGCTCGCAATACTTTGACTTCTATGGTCTCAACTCCCATTGACGCCGTAAAAAATGTAACAGCTTCCTCTATCGGATTTTTAGCCAAGTCAGCAGTGGCAATACTTATTTTGGGTATTGTTGCTTTCAATGTTAAAAACCTTATTGATCGTACTGCTGAAGAGAAAATTAAACTTCCCCAAGTTCTTAGCACAATACGGGTCAAAACCAAGCCTGTGGCCAAAACTCCAGACGTAAAAGCAGAAACGAAAGCTAGCTTATTAGAAGCTAAGGCCAATGCGGAACCGATCAAAGTTAATATTATCCAAGATAAAAAAGACCTCACTCAAAAAACAGATCTCACTATTAATGATGTCAATCTCAAGAGTGTTTCTTTGGGCGAAAAGCAATTTACTGAAGATAAAACAGTTACCAATGAAGAACTTGAGGTTTATTTTCCTGCCAAATATAAAGTCAATGTGGTTAAAGGTGTTGAGAATGTTTTCATCAATGCTGTCGATGGTGATTCTTGGATTACCTACAAAATTGATGATAAAGATATTAAGAAATACGTTTTGCGCCAAGGTCGTACCGTTTTTCTTCGAGGTGAAAAAATTCGCCTTTTTCTAGGTAACACCAAAGCTGTTAAAGTTTTTTATAATAACAAGCTTATTAATTTCAGTGCAAAATCTGGAATTAAAAACCTTGTTTTTCCTGAAGAGTTAAAAACAAAATTTTTAAATCCTTTATTTGTCTTCCAAAAAGATGGGACCGCCCTGACAAGCGAAGATTATATAAAGCTCAACAAAAAAGAAACTGTGCCTCAATCTGCCCCGAGTTCGCCAGTTACACCAACTCAACCGTTAACTCCAGCGCCAGTTGCTGCACCAGCTAAAAAAACTCAATTACCCAACCCAATCTAATTTTTTATAAAATCGAAGAGCAACAAAATAAAGAATTAAGCTAGGTCCAAAATTGGCAACAATTGGATCTAGCTTTGCTTTTTGTGCAAGAGAGAGCATTAAAAAATAAATTAGGTAATAACCAATAAGTGCAATAATCGCTTGCGCAGTATTATTTCCACTACTACCTCGTCCTCTTCTAATTCCTAAAGAAAATCCCAGAAAAATAAAAAGTAAAATCTGAGGAAAAACCGCATACCGAGAGTAAAGTTCAACTTCAGTTTTAAAAATGCCTAATTTTAAATCATTTATTTTATCTGGGGTATTTTTAGCAAGTACCGCATCTTGATAATTTTTTTTCTTCAAAGCAATAAGACTGTAAAGTTCTTTATTGGTCTTCATACTGTCTTTTTCAAGCATGGCGGTTGCATAGTCGCTGTTGAAAACTGGAAAATCATATTCTTGAAATAAAATTTTTTCGGCCTCATTACTCCCCTGAGTCATTTTTACAATATTGCCATCAGTTAAATGCAGCCTGAGACTTGGTACGTGCCACTGATCAGCGTAAACCTTAATGAGGGATCCTTTATTGGCAAAAATAATTCTTTGTTCGTTAGTTTTCTTATCAGCTACATGTAAAAAAACGCCATTAAAATTATTTCCATCCGCCGTTACGCTTTCTGCAAATAAAGTCGCATTAGGGATATCTGTAAAAAATTGTCCTGATTTAATACTTGAAAGCATGCCGGCCGAAGTTAATTTAACAATTGTATTTTTAAAGGCAGCATTGGCCTTGGGAATAAAGACGCTATAGAGCGAATTAACGGTCAAGGCCATGGCCAGAGAAACGACTAGAAAGGGCATATAAATCTTGAGCTTGGTTAATCCAAACGAGCGCATGGCGATAATTTCTGAATCTTCACTCAACTTATTTAAGGTATAAATAGTCGCAAAAAATGCGGCCAGTGGCGCTGCCATGGGTATAAAAGTAAGACTTAGGTTTAAAACCATCGATAGTACTGTGACGACATCAACGCCCTTATTGACGATCAGTCCGATAATTCTAAACATATAAAAAGTAATCAAGAAGGCGATAAAAAAAATAAAACCCAAAATGAAGGGTGGAATAAAGGCAGACGCAAGATACCTAGTAGTTACTTTTAACATAGATTGTGCTATTTTAGCCCGAATACGAAATTTTTAACAATCTTAACTCATACTAATCTTTACTACCTAGGGGAGTTCCCAATGAAAATCCAATTAAGTTTTGAATCAAAACACTCAAGTACTGAACTGCATATCTTTTCTTGTTTTAATAAAACCAAAGAAGAAAAGAGTGCTAAAAAAAGCAAAGAAAAAGACAGCAAAGCAGAAAAAGTTCTATCACATGCCCATTGGCCGGCCGAATTAACTGAAGCCTTTACTCATGCTGTTGCCAGCAAACACTATAAAGGCGACGCTGGCGAAAACATTGCGTTGACCTTGGTTAATGGGGCCGCAGCTTTAATTGTAGGTCTTGGAGATAAAAATAAATTCACCAAAGAAGTTCTCAGAAGACAAATCGCCAATACTTACAAAGCAATTTCCAATAAATTTGAAGATGCCACCATTCACCTCGATGGCTTTTTAGTTAAAGGCCATGCTGAAGATTCAATTGCGGCGATGGTTGAATCCCTCTACATGACTTCTTACACTTTTGATCGTCATCTCTCGACCAAGAAAAAAAGCAAATTAGCCCAAATCATCATCGCTACCGGTGAAAAAAAATCTGCTGCTAAAAAATTAGAAACTGCACTTCATCATGCAGAGACCATTGGTCAGTGTATTAAAGTAGCGCGCGACTTTGTAAATGAAGCTCCTAATATTTTAAATTCAGAAAACTATGCAAAAGAAATTGAAAAAGATGCCAAAAATCTTAAACACGTTAAACTTAAAATTTTAGGCAAAGCTGAAATGAAAAAAGAACGCATGGGAATGTTTCTTTCAGTCAATGCCGGATCGGCATTTGAACCGCGCTTGGTTCACCTCACATACACACCAGCAAAAGCTACTGCCAAAACTAAGCACATTGCTCTGGTTGGAAAAGGATTAACTTTTGATACTGGTGGATACTCACTTAAACCAGGTCCTTCAATGATGAATATGAAATTTGACATGGCCGGCTCCGCTACAATGTACGCCGCTTTTAGAGCTGCTGTGCTAATGCAATTGCCAGTGAAAATTTCTTGTTATTTGGGAATCACTGACAATGCCGTTAGCAGTCTGGCCACCATGCCTGACTCCATTGTGACAGCTCGAAATGGCAAGACTGTTGAAATTCTCAATACTGATGCGGAAGGAAGATTGGTATTAGGCGATGTGGTGAACTATGCCTGTGATGCTAAGCCTGATGCCTTAATTGATGCTGCTACATTAACTGGTGCCATTTTAGTGGCCTTAGGAAGTGAAGTTTGCGGCCTCTTTTCCAACAATCAAAAATTGGCCGACTCACTATTGGCTTCTGCAAAAAATGCTGACGAATACATGTGGCAATTGCCTATCATTGACGAACATAAAAACGACATGAAAGCGATCGTCGCCGATTTAAAAAACATTGGTGGATCTGGAAATGGTGGTTCCGCTAAAGGTGCTGCCTTTATCGAAAACTTTATTGAGCCAGGAATTGCTTGGGCCCATCTTGATATCGCTGGAGTTGGCGACTCTCAAGGCCATTTGCCATACTGCCCGGCCAAAGGTGCCTCTGGTATTGTGATAAGAACATTGGTTGATTACCTTAAAAACGTCTAAGGCCTATGTCTCATTTTAAAATCGTTTTAGTCGCGCCTGAAATTCCCGGCAACACCGGAAGTATCGGGCGCACTTGCGTCGCTCTTAATCTTGAACTGATCTTAATTAAACCACTGGCATTTGATATTTCTGAAAAAGCAGTCAGGCGCGCAGGCCTTGATTACTGGAAACACGTCGAGCTAAAAAGCTATGAAAGTTTCGAAGACTTTCTTCAAAATGAAAAACCCTCTCCCCATCAATTGCATTTTTTCTCTAAGACTGCAGCTACCACCTTATTTGAAGTAAAGTTTGAAAAAGACTGCTATCTCATATTTGGCAGCGAAACCAAAGGTCTTGATCCAAAATTATTAAATGAATATCATGATTCCTTAGTAAGCTTACCTATGTACTCAGAGCATATCCGTTCGCTAAATCTCTCAAATGCAGCAACCGCCGCGGCCTATGAGGCACTAAGGCAAATTAGCCTAAAAATAACATAAGATAGATTCCACCCGATAAGGCGATCGTAATGCCGATCATCCACATAAAGTGATTGTCGATTTTTTTATCTTAGTAATGAAATCGATCGTCGAGCTTATTATTTACAGACTCAATTTTCGCATTCACATCCTTCAATCCACTCTTCATATCCACATCCATATGATGAAAGTGGTTGGTCTGCGCTTTCAAAACTAATATGATCATCTCTTCTGTAGTAATAGTTTCGCGATCGACCTTCGATAGAATGTCATCTGACTTCTTATTTAGCCAGGAATCAAAAAGCTGATTGTTAAACACGTAAGCTACCATAAAGAACATAATAACATTTTTTTTCAAGCGCAAAGAACTAAAGAATTCTTAATTTTTAAGTTGTTGAAAGTAATGTACTACAAAAGTGATTTATAATTACAGTTAAGTGCCTTGGCCAATTTTTTTGCTGTGGTAACGCCGATATTTCTTTCTCCGCGTTCAATTTCAGAAATATGCTGTCTTTTGATTCTAGATTTTATGGCCAATTCATTTTGAGTTATTTCTTCTCTGTTTCGATAAGCTCGAATTGCATCTCCAACAGTTCTTTCTCCAAGCAAGTTGTCCATGTAGGCCTTCATCTCATCAATAGATACAAGCTCATCATCAACTTCATTTTTTAGTTTTTCATGAACAGCTAAGATTTTCTTAATAATCTTAAGGTCAACTTCATTTTTAAGTTCCTTATGAATTTTTACTGCCATATTCATTTATACACTCCTTCTCTTGAAGCGACTTTTATAATTATGATATTTGGATTTACATATTTCATAATAACTCTGTAATTATGATTAAGTTTCGCCCGATATTCGTTAGAGCTACCACTCATTTTTTTAAGTTCCCAACCTTTCACTCCAATCCCTTCTCGCTCACAGTCTCGAATGAACTCGCGAAATAGCTCTTGAATTTTTAGTGGAAGAGCAACAACATCTTTCAGCACAGATTTCTTTGCTCTTACTTCCACGCTTAACTCCATCTTGCACCATTTTTGGTGCATTTGCAATTAATGTCATAACTGTTTGGTTTTAATAGATTTATACCAATTACCATTGGACAAAATGCTGGCCAACTTTGATGAAGTACTATTGATCTTAGCTTTACAAGAATCTTCTAGGAGTGAATTGCACTAAAAAAATATATTGGGAATTGATTACTTTAAGAATTAAATGGTGGAAATATTTTGATCAGAAAATTTTTGAACTCTCCAAATTCAAAAATTGCATATAGCCTACTCTCTCACCCAAGCATCTCTGCCTTGAGAGGGATCAAAGACTACCTTTTCATTCACGATGATTTTTTGTTTTGAAATTATCGCGTAGAGGACATCTGGATCTGGATCATATCCGTTTGGCCATTCTATGCAGCCAAACTCATTATTGACCTTAACCTTTGAAAAATAAGTTGGATCTAGAAGTTTGCGACTGATGTCTGTGTCGCACTTAAAATAATCGCTAAAACAAAACTCTCCCACAAGGCCATCAGAAAACTTAAGCCACAAGTTCATGAGAGGAGACGTTTTAACTTCGATTATTTTTTTCATTACTTTAGTCCTGGTACTTTTTTGACTTTATCAAATTTTACCATGAGTTCCCAAGACTCAAGTATCTCTTTTTGCCTTGTAAGTCTCCATTCTTCCGTCAATGCCCTTACCCTTGGTGGCAAATTTCCGTCAGTTATAAGTCCCGTACTAATTTCAATTGAGGCTTCAAATTCATTGTACTTAACGTGAAAATGTGGAGGAGAATGATCATTGCGATACAATCTAATATATATCCCATAAAAATACGAAATGGTCGGCATGCACTCCCCTTGAATATTCAAGGAATGAAATGCAGTGATATTTAATACGAAAAAATTTAAAGATAAGAAATCAAAGAATTCATTCAAGCACGACAATAAATTTCTGAATCCCTCAAACGCAAATCCTAGATCTTCCCCTCATAAAGATCAGCAATGGGAAAGAGAAGCTTATAGTCTCCCCACATAAGCTCGCCGGATTTTAAATTAAAAGAATGAAACTTTTTTAGGTCTAGAAATTTTTTGATTTCAGGGTGATTTGATTTTTTCAAAAATTTCCCGAAGTCGATAACCTGAACGACTCCATCTGAAAAAGAAATTTTCAATGTGTAGTCTTTTACGATTTCAACTTTGGTGATTTTATAAATGAGGTTCATTTTTATCTCTCAGAAATAAAAAAGCCGGGATTTCTCCCGGCCTTTTATTCAAGATTATTTCTAGGAAATAATTAGAAGTTGTAAGATACGGCCATGTTAGAGATGGTTTCATTTGTACCTAGGGTACCTTCAGCCGTTTTCGTTAGAGTTCCATCGATTTTAAGTTTTCCGAAGTTAAGAGTTGCGCCAGCAGCTACATGATTTGTTTCTGGAACAACCTTCTGACCTGTACCAAGTTTAACATTTCCAGTTAGAGATTGGTGAACCGATCCACGAAGTGTTAACCAAGAAGTAGCATCAGCCTCTACTCCAAGCGTGACTGGAAGTTGAGAAATTGTTTGCTTAGTTGTAGTTTCAATCGTTTCTACGCTATAAGAAACGTCCGTGATTAGTCTTGCACCACCAGCAATTTCATGCGAGCGACCTACTCCAACAATAATTTCAGATGACTTAGTTGCAGTTGCACCAGTTTCTTCCAATTTAGCTGCTGAATAGTCGGCAAATAATGTCCAACCAGAAAGTTTATAAGATCCACCTATTTTCATATCGCCAGAAATCTTAGATTCATCAGTTGCAGCAGCTCCACCAGTTGATTTATCGTTAAGACCGATGTGAGCATAAGCTTCCATGTCTCCTTGAATAACTCCAAGGCCAATCCCCATTGCATCGTTCTTTTTAGAAGTTGCTTCATTTTTTTGAGATGCCATGTGGAAATTAGCTCCCCACTTCATTCCCATATCACCACCAACAAAAAGGTCAGCCCCGTTTGATTGAGCCATGTAGTTACCTGCAGTAGATGTGTGAGAAACTAATTCATTTCCACCATTATTACCTAAATATAGTCCATATGAAAATGTTCCCATTTCACGAAAGAATCCACCTTCTGATCTTGGATCAACTGCAGCTCCAGGAGTACTTTGAGCTGTACCAGCTTCAAGTAGAATGTAGTTTTTGTTGTCATTGATAGAAGCTGGGTTAAGAAATACGCTTCTTGTGTCATTGATGTAGAAAGAAGCTGAGCCTTGTTGTAAAGCTGTCATTCTAGCTTTAGACGCGAAAGCACTGGTTGAAAGAACTGCAAGTCCTGCAATTACTAAAGTCTTTTTCATTAATCTTCTCCTTGAAGTTAAACAAAGTATAAAAATACTTTTGTCATAAAAAACTACGTTATTTATTAAATCTTAATTGAGTAGTGATGTTTGTCAACTCATCAAGCTTAGATTTTTTTTAATAAAAAAGCATGGATAAGCAACGCTCGTGCCATGACATTGACATCTTTTTTTGAATATTCGAAATTGCTATTCACGCATAGTGCATCGCTAATCGGAGCATTGATCCCTAGGAAGAAAAGCCTTTGCGACTCTCCACCTGCCCCTACCAACGCCTTTTCAAAAACCTCATCGTCAATTTTCAGACACCCAATTTCTTGTTCTAAAATAATAAATTCCTGATATTTTATTTTAGAAAATTTTTCAAAAATTTTTTCCATGCTCTTTTTTAGTAGACGGATGGTGCGAGATACATCTTCTTCTGAAACTTGATCTTCATCCAAAAAGTGGATGAATTCAATTTCCTGGATAGGACCACTGACTGCCTCTACCACTTCTTTAAACTCTCCCACAAAATGGCCCCACTCATGGGTATAGCTTAGAGGAATAAACATGGTCTCAACGATATCTGAAATAGGCTTTTCTAAAACATACTTCACAAAAAGCGCTGACGGTGATTTGGTGCCTTCGCAAAATTCAATGAAGTGATCCGAGAGTTCATTTTTATTAGAATAAAAATTAAGGTAATGAAAAGGCGACTGTCCAAAAAAGAGTTTCTCGCACTCAAACTCAGTCCCATTAATACACTCTACTATATAACCTTCAGCTGTAGCTCTAATCGCCTTTAAACGGACTTGATAGGCAAGGGAATTCATTTCATTTAAAAAAACATCAACGCCATTGAGCTCAGGAAAAATCTGATGGTAGTCAACATCAAAGCGTCCTGTGGTATAGAAATCCTCGTGGAACTTCATGGCTTCTGATTTACTTCTGCCACTAAAACTTTTCCAGGCCATATCTTTATAAAAGATCGAACTTGGTTCATGCTTTTTAGTAATCGCCTGGGGGTAGAGTTCCAGCATAACTTTTTGATTGGTTTCACCGCGAATGGTGCCAGGACCTTTTGGTAATAAGTCGGCCTGCAAAATGGCATCTTCTGAAATGAGGCGGACATTTTCTGTGCCATATTTTTCAACCAGAGACTTATAAAGAGTGATGGCAAAAATATCTTTACCCACCACGAGATTGGGCACCTTAATATTTTCTTTTTCTATGACGACAATTTTTTTTAATTTATGAAGGTCTTTGAAAGCCATATTTGAATTCCTTTGAAGCACACTTTTTGAAAGTAAAGTGTACTTCAAAGGAAATAGTACTGAGAAGTAAAATTATTTGATTACGAGCTTATCGCCCACGCTTACCTTGCGAGTTTTTTTAATATCGGTGTTCGACGCTATTAACCGCTTGACGCTTATCCCGTTTTTTTGGGCCACGGTGAAGAGAGATTCGCCTTTTTTGACGGTATAATAGCGAACGGGCTTTTTTCTAGATGCATATCTCCTAACCACGCGGTTGCGGTGATTTTTTCTCAGGATTTCCCTTCTAGGTTTCTCGAATAAATCTGCATAGAGGTTGTTGGATGGACTTACCAATTCTCCCAACCTAAATGGAAGCTTAACCGTATCACCTTTGGCGTAGCGGGCCGACTCTGCCACATTATTGAGGTTACTTAAAACATAAGTCTTTTTAATTTTAAATTTCTTGGCGATTTGATCTAGAGTCATCCCTTTTTTGGGAACAACAAATTCTTGAAAATCCGAAGCTAGGTAATCTTGTTTGGCACAACATTGAGCGTATTTCTCTGCCGTATTTGGAGGAATGCGCAATTTATAACTATCAATATTTGGAGGTGTAAACCAACGAAGAATTTCAGGATTTAAGCGTTGAATTTCTTCAAACTCTACTCCGAGTGCTTCTGAAATTTTCACTAAGTCAGTGCCAGCTTTAACCGTAACTTCATCAAAATCCAGCGGCTCGTGAAACTCTACATCATCAAAACCAAATGACTTTAAGTTTTTGCCGATGATAGCAAGCGCCATAATTTTCGGAACGTAATTTTTAGTTTCAGATTTTAAGTATTTTCCTTTTGAAATATCCCAAAAATCTTCTGATTTATATTTTATGATCGCTTTAGAAAGTTTACCTTCTCCTGCATTGTAAGCGGCTGCGGCAACTTCCCACGAACCAAAATCTCCGTAAAGCTTAGTTAAGTAGCGGGCCGCTGCCACTGTCGCTTTAATGGGATCTCTTCGCTCGTCTTTATACCAATTTTGTTCAAGTCCATAAATTTTTCCGGTCGATGGCATAAACTGCCAAGGACCCACGGCCGCAGCCCATGATTTGGCCGAAGTATTAAATCCACTTTCGGCCATGGCAAGGAAAATGAGATCGCGAGGCAAACCGTGCTGCTCTAGGATCGCTCCAAGAATCGGTGCATAACGACCGGCCCTTTCAGTGTAGCGCTCAAAAAATCCTCTACCGCGATTGAGGAAATAATCCATCCATTTTTTGACTTGGTCGTTATACACAACTGGTATATCAAAATAATTATTTTCTAAATTGAGTTCTTCTGCTCCTTCAAGAAAATAAGTTTTTCCTTTAAACTGCCCGGCTCCATCGATTGACGCCGCTCCATTAATCATAGATTTCGATTGAGTTTTAGCAATTCGAGCGCTGGCTTCAATATCAATTTTTTGATCTTGCTCAGTGTAATCTTTTTTCTTAAGTCGCAAATAAGCTTCGCGCACACTTTCTGAAGTGAATCCATCAACTACACGTTGCTCTTTGCCTGCCCTACTTTTAGATGAAGCACAAGATGCCAATGTAACGACCATCAACAATGCAATAAATGTTTGTGAAGATTTGTTCATGAAAAATATTCCTTATTTTAAATAATCCAACGATCCTGTTGGACCTAGGGCCATAAGAAAACTTGACCCCAAAAAAGTATAGCAAAGAAAGGAAATAAAAAAAAGTTTTTTCCCACCTAGCAACATATGCAACCATCAAATATAATTAAATTATGTCACTCATTCTCAAAATTTTTCTTATTTTTTTTGTCAGAATACACGCTGAAATTACTCCGCCAAATTATGATTTCACCCTTAAAACATTAGAAAACTTTGCGCCAGGTAAGTCGATCGAAGAACTCAAGAAAACAAATCCGAAGTTTGATATATTTAGTGAAACCGGGGATCAAAAAATTTTGCGTTTCAAATTACAAAGAAAAGATTACATGCTTGATATTTACACTCAAGTTAAAAAGGACATTATTACCGACTTGTTTGTGAGATTACCTCAACATTTTCTCCACGATCTTTTTTTAAAAGAATTGCAAAGTAAGTGGAAAAAACAAGATAAGTTTGTTCGCCATGACAAGAGCGCACTTTATATTTGGCTGGATAAAGACAGCACCAATATCATCTATCACGGCAGCTGTTCGATCACTTGCTTTCCAATGTTTTTAGAAATTGTCTCGACTGATAAAACGGTGGAGCCACTTTATAAAAAATTAAATGTCGCACTTCCTAAATGGTGATGTTTTTTTTCTTGGCATGTATATAAAGACCAACACTGGCCACCATCATCATAAAACATAAGAGTTGTCCCATGGTGATAAATCCAAAATAATATCCGAGCTGAGAATCTGGTTCGCGAAAAAATTCCACAATAAATCTAAAAAATCCATAGACCCCAACAAAAAGGGCTCCAATGACCCCGTAAATTTTTATGCGCTTCTTGGCCAGCCACAAAATAGCAAACAGTAGTATGCCTTCCAAAAAAGCTTCATATAACTGAGAAGCGTGACGAGGATAAGGACCACTGGCGGGAAAAATAATGCCCCATTTGGAATTGGTAATTCTTCCATACAATTCACCATTGATGAAATTGCCCATTCTTCCAAAAAACAATCCTTGAGTGCCGGCAAGTGCGACGGAATCCATCACTTCCATCCAAGATAATTTATTTCTGCGAGCAAAAATCACCCCACCGACAATCAGTCCCACCAAAGCACCGTGAAAACTCAATCCCCCTTTCCACACCGCCAAGAGATCCATGAGATTTTGAGAATAGTAATCCCAATTGTAGATGAATACATAAAAAGATCTGGCCCCGATAAACATACAAATGATCATGCTGGTGACCAGTGAATCAATTTTATCTTCAGTAATTTTAAAAAACTTTTGTCGAATAAGAATTTTAAAAAGATAGCTGGCTATCAAAAAGCCAACAACATACATCAATCCATACCAACGAACTTGTAGTGCTCCAAAATCAAAAATAATGGGATTTAAATTATGTATGTAATGTGAATTCATCGTTCATCTCATTTGCTTTATATTTATTGATAAGCAAAAAGATTACCCAAGACCTTCTATAATGACAAATCAGTTCTTGGTCTAAAACTCTCTTGTGGATGAAGCATTCCCTGAGACATTTTTGAAAGTGATTGAATCATTTGCCTCACCGGCACAGAAAGACCTGCGGAATCTAAGTATGAACAATGAATGGAAAGAAAACCAATCAGCTCTTCGCTACTCATCCGAACGTTTCTTCCCCTAAGAGAAGAATCAAGTTTTAAAATTTTCAAATTAAACGGAATTTTTCTAACTCCATCTTGAGAAATAATGCGCTGATTTTTTATATCCACAAAAATGGCTTCACCATTTGAATCAACCATTTTTTGGGCCACTACAGAATCTTCAACTCCGACTCCCCAAAGCCCAAGAATACCTGAAGCAACAAGTCCCCAAGTCAGAAATCGATTGATCATTATTTTTGCAGAATAGGTATTGGCCTCTGAACCAAAGTCGCGGTAGCACCCCAACTGCCATTCTTTAGCGCCGAAGGAATAAACCATGAGGCCAACTGATTTATAGCGATAAACCCTATATCCGGATTGAGGTATGATGCTCTCTGCTCCATAGTAGTCACTTTCTAGCGAACTCTTGATTTGCTTGTCGACGGCAAATGAAGCCTCAGAAAGATGCAAAACCCTGGCATAATTATCATTTTTTATGATTTCTAACGCAGCTGCTTCGTCTTTGTCGGCCAATTTGGTGAATTTCATCTTGGATAAAAAATCAACCAAGGTCGAATCAAACTGGCTTAAGTCGGCGGATAAAAAAATGGGTAAATTAATGTCTTTTTGATATTGGAAATATATTTTTTTACTCATAGCGCAATCCCCTTCTTTATCAACCTATCGGCACAGTATTGTCTTGACATTAAGCCCCTGTTTGAATAAAAGTCATAGATTCATAAATAGTGGCTAAAGTTAGGGTTAACAAGCTTTAGTAGCAGATGAAAAAAATCAGCTATTAAACCCCTCGATTTTGCCTTATTACTCAGGAGTTATCATGTACGGAGTTGTAGAAATCGCTGGTCACCAGTACAAAGTTCAAGCAGGGGACCTAATCGACGTTGAGAAATTGGCTAAAGACGCTGGATCAACTATTGAACTTGATCAAGTTCTTTTCATTGGTGGAGATAAGCCAGCTATTGGTGCACCAGTGGTAAAAGGTGCAAAAATTACAGCAAAAGTTCTTATGCACGATCGTTCTAGAAAAATTATCATTTTCAAAAGAAAGCCAGGTGCTTACAAGAGAAAAAATGGTCACAGACAACACTTCACAGCTCTTTTGATCACTGAGATCAACGATGGCGCTGGAAATGTTGCAAAGATTGATAAAGCATCTAAGAACGCAGAAAAATATTTAAAATAATAAAGAAGAATTAAGGAGTTTAGTATATGGCACACAAAAAAGCCGCCGGGTCCACATCAAACGGTCGGGATTCAAATCCTAAAATGCGTGGAACAAAAAAATACGGTGGAGAAAATGTTATTCCAGGTAACATCATCGTAAGACAAAAAGGAACTAAGATTTTCCCAGGTACAGGCGTTGGTATGGGTCGTGATTTCACAATCTATGCAATCGTTCCAGGAAAAGTGCAATTTGCTTTTTATACAAAAGATAAAAAGACAGTTTCAGTTGTTCCAGCTTAGTTTTTACTAGTCATCATTATCAAAAATGTTATAAGGGAATCCAATGGATTCCCTTTTTTGTTTCTGGCCTTTAAAAAATAGGTAAAAATGCGTTTTATAGATGAAGTACGAATTACAGTTATCTCTGGTCATGGTGGGCCTGGAGCCGTAACTTTCCGTCGGGAAAAATCCATTCCTTTTGGTGGACCCGATGGTGGCGACGGCGGAGCTGGTGGTTCTGTTTGTTTCATTGCCGATGAAGGCATTAACACTTTAATTAATTTTCGCGGTAAAAAAGTCTTTAAGGCCGAAGATGGAGAACCAGGGGCCGGAAGACAATTAAATGGTAAATCTGGCGCAGATCAAATTCTTCGCTGTCCGGTTGGAACGATTGTTAAAAATGCAGATACCGGCGCCGTCATTGCCGATTTAAAAGAGCACGGTCAGCAAGTCATTATTGCCGAGGGTGGCAATGGTGGACGGGGAAATCTCAATTTTAAATCTGCCACCAATCAAGCTCCACGTATCGCTCAGCCTGGTTTACCAGGTGTGGAATTAAACCTTGATCTTGAATTAAAACTCATAGCTGACCTGGCGCTGATTGGTTTGCCCAACGCAGGTAAATCAACACTCATTTCCGCCATTTCAGCTGCTCGTCCTAAAATTGCTGACTATCCCTTCACAACGCTAGAGCCGAACTTAGGAGTGGTGAGCTTTGGAGAGCGATCGTTTGTCGTAGCTGATATTCCAGGCCTAATAGAAGATGCCAGCGAAGGTAAAGGCCTAGGTATTAAATTTTTGAAGCATATAGAGCGAACTAAAGCTTTGGTTCATTTAGTCGATGTCTCTTGGTGTCTGGATGAATACGAAGCATTCGAGCAATTCGTTGTGGTAAGAAATGAGCTCAGCAAATACAGTGAAAATTTGGCCAATAAACGTGAAATCGTCTGCCTGACGAAAATCGACGCTATGACAGAGGAAGAAATTAAACGCTTTCAAGATTTCTTTGAAGAGCAGCTTGATAAAAAAGTCCTTCCGATCTCGGGAGTTTCTGGAAGAAATATAGATAGTTTAAAAGCGCTGATGATAAAATGTATTGATCTCGATAAAATTGAAAAAAAAGAAATATAGTTAAGCTCAAAAGAGGAAGAGAGAATGAGTCGCGAATATGTAACAAAAGAAGTTCAAGCCATTTATAACGATGAACAACTAAAATCTCCATTAAATATTGCCATGGCCTCGGCCTGGATCATGGGGAATTTCAAAGGTCTTAATTTAAAAGTTTTGGATATAAGAAATTGCTCTGGCATTTCTGATTTTTTTGTCTTGGGATCTGCAGGCAACCCCACTCAAGCAGCTGCGATGGCCGAAGAAATTTCTCACCAAATGAGAAGCCTTGGCATTGAAGCTATCTCTCGCGAAGGATTAAAAAATAGTACTGATTGGATTTTGCTAGATTACGGCGATGTCATTATCCACGTTTTTCACGAGCCCGCTCGTATGACTTACGACCTTGATCAGCTTTACAAAAATGCCATCATTATTGATATTCCAGAATCTTATTATTTCTCTACACCAGAGTCTGAGCGACGTGGTGGAAATGATGATGGAAGAAACTACTTCTAAAAAATGAAAGATCTTCATTTGATTGTCGTAGGCAAACTCAACGATAAACATATCGTTGAGCTAGAACGTGACTATCACAAAAGAATAGTTCCCCCCAAGCTCCATATTCACGAAGTTAAATCTCATTCTGAAGACCTGGTAAAAGAGGCCAAAGAAGTTACGGCAAAACTAGACGAGCTCTCGCGTGATGAAAATCCATTTATTGTACTCTTGATGGAGGCCGGTAAACAGTTTAGCAGTATAGATTTTTCCAAGTGGATGTATCAAAAATGTGAATCTCAACGATTAATTTTCGTGATTGGCGGAGCTTCTGGTCACGGGCAGACAGTCATTGAAAGAGGACAATTAAAACTCTCACTTTCAGAAATGACCTACCCTCACAAGTTGGCCCGGCTTTTATTAATTGAACAAATTTACCGGGCACAAACAATAAAAGCGAATCATCCCTACAATAAATAAAACTATTTATTTTTCAATAAATAAGATCTCATATAGACCGAGGCCCCATCAACATTAGTATAAGTATAATTGTAGCGCATCTCTGCGTTGTTATTTATATCAAGTAAAGTTTGCGCCGACATTTGAGAATTAGCATCGTAGATGATGATATTGCTTGGATAAATGTCACCAATTTTTTCATCGCGATCATTGTAAATCGATCCTTCAGCGACTTTATATTCACTAACAAAACAAGCCTCATCGCTACGTCCATCTTTAAACATAGAACATTGCTCGATAGAAATTTTTTCGTCAGTGACCTCAACATTAAGTCTGAACCAAGCCTCTTGGGATGTATGATCATCAAGCGTATTGATGAATCCTTCTCCGCTCCATGCGCCAGAGAAATCAGAAGCCATGGAAGAAAAAGTGATCAATAGTAAAAATACAATTGCACTCAAATGTTTCATATAATCATTCCTTCGTTAATGAATTGAACTGCTAAGATATTTTCAAAATAAATAGGCTTTAGCAAATCCACCTGGCAAAAATCCCCAAAAATCTTGGCATCAATTATGCTCTCTGAAATATTGTAGAGATCAATCTATTCATGCCGGGGGGCATTGTGAAAATAAACATTCTCTCAAAAGTGGAATCATTTTTTAATGAAATACTAAACAGTGTGGTTTTACCAAGCAAAGAAGAGGTTCAAGCCGCCTCAAAAAAATTTTTTTCTTATACGACTCCTTTAAAGTTAACCAATAGCAAATCTGAAAAGATTGCCAAGAAAAAAACACAATCTCAAATGGATTCTCAAGGCATTTCTAAATTTTCGGGATCATCTTATAATGGAAAAGGACGAGTGGATAATAGCAAAATCCGATCGAACAAAAAGCGACGATAATTTAAAATTTTAGTTTTTAACTTTTTGGGTCTTTTTAATGGAATCATAATCCATAAAACTATTTTGCGAGCCAAAAAAACAGCTTACCGTTTTCTCCCATTTGTCTTGGGCCTTTACTTCTAAAAAGCGGGGTTTTCCTCCTAAGCGATAGCACTGAATAAATTCTGGAGACCCCAGTCTTCCACCAGGGTGAGCGATCTCTTTGCCTTTGCCTTTAGCCAAGCATGACGACGCATCTTTTTTACAATCAGCACTAATCAAATAAAAAGTTTCCGTTTGCCAGCATCCATCGACCTTGAACATAACCCCAGGCTCCCCTGGAATTTCGGTCCATTTCAATTCCAACGTTCCGCAGTTCCATGCAAGCTCTTTGGCATAACTTAAATTTATCAATGTAAAAAATAGAATTAAAAACTTCAATTGTGCCTCTAATATTTAAAAAGGGAAGCCAGTGTTTGCCAAAAACTTTTAAAGAAATTTCCCAGGCTTTCAAAAATATTGGTGAATGTTTTATTGAAATCCCCACTTTGATAAGATTGATCAGTAAATGGGTTCGAGTCATATCCATTATTAGTCGTTGTGCTATTGCTATTTTCAGATGTGCTGCTGGTTTCACTTGAACCATTGCCATTTGTTACGGAATTTCCATTATTGCTGCTATTGTTATTACTATTGTTTTGCTGAGTACGATTAAATCTTCTAAAGCTATTGTTGTGATTAGGTTTATTAACCGGCCCTGGCTGCTCGTCTTCCTGAACGCTTCTTTCAAAATTACTAGAAAACATTTCTCCGCCCTCGGTTAAAGTCGGAAAGCGAGGTGTCGTGTTATTTTCCACAATTTTTTTCTTGCTGTTACCGGTGTTGGCAATGATGAGCACATCATCAACTGCTTTTTGCAATTGCACTTCATCCATCCAAATGGAGCCTCGACCAGCATCACATGCATCATCTGGTACATTATAAAAACCGCACCCTCTTCCCCATGAGTTTCTAATTTCATACTGACATTTACCATTTTTGCCAGGACGACGCCCCACCACTACCAACTCATGATCTTCAGCGACATTTGATATATAGGAAGCTTTCATGCCGATGCTAGGCATGGCATCGTTGTCGAGAGCTTCATTTAAAACCGAGGACACAGTCCTTGAACTCATACTTCCTCTGGTAAAGGTTTTAACTTGAAGATCAACTTTTTTTCTTTTACCAGCACAGAGTTTATAGAGTAGTTCCCGAACGCTGGCCAAGCTGTCGCCGTTATATTTATTGAGTACATCTTGCATCATCTTGGCAGTAACGTTAGGAAGAGCGGGCTTGATGACTTTTTCATAATCCGAACTCGAACAGTTCAAACAATAATCTTGCGGCTTGCCCTTGGCCTTGTAATCATCACTAATTCTTTGAAACGATTTCATGATTTCACTTAACGAGTACTGACCTAGATTAGATGAAGAAGTTTGATCAGATGGAATAACTGATTCGGGACAATAACCATTTGTGCTTGCCACGTTTGAAGCAGCGTTGGGAGAAATCCCACTAAGCTGATTTAAATTTGTAGAGCGAGCCTCTGTATTGGCGTATTGATTGATGGAAACGTCCAATGCAGACACAGGCTCTCCCACCGCAAAGGAAAGTGAATCGGCAGAAGCAAAAGCTCCACACCAGCCCACCGAATCTTGATTGCGAGGATGCTTAAAATGTTCAATTAAATTTTCTTTGCCAATTGATCTCAAGTAGCTCGGGTCGGTTAAATCTTTAGTGGCACATTCGGCAAAAATTGAATTTGAATATGAAAGTAAAAGAACAAAAAATGCGAGTCGATTCATACAGATTGCCTCTTATTTTGTAATGATTAATTTTATAAGAAAAGTGCAGAGGCCATGAAGGTTATTTTGACAAAAGGTGAAATTGCTCATTATTTCAAGCATCTAAGTAACTTCATATGAGGCAAAAAAAGACTACTACTGACAACTACTGCAGCAGAATAATAAAAGATTTAAATTAAGAGGAAAAAATTGTTATCTTGCTGAATTTTAAGGAAAAAATTGGTTGCGGGAATAGGATTTGAACCTATGACCTTCGGGTTATGAGCCCGACGAGCTACCAGACTGCTCCATCCCGCGACATTTAGATAGAGGGATCATAAGATGACCGATGGCCTTTGTCTACCAAGAAATAGAACTATTTACTCCAGCTTAAATTTCTAAATTCCTTAAAAAATATGGCGATAAACATTCATGAAACTTATGAACTAACAGCGAGGATAAATTCATATGTCTGCACAAACATCAGTAAAAGAAAGCAAAATTAGAATTGAAATCGACGCAAGCGAGCTCTCTGCGAACCAAGTTAGATTAATTCGCTCCCTTAACACCATGATTGCTCATGTGTTACTTACTGAAAGCGAGGAAGAATATTTTGAAGGAAGTGCGGAGTTTATGAGAATGTGTGCCTCCCTCATTAAACAAGCTCATTTTTCGTCAAGCTTGAAAGATGCTCAAAATATTCCTTATGCTCAGCAAGCCCTGGAGTATTCGATGGACGTTCTGCAAGAGTATGTGACCGCTTCTAAAGTTGTCTCGTACGATAACTAAATCTACTTAAAAACTAAAAAGCCCTCTCACGAGGGCTTTTTTTGGTTTATTTTGTTCTGAAGTTTGTTCTCTGCAGATTATTATTTTTGATTGTAGCCTTCACCTTATCAATCTTCTTTCTTCTTTCGACGTAAGATTTTTGCTCTTCATTATAAACCTGAGTCTCAAGGTTTTGGATTTTACTTGCAACTTTTGATTTATTTTCTTGAATGAGCTTTAGAGAGTCAAAATAAGTTTCTCTTCTAAATTTTTTAAAAGTCTCATCATCGGCAACCGTACCAGGTTGTGGTCTTTTCTTCTTAAGATCAATCGTTTTCTTTGACGAAATAAACCCTTCTTCGTTGGCCATTTTCTTTTTCAAAGTCCCGTCAGTATTAAGTCCAATCAGATTGAGCATTTGTTGCTTAGACATAAGTCTGAATTTCCCCGGAGCAACACCTTCAATGGTTAAACCACCAATGGCCAAACGCTTTAGTTTATCAACCGTCAAACCCACTGCCTCGCAAAGCCTTCTGATCTCTCTATTGCGACCTTCATTGAGTCTAAATTCCAACCATGTTTTAGTCGGGAGTTGCTTGATAACTCGAACCGAATTTGGTTTTACAAAACCTTCTTCTAAATAGGCACCAGCTCTAAGTTTATTAAGAATAGTTTCAGTCACTGAACCAAAAACTTTTACTTCATAAATTTTATTAACATTGTACTTAGGGTGCATAATCATGTTGGCCATTTCACCATCATTGGTCATGATAAGAAGACCCTCAGATAAATAATCCAACCGACCTACAGGATAAATCCGCTCAGATATTTCCTTTACAAAATCCATGACTGTCTCACGACCTTCGGGATCGTTTAAGGTAGTCACGTAGCCTCTTGGCTTATGGAGCATTAAATAGATAGGCTCTACTGCATTTAAGTCAGCTAGGTGACCATCAACCATGATCACATCATTTTTGGGATCGATTTTTGTTCCCAATTCCATGACGATTTCACCATTGACGGTTACTCGGCCCTGAATGATCAAGTGCTCAGCTTTTCTTCGAGATGTTATCCCGCAATCAGCAATATATTTTTGTAAACGAATTTCTAAACCAGGTTCAGTTTTCATAGATGCCTCCAATCTGCCATCACGGCCGTTTTTTGGTTATTTAATTTGATACGGACCGTTATAGGCTACGGTCCGCAGGCTGTCAATACAAGTTAAACCTTTGAAAATTAGTCTCTTTCTTCCGGCTTGGCCAACTCATCATTTAAAAATGATAAATCTAGATCTAGGTCCTGTCCTTTTGAAATCATACTTTGAGTGAGATCTTCAAGCTCTTGGCTTTTTTCTTCCAACTCTCCCCCAAAAGCAAACTCCTCGTCCGAGAGTCTACTATCAAGTTTTTCTCCGGTAAGATTAGCGAAAGCATCATCAAGCGCCTTAGAGAGTGCCACTTCTTCACTTTCCTCTGTATCGAATTCAAGATCTACAATGATATCAAACTCATCATCAGATAGTCCGCTATCATAGTCTCCATCAATCGGCAGACCAGTATCGAGATCAATCATTTGAAAATCTTCATCGTCGAGTAATGGAGTATTAAAAGGTCCTGCTTGCAAATCATCAATGATTTTGGGATCAATCACATTGGTCGTAAGCATAGAGGCAAGAGCAATCTTATTTTGCTCTGAGATCAATCGCTTATTAACAAATTCCTCTAAAAGATCAAAAGCCGACTTGATTTCAGAACCGTCGTCAGACAAGCGCTTTTTCTCTTCAACTTTTAAAGAAGAAGTAAACGCCGTTTCAGAAGAAATATTTTTAATCGATTCAGACAATTGATCAAGCTCATCGATCTCATCAAATTTAAATTTCGCCTTATCTCCGTCATGAACCAAGGTTTTAATGTCTGCAATTTTACCGACACTACTTACTCGCGATAATTCATCAAGCTCATGCTCAGGTGGAAGGGCCGCAAGATCAGGTAAGTTAAATACTTCTAAAAACTCAGGTGTTGTTCCATAAAGCACGGGACGGCCAAGTTCATCTGAACGACCAACAACTTTTACCAAACGCTTATCCATCAGGGCACGCACGATGTGACCACTGTCGACACCTCTTATTTTATCAACTTCAACTTTTGAGACTGGCTGTTTGTAAGCTAAAATGGCCAATACTTCCAGCGCCGTCGGCGATAAAACTAAAGAGTTAATTTTAAAAATATCTTGAACATATTTTGAATAAGTCGCTTTCGTACGATACTGATAACCTTCTGCTACTTCTAGAAGTCGAAGGCCGTGGTGCTTTTGCTCATACTCAGCTTGTAAACGCTGAAGAGCTTCATGAATAATTTTCAATGGCATATCTTCGTCGATCAAAGCTTTAATTTTTTGAATAGAAACTGGTCTGTCACTCATGAAAATGATCGTTTCAATCGCCCCACATAGAGAATCGGGATTGAGTCCAGTGCGAGCTTGCCACAAAAGTTCATCGGGAATTATATTTTCGTCCTTCAATTCAAGTACGGGGTACTCTAAATCATTTTCCGAAGGAAATTTATCGCTAAACTCCATATCGTCTGGATGAATTGATACTGCATTCATTGCTTGTTCGTTGAATTGGTCTACATTTTGTTCCATAATTTCCTCTCAACTTTATCTTACTGAATTAATTTTGCACCTTCATCAACACTATCCGGTGTCGTGAGAAGCTCTCCATATTGTTCCAAATACTCTTGTTCATTTAAATCTGTTTTAGTTTCAACAATTTCTTCTTTTTCTTCGGCGTATTCCCCCAAATCTTCTATGACTAACTTCTCTTCCGGATTGGCTGCAACCACCACCTCGACATCAGCGTCAGAAACTGGAGATGCTGCGTTTTCATCCTCGAAGCCATTGGCTTGTTCCACATCAAAATCTTCAAGTGAGCGAACCACATTAACATAAATAGTACTTCGGTCTTCATTTTGAAAAACATTGATGCGCTTTAATCGGGCGAGTTCTAGCAATGAGATAAAGGTAATAACAATATTGTCAGTTGGATTTTTTAACTCCCCGGCTTCGCCGGTAGGCTTACCATCGAGTTCTAGTAACTTATCAAAACTAACTTGCTCGCCAACTTTTAGATTGGTTTTTAAAAACTTTAATTTCTCTTTAATTGAAAGGCGGTCACGTTTTACCACCGTGTACTTACGTCTTTGGCGGAAAAGAAAATCGACCATAGTCATGGTTAAAGAGTTCAAATCCATTGGAGTCAAGATGGAATTGACGATAGCCTTGCGATCGACCTTAGGCTTTAAAAAAACCTCATGACCTTTTTTATCCAGGGCCCAAAGGCGCTTGGACATTTTTTGATAGAGTTGCAATTCTTCTAAACGACGAATGAGTTCAGATTGAGAAGTGATGTTCATCCCCTCAACACCCAATTCGGCTTCTAGTGTTTTAGCCTCTTCCTCTGTAATGCAGAACTTCGATTTAAGTAGCAGTAAGGTCGAAGCTAGAAAAAGGTAATCACCGGCAACGTCAAAATTTAAATCTCGCATTTGGGCAAGATAATCGAGGTATTGCTTAGTGATTTTAGTCAAATCAATCTCTCTAATATTCATTTCCTCTTTTTCAATCAAAAGAAGCAGAAGTCCTAGAGGTCCATCAAAGTGATCTGTCTTAACTTGAATAGTTGTATCTAGCATGATTCGTCCTAAACCCTTTTGCTAAAAAGAAGCAAATAAATGAATAAATACATTAACCAAAGCATTACTAACCCAAATCGCCGGCATCATAATATAGTTGAGCACTGGAGTGAGTATCAATATAAAGATGAATAAGAAACTAAAACGCTGAAGCTCCTCAAATTTTCGAGCCGAATTATAATCTAAAAATGATGAAACCATTTTTGAGCCATCAAGCGGAGGAAAAGGAATAAGATTAAAGACAGCAAGAAGAACATTGATCATGATGGACTGTCTCAACATATCGCCGAAAATGGCGTGAAATGAGAATTCAGAAGAGACCTTAGTAACCAAAAATGCAAACAAGATAGATGAAACAAAAACTAAAAGAATATTGGCTAAAGGACCGGCGAAACTTACCCAGAAAGTACCGACTCGAACATTTTTAAAATGGCGAGAATCAACTGGAACAGGCTTGGCCCAACCAAACATGGCTCCTCCCATAATAGCTCCTATTAAGGGAAATATAACAGTACCGACTAAATCATAATGAACTGCAGGATTTAAGCTTAATCGACCCAAGAATTTTGCAGTTGGATCGCCGAAGCGATTTGCCATCCAGGCGTGAGCGGCTTCATGGCAAACGATGGCCAATAAAAAACCAGGAAGTGAGATGGCAATTTTATAAATAATTTCTTCCATAGGGAAAAAGGATACCATTTTGGTCAAGTGGTAGCAACGAAATCACAAGTCCCCAATGAGCAATTAGGCATTTTTTTATGACTCAGTGCTAGAATTGTTAGATTATGTTAAAATTTAAAAATATGAACGCTGATTTTATCAAACAAAAAATTCAAATCGTAACGATTGCCGAAAATCAGCTTTTGCTTTTGCAATTTGCACCAGAGCGCGGAGATGGTTTTCAAAATATTACCGGATCAGTTGAAGAAGATGAAAATTTTCTGGAAGGAGCTCGCCGAGAGCTAGTTGAAGAAATCGGAGTAGCAGAAAATTTAATTGATATGAATTTGCATTTTAATTTTCGCGATCGCTGGGGATTTGAAGTCGAAGAGAGAGTCTTTTTATTTCATCCTGATACAAAACCAGAAATTCATCTTTCAGCTGAGCACCAAAGTTACAAATGGATTCCTATAAAAGAAGTCAATGAATCAGATTTTGCCTACGGCTCAAACTTTCTTGCATTTAAAAAAGCATTGGAGTTTTGCCAATGAAAATGAAATGGTGCATGCTCTACTTCAATCTCATGGTATTTAGTAGCACCGTCGTTGCCAAAGAACTTTCTCCTTACACTGTTTACATTAAAGCTGGCGCCGTTTTAGAAACTCTTGATGGGAAATCAAAAATCTTTTTAGATAAAGGGATATATGCCAAAGTTTTGGAAGAGGATCCTCTAAAACGAGATATCTTTCAAGTCTATGACAAACGAATGAAGCCTAAGTATGAAGTTCTCAGTCAATACATTGTTGAGATTGCCGAGGACACGAAGTTGTTGCCCAATTTGGATCCCCAAAAAGTTTATCCCCCTCAAAGCGTTTTTCAGATTGAAAATACTATTGCCAACTATGAAACTCAGTTCAATTTTCATGTCGATAGTTTACAGCTCGCAGAACTCAATGAAATCTATAACGACAAAATTTCCTACATTCTTTCCTATCGATATGAAATGCGCACACTTTTTACTTCAACTCTGCCATTTTTGTTTGGTGCCAGTCTAAATTATCAAGCCGCTAGTTGGACCAATGAATTTGAAACAATTAATTTAACAATATTAAGTTTGGGACCAACCTTTAAATACAAGCGGACGATTTTTGACAATATAACGGCATCGGCAGTGGTCGGAGGCGAGTTTGCCCCAGTTTATAAAGGAGCCTCTTCTAAACTTCAAGAGTCCTACACCGCTCTTATTTATGATTTAGGAGCAGAAGCTGAGTGGAAAACGGCTTACGGCAACTTAAGTTTAGGAACTCATTTTCGTCATCATTACTTAACGCTAGATAAAACCAATCGTGAAAGCTTGAAAACAACACCCAAAGAGTACAGCCTGAGTTCACTTGGGGCCATGATAGGTTATCGATTCGAGTGGAGCTTATGAAATATTGGCCACTGAACTTAATCATCATAATTATCATTGCTATTTTTAATATAACCTCTGCATTTGCATTTGATGCCATTGTCATCGTACTTGAAGCACCATTACTCAAAGAAGCTTCACTGAGTTCGAGTGTTCTTCAGACGTTGCGAAAAGGTGAACATCTCTATGTGCCAAGTGACTTGGGAGATCTAAGCAATCTTCCAGAATTTATTTCGACCTACGACCGCAGTGGTAACGAGGCTTTTATACCTAAAAAATATATCAAGATTATTACCAATGATATTGATGAAGAACAAATGCCCATTGCCTTTGAAGGAAGAGATCCAACTGATTATCGACTTGAAGAACCTATTCCAAGATCTTACCCATTTAGTGATTACAGCTTTCTGCGGGCCAGTGTTTCTCTTATGATGGGCAACAATCTCAAAGCTCCATATGATTATAACAATTATTATTCCACCCAATCCTATTCTATGGAGTCAGGGGCGAGAATCGCCATAAGTCGAAAAATAAGTTTTGACGAATTTGACCGCTATTACTTTGGTTTATTGGCAATTGCTTGCTCTGTAAACAATCGATTGACCTTTACTAATAATATTGAGTCATCAGAAAATCGATCCATTTTGCGAATAGGTCCCGTTATCACCTATGATACTTTTAAAACCAATCAATACCGAATGACAGTTGGAGCTGGATTCACCTATAACTACCACCGCAGTACCATATCAGTCCAAGGTGATTTAAGTGCTAAAGATCAACGCATTTTTAGTGGTGCCTCTTTTTCCCCCTTGGCCAATCTTTTTTTTCAAAAGATTGATGTTTTGCCCAAAACTGACTTAATTGGTGGGGCAGATTTAAATCTTTATTTGCCCCATACTGAAAAAACTTCCGATCCCCAAAGTGTTCCAGAAGTCTGGAATGCCAAGGCTTCTGATCAACTAAGCACCGCTTTAAAGATCCAAGTCTCTTTATTTCTTGGCTTCCAATTTAAGTATTAATCCCAACTAAAAAAGTCCCACTTTTATTCAAATTTTTTTTAAAAAAATATTAAAAATTGTCTAAAGTTTTGACGGCCTCATTCGATACGCTTCTTAAGAGACACACTCACTACTTAATTTCACGGAGGGAATTATGACAACATCGACTACTTCTAACACACAACAATCAAGTGACGTTCTTTTTCAAAAATTAGGTAATACATGGTTTGTCTTTTCTCAAGTAGGTGGCGAAATCGTTTACTCTGCGCTACCAGAAGGCATGAGTCCTCATACGACTAAGCTTGAACTTTTTGAGGTGATTGAAGAGCACATGACAAAAGTTGCTGGCCAAAATAAGAGAAAACCAGAAGTGGCGCTTTAATTTATATGAGCGCACAAAAAAAATGGGTTACGACTTCCCCTCAATCTAAGCCAGAAAAGACTAACGATAGGCAAGTTGATAACAAATCTCAAGCCGTTATCCAGAAGGCTGAGATTGAAAAGATGAAACAATTGTTAAACGAAAAAATCAAAGATCCAAAACTGGCCAAAAAAGCGGCGATGATCATTGCTGAAATGCTCAATAAAAAAAATTAAATCAATAAGGAGTGAGTAAAATCACTCCTTTTTTTTCTCATAATTTAATCTTGTTTTTTCCATACAAACATTCGAGAATGTCTTCAATTTCAAATTTTAAAAATCAATTACAAGTGAGATAAATATGTCTATTAGTCAAGTTCCCTTCATTACACTCAATCGCTTTGAGCCAGGCTTTAAAGAAAATTTTTTAAGCGGAGTTGCCTCTCTTTTTGAAAAAACTCAATTTGTAGGCGGCCCGATCGTGGGTGAACTCGAAGCAGAGTTAGCCAAAGTCTCTGGAGCTAAATATGCCATTGGTTGTGCCAATGGAACCGATGCAATTCAGATTGCCTTGAGAGCGGTGGGCGTTGATAAAAATGATAAAGTGCTGGTGCCAGACATGACTTTTTGGGCAACTTTCGAAGCCGTGGTCAATGTTGGCGCTAATCCCATTACGGTTGATGTCAATCGCCAAACTTGTCATTGGGATATATCTACCTTTAAAGCAGCAGTCGCTGAATTTAAACCAAAGGCTGCCATTATGGTTCACCTTTACGGATGGGCTTGTCCTGATACCCTAGAAATTAGAAAATTTGCCAAAGAAGCCAATGTCCTCTTGATTGAAGATGGAGCTCAATGTTTCGGTACTAAAATAAATGGCGAATCCATCTTAGGCTCTGCACTTATCGCCACTACCAGCTTTTATCCGGCCAAAGTTTTGGGAGCTTCAGGCGACGCAGGTGCCATTTTTACCAATGATGAGCTACTCAATCAAACCAGTCGCATTCTCATCAATCACGGCAGAACTGATCATTACTCTCACGGAATGATTGGCTGGAACTCACGCATTGGAGCCTATGAATCTCTATTTTTAAAACTTTCGCTCGAGCACATCGCTTCCCGACTAGAAAGCAGAAGGGCGGCGGTAAAATTCTACGCAGAGGCATTGCAGGGTTTACCATTTAAACCACTGCTTGCCGCTAATCAGGTTTGGGAAAACGGCTATTGCGCCGTTGGTATGATCGATCCGGCCTTAAGACCTGGATTGATTGACTCCCTCAAAAAAGCGAGCATCGGCCATGGGACTATTTACCCAGGGGCCATGAGTTTGCAATCCGGCGCTAAAGGACATTTGGCGGGCAGCATTGATTTTGGCAACGCCCATTATGTTTCTCAAGCTGTTCTCAATCTTCCAAGCTTTGCTTACATAACTAACGAAGAATTGGATTATGTTAGCCAGTGCGTTAGAAAACATTTTTGATTTCACCTTAGCTATTGCGCGAAAGCCTGTGATTTGATAACTAAAGTCTTTAAAATTAAAAGGCTTTAAGTATGGTTGATTATTCTTTCAAAGAAGATTTTCAGTATAAACACGACAATCCGTATCACGATCGTCTGGGCGAATTCGGGCAATTCGTCATGCGCGACCATGAGGCCGAAGCCCAAAAAGGTCTGTGGAATAAAGATATTTTTAAGCGAGAAGCTAAGCTCTTTTTAGAAATTGGAACCGGCGCCGGTCATTTTATGATTGATTACTGCTTGGATCATCCCGAGGATCACTTCATAGGTTTAGATTATCGCTTCAAGCGAAGCTTTCACTTGGCAAAAAAATTATCAACTCTTAACTTTAAAAATTTTCGCTATCTTCGGGCCAAAGGCGAGCGAGTGGAATACATGTTTGCTGAAAATGAACTCGATGGAATTTTCTATTTCTTTCCAGACCCATGGCCCAAAACCCGCCATAATAAAAAACGATTGATCCAAGAGCCATTTTTAAAATCGGCATACAAAGTGCTTAAGCCAGGGGCCATTTTTTATATCAAAACTGATCACGATGATTATGCTGCCTGGATGCAAAAAGAAATCAAAGCATGTGAATTGTTTGATGTGATCCTAGAAAGTAAGGACCTAAGGGCCGAGCATCCCGACCATATGCTAAGCAAATATACGACTGGGTTTGAAAAAATTTTCCTTGAGCAAGGAACCAAGATCAAAGCCTTTGTCTTGCGATCAAAAAAACAATCTTGACCGCTGTGAGGCTTGATGTCCTTAGATGAATTAAAATTAAAAATAAAAGAAGAAATTCCTATCTCTAGTGTGATTGGAAACTATCTAAGCATTAAAAAATCAGGCTCTTCGCTGGTTACTCTTTGCCCTTTTCATTCCGATTCCAAGCCTTCTATGCATGTTAATGATTCAAAAAAAATCTATAAGTGCTTTGCTTGTGATGCTGCAGGTGATGCCATTACCTTCGTCATGAAATACCGCAACCTGGATTTTATTGATGCCCTCAAAGAGATTTGCCAAAAGCAAGGGCTCAACTTCGACTCTTACCAAGAAGAGAAAAAGAGCAATCCCAAGTTAGATCTGGCAAAAAAAATTCTAACCAAAACCACGACGCTGTATCGCAAATTGGCGACGACTCATAATTTTGCAATCTACGACGAGTTCATCAAAAAAAGAGGACTCGATGAAGAGATTGCTTCTGTTTATAGTTTAGGATTTGCTCCGGCCAAGAACTCACTGTGCGATTATCTTGGAAGTATTCCCAACGAAAAAGAGCGTCTTGAGGCACTGGCCCTGGCTTTGGAATTGGGGCTAATTAAGCCAGATAAAAACAACCCCAAGTCTCATTATGACACCTTTCGAGACAGAATCATCTTTCCCATCTGGGATCAATTAGGCCAGGTGATCGGCTTTACTTCTCGATCTATACGAGAGAATCAAATACCCAAATACTTGAATTCATCAGACTCATTCGTCTTCAATAAACGCAATCTCCTTTATGGCTTTCATCTTGCTAAAAACGCCATCAGAGAAAAGGATGCAGTCATCCTAGTTGAGGGCAATATGGATCAAGTAGCGCTTTATAAAAATGGATTCCATCACACTGTTGCCGTGATGGGTATCGCGTTGGGTGAGTCTTCATTAGAGAGAATTTTGTCGATGACAAAAAATGTATATCTGGCATTAGACTCTGATTCTGCCGGCTACACTGCGATGGAAAGAATCAATCGTCAATTTAATGAAAAAGGAATTGTTCCTAAAATAATCGAATTTTTACCAAGTAAAGATGCCGATGAATTTTTATTGGCCCAGGGACCTTTGGCCCTTCAGGCTAAAATCGATAACGCTATTACCGCTCTGGATTTTCTGCTCGCTAAATTAATTCCCGAGAAAATTCCGGAAGTCATCGATCGCAAATTGGAAATTTTAAACCGTGCCTTTGAAATGATCTCACCTTTGCGTCACAATTTAGCTGCAACGGAGC
The DNA here is from genome assembly GCA_947450475.1 of Bacteriovoracaceae bacterium. Lineage (GTDB taxonomy): Bacteria > Bdellovibrionota > Bacteriovoracia > Bacteriovoracales > Bacteriovoracaceae > Bacteriovorax. The sequence continues at coordinate 5,806 of CANFVK010000001.1, read as the reverse complement.
GAGTCGTAACGGTGGCCAAGCGCTTGGGACTCAAGTCAGAACCGAGTCAAATCGTAAAAAATTATCAAGATTATATTGATCAACTAGCGGCTAAAGAAAAAACTTTAGCGAAATTTCAGACAAAAAGTGTGCCATTTAAACAAGATCAAGAGCAATCCCTTAATACTTTGCTCTCTAATGAGAAAAAAATCGAAGAAATTTCAAAAGAAGAACTAAAAATTGGATTAAGCAAAACCGAAAAGCTGCTTGTGCAAGAACTAGTCCAACTTCCGGCACTATTTTCAGAGGAGAAATTGCCCGAATTACTTGATTTAGTTAGCAGTGATGAGGTAAAAAAATATATTGGAAAAATTCGTAAAATTGTTTTGGAAATTGATGAAAGTGAGTACGGCTCAATCATCTCAAATTTCACCAGCAGTCCTGAATTCTCTGATGAATTAAGACAAGCAGTTTCTTCAGCATTGTTTAAATATAAGGTTAAAGAATTAGATTCTAAAACAAACAATAGAATTTTGCAGGACTTAAAAATGAATCTTCAAATGGAAAAATTGAAGCTTCAAAAAGATGAAATTAAAAAGCAACAACATGCATGCGTCTCTGAAGATGAAATGAATATGCTTTTAAAAAAATTATCTGAAATAGAAAAAGATATGCAAGTACTTAAGAAATCAAAATGACCTACGTGAATCGATAAGGGAGATCAAAAAATGACTACACCCATTTCACAAGCTGTTGCTAATTTTCTTAATTCAAAAGAGTTCAGTCGACTCTTGGTTAAAGGAAAGGATCAAAGCTTTATTACCGCAGAAGAAATCAATGATGCGCTACCTGCTGGCGTTGTACTGGCCGGAGATGTCGATGAGGTTATGAACCGAATCATCGAACTTAAAATTGATGTCACAGATACAGTTGTTGAAGAAGATGAAGACGAAGAAGGAATACGCCTTGATGGAACAGAAATCATCGAAGAGGCACTTTCGCGCGAAGAAAAAGCGGAACTTCGATCTGCTTCAACTGATCCGGTTAAGCTTTACTTAAAGCGCATGGGTTCTGTTGCTCTATTAACCAGAGAAGGCGAAGTTGTTATTGCTAAAGAAATCGAAGAAGGTGAAAGAGAGATTATTCTCTCAGCGCTCTCTTCAACTCACGCTTTGAAAGAAGTTGTTAAGCTTCGTGAAAAAATTGAGTCACAAGAAAATCCTCAGGAATTTGTAAAGGAACTTGTTCGCGGACTGGATGATGAATCAAGTCCTGCTGATATCAAGAAAACCAGAGACCGCATTTATACTGTCATTGACCAAATCCTAGTTATTTTGGCCGAAACTGAAAAAGCAGACGGGACCCTTAAAGCTCTGGATTCTTCTCAGAAAAAATTAATGGACGAAGTATCGGCAGAGCTTGCTGATTTAACCTTCAACCGCAAAATCATCAATTCATTTGTTGAGCCAGTTAAAAAATATTATCTTCAATTCAGCGAACTTTTCGACCAACAAGATCGTATCTTTAAGTTTCTCGAGGTAAGCGATGGAGATACATATAAAGTCCTCTATGAAAAAGTAATGGAAGATGACGCCTTCAAGCGCAAGCTTGCTAAGGATCTATTTACGACTGATGCAAAAATTGAACAACTCATCAGAAACCAGGAAGATATTTTCAGAAAACTTCGTCGACTGACTATCGATGCCGGTATGGAATTCAATGAAATTGAAAAGGTTTATAAAATTATTATTCACGGTGAAACAAAGGCCGATAAAGCCAAAGCTCAGTTAGTCGAAGCTAACCTTCGTCTAGTTGTTTCTATCGCCAAAAAATACACTAACCGTGGACTTCAGTTCCTAGATTTGATTCAGGAAGGAAACATCGGTTTAATGAAAGCGGTAGATAAATTCGAGTACCGTCGCGGTTATAAGTTCTCAACTTATGCAACTTGGTGGATTCGCCAGGCCATAACGAGGGCCATCGCCGATCAAGCTAGAACCATTCGTATTCCAGTACACATGATTGAAACAATCAATAAAATGGTAAGAACGTCTCGTCAATTAATTCAAGAATTAGGCAGAGAGCCTACTCCTGAAGAAATTGCAGAAAAAATGGAATTACCTGTTGATAAAGTTAAAAAAGTGCAAAAAATCTCTAAAGAGCCAATCTCGCTTGAAACTCCAATTGGAGAAGAAGAGGATTCATCTTTGGGTGACTTCATTGAAGATAAAAAAATTATTTCTCCGGCAGATGCTGTCATGAGCATTACTCTTTCTGAACAAACGAGAGCGGTTCTTTCAACATTAACTCCGAGAGAAGAAAAAGTACTACGCATGCGCTTTGGGATTGGAGAAAAATCAGACCATACACTAGAAGAAGTTGGTCAAGATTTCTTCGTAACACGTGAGCGTATCCGTCAAATTGAAGCAAAGGCCCTTAGAAAACTTCGTCATCCTTCCAGAGCAAAATTACTTAAGAGTTACGTAGATAACTAAATTCAAGGCCCTCGCAAGAGGGCTTTTTTATTTCCACTCTACTCCAAACCCGACAAATTAAGTATCTTAACAATTCTTCGAGATAGAACATTCTTTTTATTAAAAATTAGCGTATAATAAGCCCTTGATCTAAAACCACTTTAAATGGCAAAAAACGACTAATAAATCATATGAATGATCGCACATGGACTATTCCAGAGAACATAAGTGAAGAGAGTAAAAGATTTTTTACTCCAGCTCAGTTTCAAAATGGTCTACGCTATTTTAAGCTATCTCGTGTTTCTATTTCATTCAAAAAAGGCTCACCTGAAACATATTATATTGTCAGTGGAATTGTGCGCGATGACCGCTCTCACGAATCTAAGATTGTCTACAAGAAGAGATTGGAAGGAACTCCAGAAGGACCTTTGACTTCTAATTGTGATTGCCACCACTGGAATGAAAAAACCCATTGTGGCCATGTGGTAGCGCTTTATCTTACTTATCATGTTCAACAATACATTGAATCTCTTGGCGAAAGTACTGGTGAAGATAATGAAAGCTTGCTTCCGCCAATTTCGATAAATTCTAATTTAGGTGTCAATGTCAGTGAGTACGGTACGATTATCGCAGGGCCTCACCAATTTGTAGGAGCACCAGCAGCACCGACTTACTCTTCATTGCAGTACCTATTGCATAATAAAAAAGTTATTACATTTCCTCTACCTGATACTTTTAAAGGGAAATTACAAATTTACTTATATCACGATGAAAAAACGCGCTTTAAATACAAGGGGCCGCTAAGCGATGGCGATCGCATTTACTCAGAAATAACTTTGTTTGAAAATCTCTATCTCTTTAATTGGAAAACTGGAGATGCTCTTCATCTTCCAAGTGATTTGAAAATTCTCATTCAACGCATGCGCCTCAATCCCTATAATTATACCATCAACGACATTATAGGTAACATTACGGAACTCAACCTTCATGATATCGTCGATGTTTTTATTGAAAACACAGCGATGAGCGACTTGCGCGAGGTTACACCCAAATGCCGAGTTACCCTTGCTCCTGCAGAGAAAAAGGGTTTGCTTCACGCTCATTTAGAATTCTATGATGAGAATGAAGTAGTGGTAAATCCACCTGAATTTTTTGCAGATTTAACATTTAATCACGGTATTTTAAATCATTTCAAAAAAAAGCAGGACGCCTATGAATTTGTCTTGGCACTTGCAGATAGTTTAAAAAATAACCATGATATTTATAAAAAATTTATTGTTTCTTCTTCTAAGAAGGTTAAGACACAACAGCTTTTTGCTGAACTTCAAAGAAACAATGGACTAACTTGTTACGACCAGTCAGCTAAAACTCTTTGCCGCTATGATAATGCTGTCATTCGCGAACTTTTTTTAATGATGGTTCAGTTTTTTGGTGATCAATTTTTTCGCTATGCTCATGTCGATGGTGAAAACAAAAGAATCAAATATGATGTTCAGCCGGCCGTTATCTTTCAAGGATTAGCCGATTTTCACCGCCAAGCCTCTATTTTTGGAATTGAAATTTATTATGATCGTGCCGAAATCTCTAAATGGAATTCTCGAATTCGTTTTGAAAGAAGGTCCTCTAGTACGAAGTGGTTTGATCTAGAGCTCAATATTGACCAAGACGATTTGGCAGTAATAAAAGAAGCAGATCTAGAAAATGGAATGGTTCTCACCAAGAAGGGACTTATCCTTTTGACTAAAGAGCAAAAAGATCTCATTCGCTTCATGCAAAAATACACCAAGTACGAAGCGGTTGAAACTCAAACTCAAATAGATGGAAGTCAAACATTCAAAAAATTTATACTTCCCTTTAATCGCGCTCGCATTTTTGAACTTTTTGAATTAAAAAAAATCGGAATAGATGGTGCCCTTAATCAAGAAGAAATAGAGCTTTGTGAAAAGCTGGCCAATCTAACTGAAATGCCAACCTATCCTTTGCCGGTTGAAATGAAGGGCACACTTCGCCCCTATCAGATCACGGGCTTTAATTGGCTTCGCTTTCTTTATGAGCACAAGCTCGGCGCATGTCTGGCCGATGATATGGGTCTGGGAAAAACTCTCCAGACAATTACTTTCCTGCAAAGTATATATCACAAAATTGATCGTGTTTTGATTGTTTGTCCCGTTACGATACTTCTGAATTGGGAAAAAGAAATTCAAAAATTTTCAGAAATGGATATGCATATTTATCATGGTGGTTCTCGAGAATTTCCTCATGATAAAAAGATTATCCTAACTTCTTATGGAGTTATGAAAAAAGAAAGTGAAGCGGTTTTTGCCAACATTCATTTTGATATATTAATTTTAGATGAAGTCCAACACTTAAAAAATGTTCGTTCGCTCGGCGCTTTTAGTGCGCGAAAAATTCTTTCTGATTTTCGCATCTGTTTGACTGGTACTCCCGTAGAAAATGATTTATCTGAATTTTATAACATTCTCGATCTCTCTATGCCGGGCATTTGGGGAGATCTGCAATTTGTTCGTGCTGTTTCAAATTCTAAAACTAGAGGGGTTGCGCGAAGAACGGCTAGTCCTTTTATTTTACGAAGAACAAAGTCACAAGTGCTTCATGATCTACCACCTAAAATTGAGAACAATGTCTACCTTGAATTAAACGAAGACGAATTAAAGCGCTACCAACAAAATATGGTAGGTATTCGATCCCGCATCAATACCTCAACCTCATCAGCTAAATACGGCGAGATCCTAAGAGGGCTTTTGCAATTAAGACAAAACTGCTTATGGCAAAGCCGAAACCCAAATGGTGAGCTCAATTATAAAACAATCGATTCAACTAAAATTGAATTTTTACTAGAAACTCTGGAATCCATTTTAGAAGAGGGTCATCAGGCAATTATTTTTTCTCAGTTCACCACTTATCTCGATATTATTCAGCAATATTTCCGTGAAAAACATTGGAAATACTCTCGAATTGATGGCTCGCAAAGTATTAATAAACGCCAGGAGCAAGTAGATCTTTTTCAATCTGGAAAAAATCCAATCTTCTTGATCTCACTAAAGGCCGGAGGAGTGGGGCTCAACTTAACAGCAGCATCGTATGTTTTTATCATGGACCCTTGGTGGAACCCGGCCGTTGAATCCCAAGCGATCGATAGAGCTCACCGCATTGGGCAGAAAAATACACTAACCGTTTACCGCCCTATCATTAAAGGTTCAGTTGAAGAGAAAGTTTTAAAACTTCAGGAAGAGAAAAAGCAACTCTTTCAAGATCTCTTATCTTCCGATGATGATGACCAAGTTTTCTCCGGCCGATTAACAATGAAAGATTTTGAAATGTTATTTAGTTAG